>NHBK01000020.1 GCA_002173095.1 Hyphomonadaceae bacterium TMED5 | reverse complement strand
CGCTTACGACTTCACGACCGACAAGGGCGCGCTGGCGCTCAACGACTACGCCCGGGTGAACGACCCCTTCGCCAAGGTCGGCGACACGCAGATCTCGGTCGAAGTCTCCAGCGTTATCCGCGCCTCCGAGAGCAGCTTCCGCATCGCCTGGATCGAGCGCCGCTACGCCAACGGACAACTCGCCGCAACGGAACGTTGGACCGCCATTCTCACCATCGTTCTGCAACAGCCGCGCGATGCCGAGCGCCTGCGCAAAAACCCGCTCGGCATCTTTGTCAACGCCATCAACTGGTCCCGGGAGTCCGCCCAATGATAAAGACACTTCGCCTGAACAAAGCCTCCATGACGGTCCTCCTCGCCGCGACCACTCTCTCGGGATGCGCGACCTTCAAACCGCCGGAGATCGCTTACGACACCCCTCCGATCGAAGCGAAGCTTCTTCCGGAACCGGAGAGTCCGGTGCGGATCGTCGAGCGCACCAGCCCACTGCCGCTGCCTGGTCAACTCAAGCCGATCAATGGGGGAGACCGAGCGCCGGAATCTGCCGGTCCCGCTGAGCGGGTGAACGAGGCGAACGCCGCCGCCCGGATGGAGCCGGTACGAGACGGCTTCATCAACGCCGTACAACTCTATCCCTACACCGAGGGCGCGCTCTATCAGGTCTACGCATCGCCGGGGCAGATCACCGATATCGCCCTGCAGCCCGGAGAGAGCCTTGTTGGCTCCGGACCGATCGCGGCCGGCGACACGGCGCGCTGGATCATCGGCAACACCCAGAGCGGTTCAGGGGATGATCAGCGCATCCATATTCTGGTCAAACCGACGCGGCCTGATCTTCAGACCAACCTCGTCATCAATACGGATCGGCGGACTTATCATCTCGAACTGAGAGCGAACCCGTCCGCCTACATGGCGTCCGTCTCGTGGACCTATGCCGAGGATGCCTTGATCGCGCTCAGGCGGCGCAACGCCGAGGCGGAAGCAGCCTTGCCGATCGGACGTGACGTGGTCCTCGACTCCTTGCGCTTCCGCTATCGGATCGAGGGCGACCGCGCGCCCTGGCGGCCGCTTCGCGCTTTCGATGATGGGCGGCAGGTCTTCATCGAGTTCCCGCGCGGGATCGGACAGGGGGAAATGCCGCCGCTCTTCGTTATCGGTCCGGAAGGCGAAGGCCAGCTCGTCAACTATCGCATCGCCCGCAACTACATGATCGTCGATCGGCTCTTCGCCGCCGCCGAACTGCGTCTCGGCGACAGGCAGAAACGCGTGCGGATCGTCCGCACCGACGGGGTGAGCCGCAACGCCCCTACCGCGTCACGCCCCGGCGCCGTGGGGCCACGCAAATGAGCGACGATAGAGAATCCCGTGAGGACAAAGAGATTGCCGCCTCTTTGCGGCTGCGCGCCGATCCGCCAACGGTCATGCGTCTCTCGCGCCGCACGCTGACGGTGCTTGGCGCGGTCGGAGGCCTCGGTCTCGGTGCCATCCTGATTGTGGCTCTGCAAGATCGCAAACCGGCCGATGGACCGCCGGAACTCTATTCGACCGAGCGAATCCAGGCAGCCGAAGGTCTGTCGCGCCTTCCGACCGACTACACAAACATACCCCAACTTGGGCCGCCACTGCCCGGGGAGCTCGGGCGGCCGATCCTGTCAGCTCAACAACGCGGTCAGCCCGTGCCGGCGGTCGTCGCTGCGCCTGCCGTCGATCCTGACGAACAGCGCCGGTCGCAGGAGTTGGAGGCAGCCCGGCTCAGCCGACTTTTCGCTGAAGCCACGACCACCATCGATGACCAGCCTCAAACTTCGTCGGCGGTCGGTCCTTTACAATCCGGCGCCGGATCCTTCTTTCCCGCGAGCGTAACAAGCGCAGCACCAGATGCCACGGACAGACGGGAAGCCTTCCTTGACGAACCCATTGATCGACGCACGACAAGCAACGACCGGCTCACCGATCCGCCAAGCCCCTATGTGGTCCAGGCCGGTGCGGTCATTCCGGCGGCGCTGGTCACGGGTCTGCGCTCGGACCTTCCCGGTCAGATCACCGCGCAGGTGACATCCAATGTCTATGACAGCCCGACCGGTCGCTTCCTGCTGATCCCGCAAGGCGCGCGCCTCATCGGTGAATACGATAGCCGCGTCGCTTTCGGCCAAAGCCGCGTGCTGCTGGCCTGGACACGGCTGATTCTGCCCAATGGGCGCTCTATCGTTCTCGAACGCCAGCCCGGCGCCGACGAGGCCGGCTATGCCGGCCTCGAAGACGGCGTCAACAACCACTGGGGACGGCTGTTCATGGCGGCCGGGCTCGCCACTGTCCTGAATATCGGTGTGGAGCTTGGCGCCGATGATGACGACGACATCGCCCGCGCCATTCGCGAAGGAACGCAGGACACGATCGGCCGCGCCGGTGAGGAGGTTGTTCGTCGTCAGCTTTCCATCCCGCCGACCTTGACCATTCGCCCCGGATTCCCAGTGCGCGTGATGGTCACGCGCGACCTCATCCTCGAACCCTATCGGAATTGACCCATGACCAAATTGAAACTCGGCGCCATCCCAGACGATAAACCTGTCAAATTGAGTATTGAACTTCCCGCCGATGTGCATCGCGATCTTGTTGCCTATGCTGACGTGCTGGCCCGTGAGACCGGACAGAAGAACGAAGCCGCAAAGCTTATCGCACCTATGTTGGCGCGGTTCATGGCGACAGATCGTGGTTTCTCGAAATCTCGAAAAAGTGGCCGGTCGCCTTACTCCCCCCGGTCAACGTCGGAACCACAAATCACCTGATGTCCGAAGCTTCATCATCACGGCCATCCAGGCATCGAGCGTTCAATCACCAAAAAAGCTTCGCCTTCCGGTGGCTACCGCCTGTGAGGAACCTGGCGGGAGGGCTGGATCGCCAGCTGTCAATGTCCTGTTGAGTATAGCTGTCTTTGTGGGAAGAAAGCAGGGTGGCAGTCGTCGCGATGCGCACAGTTGCCTCCGCCTTGCGCAATTTCGATATGATTTCTTCAGGCCGAAATCGCTTTACCTCCATGAATGCAGCCAGGTGATTCTTTGTTCGTGGCCGCGTCCAAAAGGATCGGGTCAGTGCGCGCATTCTGATGCATGTCCATGTGGTGTTCCTCCGGCGAAGTTGACGTGTCGGAACATCAGTCTCCTTCGGCATCGCCCAATGGACAACCTATTGAAAATTCAAATCCAGGCGCAAAGAACGAGGTGTGGAATCTGTCCAATACTCTGGATGCGGCTTCGAAGCAGAAAAAGTGGCCGAACTCGCCCCAAAATCAGACCTGATTGTGGATTATTGAGTGTCAACTGGAATGCGCGGAGAAATCGCTCTCGCAAGGGCGCTCTGACGATTGGGAAGGTTTACGATCTCGGCTGCGATAAGACGTTCGCCGCATTTCAGATGCGTTTCCAAAGTTGGTGGATGCTGAGAAGCATCGCTGCGAACCAGATCGTAACCGGACGATATTCCGACCGCCTGAACCTTCATGTCTTTGAGATCGGACCAGAACCGTGGGGGAACTGGGGTAGGACGTTCTTTGTTGCAAATGGCCGCTGCCGCAATCTGGGCCTGCGTGGTTGCATTGTGAATGGTTTCGATACGCAGTTTTCCGGATGCGAATTCGTTTTCACCGCGGGCACAATCTCCGATTGCAAATATTTCGGAGTCAGATGTCCGCATGTCCTGATCGACGCAGATACCATTGTCACATTCCAGGCCCGCGGCTTCGGCAAGCGCAATATTGGGTGTTGCACCAATCCCCGCCAACACGAGATCGGTCTTTATTTGGGATCCATCGCCAAGATGGATCGAGGAAACGCGGCGATCAGCGGCGCCGAACCTCTCAATCTTCTGATTGAAGAGAAACTGAACACCGGCATCTTTCAGCTTCTGAGTAACGAAATTGGTTGTTGCGGGTGAGGCAACGCGGGCCATGGCGCGAGCGGCGGCCTCGACAACAGTGACGGTTCTCCCAAGATTGACCGCGGCAGAGGCCACTTCGAGCCCGATAACACCGGCGCCAATGATTGCAACGTCGCGACAGCCAGGATCGCTCAAGGCTTGGCGAAGCCTTGCCGAATCGCCCAGGTCTCTCAGATAGTGGATCCCTTTCAGGTTCGCGCCCTTCGCATTAAGACGACGCGGCGATGCCCCTGTGGCAAGGATCAAGGTATTGAATTTCATCGTCTTCCCGTCCGCAAAGTGGATTCTACGCTTATTCCTATCAATCTTGACGACCTTGCGCGCCCGCATCAGGTCGATGCGATTGTCTTCGTAGAATGAAAGAGGACGTATCAGAGTTGGCTGCGGTCTATCCGGTCCCTGCAGCCACGCCTTGGACAGAGGCGGGCGCTGATAAGGCAGCGACACCTCATCGCCAATAAGTTTTATCGCACCTTCGTAGCCATTCATGCGCAAGGTTGCGGCAGCATTTGTTCCGGCCGCTCCATTGCCGATAATCACAGTTGTGTTCATGTTTCTTTCCTCCCCGGGTTTACCGATTGTTTAGATGAGGCTAAGCGAGCGCGCAGCCATTACTGCCTCGGTGCGATTGGCGACGTTTAGACCACGCAAAATTTTTCTGAAATGCCACTTCACGGTGTCTTCCGTGACATGCATGCGCACTGCAATTTCCTTGTTGCTCAGCCCAAGTGCGGCATGTTGCAGGACGATTACCTGCTTCTGACTTATGGGGGCCGATCTATATGCAAAGGGGCGTTCAGTAATCTGCACATCATGCGCAGGTACTTTGGTCCTGGCGACCTGAGTTGTCCGTTGATCCAAGAACGCTTTCGCCGCTGGACTGATGACACGCAGAAAATGCCGCCTGTTTATCAAGGACCTGAAAGCGCCCAGTTGTTGTGCCTTCAGATCGGCATCGGCGATTCTTTTCAGCGCCTGCTTTTTTTCGCCCATCAGATAAATTGCAGTCGCAAGCGTATATTGCGCCCTGATTTCTCCGCGTTGGTCTCGGACGGCGGAAAAGTTGGAAAGGGCTTTTCGAGCGTGCATCTCGGCCAGGCCCAGTTTGCCGTCTCGCAGAAATCTTGAGGCTTCTAGCAAGGCGATTTCCGCCTGGATGGCGCGATTCTGGTTTGGCAGAAACAGCAGGTCTTCGTCGGACGGAAGCGGCTCGGTCGAGAGCGGAGTGCTGGTTCGGGTTCCCATAGCAAAGACTTCGGAGCCCAATCGCACCAGAATGCCCAGCCGCTTCAGACCGCGATCCTTTGCCATCAGGCGGCAACGTTCAAGCAACAAGAACGCCTGCAATGTGTCACCCTGGCGAATATAGATCTCGGCCGCGCTTCGGACGGTGTTCCACACCACATCCGTCACCCCGAATTCCAGCGCAAAATCCAGAGCCTCTTGCACAAGACGCTCATCGGGTGTGATCGACTCTTCTTCTGTTTGGACCTGAAGCTCGAAGGCCGCGAGCATTCCTTTGATAAAGGGTGTGCGCTCATGGGCGACGTTTTCGTTTTTCTGTGCGCGACGAATCTCGCTGCGCGCGCCATAGATGTCGCCATTGAGCAGCTTAGCCAGAATCCCAGCAGCAGCAAGCCAGCCAAACGCATAACGGTGACGGACCGCGCCGCTCACGACCGTGGCGGAGGCTATTTGATCTGAAAGGGCAGCAAACTGCCTGCCGGAAGCGGCGATGAATGCTCTGCACGTCTGTGCCGCGGCATGGCCGACAGGATTGGCCGACCCATAGGTATCAACCCAGGCCGCGCATCTTTCATCGCTTTCTTTCAATTCATCGTGGGTGGCAAGACCGATGGCATGCACCAGTTTCCCCCAGCCATTCGAATCTTCCTCCTCCGAAGGTGCGGAAACCCTCTGGTCGTTCAGCCTGGAAAGCACATCCTGTGCTTCCTGTGCGCGTTGACTGAAGTACAGCACCCAAGCATATCCGATAGCCAAGGATGGCATCTGAAGCAGTTTGGCTCTGGGAATGCCCGTGAACCAGATCGTCAAGGCCTCAATCTCTCCTTGTCTCAGGGCTAGATCGAACAGAGCTTGATCAGTTAGCCGTTTGGCCCAGTTGTGATCGTGTGCGCGAAGAGCAACATCCACGACCAAACGGTACTCTTTTTTTCGCCAATGCCAGAATGCGATACGTTTTAGGAAATACGACCGACGCGATCCATTTGCTTCGATGAAACGATTGCGCAGGTACTCTTTCAGGGCCCGGTTCATTTCATAGCATTTTGGTTTTTCAACGCTGGATATCAAAAGCCCGTGGCGCGATGCTAGTTCTGCCAATTTGCAACTGGAATCGTTAATCTTGAACACATAATCGCTGCAGTCTGCCGTGATTTCCTCCAGCCAACTGGCGTTAATCAGGTGATCGAGGAGCGGCCGCGTAATCTGTGCCAGTACGTCGGTTTCGAAGTATGCCTGAACCTCTGAAAGGTCAGCGATCGCGTCGCCTGATGCTTTCGATTTGCCAGCCAGTGCGCATAGAAGCGGCCAACCAGCCGTCTTGTTGTATATCTTCGTCGCCCGGTCGGCTTCCAACGGTAGAATTGAACATGTCTCGTCAAGAGTGAAGCTTAACTCTCTTGGACCGATCGTAACCACATGCGAAACTACCGACAGGGTGACCAACGTGCCCGGTTGGTGCCCGCTTACTACCAGTCGAACGGCTTCTGGCGTTTCCAGGGTGATCGTTTTCAGAAATCTCTGTGTGGCGGCAGAGTCAGAAACGCCGTCCAAGCAAATCATGACGGGTCTTTTCCAATCGAAAAGAAGGCGCAGTGCGATGATCTCTGGGCCGCGATCACCGGACGTGACGGGAAGGTCCGGTGGCGAAAGCATTGCGACAATCGCGGTTGCAATAAGGTCCGCTTCAGAGACGCTCTCTGGCCAGAACGACGACAGGTCCAGATAGATACAATCGTCTCCTCGGTCGGCAGCCGATTGGGCGCACAAGGCGATCTGCACTGATTTGCCGAAGCCGCGAGGTGCCTGATAAAGGAGGCATTTCGCGCCGGGGTGTCCCGCAATATCCAGTCTGTCACGTCTCAGGCAGCCCTGAGTCAATTTCTTTTGACGGACATTCATGCGTTCCAGAAAATCGTAGATGTCGTTCGGGATTGCGCTGGAGGTCTTAATCATCCCTCCCTCCCTGAAAGTGATGTATCGTAGGCGTGCCGACATCTTACCTAGCGCACAAAAACTCTAAACTACACGAACGTGTAGTTGTGGGGTGACCTGATTGAGAGGCAGCTTAATTCCAAGCGGCAAGAAGCAGCAAGTACGAAAAGGAGATGCTCTTCTGGCCAATACAGAAACTTACAACAGCCTTTTCCTTGGGAGGAGTAGACTATGAGCGATCTAAGCCAAGCGTCCACGGCGCAAGCTGGCGCCGATGAAGTATACGTTGATAAGAAACGGTATTTTTGGATTTTGTCCGTATTCTGGCCGGCAACGCCGCTAATCGGACTGTATCTGGTCTCGGTAACCGGCTGGAGCATCTGGTACGGGACTGTGCTGATTTTATGGTATCTGGCGGTTCCGATGCTGGACGCTATGTTTGGCGAGGATTTTTCCAATCCCCCCGAATCGGCCGTACCTGATCTTGAAAGAGACCGATATTATCGCGTGCTTACTTATCTGACGGTGCCCATGCATTATGCGGCTTTGATCGGGTCTTGCTGGTGGGTCGCAACCCATTCTCTGAATGCGCTCGAATTCGTCGCGCTGGCACTGTCGCTGGGGGTCGTCAACGGTTTGGCGCTGAACACCGGCCATGAACTCGGTCACAAGAAGGAAGCTTTTGATCGCTGGATGGCAAAACTGGTGCTGGCAGTGGTGGGCTATGGCCACTTCTTCATCGAACATAACAAAGGGCACCACCGTGACGTGGCCACCCCGAAAGACCCGGCAACCTCGCGTATGGGCGAAAACATCTATTCTTTCGCAACCCGCGAAATCCCCGGGGCTTTCAAACGCGCTTGGGAGCTAGAAGAGGTGCGCCTTGAGCGGAGTGGTAAGAGCGTCTGGAGCCTGGATAACGAAATTCTTCAGCCGCTGATCATTACCGTCGTTCTTTACGCCGGGCTGCTGGCATTCTTCGGGCCCATCATGCTTGTGTTCCTGCCCATTCAGATGGCGTACGGATGGTGGCAGCTGACTTCGGCCAACTATATCGAGCATTATGGCTTGCTGCGCGAAAAACTGCCCAACGGCAAGTATGAGCATCAGAAGCCGCACCATTCGTGGAACTCGAACCATATCATGTCCAACCTGATCCTGTTCCACCTGCAGCGGCACTCGGACCACCACGCGCACCCGACGCGGTCCTATCAATCCCTGCGGGACTTCAAGGATCTGCCTGCGCTTCCTTCGGGCTATCCCGGGATGTTCTTTGCCGCGCTGATCCCCTCCTGGTTCCGGTCGATCATGGATCATCGTGTCCTGGACTGGGCCAAAGGCGATCTGAACAAGATCCAGATCGAACCCGGTATGCGCGACTACTATGACCGCAAATTCGGGTCGGTCGCACCTGCGCAGCCTGCCGCAATGCCCGCCGAATAAAACCCAAGGCTTGGCATCTCAGACAAAGGCGTTGGCCCCGATGGGGCCAACCCTGACCTGACAAACAGCCCCTTGCTCGCACTCGAAGACGGGGCCGCAGACACAACCGACAGAAAATCTGGGACGACGCATGTGCTTGCCTGTCAACTCATGTGTGTAAGGGAGGAATGAACAATGGCCAAATATCAATGCCCGGATTGCGGATACACCTACGATGAAATCCAGGGCCACCCGCATGAAGGTTTCCCGCCGGGAACGCCGTGGTCGCAAGTGCCCGAAGACTTTGCGTGCCCCGATTGCGCGGTCCGCGACAAAGAGGACTTTTTGCTGATCGGAGAAGCCGCAGCGCCTACACCAACCCCGGCACCGGCACCGACATCCGCTCCGGCCCCGGCACCCGCACCCGTGGCGGTTGCCGCTCCTGCCGCCGCACCGCCGCCTGCTCCGGTGGCACAGGCGGCCCCCGCCGCCGGAACCGCCTACCGGAAATGGCTTTGCATCACATGCGGTCATATCTACGACGAAGCCCTTGGCGACGAACACGAAGGTTTTCCGCCGGGAACTTTGTTCAGCCAGATCCCCGATGATTGGTGCTGCCCGGACTGTGGTGCCACGAAAGAGGACTATGTCCTCTACGAAGAAAAATAAGAGCGTGAACATGAATCAGGTTGCCTCATTTCCCGCCAAAACAGCCGGTGCCGATGACATCCGAGCGGCGTTTGACACCCAGATTCGAGCACAACTTGCCCGGCGGGCGGTCTTTGACCGCAAGGCACGTATCGCACAGCTGGACCGCCTGGCAGAGGCCGTCAAACGGAACGAGGACAAAATCATCGCGGCTTGCGCGGCTGATTTTCGCAAACCCGCCGAAGAAGTGAAACTGACCGAGATCTTTCCTGTGCTTCAGGAAATCCGGCACACCAAACACCATCTGAAGTCGTGGATGCGCCCCAAACGGGCGCGCGCCACTTTGGGGGTGTTTGGCACCAAGGCACGGGTTCGCCCCGAGGCCAAGGGTGTATGCCTGATCATCGCGCCCTGGAATTATCCGGTGAATCTTTCGCTCGGGCCGCTGGTTTCGGCAATCGCGGCCGGCAACAGCGCCATTATCAAGCCGTCCGAAATGACACCGAATGCGGCCCAGGTCATCACCGACATCGTGGAAGAGGCGTTCACACCGGATCTGGTCAAGGTCATCGAAGGCGATGCCTTGGTTTCCCAGGAGCTTCTGTCACTGCCCTTCGACCACATATTCTTCACGGGCAGCCCGGCGATCGGCAAGGTCGTGATGGAGGCGGCGGCAAAAAGCCTGACATCGGTCACTCTGGAACTTGGTGGCAAGTCGCCCACTATCGTCGGGCCCAACGCCAATATCAAAAAGGCCGCGCGAAACATCGTCTGGGGCAAGTTCTCAAACAACGGTCAGACCTGTATCGCCCCCGATCATGTGTATGTGCACCGCGATGTATCGGCCGCGTTCAAGACCGCGCTTCAGGCCGAGATCGGTCGGGTCTATGGGAAAACGCCCGAGGCACAAAAAGCAACGCCCGACTATTGCCGGATCGTGAACGATAGGCATTTTGACCGGGTGCGCAACCTGATCGAGGATGCCCGTGCCAAAGGCGCAAGTATCCTTCAGGGCGGTCAGACCGATGCGGGCCAGAACTTCGTTGCCCCGACGCTGATTTCCGAGGTTTCGGATGATATGGAAATCACTCAGGAAGAGCTGTTCGGGCCAATTTTGCCGATCATCGAATATGTTGATCTGGACAAAGTTATCGACAAGATCAACGCAAACCCCAAGCCCCTTGCTCTTTATATCTTCGACAAAAGCAAGGACTTCGCTGACCAGATTATCACGCGCACCTCTTCGGGCGCGGTGGGCGTAAACCTTACTGTTGTGCATTTCCTGCACCCGAACCTGCCATTTGGCGGCGTCAACAACTCCGGCATCGGGGCGGCCCATGGGGAATATGGCTTCAAGGCATTTTCGCATGAAAAAGCTGTGCTGGAGGAAAAGCATTCGATTACGCACATGCTTTTCCCGCCTTACACGGGCTTTGTACGCCGCCTCATAAACATCGTGGTCCGGGTGCTTGGATAACAGCCGCCCGGAACCAATAGGGAGATAAGAAATGTACGACTATATCATCGTCGGCGCCGGATCCGCCGGTTGCGTTCTGGCCAACCGGTTGTCTGCAAACCCGGCAAAACGCGTCGCGCTTATCGAAGCGGGCCCAAAGGATAAGAACCCCCTGATTCACATGCCAGTGGGGATCGCATTGTTGGCCAATAGCAAAAAGCTGAACTGGGCATTCGATACCGAACCACAAGAACATTTGAATGGCCGTAGACTGTTCTGGCCTCGTGGCAAAACACTGGGCGGGTCGTCGTCCATCAACGCCATGGTCTATATCCGCGGGCACAAGGCCGATTACGACTACTGGGCGTCCGAGGCAGGCACGGATGTCTGGGGCTGGGACCGCATGACAGACCTGTTCAAGCGGATCGAAGACAACCATCGGTTCGGAGCATCCGATAGTCATGGTAAGGGCGGCGAGCTTTCCGTGAGCGAGCTGAAAACCGTGAACCCTTTGAGCCGCGATTTCGTACAGGCTGGGCGTGAATTGCAGATTCCTCACAACGGCGATTTTAATAGCGGTTCGCAAGAGGGGCTGGGCATGTACCAGGTCACGCAAAAGGACGGAAGGCGCTGGAGTTCGGCGCAAGCCTTTCTGCGGGGGGCTGAGTCCCGTTCCAATCTTGAAGTCATCACCGACGCCCGTGTGACCCGCGTCGTCATGGAAGAAAAGTCCGCAACGGGTGTCACCTTGCGGCAGGGCGGCGAATATCGCCAACTGCGTCTCAATGCCGGCGGCGAGGTGATCCTGTCTGGCGGGGCCGTGAATTCGCCTCAACTTCTCCTTCTGTCAGGTATCGGGGATGCCCAAGAAATTAAACGGCATGGTCTAGCCGTCGTTCACGACCTTCCCGAGGTGGGCAAGAACATGGCCGACCACCTCGATGTAACGATTATGCATGCTGCTAGCTCACGGCGCCCGATCGGTGTCGCGCCCAGCTTTCTGCCGCGTGGCATTGGTGGTTTGTTTTCCTACATCTTCAGACGTAAAGGGTTTCTCACGTCAAATGTTGCGGAAAGCGGTGGGTTCATTAAGTCGTCCCCTGACCGCGATAGGCCGAATGTTCAGTTTCACTTCCTGCCCACATATCTGAAAGATCATGGCCGCAAGATCGCTTTTGGTTATGGCTATACGCTTCACATCTGCGATCTTTTGCCAAAGAGCCGCGGCTATATTGGCCTCAAAAGCCCGGATCCGATGGACGATCCTCTGATTCAGCCGAATTATCTTGGGGATCCGGAAGATATGAAAACGATGATTGCGGCCTTTAAAGCCGGGCGCAGGATCCTCGAAGCTCCGGCAATGTCTGCGCACAGCAAATACGAAGTGCACCCCGGCAAATCCGTACAGACCGACGATGAGATTGCGGCATTCATTCGGGAAAGCGCAGAAACAATCTATCACCCGGTTGGCACATGCCGAATGGGTGCGGACGAGGCTTCAGTTGTAGATCCGGAACTAAAAGTTCGCGGTGTATCTGGGCTGCGAGTGGTGGACGCATCCATCATGCCAAGCCTTGTCGCCGGCAACACAAACGCCCCGACCATGGTCATCGCTGAGAATGCGGCCGAGATCATTCTGGGGCAGGTGCGTATTTTTGACAGGAGTCGTTCAGTTGCCTGAACTTTATGATGAAAAGCGAAAAACAGTCCGGTGTCAGGGGGCGATGGGGTTTATTGTAAGAAGCTTCGAGCAGTTTCAGAACGGCACGATTCCAACCCAAAATTCAAGTTCTGAAGAGGAAGCCAAATGCGCGGACAGATGATGGCTATGCCACTGACCATTCATTCACTGATCGACCACGGAGCTCGCTACCACGGCGACACCGAGATTGTGTCGGTGGAAACAGATGGCACAAAGACTAAGACGAACTGGAAAGGTATTTCTGACAGATCCCGGCAGCTCGGCTCGGCGCTGACAAAGATGGGGCTCTTCAAAGGGGATCGCGTGGCGACGATCGCGTGGAACAATGCGCGGCATCTAGAATGCTACTTTGGCATTTCCTGCTGTGGAATGGTATGTCACACGATCAATCCGCGCCTTTTCCCGGAACAGCTTGTCTATATCATCAACCACGCGAAAGATCGGGTCATCTTTTTTGACAAGACGTTCCTGCCGATCATTGAGGGGATCAAGGAGAAGCTGACGACTGTCGATACCTTCGTTCTTATGTCCGTGCGTGATGAAAAAGCAGCAAGAAAAATCCCCGGACTTGTGTTCTACGAGGACTTCCTGGCCTCGGGCGACGAAAACGCCGATTGGGTGGATGTCGATGAGAATGATGCATCCAGCCTTTGCTATACTTCCGGGACTACAGGAAACCCCAAGGGCGTTCTGTATTCGCACCGCTCTACGGTGTTACATTCGTTGGGCGCGGCCCTTCCCGATACGCTGAACATTTCAGCACGCGAAGTGATGATGCCCGTGGTTCCGATGTTCCACGTCAATGCCTGGGGCATCCCATATGCTGCTGCGATGGTCGGCGCAAAGCTGGTCCTGCCTGGTCCGGGACTTGATGGTGACAGCCTTACACGGCTCATCGACGACGAAGGCGTGACGGTCGCGCTTGGTGTTCCTACAATCTGGCAGGGGCTTCTCGCATCGCTCGACAAACTCGGCTCCAAAGCCGAAACCCTCACACGGACAGTGGTCGGTGGGTCGGCTTGTCCCCCGTCGATGATCGCCGAATTCCGCGACAAATATGGCACCGAAGTCGTGCACGCCTGGGGCATGACCGAAACCTCGCCTCTCGGGACCGCGAATGCCTTGCTGGAACGCCATGCAGGCATGACCGAGGAAGAGCAGGCGAAAGTGCGAGAAAGCCAGGGCCGCCCGCCCTATGGCGTGGAACTCAAGATCGTTGACGATGAAGGCAGCACACTTCCCGAGGATGGGGCGGCGCAAGGCAATCTTCGCATTCGCGGCCATTGGGTCGTAGACAGCTATTTTGGTGCGGAGCCAGGCACGACTTTGGCATCCGATGGATGGTTTGAAACCGGCGATGTGGCCTCGATTGATGCCGATGGGTTCATGACGATCCGGGATCGCTCCAAGGACATCATAAAATCTGGCGGCGAATGGATTTCCACCGTCGAACTTGAGGGCATCGCGGTCGGTCATCCCGGTATCGTGTATGCCGCCGCAATCGCGGCAAAACATGAAAAATGGGACGAACGGCCGGTCCTTGTCGCGGTCAAGGCACCAGGAGCAAAAGTGTCAGAGAAGGATTTGATTGCCTTCTTTTCTGACAAAGTCGCCAAATGGCAGATCCCGGATACGGTCGTTTTTGTGGATGAACTTCCACGAAACGCAACCGGTAAGGTGCTGAAGAACAAGCTGCGGGAAGCCTATGGGGACGTGCTTCTGGCATAGCCTGAAATCAGGCAAGCGGGTTTGCGGATCGCATGTTCCGCCTGTTTGCGACCGCGCATAGGGCGCGAAAAAAACGACCAAAAGGGAGGAATAAATGAAACAATCTAATGTAAAATCCAAGGGGCCTTTTGCCTCGAAGTTTGTGTTAATCACGATGATCGGTGGCTTTTCGTCGTTCAGCGTCGCAAATGCGGAACCGCTTTACTCCAAGGGCGACTGGCTTTTTGGCCTGAATGCGGCGAAAGTATTCACGAACGAAACGTTGGATTCAATCAGCGCGGGCGGTGCGCCAATACCCGGGGCTGGTGTCAATATCACCGATGACACCACGCTGAGTTTCGACGTTTCCTATTTTTTGAATTCATCTGTAGCGTTGAACTTCTTTGGTGGTTTGCCTGCCAGCGCTAATCTTGCAGGGAGCGGCAGTTTGGCAGGACTGCCTGTTGGAGAGACGGAATATGGCCCTGCTGTTTTGTCGCTTCAATATCACTTTTCGACTAATTCATCCGTTAGCCCTTATGTTGGTGCCGGTATCGCTCGAATCTTGTTTCTGGAAGAACAAGGGGATGCACTCGCGGACTTCGACTTGAAAGACGCCTGGGCGCCCGCTGTCCAAGTTGGAATGCGCTATCAAATGAGCGATAATTGGTTTGCCAATGCCGATATACGTTACACGCCATTCGAAACAGATATCTCTGGGACACTCGGCGGGGCGCCAGTCAGAGGCAAGATTTCGGTGGACCCAACAATTCTCAATATCGGTATTGCCTACCGGTTTTAAGCTATTATTGCTAGAAGAGCTGGCAAGGAAAGTGAGTAACAAAAACTCGAAAAGCAAGCTCTTGGAGATGTGAGGAAACGGGCCCGACCTCAGAACGAAGCGGACACGTATTGCGTGACTGACCTGAGCTCCACGCGGCAGAGTTTATTCTGGGAGTCTCACCTTATTTTTTGGCCGCCCCTAAAAGTGCCCTCATTCAGGGCTGGAGTATTTGGCGCTTCCTTACCTCTACGGGCTGGCTCTAACGAGGCGATCCATCAGTGCTGGTTCAGGCATTTTGCCCTGAGCCGGCCATTGAATGACTCGATGAAAAGTCATTGTCTGTCGTAAGCGCCACACTGCTCCCCTCGTGCGGCGCATGAGGTGAATGTGGCAAGAGTCCGCCGATCGTTAGAGTCGGACGGTCCAATTGGGAGCAGACGGCAAAATGGACGTCCTGAGGCGCCCCCAATGGGTTCCGAGATTATTGGGAGAGTCCGTTGGTTGAATAGCTCAAAGCGTGTTGGTTGGCGAGCGCGCCGAGCCCGGAGCCATCCCAAAGCTCAGGCGCTCGGCGCGCGCCTGTCGGCGTGAGGCCGCGGGTGCAGCAGGTCATCTAGCCCGAGCGCGCGTTGTGCCCGTGCGGCTGCGGCGAGATGGCCAGGATTGGCCAGGACGTCAGCGAACGGCTGACGCGCCTGGAATGACCGCAAGGACCGTGGAAGCTCGTCCAATGCTGGGTCCATCTGCGCCGAAGGTTCGTGAAGCTGGCGCGCAACACCAAGTCCCCGATCGCCGAGGCCGCCGTGCGCCAGTTCACTAAGCTATACGCCATTGAGGCGACGGTGCGAGGAATGACGCCACAAACTCGGATCGCCGCGCGACAACGGCACTCCTCCCCGATCATAGCCGCCTTGAAGCCCTGGTTTGAAAAGCAATTGTCAAGGGTCTCCTCCGGCTCTAAGCTGGCCGAAGACATTCTCTAAGGTCTTGCCCATTGGGAAGGGCTCACCCGCTTCCTGGCGATGGCCGGCTCGAGTTCGATACCAACCCGGTCGAAAACGCCATCCGGCCGATATGCCTAATCAGAAAAAATGCCCTGTTTTCTGGACACGAGATCGCGGCCGAAAACTGAGCGCTGCTCTCATCCGTCGTGGCCACCTGCAAGCTCAACGACGTTAATCCCATTGCCTACCGCGCAGATACCTTCGACGCCATCATCAACGGCCATCCGCAGAGCCAGATCGAGGAACTCATGCCCTGACGATTCCGGAAAATGTCATGCCTAAATCCGTAGGCGATCGGCGAGGCGCTTACTGTCTGTCGGTTTTCCGGGCCGTGAGGCGTCCAGCGTCACATTGTTTGGATGTGCCTATAGGTCGAAGTTCACGGGAGATGAACTCAGAGCCTTGGTCGACCCGGATCGTCTTCGGATAGTCAATCTTGCCGCACACAAGGTCGAGTTCATCTGACTTTAATCCGGTCTTTACAACGAACACCCACGCGGATTCTTTCGGAACTGTCGTCCAAAAATCGATGCCAGCTTTCCAGGCAACCTCAAACTGCTCCGGCCCGAGCGAGGAGTACGCAAGCACGTCCCGCTTTCTTGACTAAAAACCGATCGGCGCACCAGCACTTTTCATCGTCGAGACGCTTTTGGCGCCGAGAGGTGACCAGACGTCGGGTGTCACCTTTCCCCTGCAATACACCTTTTTAAGTCCTCAAAGCTTGTGGCCAGCCTCGATTCCATTGGGCACCCCCGTCAAGCGTCCTGCATCAGGTCAATTCATCAGTAATGGTGATACGCGATGAAGCCGCAGCCGGCCAGTAGAAGTTCTTTCCATTTCCAAATGAAGTGCCTCGCCCCTTGTTCCCGGCTAACGCCGGGTGACTTGGACGACACCTGCCGGACCTTGAAACCGTCCTTCCGAAGAATTTTTCCCGCCTCTGCGCGGCTCCTCCTGGATCATGTGTGGACACCCTGCGACCTCCGTATCAAATGGCTTCCATTCCAGCCAACAACCGAAAATGTTAATGTCATCATAGTGCTATCGCGTAGCAATAGTGCCCACCTTCATCCCGCACGGCCCGCCAGATGTTCTGACTGACCTTTCTGTGGTTTCTGAATGTGGGCTAAAGCCCTGCAGGAATGGCGGGTTTTGTCGGAAAAGTTCTGAACCCGGCGGATCGAGCTCTCTCTTGCGCATGTTCCAAATGGATCCAAATCGTCGACTGGTTCATGACTGCTACCAGGCCTTCATTGCTCAAGGAAAGCGCCCAGCCACCACCGAGGTCGGCTCTTTTGATAACTTCGTTCAAACGGTCCGTCTGGCTGCTACGGGAAATGGCGCGTCGCTCCGAAAGGTGATCCGAAAATATCGAAAGGATCGCATGGAGTATGAAATCGCATTTCGCCAACTCATCCCAGTTTTTGAGGCGGCCAATTATCGTGGCGAGGCAGAATTCATCAAAGCCCACGATGTTCTGCTCTCACACCAAAACAATTACCAGCCAAAAAGATCGATCATCAAGACACGCACCCGCGTCAAACGCCCTGATGAGATCGCTCGCCTAGAAGCGATGGTCGAAAAGCAAAGGGACAAATATCTCATCGCCAAATCCGCTCTCGATCGCGGAATCCCCCTGAAATAGGGCGAGGGCCCCTACCTCCAATTTTTTGATTTTCATAGGCCCGGCAGGTGTGCTCATCGCCGGGTAGCGTTGTCGTGTCTTCGAAATCTCGATCTCGGAGGCTCGCATCAGCGGTCGGTAAGCGGCTTGGTCCGTAGACGGTGGCACTGATGTCAGAACCGGCACCATGGGGATCCTGTCGACGCCGGGAGGGCACTGCGGAAGAACGATGCCCTGGCAGGACGGCGCGCTCTGATTAGCGTCGTAAAGAAGCGTTCAAGCGGCGGGCCGGCAGAGCGGTTCGTCCGCGCTCGGTTCTCGTGGCGGCTCCAACAAAACCGTTACATGAGGGGCGGGCTCTGCAGGAGCTCTCCGTCGATTTTGGCGGGGAAGTTCCTGCAGGCCCGGCCCCCGAGGGACCCTCCAAAAAACCGATTACTTCTGAACTCAAGTCAATAACAGGAGCGCGAAAATTGAGAAAAAAATCCAAGAGAACTTCAGCGGTCAAATCTGAAAGCCAGCTCGAGTTACCGGTAGGGATGATTTCTAAAAACCTTCACCTCGCCATTCACGCAACAGAGTGGCTGGGTGATATTGAAGTCGCGATCATCATCGAAAAGCGTGCGGGCAAGCGGGTCGAAATCATTCAGGAGATTCCAATCCCATACGAGCTTATTGATCGCTTCCTGAGCCAGTTTAAAGCTTGCAGAACTGAAGTCCGATACTTTCATAAGGCATCGGACAAGAAATTTGGCACAGACCGGGCGCGGGAACGGTTCCAACTCTATCAACCGACTTACAAACCGCTCGAGCGTTACTACGGTCAAGCAGAGTTGAACTTCAGACAGACAGGTTGATCCGATAACTGAGCGCGACGAACCCCGAGTCTGAAAATGGACACAGGTCCCCCATAGGCGCGCCCATCAACTAGGCGGCGCCTGTGGGGGACTAAGTCAACATTTTAGGACTCGGAGGTTCAGGTCGGGCGACTTGCCTTAACCGATCAAGAAAACCTCTCAGACAGTTCGGTGAATGCGTGTGAGGGCAGTCGAGCAAAAAGTACTTTCCCTCGCTAGCAAATCGAACCTTTCGGCACGCACGATGCCTGCTTGAGTCTTTCAGTTCGAGACGCGGTTCACATGAAATCTGGCAAGGCGATTGAGCTTTTGTCGAACCAGAACAGCTAGAGACTGAGTTCACTGAACATCTAGATAGAGTGTCGACCAGCTGTCATCCTCATGGCGCATCATGCGCGCGACAAACACGGATCGGATCCGTCCGCCAAATCCATTCTTCGCAAAGAATTCAGTTCGTATCGAAAACACGCAAGTTTCTGTGTCCACGTTTATCTGGTCTGGGCGATGACTGAAGCGAGCGCTACCCGGATCGTTTAGCCGGTCCTTCACCTCGAACTGCGCCATGATGTAAGCGTCAGTCCCAAAATTCTCGACCGTGCAAACTTTTGGTGTTGGTGGAACTGCAGGGCCTGAAAACCATCCATAGGCAAATGACACGACGACCAAAATCACAAATGAAAGCAACATGAGACCAAGAGTTGGTTTGACATGCCTTTTGTTAGTTTCTGACCGGCTCATCGCGTCTTCATCCATGTAGCAAGTGTGGAGACTCCTGAATACCTAACAGTTCTTAGTAATGTGTGACTCATAGTCTGTAGATTGATAGGATACACAAGCCTTTCGTCTGGATCATGGAAATCCAGAAACTCATCGGTCAGAATGTCAGGGCCTTCCGCGAAGAACGCGGCTGGTCCCAAGAGCAATTGGCCTTTGAGGCAGGTCTTCACAGAACCTATGTATCCGGTATTGAACGGGGCGTTCGTAACCCGACCGCAACAGTCATCGAACAGCTTGCGATTACGTTGAAGGTCAAACCTTCAGCACTTTTTGCGAACTGGCAGTCACCTGAATAAGCCCTTTTAGGGAATAGCGGTCCGTGTCCCAAATCAAACAAGGACTCGCAGAATTGGGTGGGCAGCGCCCGTGTCCAAATTTGATCACCATGCCATCAGAGTAAGTTTTTCGACTCGGTGCAGGTGAGTGTTCGTCCGAGTCCCTTTTTTGAATGACGCGCGCGAAGGCCAGAATGTGGACACGACTCGAAGGAACTCGAATTGGGTAAATTCGACCCCCCCTGTTTTTTTGAGCTCTCTGAAAATGTGGCCCCGGCACCGGTATCGAGACCACCGCCTCCCGACTTTTTATCCCCCTTCCCCTTGATTGCTTAGTAAAATTATCATGCTGTCGATCGACAGGGTTTTGCTTGATGCCGCTTTCTTCTCATTAAGTATTTAAGTGGCGCCATTCCGCCTTTCTCAACTCAGGGGCGCGTGCTACGGTGGGCCATGCCGTTCCGTTTCATTCACACTGCCGACTGGCAATTGGGTAAGCCTTTCAATCACTTCGAGCCAGAACTGGCCGCTCAGTTGGCCGATGCCAGATTGGGTGTAATTGAGCGGATTGCGCGGCTCGCAGCCGATGAACAGATCAGTCACGTTCTTGTAGCAGGTGATGTGTGGGACATTGCGTCTCCGTCTGACCGGCTGCTCCGCCAACCGCTCGACCTTATGCGTGCAGCTGGGCACGTGACTTGGTGGCTGCTGCCTGGAAATCATGATCCCGCAGTACCTCATGGATTGTGGGACCGGCTTCGGATGATGGACGTTCCTGCTAACGTGCGACTGCTCACCGAAACGGCCCCAGTTTTGATGGCGGATGGGGTGAACCTTTTGCCGGCGCCATGGACATCTAAAGCGCCTGGACGCGATTTGACAGCGCCGTTTGAGACTGTCACCACAGCACCCAGCACGTTGCGGATCGGACTTGCTCATGGCGGGACGAGTAGCTTTTTCGATCAGTCCCCACAATCGGCGGCGATAGCGGAAAACCGGGTGCACACTGCAGGGCTGGACTTTCTCGCCCTTGGGGACTGGCACGGTTTTCAGGAGGTCGATGAGCGGACATGGTATGCTGGGACTCCTGAACCCGATCGCTTTCCAACGAATGAGCCGGGCTCAGTGCTTGTGGTTGAACTGCAAATCGGTGCGCCACCTTTGGTAAAGCCAATTAGAACGGCGCTTTACACTTGGACGAGGGATCGTCTGGATTGCCAAGACGGCGTTAATCCATGCGCGGAAGCTACAGAGCTCTTTGATGCGCATGGACCTCGACATCGGCGCCTGAGCCGTCTTGAGCTGCACGGTGCGCTGCGCCTCGATACTAGAATGCGCTTCCTTAACTTTTTGGAACAAGAGCGGCAGAGCCTTGCCCATCTCCGTCTGAAGAGTTCGGCGCTACTTAGTTTGGCGGATCACGATGCTCTCGATGAAATCGATAGAGAAGGGACATTGAGAGATGCAGCAACCAACATCGTTGCCAAGATGAATGACGACGATCGGCCCGAAGACGAACGAGCAACTGCGCGCCGAGCGCTGGATTATCTCGCAGCGTTCGCAGTCGGGTCAGCGTGAATCATGAAACTTCGCGCGCTTCGTGTTCGTAATGTAGGCCCCTTCGGAGAGCAAGGCTGCGCGCTGGAAGACCTCTCAGACGGCCTGAACGTCATTCGTGAGCGAAATGAAGCGGGCAAATCCACGCTCTTCACCGCGTTGCAGACTGTTCTGTTCGAAAAGCACTCAAGCACAAAATCAGCGCTCAAAGAATTTAGACATGACCGGGGCGGCGGCGCTCCGGTCATAGAAATTGACCTCGAAGTCGACGGCAGAACCTGTCGAATCTCGAAGCAGTACCTTTCTGCAGCGTCAGCTGTGGTGACTGACGCCCTGACAAACGAACGCTTGTCGGAAAAACGGGATGCTGAAGACTGGATCGCTCAGCTGATCGGAGGCGACAAGCCAGACGATGGCCCCTCAGGAATGCTCTGGATACGGCAAGGCGATCCTTACTTGCAACCAAACCCGGAAGGCAGCGCAGGTGAAGCCCTGTTTTCTGTGCTCGAAGGCCAAGTCGATACGGTTATGGGCGGTCAGCGCGCCGCGAGGGTTTTGGAGCGTGCTGAAAAACGTCTCGCCGAAATCGTCAGCACAAAACAGATGAGTCCAAAGGGCGCTTTCAAGGAAGCTATTGGCCGTCTGGATGATTTAGAAGGGGAAAGGGCAAATCTTGCGGTCGCTGTCCAACAATCCGAGGCGGATCGAGAGAAATTGCTCAGTGTTTTGAAAGAACGCGACGCCCTCTCAAGTGAAGACGATAAAAAGTACGCTAAAGATCTGGTCGAGGCGCGAAAAGAGCTGGAAGCGGCAGAAGGTGCTTCAGAGAAAATTCGCGGTCTTCGGTCTGAAGCCGGCGCCTGCGAAACGACGTTGAAAGCGGCGGAAAATGCACTCGCACGCTTTAGCTCGGATTTGGCGTCAGCAGAGAAACTGCGGGCTTTGATTCTGGACAAACAATCCGCGATCAAAAACATCGCAAAGATGATCACGGAGGGGGAAGCGCCCCTGGACGATCTTCGGCAACAAGCTGCCTTAGCTGAGGCAGCCGTCAAGCAAGCCAGAAAAGACCATCAGGATGCTCTGTCACGGGACAAGCGTCGCCGTGAGATTGCGCAGCGACGCTCGCTAACGAAAGCACTAGAGCGCGCAACAGACTTCGCTTCGCAATTACAGGCTTCTGAAAAAGAGGCTGGCGTTTCGTTACCCGATTTGTCCGACCTTGATGACGCCAACCAGGACATTCTCACATTTGAAGCGCAAGCGCGTGTGGCGAGGCCTCTGTTGACAGTGGAAAGATCGAACGCACCCGTTCTGCTAAACGGTGAAACGATTGGCGATACGGACTCTGTTAGACTCTCAGGGAAAACGAAGTTCAGCTATCAGGACCTTGAGCTTTTGATCGATACCCCAGACGTTCAAGGTGCCGAAGAAAAACTCGCTAAGGCGACGGAACGACTCACGAGTTTGTTGGAGTCTTGCGGTGCGAAAGACATTTCTGAAGCAAGGCGTCGGCATGAAGAGCGAAATTCAGCGCAACAATCCGTTGAGCGGCTGAAGATAGAACTGAGTACGGTTGCGCCGAATGGCATCGCAACGCTCGAAAATGAACTCGCTGCGCTGCCGGACGACAAAGAGGATGATGACGAGCCTGACGATCTTGATGCGCTCTCCCGTGCGAGGGAACTTGAGGAAGAAGAATTGGCGCGCGTCGTCGCTGAACGCGATACGGCAGCTGAAGGAATTCGAAAGCTTCGACATCAGGTGACAATCCTAGAAACTGAGATCGAAGGTCTCGAGCGCCAACTGAGCGACTTAGACGTCGTATTGGGCGCTGATGTCAAACGCGAGGAGCGCAAGACTGAGTTGAGCGACGCTGTCGTAGAGGCGAGACGGCGATGGCGAGAGGCGGAAGATCGCGTTGAAACTGCTGAGCGCGATCGCCCATCGCTTCACGGTGCGCAAGCGCGAGTAAAACGACTCGAAGCTGCCGCACAAAATAGATCGGATGATCGCCTGCGCTTATCGAAGGCGGAAGGCGAACTGCGTGGTCGGCTGGCGCAGGCCGGTCAAGAAGGGGCTGGGGACAAGCTCGCTGCCGTGGGTGCGGAAATCACCAGATGGCAGGAGCGAATTTCGGCTTTTGAAGAAGAACGGGACGCACTCATCCTTCTGGTCGACGAACTCTCCAGGGCGCGCGCGAGTCGCCGAACAAAATTCTTTGCGCCCGTGCGACAAGCAGTCGATCCATTGCTATCCATGGTCCTTGGCAATGCTTCGCTCGCCTACGACGACCGTCTTGGGCCGGATGAGCTGGAACGCAATGGCATGCGCGAAAAGCTGACCCGTCTTTCTGGCGGCACGCGCGAGCAGATTGCCGTTCTCACGCGTCTTGGCTTTGCGCAAGTGATGGCCAGCAAAGGGCGGCATGTTCCAATCGTCATCGACGATGCGCTCGTGTATTCTGACGACGATCGAATTCAAAGGCTGTTCGACGCGATCAATGTCGTTGCTGCCGATGTTCAAATTATCGCCTTTTCGTGCCGTCAGAAGACCTTTGAGTCTCTCGGGGGTAAGAATATTTACCCTTCAAGTTTTGAAACAAGCTGAGACTCAGTTTGGGCCTATGGCCTTACGCGCAAATCGATCATAAATCCCGGCTCGCGCGTTCAAACCACACGAAAACGGTTTTCAGATAATCCCGTGCGTCAGACGACAGACGTGCAACTCCAAGCAGCCTAGCAAGATCCAATATGGGGTCTTCTGAGACGCTTAGTCCCCTGAGGTTGGTGGTAATCACGCTGGCGATTTCCGACCTCGAAATATCTCGAAGCGAGCGAGATGTATTCGGTTTGAAGGGTATCCTTGTCGAATAAGTCCCGGGCGTCCACACGAATTCGACTCCATCCTCGACGTGTATCTCCATGCCAGCCAGACAGTTAGAGACGCGCTCCGAAATGCGTCGCCCAGTCCGTTGCCATCCATGCGCCGCGGAGATCTTCCTTCCTAAGCTAGATATTGGCATCGGCCCGTCATCCTGAATGATTTTCTCAATTAAAGAGATCAGGACCGGAGCATAGTCTGCATCGAAAAACCGTTCGGGATCCAGATCACTATTCAAATTCAACTGGTTCGGCACATCTGAGAAAGCTGAGTTTGTTGAAGCAGCAAACAAATTTGCACTTCTGGCGGACAGTGTTGCTTCGTCAGACGGTACTTCCGTGACTGATGAAGGCGAATAGGTTGAAGGCGGTGGGAAGTTATGGACATCTTCCGCGTTGGGTGTTGAGGGCTCAACAAAAGGTTGCTCAATTGCTGGTTCATCAAAACCCTGAACCGTTGACTCGCTTTCTTCGCGTCTGCGCTCCCTGTCTTCTTCAAGGAGTGTTTGTAGTTTTTCGTTCAAGCGTCCGGCTACGCTCTTGCTGCTTCTGAACCATTCGGTGGACCACACGCGAAGTATTTTCCAGCCTAGTCCCTCAAGGACCGATTGCCTGACTTTGTCTCGATCTCGAGCAGTTGCCGAGCTATGGTAGGTTGCGCCATCACACTCAACGCCTGCTAAATATACACCGGCGAAGTCGGGGTGAACGACGCCGAGATCAATCTTGAAGCCCGAAACGCCAATCTGCGGACGAACCTGCCAGCCATACATTTCTAGCGCCGCCAAAACCGAAGCTTCGAACTCGTTCTCGACAGGTCCAACGGACCCGTCGTCGTTGGCCGGAAGCGCATCTACGCCGCGCGATGCAAAATCCAAGAATGTTTTGAGGTGTTTGACACCGACTGCCTTGGTTCGCGTCAGGTCGATCTCGTCTGACCGGACCGATGCAAAGACATGGAGTTCTCGTCTCGCTCTCGTCACCGCGACGTTCAACCGTTTTTCTCCTCCTTCGCCATTCAGCGCACCAAACGCCATGGACAATTTGCCTGCATGGTCGTGTCCGAAAGTGATTGAAAACAGCATGACATCGCGTTCGTCACCCTGGATATTTTCAAGGTTCTTGACGATGAGAGGTTCCTCTCGGGTGTCCTCAAAGAACCACTCAAGTTCCGGATTCTTTCTTCGCTCTTCGTCCAACAAATCCAGTATTAGTTTCTGTTGCTCTCCATTAAAAGTGATTACGCCGAGTGTAAGCCGGTCTTGTTCTGGCAGTTTCAACCATTCATTCAGCTTCGATACGATCATCCGCACAATAGCGCGTGCTTCATCCTCATTTGTGCGTCCGCGACCGCGTGCATACACGCCATCGACCTGATGAAGCTGCACCGCGCTGGATTGGGTCACTGGCCCCGGAAACGTGACCAGTCTGCCACCATAATAGTGCCAGTTGGAGAACGCGATCAGCGCTTCGTCGCGACTACGATAATGCCAGTCCAGCTGAAGGGTTGGGATACCGGCAGCTACGACCTCATCGAGAATTGAAGGAAGGTCCTTCTCAAATTCCGGAATTTCTTCCTCACCACCATCTGTTCGACCGAAGAAGTTTGTTGGTGGAAGTTGTTTTGGATCTCCGACAATAATGGCTTGCTTGCCCCGGGCGATAGCTCCAACAGCGTCCCAAGTTGTAATTTGTGATGCTTCATCGAAGATGACGACGTCGAACGTCGATTGATTAGCCGGTAGGTATTGGGCGATCGAAAGTGGTGACATCAGAACACAGGGAGCAAGTTTAGTGAAATGCTCAGGCATTTCGGAAATGAGCGTTCGGATCGGCATACTGGGGCGTTGGAGCCCGATCTGATGCCGAAGGGTCCCCAGTTCTGATCTGCGAGGTACGCTCGATTTTTCCGGCAGGCCGTGTTGAATTCGCCGTAAGACCTGTTGGGAGGCGAGTTTTGTAGCTTGATCGTCCAGTGCTCTGAACTGCTGAATTTCATCTTCATGAGACCAGTCAACAAACTGACGCAGGACTGGTGATGCATCGAGAGCGAGAGGGAGCCACCAGCTGGCATAAGAAGCCTCGAACGCGCGAACGCTATCCTCAATATCACCGCCTTCAACCAGCTCAACAAATTCGCCTAGCCCCGAATTTTCCGCTCTTTCCCGAACCGTTTGCCACTGAACCCAATTCAGCAATCCATCTCGGTTATCCAACACAGTTCTGAGTTTTCGGGAAAGCTCGGAGAGTGTCGAACCGGATAGCTCTCCTTTGCTGAGCTCGGTGAACTGGGTCGCCATTGCGCCCCATTCTTCCTGCGCAACGATGAGAGGCAGAAGAGCATCTTCGTAGCTTTCACCATCGCCCCCAATTATTGCGCGTCTAGCGCGTTCCCAGTCTGGGCAATCCCGACTTTGTTCGGAAAGCAATCCAATCAGCTTTCGGACTCTTGAGCTAAGTTTGAGCCAGTTTGTAAGGCGTTCTATGTCGGTGAGAGGGCCATCATACGCCGGGCAATGAGAAATGCTGAGCGTTCTGATTTCATTCTGTGTCGCTTGCAATTTGGTAAGTGCATCAAGATCCGTCTCTGGTGAGGCCTTTCCCCCAGACGCATAAGTCTGCAAAAGCTTCCTCGTGCGGGATTTTGCAAACGCTGAAAGCGGCCACATTTTTGTTTGTGCTATCCGCCAGTCAGTATCGAGCTGTTCCAGAGGAATTTTTTCGAGTTCACTCAGCGGATACTGCGCCTGTAGCTGGCTTTCCAGAGCAGTGTGCTGTTTCTGAAAGCTGGCAAGTCGCTCCAACTCTGACCTGAGTTGTCGGAAATCTTTATCCATCACCCATTCAATGTCTGGTCTGTCTGCGGGCAAATGGGCCAATTCACGGAGCAATTGAAGCTGATCTTCATGTCCTTGGTCGTCTGCTGCCAGTCCCAGCGATGCCCTGCAGTGGTGATATGCCGATAAAAGCTTCTCTGCGCTGGACACCAACTGTTTGGCTCGCGCCAACAAGTCAGTCTGAAATGCGTGGGACCAGTCAGTCGCCTTGACCAGGTCCAGGGGCGGCATCTGGCTCACGATCTCGTAGTGACGTCCGAGCTCAGAAGAAAGCTCTTTAAGCCGACGATAACTTTCCTGATCGTGAGCATCTTTCGTCGGAAAAGACAGGGGCGCGATTTCAGCATCATAAGATACGACGCGACCAATCGCCTGGTAAACGCTAAAACCCTGGGAACCTAGGGCATGAAGCGCACCGACATAATCATTCAATTGATCCCGGCGGACTTTGAGCCGTTCGGTTACGTCCGTCCATTCCTGCTCTGAGGTTCTCGACATACGGTCCCAGCTGCGATCCAGTTGTTGGAGAACAGATTTTCGGTCTGCCTTACTGGAATGAAGCTCCACTACAGCATCGCCCAAACCGTTCGCCGCGAGGCGGCGGTGAACGACATCAAGTGCTGCCGATTTTTCGGCGACAAACAGAACGGTTTTTCCGGATCCAAGGCATTGAGAGATAATATTTGCGATGGTCTGGCTCTTACCGGTTCCCGGAGGGCCGATCAGCACAAAATTGAGACCGTCTTGTGCGGCGAGAACGGCTGATAGTTGCGAGCTATCGGCGGGCAAAGGCGTCATCAAGTCTTTCGGAGCAACCCTGCGATCGACATCTCTGGCATCTGGAATGTTGCCCTCGACGATTTCCTGGAAAGTTTTTTCCGGATTCTCGATAAGATATTTGACGAGTTCGCTGTGTTTCAGGTCATCAGTTCGGTCGACCAGATCCTTCCACATCAGAAATTTTGCAAAGGAAAAAGTGGAAAGCGCTAGGTCCTGAACAACCTCGAAACCGGCCACATCTCTTACGCCGCGGCGCATTCTCTCGAAGATGAGCGGCAAATCTATACCGCTGTCGTCGCGAGGAAGTTCGCCTTCGAGGTCCGGGAACTTGAGATCAAAATCGCGTTTCAGAAATTCGAGCAATGTTGAATTGATGCGGACATCGTCTTCGTGATGGCTCAGAACAAAGTCCGACTGCGCTGAGCGCCGCTCCAGCTTGACCGGGATGAGCAATAGCGGGGCTTTATAGGTTCTAGGATCTCCCTCCGATTTCTTCCACCGGAGAAAACCTGCAGCGAGAAACAACGTGTTTGTACCGCCCTCCTGCATGTCGCTCTTTGCGCGGCGATACAGCTCAAGGAAGCGCTTGTTCATTTCGCCTGACGTGAGAGGAACGCTTAGCTGACTGCGGTTAAATGCGTCACGAGCAACGTCTTTCAAAAGGTCACGTTCCTCTGACAACAGTTGATCGCGTGTCCCGAGCGGGTCCTCTTCTTTTAAAGGGAAGCCCTTAAAAGATTTTCCGTCGGCTAGCTGATCTTCCAGGGCGCCGACATCTGGACAAATGAAAGGCAAGGTCTGCTTGCTGTCTTTGTAATTCAAAAGCCGGTTGCGCAAAGACAGATCGAGCAGTTTCCGTTGCCAGCGTTCGATGCGGCCCTGCGCATCCGTTGGCTCCACTTCGATTGTGTCGCCAGGCAGTGAGTTGAAACTTAGCTCTGCCGGCAGCGATGCGGGGGCGGCTTCGATTTGCTCCGCTGCGTCCGATGTGTTGGAGGCAAAATAACTGGCGAGCGGTCTGATCCTGGCAGCACGCGCTCTAGCAATGTCGATTGCAGCGGCGTATTCAGTCTCGTGTTCTTCGTTGACCAGCCGGCGGCCTGTATCCGCTGCTTCTTTCAAGCCCACGGTTGGACGGTGCGTAAGCAGCGTGCTCTCCAAAAGAATCAACTCTTGCGCATCTACCGCCTTGCGAACATTGAGGATTTCGAATTCTGTGACTGTGCCGAAATCAAGAGGCTGAAGCCATACCCCGACCCAGGCATGACCGGAGGAGAACAGCACGACAGGATGCATACCTGACGCTTCAAAGCAGGCAGCCAGTAACAAAGAACTATCGAGACAAGTTGTCAACCCTTCGCTTTTGATCCGCTGAGGGTCTCTGACTTTTTGCCCCCGGCTCTCAAATGAAGCCGGCGGATTGGCATAGCTCAACCCCATCCCCGTAATAGCCGACCAGATTGCGCCAGATAACATCCAGGCCCTTTGAGGGTCTTTGGATTGGTAGCCGTCAATGGCGCCGTTATGTCCCGCACTCTCGAGAAGCCGAGACGCTTCCTTTAGTATAGCGGCTACGACAGAATGATTCGGGCTGACATATGCCGCCAGCAACTGAGACATATCACCGAGTCCGCCCCATTCGTCTCGAGCCAGTAACTCGATCTCCATAACTTGATCACAAACGACGTCGCCATCGGCCTCGCAGGAAACCTCTATGTGTCCGATTTCCGCTTCGTTGAGGCCTGAAAGAAAGGAATGGTCTAGCTCCAGTTTTAAATCTGAAAGCACAATCTCGTCGCCAGGATTGAGCCGATCAATTGTCCAGGTCTTGCTGCGGCAAAAGGCGGGTTTGGCGTTAAGGGTAATCGAAAGACCAGCTACTGTATCTGGCGTACCATTGCTGACAGACAATTGTTTGAGAATAGAAACGCCGTTCTGAGCTGAGGCGAAATTGATCTTCGAAACGCTGTCGATATCGACTTGAATGATCCGCGCCTGAATTTGATGCTCGCTGGTAGCTTCGCCCGACAATTTTTCCCCCTAAAGACTTTCACGTGACTCACGCATCTCAGTATGAAGATTGAATAACGAAATTGTCTTCAGTTCAATCTTGGGATGCCGTCTAGAAATCTCAAAGGGGCTAGTATTATAATTAAATTGCGTTTTTGTGCTGCGAGGGGGCGGCAGTGAGGACATTCAACGGCACACTTCTGTTCTCCGTATCCGGTCTTATGAAATTCACCGGTTGCCGCCATGCGACGTCCTTGGACCCCGACTACATAAACGGGGCCGAGATCAGGCCTCGCGAAGACACCGACGACGCGCAATTGCTTCAGAAGTTAAAGTGGTCATTGATGACCTGGCCTACCTCGGAAAAAGTGGTCCGGAACTTGAGTTAGGTCTGGCTCCAACGAAGGAGCTGGAACACGGCACGCAAGAGATTCAAGTTCGAAGAGATCATTGCCCATTTTGTGTGAATTGGAGGTTCGGCTGACCCGGGGCAAGACCGCGGCTCAGGCCGGCCGCGCAATCGAGGTGGCGGAGCAGACCTATTACTGCTGGCGCCGCGAATATGGCAGGCAGATGCATTTGATCGCTATGAAAAAGCGAGCGAGTGCATGGAAGGCACGCCATTGAAATTGCGAGTTGCATGCAGTCACAGAGGGAGTGCCGCGACCAATTATGGATGAAAGAGAAGAGCTGGGACTGGGGCGATCCCACAAGCACTCTCTCCGCCAGATGTCTTCGTCGCGGCTTTACTGTTATCCATAAAAGTTGCTGAAAGTCGGCGACTCAGAGCGTATTCTGGACGCCGACGATCGAAGAATTTCCGCAAAAAGCGCAGTGCACGGACCTCGTGTCCCGGTCTGATGCCTCTACCCTAGTGGTCCATCATGCCGTCAAGGCAGTCGGCACCGTTCGTCGCCGTATTGCAAACAGCGGTGATTCGGAAAGAATTGTCGCGCCCCTGTTTGACCATGAATGCGACTTCGTCGCCTTCTGAAATGCCTGACAGATCGACACCACCCAGGGTCTCGAAGCCCATCGTCATGGCGCCCATTTCAAACCCGCCGGTGAATGGCCCATGCTCGATCGTCAGGAAATCCCCCTGGTTTCCTACGGAACGGACTGTGCCGGTCGAGTGAGCGACGCCTTCCATCGTGCGGTCCATACTGCCATCGCCGTGATCCATGCCGCCATGATCTTCCATGGCCACAGCTGGCTCTGCAGTTTCAGTCGCCGACACCGGTGATTGCTCCGGGCTTCCGCAGGCAGCAAGCCCGAATGCGCCAAGACTGGTCAGGATCAGAGTAAGTCGTTTCATATCACATCTCTTTAAGTTTCAGATAATGAAGGGTGCGCGTCTTTTCGTTTGGCTCCGGCGCGCGCGGAAAGTTGAGACCCTGTCCGGACATAATAGATGGCAGGAATAACGATCAGGGTAAGAATGAGCGTCGACGCCATGCCGCCAATCATTGGCAAGGCAATGCGTCGCATAACATCAGAGCCGAGGCCGTCTGTAAGAAATATTGGGGCGAGGCCAGCGAAGATTGTCGTCACGGTCATCAGCTTTGGACGCACCCGCATGGCTGCGCCTTTGCTGACCGCTGCGAGCAATTCCTCGCGGGATTGCGGCTGTGCCTTACGCACTTCACTGTCAGTATAGAGCAACATGATCACGGCCGTCTCGACAGCAATTCCGCCAAGAGCGATGAAGCCAACCGCGACGGCAACGGAGAGATTATAGCCCGCCAACCAGACAACCCACAGGCCGCCGACAAGCCCGAATGGCAGGCTCGCCATGATGATCAGCGTGCGGTCCAGCCGCCCGAAGTGCAACATGAGCAACAGGAAGATCAGTGCCACAGCCGCAGGAATTGCGATGCTGAGCCGTTCATTGGCTTCTTCGAGTTGCTCATATTGGCCAGCAAACTCCACGGCATAGCCGGGCGGAAGGTCCACAACATCTGCGACAACGGCCCGCGCCTCGGTCACATAGCCGCCCATGTCGCGTCCTTCGATGTCCACAAATACCCAGCCGGTCAGTCGCGCATTCTCCGAACGGATCATGGGCGGACCTTCGGCATAGTGAATGGTCGCGAGCTCACCGAGCGGAATGTGTGCCCCCGCTGGTGTTGGCACGAGAATGTCTTCGAGATCATTCGGACTTTCCCGGAATGGCCTGTCATACCGCAGGATGATGTCATAGCGCTCGCGTCCTTCGACAGACTGGGACAGCTGCATGCCGCCGAGGGTCGTCTGAACCACCGCCTGAAAGTCGCCCATGTCGATATGATGCCGGGCGAGTTCTGTGCGGTCTGGTGTGATCTCCAGATATTTTCCGCCCAGCACCCGGTCTGCGAAAGCCGACCGTGTACCTGAAATGTCAGTTATGACGGCTTCTATGCTGCGCGCAATCGCTTCGATTTCGCCGAGATCATCACCGGTGACCTTCACCCCGATCGGTGTCCGTACACCGGTTGAAACCATGTCCATTCGGATCTTGATCGGATTGCCCCAGGAATTGACGAGTCCTGGCATCTGAAGGCGCTGATCGAGCTCAGCGATGATGTCATCAACGGTGATGCCTTCACGCCATTCCTCTTTCGGTTTGAGCCTGATCCAGGTTTCGATCATGGTGAGTGGTGCCGGGTCTGTAGCCGTGTCTGCCCGGCCTGCCTTGCCGAATACATTCTTTACTTCTGGCACGGTTTTGATGACCCGGTTCGTCTGGCCGAGGATTTCGCGCATCTTTGTGGAGGAAACGCCCGGCAAGGTCGTCGGCATATAGAGAAGTTCGCCTTCATAGAGCGCCGGCATGAATTCAGAACCGATACGCTGCGCAGGAATAATTGCGCTGGCTGTGAACACAAGGGCCAGAAAGATTGTCAGCCATTTGAACCGCAGCGCTGCATGCAGAACCGGTTTGTAGACCCACACAAAAAAAGCATTGATGGGATTGGCCTCTTCGCGGCGAAATTTGCCGCGCATGAGGTAAAGCATCAGTACCGGCACAAGCGTGACAGACAAGATGGCAGCAAAGGCCATGGCGTAGGTTTTCGTAAATGCGAGTGGTGAAAACAGCCGGTAGCTTTCACCTGTCAGCGCAAACACAGGCAGGAAAGAGACCGTGATGATCAGAAGAGAGAAAAAGATGCCTGGGCCGACTTCTTGAGTGGCCTCCAGCAAGGCCGTTCTGCGCTCCTGAGGGCTGGGCTTGCCCTCAATCTCTGAGAGCTTTCGGCTCGCATTTTCGACAAGAACGATGGACGCGTCGACCATGGCTCCGATGGCGATTGCAATACCGCCCAGCGACATGATGTTCGCGGTCACACCCTGGAAGGACATGATCACGAAGGCGCCAAGGACACCCAGGGGGAGCGTGATGATCGCGACAAGTGATGAACGCACATGCAGAAGGAAAATCAGAATGACGAGTGCGACGGCAATGCCTTCTTCGATCAGCTTGTGCTTGAGATATTCGACCGACCCCTCGATCAGCGGAGCACGGTCATAGACAGTGACGATCTCAACACCGTCCGGCAAACCGCGTTGCAGTTCGACAAGTTTGGATTTCACGCGCTCAATGACCTGCAGCGCATTTTCGCCGTCACGCATGATGACAATGCCGGCGACGGTTTCGCCGTCTCCATTCAGCTCGACAATGCCACGCCGAAGCGCCGGACCTTCAACTATACGGGCGATGTCGCGCAACAGCACCGGCGTCCCGTCGGCGGCATAGATCACAACCTCCTCAAGATCGGAGAGCTCATCGACATATCCGGTCGAGCGGATGACAAATTCGCTTTCGGCTTGTTCGATGACGCGCCCACCAACCTCGCTGGAGGCGGCGCGCACAGCATCCCGGATGCGAGCGATGGATACATCGAAACTGCGCAGGCGGTTGGGGTCGATAAAGATCTGATACTCGCGAACAAAGCCGCCGACTGAGGCAACTTCGGCAACGCCGTCCACGCCTGCAAGCTCTAGGGACAGGAACCAGTCCTGCAGCGATCGGAGTTCCGCGAGGTCGGTCCTTCCGGTCTTGTCGACAAGCGCGTACTGATAGACCCAGCCCACGCCTGTCGCGTCTGGACCAATCTGGGGCGTCGCACCTTCTGGAAGGGCCGTCCCAAGTCGTGAGAGGGCTTCCAGCACACGTGAGCGAGCCCAATAGAGGTCCACATCGTCTTCAAAGATCACGTAGACGAAACTTGTCCCGAACATGGAGGAGCCGCGCACATCTTTGGTACGCGGCAGGCCCAGCAGATTTGTCGAGAGAGGATAGGTGACCAGGTCCTCGACGATCTGTGGGCTCTGTCCGGGAAAGTCTGTGCGTATAATGACCTGTGTGTCGGTGAGGTCAGGCACGGCATCGAATGGCGTCCGGTCCAGCGCCAGCCAGCCTGCCACAGCCAGCGTCGCAGAGAGAACAAGCACAATGAGTTGATTGGAGATCGACCAGCCAATGAGCCGCGCGACCCAGGATTTTGAGGGGTCAAGGCCCGAAAGGTCGTTTGATGTCTTCATCCGTTTGCCCCCCTAGCGCCTATGGCCTGCATGGGGATCGACAGCTTGGCGATCGCCGGTTTCCATCTGCATGCCCGCCATGGGATCTGGCCAGGCGATCATTTCGGCTTCGGTTTCACCATATGGATTGCGTGACGGCCCACCTTCCTGAAGCCAGAGGCGGCCACTGGCTGTGTCCCGATAGAGGGTCAGCCCTGCGTCTCGATAGTGTATTGGCACACCTTCTAGCAGCCAGGGCTCAAGCGCAGTCATCAACCGGGCGAGTTCTGCAGCGAGCGCTTCACCCTGGCCAGCCTCTTTGGCAGCATCCAGCGCGGCCTCGGCATCCTCAACTATGGAAGCCAGTCTGGTGTTAGCGAACCGGTTACGGAGCGGTTCAACGAGGCTAAGTGCAGGGTCCACGAAATATGGATCGATGCGGTATTGGTCTGTCAGCGCTTCGTGGAAATAGAGCGCCATGTCCGTGAAATGGTCGATCTGTGCGAGCGTGCGTCCACTGGTAATTGAGAGAGGTGCGTTTCCGGACCCGCCACCACGCCTGGAGGCGGCTGAAGCTTGGAGAAGCCTTCGCGCAGGTTGACTTCACTGTCGAGCATGAACTGTCCGCTGGCGACAACCCGCTCGCCTGGCTGAAGTCCGGCAATAATTTCCGTTTGTCCGTTCGCGCTGACCCCGGTTTGCACGCCACGCCCGGCAAACCGGCCATCGCCAAGCGCGATTATGACGTGAGAGCCACGGCTGTCGCGTAAAACTGCTTCGGTCGGCACTGAAAGACGAGGCTCCCCGCCAAGGTCCATCGAAACATCGGCATATGCCCCAGGTCGCAGATACCCCGCCGCATTATCGACTTCAATGCGCACGTTTGCGGTTCGGGTCAGGGGATCAATGGTTGGATAGATGTAATCGATATTGCCTTCGGCCGGAGCATCCGGTGCACTCGGGAAGTCAAGGCGAACGGGCAGTCCCGTGTCGATCAGGGGCAAATCGGTCTCCGGTATCGAGGCCATGACCCAGACGCCGCTATAGGATTGCAATCGCAGGATTGGCGTACCGGGTTTGACATAGTCTCCCTCGCGCACCTGAAGCTCAGCGACCGTGCCGCCAGCCTCGGCAAAAACGGGAATGCGCTCAATCACTTCGCGATTTTGCGTCAGCTGATCAATCGCAGTGTTTTGCATGCCGAGCGAGCGCAAGCGCTGACGCACGGCGGAGATACGGGTCTCATTTCCGATTGTTAGCGAGTTCAGATAATCCTGCTGTGCAGCAATCAGATCCGGGCTGTAGACTCTGTAGAGTAATGTGCCCGGACGCACGGTGTCACCTTTGGCACGCACGGTCAGATTTTCGATCCAGCCCTCAAGACGTGAGGCCGCAACATTCTCAAGTCGCTCATTCGTTTCAACCACGCCGAATGCGCGCAAGGTTTTGCCGAAGTCTGTGACCTCAGTGGGGACAATTCGGATACCCATCGTCTGGATCATTTCCGGTGCAACGGCAATGGACCCATCACCTTGAGCGGCGTTTGCGTCGTCGGTGACGGGCACCAGGTCCATGCCGCAGATCGGGCAGGTCCCGTCTGGATCTGTCGAGATGTAGTGAGGATGCATCGGGCAGGTGTATCGGGACGACTCAGACGACGCTGCAGCGGTCTGGCCGTCAGCCGAAGGAGCGTTTGTACGGATGACTGAATTGTCGCCGCAGGCTGCCAGAAGTGCCGCTGCTGTGGAGAGGAGTAGAACCGCGTGTCTCATGGTGTCACCAGCAGCGCGTTCATGCGGGCGATGGCAGAGGCCCTGCGGGCTTCCTCGACGGCAACATCTGAGCGCAGTTTGAGGATCGCGAGCTCACCGTCGATAATGGGTGCATAATCACCCACGCCCGACTCGTAGATTGTGAGCTGTGCGGCGATTTCATTTTCGACGGCGGCAATATTCCGCTCGAGCACGGCAATATTGTCTTCAGCGCTGTGCCAGGCGGCGGCTTCGGAAGCATAACGAGCTGCAGCGCTTCTTGCGGCGGCCTGATAGCGCATTTCGGCGCTTGCCCGGTCAGCTTTCGCTGCGCGCAGCTGAGGTGCCTGGCTGCGCTCCGCCCAAAGCGGCATGGTGAAGGTCACCATGCCGGATACCCAGTCATCGCCTGCGAAATTAGCCCCGGACTCGCGCTGCTGATAGGTGAGCTGGGCGCCCCAATTCGACCGCCAGGCTGCTTGTGCGCCTTCCACAGAATAGTCCGCTACCAGTACGCCTGCATCAGCAACCCGAACAGCTTGAAACGCCATGGCGTCACCTGACCAGTCGACCGGTGCCACAGGTGGCGCAGGAGTTGCCGGGACAAGACCAACCAGATCGATAAGTCGCGCATTGATCTCTGCTTCTTCACGATCCAGATCTACGAGTTCGCGCGCCACACCGGTGCGCTCGGCTTCGATTTCTGCAAGACGGAACACAGCTGGGCGACCTGCAGCGATCTCGGTTTCTGCGACGTCCGTCAGTCGGTCATAATTTTCATTTCGAAGACGGGCGAGATCCCTCTGCCGTTCAATGCGTCGCTTGTCATGGAGTAAGGCGATCAATTCGCCGCGCAAGGCGGCGTGCCGGGCTGTTCGGATGCGGTCTGTCTGTTCCGCCATCGCGCCTTCCTCGCCAGCACGCGCTTCGCGGCCAGCGAGATTGGGAAACTCCTGCCGAATACTGATCGCCTTATTGGTAGGGAGAAATTCGGAGAAGGACGGATCGAAAATGGGAAAATTGTTGATCCCGACCGAAATCACAGGATCGGGCAAGGCGGTTGCTGCGGAACGGCGCTCGCGTGAAGCCTCCGCCTGATAGGTCAGCGCAACAAGGGACGGATGATCTGCAAGTCGGGCTTCCAATTCCTCGAAGGATTGCGCGAAAGCCGAATTACTTGGCAAGACGCAGGCCAAAAGCGCGCAAGCAAACCAGAATTTAAACGTGCAAGGCATGAAAAGCACCAGATTGAGTAAAAAGGATCAGCGAAAACCGCGCGTAAGCGCAGGTGCTGCCCGATCAGATCAACAGGCGCTGTTTGAGTGTAATAGGGGTGTTGGGGACGGTCACCGGGTCGCCCGGCGGTCCGGTTTTGAAAACGATGGAGTGTTGTTTAGATCCTGCAAAGTACGACCGCGCAGCCGCAAGCGGGATTTCAGACATTAGCTGCGCGAGCAGCGCGCCCTCGGTCGCTAGCTGTCCATTAAGTAATGCCGGGTCACAGTCGAGACAGCCGGGACATTCTGACGGTGATGGTGAGTGTTGCGCGGACGTCGTATCGCCCTGGTGGGACGACGTCTGATCGTCATGGCACGGTGGCATTTCCACCAGGGTTCGTGAAACAATCGGTTCCGCGTGATCTTCCATACAGCACGCCATAGCCGGTCCTATCACCAGCGAGGTGATAGCAATCAGCGTCAGAAGGCGTGTCAGTTTCAGCATTAGGTGTTGAGTTTACCACAAGACAGTTAAACGATCATCTAGTCTTTCCACAGAGGTTGGCCAGTCTATTGATTGATGACCGTTGTGCGCTCGCGCTGGAATTCGCGGCGCACGCTCATGCCCCCGCAAGATCGTCCAGTATCGGGCATTCGGGGCGGTCATCCCCATGACACTTGTGAATGAGGTGCTTAAGTGTTCGGTGCAGAGATTCCAGCTCTGCAATCTTCACTCTGATACGTTCCAGGTGTTCCTCGGCCAGATTTTTGACATCTGCACTGGACCTGTCACGATTATCATAAAGGGAAAGCAGGGACCGACAATCCTCTATGGAAAACCCAAGTGATCGTGAGCGGGACAGAAAAATAAGCTTCTGCCGATCGGCTTCGGTAAAGACACGGTAGCCATTGTCGCCCCGATGCGGTCGGATAAGCCCGATATCTTCATAGTATCGGATCGTTTTCGCCGGCAGTCCGCTCGCTTCTGCCATATCGCCGATATTCATAGTCATCTCCCTGAATGATCGTTGAAGCAGAATCTGTAATTTCGTCGCTTGACCTTCCGGTCACTGGAAGGATTAATTGAAGGGTCATAGACGACAGGAGTCTGAAATGACAAGTCACAATAACCACCATTCTCACGGGTCTTGCGGGCATGATCATGACCATTATCCATCCGGAAACAGTGCGACCGACCCGGTCTGCGGCATGTCCGTCAATAAAGATCGCGAGAACGTTCGCTCGCTGAACTATGACGGTGACCAGTATTTCTTCTGTTCTGAAACATGTCAGACAAAGTTCGATGCTGATCCCTGGTATTACGCATCCGGGCGTAAGCATGATGCCCAGGAGAAAACTGCCGCGGCCACGCAATGGACCTGCCCTATGCACCCGGAAATCATCCGGGATGAGCCGGGCTCCTGCCCTATATGCGGTATGGCGCTCGAGCCGATGGTGCCCGGTGATGAAGAAAACGAGGAACTCGCAGATTTCACCCGTCGCCTCTGGGTGAGTGCCATAGCGGTGCCTCCCATCATGCTGCTTAGCATGGGGGGCATGGTGGGCCTGCCGGTCCGCGACTGGATTGGCCATCAGACATCCATCTGGCTGGAATTTCTGATCGCGACGCCGGTTGTGCTCTGGGCAGCGCTTCCCTTTTTCAAACGAGGCGTCGATTCTGTCCGAAATCGTTCGCCGAACATGTGGACGCTCATTTCGCTCGGGGTGGGCGCGGCGTATATTTACTCTGTCATCGCCAGCTTTGTTCCGGGCATTTTCCCGGAAGCATATCGGTCCATGGGCAGTGTCGGCGCTTATTTTGAATCCGCCGTCGTCATCATTGCGCTGGTTTTTGTTGGCCAGGTACTGGAGCTCCGCGCACGCGAACGAACCGGCGATGCCATCCGTGCGTTGATGGACCTATCACCCAAAACAGCGCGGCGCATTCTCGAAGACGGCGAGGAATATGATGCGCCGCTCGAGAATATTCTGACGGGCGACCTGTTGCGAGTCAGGCCGGGCGAGAGCGTGCCGGTCGATGGCGAGGTCATTGAAGGCCGGTCGTCCATTGACGAGAGCATGATCACAGGTGAGCCAGTGCCGGTCGAAAAGTCGGAAGGTGACACGGTCACCGGAGGGACAATCAACAAAAATGGCACACTCGCCATCAGGGCCACCGCGGTCGGTTCGGAAACGGTCTTATCTCAGATCGTGACCATGGTGGCGGGTGCCCGCATGTCGAGAGCGCCAATTCAGGGGCTGGCAGATCGGGTGGCAGAAATCTTTGTGCCGGCCGTTCTGGTTGTCGCCGTTCTCGCCTTTGCCTTTTGGATCTTCCTTGGCCCTGAGCCCGCCTATGTCCATGCCATGGTCGCGGCGGTATCCGTTCTGATCATCGCCTGTCCATGTGCGCTGGGTCTGGCCACACCCATCTCCGTGACAACAGCAGCAGGTCGCGGCGCTCAGGCGGGTGTTCTCATCCGCAATGCCGAGGCGCTCGAGCGTATGGCAAGCGTGGATACTCTGATCGTAGACAAAACCGGCACGCTGACAGAGGGACTTCCGCGTCTCACCGGGGTCATCGCCGCAAACGGGTACAAAGTAGACGATGTCTTACATGCGGCGGCCGCACTGGAAACCGGTTCGGAACACCCGCTGGCCGAAGCCATTCTCGAGGGTGCCAGGGAGAAAGACATCCGGCCGGACAAGGTCTCGGATTTTGAAGCCATCACAGGAAAGGGCGTGAAGGGCACGCTGGAAGACGCTAACGTGGCGCTCGGCAATGCAGCTCTGATGCACGATCTGGGGATCGATGTCTCTGCACTTGCGGCTCAGGTCGATGAGCTCCGCGAGAATGGCAACACGGTCATGCTTCTCAGCACGGACGGTAAGCTTGTAGGGTGTATTGCCGTCGCGGACCCGGTCAAACCGACGACGGAAGCAGCTATTCGCGCACTCCATGCGCAAGGCCTGAAAATCATCATGGCCACGGGCGACAATGAGAAAACGGCAAAAGCTGTCGCCGAAAAGCTCGGAATTGATGACGTCGAAGCCGATTGCCTGCCCGAAGACAAAAAGAACCTGATCGAGAGATTGCGCGCTGAAGGAAAACGGGTCGCCATGGCAGGTGATGGTGTGAATGATGCCCCGGCGCTCGCAGCGGCGGACGTGGGCATTGCGATGGGAACAGGCGCCGATGTTGCCGTCGAGAGCGCAGGCATGACCCTGCTCGGCGGTGATCTCGAAGGCATCGTCCGCGCGCGTAAGCTCGCCCGGGCCACAGTGCGGAACATTCGGGAGAACCTCTTCTTTGCGTTTATCTACAACGCGGCGGGCATTCCGATTGCGGCAGGTCTGCTTTATCCGGTCGTCGGGCTTCTTCTGTCGCCCATGATCGCTGCCGCGGCCATGTCCCTGTCCTCAGTGTCAGTGATTGCAAATGCCCTGCGCCTGAGGGGCGTTAAGCTCTAGTCTGGCGATGGCAGGGAAGCCACAAGCGCAGCAAAGGTTTGGCTGCGCTTGCCGATTTCGGAAATCGCCAGAATGATCAGCGCGGAGAGCGGCGTTTTGATGGCGAGGTAGATCATCGCTTCGCTATTCCACCTGAACAGTGAAAGGCAGAGTGAGCGTTTCGCCAGCCACACCAACCATCACGAAAACGCGGTGGGGTCCGGCTTCGGAGAATGTCAGCTCGGTTGAGGGGCCGTCGCCGCTATCTGTAGCGTGTCCGTGAGACATGTGCTCTGCTGATGCATCGAATGCCGCGAAGTGTGCCTGTGTACCCATGACAGTCTCGAAGTCTGTGAATGCTGTACCGTCTGCCTGAGATGCAGTGAGCGTAAATCCTGTAGCCGTACCAGATTCCAAAGGACCAGATGGTGTGATCGAGAAGGTCAGATCTCCTTCAGTGATGCTCAGAACGTTTTCAGTTGGCAGAGCATCCGCACTATCCGTGCCGATGATCAGTGCGGATGTGGCTTGAGTATAGCCAGCCACTTTCTCATCGGCGGCGTGAGCGTGATCATCATCGTGCGCATGGTCGTCGACATCATCATGGGCGTGATCATCTCCACCGTGACTATGCTCATCCTCTTCGTGAGCATGCCCGTGGTCATCGTCATGGGCGTGGCCATGATCGTCAGCGTGTGAGATTTCTCCGTGTGTCACAATGTAGTTCGCGAACACCTTGTATTCGCGACCATATTCTGGCGTGAACTCGATGGTGAACTCGCCATGATCATCGGCTTCGGGATGAAGCGTGACCAGTTGTTCAAGGCCAGTATCCACCAGCATGACATGAAGCTTGTAACCATGCATGTCGTCGAGGTCTGCCGCTGTGAGTTCATTTCCGGCAGCATCTGTGAGGATAAGGCCAACACTGAACGGTGCGCCAACGGCTGGAGATGCGTCGATTGCGAAGCCTAGCGTTGCTGATTGCTGGTCGTCGTGAGCGTGATGATTGCCGCCATCATGGTGGTCGCCCGCCTCAAGATGATCTTCATCATGCCCATGGTCATTGCCGTGATGATCGTCAGCGTCGTCATGATGATCATCCGTCTCGTGATGATCATCCGCCACCCTATCATGGTCTTCATGGGTCGCATCGTGATCCTGAGAACAGGCTGTAATGAGCGCAAGGGCACTCAGGCTGGCGAACAGGGCGGATGTTTTCATCAGTCTCTCTTTCAGTTTTCGTCAGTCTTGAACTCAGGCGTTTGATAGCGCTGTTTCAGAATTGGTTTTGATCGTCGGTGCAGCACCGAACTTCGCATAAAGAGCGGGAAGCACAATCATATTCAGAAGCGTGGAGCTTGTCAGGCCACACAGAATGACCATGGCCATAGGCGACTGAATTTCACTTCCGGGTTCACCAGCGCGCAGGGCAAGCGGAATGAGCGCGAGAGCCGTGGCCAGAGCCGTCATCAGAATTGGCACGACACGTTCCATCGCCCCGCGTCTGACGGCTTCCAGCATCTCGGTTTCGTCTCCATCCAGTTGAAGCTGGCGAATGTGAGACACCATCATCACACCGTTTCGCGTGGCAATGCCAAACAGAGTGATAAAGCCAATGATAGATGCAACAGACAGAATACCTCCGGAGAGATAAACACCTGCCACACCGCCAATGAGGGCAAGCGGCAGATTGATCATAACCAGCATGGCGTCGCGTGCTGAGTCGAACGCCATATAGAGAAGGATAAACACGCCAAGCACGACGATCACAGACAGTATGGTCAGACGATTTGTGGCTTCCGTAGCGCTTTCAAACTGACCACCGAACTCTACGTAATAACCCTCAGGCAAGCTCACATCGCTTCCAATGGTCGCCTGAATGTCTTCAACGACGCTCAGAAGGTCACGGCCCGACACATTGCCCATGATGACGATCTTACGCGCTGCATTTTCACGCGCGATCATGTTCGGGCCACGGTCCCGACGGATGTCCGCCAGCGCCCGCAGTGGCACTTCTGCGCCTGTTGGTGTCACAAAGCGCGTGTCACGCACTGCATCGAGTGACGCCCGGTTTTCATCTGAATAACGAACGATCAGATCAAAGGCTGCACTGCCCTCAAGAATGCGTGTGACTTCAGCACCAGCAAAGGCAGCCTCAATCATTTCAGCGACTTCGCCTGTATTGAGGCCATAGCGGCCAATCACATCGCGTCGGATATCGACGGTCAGCGTGGGCAACTCTGCCTGTTGTTCAACCGACAGGTCAACGAGGCCTTCGGTGCCTTCAATCGCTCCGCGTATGGTTTCGGCATGACGACGCAGATCATAAAGGTCAGGACCGAACAGTTTGATTGCGATGTTGGCACGTGTACCTGACAGCATGTGGTCAATCCGGTGAGAGATTGGCTGGCCAATAGTCACATTCATTCCCGGCAAAGACGTGAAGGATGATCGAAGGTCTGCAAGGAATGCCTCCATAGACCGGTCACCCATCTGAAGCACAACTTCGATCTCAGAAGCGCTGACCACCTGAGCATGCTCATCGAGTTCTGCACGGCCTGTCCGTCGCGCTGTGGCGACGACTTCAGGCTGTTCCAGAAGCAGGGCTTCGACACGTGCGCCAAGCTGGTCGGATTGTTCCAGAGACGTACCCGGTAAGGTCACAGCGCTGACGGTCAGGCTACCTTCGTTGAATTCTGGCAGGAAAGACCGGCCCGCCATGGACAGGAAAATACCAGATACCACAAGCCCGCCAAGCGACAGTGCAGAGAGCACATGCCATTTGCCGAGTGAGAAGTTCAGAACCGGCTTGTAGATGCTCTGCGTCATGCGAGAGAGCCAAGGTTCTTTGGAGGTTTTTACTGCCCAGTCACCCGGCATGAGAAGCGATGCCAATGCCGGTGTCACCGTAACCGCAACGAAGAGGGATGCGGCGAGTGCCACTACATAGGCAAGGCCCAGCGGATAAAGCAGTCTGCCCTCAACACCCGACAGGAAGAAGAGTGGCAGGAAGACCAGCATAATTATCAGGGTCGCAAAGACGATTGACCCCTGAATTTCTCTTGTCGCATGTCCTACGACTGACAGCGTTGGTTTCGGGTTAGAACTGGAGGAGTTTTCTCTCAGTCTGCGTGTGACATTCTCGACGACAATGATGGCGTCATCGACAAGTGCGCCCAGCGCAATGGCCATACCACCGAGCGTCATCGTGTTGATGGTTGCGCCCATAACTTTCATCACAAGAACCGTGGTGATGAGAGAGAGTGGGATGGCCAGCAGAGAGATCAGCGTTGCGCGCCAGCTCAAGAGGAAGGCGAACACAATCAGGATTACCAATATCGCGCCATCGCGTAACGCATGGCTGACATTCTCAAGCGCAACCGTGATGAAGTCGGCCTGACGGAAAAGCTCGGTCTGGATGGTCATGCCTTCAGGCAATGTAGCCTGAACTTCTTCAAACACCTGATCGAGCGCGGAAGTCAGTTCCAGAGTATTGGCGTCTGGTTGTTTCTGAATGCCGATAATGACCGCCGCTTCGCCGTTATAGGCGCCTGTGCCGCGGACAATTGCCGGACCAATTTCAACAGTCGCAACGTCGCTGACAAGGATTGGCACACCGTCGCGTACACCAACAGGCGTGCCTGCAATGTCGGCCACGGACTGAGCACGACCGACGCCGGTGATCAGATATTCCTGACCACCCTGCGCAACAAATCCTGCAGAGGAGTTTTCATTCGATTCCGCGACGGCTTCAGTCACCTCTGTGAGTGTCATGCCGTAAGCAGCGAGCCGATCGGGTTCGACTTGTACCTGATACTGACGAACATCTCCGCCAATCGGGATAACCTGAGCCACGCCTGGCGTCGCCAGAAGGCGTCGGCGCAGTGTCCAGTCGGCTGCAGTCCGGATATCCATCGCGTCATGCTGGTCAGACCGCAGCGCGATAAACATGACCTCACCCATAATTGAGGAGATCGGCGCGAGCACAGGGGGCGGCAGGTCTGGCGGCAATGTACTGCGCACCAGCTGGAGCTTTTCTGAGACGATCTGGCGAGCCTTGTAAATGTCTGTGCCCCACTCAAAATCGACCCAGACCACCGAACTGCCAACTGAGGTCGAAGACCGAACCCGTCTCACGCCGGACGCTCCATTAAGCGCCGTCTCAATCGGGAAGGTGATCAGCGTTTCCACCTCTTCGGGTGCCATGCCGTGAGCTTCTGTTACGACTGAGACCGTAGGCGCAGTGAGATCAGGAAAAACATCCACTGGCATTTTCAATGTTTCCCAGACGCCCCAACCCAGAAGGGCAAGCGCGGCGAGAAGCACGAATAAGCGGTGTGTCAGCGAGAGTTTGACGGTTTGTGTTATCATCTGCCTCGCTCCTAGTGTGCGTGGCCGTGACCAGCTTCAGCCGGTCCGGACGCTGCCAGGAAAACGAGATAGGCGCCGCGCGAGACGACATATTCACCGGGTTCGACACCTGACGTGACGGCGACCTGATCGCCCTCACGAAGCGCAACGCGGATTACACGTCGTTCCCAGTTCTCACCATCTGCCATTACGAAGACGACCTCTTGCCCCGCATCATCAACGATGGCGGAGGCGGGAATAACCGGCAGCGTGAACACCTGACTGGTCTGAACACCTGCCGTAACGGCGCTGCCAGGGCGTATGGCACCTTCAGGATTATCGAACTCAAAAATGACCGGAGCCGTTCGCGTCATCTGATCAATACTGGATTGAGCCGAGACGAGACGGCCATTCAAGTCAGAAAGGTCGTAGACCTGCTCACTACCGGCGAACCGAAACCATGCGCCGGTGGGTGAACCCAGTTCTGAGATGTCAGCTTCAGCGACACGTGCCGTCAAACGCAGGCGCGTATCGTCCGTCACCCGAAAAAGGGTTTCGCCTGACGACGTAAATCCGCCCGGAGAGACGCTGACCTCAGTAATGCGGCCATTGATCGGTGATCGGATAACAACGCCAGACGCGCCACCGGCTGAGTTCGCACGGCTCTGGGCGGCGTTGAGGCGAGCTTCAGCCTGTCTTTCAGCGCTGAGTGCTTCATCGACGCGACGCTGTGGAACGGCACCAGCAGCCAACAAGCCTTCAAGCCGTTCCCGCTCTGTGCGGGCTGCGTCTAATGCGACCTGCGCGCTTCTCTGTTCAGCCACAAGTGACGCGATATCAAGATCGCCGCCAAGCCGCGGCGTGATGCGTATCAGAGCGTCACCGCGCGAAACTGTGTCTCCGAGATCAGGAAAGCCTGCGCCGACAGGTGCAATCTGGCCGTCAGCACTCGCAGAAATCCTGGCTTCTGAGTTTGGTGGAACAGAAATCAGACCTGGAGCGCGAATGGATCGTGACAGCGTCTGTTCAGATACCTGCGCTGTTGCGAAATCGACCTTCCATTGCTGTTCCTTCAGAAATGGAATGAGAGAGCCGTCTTCCTCTTCTTCAGGCAACGATGCGTCGGCTTCTGCTTCGGTCCGGAACACCTGATACTCGCCAAGGTCGTGCGTGGAGGTGAACTCATCTGTGACCAGTTCTAAGACAACGCGCCTGCGCACAGCATTGAGCGGTGTTGCCACCGGGCGGAATATCCCTGCCGTATCGGATGGACCGGCACGGAAGACTTCATCAGCAAGCCCGCCACCTGTCAGGCGCACAATCGCTTCGCCTTCATCAATAGCGGCGAAGGTGTCAAGCCGGGTGAAGTGGGCGGCAAACCCGGACTCCCGACCCACTGCAAGAGGCGGAAATTCCACGAAGAGTTCGGCTGTGTCAGAAAAGTCTGTAACAACAACCCCGCCGCCATGGCCATGGCCGTGATCATCTTCAACATGGCCGCCATCTGCTGTATGTGCGTGATCATCGCCTTCAGCATGTTCGTGGTCAGAGTTTCCGCAAGCGCTGACAAGCAGGCTCAAAGCAAGCGTAGAAACGATGTATTTCAGACGGGTGTTCATTGGCTGATCTCCGGGAAGAGTGCGGACAGAGCGATGAGCGCGGCGCGCGCGTCATGCTGAAGGTCTAAATTCTGAAGCTGCGCATCTCGGGCTGACTGAAGGGCATCAATCACTTCAAAGACGGCAATCTCGCCGCCCGAATAGGATGCCAGGGCAATGCGGCGAAGCTCTTCAGATGAACTCAGTGCGGTCGCGTCATAGGCTTCAGCCGCATCCATCAGTGCACCAAAGCGCTGCAACTGTCCTTGCGCCTGTGCACGAATACGTTGCTCTTCCAGACGAAGGCGCGCTTCAGCAGAGCGACGCTCAGCGGAAGCTGTCTCAAAGGCACCCTGATTTCGATCAAACAAGGGTAGTGGCACGCGAACGCCAAGCATCAGCCCGGTTTCATCAAACGGTCCATCAATACGGCGCACTCCCGCGCCAATGGTGACATCAGGCGCGACAATGCCCGCCATCTGCTCTCTGGCTGAAGCGGCATCTGCTTCAGCGCGCAGGCGCTCAAGATACGGCGTGTTGCCACTGAGAAGAATATCCTGAACCGTCGTTTCAGGCAGAAGGTCTCCGACCAGTCGATCTTCGGTAGACTTAAAATTCAGCCCCGTTGCCGCCTCAAAATCTGCTTCCGCAGTCAGAAGATTTGCAGCAGCCCGACTGGCGGACAGGTCCGCACTCCACGCCGCCTGCCGAATGCGCTCGACATCGTATTGTGCAGCGTCACCGGCTTGGAGACGCATTCTGGTATTATCCAGCAAAGCATCGAGCTGATCACGATAATTGGTTTCGGCGCTCAGCCGGGCCTGAGTATAGACTACGGTATAATAGGCTTGCGTGACGTCCGACGCGATACGTGCACGTTCGACCTGAGCACCTGTCTGGGCTGCACGTATGTCCGCATCTGCCCCAGTTACGGCCAGTTTGCGCCGACCAAAAAAGTCAAAGCTTTGCTCTATGCTGAGAATAGTTTCCGATCCATCGCCAGCGAAACCGTCCACACCTTCCCGATCCAGGCCGAGCACAGGGTTTGGGCGCGTTCCTGCCGTCATCCTTCGTCCTTGCGCCGCATCGACATCTGACGTCAGAACCGTCTCAACATCAGATCGCTAGAGCGCCGCCTCCACCGCGTCGGCCAGTGTATAGGTTTCGGCGCTGGCAAATGGCATTGCTGCGCTGCTGAGAAGCAATGCCACGAAAAGCCGATTAAAGGTCGGTATTTTTTTCGCGCGAATGGCTTCGGTCTTTGTCATGCGTTTCAGCCTTTCAACGAAAGAAAGAGAGTTTCAATGAGGTGATGCAGTGGCTCGGATGCCAGCACCAGTGCGAAGGCAAGCCCTGGTGCCGCGACAGCAATGAAGGTCTTGGTGGTTTTTGAGCGCGTCTGTTCTGGCGATATCAGTGCCAGAGTTCGAGCACTGATATCGCCATGGTCAACGGCGGCCGAGATTTGAGGAGACAGTCCTGAACAAGACCGCCTGAGGCGCTGAACCTTGATCAGCATTTCGGCGGTTTCAACACGACCATACTGGCGTGCCACTTTCTGATCGCAGACTTCTTCCTGAGCGCGAACAAGTGCCGCCATGAGCGAAGAACGGACTCTGCCGAACTGACCAAAGGAAAGAAGCGATACGATGAAGCGAACCAGCAAATCTCGTCCCCAGATATGACTGGCCTCGTGGAGACGAACCATTTCGAGTTCTTCAGCTGACAGGCGCTCTGTCAGACCTTTGGAGACATAAATCTTCGGCGTGAAAAGGCCCGCACAGAACGCCAGCGGTGTCTCAACATCCAGAATGAAAGCTGTATCCTGCTCTTTGGAAACAGTTCTCTGTAAACGCAGATTTGTTTCGACAATGGCGTGGAGCTTTTCAGCCATCCCAAACATTGTCCACGACAAGAAAATCGTCAGAAGTCCGGCCCCAATCGCGGTGAGCGGCAAATAGTCTGAAACGCGGCCATGCGCTGCGCACCCGACAGCATCAGAATGACAGTGATGCGCCATCAGATCAAAGGGCAGATGATGGTCTGAAACGGCCATGATAATGGCGAGTGAGATGCCCAATACAGCTGGAAGAACCAGCAAGGCCGGAATAACGATCTTGCGTGCATTGGCACTCAGACAGCTGACGCCAGCAAGCGTGGGCGCAAGGATAAGTCTTATAACCAGAGAAAGAGCCAGGACGGTCAGTGTCCCTGCAATAGCACCAATCCAGAGGTCGGAAAGTATGTTCATGCTGCGCCTCCGTCTTCGCGCTTGGTCTTGCGTTCGGCAATCAGTGCCTCAAGCGTAGCCAAAACATCGTCATCGGCAGTTTCGGTAAGACCTGAAAATGCCGCGAGAAGACCATCATTTCGATTGTCACCAAACCGGCTCAGCGTGTCACTTACGAGTTTCGCCATCACGTCTTCACGGCTCAGACGTGGCGAATAGACATAGGCATGTGAGACTTTCTCGCGCTCAAGGACAGATTTCTTGAAGAGGCGTTCCAAGGTAGACTGAACCGTCTGAAGTGAAATACCCCGCTGTTCGCCGATACGAGCGTGAAGTTGACGTGCATCGAGCGCGCCCACCGACCACACGGCCTCAAGCGTTGCGACTTCTAGGTCTCCCAGTTTCAGTTCAGTCTCTTTCACAGGCACGCGCCTTTCAATTTATGCATCGTCTGATGTGACATCAGGACGTGGCATTGTCATTGCTCTGTTCAAGCTCATCCATTGTTTCACGTTTGCACCGAAAATATCTGCGCTTCATTGGGCTTTCTGAACTTCTGATCAGTGAGACGGGTATCAAGCCACAATTCTCTCGTATGGCCAGAGCCTGTTCGTCACTCAGAGGCGCAAATGTGTCGGAAACCGTCGAACATCCCGACAGTACAAGCATCACCATGGCGCAAAATGCTAAGCGCCTACCTGCAAGGCGTTTCTCCATACGCATATTCTCAATCTGATTTTGCCGGACAAACTAATTTACTGCGATTAACAAAAATAAAACCGATCAGCAATCGGTGTTTGAATTGCGTAGACTTGAACTTGGAGAATAGTTCGATCCCGGTTGCACTCGCTCCGCCACTTTCCCTCGCGAAAGCGTTCTCCCGATCCGGCTCCGGCCGGATTTTCTCGTTGTTTTCGAGGGTTATGCGCAGGTGGCTTTGCACTGGCGACTTCGACGCAGCAGCCGGAATCGTTCTCTGGAGCCCGATATTCTCCGGACCTCTCAACTGCACGACTCCGGTGTATGGCCTGTAACATTTTGAAAAGATGAACATATTTTTCTGCGCCACCTGAACACTTCGACGCCGGGGGCGTTCGTTAAAAGGAACTGAAATCCAACCCGTTCTTTTCTTTGCCGGGCCTCGCAAATCCCTTCCGCCATTGAGAATTTCCGGCGACGACGGCATCCTGAACGGGAAGGAGACGGAATATGGCGGAGCCGGAGCTCGACACCGACAAGCTCGACGACGCGGCGCTGGCGATCCTCAGCCTGACGCTGCATGACGGCGACCGCGTCTGGAAAGGGATCGACTGGTCGATCGCCGACAGGCTGTACGCAAAGGGTCTGATCCACGATCCCGTCGGTAAGGCCAAATCGCTCGCCCTGACGGAGGCCGGATTAACCCGAGCCGAAGCAGCTCTCCGCGAGCTATTCATGAAGCAGAGGTCAGATGATCTACGAAGGTTCGACCGATGAAGCCGGCCGACGAGGCGCGCATCGCTGCCCGGCTGGCGAAGCTGATGGCGATGATCTGCGTGCGCAACAGTAGGATCGAGGAACTGCACGCCGGCGCAGTCCCGGTCACCCACACGGGCGACTACTCGGACGTATTCATCACCGACGCCGACGGCCGCCAAATTCCTTGGACTGACGCTTCCCACCTCGACGACGATCAGATGCGAAACCTGATGCGGCAGATCGTCGACCGGCTCTACACCTTTCACCTCAAGGCTGACGACCCGGGGTTTCGTGACCACCTCGACCGTTGGCTTGCCGTCGCAGACCGATGGGACGAGCCGAAACTGGACGAGGTATTCCTTTCAACAATCATCGGCGACAAAGCAGCCAAACTGCCGAGATAGTCGTTGGCAGTCCGCTGAGGCTTCAACGGATGCTCGTCGGCCATAACTACGCAACCGGTTCGGCAACGGCTGCATGTTTTGAGACGATGTCCTGCACCTCACCCGGCTTGAATGCGACATCCCATGCCCAACGTCCGAAACCGCCTGCAGCGTTGATCGCCTTCACCCATTCGTTCAGTGCGTCCCGCTTGGCCTTGTTCTGAGGACTGTCGGTGCCCTTGATCTCGAGCGCGAGGATCGTGCCGCCCGCAAGGCGCACGAGGAAATCCGGGACGTAGCGCCGCCGGGACCCCGCCCACATGTAGTAGATCTGGAAACCGAGGTGATCGTTCTTGGCGTAGGCAAGAACCTCATCGCGCTTCTCGAAGACGTTGGCCGCGTGACCCTCCCACGCCGAGTCCCCAACCAGATGGCTGATGTGTGACTTGGTCGTTGGGAAGCATGGCTTGGTGGTGTACCAAGTGCGCATCTGGCCGGTTGCACCGATCGGGTTTTCCTCGTCGAAGACCGGCGTCAGGCGTTCCGTATTCTGCTCAGTCACGTTGCTCAGCACATTCTGGACCACGAGGTCGATGTTGAGCGCGATGAGGATCCGCCGCCGGACCGGGTCGGAGTGAAACAGCGACGGGATGTCGAGGCGATCAGACTTCAGGAACGCTTCGACGATTCTGACCAGTTGCGCCGCCAAGTATTCGGGCGTGCCGGTAAACCCGTGGCTCAACTCGGCGAAGGCTTTCCGTGCGGCCTGGAACACGAGGCGCTGAAGGCGGAACCCATCTGGCAGCTTCTCGAGATCGATCGCGGTGACCTTGCCCATGTCCGTCGCACCGCCGAGCGCCGGGGCGAGTTCGGCGCTGATCGGTGTGCTGGCGGGATCGAGCACGAGGGGCTGTACCTTGCTCCAGTCGATGGCGAGCTCCGGTTTTACGACCGTTTCCACCCGCAGCACGTTGGGCCAGCGAAGTTCCAAATGCGCCCGGTCGGGCACCACTTCGATCTGCGTGGTAGGCTTCGGCGGTGGCGGCGCCTCACCGCCTTCACCGGTTTCTGAGATCGAGAGCGGCACGCCGAAGACGTTGACGTATTCGGGCAGGAACAGGCCGTTCTCGTCGGTGTCGTAGGATACGCGGCGCAACCCTCGCCCGACGACTTGCTCGCAGAGCAGTTGGGATGTGAAGGCCCGGAGCCCCATGATGTGCGTCACATTCTTGGCGTCCCAGCCCTCCGACAGCATTGCCACCGATATGACGTTCTGCAGGTCCTGACCGGCGGCACCCCTCTTGCCGACATTGTCCACGATCTCGCGCAGCAGTTCTTCTTTCTTGAGGGCAAGGAACTGCTGACGGCGGGTTTCGGGAAGGTCTGCCGCGTCGATGATCTCCTTCAGGCGCGCCTCGTAATCCTTGTCGGATGAGGCGGTTTCTCCGATCTCGGCCTTCTCCAGCACCCTGGAGTCGACCCGGAGCGTCTTGGTTGGCGCGTGCATCTCCGGCCAATGCGCATCGCCCTTATTGAAATAATTCTCGATGCGGGCCGCGGTCTCCGTGCGGTTGCAGACGGTGAGCATGACCGGAGGCGAATGATGCCCGGCTTCTCGCCACTGCCGACGCGTTTCCCGCCAGTCTGCGCCGAGCAGCGTATAGGCGTCCTGCACCAGCTTCGGCAGCGCCTCGTGCGGCTCGGCCTTTGCCCGGTTCAGGTCCTCGGAGACGGATGGGTCGCGGTAGATGTGGTAGAGCTTCGAGCGCAGCGTCTTTGCGTCCGGAACAGCGTCGTCGCGCACGACGACCCGGGGCGTCTTCACGAGCCCGGCCTCGATCGCGTCGTTCAAACCGAAATCCGAGATGATCCAGTCGAACAGCGCCGTGTCGGTGCTCTTCTTCCCTGTCGGGGCGAAGGGCGTGGCCGAGAGGTCGAAACAGCGCTGGATGCGTCGGGTCTTGTGGATGCGGTCGAGCCCCTCGATCCAGCGTGTGGCTTCGTCCAGGTCGATGCCCTGTTCGGCTGCCGCCTTCTTGCTGATCTTCACCTCGGGCGGTTTGCGGTAGGCGTGGTGCGCCTCGTCGTTGATGACGATGATGTCCTTGTGCGACGCCAGCTTGCCCAGCACCCGCCGCGTAAAGGCCTCGTCGGACTCGCGCCCCTTCTTGACCACCGAGCGGTCGGCTTCCTTCAGCGGCATCAGCGTGTGCCAGTTCTCGATCAGTACCTCGGCCTGGTTCAGCTTCTGGCGCAGGGCCTCGGACGGGCACAGGTTGAACTCGTCGTAGTAGCTGCCCTCGCTGGGCAGCAGCACCTGCAGCCGCTCCTTCACGGTCAGGCCGGGCGCCACGATGAACACGGCGCGACTGAAGTCTTTGTTCCGCTTCGGATAGGTCAGCGCGTTCAGCACCTGCCAGGTAATGATCATCGCCATCACCGTAGTTTTGCCCGCGCCCGTGGCCATCTTGTTGCAGAGCCGCTCCCACGCACCTCCGTCGCCGGGGATCGCGATCCCCTGCTTGTGGGCCTCGGCGCCCTCGACCCACCAGATCAGCGTCTCGATCGCCTCGAGCTGGCAGAAGTAGAACGGGTACTGGCGCGCATCGCGGTCGTACCAATGCTCCAGCAGCTTGCGGGTGACGATGGTGACGCCCGGCCAGCCATCCTCGCGCCACTGATCCACGCGCGCCCGGATCGTGTTCACCAGGTCCAGCACCTCGGTGCGCTTGGTGTTGTTGCGCGCGTCGAAGACCTCGTAGCTTGCCGGCCGCCGCTCGGGCTTGATCTCCAGCTTCCCGCCCTTGCCCTCGACCCAATGCTGCGCGGGGCACCCGAATGGCGTGTTGATGATGAGGGACATGGGTCTATCCCTCGAGCGGCATGATCTTGAGCGACTCGATCCCGCGGTCGTCCACGATCTTGACCGCGATCCGCCGGTTCTCGCCCGCCTCGAAGGGCAGCGAGACGGTGCCGTGGAACTGTTCCAACAGATCCTCGTCCAGCTCCGCGCGGACGGTCTTGCGCAGGCGGTTCCAGCCGCCCTTCGCATCCGCCATCGGGAAGAACACCTGGTGCGGCATCAGCGAGCGGTTGTCGTAGTCCACGTCCAGCGACCACATCGCGATCTGCGTCTTGCCGCCGGACACCAGATCGCCCGCCTTTGGGTCGAAATAATCGAAGCCGTTCACCTCGACCTCCCACATCCCGTCCTCTCGCTTGCGCAGCTCCACATCGGGCTGGCCCATCAGCCAGAAGGACTGGTTCGAGGCGCGCTTCTTCTTCAGATCCTCGGTCAGCAGGTCGGTGTTCATCTGCGCCTTGAGCAGCGTCACGCCCAGCCAGTTCACCTCGTCGATGTCCTTCGCGGCCTCGGGGTCGAAGGTGAAGGCGCAGAACAGGATGAATTTCGGCGACGGGCGCAGGGTCTCGGCCTCGGTCAGCGCCAGTTCCACCTGCCTCTGCTCCAGCGCCGCGTGCTCGGGGCCGAAGCTGACGACGACGCGTTCGCCCGTTTCGGCCAGCGAGCCGCTGGCGTGGATGTATTTGAGGCCCGGCAAAGTCTCGAACTCGGCGAAGCGGAGCATGGCGCCGCCCTTGCCGCGCACGCCAGTCTTGAGCAGTTCGTCGCGCCATAGCGCCTGTCGAGAGGTCTCGCCGGAGCGGGCGACGGTCTCATCGGCCTCCTGCGGCGGCATGCTCTCGTCCAGCGACAGGACGGTCGGCGCCGGCACCGCCTCGACCGAGAAGGGCCCGCAGATGCGCAGCTTGTTCGGGTCTTTGCGCGGCTTGTCGTAGAGCGTCTCCTGCTCGGCATGGTCGACAATAGACTGGTCCATGCGGCGCTGCATTGCCTGTCGCGCGGCGTGGAAAGCGTCGAAGGGCCCGCGAGCGGCTTCGGGCCAGTCGTCGGGCCAGTCGAAGGGCACCTCCCATTCGTGCAGTGTGTCGCCCTTGGCGAAGTCCACTGGCTTCCCCTTGCGCACGCCCTGCACGGGCTTTTGATGCCTCGGTGGTGTGGCTATTAGCGCGGCATTGAGGCTTTCGAGTGCCGCTTCGATCTTGGGGTGATCCTCATCGTAAATTTTGTCGATGTCGGTATTGCTACCGATCGATCCAAGCGAAATTCGTTTTGCGGTTTCGTAGTCAAACCCGCCAGCGAGCCCCTCGTGCGGGTACTTGAGCGCGTAATAGTCGAAAGTTGCAGTCATCAGCCGTTGCTTGGCGAGTGTGGTAGCAATGCGCGAGGTGTCGCAGGTGATCCAACGTCTCCCCCACTTCTCAGCGACAAATGCTGTTGTCCCTGACCCACAGGTAATGTCGAGGACTAGGTCACTTGGGTCAGTTGTCATAAGAATGCATCGCTCGACTATGCGCGTATTTGTCTCAACGACGTACTGCATGTTGGATGCGCCACCGAATCCGAGCCACACAGAGTGGAATACCTTGTATTCAAAGTCGGTCGCGAATTTTTTGAGGCGAAGTGAGGTTTTCTTGGGAATAATCCTTCCTGCTTTGGCTGCTCTATCCAAACCTTCAACAGGCACCTTCCAGTGCTCATTGGCACCGCACGGCCAGCTTTTACCCATGAAATCATAGGGACGGGTCGTGGTGGTCCTAAATCCGTCTGACTTAAGTGGGTCCTCAGAATATTCGCCGCCAATCTCAGGCTTTTTCTCGTACAGAGTACGGTACTTTAGGCGATCTTTGTCCTTTGCGTAGAACAGCAGGATGTCACAAATTTTTCCAAGGTGAGTTCCTGTGACCGAGCCGGTTTTGGAGAATGATATTTGCGACACGAAGTTCGTTACGCCGAAGATTTCGTCAAGGATTCCGCGTACCAAGTGCACATTTTCATCTGAGATCTGCACGAACACCGAGCCGCTATCGCTCAACAACTCTCGAGCGAGCAACAGTCGATCGCGCAGATAGGTAAGGTAGGAGTGGATGCCAAGTTCCCAGGTATCCCGGAACGCTTTGATCATCTCCGGTTCTTGGTTGAGGTCCTCGTCCTTATCCGAGTCCGCTAGCTTGCGCTTGTTCGTGAAGGGCTGGAAGTTCGACCCGTATTTGATGCCATAGGGCGGGTCGATGTAGATCATCTGAACCTTGCCGCCCATGCTCTCCTTGGTCAGGAGCGAGTTCATCACCAGCAGGCTGTCGCCCGCCACCAGCCGGTTCGACCAGCCCTTTTCGTGGTGGTAGAAATCCAGCGCCTGGCGCAGCGGCAGGTTCTCGAACGGCGCGGCGAACAGGTCCGGCTGCCGCCACTGCGTTGCCGCATCCTTCCCTTTCAGCCGCTTCGCTGCGTTGGCCAGGATCGTCGCCGGGTCCACCCGTTCGTGGACATGGAGCGAGACGGTATCGACCTCGACGCTCGTCCGCTCCGCCTTGCCTGTCCAGTTGAGATAGGGCGCCTGCAGCCGCTTCAGCTCCTGCAGTGCGTCCTTCATCCGCTCTGGATCGTCACTGGCCAGCGCATCGTCGATCAGCTTCTCGATCCCCGCCCGTGCGCTGTCGAAGTTCAGCACCGGGTCGAGATGCGGGTCGTAGGCCCAGACCGTCTTCTCGCCATCCGGATCGGTGCCGGCATGGACCATCCCGACGTCGGGGTTGTTCACCCGCGTCTCGCCGTGGCGGTAGCTGAGCACCTGCGTGGGGCCGTTCGGTTTGCGCGCGGCCTTCTTCCCGCGAGAGGCGACGCGCTGCCGCGGCGCAGGCTCGTCGGTCGGCGTCAGCTCGAACCCGTCGTCGTCGGCATCCTCGTCCGAGGAATCCTCGCCGTCGTCCTCATCCTCTTCGGCATCGACCACCCGCATGATCGACCCGCCCCGCCCACGGCCGCGGGCAAGAAGCCCGTCATCGACCAGCGCATCGCGCGCGGCGGCATAGTCGTCATCGGTCAGGCCCGGCACACGCTCGCGCAGCAGCGCCATCATCGCGCCATTGCCGATGGAGGAGCCATCTTCGGGGGCGAGCGAAAGGATCAGGTCGGTCAGGCTATCAGACATGCGGGGCGCGAACTCACGAAAAGGGCTTGTTTTCCATTACCCTATCGCGGGAATTGTTTGTTTGCACGCCTGATTCAGCCCGTTGGAAGCCTTGGCTCGCCCAAGAGGGCGTGCTGTTCTTGCCAGTTGGGTGGGAACGAACCCATCAGGTCGGCAAGCGTGATTTTTGCGGGCTGGCGACCGTCCATGATGGCGTCGACGATTTTCGGGGACAGCAATGACAGCCGCATCACCCGCGCCATGTAGGTGAAGGCGATGCCCTCGCGCTCGGCCAACTCCGAAATCGACGAGAACTCGCCGGACTCCAGCATCCGCTTCCAGCGGAAGGCGCGGGCCAGCGCCTTGACCAGCGCGTTGTCCGTCCTCTGGTCTGGTCGGAAGCCCTCGGGCACCTGCATCTCCTTGCGCCCGCCACGCTTCACGATACGAAACGGAACATGGAGCGTAACCGTCTCGGGGATCGGCGTCGCGCGGGTCATGCCGCCGCACCTATGTCACCGGTCAGCATCTCCCGCGCGAACCCTCCGAGGCCGTCCACGCGAAGCCGGACGTTCAGGCCGTCGGTGCCGATGTCCACGCGCTCGACCAGCAGCGCAACGATGCGCGCCTGCTCGGCGGGGAACAGTTCATCCCACATCGGGTCGAGTTGCATCAGGGCTGCGCGGACATCCGCCTCGGTAATTTCGGCATCCTGCGCCCGCGTCGCCTTCCATGTCCCCGCTACGATCTCAGGTTGCCGGAACACGGCGCGCAGCTGCTCGATGACGGCCGCCTCTATCTCCCCCGCTGGCAAGCGGCCCACCGGGCATGATCCTGCACCGTGCTTCAAGACCGTCTGGCTGACATAGTAGCGGTACAACCGCCCGCCCTTGCGGGTATGCGTCGGCGAGAAGGCCGCACCATCGGGACCGAACAGCAGCCCCTTCAGCAGCGCGGGCGTGTCGGCGCGTGTGCGGGCGGCGCGCTTGCGCGGGCTCTCCTGCAGGATCGTATGAACCTTGTCCCAAACCTCGCGGTCGATGATGGCGTCGTGCTCGCCGGGATAGCTGTCGCCCTTGTGGACCGCCTCGCCGATGTAGGCGCGGTTACTGAGCATCCTGTAGATGTATTTCTTGTCGATCCGGTTGCCGCGCGGGGTGCGGATGCCGCGCATGCCGACCTCGCGCGCCAGTTCCGTCCCCGAGCCGATTTCGAGGAAGCGGGCGAAAATCCAGCGGACATGCTCCGCGTGTTCATCGTCAATGACGAGCTTCCGGTTCTCGACGCGGTAGCCGTAGGGCGGCACCCCGCCCATCCACATCCCCTTCTTCCGGCTGGCGGCGACCTTGTCGCGGATGCGCTCGGCCGTCACCTCGCGCTCGAACTGGGCGAAGGACAGCAGGATGTTCAGCGTCAGCCGCCCCATGGAGGTGGTCGTGTTGAACGACTGCGTGACCGAGACGAAGGTCACCCCGTTCCGGTCGAACACCTCGACCAGCTTGGCGAAATCCGCCAGCGAGCGGCTGAGGCGGTCGATCTTGTAGACGACGACCACGTCGACCAGTCCGTCCTCGATGTCCTCCATCAGTCGCTGCAATCCGGGTCGTTCCAGCGTGCCGCCCGAGATGCCGCCGTCGTCATACTGATCGCGGACGAGCACCCAACCCTCGGACCGCTGGCTGGCGATGTACGCCTCACAGGCTTCGCGTTGGGCGTGCAGGCTGTTGAATTCCTGCTCCAGCCCTTCCTCGGAAGATTTCCGGGTGTAGATGGCGCACCGCAGCTTGCGGACGACCTTCGATTTTTCCGGCGGCTTCGTCATGTCCGCCCCCTGTGGTTCTTGAGCCCGAAGAAGACCCAGCCGTTCCAGCGCGTGCCGGTGATCGCGCGGGCGATCGCGGACAGCGACTTGTACGGCCGCCCCTGCCATTCGAAGCCGTCGGCAGTTACGGTGACTATCTGCTCGACGCCCTGCCACTCGCGCAGCAGCCGCGTGCCGGTGATCGGGCGGTCGCGATCGGCGCGGATGCTCCGCTTCGCCCGGTCGCCGCCGTCAAGTTCCTCGCCCAGCCGCTCAAGGCGCCGGATCGTCTCCGGCTTCAGCCCGCCATACGCAAGTTCCTGGATGCGGTAGGCCAGGCGGGATTCGAGGTAGCGCCTGTTGAACGGAGGCGGCTCGCTGTCGAACAGGTCGCGCCACTGCTCTTTCAGGTCAGGCGTCGGCGTGGTCTTGAGCGCCGCCAGGCGCGCGGGGATGGGATCGGGCTTGTTCATGCATTTCTCCGGTGCGTTGGAGTTGCATGACGGCATTGGTCGGGCGGATAGTGTAGGCAACGTTCTCCAGTATCGTCAGATACTTCGCCCCTATCCCGCATCCGCAACCGAACCAGCCCGAGCGCCAGCAGGCCGCACAGCTCGGTGCGGCGCTCTGCCGGCGTCATCTGGTCGGGCGGGAGGGGATTGGGGCGTTTCATGCGGGCCTCGGAGCAGTCGTCTCCTCTGGCCTCTACTCGTCGATGTCGGAAAGCGTCCCAGCCGATCCCGCACAGGTTGAAGAATCGATCAAAAGAACGTAACAGGAACACTTGTCTTGCAGGAAAGGGGATTCGTCGTGGCCGGCAATTTGAAGAAGTTCGTGAACCCCCGGTTCATCAAGACCATTGATCTCGCCCTGATGAAGCCGCTGCTGGCGCGGCACGAGGGCAAGTACAAGGGCTTCTCGGTCGACCAGCTGGACCAGGAGGAGGATGCCGCCCGCGAGGCGCTGGAGAAACTGCTGACCGGCGCCGAGGACAGCTATCCCGAGGGGCTGCGCGGCGATCTGCACCGCATCGCGGAACTTGGCGATGCCCGCGGCCTCGAGATCATCCAGGCGCAGGCCGCCCGTCAGGGCGTCGATCTGTTCCCCGACATGAAGACCGGCGACGAGGACTCGCCGAACAAGGCGCATGATCCCAAGCACATCGCCGTCCGGGTGTTTCTGGAGCATCCCGATCTGTTTGACGCGGCCGCCGACCACATGGCGATGCTCACTGCCGACCGCCTGCATGAATATGCCGGACGGGAACGGGGCGTCGCGATCGACCTGACGGAGGAGAAGGTCGAGGCGTTCCGGACGGCCGTCGCCGCGCTCTTCCGTGACGCCTTTCTCGGGGACTACTGCCGGGTGGGCGACTACGACGACGATGACGAGATCAACCTCGTGGTCAGCCACGGCTCCATGGTTTCGACCATGCCGGTCGTCGAGGGCCAGGTCGAACGGGTCATCAGCGTGCGACAGATTTCCCACGCCGTGCTGCGATACTCCGAGAACACCGGCATGCTGCGATTGGCCCGCATCCGGAAGGCGCATCAGCCCGAGATCGCGGAACTCTTCGCCTCGATCATCCTCGACAGGCCCGGCTTCTTCGACGGCGACGATGCGCAGGACCTCTATACCCTGCGCCCGGTCGAACTGGCCGAACCAAGCTTCGCCTTCGATGCCGCCTACGATCCGCTGATCGACAAGGTGCTGATCATCGAGGCGGCGGCCGACCTGATGGCGCCCGGCAAGAAGGGGTATCCCCGCGTGGTGCGCACGCTGCGCTCGCGGGACCTCGGCGGTGATGCGCTCCAGCATTTCGGCAGCACGCCGGTCTCGTTCGGCGGCGCTTGGCGGCTGGGCGAGCTCGTGTTCCGGATCCTGTTCAAGGGTGACGTCAAGCGCCAGCCGCAGGTCACGGTCAAGCTGCGGCCCCCGGGCGTCGTGCAGTTCCGCCGCACCCAGCATGAGGCGCGGGTGATGAAGCTGATCGAACGGAACGGTCTGATCCCTGTCCGCAGCTTCATCGACAAGGGTCAGGGCATCGATGGTCGCCCGCACAACATCTGGCTGGAAGCGGATCATTCCGCCCCGGAAAAGATGGCGACCTTCGCGACATGGGCCTCGCGCGAGGGCGCGGCAGTCTATGTGATCCCCGGCACTGTCGCGGCGCCCGGCCAGGCCAAGGCCACCGATATTCTGCAGATGCAGACGGTGGTCGTCGATCTCGACACCGGTGACATCGCCGCCAAGCGCGCGCACCTCGAGCGCCACCTCGGATCGGCCAGCATGGTGGTGGAGAGCGGCGGCGTGACGGCCGAAGGGCAGCGCAAGTGCCACGTCTGGTGGGCGCTGACCGAACCCGCCGAGGGTGACGACATAGTGCGCGTCTGCCGTCTGCGCGGCGACATCGCCGCAAAGGTCGGCGGCGACATGCATTTCCGCTCCGCCCATCAGCCGATCCGGGTGGCGGGCTCGGTCTACTACAAGAACAACCTCAAGACGCAGGTGCGGATCGTCGAACTGAACGCCGACCGCGAACGCGATCTGGCCGAATTCATCGAAGCCTTGACCGACATGCCGCCCGCGCCGGGCGTGTCCCTGCAGCCTGCGTTCACCCATCCCGACAAGCCCGCCATGGACGAAGTGCTGACCACGCCGGTGCGGGAGGGGGCGCAGGACGACTGGTCCCGCTTCGAAGGTGCGTCCGCCGCGATCGGGCATTTCATCCGCATGGTCCACGAGGGCCGGATGACAAAGGACGAGGGCTGGATCGGCATCTGCGGCTACAACGCCGCGATGCTGCGGCCCCAGTGGCCGGTCGAGCGGCTGAAGCGGGAATCCGAGCGGCTCTGGGAACGGCATGTCGAGAAATACGGCCCGCCGCTGATCCGGCTGGACTCCGGCGCACCGGGACCGGTCGAGATGCCCGCCTTCACGTTGGGCGCGCTGCTGGACGATCAGAGCCCGATGCCCGAGGACATCATCGCACCCCGGGTGCTGACGCCGGGCGGACTGCTGGTGCTGGGCGGTGCGCCCAAGGTCGGCAAGAGCGACCTGCTGATCTCCTGGCTCGTGCACATGGCCGCTGGCGTGCCGTTCCTCGGCTTCACGCCACCCCGGCCACTGCGGATCTTCTACCTGCAGGCCGAGATCCAGTACCACTATCTGCGCGAACGGCTGAAGCAGATCGCCCTGCCGCCCGACGTGCTGGCCGCCGCGCGCGACACCTTCGTCGCCACACCCAAGCTGAAAATGCTGCTCGACAACGAGGGCAGCGTGCGCGTGGCGCGTGCCGTTCAGACCTCCTTCCCGGATGCGACGCCCGACATCCTCTGCGTCGACCCGATCCGGAACCTCTTCGATGGCGGACCCGATGGCGGTGGTGAGAACGACAACACCGCCATGATGTTCTTTCTCAAGGAGCGGGTCGAGGTTCTGCGCGACCACATCGACCCGGACTGCGGGGTCATCCTGATCCACCACACCAAGAAGCTCAGCAAGCACCAGGTGAAAGAGGATCCGTTTCTCGCGCTTTCCGGCGCCAGCGCCCTGCGGGGCTTCTACACCTCCGGGCTGATCCTGCACCGCCCCGACGAGGACGCGTCAGAGCGCAAGCTGGAGATCGAGCTGCGCAACGGCCCCGCGCTGCCCTCGAAGCTGATCGACAAGGTGCGCGGCCAATGGGTGGAGATCAATCCGATGAACGAGCGCCTCGTGCGCCAGGACATCGGCGCCAGGCATGATGCCGAGCGGGATCGAAAAAACCAGGTCGTCCTGGGGATGATCTTCGACGAGGCGGCCGAGGGGCGGCTCTACACCGCCACGCAGTTCGCGGAGGCGTTCGAGAACCAGCACGATCTCGGCGGGCGCTACAGCATCCGTGAGCGGCTGTCGGTGCTCGCCACCAAGGGCCTGATCAAGTTCCGCCGGAGCTTCACGGAGCACGGGTACGCCGGGACGCAATCGCATTTCGGATATCTCGTGATCAGGGACATGCGCTTTGGCCGCGATCCCGTGATCGACACGGACACCGGAGAGGTCCTTGCCGAGGGCGTCGCGGTGCTGCCGACCCACTACAAATGCCCCCATTCCGGCCGCGCGCGCGAGGTCGAGAACCCCGCCGTCTGGGTCTATCCGGAGGAGGCCCATGACTGACTTCCTCATCGACCCGCCTCATCCTCTGAGCCATGAAAAATCAACGGGAACAGAGACTTGCAGCCAGAACATGAGGCGAGTGGGCAAGCCCCCATACTACGTATGGGGAGGCCAACCGGCAGGTTTGGCCTCGCCTCCCATACGTCGAGGGTATCCGCGCGCGGGCCCCGCCGCTCTTTGCACATTCCGATCCGACGACGGCGGCCCCGTACCGCCAAGCACCAGGCCACCGTCGTCTTCCACCCGAGCAGCCAACCAGAAGAGGAGACCACCCATGGCTGACCTGACTCTCGCCACCTCCGCCCGTGAGGCAATCCCCGATCTGCGGCCCGTCGTCCGCGCCAACCGGGTGACGCTGGCGCTCGACCTCGGCACCACGACGGGCTGGGCGCTGCACGGCATCGACGAGCTGATCACCTCCGGCACGGCATCCTTCCGCCCCGGGCGGTTTGATGGCGGCGGCATGCGGTACCTCCGCTTCACCAACTGGCTCACGGAGATCGACCGGCTGTCGGGGCCCGTTGCCGCCATCTGGTTCGAGGAGGTCCGCCGCCATGCCGCGACCGATGCCGCCCATGTCTATGGCGGGCTGATGGCCACGCTGACGGCATGGGCCGAACTGCGCGGCATTCCCTACGAGGGCGTTCCCGTCGGCACGATCAAGCGCCACGCCACCGGCAAGGGCAACGCGAACAAGGACGCCATGATGGAGGCCGCCCGGGCGCGCGGCTTCTCGCCCGCCGACGACAACGAGGCCGACGCCATCGCGATCCTGCTCTGGGCGCTGGAGACCCGGGGAGGTGTGCAGTGAGCGGCATGCGGTTCACGCCCAAGGGCTACGGCGGTCACCGCCGCAACCCCGACGAAGTCAAACGCGACGGCTGGAAGGAACAGGGCCTGCTGGCCGTCGCCATCGACGACCATCGCCTGACCTGGCCCGAGCGCGAGCTGGTCCGTCAGCTCGGCGAGCGGCTCTACGGCAAACGGGAACGGGAGGCGCGTCATGGGTGAGTGGACCACAGCGCAGGTGCAGGACCGGCTGGAGCTTGCGGCGGGCGTGATGCGGCAGATGCCGGGCGTGATGCCGCAGGGTTTCTTCAACGCCTGGCCCGAGTACTTCCACAGCTTCGCCGACAAGGTTGGACAGGAACCGCAGATGCGTCGCCCGAAGCCGAGCCCGCGTCAGATCACGCAGGCCGAGGAAGCGATGCTCTGGCTGCGCTGGCTCGAACCCGAGGATGGCCGCCTCGTCTGGGCCCGCGCCGACGGCATGGCGTGGAAGCCGATCTGCTGGCAGTTCGGCCTGTCGCGCACGGCCGCGACCAAGCGCTGGCAGTACGGCCTCGCGGTGATCACCTGGCGGCTGAACGGTCGCGTGCCGTCGCCCCGGCGCTCGCAGCAGTTCGTCATCGAGAACGCCAATCGCCTGTCAAGAAAAATCGTCCTCTGAGGAAATTTTCGGGTGTACATCGCAGGGCCTTACACATTTCGACGAGGCCGTTAGAAAACGAATATGCTCGGAAGAGGAGCGCGCAGGCAGACGCCGCGCCGCTGGCTTCCCGGGTCCAGCGAAGGGTCCAGCCGGGGCCCAATGGGCTAACCCATTGAGTTCTTGGTTCCTTCCTGGCGATATTCGTATGCTGGCGGGCGAAGCGCGGGACATCGCCAGCGACAGGGCCGGATTTTTGGGAAGCCACCCGGAAGCCGGAGCCACGCGCGCCCCGCGCAAACACCAATGAACGCTGGCCTTCCGCCTGGACACCGCTGGTGGCCGCTGGACCCCGTGTGGAGTCCAGCGCGGCATCCGGAGTCCGGAAGCCACCGGCATCCACCCGACCGAGGACCTTGCCCACCATGACGCTGAGCTTCGCCCCGGACGCGATCCAGACGTGGCCGCTGTCGCGCCTGCAGCCCTACGCGAAGAACGCGAAGGCGCACGGGCCGGACCAGGTCGCGAAGATCGCCGCCAGCATGGCCGAGTTCGGCTGGACGGTGCCATGCCTCGTCGCCGAGGACGGCGAACTGATCGCGGGCCACGGGCGCGTTCTGGCCGCAACGCAGCTCGGGCTGACCGAGGCGCCGGTGATCGTGCTCGGGCACCTGACCGAGGCGCAACGCCGGGCCTACCGCATCGCGGACAACAAGTTGACGGAGCTCGGCACCTGGGACGAGGCGCTGCTCTCGGCCGAACTGAACGACCTCTTGGCCGAGGATTTCGACCTGTCGCTGGTCGGGTTTTCCGACGGCGAGTTGGACAAGCTGCTGGCCTACGTCGCGGAAGACGACGGTGAAGAAGGTGGCGCCGGGGGCTCCGTGCCGCCGGTGACCGTCCCCGAACCGCCGCGCAACCCGGCCTCGCGGACCGGTGATCTGTGGATCCTTGGCGATCACCGCCTGCTGTGCGGCGACAGCACCAGCGCTGCCGATGTGCGCCGCCTGATGAATGGCGAGCGGGCGATCCTGTTCGCGACGGACCCGCCGTATCTCGTGGACTATGACGGTTCGAACCACCCGACCCGCAACAAGGATTGGTCAGCGTCCTACGGCACGACTTGGGATGATTCTTCGCAGGGCGCGGAACTCTATGACGGGTTCATCGCGGCGGCCGTGGCCGAGGCGATTGCCGAGGATGCCGCCTGGTATTGCTGGCACGCCTCGCGCCGCCAGGCGATGCTCGAAGCCTGCTGGGAGAAGGCGGGCGCTTTCGTCCACCAGCAGATCATCTGGGTGAAGGGCCGCGGCGTCCTGACCCGCTCGCACTACCTCTGGAAGCACGAGCCCTGCTTCATGGGCTGGCGTCGTCCGAACCGCCCGCCGAAGGTCGCCGAGGAAACGCTGCCCTCGACATGGGCGCTGCCGAGTTTCGCCAAGGACGACCGGCCCGATCACCCGACTCCGAAACCGCTCGACGCCTTCGGCATCCCGATGCGCCAGCATGTGGCGCGGGGCGGGCTCTGCTACGAGCCGTTCTCCGGCTCCGGCTCTCAGATCATGGCGGGCGAGGCCAACGGCCGCCGTGTGTTCGCGATGGAAATCAGCCCGGCCTATGTCGATGTCGCCGTCGAGCGCTGGCAAGCCGAGACTGGCAAGAACGCAATCCTCGATGGCGACGGCCGGACCTTCGCGCAGGTGAGGACCGAGCGGCTGGGCGACGATGCCGAGGCCCCCGCCGATCCCCCGGCAACGGACGTCGCCCCCGAACCCGCGCGAAAGCGCAAGACCGCCGCGTGACATGCATGACCTGGCTTTACCTTCCTCCGGACGCGCTTCCGGAGCCGGAGACGCATGCCTCTTCGGCCTGTCCCTCTGCTCCGGCGCGGGCGGGCTCGACCTCGGGCTCGCCATCGCCATCCCCGGATATCGTGCTGTGGGCCATGTCGAACGGGAAACCTTCGCCGCAGCCACTCTCGTGGCGCGGATGGAAGAGGCGTACCTGGATCAGGCTGTTGTCTGGGACGACGTTGGAACCTTCGACGGCCGCCCATGGCGCGGCGCGGTGGATATCATCACTGCGGGCTATCCGTGCCAGCCGTTCTCGGTCGCGGGAAAGCGACGCGGTGCCGACGACCCGCGCCACCTTTGGCCGCATGTCGCCCGCATCGTCGGCGAAGTCAAACCGCCCTTCGTCTTCCTCGAGAATGTCGCCCATCATCTCCGCCTCGGCTTCCCCGAAGTCGCCGCAGGACTGGTCGGCATGGGCTACCGCCTTGCGGCAGGCCTCTTCACGGCGGCGGAAGTCGGTGCGCCCCACAAGCGCGAGCGGTTGTTCATCCTCGCCATCCGCGAGGGCGACGAGCTGGCCGACCCCGCGCGCCTGCTCTGGCACCCGCTCGAGTGGCGGGAACCGGACGGAACTGCTCCGGCTCTGGCCGACGCCCCGCGCCAGCGCCAACGAAAACCGTCAGACAAAGCCGACGCCGTCGCAGACGGCGGGTCAGCACGGGATGAACTTGGCGACCATGGCCGCGATGTGGCCGACGCCGCAGACCGACAGTTTCCGCAGCCGGGGCGGCGAACGACGAGACGAGAAGGGTCTGGACCGCATGGCGCGGGACTGGCCGACGCCGATGGCGAACGACGGCTGCAAGCCGAGTGCGGGGAACCGCAGGTCGGCCGACCTTACCCATTCGGCGGGGATGTGGATGACGCCGACGGCGCGGGATCACAAGGACGGGGCGACGACCTTGGCGAACACGCCGGTGAACGGCCTGCTTGGCCGCCAGGTCCTGGTGACGCCGATGGCTGGGAGCGATACCTCCGAGCCGCGCCGGACCTTGAACCCGCTGTTCGTCGAGGCGCTGATGGGCTGGCCCACCGGGTGGACCGGCTTCGCCTCTGTGGCAACGGCGTGGTCCCGCTGGTTGCGGCGCATGCGCTGCGAACTCTGGCAGCTGAATTGCTGGCCGATGGATGAGGTGGCGGCATGAAGCAATCCCGCCTCATGTCGCTGGTCGAGTCCGTCGCCAACGTGATCGTCGGCTACGGCGTCGCCGTCGTCACGCAGATCCTGATCTTCCCGGTCTTCGGGCTGCACACGACGCTGGCGCAGAACCTCAAGATGGGCGCGGTATTCACCGTGGTGAGCATCGCGCGGTCCTACGTCCTGCGGCGACTGTTCGAACGGCTGCGGCGGGCCTGATGTGGCTGCTGGCGGATCGGCTATCCCGCTGGTAGCATTGGTGCATGTCCGAAGGCTGGCAACATATCGAGATCAACGATCACGGAACCATCGTCGTCCTGCGTCCGATTTCGGACGAGGGTCGGAACTGGTTCGCGGAGCATGTCGGCGAACCGGAAGCTGGTGGCATCTACACCTGCGAGCCACGCATGGCGCAGGATATCCTTCAAGCAGCCGCCCGCGATCTGCTCTCGTGGCAATGAGACACCGCCGCCCAGTCGGGGCGGCGGCCTGAGTTCTTGCGCGTGCGATCAGGCTGCCGGAAGCCGATAGACCCGCCCGCGCCCATCGACCTTCTCCGAGGTCACCTCGAGCCCGAGTTTCTTCTTCAGCGCCCCGGCCATCGCGCCGCGCACCGTGTGCGACTGCCAGCCGGTCGCGGCCATGATCTCCTCGATGGTTGCGCCGTCCGGCGCTCGCAGCATGGCGATCAGGGTGGCCTGCTTGGTGCCCTCGCGCGGCGTACGCGCCTTGGGCGCGGTCTCGGTCTCGGTGAGGGTGTCCGGCGCGGACTGCTCGGTCGGCGCGTCCGTCGCGCCCGCAGGCGCGGGGTTCGCGTCCTCGGGTTCGATGCCGATGGCGGCGAGGCCTGCGTCGGTGGCGACCAGCGTGACGCCGTGGCCGTCGCCGGTCTCGCGCCACATGGGTTCGCCCTTGCGCATGTCGGCGTCGACTTCCTGCAGGAACCCCTTCGCGAGCATCGCGCCGACCACCTTGGCGGCGGCGCCGCCGCGCAGGCTCTCGGGCAGCGGCAGGGCGATATGCTCGGGCCGCTGTGCGGCAGCGCTCAGGATCAGGGCTTGGGTGTCGGAAAGTTGGGGCATCGTCGTCTCCCGTATCGGGGCGCGCGGAATGCGGGCCCTTCTACGAGGTCGAGCCCGCCTGTCGGCGGGCGGGACCGGGAGCGGGTCATCTCACTCGGCGTGTTCGCCTTCGCTGAAGGCCATGTCGGTGATCTCGCGCAGCTTGGCGCGGTAGTGGTTCAGGGTGCCGACATGGCCCCAGTTGATCTCGTCGGAGCTGGTCTCGAAATGGTCCGCGCTGAGGGCGGCGAGCCGCTCCAGCATCGCGTCGATCTCGGTCTTGGCGGCGATGAAGGCGTCGAGGGCTTTCGTGTTGTCGGTCGCGCGGCGGGTCATCGTGGTGGCTCCGTGGTGAGTTGCATCGTCCTACTGGAGACACGTTCCCTCTGTCCGCCATGCTTATCAACTCGATAAGCACATGAATTTGAATGATAATCGGAGCCGTCGATGCAGGGCATGAGCGAGCGCCAGTACGCCGCGCATGTCGGGCTGTCGCGCGGTGCGATCCAGAAGGCGAAGGCCGGCGAGCGCCTGGTTCTCTATCCGGACGGCAGCATCAACGCGGCCGCCAGCGACGCCAGACGGGCCGAGACGACGGACCCGTCGAAGACCCGCAAGCCGCCTGCGCCGAAGCTGAAGCCTGTCCCCGAGGCTGCCGTGGCCGCCGTCGGCGACACGCTGCGCGAACAGGGGCTGGCGGTCCCGGCGGTCGGCGGCGGCACGACCTTCCTGCAGGCGAAGACGGCGAACGAGGTGCTGAAGGCGCAGGAGCGGCGCATCCGGCTCCAGAAGCTGAAGGGAGAGCTGATCGAACGGGCCCGCGCGCTGGCGCTGGTGTTCCGGCTGGCGCGGGAGGAACGGGATTCGTGGGTCAACTGGCCCGCGCGCGCGGCGGCGCTGATGGCAGCAGAGCTCTCGGCCTCGTGCAGCGAAGCGACGGGCCAGCAGATCACCGTGGAGCCAGCCGCGATGCAGAAGGTCCTGGAGAAACATGTACGCGCCCACCTCGACGAACTCGCCGAGGTCCGGCCCGACTTCCGGTGAGAACGGCGATGGCCTGACGGACTTCGACGGCGCGGGCGAGATCCTGCGCGCCTGGGGCAACGGGCTGCGGCCCGATCCGGATCTGACCGTGTCGCAATGGGCGGACCGGCACCGGATGCTCTCGGGCCGGGCTTCGGCCGAACCGGGGCGCTATCGCACGGCGCGCACGCCCTACATGCGCGAGATCATGGACCGGCTGTCACCCGGCGACACGATGCAGCGCGTCGTGTTCCAGAAGGCGGCGCAGGTCGGCGCGACCGAGGCGGGCAACAACTGGATCGGCTTCGCGATCCATCAGGCGCCAGGGCCGATGCTGGCGGTGCAGCCGACGGTGGAGCTGGCCAAGCGCAATTCGCGGCAGCGGATCGACCCGCTGATCGACGAGAGCCCGGAGCTGCGCGAGCGGGTGAAGCCCGCGCGATCACGCGACGCGGGCAACACGATGCTCTCGAAGGAGTTCGCGGGTGGCATCCTGATCATGACGGGCGCGAACTCGGCGGTGGGCCTGCGCTCGACCCCGGCACGCTACATCTTCCTCGACGAGGTCGACGCCTATCCGGCCTCGGCCGACGAGGAAGGCGATCCGGTGACGCTGGCCGAGGCGCGGTCGCTGACCTTTGCGCATCGACGCAAGGTGTTCCTGGTCTCGACGCCGACGATCCGTGGTCTGAGCCGCATCGAGCGGGAATACGAAGCGAGCGACCAGCGGCGGTTCTTCGTGCCGTGCCCGCATTGCGGCCACGCGCAATGGCTGAAGTTCGACCGGCTGCGCTGGCAGAAAGGCCGCCCGGAGACGGCGGAGTATCACTGCGAGGGCTGCGAGACGGCCATCGCCGAACACCACAAGACGGCGATGCTGGAGGCGGGCGAATGGCGGGCGACCGCCGTTGCCGCCGATCCGACCACGGTCGGGTATCACCTCTCGGCGCTCTATTCGCCGATCGGCTGGCTGAGTTGGGAGCGGATCGTGCGCGCATGGGACGCGGCCCAGGGGTCGGACGAGGCGATCAAGGCGTTCCGCAACACCATCCTCGGCGAGACTTGGGTCGAAACCGGCGAAGCGCCGGACTGGCAGCGGCTCTACGACCGGCGCGAATCATGGCGGCCGGGAACGGTACCCGCAGGCGGGCTGTTCCTGACCGCCGGGGCGGACGTCCAGAAAGACCGGATCGAGGTCGATGTCTGGGCCTGGGGCCGCGGCCTCGAAAGCTGGCTCGTCGATCACGTGGTGATCGAGGGCGGGCCGGATCGCCACGACGCGTGGTCCGATCTGACGGCGCTGCTGGACCGGTCCTGGTCGCATGAACGCGGCGCGCATCTCAGGATCGCGCGGCTCGCCATCGACACGGGCTATGAGGCCCCGGCGGTCTATTCCTGGTCGCGGGCGCAGGGGTTTGGGCAGGTGTCGCCGGTCAAGGGCGTCGAGGGGTTCAACCGCTCGAGCCCGGTGTCTGGGCCGACCTTCGTCGACGCGACCGAGGGTGGAAAACGCCTGCGTCGCGGCGCGCGGCTCTGGACCGTGGCGGTCTCGACCTTCAAGGCCGAGACCTACCGCTTCCTGCGGCTGGCGCGCCCGACCGAGGAGGACATGGCCGACGGGGCGGCATTCCCGCCCGGCTCGGTGCATCTTCCGCACTGGGTCGAGAACGAATGGCTGAAGCAGTTCGTGGCCGAGCAGCTGGTGACGGTGCGCACGAAGCGCGGCTTCGCCCGGCTGGAATGGCAGAAGCTGCGCGAGCGCAACGAGGCGCTGGATTGCCGGGTCTATGCCCGCGCCGCGGCCTGGATCGCGGGCGCGGATCGCTGGCCCGACGAGAAATGGCGCGACCTCGAGGATCAGCTCGGGGCCGCCCCCACCGACACCGATCCCGCCGGGCAGATCAACCGGCCGGGACAGGCCCCGCAGGGCAAACGCCGCTCCGACTGGCTCGGACGGCGCGGAGGATGGTTCTGAACATGACCGACTGGACGGAAACCGAGCTCTCGGCGCTGCGCCGGGCCTATGCCAGCGGCACGACCCGGGTCAGCTATGACGGGAAATCGGTCGACTATGGCTCGGCCGAGGATCTGCTGGCGCGCATCCGCACCATCGAACGCGCCATCGCGGGCGTCAGCCGACCGCTGCCGGTGGCCGGGCTGGCGGGCTTCTCACGCGGGGACCGCTGATGTCGGCGACCTGGTTCGATCACGCCATAGCAACGGTAGCCCCGCGCATGGCCGCCCGCCGCGTGATGGCGCGGCAGGCCTTCGATACCCTGACGCGGGGCTATGACGGCGCCGCGCGCGGGCGGCGGACGGAGGGCTGGCGCGCGCCCGGATCCTCCGCCGACACCGAAATCGGTGTGGCGGGGGCGCTGCTGCGCGACCGGATGCGTGATCTCGTGCGCAACAACCCGCATGCGGCCAAGGCCGTGGCAGTGCTCGTCAACAACATCATCGGCGCGGGCATAATGCCGCGCGCCGCCAGCGGCGATGAGGCGCTGGATCGCAAGGTGGACGCGCTCTTTGAGCGCTGGACGGCGGAGTGCGATGCCGATGGACAGCTCGACTTCTACGGGCTGCAAACCCTGATCTGCCGCGAGATGGTCGAAGCGGGCGAGGTTCTGGTGCGCCGCCGGTTGCGGCGCGCGAGCGACGGCCTACCGGTACCGCTGCAATTGCAGGTGCTGGAGGCAGACTTCCTCGACGCCACCAAGTCCGGTGCCCTCGGCGCAGGACGCCTTGTTCAGGGGATCGAGTTCGACCCGGTCGGCAAGCGCCGGGCCTACTGGCTCCATGCCGAGCATCCGGGCGACGCCTATGGGGCCCTGCAGAACGGCCTGCAGAGCCGCCCGGTCCCGGCGTCCGAGATCGCCCATGTCTACGAGAAGCAGCGCACGCAGGCGCGTGGCGTTCCCTGGGGCGCGCCGGTGATCCGCAGCTTGCGCGATCTCGACGATTACGAGGTGGCCGAGCTGGTCCGCAAGAAGACCGAGGCCTGCGTCACCGCCATCGTCTTCGGCGACGACGAGGCCCAGCAGGGCATCGCGCCTTCGGTGGTTGATGCCGACGGCAACCGAGTCGAGCAGTTCGAGCCGGGGCTGATCGCCTATGCCCGCGGCGGCAAGGACATCCGCTTCAACCAGCCCGCCGCAACCGGGGGCTATGGCGAATACAAGCGCGCGAGCCTGCACACGATCTCGGCCGGGTTCCGGGTGCCCTACGAGTTGCTGACCGGGGACCTCTCCCAGGTGAACTATTCCTCGATCCGGGCGGGGCTGGTGGAGTTCCGCCGCCAGATCGACGCCGTGCAGTGGCAGCTCTTCATCCCGATGTTCTGCGCGCCGGTCTGGCGCTGGTTCACGGAAGCCGCGTGGGCGGCGGGGCAGATCCCGTCGCCGACGGTGCCGGTGGAATGGTCGCCGCCGAAGTTCGAGGCGGTTGACCCGCAGAAGGACGCGATGGCGAACCTGCTGTCGATCCGATCCGGCACCATGACGCTGGCCGAGGTGATCGCCCGGCAAGGCCGCAACCCCGACGCGGTGTTGGCCGAGATCGCCGCGACGAACGCCAAGCTCGACGCGCTGGGGCTGGTGCTCGACAGCGACCCGCGCCGCGTCACCAAGACCGGCAGCGCGCAGACCGGCGATCCGGCGGCCGATCCGGCCGCGGACGAACCGGACACCGACGACCCGGCCGCCGACGCGGACAATGACCCGGCGCAGGCCGACCAACAGGACTGACCTTCATGGACACGATGATCGAACTGCCGGCCATGCGCCGGTCGGCGGAGCTTGCGCCGAACACGGCCGATGCCGACAGCCGCACCGTCGAGGTGGTCTGGTCGGCGGGGGCGCGTGTCCGCCGCGCCACCTTCTTCGGCGAGCCCTATGACGAGGAGCTGAGCCTCGACCCGGCCCATGTCCGGCTCGACCGGCTGAACGCGGGTGCGCCCTTCCTGAAGGTGCACGAGCTCGACACGCTGGATGCGGTGATCGGTTCGGTCGTGCCGGGTTCGGCCCGGATCGAGAACGGCCGCGGAATCGCGCTGGTGCGGATCAGCGAGCGCGCCGACGTCGAGCCGATCTGGCGCGACATCCAGGCGGGCCACATCCGCGCGGTCTCCATCGGCTACCAGGTCCACCGCTTCGAGGTCTCGAAGCCCGAGGCCGCCCGCGAGCTCTGGCGCGCGGTGGACTGGACGCCGTTCGAGGTCTCCGCTGTCGCGGTCGGCGCCGACCCCGCCGCGGGCTTCCGCGCCCAGCATCCCCTTCACGACTGCGTCCTTCACCGCCGGGACGCCCCCACACCGCAAGGAGCATTCCCGATGACGGACAAGACCCAGACCCCGGCGCGCGACGCCGCAACCCCCGCCACCACCCAGCCGACCGAGCCGGTCGAAACCGAGGACACCCCCATGACCGAGCCGAATGCGGCTGCGCCCGACCCGAAGGGCGCCGCAGTCGAAACCCGCAGCCAGCCGAAGACGCAGGCAGCTCCCGCGCCCGACACCGAAGCCGTCGCCACGCGCGCTCGCGTGGCCGAGCGCGATCGCGTCTCGACCATCTACGATCTGGCGGGCCGCCTGAACCTCGAGCGCAGCTTCGCCGAGGATCTGGTCAAGCGCGGCATCAGCGTCGACGAGTCCCGCCGCCTGATCCTCGACCAGGTCGCGGCCAAGTCGGACGAGACTAGGACATTCCCCCATGTCTCCGTCCCGCTCGGCGGCCGGGACGAGCGCATCACCCGCCGCGATGCCGTGGCGAACGCGCTCCTGCATCGCTACAGCCCGACGCTGTTCCAGCTGGAGGACGCCGCCCGCCAGTATCGCGGCATGACGCTGCTGGAACTGGCCCGCGAAAGCCTCGGCAATGCCGGGGTCAACACGCGAGGTCTGTCGCGCGACGAGGTGGCGACGCGCGCGCTGCACTCGACCTCGGACTTCCCCGAGATCCTGTCGGCGGTCACCAACAAGACCCTCCGGCAGGCCTACGAGGCCTATCCCCGCACCTTCATGCTGTTCTGCCGCCAGGTGCTCGCCACCGACTTCAAGGCCATGCACCGGGTGCAGCTCGGCGAAGCGCCCCAGCTGCTGGAAGTGGGCGAGAGCGGCGAGTTCAAGCGCGGGACGCTGGGTGAGAGCAAGGAGAGCTACAAGGTCAAGACCTATGGCCGGGTGGTCGCCATCACCCGCCAGACGCTGATCAACGACGATCTCGATGCCTTCACCCGGATCCCGGCGATGTACGGCAACTCCATCGCCCAGCTGGAGTCGGATGTGGTCTGGGGGATCATCACCGCCAACCCGGCGATGGCCGACGGCAACGCGCTCTTCCACACAACCCACAAGAACCTCGCAGGCACCGGCGCGGCGCTCGATGTCAGCAGCGTCGGCGCGGCCCGCGCCGCGATGGCCAAGCAGACGGGCCTCGACAAGAAGACGGTGCTGAACGTCCGGCCCGCCTTCCTGATCGTGCCCGCCTCGCTCGAACTGAAGGCCGAGCAGCTGGTCGCCCAGAACCTCGTGCCCGCCGCGACGTCCAGCGTGGTACCGCAGTCGATCCGGACCCTCGCGCCGATCAGCGAGCCGCGCCTCGACGCCGCCAGCGAGACCGCCTGGTATCTGGCGGCCAGCCCGAACCAGATCGACACCATCGAGTACGCCTATCTCGAGGGCCAGCAGGGCGCCTACATCGAGACCCGCAACGGCTTCGACGTCGACGGCGTCGAGATCAAGTGCCGCCTCGACTTCGGCGCCAAGGCGATCGACTGGCGCGGCCTCTACAAGAACCCAGGCGCGTAACCCGCACCCCATGCTGAACCCTGACACACGGGCGGTCCTCATGGGCCGCCCTTTGTCTTTCCCAAAGGATCCTCCCCATGAAAAACTACGTTCAGCCCGGCAACACCATCACCCTGACCGCGCCCTATGCCGTCGCCTCCGGCGATGGCCTGCTCGTCGGCTCCATCTTCGGCATCGCCGCGGGTGCCGCCGCCATTGGCGAGCCCGTCGAGACCGCGCTCGTCGGCGTGTTCGACATCACCAAGGTCGGCTCCCAGGCGTGGACGGTTGGCGCCAAGGTCTATTGGGACGACACCAACAAGCGCACCACGACCGTCGCGACCGACAACACCCTCATCGGCGCGGCCGTCGAGGCGGTGGCGAGCGGCGCCGGCGACACCATCGGCCGGGTGCGCCTGAACGCGACGTTCTGATGTCGGCCTTCGCCGCCGCCATCGGCGCGCTCTTCGCCGATCCGAACATCGGCCGGGACGCGGTCTACATCGCCGACGGCGGTACACCCGTGCTGGTGCGCGTGGTCGCCCGGCGTGCCGATGCGATCACGGACTTCGGCGATACGCGGCTCTGGTCCGAGACCACCCGGATCGACCTGCGCGCCGCAGAGGTGGCGAACCCGCGTCCCGGCGACCGCATCGAGATCGAGGGCGAGGCCTTCCTCATACAGGGCGAGCCGGTCCGCGACCGCGAGCGGCTGGTCTGGACCGTCGACCTGAGGCCCGCGTGAAACTGAAGCTCGACATCGATCCCGACATCGTCGCGATGATGGCGGCCGAGGTCGCGGCGGGTGAACGGGCCGTCACCGCCGCCATTCGCGAGGCCGGGACTGGGCTGAAGACGGCGTGGCGGTTGCAGATCACCGGCGCGGGGCTTGGTACACGGCTCGCCAACTCGATCCGGAGCCAGAACTTCCCGAGGTCGGGCGAGAGCCTTGAGGCTGCGGCGCTGGTCTGGTCGAAGGCGCCGGTAATCGTCGGTGCGCATGACACCGGGCCGCTGATCCGATCGAAGAACGGGTTCTGGCTGGCGATCCCGCTGCCCGCGGCGGGCAAATCCCTGCGCGGCGGCCGGATCACCCCCGGTGAATGGGAGCGGCGACGCGGCCTCCGCCTGCGTTTCGTCTATCGCCGGACGGGCCCCAGCCTGCTGGTCGCCGAGGGGCGGCTGAACACGAAAGGCCAGGCGGTGGTGTCGCGGTCGAAGACCGGGCGCGGAAAGGTCACTGCGCCGATCTTCCTGCTGGTGCCGCAGGTCAAGCTGCCGAAGCGGCTGGATCTGGCGCGGGATGCAGACCGGGCGTTGGACAGCGTGCCGGGGCTGATCGTGGCGAACTGGGTGGGGGGTAGGTTGTGATCGCATCGATGCGCAATCTTGCTCGGCAGCCACGAAACCGACGGCTCGGGTTACCCCGCGCAGCACGACAGCTTCGCGACATCCTTGTCGAAGGTCTGCGCGGCGAGCTTCAGCCCCTCTACCGTGGTCAGATAGGGGAAGATCGTCTCGCCGAGCGCCTTTGTCGTCATGCCGAACTTGAGCGCCATGGCGAGCGTCTGGACACTGTCGGCTCCCTCCGGCGCCATGATCACGCCGCCCAGGAGGCGGTCGGTCGCCCGGTCCGCGACGAGCTTGATCAGGCCGCGCGTGTCGCGGGCGGCGAGCGCGCGGGGCACGTTGTCGAGCGTCAGCACACTGGTCTTGACGTCATGACCCGCGGCGCGCGCCTGCGCCTCGGTCAGCCCGACGCCGGCGACCTGCGGATCGGTGAACACCACCCACGGCATCGCGGCGTTGTCGTAGCGCTCCGCCCCGCCCAGAACGGCGTTGCGGGACGCGAGCTTGGCGCCATAGGCGGCCATGTAGACGAACTGGTCGCGGTCGGTCACATCGCCCGCCGCGAAGATGCCGGCCTTCGTGGTCTGCATGTCGTCGCCCACCCGGATCGCGCCACGCGCGTCGGTCTCGACGCCCATCTCCGCGAGGCCCAGCCCCTCGGTGTTGGCTGCGCGTCCCGTCGTCAGGACGAGGCGGTCGGCCGTCAGATCGCGGTCTGCGCCGTCCACCGTCACCGTCAGGACCGCACGGGCCCCGTCGCGCCGTGCGGCGTCGTAGGTCGCGCCATCGACAACCGCGACGCCCTCGGCGCGCAGCGTCTCCGTCAGCGCCCGGGACACCTCCGGCTCTGTGCGCGGCAGCAGGCGCGAGCGGCAGACAATGGTGACGCGGGTGCCCATCCGCGCCATCATCTGCGCCAGCTCCACGCCGATGTAGCCGCCGCCGAGGAAGATCAGGCTTTCGGGCAACCGGTCCAGCTCCAGCAGCGACGTGCTGTCGAGCGTTGGTGCGTCCTGGATCCCAGGGATGTCGGGCACGGCGGGTCGGCCACCGGTCGCGACGATCACCTTGGGAGCCGTGATCCTGCGCCCGCCGACCTCGACCCCGCCGAGGACGAGACGCGCCGGACCCTCGTCGAGATAGGTCACACCGCCGTAGCCCGGCAGCAGATCGGCGTACTTCTTCTGGCGCAGTGTCGCGACAAGATCGTCCTTGGCCGCAATCAGCGCCGACCAGTCGGCGACCTGCGCCTCGCTGTTCAGGCCCGGGAACCGATGTGCTGTCTGCGCACCGTGCAGGGCTTCCGCGGCCCGGATCATCGTCTTGGAGGGCACACAGCCCACGTTCACGCAGGTCCCGCCGATGGTGCCATGGCCGATCAGCGCGACGCGCTTGCCTCCCTCGGCGGCGGTGATCGCGGCCGAGAACCCGGCCGATCCGGCGCCGATCACGGCAAGGTCGAAATCGCCCTTGGGCGCGCAGCAATCGTCTTTCATCAAGTCATCCATCCGTTCGAGTGGTCTGGCGCCGCTGCCGTCTCCAGACCGCGTACACGGTCAGCGCGACGAAAAAGGCGAGCGCGGGCAGCAGAACGTAGTCGAGCCAACCCAGCCAGGCCGACAGGCCCACGGCACCCAGAAGCACCACCAGCACCGGAGTGAAGCAGCAGAGCGCCGCGATGACGGTGCCGACGATCCCTGTCGCGATCAGCTTGCGGTCGGACTGCTCGGTCATCTCGTCAGCCCGCGACACGCGCCGGGTAGCCTGCATTGGCCGACGCGGTCGCGATGGCGTCGGCGCTCGTCGCGGCGGTGTCGAAGATCACCGTGGCGGTGCGGGCATCGAAGTCGATCTCGACGGCGCGCACGCCCGCGACGCCCTCCATCGCACGCTTCACGGTGACTGGGCAGAGCGCGCAGGTCATGTTGTCCACCGCGAAGGTGACGGTCTGCTCGGCGGCGACGGTCTGCGCGGCAACAGGGATGGCGGTGATCGGCACAACGGCGGTCAGGCCGAACAAGGCGAGTGCAAGGATCTTCTTCATGTGGATGTCCTTTCGGGGTCAGTAGAGAAGCGGGGCCCACCAGTCGATGGTGAGGGCTGCGAGAACGAGGATCAGGGAGGCCCAGAGAGCCGACTTGGTGATGCGCGCCGATGCTGGCCTTGCGCAGTAGGAACCGGGTTCGCAGACGGTTGGCTTGCGGAAATAGACCTGCCAGAAACCCGCCGCGATGAAGCCGAGCGCGATCACGGCGAAGATCGGCTTGTAAGGCTCCAGAGCCGTCAGGTTGCCGATCCAGGCGCCCGAGATGCCGAGAGTCAGAAGCACCAGCGGCCCGATGCAGCAGGCCGAGGCGAGAAAGGCGCCCACCACACCGCCCGCCGCGAGCCAGCCCTTTCGGGCGGGGCGATCCGCGCCCGTGCTGTCCGTTCTGTCGTCTGTCAGCGCCATGTCGCGCACCTCTCGTCTGTGATTGACGATGGGTGTAGGGTCTGTAGCAACTACAGGCTCAAGAGGAAACTTGCCCATGACCGATCACGAGCGCGAGAGCGGCTTCACACGCGGCGACCTGGCCCGGGCGACCGGCTGCAACATCGAGACGATCCGCTATTACGAGAAGACCGGCCTGCTGCCCGACCCGCCCCGCACGGACGCCGGCTACCGGGTCTATTCCGCCGCACACGCCACACGCCTCCGCTTCATCCTGCGCGCCCGCGAACTCGGGTTCTCGATGGAGGACATCCGCGGGCTGATGGGGCTCGGCGACGGCGCCGCGCCGACCTGCGCCGAGGTCAAGGAACGGACGGAGCGGCACCTTGCCGATGTCCGCGCGAGGATCGCGGATCTTCGGCGTATCGAATCCGTCCTCGCTACAACTGCATCCAGGTGTTCGGGCGCCGAAGTCCCCGATTGTCCGGTGCTCGACGCGATTTCCAACTCGGCCGACCCATGACACCTCGCGAAACCATCCTCGTCGCGCTGCACGCGCGGCTCTCGGCGCTGCCCGCCACCGCTCTGCGCGGGGACGTGCTGCCCGAGCGCATGCCGGTCGAGGGCCTGATGATCCTGCGCGATGGCGAACCAGGTGCGCCCGAAGTCACGCTGTCGCCGCTGCGCTATCACTACCAGCACCGAGCCGAGATCGAGGCGGTCGTTCAGGGTGCCGATCGCGACGCCGCCTTTGACACGCTGACCGCCAGCATCGGCGCAGCGCTCGCCGCCGACCGGACGCTGGGCGGGTTCTGCGACTGGGTCGAGGCCGAAGCCCCGCGCCCGGTCGATCTGCCGGTCGAGGGCGCGGCGAGTCTGAAGGCCGCCGTTATCCCGGTCGTGCTGCACTATTCCACGGCCGACCCGCTGGCCTGACCCAACCGACCACAGGAGACGAACATGGCACGAGCCCAAGGGGCGCGAGCGCTGATGGCGCTTGCGTTCGAGACGACCTATGGAACGCCGCCCGTCAGCGGCTTCACCCGCATGCCCTTCGCCAGCACGTCGCTCGGCGCGGAGCAGCCGCTGCTGAATTCGGAGCTTCTCGGCTACGGCCGCGATCCGCTAGCGCCGATCAAGGACGCCGTGACGGCCGACGGCGACGTCGTCGTGCCGCTGGACGCCGAGGCGTTCGGCTTCTGGCTGAAGGCAGCCTTCGGCGCGCCCACGACCACGGGCGCGGAGGCCCCGTACAGCCACGAATTTCAGTCGGGGTCCTGGACGTTGCCCTCGATGTCGATCGAGACCGGCATGCCCGAGGTGCCCCGCTATGCGATGTACTCGGGCTGCGTGCTCGACCAGATCACCTGGCAGATGCAGCGCTCGGGCCTGCTCACCGCGACCGCGCGGCTGGTGGCGCAGGGCGAGACGGTCGGCACCACGACCAGTGCCGGAACGCCCGCCGCACTGGAGTTGAAGCGCTTCGGCCATTTCAACGGGGCGATCACCCGGAACGGCACCGCCCTCGGCAATGTGGTCTCGGCCGAGATCACCTACGCCAACAACCTCGACCGGATCGAGACCATCCGCTCGGACGGCCGCATCGATGGCGCGGATCCATCCATTGCCGCGCTGACGGGCCGGATCGAGGTGCGCTTCGCCGACCAGACGCTGGTGACGCAGGCGATCAACGGCGAGGCCTGCGAGATGGAATTCGCCTACGTCCTGCCTTCAGGCGAAAGCTTCTCCTTCACCGTGCACGCCGTCTACCTGCCGCGTCCACGGATCGAGATTTCCGGGCCGCAGGGCGTCCAGGCGACATTCGACTGGCAGGCCGCGCGCGACAGCGTCGTCGGCCGGATGTGCACCGCCACCCTCGTGAATGACGTGGAGACGTATTGATGCTGACGCTCGACCTGACCAACGCGCCGCGCTGGCATGACCTCGCCCCCGGCGTCCGGGTGCAACTGCGCCCGCTGACGACCGCCCTGATGGTCGCGACGCGCAGCGACCCCGCCGTCGAGGCGGTGCCCGAGGAGGCTTCCGACGAGGAGCGCGCCGTCGCCTTCGCCAAGGCGCTGGCGCGACGGGCTGTGCTCGGCTGGGAGGGCATCGGCGATGCCGACGGCAAGCCCATCGACCCGAGCCCCGAGGCCATCGACGCGCTGCTCGACGTCTGGCCGATCTTCGAGGCGTTCCAGCTGACCTACGTCTCCAAGGGCCTGCTGCTGGAACAGGAAAAAAACGCCTCCGCGCTCTCGCCGAATGGTCCTTCGGCGGGGGCGACCGCTACTGCGAAGCCTGCGCGCAAATCTGCGAAGACTGCCCGGCGCGGCTGAACCGGCCCCTGACGCATGAAGGTTGGCAGGTCTGGGACCTCGTCGGGCGCCTCGGCGGTCAGCTGCGTGTCCTGCCCGGCGCGGTGATCGGCTGGGACATGTCGGCGGCGCTGGCGCTCGGTGGCGCGCTCGGCGTGCCGCCGCTCGCCATGGCCGAACTGCTGCCCGTCATCGAGGCGGTGATGGTCACCAAACTCAACGAACAGATGGATCAGTCCCATGGCTGAGAAGAGGGTCAGCGTCCGCCTCGCGGCCGTGGGCGGACGGCAGGTGCGCGCGGAACTGGAAGGCGTGGGCGAAGCCGGATCCCGCGGCTTCGGACGGCTGAGCCGCGAGATGGAGGCGGCCAATGCGAGGCTCGCAGCCTTCTCGCGGCGTGTTGCTGTCGCATCCGCCGCCGCCGTAGCGGCCGCTGCCGCCGCTGGCGTGGCGATGATCCGCTCCGGCCTGCAAACGGTCGATGCGCAGGCCAAGCTCGCGCAGTCGCTCGGCACCACCGTCGCCTCGATCCAGACGCTGGAGCGCGCGGGCGAGCTGGCGGGCGTGTCGATGTCCGGGATCGAGCAGGCAACGAAGGATCTGACGCGCCGTCTCAGCCAAGCGGCGGCCGGGACCGGCCCTGCCGCTGACGCGCTCGACCGGCTCGGGCTGTCGGCCAACGAGCTGATCGCCCTGCCTCTGGACCAGCGCGTGGGTGCGATCAACGCCGCCATCGAGAACTTCGTGCCTGCCGCAGAGCGCGCCGCCGTCGCGGGTCAGCTCTTCGGCGAGGAAGGCTCCATCGCCATGAGCCGGATCGACACCGCGACGCTGCGCCAGGCGACGGAGGACGTCCTCGCCTTCGGGGTAGTCGTCTCGGAGCAGGATGCCGACCAGATCGAACGCACGAACGACGCGATCTCCCGGCTCGGGCTGATCTGGCGCGGGCTGTCGAACCAACTAGCTGTCGCAGCAGCGCCTGCGCTGGAAGCCGTCGCCAACGCCATGGCGGCGGTCGCCAGCCGCACCGGGCCGCTCGGCATCGCGATCCGCGGCCTCTTCGACAACATCGGCCGCCTGACGACCTATGCCGCCACCTTCGCCGCGTTCCTCGCGGGACGTTGGATCGCCGGCATGGCCGCTGCCGCGCTCTCGGTCCGTGGCCTCGCCACGGCGCTGGTCGTGCTGCGCGGAGCGCTGATTCGCACCGGGATCGGGGCGCTGGTCGTTGGCGCGGGAGAGCTTGTCTACCAGTTCACCCGCCTCGTCTCAGGTGCGGGTGGGTTCGGCGAGGCGATGTCGCCCTTGAAGGACCTCGCGGTCGAGGTCTGGGAGCGGATCAGGATGGGCGCGGCTGCGGCGGGCGCCGCCGCCACGGCGATGTTCTTCGACCTGAAGGCCGACGCCGCGTCGGGCATGCAGAGCGCCATCGAGAGCGTCGTTGCCTTCGGCAACACGGCGGCGAACACGTTCGAGGGGGCCTACGAGGCGATCAAGGCGATCTGGGGTCTGCTGCCCGCCGCCATTGGCGATCTGGCGTTCCAGGCGGCCAACAGCCTGGTCGACGGTGTCGAGGCGATGCTGAACGGCGTGGTCTCGCGCATCAACGGCTTCATCGGCGGGATCAACCAGGGGCTCGAAGCCCTCGGATCGGAGCGGCGCATCTCGCTGGTGCCCGACCTCGACCTAGGCGAGATCGAGAACCGCTTCGAGGGCGCGGCGACGGCAGCGACCACCGCCGCGCAGGCGGCGTTCGACCGGGCCTTCGAGGACAACCCGCTGACCGCGCCCGATCTTGGCCTGCCCGAGGCAGCCGCCCGGGCGCTAGAGTCCGCGAATGTCTACCGGGGCGCCGCGCGCGATCTGGCCGAAGGGGCCCGCGCGCCACTGGAAAGCTGGCAGGCGCTGCGCGATGCGGTGCGCGGGACCGACGAGGCCAGTGCCGATGCGCTGACCGAGGCCACCGGCGCGGCCGTCACCGGTTGGCGGGCGGTCACAACGGCGCTCTCCGTCTATGCCAGCAAGGCGCGCGACATCGGCGGCGATATCGGCCAGAGCCTCGTCGGCGCGTTCCAGTCGGCCGAGAACGCGGTGGGCCAGTTCGTGAAGACCGGGAAGCTGAACTTCCGCGACCTCGTCACCTCGCTGCTGGCCGATCTCGCCCAGCTCGCGGCGCGGCGCTTCATCCTCGGGCCGATCGCCAATGCGCTCTCCGGCGTGTTCTCCGGTGCTGGCGGCATCTTCGCCAACGTCCTGCATGCGGGCGGGATGGTCGGATCGGCCGGACCCTCGCGCATGGTCCCGGCGATGGCCTTCGCCGCCGCGCCCCGGATGCATGGCGGCGGCATGGCCGGACTTCGACACGACGAGGTGCCCGCGATCCTGCAGCGCGGCGAGAGGGTGCTGTCGCGGCGCGAGGCGCAGAGCTACGGCGCGGGCGGCGGGATCAACGTCACCATTATGGCCCGCGACGCCGAGAGCTTCCGGCAATCGCGCACGCAGATCGCGGCCGACATCGCCCGCGCCGTGTCGCTCGGGCGGAGGGGCATGTGATGGCGTTCCACGAGGTCCGGTTTCCGGATGACATCAGCCGGGGCGCGCGCGGCGGCCCGGAGCGCCGCACCCAGATCGTCGAGCTCGCCTCGGGCGACGAGGAGCGCAACGCCAGCTGGGCCAACTCGCGCCGCCGCTATGACGTCGCCTACGGCATTCGCCGCGCGGACGATCTGGCGGCGGTCGTCGCCTTCTTCGAGGCGCGCAACGGTCGCCTGCATGGGTTCCGCTTCAAGGACTGGGGTGACCACAAGTCCTGTCTGCCCTCCGGCACGCCTGGGCCCACCGACCAGATCATCGGTACCGGCGACGGCGCGACGACCGCGTTCCAGCTGGTGAAGCGTTACACTTCCGGGGCGCAGTCCTGGACGCGCTCTATAGCCAAGCCCGTCGCGGGAACGGTGACCATCGCCCTGAACGGCACACCCCAACCCTCGGGCTGGTCGGTCGGCGCCACCACCGGCCTCGTCACCTTCAGCGCCGCGCCCGGCGCTGGCATCGCGATCACCGCAGGCTTTGTCTTCGACGTCCCGGTCCGCTTCGACACCGACGTGCTCGACGTGACGCTCGACCTCGAGCGGCTCGGCTCCATCACCACCATCCCGCTCGTGGAACTGCGCCGATGAAGACCCTCGCTCCCGCCCTGCTGGCTCATCTCGACGAGGGCACGACGACGCTCGCCTGGTGCTGGCGGATCAGCCGCGCCGATGGCGTCACCTTCGGCTTCACCGATCATGACCGCACGCTGACCTTCGACGGCACCGACTTCGAGCCCGAGAGCGGGCTGACAGCCTCCGAGGTCCGCTCGGGCTCCGACCTCTCGGTCGATGCGCAGGACGCCGAGGGCGTGCTGACCTCTGATCGGATCACCGAGACCGACATCCTCGACGGCCGCTGGGACAATGCCGAGGTCGAGGTCTGGCGGGTGAACTGGGCCGACACCGGCCAGCGCGTGCTGATGCGCCGCGGCGCCATCGGCCAGATCCGGCGGGGGCGGCTGGCCTTCGTGGCAGAGGTCCGCTCGCTCGCGCATGTCCTCGGCCAGACGGTCGGGCGGACCTTCCAGGCGACCTGTGATGCCGCGCTCGGCGATGCACGCTGCGGCGTCGATCTGGAGGACCCCGTCTTCAAGGGCGCGGGTGCCGTCATCGATCTGCTGCGCGACCGGGCCTTCACCGCCTCGGGGCTTGGTGGGTTCGCCTCTGGCTGGTTCACTTTCGGCACTATCGAATGGACCAGCGGCGCCAATGCCGGCCGGCGCACCGAGGTGCTGGGCCATGACATTGCCGACGGCATCGCCGTGCTGACGCTGCTCGAAGCGCCGGTGCGCGCGATCGCCGAGGGCGACGGCTTCACGATCAATGCAGGCTGCGACAAGCGGATGGAGACCTGCGGCGCGAAGTTCGCCAACACCGTCAACTTCCGCGGCTTCCCGCACATCGCCGGCCAGGATGCCGCGCTGCGCTACGCCACCAAGGACGGCGGTCATGATGGAGGCGTGCTGTGAGAGGAGCGCTTAGCGAGCCAGAGGTTCGGTCGCCGCGGCAATTTCGCGGCACGCCGCGTCGTCCAGCGGCAGGATTGGGCGGGGAGGGTCGCAGTCGGTCAGGCCCATCTGCCGCGCCATCGCATAAACCACCCGCAGCGAGCCATGGGCTTTGAAGAGTGCCCAGAGCGGGGCAAGCACTTCATCAATCCGGCGGGCCTCCGCCGCATTGCCTGCCATCGCCGCCGCAGTCAGCCGCAACGCGATCTCGGGGAGGATCCCGCCAATCACGCTATACCACGTATCCGCACCGGCCAGCAGCGCCTCGGCGCAGCCCCAGTCCCCGCTGTAGCCAATGGCAAAGTCTGCAGGCAGCGTGCTGCGCAGCCGGGCCAGATCGCTGGCGAGATTGCCTTGCGCGGGCAACGGCATCTTGATTGCAGTGATCCGGGGTACCTGCGCCAGTCGCTGTATTAGCGCGACGTCGAAGTTGAAATGCGTGGTGCTGGGATTGTTGTAAATGCACAGCGGCAGATCGCTTGCGGTCGCAACGGCGCTGTAATGGGCGAAGGCCTCATCCTGAGTCAGAGGCGTGTAGCTGACCGCAGGCAGCAGCACAGCATTTGCCCCAGCCTCAGCCGCATCGCGGGCCAATGCACAGGCCTCGTCGGTGCGCAGCGCTCCGACCCCGACCATCAGCGACACACTGCTGCCCAGCACATCAGCCGCCACAGACACCGCCCGGCGTCGTTCTGCGCGCGTCAGATACGCGAATGTGCCGGTGCTGCCTAGCAGGCCGACCGAACCAAGATCGGGCCGCCGCAACCGCTCCAGCACCCGGACAAGCGCGTCGGTCTGAACGCGCCCGTCCATGGTCGCCGGGGTGATTGGAAAGGCGGACAGACCAGTAAAGTTCATCTCGATAACCCTCAAGGCACGGCAGTCAAACCCATGGTGACGCCACAAATACCGCGGAATGGCAAGGCGGCGCCCACGACGGCACCCAAGGCTGCAGCTGATCCTGAGCGAGTAATTCCGGCTGCGCGCGCGTGGCTCGGCACACCGTACCACGACCAGGCCAGCCTGTGCGGCGTCGGCTGCGACTGCCTCGGCCTCGCCCGGGGCGTCTGGCGCGAGGTCGTGGGTCCAGAGCCGTTCCCGATCCCGCCCTACAGCCGCGATTGGGGCGAGACCGGCCCGCGCGAGGTACTGGCCGAGGGCGCGCGACGAATGATGATCGAGGTGTCGCCCGCCGAGGCCGGTCCCGGCGCACTGGTGCTCTTCCGCATGAAGGCCCGCGCGATCGCCAAGCATGTCGGGATCCTGACGGGCCCCGCCACCTTCCTCCACGCCTACGAGCGGCTCGGCGTGATCGAGGAACCGCTGACGCAAGCCTGGCGGCGGCGCATCGCCTTCGCTTTCCTGTTTCCGCAACGCTGAGACCCGACCATGGCAACGCTTGTCCTCGGCGCGGCCGGCGCATCGAGGGCGCGCGGCTCGACACGCTGCGTATCACCTCCGCCACCGAAGGCGCGGTCATCCCGCGGCTCTACGGACGGATGCGCATGGGCGGCAACATCATCTGGGCGACGGATTTCCGCGAGGAAACCAAGACCACGACGCAGGGCGGCGGCAAGGGTGGTGGGGGCGGCAAGGTCAAGACCACCGAGTATCTGTACTATGCCAGCTTCGCGGTGGCCTTGTGCGAGGGGCCAATCACCGGCATCGGGCGCATCTGGGCCGACGGTAAGCCGATGGACCTCTCCGGCGTCACCTGGCGCTGGTATCCGGGCGACGAGACCCAGACCGCGGACCCGTTCATCGCGGCGAAGATGGGTGCGGCCAGCACACCCGCCTATCGCGGCACCGCCTATGTGGTCTTCGAGGAACTCGCGCTCTCCGCCTATGGCAACCGCCTGCCGCAATTCTCCTTCGAGGTGTTTCGCCCGCTGGCCGATCCCGACACGGCCGAGGGGCTGACCCGCGCCGTCACCATGATCCCGGCCTCGGGAGAGTTCACCTATGCGACGCAGGCGATCCGCAAGACCGATGGCGGCGCGACGCGAGCGGAGAACCTGAACGCGCTGGCCGACTCCACCGACATGGTGGAGGCGCTCGACCGGCTTCAGGCGATGGCCCCGGCGGTCGAAAGCGTCAGCCTCGTCGTCGCCTGGTTCGGCGACGATCTGCGGGCGGGCTCCTGCAAGGTGCGGCCGGGCGTCGAGGTGTCTGCCAAGGCGACCACGCCGATCAGCTGGTCGGTCAACGGCGTCAGCCGCGCCAACGCCTTCCTCGTCAGCCGCGACGATCAGGATCGCCCCGTCTATGGCGGGACGCCGTCCGACTTCGCGGTGTTGCAGGCCATCCAGGAGATGAAGACGCTCGGGCTGCGCGTCACCTTCTACCCGTTCATCCTGATGGACGTGTCGCCCGGCAACACGCTGCCGAACCCCTACAGCGACAACGCCGCCGAGATCGGCCAGCCCGCGTTCCCCTGGCGGGGGCGGATCACCTGTTCTCCCGCGGCGGGGTTCGCCGGGACGGTGGACAAGACCGCCACGGCCGCAAGCCAGGTCGCGGCACTGTTCGGCGCGGCCACGCCCGCCAACTTCAGCGTCTCGGGCGAGAGCGTGAGCTGGACCGGGCCATCGGGCGACTGGGGCCTGCGCCGCATGGTGCTGCACTACGCCCATCTCTGCGCGGCGGCGGGCGGGGTAGACGCCTTCCTGATCGGTACCGAGATGCCAGGGCTGACGACGATCCGCTCGGGCGCCAGCACCTATCCGGCGGTGCAGGCCTATCGGGACCTGCTTGCGGATATCCGCTCGATCCTCGGGTCCGGCACCAGGATCGGCTATGCGGCCGACTGGTCGGAGTATTTCGGGCATCAGCCGGGCGATGGCAGCGGCGATGTGTTCTTCCATCTCGACCCGCTCTGGGCCGATCCGGAGATCGATTTCGTCGGGATCGACAACTACATGCCGCTCTCCGACTGGCGCGACGGGTTTGAGCATCTCGACGCAGCCGAGGGCTGGCCCGCGATCTACGACCGGGCCTACCTGCAGGCGAACATCGCGGGCGGCGAAGGCTACGACTGGTTCTATGCCTCGGCCGCCGACCGCACAGCGCAGATCCGGACCGCGATCACCGATGGTGCCGCCAGCAAGCCGTGGGTGTTCCGCTACAAGGATCTGCGCGCCTGGTGGTCAAACCCGCACCACGACCGCCCGGGCGGGGTCGAGGCCGGGACGCCGACGGCATGGGCGCCGCAGTCGAAGCCGGTCTGGTTCACCGAGCTCGGCTGTCCGGCCATCGATCGGGGCACGAACCAGCCCAACGTCTTCTTCGACCCGAAGTCGTCGGAGAGCTTCACGCCGCATTTCTCGCGGGGCTGGCGCGATGACGCCATCCAGCGCGCCTATCTCGAGGCGACGTATCTCTGGTGGGGCGAGGCCGCGAACAACCCGGTATCCTCGGTCTACGGCGGCCGGATGGTGCATGTGCCGGAATGCGCAGCCTGGACCTGGGACGCGCGGCCGTACCCATTCTTTCCGGCGCTGACCGACGTCTGGACGGACGGGGCGAACTGGCGGCTCGGCCACTGGCTGACCGGGCGGCTCGGCGCGGTGTCGCTCGCGGCTCTGGTCCGGCACCTCTGCCTACGCGCCGGGCTGCCCGAGGACCGGATCGACGTCTCCGGTCTCTGGGGCGCGGTCGAGGGCTACGCCATCGGCGCGCTCGAAAGCCCGCGCGCCTCGATCACCACGCTGTCGCGCCACTTCGGCTTCGACGCCGTGGAGACCGAGGGCGTGATCCGTTTCATCATGCGCGGCCGGGCCTCCGTCGCCACGCTCGGTGCCGACGATCTCGTGGCCGCCCGTGAGGGCGACTTGCTGGAACTGACGCGCGGCCAGGAGACCGAGCTGCCGCAGGCGTTGAAATGGCAGGCCGCCCGCGCCGACGAGGATTACGACGCGGCCCTCGTTGAGGCGCGGCGCATCACGGTGGACACAACGCGGATCGCGTCCGAGTCCTTCCCGATGGCCGTTCCGCCCGAGGAAGCCGAGCGGCGATGCCGCCGCGCATTGATGGAGGCGTGGGTCGGGCGCGAGACGGCGGCCTTCCGTCTGCCGCCCTCGCGCCTGGCGCTGGATCCGGCCGACGCGATCCGGCTCGCCCATGACGGGCGGCTGGTCGATCTGCGGCTCGTCTCCATCGCCGACGCAGAGGCGCGCGGCGTCGCTGACGCGGGCCGTGGTGTTCGGCGCGCCGGATGCGCTGCTGATGGACCTGCCGCAGCTGACCGAGGACCAGCCCGCGCACCGGCCCTTCGCGGCCGCGCACGCGGTTCCCTGGCCGGGTGAGATGGCGGTGTTCCGCAGTCCTTCGACCGATGGCTTCGAGCTGCTGACGACCTTCGGCAGCCGCGCTCGGATCGGGGCGCTGGTGTCCGACTTCTTCGCGGGGCCGACGTCGCGCTTCGATCTCGGAAACGCGCTGGTGGTCGATTTGCTGACCGGCACCCTCGAAAGCGTCACGGACCTGACGCTGTTCGGCGGCGCGAACGCGCTGGCCATGGAAACCACGCCCGGCGTCTGTGAGATCGTGCAGGCGGGCGCGGCCGAATTGCTGGCGCCGGGCCGGTATCGGCTCACCCGGCTCCTGCGCGGTCAGCGCGGCACCGAAGGTGCGATGGGCAATCCGGCTCCGGCAGGCGCACGCGTGGTGGTGCTGGACGATAGTCTCGCATCGCTGCCGATCGCTGAGGCCGATCTCGGCATCCCGTGGAACTGGCGCATCGGCCCCGAGAGCCGTCCGGTCAGCGACGAGACCTACGTCGCGCAAGCCTTCACGCCGGCGGGCGTCGGGCTGCGGCCGTTCTCCGTCGCCCATGTCGAGCAGCCGTGGCGCAGGCCGCGCACTGCCGGCGATCTGACAATCCGCTGGACGCGCCGGTCTCGCGCTCTCGCGGCCGACAGCTGGGGCGGGCTCGAGGTGCCGCTGGCCGAGGAGCTCGAAGCCTACGATGTGGAGATCCTCGACGGCGCATCCGTAAAGCGGGTGCTGTCTGCGAACACCACCAGCGCGGTCTACGCCTCGGCCCAGCAGACCGCCGATTGGGGCGCGCCACTCGGCCCCGGCGACACGCTCGACATCCGCATCCTCCAGCTCTCCGCCCTCGTTGGGCGGGGCGCGCCCAAGACCGTCACGCTGACCTTTTGAGGGCCCCATGTCCGACGCCACGACCCATCTCCTGCTGCCCTACATCCTCGCGGCGCAGGCCCAGAAGCACGTCACCCACAACGAGGCGCTGCGGCTGCTCGACGGGCTCGTGCAGCTCTCCGTCCTCGACCGGGATTTGATGGCTCCGCCCGGTTCTCCGGCCGATGGCGACCGCTACATCGTCGGCTCCGGCGCGACGGGCGACTGGACGGGCTGTTCGGCTCCGACAGGTTCCGCCTCGCGGTCTCCGCCGACGGCAGCACCTTCTTCGACGGGCTCAGCGTCGACAACGCCACCGGCATCGTCGACCAGCCCCGGCTGCCCCGGTTCAAGGCCTACACCAACTACGACAACTACGTCGGCGTTGGCGCCTGGACGAAGATCGCTCTGAACAACACCGACACCAACGATCAGGGGGCGTTCGACGCTGCGAACAACCACTTCGTGGCCCCGGTGGACGGCACCTACCTCTTCGGCGCAACGCTGCTCTACAAGATCAACGCCAGCGCCACGGCGAGGATGCGCGGGCGGCTCGTGCTGAACGGCACGACGGAAATCCGCGGTTCCCTTGGCGAAATCTCCGCCACCCACGTTTCGCTCGCCACCGCGATCTGGCTGCAGACCATGGTGCCGCTCACCGCGGGCGATACCGTCGAACTGCAGGGGTATTTCCGGGTCGCGGACGGCTATTTCGCCGCCGATCACACGTCCTTCTGGGGCTGCAAGATCGGCTGAGCGGCGGAAGGAGGATCCGATGAACCCACCCCGATCCGAGGGCTTCGTGCGCATGCCCGACGCCGAGTTCGAGGCGATCCTGACCCGGGCAGCCGAGGAAGGCGCGAAGCGCGCGCTGGCCGATGTCGGGCTCGACGGCGACGAGGCGGCCCTCGACATCCGCGATCTGCGTTCCCTGGTGGACTGCATCCGGCTGGTACGCCGCACCGCCATGCAGACTGCCGTCCGCATGATCACCACCGGCGTCATGCTGGCGCTGCTCGCGGGCATCGCGATCAAGCTCAAGATCTTCGGCGGCAGCCCGTAGCCGCGCCCCATCCCCCATTCATCAGCCCAACCGCACCCGCCCTCGTGGCGGGGTGAGCCGTGGTCTGCCTGACAGGCAGACGGGAAGGTCCAGTGGACCTTCCCGAGCGGCGAACGCACCGAGCCCTGCGAGGGGCCGGAAACTCGTTTTCGGAGGACTCCATGACCACGACCTTCCACCGCCATTGGCGCGACGTGCCGGACAGCGTCTGGCGCTGGCCGAATTTCAGCCCGGCAGAGATCGCCTGCCGGGGCACCGGCAAGCTGCTCATCAACGAACCTGCGCTCGACAGGCTGCAGGCGCTGCGCGACCGGCTCGGCAAGCCGCTCATCGTCCGCTCGGCCTATCGCAGCCCCGAGCACAACCGCGCCGTCGGCGGCGCGACCCGGTCGAAGCATCTCGACGGAGCCGCCTTCGACATCGCCATGGCGAACCACGATCCAGTGGCCTTCGAGGCGGCGGCGCGCGAGGTCGGGTTCCTCGGCTTCGGCTTCTACCCGCGATCGGGGTTCATCCATGTCGACCTCGGTCCCGCGCGACAGTGGGGCGAGCGGTTTCCGGTCCGTGCGACCGCATTTGCAGCCGAGACGCCGCCCGCGCGCGAGGCGCTGGCCGACAGCCGCACGATGAAGGGTGGCGGGGCGGCGGGTGTCGCGACGCTCGGCGCAGCCGGGGTGGAAGTCGCCCAGCAGGTGCTGGCGGAGACGCAAAGCGCCGTCCTGCCGCTGGTGCCGTATCTCGACACCCTGCGCTGGGTGTTCATCGCCGTGGCGCTCGGCGGCATCGCGGTCACGATCTACGCCCGACTTGATGACTGGAAGCGGGGGCGTCGATGATCGCCGCCCTGTTCACCGGGATCGCCGCCGCCCCGTGGATGCGGGCGGCGCTGCGCAACGGCGCCATTGTCCTCGCCGTGCTCCTGTTCCTGCTTGCGCTTCGGCGCTCCGGGGAGCGAGCGGGACGCCTCGCCGAACGCCTTAAGGCCACGGAGAAGACCAATGATGTCCAACGACGGATGCTCGAGGCGGCGGCGCGTCGCCCTCGTTCTCGCGACGATCTCGCTGACCGGCTGCGCAACGGTCGGTTCTGAACCTGGCGTCGCGACGGTCTGCCCGCCGGTCGTCCAGTACAGCCGCGATTTGCAGGCGCGGGCGGCCGAGGAACTGGTCCAGCTGCCGCATGGCTCGGTCATTGGCGAGATGCTGAGCGACTACGAGGTTATGCGGCAGCAGGCACGAGCGTGCTCTCGCCGTTGACTGGACCGCCCTGGCTGGCGGTCCCGCAATGGGAAATTCGGTGCCAGATACCTGCAGCAGAGCGCACTTACGCCCGGTGCCGCAGAGCATTCATGACGACTTCGCACGCGGACGACTGTTGGCGGCGGCTGGGATAATAGAGGTGGAAGCCTGAGAACGGCTGGCACCAGTCGTCGAGGACCTGAACCAGAGCGCCGCTGGCCAGGTGGGCGTGGAGGCCGGACTCGGGGACGAAGGCGATTCCGAAGCCTGCCAGCGCCGCGTCCACCATCGGTCTGATGGTGTTGAATGTGACCTGACCTTCGACCTTCACGTTCAGTGGCGCGCCGTCCTTCTCGAACTCCCATGCATAGAGACCGCCGCGCGTCGCCAGACGAAGGTTGATGCAGGAGTGCGCGGTCAGATCCCGCGGGGTTTCGGGAGGCGCGTGCCGCTCGAAATAGGATGGAGACCCCACCGCGATCAGCCGGTCGTCCGGGGCGATACGGACGGCGATCATGTCCTTCTCCAGGCTCTCGCCCAGCCGGACACCTGCATCGAACCGCTCGGCCGCGATGTCGGCAAAGCTGTGCTGGATGAAGATCTCCACCTTGATGTCCGGGTAGGCCGGAAGCACCTTGGCGAGCTTCGGCCAGACGACACTTTCGGCGGCGTATTCGCTGCAGTTGATGCGCACGGTACCGGCCGGTTTGTCGCGCAGCGCGCCGAGCGCCTCCAGTTCCGCCTCGATCTCGTCGAGGCGCGGCCCGATCTTCTGCAGCATACGTTCGCCCGCTTCGGTGGGGGAGACGCTCCGCGTCGTCCGAGTCAACAATCGGACTCCGAGCCGCTCCTCGAGCTTGCGGATCGTGCGGCTCAGCGACGACTGCGACGTACCGAGCCGGGCGGCAGCCCGGGTGAAGCTCTGGTCCGTTGCGACCGCAACGAAGGCCAGCAGGTCGTTGATGTTCTCACGCATCCATTAATGCTCCAGGTGCATAGGTTCATGCCAATTACACCATCTAATCGAATGCGGCCATCTCGGCTAGGTATTGGGCATGCCCAAAGAGACACCTCTCGAGCTGCGAAGGCCTCAATCAATGGATGAAAAGTTTCAGAGATCCCGGCGCGAAGCCTTTCAGGTTCTGATTGCCGCAGCCGCTGGGCTTTCTTTTGCCAGCAGCCCCGTGACTGCCCAGACTCTCGGACGGTCGAACCAGCTCGTGGCCTACCTGACCCGGAGCGGCAACACGCGGGTGGTTGCGGAAGCTCTCAGCCGGAACGTCGGAGCCGATCTCTTCGAGATCCGAACGGCGGAGCCGTACCCGGTCGACTACGAGGCGCATGTCGACCTCGCGCAGCGCCAGCGCGACGCTGAAGCGACACCGCGCCTCGCGGAAGGCGTTTCGGACATGGCTCGATACGAGACCGTCTTTCTCGGGTTCCCGATCTGGGGCGGCGCACTTCCAGCACCCATTCGAACATTCGTGGCCACCCACGACCTCGCGGGGAAGATCCTCGTACCGTTCATCACCCACGGCGGCTACGGCACAGGAAGCGCGCCCGAGACTCTGGCCGCGATCGCCGTCGATGCGCAGATCCTCCAACCGTTCATCCAGGAGTGCGATGCCGAGCGCGACACGCTCCGCCAGATCAGCACCTGGCTGGCGGATATCGATCAAGAACTCTGAACGTCAGAAAGAGAGCCTGCCTTGTCCACATCAGTGATAACTTTGAACAACGGGGTGGAAATGCCCGCCCTCGGGCTCGGTGTCTTCCAGAGCCCGCCTGCCGAGACGACCGCCGCGGTCGAAGAGGCGATCCGCGTCGGATACCGCCACATCGACACAGCCGCATCCTACGGCAACGAGAAAGAGGTCGGCGAAGGCATCCGCCACTCCGGCATCGCCCGGGACCAGGTCTTCATCGAGACGAAGATCTGGATCAGCGACTACGGCTACGACGAGACGTTGCACGGGTTCGAGAAGAGCGCAGCCAAGCTCGGTGTCGAGCAAATCGACCTCTTGCTGCTGCACCAGCCGCTGCCGTCCGATTTCGACCGCACCATCAAGGCTTATCACGCGCTGGAGACCCTGCTTGCGGACGGTCGCGTGCGCGCGATCGGGATCAGCAACTTCATGCCCGAACACGTGGACCGCTTCCTGGCTGAGACCACGGTCGTTCCAGCCGTGAACCAGATCGAGGTGCATCCCTATTTCCAGCAGCAGGAGCTTCAGGGGCTCAATGCCCGGTACGGGATCCACACTCAGGCGTGGTCGCCGATCGGCGGGATCACCTTCTATCGCGGTGGCGACCGAAGCACGCTCGAGGACCCGACAGTCCTCGGAATCGCGGCCCTGCACGGCAAATCCGCCGCGCAGGTGATGCTGCGCTGGCACCTGCAGGAAGGCCGCTCGGTGATCCCGAAGTCGGTCAAGGCCACCCGCATCGCCGAGAACTTCGACGTCTTCGACTTCGAACTGTCGGCCGATCAGGTCGCGGCGATCCATGCCCTCGACACGGGCAAGCGCGGCGGACCGGAGCCAGAGAGCATCACCCTCGCGAACTACGGCATGCCGATCCCCGAGGCGTGAGCTGGAGCCCGCACATCTCGTGACTTCGCGATCATGAACATCACCCGGACCGCGGTTCGGGTTTCTGGATAGCCGCCGAACACCCGCCTTGAGGGGCTGAAAGGAACGACATGGAAAACGTCAGCGGAAAGATCATCGCGATTACGGGCGGCAGCTCCGGTCTCGGCGCCGAGGCTGCCCGCCACCTCGTGAACGCTGGAGCCAGAGTCGTCCTCGGCGCGCGCCGGATGGATCGTCTAGAAGCGATCGCCGATGAGCTCGGCCGGGAACACGTCGCCGTTCGCAAGCTCGATGTCACCGATCGGGAGGACGTGAAGGCATTCGTCGATTTTGTCGTCGAGACTTTCGGCAGGGGCGATGTCCTGATCAACAATGCCGGCATCATGCCGCTTTCGCCGCTGGAGATGGGGCGGGTGGACGAATGGGATCAGGCAATCGACGTCAACATCAAGGGCGTGCTCTACGGCATCCATGCCGCGCTGCCCCACTTCAAGGCGCAGAAGGGCGGCCAGTTCATCAACGTCTCCTCCGTCGCGGGGCACCGGGTCGGGAAAGGCAACGCGGTCTACGCGGCCACCAAGCATTCGGTCCGGGTCATTTCCGAGGGCCTCCGCCAGGAGGTGAAGCCCTATAACATCCGCACCACGATCATCTCGCCCGGCGCGGTCGATACCGAGCTGCCCGCGTCGGTGAAAGCACCCGGTGTCGCCGAAGGCATCGCAGACTTCTACGAGCACATGGCCATCCCGGCGTCCAGCTTCGCGCGTTGCGTCACTTTCGCCATCAGCCAGCCCGAGGAGGTGGACATCAACGAGATCCTGTTCCGCCCCACGGCGCAGGAACTCTGACCCGGCTGAAGGGCCGGCCGGTCCCAGATCGGGAAGCGACAATGACAGGAGCAAGACGATGCAGACACGGGAACTCGGCCACAGCGGCCTGACCGTCTCGGCCCTCGGGATGGGCTGCATGGGCCTCAGTTTCGGCTACGGGCCGGCCATGAATCGCGATGCAGCCATCGCACTGATCCGCGCGGCGGTGGAGCGGGGCGTGACCTTCTTCGACACCGCCGAGGCTTACGGCCAGGGAGAGAACGAGGATCTGGTGGGCGAGGCGCTCGCGCCCTGCAGGGGCGAGGTGACAATCGCCACCAAATTCGGCTTCCGCGACGGCGATCCGAAAGAGGGCATGGACAGCCGGCCCGAACGCATCCGCGCGGTTGCCGAGCGGTCGCTCAAGCTGCTTAAGGTAGACCGCCTTGGTCTGTTCTATCAGCACAGGGTGGACCCGGACGTGCCGATCGAGGACGTGGCCGGAACCGTGCGCGACCTCATCGCCGAGGGCAAGGTCGCCCACTTCGGTCTATCGGAAGCAGGAGTGGACACCATCCGCCGCGCCCACGCCGTCCAACGGGTCACTGCGCTTCAGAGCGAGTATTCGCTGTGGTGGCGCGAGCCCGAAGAGGCGATCCTGCCAACTCTTGAGGAGCTGGGCATCGGCTTTGTCCCGTTCAGCCCTCTCGGCAAGGGCTTCCTTACGGGCAAGATCGACGCCAGCACAACCTTCGGCGCGACCGACTTCCGCAACACTGTACCGCGCTTCTCGCCGGAGGCGCGGGCCGCCAATCAAGCGCTCGTCGACCGGGTGACCGCGATCGCGACCGCGAAGGGCGTCACGCCGGCGCAGATCGCCCTGGCCTGGCTCCTGGCGCAGAAGCCTTGGATCGTGCCGATCCCCGGAACCACCAAGCTTCACCGGCTGGAGGAGAACCTCGGCGGCGCCCGGGTCGACCTGACCGACGGCGACCTGCGCGAGATTGGCGAGGCGCTGGCCGCGATCCCCGTACAGGGAGAGCGGTATTCCGGCCAATTGGCGAAGGCGATCAACCGGTAGCCGCGAACGGCTGCCCACCGCTTCCTCGAAAGCGTGACGATCACACCGGTCTGCCTGGCGGACACGGCAGAAGGACTCAGCAAGCATGAAATCCCGCACCATCATCTCCGCCAGCCTTGCCCTGTGCGCAGCATTTGCATCGACCGGCGCGGCATATGCCGAACCGAACAAAGTGACGTTCCCCGAAGATCTCGGAGCCCTGGAACTCTACACGACGGTCACCCGCGGCAACATCTTCGAGAACGTCTATACGTCGCGCGAAGCTCTGGACGCGATCCAGCAGGGCGAGGACCTGCCCAACGGCACACAGGTCGTTCTTGAGATATTCCGCGACGAGGAACTCTGGCGCCTCTTCGTCATGGAGAAGGGCGAGGGCTGGGGCGAGGAATACGATGAAGCCAGCCGCACCGGTGACTGGCAGTTCCAGTGGTACTGGCCGGATGGCACGATCAACATGGAGGAAAACACGGCGCGGTGCAGGTCCTGTCACATGTCCCGCGAAGACCGGAGCTACATGTTCACCTACAACGATGCGCGCCGGGCCGAATGACCCGGTTGCGATGGACCCGACCCGCACCTCGGCTGCTTCTCGATAGCGCGATCCTCGTTCTGCTGCTGGTGGCGTTCGCCTACTGGTGGCAGGGAAATCTCGCCCATGAGATCGTCGGCACGATATTCTTCGTGCTGTTGATCCGCCATCTCGTCAACAACGGACGATGGTGGTCCGCTGCCCGTCGCGGCCCCTACGACCTCCGCCGCGCGATGAGCCTGATCCTGACGCTGCTGCTTGCCGCTTCGATGGCGGTGCTGCTGCTCACCAGTCTTGCGATTTCGCAATCCCTCTTCGCGTTCCTGCCGCAACCCGGCCTCTTCACGATGCGCGAGATGCACTGGTTCTCGGCCTACTGGATCATGGCGATCGTCGGGCTGCATCTCGGACTGAACTGGGGCCGGGTCACGAGCCTGTTGCGTAGTATTGGCTGGATGAATGGCCGGACACGGGTCTGGGCCGTTCTTGGGGGGCTTTGCGCTCTGGCCCTTGCCGTGCAGGGCTATTTCAGCGCGTCGGTTCTCGGGCTTTGGTCCCGGCTGTCGTTTCAGTACAGCCTGGCGATGTGGGATTTCAATGAAGCCGTTCTGCCCTTCTTCGGCCACTGGCTGGCCGTCATCGGCTTGTTCGCCGTGCTTGGCCACCATGTTCTGCGCCTGGCCGCGCTCGCCCAGCCGGCGCGATGAGGGCGACTACGGTCAGTCTCTGCTCCCAAGCGTGATTAATGCTTTTGGCGCATAGGTTCATGCCAATTCCGCCGTCTAATCGCGATGATCCGTTTCGGCTACATTAGCAGTGTCAGAGGAGAGCCCGGATTCACGCAAGGCGCGTAGTCGAGGGGCCCCGCACCACCACGAAGGGAAGCTCGACATGACGAACGAGAACGGAATGGATATCGGGCGCCGCAGCTTGCTGGCGGCGGCGGGAAGCCTTGCTGCAGCGCCTCTGCTGGTCGGCGGCATGACTTCCCCGGCCTCGGCTCAGGCAACGACGTCGGGCGCAGGCGCCGCCGCACAGGCGCGCGGCACCCGTATGCTGGGGACGCTGGAAGTTTCCAGCATCGGCATGGGCGTCCAGAATATGCACCGCACTTACACGACCCTGGTGCCTTACCGGCCCGAGATGCTGAACATTCTCCGGACGGCCTACGACAATGGCATCACCTTCTTCGACTGCGCCGAGGCCTATGGACCGCACGAGAATGAACGCATTCTCGGCGAGGCCATCGAGTCCTTCCGCGACGAGGTGGTGATCACGTCGAAGTTCGGCTGGAACATCGACCTTGAGACCGGCGAGCGCCTGCCCGGATTGAACAGCCGGCCGGAGCACGTCAAGCTGGCCGTCGAAGGCATGCTGGGGCGGCTGCGCACTGATCGCATCGACCTTCTATACCAGCACCGCGTCGATCCGGAGGTTCCGATCGAGGACGTCGCGGGCGCGATCCAGGACCTGATGGACGAAGGCAAGGTGCTGCACTGGGGCCTCTCGGAGATGGGGCTGGACACGTTGCGCCGTGCTCACGCAGCGCTGCCGGTCACTGCCGTCCAGAACGAATACTCGATGCTGTGGCGCGGGCCGGAGGCAGAGGTCATCCCGACCTGCGAAGAGCTCGGCATCGGCTTCGTGCCGTGGAGCCCGCTCGGTGTGGGCTTCCTGACAGGCGCCATCGACGTCGCAACAGCGTTCGCCCCGGGCGACATCCGTGGCATTGAGTCTCGCTTCGCCGAGGAGAACCGGGTCCACAACCTGGCGCTCGTCGACCTGACGAAGACCTGGGCCGAGCGGAAGCAGGCGACGCCAGCGCAGATCGCACTTGCCTGGCTGATGGCGCAGAAGCCGTGGATCGTGCCGATCCCCGGCACCACGCAGATGGCGCACATGCTCGACAACGCCGGCGCGACCGAGGTCAGCTTCACGGAGTCTGAGCTTGCCGAGCTGAACGAGGCCGTTTCGGCCATCGAAGTCCAAGGGCAGCGCCTGCCGGACGCTGTTCTCGCCTTCTCGGACGTCGAGGCGCCTCCGCAGAACTGAGCGGGCGGAAGTCCGTCCCTCCAACGAGTTCCGCTGGGTAGCGTAGCTGTGCCCACGATCACTTGCGGCGCCTGCTCCCCATCCCGTGTCACGTTCGGCTCGGGGTGGGCCCTCCCGCGGCATAACTCGAGGCGCGGGAACCTGAAGACGAGGTTCATTCCGATGTCGGAGAAATCCAATGTTCGCGCTCTTTTGCGCAGCGGTCTTGCGATGGTCGCCCTGACGCTCATGGCGCCTGCAACCGTCGCGCAGGGCAACGGAGGGGCAACTGCCACCCCGTGGGCCTCCGAGGTGGCCGTCGAGGCTCCGCGCCTCACTGCCGACGGCACTCTGGGCAATCTGCTCGACCACCCGTCCCTGGCGGGCTTTGCCGAGCACACCCTTCCGTGGCACGGGCGCGACTACGACCGCAGCCTGCCGCTTGACCGTGTCGGATCCCTGCTTCCCTATCACAGCGCGGTGGACACCGCGACGGTCCTGGCGGGTCTCAACCTGCTGATCGAGAACGCCGACCGCGGCGCCCCGGTCTTTCACGAAATCTACTCCAATGAAGAAAGAAGCGCGAACCGGGATCTCCGGGAGACCGGGCTGTTCTTCTTTCCCGGGCAGGAGGGAGAGCCTTTCGCGGTGATCGCGGCGGGCGGCGGCTTCTCCTATGTCGGCTCGGTCCACGAAGGTTTCCCATACGCCGCCGAGATCAGCGCGCTCGGCTACAACGCCTTCGTGGTCGTCTACCGCACTGGCCAAGGGAGCCGAGCGGCCACTGAGGACATGGCACGGGCCATCGACTACATCCTGACCCATGCCCAGGAACTCGGCGTCGCACGCGATGGCTATTCCGTCTGGGGCAGTTCGGCCGGCGCGCGCATGGCTGCGTATATCGGCTCGCACGGCGTCTCGGCGTTCGGGGGTGGCGAGCATCCGCCTCCGGCGGCCGTCGTCATGGCCTATACCGGTCATTCCGACATCTCGGACGAGGAACCGCCCACCTTCGTCGTGGTCGGTGGGCGCGATCGCATCGCACCGTCGCAAGTGATGGAGCGTCGCATCGCTGACCTGCGCGCAGCTGGGACCGAAGTCGAGTTTCATCTCTACGAAAATCTCGGACACGGGTTCGGCTCCGGGACTGGGACCGAAGCCGAAGGCTGGATCGGCGACGCAGTGGCATTCTGGGAGCGGCATCTCGCCCGGGATGAGTGACGTGCGCCGCATGATGCGGAGCGGGTGTTGTTCCGGCAGAAATCCACTTCACTCGTGGAGAATCATATAAATCAATAGGTTAGGAGGTGGAGAAGGTTGGATATCAGGCCCATCCCCTCCGCCATTCACCGCCGATTGCCACCGAAAATAGCCTATGTGCCGCCGATCACCGCATGCTGCCTTGGGTGGTGGAGTTGGTTTGTCGTACATGTCCATGGCAGACAACGCGGGTTGCGGCACTATCGTTTGGCGCTTGCCGCCCCATGACTGAGAGTGAAGAAGCGCGGCTCACGTGCACTCCGAAGATAATGTCCTGCCGAATGACGGCTGCATTTTCAGCCTTTGCTGAAGGCGGCCGCCAGCATATCGGCGACCGCTCGCACAGCGGGGGCGTGTTTCAGATCGGCGTGGATCACCATCCACACGGGGCGCGCTTGAGGTCGCTTGCCGGTCACACGAACCAGTTCCTTGCAAGGTTGCGCCATCACACAAGGCAACAGCGCGACGCCAAGACCCGCCCGGGCGGCGGCGAACTGGCTATGAAAATCCCCGGTCAGCAGGTCGAGCGGGCGACCATCGGCAAACTCTTCCAGCCAGCGTTGCTGCGGGACATGCGCCAGCGTTTCGTCAAAGGCGATGAAGCGCCATTGCTGTGGGGGCAGTCTGGCGATGTCTGGCGTCCCATAAAGCGCGAATTCGACCGAACCGATCCGCCGGACAATGTTCTGCTTCCCCTGCGGCTCTACCATCCGCACCGCCAGATCGGCTTGGCCGCTGTCGAGCGAGGCGATGTGCGAGTTGGCAGAAAGCACGATCTGCAAATCTGGATGATCGGCGCGCAGATCGCGCATGGCCGGGATGATGACCTCGCTAACCAGCACGGGCGGCGCGGTCAGCCGCACGCGTCCGGTCAACGTGCCCTGCGCGGCATGAGCCAGGCGTTCGATCCGCTGCGCGCCTTGCTCCATATCGCGGGCTATTGCGGCGATCTCCTTGCCCTTCTCGGTCAGGGGCGTGGACCGCGCCTATGAACTGGGTGTGCGGATGTTCGACACCGCCGATATGTATGGCAACGGCCATAACGAGGAACTGCTGGCGCGTTTCCTGAAACAGGGCCATCCCGACGCTTTCATCGCCACCAAGTTCGGCATTCGCAAGGCTCCGGGCGACTATGCCCGCAGCATCGACAATAGCCCGGCTTATATCCGGCAGGCCTGCGAGGCCTCGCTGCGGTGTCTGGGTGTCGAACAGATCGGTCTCTATTATGTCCACCGGGCCGAAGCGGGACGCTCCATCGAAGAAACGGTGCAGGTGCTGGCCGATCTCATGCAGGCGGGCAAGATTGCGCGGATCGGACTGAGCGAAGTGTCCGCCGATACCCTGCGCCGCGCCCATGCGGTGCATTCTGTTGCTGCCGTGCAGAGCGAATACTCGCTGACCACCCGCGATATGGAGGCAGAGGTGCTGCCTGCCTGCCGCGAGCTGGGCGTCGCCTTTGTCGCCTATAGCCCCTTGGGGCGCGGGCTGCTGTCCGGTTCTCTGGATCGCGACAGCCTTGCCGAAAACGATTTCCGCCGCAACGCCCCGCGCTTTGGCGATGAGGCGCTGGAGGCCAATAATGCGCGGCTCGACACCCTGCGTGCCATCGCCGACATGCGCGAGGCGACACCGTCGCAGGTCGCGCTCGCCTGGGTGCTTGCCAAGGGAGCGTTTGCGATTCCCGGCACCAAGCGTCTGACCTATCTGGAACAGAACATCGCCGCCGCCAGCCTCCGCCTATCCGCCGATGACATCGCCAGGCTCGACCGCGCCTATGCGCCGAGCAGTTTCACCGGCGAGCGCTATACCGCCGAGGGTATGAAAGGGGTGAATGTATGAACGCTCAGACTGGACAGATTGGCGACCATGCAATGCAGCGGATGACTGGCCGGGCACAGGAAACGATCCTCGCTTCGGTCGGTGCGCACTCCCCGGTATTGGCGGACAGTCTGGTGCACCATGCCTTCGGCAAGATCATTGGCCAGACCACGCTCGGCTATGGCGAGCGCGAACTCGAAACCATCGCCATGCTCGGGGCCATGGGGGGATGCGAAAGCCAGTTGCGCACCCATCTGGGCTTTGCGCTGGATTGTGGGCTTGCGCCCGAGGAAATCATTGCCAGCGTCGAACAGGTCTCTGTCTATGCAGGCTACCCCCGCGCGCTGACCATGCTGCGGATTGCGCGCGAAGTCATGCAGGACAAGGGCGCGGAACTGCTTGTCGCAAAAGCAATTTCGCTGCGGGATCATGACACGTGCCTGTTCGACAGCGGCGGCGGCAAACCGGCAATGATCCTGCTCCACGCCCTAGGGCTGGATTGGCGGATGTGGTCGCGTGTTATCCCTCAACTCACCCCGCATTTCCGCGTCATCGCCTATGATCTGCGCGGGTTCGGCGGAGCGGCGTTTGCACCGCAGGTCCGCGATCTGGCCCATTATGCGCAGGATGTGGCAGAGCTGATGGATCGCCTGACATTGCCGTCGGCCCGTATCGTCGGGCTGTCGCTTGGCGGGTCGATGGCCGTGGAACTTGCGTTGCAACAGCCCGAGCGCGTGCAAGACCTGACCGTGATTGCCGCCACCGCATGGTCATTCCCGGCCTTCGAAGAGCGCGCCCGTGCGGCTGAGGCTGAGGGTATGGAAGCGCAGGTCATCCCCAGCCTGACCCGCTGGTTTCGCACCGGCGATCTGGCTGAAAATGACTGGTCGGTGCGCTACGCCCGAAATTGTGTCCGGCGGGCAAATTTCACCGACTGGAGTGCAGCCTGGCGGGTGCTGGCCGGAATATCACTGGACGGCAGGCTGGATGAGATAAAGGCCTCGATGCGCATCATCGCCGGCGAATGCGACCAATCCACGCCGCCTGCACTGATGAACCGCCTTGCCAATGGCGAGCAGAGAACCTTCGAGGTCATCGGCGATGCGCCGCATATGGTTGCTCTGACGCATCCCGAAGACCTTGGTGCAGCAATCTTGAAGCCAACGTCATAGCCTGACCTTGACGATCTCGAAAGTGTTGCTCCTATCCTGCGACTGGCGGGTTAAGCCGTGCGAAGCCCTCCTGACGCCGGTAAGGAAAATGCGGATAAGGCGCGGTGACGGCACTCGCCTTATCCAGTTTGGCGATCTGTTCGGGTGTCAGGGTCCACCCGACCGCGCCGAGGTTCTGGCGAAGCTGTTCCTCATTCCGCGCACCGATGATGACCGAGGAAACGGTCGGGCGTTGCAGCAGCCAGTTCAGCGCGATCTGGGGAACGGTTTTACCGGTTTCTTCTGCCACCGCGTCCAGCGCATCGACAACACGGTAGAGATGTTCGTCCTCAACCGGAGGTCCGAAGCTGGCGGTCTCATGCAGGCGGCTGCCTTCGGGCAATGGCGCACCGCGCCGGATTTTTCCGGTCAGCCGCCCCCAACCAAGCGGCGACCAGACCATGGCACCGAGACCTTGATCCTGCCCGAGTGGCATCAAATCCCATTCGTAATCGCGCCCGACCAGCGAGTAATAGACCTGATTGGCGACATAGCGCGGCCAGCCATAGCGGTCAGCGACGGCCAGCGATTTCATGATCTGCCAGCCCGAGAAATTGGATACGCCGACATAGCGCACTTTCCCGGCGCGGACGAGCGTATCAAGTGTCGAAAGAACTTCCTCGACAGGTGTGCTGGCATCAAAGGCATGAAGTTGCAGCAGGTCAATGTAATCGGTCTGCAAGCGGCGCAACGCATCGTCAACGGCCCGGATCAACCGGAAGCGCGATGACCCTGCATCGTTCGGCCCGTCACCCATCGGCAGGCTGGTCTTGGTTGAGAGCAGCACCGCGTTGCGCCGCCCCTTCACGGCCTCCCCCAAGACCTTTTCGGACGCGCCATCCGAATAGACATCGGCGGTATCGAACAGGTTGACACCCGCTTCCAGGCAAATGTCCACGAGACGGCGTGCCTCGATGGCGTCAGATGTGCCCCAGTTGCTGAACAGGGGGCCGGTGCCGCCGAAAGTGCCTGCGCCGAAGCTGAGAACCGGCACTTTGAGGCCGGATTTTCCAAGGGGGCGATATTCCATGAGAGAGTCCTTTCGTTTTCAGTTGTTTGGTCAGCGACCAAGCAGAGCATCAAGGTCGATAGCCTCTGCCATCGCGCGATTGCCCTCATCGCCGGGATGGAGATGATCCCCAGAATCGAATGCGGGAATGAGGCGTGTGGGATGTTCGGGGTCACGGAGAACGGCGTCGAAATCCACTATGGCATCGAAGGCACCGCTTTCCCTGATCCAGCGATTGACCTCCTGACGCAGCGCGTCCTTGTCTTGATGGTAGTAATTTTCGAGCGGCGTTCCGCTAAGCGCGCCCTTGAATGGCGGCAATGTCGCCCCGATCAGGCGGATATTGTTGGCGCGGGCCAACTCAATGCCCTGCCGATAACCGGCGATCATCTGATCGAGGGTCGGGCGCATCTGATCAGGCGCGAAATCTGTGCCGGGCCAGGAAATGTCGTTGATGCCGATCAGAAGGATCCCCGCCTTCACACCTGGCTGCGAGAACACATCGCGCTGTAATCGCGCAGCGACGTTCACGCCCATTTTATCCTGAAGCAGCCTGCCGCCCGAGATGCCGGCGTTCAGTACGGCCATCCGGTGCGGCGCAAGTTTTTCGGCTAGAAAGTCAGACCAGCGCGTATCCGCATCCAGAGTAGTGCCATTCCCATCGGTGATCGAATCCCCGATGACGATGACAGCCCCCTCATTCGGCGTATCGACACGCACGTCTGTCAGAAGAATGCGCGCATCGGTCGTAGACGTTGCAGGGAAATCTTCGGCACTGGTGAGATTTCCTTCTCCGAGCCATGCCGTCTGGCGTCCATCCCAATGAAATGTCGTCAACGGGGTTTCGTCGGGCAGATAGATCGAAACAGCGAGATCGGACTGCGCTTCAACCGTCATTTCCACCGGATCACTGATAGCCGGAGCACCGGGCGGGATGACAATCCCATCTCGGCCGCCAAAAGTTATCTGCTGGATGGTGCCGGGGACCGCCGCGCCGTTATCGCCGGCCAACCCGACACTCGCGCCGCCAATCCGCAGAGGCTTATCGCCATATGTATTGGAGAAAACCAAACGCACGCGCGAACCGCCAAGGCTGATCTGCGCGACTTGCCGGAAGGTTTGATCGTTTGCGGATGCAGGAATTTTGGTCGGGAACGGTAAGTCCGAACCCCATATCGGCTGTGGACTCGCCATCCATGTCCCGACCCAGTTATGGCCCTGATCCTGGGCCATAGACGGCCCGGAAATAGCCAATGCGAAGGTAAAGGTTGCAATGCGAAGGGCGTTTGTAAGGAGTGTTTGACTGTTTTTCGCGGCTGAATACTTAGTTGGCATTGTCGTTCGATCCTGTCATTTGAGCTGTCTGGTTGGGTTGAAGGGTGAGCTCTGCTGCACTTGCCGCCCTGACGGCCAGCGACGCAGTTGCTATGGCAAGCAGCGGGAAGACCGCGGCTGCCAGGGGCAGGAGAGCGATGCCCGAACCGTGGTCGATGACCATGCCGCCCGCCCATGCGCCAATGGCATTGCCGAGATTGAAGGCTCCGATGTTGAAGCTTGAGGCGAGGCTCTGAGCTGCACCATCGGCTTTCGACAGCACCCACATCTGCAAAGGCGCGACGGTGGCGAAGCCGGTTGCTCCCAGCAGACCAGTGAAGACAACGGCCAATCTCCGGCTGTCCATTGCCCAGGCCATTGTCGCCAGGGCGATGGCAAGTGCGGCGAGCGTGCCGACGATGGCATGGAAGAGGTTACGATCCGCCAGCCGACCACCCAACAGATTGCCAACGACCAGGCCGCCGCCGAACACCAAGAGGACCGCCGAGACCGCGCTTTCATCAAAACCGCTGATTTCCGTCAGCAGCGGTGCGATGTAGGTGAAGACCGCGAAAACGCCCGCATAGCCAAGCGCTGTGGTCAGCAGGCCCAACAGCACCGGACGGCGGGCAATTGCGCGTAGATCTGCGCGCCAGTCCGTTGATCCCGGTTCGCTTCGATCCTGCGGCAACAGCGTGACAAGAACGACCAACGCAATCAGTCCAACCACAGACACCGCCCAGAATGCCGCGCGCCAGCCATACTGCTGGCCGAGCCATGTCCCGAATGGCACGCCAAGCACGGTTGCGACCGTCAGGCCGGTGAACATGATGGCGATAGCCGACGCGCGCTTGTCTTCCGCAACAAGGCTGGTCGCCACCACGGCCCCGACGCCGAAGAAGGTGCCATGCGTCAGCGCAGTCAGCACGCGCGCCGCCATCAACCAGCCATAGCTCGGCGCGAGCGCGCAAGCTGCATTGCCGATGATGAAAAGGACCATCAGACCGGCCAGCACTTGTTTGCGCGGCCAGCGGGCAGTGCGTGCAGTCAGAACAGGCGCGCCAATCGTGACACCGAGCGCATAGCCGGAAATCAGTAAACCAGCCGCCGCGATGGTGACATTCAGTTCGCGGCTGACCTCCAGAAGCAGGCCCATGATGACAAATTCCGTGACGCCGATCCCGAAGGCCCCGACCGTCAAAGCATAGAGCGCCAGCGGCATCGTAAATCCCGATCTTCAATCAGTCTGTTTCCTGAGAGATAGACGAGCTGTATTCGATGAAATAGACTGCCTATTGGAATATCACTTATGAGATGAAATCATCATGGCGCGTATTGAAACCAACCGATCCGGCGAGATGGAAGTGTTTGTCCGTGTGGTCGAACAGGGTGGCTTCTCGCCCGCCGCACGTATCGCGGGCATGACGCCCTCTGCCGTCAGCAAACTGATCGCACGGTTGGAGGCGCGGCTTGCTACGAGGTTGCTCAATCGTTCGACGCGCCAACTCCAACTCACACCCGAGGGCTGCGCCTTCTATGAACGCGCGACGCGCATCCTCGCCGATATGGAAGATGCCGAGCGGACGGCCGGCATTGGTGAGCAGGCGGTGGGTCGCGTGCGCATCAACACCAGTGCCTCCTATTTTAATCACGTACTTGCGCCCGCGCTGCCCGTGTTTCTGGCGCTGCATCCAGCCATCACGCTCGACATCGTTCAAACCGATGCCGTGGTTGATCTTCTCGCCGAGCGCATGGATGTCGCCGTCCGGGCTGGGCCAATGAAAAGCTCAAGCCTTGTTGCCCGGAAGCTGGGCGAGACGGCGGTGACCATCGTCGCATCACCTGCGTACCTGAAACGCTGTGGCGAACCGCGCAGCATTGCCGATCTCGAACAGCACAATCGACTTGGCCTTGGGTATGCACGCGCGGTTGACGGCTGGGGGCTGCGGGAAAATGGGGAGGACAGACTCGTACCTGCCACCGGCCGGGTACAGGCGAGCGATGGAGAAGGCTTGCGCCACCTCGCCCTTTCGGGCGTTGGCCTTGCCCGGCTTGCAGACTTCACGGTGCGCGCAGATATCGCCGCCGGAAGGCTCATACCGGTCCTCAGTAATCTCGACACCGGAGAGAAAGAGGAATTTCACGCCGTCCATATCGGCCAGGGTGGTCCGCTGCCCTCGCGCGTTCGGGCTGTGCTGGATTTTTTAGGGGAACACGGAAAGGTGTCATGACGCATAATTCAGAGGGCTATGGCGTAGCTGTAATTCTCGGTTTCGTCGGCTCCGGCCCGCCACGAAGTTCCAGTAAACAGCCGCAAGCCGGATTTGGACTGCTGAATTGTGCGTCAGCTCCTTATTCTTCGGACTGACTTTATATACTGTTCGATCTGCAGGGGGTTAACGTTCCGATTGCCCGGATGCGTGTCGCACGACGCACCTTCGCAAACACATTGCACACTCAGCATTCACCATTAACCAATTTACGCACGAAATTTAATCAAATCCCACAGAAGTCCCACGATCGACTAAAGAGGGATTGAAAAACCTCCGTTCACTGAAGTACGTTGTAGGCATGACGAAGTAGTCATAGGTTTCAATCGTCCGCCGAAGGGCTTTTGAGCGACTTATTACCTGTTTGCGCAAGATGCGCCGGTTTTCAGTCCACAAAAGTTTATCGCAAAACTGAAATAGTTCGGTTTTGCCCAGCTCGGCGAAAGACTATGACACACACCTTCCTGAATAACGAAGTATCCAAACGCGGCGTCGTATCTGGCATTGTTGCCGTTTGCGCGCTGGCTCTGTCCGGTTGTGGCGGCTCAGGCCCTGAACCAACATCTGAAACGTCCGCATCTTCAGCTGTAGAGCGTCCAATCATCATCCCGGTGGAAGGCCTTGAAGTTACCGAGCTCACATTCGGCTTTATTAAACTCACAGACATGGCGCCGCTCGCTATCGCCTATGAGAATGGCTATTTTTAAGACGAAGGCCTTTTCGTCACGCTGGAAGCCCAGGCGAACTGGCGTGTACTGCTTGATGGCGTTATTGACGGCCAGTTGCAGGGCGCACACATGCTTGCTGGACAGCCGCTGGCCGCAACCATTGGATACGGCACATCCGCGCACATCATCACACCTTTCTCAATGGACCTGAACGGCAACGCAATCACCGTTTCCAACGAAGTCTGGGAAGCAATGCGTCCAAACATTCCAAGCATGGAAGACGGCCGCCCGGTTCACCCGATCAGTGCGGAAGCTCTGGCTCCAGTTGTAGAAGAATATCAGGCTGAAGGCCGTCCATTCAATATGGGTATGGTTTTCCCGGTTTCGACTCACAATTATGAGCTTCGTTACTGGCTGGCGGCCGGCGGTATTCACCCGGGCTACTATTCCCCGGATGATGTGACGGGTCAGATCATGGCTGATGCTCTTCTGTCGGTCACGCCTCCACCACAAATGCCGGCAACGCTCGAAGCGGGTACAATCTATGGCTACTGTGTTGGCGAACCATGGAACCAGCAGGCCGTGGCAATGGGCATCGGCGTGCCAGTTATCACCGACTACGAAATCTGGAAGAACAACCCGGAAAAAGTTTTCGGTATCACGGCAGAGTTTGCTGAAGAAAATCCGGTCACCATTCGTGCTATCACACGCGCCCTAGTCCGCGCAGCAATGTGGCTGGATGAGAACGATAATGCGAACCGTGAAGAAGCGGTAAAGATTCTGTTTCGCCCAGCTTATGTCGGTGCAGACTACGACGTCATCGCCGCATCAATGACCGGCACGTTTGAATACGAACAAGGTGATGTGCGCGATGTGCCGGATTTCAACGTATTCTTCCGCTACAATGCGACCTATCCGTACCAATCTGATGCTGTCTGGTATCTCACACAAATGCGCCGTTGGGGTCAGATCGCTGAATCTCAGACTGACGACTGGTATTTCGAAGTCGCGGAAAGCGTTTACCGTTCAGACATCTATTCTGCGCCTTCTGGTCGGAAGCGATGGAGAAGCTGCCTTGCAGAGGCCGACAGAAGGTGCGCATCCACGCCAACAGCCGCAAATTTAGCGCCAAGCGCGATGAATTTGTCTGCCGTTGCAGGGTTCGTTGCAAGCATTCCCGGCGCTTTGCCCGCGGCCAGAATTTTAGCGAATGCATCGGCCATCGCTGCTTCGACCTCCGGGTGATCAGACTGGCCCAGATACCCCATAGAGGCGGATAAATCTGCAGCCCCAATAAATACACCATCTACGCCTTCAGTACGGGCAATCGCCTCGACATTCTCAAGGCCTTTGACCGTTTCAACCTGAAGAATGAGGCAAACCTCCTCATCGGCATGTTCCAGATAGTCATGCGTCTGCCCCCAACGGGCTGCTCGCGCAATGGCCGCGCCAACGCCGCGCACACCATTTGGGGGATACCGCGTTGCCGCAACCAGTTCTGCGGCCTGCTCTGCCGTTTCGACCATCGGAATAAGAAGCGTCTGGGCGCCAATATCCAGCATCTGCTTGATAGAAACAGTATCACCCAGAGCCGGTCGAAGGACCGGATGGGTATCATAAGGCGCAATAGACTGTAACTGATGCAGCATGGTGCGCAGATCGAGCGGAGAATGCTCTCCATCCAGAACCATGAAATCGAAGCCTGCGCCCGCGCAAATCTCTGCGCTGTAACTGTCAGCCAGCGCCAGCCAGAGGCCGAGACATGTACCATCTGCCCGCAGCTTACGTTTGAACGCATTCTCATAGGATTTCATGGCTGTTTCGCCTTCCGTGATGCCCGACACTGGTAAGAGCCCCCTCTTCCGCGTCCTTATTCAGTCCTGTTTAGAAAAAACGCCAAACAATACAAGCAACACAGTCCACCGAAACAGGATAGCAGCTATTCGCACCCTTTCTGCGGGCAATATTTTTCGCGATTCTCACGGTCTCAGAGCTGATAAACGCGGTCAGCGCCACCCTGAACATTGTGCAATTGCACAATCTTTCATCAAAAAAGGAACTTTCTTCCGGTTTAACCGTAATTAAAGTGCCCATCAGTGGGGTTGGGCGTCGCTTTAAGTTACATTCAAGTCATCATGAGTGAAAGTTCAGGCTTTTTTGCCAGACTAAACGTAATTGCGAAGAAAAAACGGCAAACGCCGACAGAATATGCTTTAGGTATTTCTGCGCTTTTGACCGGAGTATTCTTTTTTACTGGCGCCAACGCCGTCCTGACAACGCTTGTTGTTGTTCGCGCGAATGAACTTGGATTCTCTGCCGGTGTAATCGGCCTTCTCACGTCCAGCTATTTTGCAGGTTTTATCGGTGGCTGTTTCTTCGGCGGCGATGTCGTTGCACGGGTTGGCCATATACGTGCCTTTGCTGGCTTGGCGGGAATCGCAACCATTTCCGCCCTGCTTTATCCTATTCTGCCGTTTGCCATTATCTGGCTCGGTCTGCGTGTGCTGAGTGGTTTCTCGCACGCCATTTTACAGATGACGATTGAAAGCTGGCTCACTACCTCCAGCACGCCAAAAACACGCTCTGGCTTTATCTCAATCTATCGGATTGTGGACCTGCTCTCGGTCACGTTGGCTCAGTTTGCACTGGTGATAAAGGACGCAGGGCCTTTCCTCCTGTTTTCGCTCATCGCCATTTCGATCTGCCTGTCTCTTTCGCCTGTCGTCTTCTCCAAGACCACCGGACCCACCCAAATTGCAAAGTCCAAACCCAAGGTTCGACGCCTTATGGAGATCGCCCCTATGTCAGGCGCTGCGGCCCTAGGTGTAGGTTTTGTGAGCGCAGGCTTCTGGGGCCTCTCTCCTGTGTACCTGACTAATAACGGCTTTCCGGTGAATGTGGTCGCGCTATTCATCAGTGCCGTCATTGTTGGCGGCGCAATCTTCCAATGGCCGGTCGGCAAGCTCTCTGACCGCCTGGACCGTCGCCTGGTGATTATGGGTGCAGCAGGCGGCACTCTGTTGATCTGTCTGCTTCTACCTTTCGCGGCCGGGTCCGTGACAGCAACGCTTGCGCTAGGCGCACTTTTCGGTGGAGCGCTCATGCCGATCTACGCTCTATCAATCTCGCACGCCAGTGATGCCGCCAACCCGGAAGAATTCGTGTCCATCGCAGGGGCAGTTCTTCTTTGCTTTGGCGTCGGCGCAGTACTCGGCCCGACCTTCTTCTCATTTGTCATGCAGCTATTCGGGAATGCCTCCCTCTTCGTCGCAATGGCCACCATTCTGGCCGTCCTTATCGGATTTGGCTTCTGGCGCCGTACAGAGCGCGAAGCTCGCGACGATGCAGACAAAGACGACTTCGTCATTGTGACGCGCTCAGCCACCCCCGAGGTTTTCGAACTCGACCCTCGTTCCACTGAAATCTCAGGAGACACTCCACCGACAGACAAAGACTACGCCAATTCCCCAGCCTGAAAGGAAACAACGTTTTGACGAGATCCGTTCTCAACCCGCACGCAAAAACTGAAACCAACGAACAACCATCACCCGGCATCAAGAAACGGGACCAATACAAAATTGCAGTTCTCGGCGCAGGCGCCTGGGGCACTGCACTGGCCATCGCCTTCGCACGATCCGGTGCACATATTCAGCTGTGGGGACGAAACGAAACTCAGATCAGGCGTATGACGAAGTCTCGTCGGAATGAGCGCTATCTGCCGAATGGCACACTGGATGCCAATATCCACCCAACGCACATTCTGTCAGACGCGGTTAAAAATGCGGACGCGGTATTTATCGTCGTACCGTCCAGCGCGTTTGGCTACATTACAGAGCGCATCTCTGAGCACGTCTCAGACGGCACGCCCGTCATTTCCTGCACCAAAGGATTAGATCCCGCGCATAACACCCTGCTTACAGAGAATATTATCCGAAATATTCCGCAGGCCGCGCCGCTCTATCTTTCAGGCCCGAGCTTTGCGAGCGAAGTGGCAGATGAGCATCCGACTTCAGTTCTGCTCGCCGGTGACTTCCAGATCGCTTGCGAACTGGCAGCGAAGATTGGCTCTGACACCTTCCATATTCAGCCAGATGCAGACATGGTCGGCGCACAGGTTGGCGGCCTTTTGAAGAATGTGGTCGCCATTGCATGCGGCATGTCTGATGGCCTTGGCTTTGGCTCGAACACACGCGCAGCGATCATGGCACGTGGTCTGGAAGAGGCAGCAAACCTTGCTGACGCACTGGGCGGCGAAGCAAAGACATTACTCGGCGTCGCAGGCGCTGGCGACCTCGCCCTCACCTGCACAGACCCTCAATCGCGCAACTACTCTTTCGGACAGTCACTCGCCGACCCGACCAAAGACCTGAAGGCAAAAACCTTCGAAGGTGCGGCCAGCGTTCAAAATGCCTGCCGTCTGATGCGTGAACATGGTCTTGAAGCCAATATCAGCTTCGCAGTTCTGGATGTGCTAGCCGGTGAGATCACACCAAAAGAGTTTGTACCGACACTCTTCTCCATTCCTGCAACAACGCCTGAACAAGCGCAGATTGCGTCATAGAGGTCAGATATGGAAAACCTGAAAGACAAATCCATCATTCTGGCGACTGATTTGGACGGAACGTTTCTCGGCGGCGATGATGCATCCCGCGCTGAACTATATGGCTTTATCGAAGAAAACCGCGACTGGTTGGGGCTCGTCTTTGTGACGGGCCGGGATATCGACTTCATCGAAACCATTACGGAAAAAGATGTTCCACGCCCGGATGGCGTGATCGGGGATGTCGGCACCACCGTCATGCATGGCAAACCGTTCAAGCCCGTTGAAAAGGTGGAAAGCTGGATCGACGAGCAATGGCCGGGGCGCGACCATGCCGCCAAAACCCTCGGCGAAGCCCCTCACCTTCGTTTGCAGGACGTATTCGGCGGGCGACGCCTTTCATTCTTCTATGATGATGAACCAAAGGCCTTTGACTCCGCAAAAGCGCTTGAAGACGAAGGCTTCGACGTTCTCATTTCTGATGGTATCTATTTCGACATTCTGCCACGCGGCGTGCAAAAGGGGCCGACACTCAAAAAAGTGATCGAAGCCTTTGATCTCGACGGCAGCAAAGTGCTCGTCGCAGGCGACACACTCAACGATAGGTCTCTCTTTGAGACCGGCCTCGATGGCGTCGCCGTTGCCAATTCTGAGCCACGTCTCATCGAAGCGATCAAACACCTCACCAACGTTCATTTCTCCAAAGAAGACGGCGCTGCCGGCGTCTTCGATGCCCTCAAACGTAAAATGCAAACTATTCCTGAACTGGAAGCCCTAAATGTCTGATCCGAAGCCCCAAAAGTCCGACCTCGTGATTCTCTATCACCGCCAACCCTATGAGGAGGAGGTGAAGGACGGAAAAACGGTTTTTAAAGAGAATAAGAGCCCGAACGGTATCGTGCCGACCCTGAAAGGCTTTTGCGCTCGCGCTGAACAGGGCTGCTGGGTCGCCTGGAAGGAAGTCGCGCCAAAACAACAGGCAAAATTCAATCGCCGCGTGACGATTGATGATGCCTATGGCTCTTATGACGTCATCCGCCTGCCACTAACGGCCGAGCAGGTAAAATCCTTCTACCATGTGACATCAAAGGTCGCGTTCTGGCCGATCCTTCACACCTTCCCATGGCTCTTCAACAGCGAGGACGCAGACTGGGATGGCTTCAAAGAGGTGAACCGCCTGTTTGCTGAAGCAGCGTGCGAACAGGTCAGCGATGACGGCCTGATCTGGATCCACGACTATAATCTCTGGATGGCACCGCATTACATTCGCCAGCTTAAGCCGAATGTGAAGATTGCCTTCTTCCACCACACGCCATTCCCATCTGCGGACGTGTTCAACATCGTCCCATGGCGCGAGGAAATCGTAGACAGCCTGTTGCAGACGGACGTTATCGGTTTCCACATTCCGCGCTATGCAGAAAACTTCTGCGGCGTTGCCCGCGCCCTGCGCGGCGTCACGCTTGGTGAAGCGCAGGATGTGCAGGCCCCAATGGTATCGTCAGGCATGGCACTATCTGAGCCAACCGTGACGCCATATGTCGAACATGGCGATCGCCGCATCATGATTGATGCCTGGCCAATCGGCACCAATCCAAGCCTTATCCGGGATTATCTTTCCAGATTTGATGCAGGCGAGCGAGCTGCGGAAATCCGCAATGAAATCGGCGATCAGCACTTCATTATTTCTGTTGGCCGGGTGGACTATACCAAGGGCGCGAAGGAACAACTGGAAGCCTTCGACCGGCTGCTTTCACGACGCCCCGAACTCATTGGCAAAGTGAAATTCATGATGGTCTGCGCTGCGGCGGCCAAGGGCATGACGATTTATAAGAACGCACAGCGTGAGATTGAGCGCCTCGTCGGCTCGATCAACGGCAAATACGGCACGCTTGGCTGGACGCCCATCATGCTCACCATGCGCCCAATTCCATTTGAACAGCTCGTGCCATATTTCCGCGTAGCGAACACCTGCTGGATTACGCCTATTCGCGACGGTCTGAATCTGGTCGCTAAAGAATACATTGCAGCACAACAGGGCGGCCCGGGTGCGCTGGTTCTGTCAGAATTTGCGGGCGTCGCGGTTGAGCTACCTCAGGCTATTCTGACCAATCCGTATTCCAATACCAGCATGGATCAGGCCATTGATCAGGCGATCGATATGTCCCGCGAGGAACGCATCGAACGCAGCGAGGCTCTGCTGAAGACCGTTGAGACCTGGGACATTGAGTTCTGGTCCCGACACGTCATGGAAGTCTTCGACAATCTCGACGCGTCGAAGAAGAAATCAGATACAGGGGAAACGCCAAAAGCGGCCTGATGTCGCCATCTTGTTATGAGTAATCTTACAATCCTAGATGCGCTGGTAATTGCGCTATATTTCCTGATCGTGATCGTTATTGGCTGGTGGGTCAGCCGTAACATGAAGAGCGGCGAAGACCTGTTTCTTGCAGGTCGTTCGCTCGGATTTGCCACGATCGGATTTTCGCTCTTTGCGTCCAATATTTCGAGCACCACGCTCATTGGCGTAAGTGGACAGGCCTATGCTTCGGGTATTTCCGTTGCCAGCTATGAGCTGATGGCGGGCATCCTGCTCGCTATTATGGCCTTCACCACCATACCGGTCTTCCTGCGCATCAGGATTACGACCATTCCGGAGTTTTTCGGGCGACGATTTGGTCCTGTCGCTCAGAAATACTTCTCCGGTGTCACACTTTTCCTCACTGTTTTCGTGGACATGGCGGCCAGTGTTTATGCTGGCGTTGTTGTGCTCCAGGCCTTTTTCCCGGCCATTCCGTTTGTACCGATGTGTATTGCGCTTGCGGCATTTGCCGGCCTGTACACCGCAGCTGGCGGCCTTCGCGCCGTGGTCTACACAGACGTTCTGCAGGCCATCGTCCTGCTCATCGGCGCAGCAGGTATCACCTATGCCGTATTCAGCCAGTTCGGCTTTGACTGGGATACTGCCCGCGCAACACTTCCTGAAGGCCATTTGTCCATTGTGCGTCCGGCTGATGATGCAGCCCTGCCATGGCCGGGGCTTATCCTTGGTGTTCCAATCCTTGGCTGGTTCTACTGGTCCTCAAACCAATATGTGATGCAGCGTCTACTCGGCGCGAAAGACATGGAGCAGGCGCGTCGCGGTGCAAGCTTTGCAGGCCTTCTGAAAATCCTGCCGGTCTTCGTTATGGCCATTCCGGGCGCGCTTGCCTTCTCGCTCATTCCAGGGCTGGAAAACAGCGATCTTGTCTTCCCGACACTGATCTCTGACTTCCTGCCAGCTGGTATGACTGGCCTCGTTCTGGCGGGTCTGATCGCGGCCATTATGTCCACCGTGGATTCAACACTGAACTCAGCCTCCACGCTCGTTCTCTATGACTTTCTGAAAGTTTCTGAAAAGAAGTGGAGTGAGAAGAAAATCCTGACTGCTGGCCGCATTACCACTGCAGGCCTCATAACCATTGCGGCCCTATGGCCATTGGTGATCCGGAATTTCCCGGGCGTATTCGGCTATATTCAGCAAGTGTTTGGCTATGCCGTTCCACCCGTTGTAGCGGTGATCACGCTCGCACTCTTCTGGAAGGGCGTTACAGGCCGTGCTGCACTCGCCACGCTCATTATCGGTCACCTCATTGGCGCCGCCACCTTCGCCTATCGTGCATGGTGCGTCAGCTCCGGCACGCCAGACGTGCTTCCGCACTTCCTGATGCTCTCCGGCTATACGACGATCTTCCTCGTCATTCTGTGCGCGGGGCTCAGCTTTGCAGATCGCAAATCCATGCTGCCAACCACAGAAGATGTCTGGAAGCTTTCAGACCTCAATCCAATGCGGGATCGAAAGCTCCTGTTCGACTATCGCCTGCACGCGCCTCTGGTCCTGTTCGCGTGCTTGCTGGTGATCTGGATTTTCCGCTGACCCTTCAGTGAAAGTCCCGGCTATAGAACAGCTTCTTTGCCTGTTCACGCGGATGGCGCGCTCCTGAGCCATAGGCCGCATGCCGGGCTTTCTGAAGCTCGTATGTGACGGCCTCTGGCAGAGGCCGTCCTGTAGACTGTTGTTTGTCTTTTGGCTGAACGGGAATGGGGCGTCTTGCCTCATCTGCATTGTCATAAGTCGGGTCAATTCCATCCCGTCCACCAGAGGCATCGCCGAGCCCATCCAGCATCCATGAAATGTCTTCAATGCGGGAACACATAACGTGAGTGACAATACCTTCGCGCTGGAGCCTGCCTGAAATCCGTAAAAGCCGACCGGACATGACTTCTTTGCGATAACGCTTAAAAGTATTGGGCCAGACAACGACATTAGCCGTGCCGGTTTCATCTTCCAGCGTCACAAAGATCACCCCACTGGCCGTGCCGGGCCGCTGACGTGTAATCACCAGCCCGCACACCGTCACATGACGCCCATCCGGCGTATCACGCAGAGCGCGCGTCTCCAGAAACGGACGAATATCCGGCCGCAGTAATGCAACAGGATGGTCTCGCAAAGTGAGGCGCATAGAGACATAGTCTTCAAAAACCTCTTCACGCTGATCCATAGCCGGAAGGATGACCGGCCCATCATCAAGCCCCTCCCCCATATCCCGGAACAATGGTAGCGGCTTATCCCCGCCTAGCCCCTGCACCGACCAGAGCGCTTCACGCCGGGTCAGATCGTGTGCAGCAAAGGCGTCTGCTCCAGCAAGCTTTGAAAGCGCCGGTCGCCCCAACCCGGCACGCCGCCAGACCGCTTCAATACTGCGATAGCCATTGCCGCGCGCAGAAGCGAGCCAGAGCCCGTCTTCCTCTGAAAAGCCCTTCACCTGTCGAAAGCCCAGACGCACCGCCAGACTGCCATCGCCAGAGGGTTCCAGCACATTGTCCCAATAGCTGTGTTCAATACAGACCGGCAGCACTGTCACGCCATGCGCGCGGGCATCCCGGATGATCTGCGCCGGGGCATAAAACCCCATAGGCTGGCTGTTCAGAAGCGCGCAGCAAAACACCTCCGGATGATGGCATTTGATCCAGCTGGACGCATAGACCAGAAGCGCAAATGAGGCGGCATGGCTTTCCGGAAAGCCATAACCGGAAAACCCCTCAAGCTGGTTGAAACAGTTCTGCGCAAACTCAAGGTCATATCCCCGCGCCAGACAGCCCTCCATGAAACGGTCCCGAAAACTCTGCACAGAGCCCGGCCCGCGGAAACTGCCCAGCGCCCGGCGCAAGGCATCTGCTTCACTGGCGGTAAAGCCCGCTGCAATCTGCGCAATCTGCATGGCCTGTTCCTGAAACAGGGGCACACCGAGTGTCTTACCGAGGGCGGGCTTTAAATCATCTGAAGGATAGACCACCGCCTCCTCACCCCGGCGGCGCTTGATATAGGGGTGAACCATATTGCCCTGTATGGGACCCGGCCTGATGATGGCCACCTCGATCACAAGGTCATAGAAACAGCGCGGCCGCATACGCGGCAGAAAGTTCATCTGCGCACGGCTTTCCACCTGAAACACGCCAATCGTATCGGCCTCACACAACATGTCATAAATAGCCGGATCTTCCTTTGGCAGACTGGCCAACGTGTAGTCTTCGCTCTTCCAGAGCTTCAGAAGATCAAATGCCTTGCGGATACAAGTCAGCATACCCAGCGCCAGCACATCCACCTTCAGCATACCCAGCACGTCGATATCGTCTTTATCCCACTCAATGACCGTCCGGTCGGCCATAGCGGCGTTTTCAATCGGGCAGAATTCATCCAGTCGCCCGCGCGTAATGACAAACCCGCCCACATGCTGAGACAGATGACGGGGAAAGCCGATAATCTCCTGTGTCAGCTCAAGGGTCAGCCGCAAACGCTGGTCGCTCACATCCAATCCCGCTGCCTTCGCACGGTCCTCACTGATACCGCCCTCAGACCAGCCCCAGACCTGTGAGGCGAGCGCGCTGATTACATCCACAGACAAACCCATTGCCTTGCCGACTTCGCGAATGGCGGCGCGGCTGCGAAAATGGATCACCGTTGAACAAAGCGCGGCGCGGTGGCGACCATATTTTTCGAACAGGTGCTGGATCACCTCTTCGCGGCGCTCATGCTCAAAGTCGACATCAATATCCGGCGGCTCATTACGCGCCTCAGAGATGAAGCGCTCAAACACCATAGTGATCATGTCAGGCGAGGCCTCAGTAACGCCCAGCGCATAGCAGACAACGGAATTGGCCGCACTGCCCCGCCCCTGACAGAGTATCCCTTTGGAGCGGGCAAACATCACAACGTCATGCACGGTCAGGAAATAGCGCGCATAGTTCAGCTCGCGGATGAGCTTCAGCTCTTTCTCGACAAGCCCGCGCACATTCAGCGGCACACCGTCCGGATAACGCCGTTTCAGCCCCTCTTCAGCCAGAAGCCGGAGGCGTTTATCCGGATGCAGGCCATCTGTGACCTCATCAGGGTATTCGTATTTCAACTCATCGAGGGAAAAGCGGCACTGGTCCGCTACATAGTCGGCATAGGCGAGTGCTTCCTCATAGCCTTTAAACAGGCGACGCTGTTCAAACTCAGATTTCAGACGGCGCTCTGCATTGGGCTGTGCGAGCTTGCCCAGGCGATCAATCACCGTGCGCTCACGAATGCAGGACAGCACATCAGCCAGCCGCACACGTGAGGCTTTGTGCATCAGCGCCCCACCCAGGGTGACAAGCGGCAGGCCCACCCGCTCTGCCAGCTTCTGATCGCGTGCAAAATGCGCCGCATCATCACCATCATAACGCGGCTGAAGCCCGATATAGACCTGCCGCCTGAACCGGTCTTTCAGCGCCTGCGCCAATGTGAAGGTTTCCGCCCCAACCGGCAGGATGAGAACCGAGCCCTCACCGAACTCCAGCACATCTTCCAGATGCAGCTCGCACTTGCCCTTCTCGCTGCGCCGTTTGCCGAGCGTGAGAAGGCGGCAAAGCTGGCCATAGGCCTCACGCGTCCTGGGATACGCCAGAATGACGCCGCCACAGCTCAGCACCAGCTTCACGCCCACAATATAGCGAATGCCCAGCTCTTTTGCGGCAGCATGCCCGCGCACAATGCCCGCAAAGCTGTTCACATCGGTCACCGCAATTGAGGATAATCCCAACTCACAGGCGCGGATCACCATCTCTTCCGGGTGCGAAGCACCGGTGAGAAAGGTGAAATTGCTGATGACGTAAAGCTCGGTTCCACTCATGCAAACCGCCCCGCCAGATACCATTGCGCAGGCTTCACGCCCGGATAGGTCAGCAACCAGAAACGCGGGCCTTCTTCTGTCTGTACAGCCCAATAGTCGCGCGTACGCAGATCGGCATCCTGCCACCATTCCGGGGTATAGCGTTCCGGGCCCTCAATGCTCTGGCTATGATAGGCACGGCGCTGCCAGACGAACTCAGATGGCGGCCGCCCGGCCTGCGTCACCGTAATCGCGCGCGGCGCAGCAAACAGATGCAGAGGACGCCCCCTGCCCGGCAGTTTCCAATTCTCGCTCGCCTCATGCCTGGAGGCTTCTACGCGCGCATATGTCCGGCCCGGCAGATGCGAGGCATGCGGCACGAACCGCTCTATGCGGTCAAAGCCCAGCCGATTGCCCAGCGAAGAGAGCAATTGCGATGTGGCATCTGTTTCAGCCCCGGCATGGTCCAGCACCATTTGTCGGGAGCGCACGGGCTCTACCTGTTCTGCCCACAAACGAAACCAGTCCGCGCCGAATTCAATCTTCAGCTTATCCAGTGGATGTACGAATTGCTGGATGATCTGCTCAGGCGCATTGCACGGCTTTGCGAACCCCACCTTCAGATGATGGTCCCCTGTATCCACACAGCGCACGGTCAGGCTGAAGCTGCGCGCGCCCATGCCCTTTTCCTGCAATCGCTGACAGACCTGCCCGGCAAGACGTCTCAGCACCTCCTCAAGGTCACTTAAAAGACCAATCGGCTCAGGCAAGCTCATGCGCGCAGCATAGCTTGGCTCCAGCATGCTGGGGGCGACCGGGTCCGGACGATAGCCAAGGAGCGCGGCTAGCCCATTGACCACTTCAATGCCATAGCGCCGTGCCAGATCAGCCTGTTTGATCTCTGCCAGTTCACCAATCGTGCGAAACCCCGTCCGCCGCAGCTCTGTGCGCCGTGCATCCGGGCAATCGAGCGCCTCCAAAGGCATGGCCGAAAGAACAGCGCGCATACTGCCGGGTGGGGCTATCGTCTGACCGGGCGCAGCAAACCGCGCGAGCGCCCGCGCCGCGCTTTGCGTATCGGCAATGCCTGTGGCAACGGAAAACCCTATATCGGAAAGCCGTTCCACCGCATGGGCTGCCATAGCGTCTTCACCGCCGAACAAATGGTCCACGCCTGCAATATCCAGAAGCAGCATATCCGGCTCAAAAAGCGCCACACTCGGCGAGAGCGTATCTGCCCAGCGCCGCAGCGCATAAAGCAGTGCCTTTTCACGCACCGGATCGGCAGGTTCACTCAACAGTTCCGGGCAAATCGCCCGCGCATCTGGCAGGCTTTGCCCCGGCCCCACACCCGCGCGCAGAGCCTGCGCGTTCATATGCGTCACCCGCCATGCGCTCTTCTGCTCTGCAATGATCGCAAACGGCCCCTCAAGGCGCAGATCACCCTTCCTTGCCAGCCGCTCAAGCGGCAGTTGCGGAAGCCAGAGGCATAAGACCCGGCGCATATTCGCCCCTCATTCGGTTGGGATAACGGACACGCCAGCGCCCATGCTGGCCATCCTTGCTTTTGGTAATCTTCCAGGCCGCCGGATAACTCTCATCCTTGCGGCACTCACACTGCCAGCGTGTATGCGCGGCTGAGGTCTGCGCGCGCCCGGCGATCAGAGCCAGCCCCAGCGCGCCGCTTTCTTCTGCGGCGATCTGCAGGCGGCGACTCTCGCGCAGATCAGGCCCGTCTCCCGGCTCCAGCACGACACAGCGCGCCCCCGGATGACGTAGCGCCTGCTCTGCCGCCCACAGCACGTCCAGACGATTTATGCCTTTCACAAGGATCAGCCTGCCCGGGTCAAAAAACTGTGCCAGTCCTTCCGGGTTCAGCTCTGCTGGCTGGTCCTTGCAGGCCACCCAGATGACCGGCCCATCCAGCAGACCAATCAGGCTGGCAACAAAGCCAATCGCCCCCTCACCGCACACTTCATGCAGCTTCCCACGGGCAAGGCGCACCCCCTCTTCCAACGCTATGCTGTCATAGCGCCCCGGTTCAAACACCATCCCGTTTATATGCGTCTTATAACTTATATCGCTCATTTGTTCTTGTTATGTTCTTTTCTTTGAGAACGAGTCAAGATACGTTTTCTGCCCCCTCACAGCCTGACGCCAATAAGCTGTGGACCATATGATGTAAGGTCTGCGTGTAAGCCGCTGTCAGGAAATGGAATTGCGTATATTCCCTGAAGGCATGGGCATTTAGAGCTAAAATTTTCGCCCACAACCAAAGTTTTTGGTTTATTTGTGTCTGGCATGGCGATAGCACGCTAGCTATCAATTTCTTGGGGAGTAACCGGACAGCCACCAAAAGGCAGCCGGAACATAATAGAAGGAGAACCCGCATGAGTGTGATTTCCACTCACAAGGACGGAGACGTCCTGGTCATTGTTTCCAACAATCCACCAGTAAATGCTCTTGGTCAGGCCGTACGCGCCGGACTGCAGGCTGGCATTGAAGAAGCTCTGGCTGACGATTCCGTAAAAGCCGTGGTTATCCGCTGCGATGGCAGAACATTCTTTGCCGGCGCTGACATCACTGAGTTCGGCAAGCCACCCGTTGCACCATCACTTCCAGACGTCATCGAAGCGATCGAAGCCTGCACCAAGCCGGTTGTTGCGGCCATTCACGGCACAGCACTTGGTGGCGGTCTCGAAGTCGCGCTTGGCGCACATTACCGTATCGCAGTGCCAAGCGCTCAGGTCGGCCTTCCAGAAGTGAAGCTCGGCATTCTGCCGGGTGCTGGTGGCACACAGCGTCTGCCACGCGTAGTCGGTGTTCCAGAAGCGCTCAGCATGATCGTTACAGGCAACCCGATCAAAGCCGCCAAAGCAGAGAGCATTGGCCTGATCGACAAGATTGTTGATGAAGGCACACTCGAAGCTGAAGCCATCGCCTTCGCAAAATCTGTCATCGGCACGACGGACATTCCGCGCACAAGCGAACGCACCGACAAGATCAAAGAAGCTGTCGCAGACCCGAGCGTCTTCTCAACCTTCATGGAAAAGAATGGCCGCAAACTCGCAGGCTATCAAGCTCCAATCGCTTGTATCGAAGCTGTAAAAGCTGCTGTGAACCTGCCAATCAAAGAAGGCCTCGCGAAAGAACGCGAACTCTTCATGAAGCTGGTATCCGGCACGCAGTCTGCTGCTCTGCGTCATGTCTTCTTCGCGGAGCGCGCGGCATCCAAAATTGACGATATTCCGAAGGACACACCGCTGATCGACATCAAGACGGTTGGTATTCTCGGTGCGGGCACCATGGGTGGCGGCATTGCGATGAACTTCCTGTCTGCAGGTATCCCTGTCACCATCCTCGAGCGCGAGCAGGCTGCTCTTGATCGCGGCGTCAGCATTATCCGCAAGAACTATGAGAACACGGCAAAACGTGGCCGTATGACCATGGAACAAGTCGAACAGGCCATGTCGCTTCTTTCGACCACGCTGGATATGAGCGACCTTTCTGAGTGCGACCTGATCATCGAAGCTGTCTTCGAGCTCATGTCCATCAAGAAAGACGTCTTCACCAACCTCGATAAGACAATCAAAAAAGGTGCAATCCTCGCATCGAACACGTCTTACCTGAATGTCGACGAAATCGCCGCTTGCACCTCCCGCCCGGAAGATGTCATCGGCCTCCACTTCTTCTCTCCAGCAAACATCATGAAGCTGCTTGAGATTGTTCGTGGCGAAAAAACATCCGACACGGTTCTGGCAACCTCCATGGCGCTTGCGAAGAAGATCCGCAAAGTCGCGGTTGTTTCCGGCGTTTGCCCTGGCTTTATCGGCAACCGTATTCTGGCCAAGCGTCAGGAACAGGCTCAGCAAATGATCCTGGAAGGCGCAAAGCCATGGGATGTTGACCGCGTCCTGACGGATTTCGGCCTGCCAATGGGTCCATTCCAGATGGCCGACCTCGCTGGTGTGGATATCGGCTGGGACCCAGAGAAAACGTCATCTTCAACCGTGCGCGAAGTGCTCTGTGAGCGCGGCCGCAAAGGTCAGAAGACCGGCAAAGGTTTCTATGACTATGACGATGCCCGTCGTGGCTCGCCATCACCAGAAACTGAAGAGATTATCGCTGACTTCATGGCGAAAGCTGGCACCACGCCACGTGAAATCTCCGATCAGGAAATTCTGGAACGCTGCCTCTACCCAATGGTCAATGAAGGCGCAAAAATCCTCGAAGAAGGCATGGCTCAGCGTGCATCTGACATCGATGTGGTCTGGATGAACGGCTATGGCTGGCCTCCATACACAGGCGGTCCAATGTTCTGGGGCGACACTGTTGGCCTCGACGTTATTCTTGCCGGCCTCGAAAAACATGCGGACGCATTTGGCGACAAAGTCACCATTTCTCCGCTGCTCCGCGAAAAGGCTGCAAAGGGCGAGACCTTCAACTAAATCTCAGCCAGCTTAGACAAAAGAAAAGGCCCGCAATCGCGGGCCTTTTTTGTTGCTTAGAAAAAACAGGCCCAGGCCTATTCGCAATAGAATTCATCGGCCCCGACATCGAGACAGGTCGTATCCAGACCGCCCACAATGTTCAGCCAGTGCGTGACGCGCGGCAGTTCGTAATTGAAGAAATAGCGGCAGGCTGAAAGCTTGCCCTTATAGAAGGCTTCTGTCTGATCCCCGCCAGATGAAAGTGCCGCCTCAGCCGCACGGGCCTGGCGCAGCCACATCCACGCCAATACGATATGCCCCAGCGCGTCCAGATAGAGCGTAGCATTGGCAAAGCGCAGATTGAGGTCTCCACAGGCCAGCACCTTCTCCGTCGCGCTGAGCGCCTCATCCAGATAGGATTTGAGGCTGTCTGCCCATGGCTGGAGCTCAGCAACAGCGCCTGCCGCATCAACTTCCTCAAGAATACGCGCCTTGAGAATATCAAGCGCTTTCCCGTCCAGCATGGAAACCTTGCGGCCAAGCAGGTCTATCCCATGAATGGCGTGCGCGCCTTCATGGATAAGGTTCAGACGGTTATCCCGATAATGGCGCTCAACAGGGAATTCGCGCGTATAGCCATACCCACCAAGGATCTGGATTGCGAACTTATTCGCCTCAAGGCAGAATTCTGACGGCCATGATTTGGCAATCGGGGTCAGAATATCAAGAAGCAGACCGGCCTCAGCATAGTCATCCTTGCTTTCCGCAGTTTGCTGCTGGTCGATGAGACCGCTGCAATACAGAATGAGCCCCAGCGCGCCTTCGACATAAGCTTTTTGCGCCAGCAGCATGCGCTTCACATCCGTATGTTCGATGATCGGCACTTGCGGGCTAGTTGGTGTCTTATCCTGAGGATGGCGCCCCTGAAGGCGCTCTGTGGCGTATTGGCGGGAATAGAGATAGCCGCCAAGACCGCTCATAGTCGCGCCCAGACCTACGCCAATGCGTGCCTCATTCATCATGTGGAACATGTAGAACAGGCCCTTATGCTCTTCTCCGATGAGATAGCCATGGCATTCGCCATTCTCACCGAAATTCAGCAGCGTATTCGTCGTGCCGCGCTGACCCATTTTATGGTTCAGACCCGCAAGCGCGACATTATTCTTCTCACCCAGTGAGCCGTCTTCATTCACGCGGTATTTCGGCACGATGAAGAGCGAGATGCCTTTCACGCCCGGAGGGCCGCCCGGAATTTTTGCCAGCACCATATGAACGATATTGTCAGAGATTTCCTGCTCACCACCGGAGATCCACATTTTATTGCCGGAGATCAGATAATGCCCGTCTTCGGTTGGTTCTGCCTTCGTGGTGATGTCAGAAAGTGAAGACCCGGCCTGTGGCTCTGACAAGCACATCGTGCCGAACCAGCGCCCTTCCAGCATTGGCCCCAGATAGCTGTCTTTTTGTGCGTCATTACCGAACTCGGCCAGCATGTTCGCCGCACCAATGGTCAGGAAGTGATAATTGGAGAGCGGAAGGTTTGCTCCCATGAAAATGCTCGCAACAGCATTGGTCACCGTCAGAGGCAGCTGCAGGCCGCCAACATCAGCATCAAAGCCCGCACCAAAGAAACCCGCGTCACGATAGGCTGAAATCGCTTCGCTGACCTCAGGAATGATGTGGACGAGTTCGCCATCAAATTCGGGCTCATTGGCGTCGAGCTTGGCCGCGCATGGGAAGTATTTTTCACCGGCAATGGCTTCCGCCGTATTGAAGATTTCGGTGATGGTCGCGCGGTCATAATCAGAATAGCGCTCAGTCGTGAGGAGCGTTTCCAGCCCGCCCACATCGTAGAGCATGAAATCAAGATTTCGGCGATCAACAAACAAAGACATTACAAATCCTTCCCCAATTATGCGATGTGCCGCGCGCGTCATTACCTGCACGTCTACGTCAACACACAGATACACCTAGCGAGACGGGCGAATAGGTCAATTTATTTGGGACGGTTTGGGGCTTCAGGCGGTGTGCGCGATCCATCGCGTAGCGGGGACCAAATATTGTGTGCTCAAAACCATACAGCGGCAGACCTGCCGTCGGGCTTTGCCCGCCCGGCCGGAGCCGCTGCGCGGCGTGAGGCAAATCAAGCACAATTCATCGCGACTTTTGATCCACTGGATCTCAGCCTTGAGCGCGATCAAACATTACAAGCTTAAAACCATACAGCGGCAGACCTGCCGTCGGGCTTTGCCCGCCCGGCCGGAGCCGCTGCGCGGCGTGAGGCAAATCAAGCACAATTTTCCCTGAAATCGATTCACAGGATCGATTTTCATTTTCGAAGAAAATGTCGGGAAAATGGTGCGGGCAGCCGGACTTGAACCGGCACGACCTAAGGTCGACGGATTTTAAATCCGTTGCGTCTACCGATTCCGCCATGCCCGCAACGAAGCCTCCTCTTATCGGAAGCCGAAAGAAAAGTGCAGCCCTTTTTGAAAGAGCTGCACTGATTTCAGATTATTCGACGCGTTCGAAGACAGCCGCAAGGCCCTGACCGCCACCAATACACATGGTTTCGAGGCCATATTTCGCTTCACGACGATCCATCTCACGCAGAAGCGTGGTGAGGATGCGTGCGCCCGTCGCGCCGACCGGGTGACCGAGAGAGATACCAGAACCGTTTACGTTGATACGGTCAAAGTCATCGCCTTCAAGGCCGAGCGCCTTGGTGCAGGCCAGAACCTGCGCCGCAAACGCTTCGTTGAGCTCGATAAGGTCGAGGTCTTTCAGCGTCAGGCCTGCACGCTCCAGAGCGCCCTGGCTGGACTTCACCGGACCGATACCCATCACAGCCGGTCCAACGCCCGCTAGCCCCCAGGACTTCATGCGCGCAAGCGGCTTCAGACCATGCTTTTCAGCGAGCTCACGCGTAGTGATGAGACATGCCGCTGCGCCATCATTCTGGCCAGATGCGTTGCCCGCCGTAACCGTAGAGTCCGGGTCAATTCGAGACCGAATTGCACGCAGTTTTGCCAGCGCTTCGAGGTTGGAATCGTGTCGAATGTGCTCATCCTTGTCGATGACAATGTCGCCTTTGCGGTTCGGCACAGTGATCGGCACGATCTCTTCAGCGAACTTGCCATCCGCTTCAGCAGCAGACGCACGCTTGTGAGAGCGGACAGACAGCTCATCCTGTGCATCACGGGCAATGCCGTATTCCTTGCGCAGGTTTTCAGCCGTCTCGATCATGCCGCCTTCAACAGGGTAATTGTCACCACCAGCTGTGATGCGGCCACGGGTCAGACCATCATGCATCATGACGCCCGGCGCACCTGCACCCCAGCGCATATCCACGCTGTAGAATGGCGCACGCGACATGCTCTCAGCGCCACCAGCGATAACAGCTTCCATACCGCCGGATGCAACCTGCATGACGCCATTGATGACCGCCTGAAGGCCAGAGCCGCAACGACGGTCAATCTGATAGCCACACGCCGTCACAGGCAGACCTGCATTCAGAGATACGACACGACCAAAAGCGGGCGCTTCCATGGTTGGATAGCAGTTTGCGAAGATCACATCTTCAACCAGTTCAGCCGGAAAACCGGAGTTTTCCATGATCTTCTTCACGACGGCAGTGGCCAGCGTTTCCGGTGCGACGTTCTTGAACCCGCCTGCAAATGCGCCAACAGGCGTACGCAGTGGCTCACAGATAACTACGTCTCTCATAGGTACATCCCTTGCTTGATCTTTAATTCATTGAGCGGCCGCGTTCTGTGACGGCCTTTCTTGCTTCTTCAACGCTGTCTGCCGAGACGGACTCAGCATGCTCTGCCGAGCGACGCACTTCCTCTTTCAGCCCATCACCGAACGTCATGGCAAAGCCGTCATCAATGAGCGCTTTATATTTCTTGAGAAGAACCGGCTGGGTTTTCGTAATGTCTTCTGCGAGCTTCATCGCCGCTGGAACCAATTCTTCTGGCGCATAGACGTGATTGACCAGCCCCCATTTCTCAGCCGTCTCTGCATCGAGGAAATTCCCCGTAAAGGCGAGTTCCTTCGCACGCGATGTACCGATCATCCGGCTAAGTTTCTGAGAGAGCCCCCAGCCCGGCACAATGCCGACATGGGCATGCGTATCTGCAAATTTTGCATTGGTGGAGGCCAGAAGCACGTCACACATCAAAGCCAGCTCAAACCCGCCCGTAATCGCATATCCGTTGATCGCGCCAATGATTGGCCACGGATAATTGCCCAGCGATTTCGCCATATCGATATTGCCGCCATCAGCGCCCAGCGCGAATCCGGTTTTGCCCGCTTCTTTCAGGTCGACGCCCGCCGTGAAGGCTTTCTGACCAGCACCTGTCAGAACCACAGCGCGGACAGTCTCATCCTTCGCCAGCTCGTCGAATGTCTCACAGATTTTCTCACGCAAAGCATGGCTCAGCGCGTTCAGTGCGTCTGGACGGTTCAGCGTGACGAGCGCCACAGCGCCGGTCTTCTCCACCAGAATGATCTCGTCTGACATGATAACTCCCCTCGTTCTGCTTGATTATTTTACGCGCCATTGAGCGCTGCATTTCGTCCACGTCAAGTGTAGTGAACTATCTTATCCTTCACGAACTGGCGTCAGGCCTTTAGATGTAATCATCGCCACAACGTCATCCAGAGCGCTTTCAATCGCGGCTGAATCTATGCCGCGAACAACGATGTTCACGCCGCTGTCTTCAGGGCTTCCATACCAGGGATACGAGCCAATAGAGACATCGGCATGCTGTTTCGCGAGCTCAGAAAGCGGGTCTGCTACATCGCCTTCGCGCAGACCGCGCGCGCGAACATTTGCTGACCGGACAACATCACCTCCCTCCAGACGCGGACCAATGTCTTCCAGCATAGCCCGCGAAATAGAGGGCACACCCGCCATAACGAACACATTTTCCATCTGAAAGCCCGGTGCGCCGGACACAGGGTTTGCGACAAGGCTCGCACCATCCGGAATACGCGCCATACGCATACGCGCTTCTGTCAGCTCAACGCCGGTCTGTTCATAGCGTTCACGGATGATCGCCAGCGCATCCTCCCGCACATCAATGTGCACACCAAAGGCCGCAGCGATGGAATCGGCGGTGATGTCATCATGCGTCGGGCCGATGCCGCCGGTGGTGAATACATAGTCGAAACGGGCGCGCATTTCGTTGACAGCAGCGACGATCAATTCCAGCTGATCTGAAACGACGCGCGCTTCGCCAACCTGAATACCGATGGGTGCCAGAAACTTCGCAATATTCTGAAGATTGATGTCGCGCGTACGACCAGAAAGCAGCTCATCGCCAATAAGCAGAACAGCGGCAGTTTTTCGTTGTGACATTCAGATCATCTTCCCATATCTGTCAGGTCTCTGGTCAGGCATGCATCAACTTTCACGATTCTGAGAAAAGCCGGGCCACTGATGAGACACATCTAAAATATGTGATATAAATCACTGAACCGAAGGACAAGGAGCGTATTTTGGAAATCGAGACCGAACAGGTAAACCGCGTCAATGGCATCCGGATTCACACACCTGAAGACTTTGCAGGTATGCGTGCGGCTGGCCGCGTTGCAGCGGAATGCCTCGATATGCTAGTGGACTATGTGAAACCAGGTGTCACGACCGGCTATCTCGATGATCTGATCCGCGAATTTGTTCTGGATAGTGGCGCAGCATCTGCCACGATTGGCTATCGCGGCTATCGTCACGCCTCATGTATTTCGCACAATCACGTTGTCTGCCACGGCATTCCCGGTGATCGCGTTATGAAAGAAGGCGATATCGCAAACGTAGACGTAACTGTCGTCGTTGATGGCTGGCACGGGGATACTTCACGCATGTATGCGTTCGGCGAGGTTAAACGCCGTGCGACCCGGCTAATGGACATCACCTATGATGCCATGATGGCCGGCATCGCTCAGGTAAAGCCGGGCGCGCGCATTGGTGATATTGGTGCGGCGATCACGGAACTTGCTCATAAAAATCGAATTTCAGTTGTTGAAGACTTTTGCGGCCACGGCCTTGGCCAGGTCTTTCATGACGAACCAAATGTCGTTCACTCCGCGCGCGCTGGTACCGGCCCTGAAATCGTGCCGGGCATGTTCTTCACGATCGAGCCGATGCTGAATCTCGGTAAAAAAGACACCTATATCCTGAATGACGGCTGGACCGCCGTCACGCGCGACAAGTCACTCACGGCTCAGTTCGAGCATTCTATCGGTGTCACTGAAGATGGCTATGAGATCTTCACCACCTCCCCTAAAGGCTATGACAAGCCGCACACTGTCACCGTGTAATCCAGTTTGGGAGGGGGGATATGAAAGAGGATTCGTCCACTCCACTCTTCCCGTCTACGGCGCCCGAAAAGCAGGTAAAAGATGTGCCCCATTATGCCGGGCACAGAGAGCGCCTTCGGGCAAAATTCTTACAGACCGATGGTGAGGGTCTGGCCGATTACGAATTACTGGAACTCCTGTTGTGCGGCTTTATTCCGCGGCGCGATGTGAAACCACTCGCCAAACGGCTGATTACGAAATTCGGTAGCCTGTCTGGCGTCTTTGCAGCCTCCCCCAAGGCGCTGGAAAGCGTGGATGGCATTGGCGAGACGCTGTCCGTCTATCTCAAAACGGTCCACACGCTGCATTTGCGCGCAAGCCTTGAAGATATTTCCCGGCGGGAAGTTTTAAGCTCATGGCAAAAGGTTCAGGATTATGTACGCGTCCGGCTTCAGCACGATGCGACAGAGTCCTTCCGGGTTCTGTTTCTCGACCGCAAAAACTGTCTGATCAGCGATGAGGAAATGGGCAAAGGTACAGTCGATCACGCACCTGTGTACCCGCGAGAAATTGCCCGGCGCGTTCTGGAAATCTCCGCTTCGTCGATCATTCTGGTCCATAATCATCCAAGTGGTGATCCAACGCCATCACGCGCAGATATCAGCATGACACGCGAAATCATGGATGTTCTGGAATCGCTCGACGTTCAGGTTCATGACCATCTGGTCGTCGGCAAACACGGCGTCACCAGCATGCGCGCAGCCGGCCTTATCTGAACCGTAACACCCAATACAGGCGAATCGTCTTGCTATTCATCGAATAGGAAGTAACGTCTCGGCCAATACTAAATATAAAAAACATAACACCTATAAAATTGGGAGGATTTTATGAGTGACACCCCCGTGTCGCAGGGCAACGGCCATATTCTCGGCTTTGGCAGCAAGTCATACCGAACATATGTGCTGGTCGCACTCACCCTCATCTACACACTGAATTTCATCGACCGCACACTGATCACCGTGGTCGCACAACCAATCATGAACGAGCTTGGCCTGTCTGATAGCCAGTTCGGCTTTCTGACGGGCCCTCCTTTCGCGATTTTCTACGCGCTGATGGGTATTCCTATTGCGCTTGTGGCAGACCGGTCTAACCGCGTGATCGTGATTTCGATCTGTATCGTCATCTGGTCACTCATGACAGTGTTCTGCGGCTTTGCGGCAGGCTTCCTATGGCTAATCCTCTTCCGTATTGGTGTTGCCATTGGTGAAGCGGGCGGAACGCCACCCGCCAATTCCATTCTGACGGACTATTTCCCGATCAAAAGTCGTGCAAATGCCATCGGCATTTACTCTATGGGCGTTACGCTCGGCGCCGTTCTGGCGCAGGTCTTTGGCGGCTCTATCGCTGGCATTAGCGGCCCTGATTTCGGTAACTGGCTCAGCTCTATCGGTCTTGGTGGCCTCTTTTCCAGCATTGACTGGACGACGGTCAGCGGCTGGCGCATCGCGTTTGTCATTGTCGGCGCACCCGGCATTCTGATTGGCATTCTGTTGTGGTTGACCGTGAAAGAACCGCCACGTGGCTATACCGAGCTGCCAGGCTCCCACACGCAGGAAAAAGCGGGCTTCACGGACGGCTTCAAAGAATTCGCAAAATCCCGAACATTCTGGTGGGGCGCACTTGGTGCATCCTTCACCAGCCTTGTCGGCTATGGCCTGCAAAGCTTCCAGGCACCTTTCCTGCAACGTGTCTATGACATCGGTGTACGTGAAGCTGCGCTCTATTATGGTGCGCCGTTGGCCCTTGCGGCCGCAGCAGGTACCTTCCTTGGGGGCTTCACATCAGAAAAGCTCGAAGCGAAATATCACTCCGTCGTGGCCTGGCTGCCCTCTATCGGCCTTACCCTTGCGGTTCCGTTTTACCTCGCGGCGTTCTTTGCACCATCGATTTCCATTGCCTTCCCGTTCTGGGTAGCGGGCGCAATCTGCCACTACTCTTACCTTGGTGCGCAATACTCCATCGCGACGGCTATTGTGTCCCCGAAAGCGCGTGCAACATCGGTAGCCGTTCTTCTCTTCATGGTCTCCCTGATTGGTAACGGCATTGGCCCGCTTTTCGTGGGTATGATGTCGGACTTCTTCATGGCCACGAAAATTAGCGCCGCAGGCCTGACTGAGTTCGCTCGGACCTTTGATCCACGCACCTGTTCGGGCGCGGTGTTTGAAGCGGGCACAAATGAGCTGGCCTATTGCACGGCTTATGCAGAAGGGCTTCGCCTCTCAATGGGTGCGACAGCGCTCTGGTTCCTGTTGGCCGCGTTCTGCTTCTTCATGGCAGGCAAAACCTTCAATAAAGACCGCTGGAGCAAATCAGAACCGCCAATCGGCGTGTAATCTGATCCGGCTCTCGCCTGAAACAGAAAACCCCTTCAGGTCGCTCTGGAGGGGTTTTTACGTATCAGAGCTGTCAGACACGCCTGCGGCCTCTTCATCGCTCTCAGGCACACGTTCACGCGGCGGATCGGGACGTGTGAAAATAAAGAAACCAGAACCCGCAAGGATTGGAATTTGTACGCCGATTGTCCAGAGCGGCGCACCAACCAGAAAAGAGAGTACAGGCGCAGCAATCAGACAGGCTCCGGCTGTGTATTTTGCTCGGCGACTGATCGCGCCATGACGATTCCAGTCTGTGATCAGACGGCCAAACAGAGCATGGTTATGCAGCCAGTCACTGAAGCGTTTCGATGACCGTGCAAAACAAAACGCGGCTAAAAGCAAAAACGGAGTGGTTGGAACAAGCGGCAGTGCCACGCCAATGAATGCCAGACCTGTAAAGAGCAGTCCGCAGACGAGCCAGAAGCCCCGTATGACTGTTTTACCGATCATGCATCACCTGCCTGATATCAATGCCATCGGCGATACGCCGATAAGTGAGGGGTGAAGTAGGATCAGCCCTATAATCACTATGACAGAAATTCCGAAACGGATGATGAATTTTCGGCTGTCCTGAATGCCGGAGAATAACCCAGCGGGATTTGGGAAGAATGACGTGCTTGCCGTGAGCCGTTCCCAATCCTCTGCGTCCATTAATTTCTTTGCCCGACGTTCCAGAGCGGCCGCGCCGATAAGCGCAAATACAAGCTGAGCGAGAAAGAAGACTAACTTGGCAAATTCTCCATTCGCAATGATGTGCCCCTGCGCCCAGAGCACAATCCCAAATAGCGCAGGGTGGCGTGTGACACGCAGAACGCTCGCCTGTTCAGGCCGGTAGGCCTTTCCATTTGAAAAGGCTGAGAAGGGGTTAGCTATGGCTGTCCCGAAGACAAGCAGCAGGAAGCCGAGCACAGAGAAGATCACTGCAAGCCAATGTTGCCAGGGTGTGCTCACCCAGAGCGGAATAACCGGCGCGCCTAGGGTCTCGAATACAAGCCAGCTGAACAGACCAAGCGACACGATCGAAAACATCACGCGGTAAGGCACAGCGCCCAGTCTACCGATCAGCGCCTGCTTCACCTTGGGCCGCATAATGATCGCATGACTCAGCGGAAAGAGGATCATTGCTGCAATGAAAGGTGCCCAGTCCCTGAACTCGACATCCGCCCCTGCCCCATTCTTCCACAGCAGGAAGAGCGGGATCCAGATCATCGTCAGCGTAATCGAACCTTTGACCGCCTGATAGGCGATCCAGAGCCAGAACATTTTGGCTTTGTTTTCCTTGATGAAGCGCACTGCGTGCATCACAGGAGCGAATACGGACATGTCTCGGCTCAATCTCAAAATATGAAGCCCAGTGTCTAAGACGAGACGCCACAGGACACCATACGTCATGCAACAAAAAAGCCCGCTCGGGAGAGCGGGCTTTTTCTAAACCTGGATAGGTTTGTATCTTAAGCGAGAACTTTAGACACAACGCCTGAACCAACTG
>NHBK01000019.1 GCA_002173095.1 Hyphomonadaceae bacterium TMED5 | reverse complement strand
TGACGCCGTCCAGAAGGCCGGTTTCCAGAAGGGCTTTGATTTCGTCAATTTCAGCTGTGTCGACAAAGAATTTCATCTGAGTGCCCCTGTATTGGCAGGGGTGTTTTGCCCTTCTTTAGGCAGAACGCCGCCTCGGTGAAAGCCTTTTCTGCCTGAAAAGCGCGGCGTTCACGCGGTTTTAGGCTTCAGCTCGATCCATAACTGGTTGGACTGGGCAAGGCATTGCCCGTCTGCGCGATAGATGGCGGTGCCTGCGCCATGCTTGCGGCCATCATGGTATTTCTCCCAGCCAATCACGGTCAGCGCCTCACCCGCGCGCGGGCGATCATAAATCTCTGCCGTGATCTGTGCGAGCACCATTGGCGCTTCGCTGAAGCCAACAGCAAAGGCGCCGGGGCAATCGAGCGCCGACCAGATGATTTCCGGCAGGACGATGCCGTCTGCATCAGCGAGGCTTTCATCCGGGGTCCAGATGTCGCCAACGCCGTCAAACCCGCTCAACGGGCCAGTGAAGATGCGAAGGCCATCTCCTTCTGCGCGGTGCGGGCCGCACACAAAGCAGGATGGAAAGGCATGGTCTTCGGCGGAAACGAAATGGTCTCGCCCTTTAATTGCGACGGACGGGTCGGGCGCAATGGGAGGCTCGGGCAGGGGCGCAGAGGGCTCCACAGCCATCACCAGCTGATCACCCAAACGGGCTTCGAAGCCGCCATCGACTGATACCAGGTCTAAAGCCGTGTCGAGCGGCGGCGGGGCGCGTAGCTGTACCACTGGTGAGGTGAAGTCAGTGCTGACGGCCAGAATACCAGCGGAATAGCCGCCATTACCGGACCCTGGCGGGCCGTTATATCGGCTCGCAATTGTGATTGTCTCAGACATGGTGGTCATCCTTCCCTGCGCTTCACCTAGCATGGCAGAGATGAGTGTGAAACTGGCCTGTCAGCCATCCAGAAAGGTGAGAATTCCAGCTTCCAGATCAAAGCCCGGAATGGCTTTAGGCCATTCATGCCCGCCCTCATTAGAGGCAAAGGTGACAACACGGCTTTCACCCTCGCAATGGGCTTCGCTAATGGTCAGGCCGGGCAGGGGCGTGGTCTCAGCGCTTTGTGTGCAGGCTTTCAGTGTTTCCAGTCGCTCGCGCACGCTCGCAAATGGCAGGTGCGGGGCAGTGCGGTGGCGCTCAGAGCGGTCAGCGCTGCCATCAAAGCTGACAACGGCATCATCGCGTGTGTGAATGGCCAGAACGCTTGTCGCGGCTGGAATGTCTGGCTGGTCGTCAAACATGGCCCCGCTAATTGCCACAACACCCGCTGGCGTGAAGGAGAGGTCAGACGCCACGCGATAGCTCAGCATGGCGCCATTGGAATGGCCAAGCAGGAAGATGCGGTCTGTGTCTATGTCTGTAAGGCTTGAAAGTTCACTCACCGTCGCATCAATAAAAGCGGCTTCGTCGATGTGTCGGTCCTGTGCATAAGCGCAGCAATGGTCTGCATTCCATGTCCGCAGATTTCGCAAATTCAGCCGCGAGCTGCCATTCATATAGGCCACGATATAGCCATGGGCGCGCAATTGGCGCGACAGCGATTGAGACACAGACTGCATACGATCGGCAGAGCCGCCTCCGCCATGAAACACCATGACCAGCGGCAAGGGGCCGCTTTCCATCGGCAGGGGCATTTCGATATTGGCGAGGCGCGTTGTGCCATCAACATCCACGCGCAGGGTTTCTGGCGGCAATTGAGCGAGCGTTGAATCCGGAGATGCCTCAGTCGTGCACGCCGCAAGCGTGCAGGAAAATAGCGTTGCGATTGTGACAGCCGATTTCATGGCCAGTGCCCGATCCTTTCTGTCCCACCAGAAATCCCCTCGGTCTTCCACGTATAGCAGAAAAGGTTCCGGCGCAGGATTAATCCCTTTTAATCTGAATTTTCAGTCAGCTCGCCAACCACGCCGATAATCGGTCCCATGCGCAGGCCGCCCTCATTGCGGTCAATCTCTGGCGCATAGAGGCGCGAGATCGTGCCGTCGAGGTAAAGCGCGTTGGGCATGTGCAGATGGTCTCGAAAGACGCGGGCAAAGGTGTAAAAATTCACAAACCCGTCGGAAATGACAAAGGCGACTTCGCCTGTTTCTTCGTTTACGCCAACGCCATTGCGGCGTTTGAGCGAAGTTCCATTCGGGTTCAGAGCGGGGTGATAGACGCCCTCAATCACCAGCATGGGGCCAGATTGGGTGGCATAAAACGTATCGGGGTTTAGCGCTTGATAGGTGAGGCTTTCAGCAACATGCGCGCCTGCGCCATCCACATAGAAAACACCATTGGGTAACAGGCCGAAATTGCCGGGGCCCGCCCGCGTCATCAGGTTCTGGGTCTTATTCCCGTCTTCGATATACAGGCCGACGGGGGTGCGATCCTCATGATACATGCCGCCATTCATCGCGAAAATTAGTGTTTCACCGCCTTCATTCAGCGTCTCTTTAAGCCTTCCAAAATGGCCGAAAGGCTCCCCATCCGGGGCGTTAAGGAAGGTACGTAGGTCCGCCGTCTGCTCGAAACGGCAGATGACAAATGTTTCTTCATAAACGCTTTCGCGCTGGCAGTGCGGGGCGGCCTCTTCTGCGTAGGCTATGGCAGGAAAAAGCGCCAGACATGCGATCAGCGATTTAATTATATGATATGACATGTAACTGAAGCGTGCTGCCTGCGTGTTTATCCATAGTCAGGATTTGCCTTTTGCCAGGCTTCCTGATCCGACTTTTGTTGCGGGCAGAGTGTGGTCTTTATGAGGCTTACAACACGATCAGGATCATGAATGCCTTTGAGGTGAACATTCCCCCAATAGCACGCATGACACCTGAAATTCCAGCCGTATATACCGGTGTGCAGTACCCTATCTTTTTTGTATTCGCGTGTGAAATGGGGTGTGTGCTCCTTGCCAAAAGTATGCAGATGCAAGCAGGGCACGACCACGTCCGACGGGTTTTTGCCGTGCCAATAATAGACCAGTTCCGCGTGAAACCATCTTGGTGGAAGTGACCGAACGGTTCTGAAAAGGAATGTATTGGCGATCAGAAATCGCTTATTGGTCAGGGCATAGTGAATGAAAAATAGTCGAGGCACACCGAGTACATATTTAAGTGTGAACAATGCCCAGATCCCCACGATTAGCACGTAAACGAAGAGATAGAACCAGCCCCAACCCCATGGAGTGAGGTCTTCGGTTAGCCATGATATGGATGGAAGACCGATATACCCAACTAAGGCAAATGGCAAAATCATAGTAGAAATCAGAAAGAAGTCAGGCCAGGATACACGCCCCTGCCTTTGACGCCAGAGTATCCTCTCGCCGTCTTTTAGCTGCTTGTCGAAGGGCCAGGTGTCGGGGCGTGTCATGTCTTCAGAAGTCCCAGTTCGCATTGCAGTTTTTTCGTCAGGCCGCGGCTCACAATCATATAGCTGTCACGAATGTAAGAGAGCAGCTCTTCATCGGACATGGTCTCGTCTGTGGTGCGCTGGATCCAGCTCATCCCGCGTGATGCCAGATGCGGCGCACCCTGAAGACCGGGCTGTTCTTTCAGAATATCAAACCCCATTCGGGAGACTTTAAAGCTCGCACGGGCAAGTCTGCCCTCTGCGTCGCCGCCTGCAATCACATAGACTTTCCCGCCAATCTTCCAGACATGGCTGCCGCCCCATTGGACCACATAAGTGGAGTGCGGAAGGTATTCGCAGAAGGCGTTGAATTGGGCGAGGTCCATGAAACATGACTAACATGTCAGGATTTCTTTCGGAACAGAAAAGGGCACCGCTCCGTTGGTTATGCATAGAGGCGCGGTAAAGCGCGCACGTCATGAAGGAAGGAGAAACATTATGGCACTCGCGACACTGAAAGACGTATATATCGACCAGTTGCAGGACATTTACAGCGCGAATACGCAGGCTGAAAAAGTCACGCGTATGCTGGCTGAAAAGGCGAAAAACCCGGAACTGAAACAGGCGCTGAATGATGGCGTGAAAGGTATTCAGGACGGCAAGAGCGCAATTGAAGGCATTCTGAAAAGCCATCAGGCAGACCCGAAAGGTGAGTTCTGTAAAGGCATGGAAGGCCTTGTCAAAGAGGCCAAAGCGCACGGCATTGACGCTGAATTTCAGGATGATGATGCGCGCGACGCAATGATCATTACCCAGTATCAGCGCATGGCCCATTACGGTATGGCCGGCTATGGCTCTACGGCGGCTTTTGCGCGACGCCTGGGCAAGGATGATGAGGCGAAAACCCTCTATAAATGTCTAGACGAAACGGTTGGCGGCGATAAGCGCATGACCGTGATTGCCGAGACTGGCATCAACCAACAGGCCGCTGCGTAAGCGCCAATTGGTTCAAAGAAAAAGGCGACCCTCGGGTCGCCTTTTTTTGTTCGATTAAGCTACTGCAGCTTCGGAGATCGGATTGTCGAGACGGTCTTTCATCTCGTGTGGAACGATCTGCCAGAAATGCTCTTTCTCAATGTCCCACTGATCCAGAATGGTCATGGCGCGACGGGAGTCGGTGCGGCTGACATGTTCTTCGATCATGCCTTTCAGAACACCTTCCCAATGCGCAGACTGAATACGATACCAGCCGACTGAGTCCGGGTTCACGACTTTCTCGAAACGGTTGTCAGGATCGTAGATGAAGGCCATGCCGCCGGACATACCCGCGCCGAAGTTGTCGCCAACTTCACCGAGGATCGCGACTTTACCGCCCGTCATATACTCACAGCCGTTAGAGCCACAGCCCTCAATAACTGCGGTTGCGCCGGAGTTACGGACTGCGAAACGCTCTGCGGCCTGACCTGCAGCGAAGAGATTGCCGGAGGTCGCGCCATAAAGGCAGGTATTGCCGATAATGGTGTTGGTCGCGGCTTCGCGTGTCATGTGAGAGAATGGACGCAGAATGATGGTCGCACCGGACAGGCCCTTGCCGACATAGTCGTTGGAATCACCTGTAACTTCCAGCGTCAGACCCTTCACGGCGAAGGCGCCGAGAGACTGGCCCGCAGAGCCTCGCAGAGAAATCCAGAGACGGTGCTCAGGGATTGCATCATTGCCGAACTGGCGAACAATCTCAGAAGAGGCGCGCGTACCAATGGCACGCAGAACGTTCTTCACGCCGTAAGCCAGCTGCATTTTCTCGCCGCGTTCGAAGAATGGCTGAGCATCGCGCAGGATCTGGTGGTCCAGCGTGTCTGCCACTTCATTGCGGTGGTTCGGCTTATAGCTGATTGGCTTATCCTGTTCGACTTTGACCAGAAGCGGGTTCAGGTCGAGGTCATCAAGGTGCGCCGCGCCGCGTGAGACCTGAGACAGGAGGTCGGTGCGGCCAATCACTTCATCCAGAGAGGTGAAGCCGAGCTCAGCCAGAATTTCGCGAACTTCTTCGGCGATAAAGCTCATCAGATTGACGACTTTATCCGGTGTGCCGGTGAATTTCTGACGCAGATCTTCGCGTTGTGTACACACGCCGACCGGGCAGGTGTTGGAATGACACTGACGAACCATGATACAGCCCATCGCCACAAGTGACGCTGTGCCGATACCGTATTCCTCAGCGCCCAGCATTGCCGCCATGACAATGTCACGGCCAGTACGCAGACCGCCATCTGTACGCAGGGTGACCTGATCGCGCAGATTGTTCAGGGACAGAACCTGGTGAGCTTCAGCAAGGCCAATTTCCCAAGGCAGACCCGCAAATTTGATGGAGGTCTGAGGGCTTGCACCTGTGCCGCCGACATTGCCTGCGATCAGGATAACGTCGGCTTTCGCCTTCGCCACGCCTGCTGCAATCGTACCGACACCGGAACGGGCAACCAGTTTCACACAGACGCGTGCGATCGGGTTGATCTGTTTCAGGTCATAAATGAGCTGAGCCAGGTCCTCGATGGAGTAGATGTCGTGGTGCGGAGGCGGGGAGATCAGCGTCACGCCCGGTGTAGAGTTCCGGAAGCGCGCAATCATCTCGGTTACTTTGAAGCCCGGCAGCTGGCCGCCTTCACCCGGTTTTGCACCCTGAGCAACTTTGATCTCGATCTCGCGGCACTGGTTCAGATATTCCGCCGTGACGCCGAAACGACCGGAAGCGACCTGCTTGACCGCAGAGTTCGGGTTGTCGCCGTTTGGAAGTGGCTTATAGCGCGCACGGTCCTCACCGCCTTCACCGGAAACCGACTTCGCACCGATGCGGTTCATGGCGATGTTCAGAGCGCCGTGTGCTTCCGGAGAGAGCGCGCCAAGAGACATGCCCGGAGTCAGGAAGCGTTTGCGGATTTCGTTGATGGACTGAACTTCGTCCAGTGGAACTGAGCGTTCAGCTGGTTTGAAGTCCAGAAGGTCGCGAAGCTGAACCGGATCATTGTCACGCAGGGCCTGAGAGAAGGCCTTATAGCGCGCATAGCTGCCGGTATCGCATGCAGACTGAAGCTGGTGGATCAGCTTGCCATCAAGGGCGTGGCGCTCGCCATTGCGGCGAATGCGGTAGAAGCCACCGATTGGCAGAGAGATCACATCTTCATTGAAGGCTTTGTCGTGCAGTTCGATGGCCTTCTTCTCCAGACCGGCAAGGCCGATACCTGAGATGCGGCTCGTCATGCCCGGGAAGTATTCAGCTACGAGTGCACGGGACAGACCCAGCGCTTCGAAGTTATAGCCGCCACGGTAAGAGGAGATGACTGAAATACCCATTTTAGAGAGGATTTTCAGCAAGCCGCCTTCAATGGCTGCCTTGTGACGCTTCACGCACTCATTGATTGGCAGATCGCCGAACAGGCCTTTTGCATGACGCTCGGTGATGCAGTCCTGTGCCAGATAAGCGTTCACACAGGTCGCACCAACGCCGACCAGAACCGCAAAGTAATGCGTGTCCAGACATTCAGCAGAGCGAACCGTGATGGAGCAGAAAGAGCGCAGGCCCTGTTTGACGAGGTGTGCCTGAACTGCGCCCGCCGCGAGGATCATCGGGCAGGCAACGCGTTCTGAGCCCTGATATTCGTCGGTCAGGACAACGTGTTCATGGCCTGAACGGACAGCATCTTCAGCTTCCTGCTGGATGCGATCAAGGCAGGCGCGCAGCGCTTCGCCATTGTGCGCATCCGGGCCTGGTGGAATGAAGGAACAGTCGATCTCGCAGACGCGGTCGCCCATCATGTCGCGGAAGCGCTTATACATGCCGTTCGTCAGAACCGGGCTTTCCAGCACAAACACATCAGTTTGAGTGGAGTCGGAAATCAGAATGTTTCCGAGGTTCTTAAAGCGGGTCTTCAGAGACATGACGCGATCTTCCCGAAGCGGGTCGATTGGCGGGTTGGTCACCTGAGAGAAGTTCTGGCGGAAGAAGTGAGAGAGCGGGCGGTAGACGTCAGAAATGACGGCTGGCGGCGCATCATCACCCATAGAGCCGATGGCTTCTTTCGCATCCTCAACCATAGGCGCGAGGATCAGCTCAATGTCTTCCATAGAGAAGCCAGCAGAAAGCTTGCGGCGACGCAGATCGTCCGTTTCGAAGACAGCTGGTTCTTCGCCCGGGCCGATCATTGGCTCGAGTTCTTTTACGTTCTCCAGCCATTCCAGATATGGATGCTTGTCTGCGAGCTTGGAGACGATCTCATTGTGCTCGTAGAATTTGTTTTCCTGAATGTCGGCAGCGATCATGCCGCCTGGACGCACGCGGCCTTTGCGGACGATGTCTTCTTCGTCCAGCGGGCACATGCCTGATTCAGAGCCAACAGCCAGAATATTGTCGCGGGTGAGGGCATAGCGCATTGGGCGCAGGCCGTTCCGGTCGAGACCGGCAATCGCCCAGCGACCGTCAAACGCTGCGATCGCAGCCGGGCCATCCCATGGCTCCATAACGGAGTTGGCGTAGGAATAGAGCGCTGCGTGATCATCTGGCATAACGCTGTCACGCTTGGACCATGCCTCAGGCATGAGAAGCGCTTTCGCCATTGGCGCAGAGCGACCGGCTTTCACCAGAATTTCGAATACGGAGTCGAGCGCAGCCGAGTCAGAAGAACCCGCAGAGATAACCGGTTTCAGGTCATTCTCATGGCCTTCAAACGCATCTGCAACCATGCGGATCTCGTGAGACTTCATCCAGTTCTCATTGCCGCGAACCGTGTTGATCTCACCATTATGCGCCAGCATGCGGAAAGGCTGTGCCAGCCACCATTGTGGGAAGGTGTTGGTGGAATAGCGCTGGTGATAAATACAGACCGCTGAAACGAAACGCTCGTCCTTCAGGTCCGGATAGAAATTGTCGATGTCTTCGGCGAGGAACATGCCTTTATAGATCAGGTTTCGCTGAGACAGAGAGCAAACATAGAAGCTCGGAATGCTGGCTTCGCGTGCACGGCGCTCAATGCGGCGACGGCAGATATAAAGCGTGCGTTCGAGTTCTGCGCGGGAGCGATCCTGCGCATCATAGAAAAGCACCTGCTCGATTTCCGGACGCGTGTCATTTGCCTTCTGACCGATAATGCTCGGGTCGATAGGCGGCTGACGCCAGCCATAAATATAGAAGCCATATTTCAGGATTTCAGCTTCCACGATGGTACGGGCCGCTTCCTGAGCGATCAGGTCTGTACGCGGCAGGAAGATCTGACCCACGCAGATTGGTGCGCGGCTCGGATCGTGACCTGTGCGGGCAACCTGTTCCTTGAAGAAGTCCTGAGGCACGTCCACGCGAATACCTGCGCCGTCACCGGTCTTGCCGTCTGCATCGACAGCGCCGCGGTGGTATACGGCTTTCAGGGCGCGTACGCCTTTCTCAACGATTTCACGGCGTGGCTGACCATCCAGCGCGACGATCAGACCAACGCCGCAGGCATCGTGCTCATCACGTGGGTCATACGCGTTTGCGTCGATCAGTTTCTGGCGGTCTTCCAGATATTTTTCAGTAAACTGTGACATGTCATACTTCCTCATTGGAGGCTTGAAGGCTGGCCATGAATTCTGCGCCGGTTAAGCGAGGGCGGTCACCTTCAAGAGCATAATAATCGGGCTTCTCATCGATGAAGATTTCCTTCGTCAGAGACAGTCCGGAAGGGAGGTCGAGCGAGCCGCTATTCACGGCAAGAAACTCGTCATTTTCAGTCAGGCGGTAAAACAGGCTGGACCCGCATTTTGAGCAGAAACCACGTTCTGCCCAATCGGAGCTGCGATACCATTTGAGCGTTTCATCGGACGAAAACTTCAGCGCGTTTGATGAGCGGATATCAGCGCTGATAAAAGCACTGCCGGTCCATCGGCGGCACATAGTGCAGTGACAGGCATCGACATGGCTGATTTCAGCAACCAGTTCGAATGCGACGTCGCCGCAAAGGCATTGTCCTTTGATTGCGCCCATCTGTTATTCCGCCGCAACGCCTGCTGCGCTTTTGGCGCGTGCCTGCAGGAAGTCGTGGATGGAAGCTGCCGCATCACGGCCTTCCTTAACCGCCCACACAACCAGTGATGCACCGCGAACAATGTCGCCAACGGCGAAGACGCCGTCCATGCTGGTCATCATGGTGGAATAATCCACGCGAACCGCGCCCCAGCGATTTACTGTGAGCTGGTTCTCGTCAAACAGAATTGGCAGATCTTCCGGGTCAAAACCCAGCGCCTGAATCACCATGTCTGCTTCGATATCGAAATCAGACTCTGGAATTTCTTCAGGGGCCTGACGGCCAGACGCGTCCGGAAGGCCAAGGCGCATACGAACCGCTTTCACGCTGGAAACAGAACCGCCAACATCGGAAACGGCTTTTGGCGCAGCCAGCCATTCGAATTTGACGCCTTCTTCTTCTGCGTTTGCGACTTCGCGCTGAGAGCCCGGCATGTTTTCGCGGTTACGACGATAAAGACAGGTCACAGATTTTGCGCCCTGACGGATCGCCGTCCGCAGACAGTCCATGGCCGTGTCGCCACCACCAATGACCACGACATTCTTACCAGCCGCATTCAGCGTGCCATCATCAAATGCCGGAACGGCATCGCCAAAGCTCTGGCGGTTAGATGTGGTCAGGTATTCAAGTGCCGGGAACACGCCTTTAGCGCCCGCGCCCGGTACAGAAAGACCTTTGGCTTTATATACGCCGGTCGCGATCAGCACGCTGTCATGCTTTGCGCGCAGGTCCTGGAAGGAAATGTCTTTGCCGACATTGCAGTTCAGAACGAATTTGACGCCTGAATCTTCAAGATGCTTGGCGCGGCGTTCAACGACGTCTTTCTCAAGCTTAAAGCCCGGAATGCCGTAGACCAGAAGACCACCAACGCGGTCATAACGGTCATAAATGGTGACCTGATAACCCTTGCGGCGCAGTTGTTCTGCAGCCGCCATCCCGCCAGGGCCGGCACCGATAATGCCGACGCTCTGCTCACGCTCATGCGGAGGTTTGATCGGCTTCACCCAGCCATTTTTCCAGGCCGTATCTGTGATGTATTTCTCAATCGAACCAATGGTCACTGTGCCATGGCCAGATTGTTCGATGACGCAGCTGCCTTCGCACAGACGGTCTTGCGGGCAGATGCGTCCGCAGATTTCCGGCATGCTGTTGGTGGCAGCAGACACTTCATACGCTTCTTCAAGGCGATCATTCGCCGTCAGCATCAACCAGTCAGGAATATTGTTTCCGAGCGGGCAGTGCTGCTGACAGAACGGCACGCCGCACTGTGAACAACGGCTAGCCTGTTCTTCTGCTTTCTCTGCGATGAACTCACGATAGATTTCGTGGAAGTCATCCGACCGATCTGATGCGCTACGTTTTTCTGGTGGCGCCTGCTCGGTCGATACGAATTTCAGCATCCGTGTCGACATGGGCATCTCCTAAGTTTGGGCGGACAATAATCGCGGCTCAATCAATGCGCAAGCGGAGAATCTGACCATAAATATCAGTATGATATGTATATGGTGCGATATTTTAGCTTAAGGTGAGTTGAGTATCGCTCAGCGAGAAATAATATATATCAAAATGATAAATATGTATTTTCTGGGGGTGTGGAGCTTTTCGCGACTGCAAAAGACCGCTAACGATTTAAGTGTACCACACGTCTGGCGGGGGCCAAGCTAATGTCGCTATTTCAGATCATTCTGATCTCACTTCTTCAGGGGATCACGGAATGGCTTCCTATTTCCTCTTCCGGTCACGTGCTTCTGGCGTCCAGCTATTTCGGGTTTGGCGCGCATGATGAGCTGCTCATCAATGCGATGGCGCATTTAGGCACGCTCTTCGCGGTTCTTCTGTTCTTCTGGAAAGATGTGTTGCGGGCCTTTGGTGGCGGGTTTGAGCTTGTCGGTTCCGTTGCGACCCGCAGACCGCTTTCTTCGAATGCGCGCCTTGCCATGCTCATCCTTCTGTCCATGCCGATCACGCTGGTCGTCGTTGGTGGGTTTGAAGTGCTCGCCTCTGATGAGTTGAAAGAAACCATGCGCGGTCCGCTTACTGTAGCGGCAACGACGCTGGTATTTGGCCTGGCGCTCTGGTGGGCCGATGTGCGCGGCGGCAATGAGAAGGCGACTGAAGAGATGACGCCAATGCATGCCGTGCTGATCGGTGCGACCCAGGCGATTGCGGCTATCCTGCCGGGCACCAGTCGGTCGGGTATTACAATGACCGCAGCGCGCTGGTTCGGATATGAGCGCACAGAGGCAGCCCGCTTTTCCATGTTGATTGGTGCGCCAATTCTGGCGGCGACCGGGGCTTATGCCGTATTAGAGCTTCTCACGGCTGAAACGACGGGGGTCGCCAATCTGACAGACGGTCTGATTGTTGCCGGTATGTCTTTTGTCTCAGGCATTGTGTCCATCTGGGCGCTGATGGAAATCCTGAAAAAGATGAGCTTCCTGCCATTCGTGATCTACCGGATTGTGCTGGCCATCGCGCTGGTTCTGGCCTCGCCGCTGGCGTTCAATTGGATCGCGGCTTGATTTTATCGTAAAACAGTAATATTGTTTTGCGATAAATGGAGGGCTCAATGGAAGCGAAACTCGTTCGAGTCGCAAGCTGGAAAATCGATATCAAAATCATTTCCGGCGATAATATGCATGTGCTGCAATGGCGGCGTCATTTCACCAAAGATGAAGTTCTTCTGGACGGTAAGGTTCAGCAGATTAGCCGTGGTCTGTGGGGACGAGAGACGATTTATGGTCTCGTCTTCGGCCGCGATGAAGATGGCAATGGTGGCCAGAAGGTCATGCTGATCGTGGATGCGACAGCGGACTCGTCGAACCCGGCTTATTGGCTGGAGGGCGCATCGGTTCCAAGCGGTGTGCGGGTTGAAACCTCTGTCGGGACATTGCTCTCTTATGGTTCGATGGATGAGCGCGCATATGACCGCCCTGCTGATTTTGCAGAATGGGCCAAAAAACATATGGGCCTGAAATGGTAAGCCTATCCATTTAACTTAAATAAAAACAATGGCTTGATGTGTCCGGACACGTTTTTGCTGGCATCTGGACGCAAGTTCGTTTCTCTTTCAACCGTCACACATGTTCCGATCCTGATGTGACTGACTGGTCTGTAAGCTGAGAAGGCAAGACGCGATGCGTGAAGAAAAGAAGAGTGAAAGTCTGGAAGTAAGGCTCTCTTACTCGCAGAAAATCGCTTTTATGGAAGCATGCAAAAAAGAAGGACTCACCGCGAGTGAGGCCCTCCGCGCGGGCATTGAGGGCTTCCTCGAAGAACACAGCCAGCAGTCACAATCTACTTTCCAGATCAAGGACGTTGTGACTCTCATGAAACGAAACATCAAAAAGACACTCGGCACGGCGGGGGCGGTTGCTGCGGGCGGTATGCTTATGCTGGCAACGCCAGTTGTGGCCTCTGACGAAATGTTCGAGCGCCTGGACCGCAATTCCGACGGCGTGATCACCTCTGGTGAAATCTCTGCCAATGACAGCGCCGTGTTCGAAATTCTCGATACCAATAATGATGGCGAGATTTCGCTGGCTGAGTTCGACAGCGAAGCGATCGTCACCGGCATTAATGACAATATTTTCGTGAATGATGACGGCGAGGATGTTCGTGTCATCACTGTGAACCGGGCAGAGCTGCAAGCGCTGGAAGATGGCGAGTTTCAGGTGAATGAGCATCGCTGGACAGAACATGTCGATGTCGACGCTACGGAAGCAGAGATCGAAGAGATTATTGCGCGCACAATGGAGCGTCTGACCGAGCTCGAAGGCATGGAGATGGATGCGCATATTGCACGCATTCGCGCGATGGAGCTCGCCGAGAACCAGGAAGAGATTCGCATTCGCGTGGAGCAGGCGCGGGATGAAGCGCGCGAACATGCCCAGCAGCATGCACGTGAGGCGATCCGGCAGGCAGAGCATGCCATCGTTATTGTGCGGGAACTCGATGTCGATGAGATCGGCCGCATGGCAGACCTCGAAGGTGTCGAAGTGGATTTGTCAGGACTTGAAGAGCTTCAGGCGCTGATTGACGAACACGGCGTTGCTGCGTTCATTGATCTGGAGGAATTGGAGCGCGATCTGGATATGGAATTCGACGGAAATATTCATGTCGAAATCCGCCGCGAGACGGCTCATGCTGAAGAGCTGGAAGGCGAAGCGGCAACAGAAGACGACGCGCCGGTTCGCGAATTCTGATCTGAAAAACAGTTATGGATAAGAAAAAGGCGCGTCCGGGACGCGCCTTTTTTATGTGTTATTCTTCGAGCTTGGCTTCGAGGGAAATCTCCGTCCCTGCGAGCGCAACCGACACCGGGCAACCGGCCTTGGCCGTGGTGGCCAGCTTCATGAAGGTATCATGATCAATGCCTGGCACTTTACCTGTCAGGAAGAGATGGCTCTGCGTAATTTCAAATCCGCCGCCGTCTTTCGGGCTGACAGTCACACTGGCCTTGGTCTCAAGCATGTCGGCCGGGTGACCTTCCTGCGCCAGCATGTGTGAAAGCTGCATGGTGAAACAGCCTGCATGGGCTGCGCCGATCAGCTCTTCCGGGTTTGTGCCGGATTTGCCGTCTGCGTCTTCGAAGCGGCCTTCAAAACTGTAAGGGGTGTCGCTCAGAACAGATGATTGCGTGGAAAGGGAGCCGCTGCCGTCTTTAAGGGAGCCGGACCATTTCGCTGTAGCTGTGCGTTTCATAAATTCTCCGTTCAATTACTAAGAATCAAACGGATGAGAGGCCTGCAGGGTTCCAGAAAAAAGGGCGCTTATGCGCCCTTTGCTTCGTGGAACTGACCTTGTGGGCGGAAGCGCCACAGATAGGTCGGTACAATCGCTTCAATGCTTTCCAGCTCAGTGACGCCGAGGTCGGAAATCGTACCGATAGACGCATCACCGGTTTCGCCAACGATATTGTCAGAACGCAGCATATCGACCTGATCAGAGGTGATTGGCGGCTCGTGGAATGGCCAGAGCTTGAAGAGTGCGCCAGTCACCATGCCAATCGGCTTGGCGATGAAGAATGGCAGCGGCAGAAGCAGGCGCGGGCGGTCAATCTCTTTCAGAATGTACTGAAGGATCTCTTTGAATGTGAAGGTCTCAGGACCACCAAGTTCAAACGTACGGCCAGCGGCTTCTTCTTGTTGAAGGCCAGCCATGACAGCGGCAGCGACATCACCAACGAAGATAGGCTGGAATTTCGTTTCACCGCCACCAATCGCCGGAAGCGCCGGAGACAGGCGCGCCATGTCAGCAAAGCGATTGAAGAAGTCATCTTCAGGGCCGAAGATAATGCTTGGGCGCAGAATGACAGCGCCCGGCATGAACTCACGAACAGAATCTTCTGCGTCCGCTTTGGTGCGGGCATATTCTGCCTGACCATCATCATCAGCGCCAATAGCGGACAGTTGAACGAAACGTTCAACGCCTACGGCTGCGGAAAGCTCTGCGATATTCTTTGCGCCAAGGCCCTGCGTGCCGACAAAAGTCTGCGCGCCTTTTTCATAGAGAATGCCAACCAGGTTCACCACGCCCCATGCGCCTTCAACAGCGCGAGCGATGGATGGACGGTTTCGAACATTGGCCTGAACTATCTGAACCTGACCGACATCGCCGGCCAGACGCTGATCGCCAGCAAGGTGAGGATTGCGTACTGCGACGCGAACGCGGTAACCGGCGCGGCAGAGATTGCGGACAACGTAGCGGCCTACAAATCCTGATCCGCCAAATACAGTGATCAATTCACCAGCCATGAATGCGCTCCGAGAGAAGATGTGTTCGAAGGGTGTAGACCAAAATTTGAGCCGCCTGTCTATAAAGGGCAAGCCCTTACTCGCCCTCTGGATACGTTTAAACCGCTTCAAACTGTCTCAGCGCCAGAAAGCCACATTCTTATAGTGGGTATTTGAGTTTATCTCTGCCAGCGAAATGGAGGAGTCTCAGATGCGTGAAGATTGGTTTGGCCTGGCCCAGAAGCCAGTGCCCCGTTATACGAGCTACCCGACCGCTGCGCAGTTTCAGGACGCGCCGGACAGGGATGCTGTCTCCAGCTGGATTGAAGGCATTGGCGCAGACGAGCCGATCTCGGTTTATGTGCATGTGCCCTTCTGTGAACAGCTTTGCTGGTATTGCGGATGTCACACCACTGTTCCGAATGGCTATGCCCGTATTGGCCGTTATGTAGATGTGCTGCTGAAAGAGATGGAGCTCTGGAAGGCAAAGTTGCCGAAACATGGTGGCGGGGTGCATCTCCATTTCGGTGGCGGAACGCCAAACGCGCTGAACCCGGACGATATGCTGCGTGTGCTTGAGGCGCTGCGCGAAGCGTTCTGCATCACAGACGATGCTGAAATTTCAATTGAACTGGACCCGCGTACGCTGAACCCTGAAATGATTCAGGCCATGGCGGCTGGCGGCGTGACGCGTGCCAGCCTTGGTGTGCAGGATTTTAACCGCACGGTTCAGGAGGCGATTAATCGCGTCCAGCCATTCCTTCTGGTGAAGGGCGCGGTGGAAGCGCTTCGCGCTGCGGACATCAAGGCAATCAATTTCGATCTGCTTTATGGTCTGCCGCACCAGACGGCTGAAAGCGTGGAACACAGCGCAGAACTGGCGGCGAGCCTGATGCCGGACCGTATTTCTGCCTTCGGATATGCCCATGTGCCATGGTTTGCGAAACATCAGCGCGCGATTGATGAAAAGCACCTGCCGAACACGCAGGCCCGGTTTGACCAGTATGAAGCGATTGCAGATGTGCTGGGCGATTATGGCTATACGCAAATCGGTCTCGACCATTTCGCCCGTGATGAGGACGATCTCGCTCAGGCGCTCAGCAAGGGCACGCTGCACCGGAACTTCCAAGGCTACACGACAGATACCTGCCGAACACTGATCGCGCTTGGCCCTTCAGGCATTTCAGAGTTTCCGGGCGGGTTTGCTCAGAACGCCAAAGACATTCGAGAATACACTGAGAGCATTAATGCAGGCGAGCTGGCGCTCCGCCGCGGTGTGGCGCGTACCTTTGAAGACCGTCTGCATGGCGCGGTGATTGAACGGCTCATGTGCGATATGTCGGTTGATGTTGCGAAGATCTGCCGTGATTTCGATATGCCGGTATCTCACTTTGATGAAGCGTTCGCTCGCCTGAAAGCGCTTGAGGAGAAAGGCATTTGTCGTCTGACCGGGAGCCATGTGAGCGTGCCGCTGGAGGCGCGTGCTCTGCTGCGGACGGTTGCCCAATGTTTTGATGCGTATAGCGCGCCAGACGCCGTGCCCGCTAATCGACATGCAAAGGCCGTGTGATGGATTTGAACCCGGAATTTATGGACCACTCATCGGAAGTCGCGGCAAGCGAAGGCATGGTGCAGACAAGCATGGTCATGATGCAGGTTCTGTCGGCACTTCGGGCGATTGGGATCACGGCCTATAAACGCTTTCCTGTTGCAGGTGAGCTGGTGGATATCGCCATTCCGCACACGGGTGTCGCCTTTGAGCTCGACCATTGCGGTCGTCATGATTGCGATGAACATGCGGGCGACTCTGAGCGCTATAACCGTATCGCGCAGGCGGGTTGGCGTATTGTTCGAATACCGGCTTCAGCCGCAACTGAGCCGGAACGTCTCTTTGATCGCATTTCAAGCGAGATAAAGTTCGGGCGCTGATACCCTCACGTCTGACACACACAACGAAAAACGCCGCCCCATACGGAGCGGCGTTTTTGTTCGGATTGTTTCTTCGGCTATTCGACGGAAGAAATCCGGATTTCTTTCACCAGAATGCTGCCTTCCAGCGGCAGAATGCCGAGATAGTCACCGTTTGGCGCATTCTCATCGGAATTGACGTCATAGCCGAAGCGGAGCGTTGTCGGTTCCGAGGGCACGTCAAAATACTGCCATCCGGAATTGCCGACCTGATTGGATGAATAAACAATCGCGACCTGATCGGTCTCATCCGTCATGCGCTCCACGTCAATTTCGACGACAACGGAGTGGCCGCCAAAGGCCATTTCCATATCTTCCGGGATTTCAAAACGTCCGCCCCGTGGGCGACCCGTTGCCCAGCGTGGTTCTGCCTGATCTGCATCTGAGCTCAGGACAAGGCCCGCATCCGTGATCTCTTCTGAGACGATGCCAACAGAGCTGTAAATCGTTTCAATGTCTGATCCGGAGATGACATAGTCGACGAGCGTTTCCTGCTCTGAAATCGCTGGCACATCAGCTGGCGTGAAGACCTCAACGTCGCCCTGACGACGGAAGATTGCTGCCGCCGCGCGCCAGACCCGACGTGCAGCAACACGCGAGCCACGAATGCTTAGATGGTCGTCATCCATATACATCAGATTATTGTTCACGACGCGCAGGCAGGTATCCATGCCTTCCGGGCACATGTCTTCCATCGGGTTCACAAAAGCAAAGCCCCGTTCCCGGGCTGCAGCTTCTACGATCTCGTTTACTTCGCGAGAGCGCTCCAGTGATTCTTCACGGCTATAACCGCCGCACCCATTGATCAGATCGTCTTCAGAAATAATGTAGGATGGACGAAGCGCGCACTGGCGAACATTTACGCCCGGAGTGGGAACGTTGCCGACAATGATGACGTTCTCGACATTGTCTTCGAGCCAGTCGAAGGTCAGATTCATGCCATAGATGAAGTTCGCCTGTGACTCTTCAATGCTGGATGGGGCAACGCCATCACGGCCAACAGAGCGCGTTGGACGGCCTTCTTCCCCGCGCGCCCGTTCAGCATGCCAGTGCACGGACCAACGCGAATGCAGGATGACCGTGTCCACGCCCGTTTCTTCGAGGCGCCGCTGCATAGTCTCTATGACTTTGTTGCGCTCGATAACCTTTGTGCCCTGCACATTGTTCACGCCCATGAAGGGCAGGCGGCCATTGCCGACGATAATCTCGCCAGTCATGCCGTCCTGGCCAGAATAAAGTGAAACACCGTGAGACAGCGCCCGCGCGTGACTATCGCCAACCACAAAGAATGATGGTTCAGGGGCGTCATCACCGATGAAACAAATATCTCTTACCGGGCGTCCATTCGGGGAGTTGGTGCACTCAATCTCTTTTTCACGACGCAGGTCCGTCATTTGGCGCTGCGTGTTTTCAGACAGGCGCCAGACCCAGCCGCCCTGTGACCAGACGTGTGCAGAGATCACGATCGCCAGAATTGAGAAGACAGAGATGCCCGCTGGAACGGCGAATTTCTCGACATTCTTGTCTTTGTTCCAGTTACGGCGCAGGGGCGTCTCGATGAAGGTGTAGGACAGATAGGCCAGGATCAGAGACACAATCGCGGCGATTGCAAACCAGGTCCATGTCAGCTCATTCGAATAGCCGAAATAGTATCGGATGAAGACAATGACCGGCCAGTGCCAGAGATAAAGCGAATAGGAAATATTGCCAAAGAAGGTGGCGACCGGGTTGGCGAGCAAGGCTTTGGAGACAAGGTTCGCGCCGCCCAGAATGAGCATGAGCGTGCCAACGGTCGGGATGATGGAGGCATATCCCGGATAGCCCGATGAGCTGGTCGTCAGGAAGGCGTAAACCAGTATCGCAATACCGGCGAGGGTGAACAGCGCATCCACGATAGGGTGGATAAAACGCTCACCCAGCTGGCCTTTCCATGCCCAGAGAATGGCAACGATAGACCCGACTGCGAACTGCCATGCGCGGAACGGGCTGAGATAGAAAACGCCATTCGGCATAATGTCTGCCAGCGCGATCATGCCCCAGAAGCTGAGCGCAGCAAGAATGGCAAAACCGGCCAGCAAGACGATGCGGCTTCTGAACTTTAACAGCAGGATCATAATGGCCGGGAAGACCAGATAGAACTGTTCTTCGACGCCCAGAGACCATGTGTGCAGCAGAGGCGTCGCGTATTTCGCGCTGTCGAAATATCCGGCATTCAGCCAGTAATTCACGTTCGCGGCAGACAGTGCGGCATAGATCGCAGAGCGCGCAGTGTCCTGAAAATTATCCGGAGACAGGATCAGGAATGACCCGATCAGAACGAAGAAAATGACGACAAGCAGTGCGGGCAGAAGACGGCGCGCCCGGCGGATATAGAATTCGGTGAAGGAGAAACGGCCATCAGCGTGCTGTGCGCCAATAATGGTCGTGATCAGGAAGCCGGACAGGACGAAGAAAACATCCACACCTGTGAAGCCACCATGGATGGGCTTGAAGCCCAGATGGAACAATACAACACCGATAACGGCAATCGCTCTTATCCCATCGAGATAAGGCATATAACTGACAGTCGTTTTAGAACTCACGCGTACCCCCAACACACCATCGAGGACGCGCTACACGCCGGTCCCCGAACGGGCCGGATCGTAGGGGCTTCTCATTGAAATGCAAGCAGTCAGACCGGCGTGTCAGGAAATTAATGCGGTGGTGCTTTGGCCGCGTATTTCCCGGCCATTCATGCTGCGAACTGCGGAATATCTGGTCAGGAAATTCCGCAGTATCGCGCGAACTTTCCTAGCTTTCCTGTTCTGCGAGCGTATGCGCTGTTTCAAGGATCAGCTCGACGGGTGGGCGAGTCTGGAAGCCCTCTTCACGGAGCATGGACAATACCTCGCCTTCCGGGCTGAGGAAGATGATGGCCGGGTGAGGAATGCCATCATAGCGGCTGCCCGCAGGGACTTCAGTATTGCGCAGGCCAAACTCATCGATCATGGCAGAACCGGTATCCGACAGCAGCTCATATGGAATCTCGTGCTCAACACCATAGGCGGCCAGTACGTCTGGTGCGTCATAGGTTATGAGGTTGAGGTTCCAGCCCATGCCGGAAAGCGGTGTTTCGGCGTCTTTCAGATCAATCGATTGAGCCTGACAGAATGGGCACCAGTCGAGCGAACGCGAAAACACCATCACGACGCCATTTGCGGCAGAAAGCTCTGCCAGCGTAACTGGTGTGCCATCAGAGCTGACAGCTGCGAAGTCTGGAAATGTGTCGCCGACTGCCGGTCCGATATGGGCCGGCACTTCATCTGCCATAGGCATGGATTGGGCGAATGCGAAAGGCGCAGTAAGCGCGAGCGCCGAAGCGGCAAGAAGAGTACGGATCATGAAAAGCTCCCGATATGACTTAACGGGTTCAGCCTAATCCGGGGCGCTGTCTAAAAGCGAATGAACTTCACCTGACGGTGGATGACACACGCGTGAAACCTGTGTCATCGGGCACGATCAGATCGAACGCTGGTTCACCCGTTTTGACACCTCTTCTGCGGTTTCGACACGTTCTGAATACCGGTCGACCAGATAGTCAGCTGTGTCGCGGGTCAGGAGCGTAAACTTCACCAGCTCCTCCATCACATCGACAATCCGGTTGTAATAGGGCGAAGGCTTCATGCGGCCATCGTCTTCAAATTCCAGATAGGCTTTGGCGACTGAGGATTGGTTCGGAATGGTGATAAGGCGCATCCAGCGGCCCAGAATGCGCATCTGGTTCACCGCATTGAAGCTTTGCGAGCCACCGGATACCTGCATCACGGCCAGCGTTTTGCCCTGTGTCGGGCGAATTCCGCCCAGTGATAAGGGCAGCCAGTCAATCTGCGTCTTCATCAGGCCTGTCATGGAGCCGTGGCGTTCCGGGGAGCACCAGACCATGCCTTCAGACCAGATAACCAGATCACGCAATTCCTGCACCTTCGGGTGGTCAGGTTCTGCGCCATCTACAAGTGGCAGGCCGGTCGGGTCGAAGACGCGTGTTTCGCAGCCCAGCTTTTTGAGAATACGCGCAGCTTCCTCATTGGCCAGACGGCTATAGGAGCGCTCTCTCAATGAGCCGTGTAACAGAAGAATACGCGGAGCATGCTCTGACAGGCCTTTAGGAAAAAGCTTTGTCAGGTCTGTCGTCTGAAAACAGTCGTCTTGCAGGTTTGGAGTGATGTCCTCAGCCAACGCGCTCGCCTTTCTCATTGATCAGCATTTCGCCATCTTCCTTGAGGAAAGGGCCGGGTGGGAAAGTATCGAGCAGGTCCAGCACCGCCTCACTTGGTCGGCAGAGCTTTACCCCTTTGGATGTGCAGACGATTGGGCGGTTCACCAGAACCGGGTGTTCCAGCATGGCATCAATCAGCGTGTCTTCGCCCACGCCGTCTTCCAGAAGGCCCAGCTCTTTCGCCGGTGATTTCGTTTCACGCAGCGCCTCGCGTGCCGTCAGGCCCGCCGCTGCGAACAGTCCAAGCAATTGCGGGCGTGTCCAGCCCGTGTCCAGATACTCGATGACGTCAGGCTCATAGCCTGCGGCTTGGATAATCTTCAGCACATTGCGGGAGGTCCCGCAGGCCGGATTGTGATGAATGACAATACGCAACGCTAACCCCCTCACAGTGTTACCGAATTCTTCCGCTCACAGATGTACTGGCAGATGAGGGCGCATCAAGCGTGTTTCGGGGCTGAACCTCAAAGTTTCACAAAACTGTGAAATTTGGCCCCGCAAAGCCGCCCTTCAATCATCCTTGTGAATTCTATTGACGCTGGCCGTATCTGGCGCAATTTCAGGGCTATGGCGAAACCTTGTGATATCAAAATCTGCGGGCTCATGGAGCCGGACACTCTGCGCACCGCTATTGAGGCGGGTGCGCGCTGGATCGGCTTTGTGCATTTTGAGAAAAGCCCGCGGCATATTCCTCGGCAGGCTGGCGCTGCGCTGGTCGAGGCCGCACGCGCGATCCGTAAGGACATTGAAATAGTCGTGCTGCTTGTGAACCCGGAGCCGGAATTCGCCGCCGAAATCGCCGCGGAATGGGGTGTTGATCACATCCAGCTGCATGGCGCGGAAACGAATGATACGCTGAATGCTATTCGTCGTCTGCGTCCGGAAGGCGAGCTCTGGAAGGCGCTGCCGGTGTCCACAGCAGAAGACCTTGAGGCGGTGAAAGCCTTTCCCGCCGCAGACCGTTTTCTGTTCGACGCCAAACCACCCAAAGATGCAGACCGACCGGGCGGTTGGGGGCATGCCTTTGACTGGACGATTCTCAAAGACTTCGCGACTGATCGGCCATGGCTTCTGGCGGGCGGGCTGAACCCTGACAACGTGGCAGACGCCGTTCGCATTTCCGGGGCGAGGGCTGTGGACGTCTCATCCGGTGTTGAGCGCGAAAAGGGCGTGAAAGACGCGGCGAAGATTAAGGGTTTCGCGTCAGCGCGTCTTTGAATCATGCCCCCTTTTTATAGTTACTCCCGGCTGAAGCTTTAGGGCGTAATTGCGCCGGGTCCGGTCACATCTGATCCACGCATCTGATTTATTCTGTTAACGCGTTTATAGCGACAGGACAGATCATGCTCCTTAGTGACGTCAGATACGGTTTCCTCCCAACTGCGCCGGCTTCAGTGCCCGCGCAGAACGCCCCTGCGCCTGCCGCTCCACCGCCTGCGAACGGAACGTCGGAAAGCTCTGACCCGGTTGACCGGGTAGAGATTTCAGGTGTCGCGGCTGAGGCTGCGGCGTCTGTGAAAAGCGGGCTGTCTGCTGAGGTGGAGTCTGAAACTGAGGAAGAAGACGAAACCGAACTCACTGAAGAGGAAGAAGCTCAGGTTAAAGAGCTAAAAGCGCGCGATGACGAAGTCCGCGCGCATGAGGCAGCTCATGCGGCTGCCGGTGGCAGTTTTGCCGGTTCACCGTCTTATCAATATCAGACTGGTCCGGACGGAAAGCGCTATGCCATTGGTGGTGAGGTTTCGATTGATACCTCGCCGATCAAGGGCGACCCGCAGGCAACGATCGACAAATTGCGTCAGGTGCAAGCGGCTGCGCTCGCGCCGGCAGAACCTTCCGGGCAGGATAAGAAAGTCGCCCAACAGGCTGCGGCAGCGCTCCGTGAAGCGCAGGCGGAGCTTTCCGCGCAGAGCCGCGAAGAGTTCGAGGAACGTACCGGCCAGACCGATGAAACTTCTGACATAGGCAATGCCAATGCACCGGAGCTGCCGGGCGCGCCTGAAGCGGAAACCTCACAAGAGGCTCCGCAAACGGGTTTCTCGCCAGCAGAGACCGAGCCCCGTTCATTTGGTGACGAGGCCGATCTAAGCGGGTTCCAGCGGTCTGAAGGCATTCGGAACGAAGGTCCGACGCGGCAGGCTGAGCAGGAGAACGCCTCGGGCGAGGAGACCGGGCAAGCCGGTTTCTTCCCGTCGGGAGAGGTTCAACAGGCCGCCGCGGCCTATCAGAAAATTGCGTCTCTCGTCTGAGGGCATTTTTCAGTCAAAGTCCTCTATGACGATGCGCTCTTCTTCAACGCCCATGTCTTTGAGTGTTGAAGACAGGTCTTCGACCATTTTGTCCGGTCCGCAAATATAGAATTTGCCGGATTTCGGATCCACGTGATCTTCCAGAAATTCACGATGAATCGTCTCGGTTTCCACGCTGGCAGACTTTTGGTCTGTTACGGTGAACACGGTTTCAAGGCCGGGCATGGCTTCAAACTCATCGCGCAAAATAATGTCTTTCTCTGTGGAGTTAGAGAAAATCAGCTTACAGCCGTCCAGCGTGCCTTTCTCCTTCAGGCGTTCGCGCAGAATAGCGATAAAGGGCGTAATGCCCGCGCCGCCGGCAATGAATGTGCCTTTGCCTTCATCATTGATCGCGCCCCATGGCTCTTCAATGGTGACTGTATCGCCCGGCTCCATTTTGGCGATCTGTTCGGTCACACCGTCATGGTCGGGATAGGATTTGATCACGAATTCAATCGTGTTGCTGTCCGGCAGATTGGTAAAGGTGAAAGGGCGTTTCTCATCGCGCCAGCCTTTCTTATCCAGTGCGAAGTCTGTCGCCTGGCCGGGTTCAAAGTCAAAGCCTTCCGGACGGTTGAACACCAGATGGTGGGTGTCATGTGTCACGGGCTCGATTTTTTGCAGGGTGAGCTGATAACTCATCATGTCTCTCCTTTGTGTCTGTTCACCAGAAACAACGCAGTCGAACGGGCGACGTTCCGGAAATCACGGTCTTGACGGCGACCGTCTGTAGAGAGACTAAGAGGCCTGACTTTAAAGGACGCCTCAGAGATGGATTTACGTAACACCTGGGATCAATGGCCGGATGCGAATGGTCGCTTTGGCGAATTTGGTGGCCGCTATGTCGCCGAAACGCTGATGCCGCTCGTGCTGGATCTTGAGAAGGAATATCGGGCCGCACAAAAAGACCCGGCTTTTCAGGCTCAGATGGAAGATCTCTGGGCGCATTATGTTGGCCGTCCGTCTCCGCTCTATTTTGCAGAGCGTCTGACCGAGCATTTTGGCGGTGCCAAAATCTATCTGAAGCGTGATGAGCTGAACCATACCGGCGCGCACAAAATCAATAACTGCCTTGGGCAGGTGCTGCTCGCTATGCGCATGGGCAAAAAGCGTATCATCGCTGAAACCGGTGCTGGCCAGCACGGTGTTGCGACGGCAACCGTTTGCGCGCGCTTTGGTCTGCAATGCGTCGTCTTTATGGGTGCGACCGATGTTCAGCGTCAAAAGCCAAACGTCTTCCGCATGAAACTGCTGGGCGCGGAAATCGTGCCAGTGGAAAGCGGCACGGGCACGCTGAAAGATGCGATGAATGAAGCGCTGCGTGATTGGGTGACCAATATCAAAGACACATTCTATTGCATTGGTACTGCGGCTGGCCCGCACCCGTATCCTGAACTCGTGCGTGACTTCCAGTCTGTGATTGGCCGTGAAGCGCGTGAGCAAATGCTGGAACGTGAAGGCCGTCTGCCAGACGCCGTGATGGCGTGCATTGGCGGTGGGTCTAACGCGATTGGCCTGTTCCACCCCTTCCTTGAAGATGAAAGCGTTCGTCTGATCGGTGTTGAAGCGTCAGGTCATGGCGTTGAAACCGGTATGCATGCGGCGGCCCTCAATGGCGGCGAGCCGGGCATTCTGCATGGCAACCGTACCTATCTTCTGCAGGATGATGACGGACAGATTATCGATGCGCACTCAATCTCTGCCGGTCTGGACTATCCGGGTATTGGCCCGGAACATGCCTTCCTGCGCGACAGTGGCCGTGCGGAATATCTGACCTGCACCGACACTGAAGCTCTCGAAGCGTTCAAGCTGTGCACCAGGCTTGAGGGCATTATTCCGGCACTTGAACCGTCTCATGCGCTGGCGCGCGTGGGTGAGGTCGCCAAAGAGATGGGACCTGATAAGATCATCATCATGAATATGTGTGGTCGCGGCGATAAGGACATTTTCTCCGTTGCCGAACATCTGGGTATCGAGATCTGATCTGAGAGGGGTTGCCTTTGCTTTCACATGTAACAGTGGCAACCCGAGATTTCCCGCAGGCCCGTCGGTTTTATGAGCCGGTCATGGCGGCGCTGGGCCTGCGTATTATGTATTTCAATGACACGACGCCGTTTATCTCCTGGGCCAATCAGGCCGGGGATCGTCCGTGGTTTTTCCTGACATTGCCGCAGAATGGCTCAACTCATGAGCCGGGTAATGGCCAGATGAATGCGCTTCTGGCGCCGGACCGTGCGACGGTTGATCATGTCTATTCTGTTGCGATGGAAAACCTTGGGCGTTGCGAAGGCCCGCCGGGCCTGCGTCTGCATTACCATGCCGATTTTTATGCCGCTTATGTTCGTGACCCAGATGGCAACAAGCTCTGTTTTGTCTGTCATGAGCCGGAAGCCTGACTAAAGGCCGGGCATGGGCTTTTTTTGCTCAAAGTACTTATAAAAATTATGGATTTCTCAACCGTTTCATCGGGATAAGGGCAGGCATGACCGAACTTTTGCTCATTCGCGTGAATTGCCCAACTCAGGAGCTGGCCTATCGCCTGGCTGAGGCAACTGTTGATGGTCGTCTTGCGGCCTGTGCCAATATTGAAGGGCCGATCCGGACTATTTATCGCTGGGAAGGCAAGCTGGCGCGCGATGAGGAATATGTGCTCTGGCTGAAGGCGACTGAAGAGCTATGGCCTGATCTGGAAACATTGATCATTGCGCTACATCCAGCCGATACGCCCGCGATTCTGGCTTTTCCGATTGCCAATGCGCCGGAAAAGTTTGCCAAATGGGTGAAGGGCGAAGTCAGCGTCAGCTAGCCATACAGACGGCGTGAGAAGAAGCGCCAGATGAAGAATGGCCCAAGCAGCAACAGCACGATCAGCGTAAACAGTCCGAATAGTGCAATGCCCGGCAGGTCTGGCCCTTTGGCGAGCAGAATAAACAGCAACAAAATGATGGGCGGGCACACAAAAGCCAGCAAAACGGCCGTGTTGAACAGCCAGTGCTTCAGGCTGAATACGGCGGTCTTATTCAGTTTTTCTCTATGCGCAAACCAATAGGCGCCGCCTTCCAGCGCATGTGTTTCTTCCACCTCTTTCAGATAATGGTCAAAGCCCGCAATCGAGATGGCATCATCCATCCAGAGGAAGAATAAAGTGGTGGAGACAAGCGCCAGAACCACCATGAGAGAAAGGACGATCTTATCGGCTGAGATTTTCGCCAGAATGCCGCCGACATCGCCGGAGCTTGCCCCGAAAATCGCAAACAGAGACAAGACGCCGACATTGATGAGATTGAGGCGCACATATTCAAACTGCTGGCGAGACCGGCGCAGGCGTTCTTCGCGCACCATTTCCATTTGTCGCTGGGTCAGTTCATCCATGATCATCGCGCTTTCAGCTTCGCCCTAAAACCATTGCGGGGCTTGTGTGGACATGAAAGACCAACTAAGCAACCCAGACCCCGCCCGGATGGGCGCGTTTCCGCCAGAGCGATTGAATTTTTCACCGGACTGACCAACCTCAATGCCTGTTTCCAGAATTTCCGCTGCGTTTGAAAAAGCCAAATCAGAACAGCGTACTGCGCTCGTCACCTATATCATGGCCGGCGATCCGGACATGGAGACCAGCTATCAGGCGATGAATGCGCTGGTCGAAAACGGTGCAGACCTCATTGAACTTGGCGCACCATTTACAGACCCGATGGCAGATGGCCCAAGCATTCAGCGTGCTGGTCAGCGCAGCCTGAAAGCAGGCACGAAACTTCGCGATGTTCTGGCGCTGGCTAAGCGCTTCCGCGAAACTAATCAGACAACCCCTGTCATTCTGATGGGCTATGCAAACCCTATCCACCATATGGGCTATGAGGCTTTTGCCGCGGCGGCCGCAGATGCGGGCCTTGATGGCAGCATTCTGGTCGACCTTCCGCCGGAAGAAGATCAGCCTGTGCGTGATGCTTATGCGCCGCACGAACTGGCTGTGATCCGACTGGCGACGCCAACCACGCAGGCAGAACGTATGAAAGCCGTGGCGCATGGCGCGAGCGGTTTCCTTTATTATGTCTCTGTGACCGGTGTAACGGGTGCGAAACGCGCAGTCGTTTCTGAAATCGAACCGGGCGTGAAACTCGCTCAGGATACGTCTGGTCTTCCAGTCTGTGTCGGGTTTGGTATAAAAACAGGTGAGCAGGCGCGTGAAATGTCTGCCATTAGCGACGGTGTTGTCGTTGGCTCTGCATTTATTGATATTATATCTGGGATGCAGCAGGGTAAGTCACGCGCTGACGTAATTGAGTCGATAGGCCAACTGACGCGGGAGCTTTCCGCTGGCCTGAACAGGAATGGCGAGACCGCTTGACGGAGAAACGCATGAACTGGCTTTCCAATATCAGCCCACCAGGGCTCAAATCGGTATTCGGTAAGCGTGAAACACCGGAAAACCTTTGGGTGAAATGCCCGAAATCTGGTGAGCTTATTTTTCGACCAGATCTTGAAGCAAGCTTCTGGGTAACCCCGTCTGGCGCGCATTTGCGCGTGGGTCCACTGGTGCGTTTCCGCTCCATGTTCGACGATGCAAACTGGGAGAAAATTGAACTTCCGGAAGTGCCGCGCGACCCGCTGAAATTCAAAGACGACAAACGCTATGTTGACCGTCTGCGCGGCGCGAAAGCCAAAATCGGTGATCGCAACAAGTCCGACCCGAACGGCAATAATATCGATCAGGATGACTGTATGGCGGCTGCCTTTGGCCGCATTGGCGGCAAGCCGGCTGTCGTTCTGGTTCAGGACTTTGCCTTTATGGGCGGGTCTCTGGGCATGGCTGCGGGTGAAGCTTTCATCACGGCGGCTGAAATGGCTGTTGCGCGTGATGCTGCGCTCATCGTCTGCACCGCGTCTGGCGGCGCACGCATGCAGGAAGGCACGCTTTCCCTGATGCAAATGCCGCGTACCACGCTGGCTATTCAGGATGTGAAAGAAGCTGGCCTGCCTTACGTCGTGATCCTCACCGACCCGACGAGTGGCGGTGTATCCGCGTCTTACGCCATGCTGGGCGATGTTCACCTTGCAGAACCAGAAGCCATGATTGCGTTTTCTGGTCCGCGCGTCATCGAACAGACCATCCGTCAGAAACTTCCTGAAGGCTTCCAGCGTTCTGAGTTCCTGAAGGATAAAGGCGTGGTGGATATGGTTGTTGACCGTCGTGAGATCCCGACTGTGCTTGGCCGTATTCTTGGGCACCTTATGTCCCGCAAGACGAGCGAAAATGGCGAAGGTCTTCCACCTGTCGCACCACCTTCGGTCGACGCGGTCGAATAAACGCTGAGGGCCAATCCCCTGAATAATACCGGCGACGTGCTGACAGATCTTCTGTCAGCCTTTGACGCATTACCGAAACCTGCAAGCTTCAAGCTTTCCACTGCGCCGGTGCGCCGCGTTCTGGAGGCGCTCGGGCGTCCGCAGGATAAAATGCCGCCAGTGATCCATGTGGCAGGCACGAATGGCAAAGGCTCTACAACGGCTTTTATGCGCGCCATTGCCGAAGCTCATGGCCTGAAAGTTCACGTTGATACTTCACCGCATCTGATCTCAGTCAATGAGCGCATACGCATTGCTGGAAAGCTGATCAGCGACGAGGCGCTTCGCAGCTATGCCGAGCGCGTGCTCGAGGCGAATGGTGGCGAGCCCATCTCTTTCTTCGAAGGCATTACGTGTTGTGCGTATCTGGCGTTTTCAGAAACACCTGCCGACCTGACCCTGATTGAGGTCGGGCTGGGTGGCCGGTTTGATTCCACCAATGTGTTCGATCATCCGGCTGTGAGTGTCATCACGCCGATTGATTATGACCATAAGGAATTTCTGGGGCGGCATATTTGTCAGATCGCCTGGGAAAAGGGCGGGATTATCAAATCTGGCTCACCGGTTGTGTCTGCGCCCCAGCATTCAGAGGTCGCGCGGACGCTGAAGGCCGAGGCGCGCGTGCGAAAGTCTGACATCAGTTTCCTCAACCCTTCAGATATCTCTTTCGGCGAGGCAGGTACGCTGAGCGCCAAACTCGGTGATGTGTCGATTGAGGACATGCCGCTTGGTCTGGAAGGGCCGCATCAGGCGGGCAATGCGTCGCTCGCCATTATGGCGCTTCAGGCGTCGGGTGTTTTCGAGCTAAAAGACGAGGCACTTCGGGCGGGCCTTGCAAAGGTCAGCTGGCCAGCACGGCTTCAGCCTCTGGGTGAGGGGGATGTGACGCGCGCTCTGCCGGGCAAGACTGTGCTGGTGGATGGCGGGCACAACCCGCACGCGGCCCGCGCTATTTCAAAAGCGCTCGCACCACATGCGCCGGTTCCTGCGATTATCGCCATGCTGAGCGTGAAAGACGCGAAAAGCTATCTCTCTGAAATGGCATCCAGCCTTGGCCATGTTGCCATCATTCCAATGCCGGGTGACCGCAAGGGCCATGACCCTGAGGCGCTGGCCGAAGTCGCGCGCGAGATTGGCTTGTCTGCCTCTGCCTATCAGAGCTTTGACGACGCATTGGCGCGTATCGCGCAAGAAAAAAGCGATCACGCTTTGATTTGCGGATCGCTTTATCTTGCGGGTGATGTGCTCGCCAGAAATGGCGAGGTGATCAGCTGATCGGCTTAAGCCGTTTCAGATTTGATCCACTCTTCCAGCTTGTCTTTGTTCATGTCGCCGAGATGCGTTGCGGTGACTTTGCCATTCTTGAAAAGAATGAGCGTTGGCAGGCCGCGCACACCATATTTCGTCATGGTGACCGGGTTCTCATCAACGTTCAGCTTCGCAACTTTGACTTTGCCAGCCATTTCTTCTGCAACGCGCTCTACGTTTGGAGAGAGCTTCTTACATGGCACGCACCATTCCGCCCAGAAATCGACTACTACCGGGACATCAGCGCCCAGTACTTCGGTGTCAAACGTGTCATCATTAATGTCCAGGGCCGCCATATGCGCCTCCTCTTGTCTAAGCTATCGCAAGCACCATCCGGCCCTGCGGGAAATCAGTTCGTTTCTTGCGCCTTTTTGAGCGCCGCCAGCATGGCGGATTCGGCAAGAACCATAAAGTGGGGTCCATCGGTCCACAATAAAGCGCATTTAACAGACTTGTCAGGATAAGTAACAGAAAGCACGTCGTGATAAGCCCCTAATTGCGCCAGATAAGGCAGGGCGACGTCTTCAGCGCGCTTTGGCGGTGGACGATCCGTCTTATAGTCGATCACCCAGACTTCATTTTCTGTGACGCGCAACCGGTCAACGCGGCCATTGATGATGATCCCATCCGGCAGGTTCGGCCCACGGCCTACGACCGGCGCTTCAGGTCGGCCGCCTGGCCCGAAGACAGGTGCAAGCTCGGGTGCATCCAATACAGAGAAGGTGACATTGATCACGTCTTCCATCAGATGCGCCTCATCAGCATCAAGGCATGTCGAAAGGAAGCGCTCGGCGCGTTCGCGGCGGCTCTCCATTGGCGTATCCGGCAGGATTTCCAGAAGCGCGTGGATAAGGCGACCACGTTGGAAGCGCTTGACGTGATCCTTGCCGAATGGGGGCAGGACGGGTGTATCACCCGGCAGAAGCGAGCTTGGCGCGCGCAGCTTGTCCTGTTGCTCTGAGCTTCGTACCGATCGTGGTGTGAACAGCCAGTCCGGCAATGGCTTGGCGTCGCTATCATCTGGGGCAGTCGCGCCACCGACAACGGGCTGGGGCAGTCCGCCCAAAGACCAGACGCCTTCCTCATCCGTGCTCGCATCAGCGGAGGTCCAGCTTTCCACCGTCTGCTGACACAGCTCATACCAGCTGCCTGCTTTAAATCCTGCACCGCCCGGTTTGCCGCTCCATGCGCCACAAATGATCAGCTCATCCTTGGCCCGGGTCAGGGCCACATAAAGAAGGCGATTGCTTTCGGCGCGGGCTTTGTCGATCTGAAGCGCGCGAAGGGCTGCGCTGGCCGGGCAGTCGTCTTCGGCCTTCTTCATCCAGCAGGGCATGCCGTTTTCATCGAACAGCATCTGGCCGGAAATATCGTTCCGTCCAACACCCGTTGTGTCCGGCAATATGACGATAGGCGCTTCCAAACCTTTGGAGCCGTGCACTGTCATGACGCGAATTTCCTGAACCGGGCCGGACGGTTCGCGTTTAATGTCGCTATCTGTGTTTTCGACGGCGGCAAGGAAGGTTTGTAGTGAGGCACTGTCCGCGTCATCCATATTCGCAGCAAGTGAGACGAGCGCTTCAAGCGGATCATGGGCAGGCGCGCCAAAGCGGGCTTTCAGCATTTGCCAGCCTGTCTGGCCCATGGCCGAATGGCGCGTATTCATCACCCAGCTCAGGAATTCAAAGGCCGGTAAATGGCGGCGCTTTAAAACCTCGGCGAGGAAGGTGCGCGCTGCGTCATGGTCTGGGTTTGACCTGAACTGTACACGTTCCCAAAGGCTTGTGCGTTCACGGCCATAGGCAAGCGGGAAGAGGTGTTCATCATCATCCAACAGGCCAAGGAACGGGCCCTTCAGGATTTCCGCGAGCTTCAGATCATTTTCTGGCAGGAGCGCAAACCGGATGAGGTTCAGAACATCCTGCACGGCGAGCGTGTTCAGAATATTTATGCGGTCTGCGCCAGCAACAGGCAGGCCTTCAGCCTTTAGTTTCTGAATGATGGAATGGAAGAGCGCCTTGCGTGAGCGCACCAGAATAAGAATGTCACCGGCATGGGCAGGGCGCGGCTCGGTTTCGCGGCCTTCCTGATAAATGCCCGGCGCGCCCGGTTCTAAGCGGCGCTTCACCCATTTTGCGATACGCTCTGCCAGTTGCGCCGCAGGCGAGACCTGCCGTTCCATATCAATGGGCGCATCCCATGGGACATTTGTGGGCGCCTCATCCGGGGCTTCCAGCGGCCAGACTTCCACATGGCCAGTATCGGTATTCCGGAAGGCCTGATGGCTGATCTGATCTGCGCCGCCAGGTGCTTCAGTCGAGAAAGGCGGCCCGCCCGCCATAGCCGGGCCGTTGAACACAGCATCCACGAATGAGAGAACTTGCGGCGTGGAGCGGAACGACATCTCAACCGATGGAAGATGGATTGCGCCGGTAATATCCGCGTCTGCGTCGCGGGCTGAAAAGCTCTGGCGTTCGCGCTGGAATTTGGCCGTGTCGGCGCCCTGGAAGGAATAGATGGATTGCTTCTCATCACCCACCACAAACAGTGTGCGGATAAGGTCCTTACTGCCTGCGCCTGAGAAAAACTCAGAGACGAGGGAGTTTACAATCACCCATTGGTCCGGGCTGGTATCCTGTGCTTCGTCGAGCAGCACATGGCTGATGCCGCCATCCAGTTTATAAAGCACCCATTCGGCAAGGCCCGCACGCGTGAGAAGATCGCGCGTATTTGAGATCAGATCGTCAAAATCGAGGCCTGCGCGAATGCGCTTTTCATAGGTATGAGCAGAGAGGATTGGCTCTGCCATTCTCAGAAGGGTCAGGGTGCGTTCGCGTAGTTTTGCGGCGAGCATCTGTCCTTCAATGGAGAAAAAGCGCTGGGTCTCGCGGCCATCTACCGGCCCGAACAGGTTCTCCAGAAGGCTGCCTTCAAACTTTTTAGTATAGCGGCCTTTGGTGCGGACCTCATTCTTCGAATCGTAGAAATTCTTCCGATAGAGCGTGTAGGCGGCTTGCAGGTCCTGCGTTTCCAGAATGGTGCGCAGTTCGCTCGCCATGGTCTGATCGTTTTTGCCGCCGCGGGCTTCAAGCTCAAGCACGGCATCGCCGATCCGGTCTTTTGGTAGGCCAGAGCCGACAAGACTATCCAGCAATTCTTCGCTGGTTGCTTCTGGCGCACCCAGAACATCGCCAAGAATAAAGCCCCAGCTTTCCGGGTCCGGGTGGCGGGCGAAAAAGGTTTTCAGCTTTGAGGCATTGTCAGTGATGAGCTTCTTCGCGCCATCATAGCGAAGGCCTTTGATCTCGCTCATCAGCTCGGCAAAGAGCGGCCATTTTGCCGGGTCGGCTTTCAACCGGTCGAAAGCAAGGCGTGCGGCATGGGTCCAGAGTGTGGCATTGTCGATATCATCCAGCTCTTTAAAGCCCGGCGGGACGCCAGCTTCCAACGGGAAGCGGCGCAGGACGCGGCCCGCAAAGGCGTGCAGGGTTTCAATGCGCAGACCGCCCGGTGTTTCCAGAGCCTTTGCAAAGAGTGCGCGGGCATCTTTCAGCTGTTGCTGTGTGAAGGTCGCCTCTTTGCTTTCCAGCTTTTGAAGGTCGGCGGCCAGCTCGCTATCCTTCATTACGGACCAGCTGCCAAGGCGTTTGAACAGACGCTGCTGCATCTCACTGGCAGCCGCCTTTGTGTAGGTGATGCAGAGAATGCTGTCTGGCTGTGCGCCTTGCAGAAGGAGACGCGCCACGCGGTCGATCAGAACTTTGGTTTTGCCCGAGCCCGCATTGGCCGATACCCAGATAGAGGCATCTGGTTTCGCCGCGAGCTTCTGAGCCGCTTCGACGCGGTTATAGGCTTCTGTGTTCAGGCTCATGAATTGCCCTCCGATCCGCCTTCATGGCCGGGGTCGGCCCATTCCTGTTTGCGTGACAGACCATCATAATCGCCATGTGCGCGCTGGAACTGGATGCGCGGGCCGGAAAGGTAAGGCATGTCCGAATTGGAATAGGCGAAGAGTAGATCCTGCAGCCCCTGAATGGCGGCATCTGCCATGTCCTGCGCGGTCTTCGGCTCTTTCTTGTCTTCGATAGAGATAATGCCAGGCTTAGAGCCAAAGCCGACATAGAACAGCTCTGATGGTGTGCCTGACGGTTTATCCTCATCGGTGCAATGTGCGGCCATGGCGGCCAGCAGTGGAAGCTGCGGCGATAAGCCAGACATGACCTGCTTGTTCGAAGGTGGGTTGCCGGTTTTGAAGTCGATGATGGACAGGGTGTTGTCTTCCAGTGTTTCCACCATATCGGCGCGGCCGGTCAGCAGAACTTTGCCAGAGCCAATGGCGAGGTCGAGATTGTAATCGACTTCCATTTTTCGGGCTTTGACATGGCCGTCTCGGCTGACAAGCCAGTCAATATAAGGCGCTGCACCTTCTGCCCATCCGGCCTGACGTTCGGCAATGAAGAGGTCATCTGCGCCAACGGCTTCGAGTTGGGTGGCAAAGCTGTCCACCATCTGACCGGTGGAGATGTAAGGCGTTTTCAGCGTGTCGAATTTTTCCAGCGCTTTGTGCATGGCGATGCCGACGGCCATAGGGCTGAGCGGTGGGTTGATTGGGTCGAGCGGCTCCAGCTTCAGAATGGTCTTTGCATAAAAGGCATACGGGTCGCGGATGAGGTTTTCGACATCGGTGACGCGAATGGCCTCGGTGCGTTTGTTCGCAGGTGGTTTCGGGCGCGGCGCGAGAACGTCCTCGGCAGGTTTGGCGGCATGCTGGCCTCTGACCCAATCGAGGATATAGGCTGTCGGCGCATTGAGCCGCTCGTCGGTTTTCTCAAGGCTTTCAAGCGCGCTGCTCACCAGAATGCGGAGCCGCCAGAGCCAGCGTGAAGCAACAGCAGGCTTGTCATCCACGCGTTGCGACCGGGTCAGAATGACATTCGGCGCGCAGGCCAGCTGGGCGAAGTCGTGTGCGGAAAGGCCGATCCGGGCTTCAGTGTCTGGCAGGCCAATGCTGGCGCGTATCTGGCGCGGCAGGAAGCCGTCCACGCTCGGCATTTCGGGCCAGGAGCCTTCATTCAGGCTGGAGAGGATCAACAGGTCAGAGCGTTGCAGACGCGCTTCTAAAGGGCCCCAGATGTTCAGCCGTGGATGAGACGGCATATCGTCGGGAACGCGCAGATCATTTGCGAACTGGGTGAGCAGAGGGGCGAGATCATCCCGGCGAATATCCGGCATGGCATCGCCCATTTGCGCGGCATCTTCGAGACAGCGGGCGAGGGCTGATCCATCCTGACCGGACCATAAAAGCGATGGGCCTTCATCATCCGGGTGACGGGTCAGGCGGTCACACAGTTCGGCCAGCTTTTCGATGAACGGGCGGAGCTTGAACTCGCCTTCAGACAATGCGGCGAGGTCTGCGAGGTCGTCGCCCACACGGGCATAAAGGTCTTCGAGCAGGTGAAGTGCAAGGCCGTAATCATCAGGTTCGATGGGCGAGTGCTTCGGTTTCTTTTCAGCTTCATCGCCGCGTTTGCCGGTCGCGACGGCAAGGCTGTCGAGGTCGGTCCAGCCGCGCAGGCTGCGCAGCATGCCGCGCTCTAAAGCTGAAACGCCGCGCTCTCGCATTTCATCGTCGCCGAACACCATGAGTTCGTGTTTCAGAAGGCGGGCAAGGGCGAGCGGGTCACCTGAATCGAGTGACCAGTTCAGCGCCGCAATAAAGAAGCGCCCGGCGCGCGTCTGGAGTAATGGCCAGCCAGCGGATGGGGCAACATGAATGTCCCAGCGCTGTAAAAGCGCGGAGACCCGGCGGGCAAGGCCGGAGTCAGGCGAGATGAGCGCGGCTGTCTTATTGGGCGTTTCCAGTGCTTCGCGCATGAGGAGCGCAATAGCGTCGGCCTCTTCGGCTTCGGTATCGGCCTCAATAAGGGAGAGCCCATCCAGTGCAGCATGGGTGAGCGATTGCGGCGTTCCGGGCGCGGCGCGCATTTCAAGCCGGGTCACCCAGTCGGCAGTCGTGTCTGCAGGCGCAAGCGATTCCTGAATGATCTGGCGGCGCGGCGTCAGGGCTTCGGTCTCACGATAGCCCGGCCAGATATGGACCTCAGACGGCTTGAGGCCAAGGTCTGTCAGAGTTTCCGAAAAGCCAAACTGGGGATGGCTCGGCGTGATTGAAATCGCCTTCCACGTCGCTTCGTCGGTTTCGTGTTCCAGACCGGGGAAGAGAACGGCGCCCTGCGGTAACTCCATGGCTGCGCGCATCAGCATACGTGTGGATGGGGTGGAACCGGTCGAGCCCGCAACGATGACCGGTGTATCTGGCGGTGTATTTGACCAGCGATGGCAGAGCGCTTCTGCGGCCAGCCTGTCGCGTGCATTCGTATCGGAATAGCCATTTTCTGCCAGAACCGTCGGCCAGTTTTCGGTGATGATTGAGAGGAAGTCGACGGAGACTTCCCAATGCTGTGCCAGCTCTTTGTCCTGGACCTGCGCGCGTAAATCTTCCCAGCGCACACCGCCCGCAAGGGCGGCCTGATCAAGCAGTCGTGCGAGGTCTTTTGCGACCGAAAGCGCAGAAGCGATCGTCAGAGGTTCGCCGCGCGCATTATGCCATTGGGTGACCAGCTTTGCGAGCATGCCAAGGCGCGTGCCGCTCGGCATTTCTGGACGCACATCAATATTTGCGAGCTCGCCTAAAAGCGCGGGGTCGTTATCGCCCGCATCACCGAGTGGACGAATATCCGGTGGCAGAAAGCCGGGGCTTGCCAGCTCAGCATGTAAATGCGCTGCGAGCGCGCGTGCAGAGCGCCTGTTTGGTAGGAAGATCAGCGCGTCCGACAGCTTTTCCGGAGCGGTGCGTGCGCCGGTCACCTCGATCAGAGTGATGGCGAGCTCTTTCAGGAAGTTCGCCCCTGCAGGCAGGGTGTAGGCCCGGTTCTGGCCAAATAGCTCTGCCTTCAGGTCGATCATGTTGTGCCCTTATGCGCGGTGATCCAGCTCTCAGCGGCGCCAATTGCATCCGGATCGCCGACATGCATCCACTGCGCATCAAGTGGCAGACCATAAAGGCGGCCCGCGTCCAGAGATTTGTTCCAGATCAGGTTTGCCGAAAATGGGCGAAGGGCTTCGCCTTCATAGAGCTTGGCAATGGTCACGCGCACACCGGCATACGCCCATGGCGTTTCCGGGCGCTCGCCCCGGCGCTCGAGGCGACCATCGTCAAGAAGCGCGAAATCGCCTGCGCCGTTAAAACCAATGCTGCGAGACCTGTCTGCCAGAAGGAGAAGGTCGTCCATGCTGTCCGGGTCATAGGCTGCATTCAGCTGTTCGAACGGATTGCCGACCGGGTTCACCCAGAAGGCATCTGTATTGACCATGAAAACAGGCTCATCGCCCAGAAGCTCGCGCGCCTTCACAATGGCGCCGCCGGTTTCAAGCAGCTCATCGCGCTCATCTGAGATGACAATCTCAATGCCAGACTTGGTAGCCATATGGGCTTCGACCTGTTCGGCCAGATAATGCACATTGACGATGGCGCGCTCTATGCCCGCCGCGATCGCGTCATCCAGCAAATGGTCCATCAATGCTTTGCCGGCCACCGGGATAAGCGGTTTGGGCGTTTTCAGAGACAGGGGACGCATGCGCGTTCCGAGCCCCGCAGAGAGGAACATGGCTGTTCGGATCGGGCGGTCCATATCAGTCGTCCTTTAATTGCGGCGCAGCGATTTCCAGAATGCGCTTGAGACCCTTCAGGGCCGGATTGGCGAGGCTGGCTTTCAGATGGCCCCATTCACGCGGCAGGAATTGTTCATAGCGAGGTTTTCCATCGCGGCGGACAAGGCGCGCAAACACGCCGATAATCCGTAGCGCATTGATCGCCCCGGCAATATCGAAGTCACGTTGGAAGCTTTCGCGGTCATGGCCGGTCAGGTCGAGATACCGGCTAAACACCTGTTCTGCGACCTCTGGCGTGACATCGCGGCGGGCATCCTGAATGAACATGGCAATGTCCCAGGCGGCCGGTCCGGCGACGGCGTCCTGATAGTCCAGAATGCCAACCTTTTTCAGGCCTTCGCGTTCTGGCAGCCAAAGCAGGTTTTCGGCATGATAATCCCGCAGCATGAGCACTTTGGGCAGGCCTGCCAGATGCGTGCTGAGGCTGCGGACAATCTGATCAAACTCAAGCTGCAGACTGCCTGAGAATTTTACCCGTTCATCATAGGCCGGATACCATTTTGGGAAGAGGTCAGCGCCTGTGGTCAGGGCAAGGCGGTCATAGGGCAGGACGGGCCAGCGCCATTCGCCTGCCGTGACAAAGTCTGGTGTCGGCGCGTTATGGACATGGGCCAGCGCGTCAATGGCGGCCATATAAAGTTCAGCTTCACTCGCACCGTTTTCAATCTCGCGGGCAAAAATGCCATCGCCCAGATCTTCCAGCAGGCAGAGGCCCTGCTCAACATCAAAGGCCAGTACGTTCGGAGCCGAAAGGCCAAGCGCCTGAAGATGATTGCCGACGCCAACAAAAGCGTCGACGCGGCAGGCGGCAAGGCGTGTGCGCCCGTTCCAGCCTGCCAGAATACGTGTGTGTTCATCTGCGTCAGGACCGCAAGGCGCACTTTCAGCGGCAGGTGGTGCGTTCATGAGGACCGCTACATCACCGCCCTGATAGACGCGCTCATAACTGCGGGTGGATGCATCTTCGCCAAGGGCGCGTCGTTCAGCGCCGCCCCAGCCAGCCTCCTGAAGGAAGGTTTCTATCGCGGCGTCGCGTTCAGTTTTTCCTGAAGTGGTCATTAAGTCTGTCTATCCATTCCGCAGTGCCACCAGACAGGCAGGCTTTGCGCACATCCCCGCTAAACGCCAAGCGTACGCTGAGTCGGTTCTCAGGCAGAAGGCTTCCCGCGTTCTCTGGCCATTCGATAAGAGAGATATCATTCAACGCATCGTCAAAGCCCAGTTCCACTAATTCCATAGGATTATCAATGCGGTATAGGTCGAAATGCCAGACGGCGCATGGCTCGATCTCATAAGTCTGCACAATCGTATAGGTTGGACTTGGGATTTCTTCGATGGCTGTATCCATGGCCTGAATAAGGCCGCGGGAAAGTGTTGTTTTTCCGGCGCCGAGATCTCCATACAGTGCAACGCAGTCTCCCGCGCGCAGGAGACTGGCCAGCCGCGCTCCCAATTCGAGAGTCTCGGCTTCCCCGTTCAGCAAAATTTCAATATCAGGACTGGATTGCATAGGATGTGATTAAGGTGATCGCTTTAGCGTAGCAAGCACTTGCAAAAAAGTGACGCTGGCGTCATAAATCTCGGATACCAATAGGGTGGAACATGTCAGCTGACCAAAAAATCGTAATTCTCGGCGCTGGGCAGGCCGGAGGGCAGGCCGCTGTCTCGCTCCGTCAGTTCGGATTCGAGGGCGAGATCACTCTGGTTGGTGACGAGCTGGCGCCGCCATATCAGCGTCCGCCGCTGTCCAAAGCCTATCTGAAGGGCAAGCTGGACAGAGAGCGTCTCTTCCTGAAGCCAATCACCTTCTATGAAGACAGCAAGATCAATCTGGTCACACAGGTTTCCGCCACGAAGATTGATCGCGCCGCCAAAACGGTTGAGCTGAGCAATGGTGAGAGCATCGCCTACGATACGCTGATCATCGCAACCGGTGCGCGCCCTCGCGCGCTGCCTGTGCCGGGCGCTGATCTGGGACATGTGTTTGATCTGCGCTCACTCGACGATATCGACATGCTGAAGCCAATGGTGCGCGGTGGTCATCATCTGCTGATCGTTGGCGCTGGATATATCGGTCTTGAGGCCGCATCTGCGGCGCGTGAACTGGGCCTTGATGTAACGGTTCTTGAGATGGCGGATCGCGTGCTCGCGCGTGTCACCTCTCCGGTTATGTCCGACTTCTATCAGCGCACCCATGAGACCCATGGCGTGAAAATTATCACGGGCGCCATGCTGTCTGAGCTGAAAGGCGATGACGATGGCAAAGTGAAGTCCGGCGTTCTGAAGTCTGGCGAAGAGATTATGTGCGACCTGGTGCTGGTTGGCATTGGCGTCATTCCGAATATTGAGTTCGTTGCTGAAGCAGGTGTCGCCACGAAGAATGGCATTCTGGTTGACCGCGACTGCCGCACGAATGATCCGAGCATTTATGCGATTGGCGACTGCGCCCATCGCCCACTTGTCCATTATGGCCGCGATGGCCGTCTGGAGAGCGTTCATAACGCCATCGAGCAGGGCAAGATTGCTGCGGCCCACATCACTGAGAAGCCTCGTCCGAACGAAGATGTGCCATGGTTCTGGTCTGACCAGTATGATGTGAAGCTTCAGATTGCGGGTCTGTCTCAGGATTATGATGAGGCGGTTGTTCGCGGTGACCCGCTCTCACAGAATTTCGCGGTATTTTACTTCCGCGCGGGTCGACTTATCTCTGTCGACGCCGTGAATTCACCTGCGGAATTCCTCACCGCAAAAAAACTCATTGCAGCGAATGCAGATATTTCGCCTGATACCGTTGCAGACACAACAATATCTATGAAAGACATTATGGCCAGCGCTCTGGCCAAACAGGGATAAGGGAGCAAATAGCGACATGGTAAAGATCACTTTCACAGACTACGAAGGTACCAGCCGCGACGTTGACGCAAATGTTGGCGAGAGCGTTATGGAAGCTGCAATTCGTAACAACATTCCGGGCATTGATGCCGATTGTGGTGGTGCCTGCGCCTGCGCAACCTGCCATGTTTATGTCGCTCCGGATTTCCTGGCGAAAACCGGCGAGCAGGAAGCCATGGAGCAATCCATGCTCGATTTTGCTGACGGTGTTCAGGAGAATTCGCGTCTGTCCTGCCAGATTCAAGTGAGCGAAGAGCTTGAAGGCCTTTCCGTAACGACCCCTGAAAGCCAGCACTGATCAGAAAACAACAATCGCTGACTATTCCACTGGAAAGTCAGCGAATCTGGTCACTTCTCGACCTGAGGTCTTGAAGTTTACTTTTTTGCGACTTAGCAGATGAGTTGGGCGGCAAAAAGGGTGGAATAAACGGGTGGCCCGGCGACAGAATATAACAATTAAAGACGTTGCCGAACGCGCAGGCGTTTCGCAGATGACGGTGTCCCGCGTGCTGAACTATTCAAGCGCAGTGAAACCGGCCACGCGAGAGCGCGTGCAATTGGCAATCGATGAATTGAATTATCGACCGAATGTGATGGCGCGAAGTCTTGCGCGCAGGCAGTCACTGCTGATCGGTCTGCTATACCATAATGCGAGTTCGGCTTATCTGAGTGAGCTTCTGGTCTCGACGCTGAAATACAGCCGGGAATTGGGGCACCATCTCATGATTGAGGATCTGCCCGAAACGGACGATGGCACATTCGATTCCGATCTCATTATTTCAAGGCTCCAAAATCTGGGTCTGGACGGCATTATCCTGCCACCGCTTCTGTCCCGGAATGAGGGGCTGGTGGGGGTTCTGTCCGAACTGAACTCCCGACTGGTGGTCCTTGGGCAGCTGGAAGGTGCGCCGCAAATTGCGCGGGTCAGCTTTGATGACAGGGGCAGTGCGCGCGCCATGACACGCTATCTGATAGATCGGGGGCATAGGCGGATCGGCTTTGTCTCCGGACTGAAGGATTGTCTGGCAGGCAAAGCGCGCAAAATGGGATTTGATCTTGCGCTGACCGATCATGATATCCCGCTCAATCCTGATTTGTGCGTTGAGGGTGATTACACGCTCCGCTCCGGTGTCAGAGCAGCCGAAAAACTGTTGAATATGGATGAGCCGCCAAGCGCTATCTTCTGCTGCAATGATGATATGGCGGCTGGTGTTCTGGTCGCGGCCCATAGACGAGGCATGTCCGTGCCGAAGGATATCTCGGTGACAGGCTTTGATGACACCTATATTTCCAGCATCACCTGGCCCGGCTTCACCACCATTCGCCAGCCTATCGCCCAGATGGCAGAGCTGGCCATGACCTTTATGAGCGGTGGCGAGTTCCCACAGGATGATGACATTACCCGCTTGTCGGATAAGCATGTTCAGGTGAATACTGTTGAAATCATCGAACGAGATTCAGTGGCGGACCTGACATGACCTTATTGCGCGCACTCATCGGACTAAGCTTTTTCGGGCTGGTTGCGGCCTGCACAACAGCTGAGACGGCTGGAACAACTCCAGCTGCGCCAGGCATGCATCAGGCTGAGACGGGCGAGATGTGCGGTGGTATTGGCGGTGTTCAATGCGCTTCTGAGAGTGATTATTGTGCTTATCCTCCCGAGAGTTGTGTGTCTGTCGCGGACAATGCGGGCACATGTACGCCGCGTCCTGAAATCTGCACCATGGAGTATAATCCGGTGTGTGGATGCGATGGTCAGACCTATGGAAATGCATGTTCAGCGGCCGGGCAGGGCGTAAGCATAGCCCATATGGGCGAATGTTCCTGACTGGTATTTAGTGAGGTTTTCCTCACTGTATTTTGGTTGTAAGTGCATCTTTATTTTTTGCGAACAAGTTTAGAAAAGGTCAGCCGAAAAGGCTGGCCTTCCTTTGTGGCTTCTGCTTTCCTGTAAAAAAATAAGGGCGCGGTGAGTACTGATTTCAGGCTCGGACGCCCACATATAGGGAGTGAATTATGTCCACAGTGACTGCGCCAGCAATGGCGTCGTCTGCTGATCCCAATGAGGGATTCGGCAGTAAAGGGTATCGAGCCTTCGTTCTTGGTTCTCTGCTACTCGTTTATATTTTCAACTTCATTGACCGTGCGATCCTGGCCATTCTGAATGACCCGATCAAGCATTCGCTCGGCCTTGAAGACTGGCATATGGGAATGATTGGCGGAACGGCTTTTGCCTTATTTTACATCACGCTAGGCATCCCGATTGCGCACATTTCAGAGACACGCAGCCGCAAATGGATTATCATTGCCGCTATGACCGTCTGGAGCCTGATGACGGTGTTGTGCGGCTTCGCAACCAGCTTCTTTATGCTGTTTCTGTTGCGCGTTGGGGTGGGCATTGGCGAGGCAGGCTGTACGCCGCCCGCGCAGTCTTTGATTGCGGATTATTTTAAACCCTCCAGCCGGGCGACGGCGGTTTCCATTTATGCGCTCGGTGTGCCTTTAGGGGCCATGTTTGCCGGTCTCGCCGGTGGTCCGATCAATGACCATTTCACCGGAGCGAACGTTTATGACGCGCTGAACTCATGGGGAATGACATGGGCGGCTAATCTCATTGATTGGCAGTCTGTCGAAGGTTGGCGCATAGCGTTTGCCGCGGTCGGGCTACCCGGTCTGCTGTTTGCGGTTATCGTTATTCTGACGATGAAAGAGCCGCCGCGTGGCTATACTGACCCTGTCGGCGCGCGCGCAAAAGCTGAGCAGGCGAAAGCCAAGCTGAGCGAGGTTCTGAAAATTCTGAAGGGCAAGCCAGCCTATATCCATGTCGTGCTCGGTGCGGCAATTGCGAGTTTCGTCGGATATGGCATTGGCCATTTCGTGACGGCATTCCTGCGCCGTACGCATAATCTCTCTCTCACTGAAGCGGCCATTTATTATAGCCTCGTCATGGGTATTTTCGCAGCCATTGGTGTATTCTCGTCGGGTTATATCTCCGACAAAATTTCCAAACGTCACCCGAATGCTCTGTCCTGGCTTCCAGCCGTTGGCATGTCGGTGTCTGTTCCGCTCTATGTCATAGGCTTTCTGCTGCCAGAATTATGGATTGCGCTCATTCCCCTCTGTGCGGCCGCTTTGCTTCACTATTTCTATCTGGGGCCGATGTATGCGGTGTTTGGCGGTGTCGTCGACAGCCGTATGCGAGCGACATCTGTGGCCGTGGCGTTGTTTGTCGTGAACCTGTTCGGGCTCGCTTTCGGGCCGCCAGCATCTGGCATTCTGTCCAGCATGTTGAAGGGGTTGATGCTCTCTACATCGGATCTGAACCTATCCATTGAGACCTGCACAGCGGCGGTCAATCTGTCCGATGCTCAATTGGCAATGTGTCAGACAACAGAGGCCAAAGGCCTGCAATACGCCATTGTTCTGTTCGCCTTGTTATATCTCTGGGCGAGTATTCATTACCTGCTCGCCGGCCGTACGCTTCAGCGCGATATGCTGTCCATGGGCGGCCAGAAGGATGAAGAAGAAACGGCGACAGCCTGATACAAAAAAGGCGGCTCCTTACGAGCCGCCTTTTTCTTTATGGCTATGACCCTTTAGTCATGGGCGAACAAATATTCGCCTTCAGCTTCGAAATAGGTCTCATCGATTTCCGACACAGTATCGAACCGCATGGCGGGCGTCTGATCATCTGAGACGCTTGGCCAGAATGGCAGGCCGCGCGCATTCGGGTCGCCATGACGGGCAAATGAAATCCATGCTTCACTTACCTGATCAGCAACGGTCTGCGCGTCTGCAGGCTCACCAACCATGCTGCGAGAGTTCTCCAGATTGTCGAAGGCGAAGGCGATTTCGAGCGCGTGCGGCGCACCAAAAATACCATTTGCCACCGGGGTTTCCCAATCAAACTGGTAAAGCCAGACCGGCGCATCACTCGATGCGATGCGTAGCTTTGCCTGTCGCACAGCATTGCCGGAATAGCGGGCATCTGATGCGATAGCGATGAGGATATCGGCATCGGAATATTCCGGGTAAATGCTTTGATAGCCGGCAACCAGGTATTCGAATTCGTCTTCGCTCACATAGTTTCCAATCAGAGGTTCGGCCGTCGCAAAGCTGAGTGGCGGCGGCTCTGATCCGGGGCGCATCAACCAGAGAGACAGTTCATCTTTATTCGAGCCGATCAGCATGGGCACGTCTGCATTGGGCTGTTCTTCCGGCGACTGAAATGGATGATACGGCAGTGAATTTCCGTCCCGTACGGGGCTCCAATAAAGGTCCGTCACACGATCTTCGCCAGCAATGCGGACCGCCTCCAGAATCTCTTCGCCGGTAAGGTCGTTCAGTCGCTCCAACTCGTCTGGGGGGATGCCCAGAATGTCTAGGAAGGCGCGTGAATGGGCCGTTGCCTCTTCTGGTTCGCGAAACCGCAGGTGAGAGCCACTTTGCACAATGGCGCGGTCAAACAGGCCTTCCGCCTCTGGCATGGCGAGGAGTGTTGAGACCTTTCGGCCGCCACCGGATTCGCCGAATATGGTGACGTTTTCGGGATTGCCGCCAAAGGCTGCGATATTGTCGCGAACCCATTCCAGAGCCATCACCATGTCGAGGCTGCCGACATTTCCGCTATTGGCATATGCCGGATCGTCAGTCAGTCCGGCCAGATAGAGATGACCAAAAGCGTTCAGGCGGTGATTAATGGTCACCACAACCACGTCGCCGCGATTGGCCAGATTTACCCCATCATAGGCCGCACTCGACCCATTGCCGTTCTGAAAGCCTCCGCCATGCAACCAGACCATTACCGGCCGTGCGCGGTCATCCAGTCCCGGTGTCCAGACGTTCAGGCCTAGCGTGTTTTCGCTCATGCCTGGCGCCGGGTCGGGAGCCCAGGAGCGGAACAGCGCATTGTTTGAGCCTAGCTGAGGAATGGAGTCCGGATACGCTGTCGCCTCCAGTGTGCCGTCCCAGCTTGCGGGTGGTTGAGCAGGCTGGAACCGTGTGAGCGCCGTATCTGCGCCATACGGGATGCCCAGAAACACATTCACGCCTTCATCTATCCGTCCACGTACAGCGCCATAGGCGGTGGTGGCGAGCGGACGTTCGGCTTCTGTCTCTGCGCTGATATCAGACGCAGCTTCCTGCGCGATGCTTATTGCGGGTGCATAGCTGGCACCCATCAGGCACGCCAGAGCTATGCCCGATCTGAACATGTTCTTCAATATATCCTCCCTTATTATTATAGCTGGAGCATCATAATTATTGGTGAGTTTGTCTAGCATCAAATGGGTCGCAGAAATTTTGCTGAAACTTCGCGTGCGGCCAGTGTGAGCTTTTAACGCTCCTGCGTCAGAATGCGGGGCAAATCCGCAGAATGCGCCAGACAGGAGCTCAGGAAATGAGCCAGATCACAGACCAGACCTTCCTTCGAGACAGTTTCAGAACTGAGCGTGATAGCGCTCGGATAAAGGATGCAATTGCGTCTTCAACAAGCCGATCGCGCAGTGCGGGTGAGGCGACGCAGAAGTCTGCAGTTGAGACGATGAATGACAGTGTGAGGGTGTCTCTGTCTGAGGCTGCAGAGAAGGCGGCTGCCGAAGCCGAGGAAGAAGCCGCTGCGCTCGAGAGCGATCCACGTGTTGAGGCGCTTGAGCGGAAGAAAAATCAGGCCCGCGAAGCGCTGGAACGCATTCGGGATGAAATAAAGCTGGTGCGCAAAGCCTGGCAGTATCAGCCACAAGAAATGGCCAAACAGATCGTTCGTCTGGCCGGTGAACTGAAAGAGGCGCTGGATCTTTACAAGTCTGCGCAGAAGGATCTCGCAAAACTTCAGGGCGGTATGGGCGGCGGACTTGGTATGGCGATGGCAGGGCTTTCCGGGGTTGCTATGCCAGCGGCGCCTGCGCCAGCTGCGGAAGACGCGGGCGAGGATGAGGTGCAGGCTGCTGATCCCGCCATGGCCGAAGCGGGGGCCGAGGCAGAGAGCGCTGAAACCGAAAACCTGGCCTCAGAAGACGAGGCTGTTCCAGCAGAAGACGCGGTCAAAGCGTATGGAAAACAGGTTGAGTTCGAGCGCATACGTCTCGACCAGACAGCTGAGGCGTACGCACTCAAGGGTGATATGGATTTCGTGAATGCAGTGCGTGGGCTGACGAAAGAGCTACGCGACGCCTTTGGGGATGTGCAGCGCTGGGCGATTGGCTTTGATCAGGATGATGAGGACAGTCGAAAACTGTATGAATTTACCGGTAAAACCCTGAAAGCGCTGGAAAAAGAGATTGATCAATGTGAGGCGGATATCCGGAAAGCCATGCCGCCTGCTATCTGGGTTTCGCGTCCCATTACCGCGTAACACTATATACTCACAGCTGTTTGACTCGACAGTGACCGATCGCGGTCCAAATATGTGAGTATGACAAAAAAGCTGACCTTCCTTCCTAATCGCCGGTTCATTCTGGCTGCCATTCCAGCATTTCTGGCCGTGGGCTGTTCTGACCGATCGGGTCATGCACAGATCAGTGCGCCTGAAGGGGCGGGGCTTCCGCCAGACCCTTCGGGAATTGATTGGGCATCCCTCACAGAGGAAGAATGGCGCGCGCGACTGTCGGACGACCAGTTCTATGTTCTGCGCGAAGAAGGCACAGAGCGGGCTTTCACCTCGGCACTGAATGATGAGCATCGCGATGGTGTGTTCCATTGTGCTGGATGCGATCTGCCGCTCTTTTCCAGTGATGCGAAGTATAATTCAGGCACAGGCTGGCCGAGCTTTTTTGAGCCATTGCCCAACGCCATGGAAACCAAGCCGGATAACCGCCTCTGGATGACGCGGACTGAGTATCACTGCATGCGGTGCAAGGGCCATCAGGGGCATGTCTTCAGCGATGGTCCGCCACCTACGGGCCAGCGTTGGTGCAATAACGGTGTGGCGCTGACATTCCGTCCGGCCTGAGGGGAGCTTCTCCCCTTTTTCGGGGGTTCACCCAATAGATGACGCGGGCTAAGACCCGCATATGACGGGTATTAAAATCAGACCTGCGTCGGTTGAAGACGCGCAAGCTTTGTCCGAACTCGGCGGACGGACGTTTTCGGATAAATTCGGCCATCTTTATGCGCCGGAAGACCTCTCACAGTTTCTGAAAGAAAGTCACAGCGCAGAAGGGTATATCCGTGCGCTGAATGATGGGGCCATCCGTATCTGGGTGGGGGAGGCAGAAACTGGCGCGCTGGCCGGATATGGCGTTGCAGGCCCATGCGACCTGCCAGTGGATGATTGCCCCGATGGGGCGATGGAAATCAGCCGTCTTTATGTGGATGCGCCCTATCAGGGGGAGGGGCTTGGTCGTCTTCTGATGGATGAGATGATTGCCTGGATCGATCGTGACGGAAAGGCGCCGCTATATCTCAGCGTGTATAAATTCAATGATGGCGCGCAGCGCTTTTATGAGCGGTATGGCTTCGGTTTGCTGAAGGAATACAAATACCGGGTCGGCAATCACTACGATCCGGAATATCTGTTCGTGCGACGTTAGGATTTCGCGTAATGGGGATTATGTATAGCGAAAAACAATAAATATTGTTGCAAAAACGATAAATGTGTGTAGTGTGGTTGGAAACAGTTCAAGGGGATTTACATGCAAATCAGAAATTTAACCGCCGGTCTCGCGATTATGGGCGCAGGCGTGATTACGCCGATCAGCGCGCCAGCTTTTGCGCAGGGCGCAGAGAGCTATGCCAGCGAGATCGCGGCTTTTGAAAGCATGCGGTCGAGCAGCCCTTCAGGGGCGCTGGCGTCAGAAACATCCGTTATGGCTTTGCTCTCGAATATTCCGGCACCGTTTGAAGTGTCTGTCGGGTCATTCTTTTCTGAAGGCGGCGGTGATGTTGCTGAGAACGTCGAAATCACTTTCTCCCTCGAAGATGAATTTACCATTGGCTTCCGCATTGAAGAGTTGCGCGCTTACGGTCTGAGCGACAGCCAGATTTCCGCATTGGCCGCGAATGAAACAGCTGAGCTTGGGTCGCGAATTGATATGCGCGGCGTCACGCTATTTGGTCTTGAGCCGATGATGGAGACGTTCACCGACGCTTATGTCGACGGCATTGAGGGCATGGTCGAAGGTGTTGAAGGTGATGGCGATAGCCTGACAATCGACGCTGACTTCAGCTTTGACGGCTATGAGGCGTCCTTTGGCCAGATCATCATGGACGGCCTGACCTGGCATAGTTCACCCGATGAAGTGAATGCCGGAATTACTGCACTCTATTCAGCGGACGAACTGACCGAGGAGCAGGGTGTGTGGGCGATTATCGCACCAGTGGCACGCTTCTACCGCAGTGTGGATATCGACCAGATGGCGATGTTCGACACGACTGTGGCAGCGGACGTGACGACGACCCAGGACGGTGTTGATCAGAACATTGTGATTGACTTCAGTGTTCCGATGGTTGGGTCTAGCGGCATGTCTCGCGGTGATACGGCGATGACGATTTATCGTGATGCCAGCTATGTCATGAATACCGCCATTTTGAGCGAGGAGATTGGTGAGCCGATCAATATGGATATGTCCGGCTCGATTGATCTCTATGTGATGCAAGGGTTCGAGTTGAGCACGCTGTTTGGCTATCTCGAAACGCAAACCATTCCGGATATGAGTGTCAGCGATCTGATGAGCCTTGGTACCTGGGATGTATTTGGCGAACAGGTCATGATGGGTGATCAGCTTTTCTATTCTGTCGCCCACACCACCGTAGATATCAGTGACTTCAATTGGTTCGTGCCGCAGCGTATCTCAATGGCTGCAGAAGACATGACCTATAATGTCGAAACCTATATCGGTTATATCCAGAACGTGATGTCTGGCGCTATTGCCGAAGGCCCGGATGCTGAAGAAGTCATGCAGATGATGACAGCAGTTCGCTCTACGCTTTCTGACTATGGTGTTGAGACCCTGACCATGGATATCAATGCTGAAGCGGCATGGGATGCAGAAACCGGTGCCTCAGTGTTCGACTATGTCCACCAGATGGATGGGTTTGGAAGGTTCTCGCTGGGGCTGGCTGGCGAAATGCCAAGCATGACCCAGTTTGCAGGGGCAATTGAGGCAAATCAGGCCCCGGAAGGACGCGAGCCGAAGGACGATGTTGAATCTGCTGATGCTGTGGCAATGCTCATGCAGCAGGAAATGGCGCTCACTAGCTTCGACATTGAAATCGATGATGATGGCGGCCTTGAGAAAGTGTTTGGTCTGGCGATCGCATTTGCTCAGCTCGCACCGGAAGATGATTCTACCGCAGCCATGATGCGTAATTCCTCGCCGTCTGAACTGCGCGGCCTTGCGAGCGGTCTGACGCGTATGTCTGGCATGCAGGTCGGATCAGCGTTCCCACCAGCTCTTGAGTATGTGAACGGCGTTGCAGACTTCATTCTGAATGGCGGTACGATTGGTCTTTCCGTTGAGCCGGAAGAGCCGCTGAATGCAGCGGCGATGGAAACAATCGAGCCGCTCTTTGCAGAGCCGGACGCGCTGGTCGACTATCTGGGTGTTGAGTTTGAATACTCTGCCCCAGAATAAGCCCGGCGAAAGCTGAAATTGAAAACGGGGAGCCCTGGCTCCCCGTTTTTTGTTTAGTCTGTAACCCGTCGGACGAGATATCCAGCCCTTGGGAAATGGATGTGCAGGTTTTCGATTGCGCCATCCACTTTATATAGCGTGATCTTGTTGGCATGGGCGGAGACGAGCTCACCAGTGACCCAGTCCTGCGCATAATCATCTGGCGCGACACTGACGCGTTCACCGGGTGCAAGGCCCTGTGCTTCATTGCCGACGCTGGCGGCGACCAGACGTGGGGCAGCCTGACCGGCCATTTCTAAAGCATCAGAGGATCCAATCGTTTCCGGCTTCTGGCCGGAAATGCCATTCAGCTGGTCGAACCATTCCTCTGTCAGCGGGGTGCGCGCAAGGAACTGGCGGGTGAGTTCTGGCAGGTTCTTGTTCAGGAACCAGATATTCATATGAGCATGGACATCACAAAGTCCGGGTTTGGAACCCATCATATAATCGCCATGACCCGCAGCACGGCCAGCCTCAAGGCGTTCTTCAATCCATGACAGATGTGCGCGCCATTGGTCTTTCAACATTGGAACTGCGGCTTTCATCTGATCGGTGTCAAAGCCGCGTCCCGTCATTTTGGCTCGGTCGTCTTTGAACTCCTGCGGGATGTGTTCTCCCAGCGTGCCGAAGATCAGCCCGACAGTCGTCTGGAACCATTGCCGGTCTGTCCACGAGGCGACCATGGAGTGTACGCCCTCATGGCCACCAAAGCCGAGTGAACGTTCTGGATGGCGCTTTTCGATTTCACGCAGAATGAGCGCGGTATCGCAGATAATGTCGCCGCCAATCTGCAAAACAGGGGTGCGGCGATACCCGCCCGTAAGGGGGATCAGGTCCGGCTTGGGCATAATGGTCGGTATATCGACCTTGGACCAGGCCAGGTTTTTGAGACGCAGAGCAAGTCTGACTTTCTCAGAAAACGGAGAATTCTCGTACTGATGCAGCAGAATAGTTTGCGCATGCGGCATGGATGGCCAGCCTCCCGTGGGCAATTGTTTTTGCCAGTTAAGCTCGCTTTCAATGCGGTGGGAAGCCTGTCAGCTTTGGTTTCTCAACAGGTTTCAGGTTTGGATCGACAATAAGCCCGTGATTACGGGGTTCGCCACTCACCTGAAAAATTCCCGTCCTGCCATGTAAGCAAGGCACGCTTATGCCCCTGAGCGGAGAGTTTGAGCCAGTCAATGGCGCTGATCTTCACCTGAATGACGGTGAAATACTCATCTTCCAGCGTGTGATCATGCTGGATCAGCTCCGGGCTTGAAATCACACTGCCCGGTGGCAGGCGGGTGAGATAATCACCCCGGCCATATTCGGGAATATTCTGCCAGCTTTTGCGGGTCAGTTCGTCTTCGGTGTGGATGTCCGCCGTGCCGACAATGCGCATCTGTTCGTGTGAGACCGGGTCATACGACATGATCTGGATGATGGGCTGATGTTTGAGTTCTGCGATCTTTGGTGAGCGTGCATCAGTGAAAAAGGTCAGCGTCATCTCATCTGCATCAAATGAGCGGATGACGACTGTGCGCACATGGGGCGTGCCGTCCGGCGCGACGCTGGCCAGTGACACAAGCTTCTGCCCGCTCTCGCCTTTGCGTGTCGCATTCTTCAGATTGCGAAGAATGGCTTCCTTTACCGGAATGAGACTAGGGTTCGGGCTGAACCGGTCGATATCAGCTGGCATCAAGGCCCCCAACAGAGTTTCTGAACTGAGCGATACCCTAAATCTTCGCCGGGAAATGAACAGTGGCGAAAGGGCGCGGATAGGTTGAAAGCGTCGCGCTGCGCTTGCCTTCACCAGATTTCGACGCACATTACAGCCCTGATCATTCGGGGCGAAGACATGAAAAACACACCGGACTGGCTGGAGCCGGCTGTTCAGGCGATTTCAATCGATGATGATGGGCGCACCTGTGCGGATATTCCAGATAGCGCCTGCCGGGAAGAAAAGAACAATTTCCTGCGTCACGTCGTGTCGCTCACCTTTTCAAAAAGTGCAGACGGTCTGGTCGACCCGAAACTCGTGCTCAGCTGGTTGATGACGCATCTGGGTGCGCCTGTGTTTCTGATTGGCCTGCTCGTGCCGATCCGGGAATCGGGCGCGCTTCTGCCTCAGCTGTTTACGGCGGGCTATTTGCGATCGCGTCCGCAACGCAAATGGGTCTGGTCGGCGGGCGCTGTGATGCAGGGCCTGTCCGCGCTCGGCATTGCGCTATCCGCTCTTTTCATGGAAGGGCTCGCGGCTGGGATTGGCATTGCCGGTTCGCTTGCCGTGCTGGCGGTTTCCAGAAGTGTGTGTTCTGTCGCCTATAAAGATGTGTTGGGCAAAACGGTCGACAAGTCTCACCGGGGTACGGCAACCGGTCTGGCAGGTTCGCTATCTGCTGCTGTCGTGATTGGCTTTGCGCTCCTGCTCACCACGGGCTGGATCCCGCGTTATGCGTTGGTTTGCGGTGCGCTCGCCCTGGCGGGGGTGATCTGGATGTTGGCGGCGCTGAACTTTCTCGGTCTGAAGGAAGAAAAGGGCGCGACCGAAGGCGGCAGCAATGCGATCACGGCCGCGCTCGAAAACCTGACCCTTTTGAAGAAGGATCCGCAATTGCGCCGGTTTATTGCGGTGCGCGGATTTCTGATTGCAACCGCATTGGCGCCGCCTTTCATGATTGCGGCTGCGACGGCTGAAATAGACGATCCGGGCTCTGGCTATGGTGATCTTGGATATCTCCTGTTTGCATCTGCGTTTGCCTCGCTGTCATCCAGCTGGCTCTGGGGGTATCTGGCCGACAGATCCAGTCGCAAGGTTCTGATGCTGTCTGGTTTTGCCGGAGCCATCGCTCTGGCCGCTACGGGTGTCTGCAGTGTCATGGGTGTTCTGGGCGCGCCATTTGTCCTGCCTGTGCTTCTGTTTGGGCTCATGCTCGCCTATCAGGGTGTGCGCCTTGGCCGGTCGACGCATCTGGTCGATATGGCAGATAAAGAGACCCGCGCAGGTTATACAGCGCTTTCCAATACCATTATCGGCATTTTGCTTTTGCTGGGTGGCGGCTTTGGTCTGATCTCGTCCTGGACGGGGCCAGATGTCGTTCTCTTTATAATGGCGGTGATGTGCGCGCTGGCGGGGCTGGTGTCTTTCGGATTGAACGAAGTTCAGAAAAGCTGATCGTGCCGGCGCGAAGCTAGTGCCTTAAAAACACACGAAAATACCCATATTTATAATACAGGTATTAAAATAAAAAACAAGAAAAACAATTACATGAGTGACAGGATGACGCGCGTCAAAACACGCACTTTTTGTAAGGGATAATTGGGTGCACAAGGGTTTCATCAAATAACGCGCAAACGGAGAGCGCAAATGTCTAAGTTCAAATATACCCTTCTCGCTCTGACCACTGCCCTGATGGGCACCACGGCTATGGCGGACAGCCCATGGCAGGTTCGTGGCCGCGTTCTCGGTGTTTATCCGTCTGAGAGTGCAGATCTCAGCGTAGGTGGCGCGCCACTCGGCGGTGATGTTGATATCGATGCTGGATATGTTCCTGAGCTGGATATCACTTACTTCCTCACCGACAATATCGCTGCAGAGCTGATCCTTGGTGTTACGCCGCACGATGTGACAGCAACCAATGTTGCGGCTGTTGCAGGCGCTGATGTGGATATTGGTGATGTGACCCTGCTGCCGCCAACTCTGACGCTGCAATATCACTTCTTCAACGAAACCCGCTTCACGCCATATGCCGGTGTGGGCCTCAACTACACGGTCTTCTTTGATGAAGATGCTGGTCCGGTAGCTGACGACATCGATTATGACGACAGCTTTGGCCTCGCACTTCAGGCGGGTCTGGATATCGATCTCGACGGTGAGCCAGGCGGCTGGCTTCTGAACGTCGATGTGAAAAAGATCTGGATCAATTCTGACGTGACCGTTGATTTCACGACTGCGCTCGGCGCGACCGTGGATGCAGATGTCGACATCAACCCAACTGTAGTGGGTGTGGGCTTCGGCTATCGGTTCTAAAACAGGTTTTTAACTGCGTTTCCTCCCTAGCAGTTACTAAACTTGGGTCCACTCTCTACAGGTCAGCATCTTAACTGGACCCGATTGGGGGCGGAGCAATCCGCCCCTTTTTTTATCTGCGTGTCCGGGCGGGGGGCTCTGGAACGAGGCGCACAAAAAAGCCCGCTCAGACGAGCGGGCTTTTCTGATTTGATGTCAGTGTCGACTAGTTATGAATGGAGAAGGACACGCCAACAATGCGTGGCTCATTCACGAAACCGGTCAGATTGTTGAAGTCGATTGCGCCTTCAAGCACTTCAACATCGGTGATGTTGCGTGCGAACAGGGCTGCTTCCCAACCCGCATCAGAAGAATAACCTGCACGCAGGCCGCCTTCCCAATAACCGTCTTCACCGAACTCTACGCTGTCATAGAGGAAGAAGTTGGTTTCGCCTTTGAACGCCCAGTCTGTGTAGGCAAAGAATTCGCCTTCACGGAACGGGATTGCATAGCGAGCTGTGAAGTTGGCGATCCATTCAGGTGCGTTCGGGAATGAATTGCCAGAGATGTTATAGCCGAGCAGATTGTCATTCTCGTCATAGACAGCCGGGTCAGTGACGGTACATGGCGCGCCACATCCGGGTGCAATCAGAACATCGTCCATGATTTCGGTATGGTTGTAAGACAGGCCGCCGGTGAGAAGCAGGTTCTCAATCGGTGCAGCTTCGATTTCTGCCTCGAAGCCATAGCCCTGACCCTCGTCGGCATTGAACAGCGCAACCGTGTTGTTCAGACCGCCAACAATTGTCAGCTGCTGGTCGTTGAGGACGTAATAGAAGACAGATGCGTTACCGCGAACGTTAGGCAGGATGTCAGATTTTACACCCGCTTCGTAAGAGATAACGGACTCAGTATCAGCGATGGATACATCGTCGCCGAAGACGAGACGACCCTGAATAGACGGGCCACGGAAGCCGCGTGCAATGCGAGCATAGACATTGGTGTCGTCTGTCAGGTCGTACATGGCTGAGATATCCCAGCTCACGAAATCATCGCCAACTTCGCCGGAGATCGGAGCGAGCGCACCGCCGCCGACCGGGCTGAGATCGCGAGATACGACGAAGCTTTTATCCTCATCCGTATAGCGCAGACCACCTTGCAGAGTGAGGTCTTCGGTTACGTCATAAGTCACAGATGCAAACACAGCGGCGGCAGATGTATCACCTTCGCGGGATGCAAAGCCGTTCAGCGGATTACCCGGTGTCAGGCTGTCATAGCTGACGGAAGAAATATCGACATATTCGTCGAAGAAGAAGGCGCCTGCCTGCCAGCGAAGATTGCCGCCTGCATCATATGCGAAGCGGACTTCGTGAGTCTGCTGGTCGAGATTGTTCACAGAGCCGCCGGTTTCGGATGGGAATGGGATGGAGCCGGGTCCGGAGAAACCGATAAAGTCAGCACCGAAGCCGCCATCAATATCGCCAACGGACGACACGTCAGCTGTTTCGAAGCCGTAAACATAGGTCAGGTCGAGCGCGTCGGAGAGGGACTTGCTCAGTGTAACTGTCGCGCCCCATGCATTCTGATCGAGGTTGTTCTGACCATCATAAAAGACGGTGTCACGGTCAAAGCCGGAGCCAATGCCGTTTGAGCCCTGATCAATGATGTTGGCGCGGAAGAGGCGCGCGCTTGAGCGGTTAGACCGCGCATGCACGTTCAGAAGCGCTTCGAAGTCATTGTCGAATGGCGTGAAGAGGAATTGTGCGCGACCCGCATATTCCTGATAGCCTTCATACAGGTCTTCAGCATCCAGATAGGCGTTGTCTACATAGTCATCGCGATACTGGTAGAGCGCAGAAAAACGAACAGCGAGGGCTTCGTGAACCCGGCCGCCTACAGCGCCTTCGATTTCGGCTGTGTTGTATGAGCCGTAAGAGACATCGGCATAAGCGTCGAACTCATCGCCCGGACGAACGGAGTCAAACTTGATGATGCCGCCTGGTGTGTTGCGACCGAAGAGCGAACCTTGTGGCCCGCGAAGCACTTCAATGTCTTCAAGGTCGAAAACCGGGAAACCTTTAAGGATCGGGTTTTCGTAAGGCACATCGTCATAGACGAGTGAAACAGGTTGAGACGCGTTCAGGTCAAAGTCTGTATTGCCGATGCCGCGAATGTAAAAGCGCGGAAATGCGCGACCGAAAGAGCTTTCTGCAATCACGCTTGGAACGCGCGCAGACAGGAAGCGAATGTCAGCGCCACCAGAAGAGATGACATTGAGGCGTTCGCCGGAGATATCAGAAACAGATACCGGAACGTCCTGAAGGCTTTCCTCAACGCGTTGCGCGCTGACGGTTACCGGCTCAAGGCGGCTTTCTTCTTCCTGAGCGATTGCGAAAGGTGCGAGCGAAAGCGCCAGCAGGCTGATCGCAGTGGTGTTTAACAGAGACTTAGCTGAGGTCATTTCTCACCATCCTGTAGAAAATTAAAAACTGGATTCAACGCTGGCCGCTTGTCCTGTGCGCGATGCATCGCGGCTCTGATTTTAAGAAAAGATGCCCGGCCCTCCCGACGACCGTTGGCGCACTCTCTGTCAGATGGCAGATGATTTACGCAAGGGCATTTCCCGCATTGGCGGGCAATTGTGAACGGAATCAGCAAGGGCGTGCCAAAACAGTCACATAAGTGAACTGAAAACAGTCGTTGAAATTCTCAAATTTTCGAAAGTGGACAGAATCGTACGGCCCACCGCAAAATTAAATCGCGTCCATCTGTTTTGAATTCAAAGCTGTGGTAAAAGTGAGTCGGACAAGGGAGACGGGTATGGCTGTTCGCAGGCATGGGTCTATTTCGCTGGCCGGGCTGGCCATTTTCGCACTCACAGCATGTGGCGGAACCGAAACCGAGGCACCGCAGGTCTCTGAAACTGTGGCCAGTACATCTCCGCAAGCCCCGGCCCCGGCATCCACGCCGACGCAAAGCGTCGTCCAGCCGCTTGGTCCTGCTGACGATGAGCTGAATACCCCGGAGACTTTGCTGGGCGTAAGCCTTCCTATCCATATGTCAGGCGACGAACCCTTTTGGACAGGCAGTCTGGCGGAAGGCTGGATTACGTTCGAACGCCCTGGCTTGCCGCTTGTTGAAGTGCCCTTGCCAGAGCTCGACGAAACAGCAACCGGTTCACTGGCATTCGAGGCTGAGGATGTTGCTATCACGCTGGCTGCCGGCGGGTGCGGGATTGGTGATGGGCCACTGAATGTAACGCTCGTTTTTCAGGAAATTGAATATTTCGGGTGTGCTGGCGCGGAAGATGATCTGCCGGGTGGCGAGTTTTCCATTCCAAGCTGGTCTGAACTCATCCCGGTTGCACAAGGCGCCATTGATGCCTGTCTGGAGCAGGCAGGCGGGCCTCGCCATATCCGTGCGCTTTATCCGCGCGAGGAGGGGACGGTTGGCATGATCCTCATGGATGCAGCGGGCCGGTATGAGGAATGCGGTGCTGAATTAGATACAAGCGCTGTCAGCTTCTTTGACCCTGTCTCCGAAGATCAGGCTGTTATCTGGTTTGAAGGCAGCGCTATTTTTTCACGTGCAGGCATGAGTCCTGAATGTGCAGCTGGTGATCAGGCATCCGATGTCGTGATTGAGAACGATCTGGGCGTTTTTCACCCGCAAGGATGTTAGTAGAGCTCTGACGGCTTTTCGGCCCGTGCCAGTGCTTTCAGGCTGAAATAGCCAGACGCCACGGACAGTGCCAGCGAGATCAGAGCGTTGTATCCGGCCATTGAAATACCGAACATGCGCCATGCCGCTTCCGAACATGAAACGGTGCCACGTGGGCGGTTCAAATCTTCAAGGCTTGGAATGCCGGTTGGAATTTCGCCGGTAGCACCGCCTGCCGTAGATGAGCATCCTGCAGGTCCAGCGAAAATATCCCATTCCACGCCTGCGTGATAAGCCGCAACGACGAGGCTGGTCATGAAGCAAAGGAATAGCAGCGCGTTTAACGTTATCACCAGTCGGACACTCTTCCATTGGCGAATAGCAAGAAGGCCTATGGCCGATATGGTCATGGCAGCCCAATAGATTTCGCGCTGTCGCAGGCAGAGATCGCAAGGCAGGTAACGGCCAAAAGTCTCAAATGCATGCGCGCCTGCCAGCATGGCAGCCGAAAAGATCAGGGCCAGAATTGGCCATGTCTGAGGATTGAGTCTCGTAAAGCGCACGAGCCGAAGATGGCAGCAGAGTTTCACTCTGACACTGCGACGCGAGCGCGCAGTTTGCAAAAAGTTCTCAGCTACCGATGCCGACCATAGCGAGAATGGCTTTTACCGCCTCTTTCAGGGCGACAGGGCCCAGAATAACGAGCATGCCAATCCAGCTTGTGCCGATGATCATGCCGACAATCATCATCAGCCCGTCGCGCGCCATCAGACCGAAGGCGACCAGAGCCACGGCAAAACCCGGCGTGGTGTTGGTCAGCGGGAAGGGCAGCATGATGGAGCCGCAGAATAGGCATAAGAGCGCGCCGACAATGCGTTCCGCGACAGAGCTTGCAAGGAAGGTGAGGCGCGGGCGTACAATCTTTTCAGCCCAGCCGAAAAAGCGGCGACCCGAACGGGCAATACGCTCAAGGCCTGCTTTGTCGATACGGCGATCTGCAAATTTCTCAGGCAGCCATGGCTCGCTGCGTCCCAGAACCATCTGGAAGGCGATCGCCGCCATAGGCAGAGAAACGATCTGCGGTACGGCATAGAGAAACGGAATGCAGCAGGGCAGGGCGAGCGCAAACAGAATGGCGCCAAAGGCGCGCTCATCCAGCGCGTCGAATAGCTGCCTCAACGACAATCCTTTTTCAGGTGCCGTTTCAGCCAGTTCATCCAGAGCTGTGAGAATTGAACCGCTTGGTTCTTCCATCTGAGTGTCGTCCGCCATGTCTCATTCCTTACGCGTCTCTGCGAAAAAGGAAATCGGTGATTTCAACGTAAGACCAAAAAAATCCCGTCTGGGCATTCATCTGACAAATCGCCGTGAGTGGGTTTGAAAGCCGTGCAAAATGGCTCTAATCGATGGAGGCAGATGACGACCGGGAAAGGCCTGAAAATGAGCGATATTCGTGGATATGTGAAACCGGGCTTTGAGGCCGTACACGATGCGTTCAAGGATAATTTCGACCGGGATGAAGAATTGGGTGCGGGCTTTGCTGTCTTTCAGGACGGGGAATGTCTGGTCGATTTGCAGGGGGGCTGGGTCGACCGGAAGAAAACCGCTCTGTTCGAAGCCAACACACTGACCCCGATTTTCTCAACGACCAAACCCATCGCCGCGCTCGTCGTGGCTTATATTGTCGATCAGGCCCCGGGCGTGACGCTGGACAGTCTGATGACCGAGTTCTGGCCGGAATTCGGCGCGAAGGGCAAAGAAGATCTCACCATTGCCGACGTGCTGAGCCATCAGTCCGGCTTGTGCGGTTTTGAAGACGCGATCGATCCAAAGCTCTGGCTCGATCCGCGCGCGCTGAATGCGCATCTGGCTAAAACTGAGCCGCTCTGGCTGCCCGTGCCGGATGGGACAAGCGGCTATCATCCGCTGACCTGGGGCTATCTTGCTGGCGAGATTGTTGAACGGCTTGCGGGTCGCTCGCTTGGCACTGTGCTGGCTGATGAGTTCACCGGCACGCTTGAGGGCGGTGAAGATATGATCGACTTCTGGATTGGTACGCCGAAAAGCCAGCATGAGCGTATTTCTGAGGTCCAGCGCCCGCGTGAAATGGCAAAACTCGGCGCCATGAACCGCTATAATAAGGCCGCCTTCATGACCTCATGGTCGGCGCCGGAACGAGGCACAACGGAATGGCGGGAGACTGAAATACCGTCTGCGAACGGGCACGGCACGGCGCGCAGCGTTGCTCAGCTCTATGCGGCTTTCGCAAATGGCGGAAAGGTCGGGCGCGCCTCGATTGGTTCAGACACCTGGAATGATTTCCTCACCCTGCGCACCACGGGTCAGGACCGGGTTCTGCCCTTCATCATTGAGTTTGCATGCGGTGTGATGCGCAATAATTCGGGTTTTTATGGCCCGAACCCGGAAAGCTGGGGCCATTCAGGATGGGGCGGGTCAGCCGCTTTCGGAGACCCGGATAACCGGCTCTCCTGTGCTTATGTGATGAACAAACAATCTGCTCACTTACAGGGCGACCCGCGTTCGCAACGGCTGTTTGATGCCGTTTATGAGTGTGTCGACTAGAGGCGCTCAATCTCACGGGAGAGGTCTGTCTCTTTGTCGGTAACGATGCGTTCAAGCGTTTTAACGCGGTTGCGCAGGTCAAACACTTCGCGGCGAAGCGCTTCCATTTCACCATCGTTTGACGTGTTGGCAATTTCGCGGCGGGACTTGATCCAGTTATTTATCGTGCCGCCAAGAATGCTGATAAACACGATAATCACGACCATGGTGAACGGGGAATCAATCTCAAACATCTCTGGCTTTCGTTCATAAAATTATTGAATAACGATAATATATGAAGCCATGAGCCCTATGTGAAGGGGAAATTTGAAAAATCAGCTTTTCCCGGTTGATCCAAAGCCACCTTCGCCGCGATCTGTTGACGGCAGAACGTCGACTTCCTCCCATAAACCTTGCGTAACCGGTGCCATGACCAGCTGAGCGACACGCTCGCCGCGTTCAATGGTAAAGGCCGCGTCACCCAGATTGATCAGCAGGACTTTCAGTTCGCCGCGATAGTCTGAATCGATGGTTCCCGGCGTGTTGAGACAGGTAATGCCATGTTTGAACGCCAGGCCGGAGCGTGGGCGAACCTGCATTTCATAGCCGTCCGGAATGGCAAAGGAGAGGCCGGTTGGCACCAGAATACGCGCGCCCGGTTCCAGAATGATCGGCTCATCTGCCGGATTGGCTGCGCGCACATCCATGCCCGCAGAGCCGGTCGTTTCGTATTTTGGAAGGCTGAGGCCTTCAAAATGATCGAGTGGCAGAACCTGAAGCGTGATGGTGGCAGCAGACATGTTGAAATCCTCGCAAGGCAAAAGCGCTAGGACAGGGCTTTCGCGATTCGCTCAGCGATCCAATCAGCAATACGTGACTTGGTCATGCGAGGGGAAGCTTCTGCACCGGATTTGGAGAAGAGCGTCACTTCATTGTTCTCGCCGCCCATCACATCGCCGGACACGTCATTGGCAATGATCCAGTCGCATCCCTTGCGGGCGAGTTTGCCCTGCGCATGCTTGTGCAGCTCATGAGTTTCGGCCGCAAAGCCGATCACCAGATCCGGGCGCTGAGAGGCGTGATTGGAGATGGCTTTCAGAATGTCCGGGTTTTCAGCAAAAGCCATGGTGACGGGTTCCTCGCCGCCTTTAAGCTTCAGCTTGGTGTCGGATTCAGATGCGGGGCGCCAGTCTGCGACGGCTGCGACCGAGATAAAGGCGTTGGCAGGAAGGGCAGCTTCACTAGCCGCCAGCATTTCGCGTGCGGTTTCGACTTTGACCAGCTCCACCCCATCGGGCGGTGCAATCGAGACAGGACCGGAAATCAGCGTGACGTCAGCGCCCTTTGCGCGCAATGACGCTGCAATCGCATAGCCCTGACGACCAGAGGAATGGTTTGAGATATAGCGCACCGGGTCAATCGGTTCGCGAGTTGGACCGGCAGTGATGACTATATGTTTGCCGGCCAGAGACTTGTCCGGGGCGAGCGCGAAAAGGATTTCTTCTTTCAGGCGCGAAACCTCCGGAAGACGGCCCGGACCAAACTCGCCGCAGGCCATCACGCCTTCATCTGGTTCCAGCACGATGGCGCCATCTGCGCGCAGTGTTTCGACATTTCGCTGAACCGCCGGGTGTTGCCACATGCGGACATTCATAGCGGGCGCGTAAAGCACCTGTTTGTCAGTGGCGAGCAGAGCCGTCGATGCAAGATCATTGGCGAGGCCGTTAGCGGCCTTGCCCATTATGTCTGCGCTGGCCGGGCATACGACGACGAGATCGGTCGAACGCGACAGTTCGATATGGCCCATTTCGGACTCATCATTCAGGTCGAACAGCTCTGTGAAGCATTTCTCGCCAGACAAAGCTGAAACGGAAAGGGGAGTCACAAATTCCTGAGCGGCCTTTGTCAGAATAACGCGTGATTTCACACCGGCACGGCCAAGCTCACGAATGAGCTCAAGGCTTTTAAAGGCGGCGACCCCGCCTGTAATGATGAGAAGAATGCTGCGATCTGACATGTATATCCCTCGTAACCTCCTCTCTATAGATCGGAGCTGAAGAAAAGGGAAACTCACATAGCGCGCACCGGGAAAACGAAACCGTTACCCGGCGCCAGGCTAAAGCTGAGATCAGTTATAGATCGGGCGACCGACTTCCACATTCGGCGTGTAGCCGTGCTCGCGATAGTTATAGAGGTCTACAAGGCCCGGCAGGTTCGCGCTGTAGACCGCATCTTCAGTCGCATCTTCCTGACAGCTGCGACGCGCGCGGGAAGAATAGAAAGAGCTGATGCCCTGATCGCGGCAGGCGCGGCGGGAGGCCGTTTCAATGCGGTCGAGCAGCTCAACATTCCGGTCATAAGCAGACAGATGCATCAGGTCTGAATAGCAGACAGAATACTGACGATCGCCATCGCGTGTGTTTGGCAGGCGTCGGATGGTGTCTTCACGGCACTGTTCCATGGCCAGCCAGTCATAGCGTTCAACCTGATGCGTTGGGTATGGCACCGGCACTGTCGGATGTGCTGGCAGCTGCTGATACGTCACAACAGGTGCAGGCGCTGCGGCGCACGGGTTCGGCACATAGCACGGTGTCGCAACTGGCGCTGGCGGCGGGGATGGAGGCGCTGAATAGGTCACAACCGGCTGCGGCGCTGTGCGATAGACGCGGGTCACAGTACGGGTCGTTGTGGTGACCGGTGGGTGTGTGACTGTCGCGTGTGTCGTGGCGCACGGGTTTGGCGTGTAGCAGCCGCTCGTCGTAGCAGGCGGTGCTGAGTAATAGCGTGTCGTGACGACAGGTGTTGGCTGAACCGTGCGGATGGTGTGCAGCGACTGAATATTCAGATCACGCGTTACATCTGCTTCGTGATGGGTTCGACAGCAATCACCACCATGATGGGGATGAGGCGCAGCAGCTGGTGCAGGACCGGATTGCGAATAAAATCCTGTCCCCGGTTCGCCCGCTAGCGCAGGAAGGCTGCAGACCGCCATGGTCAGTGCGGCTGAAAAGATCATTTTGATGCTAGGCATGGTCGTCCCCATGAAAGTGTTACCCGGAAGTTAACACTGTCGGGGAAATTCCAGCAAGTTGAGAATCCTCAGCATACTGCTATTTGCCGGCCAGCTCGCGTCTTACGAGAAGAAGGCGTCGAAAAGCCCGAGCCCGATCAGCACGCTGCCAATAATGGTAACCGACAGAATGGCGAGGCTGGAAACCGGCCGTTTGATATAGCCCGGAAGGCGCATGCCCTGATGGTTTTTAGCCTGTTGTTCCTGCGCTGCGAGGATCGCGTCTACGCGGTCCATGACCTCTGGCAATTGAAGTGCGCGCTGGGCGAGGCTGCGAATGGCTTGTCCTGAATGTTTCGCCATACCCGCCGGGCCAAATTCAGACCGAATCCAGTTCTGGACCACAGGCTTCGCCGCGTCCCAGATATTATGGTTCGGGTCGAGTGAGCGCGCGACGCCTTCCACCTGAACCATGGTTTTTTGCAGGAGAACCAGTTCGGGGCGCAAATGCATGCCGAAGGTATGGGTGAAATCCAGAAGCTGAAGGAGAAGACGGCCCATGGAGACCTCTTCTGCCGGTTTGCCATGGATGGGCTCACCCACAGAGCGGAGCGCCTGCGCGAAATCACCTACGGAGCGGTCGGCTGGTACATAGCCAGCTTCAAAATGGACTTCGGCCACGCGTTTATAATCGCGGCGGATAAAGCCATCGAGAATTTCAGCAAGGAATCGGCGTTCAGTCAGACCAATACGACCGACAATACCGAAATCGATGAGATAGAGCTTTCCATCGTCGCCGAGGATCATATTGCCTTCATGCATGTCGGCATGAAACACGCCGTGCTGAATGGCGGCCTGCAAAAAGCCTTGCGTGACATTATTCGCCATTTCCGGGCGATCAAAGTCGAGTTTTGCAAGGCCTTCAGTGTCGGTAAGCGGCGTGCCATTTACCCAATCTGTTGTCAGAACGGTTTTGCCGGAACGGTCCCAGTCGACCTTCGGCACGGCGAATGTGCCGGTTTTGGCAGCGATCTCTGCAAACTCGGACGCGCCGCCTGCTTCCAGACGCAAGTCCAGCTCTTTTTCCATGCTGGTGGCGACGGTTTCGACAAAGGCGACCGGCTCCATGCGGCGGGAATTTGGATCAACGGTTTCAATGGTGCGTGCTGCACGTTTCATGGCGCGCAGTTCGCGCATAATCGCATGATCTACGCCGGGGCGCAGAATTTTGACCGCGCGCATACCGTCTGAGGTTTCCATGCGGTGGACCTGCGCCAGTGACGCTGCCGCGATGGCCGTGCCGACATCCGGAAACAGTTTAGCGGCTTCTTCTTTGCCGAATTCCTCTTCCAGCTGTTGGCGGGCTTTTTCGTCCGGGAAGGGTGGCAGTTTGTCTTTCAGACGTGAGAGGTCGGTCGTTGTCTCAACGCCGAATACATCCGGACGGGTCGCCAGAAATTGGCCGAGCTTGATATAGGCAGGCCCGAGCGATTCCAGCGCATCGGCTAGGCGTTCACCCGGACGGCCTTCTGTCTTGCCGGACATGCTGCGCAGCAGACTGCCAAAGGCTTTCGCCGGTAGCGGCAAGCGTTTGGCATATTCGGCAGGCAGAATGACATCGTGACGGGCCAGAGTGACGCCCGCGCGCATCAGGCGCCAATAGTCTGCAAGCGCAGTGATCATATCAGACCGCCCAGCCGAAATGCAGCGCTGCAATGCCGCCGGAATAATTGGTCACGCTGACATTGGAAAAGCCTGCGGCTTCGATGCGGCGCAGAACTTCTTCCTGTTTCGGGAAGCGTCGAATGGATTCCACGAGATACTGGTAAGATGGCGCATCGCCTGCCACCAGATCTCCGAGTTTCGGGATCACATTGAAGGAATACAGGTCATAGGCCTGCTGCAAAGGCGTTGCCGTCATGTGTGAGAACTCAAGACAGGCGAAACGCCCGCCCGGCTTCAGGACGCGGCGAAATTCGCGGAAGGCCTTGTCGATGTCTGCGACATTGCGAATGCCGAAGGAAATGGCCAGCGCATCAATCGTGTTGTCTTCAAAGGGCAGGGCCATGGCATCGCCGCACACCCAATCCATTTCACCTTTGGCGTTTGCAACTTCGCTGCGTTCGCGACCGGAGGCGAGCATGGCATCATTGATGTCGCATACGGTGGCGCGCGTCACGATGTGCTGTTGCCCGCGGCGTTCAGCCTTTTCCCAGGCCGCTTTCAGAAAAGCGAGTGACAGATCGCCTGTACCACCTGCAACGTCGAGAAAGCTCTCGCCCGGTTGCGGGTTCAGGCGGTTCATGGTGTGGGCTTTCCATATCCGGTGGACGCCAGCGGACATGAGGTCGTTCATCAGATCGTATTTGCCAGCGACGGAGCGGAATACGCCTTTGACGCGGGAAACTTTTTCATCCGGGCTCACATCTTCAAAGCCAAAGGAAACAGTGGCTTCGGTGTCTTCGCCGGGCGATGTCTGGGTGTCGATCTGATCAGTCATGGCTATCATCTAAACCCGGTTGGGCTTCCAGAAAAGCGCCAGATTGGCGCGGGCGACAATTTAACTGCTCACAATCTGTCTGAAACGACGAAAGCCGAGCGTTTTTAGCCGGTCTGTGAAGGCCTGAAAGTCAAAGTCTGGCGCGTGGACGCGCGCGATCAGCTGGTTACAGCAGGCGCGTGTCTCTTTGGGCTGATCTTCTGCCAGTTGCGCCAGAAACCGGTCGGCGCTGATCGCGGTGATGCCTAAGGGCTGGAGGGCCGACTTTGGAAAGTCTTTCAGATTGTCGGTGACGATATAGCCAGCAGATGAGGCGAGCGCTGTTTCGACAACGTGCCGGTCGTCCGGGTCGGGCAGGTCCGGAAGGCGCTCCGGGGCGATCTGCGTTTCTGGTATCGCGCACGGAAACACTTCGACCATGAGCTGGCAGACAGTGCCAGCATGCGCTGCGGCATCTTCGGGAGGCGCAGCGGCATTAGCGAAAGTCTTCGGAATGGCGCGTTCAGTTTCACGCAGAATACGGTCAGACCAGACAGGGGCGAAAAGGCCTGCCTCTGCGAAACTCAACAGAAGATGTCTTGGGACTGAGCCTGCCAGAACGCAGGCGTCCAGTACGGCGACTATCGGCGCTTCAGCCATGCATTCCGGTCCAAACTGATCAGCTGGCTCATTTTTTTCGAATCGACTTTATTCGACGGCGGACTGAATTGCGCTCTGGTTGTGTTGTTTGATGCAGAGGAGCCACTATACATTGATTTTTCTGTTGGAAATTTAGGCATTTTGATCAGCCGTAATGTTTTCGGCCCAAAATTTAACCAAAAGTTGTGCTTGCGTGGATATAGCTCGTTTTGATCCTGGGGGTGGATACGTTTGACTCTGCTTTGACTGAGGCTAGCTGTAAACCTTCTGGGTTCTGCAACGGAGAAAGCGGATGCGTATGCAGACAGAAACTCGGCTGGATTTTTCCGGGCTGTCCATTTCGCGCGATCAGATTGGTTTCCTGACCGAACTGCTCGCGGAATTGATGGGACTGCTTCAGGATGCTGTCGGTCAGGAAGATGCGGAGAGCTTTATCGCGGTCGTAGGGTCGCGCATGGCGGACCGCATGAATGCCGAGTATCTGAAAAATCTGGGGGTGTCCAAGCTTGAGGCAGATACGCTCGCTGCGGTGCTCGTTGATCTCAAAAAACGCATAAATGGCGGTTTCCGTATAGAAGCTCTGTATCCGGATCGGATTGTTCTGGCTAATTCCCGATGCCCGTTCGGTGATTTTGCTGTCGGGCGCCCGGCGTTGTGCATGATGACGTCAAATGTGTTTGGTCGCATCGCCGCCGACAATACAGGCTATGCGGCTGTCGAAATTGAAGACGCGATTGCGCGCGGAGATGCCAACTGCCGCGTAATTGTTTATCTGACGCCGGTACCGATGAAGCGGCAAATCAGAGAATATTATCCGCAAGGAAAGCTGGATGTTTGAGAGCTTTTTCTACCGATCCCGTGAAGCGTTTCTGCTGGTCGATGAAAACAGCAAAATTATCGATGCCAACCTTGCGGCGTGCCGGTTTTTGTTCCGCGAACGTGAGGAGCTGGCGGGCCTGCCAATGTCGTATGTCTTCGCTGAAGATGCGCTTTGGGAATTGTTCCGTACAGCCGGACAGATAGATTCATGGACGCCTGCATTTAATTCCTCGCTTCAGGGCGAGCAAAGCAAAGTCGATCTTCGCGCTATTCGTCTGCATCCGTCCGGTGGTGGACTGCTTTATGCGGTGGAAGTGTCGCGTGAGAGCGAGCAGCGAGAAATTTTCCGTCAGCTGCGTGTGGACTTGTTCGAGGCTCAGGCTCGTGCGCGTGCAGAGCGTAAAGTGTCCCGCGAACTGGAATTCGCGAACAATAAGCTGACCTCATTTGCGCATCGTGTGGCCCATGACATTCGCAATCCGTTGCGGAATATCCGGATGGCGCTGGAATTGAACCGGCAGGACCCGGAAGAAGCCATTACGGACAATGGCAATGAGCTTCTGGACATCGCAGAGAAATCCGCATCCGAACTGGAGCTTCTCGTCGATGGTCTGCTGGATTATTCCAAACGCCGCGATATTGAGCTGAACAAGAATGATGTGGCGCTGAATGATCTGGTTCAGTCGGCCGCGCAGTCAGTGGATGATGCGAGCCATGGATTGTGGCTGCGCGTTGGCTCGCTGCCTGTCGTGCGTGGTGATGGAATGCTTCTGGATATCGTGTTCCAGAATCTTCTTTCCAACTCGATGAAATTTGCGTCCAGGCAGCGTCCGCTGCGCGTAGAGGTCAGTGCCCATGGCGAAGGCGAATTCGCTGCGATCCGTATCAATGATAACGGGATCGGTTTTGAGCCTGAAGCCGCAGAGCGGATCTTCGAACTCTTCAACCGAGAAAATCATGACCGAGAAGGCGTTGGGATTGGCCTTGCCACCTGTGCTGAACTGATTGCCAATCATGGCTGGCGGATTGAGGCTGAAGGCGCGCCTGATGATGGTACGGTATTCACCATCATCATTCCCTGGTCAGATGTCGTCCGCTTGCGCCAGCCTGAAGTTGATGAGCAGCAGCCAGAAGCCCGTCAGGCTTAGGCTGGGCGACCCACGCTTACATATTTAAAGCCGCGCTTGGCCATATCTGCTGGCGCGTAGATATTGCGAAGGTCGACGACGATATTCTCATTGAGCATGGTTTT
>NHBK01000018.1 GCA_002173095.1 Hyphomonadaceae bacterium TMED5 | reverse complement strand
TTCATACCGCCTTACTGTGACGAGGTAGCGGCATGAACGCCGCTACGTGGAAACCGCCGGACTAACATTACCGGTGGACCACCCCTGTGGGGCAGAGCAGTATGGGGGGATTGGTGCTGTGCGCCAAGCCGGACGAAGCAGAGCTTTGGGTGAATTATGCAAAAGCCTGTGGGCGGGAAAAGTCGGTTGTCCTTTTTCGCCCCGATACGGGAACGCGGTTTAACTTTCTTGAGTATGAAATGACGGTTGGCTCCGGCGGCGTGAACAATGTCGTCGAACTGCTCCTGAAGGTCATCGAGATGTCGAAACGCCAACTGATGGGAAGCAATGAGAACCAGTTTTGGGATGACGCCATTCGAGAGCTTTTACGCAACACGCTCAATCCCCTCTTTCATGCCTATGGGCGGATAGACCTCGATCAGGTCATGCAGATGATCAATTCTGGCCCGCGTAGCGCGATGGAATATAGTGACCCCATCTGGAAGCAGCATTCATTTTGCGCGCAAACATTAGAAAAGCTCGCAACCAATCCGGCCCATCAAATGGACAGTCGATCCATGTGGGTCATTAGAAACTACTGGGAAAATGTGTTTGGTCCTGCGGACACGAAAACGCGGGAAAACATTCGGATATCCTTCACCAGCAAAATGGCCCTTCTATTTACTGGTCAGGAGCATGAGCTGCTGTGCACATCGACAAACGTCGTTCCAGAAATGACGCACGAAGGCGCAATCTGGATCATCGATATGCCCGCGCAAATCTGGTCTGATGTCGGCATTCTCATTCAGAAAATCTGCAAGTATATGTGGCAACGCGCAACGCAGCGACGGCCCAAAACGGGCAAAGAAAGACCTGTCTTTCTCTGGTGCGATGAAGCGCACGTCTTTGTTGATGAGTATGATGAAGACTTCCAATCCATGGCACGGTCTTCAAGCGTCTGTTCGGTGTATCTTTCTCAAGGCATTGACGGCTATATCAAGAAAATTGGTGGATCCAATGCACGCGAGATTTGCGACTCCCTGCTTGGCCATTTTCAAACAAAGATTTTCCATTCCAACAGTAGTTCGAGCACGAATGAGTGGGCTGCCGAACTCATCGGCAAATCGATTCAGGTTCGACGAGGCGTGAATTACGGTGAGAATGAAGGATATAGCGAGAGCCATTCAAGAGGTCGATCGGTGAACGAACAAGATCAGCGCGCAAGCTTCTGGGGACGCGGCAATCGTTCGAAGAATAAGGATCGAGGCTCTCAGGTTGGCTCCAGCTATAGCGAGTCCATGAATGAAGCCCTCGAGTATGAAATCGAGCCAGGCGCATTTGGTCGAGACCTCGCCTCAGGTGGGCCCCATCACAGCTTCATGGTGGACGGCATTTTCTACCAGACCGGTACGATGTTTCGCTCCGTGAAAAAGAACTGGCTCAAAACCCGTTTCCCGCAAAGGATCTGATGCATGCGGTGGCTTTGGATAATACCTGCTAAACTCATTCTTTGGCTTCTCAGCACAAAAGCCTGGCACTTTGTGTGGATCCTCACCTTGGCGTTCGTGTACTTCAATTATCAGTACAGTCAGCTCACGCTTTACGTGTTTTTGGCGATTTTCCCGATTCAGCTGGTCAACTCGATTGCCAACAACATTCTGAACAACTGGGACACCAGCACTGGCCCAAAGCAACCTAAAAGGCCCAAAAATAAGCGCCAGCAAAAGCCGATGGGTTCGAATGGCGGTCAGCTGCCAAACTTTGAAGTCGCGAAAGTTGAAGCGGTTTTGGTGACTGTTGGGACGCCTTCAGGAATTCAGAAAGGTCCGACAATTCGTCAGATCATGCGGGCCCTACCCGAGAATCTAAAGACTTTTATTGGATGGTCCACAAAGCGGGCCGCTAAATAGCTCACTCTTCACGAGCCGTTATTCAGACGGCTCTCGAGAGCTTCAAGGCCGGACATCAGTTCTGCAAAGCTTGGCGGCGTTTCCATGAACATTTCGGCCATTGCCGTGTAGTCGGATTGCAATTTGACGACAATCTCATCTGAAGGAATCAGCTTGAGGGATCCGAGGACTGCCGTTTCGTAGGATGCCTTGGGGTCAGGAAACATAAGGCTTTTATTGTGCACGACTTGCGCGAGCAGCTCCACATCGAATTGGTCCGCAATCCCGCCATTCACCAGCATCAATGTATCATAGTAATGACGAGACATCCCGTCTCTCAGTTTTCCGTTGTGGTGGAGCGCGTGAAGGATAGTGACCTTTTCCCAAAACGTTCGCTCAGCGGCGAGCGTTGGAACCGTACACGACGCATCCGGCAACTCTTCCGGAAACTCTTCCGCCAGATATGGCTGGATGACTTGCAAGCCTGAAGGCTCAGTGTCCCCTCGCGCCCCAAACTCAAGCTTGATGCGCGGCTTTATGTAACCCGCACCCGAGCTACCTCCGCCGTCAGAGTCTCCGTCGGCCTGCGGATAATTGAATAGTATCGTCTGAGCATCGGGATCGTCAGGGTCAAGTTCGACATTCCATCCTTCCAATGTTCCGAGGGCATCTTCGATTGCTTTCGAGAGTTCAGGCAGGACAATTTCCAGGACAAATTTCTGTGCTGCTACTTTTAGCTTTTTTCCTCGCTTCTTTCTTTGTGCATCTTTGATACCCTCTTCCATAGGAGCGGGGACATCACACAAGAACGTCGCATCGCGACTGATTGTGAGATCGATATCTTCTGAAAATCGCTGAATAAGTCCGTATGCCTTTGAAAGTGAGGTTCCACCTTTGAAGGTGAGAGAGCCACGAAGTAACTCGCTCGCCATCAGGCGCTTGAGTGTCCAGCAAACCCAGAAGTCTTTCTCAATGATAAGTGCTGTCAGGTCACGTCTGCTGGCGGCCTCTTCGATATATGCTCGGCGATCTTCTGCCGATTTGCGGGCAAAATTATCCATGCATTGCCGCATCAATCTTCAGAACAATATCACCCATCCATCCAGGCATTTGTGCGCGAGAGGACACGAGTGACTTCATATCCCGATCATCGAGCCTCTTCGCCAGCTGATCGATCATATCTGCATCGATATTGCTTCGTCCAAAATGAACCATCGCTTGCAAGACGGCATTTGCGCGGACGGGCGCGTTATCAATCAACGGCGCGCGCGCATGCTTTATAGAAAGCGTCCGCCCCGCAACCTTCTTCACTCGCGAAGCTCCATTGGTCGCATAGGTCGCCTTAGCCGGAACCTGCGTTGAAAGGCCGAGCAAGTTTGCTGCTGCTGCACCAGAAGGAACCAATTTATCCCCGATCTGAGAAGAAACAGCCTGCGCAATTCGGTCCATATCAGGGCTTAGAGCGCCAAGTTTCTGGTGCAGACGTGGATAATCATAGAGGCCACGGCCAATACGACGGATCGCACCGTCCTTAACCAGACGGGAAAGAGCCATATCGACCGAGCCGCGCGTACCAAAATCAATGAAGTCCTTAGGCGTAAAGGCCCAACCACGGCCCTTCGCTCGAACTCGCCTCATGATTTTATCCGATATCGCAGACATCAACCTCAACTCCTTTATGTTAGATATTACACTATTTTTTTCTAACAATCAATTATCTTATAAACCCCCTCTATGCGTTGTTTAATTGAACTTTTTGGATGGTCATATTTATATAATGCCCTTCTCGTTTATCAAACATGGAGCAGACCAGTTAGGCGGATGATATGCAATGTCTAAAACCCGTTCGGGTTTAATCAGACACCGTGGATGCTGTTCAGCATCCACTTTGCGAAAGGCTTGGCTTGAGCGGTTCCGCTCGCGCCTTCGCCACGGACATGATTTGCCCGATTACTTTTTCCGCCTCACGTTTACAGCTGCTGCGTTGATCAGGGTTTTGATGTGATCAGCATAGTATTTCTGAATCATTTCCACGCTGGTGCGACAGTTCTTGGCAACCTGATAAATATCGGCCCCCTCCATGAGGCGGAAGCAAATATAGGTATGGCGCAATGAATAAGCAGTCCGCTTCTGTCCTTCTCGATCGACCTTGAGATTGGTTTCTTCGAGGATGCGATTGAACATCTTCTTCGAGAAGGTCGGAAAGATCGGATCGGTCGGTTCGGCCCCGGCCCGCGCTTTGAGGCGTTTGAACGGCTGAACCGCGCCAGGCATGCTCTTACAATACCCGACGCCCCGCTTTCCGCGAACTTCGATTTCCAAAATGGTTTCGCCGCTGTCTTTGTCTTTGACGACAGCGACATCGCGATATTCGAGCCGTGATGCTTCGTCTGGCCTCAGTCCGGTGTTCACCATGAACAGCACATAGTCATGAAGCATCAGCGCCGCATTCTTCCAAAGCCCGTGTTTATGCTTCTTGGATTCCGCTCGGGTGGCCTCGTAAAGCGTCTTGTATTCATCCGGAGAAAACCATGCGCGACGAGTAATCTTACCCGACGTTTTGTACGGCATGGAGAAATCGGGAAGCGCACTCATCCAACCATGCCGAAGAGCAGTTTTGAGGACGTGCCTTAGCGCCACGATCTCCGTGTGCATGGTGCTCCGAGAAGGCGGCTTTGGTTGGTCGGGCATCTTGTGGTGAGGTCGCGGGATGGAATGACCCTGTCGGTAGATACGATACTCCTGCACCAAACCTGCCGTAATCTCGGACAAGCCATAGTTTCCGAAATATGGGATGAGATAATTGTCGATCCGCTCCATCAGACATTTGACGTAGATCGGGCTGCGCTCGCCCTCTGTAATAATCTCATACTCGCGCTTGAACTGGGTCGCGGCCTCTTTGAACGTTTTCTCGTTTTTTAACACTCCGTCGCGTACCTTGCCTTTCAGGCCAAGATACCAGTCTTCCGCGAATTCCTTCGCCAACTGAAGGCTTGCCTCGCCGGTGGTTTTCCGGCGGTTCTTGCCCGCGATGTAGGCAGAACACTGCCACACGCCTGAGTTCTCGCGGCGGTACACGTGGACCTTTCCGCCATAAATCGAATGTTTTTCAACAGCTTGCATAAAAACAGCGCCTCCCGTCACTACGCTCGAAAATGTGTAAGAGTTGTGTAACGATTTTGGGCGCTAAAACTCTCGAGTTAATGACTATATGATACTGTTTTTATGTTCTTTTTTCAATCTTCATTTTTAGGTTGTTATGATTTGTAATCTTGAGGTCGCGGGTTCGATTCCTGCAGCCGGCACCACTTAAACCTCTCTACAATCAATGACTTAGACGATTTTTCAAAATCGTTTGAGTGGCGCTTTCGGTGCCGTGTCAGCACTGTGTCAGCAAACTTTTTTTGATTTCCGCGCGCGCGTCGATGCCGACGACCTCCAACGACAGTAGAAAAACGGAAAAAGAAAAACGGAGAGGAAGGGCTGGCCCAGTCGAAAAGACAGGTTCGGTTTGTCGTAACATCAAAATCCAGTCGCCCGGCCTCTTCATGGAAAGGGATTTTAGACGTTGGCCGCTCTGCGGTCGAAAAAGGATCGACACCCGCCCCGGTTTCTACGTCCTTTTTATGTAGGGGGTGACTACCGATTTTCTCTGACTTAATCCGGTAAGCTCGATCTGCAGGAGGGGAGACTGCCAGACGGCGCAGCGCCTTGCCTATCCATTCCGACTTGCCCAATGGACATGAGAACACCGGAGAACCCGAACACGCATGTTCGAAGGTCTCCGAGCGCTTCATTCTGCGATGCTGAAAGCGACGGGGCAAATGTGGAGGGCGAAACGGGGAACTGTGTTCGGTGAGACTTATCGCACGCGCGCGCGGCCCTCACTCATTGTAATTCTGCCGCCTGTTGCGGCGTGTCACGCTCTTGCTCACCAAAGAAAGACACTTCTGCGCCGAGTCGCTTTGTGGATTCACACGGTGGCAGGCAGGGGTGCAAGGGCAAGCCGTTGGTCCGATAGGCCCCTTGCACCCCTACCCGCTCACCGTTCAACGGAACCACAGCGACAGCGGCTCCGAAGAAAGACCTCAATGACGTTCACCGACAGAAGGGATCACCTCTTCTGAATATCCCGTATCGCCAGATAGGTTCAAAATCGCCATCGCCTTGGCAACGCGATCACTCGGATCGAGAGAAGCCGAGTGGACCACCGTTTTCGATGGCTCTCTGGCCGACACGCCCAAGCGCTTCAGCTTTTTGTGGAAGCGCTTCGACTTGGTTTGTGTGCCCATCCAGTAGGTGCGGAGAATGTGCCACCAGAACCGAGGCACCGGCACAGCGCCGCTTCGAACCTCACTCACCTGGACGGGCAAGATGCGAGCATTGCCTGCACTGGATAGCAGCGCCGCCCATTCAGTATCGCTCAATTGAAGAAACTCCAGACAATCGCCATACGCCGATTGCTTTGGTTTCGAAGCGACAGCGCCAATTCTATCGTAATCCGACATATCGGTCCCTCGCTTCCTGAAGCTTCTGATCAGTTCTGGATTGAGTGCGGCGGAAAGCTTCAAGACTTTCATCCAGCGCAAAACGAACGAAATCTTCCAAGCCATCATCAGCAATGCCATTCAATCCCGCTCTAGCGATCAGGCATCCATCAATTTGCTTTTGGATCATCTCGTCACGCTCAGAGCGCAGAAGCTCCCTCACGCGATCAATCGAAGCGAAGCTCTGAACGTTCATCAGATGATCGTCTATTTCTTCGCGTACCCGATCCCAGAGTGGATGGTTAGGCCAGCGTGAACGATTGGTGTCAGCGGTCGGAACCTGAAACCGCACATCATCGGTCATCGCCATGAACATCGGGACGATATGGGTTTGCAGATCATACCAAGTCTTGATCTTCCAATCGTCTTTCAAATGCTTCTTGTAAGCCCTCAGTTCGACACGCCAGACCCGACTTGTCGCCGGATCGGTAATATCGATTGGAGGCTCGCCAGCTTTTTTCCGGTTATGGTTCCAGATTTCAAGCCAATGAGACTTGCCGGTCTGGATGACCTCGTTTCGCTTGTCATAAACAACAATCTGACGACCCGGATTTTTCCCGATTGTCAGACCCGTGACACGGCCACCTGATCCGCTTTCGTGATAGGTTTCTGCCTCAAGCGGTCCATGCTTGGCATGTGAGCTTCTGGGATGACGAATAAAACAACGCTCATCGAGCTCTAATTCCGGGTAGAGAAAATCCATCGCGAAATCGACACGAGCGATACTTTCATCGCCCGGTTTCGGGTCCATTTCCAAAGTTCGAAGAACTCTTTCAAGATGTTCCCGAGTTCGCTTCAGGCCATGCAGCGCAACCCGAACGGCGCTGACTGAAACACGAACGCCCCAAGGGTCACGACGAGACGGACGCTTGAAACACCAAATTTCACCAAGCGGCCCTGTATCCATCCTGAAAACGTAGCCTCCTGCGGCACCAGTCGGAGCCACATTGAACCACAACCCATTGATTGTGACCGGAACAGGCGCGTTCACCTTCGCGGCGTTCGCCTTGGCCTCTTCGAACTTCGGCACAACAGAAGTCGGAAGCTGAAGACAGTAAGCCAGATCGAGATTGTCGAAGCCCTTATGTATCAGCAGCATGGGACACCTGATAAATAATGTATTCGTGGAGTGGGGTGACACATGGCCCCCACTGAGGCGCACTTGCGCCTTCGTGGAAGACACACGCGATCATGAGACTGACCTCAGCGTTTTGACTGGCGTTCGCTTATTGCGATCAATCCAGTCCCAGATATCTGATTTCTGATAGTAGACCGTCTGGCCGATTTTGGTTCTCGGCGGACCAATCCGTTGTTGATCCCAACGGTTCAAAGTCTTGGTCGAAATTTTGAGGAATTCTGCCGCTTCGCTCAACGTAAAAATCTGGTTCTCAGGTATAGACACGACGCCTAACCTCCCTCGCATAAGCGGTTCGTCCTACGCCATTCACGTAGCCGCTTCAGTTGATGGAGATTGGTACTGCGGCGCTCACCCTTTTGGGGCCTCTTGCTCTTTTTGGGGTCCGTTCCCTACCTGACCAATTTGACCTCTCGGTCGCCTATAAAACTGAGCGAAAACCATTCATTGTCAACAGCATTTTTGCACTTTTCAGTTGCGTGGGCTTGGATGTCTCCGAATGTCCCTTATTGTCTTCAGTTGTCGCCTACCCAAACCAACAAAAAGGCGACGTGGCCTCCTCCAAAGAACGCTGAAGCGTCCTTCGCGAGCGCCAGTCGGGTGTCTTCAGGAGCGACAATTGAGAACCAAACTACTTTTCGTTTTCGCAACCTTCTTGCTTCTCGCGACGCCGCAATCGCTCGCTCAACAAGACACCTCCCCCAATGTAGAGCCACCCTCAATAGCCGAATCTCACGAGGTCGAGCCACCTGAACAACTGCGAATCGAAACAGTTGTGCAGATAGACGAAGCCGTTACTGACGTTCTCGACAGCCTAAATACTTCAATCAAAGCGATTGAAACAAATCTTGAGACATCACAAAAAATAAACGACAGGAACAACTGGCCACAATTCGCTTTGATTGGTGTTTCAATCGCTTCGGCGGTTGCCGCTCTTTTTGCTGCTCGTTCCGCGAGTCGAATGCCGCAGATTCAAAACCGAGCATATTGCTTGGTCCACAAAGTGGCGATCAAGTCTAACAGCATTCACGACGAAAATGCGGGGCCGGTTATTACTGCTGATGGCCTTCTCTATGGAATGTCCGCGGAACTATGCGTGAAAAATGTGGGGCAAACACCGTCGCTCAAAACACAAATTCGATGTGAGTTCTATCTATCGCCTAGCGATTGTAGCGAAAGCGAAAATGTACGCCAACTAACGACCAATTTTATCCTACCACCGGATTGCACTCACTTAGAGACAGTTCCTTGGTCTGGAAATTTCATTCCATTGAATGAATTCATCGAGAATTTCTCAGACGACAAGAAAATCTGGCTCAAAGGCGAAATTTTGTTCGAAGACATTTTTGGAAAATCTTGGAAAACGAAGTTCTGCTATGTCGTGGATAAACCCTATCCTAGACATATAGCGGATTCCGAATTCCATGCTCACAGCTCCGGCAATGAGTTCAAGTCAGCGAGCGGTCTCTTTCGCAGCCGTGATAGTTTTGCCAGCTGAATTCGCAGCTCTTCTCAGTGCTTCATCCATTAGATGGGCGTATCTCATAGTTGTCTGCGACTGTGTGTGCCCCAGCAATGCGCCGACGACTGGAAGACTTTGGCCATTTGAAACAACCAAACTAGCAAAAGTGTGTCTCAGATCATGAAGGCGAACGTCTGGAATGCCTGCTTGCGTTCTAACGGTTTCCCAAGTGCGCTTGATATTGGTCATCGCAACGCCGGTTTCATCTGATGGAAAAATGAACTCTGACTTCGTCTTCTTCGACCGACGTTTGAGCAGCTTTGTGACCTCTTTCGATACGGGAACCACGTGAGGCTTTCTCTGTTTCGTAGCGGCTGATGGTTTGCTCCAGATGCGAAACTCTTCATCGAATTGGTCCCATCGTGCATTGAGCGCTTCGCCACACCGACACCCGGTATAAATCATCATTCGGACAGCATCGCAGGACGTTTGATAAGGGTGCTCATTGAGCGCTGCGAACAAACGTTTCAACTCGGCAGATGAGAGATACCTTGTGCGGCCTTCTTCCCGGTTGTGCTGTACGCCTTCCGCTGGATTATTCGTGATCCAGCCCCAACGTTTTGACAGGCTGAGGCCACGTCTCAGAATTGCGTGAACCCGGTTCGCTCTGACTGGCTTGTCTTGCGATGAAATCTTCCGGTGAAGCGCCTCGCAGTCAGAAAAGGTCAGATCAGCGACTTTCCGGTTTCCGAGCTTCGGCAAAATGTAATCCCGATAGGTCCGCTTCACGTCTCGCAGATAGCCGGGACTGAGTTTCGCGCCTTCCTGTTCAATGTGGCGCTTATACATATCCTTCACGGTCGGGGCTGAATATTCCTCATCACGCATCTGCTTTGGATCGACGCCCTTGCCTATCATCGTGCGCAAGACTTCTGCTTCCTGACGTGCTGCCAGTACAGACCATTCTGGATAGCGCCCGATGGTCATTCGCTTCTGAACGCCCTTGAAACGATATTCGAGGATGAAAGACTTCACACCAGATTTGAGAAGCTGGACACCAAAGCCGCGAACCTGTTCATCATAGACAATCCGGTATCGCTTCTCAGGCGGTTCAAGCGATTTCACCAGACGGTCCGTTATTCGCGATCGGTTTGCCCGTGTCAGCACTGTGTCAGCACTTTGCGCGGTTTCGGCTGAGTTCGGTTGGTTTTGCATGTCCCGAATTGTCCCTGAAAAGGTCTTCTAATTCAGGACAATAGCACGTTTTCCCTATATTTTTCAATGCTCTGACAGAGCACCTCAACGAGCTTTGTAATCTTGAGGTCGCGGGTTCGATTCCTGCAGCCGGCACCACTTTCCCGAACAATTAAAATCGCATCACAGCGCCCCAGTCCTCTGGCTGGTCTCGAATTTTCCTGCGAATTCGACGCCTTCTTCCCTTTACGGTCTTGTGGAGCGGTGAATTTCCATCACCATTGAGACTCTACAAGGCCCGATCGCGCTAATCATGGCAGGTCGTTCGAGCCTATACTCCGTGGGGGAGAACACTCATGACTGATTTATCAATTTTGCGTCGCGCCACATCGCGCCAGACTTCCGCAACGAACCTGATTAAGGCGGGTGCAGCTGCGCTTAGTCTCTTGTTTGGCTTGGGCTCTATACCTGCCAGTGCTCAGGAAGACGTCCCGGCAGATGTTCCGGTTGAGATCGAAACGGTTGAAGCGCCTATTGCCCCTCCCGCCCCCACCGGCGCGGAGATCACGCTGGAAGTGACAGTCGATGCCATGGTCGCAGAGCACATCCGCAACAGTTATATCCCCGGCCTCACCATCTCTGTCGTTCGCGATGGCGAAGTTCTTCTGGCTGAAGGCTTTGGCTATGCCGACCTTGAGGACCAGACCCCCGTCGACCCGGAATATCACCTGTTCCGTCTCGGTTCGATTTCCAAGACCTACACCTTCCTCGCGCTTATGCAGCTCGTTGAAGAGGGACGCGTTGACCTTGATGCCAATGTGAACACCTATCTGGAAGACTATGAGATTCCAGAAGCCTTCTTTAAACCGGTCACGATTCGGGACCTGTTCACCCATCGCCCCGGATTTGAAGATGTCTATCGCGACTTCTGGTTTGATGCCGAAACCGAAGCGGAACGCATGGTGGAACTTCAGCTTCATGACTGGCTGGCAGATAATATTCCACGCCAACCTATGCCTCCGGGCGAATATGTCAGCTATTCCAATTATGGCGCAGCACTGGCCGGCGATATCATCGCGACTGTCACGGGCATTCCGTATGAGACCTATATCGAGAATGAGATCCTTGAGCCTCTGGGACTGAGCTCCACCACGCCGCGCCAGCTTCTGCCTGACGGCTATGATCGCGCCATGTCACCGGAGCTGGGAGAGCGCCTCGTGTCTTTCTACAGCTCAAATGGCGGCGTCGCGACGGAAATGAGCTTTGAGCTCATTCCAATGGCTCCGGCGGGGTCGTTCTCTGCCTCAGCGACCGACATGGCGAGCTATATGATCGCTCTCATGAACCCTGAGGCGATGGATGACGCAGACGTTCTGAACGACGACACGGTCCTCCAATTGATTCAGCGCCCATACCCCAGCAATCCGGATGCGCCGGCTTACACCTATGGCTTTCGAAGCGGCGACATAGGCGGCTACAGCACCATGGAACATGGCGGCGCGACCATGACCTCCTTCTCAACTCTGGTGATGATCCCTGAGCTTGATATGGGTGTTTTCGTGGCAGTGAATGGCGGAACAGATGCTTTAGCGCCCTACACCATCGCCCACACACTCCTTGCAGATTTGATTGGCGATGCTGCGCGCCCGCCCCTTGAGACCAGCACACTCAGCGAAGACGCGCTCTCAGAGTATGCGGGCGGCTATCTATCCTCCCGGCGCATATGGGGCGGCGTTCTAAAACTGGCAGGCGCCTCAGAAGTATATTCAGTCTCCCCGCTCGCAAATGGCCATTTGATGATTGATGGAGGCGAATACGCCTATGCCTCCAACGACCTGTTTATCAATGTGTGGGACGATGAGCGCGTCCAGTTTCTGCGCAATGATGATGGCGTTGTTGAAGGCTTTCAGAGCACTTATGGCCACACAACGCTTCTGCGCGTTGAACCATCAGATGATATCAATCTTCTTCTGCTCGCCTCTGCGCTCGCATTCTTTTTTGCGCTCACCCAGATCATCTCCGCCTGGAAACGTATCAGTGACAATCGACGCCCAGCCCTTTCCGGACATGCTCTGTTGTTATGGTCCTTCCTGACGTCTGTCTGGACCATGGTCGTCTTCGTGTCCTTTGGCCTGTTCATGATGGACATACTGGCCGCCGGAAACGAGATCATCAAAATCTGGCCAACCGGCTCACTGACATGGCTTCTGACCAGCATCATCATCCTGATCATCATGACGGTCGTGCTTGTGCTGGGGCTCATTCCTCTGTTTGGGAAATCACGCCTGACCTTCTTCAGGAAGCTGCACTATCTCCTTTTTGTCGGCGCGCTGGTCTATTTCCTGTTCAAGCTGCATGAATGGCACTTTGTGGGCTATAATTACTGGTAGCCGCACCACCCAGACCGCAACAAAAAAGCCCCGAAGGTGATCATCCTTCGGGGCTTTTGTCTGATGTGATGCTTCTATCGGTGACTGACGGGCCGGATAAAGACCCAGAAAATCAACAATACGGCGGCAATCGCCGCGAGCAGCGCGCCCAATACCGGCAGGCCGTAGCCCATCATCACAAAGCTTGGCACGAACGAGATCAGAATAATGTCGGCCACCGAGCCCGGCACATATGAAATCGCATAGTCATCCAGGACGTGAGATTTGTTCTTAGGATCACACACGCGCAGCAGAAGAATACCGAGCGCCACTGTGCCCGTCATCCAGCCCCACGAGAAGATTGCGCGATCGACCCAATCGGCCCCCAGCACACGGGGCGCGACAAAGATCACCAGAAAGACGCAGAAAAGAATGCCAATCGCCATCATCACCGCGAATGGCAGCGCGTTCGAAATAAGCACTGCCAGCTGGATAGAGCTGATACCAAAGAAGATCAGAAAGTCTGTGGCCGAGCTCGCCGTCGAAGAAATCAGGCGTTCATCGAAATGCTCGAAAAAGCCGAGCTTCTGGACAACAAACCGAGTGATACAACCGACAAGAAAACAGCATGCAAAGACCGGCACAGAAATGAAGGTCAGATTCTGGTTTGCGAGGTTTGCCAGCAAATAGCCGATAAAGGTAACACCAGCGATCAATGAAATATGGAATGTGAAGACGTGGATGGAGGATGAAGCGACCGTTTCATCGCCAACACTGTCCCGGTGTTCAGCGGGCGTGAGGCCCCGACGTACATGCTCGTCCAACTCTTCAAACCGGCTCACATCTTTAAGCAGCCCCAGCCGCGCGCAGATATTGATAATGAGCATGCCCCCCAGAACCGCGAGAAACACACCAAAGGTGGCCGATGTCAGGCCAAGACTGAGCGCATCTTCCCAGCCAAGCGTCGCCAGAGTATCGCCTAGTCCTGCTGCCGTGCCGTGTCCGCCCATAAAGCCCGCTGGCATGATGAGGCCGAAAGCCGGTGAAAGGTCCGGGAAAATGATTGGGATAATCAGAACGCCAAATCCGACGCCCACAATCCACTGCCCCAAAATAATGATCTGGTTGAACGCCCACAACCGCCCGGTTCGGTGAATAAGGTCATCAAACTTCGGAAATTTGGTGATCAGCCCGATCGCCGCAAAGACGATACAGATGAGTAAGCCACTATAGGTGGACGCCATTTCTGACAAATTCACCAATCCGAACCCAGACCGACCTAAAATCAGCCCCATCAGACCCGCAAGCAAAGCGGTCGGAATAAAGAGCCGCTGAAGCAGCTGAACATTGGTTCTCAACATTTTGGCGAGAAGCAGAAGAATACCGGCAATGCCTGCATCCGTCAGAAGTGACCAGGTATCGATGATAACCTCCATGGGCTTTAGAGTGACGAACAATCTTTTAAGTCTGTTTAGTCAGTAGCCCTGATATTAAAACCGCTAACAAACGACATTCACATTTCTGTTTGAATTCTGACCCAAGCGCATATAAGCCGAGCCCCTCAAGCCCCAATGGCCTAATAGTACAGATAAATAAGTTTTATTCTCAGTCTCTGCATTCTTTCGATTTATTCATTTTTTTACATATATTTCAGCGCATTACATATGTTTCATATCCAACTTTTGAATATGACAGATTGATGTATCTCCGTTTGCAAAGCCTGAGGCGAGCGTTGACAAAGTGATCGTCGGGTATCCCCGCGAATTGAATTTATCTTGTTCTGGAGGGTGTTCCATTGGGGGTCATTTTCTTCAGTTCTTCTGGGATGGAGAGTTTCGTGAGTAAAACTTTTAAGAACGCACTTCTTGTTGTCGCCAGTGCAGCTGCACTGTCTCAACTGGCTTATGCACAGGATACGGGCACTGCTGCATCAGACGATCAGGCCGTACAGGACACTGTAACCGTTATCGGTTCCCGTCGTCCGGGCCGTACCGCAATCGACAGCAACGTTCCGATTGATGTAATTGGTTCCGCTAACATGGAATCTGTCGGATTCACTGATGTGAACCGTCAGCTGCAAAACCTCGTACCAAGCTTCAACTTCCCTCAGCCAAGTCTGGTGGACGGTACAGAGCACATCAAACCAGCTTCACTTCGTGGTCTCGCGCCTGACCAGACACTTGTTCTGGTAAACGGCCGTCGTCGCCACTCTACATCTCAGCTGAATATTAACGGGTCTGCCGGCCGTGGTTCTGTCTCTGTAGACATGAATTCTATCCCGTCTTCCGCAATCGATCACATCGAAGTTCTGCGCGACGGTGCTGCCGCACAATATGGTTCAGACGCTATTGGCGGTGTCATCAACATCGTGACGCGAGACGCGGCTGAAGGCGGCCAGCTGTCCATCACGACCGGCATGCACATCACCACGCTTGATGGCGTTCCGGAAATGACCGGCGTTGCTGTCGGCGCTGACGGATATCCGGTTGCGAACGGTTCCAACCGTGTACAGGGCGTCTATGGCGACGACATTGAGCGCCAGGACGGCGAAACCGTTACCGTGGCCTACAATCAGGGCTTCTCTATCACTGATGATGGCTATCTGAACGTCACGCTTGAATACATGGACGCAGCACGCACTGACCGCGGCGGACTGGACGATGGTGATACCTACGCGCTTCTTCCAAACGGCGAATTCGACCCTCGCGAAATCACCGTAAACCGTGACCGTTTCTTCGTTGGCAACCCGGAAACGACAGCCTTCACGGGTCTGATCAGTTCCGGATACGAAATCAGCGAAACCGCTGAACTCTACGCGATGACGAGCTTCCAGCGCCGTGAAGCGACGTCTGGTGCCTTCTTCCGTGAAGCGTCCGACGAAGCTTTCGGCATTCAGGACATCTACCCAGACGGTTTCACACCACGCATCAACTCTGACATTTCAGACTATGCGGCTATGGGTGGTATTCGTGGCGAAGTTGGTGGCTGGAACTATGACACCAGCCTAGTCTGGGGTCGCAACCGTATCGAGTACACAAATACAAATACGGCAAACGTCACCTATCTGAGCGCTACGCCAACCACTTTCTATGGTGGCGGCACAGAGATGACGCAAACAACACTGAATGCTGACTTCTCTCGACTGTTCGATGTGGACATGTTCGCATCTCCGATCTCCGTCGCGTTTGGTGCGGAATACCGCAATGAAGAATACAGCATCTTCTCTGGCGACGCGGCTGCGTACACGAACAACCCGCTGCTCGATGCAAATGGCGACATCGTTTACGATGCAAACGGCAACCCGGTGAATGGCGATGCGAACCTTGCAGTTGGCTCCCACGCATTTGCACAAGGTTCCATCTATTTCAGCCAGGCTGCTGAAGTTGATGAATCCCGCGCAGCTGTTGGCCTTTATGGTGAAGTCGACTTTGACATCACAGACCCGTGGAACGTTACGCTTGCTGGCCGTTTCGAGGACTATGATGACTTCGGCGACACCTTCAATGTGAAAGCAGCTACACGCTATGAGCTAACCGATTCATTTGCGGTTCGCGCATCTGCAAGTACGGGCTTCCGCGCGCCATCTCTGCAACAGCAATACTACACCTCTGTCACCACCAACTTCATCAATGGTGAAGCGTTTGACATTGGTACTCTGCCTGCGACCAGCGATGCAGCTATGGCACTCGGTGGCACCCAGCTTCAGCCGGAAGAATCCACCAACTATTCTATCGGTGCCACCTGGACAGGCATTCCGGACCTGACCATCACGGTTGATGCTTACCGCATCGAGATCAATGATCGTGTCGTTCTGTCTGAAACGCTTGGCGACAGTGCTGACGAAGCAGCGATTGTTTCTCAGGTATTTGCTGACGCTGGCATTCAGGGTGTGGGTGCAGCCCGCTTCTTCATCAACGGCGTTGACAGCACGACCGAGGGTGTAGACGTCACCGCAAGCTATTCCATGGGTCTGGGCGACATGGGCGACCTGAACCTCATCGGTGGCCTGAACTACAACTCAACTGAAGTCAGCGACGTTATCGCTACGGTTGGCCCGGCATCTCTCTTCGGTCCGGACGCACTTTTCGCGCGTCGTGAGCGTGCTCGCCTCGAGAATGCGGCTCCGGAAATCAAAGCCAACTTCACGGCAAACTGGAGCTGGGAAGACTTCGCTTCTACGTTCCGCGTCAACTATTACGGTGACGTGACCCAACCGGGTACAACAAGCGCAGGCGACGTCACAATCGACCCAGCCTTCATCATCGATCTGGAAGCTAGCTATCAGTTCAATGAGCGTGTGAACGTGGCTGTCGGCGGAAACAACATTTTCGACGTCTATCCGGAATCCAGCGTCGAAGCGGCGGGTGGTGTAACCAATGCAGGTCAGTTTGACTTCATCGCACCATACCCTGGCTTCTCATCTTACGGCTTCCAGGGCCGTTACGTGTACGCACGACTTTCCATCGATCTGTAATTCCCCAAGAACAAATCGATACCCCAGAGCAGGCCGCTGGTTCATTCCAGCGGCCTGTGTTTTTTTAGAAAAAGTCAAACTGCTCTTCGAGCCAGTCATACTCTTCAATCAACTGGTTAAAGGCTTCCTCGCGCAGAAGGTCCCGACTGGCTTCCGCGATTTCCTTGGTCGCTTCATCATCTTCCCGATCGCGGCTAATCAAGCTGATCTGGCGGCGGAAAGAGCCTCGCGTGATAGGTACAAGACGAACGGTCGAATGAAAGGCCGGTGTACTGGCAAAACAGAGCGGCGTGGTAAGGCCCCACCCCTGATTCTGCGTGATCAACGTCATCTGCGCGAAGACGGATTCAATCTCGATGGTCTTGATCGGCTCGATATTCATACGAGCTAGGTGCCGAATTGTCTGACGTCCGGTGCCACCGGAACGGCCATACCGGATAAGCGGCTTTGTCTTGGTCAGCGCCTCAATGGCCTCATCATTGCTGACATTCGCAGGCACAGCGAGCACATAAGGCTCACGGACGAGTTCATAGCGTTTTAACCCGACATGCTGTTCCAGCATGTCGTCTATTGTGACGATCATGTCGACCTGCCGGGCCAGAAACATCATGACATGATCTGGCGTCAGCCCCGCCGTCACACGCCATTGATCGGCAAGATTGCCAACGCGAGCGAGAAGGCTTCCGCCAACCACATCAACAAAGCTTGTTGCCCCTGCCACATGCAGAAGCGGGCGCTTAACCGAGGCAATGGAACGAACCGAGTTCCAGATTTCCTCTTCCATTTCCAGCATGGTCAGCGCTTTTTCATAGAGGATCTGGCCAGATCGGGTCAGATCAAGCGGACGCCTGTCCCTCGCAAAAAGCTCGGTCCCGAACCGGTCTTCCAAAGCGCTGATGGTCTGACTGACACGGGCCTGCGTAATGCCGAGCCTTTGTCCGGCCACGGACATTACACGACACTCTGCGAGCGTAACAAAAACGCGCAAGGATCGCATTTGAAGATCGTGATGTGTTTCGGAGTTCGACGACTTATAGGCCACGGAAAGCTCTGCTTTTCATCTTTGTGTCTTTTTGCCCCGGAATGGACAATTGCGAGGCAGGTTAGCCTGTTTTGCTTGTTTATTCACTAAGCATCTCACCCCCAACTTATCCTGCCAATTAGCCTTTTTTATAAGTATCTGTAATGCTTGACCGCCTTGGGGATTGGGAAAAAATGCTTGCTCATAAAGGGGTTATCCGCGCCTTTTCGCGGACTTACGGGCAAGGTTTTTTATGCCGTTTTCGTTGTTGAAATATGGACTGGGCGCAAAGCGCAAACAAGTCCTTCCTCCAACACCTCCACTGAAGGACAGCTATGACATTGTAGTCATTGGCGGTGGCGGCCATGGCCTAGCTACGGCCTATTATCTGGCGAAGCGTTATGGTGCGCAGAATGTTGCTGTACTGGAAAAAGGATGGCTTGCGAGCGGCAATACGGCGCGCAACACAACCATCATCCGATCGAACTATCTGACCAGCGGCGCGATCCAGTTTTTCAAAAAATCTGTTGAGCTGTATCAGGGCCTGTCCAATGACCTAGGCTACAACATTATGTTCTCCCCGCGTGGACACCTGACGCTGGCGCACTCTGATGCCGCCATGCGCACCTCCCGCTGGCGTGCAGAACAGAACAAGCTGAACGGCGTGCGTTCTGAAGTGATTGGCCGCAAGGAAGTCGCCGAGCTTTGCCCTCAACTGAATATGTCTGAAGACATCCGATATCCGGTTCTTGGAGCCCTCTACCACGCAGATGGCGCAACGGCGCGCCATGATGCGGTTGCCTGGGGTTATGCAAAACGTGCCAGTGAAATGGGCGTTGAGATCCACACCCAGACCGAAGTGGTTGGGATGGACCTGAATGGTAACAAGGTAGACAAAATCCATACAAATCGCGGCACAATCAAAGTGGGCAAAGTCGTCCAGTGTGTCGCTGGCGCAAGCCTGAAGGTTGCCGAAATGGCAGGCATCAAACTCCCCATACGTGCCCTCCCCCTTCAGGCCTGTGTGTCTGAACCGGTAAAGCCGCTGCTCGACCCGATCATCGTGTCGGGCAGCCTTGCTGTTTACATCTCTCAGTCAGCGCGTGGCGAATTCGTCATGGGCGGTGAGATTGATCCCTACCCCGGCGCGACCTCGCGTTCATCGACAGAAATCAAGGAAGAGATGATGGGCCCGATGCTCGAACTCTTCCCGTTTCTCGCCAATATGAAACTGCTTCGCCAATGGGGCGGTATTGCAGACGTCACAGACGATTACAGCCCGATTATGGGCCTCAGCCCGGTGGATGATTACTTCCTGAGTGCCGGTTGGGGCACGCTTGGTTTCAAGGCTATTCCGGCAGGCGGATACGCCATGGCTGATGCAGTCGCCACGGGCAAAACGCCGGACCTGATCAAAACATTTTCTCTGGAACGGTTCTCAGACATGTCGCTGGTCGGCGAGCGCGCCGCAGCCGCTGTCGGCCACTAGTTTAGCGTAAGAGTACACAATGATTTTTCCATGTGCAGATATCGGCGTTCGCCCAAAATCCGAGTTTAACTGGGGCGGCTATCTTTCAGACCCGGCGGGCCCTACCCCCGAAGCTGAATGGTTCAAGAAGGTCTGGCTCACCAAAGCTGAAGGCGACATGCTGGAATGGTGGTATCACCGCCCGAGTGAGCAATGGTATATTGGCCGACGCGACGTTGCTTCAGAAAGTTTCGCCTATCTGAAGCCTGCAGACATGGCGCTGGCGGAGCTGAAAGCTCAGGAGCCATCTGCCTGATGACGTCCGCTATGCATCGCCTTCCTGCACCATGGGGACGCCGGCTGAACCGCAAGCAACCGGTTCGATTTGAGTTTTGCGGTAAAACTGTCACCGCCTATGATGGTGACACGGTTACATCAGCCATTCTTGGTGCCCCTGACCAGCCAGACTATCTTGCGCGATCGTTCAAATATCACCGTCCACGCAGCGTGCTTCTGGGCAATGGCTCTGATGCAAACCAGTATGTTCAGGCTGATGGCATACCAAACATCTCAGCTGATGACCTGCTTATTACCGTCGGCATGAAGGTCAGCGCGCAGAACGTGTTCGGGAGCCTCACGAAAGATAAAGGCGCCGCTCTCAACGCGCTGACGCGTTTCCTGCCACCAGGCTTTTACTATGACGCCTTCTTCCGCCCGAAGGGCATCTGGCCGTTCTGGGAAAAAATCATTCGTCAATTTGCGGGGCTGGGCGTTCTCAACCCGGATATGCCGCACGAGCCATCTGAAAAACTGCACCTTTTCTGTGAGGTTGCCGTTATTGGCGGCGGCATTTCAGGCATGAGCGCCGCGCTGCGCGCTGCGGACCTTGGATGTGATGTCGTTCTGATCGAGCAGGACAGCATGCTGGGCGGCATGTCGAATGATGCGCTGCTCACAGACGAAGAAATGCAGCGCCTTTCTGAAATGCGGGCGCGCGTTGAAAAACACCAGAAAATCGAAGTGCTTCTGCGAACATTCTGTGCCGGTTGGTTCGAGGGCAATCTGCTGACCGCCCATGGCAAAAGTGTCTACTACCATGTCCGTGCCGACCAGGTGATTGCAGCGACAGGCGTTTGCGAACAACCCTTAGTCTTCCGCAATAATGACCTGCCGGGCATTCTTCTGTCCTCCACGGCTAATCGCCTGCTCAACTCCTATGGCATCTGTCCCGGCCGCAAGGCTGTCATCCAGACGGCCAACCGTTTCGGGTATGAGACCGCGCTCCTCCTCCAGAAAGCCGGATGCCAGATTGGCGCTATTGTCGACATGCGCGCAGTGCCCGAAGATCAGAAGCTGATCGAAGACTGCCGCGCACTAGGCATAGAGATCATCATTGGCGCATCTGTCACCGAAGCTCAAAAAAACGCTTCAGGGTCAGTTGCCGGCGTGACGATTGATCGGATCAATGCGAATGGCTCACCGCAAAATGAAGCGCAAACACTCTCCTGTGATACGTTCATTACATCGGTAGGCTTCACGCCGCTCATGCAGCTGCTCTGCCATTCCGGTGGTGAGGTAATCTATGATCTTGAAAGCGGATCGCTGAAAGTATCAAAGACGCCAGAAAATTGCTGGATGTGCGGAACTGTAAACCAGCGTTTCTCCTTCTCATCTGCCATTCTGGACGGAATGTCCGCTGGCGCGCAGGCCGCATCCAAAGCACTGCCAGAAGTCGCAAACACGTCAGGTCCTGCAGCCATTTCGGATGCTGAAACCAACATCAATTTCCCATTCACGATCTTCCAGCACGCCAAGGGCAAGGAGTTCGTCGACTTTGACGAAGACCAGACAGTCAAAGACATTCAACAGGCTGTAAGCGCCGGTTTCAGCCATATGGAGCTGATGAAGCGGTTCACAACAGTCGGCATGGGCCCGTCTCAGGGGCGCACAACGGCACTGAACGCACTTCGCGTGTTTGCCGCTGCAGCCAATATGGATCTCAGCAAACTCCGTATCACCACACAGCGTCCGCCCTTCCGCCCTGAACCGTTCGCAAACATCGCCGCCGACACGCTTTTGCCGCAACGTCGAACTGTTCTGCATGACTGGCATTTGAAAAATCAGGCCGTCATGATGCCCGCTGGCAACTGGCTTCGTCCCGCCTTTTACGGCGACCGAAATGACGAAGCAAAACGGGTCGAAGATGAGGTTAAGTTGGTCCGCAAAGGCGTCGGCCTGATCGACGCCTCCACTCATGGTGGGTTCCGCCTGTTCGGTCCGGATTGCCTGAAACTGCTATCCGTCGCCTATATCAATGATTTTGATGGGTTTGAGGTCGGTCAAACGAAATCCGCCCTCATGACGGATGAGTTGGGCGCTATTGTCGATGACTGTTTTGCCTGCCGTCTGGATGAAGGTGACATCTATCTGGCAACCTCCTCCGGTGCCTCAGCTGTCACCAACCGACGCCTGCGCAAACTCATCATCGAGCACGGCCTCAACGTACAGATTAGCGAGCTGTCTGGCGGATATTCTGTTTTGAACCTGGCTGGCCCACTGGCACGTACCTGTGTTGCTGATCTCGAAACCAGCATTGATTTCACAGAAAACAGCTTCCCGCTTCACGCCTTCCGAGAAGGCATTGTTGCAGGCATTCCTGTGTTGATTATTCGCGGAAACTTCGTTGGAGAGGTGACCTATGAATTCCATGTCGAGACGTCTTATGCGGCGTCTTTGTGGAACGCGCTGATGAAAGCCGGTGAACCGCACGGCATCAAGCCATTTGGCATTCTGTCTCAACGCATTCTGCGACTGGAAAAGGCTCACATTCTTATCGGACAGGACACCGACCACGAAACACCACCCGATGCGATTGGCTGGGCAGATCGGGTCGCAGTCAACAAGCCCTATTTCCTCGGTAAGTCAGCCATCGAGCTCACTCGCACCAAACCGGTTATGAAATGCGTTCGACCATTTGAACGCATGGATGGCGAGAGCCGCGTTCCAGAAGAAAATCGCCTTCTCATACAGGATGGCAAAATGATCGGCCGCATCACCTCTGCAGCCTTCTCGCCTACACTTGGCAAAGTGATTGGACTTGCGCTTCTGGACGATAGAGATATTGCGACAGGATCAAATGTAGAGATCTGGGGCGACGAGTTCGCAGGCACACAGCTGCGCCTGCTTGATGCAGCGCCTTATGACGCCGAAAACACGGTGCAGCTGCAATGACCATTCAGGCACAGACAACAGAAAATCTAAAAATGAGCCCACTCAACTCTTTCATCGGCGACGATCTGGCAGACAGCACCAGCATTGCCGCGCCAGACGGCCTGAATGTACTGGATGCTTCTGCATATCCACGTGCACGCCATCTGGCGGTCTCACCGCTGGAGCAGTCAGGCACGCAGATTGCGGGATGGACCTGTTTTTCCAGCGCTCGCGGCTCAAAAATCCTGCTTCCAGACCTTTCGGCAAACTCACTTCCAAATGACGCGCCAAGTGTTCCTGATGGATATGTCAGCGACCCAGCTTTCCGCAATGGATACTGGATTGTTCTGTTTGGGTCTGCCGCATCAGCAGTATTCAAACACGGGTGTGAGATAGACCTGCGCCCGTCCCGATTTACCAGTGAAGCCTGCCTGCAGACGGTTCTGTTCCATACGAGCGTGACCATTATTCGGCATGACCTACAGGGCCAGCCTGCATTTCATCTCTTTGGCTGCTCCTCATTCGCCCACCACATACATACGCGCCTTAGCCATTTACATTCGCTCTATGGCGGCGGATTCACAGGGCTTGAAGCGCTGCGCCATGCAATGAAATCTCCACCCGCGAACACATCTGTCTCTAACAACTCGAAGGAGGTCTGAATGGCCCGTAACCTAGCCCTAACAAGCGCACTCTCGCTTGCTCTCGTTGCCTGTCAGAGCGCCCCTTCCGTTTCCGCACAGACTGTGGCGGCTCCTGCAACGCCAGCGCCTGTCGCTGAAACACCTGCTCCAGCGCAATCCGTGCCGCTGCTCGACTATCAGTCCATTCACCACCCTGTGACAGCGCGCAATGGCATGGTTGTCAGCCAGGAAGAACTGGCGAGCCGGGTTGGTGTTCAGATTCTGGAACAAGGCGGCAATGCAGTTGACGCAGCCGTTGCTGTGGGTTTTGCACTGGCTGTCACCCTGCCGCGTGCCGGCAATGTCGCGGGCGGCGGTTTCATGATGATCTATGATGCCGAGACCGATGATTACATCTCCATCGACTATAAAGAGCTCGCGCCCTATGCCGCTTTCCGAGACATGTATGTGGACGAAAACGGTGAAGTCGATCTGGATGCCGCGCGTCGCGAATATACCGCTTCAGGCGTTCCGGGCACCGTCGCAGCCTTCGAAGTTGCCCTCGAAAACTATGGCACGATGAGCTTTGCAGAAGTCGTCGCGCCAGCGGTTGAACTTGCCCGCAATGGCATTGAGGTCACCTATGACCTCGCGCAATCGCTTGAATTTGCCGAAGACAAACTCGGCAGCAATGCCGCTGCCCGCGCTATCTTCTATCATGAAGATGGCAGCTATTATCAGCCCGGCGAAATCCTTGTTCAGGAAGACCTCGCATGGTCTCTTGAACAGATCGGTCAGTATGGCGCAGCGGCGTTTTATGAAGGCGAACTCGCTGAAATGATCGTTGCCGATCAGGAAGCTAATGGCGGCCTGATCACCATGCAGGACATGGCCGATTATGAAGCCGAACTGCGTGAGCCTCTGCGCTTTGACTATCGCGGTTATGAGCTGGTTCTCATGCCACCTCCAAGCTCTGGCGGCGTACATATCCAGCAAATGTTCAACGTTCTGGACGAGTTTGACCTCGCTGAAATGGGTCACAACTCAGCTGCAACAATGCACATTGTTGTCGAAGCCATGCGTCAGGCCTATGCAGACCGCAGCGTGCACCTCGGCGACCCTGATTTCTATGACATCCCAGTCGAATGGCTCACCAGCGATGAGTATGCAGAGGAAACCCTTGCTGCCATTCCTGCTGACCATGCCCGCTCATCTGCAGATGTTAACCCGGGTGTAGCGCCGCCTCCGGAAAGCCCGGACACAACCCACTATTCCGTATGGGATAGCGAAGGCAATGTCGTTTCAAACACCTATTCTCTGAACTATTCATACGGTAACGGCGCAGTGGCGGCTGGTACTGGCATTCTGATGAATAACGGTATGGACGACTTCTCTGCTCAGCCCGGTCAGCCAAATGGCTATGGCCTGATTGGCGGCGAGTACAACTCCATCGAACCGCATAAGCGTTCGCTCTCCTCCATGACGCCAGCCATGATCCTTCAGGACGGCAAACCATATGTTGTGACCGGCAGCCCGGGCGGTAGCCGCATCATTACGACAGTTATGCAGGTCCTGATGAATGTCATCGACTTCGACATGAATATTGCCGAGGCGACCAATGCACCGCGCTTCCACCATCAATGGTACCCAGACGTCGTGTTTGTTGAACCGGTTGGTTTCAGCGCTGACACAATCCGCGCCATGGAAGCGATGGGATATGTGTTCGAAGAAGCTGGTTACACCATGGGCAGCACACAAAGCATTATGCGCCAGGGTGACTTCCTTTATGGCGCAGCTGACCCGCGTCGCCCGGGCGCAATGGCGATTGGCTATTAAACGAAAAAGCGGAAGACCAGACAAAACGCCCTGATGTTCAACATCAGAGCGTTTTCTTATCAGGCGATGCGCGACTGAGCGGCCGATAAATCTTCAGGCGTGTTGATGTTTAAAAACGCGCTCTCATCCTCAAACTGGATATGAGCTGCACCAACGGCTGAAGCTATTGTTTGTAATGCATAATCGCCCTGAAGGACCCGCTCATTCATCTCTGGCAGGCACTGTGTATGCCACGCACCGAATGCAGGCTGAAGCCCTGAGGCCGTTTTCGCGATGGCAGCAGGTTTTCCCTTTCGGACCACCTCGATCAGCTTCTCAAATGCCGCTTGAGGCACGAAAGGCGCATCAACCGGAGCGGTGATCAGAATGGCACTTGAACCATAGCTTTCGTTGCAGAAGTTTAGTGCGGCTAGCAATGCCCCGGCAGGACCAATCGGCGCGTCATCGACAAGCTTGTCCTGAACCCAACGTACACCCGAAAAGGCCTCAATCCATTCAGGCCAGACCGGGGCAAGCACGAGAATATCATCGCTGACAGGAGATATGCGCTCATACTGCCGGGAAATGAGAGTTCGCCCGCCCAGTGATATCTGAGCTTTATTTTGCCCGGACAAGCGGCGCGCTTTTCCACCCGCAAATATGGCCCCGATAACCGCCATTCTAGTCTTCTTTTCTGATTTTTCCGACTTGTCTCTGCCCGTACAGGCGGACCTATTTTGAACTTAGCGAGCTCACATCAAGCACCGATGCGGCCTCCATCCCTTCCGCCCCGAGCATCTCGGAGAGCATCTGAAGCGAGGAGATCAACATGGTCTTCTGCCATTCCGGTAAATCGTCAAACTTGTCGGTAAATTTGCGTTGCAGCGGCTGCGGCGCTGACGACAATGCTGCCCAGCCCGGCTGCTCCATCTTGATCCAGACGCGGCGGCGGTCAGAGTCACACCGCCTGCGGCTCACCATGCCACGATCAACGAGTTTATCGACGAGACTGGTAATGGTCGCATTCTTCAATTGGGTTTGCTCGCTGATCCAGCCAACAGAAATCTCAGGATACTCGGTGAGCAATTGGAGCACCTTCAATTGCGAAGGGGTGAGCCCCTCAGTCTCAGCGAATTTTCGCGCGGAAATTTCGATCTGCCGCTGAATCTGGCGGATCAATATCAGGGCTTCATCGGAGCGATCACTCATGACACTCAAGCTTTCAGTAGTTCGTAAGCGCAGGCCCAAGAGCCTGCTTTAATGGCTCAAGGTGAGCCTCATAGGGTTTCCATTGTTCCTGACCGGAACGGTTGATTGGTTGGCGCACCTGCTCAGAGCTTGCCGTACGAACGGCTCTATCGGTTTTATGGAAGTCCAGACAAGCGTCCTCAAATGGAAGACCACAATAATCCAGAATGCGTCTGACCTGCGCCTCCAGATCGTTCAGCACGTCCTCATGCTGGACTTTCAGGATGCGGCCTTCAGGGAGAACGCTATGCCAATGTTCCATCAGATCGACATACCCCCTGTAATAGCGACCGATTTCTTCCAGTCCGTACGTGAACTCCTGACCTTCGGCAAATAATTGTTTGAAGCCAGACCAGCAACAATCCATCGGATTGCGTCGCGCATCAATGATTTTCGCGTTCGGAAGGATCAAATGAATAAGCCCGATATGCCGGAAGTTATTCGGCATTTTATCGGTAAAAAATGGCGCGCCTTCACGGTGAACTTTTGTTGTTTCGATATATTCTTCACCCAGGCGAACAAGGTCTTCATCTGGAATATCACTTAAAATTCTTGGATAGCGATCGCGGTCTGAAATCATGTTCCGACCGCGCAAACGGTGCGCCAGCGAAAGAATATTCGGAAGTTCCAGCGTGCCATCCACCATGCTGTGTGACGCTAAAATTTGCTCCAGCAAGGTGGACCCAGCGCGCGGAAGACCCAAAATGAAAATCGGGTCCGCAGCGCTCGAGCCCGTATCGGGCCGGTTCTGAAACAGCTCTGCAGTACAGTGGGTTTTCTGAGCCTCGAACTCTGCCTGCATTTGCTCGGAGGTATATCGTGTCTGACGCTTTTTCAGCGCGTTCCCGCCCTCAAATGCTTTGAAGGCCCGGTCATAATCCTTTTTATCGCCATAGGCTTTGCCGAGCGCAAACAGGATGTGAACCCGGGACATAAAGGCGAGATCTGCACTTTCCAGCGCACGCTCCATCTCACTGACATCTTCATCTGAGAACGTATAGGTTTTCAGATTGGCCAGCGCATACCAGGCATCGCCATGCAGTGGATCAATCTCAACCGCCTTGTGATAGGAAGCCACCGCTTCATCTGTCATACCAAAGGTTTTGAGCGCATGTCCTTTTGACGTGAGTGCAGCAAGGTCTGATGGGGTTTTAGCCAAAACCTGATCAAACAAATCAATGGCTCTGTCTATTTCACCGGCATGCATGCATTCAATGGCGAAGAGTGTCTGAAAAAGCGGGCTTTCCGGCTCACGTTCAAACAGGAATTGGGCCTGTTTATAGGCCGCTTCATATTTCTGGCGTTTACGCAGTACCTGAATATGGTCGATGCGTAGTTGAAGATTTTCAGGCTCCAGCTCGATCGCCGTTTCAAGAAGAAAATCAGCATCCGTCAGCACGCTCAGGCGTGATCCGATATCCGCCAGCAGGCGCATACCTTCAACATCGCGGGGGTTGCGCTGCAAATAGACCCGAACAATTTCTTCTGCCTTCAGAACGCGTCCCTCATGCAGATGATTGATCACTGCGAGCAGCTCACGCGGAAGGCGTTGCAGACGCTGGCCCTGCGCCATGGCATCCTGAGCGCCCGCCAGATCTCCCTTTTGAGAGAGTAACTGAGACAGTTTTTGCCAGCTGGCCGTCAGTGCAGGGTTGAACCGCGTAGCAAACCGAAACGCCTCGATCGCGCGGTCTGTGTACCCCTGAGCGAGAAGCAAATGCCCTTCTTCCTGAAAGGCCCGACCAAAATCCGGTGCGGTCAGTTTGAGGCGTTGCAGGAAGGCATGGGCCTCGTCAAACCGCTTTAGATAACGCGCATTTACAGCCGCCATATAAAGGAGGTCCTGATTGTCCGGCTGACGCAACAGGGCTTCGTTGCACGCGGACAGGCCTGCATCAAAGTTTCCTGATTTCATCTGCGCCTGAATGCTTTTCAGCTCGTCCGGAGCGATCTCTGACATGCCTGTATCAGTCCTCTACCCTGCATATAGCTACGGCGCCCCGTGACCGGGGCGCCGCAAATTCAGCAATCTAATCCAGTGGCTGGATTAGTTGAAGTCATAAGAGAAACGCAGACCAACCGTACGTGGACGCATTGGCGTTACGCGCTCACGGTCGAACACGAAGTTGCCGGAGAGTTCGGCATGTTCGTTTGTGAGGTTGGTCACGAACAGTTCTGCAGACCATGCATCAGCCGTTACACCCAGCGTACCACCGAGCGTGACATAGCTGTCGAGCTGCATTTTGTTGATTTCTACGATGTCTGTGTAGCTGTCATCAGAGAAAATCACCTGAGGCATGACGTGAGCTGTCAGGGACGAGTCGCCAATGCGTTGCTGCAAATCCCACTCATAACGTGCACGGATATTGCCCTGATAACCCGGCGCGAATGCCAGATCAGAACCTTCCAGAACGTCATTTGTAGGCGTCAGAACTTCAGTCACCTCAGAGTCGAGGAAAGAGAAGCCACCAGCAATGGTCAGACCATCAACAGAGAATGGTGCCCATGTGAATTCACCCTCAACGCCGCGCAGTTCAGCATTTGCCGCGTTATCGGAGAAGAACAGATTGGTGATGCTAGGATCGAAGATCGTCGTTTGCAGACCCTGAATATCCACGAAGAACGCAGAACCGTTCAGACGCAGAGAATTGTCGAACAATTCTGTTTTCCAGCCAAACTCATAGTTCTGAACTTCATCGGTATCGACAGAGTAAGGAACAGTGAAGCCACCTGGGCCTGACGCGCCACCTGGACGGTTCAGAAGGCCAGGACGGAAACCTTCAGAGTATGTCGCATACAGAAGGATGTCGTCAGTCGGCGTCCATTGACCTGTCACTTTATAGATGAAGCCGTCGGTAGACGCTGTGTCAGGCGCGCCGAACGGATTGTTCGGTGCGAACTGAGCAGAGATGTTTGTACCAAACACCTGCTGATCTGATTCAGTATACAGGTTGTAGAAGGATGAGTTCGCAGACCCTTCAAGGTCAACTTCGATGTCGTAGTAACGAGCACCAAGGATCAGAGAGAACTGATCGCCAATGTCGAACGTCGCTTCACCGAACACACCGAGCTGCTTGTCTGTACGCAGAACGTCATTGCGGAAGATCACACCTTCCGGGAATGGACCGGCTTCGCTGTAATACCCCGGAGACGCACTACCGATTTCGCCGGTCACGTCTGTGTTTGTCAGCGGATAGTTTGGCGCGAAGCCAATTGTACCATCCGTGTACTCAACCATGGTGGAACCCGGATAAACGAAGTCGTTCAGCTCAGCCAGTTCCAGATCGGAATAGAACGCACCGAAGGTCGCACGGATCGGCAGATCGTCTGGCGTGTTGAAACGCAGCTCATGCGTCTGGATTTTGGTTTCCGTGGAAGAGTTCACGTACAGGTCCGGCGCATAGCAATTACCGGTCGGCGCACCGCTTGGGTAGCTGACGGAGTAATCACAGATGTAGTATGGCAGGTACTGAGCAACGAAGAGATAGTCAGAATAGTCGACCGTCTGTTCCGTTGTACGTTCCGTGTACGCACCGGTGTAAACCGCTTCAAGAGCGCCAATACGACCTTCCAGTGTCCACGCTGTGTTGTGGTAGCTGTCGTCAATATTGTCGTTCGTGAAGTGCGTGACTTCATAATCGCCAAGTTCCGGATCTTCAAAGAAGACACCATCTGAATCCAGTTGCTGCTGAGAGTGAGCAACGAGGAGTGTCCAGTCTTCGTTGAACTCATAAAGGCCGGAAATCCGGAAACCGTTATAAGTTGTATCGTTGAAATCATCCTCAGCGATATTCGCATTGTCAGCCGCGATGAAGTTTACGCCAGACAGATCAGCACCCGCCTGGAAGCCAGCGCGGTTCGGACCAACGACGACGCCATTGTCACGTACTGTTCCAGCAGGACGGAAGCGTGCAGAATCTTCAACTGTGAGCGTACCCGCTACGTTGTCGATATAGCCGCCCGCATGGTCGGTATAGACAACGCCGCGAACAGCGAAATTGTCCGTCACAGGAATGTTGATGACAGCTTCAACGCTATTGCTCATCTCACCGCCGTCGGTGAATGACGTGGATGCGTCAAAACCAGCTTCGAAAGCACCGAGTACCGGCTTGTTGGTGATCAGACGAACTGTACCCGCCTGAGAGCTCGCACCGAACAGAGTGCCTTGTGGACCGGACAGAACTTCTACGCGTTCAAGGTCAGCAGCATAGACATCGAGGTTTCGGCCCGGCTGAGAAACAGGTTGTTCGTCGAGGTAAAGCGCAACGTTTGGCGCGAGACCGGCCACACCAGCGGTTGTCAGGTTTGGCGTCGTTGACGCGAGACCACGAATATAAATCGTGCTCTGGCCCGGGCCGCCGCCACCCGCTGTGACGCCAGGAAGCTGAACCAGATAGTCATTAAAGTTTGAAACGCCGAGGCTTTCCAGTTCCTGCTCACCGAGGGCGGTTACTGTAACTGGAATTGTCTGAGCAGACTCAGACCGTTTGGTTGCTGTCACAGTGACCGCTGTCAGGCGGCGGTCATCAACAGTGTCAGCCGTAGTTTCCGCAGTTTGAGCAAAGGCAGACGAAATGCCCATGCCAGCAAAGGCGAGAATAGAGACGCCCTGTAAAAGTCGATTCATGAGTTCCCCTCATCATGTGTTGGGCGATCAGCGCACAAAGACGGCGCTAACCGGGCATCCGCTGCTGACTTAACGCGGCAGACGCAAGATGAACTTCGATTAATCAATTATTTCGACGATGGAAAGGTCTGGCGACCAATAAGCCACAGACATTGCAAATATGGCACAATCAGACGGGTTTTTATTTCGATTTCAGGGTATTTCAAACGAGAAAACCAAAAATATCCGGCGCCATGCGTGATTCTTTCGTTTGACGATCAAGATATTTATTGCATGACAGACCCATGACGAATTCCGACGAATCCACCACCGACATTGAAACCATCGTTCCTCAGGACGTTCTTGAGTACGAAACCGATTATGAAATCGGTCAGGACAATGTCGAAGTTATGGGATTGGATATCCACAATCCCGTATTCTTTCTTTCGGCAGGCATTGTGCTGCTATTCTCAGCACTCACCCTCGCATTTCCGCAGGTCGCATCAGATGCCATGCTGTCCGCCAAAGCGGCAACACTCGAAACATTTGACTGGTTGTTCGCCGTAACACCCGTCATCATTTTCATTTTCTGTATCGCTTTGTGCATATCACCGCTGGGGCGCATCCGCCTTGGTGGACAAGATGCGACGCCTGACTTCAAAATCCACTCATGGGTAGCCATGCTGTTCGCTGCGGGCGTTGGCGTCGGCTTCATGTTCTGGGGCGCAGCTGAACCGCTGGCCTATTATACAGATTGGTTCGGAACACCGCTGAACGTTGAACCTGCTACACCGCAGGCCCAACACATGGCGTTCTCCGCAACACTGTTTCACTGGGGGCTCGCGCCCTGGGCCATCTACGCAGTTGCAGGGCTATCGCTTGGCTTCTTTGCCCATAACAAAGGTCTTCCACTCAGCGTACGATCCGCCTTCTATCCTCTGATTGGAGAGCGCATCTGGGGCTGGCCGGGCCACATCATTGACCTGTTCGCGGTCGTATCAACCATTTTCGGGCTTGCAACTACCATTGGCCTTGGCGGCACTCAGGCTGCGAACGGTATCGCCTTCATGTTCGATATTGCGCCAAGCATCTGACTTCAGATCGGGCTGATCTGTGGCATGACCGGTCTCGCGGTGATCTCGGTCATTCGCGGAATGGATGGGGGCGTGAAGCTGCTCTCAGACATCAATATGGGCGTCGCATTCGCCCTGCTCGTCTTCGTGATCATTGCAGGCCCAACCGTATTGATCTTCACCGGCCTTGGCGAAAACCTCTGGGGCTACATCACACAGGCCCCCGCTCTGACAGACTGGCGTGATCGCGCAGATATCAACTGGTTCCATGACTGGACGATCTTCTATTGGGCGTGGTGGATTTCCTGGTGCCCGTTTGTCGGCATGTTCATTGCGCGCATTTCCAAAGGCCGTACGGTTCGAGAGTATTTCGCAGTCGTGCTGCTGGCACCTTTCGCCATCTGCCTTATCTGGTTCACGGCATTCGGCGAAACTGCAATCCTTCAATATGATGAGGGCGTCGGCACGCTGGCTGACGGTGTATCCAACTCATCGACCGTGCTGTTCGAAATGCTGGCAAGCATGCCGCTCGCCCTGATCACATCCATCGCAGCAATTATGCTGCTGATCGTCTTCATCGTGACCTCAGCAGATTCAGGCGCTCTCGTCGTTGATACGATCACCTCTGGCGGCAAAACAGATGCCCCGGTGGGCCAGCGCATTTTCTGGGCATGCTCGCTCGGCCTTACGGCCTCTGCTCTGCTCTATGGTGGTGGCGAGGATGCGCTGCAATCACTACAAGCCGGCACGATCACGGCAGCATTACCTTTCACCATCATCCTGCTTATCTGTTGCCTGAGCCTCTATCTCGGCATGCGGGACGAGCACAGAAAGATAAATGCCTGGCAGGAAGAACAAGCCGAATAAGAAAAAGGGGGCTCTAAGCCCCCTTTTTTGTGTCTTTGAGCCGGCTAGAATTACGGCAGCAGCTCCATGCGATCCTCAGGCGAAAGCGCTTCTCCCAGCTTGATACGTGCAAGGAAGCCCTCTGCGTCTCCGAGGTCAAAATCTGCCAGGAACAGCGCCAGTGAGGCCAGTTCTTTGCCAGAGTTCGAGCCCTTGCCGTTCGCGCTCATCGCACCCCGAGCGAGATAGTGAACCCCCGCAACACGGCCAAACAATTCCTGATACGCCGTCGCACCAAACAGCAATGCATCTGCATTGCCTTTGCGGACGTCGAGTAGCCATTCTGTTGCCGCACGCAGCGCCGTAACCGCTTTGGAAAGTCGGTCCCCGGTCAGCTTCAATAGTCGGTCATCACCAGACGCCATAGCAGCTGCATTTTCAGCAAACTGGTCTAACAGGCCCAGAATTGCGCCACCATCCGCCATGGAGAGCTTACGTGTCGCGAGGTCGATCGCCTGAATACCATTTGTACCTTCATAGACCGGCGCAATGCGCGCATCACGATAAAGCTGGGAGGCGAGCGTTTCGCCCATAAAGCCCATGCCGCCATGGATCTGCACACCAATACTGGCAGACAGCATACCGATATCGGTCGACCATGATTTAGCGATTGGCGTGAGGATTTCTTCGAGCTGTTTCGCCGCTTTGGCATCGGCCGTTTCGCTCGCAGTCTCTGCAATGTCGGTTGCTTGCGCACATTCAAAACAGATCGACCGCGCGGCCATAGTACGCGCACGCATCTGAAGCAGCATATTCTGAATATCAGGATGGTTGATAATTGGCGAAGAACCGTCCACGCCCGCAGCCCGCCCCTGCTTGCGCTCCTCAGCATATTGGCGCGCCGTGCTATAGGCAGCTTCCGACATTGCAACGCCCTGCACACCCACCTGAAGGCGCGCAGAATTCATCATGGTGAACATGGCCGCGAGGCCTTTATTCGGCTCGCCAATCAGCCAGCCTTTAGCGCCATCATATTCCATCACACAGGTCGGGGACGCCATAATGCCGAGCTTGTGTTCAAGGCCAATGCAACCAACAGAGTTTCGCTCGCCCGGCTCTCCGTTTTCATCCAGCAGAAACTTAGGACAGAGGAACAGCGAGATACCCTTAGACCCTGAAGGCGCATCCGGCAGACGCGCCAGCACAAGATGGACGATATTATCCGTCAGATCATGATCGCCCCAGGTAATGAAGATCTTCTGGCCGGTAATCGCATAGCTTCCATCGCCATTAGGTTCAGCTTTGGTTTTGAGCGCGCCGACATCTGACCCCGCCTGAGGCTCGGTCAAATTCATTGTACCGGTCCATTCACCTGACACGAGTTTCGGAAGATAGGAGGCTTTCTGTTCTTCAGTGCCGTGCGCGATAAGCGCTTCAATCGCGCCAAAGGTGAGCATTGGGCAAAGACTGAAAGACATGTTCGCCGCCTGGACGAGCTCCATCACAGCAACCGCTAGCGTCTTTGGAAGGCCCTGACCGCCATACTCTTCCGGAAAGGCAAGCCCCATCCACCCACCATCACGGAAGGCCGCGTAAGCATCTTTAAAGCCCGCCGCAGAATAGACCTGCCCATCCCTCAGCACCGCGCCTTCACGGTCGCCTGACTGATTGAGGGGCGCAAGAATGTCTTTTGCCAGCTTACCCGCTTCTTCCAGAACAGGGCCGACAAGATCCTCGTCAAATTCCGGGAAAGTGTCCTGACCGGACAAAGCTCCGATACCGGTAACATCGGTTAGAACTTTTGTGACGTCATCAATGGTTGCCGAAGTGATCATCTCACTCTCCTATTTCCCAGTCGATATATGTTTTGGTTCTGTTTCGCGCAGTTCAGCGAAAGATCAATGCCTTCCGCTACGTCATCCGAGTTTGAGGCAGCGAACTTTTTCTCCTTCACCTGCAGCGCCTGCATTTGCAGCACGCTGGATCAGAACATCAGCGAGGATGAATGGGCTGAGAAGAGATGAATCCTGATTACCCGTAGGCTGGACAGTCAGCCGCCCCATATCATCCGAGCTCAGATGACCACGCAGGAAGGACTCGCGTCCACCATTGGCGGAAATTGCTTCAGTCAGATGCGCTTCACACCAGCTCGCTTCTGCTGTCTTCCCCAAAAGCTGAGCGATGAGCGGCAGAAGGAACAAATGCGCGCAGACAAGGGCTGACGCAGGATTGCCCGGCAGACCAAGCGCAAGCCGATCGCCCGATTTTGAAAACCAGGTCGGTTTGCCGGGTTTGACCTTTACCTTGCTGAACATTGTGTCAAAGCCAAACTCAGCAAAAACGGCTTTCATGTGATCATGATCGCCAACTGAGGCTCCGCCGACTGGAACGAATACATCCACATCAGCCGCTGCCTCAATCATCTGACAAATTGCCGCCGGATCATCCGGCGCGACTCCCAGATCGACAGCCTCACCGCCCCATTGCGTAATCAGCGCACCCAGCGTGTATGCGTTGGACGCAATGATCTGTCCCTCTTCAAGCTGGCTCCCGGGCGGGACAAGTTCATCCCCATTTGAGAGGATCGCCACCTTTGGCCGTTTTCTGACATTCAGCACAGCATGGTTCGCCGCAGCGCAAATGGACAAATGACGTGGCCGAAGCGTCGCCCCGGCCTTGAGGAGTGTCTGCCCTTCACTGAAATCTATACCCGCTTTGCGGATGTGAGCAGATGCGCTGATCGGTTCTACCAATCTGATGTCTTCGCCCGTGCGGTCAACATTTTCCTGAATGATCACCTGATCCGCGCCATCGGGAATGACTGAACCGGTGAATACGCGTACGCATTCATTCTCTGACACCGCACCGCGAAATGGGTGCCCGGCAGCAGCCTCACCAATGACCTTTAGAGATTTCCCCTGAACGGCATCAGCGCGCCGAACCGCATACCCATCCATGGCCGACATATTCGCTGGCGGCAGAGTTAGTCCGGCAATGACAGGAGAAAAAAGAATGCGCCCGACACAGGATTGCACGGGCACATTTTCGGACCCGCTCAGCGGATCAACAGATTGTATAAGTCGCAGCGCGTCTTCGCGATCAATCAACTCGGGTCTCCGGAAGGTTTGCCCTGAGGGCTTTTCCTATCCGTAGAACTCGCAAAGAGTGTCGACAAGGGCCTTACCGATGCCACCGCTGCAGCGATAGAAAATCGTCTGTGCATCACGACGGGATTCCACCAGTCCAGCAGCGCGCAATTTAGCAAGATGCTGAGATACGGCCGATTGAGACTGGTCCGTCAGCTCTACAAGCTGATTGACGGAAAGCTCACCAGAGCTGAGCGCGCAGAGGATTTTAAGCCTCGTCTCGCTGGCCATGGCCTTAAGCACTTCCGACGCCTCGTTAATGCGGTCTGAGACCACATCGAACGCATCTTTTGTATTAGGGTGCGGAACATCCATCAGCTCGCAGCCTCCTCTTCAAAACTTTCATCAGACATCTCTGATGACTTAACGCGCATCTTCCATTCTGGTCCCCTCAGAGCAATATAAATTGCGGGTATTACCAATACAGTAAGTGCGGTGGACGACGCCAGTCCGAACAACAGAGAGATCGCCAGCCCCTGAAAAATAGGGTCCGTAAGGATCACTGCTGCACCAATCATAGCCGCCAAAGCCGTCAAAACGATGGGTTTGAAGCGAATCGCCCCGGCATCCAGCAAGACTTCACGGAGCGGGCTGTTCTCATCCTGTCTATGCCGGACAAAGTCAACAAGCAGGATTGAGTTGCGCACAATGATGCCGGCGAGCGCAATGAAACCAATCATGGATGTCGCCGTAAACGCCGCGCCGAACAACCAGTGACCAATCATGATACCAATCAGCGTTAGCGGAACCGGCGTCAGAATGATCAGCGGCACACGGAACGTTCCGAACTGCGCGACCACCAGAATATAGATGCCGACCAGCGCAACACCGAAGGCAAGGCCCATATCCCGGAAAGTCACATAGGTGATTTCCCATTCGCCATCCCACAGTATGGTTGGGCTGGTCTCGTCTTCAGGCTGGCCATACATGCTAACAGCTGGCGCAGTCAGCCCTGCAGCAGCCCAGTCATATTCAGCGATACGATCCTGAATTTCGAACATGCCATAGATTGGCGCCTCATACTGACCGGCAAGTTCGCCCATCACCATGTCGGTGAAATAGCCATCACGGCGGAAGATAAGCGGAGAGCCCACTTCTTCAGACACATTGACCAGCTCACCCAGTTCGACAGGCGCAGCGCCCTGCTCTGCGAGACGCCGCAGCACCGGAATGGAGTTGATCTCCTGTGTCCAGCTACGCTCTGACCTTGGCAGACGGATATTGATATTGATCGGATCACGCCCCTCACCACGTGGATTTACACCCGCCGTCTGACCGCTGAACACCATCGCAATCGTGTCCGCCACATCCTGTTGCATGACGCCGAAATCTGCGGCGCGTGGCTCGTCCACCGATACAGACAGACGAGGTGCTGGCGTGCCGATGGAATCATTCACGTCCACGATGAAGTCCGTTTCTTCGAAGAAACCACGAACAATCGCAGCGGTCTGACGACGCGCTTCCGGTGTCGGACCATAAATCTCCGCCATAAGCGTCGCGATGACGGGCGGGCCTGGCGGCACTTCCACAACGGCGACATTCGCGCCCTCGGGCAGAGGGATCTGATGGATCAGCTCGCGCAGTTCCAGAGCAATCGCATGGCTGTCGCGGCTACGTTCGGTCTTTTCGCTGAGATTGACCTGAAGGTCTCCCAGCTCAGGCGAATTACGCAAGAAATAGTGACGTACCAGACCATTGAAGTTGAATGGTGCGGCAGTGCCCGCATAAACCTGAATGGTCTCAACTTCCTCGACTTCACGTACAGCGTCGGCCAGAGCAAACAGCGTGCGTTCTGCATCTTCCAGTGTCGCGCCTTCCTGCAGGTCGAGCACGATCTGAATCTCAGATTTATTGTCGAATGGAAGCAGTTTTACCGGCACCACTTTGAAGGCGAACAGGCTCATGGATGCAAGCGTTGCAACACCGACAGCAATCAGAAATATCCACGCATTGCGGCGAGAGGCGACAATCGGCCCAGCCACTTTCCGATAGAATTTACTGAGCCGCGTTTCAGCATGCTCATCATGGGCATGCGCTGCGCCTTTGCCGTTGGCGGCAATTTTCATCAGAAGCCATGGCGCAATACCCACAGCCACGAAGAAGCTGAACATCATCGCCGCAGAGGCATTTGCCGGAATTGGAGCCATGTATGGGCCCATCAGACCGGACACGAACATCATTGGCAGAAGCGCCGCGATAACGGTCAGTGTCGCAATGATGGTCGGGTTGCCCACTTCAGAAACCGCATCAATCGCAGCCTGCGTACGCGTGCGTCCATCATTCATCGCCCAGTGACGGGAAATATTCTCGATGATGACAATCGCATCATCCACCAGAATACCGATTGAGAAGATGAGCGCGAACAGGCTTACACGGTTGATCGTGTATCCCATGATCAAGGACGCAAACAGCGTAAGCAGAATGGTCGTTGGGATGACGATCAGCGTGACCAGCGCTTCGCGCCAGCCAATAGAGAAAGCGATCAGAATAACGATGGAAACGGTCGCAAGGCCAAGGTGGAACAACAGCTCATTGGCTTTGTGGTTGGCTGTTTCGCCATAGTCACGGGTAACCTCAACCTGAACGCCCTCAGGAATGAGTTCACCTTCAAGCTGATGAACACGGTGCAAAATGGCTTCGGCCACATTCACAGCGTTTGCACCCGGGCGCTTAGCCAGCGCAAGCGTGACCGCAGGGCGCGCAGTGAAGGCATCGCCTTCACGTTCCAGCGTCCAGACGCGATCTTCAATTTCCTGGCCCGTCACACGGACGGTTGCAACGTCTGACAAATAGACCCGGCGGCCCTGAAGGCCGGAAAGCTCAAGGCGTTCAAGTTCACTGACAGAATTGATGCGGTCGCCCGCCTGAACAATCACATTCTGACCATCCTGACGCGCAGACCCGACAGGCGTAGCGCTCGCAGCCTGTTGAACAGCCTGAACGAGCGTCTGCAACGGCACACCATAGGCTGCAAGGGCCTGAATGTCCGGCTCGACACGCATTTCCAGCGGGCGCCCACCAACGACATAAGTAATGCCGACATCATCGACCTTCATCAGCTCACGCTGAAGCTCATCAGCCAGCATACGCAGGCTGGTGTCGGTCCAGACATCACCTGTCCAGTCTTCGGGCGACAGGGTCAGATTGACGATAGGCACGTCATTAATGCCACGCGCCACCACCATAGGCATTGGCACATCTGGCGGAATACGGTCTGCATTTGCGCGAATACGCTCGTGAATACGCAGCACGGCGTCGTCCGCATCTGTACCCACAATGAAGCGGGCTGTTACCAGCGCGCCATCATCCTGAGACTGCGAATAGACATGCTCAACATCAGGGATCGCCATGACAATCTGTTCGAGAGGTTCAGACACCTGCTCAACGACATCCGCAGCGCGAAGACCCGGCGCAGACACCATAATGTCGACCATTGGCACAGAAATCTGCGGCTCTTCCTCACGTGGAATAGTGAGAAGCGCGATCAGACCTACGGCAAGCGCTGAAAGAAGAAATAGCGGCGTCAGTGGAGAGCGGATCGTTCCCCGTGTGATGCTGCCAGAAATATCAGCCTTCATGATCGGACTCCGGCATCATGATGCGGTCACCCGGGCGAAGCCCAGTGAGAATTTCGTATTCACCAGCCGTATCACCGAGCGGAGACGCAAGTGCGACAGGCGCATCGACAAAGCGGTCACCAACCTGAACGCGCACAAAATCCACGCCATAGCGCGTAGATACATACTCCTGAGGAATGCGGATCGCTCGACGTTCGCCAATTGGCGCAAGCACATCCACACGCTCACCAACCAGCGCATTCAGGCCGCCCTGCACAGTGGCATCGGCGACGACAGAACCATTTCGAAGTTCCGGGTACACGGTCATGATTGTGGCGGAGTGAATTTCATTGCCGCGTGAGGGCTGTTGAAGCGTGATGGTTTCACCTTCTGAAACCTGAGAGGCATGACGTTCCGGAAGCGACAGGCGCACAACGCCGTTCAGCGTCGCAAAGCTAGCAATCACTTCACCCGGGCTGACCACGGAACCTTCGACAACGCTCACGCTTGTCACGCGGGAATCAGCTGGCGCAAGGATACGGCCTTCCGATTGACGCGCAGACAGCGCGCGGCGTTCAGCCTGAACTGCCGAAAGATTGCGGTTCAATACATCAAGCTGAGTACGTTGCTCATCCAGACGTGCGCGAGGGAAAAACCCATCCTCATAAAGCGCTTCATTGCGCGCAATGTCAGCTTCGGCCTGAAGAATCTGAGATTGGAGCGCTGCGATGCGACCATCAAAAGCGGCAAGGCCCGGACCAATCGTTTCGTCGGTTACAATAGCTACCAACTCACCAGCCTCAACAACCTGACCTTCATCAATATTCAGTCGGGTAACGACGCCCTGCAGACGCGAACGCGCGGTCGCCACATCACCGGCTTCAATACGAGCAACCACGGTGCGGTAATCAATAACGGTCGATTCCTGAACATTCAGAACCTGCGCCTGCGCCGCTGAAACGCCAGCAGCAATAAGGGCGATGAGTGAAACGAGCTTAGTAGCGACCATGATCTTGGACCTGCCCTGTTGCCGGATTGATTTGAATTGTCGGAAGCGCTGCGGCCTTCCATTCACCAATGCCGCCAGCCATATGGGCGGCGTCAGCACCGGTTTCCTGCATGAAGCGCTCAAGCGCCATGCGAGAGCGCTTACCAGACCCACACTGGAAAATGACGCGACGCTTGGAATCGGTCGGAATAGCCTTCGGTTCAAACGTCGAAAGCGGTGCGAGGATTGCGCCATGAATACGCTCATTTGCGAATTCCGCCGGCTCGCGCACATCCACCAGAAGAATGTCCTGAGCTTTCAGATCTTCGAAAATAGCAGCAGGCGAAAGGTCTCGGTCATCTGACATTTAATTCTCCCTTGGCTGAAGGATGACGTCTGCCTGCCATCCCCGGATGAAAGCGTCTCGCTTTTTTATTGCGTATTTTCTAATATTATGATTATGTTATTTTTACAAGAAGATTTTTTGGGAGGCTGTTATGGCCAAAATTGTGGTTCTGGGCGCAGGTCTTGGCGGTGTCATCGCAGCCTACGAAATTCGTGAAGCCGTTCGTCGCGAAGAAGAAGTTGTCGTGGTCAATGAGTATGATTTCTACCAGTTTGTTCCTTCAAACCCCTGGGTTCTGGTTGGTTGGCGTGAACGCAAGGACATCGTCATCGACCTCGTAAAACCGATGAAAAAGAAAAAGATCGACTTTATTGTTGGCAAAGCCGCTAAAGTCGATCCTGAAGCCAAATGCATCCGCATGGCTGACGGCTCTGAAGTCTCTTATGACTATCTGGTCATCGCGACCGGCCCTGAACTTGCCTTTGATGAGATTGAAGGCCTCGGCCCGAACGGTCACACCCAATCGGTCTGCCATATCGACCATGCCGTGAACGGCTACAATGCGTTCGAAGAGTTCTGTAAGGATCCCGGCCCGGTGATTGTTGGCGCGGTTCAAGGCGCATCCTGCTACGGCCCTGCTTATGAAACGGCAATGATCATTGAGACGGAGCTTCGCAAGCGTAAAATCCGCGACAAGGTTCCAATGACATTTGTCACGTCAGAACCCTATGTCGGCCATCTGGGTCTCGGCGGCGTTGGCGACACAAAAGGCCTGCTCGAGAGCGAAATGCGCGAGCGCCATATCAATTGGATCTGCAACGCGAAGGTCAAACGCGTCGAAGCCGACAGGATGATTGTCGAGGAATTCAATGAGGATGGCACGCTCAAGAAAGAGCACGAACTGCCGCAGAAATTCTCCATGATGCTGCCAGCGTTCAAAGGTGTTGAAGCCGTGCGCGACATTGAGGGCCTCGTGAACCCGCGCGGTTTCATCATCACTGACAAACATCAGCGCAACCCGCAATACCCTGAAATTTTCGGCATTGGCGTCTGTATTGCAATCCCGCCTGTCGAGCCAACGCCTGTTCCCGTCGGCGTGCCAAAAACGGGCTTTATGATCGAATCCATGGTCACCGCGACAGCCGAAAACATTGGCGAAATTATTCGCGGGTCAGAACCCACGCATGAAGCGACGTGGAATGCGATCTGCATTGCTGACTTTGGTGATGGCGGCGTCGCGTTTATTGCTCAGCCACAGATTCCACCACGCAATGTGAACTGGTCTGTCGCTGGCGGCTGGGTCCACTCAGCTAAAGTCGCTTTCGAGAAATATTTCATGAGCAAGGTCAAATCCGGCCGTTCAGAAACCTTCTTTGAGAATGCCGCTCTGAACATGCTGAAAACACACAAACTGAAATAAAAAGAATAATCTGAACATGTCTGCCCCATCCGAAAAATCAGTTATTTTCTGCACCGAGTGTGGAGCGCTGAACGGGGTACCGCACGGCTCTGATCTGACACAGGGAAAGTGCGGGTCCTGCAAAGCCCCGCTTTCAACTGTGAAACCGAGGGAAATTGATGACGCCCAGTTCGACCGCCTCCGCGCGCGCGACACAGGTGCGTATATCATCGACCTCTGGGCCCCCTGGTGCGGGCCGTGCCGGATGATGGCGCCGCATTTCGATGCCGCCAGCAAGACGTTCGCGTCAGATGTCCGCTTTTTCAAACTGAACACAGATATTCACCGCCTCGCGCCGAGCAAGCTCGGCATTCGCGGCATCCCTACTCTGCTCGCCATGAAAGATGGGCGGCAGGTCGAATTGATGGCCGGCGCCCTTCAAGGCAACGCCATGACAGACTGGGTGGCGTCACGTTTTGACGTCACACCACAAGCATCCTGAAAGGAAGTATGATGAACATTGATCGTGCCGTCTTCGCGTTTGCTGGCGTGGTAATTCTCGCAAGCCTCGCTCTTGGATATTTTGTCTCTCCATACTGGTTCCTGCTGACCGCATTTGCGGGCCTCAACATGTTCCAGGCCGCCTTCACGGGCTTCTGCCCGGCAGCGATGATTTTCAAAGTGTTCGGCATCAAATCCGGATGCGCCTTCAAATGAGCCGACTGAAGACTTTCAGCTCTGTGGTTGCTCTGGCGACCTTGGTGACCGGAGCAGCAAACGCACAACCGGTGTCAGTTCAGGATGCTGTGCGCCTCGCACTGCAAAATGACCCGGCATTGGAGCGCGCAGAGGCAGGCATTGCACAAAGTCGCGCAGGTGCAGACATGGCGCGTGCCGCCACCGGCCCTACCGCCGGTCTGCGCGCTGAAGTCGGTGCGCTGGAAACCGACTTCACCACTGACAGCGTCAGTCAGATCCCTCGTTCAGTTGGTCTGCAGGCGGAATGGAATGTCTATTCGTCCGGGGCCAATCGCGCCGCGATAGGTGCTGCAGATGCCTATCAGCAGGCCGCCTATAGTCAGCTGGCAAGCGCCCGGGAACGGACCGTCCTCCAGACCTTCGAAGCCTTTGCTCAGATGCAACTGGCCGAACGCGTGGTCGACGTTGCTGAAGCACGCCTTGAAACTTTCGCCATTCGTATGCGCCAGACAGAAGCCCGGTTTGAACAGGGCGAAGTAACGCGCACGGACACCGCAATGACAGAAGCACGACTGGCATCGGCCGAGGCTGGACTGGGCGTTGCTCAGGCTCAGCTTTCGGCTGCAAAGGCACGGCTTTCACGCCTGACCGGCGCAGAAGATGCAAATCCTGTTGGGCCTGCCAGCTTCTCCACCGATCTCCTTGCGAGCTATGAGACGACGCTTAACCGCGTTCTGAACGAGAATTCTGATCTGGAAGCTGCGCGTGCGGTGCAGGTCTCCTCCGGACATCAGCTCGAAGAAGCCCGCGCCCGGTTTGGTCCCTCTGTTTCAGTCCGCGCACGCGCCACGCGTGGCGAAGAAATGTATTTCTTCTTTGGTGACGCGATCAGCGATGTTGGCGCGTTCGTCTCGGTGGAGGTTCCGCTTTTCACCAATGGTATGCGACAGGCAAGTGAGCGTCAGGCCATTGCTGCGCGTTCAGCGGCGACAGCCGACGTACGCGATGCACGACTTCAGCTCAGTGAGGCCGTCAGCAGCCTCTGGGGAGATTTGCAAGCTCGCCGCCTCGCGCTTGATGCAACCATCCGCGCCGAAGCGGCTGCTGAGCTCGCCTCAGAAGGTGCACAACGCGAGTATGAGGCAGGCCTACGCACGCTCGTAGACGCACTGGAAGCCGAGACAGAGTTTCGCGATACGCAGATTGCCCGCTTTCAGGCGGAAACCAACCTGCTCGTCGTGCAGGCGCGTCTGCTAAGCCTGTCCAATGATCTGGAGGCTACGCTTTCAAACTAGGTCAGCAGTGGCCAAGCCCTGATTCCTCTGCCATTTGTGAATACAGATGACATAAGGAAGGGAAATCATGGGACGACTGTCTGAGCGAATGGATCTGTCCGGCAAACTGGCGCTGGTCACCGGCGCCTCCAGCGGACTGGGCGAGCATTTCGCAGAATGTCTCGCTGAGGAAGGTGCAAGCGTCATTCTGGCGGCCCGTAGAACCGAAAAACTCGAGGCGCTGAAAGCGCGCCTTGAGGCAGCAGGCCACACCGCATTCTGCGTAAAAATGGACGTTACCGATCCCGCTTCCGTGGACGCGGCCATTACCGCCATCAAAGCCGAATTTGATGCGCCGTGCGACATCGTCATCAATAATTCAGGCGTGGGCTATGGCAGCTGGTATTACGAGACCAGTGAAGAAGACTGGCAAAGCACGCTGGACACAAATATCTCCGGCGTATGGCGCGTAGCAAAAGCTGCGTCCAAGGCTCTGATTGACGCTGGTAAGCCCGGCTCCATCATCAACATTGCTTCCATCACCGCTATGCAGCCGGCCATGATGAGCGCAGCCTATGCGGCCAGCAAAGCGGCTGTCGACCACCTCACCCGCTCAATGGCCGTAGAATCGGCGCGTTTTGGCATTCGCATCAACGCAATCGCGCCCGGCTACTACAAGACGGCCATTAATGATGCCTACCTGGACAGCGAAGCTGGTCAACGCATGAAAAAACGCATCGCGATGCAGCGTTTCGGTGAATATCAGGAACTGGATGGGGCTCTGGTGTTGCTGGCCTCTGATGCGGCCTCTTATATGACAGGTACGACGATCGTTGTTGATGGCGGTCACCTACTCATGCCGCTCTAAGGACCTGATATGCTTGCAGCTATTGAAGCAGGTGGTACGAAATTCGTACTCGCCGTCGCCCATACGCCCGACAAAATTCTGGATCACATCCGACTGGATACCAAACATCCGGACGAGACCATGGCAGAGGTGATCGCCTATTTCCGTCAGGCTGAAAAACGCTTCGGCACGCCTATCAGCAAACTGGGTATTGGCGCGTTTGGACCGATCACGATCGACCCAAAATCACCTGACTATGGCGTTCTGGGTGATACCGGCAAAGTGAAATGGATTGGCGCATCCTTCCCGGAACGACTGGCTGAATTCAAAGTCCCGATGAAGATCGATACCGATGTAAACGGCTCCGGCATTGGTGAAGCGCTGAAAGGCGCAGGCGAAGGCCTGTCCCTGATCGCTTATGTCACCGTCGGTACAGGTGTAGGCATTGGCATTACGCGCAATGGCTCCCCCATGCATGACGGCATTTCGCCTTTTGAAATGGGACATGTTTATCCACCACGTCACCCTGAGGACGACTTTCCGGGAAATTGCCCACCGCATGGGCCATGCCTTGAGGGCCTTGCCTGCGGGCCTTCCATCAAAGAACGTTGGGGAACAGACCTGTCATCCCTGCCCTCAGACCATATCGGCCTGAAATTTGAAGCACACTATCTTGGACATCTGGCGCAGATGATCATTCTCACCCATGCACCTGACCGCATCGTCTTCGGTGGCGGCGTTATGAAAACGCCGGGGCTGATGGATATGGTGAGAGAAAAAGCCGAGCAACTTCTCAATGGCTATATTCGCCATGAACGTCTGGATCCGGGCCTCAAAACATACATATGCCCGCCATCTCTTGATGATCTGGCAGGCATACAGGGTGCTTTATATCTGGCGGAACAGGCTGTTTAGGCAGCCTCTTCCTCGAACAGCGTTTTCAGTTCACGCTTCAGAATTTTGCCATTCGCATTGCGTGGCAGCATCTCATCGCAGAATTTCACTTTGACTGGCGTCTTGAACTTCGCCAGACGCTCGCTGACCCAGGCTTTCAGCTCGTCTTCCGTCGCAGTCATACCCGGCGCGAGGTGAACGACAGCCACTGGTTCTTCACCGAGTGTCCGGTGCGGAATGCCAATGAGAGCGGCGTCCGTTACAGCCGGGTGATCGTAGAGGACGTTCTCGACTTCTGAAGAATAGATATTCTCACCGCCGCGAATGATAATGTCTTTCGCACGGTCGACGATGAAGCAGAAGCCTTCCTCATCCAGACGCGCAAGATCACCGGTTTTCACCCAGCCATCTACGAAGGTTTCAGCCGTCGCTTCCGGGCGTTGCCAGTATTCGCGAACAACCATCGGGCCACGGGCATAAAGCTCACCCACTTCGCCAACTGGCAGCTCTTTTGTGCCATCCGGGCTCATGATTTTAAGGTCAGCCGTCGCGACAGGCGGGCCGCAACTTTCCGGACGGTTGAGATAGTCTTCCGCGCCATGAACAGTCACGGTCGCAGAAGTTTCCGTCATGCCCCAGCCATTGCCCGGCTCAGCACCGAAGACTTCGCGAATTTTGCGAACCAATTCTGGCGCAGATGGCGCACCGCCATAGGCAATCGATTCCAGAGACGACAGATCGTATTTGTCACGGTCTGGGTGCTCGATCATCTGCCATGCGATTGTCGGAACACCACCAGCTGCGCTGACTTTCTCACGTTCGATAATTTCGAAGGCCTTCACCGTGTCCCATTTATACATGAAGATCATGGTGTGACCGGCAAAAACCGATCCCATCATACGGGCATTTGCAGCCGTCACGTGAAAGAGCGGAATGACCAGAAGCCCTGCTTTTGGCACAGGCTCAGGCGGCATTTCACCTCGACGAAGTGCACCGCGGGCTGCCGCATAAGCAGAAGAGAACACGTTGGTCGTCGCATTTCGATGCGTACCGACAGCGCCCTTTGGCTTGCCCGTCGTGCCAGAGGTGTAGAAGATCGTCGCCGGATCATCCGGGTGGATCTCAACCGTTGGAATAGACTGGTCTGGCAGGCTGGAATAATCCGACGTTTTGCCGATCAGGTCTTCCAGTTGAATGAAATCGCCCGCTTCAGGTGCGCGGGAGACGATCACATTCTCAACGCAGGTAATCTCGTCTTTGCCTTCCAGATAGCGATCAAAACGCTCATGGTCACAGACAAGGATTTTCGAACCTGAATTCTCAATACCAAAGGCGAGTTCCGCACCTGTCCACCAGGCATTCAGAGGCACAATAATCGCGCCGATACAGGTCACCGCAAAATAAATGACAGGCCATTCGGGCAAGTTGCGCATTGCAAGCGCAACGCGATCACCCTTTTTGATGCCCATATCCTGAAGCTTTTGCGCCAGCGTGGCTGTGGCTCGATACCATTCTTCGAAGGAAACGCGCTCGTCTTCATAGATCGTCAGCGGTCGCTCGCCATGCGTGCGCCCTTGTTCCGCCAATTCCCGAAGTGTGTGAACGCCCTGCTTCCAGTCCCGTGTCGGAATGCCATTCACGTCGACCGTTTCCATTTCGAAACGCTGTCCGGGCGCGCAAAGCATTTGTTCAATCTGTTTGAGACTGGCAGCTGGCCAGCCAGATGATTCCGTCATCGCAATGTCTCCCCATGACCTTTTTTGCCGGACTTATGTCCGAACTTTTTTCAGAATGTCATGAGTTAGTGGGCTATCAGATCATGCCTTATGTTCCAAATGAATATTCGGCAGAAGCATCATGCAGTCACGTCGTAGCCATAAATCCAGTCCATTCGCTGATGCACGAGCTCTGGCAAGGCGTGCCCCGCGAGCCACATTGGCCCATAGGTCGCGAGCCGCATCAATGGATTGCGGCGATGGAAAGTGTTTGAATTCTTTCGGGAAAGCGCCTGAACATGCGTCGCCCGCGCATGGCGTCTGGCCTGATAGGTGAGCAGCCCATCACCGACAGACCGCGCATGACGAAGCGACTTGGCCAGCATATATGCATCCTCCATCGCCATCACTGCGCCCTGCGCCACAAATGGCAGCATAGGATGTGCAGCATCGCCCATAAGCGCCACTCTTCCTTCCACCCATTTGGCAAGTGGTGGACGATCAAATAAGGCCCAGCGGAAGAAGGACTCCCCCTTGGTGATGACATTCAAAATCACCGGGTCCCAATCCACGAAATCTCTGAGAAGGTCATCCTTCGGCCCCGCCTGAGACCATGATTCCTCACGCCAGTCTGACCGCTCAACTACGGCAACAAAGTTCACCAACTCACCGCCGCGCAGATAATAGGTAACCGCATGCTGACCGCGTCCCACCCACGCACAGGCAGTAGGCGGCGGAGAAAACTCTGTCAGCTCGTCCGCTCTCACAATTCCGCGCCAGGCTACATTGCCGGTGAAGCGCGGCACAGTTGGCGGCAATATCTGTTCCTGTACGACAGAATGTATGCCATCGGCGCCAACCAGAATATCACCAACCTCTTCATCGCCGCCGGGCAAATGAACCCGGACTTCAGACGATGTTTGTTCGACGAACTGAACACGCGTGTTGAATTTCACGCTGATCAGGTCTGATTCCATGCATGCTGTTTCCAGAATGCCGACAAGGTCTGCCCGGTGAATATGGAGATAAGGTGCGCCCCATCTGTCGACAGCGCGCTCTGCCAGCGGAATATCAAAGATCACTCGCCCGCTCTGGCCGAAGCGAAGCTCGATGCGCTCGGGCTCATACGCGGTCGCACGCATTTTGTCTTCAAGCCCCAGAGCCTGCATGACACGCATGCCATTCGGACCAATCTGGAGCCCGGCGCCGACTTCGCTGAATTCAGGCGCCTGTTCAAGAATGGTGACCTGATGGCCATCCTGCGAGAGACAAAGGGCAGCGGTCAGCCCGGCTATACCGCCACCAGCAATAATAATCTTCATGAATGAATTCAGGTGCTAAAGGCGACCAAAAGGCAATGGCACTTTTTGTCTCTCTAGGAGGTTTGTACCTCTTTGTTGCGCCCGCGACGCAGGACGGTGAGGGCTGTCAGAAAAAGCACCACCATCGCAATCGTGCTGATGGTCAGCGGCAGGTCATTATGGACCATGTAAAGCCCCGCACCGATAAGCGGCCCAACGACAAACCCTGCAGGTGGCGCAGCAGCCATAAGAGCGCCCGCCCCGCCCTGCTCATGGGCATCTACAGACAGCGTGCCCAGCGCGTTCAGGGATGGCACGATAAGCGCCGAGCCAGCGCCCATCACCAGAAACGACATGCAGAGAAAGACAAACGGCGCATGAGGAATGGCCGTGCCATATCCAATAGCCACCAGCACAAGGCCGGTTGGCAGCATGAAATGCGGGTCCGGCTTTAAACGGTTCACATAGAAGGTCTGAACCAGCACCATCGCGACCGCCATCACAGCGAAGACCAGACCGCCATTTTCAACGGCCTTTGCGCCCTCAAACCCAAAACGGTCAGATACGAACCATGCAATCGTCTGCTGCACGCACGCCACCGCCATGAAATAGGATACGAGAAAGATCAGATACGGACGCACGCGCTTGTCCGTCAGCTCAAGCGGCTTTGGCTTCTGAGTTTTTGCATCAGAGGTTTCCGCTGGCAGGCTGAACAGGATGATGAGCCCACACACCACGGTAAAAACGATCGAGCCCCAGAGAGGCGCCAGTGCACCGAACTTTGCGAGGACAGCAGCAGCGCCCGGCCCAAGGATTGACCCAACACTCATCGCCGCACCGAGAAAACCCAGTCCGGCAGCCCGGTCATGCGGCGTTGTCGCATCTGTCATTGCAGAAAAGGCAGCGGGCTGAAGGCCGGATGACAACAGACCGAATAGCGTCCGTGCGCTCATCAAGAGGAAGAAGGCGTGCATACCGACGACGACGCCATTCATGGCCGCCTCAAGCGAAAGCAGAAAGCCGGTATTGGTGAGCGCTGTCATGAACAGTGCAAACACCATAACGCGTTTGCGGCCGAATCGGTTGGCAAATTTCCCCCAGGTCGGCGTCATGAATGCGAACAATGCAGCTGAGATGGTCAGAATGCCTGCCACCTGAAGCTCGGTCAGGCCGGCACTACGCGCCAGAGGCGGTGCCACGACAAAGCTGATGGTGAAGCCCACCCCCATTGAGAGCAGGCCAAAGGCAATCACCCATTTCTGAAAGCGCGACAATGGCCGCACTGGCGTTGGTTCACTCATATCTCCCCCCGAAACCCTGAACAGGCTTTTGCTTATATGGGACTATATGAAATGATTTTCGCCGTGCAGGCCAGTCTCACATTCCCTCAGTGATGGGTATCCATCACTTTTTTGGAGTTACAGTCCGGATATTGAGCTCTTTCAGCTGCTTGTCATCAACAGCGGATGGAGCACCCATCATCAGATCCTGCGCCTGCTGGTTCATTGGGAACAGCGTGACGTCACGCAGATTCTCAACTTCAGCAAGGATCATGACGATACGATCGACACCCGGTGCGATACCGCCGTGCGGAGGTGCGCCATAGCGGAACGCATTCAGCATACCGCCAAACTCTTCCTCAACGACTTCAGGACCATAGCCAGCAAGCTCGAAAGCTTTCAACATGATTTCAGGGCGGTGGTTCCGGATCGCGCCAGAAGACAGCTCAATACCGTTACAGACGATGTCATACTGGTAAGCGAGAATGTCGAGTTTCTCTTCGTCCGTCGTCGCGCTTTCGAGAATTTCCATACCGCCTTGTGGCATGGAGAACGGGTTGTGAGAGAAGTCGACCTTCTTATTGTCTTCGTCATACTCATACATTGGGAAGTCGACAATCCAGCAGAAGCGGAACACGCCTTTCTCGACGAGGTCGAGCTCTTCACCAATACGCAGACGCGCAGCGCCAGCCAGCTTGTAAGCAGCTTCTTTCTTCCCTGCAGAGAAGAATACGCCATCACCATCTTCGAGACCTGTCGCCTCAAGGAAGGCTTTAAGGTGCTCGGGATCGAAGTTCTTCAGAACAGGGTCCTGGCTGACAACAACGCCGTTTTCGTCTTTGCGCAGTCGCGCATAGCCGAGGCCCGGTGCCTGCATTTCCTTCTTCGCCCATTTATCGAAATCGTCGAAGAATTTACGGGACTGCGTTTCAGTCGCCTTAGGCGCAGGGATTGCGATAACCTTGCCGCCACCATTGGTGATTTTAGCAAAGATAGAGAATCCGGTTTTGTCTTCTTCCTTGAAGAAGTCAGAAACGTCTTTCAGCTCAATCGGGTTACGCAGGTCTGGTTTGTCAGAACCATATTTCGCCATCGCTTCACGGTAAGGAATGCGAGGGAACGGACCTTCCGGCATGTGGCGATTTTTGTTGTCCCAGCCCGCAAACTCATGGAACACGCCAGCCATAACAGGCTCAATCGCCTGAAAGACATCTTCCTGAGTCACAAAGCTCATCTCGATATCGAGCTGATAGAATTCGCCCGGGCTACGGTCAGCGCGCGCGTCTTCGTCACGGAAGCAAGGTGCGATCTGGAAGTAACGGTCAAAGCCGGAAACCATGAGCAGCTGTTTGAACTGCTGCGGCGCCTGAGGCAGCGCATAGAACTGGCCCGGATGCAGACGGGATGGCACGAGGAAGTCGCGCGCGCCCTCTGGCGAAGACGCCGTGAGGATTGGTGTCTGATATTCGGTGAAGCCCTGATCAACCATGCGGCGACGCAGGCTGGTGATGATCTGGCTGCGCAGAACCATGTTTTTGTGCAGGCTTTCGCGACGCAGGTCGAGATAGCGGTGCTTCAGACGAATCTCTTCCGGGTAATCCGGCTCACCAAATACTGGCAGCGGAAGTTCAGACGCTTCAGACTGAACTGAAACCGTATCAACCTGAACTTCGATCGCGCCCGTTGGCAGATTCTCGTTCACGGTTTCCGCGTCACGGGCAACGACTTTACCCTCAATCGTGATGACACTTTCGACGCGAATACGCTCAAGACGCTCAAAATTTTCGTTCGAAGGGGTCACTACGCATTGCGCAAGGCCGTAATGATCGCGTAAATCCACAAAAAGGAGTCCTCCGTGGTCGCGTTTGCGGTGTACCCAGCCCGACAAGCGGACCGTCTCACCCACATGGGTTTGCCGTAGCTCGCCACAGGTGTGCGTCCGGTAGAGATGCATTTGAGGAAGACTCCATTGAAAAATTTATCTGGCGCGCACACGACACAGGGCACACCCCCTTGTCAAGCGAGTGAAAGGCAAACCTGCGAATGAGCGAAACCGAAATCGCTGTAATCAAAACGCAAGAAGAGCTCAATGCCTTCTGTGAAAGTCTTTCAAAGTGCGATGTCATCTTTGTCGACACTGAGTTTCACCGCGAGAGCACGTACTGGCCAACCTTGTGTCTGATTCAGGCAGCTGGTGACGAAACAGAAGGCATGATCGACCCTATGATCGAGGGGCTCGATCTTGCGCCTTTCCTCGCGCTCATGTCTGACGAGAACATTGGCAAGGTCTTCCATGCGGCCCGTCAGGACATGGAAATCTTCACGAAAATGATCGGCATACCGCCTTCACCCATTTTCGACACACAAGTTGCTGCCATGGCGCTCGGCATGGGCGATTCGATTTCATATGAAAATCTCGTCTCGCAGACGACTGGCAAACAGATCGACAAATCTTCTCAGTTCACAGACTGGACCCGCCGCCCCCTCAGCCAGAAGCAGCTCACCTATGCTCTGGGGGATGTCACCCATCTGCGCGCTGTTTACGACAAAATGGCTGAGAAGCTGGACAAGCTGAACCGCTGGCATTGGATTGAGGAAGACAATCAGGCGCTTGCCGCCCCTGAACTTTATAATGCTGACCCGGAAGATGCCTGGAAGCGGATGAAAATCCGCCGCCAGCGCAAAGACTATCTGGCCGTTCTCAAGAATGTTGCCGTCTGGCGCGAACGCCAGGCGCAAGCGCTCAACCGTCCGCGCAATCGCATTCTGAAAGATGATGCCATTCAGGAAATCGCAGATCAGCGCCCGCAATCGCCTGAAGCGCTCGACCGCCTGCGCTCCGTGCCCAAAGGGTTTGGCAAATCTAAATACGGAGATGGGCTCATGCAGGCCATTTCGTATGCGCTGGAGAATGTCGACGAAGTGGCTCCTGATGTTGAGAAGCCGAAACACCGCGGCCCGTCACCGGCAGGTGCATCAGACCTTCTACGCGTTCTGCTGAAGCAGATTTGTGATGATGAGAATGTCACCCCTCGCCTCGTCGCCAATGCGGCAGACCTTGAACGTATCGCGTCTGGCGATGGTGCTGCGACCGCAGTCATGACGGGATGGCGCTATGAGGTATTTGGCAAACAGGCTGAAGACCTTTTGAATGGCCGCCTCGCCATCACATTCAACAAAGGCAATGTTGAGCTGTTTGATACGTCGAAAGTCAGTAAGGCCTGATCCGTCAGGCCTTTTATTCGACGACGGGCGTCAGCCCCATATGAGCGGCCGCATGCCCAAGCCGTTTGATTACGCCTTCAGAAATCAGATTCTGATGGCGCTTCTGAAGCGCGAATATCAACTGATCGCCCTCAATTCGAATTGAGGCACGCTTAAGAATGCGCTCCGTGCGGCCCGAGAATTCAGCCGCAACGCGAATGAGAAGCGCGATGGTTTTCGCGCGATCAATCTGCTCTGCAGTCAACCTGCCCTGCTCAAGCTCACCGGCTTCAAATTTGCGATAATAACGAATGCCCGTAATCAGCCCGAGATAAATGCGCCCGGCATGGTTTGTACCGGTATATGGGCCACGCAATACGATCTGACGGGCAATATCAGACCGATGATCCGGATGCATGATCGCGCCAATATCCGCCAGAATAAACGCCGCCTCATGGAGCCGTTTCTCAGTTTGCGGGTCGTCTGGAAAAACGGATGGCAGCGCGGCCAGAATATCAGCGGTGAACACCTGTAATCCGCGCGCAAACCCAATCTGTCGCTGGTCGAGGCGAGCAAGCCGCGAAACACCTGCGAACAGTGGATCGAGCGTTTTCGTTTCCGGGTCCATGCCATCAAAAACAAAGCCCTCGCGAACCCCGTTAGCAGACGTGATCATCTGCTCCGCGCCGCTAAGCTTTAAAACGCATTTCAAAGCGAGTGCCGTGTATTCAAGGGTCGCTGCACGTTTGCCCGCAACGCTTTTGATCAGGCTGTCCGGACGCTTTTTGCGGTCCATAATCAGATCGCACAGCTCAATCGCTTCGGACGCCGGAATGGTGTAGGCCTGAAGCACGCGAAGCGGATAATTGTTCAGCTCCATATGCAGGCTGGCAATCGCACGCCAGGCACCGCCTACGGCGTAGAAATTCGGACATTGAGCGATACCGCCCTGCGCTGTCAGCGTTTCTGTTACATAAGCTTCCAGCTTCGCAGCACCGCCTTCATCGCGGTCCTGTAGCGCCAGAGGTCCGAGCTTATAGGTTCGCCCCTCACCCAGCGCACCGCGCTCTGTATGGATCAGTTCAAGACTGGAGCCGCCCAGATCCCCAATCAGTCCCACCGGGTCGCGCTGCGCAGCGACCACACCAAGTGCAGCAAACTTTGCTTCTTCAACGCCCGACAGAATGCGAACTTTAAACCCGGAAACACGCTCAATGGCTTCGCAAAATTCCGGCCCGTCTTCCGCATCGCGGGCCGCAGCGGTCGCGATGGCTGTCACGTGTGTCACGCCAAGTGAACTGCAAATTGCTGAATACCGGGCCAACGCCTTCAGTGCAGCCTCTACGCCGGAGACAGACAGCCGCCCTGTCTCAGATAAATCCTTACCCAGCCCCGCCATGACTTTCTCATTCATACGGGGCACCATGCTGCGTCCATCAATCTGATAAACGACCATTCGCACCGAGTTGGAGCCGATATCGATCACGGCTTCCTGTCGGGGACGTTGCGCCCGGGAAATGGGCCAGAGGCTTGGGCTTTTCTGATTCAGCACAGTCGAAATTTACTCAGTTCTTGGTGGCTTTCGGCGCAATCTTTGGCGGCATCTCAACGTCCAGCGCCTCACCGCGACCAGACAGACTTGGATACTGCATCAGATAATCATGCACGCTAAACGGCTCGCCTTCCGACAACACACGTTTATACGAGCCGTCGGGCTGCAGAATCCAGCTTTGGGCATCGTCATTCAGATTGGCGACCATGATCTGGTTCAGCACCTGACGCTTCACCGTTTCGTTTTCCAGAGGCACCAAAGCCTCGACGCGACGGTCCAGATTGCGGTGCATCCAGTCCGCCGACGAAATATAAACCTTCGCATCCTTGGAGGGCAATTCTTCGCCATTGGCGAAACAGACAATGCGCGAATGTTCCAGGAAGCGACCTACAATACTTTTCACGCGAATATTATCTGAGAGGCCCGGCACGCCGGGACGCAGAGAACATATCCCGCGAATAACCAGATCGATCTGAACACCAGCCTGGCTCGCGCGGTAGAGCGCATCAATGATCTCAGAATGCACAACCGAGTTCATCTTCGCCCAGATCGCAGCGGGCTTGCCAGCCTTGGCATTGGCGATCTCAACCTTGATGAGCTTCAGAATGTCGTCCTTCATTTTCAGAGGCGACATGGACACTTTTTCAAGCGCTGGCGGTTCCGCGTAGCTGGTCACATAGTTGAAGATGCGACCTGCATCGCGGCCAAGCGCCTGATCATCTGTGAAGAGTGACAGGTCCGTGTAAATCTTGGCCGTAATCGGGTGGTAATTGCCCGTTCCGAAATGGGTATAGGTTCTCAGCTCGCCGCCTTCACGACGCACGACAAGGCTCACCTTGGCGTGGGTTTTATATTCGATGAAGCCATAGACGACCTGCACACCGGCACGCTCAAGGTCGCGTGCCCAACGGAGGTTCGCTTCCTCATCGAAGCGCGCTTTGATCTCGACCAACGCCGTGACGTTCTTGCCGGCCTCGGCAGCCTCAACGAGGGCCGCGATGACAGGTGAGTTTTTGCTGGTCCGATAAAGTGTCTGCTTAATCGCCAGAACATCAGGATCGCGCGCAGCCTGTTTGATGAACTGAACCACCACATCGAAGGATTCATACGGGTGGTGAACAATCATATCCTTTTGACGGATCGCCGCGAAGCAATCGCCATTATGTTCGCGAATACGTTCCGGGAAACGCGGCTCGTAAGGAGAGAATTTCAGGTCCGGTCGATCATCAGTGATCAGCTCAGACAGCTGCGCCATACCCAGCACACCATCGACCTCGATAATATCCTGTTCTTCTGCGCCAACGCCGCGAATGACGAACTGTTTCAGACTGTCTTCCGCAGATTTGTGAAGTTTCAATCGAACAACACGGCCACGGCGGCGCTGTTTCAGCAGAATTTCAAACTCACGAATGAGGTCTTCGGCTTCTTCTTCAATCTCGATATCGCTGTCGCGAACAACGCGGAACTGGCATTTTCCAACGCATTGATAGCCCGGAAAGATAATGTCCAGAAACAGCTCAAGTGTATTTTCCAGCGAGAGAAAGCGCACGGTGTGCTTAGACCGCGCGAGTTGAGGCAGACGGATAAACCGGTCCACCTGAGACGGGAGCGGCATAAGCCCCTTCATCGCCTCGCCCGTATTCGAATTGATCAGATCGAGCGCGATGGCAAAGCCAAGGTTCGGAATGAACGGGAATGGATGCGCAGGATCGACCGCCAGCGGCGTGATGATCGGGAAGATATGATCCATGAAGTGATTACGCAGCCAGATCTTGTCAGCCTTGGTCACATCTGGAAGTTCCAGCACATGGATGTCTTCCTTGACCATCAACCCGCGCAATGTCTCCCAACAGGTCTGCTGGTCGTTCATCAGGACCGCAGCAGATTCGTTCACCGCAGCGAGCTGATCAGACCGGGTGCGCCCATCCATGGATTTGCGCGTTACGCCCGCGCGCACTTGTTCTCGCAGGCCCGCAACGCGAACCATATAGAACTCATCCAGATTATTGGCCGAGATAGAAAGAAACCGAAGGCGCTCAAGCAATGGATGCTTGTCATTAGCCGCTTCTTCCAGAACGCGCTCATTGAAGCCGAGCCAGGAAAGCTCACGGTCGATAAATCGTTCTGGATTGTGCATGGAGATCGTAGCGGAAGACCCACCACCTGTCCTGCGACCGGACTTTGTTCTAGTAGTGGTCATGAATGCCTCGCTCGGTAAGTGGGGTCATCACTCTTCGTCAGTATCTAAGTCTTCGGTTAACGCGGCGAGAACGTCCCTTGCAAGCGGAATCGTCGGCGGTCGACCAGTATCTGTCATGGCCTGATCCAGAGCCGTCGCAAAAGCCTCAATCCACTGATAACTTCGCTCCAGTCTTGGCTCGAGAAATGCGAGAGTTTCTTCAGGCAGTTTGATATAGCGCCGCAGACATGCCGCACGTAAACGGCGCAGGAACATCTCATCATCCAGCCCGGGCAGAACGATTGTCGTCATCGCTGACAGTCGGGAAACCAGATCAGGCGGCGATGCGTGCCAGTCCTGTGGACTGCCATGTCCACCCAGAAGCAGCGTCGTCTCGGCTTCGACAGCAAGATTGATCACCGTCAGCAGATTGGAAGAATTTTCGACAAGATGGCAGTCGTCCAGCGCGAGCGGACTTTGAAGCAGCTCTGCGAGATCTTTTGCGTCGAGCTTCTGCCAGTCCTGAGGCGTGAGATATTCACCTCCGACTTCGTCAGACCATGAACGCAGCACACTGGACACGCCAGACCTGTCTGGTCCGGTCAGGCCGACATACCATTTCGGCCACTCTTTCCAACGCCGGAGGATTCCAAGAGCCGATTTTCCCTGCGCATCAGGGAACAACGCCTCAAGCGGCAAAATCGGCGTTGGGAAAGCGAATTTGAACTGCTTGCCCGTCATGTCTGACCGCCTAGAATTGTCGACTTCCGCCCAGAGCAATGGACCAGCCTGCATCGCCCGTCGTCAGTACGATACCCTGTTGTCCAAATTCTGTCTGAAGACGTTCGGGGCTACCTGCATAGGTAAACGAGACCAGCGCACCATCACTGGCGATCGCATCAACTTTAAACCCTGAGATCAGTGGCGAACCAGTAAGTGCGGACCGAACCCGGTTCCAGCTGCGCTGATCGCGATAGCGAACGGTCGCCGTGCTTGCTGTGCGGACTTCATCGCCGCGCACAATTGAACGGGTTTTCCATGCAGCATCCAGATACGCAGAAGCTGCTGCAACGGCTTCTTCCATCGTTGCCACAAAACCGGTCTGACCAATTGAGAAATTGCCTGCGGCGGTGACGCGGGTGAGACGGACGGCATAGGTCGTATCAGAGGTCACCAGTTCAGCCAGTATCGCATTGCCGGCGCCAACTGCGCGCGCTTCAGACGACAATGTCGCCCAGTTAGCGTCAGCGCGGTAATGTGAAAGGCCCGTTATGAATGGGCTCAGCGCGCCTTGAACGGCTTCTGGCCAGGCGGCCTTCCACTCTGTCTGGAGCGTAGCGTTGGACGCAACCGGCGCCATGAGGCTCAGCGCGGCCTGTTGGTCGATATATGGCACGCCATACTGGTTCAGGATCGCGCGAACACGGATCGGGTTGTAAACGACAGACAGATTCGCACGATAAACCGTCGTTGAGCGGCGCTCATCTTCGACATCAACCGCTGCAGCCAGCTCGTTTGCGTTGGAAAAGCTATAAAACTCTTCGCCCAATGCTGCGCGGTCTTCAGGAAGCGTAAGACGCGCAATCAGGCGACGCAGACCGATGATTTTGGCTTCCGCAAAGGCCTGAGCCTCAGCTTCGCGTGTCGTCGCAGCGGTGCGATCCACCGGAATATCAGAGATGGTGTAGACGTCACGTGTGTCAGCGTGAGCTGAGACAGCACCGAGCATGAGTACGGCGAACGCACTGATCAAAATCGAAAACGGTTTCATGTGACTCGTCCTAGCAGTCATTTATTCAAGTTTAAAGACAGAGAATATGGCGAGATGAGGGAAGCCATGCTAACGCGTGACCATGACAGATTCATCTCCTTTGACCTATAAGCAGGCTGGTGTTGATATCGACGCAGGAAATGCGCTGGTAGACAAGATCAAGCCGCTTGCAAAATCGACCTTCCGGCCGGGTGTAGCTTCCGATCTTGGTGGCTTTGGCGGACTGTTTGATCTCAAGGCCTGTGGCTATGAGGATCCGGTGCTTGTTTCCGGTACTGATGGCGTCGGCACGAAGCTTCTTCTCGCTCAGGAAGCCAATCATCACACCACAATCGGCATCGACCTTGTTGCCATGTGCGTGAATGATGTTCTGGCACAGGGCGCAGAGCCGCTCTTCTTCCTCGACTATTTCGCGACCGGAAAGCTGGAAACAGATGCGGCTGCCGATGTGGTCTCCGGCATTGCCGAAGGGTGCCGCCAGTCTGGCTGCGCTCTTATTGGTGGTGAAACAGCCGAAATGCCGAGCATGTATGCTCCGGGTCATTATGACCTTGCTGGCTTCGTTGTTGGCGCCGTTGAGCGCAAAGACATCCTGCCAAAGCTTGATGATATGACCGCTGGCGATGCGCTGGTCGCGATTGGATCATCCGGCCCGCACTCAAACGGCTATTCACTGATCCGGAAAATTGTTGAGCGTTCAGGTCTGGCGCTTTCGGATGACGCACCATTCGCGCCGGGCACAAAGCTCGGCGAAGCACTGCTTACGCCGACCAGACTGTATGTCGCTTCTGTTCTACCGCTCATCAAATCTGGCCAGATCAAAGGCCTCGCCCATATCACTGGCGGCGGCGTCACGGAAAATCTGCCTCGCATGCTTCCTGATACGCTTGTTCCAGAGCGTGATGGCGATGATTTCACGCCTCCACCGGTCTTCGGCTGGATGCAGGAAGTCGGTCAGGTAGAAGAGGCTGAAATGTGGCGCACCTTCAATATGGGCATTGGCATGATCCTCGCTGTATCTCCGGAAAATGCAGATGAGGTCATTTCTGCTCTCAAGGCATCTGGCGAAAGCGCCTTCCTGTACGGACACCTCGTGAATGCTTGAATTCGGACGTGAAGAACCTGCACGCCTTGCGATTTTCATCTCCGGGCGTGGTTCGAACATGAAGACGCTGGTTGAGGCCTGCCTGAATGGCGAGGTGGATGCAAAGCCTGTGCTTGTGCTTTCAAACTCTTATGCTGCGGCCGGTCTGGAATGGGCGAGTGAGCAAGGCCTGCCTATCGCAGCCATTGACCACCGCGCCTATGACGAACGCGAAGCCTTTGAGAAAGACATCCAGCAAACGCTGGAGCTTCACAATGTGGAATTCATCGCGCTTGCGGGCTTTATGCGGGTTCTGACCTCATGGTTCACGGACAAATGGGAAGGCCGGATGATCAACATCCACCCGTCCCTTCTGCCGAAATATCCCGGCCTTCATACGCATAAGCGCGCAATTGAAGCTGGCGATGCCGAAGCAGGCTGTTCTGTCCATTGGGTGACCGAAGGTGTGGATGAGGGCGCGGTCATTGATCAGGAGCGCGTTCCGATTGAAGCGGGCGACACCCCTGAAACGCTGGCAGAGCGCGTTCTGGCACGTGAACACATTCTCTACCCACGCGCCCTCGGCAAGGCCGTCGAAGACTTCTACGATCGCGAAGAAGCCTCCGACGATCCAACGTCAGAATCCAGCTGACATTCCCAGCCAGACACGCGTTCCGTCGATAGAATATCCATCGTCTACGGTGAGCTGTTCGTTGAACAAGTTCTGTACCCCAAAGAACAGCTCAGAGCGTTCGGCGACGCGATAGCTGCCACCCAGGTCGACCGTGGTGTAAGAACTGGTCACGTAATTGCTGCCGCTTATCTGTGCTTCAGTTACGGCCTCGTCTCCTCGGTATACCGCTCGAACATATGTGTTCAGCTCGTCTGTCGGCTCCCAGTTCAAAGACAAGCTGCCTTGCTGCTCTGGCGTATCGTTCAGTGCCGCACCGGCATTATCGCCTGTGAGCTGCTCTGAGTCTGTAAAAGAGACAGAGCCATCGAGTGAGATCGTGCTGGTCAGCTCTGCGCTGGCCGTAAATTCAAGACCGTTGATCTCAGCTTCATCAATATTGACGTAAGTAGTCGGCGGACGACCGATCGAGCTGAGCGGTTCGTCAATACACCAGGCACCTGCCGATTCGCAGGTTACGCGCGTGATACGATCCTCAAACTTGGTCTGATAAGCTGTAGCACTCACCTGCAAGCGGTCGCTGAAAGTATAAAAGATACCGATCTCGACATTCTGAGAGGTCTCCGCTTCCAGGGCCGGATTTCCGTAAATCGTTCCGCCCCGGCTCACCTGCCCCCAATCCGGAAGAGTCTGGCGCAGGTTTGGCGCGCGGAATCCGGCGGAATAGCCACCTTTCAATGTAAAGTCTTCGGTGACGTTCCAGACTGCATACAGACGCGGCGTCCAGTGGTCGCCATACTCTTCATCATTGTCCATGCGAATGCCGCCTGTCAGAGCGAAGTCTTCGAACAGGCGCCACTCATCCTCGACGAAAAGCGCGAACTGGGTACGCTCTGCATCCGTCCGGTCTGAAAGACGATTGCTCGTCTCATCGTGCATTTGTTCGTTTCGGTAGAAGCCACCGACATTGAAAGTATGCTGACCAAGCGGAACGATAAATGATGTCTGACCGACCGTGTTCTGGATCGATTTATTGTCATCGGTACCAACCGCATCCTCATACTGGACGTAAGACGACGAGGTGATATTCCCCCAGCTGCCATCATGCTGAATGGAGAAGACATTGCGATCCTGCGTCTGCTCAGTCCGCGTTCCGGCCGGGCTATCTTCATCGGCCTCATAAGTTTCACCGGCGACTTCGATAACTTCCTGATTAAAACGCCCAGCTTCGAACATAAGCGAATGGTCGTCAGATACGCGCCAGGTGAATTTTGCATTTATGCTGCTGTCATTGCGTTCGGGCGTGCCACCAATGACCTGATCACCTTCGCGATGGTTCAAAGAACCGGACAATTGCACGCCGAGCGTATCAGCGATGATCGGACCAGACAGATAAAAGTTTGCATCCTGATAATTGCCGTACCCGTCTTCAAGCTGATGCGTTCCGTTCAGACGCACCTGACCATTCCACTCATCCGACACGCGCTTGGTAATAATGTTCACCACCCCGCCCATGGCATCGGATCCATACAGCGAAGACATAGGTCCCCGAACGACTTCGATTCGCTCGATAGACTCCAAAGGTGGCAGCAAACCACCCTCACTGATATTTCCACCATTGGTTCGCGCCTCACGCGCGCTCAAGCGCTTTCCGTCCACGAGTATCAACGTGTATTGCGGGGACATGCCGCGTATGGAGATGTCGCGTGAATTGCCTTCTCCCGACGACACCGTAACGCCTGGAATGTCCAACAGCGCATCAGTCACCTCTCGGTAGGGCGTGCGCTCAAGTTCCTCGCGACCGATAATGCTGATAGAAGCAGGAGCCTGCTCCACGCTTTGGGCGCGCCCGGAAGCCGTAACGACAATTTCTTCCAATTTATTGTCGGCGTCTTCGTTGTTTCCCTGGTGCCGATCTCTGGAGCCATGGCCGTCTCGACGCGCGTGCTCCCGGCTTTCATCTCGCTCAGCAGGTGTTCGACGCTCATCATGATCCTGAGCAAAACCAGAAGCCGAATTCAGCGCCACGAACAGAGCAAGCGCGCTCACCTTCATCGGAGTGAGTACCGACGTAGATGGGAAGAATGTCATGAAATTTACTTTCTAAATCAGAGTATGAATGAACAAATTTTAATTGCTCATGCTTCTGATAATCATTCTCAATATACTGTCAACGTACAGCGTAGAACAGAAAATCTCATATATTTCTGAAGGCTATCTAGCCAGCGTTGCTTTCGCGCCAGGCTCTACCGATGATACTAAAGCCCGCACGGAAAAGGATCAGCAAAAATACGCCAATCATCGGGTCACCTACGGACATCAGAGCCGCCACACCCACAAAGATGCCAAGGTGCAGAACGACCACCCGGCCATAAGGTGCAAACATCTCTTCTTTTACATCGACAAAATGTTTGCCGCGGGATGGCCAATAATCAGCGATAATCGCCGCCAGCTGAAAGAGCGCCATTAGGACAAGGATGATACCCGCCCCCTGATACAGACTGGTAATCGCCTCAAAAGCATCTGTTGGGAGAAACGCGACATTGATGTCTGCAAAATTAAAGATGAAAATGCCGTGCACAAAGCAGAACATGCCGTAATGCACGCAGAAGAACGCAGCCAGAAAGAGAGCACCCGCAAAACCACCGAGGCCATGCTTTGCGGCACCTGCGGCAATGATCCGGAAGAATGTCGCGACACCGATAATGACGTTTTCAGCCCAGTAGAGCAGAACGAAAGCCGTCGCGCCCCAATCATTCATCAGGGCGAACACAATCGGGCTCAGGTCTACGACCATAGCCAGCCAGGTCAGAGGATCTCTAAGGGGACGGAGCCAATAGCTGGCTGTCAGATACTTTTCCAAAGTGCCCCCCACTTCGATTAGACTGAAGCTGTTGGATCAGGCAGGTTCTGCCCACAGATCATAATGATCGGCGGCGATCACGCGCGCCTCAACAATCATGCCCGGCTCCAGTTCACCGCCTTCAGCGAGCTCAACCGTGCCATCAATTTCGGGCGCGTCGGCTTTGGTACGACCAATCGCAACGTCACGTTCTTCATCGACTTCATCGACGATAACATCAACGATTTTGCCAATCTGAGCCGCAGAGCGTTCAGCAGAAATTTCGGCCTGCGCTTCCATGAAGCGGTGCCAGCGTTCTTCCTTCACCTCTTCCGGCACATGGCCATCAAGGGCCTGGCTGTCAGCGTGTTTGACGTTTTCATATTTGAAACAGCCTGCGCGGTCGATTTTCGCTTCGCGCATCCAGTCGAGCAGTGTCTCGAATTGTTCTTCCGTTTCACCCGGGAAGCCGACAATGAAGGTCGAGCGGATTGCCAGATCAGGCACATCCTTGCGCCATTGAAGAATGCGCTGGAGCATTTTATCGCCGCCCTGCCCCGGACGACGCATACGCTTCAGAACTTCCGGGTGGGCATGCTGGAACGGAATGTCGAGATAAGGCAGAATTGTACCGTCCGCCATGAGCGGCATCACCTTGTCGACATGCGGATATGGATAAACGTAATGCAGGCGAACCCAGGCTTCCAGCTCACCCAGACCTTTGCAGAGATCGAGGAAACGGGTCTGATATTCTGTGTCTTTCCACATACGTGGCTCGTATTTTACATCGAGACCGTAAGCTGACGTATCCTGACTGATCACCATCAGTTCTTTCACGCCCGCATTCACCAGCTGTTCGGCTTCACGCAGAACATGGTCAATCGGACGGGATACAAGGTCACCGCGCAGTTTCGGAATGATGCAGAAAGAGCATTTATTGTGGCAGCCTTCTGAGATCTTCAGATAGGCATAGTGGCGCGGCGTCAGGCGAAGGCCTGCTTCTGGCACAAGGTCCAGATACGGGTTTGGCGGCGGCGCAACGTTCTCATGAACGGCGCTCATCACCTGCTCATACTGATGTGGACCCGTGATCGCGAGCACTTTTGGGTGACGCTCACGAATGACATCCGGCTCTGCGCCAAGGCAGCCCGTGACAATCACTTTGCCATTTTCGGTAATTGCCTCGCCAATCGCGTCGAGGCTTTCATCACGTGCGCTGTCGAGGAAGCCACACGTATTCACCAGAACCAGATCAGCGCCTTTATAATCCGGCGCGATCGCATAACCTTCCGCACGCAGGCGCGTGACAATGCGCTCTGAATCGACAAGCGCCTTCGGGCACCCAAGTGAGACAATGCCCACTTTCGGCTGGCTACGCAGTTCTGGTGATGTGATGACGGTCATTTCGGCCTCAATTGGTGCGAAGCGGGCGGCTTTACCTGAAAAAGGCCGGTTTGGAAACCATCACGCGTCTTCAAGGACACCCTTTTCGACGAGGTACGGTTTCAGCTCGCCCTGCTCGAACATTTCCTTGATGATATCGCATCCGCCAACAAACTCACCTTTAACGTAAAGCTGAGGGATAGTCGGCCAGTTTGAGAACTGTTTGATGCCTTCACGGATTTCCATATCTTCAAGCACGTTCACAGATTCATATTCGATCTGAAGATAGTTCAGAATCTGAGCCACGACGGAAGAAAAGCCGCACTGCGGAAAGGTTGGTGTACCTTTCATGTAAAGCATGACGTCGTTCTGATCGACCTGAGAGCGGATTGTGTCCTGAACACTCATAAGAGCATCTCCTTAAAACCTACTGTGCAAGTGAGGCTTATACTGAAAAAGATCAAGTCCGGAGCGATGAGAATAACTCAGTTGTGTCCGGACGATAAGTAATGGGCCCAGCTTCAGGCTGGCGCGGAGGTTTTGAGCTGTAAAGCGTGCAGCTCTCCGCCCATCTGGCCTTTCAGCGCTGCGTACACCATCTGGTGCTGCGCAACACGGGTCTTGCCGCGAAACGCTTCGCTGATCACTTCAGCGCTCCAATGGTCATTATCGCCTGCCAGGTCGGTCAGATTGATTTCTGCATCCGGAAAGCCTTCACGCAGAAGAGATTCCAGTGTGGCGCGGTCCATAGCCATGAGCGGCTCCTAATTCGAAAAACTGTTTATCACGTCGAGCAATGCCAGATGCGCATTTCTGATCTCAGACGCAAGCGCCGGATCAGCAAAATCTGACGCAGATAGCGCGTCGCGATAATGCGCGCGCACCCAATCCTGCAATTTATCGATCTTGGATTCGTCCAGCAGAAAGGCCGGGTTCACAGCCTCAAGCTCTTCATTCGTCATCACGACGCGAAGACGTAGACACGCCGGCCCGCCGCCATTGCGCATGGACTGGCGCACATCAACATATTCGACACGGCCAATTGGCCCATTGCCTGGCGTCAGACGCTCACAATAAGTCCGCGTGCTTTCCGTTTCCTGCGTTTCAAGCGGCGCCAGAAGTACCAGCCTGTCTTCGCCCGGCATAGAGAGAAGCTGCGAATTGAAGAGGTAGGACCGGATGGCATCCTCGATCGGCACTTCAGCCTGAGGCACTTCCACGACCTTCAGCTCGAACAGCCCATTGGCCGCATCTGAAATCGCCTGATACGCCGCTTCCTTATCTTCAAAAGCCAGTTCGTGGGTGAAGAGCGTATCCAGCGTGCCAACGCATACAACGTCGTTATGGAACGCACCGGCATTGATCGCAGCAACAGACTGGCGAACGAAAACCGCACGGTCAGTCTTCACGCCATGCATGGCCGCAATGCGCTCTGATGCCAGACGGGTCTGACGCGCCGGGAAGCCATTGGTGGATTCACTCGCTTCACGCCCGAAGACAAAGAGCTCAACGCCCTCATCGCCATGCCCAGCACACAGACGCACATCGTTCGCCGCGCCCTCATCGGAAAAATCAGGATGTTCTGGCAAAGCCTCATGCACTGCAAAATGCGCAGGATCATCGAAGATTGAGCGCAGGCTCGCCAGCGTATCTGGATGCTCAAGGCTGCGGTGCAGCATGGTGGACAGATTGGCAGGCGTTAAGTGAAGCCGGCCATCCTCAGTATCAGCGGAGGGCGACACGGTTGCAGCATTCGCTGCCCACATGGAACTTGCCGAATAGGCCGCCTTCAGGAGCGCCGGGGCATCTTTTCCAGCCTGAGTGATGATCTCTTCTACCGTTCCGGAAAAACCAGCACACTGAAGAAATGGCAGATTTGGTCGTAAAAGCGGTGGCAGGAAGCCCTGCTTCAGACCAGAGCGCAAAAGCTTTCGCATTTTCTCCAGCCCCTGAAGCGCTGCCTCACGAGGGTTGGATATATCGCCAGCATTATTTGCGCTGGCGAGATTTCCATCGGAGAGACCACCGTAATTGTGGGTCGGGCCGATCAGCCCGTCAAAATTGACTTCCCAGGCTGAACTCATTTCGGGAACCCCTGTGCGCCCATACGCTCTGGTGTGAAGGAAATCTGGCTCGCCTGAGGCCATGCACAGTAATCCGCAGCATACCAGGCGCTCGGACGGTGATTACCAGAAACACCCGGCCCGCCAAACGGTAGGGCAGACGAGGCACCAGCTGTCGGACGGTTAAAGTTCAGAATGCCCGCCTTCATTTCGATATGCGCTTTCTTCCAGAGCGCTTCACTGTCGCTGATCAGACCGCCCGCCAGACCGAACTTCGTCCAATTGGCAGATGCGATCGCCGTATCAAAATCCGGCACGCGATAAACCTGCAGGAATGGTCCGAACAATTCCTCATCAATGGGCGAAGACACGTCCGTCATGTCGATCACGCCAGCAGAGACAAACGCATCGCTCTTATCGAGGATTTCTAGCTTTTTCAGAGGCTTACCACCCGCTTGTTCAAGCTTCTCCTGAAAGGCAACAGCGTTGCGGGCAGACTGCGCATTCACGACGCTGCCCATAAAGACATCCGCTTCATCCCATGCGCCAATCTTGATGCCAGACGCACGCGCAATGACTGCATCAACCAGGTCGTCACCTACTTTACCTTCTGGAACGATGAGACGACGCGCACACGTACAGCGCTGACCGGAGGTCAGATATGCTGATTGAGCCGCAATATCCGCAGCGGCCTCAACATCAGAGAAGTCCCATGCGATGAGCGGGTTATTTCCGCCCATTTCAAGCGCCAGCATAACCTCGGGGCGTCCACCAAATTTCTGATGGATGAAGGTGCCAGTGGTTGCCGAGCCCGTGAACAGCACGCCGTCCAGATCACCATCCAGCAAGGCAGCGCCGGTATCGCGGCCACCCTGCACGAGGTTCAGAACGCCAGCCGGAAGCCCGGCACGCTCCATGGCGCGCACCAGCGCTTCGCCAGTGGCAGGCGCAAGCTCAGACGGTTTGAAGACTATCGTGTTACCGGCGAGAAGCGCTGGTACAATGTGTCCGTTCGGCAAATGGCCCGGGAAGTTGAACGGCCCCATAACCGCCATCACGCCATGTGGGCGATGTACCAGTTCCGACTGGCCAAATGCCGTTTCAGTGACCTTGTGTCCGGTACGTTCAGCATAGGCGTTGATGGACAATTCCACCTTGCCCTTCATCGCGCCAATTTCAGTACGCGTTTCCCAGAGCACTTTACCCACTTCACGGGAGATCAGCTCTGGCAGCGTGCCCTCAAGTTCTGTCAGGATTTCGACATAGCGACGCAGAATAGCGATACGCTCTTCGACCGGTGTCATTGCCCAGCTGGAAAAAGCGCGCCGCGCAGCAGCATAGGCAAGCTCTACATCAGCAGATGTCGCAGCTCCGCCTTCCCAGACGATGGTCCCCGATGATGGATCGGTCGAAACAAGAACGTCTCCACGGCCTTCCATCCATTGTCCGTCAATAAACAAGCTGCTCATGATTGTCCTTTCACCCAGACACGCCCCTGGTGTCCCGGTTCGATTTGTAGTGCATCAAAAACGGCAGCATCCAACGTCACTACGCCGGGCTTGCTGACATCGCATTTGGCCCAGGTGACGCGGAAATTGCCAAGTGTATCGGTGGAAACAAGCGCATCTGGTGCGCTATCCGGAATGACTCCCATTTCGAACGTAACAGACCGGGATTCACGAATGGTGCGGATATTGTCGCGCGGGCTGGACACTTGTGGACCGCCATCGAAAATATCAACCACCCGTTCGAAACGGAAACCTTCCCATTCCAGAAGCTTCAGCGCGCCAATGCCATCCACATGGCATCGACCAATAACTTCGCGCGCTTCTGGCGGTAACAGATCTACATAGATCGGGTATTTCGGCATGAGGTCCATAATGAACTGGCCGTCCGTCACGCCGGAATGGTAGTCTGCTTCCTGAAAATCCATCTCGAAAAACTGGCGACCAACCCCTTCCCAAAACGGCGAAATGCCATCCGGATTCACAACGCCGCGCAGCTCTGCCAGCACCATATCTCCAAACTCATCCGGCGCCGCAGCCATAAGCAGATAGCGCGACTGAGCAGTCAGACGCCCTGCCCCATAGCCGCCTCCGCGATATTCCTTTTTCAGGAACAGCGTGCCGACCTCGGTATGCCCCATGAACTCATTCGTCAGGACCAACGCATCCATGCTGAAACGCCGGTTCACCACAGTAGACGACTGAAGAATGGTGATGATGCGATAATTGAAAAACGGTCGCGTGAGGCCAATGCCTGCCTTCACTGCGCAACAACCCGCGACATTTCCGGACTCAATGTCTTCAATGATCAGCAGAAACTTGCCCTGTTGCGGCGCATCCGGTCGCCCGGAAAAGGCTTTCATTGACGCCTCAAGACGCTTGCGGACAAGCTCCTCATCGACAGGCAGACTTGTGAAGCCCGGCCCCGAAAGATCCGCCAGCTCCATCATGTCATCAAAGTCATCCAAACGGGATGGACGTACAACCAGCCTGCTCATGTACCAGCCTCCATCAAAGCTTTGATCTCATGCGCATTCATCTGGCCATCAGCCAGACGCGCCAGAATGAGCGCAGACAGCCCAGCCCGCTCCTCAAAACTGTCAACGATAACGAATTCCTCCGATGAGTGGATACGCCCGCCCCGAACGCCCAGCGTATCGATATTGGGCACACCAGCTGCAAACACATTATTGCCTTCGCAAACGCCGCCCGTCGACACCCAGTCGAGTTCAAGCCCAAGCGCTTTTCCGGTATCGCGAACATTCTCAAACAGTCGCTGCTGCGCGGCATTGAACGGTTTCGGGGGGCGATAAAAGCCGCCATGCATATGCCCTGAAATTCCGTCAAGCAGCGCCGTTTGTTCAACCAGTTTGTCGATTTCAGACTGGGCCCAATCGGTCGCCTCCGGGTCTGGTACACGCACATTGAACCGTACGACAGCGAGGTCCGGCACCTGATTATTAGGGCCGCCACCCTCAATCTTGCCCGTGTTGAAGGTCACGCCATCACGGACGCCATTGAGGTTCTCCAGCGCGACGACAAACTGAGCGGCCGCTCTTATAGCGCTACGACCATCTGCATGCGCCCGGCCTGCATGAGCGGAAACGCCTTTAATGACGTAGGAAAAATTTCCACTTCCCTTGCGTTCTCCGGCAAATCCTCCCGTCTCCAACGCAGGCTCATAGGTCATACCCACATGCGCGCCCTGCGCAGTTTCATGGAGATATTTCGCGCTCACCGGATTGCCGATTTCCTCATCCGGCGTAACCACAATGCGATAGCCAATCTGGCCGGCATTGTCTGAGGTTTCAAAAGCTTTCAGCGCTTCGGTCATGACAATCAGACCGCCCTTCATATCCGCCAGGCCCGGCCCGTTCAGTCGGCCATCGCCAAGGTCACTAACGCTCAGAAACCCGGAATTCGGTGGAAATACCGTGTCATAATGGCCGGTGAATACAATTTGCACAGGTGCATCCGGGCGGCAGATATGCCTTAAGACCGGCCCAGTTGGGTGGGTTACGCCTTCGCCCTGCGCCGAAATCTGCTCTATACCACCTGCGTCAATTACTTCAGTAGAGCCAGGCAATTCTGCGAGACGGTCCTTCAGCAAAGGCACCATTGCGAGCAATCCGTCCGAATTCCAGCTACCGGAATTCACTTCTGACCAATTTACGGTCAGGCGGCACATAGCTTCACCCTGTCCAGATATTTGTTTTAAAAGAAGTTTATCAGCAGAACTGAGTTCGCTCAGCATTCACGGCTCTTTTCATCCAAAACACAATTTGCGCCTGTCCAAGCTCGCGCTCCCGAATCCGGGACAACTGAACGGCTGTATTTCAGATGATAGATGCTCGCACAGCGGACATAAAGCCGTCCGCAAAGTATTTCTGCATGTCCGGAATTTTCCGCAAAAAAAAGGCCCGGCAAATGCCGGGCCTTTTCCGTTCACAAGGAACTGTTCTTATTGAACGATGATCACAACTTCTGAACGACGGTTCAGAGGCTCACGAACACCGTCAGCCGTTGGACGAGCATTTTCGGTTTCACCGAATGCTTCCGTCGTGATCATGTCAGCAGCAACGCCGCGAGCGACCAGTGCGTCACGAACGACAGCCGCACGAGATGCAGACAGGCGAACGTTGTAAGACGCAGCACCAGAACGGTCAGCGTGGCCGCCGATGGTTACGGTAGAAACCGCACAGTCGTTGCGAGCAGCGATCTGGCTTACCGCACGATCGAGAACTGCAGCTGCTTCAGAGGTGAGATCAGACTCATCCCATTCGAAGTAAACCACGAACTCCTGAGAAACCGTCGCACAAGCTGGCAGCTCAACAACTTCCGGAGGCGGAGGTGGTGGAGGTGGCGGCGGTGGTGGCGGTGGAGGAGGAGGTGGTGGTGGTGGCGGTGGTGGTGGTGGCGGAGGAGGCGGCGGAGGAGCCGCGAACTGCCAACGCAGACCTGCCGTCACGTTGTGCTCATAGAGGTCAGTTTCGTACTCGAGACCGGAAAGCGCTGTGTCGTTCATCCCGAGGTCAGAAACGACGAAATAGCGATAGCCAAGGTCAAAAGTCAGCTGTTCGGTCAGCTCGTAACCGAAACCAGCGAGAAGCTGATAAGCGAATTCTGTTTCGGCGTCATTCAGGTCGTTTACGCGAGAAACGGAGTCTGGAGACGTAGAAGTGTCGATAACTGCGAGGTTAGAAACTTCAGCGTCGATTTCAGACCAACCGATACCTGCACCAACGTATGGCGCGAACTTGCTGCCCAGATCGAAATCATAGAGCAGGTTAATCATCGCGTCCCAACCGATATAGTTACCGATTTCGTGTGGAACTGTGTATTCTGTCGCAGACAGGCTGTAGTCTGGCAGGCTGTGAACCGTGTCAGAAACGTCAAGGCTACCGTTGCGGCGTGTGATAACACCTTCAAGGCGGAAACCGTTGTCGAAACCATAGCCGAGGCCGAGGTCATACAGGAAGTTCTCGTCTACAGAAGCGTCGCCGCCGAGCATGCCCGGAACAACAGACTCTGCATCATAGTCGAGAGTACCATCGAATGTCATACCGACGTCGGCACGAGCGTACCAACCGTCAGTCGCGTTAGCAGCGCCAGATGCTGAAGCGAATGCTACAGCCGCTGTGGCGCACAAAAGAGTTTTTTTCATACCCATCCCCTTTGGTGAGCCGCATCAAAAACTAAATTAACGGCCGCAGGAAACTGTGTGGAACATCCACACGTGACTTTACATATCGAGTTTTGCAAAAAAATGCGATACCTTTTCGGAGTTTAGTGGCTGCAAATGAGCATCGTTTTCTAAGTTCGAGGCGCAGATGCAACAGTTAGAGGCAAGATTGGCCGCTTTTTCGCCGCATTCGAGAATGAACCGACATCCAAAACGTCATTCAGGGGTAGAACGAGCCTCGATTGACGCAATAACGTCGCTCCAGGACACAAATTTAAAATTTTGAGAAGTTCCATTTTCCCCGTCCGAATCATCTTGCACCACCAGAATTCCCTCTGGGAAAGCTTCGCCAAGCGGAGCTGACGAAACGGTGATACCATCAGTATGCGTGACGGCGTCAAAGGTTCCATCAAATGACGAAATAATTGAAAAAGTTCCGACCCAGCGGTTTGGTGCAGCCCGTTCATAGATGACGTAACGGTCGCCAGCCTGAGCTGAAGCCACCAAATATCCGGTGTTTACCGGCCCCCGCCAGATATCAATACCTTCCACATCTGCCACCAGGCCCGAGCCGGAATTCACGCTGTCCACCATACGGCGCGCGAACTCTTCGGCACCGTTCAGGTCAATCCGCCAGAGCCCGGCCTCTTCCTCACCCACAAACAGCGTGTTCTGAACCTCATCGTAGGAACAGCCCTCAAGCTGAGATGACAGCTGGAGCGTATTGTCGAGCGTCGCAGTGTATCCGCCGCCGCTTTGCGCATTGACCGTGAAGATTTCAATCTGACCGGTTTTGTAGGTCACAAAGACCCGATAGCCATTTTCATCATACCCGACGCAAAGTCCGTAAGGCTCCGTCGTTGGCACCGGAAAGCTTGTACTTTCAGTTACTTCACCCGCTTCTGAAATTTCATACAGCGTAACGCCGTTGATGGTGCGATTGCTCGCCGCGGCCAGGTCTATGCCAGCCGCAGAACCAAAAATCACATCCTGGCGGAGGTCTACATTGTTCACTGCGCCCGTAGGCAGGAACTGCACAACGTCGCCGGCAAGGTCATACACGTAAAGCCCCGCCTGCTTATCAGTGCCCAGAACGAGGCTGGCTTCCGGATTTGCAGTGTTTACCCATACGGCTGGATCATCCGCTGCATCGCCCGTTGAAGACACAGATTCTGTTTCGGCAATTGCGCTGACGTGAGCATATTCCGCGTTCGGATCAACGCTTGCACAAGACGCCAACAGCGCCGCACCAGCCGCGCAAAAAGCAAACTGCGTTTTCATGAAATCATCCCTTTCCAAGGCCCTTTAATCCCGGACAGTCATATCAGAAGCCGGACGACATAAAAGAAGAATGGGAGAGGAGAACGAGCTGCAATCTAATAAATTTTTGTGACGATGCGGGCTTATCCGCTAATCATCACCGCGCTGAACCGGGTCACCACTTGGCGTATCATCCGCGTCTTCAGACTCCGATCCAGAAATGACATAGCCATCTGATAGCCAGCGCGACAGATCTACATCGGCGCAGCGCTTGGAACAGAATGGCTTAAACTCAGCCTCTGGTTTTCGTTTTTCACAGATCGGGCACAAAATGCTTTGGTTCATTGCGTCATAATCTCAAATTCTGTCGGGCTTTCAACAGGTCGTGACCGGAATTGGAACCGCGCTCCATAACGGTCCGCCAGTTCCCCCTGCCAGTCAAAGCCAGCAGATTCAAATACGCCGCGAACGTTGGGAGTCGTTTCAATCACAAACCGCGATGTAACGTTCTGCTCCGCAGCCAGCTGAATTTCAGACAGCATAAGCATGGCTTGTTCCAATGCCTTTCGTCCCGCAGAGCAGGTCTCGAACGACAATTCGCTCATCGGCATGTCGCGCCGTTGAATTCGCACCTCAACCAGCCCAAAGGCAGAAACCGGAAGCACATCCGCTTTTCCGATTGGCGCCCCCCGCAAGCCACGCTGAAAATCAGAATGAAGCGACTTCGCCTTTGCGCCTTTAGGAGCGCCAACAACATCAATCACCACAAGGCCAGAAATTCGGCGCAGCACGACTTGCCGAACCACTTCTGAGAGCGCCCTGTCATTGACCCCGCCCCCCTGCCTTGTGCCCGATGTATCCACATCAATCGCGGTCAGAGCGCGAGTGCGTTCAATATGCAGCTGCCCCCCGGAAGCGAGCGTAACGCTGCTGGCCTCAATATCTGATCGGGCATCATGAACCGACTGAATCACCTCTTGATCAGTCAGCGTTTCCACATCATCCGAGGGGCCAATAATTTCAGACGTCCAGCGCTTTAACGCCGCGTCTTCACCGACAAGCAAGGGCGGGTCATTGACCGGCCTCACCCGGACATTTTTGTCGGCATAAGCCTCTGCTACGACCTTTGCCTGAATGCGCGCACCTTCAGCGGGCGGGTCGTATGCGGGGTTCAGATTGAAATACCCCGTCTGACCGTTTTCAAGTTCAACGAATGCTTCCGCCCTGCCCTTATCTATACTTCTGACAATGGCCGGAAGAATATCGTCATAGCGCGCTGCCGGGTCCAGCTTGCGGTCCCGCCAGATAAACGCAGAGATAGGCGCATCATCCTTCGTCAGAGCAATGGCAATAGTTTCACCAATGCGGCGGACAATACCGAATTTCACGCCACCGCACCGCGCTGAACGGCGTATCCCGCGCCGGAGAGAAGGTTTCGAGTTTCAAAAACGGGCAGTCCGACCACAGATGTATATGAACCGCTCAGACTGGAAATATACGCACCGGCCAGCCCTTGAATGCCATATCCGCCAGCTTTGCCATTCCACTCACCGCTCTCGATATATTCGTTGATTTCTGCTGCGGTCAGGCGCTTCATCTTCACGCGGGTCATCACAACACGATGTGTCTTCGAACCATCAGCGGCGATCACGCAGATACCGGTCAGCACCTGATGCGCGCGTCCACTCAGAAGCTCCAGACACATACGTGCCGATGCTTCATCTTCGGTTTTCGGAAGAATGCGTCGACCAAGCGCGACGACAGTGTCGGCCGCCAGAATAACGGCTTCAGGCCAGTCCGGTTTTACCGCCTCAGCCTTTTCAATTGCTAATCTTTCGGCATAGGGGCGCGGAAGTTCGCCCTTCAGAGGATCTTCGTTGAGATCAGCTGGCTGAATGTGATCGGGAGTGATCCCGATCTGCGCCAGCAAGTCACGGCGTCTCGGCGAGGCGCTCGCTAGGACCAGTTCCGGAGACGCAGAACCCACCACTATTTAAAGCGATAAGTAATACGCCCCTTGGTGAGGTCATAAGGGGTCATTTCGACAAGCACTTTATCGCCTGTCAGAACGCGAATACGGTTTTTACGCATCTTACCTGCAGTATGAGCCACGATCTCGTGGTCATTTTCCAGCTTTACACGGAACGTCGCATTTGGAAGCAATTCCACGATCGTACCCGTAAATTCGAGCATTTCTTCTTTTGCCATGCACTCCTCGTAGGCGGCCACTCTTTCAAGCGCTCGCATATAGTGTGATTTTAGGGGGTTCGTCACCTCTGTTTGGCGCGATACCGGAATAAAATTGAATTTCCCACCCCAGATGGCTGTTCTGAAACGGAAATTCAACCAGGAAGTTCAGTCAGCTTTTCGCATGCAGCGCACAAATGAGGGTGAATAAACGCCGCGCTGTATCAAAATCTGTATCGATTTTGCCCGCCAGCCGCTCATCCAGCAACTCAGAGCCTTCATTGTGAATGCCGCGCCGGGCCATATCGATAGCCTCAATATGACTTGGGGTCTGGTTACGGATTGCGTCGTAATAGCTGTCACAGATCATGAAATAGTCTTTCACGATCCGCCGAAACGGCGCCAGTGACAGAATAAAGGTATGAAGGTGCGTGTCGTCTTCGGCGCTAATCTCGAAAATCAGTCGATTATCCTGCCGTGACAGCGCCAGTTTATACGGCCCGTCTTTTCGGCCATGGATCGAAAACGAATTCGCCTCAAGCAGATCAAAAATAGCAACACGACGCTCATGCTCAGCATCTGGTCCTGCTGCGCTCAGTGTTTCATTGTCGATATCTACAGCGATAATTCGCTCAGATGTGGTCACAATCCTGATTCCTTGCCGAACCGAATGGAAACACTCCGTTCGTGTGCAGGCAAGTGTTCAGACTGAGCTAGAGCCATTGCAGCACCTGCAAGATGCTCAAAACCGGCGCGATTTGCTGACTGAATTGAGATGCGTTTGAGGAAATCAAACAAACCAAGACCGGACGCAAAACGTGCCGCACCAGATGTTGGCAAAACGTGATTGGAGCCAGTCACATAATCGCCCAGCGCTTCTGGCGCCCAGGCACCCATGAACACCGCACCCGCATGGCGGACATTATCGATCTGTGTTTCCGGCGCCTCGATTGCGAGCTCTAAGTGCTCCGGCGCGATCTGGTTAGATATCTCGCAGGCATCTTCCAACGAGGTTGCTTTGACCATCGCGCCATGCGTCGCCCAGGAAACACTTGCGGTTTCTTTGGTCGGCAGTACATCGAGCTGCGCGTCGAGAGCGGCTTCGACAGCATCCAGATAATCTGCATCTGGTGAAATCAGAATGGATTGCGCTGACGGATCATGCTCGGCCTGAGATAGCAGGTCTGCCGCGATCCAGTCCGGAGAGACCGATGCATCACCGATAATGCAAACCTCAGACGGCCCTGCGACCGTATCAATGCCGACTTTGCCGAACACCTGACGCTTTGCTTCCGTGACGAAGGCGTTGCCCGGGCCAACAATCTTATCTACCGGCTTCAAATCGCCCGCCCCAAAGGTCAGCGCGGCGACCGCTTGCGCGCCGCCAATCGGATAAAATTCTTCAACACCGGCTCGCAGCGCCGCATAAGCGACCGCGGGGCTGAGCACGCCATCAGGCGTCGGCGCGACCATAACGATGCGCTTTACGCCTGCGACTTTGGCCGGAACCATGTTCATCAGAACAGAGCTTGGATAATTCGCCCGTCCGCCCGGCACATAAACGCCCACGGAATCGAGCGGCGTCCAGCGCCAGCCCAATTGCATGCCAAAGCCGTCATCGAAACTATGATCAGCCGGCATTTGAGCCTTGTGATAGGTCGCGATGCGGTCATGGGCGAAATCAATCGCGTCACGCACATTCTGCGGACACGTGTCTGCCAGCGCCTTCAGATCCATAGTCGGATTTTTCAGCGTCTGCGGGTCGATTTCGAAACGGTCGAACTTCAGCGTATAGTCCGCAACAGCCGCGCCACCTTCCGCTGCGACGCGATCCAGAATTTCGCGCACAATTTCACGTGTATCCTGCGCGTTGCCACGCGGTTCTTTCAGGAAAGAGGTGAAGGCTTCAGCAAAATTGCTGTCCGAACTGTCAAAACGTCGTGCCATACTGGCATTATTCCTTGTGGGTAGGACGGTTCCTGGTCGGCCAGGGCGCGCTGACATCTACCAGCGTTGCATCCAGACAGTCTACAGAAACAAGTAATTCTCCATCGCCTGCGAAAATCAGGCGATATGCACCGGAAGGTGGCTCCGCATCGGGCGTCCATTCAACCGACATAAGAGAGAGCACCAGATCCGCAGACTTGGCAGGTAGCCCCCTCGCCTTAACGGCGGTGACGTCTTCAAAAGATAGCGCGCTACGAACACGCTGCTGACTACCGTCGGATTTGTCCTTCGGCGCTTCCCAGCGATAGCGGTTGAATTCGATCGTGAACCGACGCTTTTTGGCTTCATAGGTCAGGTCCGCAGGCTTACAGACACCGTCCTGGCAGGCCGCCGAAATCACCTTCAGATCTTCCGGATCAACTGCCAGCAATCTCAATGTGTTCGTTTCCGACACTCAAACCTCCGCAAATCAGGCGCTGACTTCAGCCGTCCGCTGAATCTGTGCGCCACATGCATTTAGTTTCTGTTCGAGATTCTCAAAGCCCCTATCGAGGTGATAAATGCGTCTGACTTCAGTTTCTCCATCCGCGACCAGCCCGGCAATGACCAGACTTACCGATGCACGAAGGTCTGTCGCCATGACAGGCGCGCCGACGAGATGGTCTACACCATGCACTGTTGCGACCTTGCCTTGCACACGAATATCCGCGCCGAAACGGTTGAGTTCCGGTGCGTGCAGATAGCGGTTTTCGAATATATTTTCAGTAATCGTGCTCGTGCCATCCGCGATGGTCATCAGAGCCATGAATTGGGCCTGCAAGTCCGTTGCAAAGCCCGGGTGCGGTTGCACATCAACATCCACTGGTTTGAGGCGAGCCCCGTTTCTCTGAATCCGAACGCCCTCGTCTTCAACCGTCACGGAAACGCCTGCACGATTAAGATGGTCAATCAGAGATGTCATCTCATTCGCGGGTGCGCCTTCGAGAAGAACATCGCCGCCCGTCGCCGCGACGGCCATAGCATAAGTGCCAGCCTCGATACGGTCTGGCATCACTGAATAACTGATACCGTTCAGCTTCTCGACGCCCTCAATGATAATGCTGGACGTACCCGCACCCTCAATCTTCGCGCCCATGCCTTTCAGCATGTTGGCGATATCGACGATTTCCGGTTCCTGCGCCGCATTGTTGATATGCGTCGTGCCCTTGGCGAGCGTTGCGGCCATCATTGTGTGTTCTGTTGCGCCGACGGATGGGAATGGCAGGTCAATCACCGCGCCCTTGAGACCGCGCAGCGCAGCAGCTTTTACATAGCCCTGCTCAATCACAATATCCGCGCCCATGGCTTGGAAGGCGTCCAGATGGAAGTTTACAGGTCGCGCGCCAATGGCGCAGCCACCCGGCAATGATACAGTCGCATGCCCTACCCGCGCCAGAAGAGGCCCAAGCACGTTGAACGTGGCGCGCATCTTACGCACCTGATCATAAGGCGCGATCGTTGACGTGATATCCACGGCATTCAGACGGCACACAGAATCATTTTGCGGCCAGTACAGCTCAACCCCCAAAGTGGAGAGCAGCCGTGCCATAAAACGCGAATCAGCAAGATTCGGCATGTTCCGCAGCTCGACGGGTTCATCAGTAAGAAGCGCCGCAGCCATGAGCTTAAGAGCTGAGTTTTTGGCACCTGAAATACGGATGTTTCCGTTCAACCGGTTGCCGCCTTTAATAATTAGCTTGTCCATGCCGCACGCTATTCTGAGAGTTGGGAAAACGCAAAGGCGTTATTTGGGCGATTCCGGGTCGAAATCAGGCTTTTCCTGTCAGTCCTCTGACTCTTTTTTCGCTTTCGCCTTTCGGACGGCAGATTTGCGACGCTTAAGGTTCGCCCTGAGCGCTGCTTTCAACCGGTCTTCCTTCTCAGCCTTTGTCGGCTTGGAGTTGGATTTTTCTGTTTCTTCAGACATTCTTCACCGACAACATGATTAAGGGGTTTTCAATCGCATTTGTTTGAGGTAACGACCCCGCTCTGCGAATGCAACGCCGCGGTAGCTCAGTGGTAGAGCGCACCCTTGGTAAGGGTGAGGTCGGGAGTTCAATTCTCCCTCGCGGCACCATCTCATTTTTGACCCCCGAAAACGCACCTAAAGCCTTGAAAGGCAACGATATTTTCGGAGTTCTAAATCCTTCCTTCCGGCTGTATTGAAGATGGCCTGGGAAGACCAGTCTGAGCACGATTTGCCTCAATTCGTAGCCACCCTTTTTCCAGATAGTACAAGGGTTTGATAGGAAGCGCAGGGAGAGTTCTAACAATTCTCCGAAGGGGGCACGCGGCTTTCCGAGATTCTGGCTCTTTTCGAGCAGTGCGAGCTTATCCATTTCCAGCCCTTCAATCCTTTTCTCGTAAGCTGACACCACACGCGGATTGGTTGCTTCGACCACCGCGTCGATGGTCTGAGTGATCTTCTCCTCAATCTTCTTGATGTCGCGCTTTAACGCAGCACTCATGGCAGCCGATTGCTCGGCCTGCCGATCCCAAACATCGCGAAACATCGCTGTGGCAACATCGACGAGACCCTGGGTCGGCTGCATGGCCGCGAGCAGTTCCTCGAACTCACCCTCGATCTTCCCGCGCGGGATCGTCTTGCCATATTGCGAACAGCCCTTTTGGCGGCAGAACATGTAAGGATATTTCTTGTACTTGCCCTTCGACCAACCGCCGGTCAGCGGCGTGTCACATTCCGCGCAGCATACTGCTGATCGAAGAGGGAAATCCTCGGCGATATCAATACGAGGTGCGGCATAGCTGCGGCCGTCTAACCGGTCCTGAATACGCTGGAAGGTCTCGATGGAAACCAGGCCGTCATGATGGCCCGGCCGTGTAGGAACGCCGAACTTCGCGCTTCCGACAAGCCCAGCATAGAGCGGCTGACGCAGCATCTTCACGACGGTGTATTGCGTCATCTTCTTCGTCGCATTGCGCGTCGGAAACGTCGGATGGTTGTTGATAAAGCGGGTGACTTCAGCCTGTGAGGCAAACCGCCCACTGGCATACCCTTCAAGAAGTTCCTGAACAACACTGGCATCGGGCTCATTGCGCACAAGCATCTTCCCGCCCATCGACGCCTTCTCATAGCGATAGCCAATCGGCGGGATCGACTGGACGCAGAAGCCCTGTTCGAGGCGCGCTATACTTTTCTGACGGCTCTGGCGGTAATTGACGAGGCGCTCATAGTGGCCGGTGAGCGTGACAAAGCCCTCATGGATCAGACCTTCTGGAGTATCATCGAAATTGAAGTTCAGGCACTCGCGCGTGGCATGCCGATCTTCCATTTCGCGGCGCAGCCGGAAGTGAAACTCGATATCGCGCGAATAGCGTCGGAGATCGTCGAATACGACCACGAACCGCTCTCTCGCGTGTGCATCGAGATACTGCAGCAAGGCGACCATCCCGGGCCGCTTCATGAAATCACCGCCACCGCTGGCATCATCGGGGAAAACAGCTTCGACGGAATAATTCTTCGCCTCGCAATATTGGCGGCATCTATGTTCCTGGCTGGAGAGACCTGCACCCTGGAGCTGCTTTTTTGTGGAGACCCTGCAATAGATGAGAGCTTTAGTTGGCTGGGCTACTTCATTCATGCGCAACACTCGGCTCCTTCTGTAACGGCCTACTAGTTGTGACCCGTGCTGCTTTCTTTTTCGGTGGCATTCTGAAACTGAGAACATTCTAGCGCATCGAGGAGCTTGGCGCTCAGAATTGTATTGGCTTTCCTAGGCTGTCCACAGGCCTGCCGGAGTGGATGAACACCGTACCCAAGAGAGACGAACTCTACGATAATGTTCCAGATGGCAGTGAGAAGTTCGCGCCTTTGCTTTTCGGTGAGATCAGGGTCGGCGAGATAGTGCTCGTATCTCGCAAAATCGATTTCCACGATTGGTTTTGAAGCTTTGCGGGCACTCGAATGCGAAATCGCTTGGTCTGGGCGGTCATGGTATTCCATGGCTCGTTTCCCTTTGTCTTTTAAATGTCTTTCACCCGCATTGTCCTCCTTTCGAAAGGACGATGATCAACGCATCAGACATGCGGGTCGTTACGCGCTGCGAGCAGATACTTCGGCTCGTGTAGCCGGTCAGTCTGTGCGGCTGGGGCGTAATTAGCGGTCTATCATCTTCAGACACGGAGAACTCTCCTTGCTTTTTGGGACAAGACCAGCCTGTGGAATTCATGGACATTGGACGAGGTAATCGGCGGGTAATTCGAAAGGACAAACTGTCGATCGAGAGGTATTTTCCGTTTACAACGACTTGGGGTCGACATGCGCCCGCCGTGCCCGAACCGGTCCATCGGCGTGCGCATCCGGTTGTCAATCGCATCATGCTGGGGGGAATAGCGCTCAGCCATGGGGTCAGCGCCTCTCCGCGCGATCGATCGCGCGCAAGCGCGCAAAATGTTCGGCTTCGACATCCGACAGCATCACGCGGACGAGTTCATCCAGGATGAGGATGCAATCGATCAGGAGGTCGAGGGTCTGCTCGACCGTGCCCTTGTGGACCGCCTCATCGAGAATTCGACGCGCCGCGACGGAGGGAGAAATGCCCTGCCGCCTGCCGTGAAGGGCGAGCGCGGTATAGGTGCTGGCGGAGGCCCGGAACATGATCCGGTTGCCATTCCCGACGGGGATATCGGTGACTGCCATCACTCGACCCGCTCACTGTTTTTATTGATATTTTTATGGAAAAACCAAACCGTCGACAGACCGTCGACGGCGGGCAAGATATATAACCTTTTGATTTTGCTAGCAAAACAGGCCCGAATGGGCACTGTGTCTTGTGCATTGCGCCAGACACCGCGCAGGCGGCGCCGGTCGAGACCGTTCAGGACCAGGCCTTGAATCGTCGATTTTGGGAAGGAAGGGGACGTTTTGCGGAAAAAGGATGGCTGGCTCATTTGCGGTTCTCCTGTAAGTGAGAACCGGATGGGGAGCCTGCGGCGTCAGCCCCTTCAGAATGCGGGGCACAGGAAAAGAGTCAAGCCGGGCCGATCTGGAATGAACCATCCGAGCCAGCAAAAAAATGGCGCGCGCCGCCCTATACAGGTCAGCTGTCGGTTTTGAAATGCGCGTCGAGCTAAGGACCCGTCCCGCTCCGCGCAGGTCTTCCAGTACAATGCGAATCTTCTCTTCAGCCGAGAATTTGCGCCCGGTCTTTCGGCGAATCTTTTTCACATACTTTTCGGCCGATCCTTCCGGCCCGGATTTCTGTCTCATCTTCGCTCCCTCGATGGGCTGCGATGTGCCAGAAATCCTCCTTAAGCAATTTGACCGATCTGTCTCATGGTCGCTGACGGGGGACAAACTTCGCCAAGCGGCTGAAGACACTCAGGGGCCTGACCGTCTTCGAGTACGTCAACAATGCTGGACTGAACAACTAGCACGCCTCAGGTCACTTCAGACCATACAGGATCCTGGAACCGGATAGCTGTACATCTTCTTCAATGTAACAGCTTGAGCCGTACCAAGCCCCCGCTTGGTCGAAGGCCCTCATCCCGACACCTGCTCCCGGAATATGGTATTGAATCTGCAGACAGTCAGACCATGGAGAATGCCCTGATCGATTTCATCGGCGGTTTTGAGCCTTACCTCGCTCTCGGGCTGTTACTGATCTTGTTTGTCGGTTTTCTTCAGGAGCACTTCGCTCCGGAAGTTACCGCAGCAGGTGCTGCAGCGCTTTTCATCGTCTTTGGCCTCGTGCCGACCGAGGATGTCCTGACGGCCTTTTCCAATCCAGCGCCGATTACGATTGCCGCGATGTTCATCATGAGCGGTGCACTGGTCCGGACCGGTTTACTCGATGCACTTGCAAACCGGGTCGTCGCCGCTGCCGAGCAAAGACCGATGCTTGGCCTGGCTGCATTTCTGATTGCGGCGCTTCTGTCATCGGCGCTTATGAACAATACGCCGGTCGTGCTTGTTCTGATCCCGATTGCTGTCCGTTTGGCGCAAAGCCTCAACCTGGCCGCAACGCGTCTGCTGATCCCGCTCTCCTACATGGCCGTTCTGGGCGGGACCTGCACGCTGATCGGCACCTCGACAAACCTTCTCGTGGACGGCGTGGCCCGCGAAGCCGGATTGGAGCCGTTCTCAATCCTTGAGATCACTCCGGTAGGCCTGATCGCCGCTGCCGTCGGCGGCCTCTCCCTGCTTGTCCTTAGTCCTATATTGCTACCCGACAGGAAAGAGCGACGAGGGTCCAGGAACACAGAGGAACCTTCGTTCCTGACCGAACTGCGTCCGCGCCATGGTTACGAAGGTATCGGCTGGCCAATTGGCGAAATTGAAGACCTGAACCTGCCGGGTGTAGAGACCGTCGGGGTTCGCAACCGGTCGGGTACAAAACCTCAGGTGCGGAGCGACCACGTGCTCCAGTATGGCGACCGGATCATTGCTATTGTGGTGACCTCCGAACTGCTGACTTTGAGAAACCGCCGCAACCTGGATGTTGGTTTGCGGGAGGGGCCGATACCCGAAGATAGCGCCGATCTGACCGTGGCGGAGGCAATTGTAACCTTGTCTCGTAGAAAACGTGCTGTGCGCGTCGCTCAGCTTGGGATTGGCCATCGTTATGGGTTGCGCGTCCTTGGCATCCATCGTCACGGCGAAGATCTCAGCACCGACCTGTCGACCGAGCTTCTGCGCCCTGCCGATAAGCTACTTCTTGAAGGTACTCCTGAAGGCTTTGCCCGCTTGACGGAGGCGGGCGATCTGGCGGCGATTACACCCGCTGCAGGTCGCGCCTTCCGTCGAAGAAAGGCTCCGATCGCCATGATGGCACTTATCAGTGTCGTGGTGCTCGCCGCTACCGGAGCGGCTGACATCAGCGTGCTCGCATTGGTTGCTGTCGCAGCGATCCTTTTGCTCAAATGCATAGACAGTGATGAAGCGTGGGCATCGATTGATGCAGGTGTGCTGGTCCTGATCTTCTCGATGCTGATTGTCGGCGCCGGACTTGAACACTCAGGCGCCGTCGCCCTTATTGTCAGCCTGATTGCGCCGACGCTTGAGACGCTTCCTCCGATTGTGGCGCTGGCGGCGGTCTATGCACTTTCGTCAATATTGACGGAAGCAGTTACCAACAATGCCGTCGCCGTTGTCGTAACTCCGTTGGCAATCGGGCTGGCAACGCAAATAGGCGTCGAGCCGCGGCCGTTCGTTGTAGCAGTCATGTTCGGGGCGAGCGCGAGTTTCGCAACCCCAATCGGGTATCAGACCAATACGCTGGTCTATGGCGCCGGCAACTACAAGTTTGCCGACTTCCTTAAGATCGGTGTCCCCATGAATGTGCTGGTTGGAGCTTCCGCCGTTGCAACAATCCCTGTGTTCTTTCCATTCTAGTCGGGGTTTGCGGTAGGTATTTTGGCTTGGAGCCCCATAATTAGCTGATGATAACAGGATCATTCGATTAAAGCTGTGAGCGCATCAGCATACCAAACCGCGTTCAACCCAAGGATCTCATCTTGCACAGGGTCTCTTGAGAAGGCCTCAAGACGGGATGAATGCACACCAAGCAGGCGCCACGGAAGCGGGTCATCCAGGCCCGCCTTTGGGTTCTGCATCACAACTGGCGCACCACTTATGCCTCGATGCGTTCTTGCATCGACTAAAAAGTAACCCTGCCCCCTGAAGCGCAGACCGTAGGAGGAGGCCAGTCCCGCCTGGCGCGCAACCGGGAGATGGTGAAGCGTGTCCTCGAAGCCGAGCGGGTAGCCGATCACAAGCAATGTCGAGCCAATCTCGATACGCTGGCTCGACGACACAAGGTGAGCAGGTGAAAATGCAGTGTAAAAGAACGTTTCCGGCAAAGCGTCCTTGTCGATGTCTATTGCTACGAAATCAACCCAGCCCGCACTGTCCTTGATCTCGCGCCAGACGTTCTTTCCATTCCTGTAAAGAGGTATTGAAAAATTTATCGACTGCCCAAGATCATCGAGAGACACATGCAGTTCAATCTCGATCCGGTCCGGCCTGTGACCCGAGGGTTCCTCAAAAACGACATGGCGAGATGAGATAAGCTGCAGAACTCCGCCTTGCTCGAAGAAAAAGCCTGTTGCGTTCGTGAGACCGATTTGGCCATCGAAAGTGCTTATCCGCACTGTGGTCATGAGCACAGGTTCAATCATTTCGCGACCGCGCAGGCCTGGCGGGAGAACTGCCGCCTCCAATATGGTTCACTTTCAATACCTGAAAAATCTGATGCGGCAGGGCAAAGCGTGGTGCCTGGCTCGTCCATATTGTGAGGATGGTCATGAGGTGAACCTGTTCCTTTTATTCTGATTGCCGATTGTGTCCCCTCTGCCATCACGCTAGCACCATGGGCCGCCAACCGTGTGGGGGCAGGCAGAGAGGGCACCGCAAGGCGCCCTACAAACAGAGCCTTCAAGGCATTCTGCAGGCTTCACCCACCTGCTTGTAGGGACGGTTGCAGTCCCAGCCATCGCCGGAATAGTTCAGATGAGCATTGGCTGGCAGGATAACTGTTTCACAGCTGGCTTCCGTTTGATAAAATCCGCGTTCACAGTCCCAACCGGGTCCATAACTACTGCTTGTGAGAAATGCATTGGCGGGCAGATCGATGTGGTTACACATCAACTGATACTGGACATAACCGCGTTTACACTCCCAGCCCGCGCCATAACCTCTGTCCGTCAGATAGCCGTTCTCAGGTACAATGATCGCGGCGCAACCGTCCCGCTCTCGCTTGAAACCACGATTGCAGGTCCAACTTGATCCCGAGTACTCAAGATAGGCGTTGTCCGGAACGACTACAGCAACGCAATCATTTTCTTCACGATCAAACCCGTAATTGCACTCCCAACCGCGTCCGTAGGTTGCATCAGTCGCATATGCGTTTGAGGGAACAACAATTCTAACACACTGTGAGTATGCTTCACGGAAGCCAAAGTCACAGGTCCACCCAGAGCCGTAGGACCGAAGGGTTGCATTTTCCGGTAGTTCGGAGCCAGTTTGAGCATGGGCTGGATTTGTCGCGAGACATAAAAAGAATAAGAAGAAGCCTGCAAAGGCTCTCGTGGGGACAGAAAAGCGCCTTGACCAGTTATGTGTCAGCGAGTCTCTCCATTTCTCATCGAGGCTTGAAATGTACTTCGGCGTCACGATTGCATTCCCTCATTTTCGGCGCGCTCGATGCCTTCGCGATCATCTGCCAATGCTGCATCCAGATCAGAGGGGTCAATCTCTACAAAGCGCGTTACGCCAGATCGTCCGGTGAACGATCGGACAATCATGGTCGTACGTATCCTGCGAAAACCTCGAAGCGAAACCGAATCCAGCGGCTCCTCCTCGGTTTCTATGGTGTAGTTCCCCGCCGGCCATTCTTCTTCGTTACGTCCCAGCGTGAATGGGTTGCGAAAGGTAACGAGCTTTTTCGTTATGCGATTGGTCATCGGAAGTCCTTCATGCTTCATGCCTGGGATTGACTGCCTGACTGGTAGCTAGTCACTTCGCTCGAATAATGTGGCAGGGCAGAACGCTGCAAACTGCCTTGGCTCTTTGGCGATCAAGGAAGCTGACAGTCATTCGTTCTCTCTTGCGGTGCCGCAGAGACATTAGCGGACTTTCCGCACCCGTACCCTTCAAGGTGCTGCGCGATTTGTCGCTAGGTCGATTTGAAGAAAACGTCCGTCAGGGGACTGAATATATATGTGTGTGGAACATTTGTTCCGTCGGCTATATATGGGGACGATTTCTCATTTTACATCTGCACGCAAAACTAATCTGCGATGTTTCTTTATGCCACCCTGATATCCGGCTGCTTTCTGTAAAGCACATCGATACGTCATTCATTGTTTATGCTGTGAGCAGGCCGGACGATCCAGAACATCAGAATCTCGGCGGGGAAAGCCAGCCCGCAGTCACGAATTTCTGTTCAGACTCTTTTATCCCGCATTGTCAGGCGGACCAGTATCAGCGTGCCAATCAGTGCCGAAATGGCGGACGCCGAAAGTATGCCAAGCTTGGCTGCATTCAGCATCGCTGGCTCGAACGCGAGGCCGGCAATGAACAGGGACATGGTGAAGCCAATGCCCGTAAGGAAGGCACCGGCCGCGACAAATGGCCAGGAAAGACCGGGAGCCAGCACAGCCAGACCAGAACGGACGGCGAGCCAGCTGAACCCCACAACACCAATCGGTTTGCCCAGCGAAAGACCGGCAATGATCGCCACGGAGACCGATTGCCCGATATCGGCATTGTGAACCGCAATCCCGGCATTGGCCAATGCGAAGACTGGCATAATGGCAAATCCAACCCACGGATGCAGCATGATTTCAAGGCGTTCTATGGGAGAGAGTGACTCCGTAACCGCTTTGCCTGCCTGACGCAGATCGTGACGGTCTGAAGTGTCTCCGCTCCAATGTTCGCCCTGAGGATAGGCAAGGACACGGCCGAGGATCAACCGAAGGCGGGTGTCACTTACCCAGACCTTGGTCGGCGTCATAAGTCCCAGAATGACGCCAGCGATCGTTGCATGTATGCCGGAGGCGTCAAAGCATAGCCAGACTGCACCCCCCAGCAGGAAATAGACCGGGATGCTTCTGATTCCCAGGCGCGAGATTGCCGCAACGCTCCCCAGGCCAAGAACTCCAAGTCCCAGCGCTTGCCAGTTCAGTGCCTCTCCATACCCCAAGGCGACAACCAGAATTGCTCCCACATCATCGAAAATGGCCAAGGACAGCAGGAACAGGCGCAAACTTGGCGGAATACGACGCCCGAAGATTGCAAGGCAACCAATCACGAATGCGGTATCGGTTGCCATGACCGTTCCCCACCCATGCGATCCCGGCTCACCGTTCATGAGCATCACATACAGCAGAACTGGAACGACCATGCCTCCGAGGGCGCCTGCAAGAGGAAGTGCCGCCAATCGGGGATTGCGCAACTCGCCAAGGACAACTTCCCGCTTTAGCTCCAGCGAAACCACAAAGAAGAAGAACGTCATCAACCCGTCATTGATCCAGTGGCGCAAGGAACGGGTGAAATCCAGTGATCCGAATGTCAGGCCTATGGGAGTCTCCCAGAACGCAAGAAAACCCTTCGCCCAAAACGAGTTCGCCAACACCAGAGCAATGACGAGCGCCAGAAGCAGGAGCCCGCCGGCGGCAGCTTCAATTTTAAGAAAGCGTTCAAACGGCTTCGTGAACCAGTCAGCGGCCCCCACCGGCAGATTTTCGTTCTTTTGATCTGTCATGACCTCGTCGCCCGCAAGCTACGGTCGGCGAACCGAATTTCCGCCGGAAATGATGCGGTTGATCAAAGCTGCAACTTCGGCATGCATCTCTGCCTCTGAATCATGGCCAATCGCATTCTCGTGAGATTTGGCTGCATCATTCAGTATGCCGATGATCTCGCCCTCCGGCAGAAGTTTGCCGTCGTTCATCGCGAGCAGGAGCGATTCAATAATGGAGAGCGCTGCCTGTCCTGAATAATCTGGTTTTGGGCTCACCTGCATATCCTTCGCGAGCAAATCGTCATGCGGCCATTCTACCTGCCCCACGATTTTTCCCATTTTGTTCGATTTTCAGATAGTTTGGGCTGATTCAAATCAGTGCCCGCTGAGACTTTGTCGATAGTTTAAAGCGGAGCCTGGAGCACGAAGTGAGCAACCCGTCTGAAACAGCCTTCGAGCTTAAGCTGGCAGCGTTCGTCGCGCTATCCCAGGATGAGCTCGACGTAATGAAGCGGTTTCACCGCAAGCGCCTCACAATTTCTGCGGGTGGCGATCTCGTTCATCAGGGGCAGTCGGACCGTGTCGCCTATATTCTGGCTCGCGGCTGGGTATGTTCCTACAAGATCCTCGCAAATGGCGCACGCCAGATCGTGGATTTCCAGATTCCGGGTGATTTTCTGGGGCTGCGCAGCGTGCTGCTGCAGACATCCGATCACGGCATAGAGCCAGTAACCGATATCGAGGTTTCAGAAGTTTCGGCTGAGGACCTGCTTGAGGTTTTCTCCGAATTCCCGCGCCTCGCAACGGCGGTCCTCTGGGCGGCCTCTCGTGATGAGGCGATGGTTGTGGAACATCTGATTGATCTTGGTCGACGCAGCGCATCGGAACGCACCGCCCACTTCCTTCTGGAACTCGGCGCGCGTTGTGCTCTGGTCGGAGAAGGAGAAAAGGCGGCTTACAAGTGTCCCCTCACGCAATACCATCTTGCAGACGCGCTGGGGCTCAGCGCAGTGCACGTCAATCGCGTCCTTCGATATCTGCGGGAGAATTTCAGGGTTATGTTCCGCGATGGTCATGTGGCCATCGGTGACTATGAGCGACTGGTCGACTTCGCCGAATTCGATCCGGTCTATCTGGACCATCAAACGCCTTTGATACGGTAACGCGGTTGCTTGCTTCGTCTGATACACCGCCCCCGGCCTTCTGAGCGTCTTTGCCTATCGGCTTTAGGATCTTGGGTTTGCGCAGTCACTTGAGACAAATGGCGAAGATGAGCAGCGCGAGAAGCAGAGTTGACGCTGCGGTTATCCCAATGCCGGCCCGGCCGAGACCGTAACCAATACAGCCATATTGCCGGACGAATGATCCGAACAGGAACACGAGTAAAATTGAAATTGAAAACAAGCCTAACGTCATAATGATTAATCCCCAAAACAGGCCGAAGATGCGAAATGCTTTGCCGGGGCGAAGGGCAATACGGCCGCCCCATTTCTACGGAGCGGCCATACTGGCGTCGATCGTCACGAACCGAACGCTTGATGCTTTTACTTCAGAGAGTTGGAGGCAGCATCAAGCTCCCGATTGGCTTCGGCGTCCTTGTTCGCCTTGTGAGCGGTCTCGGCGGCCTGATAATGCTTCAGGGCATTGTCCTTCTTGGAACCGTCCGGGGCCTTGTCCCAGGCAGCTTTGACCGATTTCATTTTCTCAGAGACGTTGGACGTCTTCTCTTTGTCGTTTTTCATGCGTTTTTCCTTTCTGGAAAAATCCGGAACCGTGACGCAATCAGGGAGATTACAAGGCCTCGAGAGAGATAGAAGAAGGAGGCCACCACGGTTCCGGACATGCTGTCCCCCTGGTGTCGAGGAACAGTGCCGTTTTTTTCACCTCTGCGAGGGGTTGGAGCTGACGCAAGTTAGCCTCATGGAAATAATCTGATGAAATCGCAGCTGGCTAACCTCAATCAGTACTGAAACCGATGGCCGGGCGTATCAGGCGTCCATCATCCAACTCAGTTGAGGACAAGACGGCCATGGCTCGTACGTTTCAGACATTCATCATGGGCATTGCCCTTACATTCTTAGGGACCACGGCTGGCTGCAGCAGCTATGGCTCTTCAGCAGAGAGCCGCAGCGAACTCACCGGCGACAGTACCCGGGCGCTACAGGACCTTTCGGCCGCGAACCCCGCAGCGGCGGCAATTTCAAGGGAGGCGGTCGCCGTTCTGGTCTTCCCGAACATAGTCAAGGCCGGGCTCGGTCTCGGCGGCGCTTATGGCGAAGGTGAACTCCGCCGCAATGGGGCCTCGCTCGGGCGGTACAAATCCTTCACCGGCTCCTGGGGCCTGCAGACCGGGGCGCAATCCTATGGTTATGCGGTCTTCCTGATGAACCAGGAGGCGCTCAATTATCTCGAACAGTCCGATGGATGGGAAATCGGCGTTGGCCCGACTGTTGTGGTCATGGACGAAGGTGCGGCCAAGAATTTCTCGACAACGACATTCTCCGACGACGCCTACGCCTTCATCTTTGATCAACAGGGCCTGATGGCCGGCCTCAGCATCGAAGGCACAAAGATTACCAGGATGGACTGATGGGACGACAGCTTCATTCTGGTAATTGGGGTGTCATTCAGATTCTCGCAGCAATCAGGTGACACCCCGCCTTCGCCGATCGAATAGTGAAACTGGGAGTTTCAAGCAGCTACGAAAACACCCTCACTGGTCTCTCTCTCAATATGGCGTACGAATCGCCGCCAATATCAAGACGTCCGTTTCCCGGATGAGGCAAACGCTTACAATGTCTATGAAGAATTGAGTCAGAACGGACCACACTTGCCCCATTTCATTGTGCCAATGGCGGCAAGGCGATTTCTTACTGCACACGAAGCGCACACGTAGCCCCATAATATTTTGTAATTATTTAATTTTCATGCCAATCCATCATCGGACAGACGCGTCGGGAAGGTGACTAGTGCTTACGCTGCGGTGTCAGCACGACCCTCTGGAATCTGTAACAGCAGAGGGCTGGTTCATAGGCCCAACTCCTTCCAGCACATTGCGGTGTGGCCTAAGCTGATCTTCGAAATCCTGGAGAACCTGGAAGAGTGCTTCGACCTCTTCCGGGGAGTTCAATGAAAAACTCTCCGGCGGCACCAGCAGGTTTCCGAAAAATCAGAAAAACAGAACCATCTGAGTCTGTAATTGTCTCGCTTTTGGCGGATCAAGGTGTGTTCTTTTTTCAACACTCCTGAACTTTCCACTGTATACTTCTATCTGATTTTTCACTTGTTGACGCTACGGAAATGCCGCTTTCGCATTATAAAACAGCGCACTATTCCGATGTCGTATAAATCTAATATTTTTTTCATACTTGAATTGAAAATCCGAATAGCTCATAGTATCGAGCAATGACACCGGTGTCATCCGGGAACCCAATGGGAGGAAAATTATGAACTCTAAATGGTACCGCCATTTTATTGCGGGCGTATCCGTCGTCGCAATGTCTGCAGCAGCATCACTGGCTGTTGCTCAGGAAGCTGAAACTGAGACAGTTACCGAAGATAGCGAAGCACGTCTTGGCATCGTTGAGGTAACCGGTTTCCGTGGCTCTCTCGCAGAAGCGCTCGACGTTAAGCGTGAAGCTTCTGGTGTCGTCGACGCCATCGTTGCAGAAGACATTGCTGCATTCCCTGACCTGAACCTCGCTGAGTCCATTCAGCGCGTTCCTGGCGTATCTATCAGCCGTGTTGCTGGTGAAGGTCGTCAGATTACAGTTCGTGGTCTCGGCGCAGACTTCACACGCGTTCGCATCAACGGCATGGAAGCGCTGTCCACAACTGGTGGCTCCGACTCTTCCGGCGGCACAAACCGCGGCCGTGGTTTCGACTTCAACACATTCGCATCTGACCTCTTCAACGAGATCCGCGTAACGAAAACGACCTCTGCTTCGATTGAAGAAGGTTCTCTCGGCGCGACGGTTGACCTGATGACAGCACGTCCATTCGATTACGATCCGGGCTTCACGGCTGCTGGTTCTACCGTATTCGGCTATAACGATCTGTCTGAGCAGCTGAGCCCGCGTCTCGCAGGCCTCATGTCCTGGTCTAATGACGATCAGACATTCGGTGCGCTTTTCTCCGCTGCGTTCACCGATCGCACCATCCTGGAAGAAGGCTTCTCTACCGTTCGCTGGCAGGATTCTACATTCCGTTCAGTTTCTGGTGGTGACGGAACTGCGATCGACGGCTCTTCGGGCCTCTATCACCCGCGTATTCCACGCTATGGCCGCCTGACCAACGAACAACAGCGTCTCGGCCTGACAGGTAGCCTTCAGTTCCGTCCGACCAACAACACAACTGTGTCTCTGGACGGTCTCTATTCGTCTTTCGAAGCGAACCGTACTGAGAACTATCTCGAAGTGTTCTTCCGTAGCCAGACTGGCGTGATCGACGTCGACAGCTACACGGTTAACCCGGACAACAACACAATTGAATCCGGCACATTCACCATCAGCGAAAACTCAAACGGCACGCACCCGATCCGTTCAGAAGCTCGCTATGATGAGATGACAACGGACTTCACTCAGCTCACGCTGAATGTCGACCACGACTTCACTGATCGTCTGCGTGGTAACTTCCTCGCGGGTATGGTTGAATCCAAATACGACAACCCAGTTCAGACAACACTGTTCTTCGACGCAGTTGGCGACGTTTCCGGCTATTCCTACGACTTCAGCCAGAGCTCTACGACACCGACAATTGACTTCGGTTCTCTGGACGTAACCGATCCGTCTCAATTCCTGTTCACTGAGTTCCGCGATCGTCCGAACTCTGTAGACAACAGCTTCGAGACATTTGCTGGCTCTCTAGAGTACGATTTCAGCGACTCTATCGTCCTGTCTGGTGGTGTGAGCCTCAAAACATTTGAGTTCGACACGACAGAAGCACGTCGTGAGAGCACTTACAGCTCACGCGTCTGCGAACTGCCAAACAACAATTGTGCAACAGGCGCGAACGGCCTGCCAATCACAAGCGACATGGTCAACATGCTCACCGGTCTCGGTAGCGGCCTTGGCATGCCTGGCAGCAATGACACGTCCTGGATCGTTCCAAACGTTGGCCGTGTAGCGTCCCTGATCGGCGTTTACGACATCGCAGCAGCGGTTCAGTCCAACAACACGCGTGCGGTTGAAGAAGAAGATCTGGGCGGTTGGGTTCAGGCTGACTTCGAAACTGAAATCGCTGGCATGTTCCTTCGTGGTGACATCGGCGCGCGCTATGTTGAAACCACAACAGCAGCAACTGGCCTGATCAGCGGCACGGAAGCTACGATTGAACGTAGCTATGAAGACTTCCTGCCAAGCCTGAACCTTGCTCTTGAGCCTAATGACGACATCATTCTGCGCTTCAGCGTGGCTAAAGTAATGTCTCGTCCGTCTCTCGGCAACCTGACACCAGGTGGCTCACTCGGCACGTTCTCTGCTGACGGTGAAACCTTCAACGGCGAAGACACATGGGTGTACAACACAGGTAACCCGGGTCTTGAGCCATACCGTGCAACGAATTTCGACGCCTCTTTCGAGTGGTATTTCGATGAAGAAGCCCTGATCGCACTCAGCGTCTTCTACAAAGATGTCGACAGCTTCTTCACGCGTTCACAGCCGACTTATGTTCGCTTCAGCCAGTCTGGCCTGACACTTGCGAACGCTGGTGGTGACGCAACGCCGCTCGGTCAGCTCATCATCGCTGGTGGTGACCCATATCTGGAAATCAACCAGGTTCAGAATGGCGATGCAGCTACCCTGCAGGGCTTCGAGCTTGCTTATCAGCAGCCGTTCACCTTCCTGCCAGGCTTCTGGTCTGACTTCGGCTTCCAGGGTAACTACACCTACGTTGAATCTGACGAAATCCTCGGCTTCTCTCCGAACGCTTACAACGCAACGCTCTACTATGAGAACGACACATTCTCCGCTCGTCTCTCAGCTGCGTATCGCGATGCTTACGTAACGCGTGAGGCGAACTCTGCCGGTCGTGACGAGCGTGGATATGACTCCAGCTTCAACCTCGATTTCGCATCTTCATGGTCTTACAGCGATCAGATCGACTTCACCTTCGAAGCTATCAACCTGACCGACGAGTTCGAGCAGCAGATCTTCGATGCGGCTGACCTGATCAACGTCTACCACCACACTGGTACTGAGTTCCTCTTCGGCGCTCGCTACAAGTACTAAGAAACATGTTTTCTCCCGTAGAACTGCATTCACGTTCTGCATGATCCAACTGAACCGGCGAGGCTTACCCTCGCCGTTTTTTTTCTTTTCAGGGGACAAAAATGCCATCACCGACACGCCGACAGCTCTTCAAATCACTCGCCGCATCCGGCCTGGTTCTGCCAGCTCTGACGAGCTGCGCGACAAATGGCACAACAACTCGAACCAGCCATGAACCCCGTCGATGGGGACGCGGTTTTGAAGGCACTCGCATTGCTGACCGAGGCGATGGGACCTTCCTCAACCCGATCTTCTCGGGCGATCACCCAGACCCTGCCATCGTGAAAGATGGTGATATTTACTATGTCACCTTCTCCACATTTGAGGCGTATCCGGGCCTGATGATTTACCGGTCGTATGATCTGGTAAACTGGGAGCCAATCGCCCCTGCCCTGCACACCTATATCGGTTCAGTCTGGGCACCTGACCTCATCAAACATGAGGGCCGTTTTTACATGTATATCCCCGCCCGCACCGGGGACTACAAATCCAATTACGTGATCCATGCCGACTCTATTGAAGGACCATGGAGCGAACCGGTTGATCTGTTCCTGCATGACCATATCGACCCCGGCCATATCGTCGGCGAAGACGGCAAACGATATCTCTTCCTCTCGAACGGAGACATGGTTCGCCTGACCGATGACGGCCTCGCCACGGATGGTGAAGTCACTCACATTTACGATCCATGGCGCTATCCCGATAGCTGGGACGTCGAATGCTTCTGCCCGGAGGGGCCGAAAATGCTTCGTCTTGGCGACTGGTATTACATGCTAACCGCAGTTGGCGGTACGGCGGGGCCTCCCACAAGCCATATGGTGATTTCCGCACGCTCTCGCTCCGTTCACGGTCCATGGGAGCATGCGCCAAACAACCCTCAGGTCCGCACGCTCTCAAGAGACGAGCGATGGTGGTCGCGAGGCCATGCCACACCCGTTGAAGGGCCGGATGGCAGTTGGTGGCTCATCTCGCACGGCTATGAAAACGGATACTGGACGCTGGGACGGCAGGCATTGTTGGAGCCAATTCGCTGGACAGATGACGGCTGGTGGGAATCCGATGGCGGCGACCTCTCCCATGCCTTTCCTATCCCCGAGGCTTCACAGCATCTGACGCACGGCGCACCGCTCTCAGATAACTTCTCCGGCGACACACTCAGCACGCAGTGGGCTTTCTTTCAGCCATTCGCGAATGAATATGACCGCCTCTTCCTTGGCGATAATCGACTGACAATGCAGGGCAAAGGGACCAGCCCGTCTGATGCATCACCGCTAAGCTTTATCGCAGGCGATCTGGCCTATCAGGTGGAGGTCACGATTGAACGTGAAGCCGGAACGGAAGCAGGGCTTCTGGCCTTCTATAATGATCGTTTATATGCCGGACTGGCATTCGACGATGAGGGGCTTCTATTCCACCGCTATGGCATGCCACGCCGGCGAAATGGAGAAATTCCACCCGGCACCGAACGTTTGCACATTCGCATGAAAAATGACGAACATGTTCTGACTTTCTATTACAGCCTTGATGGACAGTCCTGGACAAAAATGGATGTTCAGATGGAAGTGTCCGGCTACCATCACAATGTCGCCTATGGCTTTTTAAGCCTTCGTCCGGGAATTTACGCCTCCGGATCATCACAAGCTCATTTTTCAGAGCTGACCTATCAGGCGCTGAACTATTTCTGATCCATTGATAAAAAAAGGGCTCACCCAGAAAGGTGAGCCCAATTTCACTTCAGTGTTCCAATAGAAGCATCAGGGACTAGGCCTCAGTCAGACGAAGTGAAATTTTGTCATCAGCCAGAGTTACGTAGGATGCGTCACCTACATAGGCCTGATGAACACCGGTAACCGCACCAGTCAGGACCATCATCCCCGCCTTAAGCGGGAGGCCGCGACGTGCTGTATTCTCAAGAAGATAGCGAACAGATTCGACAGGTCCGCCTGGCAGCGCCGTTGGGGCCGCTTTGCCGACAGATTTGTCATTGATCACTGTTTCAAATTCCCAATCGGCCAGAGCCAGATCGCTCCAATTCTCAATCTCTTTGCCAAGAATGAGACCAAAATTATTGCCGAAATCAGAAATGGTTACGAGCGGACCATGGTCGTTGATTTCCGGGAATGGAGAGCTTGCAATTTCGACCCCGAAATGGAGCGATTTAATGAAGCCAAGCGCCTCTTCGGTTGTGAAATCTGTTTTGCCTTCTGGCACATCTTTTCCGATAACCGCCGTCACTTCACCTTCGACTGCGGCGAACCCTTTACCGAACACAGGCATAGTGTGCACATCATCGTGATTATCGAAGCAAAGTTCTTCAAAAACGGGACCTACAAGGCGGTCAACGCCGAGCTTGGTTTCCCACTCGCCAGCGACGCGGCCGACCTTCCAGCCTTTAATCGCGCTCGGCCACAATGAGATACCAGAGTCTTGAATTTTATACGCTTCCTCCAGCGTTTGTGGCATGTCTCCCGGATAAACGGGGATCCCTTCGCCGGCGCGACGCGCCTTCACAAAAGCCTCAGAGCGCGCATCTTTTGCAGCTGTCTCAGTCTGTGCCATTTCCTGCCTCGAATGATTCTATTTATTGGTTCTGGACAGCGATGGTAACCGGTGTCATTGATCTATGTCTAGACGTTCCTTTGGCTAGCGCCAAGGGTTATTGTGTCAAAAATCAAAGTATTTGGGAGGAATACAGACCATGTCCAAACTCAACCTCAAATCTGCACTGATCGCGACCACTTTCCTCGCGATTGGGCCTGCTCTTGTGGCAGGATGTGCCATGACTGGAACTGCGTCAGCACAGACAGCAGAACCAGCAGCTCAGACCTTTTCACTTCCTGCGCCAGACACAATTGGCTGGGAATACGGTCTCCCGACCTATGCGAGCCAGGTAACCGATGGCGGTGCAGGTGGCGAGATTGTTCGCGTGACCTCTCTTGAAAGCGAGGGCCCGGGCACACTGCGCGCCGCGCTTGAGAATGAAGGCCCGACCATCATTGTCTTCGAAGTTGCTGGCGCCATCGACCTGGGCGGCAATAATCTGCGCATTTCCGGTTCAGACATCACCATTGCGGGTCAGACTGCGCCGTCTCCTGGTATCACGCTTGTACGCGGTGGGTTCGTCGTATCCGGCCATGACATCATTGTTCAGCACCTGCGTGTTCGCCCGGGCGATCTGAATGAAGAAGAACGCTCTGGCCGTGATATTGATGCCTTGTCCACAACGGGCGGCGCTTACAATGTTGTTGTCGACCATTGCTCCATGAGCTGGGCAACCGACGAAAACCTGTCCTCTTCCAGCAGCCGATTTGATGGCGACACGCCTGAAGAGTGGCACGAATCTGCATCAAATCATGTGCTGTTCTCTCACAACATTATCGCAGAAGGCCTGTCTCACGCGACACACGCGAAAGGCGAGCACTCAAAAGGCTCACTGATCCACGATCATGTGAACAATATTGTCCTTTATTCAAACCTCTACACGTCAAACTATGAGCGCAGCCCGCTCTTTAAAGGCGACGTACATGGCGCGATCGTGAACAACTTCATTTACAATCCGGGCCAGCGCGCAGTGCATTACAATCTGCAAGGTCTGGAATGGGCTGGCCACCAGCCAGAACTCGGTGAAATGGATCTCGTTTCCAACGTTATGCGCTACGGCCCATCCACACAGTCAGGCCTGCCTATGGTCATGATTGGCGGTATTGGTGATCTGTCCCTCTACAACGATGGCAACATCGCTGTTGATCGCTGGGGCAATGACGCACCTATGTTTGGTTCTTATGAAACCGGTCCTGCTGAAATCCTCTCAGTTGAAATGCCTCACATGGATCTGAGCGGCCTGTCCATCATTCCTACTGAATATGTTGAAGATTATGTGCTCGCTTACGCTGGCGCTCGCCCTTGGGACCGTGACGTCAACGACGTTCGCGTCACCGCAGACGCTGCCGAAGGTCGTGGCGATATCATCGACAGTCAGGACGAAGTTGGCGGTTACCCAGAGTTCGAAGCCACGACACGTGCCTTCGATCCTGCGAACTGGGACCTCACAACCATGTCCCCTCTGAACGAAGAAGCTCTCAGCTCTGAGCTGAGTGCACGTGGCACATAACCACTTTCTACTATACTGAACTGAATCTGGCTGTATTCTGTTCTGGGATACAGTCGGATTCTTGGGAAGTTCAGTGAATAAAAACGATAAAGACGAAAAGTCCGTGCCGGACGTGACAGACCCCGGCACCGCCCTGGAAGGCCGCGTAACGATCAATGACATTGCGCGGCTTGCCAATGTCTCGAAGAAAACTGTCTCACGAATCATCAACAGATCCCCGCTCGTCAGCGCAGAAACCCGCGCGCGCGTCGAGAAAATCATCGCTGAGCATGATTTTCGTCCGGATCCTCAGGCCCGTGCCCTCGCCTTTCGAAAATCCTACCTCATCGGAATGGTGTACGATAATCCGAGCCCGCAATATGTCGTGAACATGCAGCGCGGCATTCTGGATGCGCTTGCGCCAACCGACTACCAGCTTGTCCTGCAACCGGTTGATCGTTCCAACACAGACTATCGTGACGAAGTCATGCGCTTCGTCGAGCGCCATCGCCCTGCTGGCGTCATCATGCCACCTTCCGTATCTGAAGACGACAAACTGTCCGAAATGCTGCGCAATGCCAGCTGTGACTATGTCCGCATCACCTCCGTCGATCTGGATGAACCCTACCGCATGATCCGTACAGAGGACGCAGAAGGCGCAGCGCAAGCCGCGCGCCATCTCGCAACGCTCGGTCACAAGCGCATCGCCCATGTTCACGGCCCAAAAAGCTTCCGGTCCTCTCACGAACGCCTGTTCGGGTTCCGTACCGGGCTTGCCGAGTTTGGAATTGAACTGGAACCAGCTCTGACCCTGGAAGCTGGCTATACGTTCGATTCCGGTGTGCAGGCGGCTGATAACCTTCTGTCCCGCAGCAATCGCCCCACGGCGATCTTCGCCGGTAACGATGAGATGGCCATCGGTGTCTACACATCTGCGCGCAAAGCTGGCCTCGAAATCCCTGATGAGCTTTCAATTGTCGGCTTTGATGACACGCCAATGGCCGCGCGGATCTGGCCTCAGCTGACAACGGTCAAACTGCCGATTCGGGATATGGGCCGCGAAGCCGCAAACCGCCTTCTTGACCAGCTTAACGGCCACAATACCAAATTCACCAAGGAATTCGTTCCCGAAATCGTCGTGCGCCAGTCAACAGCGCGCGCCTGACGTCAGGTTATCTGTTGATACCGTTCAGACCCAATGTTATGACACCGGTTACCTAACCCGGCATAACGGGCATACAAAAGATTTAGAGGGAGGATGCAGAACATGATTCAAATCGACAATCTGTCGTCATTTTCCCCTCATTCACGCGTTGCAATTGGCTCAGCTTCCGCCTCAGCCCTATCCTCGCGTTCACCCTTCCCATTTCAGACAGCTTAAACAGGTCCGATCATGTCACATCCTTTCGATCTCACGGGTAAAGTTGCCATCGTAACAGGCGCAAACACCGGCCTTGGTCAGGGTATGGCGGTTTCACTCGCGGAAGCCGGTGCAGACCTCGCACTGGTAGGCCGCTCTGCACCGGAAGAAACGGTTGAACTGGTCGAAAAGACCGGTCGCAAAGCCCACGTCATTATGGGTGACCTTGGCAGCCTTGAGCCAATCGGCAAAATCGTTGGCGAAACCAAAGAAGTTCTCGGCGGTATCGATATCCTCGTGAACAATGCAGGCATCATCAAACGCAATGACTCAATCGACTTCACAGAAGAAGACTGGGATGCGGTGATGGATATCAATCTGAAAACCCTGTTCTTCCTCAGCCAGGCTGTTGCCAAGGAAATGATCGCAGCAGGCAAAGGCGGTAAGATCATCAATATCGCCAGCATGCTGTCCTATCAGGGCGGTATTCGCGTGCCATCTTACACCGCGTCTAAAAGCGGCGTGATGGGCCTCACACGTATTCTCGCAAACGAATGGGCTGCGCACGGCATCAACGTGAATGCAATCGCGCCGGGCTATTTCGCGACGAACAACACGGCTGCTCTTCAGGCTGACGAGAAACGCAATTCTGAAATTCTGGGCCGTATTCCAGCTGGTCGCTGGGGCAAGCCATCTGACCTTGGCGGCGCAGCCGTCTTCCTGTCTTCGTCTGCTTCAGACTATGTTCAGGGCATCACCCTGCCGGTCGATGGCGGCTGGCTCGCACGCTGATCATATCTGAGCTGAGAAAGACATGACAACCGACACACTCTGCTTTGGCGAACTCCTGCTTCGCTTCTCTACGCCGGGCCATGAGCGCTTTGGCCAATCCGGACGCCTGGAAGTCAATTTTGGCGGCGCCGAAGCCAATGTCGGTGTCAGCCTTGCCCGTTTTGGCCATTCCGTTGAAATGGTCTCTACGGTGGCTGATGATAACCCAATGGCCGAAGCGCTGCTTGCAGGGCTTCGCATGCACGGAATGGGCACCAGCTATGTCTCTCGCCGCGAAGGCCGCATGGGCGCTTATTTCCTGGAAACCGGCGCTGTGCGTCGGCCTTCACGCATTCTATACGATCGCGCGCATTCAGCCTTCGCCTATTCAGACCCGTCCGAGTTCGATTGGGATAGCCTTCTGAACGATGTCCGCATCGTCCATGTTTCAGGCATCACGCCTGCGACCGGCCCCGGCCCAGCACAAGCCTGTCAGGATCTGGCGGCCAAATGCGCTGAACGGGGCATAGAGCTCTCCTTTGATGGCAATTACCGTGAAGCGCTCTGGAAAAGCTGGGACGGCGACGGCCCTGCAATCCTGCGTAACATCCTATCGAACGCGACAATCGCCTTCATCAACGAACGCGATATTGCCCTTCTGCTCGGCACAGAGCGTGAAGAACGTGAGGTCGCAATCAAGCGCGCATTTGAAGCCTTCCCTCGCCTGAAAATGGTGGCGGCAACCCACCGCGCTCAAACCTCGGTCTCCAACCAGTCTATTGCTGGCGATTTGTTCACGCGCAGCGAAACCTATGTGTCGCGCGCCCATGAACTCGAAGGCGTTGTGGACCGGATTGGCGGCGGTGACGCCTTTGCAGCCGGTGTTCTGCACTGCCTGCTGAACGAGCGTGACCCACAATACACAATCGAATTCGCTATGGCGGCGGGGGCCATCAAGCACTCCATTCCGGGTGACTTCAATCTGACGAGTGTTCAGGAAGTTGAAGATGCCATGAATGAATCGGGGCTGGACGTCCGCCGGTAAAATATAAAACCGGGAGGAAAAATTGGATCTAACTCGACGCACAGTTCTTGGCGCTGGCGCCAGCTTTGCTGCGGCCAGCTCATTTGGCGCATTCGCCCAGGAAGCCAGCGTGGTTGCAGAAACCAGTGCCGGTCCGGTTCGCGGCCTCAGCTCACAGGGTGTCCACGCCTTCAAGGGCATTCGGTATGGCGAAAGCACCGCGCTCAGCCGCTTCGCCAAGCCCATAGCAGCAGCCTTCAACTCCAGCATCACCGATGCAACGGCCTACGGTGCAGCCTGTCCACAACGCGCAGACCAGGCGGTTGAAGACGAAGACTGCCTGTTCCTCAATGTGTGGACCCCTGCCCTGCATGACGGCGGCAAACGCCCGATCATGTTCTACATTCATGGCGGCGCTTATTCGAATGGGTCGGGATCAGACGAACTCTATGATGGCACTCATCTGGTGAATAAAGGCGATATGGTGGTCATTACCGTGAACCATCGCTTGAATGCCTTTGGTTATCTCTATCTGGATCGTCTATTTCCCGGTGAGTTTCCAGACAGTGGCAATGCTGGCCAGTGGGACCTGATCCTCGCGCTGAACTGGGTAAAACAGAATGCTGAGGCCTTTGGCGGTGATCCCGATCGCGTCATGGTATTCGGCCAGTCTGGCGGCGGCGCTAAGATCGCAACCATGATGGCCTCCCCTGCTGCAGAGGGTCTGTTCCACAGCGCAGCCACCATGAGCGGCCAGCAAGTCACAGCTTGCGGCCCATTGAACGGCACCGCACGTGCGCAAGCCTTTATCGACAATCTGGGCCTTAGCTCAACGGTTACGCCTGAGCTGCTGCGCACCTTGCCAATGGAACAAATTGTCGAGGCTCTAAATGCGCGGGACCCGGTAAACCCGGCGCATGGCCTCTATTTCGGCCCCGTCCTCGATTATCGCATGCTTATGCGTCATCCATTCTTCCCGGATGCGCCGTCTCAGTCGGCTCACATCCCGATGATCCTTGGCAACACAAAGGATGAAACCAAAGCGTTTCTCTGGCGTGATGAGGCCTTTGAGCTGACATGGGACACTCTGCCAGATTGGCTGGAAGCACAGCTGCGCTGCGATATTCTGCCAAGCCATGTCGTGACCAAATACCGCGAATGGTTCCCGGAACTCGGCCCGACTGAAATCATGTTCAAAGCCACGACAGCAGGACGAAGCTGGCGCGGACAGGTCGAAGAATCCGATGCGCGTGCGCGTCAGGGCGCTCCGACCTGGGTTTACCAGTTTGATCTGCCCGCAGCAGACCGTCAGCGCGGCGCGCCTCACACCATCGATATCGAACACGCTTTCGATAATCTGGCCCAGTCCGGCGCCATGTCCGGAACAGGACCGACAGCTGCCCGCGTTGCCGATCAGCTTTCAACGGCCTTCATCAATCTGGCGCGAAATGGCGACCCGAACCATGCCGGTATTCCGCAATGGGACCAGCACACTCTGCCAGACCGGGAGACTATGGTTTTCGACGCCGTTACCCGACTTGAAAACGACCCACGCCGCCGTGAACGTGAACTGTTCGCGACCGTACCATTCATCCAATGGGGGAGCTGACATGCTTCAGAATGCAAAACTACTGACCGCGCCGATCTTTCTGGCACTCGTTGCAGCCTGCGCAAGCCATGCTGTCTCTGACGTTCAGATCACGGAAATCGAACCAGATGCGCTTCCGTCCAGCGTAACAGAAGCGATTGCCGCCGAACGCGCAGACTTCACGATTGAAGAGGTTCTGCAGAAAATCCGCGATGGCCGGACCTATTACGATGTTGAAGGCGAAATTGCCGACGGCAGCGAACTGGAATTCGACGTCCTGATGGGTGACGATGGCAGCGCCGAAATCGTTGAAATTCAACGCGATTTGGAATGGAGCGAGATTCCCGCTGAAGTTCAGGTACAGGCGCTGATCGCGTCTGATGGCGTTCTGCCCGTTCGCATCATTGAGAGCGTCCAGACAGATGGCGCGGTGATTTACGAGCTTTTCGCTGAAGGCAATCCAGCCGACCCGGCCTATGAGGTTCGCGTCCATGCCGGCGAAGTTGAAACCCTGTCTGAACGTTGGATCCATTGATCCACCGTCTCGGGCTAAATCTCGCAGGCGCCCTCGCCTTGGGGGCCTGCTTTTCGACCGCGTCACTTCCTGCTTCGGCCGAAGGCACACTCACATTCGACGTTGAGGGATATGACAGAAGTCACCCGGCAACGCTGGGGCTGGGACCAGCTCCAGTAGCAGAGACATATACCGTCTATGCGCCCGAAACGGCTGAAGACTATGCCTATAATCATGGGGCGGTGCTCACGGTCTTTCAGAACCAGTTTTACATTCAGTGGCAGTCATCCTTCCGGGATGAAGACGCACCGGAAACACGCGTCATGTATGCCGTTTCAGAGGATGGCGAAAACTGGTCCGAACCTCGCATTCTGGCCGAACCGAGAGACGGTGTTCGGCTAACCAATGGTGGCTGGTTGAGTGATGGCGAGACGCTCATCGCCTTTCTCAATATCTGGCCGCTTGAAGGCACGCCGCAGGGCCATACTGAATTTATCAGCTCAATTGATGGAGTGAACTGGTCTGACGCGGCCCCGGTTCTGGACGAATCAGGCGCGCCTATTCAGGGCGTGATCGAACAGGATTCCCGGGCTTTACCCGATGGACGCATTCTGACCAGCTTCCATATGCAACCGGGCCTCAGAGCGGCGCCTTATTACACGTTCAATCCGCTCGGAACGGATGGATGGACAGCCGGCGCCTTTGAGAATTTGCCCTATGAGGGTGAGGTGTCCCGTGAGCTTGAACCCAGCTGGTATGTCACACCCGACGATGAGGTCGTCATGGTGTTCCGCGATCAGGGTGGCAGCCACGAAACCATCTTCGCTGTCAGTGACGATATGGGCAAAACGTGGAGCGCACCACAGATGGGTGAGTTTCCCGACTCTCGTTCCAAACAGAGCGCCGGAAACCTCACGCCTGACCTTGCGTTTCGCGTGAACAATCCACGAGGCGACCGATCCCGCTTCCCGCTGGTTCTGTCTCTTTCAGATGATGGATATGAGTTCGACCGGGCCTATACGATCCGAACCGCGCTAGCCGATATGCCACCTATGCTATTTGACGGGAAATATAAGCGCCTTGGATATTCTTATCCGAAGAGCCTTGTGCATGACGGCGTGCTTTACATCGCCTATGCCACGCACAAGGAACGGATCGAAATCACACGCATTCCGGTCGAGGCGCTCGAACCGGAATACGCAGTAGAGCGGCCTTAGAGTTTGTAGGCCGCTTTCGCCAGATTGTAGGAAAGGTCCACGGCAAGCTCGTGGGCCTCGTCAATCTGCATACGGTGCTCAGCCACCAGACGCGCAAGGAAGGAACAATCCACGCGGCGCGCGACGTCATGGCGAGCCGGAATGGACAGGAATGCGCGCGTATCGTCGTTAAAGCCAACCGTATTGTAGAAACCAGCCGTTTCAGTGGTCATTTCTCGGAAACGACGCATGCCTTCAGGGCTGTCATGGAACCACCAGGCAGGTCCAAGCTTCATGGCCGGGTAATGGCCAGCCAGAGGCGCCAGCTCACGTGAATAGCTTGTTTCATCCAGAGTGAAGACAATGATCGACAGACGTTTATCGTTGCCGAATTTGTTCAGCAGAGGCTTCAGCGCCTGCACATATTCGGTTTGCGATGGAACATCTGCGCCTTTATCGCGGCCATGGCTGGCGAACAATTTGCCATTATGGTTACGGCAGGCACCCGGATGGATCTGCAGCACCAGACCGTCATCAATGCTCATACGCGCCATTTCGGTCAGCATTTGCGCACGGAAAAGCTCAGCGTCTTCCGCGGTGAAATCGCCGGTCACAATCTTTTTGAACAAATCTTCTGCTTCAACGTCGGAAAGGTCCGCCGTGCGCGCCGTAATATGACCGTGGTCCGAGGATGTCGTGCCAATATTGATAAAGTCCTGACGGCGAAGACGGTGCGCCTCCAGATAGCCTTTCCAGCTGAACACGTCCTGCCCCATCATCTCACCAAAGGTGATCATGGCGGATTTGAACTGTTCATGCTCCGGGTCGACCACAGCGTCCGGACGGTAGGCCGAAATCACACGTCCACCTTTCCAACCCGACGCCAGAATAGCCTCATGGTGTTCCAGTGAATCAGTTGAGCCTTCAGTCGTTGCGATCAGCTCGATATTGAAGCGTTCCATCAGTGCGCGCGGTTTGAAGTCATCAGACTTCAGCGCAGCATCGATCACTTCATAATATTCTTCTGCGGTGTCGGCGCTCAGGCGCTTATCAATGCCGAACACTTCTGCGAACACATGGTCCAGCCACATACGGGACGGCGTGCCACGGAATAGGTGATAATTCGACGCGAACAGTTTCCACGCTTCCAGCGGGTCATGCTCAGGCACGCCATTCCGGTCTGGAACGCCAAGGTCAGCCAGATCAAAGCCCTGACTATAAAGCATGCGATAAATATAATGATCCGGCGCCAGAAAGAGCTCAGTCGGATTGCCGAAATTCTCGTTTTTGGCGAACCAGGATGGGTCAGTATGCCCGTGCGGACTAATGATCGGCAGCCCCGATACCTCAGCGTATAATTCACGCGCGATATCTCTTTGCACAGGATCTGAAGGAAACAGTCTATCCTCATGTAATTTATGGCTTTTTATGTCGCCACCCTGTGGCGCTTCCGTCAACGGCATTTTCTTCCAATCCTCTCAGCAGAAATGATTTCGATTAGTATTGCGTTTCTTATGACACCGGTTACCATAGTTCAAAACCTGACAAAACAATTCGCTGCAAAAAACTGAACGACAGCGGAAAATTGGGAAGCGAAACTTGGAACCTTCTGAACAGACCGAAGCTCAGACTGCGGCGATCCTGCGCGTTTCAGCGGAGGATCATGTTGCTGTTGCGCTTTTGCCGCTTGAGGCGGGTACAGATGTCTCCACAGACGACGGTCAGGTGACACTGAAAAGCGACATCCCTGCGTTTCACAAATTTGCGCTGAATGATATCGCAGCGGGCACTCCGGTCAAACGCTTCGGCGAAGTGATCGGCAACGCCATAAGCGACATTGCGGCTGGCGATCATGTTCATTCGCACAACATCAAGTCCAATCTCGGCGGCGCGCTTGACTATAACGTAGCGTATAATGGTGCTCAGCGCGCGGCAAACACCGCGGCCACACGTACCTTCAAAGGCTATAAGCGTGCAGATGGCCGTGTTGGCACCCGCAATGAAGTCTGGATCATCCCAACGGTTGGCTGTGTATCGCGCATTGCAGATGTCTCTGCGCGCAAAGCCAATGCAAATCTGAATGGCCGCGCAGACAGCGTGATTGCCCTCGCCCACCCGCATGGCTGTTCTCAGCTGGGCGATGATCTTGTCTCGACCCGGGATGTTCTCGCATCTCTCGCAGGCAGCCCTAATGTTGGCGGGCTCGTTCTTATCGCGCTCGGCTGTGAAACCAATCAGGTTGATGCCCTCTCCGAAGCGATCAAAGGCATTCCGGAAGATCGTATTCGCATTGTGCGATCTCAAATGGTTTTTGATGAAATGGAAGAGGCCGAAACAGCGATTGAAGAATTGCTGGAGATCACAGCAAAAGACGAGCGCACTGACTGCCCGATCTCTGATCTTGTGATTGGCCTGAAATGCGGCGGCTCCGATGCCCTGTCCGGGCTTACCGCGAACCCGCTTCTGGGTGATATCACAGATCGCGTCACCGCAGTTGGCGGCAAGGCGATCCTCACTGAAATTCCTGAGATTTTCGGTGCAGAGCATTTGCTTATGACGCGCACGCCAGACGACGGTGTACGTCGCCAGATCGCTGAACTCGTCAATGATTTCAAAGACTATTACACGCGCTCCGGCCATCCGGTGAATGAGAACCCGTCGCCGGGCAATAAAGCGGGCGGCATCACGACGCTTGAAGAGAAGTCTCTAGGCGCCGTTCAGAAAACGGGCAAAGCGCCGGTCGAAGATGTCATCCGCTATGCCGTTCCTGCGACCAAGCCAGGCCTCAGCCTGCTGGAAGCCCCCGGCAATGATGCTATTTCCTGCACCGCGCTTTCAGCCTCTGGTGCGAACATCATTCTGTTCACGACAGGCCGTGGCACACCGCTTGGCTTTCCGGTTCCGACGATCAAAGTCGCGTCAAACTCGAACCTTGCCAATCGCAAGCCAAACTGGATCGACTTTGATGCCGGGGTGGTTCTGAGTGCGAATGATCGCTCCGAGATAGCGGATGCCCTGGTGGACAAAATCATCGCCGTCGCAAGCGGCGAGCAGACCTGCAATGAGCGTAATGAAGAGCGCTCCATCTCCATTTGGAAAAAGGGCGTCACGCTCTGATGACTAATACCACCGAACTTGAAACACTGAACGCCTCCACGCTGAGCGCGGTTACAGGTGAGACGGCAAAGCGCCCGACTTATGACCGAGACGCATTGCCGATCTCAATTCTGCATGTCGGACCGGGCGCCTTCTTCCGTGCCCATCAAATGGATTATTATGACCGTCTGAACGCGACCGACCCGCAATGGGGCGTCATGGCCGTTGCTCTGCGTTCGCGGAAGGCGCCTGATGCGCTTGCTGAACAATCCGGTCTCTATACTCTCGTCACACTCGACCGAGAGATAGACTTCCGCGTGATTGGCTGTTTGAAAGAGGTTTGCCACAAAGATGATGCGCAGGCGCTCGCGCCATTTACCAGCGCTGAGTTGAAGCTCGTCACGCTGACGATTACCGAAAAAGGCTATTGCCTGAAACCAGACGGCAATCTGGATGAGGCCCATGCCGACATTGCGGCCGATCTGAAAGATATGTCTGCGCCGCTCAGCGCCATTGGCTGGCTGGTAAAGGGCCTGTCTGCGCGGAAAGACGCCGGTCTTTCCGGTCTTACCATTCTGTCTTGTGACAACCTTCCGTCCAACGGCGAAAAGCTGGAAAGCGCAGTCCTGCAGTTCGCCGGAGAAATTGACCCGGCTCTGCGTCGGTGGATCGAGGATGAAGTCTCATTCCCGTCCAGCATGGTCGATTCCATCACGCCTGCGACAGATGACGCCTTGATCAACCGCGTAGAACGCGAATGCGGCTATCATGATGAATGGCCAATTCAACGCGAAGCCTTCACCTCATGGGTGGTGCAATCCAATGTGAAACCGGGCTTTCCGGACATAGCGCGCGTCGGCGCCATCATGACCGATGACGTTGCCCTGCATGAAAAGGCAAAGCTCTGGCTTTTGAACGGCCCGCACTCAACCCTCGCCTATCTGGGCCTGGCTTATGGCTGCAAATCGGTTGCCGAGGGCATGACCCGGCCAGAACTGAAATCCTTCCTCGATACCCTGATGCGGCATGAAATCCTGCCGGGCCTGACCACGCCGGACGGTATGGACCTGAACGTCTATATTGATGACCTGCTGGACCGTTTTTCGAACCCGGCAATCGAGCACAAGCTCTCTCAAATTGCATGGGATGGGTCCAAAAAACTGCCAATCCGCCTTCTTGAAACCATCTCCGCAAATCTTGCAGCGGGCCGTTCAGTTGAAAAACTCAGCTTCGGCATTGCGGCCTGGATGCGCTTTATCGTGCGCATGACGCGTGCGGACGCGAGCATTACGGACCCGATGGCTTCAGAACTTGCTGCGCTGGGCGCCAAGGCTGAGGACAAGGCTGAAACGGATGTGCCAATGTTTCTGGCTGTGTATGCTGTGTTCGACAAAGAGCTCACCGACAACACCACCTTCACCGGAGCTGTGAAACAGGCATATTCAGCTATACTGGATATAGAAAAAACAAATCTACAGGGAGGCTTTGGAATCTAAATGACAGTGTCGTCATATCCAAGTCGACGACGTGTGTTGCAGACGGGAGCCATGGGCCTTGCCGGCCTGTCACTCGGCGCGTGCGGAAATGCCGGTTCGCGCCCTTTGCTCTCGTCCGACACACACCCGTCTGACTATCCGACGGTGCAGGCCGTTCGCTATATGGGCGATCTTCTGCGCGAAGAGACCGGCGGTCGGCTGGACATCCGCATTTATGCTGGCGGTCAGCTCGGCTCCGAGCGCGATACGCTGGAAATCACCTCTTTTGGTGGACTGGACCTGAACCGCGTCAACCTCGCGCCAATGAACGCGATTGAACCAATGACGCTCATCCCGTCCCTGCCGTTCCTGTTCAGCTCAACTGAACACATGCGCCAGAGCCTTGATGGTCCTGTCGGTGACGCCATTCTGCAATCTCTCGTACCGCACAATCTGGTTGGATTGTGTTTTTACGATTCAGGCGAGCGAAGCTTCTACAATACCCGCCAGCCCATCCGGACGCCGGAAGATATGGAAGGCATGAAGATTCGAGTTCAGAACTCAGATCTCTACGTTTCTATGATCCGCGCACTGGGCGCTGATGCGACACCTATGTCGCTTGGCGAGGTCTATCAATCGCTCGTCCAGGGCGTGATTGATGGCGCTGAGAATAACTGGCCATCCTATGAAACCGGTCGCCATTTCGAAGCCGCCCCATATTACAGCCTGACCCGCCATGTGATGGCACCAGAAGTTCTGGTCATGTCGCTCAGCCGCTGGAACAAACTGTCCGAAGCGGATCAGGAATTGGTGGTGAACGCCGCCAAGGAATCTGTTCCGTTCATGCGTTCCCTTTGGGACGAACGCGTCGAAGGTGCAAAAACCCGTCTTCTGGCCGCTGGCATTGAAGCCAATGAAGTCGACGATCTGAGCGCTTTCCAGCAACGCATGGAGCCTGTCTGGGACCAGTTCATCACCTCGTCGCAACAACAGGCGCTGGTTGAGCAGGTTCAACAGATTGGCCGCGATCTGGAGACGCGGTCATGAAGAAAAACCTCGCAAAATTCACCCACCATGCGGCCGAATGGCTGCTTCGTGTCGCGGCGCTCGGTCTCGTTCTGATGACCGTCATTGTCGGCTGGCAGGTGTTTGGACGCTATGTCCTGAATTCCAGCCCGTCATGGTCTGAACAGGCCGCACTGACACTGATGATCTGGTATGTACTGCTCGCTGCCGCCGCTGGCGTCCGTGAAGGCTTCCACATCCGCATCGTCGCACTTGAAGAAGCGGTTGGACCAAAAGCCCGAACCGGTTTGCGCATTGTCGCGGACATCATCGTAGCCGGCTGTGGTCTCGCTATGCTGATCTGGGGCAGCGAACTCGTCGCCCGCACCTGGAGCCATATTATTCCATCATTGGGCCTGCCGCGCGGCATGGCCTATCTCGCCCTGCCGCTTAGCGGCGCGCTCATCACTGTATTCTCACTGGAGCGCCTGCTTGAAGAAGCAGAAGGCGAGGACGTCGAGGACGAGGAGGATCCCCGATGGAGCTGATTATTCTGCTAGTTGTTCTGATAGCCTGTCTGGCTATCGGTGTTCCCGTGGCGTTTTCACTGCTTGCAGCGTCCATCGCCTGTTTCCTTGCGCTCGATATTCCGCTGGTCGTGGTGTTCCAGCGCATGGCGGCCGGGGTGAGCGTCTTTACGCTCATGGCTATTCCATTCTTCATCTTTGCGGGCGATCTCATGTATCGCTCAGGCATTGCTGAACGGCTCGTACACATTGCCGAAGGCGCGTTTGGACGTGCCCGTGGTGGCCTGGGAGCGGTGAATGTGGGTGCATCCACCCTGTTCGGCGCAGTGTCCGGTTCTGCGATCGCGAGTGCATCAGCCATGGGCGCAACCATGATGCCGCTGATGAAGGAAAAGGGCTATGACGCTGATTATTCAGTGAATGTCACGGTGACCGCAGCCATTGTTGGCCTGCTTATCCCGCCATCTCACAATATGATCATTTACTCTGCCGCATCTGGCATTGGTGTTTCCATTGGTGACCTGTTCCTTGCGGGCATCGTTCCGGGCGTACTGACCGCCATTCTTCTGATGGTCGTCTCCTGGATCATCGCTGTGAAACGCGGTTATGCGCGCGGCGTATTCCCGGGCTGGAAGGATTTCAGCCGTGCTGTGCTGTTCGCTATTCCGGGTCTGATGACCGCCATCATCATTATGGGCGGTATCCTGTCTGGCATTTTCACGGCGACCGAATCCTCTGCCATTGCGGTGATTTATACGGTGATCATCGGCGCGTTCGTGTATCGCACACTCGGCTGGGAACGCTTTTCTAAAGCGGCCATCCAGTCTGTGAAGATCACTGCTATGGTGCTCATGATCATCGGCTCTGCTACAGCCTTTGGCTATGCGCTCGCCATTCTGGAAGCGCCGACCAAGCTCGCGGACATGATTACAGAGATCACGCGCAACCCAATTCTGGTGCTCCTGATCATCAACGTCATCCTGCTTTGCCTCGGTACGTTTATGGATATGTCGCCGCTCATCGTGATTACGACGCCGATCCTTCTGCCGGTTGTCATGGAAGTTGGTGTGGACCCGGTCCATTTCGGCATCATCATGATGCTCAATCTGGGCATGGGCCTTGTCACGCCACCAGTAGGTTCAGTCCTGTTCGTAGGCGCAGCCGTGGGCAAAATCCCGGTTGAGACCGCCATCAAGACGATATGGCCATTCTACACGGCGCTTCTTGCGGCACTGATGGCGATCACCTTCATTCCGGCTCTGTCTCTGACACTGCCAGGTCTGTTCAAATAATGGCTCGGAAGCTCCATACCACGCTTGCGTCAGTTATGGCGCTTCCGTCCTTTTCTAATCCTGACGGGAGGATCCGCCCATGATTGGAATGTCATCCCGTCGTGGATTTCTGATTACGTCTTCCGCGCTGGTGCTTGCCGCCTGTGTTGCGCCTGCGGGCCTGACGGAAGACGCTGTCACCACAGTCACGAACGATCCGTTCCTGGTCGATATTGATCGTCAGCCAGACGAGGTTTTCACCATCTGGCCGAATGGTGCACCGGGCCTTGAGGCTGTCGACTTAGAAGAGCATTTCGTTGCTCGCGATAACGCCTTTGGTCTGCCCGACCGCGCAGCGCGGGATGTGACAGCGCCAACTCTCACCTATTTCAGGTCAGAGAATTACAACGGCAACACCATGCTGCTCATTCCGGGCGGCGGGTATCGTCACGTTGTGGTCGAAAAAGAAGGCTGGGAAGGCGCACGTTATTTCAACCAGTTCGGCTATGACGTGTATGTGCTGACCTATCGCCTACCGTTCCAGGGCTGGCCGGCAGGCCCGGAAACTCCGCTTCAGGATGCCCAGCGCGCCACGCGCCTCGTGCGCCAGCATGGCAGCGCTGAACGCGGAAGCGTTGAAAACCTTCTGGTCATGGGATTCTCTGCAGGCGGTCATCTGGCCGGCACACTCTCGCAGAAATTCGATGAACTTACTTATGAGCCAGTTGATGCCGCAGACGAACTGTCTGCGCGTCCTGACCTTAGCGTACTGGTTTATCCCGTCGCCTTGATGAATTCCCCAAACGTGCATGCAGGCTCTCGCCAGAACCTCCTCGGTGATGAACCGTCTGTGGAACTGATGGATGCATGGGACCTCTCCAAGAATGTGGATGCGAACAGCCCTCCGCTATTCCTTTTGCATGCCCTGGACGACCAATCCGTAGTCATGGAAAACTCCATGGAAGTCATGCAGGCCTATCGCGAGGCAGATATCCCCGCCGTGCTTCACATCTTCGAACATGGTGGTCATGGTTTTGGCATGCGCGGGATTTATGAAACACCTTTGGAAGACTGGCCGGGTCTCGTCATGAACTGGGCGACCTCAAATGGCTTTTCTCCGTCTGAACACTAACTTTTAAGCGCGAGACTTTTGGCAAATGTCTGACATCACTGAACAGAAAAAACGTATCCGCAATTGCGGTGTAGTGCCGGTTCTCACCATCGAGTCGGTAGCTGACGCTGTGCCTTTGGCAGAAGCGCTGATGAAAGGTGGTCTGGATGTTATCGAGGTCACGCTTCGCACGGCCGCGTCTCTCGACGCGATCAAGGAAATCGCATCCAGCGGTCTTGATGTATTCGTTGGTGCAGGCACCATCACTTGTGGATCGGATGTTGGCGCCGCGCTAAAAGCTGGTTCTGAATTTCTGGTGACGCCAGCGACACCGGACTTCCTCGTGCAGGACCTTGCCGAATTCCCAGGTCTGGTTGTTCCCGGCGTCGCAACGCCAACCGAAGCACTGAAACTGTATGATCAGGGCTTTGACACGCTGAAATTCTTCCCGGCTGAACCTTATGGTGGCGCGGCCACTCTCAAGGGCCTCTCAGCACCGCTGCCGAATATCAACTTCATGCCAACCGGCGGCGTTAAGCCGGAAACCATGGCGAACTATCTGAAGCTGCCGAATGTCGTCGCTGTTGGCGGCTCCTGGCTGGCGACAGACAAAGACATCAAAGCGGGCAATTGGGACCAGATCACAGCGCTGGCGCAAACCGCCTCGGACGCTGTGAAGGCCATCCGTTCCGCTTAATTCCAGCTCAAGCCCCCGAGGTCAGATTATGGACCAGCATTCCCCTCCCCTTCACAAGGACGAGATCTATGAGCGGCTGAAAGCCTTTGCGAAGGATATCGAAAAGGACCCTCAAACCAATTCGGTCTTCATGCTCGCGCAGGATTATTTTTTCGCTCTGTCTTCCGGCAAAGTCTCGCCGTCAGACCTGTTCGATCCGGTTGCACAGATTTCAGACGAACTGTTCGGTGAACGCGCCAACCATCTGGCTGCGCAGCATGAACTAAATTCAACAGACAATGTCTGGGGCGAACTGGAAACAGAACTGACCACGCTCGCGGCGTCTGGCTTCGACGCATTCAAAGCGCGCGTAGAAAAGCTGATGGGCGGTATCGTCTTCACCGCTCACCCGACGTTTGCCCATGCTCTGGCAGAGCGTGAAAAGCTGGCCGAACTGGCTATCGGGAATATCGATAATGGCCCATCTCCAACCAGCCTGTCGGATAATTCCGGCATTACGTTGCAGGGCGAGCATGACGAAGTTCAATCGACTATTCTGAACGCGCAAGCCTCGGTCATCACCTATCTGGATGCCGTGCTTTCAATTGCACGCAAGCATTTCCCGAACGAATGGCGCTCGCTTAAGCCGATGGCGCCGACACTCGCCTCATGGGTCGGGTTCGACCTTGATGGGCGCAGCGACATCCAGTGGTGGACCAGCATTGCCTACCGGCTGAGCGAGAAATCCATTCAGCTCGGCAGATACAAATCGGCGCTTGAGAGCATTCGTGCTAGCGCTTCAGAAGCCGGTTCTTTTGGCCCACTGATCGACAAGATCGGCACGGCAGAAGCTCTTGCACGTCAGCAATCAGACCTGTTCTTCGGCGACTTGTACGACCCGGCAAAACTGGTGGAAGCCGCCAACCTGCTCACCGGCTCAGGCCCGGCCAATCTGGTCAGCGTAGATGAGCTGATCGCAGATATCGACCAGATCGCTGCTTCTCAGGGTGATGACACCGCACAGGCGCTCACCAGTCTGGCCTCGCAAATCCGCCTGTTTGGCTTCGGCACGGCGCGCATTCATCTGCGCATCAACGCCGCACAAATCCAGACGGTTATCCGCCGCGACCTTGGCCTCGTCACCGAGGACCATGATTTGGGTCAGGTGGCGCTGGAAAACCTCGCCGAGAAGATTGCCGCGGCTGACCCAGCAAAGATCAATTTCGGCGATCTGTTCCTTGAGCAGTCAACCGCTCGCCGCCAGTTCATGCTGTGCGCGCAAATCCGCAAGCATATCGATGCGGACACGCCAATCCGCTTCCTCATCGCTGAGAGCGAAAACCCTGCAACGGTACTCGGCGCGCTGTATCTGGCACGCCAATATGGCGTTGAAGACCTGCTGGACATCTCTCCGCTGTTTGAAACGCCAGAAGCGCTGGAAAATGGTGGCCGCTTCATTTCCCGCCTTCTGAAGGTTTCTGAGTTCCGGGATTATGTGCGTACGCGCGGCCAGCTTTCTATCCAGCTTGGTTTCTCAGATGCAGGACGCTTCATTGGTCAGGTTGCCGCCGATCTAGCGATTGAGCGCATCCAGAACCATATCGCGACGTCGCTGGCCGAAACCATGCCGGGCATCTCGCTTCTATTCTTCAACACGCATGGCGAATCCATTGGCCGCGGCGCTTACCCAAGCAATTTCAAAATGCGCCTGCGTCACGTGCTTCCTGCGCGCATGCCATGGCGATGTGAACGCCTTGGCGTTCCACTGCGTCATGAAGTGAGCTTTCAGGGCGGCGATGGTTATCTGCACTTTGCAAATCAGCCCCTCTCCGACAGCACATATGCCGCTTTCATCAAGGAAAGCCTGTTCGCAGAGGATTATGAAGACACCGACCCGTTCTACAAAGAATCCAGCCTCGTCTGGGACTTTTATCGGGCGCTTCGTATCTGGCACGAGCATCTGTTCGAAGATCCGGACTATGGCCTGTTGCTAGGCGACTTCGCCGGTGGCTTCCTCTTGAATGCTGGCTCTCGCCCGAAACGTCGCCAGAAAGGCCCGGCCGGACCACGTTCACTGCGCGCGATTTCGCACAATGCGACGCTGCAACAGCTGAGTGCGCTGGCAAATACGGCATGCGGCATCGGCTCAGCGCTCGAACGCGACATTGATGACCTTGTCAGCCTGATCGATGAATCCCCACGTATGCGCGCATTGCTGGAAATGGCTCTGTTCGCTCGCGTGCGGACCTCTATTCCGGCCCTTCGCGCCTATGCCAGCGTCTATTCACCAAGCTTCTGGGTCGCCTGCACCAAGCGCAATGAAGAAGGCGACCGCCGCAATGCGCGAGCTATGGTCTATCGCGTGATGAAATCGACCAGCACGCATTCTGCCATGATGCAATGTGCCGATCATCTCTCCATCGACCTTGGACGTTTTGATCAGCTCATTTCGCGCCTGCAGGACGCACCGTCTGTCACCTATCGACATGAGGCCCGCCTGCCTATTCACGCGCTTCATGCACTGCGTCAGGGCGCAATGATGCGTGCACTGGAAATTGCAGGCAGCCTGCCAGCGATTTCCTCACGACACGGCTTCGATATTGATGATGTTCAGAACCTGATCATGCAAATGCGAATTGAAGAAGCCGTTCAGCTTCTCAAAACGCTATTCCCAAAAGCGGCACACGAATATCAGGAACTGAATGAGCTGACCGAAGAACGTGAAGAACGTGGAGACCTGACCACATCAGACTACACTGCCCTGCACGCCGAATTCCTGGACCCGCTCATGGATATCCAGACCATGATCCATAAGATCAGTCTGGCGATTTCCCATGCGCATTATGCCTATGGCTAAGCGCTGAAAGGAAAACCGGGAGAGCCTAGTGCTCTCCCCGGTCTTTTAGTCATCTGAAGACGCCTGCAATCGCTCCCGCTCAGCATGTGCCAGCGAGATGATATAGTCCCGGATGGCAGAAATATCCTCATCCGGAATTGCCTCTGAAAAACTCACCATTCCGTTCGCTTCCAGCGCACCATCTCGCACGATCGCCATGAAAGTATCCTCGCGCTCCAGCGCTGCTGAATAGCGAAGGTCTGGGATCACGCCCCCACCATGACAGGTGGAACAAAAGCGCAGATAGAACTCACTGCCTCGCTGAATGGATGCAGCATCGCCGGTTTGCGTTGGCGGGTCCAGAACGCCCTCTGCAACTGGATAAGCCTCTGGCATTTCGCCTTCACCATTGAGCGCAAATACGAATATCCGGCTACGGTTTTCCACGAGCCCGACATTCAGGCCAAACACGCCGCCCCAGCCCGCAACAAGCGCGATGTATTGAGTGCCATCCTGTTCAAAGGTCATGGGTGCAGCAATCGCTCCGGTCTGAATAGGAAGAGACCAGAGACGTTCACCGTCCGAGGAGTTGTAAGCGCTGAACTGCCCCATACTGGTACCCTGAAAGACCAGCCCACCGCCCGTTGTCAGAAGACCACCATTCCATGGCGCAGGATATTCCACGCGCCACGCTTCAGTTTGCGTGACAGGATCCCATGCCAGCAATGATCCGAGTGCCTGAGACCGGGGCTCAACACGCTGATAGTCCTCTGCCTCAGAGGATGTGAGCAGCGTCCGTTCAGATGGGTCCGGGCGCGTGATCGGGGCATCACCACTGCCCACAATCGGCCCATGCTCTCTGTCGCCAATCGCAATATTGAAGCCAAAAGGAGCAAAATCCCAGGCGTCCGGGCTATCATATGGCATGGGCAGATTATGCACCGGAATATAGACGAGACCATCATTTGGGTTAAACGCCATCGGGTGCCAGTTATGTCCGCCAAACGCGCTTGGCGCGACCAGTGCCGGGCCATTCAGATAGCGCGCAGACGGGTTTTCCACCGGGCGACCGGTTTCAGTATCAATCCCCAGCGCCCAGCTGACATTGGTATAGTTGTTGGCCGATAGAAACTCACCCGTTTCGCGGTCCAGAACGTAGAAGAAGCCATTCTTTGGCGCCTGCATCAGCACCTGACGGGTCTCGCCCTCAATCTCCATATCCGCAAGGATGATATGCTGGGTGGCCGTATAGTCCCAGGTCTCGCCCGGCGTTGTCTGGAAGTGCCATGCATACTCGCCGGTAGATGCGTGAATTGCGACAATGGACGACAGGTAGAGATTATCTCCACCACCGGGGGACCGGTATTGCTGGTTCCACGGGGCACCATTTCCAACACCGATATAAAGAAGCCCCAGGTCCGGGTCGTAAGCCATGGAATCCCAAACGGTTCCGCCGCCGCCTAACTCCCACCAATCGCCTGTCCAGGTTTCGGCTGCAGCATCCAGATAAGCTGGCTGCGGACCAGCCTCAGGATTGTCCGGCACGGTGTAAAAGCGCCAGAGCATTTCACCAGAGTCCGCATCATAGGCAGAAACATAGCCACGGATACGCCCCATATCCGCTCCGCCATTGCCAATAAGGATCATCCCATCAATGGCGCGAGGCGCACCTGTAATCGTATAGGGAAGCGACTGGTCGACAGTCATGGTTTCCCACACCGGTTCTCCCGTTTCACGATCCAGAGCGATCAGACGGCCGTCCAGTGATCCAAAATAGAGACGATCGCCCCATGCTGCGAGACCACGGTTCACCACATCACAACATGGACGCACACCCGTCGCGCCGGGAACGTCCGGATCATACTCCCAAAGCAGATCACCTGTGACCGCATCATACGCCTTCACCATGCTCCAGGCCGTGGTGATGTACATCTTCCCATCGATCACCAGAGGCGTTGCTTCCTGACCGCGCGCCGTATCGAGATCGGCTGACCAGACGAGTGAGAGATCAGCAACGGTTTCCCGGTTGATCTGATCAAGCTGGCTGTATCGCTGCTCGGACCAGGTACGGCCATAGCTCAACCATTCGCTGGTATTTGCTCCGGCGTTCAAAAGGTCTGACATGCCGATCTGGCGCGTTTCCGGCGCAGATGACGTGTCCACGTCCGGTGTCTCTGCCCCACAGGCTGAAAGAATTGAACAGGTGATAATTGCAATCCCGGCGAATGCCGGGTGCTGAATTCGTTTCATAAATGCCTCCCTCGGCCCGCACCCCATTTTCGTCGGACGCTGAAAGTCCGGCGGGGTGTCTGCAACCTTTACAAGCAGCTTTGCCTGTAAGTACGCGGCATGCAACAGGGAAACTGAACACGATAAGAATTGAGAGCGGTCACCTGGCAATAAAAAAGCCGACGATTATCTCGCCGGCTTTTCAAAGAGGTTTGAGGTTAGCTTCAGACTGCGCCGATCAGATAAACCACCGCCAGAGAAATCACGATCCCGATCACAACTTTGATCAGAGATGCTTTTACAGCTGGCGCCGTTTCTGCCTCAGCGGCAGGTGCCTTACGGCTCCCGGTTATCATCGGACGTACCAGATTGGTTTTGAAGAAAATCAGATACACCGTGACCGCGACAACGTGCAGAATGATCAGTGCCAACAGAAAGTTGAATGTGCTTTCATGGAGATCAGCAAACCAACGGCCCGTATCATAATCGACATGGCGCGATAGCGGACCGGAATCGAGACCATTCACATCAATTGCAAACAGGCCTGCTGTCAGTTGAACTGCCAGCGCGATCAGAAGCGCAATTACGCTGAGCGCGCCGACAGGGTTGTGACCGAGTCCCGGTTTATACGGCCCTGAGAACATCTTTTTCAAATAGCTGAACATCGCGCCCGGTCCTTTCACGAAGGACGTAAAGCGCGCCGTGTATGAGCCAAAAATGCCCCAGTAAATCCGATACACAAACACCCCGACCAGTATCTGGCCGAGCTGCAGATGAAGTTGCATTTTTCCGTTCTCAGCGGTCCACCACATGGCAGCCACCAAAGCGACCGTTGACCAGTGGAAGACACGAATAGTCCAGTCCCAGACTTTCTGGGACCGGACCTCTTGAGACGTTTCAGTCTGACTAGTCGTCATCTACACGGAAGTCGTCATGGCAAGCACCACATGTGCCACCAGTAGCGCGAAGCTGGGTCTGGAATGCTTCCATATCACCGCTAGCCGCGATGGTATCGAGTTCAGCCGCAGCCGTCTGGAAGTTCATGACAGCTTCTGCAAAGCCTTCAGGATTTTCCCAGATTGCCGGAAGCGCTTCGGTTTCGAAACCGGATTCCGGACCAGAGCCTTCAGGGAACCATGTTTCCATGCCCATGGAGGTTTCGTGGATAGTTGCAGCCGCCTCAGCAATCACAGCCGCGTCCGGGCTGCCTGACTGGAGGCTCTGATTGATCGCACGCATGTTACGACCAAATGTCTTGAACCCGTCCTGACGGGCAGAAATGATTGCTTCCATTTCCGCGCTTTCTTCAGCGGACAGGCTGGATTCTACAATCGGCTCATCGGTTTCAGACACATCTTCTGAACCACCGCAGGCTGCGAGCATAAGTGCAGACGCAGCGCACATTCCGAACATTAGTTTTTTCATGGGAGGCCCCCCTCAGGTGAAAAGCTGTAAAAACGGCGGAAATTCAAACAACAAGCCGCTGATATCAGCGTAGCAGGCGGTTAGACTCCGTCAATTCCATGACAAAACACATGAATGTGACTTTCGTTCCACGCTTGTTGAAAAAAAGGCCGATGACGAAAATCGCCACCGGCCGAGGGAGATACTCACTGGCGTCAGATCAGTAAGTGTATTTGAAACCGACCTCGATGGTCCGGCCCAGCGCATCGGCGATGCGTGGATCGTAACCAAACTCCATACGCGTGAATGGCGGGTCTTCATTGAAGATGTTTGCCATTGTGCCCGTAATGCGGAAGTTCTCGTTCAGGTCGTAAACATAGGTCGCATCGAAAGTCAGATAGCTGTCGATATCCACGGCATTATCAATAAAGTCGATGGTGTCGGTCCCTCCAGGGTAATAGCCATTCGGGTCGATACCGCCACGTTCATCTGTCAGGCCGGACACATAACGCCCGGTCAGACGCAGATTATGCGCGCCGCGATTATAGTTCAGATGGCCGTTAATACGCCATTCTGGCCCTGCATTCGCGATGGACGAGAAGTTCAGATCACCAAGACGATCGTCTTCCGGAGCGACTTCGAAGCCGTCGAGCATGCGCGCAGACGTGGTGAGCTCAGTCACGCGGGTACCCGCGAAACCGAGACTCACATCAGCGCCACCCAGCGGAAACTCATAGTCGACCTGGAAGTCAAAACCTTTGGTGATCTGGTCAGATCCATTGCCGATATCGGTCACAACAAGGTTCATATCACCCGCAACGGTGTTTGCCGTACACTGGCCGCCCGGTGATGTGGCGGTGTCGTTCAACTGAACCCGGCCAATCAGAGGATGGTTACAAATGTCGGAACTGGTGAAGACAGCCGTCGCGATCTGATCCGGCGTCGCCAATTCGCCAATCTCACCCATGGTGTGAATGTCGAAATAGTCGAGAATGACGGTCAGATGGTGGTCCGGTTGGAAGCCCTGACTCTGCCAGATGATACCGAAATTCGCAGTTTCTGCTTCTTCCGGCGTAATGTCGTCGCGTGTGACCTGCTGAGCCCCAAGCCACGCATTGTTCACAACCTCATAGGAGCGAACGACATTCGTGATCGATCCCGGAGACAGCGTAATTGCCGGCGCCTGGAAGTTGGTACCAAACGAGCCACGGAAAGCCAGTTGATCGAGCACCTGCCAGCGTCCTGCAACTTTATAAACCGTAGAGCCCAGACCACCTGAGAACTCCTCACGGCGCACCGCAGCCTGCACATTGATGTCGTCCGTCACAGGCCAGTTCGTTTCAAGGAAAAGAGACGTGGACTGCTGATCATAATAGTCGTTCGTGTCCGTGCCGTAATATCCGAACGGGCCCGGTTCATTCAGCGTACAGCCGTTGAAGTCAGGATGATCGTTCGGCAGCGGGCGCTGACCTGACGGCCATGCACATGGCGTGGAGCCATTAAACAATGGATCAGGAATGGTTTCGCGGCTTTCAATGCTACGAAGCTGAGTACCAAGAGCCCAACCGATCTGACCGCCCGGAAGCTCTACCGGAAGCAGACCATCAAACACGGCATCGAATGTGATGCTGCTGATGACCGTTTCCTGATAGCGATCATTGAAGAGCCATGCAACTAACTCATCAGAGTTCTCATACCCTGCAATATAATTCGGGTTGGTGAGGCCAAGCTCCGGCTGCTGTGCATAGGAGGTGGAGAATGGGTTGTAATACACACAATCGCCAACGCCCGCAGCTGCAGGGTTCTGCGTGCCCAAAGTATCGAGGTCTAGGTCTTCTGCATTACAGTTTGGACCGCCAAAGCCGTTCAACGCTTCCTGAAGACGATAGCCGATATAATCAGGATCAGAATAGCCGGAGATGGACTGGTTATAAGTCAGGCCCACATCATAGCCGATATCAGAGAACCGGCCGAAAAAATCGCCCAGCGTGCCATCAATACCAGACGACACACGCCAGACCTGATTGTCGATGCTGGCTGCATTGCCGAAACCTTCGCCATTGCCGCCGACCGGGTTACCATTGTGGGCAAACGGGCGCAGCAGCAGGATGGAGTATTCTCGCGTCAAACCATAAAGCGCACTCTGATCCCATCCAGTGCGTGCTGCGAATTCAGCGACGAATGGGTTATCGGTCGGAACAGTGTACTGATAGGTCGCACCAGTCGTCGTGCCTGGCCCCTGCAGGGTTGGCAGAGATGGCGAAGCGAACTGCTCTGGAACCTGCACCTGACCATAGCTGGCATCAATGTGAAAATTCATATTCTCATTGATGACAGTGTCGAGCTGAGCATACCCGCGGAAAATGTCCTGATCTTCCACCAGATTATAGTATGACCAATAATTGTAATAGCACGCATCGCCGGAGGTGAGTTCTCCAGTGGAGAAAATGCCGCCCTGCGTTTCACAGCTTGCCTGATCAAAATCATACAGCGAACCAATTGGCGAACCCGCAGAAATGCCAAATGCCGGAATATCGATCGCGGACAATGGCAGATAACGAGACAAATTGGTCAGATAGGACCAGGGCGTTGGGTTTTCCCAATATGGCAGGCTCGCAAAGTCGCGCTCTTCTGTTTCGAGGCGCGAGCGGTGCTCCCACTCGCCAGAGACGAAGAAATTGGTGTCGCCTTCACCCCACCCCGCAATGAAGCCCATATCGAAGTCGCCGTCTGAGCCATCGATATGCGTGAAGTTTCCACGCGCCTCGAAGCCGGTGAACCCTTCGCGCGTGATGAAGTTGACCACACCGCCAACTGCATCTGCGCCATAAATTACGGCTGCACCGTCTTTGAGAACTTCAGTACGTCCGATCGCGATTCCGGGAATGTTGGACAGGTTCTGGCTCATCCGTCGCCCATTCAAAAGCGTCAGAGTCTTATCCGTACCGAGCGACCTCAAATTGAATTGTGGTGAGCCTGTCAGGTTACCACCACCAAAATAGTTGGCCTCACCATTGATAGGACCGCCCTGCGGCAGGTCTTTCGCAAACTCCAGACCCGTCGGGCTTCCCTGCAGCTCCAACTCTTGCTGAGAGTAAACATTCACAGGCAAGGCAGCGTCTTCCGGCGTTCCCCGAATCGCAGAACCGGTCACAACGACCTGCTGTTGACGGAACACACCTTCCTGTTGCTCGGCCTCTTCAATGCGCTCAGGTTCATCCTGCGCATAAGCCTGATTACAATGCATAGCAAAAGCCAAAGCCGCCAAAGAGGCGTACTTCAATCCAGCCCTCATAATTTCCTCCACTATATTTTTATACCGACCTCTTTTTAAGGTCTTGGAGGCAATAGGAGTGCAGAATAGTGAGATTGTAAATAGGTTTTGTGAACGTGATCAGTAGCTCGCTCTCACTTCTTTGACTTAAAAGTGACAGGCGCGTTCACGCAGTGAATCGTCGTTTCAGCCGTTAGATTTCAGAATTTGCTCGAAAAACTGCGCCTGGAAGCGTTTCAACAATTCTACCGAATCGCCCGCTCCATCGCGTGATGCAGGACGAAGCGCATCGATGGCCAACCCCCGCAAAGCAGCTGCATAGAGTTGGACGAATGCATTGATCTGTTGCTTTTGATTCTCCGAGCTCATGCCGGCGGCCTCACAGAGCTCCCAGACCCGCTTCTTATGATTTCGATCGATTTCATCATTGAAAACTTCGAAACGGTCGCAAAGATCAGGATCACTGCGCGTACTCAGCATCAGCTCAATTCGCGCCACGCCGGAAGATGATAACAACCCCTCCCAAAGCACATCAATCAATGCCAGAAATTTGTCTTCTGCCTTTTCTAGCTCACCCAGCTTCTCTTGATGACGCTCAAGGCGCATGTCACGAATCTTATACGCCGCAGCCATCATGAGGTCCGCTTTTGTGGGAAACTGGTGCAGCATAGCCCCCCGACTCACGCCCGCACGCTCAGCGACTAAAACGGTGGTGGTTTGATGATATCCGAGCTCATAAAGCGACTTGATCGTTGCTTCGATAAGCTTCGCACGCGTCGTTGCGCTCCGCTCCGCATTAGGGACTCTACGCCGTTTCGGCTTCGGAAGCCCCTCTTCCGTATGTTCGTGCATATTTTGTTTCTTTCCCGGACCACCAAGGGCCAATCCAGGCGCAGAACGATCTCTTGTCATCCCTGACGCCAATATTTTCATTGGCGTGAGCGTTAACATTGGAGTTTATGGTTAATCTACCGATAACACGTCCAAGGCGGAAGTTTTATTTGATTTTGATCAAATATACATCATAGGCTGCTGAATTAATAAGACTATTACAATCTCAAAACGTATTATGCCGAAGTATATCCATGTATAGTGAATGCGTTTACATGCGCCGTTTAGTTGCCCCTGAAGCCTTTCGCAATCACATATATTTCTGGCGAGTTTGTACGACTTGCCGGAGGCTTCGCATGCTTCACATCTTCAAATGATTGCTTCAAACGATCAAGCAAGGCGGGACTCGTCCCACCCTGAAAAACCTTCGAACAGAAGTTGCCGCCAGGATTCAAAGTCTCAAGCGCAAAATCGATGGCGAGCTCGACAAGTGCAACGGTACGCAAATGGTCTGTCTGACGGTGCCCGGTAGTGTTCGCGGCCATATCTGACAGCACGACATCGGCCTTTCCGCCGAGTTCTTTTTCCAGCTCAGCCATAATAGCCTCATCCGCGACATCGCCCTGCAGGAGGACTGCGCCCGCAATCGGCTCAATCTCGAGAAGGTCGATACCTACAACCTTGGACGCGCCAAGCGCCTGAGACACCTGCACCCAACCGCCCGGTGCGGCGCCAAGGTCGACGACGGCGTCATTCGGACGAATGAGCGAGAACTTCTCCTGCAGCTCCAAAAGCTTGAACGCTGCACGGGAGCGATACCCGGCAGACTGAGCCTTTTTCACATAAGGGTCAGACAGTTGGCGCTCAATCCAGCGCTTGGAGCTTTCCGTACGCGCATTATAGGCGGGCGTTTTCTTTTTGGCCGTTCGGCCAGCAGACCCTTTGCCCGCACCAATACCCTTGCCGGTCCAGCGTCTTTTTTCGTCATTCGACATTGTCATGTGTCTCCTGCTCAGCCGCCGTGTCGTCAGGCGCTGAACTGTCATTGTCTTTAGTCTTCGGCTTGCGCTTGCGTTTGCGCGCAGGCTTGCCGTGAATCAGCGAGATCAACAGGCCTTCGCGCAGCCCTCTATCCGCAACACGCATCTGATCACACGGCCAAAGCTCCCAGATCGCCTCCAGGATTGCACAGCCCGCAAGAACGAGATCAGACCGGCCATCACCGATACAACCAATCTGAGACCGCTCTTCTCGTGTGAGAGAGGATAGTCGGGCACGCGCCGCCAGCGCATCATCACGCGCGAACCAGCTGCCATCCACGACGGAGCGGATATAGCGATCAAGATCCAGATGTACAGCACAAAGGCTGGTTACCGTTCCGCTGGTCCCGATCAGATGCCCTCTATTCTGGGCGAACGCCTCGGAAAACTCGAGCCCGCGCTCAAACCCTTGAAGCATATTGCGCGCATAGCTCAGCATCTCCGGATACCAATCCGGGTCATTGCGTTCAGGGAATTGCTCAGAGAGCGTCACCACGCCCAGTGGAAAGCTTGCCCAGGCCAGCATTGGCGTCTTCTCCAGCGAGCCCTTCATACCCTTTTTGCGGGCTTTCGCGGCATCCACCCAGCATAGCTCTGTTGAACCCCCGCCAATATCGACGACCAGCGCCACTTCTTTTTTAGGGTCGATCAGGTCCAGCGCGCCAACCACCGCAAGCCGGGCTTCTTCCTTTGGCGAAATCACCTTGAAAGAAAAACCAACTTCCTTCTGCACCAGCTCAATGAAATCCCGACCATTATCTGCCGCGCGACAGGCTTGCGTCGCGACACAGCGCAGGCGCTTCACATTATGGGATTTCAACTTGTCACGAATGGTTTTGAGCGCCTCGATCGTGCGCGCAATCGCAGCATCAGACAGCTTGCCTGATGACGTTAAACCTTCGCCCAGCCGGACGATCTGTGAATACGAGTCGACAACACGAAACCGCTGGCCCTTTTCTTCAGCGACCAGCAAGCGACAATTGTTTGTACCGAGGTCGATAGCCGCATAAACCGGCTTTCGTTCGGATTTTTTCTGTTTCGGCCGCCGACGTCTCTTATTTTGAGACGCTTTGGAGGTGAGCATAACACCGCTTTAAATGACTAAGTTGACAGCAGGTTAGCAGAGCTCTCGCAGTTGCAAAAGCTTTCAGACCTTGTTGAGGCAATAATCGCTCTCTATCTTTACTTGGAACGTTAAGTGACGAGGTTGTTTTATATGACAGATCGCATGGCAAAATTTCAGATCGGCCAGGTCGTCAAGCACCGCCTCTACCCATTTCGAGGCGTAATCTTCGACGTCGACCCGGAATTCTCCAATTCGGACGAATGGTGGGAGTCGATTCCTGAGAATGTCCGTCCACAGAAGGATCAGCCCTTCTATCACCTGTTGGCGGAAAATGATCAGAGCCATTATGTGGCTTATGTATCCGAACAAAACCTGCTGGATGATGCAGCAGGCGGTCCTGTGGACCACCCACAGATCGACGAAATTTTTCTGAACCGGGATGGTCCGGCCTATACGGTTCGCCCCGAACTTTCGAACTAGAGATTTTCAGGCGCGTCCGGCTGGTTTTCCGGCCGGGCGCGCTCAAACGCGTCCAAGGTCAGACACTTTTCCTCCAGCGCGCAAAGCGTGGGGAATGTTTCAAACTTCATTCCAAACTGACGGCCTTTGAACATTTGCGGGATGAGGCAGATTTCTGCCATGCCCGGCGCATCTCCAAACAAAAACTCAGCCTCGCTGGCAGCAGCCTGTTTTTCCAATGGCTCAAAGCCCCGATTGATCCAGTGCTTATACCATTTCATCAGCTTGGCTTGCTCTACCTCCAGCTCACCCGTCAGCCAGCGCAGAACCGAAGCATTGTTCAGCGGATGAATATCGCAAGCGATGGTGTTTGCGAACTGGCGGCATTTCGCCCGCTGCCACGGGTCACCGGGCAATAATGCGGGTTCGGGGTGCAGCTCCTCCAGCCATTCCATAATGGCCATGCTCTGACCAATCAGCCCCTCATCCACCGCAATCGCAGGGATACGCCCCTCAGGGTTCAGGTCCAGATAGTCTGGCTTTAATTGCGCCTGCACATCCGGGGACAGATTGATGGACACGTAGTGAGCGTCCAATCCCTTCAGATTGAGCGCGATCCGCACGCGATAAGATGCCGATGACTGCCAGAAGCTGAAGAGTTTCATTTGATTGTCCTGTCCTGCCTGACCTGTGCTTACACGCTAGCCGATTTTGCTTGTAATCACGACTGAGACACACCACATTACATTCACGTAATGCTCGTATGGTAGGCGGCGTTGGCAAGGGAGCCAGTGTTGAAGCATTCTGAAAACAAGGCGATGTATGATCGCATGCGGGCACGCCGTGCGCGCATTATGAAGCGTCTCGACGCTAAGTCAGACGGCAACTCAAACTCCAACCTCAAAACACATTATGCCGCCGCGACGCAGGCAACCGGAGAGGTTACGGGTGGCAAGACTGGGCGCGCGTGTTCGACCTGACAATGATCATCTATCTGATCCTGCTGTGTGTACCGTTTCTAATCATGATCCTGGGGATGATTGAGTATAACAGCCGGTATTAGCGCCAATAAAAAAGGCGGCCAGTGGCCGCCTTTGTCAGAGCTTAGATCAGGCCATCTTTTGCCAGTTTGGCGAGACCGCGACCGATAACGATCTGCTGGATCTGCGTTGTGCCTTCATAGAGGCGGAAGATACGCACATCGCGATAGAACCGCTCAATGCCATAATCCGCAATATAGCCCGCGCCGCCGAAGACCTGCACCGCGCGGTCAGCAACGCGGCCAACCATTTCTGATGCAAACAGTTTACAGCTGGCCGCCAGCAGCGTGACATTCTCACCTGCATCGCGCTTTTTCGCAGCATCGAGAACCATGCAGCGCGCCGCATAGGCTTCAGCATAGCTATCGGCCATCATGGCCTGCACCAGCTGGTGGTTCGCAATCGGCTCGCCGAATTGTTTGCGCTCAACAGCGTAATTCGTCATTTCGTGGATCAGGCGTTCGGCAACGCCGGTACAGACAGCAGAGATATGCAGACGACCGCGATCGAGAACAGACATTGCCACTTTGAATCCGTCGCCTTCTTTGCCAAGGCGGTTTGCCACCGGCACACGCGCGTTTTCAAAGATCACGTCACAGACATGAGCGCCCTGCTGGCCCATTTTCTTCTCAGGCTTACCAATCGTCACGCCGGGCGTCGTTGTTTCAACGATGAAAGCGGAAAGCCCCTTACCGCCCGGTGTATCCTGATCCGTGCGCGCCATGACCGTCAGAAGGTCGGCTTTGTTCGCATTGGTGATGTAACGTTTCGTACCGTTCAGCACGTAATGATCGCCATCCAGCTCAGCGCGTGTCTTTACGCTGCCTGCATCTGACCCGGCCTCAGGCTCTGTCAGACAGAAAGATGTGATCACCTCGCCGCTGGCAATCTTTGGCAGCCATTGAGACTTCTGCTCATCAGAGCCCCACATGACGAGACCTTGCGAACCAATACCGATATTCGTGCCTGCAACAGAACGGAATGCCGGAGAGGTCTGGCCAAGCTCAAGCGCGACCAGAACTTCCTCTTCCATATTCAGGCCCAGGCCGCCAAATTCTTCAGGAATGGAAATGCCGAACAGGCCCAGCTCTTTCATGCCATCCACAACATCCTGCGGTACGGCGTCCTCTTCGGCCACTTTCGCTTCAACCGGTTTGCACTGTTCGTCTACAAAGCGACGAACCATTTCGATCAACGCGTCACGTGTTTCCTGATCATGGGCCATTTATACGTTTCTCCCGAGTATTCTGCCTTATCCGGACTTCGATATAGTCTCGAACACTAACTAGAACCGCAGGCATAATATGACAATGGAAAAGCAGGCCCAGAATTTGTGATCAAATTTTCTCTTGCCGAAAAACAATAAATTATGTATCTTTTTCAATAACACGGAGACACCAATGAAACTGATCCCACTTCTGCTCGCTGCGACACTCGTGTCTGGCTGTATCGTTATCCACGCTGATCACGATGACGAACTGGACGTCATTGGCTCTCAAAATATTACGCGCTCAGATTTTGAAGGCTTCACCCTTCGTGGCGGCGGCGAAGTGCTCATTCAGCACGGTCAGACCTTCGCGGTGAACCCGGAAGCCGAGCAACAGGGTTGGATCATTGGCCTTGATGACAATGTACTGGTCGCCGAATGCGATCGGTCCTGCCGGAACAACCATGCAGACCGTGTTGTCATCACCATGCCATCGCTTGAGAACATCGCCATTACGGGCGGCGGTGATATGGCCATCGAAGGTGACTTCCCGAATGCAGACGAACTCAATATCGCCCTTGTCGGCGGAGGCCAGATCGATGCCCTCTCGGTTCACGCAAATGAGGTGAATGTCTCCATCGTTGGCGGCGGTGACATTAACGTAGCGGCAGCTACAGAACTTAATGTTTCCATCATTGGCGGCGGCGAGATCGGTTATGTCGGTTCACCTGAGGTCAACCGCAGCGTCATTGGTGGCGGCGCCGTCCGACGCATCGGATAGAGGCCTAGACCTACCCGATTTCTATACTTAAAGACGGTCCTGATCTTAGAGAACGGGGCCGTTTATTATGGGACAGAAAATTCAGGACGAAGGCGAATTCAAAGGCTGGAAATATTGGGACAGCGACGCTTTCGAAGCCCAGCTTATCGGCCCATTCTATTTCCGCACTGAAGAGAATGGCGCTTCCGTAGGCGCTTTCCGCGCTGAACCTCGCCACATGAATGGCCATGGCAATATGCATGGCGGATGCATGATGTCCTTTGCCGATTTCGGCCTTTTCACCATTGCTGACAAAGTCCTGGGCGATGATACGCCGGGCGTTACGCTCTCCATGAGCTCAGATTTTCTGAGCCCCGCCAATGTCGGTGATCTGATGGAAGTGCGTGGCGAAGTGACGAAGGCCGGCCGCTCGGTGATTTTCGTTCGCGGCATGGTCACCGCAAACGGCACGCCATGCCTGAGCTTTTCAGGCACGATTAAAGTGCTCAAATCAAAACCGAACAGCCGGGTTCACTAGGCCTTATTGCCCCATAGGGCGGGCCTGCATGCTCTCAAACCATTTTGCGAGCGCAGGTCGCCCTTCCCAGCATTTATAGCGCATATAGAGGCCAAACCGCATGCTGACGAACAGCGTGATGTCGGCATTGGTAAAGCGCTCGCCCGCGACGAACGGCGTCTTGCTAAGCACTGAGTCGAAATAATCGCAGGCTTTCTTCGTCGCGGCCTCAGACAGGTCAGACCATTCTTTCGACTGGGTCGCTTCGAGCGCCGCCGCTTTCGGATGGCCATGTCGGAACCAGCCTGCAATCGACATCATGAGCATCAGCTCCACGCGGCGATCCCACATTTCGATCTGCGCTTTTTCAAGCGGCGTATCGCCCATGAGATTCGGCTCAGGGAAGATGCCTTCCAGATAGGTACAAATGGCCCGGCTTTCGGCCAGGATCGTCCCATCGTCGAGTTCCAGCGCAGGAACGCGGGCAAGCTCATTCACCTTCTTATAGTCTTCGCTGCGGTGCTGGCCGTCCAGCAGAGACAGCTCAACCACTTCAACCGCATCCATTTTACCTTTCTCCTTCAGGAAAAAGGTCACGCGGTCCGGATTGGGTGCGCCATTTGCACTATAGAGCTTCATTTTCTTTTCCTCCCTTATTCGGGAGGAAGTCTCTGTCGGCTCGAAAAATCTTTCAACCCTTCACCGCGCGTCAGTTGAGGCTGGCGCGCACGCCGAACGTGGCATTCATCGGCTCGCCGGGGAAATATCTATGATTTCCAAAGGCATAGTCGGCCCTGTCTGCGTACCGAATGTCGAACAGGTTTCGTACGATCACGAAAACTTCAACCTCGTCACGGATTTCATAGCTCGCACGGGCATTGGTCAGCGTGTGGCCATCATACATGGCGCTATTGGCTTCATCGGTGAAATACTCGCCGACATATTCGAGGCCAAGGCTTGTGCTCAAACGCGCGGTCGGCTGCCATGCAAGGCGCAGATCGCTGAGCCATTCAGGCGCTGTATCAATCTGATTACCGCTGACAATGCCATTTGCAGGTCGGTCAAACGCATAGGTGTGATCTGCCCAGCTAAGCGTGCCGGAAACTGTGAGCGTGTCTGTCACCTCAAGGTTTGCCTGCAGCTCAATGCCCTGATGGTCTGTCCGCCCATCAATGACATTCAGCCCATCGCTGTCGCGGAAGAAGACGTTTTCCTTTTCCATCACATAGGCGGCAATGTCGAAATAGAGACGGCCGTCGAACACCGCGCCGCGCGCACCAATTTCAACACTGTCCAGCGTTTCTGATTTCACCTCGCCCACAGTCTGCAGGCTTTGCAAACGATAGAGATCTGAGGCCTGAGGCGCACGCTGACCGCGAGCATAATTGGCATAGATCGCGACCTCGCCAATCGCGTCGTCCCAGATAATACCAAGCTTCGGCGTCACCAGATCAAAGCTATCATCGCGATTTTCGGGCACGTTGAAACGGCCATTCACGCCAGCAGGCGCGCGCGTTGTGTACTGAAACTCATGTGTTTCGGCGCGCAGTCCTGCCAGCACACGAACATCATCTGTAAAGCTGTAATCAAGTTCGCCCCAGAGCGCATAGGCCTGCGTATCCACGGTATAGTCATAGTGGACACCCTCAGGAAACCGACTATCACCCGGAAAAAAGCCAAACGCGTCGGGCTGTGTTTCGAGAAGATCACCACTCGCCAGATCAACGAGCCCACCAATGCGGAAATTGGCGTTATCACCGAGCCATGTTTCAGCCTCGCCCTGAACGCCAACAGCGTGATGGCTGTTCTCCTCATACCCTTTATAAGGCAGGAAATGCTGGCGGAATTCCATTTGCTGCCAACGCGCATAGGGCTTGATGTCTGCATCAAACTGGCCCAGATCATTTGTGAAAGACACCGCCGCCATCGCAAATTGCGCGTCGCGAAAGGCTTCTGGATTTGGATTGCTTTCTGAAACACCCTCGTCTTCATAAGCTTCAAAGCCCTGAATGAAGCCGCCCGTTTCCTGATTGAGGTTCATGGCAGATAGCCAGGCTTCGGCGCCCCAGTCACCAAGGTCAAATTCTGTACTCAGATAAAGCTTCTGCTGGTCAACGCTTGTGTCGTCGCGCCAGCCAGCATCATGCTGAACGGACAGCGCGCCGAGGAAGGCATCATTCTCATTGATGAGGTCTGCACGATAACGGTCCAGCGTAGAGGCACTTAAAGTCGCACGGCTGCGATTATAGCCCATGTCCTGAGGCAGAATGATATTCACCAGACCATGAACAGCGTTCGAACCATGAGCGGCAGAAGAGGGGCCGCGAACGACTTCAATCGCGTCTGCAATCTCATGATGTGTTTCAAACAGGCTGTTTACATTGCCGAAGGCTGGCGAGCGTGTGGAAACGCCATTCTGCAGAATGAGAAAACTACCCTGCCCTGCGCCGCCATTCAAAACGGGCGAACGGATGGCAATCAGATGCTCCTGACCAGAATTTGTATGAATGTTCACACCGGGCAATGTGTTCAGAATTTCTGCAGGGTGATCTGCGAGCGTTTCTTCAATCTGCGCACGATCTGCGAAGGATACCGCTCCCGGATTCTCGGGTAATCGGTCGCCATTTACGTATATTCCCGACAAACGTTCGTCAGCGACGATGACGGGAACATTCAGATTCCCCTCTTCGTCTACACAGGCCTCGTAGAAAGCGGCGTCCGCACAATCGGGCTCAGAAGGTTTGCTGTCTTCAAACTGATCCTGAGCAAGCGCGCCCGAAGTCGAACTGAAAAACAGGCAAGCCAAGACGCTGGTCGAAAGCAAACTCTTTCGCATGAAAATTCCTCCCTGCCCCATTTCGGGGTCTCAGAGTCTTAATGGAGACCAGAAGAGGAAGAATCAAGTTGGATAGAGCAAACTCCATCCAACTTGAATTATAGTGTGACTTATGAGCCGCCGAGGAAGAGCGCAGCCGGCAGTGCGCCTGCAATACATGCGCTCATGCAGGTTGCGAGCGTGCCAGCCAGAAGGGTCTTCCATGACAGGCTGAGGAAGGTATCGCGGCGCTCAGGCGCGATGATGGTCAGGCCGCCAATCAGAATGCCGATAGAGCCGAAATTCGCGAAGCCACAGATAGCATGCGCAACGATGATACGGGACCGGTCAGACAGCTCATCTGATGGCGTATTTGCAAGATCGAGGAAAGCAACGAACTCTGTCAGAACCGTTTTAATGCCCATGAGCGAGCCCGCTTTGGCTGCTTCTTCAATCGGCACGCCAACCATGTACATGAGCGGCAGGAAGATCCAGCCGAGAATGCGCTGAATAGACAGCGGCTCGCCATTGACCTCAGGCAGAGCGCCAATCAACTCATTTGCAATGAACAGGATAGCCAGCGCTGCGATAAGCATGGTCGCAATGTTCAGAACGATCTGAAGGCCAACCGTCGCGCCGGACGAAAACGCATCCATTGTAGATTCGTATTCGAAATCCGGCTCATGCGCGCGGTCATGAATAGCCGTGGTTTCTGGCACCATAGTCAGCGCGAGCGCGACAGCGGCAGGCGCGGCAATAATGGAAGCTGTGAGCAGCTGGCCAAGAGGGTTCGCCATAACCGGCTGAAGGAAGGTCGTGTAAATCACCAGAACTGAGCCCGCAATGGTTGCAAACCCTGTGACCATGAGCACGAACACCTCAGAACGGGTCATGCCCTTAATGTATGGCTTCACCAGAACCGGGGCTTCTGTCATGCCCATGAAAATGTTCGCAGACACAGCCAGAGAGGTCGCGCCGCCAATACCCATCGTCTTGGCGAAGATAAAGGCGAAGGCTTTCGTGATGTATCGCAGAATTCGCCAGTGCCACAGCATGGCAGAGAGCGCAGCAACCACGATGACGAGTGGCAGGATCTGGAAGAAGAAGGCTGGATTGGCGTTGGCTTCATCAACGGGGAAAGTTGTGTTGTCGCCGATATAGCCGAACACAAAGCCCGTACCAGCGCGCGTCGCAGCCTGCAGCGTATCAACAATGCCGTTCGCCTTGAACAGCGTGTCGCGCACAGGTGGCACCGCGAACAGAAGCAGTGCGAAAACGAACTGCAGACCAACCGCGCCAAGAACGAGCTTCCATGGAAACGCTTTACGATTCTCCGAAATGCCCCAGGCAATCGCAACAATCAGCACAAGGCCAAGTATGGCCCGCGCATTATCCCAGCCCCATTCCATACACATACCCTCTTCGTGGAAAATTATTTTTTAGCCTGAATGGCAGACTCACAGCTCTAAAACCTGAGTCTCTCTGGCGCAAACCCTTATTCGCTGCGAACTCGCAGGCCGGGCAATAAATGCCGCATTCAGAGCATTTGGCCAACAAACGCGACCACCATCTGGTCATGCCCGGCAGAAGCTGTTTCGCGACAGGCTTTGCTGTTCGCGGGTTCATGCCTATCTGCTCAAAGAGTTCCAGTTTCAGGAGATCGCCAGATGCAGCCCTTCCACCTTGCCTTTCCCACCGCAGACCTCGCCGCGACCAGAGCGTTTCTGACAGATATGCTGGGCGCAGGCCTTGGCCGCGAAAGTGAGCGCTGGGTGGATTTTGACTTTTTCGGCCACCAGATCACCTCCCACCTCGTCGATGATATGGATGATGCTGCGAAGAACCCGGTCGACGGCAAGCAGATACCAGCCTTTCACTTCGGCATCGTCATGCAGTGGGATGACTGGCAGGCGCTAGCCGACAAACTGGATGAAAAAGGCGTTCCGTTTGAAGTTGGCCCATATATCCGTTTTCAGGGAGAAGTCGGCGAACAGGGCACATTCTTCGTCCGCGAACCGGGCGGCAATACGGCGCTGGAATTCAAAACCTTCCGCAATTTCGACCAGCTGTTCGCGAAATAGCACGTGCAGAACAGTAGACAGGCACCACTGACCTTATCCTTAAATTACTGTATGCGATAATTTATTATTGTTTTCGATAATTTTATATGCTTATCTCGCTGCATGGAGGTATCCATGCAAAAGGACAAACCTACAAAACTGGTCGCTGGCATTGCCACATTGCTGGTGATCAATATCTCGCTCTTCCTATTTGCACCTCTTTTTGAGGTGTCGAAAATCGGGCAGCCCGATTACCTCAACGGCCTGGACCCAGATCTAACATACCTGTGGGTCGCCTTATGGATGGGCCCATTCCTTTTGATTGGCGCCGTGAATGCCTGTGCATTGTGGATGGTCTTGAAATCCAGGGCATCCGGGCGGTTTATCCTAAATAAGCTCATGCTCATCAGGCTGCTCGCGACTGGATACATTCTGTCAGCATGCTGGATGAGCCTGGACCGTTTGCTTCTGGGAGGCATTGCGGAACAGCTGAGCGCAGAGATTGATACCAGCACGCTTCTAGTGACGGCGCTTCTTGGAGCGGGCACATTGATACAATTCCTTGCACTCGGACTGGAACACGGCGCACGCGCTGACGAGGAGAATGAAAGCTTTGTCTGACCCTCAAAGTCCGTTTGGCGATATAGTGGTTCGACTGGACGTTCTGCTGGCGCTGCAAAAACGTCGCGCCAAAGACCTCGCGCAGGACGTAGGGATTACTGAAGCGAACATATCGCAGCTTAAATCCGGCAAAGTAAAAGGCATCCGGTTTGAAACCCTTGCTAAGCTGTGCTTCGCGCTTGATTGCAAACCTGACGATATTCTTGAGTATCGCCCCCCAGCCAGCGCCTCCGACAAAAGACAGTAAAAAAAGGCCTGCAAAAGCAGGCCTCTTCTGGAAACTGTGAAAGCGATTACTCAGCTTTTTCCGGCCAGTGGAATTTACGTTCCGGGTAGAATGGGTAGTGCGGCGCAATACCGTCAGACACCTTCTCCGGATAGACCGGCTTACGCTTTTCAAGGAAGCTCGTCACACCTTCACGGGCATCGCCTGTACGGCCACGCTCGTAAATCGCGCGGCTGTCGATGATATGCGCTTCCATCGGGTGATCCGCGCCCAGCATTTGCCACATCATCTGACGTGTCAGCGCTACGGACACTGGCGCCGTATTGTCGATGATCTCACGACACCAAGCGCGTGCAGCATCCATAAGCTCTGCCTGCGGATAGATCGCTTTGATGAGACCGCCTTTAAGCGCCTCTTCTGCGTTGAAGACGCGGCCAGAATAACACCAGTCAAGCGCCTGGCTGATACCGACAAGACGCGGCAGGAAATAGCTGGAGCACGCTTCAGGCGTGATACCTCGGCGGGAGAACACAAAGCCAAAGCGCGCATTGTCCGATGCGATACGCACATCCATTGGCAGCTGCATAGTCGCACCAATACCAACGGCCGCACCGTTAATTGCACCAATGATCGGCTTCAGGCTGTTGAACATACGCAGCGTGCAGCGGCCACCGCCATCACGTTGCATATCTTCCTCAGTGCTCTGACCGGCCTGCTTGCCGTCTGCCTGACGGGCTTCATAGTCGAAGGTTTTGCCGCCAGATGACAGGTCTGCACCGGCGCAGAAAGCGCGCTCACCTGAGCCTGTCACGATAACGGCTTTCACATCGTCATTCGCATCCGTTTCGTCAAACGCTGCGATGATGTCCAGCATCATCTGACCTGTGAAGGAGTTCATTTTTTCCGGGCGATTGAGGGTCAGCGTTGCGATGCCGTCCTCGATATCCAGAAGCACTGTTTCGAATTTTATTTGCTTGGTCATAGTTTTCTCTCCCCATGTGTTTGATGGGGAGAGAAGAATATTGCGAAGGTGAAGGCAAGCATTTCTGCAAAGAATTCACCTCAACCTGTCACTTAGTACTGCGTACACTGGATGGAACGCTGGCCTGTATAAGCACCGGCTGCACCACCGATTACAGCACCAATCGCTGCGTTACGCGTGTCATCACCGCCTGCCATCGCGCCAAGTGCGGCACCTGCCAGGGCTCCGAGACCACCGCCTGCGAGCGTACGGCCACGACGGGCTTCATTACACTCACCGTAAGAGCTGAACATGGTCTGGCCATCATAGCTCCAACGCTGACCGGACTGATATGGCTGAGATGAACCATAGGTCGTGCGGGTCGAAGTCGACGTATAGGTCGGCTGCTGGGTGTAAGTCCGCGTATATGTGCGGCCAGACGTCGTCTGATAGCCGTTATTTGAGCCATAATAGGTATTGTTAGACGGGTACTGCGTGTAGTGGCCGTTATTATACCCATTGTTATAGCTGCCCTGGCTGTAGCCATTGTTATAGCCGTTATTGCTGTACGTCCGGTTAGACGTGTAGGTCGGCTGGCGGTGGCCATACTGATTGTTCGAATAGCCATAGCTCGGCTGAGACGTCACATAACGGGTCGTCGTCTGCGAGTAGGTGTTATTCGTCGTGGACGGGTAATTGTAAGACGCACACTGAACCTGACGATTGCCAACCATGCCGCCTGCGACAGCACCAACGGCCGCACCTACGGCTGCGTTGCGTGTGTCGTCGCCGCCTGCCATCGCGCCAATGCCGGCACCGAGAAGGCCACCAAGGGCTGCGCCGCCCATTGTTCGGGTCGTACGCGCTTCCTCGCAGGCCGCGTAAGAATTGTAAGATGTCTGGCCATCATAGCTCCAGTAAGAAGACTGGGCATTCGCCATCGGCGTGATTGCCATCATTGCAACAAGTGCAGCTCCGGATGTCATAGCTTTTACGTACATAGGAAGTTTCTCCTTATCCTTGAGCCGAATGTGAACCAGCGCGCTTGAATGCAATCTGAATGCTCTGTTGGGGAAACTGACAGCTGAATTTCGCGCCGAAAAAAGGGGTGACGCGAGGAGAAGCTAGCGGAGTGTGAACCAAGCCGCTAACCTATCGCCGATCAGTGCTGCACGCAGAAAGTTCGGGCGGCACACATCAGAACAGGGCAGACAGTCCCTGCGTAAAATTAGGTTATCTCAGTGGGAGGAAACAAAATGGCAGAACCGAAAATCGTAAATTACGCGGATCTGGAATCACTCGTTGATCAGGAAATCGGCGTGTCTGACTGGCACACGATAGATCAGGACCGTGTAAATCTCTTTGCGGACGCAACCGGCGACCATCAATGGATTCATATTGATGTTGAGCGCGCCACCAAAGAAATTGGCCACCCAATCGCGCACGGTTTTCTGACGTTATCCCTGCTGCCAATGCTGTCGGGTGAGGTTCTGAACGTAAAAGGCGTATCGCGCGGCATCAATTACGGATCAAACAAAGTCCGCTTCACCAATATGGTACCAGTCGGCTCAAAGGTTCGCCTGCGCCAGAAATGCCTGTCCATCGAACCTAAAGCGGGCGGCAAGCAAATGATCAGCGAATCGACAGTTGAAATTGAAGGTCAGGACCGCCCTGCACTCGTGGCCGAACAGATTTCCGTTCTCTACGGCGCCTAGTTCAGAGACGATATGTCAGATTAAGCCGGAGGCCCTGCCTTCGGCTTTTTTGTATCTTCAGAAGAAATGAAGTGGAGGCTTCTGTTGCCAGGCGCCTCCGGGCCCCGCCTGGACGAGCTAAACCATCCAGGAGTTTAAGCGGTTAGTTTCCGCACTGCATTACGCAGCGAGGAGTTCACCTTCAGCAAAGTTGTCATTAGCAACTATTTGCAAGTTGAGCTTCTAACGCAGCTCATGCGAGCGAAGGCATCACCTTTACACGTCTGTCGATCCTATTTCGGCCCCTCACCTACTGCCTAATGAGCAGAGTTATTGGTGGAGCCGCCGGG
>NHBK01000017.1 GCA_002173095.1 Hyphomonadaceae bacterium TMED5 | reverse complement strand
GTGAAAGAAATGTCGTGACCAGCCAGTGACGGAAGTGAAATCAGTTTCTGAATCTGAAACTGATGCATTGGGTCGAGTTCCATACGAAACATCATGCCTTACTTGCCTTCTTTTTCACCGGTCACGTCAGTCGTGCCAGATGAGTTTGTCTCTTCCGCGAAGCGCTTAGCCTCCTGATTGGCTGTGCGCAACATCATTCTTAAACCCGTAGCAAGTCCAAGACATAAGAGTACAAGAAGCCCCCAAGGCTTTGTCCCTGCTACATGGTCGAGCGCGAGCCCGAAAACCATACCGACCAAAACACCCCCGATTAGGTCGAGGACCATTTTCATCCCCAGGCCGTATCCCGACGCGCCCGAAGATTTCGGTTTGCGTGCCGTCTTCTGAGCCTGTTTGGCCTGTGCTGCTGCAATGCGAGCGCCCAGATCGTCAGGTTCTGGAGAAGATGGAGGCATGGGCCACCGTTTAATTAATTAATGCTTTGACCGAAGTCGCGCGGAAGCTAGCCATGTGCAGGTGCGAAGTCAAGCAGTTCACGAATTCTTAGTGCCTTGTTTTAATTGAAGTTAAAACGAAAGTCTGACTATTCTGCTGCGACCAATTGTTCAGCTGTGCCCAAATCAACAGAAACAATGCGTGAAACACCCTGTTCCTGCATGGTTACCCCGAACAATCTGTCCATGCGGGACATGGTGACCGGATTGTGCGTGATGGTGACGAATCGAGTCTGGGTCCGGCCCTTCATTTCTTCGAGCAAACGGCAGAAACGGTCGACATTTACATCATCTAGTGGAGCGTCGACCTCGTCGAGAACACATATAGGTGCCGGATTGGACAGGAAGACCGCAAAAATAAGTGCCGTCGCTGTCAGAGCCTGTTCGCCACCGGACATCAGATTGAGTGATGTGACCTTCTTGCCCGGAGGCTGAGCGAAGATTTCCAGACCGGACTGAAGCGGGTCATCAGCTTCAACAAGGCGGAGTTCCGCCTGTCCGCCATTGAAGAGAGCGGTGAAGAGGCTCTGGAAATGGTTGTTCACGGTTTCAAAAGCGGCGAGCAGGCGACCGCGGCCTTCTTCATTCAGAGCATCAACGCCTTCACGCAGCTTGGCGATGGCCGCCGTAAGGTCGGCTTTTTCTTCATGCTGTGTGCCGAGACGTTCCGCCAGTTCTTCTGCGTCTTTCTCTGCGTCCTGATTCACGCTGCCAAGAGCATTGAGTTCATGCTTCAGGCCGATCAGTTCCGAATCGACCTCTTTGGCGTCTTTTTCCAGCCAGTCGGGTTCCAGAGTGGATTCTGCCAGTTGAAGCAGCCCCTGAGGCTGTCGCCCAAACTGAGAGCTGGCCAGCTCAATGGCGTCGCCAAGCCGTTCCTTGGCCGTTTCAAGATGCGCCTGAGTGAGCACAGTCGTTTCGCGGGCCTTCGTTGCGGCGTCTTTCGCGGCGCGGGCGATTGATTCTGCTTCGCGTGCGCCTTTTTCTGCTTCGGCATGAGCGTCGGCAGCTTCCTGACGTCGCGCCTCCAGTTTCTGGAGTTCACCTGCGAGGGCTTCGATGGCGGCGATAACTTCTTCTGGTCCGCCTTGTACGGTTTCGAGCGCTTCACGTGCCTGTGTGCGAGCGGACTGTAGCTCAGTGACCCGGCCACGAGATTGTTTCAGGCGGCGTTCCCAATCCTGAATTTCACGTTCAAGGCCGCGCTTGCGTCCTTCAAGACGTTCGCGATTGCGTTCCAGATCTGAAAGGGCAGTGCGTGCACCGCTTTCATCATTGCGCAGCGCGGAGATTTTCCGGCGTAGCGCATTCAGCTCATCAGCCAGGCGGGATTCGTCTTCAGTGGAAGAGACCTGTTCCAGAGCGTCCACAGTACTTTGTGCGTCATCACGCTGCTGGCGAACTTCAGCCACGCTGCCGGCGAGATTGTCTCGTTTCAGGCTGGCGCGCTCAACTTCCTGCTCAGCGCGGAAGACAGCCGTATTGGCTTCATTGCGAGCCTTCTGGAGACTTGGCGCATGTGCGCGCAGATCACGAAGCTCGCTTTCGGCGGCCCGGCGCTGCAGTTCCACTTCCGTCTTGCGGGCCTGCGCATCATTCAGTTTAGCTTCCAGCTCCGGGAGTTCTGCGAGGCAGGCTTCCATACGATTGCGCTGTTCCAGCTGTTCCGCCTGAGACAAAGGTGCGTCGCTCTTGCGGATATAACCATCCCAGCGCCAGAGGCCGCCCGATTTAGAAACAAGACGCTGACCCACCTGAAGGGAGGCTTTTAGCGCATTGCCTTCAGATTCAGTTTCCACCACGCCGCATTGCGCCAGACGGCGATCGAGCTCGCGCGGTGCATCGCAGACCGTGTTGAGGGGCGTAACGCCATCAGGAAGGGAAGGGTCAGAGCCTGTATCCGCTCCGGACCAGTATGTCGGCGCATTCGGGTCTGTCGGTGCATTCAGATCATCACCGAGCGCTGCGGCCAGTGCGCGCTCAAACCCAGCTTTAGGGCTGAGCGAATCCATAATTGGCGGCGCAGATGATGTGTCGGCCTTACGGAGCAGGCGCTCAAGACCGGAGATTTCTGCCTTCAGGCTGCGAAGCGCGGTGTCTGCTTCTTTGACCGGTTCGCCAACCGTCTCTTCCTCACGACGCAGCGCTTGCGAGCGTTGTTCAGCCTCTGTGATGGAGGAGGATGCGTCCTCGAGTGCCGCTTCGCAGTCGACCAGTGTTTGCTTGGCCGCTTCCAGGCGCGCTTCCAGCTCGGAAATATCCGGCAGGCGCGAAAGGTCAGCTTCCATTTGTGACAGGCGATGGTTCAGCTGGTTCAGGCGGTTGGTGAGGTCGCGGCGATTACGCTCTGCGGCTTCACGTTCGGCGCGCAGTTTGGCGAGCGTCTCAGTGCTGGCTTGCGCAGCCTGTTCAGTGTCCTGAAGGTCTTTCTGGATCATCTGAAGGCGTGCTGTCGCTTCCATCCGGTCACGTTCGAAGACTTCAGGATCAAGGCTCGGCAGATTTGCCAGCTGCTTACGGGCGTCTGCAATGCGCGATTCAGCGTCTTCTGTGTGGCCCTGTTCGCGCTCAATATCGGCAACGATGCGCTTAAGGTCGGTTGAGTGACGCTCCAGCGCCGATTCGATGGCGCGCTTTTCGCCTTGGAGTTCGGTCATGCGAACCTTGGCCTGGCCGACAAGCGCAGAGGCTTCGGTTTCAGCGATACGCAAAGGCTCGATGTCTTCGCGGGCCTGAAGCGCTTTACGCTCGCTCATCGCGTCTTCAAGCGTCAGCTTTTCGACTTGTTCGCGCGCTTCGCGCAGGCTTGCCTGATGGGTGTTGACCGCTTCTTGCGCCGCTGACCAGCGACGATGGCAGAGCAGCGCTTCCAGGGCGGTGATTTGTTCTGAAAGGTCTTTATGCTTGCGCGCCTTACGGGCCTGACGTTTCAGGCTTTCAAGTTGACGTTCAACCTCAGACGATAAGTCTGACAGGCGTTCCAGATTGGTCTCAGCGCCGCGGAGCTTCAATTCAGCTTCGTGACGGCGTGTATTGAGGCCAGCAATACCGGCGGCTTCTTCAAGCAGGCGGCGACGGTTCTGAGGTTTGGAGCCGATCAGTTCGCTGATCTGGCCCTGACGGACTAGTGCCGGAGAGTTTGCGCCAGTAGAGGCGTCTGCGAAAATCAGCTGAATGTCTTTGCCGCGTACGGTGCGGCCATTCACTTTATAGGTGGAACCAATGCCACGGCGCAGGCGGCGCAGAATTTCCAGATGGTCGGAATCGTTGAACTCAGGCGGCGCGCGGCGCTCTGTGTTGTCGATCACCATTGTGACTTCGGTGGTCTCGCGGGCAGGGCGTTTTGCTGTACCCGAGAAGATCAGATCATCCATTTCGCCGCCGCGCATGGCACGCGCAGAGCTTGCGCCCATAACCCAGCGAAGAGATTCAAGAAGATTGGATTTACCGCAGCCATTCGGGCCAACAATGCCCGTAAGGCCGGGTTCCACGTAGAAATTCACCGGATCTACGAAGGATTTAAATCCTGCAATTCTGATCTCTGTGATCTGCAACCACGACCCCTGATCTGAGAGGATTATTCCGCCGGAACGGAAGCCTCTTCTTCTGGCGATATTTCAGCATCCACGGATTCGCTGGACGGTTCGATACCCAAAGCTGCATCAATTGCCGCAGCCATACTTTCGGCTGTACGGGTTTCGCTGGTTAGCTGTGTGCCATTCAGGAAGACGGTAGGGGTAGAGGCAACGCCAGCCTCCTGACCGGCGGTGATGATGTCCACCATGGATTCAAACAGAAGGCGGTCGCTGAGACAGGCGTCAAACGTTGCTTCATCAACGCCGTGGTTTGCCGCCAGGTCCGTAAAGAAAGTACCGACTGTGCCATTACGCAGCGAGTCGAACATTTCAGTCTGATTGGTGAAAAACTTGTCCAGCACGGCATAATAATTGTCTTCGCCAGAGCACCGCGCCAGTGCGAAACCGGCCATAGCGATTTCCGCAGGCGGGGTCGGGAAATCACGGAAAATGAATTTCACCTGTCCCTGATCAATGCGTTCCTGAATGACTGGCATGATTTCCTCATGGAAGTGCGCACAGTGCGGGCAGGTGATGGAGGCGTATTCAATGATTGTGATCGGCGCGTCTTCGCTGCCCAGAACAACGTCACCCAATACAGTTCCCTCAACGGCTGGCGTCGTTGCGACCTCGGTCGTCGCTTCATCGGCGAGAGCAGCCGGCATGGCTGTACTCAGCGCAAGCGCTGCCAGAGTAGAAGTGATCCAGTTTGAGTTACGCATACTGTGTCTCCGAGGGATTAAATCTAGCGACCATCCTGTCATACAGTCTGCTGTGCAGCGCGACTAGGATGAGGGCCCTATAAAAAGCAGTAGGCCGAAGGCATGCCTCCGGCCTGATCAGTCTGGTTATTCAGCCGCTTCGGCTTCAGGCTCGATGCCGAGCGCCGCATCAATGAGGGCGGCCATGCCATCTGGCGTACGGGCATCAATGCCTGTCTGCAGCTCGCCATCCAGATAAATGGTCGGCGTAGAAGATACGCCGCGTGCCTGACCTGCTTCCATCGTGCTGGTGATGGCGTTGAACACGTTACGGTCACGCGTGCAGGCGCGGAATTCAGCATCGTCCAGACCGTGGCGGGCGGCCGTCGCGCGGAGTGCGTCACCTGCTGTGCCGGTACGGATGGCCTGGAAAATGTTTGTCTGGTTTTCGAACAGATCGTCCAGAACGTCGTAATATCCGTCTTCACCTGCGCAGCGCGCAATCGCAAAGCCAGCCATAGCGACGTCTGCAGGCGGTGTAGGGAAGTCGCGGAAAATGTATTTCACCTGACCGGCTTCCACATATTCCTCGATAACCGGCATGACGTTTTCGTGGAATTCAGCGCAATGGCCGCATGTGACGGAAGCGTATTCAATAATCTCAACCGGCGCATTCGGATCGCCCATGATTACGTCGCCAAGAGCAAGCGTAGAAGGATCAAGCGTTATGCCGCCTGACGTTGTTGTGCTGGAGCTGTTGTCCTGTCCGCAAGATGCAACAGCCAGTGCGGCGATTGCTGCGACAAAAACTTTTGTAGAATTCATTACCGTCATCCGTCCTTAGGTCATATCGGTGCAAGGGCGATTATCAGCGGTCTTGTGTATAGACAGCCTCTCCAAACGCCAACAGCGCAGCTGACAATTGCGGATTTTTTATCTCATCAAGTCCAGCCTTGATCTCTTCACGATCACGTGCGCTCAAAGGAGGGCTTGCCGCTTTCCCGGTCGCGCTGCGTCCGGTCGACGCCTTTTGCACAAGTTTGATGTCTTTCAGAAAGCCTCCACAGGCCGCTGCCAGTCTCTGTTTCAGCATCTCATTCTGATGCTGAAAGATCGGAGACGCCGATGGCAGAATTTCCAGCGTCAGAATACGTTCTTCCTTTTTACCCGTCAGTTTGACGGGGCGGGACAGCTTGGCGAGGCGCGGGCCGACAAGATCCTGCCAGCGTCGCTGTATTAGAGGCAGGCCTGGTCCATCATCCTTAGCGTAGGGGCGCATCACCTTTGCAATGCGCAGGCTGAGCTTGTTTCCCGGAGTATAGACAGGTTTGGCGCGATGCTTCATCAGGCGTTTCAGCGCCAGCGCTTCGGCTTCCTTATCGTGTTGGGGCTCGCTCATGCTCTGCTCGCGCTATCTGGACAGTCTTTAGTGTCTCATGGCAGGGCTTCAGGCTCAACATGAAAGCGTCACACAATTACTCATGACGACAGGCTCGCTCACAGCTTCTGAATTCTCCGCAGCCATTCTGGACTGGTATGATGCAAATGCGCGTCAGCTGCCCTGGCGCATAAGCCCGGCGGACAAGGCTGTCGGTGTGTGCCCGGACCCGTATCATGTCTGGCTGTCTGAGATTATGCTCCAGCAGACCACCATCCCCCATGCGACCCGGTATTTTCTGGATTTCACGCAGCGCTGGCCAAGTGTTGAAGCGCTGGCCGCGGCCTCGCGCGATGAAGTGATGAATGCCTGGGCCGGGCTTGGCTATTATTCCAGAGCCCGAAATCTTCATGCCTGCGCGCAGATCGTAGCTGAGATGGGGGGCTTTCCGGAAACAGCCAAAGAGTTGATCAAGCTGCCGGGCATTGGCCCTTATACCTCCGGCGCGATTGCGGCGATCGCCTTTGATGAAGCCGCGCCCGCAGTGGATGGCAATGTGGAGCGCGTAACAACGCGCTATCTGGCTATGACCCGACCACTGAAAGAGATCAAATCTGAAATCAAATCCATTGTGACGGACTGGGTACCTGATGAACGGCCCGGCGATTTCGCTCAGGCCATGATGGATCTCGGCGCAACCGTCTGCACGCCCAAGTCACCTGACTGTCTGCTGTGTCCGCTTATGAGCTCGTGTGAGGGGCGAAAGCAGGGGATTGCAGCCAGCCTGCCCAATAAGGGTGAGAAGAAAGCCAAACCCATCCGCAAGGGGCAGGTCTATATTAGCGTGCAGAATGGTGTGTTGCTGGCTGAGCGCCGCATGGACAAAGGCCTGCTGGCCGGAACGCTGGGCTTACCGACGAGTGACTGGGTAGAAGTTTCTGCGGATAGCATAGACAAGCAAGTGCACTCAGCGCCTGGAGACGCAAAGCATCTGGGGCAGGTGGAGCATGTCTTCACCCATTTCAGATTGCTGCTTGATGTATTTGAAGTGCGTAAAGAGATTGCGGAAAGCGCAATCGTTTCAGGACAACCAGAATATGTGCCTGAGTTGGAGTCCGGAACGGCCGGATTTCCATCCGTCTTCCGCAAGGCTCTCAATTGCTATCTGAGCCCTGCCTGAAGAAGTTGAACGGTATTAGCCGTTCTGAAGTTCTGCCTTGACCTGCTCGTTGTGAGTTTCAGCCAGTTCCCAGATTTCTTCGAAAGTCAGGGTTCCGTCAGCAGCGATGACATAATCGCCTTTTTCATCACCGATCAGAGTGTAGGCACTATCAGGATCATCAGCGTCAGACTCGTACCAGTAATCCAGCGCATATAGATTTATAAGCCGTGTCATGGGGCCTCCGTGTAAAACCCGAATCGGTCTCGCCCGTCCAGCTATACACAAAGGTAAGCATCAATATGGGCTTGATCAACCGAGTCCCATCTGACTCCTGAATTTTCTACGGAGAATATCTATGGGTTCGAGGCCATTTCGCGTCTCATAATGCCAGAATGTCCAACCATTGCACGCTGCTGCACGCTGAACATGCGCTCCAAGACGGTGAATTGACCCGACATCACGGCCATTTGACAGGCTGCCATCAATCCGAACGCGAGCTTCATATCGTCTGGATGCGGAGAAAAGTCGGTCGCCCGGACGCAGATAGCCGCTCTCAATGAGTGCGCCAAACGGGACGCGTGGCTCAGCTTTTTTGCTGGTCACGGTTTTAAGTTCGTCATCCGCATAGGTCTCGACACGTTTCAGACGCTCACGTGCATGACGAGCATAGGTCTGATCCTGTTCGATGCCGATGAAGCGGCGGCCCAGTGCTTTGGCAACGGCCGCAGTCGTACCCGTTCCGGAGAATGGGTCGAGCACCATGTCGCCTTCTTTACTGGTCGCCAGCAGAACGCGGTGAAGCAGGCCTTCAGGCTTTTGCGTCGGGTGAACCTTTTTGCCGTCTTCACGTTTCAGGCGCTCCTGGCCGGTGCAGATTGGAATGGTCCAGTCTGAACGCATCTGAAGATCGTCATTGAAGGTCTTCAGAGCATCATAATTGAAGGTGTAAGGCTTCTGATTGGCGTGTTTGGTCGCCCAGATCAGGGTCTCGTGCGCATTCTGGAAGCGCGTGCCCTTGAAGTTCGGCATTGGGTTGGTTTTACGCCAGATCACGTCATTCATGATCCAGAAGCCGGAATCCTGAAGGACCGTGCCGACGCGGAAAATATTGTGATAGCTGCCAATCACCCAGATTGCGCCCGTATCTTTCAGGACACGGCGGCAGGCGGTCAGCCATTCATGGGTGAAGAGGTCGTAGGCATCAAAGCTGTCAAACTGATCCCAGTCATCTGTAACGCCGTTCACTTCGGAGTTGTCAGGACGGGTCAGATCACCGCCGAGCTGGAGATTGTAGGGCGGGTCCGCAAAAATCAGATCGACAGATTTTTCCGGCAAGCGGTTCATCACATCGATGCAATCACCTTCAATGATCACATTTTCCAGAGCGTCCATGTCGAAACGACCTCGTATAAGTATCCAGTTAAACGGACAATCCGAAGTGATTTGATGAAGAATGTCTTACCAGATCGGGGTGTTCAATATTTTTGATTCGTTTTTTGCATCAGAACTCGAATGCGAACTGGGAATCGTCTTTGGCGGGGGGGCGGAATAAATCACTTCGCAGCGGCGCAGCTGATTGCGTGTAGCCAAGGCGGCTGACTGCTTTTTGAAAACGTTCAGCGATCAAATCTGCGTAGATCCCTTCACCTCGCTGACGGGTATGCCAGTCGGCGTCATAGTCTTTTCCGCCGCGCATTTCGCGCAAGGCATTGATCACACGGGTTGTGCGATCGGGGTAATGCACCGTCAGCCATTCATGGAAAATGTCTTTCAGCTCATATGGCAGGCGAAGAAGGACATATCTGGCACTGCGCGCACCTGCCTTCCGGCCCGCGAGCAGTAAATGCTCCAGCTCCATATCGTTGAGGCATGGAATGATGGGCGCAGTCATTATGGTGACGGGAATACCAGCCGCGCTGAGATCGCGAATTGTCTTGATGCGCAGGGGCGCAGAGGCCGCACGCGGTTCCATTTTCCGGCAGAGATCTGGCTTGAGGGAGGTGACGGAGACGCCAACGCTGACAAGCTGTCGTTCCGCCATGTCGGAGAGTATATCAATGTCGCGGCGTATCAGAGCCGACTTTGTAAGGATCACGACAGGGTGGTTGAAGTCTGAAAGCGTTTTCAAAAGCTCTCGCGTTAAACGCAGGCGTCGCTCTTCGGGCTGATAGCAGTCGGTGTTTACACCCAGCGCAATAGGCTTTGCCTTATAGCTGCGGGCGGATAATTCCTTGCGCAGAAGATCAACCGCATTGTGTTTGAAATAGAGCTGACGCTCAAAGTCCACACCAGCCGAATGGCCAAGATAGGCGTGCGATGGGCGCGCAAAACAATAGACACAGCCGTGCTCACAGCCCCGATAGGGGTTTATGGATCGATCGAATGAAATATCCGGAGATGCATTCTTAGTGATGATTGTACGCGCCGCTTCGCGATGCCAGTTTATGAGAGAGGCTTCATCGAGTGCGTCCCGTTCATTCTCCCAGCCATCGTCAAAACTTTCGCGTGACTGGGTTTCAAAACGCCCGGTCGGATTGGAAACAGCGCCTCGCCCTTTCCGGTGCTCGCCGGGAGAGAGCCGGTGAAGGTCAGAATGACTAACCCGTCCCCGGGGCTGAAGTTTCTGTTTCGTTCTCATAACCGCAGACAATATCGGGACAAAAAGAACAAAACAAGAACAATAATTCGTTCTCCACATAATTGACCATTCTCTTGGGGAAGGGTAGGTGGAAGGCCTCTTCGGGGAGTAGCCGTTCGCACTTTCAGCGGAAGTTACGTCAACAAACTTGGTCCTCGGACCATGGCGTAATTGGCGGGCCTAAGGCCTGGATTGGTGAGACCGACGATGCACATAGCCGGCTGGGCTGCCGGGTTATGTCTGCATCGTTGTGTCTGAAACCGGTGGCCCGGAAGGGAAGTTAAATGGAAGCTTTGTGGATATCGACGCTGATCGTGGCAATTGCCGAGATCGGCGATAAAACGCAGCTGCTCGCGATTGTTCTCGCAGCGAAATTCCGAAAACCGGTTCCAATCATTCTGGGTATTCTGGCCGCAACGCTGGTCAATCACGGCCTTGCGGCGGGACTTGGCGTTCTGATCTCGGAGTTTCTGGATGGGGTCTGGTTCCGGGTTCTAGTGGCGATCTCGTTTCTGGCAATGGCCGCCTGGGCGCTCATTCCTGACAAGGAAGATGAGGATGCCGCGACGAGCAAATCGGGCAGTGTATTCATCACCACGCTGATTGCCTTTTTCCTCGTTGAGATTGGTGACAAAACCCAGATCGCGACGACGCTTCTGGGTGCGCGATTTGAAGACATTGTCTTCGTCACGCTCGGCACGACGCTGGGCATGATGATTGCCAATATTCCGGCGGTTCTTCTGGGTGAGGCGGCGACCCGCATCATTCCGTTGAAATATGTGCGTTGGATCGCAGCTGCCCTGTTCGCCGTTCTGGGCGTCTGGTTGCTGATAGATATCTTTCTGACTTAGCCGAACTGGCGGGTGTTACGCAGATTTGCGTGAGGCCCGCCATTTCACCAGCGCCTCGCCGTCATCCAGATCAATCGCTTCGCGAAGTCTGGCGATGCGGGCAGGCTCCAGATTTCGACAGACATCAGCCATGGCATGTTCGCTGGACCAGCGCACCTTTTGAAAGGGCGGCTGCAAGCCTGTACGTTTGCGAAGGCCCAATATCCAGAACCCACCATCATCGGCGGGGCCAAAAACCGCCTCATGCGATTTCAGTGCTTCGCACGCCAGATGAATATCTCTGCGCGTGACATCTGGCATATCCGTCCCGAGAAACAGAACATTGCCCATTGGGGCGTTATGATAAGCGCGGGCGAGCCGGTCGCCCAGACTGCCTCCGCCTTGCGGCATACGTGGCAAATGCGGTGGCCAGAAAGGCGCGCTCGAAGACAACATCTGATCGGGCGCCACGGATAGAATGCTCACCCAGCGCGGATCAGACACTTCCCGGAATACTTTTGCGCAGGTCATAGCGTTTACGCGCTGCGCGGCGCTCCAGCCTATATCTTTACCGAGACGGGTTTTGGACAGGCCGATACGGTTCGGCTTTGTGAAAATGAAAAGCGTATTCGCAGTCATGAGATCAGCGATAGTCCTGAGCGAGCTTTTCAGGCGACGCCCCCAGATAATACCGCATCAGCAGGAACGCATTGGAATAGGCGCGCTTGCGCCAGCCATCGCGCTCATACTTTTCCGCTGACGTGAAGGCCTTGCCCGGCAGGATAGCGAGGTTTTTCTTGCCGATCCGGCGGACGATGTCGACGTCTTCCATCAGCGGCATGTCTTCAAAGCCGCCAATGCGGTCGTAATGCGCGCGGGACATGAAAAGCCCCTGATCGCCATAAGGCAGACCAAGCACGCGGGCGCGTTTGTTTGCACGGTTTTCCAGCCAACGCGCCTGTTTGTCTTTGCTGCGATATCGAAGGCTGAAAGCGGCCGCCATATCTGGTGCGGTGCGCATATGGTCTTCGACATGGTCTGGCCAGTCCTGATCGAGCCAGGTGTCTGAATGCAGGAAAAGCAGCCATTCGCCCTTGGCGTTCAATCCGCCTGTACGCAGCTGTCTGCCGCGCCCCTTGCCAGAGGCGCAAATGAGCCGCGCGCCCCACTGAAAGGCAAGATCGCCGGTCCGGTCATTCGAGCCGCCATCGACGATGATGACTTCGCGAACAAGGTTGGCTGTCAGGCCCGGAAGAAGCATATTCATACAGGCCTCTAATTCGGCCTCAGAATTGAGCGTCGGAATGATGACGGAAATAGGTGCGGGCAAAACGCGAAGACCTTCTGGAATTAGCAGGCGTTTTGAATCACGGACGCTTGTCCGGGGCAATGCCCAACGTTTCAAGCGTGTTCAAAATATTGAGAAGATCTGACCACGCCTTTGCTTTCTCGGCTGGACGGCGCAGCAGATAGGCTGGATGGAAGATTGGGAAGACAGGTACGGGTGAAGAGAGCCCCGGAACGGTCAGGTCAAACTGGCGGCCTCGCAGGCGGGTAATGCCTTCTTCGACGCCGAGAAGGGATTTTGCGGTCACCGTGCCGGCAGCAATGATCAGCTTTGGCTTCACCAGCGCAATATGTTTGTCGACAAATGGCCGACAGATGGCGAGTTCATCTTCGCTCGGATTTCTGTTTCCCGGCGGGCGCCAGTAATTCACATTGGTGATATAGGTGTTCTCTTTGCGGGAGAGGCCGATGCTGGCGAGCATACGGTCGAGCAGATGGCCCGCATTGCCAACAAAAGGTCTGCCCTCTTTATCTTCATCACGGCCTGGGCCTTCACCAATGACCATAATGTCTGCGGCTGGATTGCCATCGGCAATGACCGTTTTGCTGGCAGTTGTTTTCAGGTCACAGCCGTCAAAGCCTTCAATTGCGGCTCTCAGGGCTTCAAGCGTAGTAGCGCCATCTGCAAGCGCGCGGGCTTTTGTAAGCGGACCTTCCGCTTTCGCTTTGGCGCGCGCGCTTGACGATTGAGGTGCAGCGGCAGGAGCAGACGGGCTGGATGGGTCTGACGCTGTGCGGGCTGGCTGCTTAGGCGCTGAGCCGACTTTTAAAATTCTGTCGATGGACTTCTGATCGACACTCACGCCTGCATCTTCCCACCATGCGGTGAGGGCGCGCAGGCTCTCTTTTGAGTGTTCTGATAATTCCATCACGCAAACGATTCTTGTTGTCTTATCTGCGGCTGACGTTACGCAGTTTTCCTGCGAAGGGCTATAGGTTCAGCCGCAGATCTTCAGGTGAAAGCGTGCTGGGTGAGGTCAGAACCGGCGCGACAGCCCAAGCTGGAGTATCGGGTAGAACTCATAATCGGCGAGTTCCTCTTCCAGAGATTGGCGTTCGTTTTCGACCAGCTGCTGAATGTATTCCGATTCTGAATAGGTTCCGCCAACCGAGCGCAGGCTCACATCTGCCTCGCCAAAATAGGCGACCCCCATCAGGGCGTGCAATCCGAATGAATTGTCGGTGAAGAATGTAGAGTTATAGCCAAAGCCCAGGAATGGCGCGTAGTCACCATAGGAGGCTTCGCCCTGCAGATAGCCGTATTCAACCGGTGTCATCGTCATGCCGTAAATATCAAAGCTTTGAGAAGACGTTGCGGTCAGATCAATCGCCTGTCGCCCTGCATACAAGCCAGCAGTCAGAAAGACCGGAAGATCCAGAGGGTAGACGTCGACGAAAGCGCTGCCGCCCTTGAACTCGAGGTCACCATCATACGAAATATCTGAATCATCGATATTTGCGCTTACAGTGATGGTATTCATGCCGCCGCGAAGGTGGAAATGGTCTGTGAAACGATAGGTCGTTTCAAGGGTGCCGCCCGATGTTCCTGCGCTAGCCGATATCGACCAGTTTTCAGAACGTTCGGCATAGGCTGGCAAGCTCGTCGCAAGTGCAACGAAGAGAACACTGATACAGAATTTCATGATGATGCCTTCCAGTCTCAATTTCCGAGTAATGGAGGCGCGCCCACAAGTTAAAACATACAGTCCAAATGTGGCAGATTTGGGGCAGATATAGTCTAAATTCTACTATAGTGAAGTAGTTTATGTATAGTATGGTTAACGTAAATGTCTTGTTAACATTGAATTTGCGGAGCTGTCTTCGCTAAGGCCGCTGCGTGCTGGTTAATCCCAACAATACCGACATTTTGAGTGCAGAATTATCAACAGGCGAAATAAAATATACGCCTGATTGCCTCACCACTTGAATTACACGGTAGAAATCATGCATTAGCGGTGGTGAGGCAGGTTTCGACTTTTGTCGAATAACCGCGTAAATGCATTGCGCGCTTTATCAACGCGCACTGGCTTGGGGAGTTATAAAATGGCGTCAGACGCTGTCGAACGTGAATCAATGGAAGTCGATGTACTGATCATTGGTGGCGGACCTGCGGGTCTTTCCGCTGCGATCAGACTTATGCAGCTCGCTCAGGAAAAGGGCGAAGAACTATCAGTAATCGTCCTTGAAAAGGGCGGCGAAATCGGTGCTCACATTCTTTCAGGTGTGGTTGTTGACCCAATCGGTCTCGACACGCTGTTGCCAGACTGGCGCACGCGTGACAATCGTCCACTGAAAACCGAAGTCACTGGCGATAAATTCAAATATCTCGGCCATAAAGGCTCACTGGATATTTCCTGGCTGCCAATGCCGGGCTTCATGAAGAACCACGGTAACTTCACCGGGTCTCTTGGCAACGTCACTCGTTTCCTCGCTGAAGAAGCTGAAGGTATGGGCGTTGAGATTTTTCCGGGCTTTGCTGCGTCTGAGCTGGTCTATGGTGAAAACGGCGAAGTCACAGGCGTTATCGCTGGCGTGAATGGCCTCGACGCTGAAGGCAATCCAAAGCCAGATTACGAGCCAGGCATGGAACTGCTCGGCAAGTATGTTCTGTTCGCAGAAGGTACACGTGGCTCACTCACCAAGAAGCTGATCTCCAAGTTTGATCTTGATGCAGACAGCGAGCCGCAAAAATACGGTATCGGCCTGAAAGAGCTTTGGTCTGTTCCGGAAGAAAATTTCCAGGAAGGCTATGTTCAGCACACGCTTGGCTGGCCTCTGGCTGACAATGTTGGCGGCGGGTCTTTCCTTTATCACTTCCGTGACAATGGCGAGCCGTTCATCTCACTCGGCTTCGTCGTTCACCTGAACTATGAAAACCCGTATCTCGCGCCTTATCAGGAATTCCAGCGCTGGAAGCACCATCCTGAAGTCATCAAATATCTCGAGGGCGGTAAGCGCGTATCTTACGGTGCACGTGCCATCACAGAGGGTGGCTGGCAGTCTGTGCCTAAGCTCTCTTTCCCAGGTGGTGCACTGATCGGGTGTTCTGCTGGCTTTGTGAACGTGCCGCGTATCAAGGGCTCTCACAACGCAATCCTGACCGGCATGATGGGCGCAGAAGCTGCGTTCAACGCGCTTCAGGACGGCCGTTCCGGCGATGAGCTGGTCGAGTATCAGGACGCGTATGAAAACTCCAGCGTCTACAAAGAGCTGAAGACCGTTCGTAACGTGAAGCCTCTGCTCTCACGCTTCGGCACCATTCTGGGCACAGGCCTAGGTGGCGTCGAAATGTGGCTGAACACCATTATTGGCTGGTCGCCATTCGGCACGATGTCTCACAACAAAACCGATGCGGCGTCTCTGAAGCCTGCGTCTAAATTCAAGCCGATCGATTATCCGAAGCCAGATGGCAAGATCAGCTTCGACAAGCTGACGAACGTGGCCTTCACCAACACATATCACGGTGAAGATCAGCCATGCCATTTGCGTCTGCTCGATCCTGATCTGCAGAAGTCTTCTGAACTGGGCGTTTTCGACGGTCCATCTGCACGTTACTGCCCGGCAGGCGTGTATGAATGGGTCGAAGAACCAAACGGTGAGAAGCGCTTCCAGATCAACTCACAGAACTGCATTCACTGCAAAACCTGTGACATCAAGGACCCGAACCAGAACATCAACTGGGAAACCCCAGAAGGTGGCGGCGGTCCGGCTTATCCAAACATGTAATTTCAAAGAAAACGGGCAGGTCTTTCCTGCCCGTTTTTACATTGCTGAGATTTTATCGGCCTTACACAAGAATTCGGATTGTTTTTTATCTGCGCTTCTTTCAGTTTGGTCGGATGAAACTCACATTCCGTTCTGTACTGGCCTGTGCGGGCATTTCCGCTCTGGCCGCGTGTACCACACCGTCTGCAACGTCACGCCCAACGCTTCCGGAAGGATGGGTGCAGGCGCCGGAACCGCCAGAAGCGGACCAGTATTCTGATTTCCTGATCGGGCGTTATGCCTCGCTGACCAATGATCCTGTGCTAGCAGCAGAAACCTTTCTGCGCGCATCCAACCGTGCACCTGATGACGCGGTTTTGAAAGAGCGCGCGATATTCTCGCTATTACTTGCCGGGGATACTGACGAAGCTCTGGAGATGGCGCGAGAGAACACGAATGAGCTTGGTTCGTTTTCTTCGCTTTCACGTCTGGCGCTGGGCGTCTCCGAAATGGAGGCAGGCAATTATGCTGCCGCCCGTGAAATCCTGACGACAGGTGAGGTCGGTCCATTCAATCGTATCGTGTCGCGCATGGTCGCTGCATGGGCTGCCTATGGCGAGGGCGATTACACGGCCGCTGACACCCACATCATTGAAAGCCTTGTCGGTGACGACGTTCTGGACGGTGTGTCGCTCTATATGCTCGCGCTTTTGCAGATGTCTGAAGGCGATGATGAAGAAGCTTTGGGAACGTTCCGTGCCGTCTGGTCGGAACGTATGCGCCTTGCTGTCGCCGCTGAACATTATATGCGTGTGCTGGTCGATAATGGCCGCTCAGAAGAGGCGCTGCGTATCGCCGATGAGTTTTATTCTGATGTCGGCCACAACCCTGCGATTGATGTGGTGGAACAGAGCATTCGCGCTGGCGAAGAGGTGTCTGTTCAGCGTCTGACGCCTCGTGAGGGCGCCGCATTGTCTATGTATTCGCTGGCTGCGGCACTGGCGGCAGAAACGCAGGATGATGTTGCAGGCGTCTATTTCAATCTGGCGCTGGTTCTGAACCCGGAACTCGATATCGCACGCAATATGCTCGGCAGTACGCTGGACGCGGCAGGACGAGGCGATGAAGCGATTTCAATTCTGACTGAGGTGTCCCCGTCCTCTCCGTTCTATGCGACATCCCAGGGGCAGCTGGCCTGGATTTATCGCCGCAAGGAGATGAATGAGGAGGCTATTCGCGTTGCCTCCGAAGCGCTTGAAGTGACTGAGGACCGCGAGCTGACCATTCAACTAGGTGAGCTGTATCGCTCTTTAGAGCGATTTGATGAGGCGCATTTCTGGTTCGACAAGGTGATCACGCAGGACGAAGCTGACGGTCGCGAAGACTGGCTCGTTTATTATGCGCGTGGCGTCGTGAACCATGAACTCGATAACTGGGCCGCAGCGGAAGCTGATTTCCTTCGCTCGCTGGAAATTGACGGCACTCAGGCGCAGGTTTTGAATTATCTTGGCTATTCCTGGGTGGACCGGGGCGAGCATTTGGAGCGTGCCTTTGTCATGATCCAGCAGGCGGTCGCGCTTCAGCCATACTCCGGATACATCGTCGATAGTCTCGGCTGGGCGTATTACCGGCTTGGGCAGTATGATCAGGCTGTGCTCTTCCTGGAGCATGCTGTGGAACTGGCGCCGGATGATCCAACGCTGAATGACCATCTGGGCGATGCGTATTGGCGGGTAGGGCGTGAGCTTGAGGCGCGTTTCCAATGGCGTCATGCGCTTGCGCAGCAGCCTGATGAAGAATTGGTGCCTCAGATCGAAGCCAAGATTGCGAATGGCCTGACGGCTGAGCCAGTATCTGTCCTTGCAGATGGCAATAACGAACCAACTGAAACGACACCCTGAGCCACAGGACGTTTTCCGTGATCAGCATATCTGCCCCGGCAAAGGTCAATCTGTATCTGCATGTCGGTCCGGCGCGCGCTGATGGTCGCCACCCACTAGATAGTCTTGTGGTATTTGCTGATCGCGCTGCCGCTGATCGGCTGAGTTTTGTGCCGGGCGAGGCAGGGCTGCGCTTCAGTGTGACTGGACCCAACGCCTCCCATCCATTGCTGGGCGCCTCGGAAGACAATCTGATTGTGAGGGCTGTTCGCCTGTTCGAGGCGTGGTCCGGCCGCAATGTAGACGGCCAATTGCGGCTGGAAAAGCATCTGCCAATCGCTGCAGGTATTGGCGGCGGGTCTGCCGACGCGTCTGCGACGCTCCGCTTGCTGTGCGCTGCTTATGACATTGGCGAAGATGTCCCCGAAGATTTAATGCAGGCGAGTGTGCCGCTTGGCGGTGATGTGCCTGCTTGCCTGGCGGGGGCACCCGTTCTGATGCGGGGCGATGGCGACCGGGTTGAACCTCTTGCAGAAACGACAACGCCTCTTCACGCCGTTCTTGCGAATTCTGGACTGCAGTGTCCGACCGGGCCTGTCTTTAACGCGTTCGATGCGCAATCTGACATTCCGGAGTTTCGGGAAGTCAGCCCGCCAGGGGCGAGCGAATTGGGTGGGTTTGTTCAGGCACTACAGACCGACTATCGAAACGACCTGCAAGCGCCAGCTATTTCGCTGGTCCCGGAGATCGCTGATCTCTTATTAGAGCTGGAAAACACTGGGCGACCGATGTTTTCTGCCATGTCCGGATCTGGTGCGACCTGTTTTGCGATCTATGAAGACGCTTTGGCGGCGCAGTCGGCTGCTGCCGCGCTGAAAACGCATCATCCGGATTGGTGGGTTGTATCTACCGTTTTAGGGCGCGCCGGGTTTGACCTGACGCGCCAAGCCGAATAGATCAGAACATCGGAATGGGGCTGTGATGTTTGAGTTGATTTTGCTTCCGGTCGCCCTTTCTGTGGCGGCTCTTATTCTCGCTGTTCTTGTTGGTGGACTGCTGATCCGTTTCGGCCCGAAGGATGCGCCGAACGGGGGACATAAAGACCATGCTGTTGGTATGCCGACTTCTGGCGGAATAGCCGTTTTTGCGACCGTTATCCCACTGACGATTCTGCTCTTTTTTCTGAAAAGTGACTGGTTCAGTTTTCCGATTTTCGCCCTGCTCGGTGGGGCGGTCTATATGTTTATCATGGGCGTCTGGGACGATATTGTCGCCTTGCCTGCGCTGCCAAAACTATTGGCCCAGCTCGTGATTGCCGGGGCGGTGGCCTATTTCGGTGTTCGGGTCAGCTTTTTTGATCTCGCGCGCAATAGCTGGGAAACCGGCGTGATTGTGGGGACGCTCGGGTCTGCGGCCTGGATGGTCGTTGTCACCAATGCCGTGAACTTCATGGACGGGTCTGATGGCTTGGCAGTTGGCTCTTCAGCAGTTATCGCCGCTGCGCTGACATTTCTGGCGGCCGTGACCGGCGTTTACGATGTGATGGCGTTCGCGCTGATCCTGTTGGGCGGGCTTTTGGGGCTGCTCTTCTGGAATGGGCGCGGCAAGCTGTTTTCCGGCGATGCAGGTGCGCTGTTTATCGGGCTCTATCTAGCCGGACTTACCCTGATCTGGATTGAACGCACGCATGTGTCTGTCTGGATTGCGCCCGCACTATTTGTAGCATTCCTGTCTGATGTGCTGCTGACACTGGTCTGGCGCTATCAGCATGGTCGCAAGCTGATGCAGCCGCACAAAGAGCACATCTATCAGATTATTCTGAAGGCGGGCATTTCACAGCCGCTGACAGCATGGATTTACGCATGGATCAGCGTGCATGGGGCGCTGGTGGCGGGGATCTCTTTGATCTTCCCGATGGGCGGAGCGCTGGTTGGCTTCGCTATCCTGATTTTGATTATGTATATTCTGAACCGCAAAATCCGCGCTTCAGCGATCAATCACGGTCATCTGGTCCCGTAAAAACCGCGCTTAATAGGCGCGGTCTACACAGAAATCAGCAAGCCCGGACAGTGCGTCGACATAAGGGGATGGAGGCACATCCTGCAGGGCGCGCTTGGCAATCTCAACATATGAACGGGCTTCTGCCAGCGTGTCTTTCGCCGCGCCGGTAGAGCGGATCAGATGGATAGCGTGTGGCAGGTCGCTCTCTTCCTGTTTGTCGGGATTAAGCGCACGGTCCCAGAAGGCTTTATCTTCTGCATTGCCGCGACGGCGTGCGATAACGACCGGCAGAGTGATTTTACATTCGCGGAAGTCGTCGCCGACAGCCTTACCGATAACGGATGTCGTGCCGCCATAGTCGAGCGCATCATCCACCAGCTGGAAAGCGAGGCCGAGATTTTTGCCGTAAGAGCGCATGGCGCGGACTTGAGCTTCAGTCGCATCAGCGCAAACTGCGCCAGACTCTGAAGCTGCTTCGAACAGCGCCGCAGTTTTGGCTTCGATAATGCGGAGATATTCTTCAGTTGGCAGGTCGAGCTGACCCATGACAGCCAGCTGGTGCACTTCGCCTTCTGCAATCACGCTGGACGCGTTGGATAGAATATCCAGAACGGGCAGGCGACCAGTTTCAACCATCAGGGTGAAAGCGCGTGCGAACAGGAAGTCACCAACGAGAATGCTGGCGGAATTGCCCCAGACATTCTTTGCAGCCGGCTTACCGCGGCGCAGGTCGGATTCGTCAACAACGTCGTCATGCAGCAGCGTGGCTGTGTGAATGAACTCAACAGCAGCGGCCAGGCAGTGGACCGGCTCCATCTTTTCCGCGCCGCAGGCTTTCGCCGCAGCAAGCGTGATGAGCGGGCGCAGGCGTTTGCCGCCAGCAGAAACGATATAGCCAGACAGATTAGGAATTACGGAAACAGGGCTCGCAGCACGTTCGGTCAGCAGCGCTTCAGTCGCAGCTACATCTTCGTCCAGCAGGCCGGACAGAATCTGGAAGGCATTCTGTGGTTCTATTTTTAGCGGTGTCGCGTCCAAGGATCAGGCCCTTCTAATCAGCATGTGTCTTTATAAAGTTTACTTCTCAAATAAAAAAAGAGCTGACATGCTGCCCGCGTCACTCCGCCGCCACTCAGACTGTACGAACAGATGGTCCGATAGGTTCTTGGCCCAGATCAAAAGGAAAAGCAAACACTTGGAAGAGCTTATTCGGACGAACAATCCCGTCGAATTATCTTTTATTCGCGCTCTGCTTGAAGAAGCGGGCATTGAATTCGTTCTGCTTGATGATTTCGCCAGCGGGGTTGAAGGCTCCATTGGTGCGATCCAGCGCCGTATCCTTGTGGAAAGCGATCAGGTGAATCGCGCGCGGCGTTTATTGAACGAGGCCAAGAGATCGCTTGATGAGTAATGTCACCGAAGACTGGCTCCTGAATGAGCAGGTCCGGATATTCCAGCCCGAGAAGGGATACCGCGCGGGCCTCGATGCCATCCTGCTTGCGGCGAGCTTGTCTGAGAAGCCGGGCCAGCATGTTCTGGATATAGGCTGCGGAGCGGGCGGAGCGCTTTTCCCTGCCGCATGGCGATTGAGTGAGAGCCGATTCACCGGGCTTGAGCGGGATGAGACCATGCTGCCGCTGGCACAGCGCGGCGTTGAAGAAAACGGGTTTTCTGACCGGGTAGAGATTGCCTCTCAGGATGTGTCGGACATTCCTGCTGACTGGGAAAATCGCTTCGATCAGGTCATGTCCAACCCGCCCTATTTTGAGCCGGGAAAAATCCAGACTGTGCATGAAGGGCGTACTCACGCCTATATGGCGGAAGTGCCTCTGAAAGACTGGCTGAAAGCCATGTTGTTTGTGACCAAACCGAAGGGGCGCATCACATTGGTTCACAGGGCCGGTGAGCTGGGTGAAATTCTGGCTTATCTCATCAGCCGGGCAGGGCAGATTGAAATTCTGCCGATTCGCTCTGCACCTGGTGAGCCTGCAAAACGGGTGATTGTGACCGGCCGCAAAGGCTTACGCCGTGGCGAGACCGTGCTTCATGAGGGCCTGATCATGCATCAGGCGAAGGGCGATCCTGCCTATACTTCAAGAGCCGCTGATATTCTTGCAGGTGCAGCGCTCGACTGGCATTGAGCCGCTCGAATGAGGCTGGTTAGTCTCAATTGATTGAAGTGGGGTGTTTATGCGCGGCTATCTAGAGACGATTCAGTTTGCCGTGCTCCTGTTTCCGCTCGTTTTTCTGATTCTGCTGCCAGCGCTGTTTTACATTTATAAGAAACGAACGGGTGAGACGCGGCGATATCGTTCTGCGTTTCTGTTGGCTTTCGGTTTTGCGGTCTTCACTGCGACTTTGTTGACGGTTCTGCCTCTTCCAGATTTTACCGGAGCATACTGTGAGCAACGTGCGAGATATTTTGCCCTCGTGCGGCTCGAGCCGTTCAATTCCATGCAGAGCATTATCAATTATGTGAAGTGGAATGGTGGGCTGTCTCTGGGCACGACTTTGGGCAATCGCCAGCTCTGGCAGGTTGGACTGAATTTTCTGATGCTCGCGCCTGCAGGGTTTCTCCTTCGCGCGCTGTGGCGTGTGAATTGGTGGCAAGTCCTGCTTCTGGGCATCGGCTTTTCGCTGTTTCTGGAACTGACGCAATTAACGGGCATCTGGTTCATCGCTCCATGCCCGTATCGGGTATTTGATGTGGACGATCTGATGGCAAATTCCTCCGGCGCGCTTTTTGGCTGGCTAGTCGGCGGTATTCCGATTTTCTATCACATTCTGAAACGCGGCCTGACTGAAGAGGCATAAGGCGCCTGCCTTATTCTGACCGATTTAGGATGATCTGATTTTATCGTAGATACGTCATAGGGAGGCCTCCATATGCAGATCATCTTTGCCATGCTGCTCATGATGGGGCTGGTCTTTGGCCTTCTGATTGCCGCTCTTGGTCATCCGCGTGTCTATCGGCTGTTTTTCGGCGGCTCATTGAAATCGCTCGACCGATAAAAAAAAGCGGACCATCTGGCCCGCTTTCTTCATTTTATGCTGTCCGCGATCAGATGGACGAGAGAATTTCCGCAGCGGCCTCATGGCAGCGATCAATCTCATGATCGAGACCTACGCAGATGCGTGTCCATTCCGGCATGGCTGTCCAGCGATTGCCGACAACGCGCACGCCGCGATCCATCATCTGACGGGCGAATTCAGCATTGCTCATGCCGACATCCATGAAGATGAAGCTACCCTGCGGACTTGGTGCGATCGGGCGACCAAGATCAGCAGCCATAGCGATCAGGCGATCGCGACCAGCTTTCGTTTTTAGGCGCATTTCTTCGAAGTGAGCGGTGTCTTCGAGAGACGCACGCGCTGCAACGATGCCGAGTTGGTTCACGCTTGAAAGGTGACCATAGCCGCGCCATTCCATTGCCATGTCAGCAGGCATGAGGGCGTAACCAATACGCTGACCCGCCATGCCGTAGATTTTGGAGAAGGTGCGCGCCACAACAACCGGGCGACCCATCTCAACGTATTTCGTCATAACGCCAGCTGGATAGTCTTCAGCCATGTCGAGATAAGCTTCGTCGATGAAGATCGGGTTGGTCTGAGAGACAGTATCAACAAACGCATCCAGAACCGCAGGATCAATTGTGCGGCCAGTTGGGTTGTTTGGGTTGCAGAGGTAAACCGCCATGCCCGGCGCAACCTGAGCTGCAATGGCTTCCATATCGTAGCCGAGATCTGGCGTCAGCGGCGTGTAGATGACGTTTGCGCCATAGGCTTCAGCAACGCGCGGAACGCCTTCATACGTAACCGCAGATGTCAGAATGGTTTTGTCATTCATGAATGCCCACTGAGAGAAGGCAGCCAGAAGCGGCGTAGAACCGTTCGTGATGAGAACTTGTTCCGGCGCAACGCCTTCGCGTGCAGCGATGTACTCGCCCAGCTCCACCAGGCTAGGGCCAGAATAGCGATAGATATTGCCAACTTCAGCACGCATGGCTTCCATAGCCATAGGCGATGGGCCAAACGGGTTCTCGTTGGAAGACATGATGGCAATGCCGCTCGTGTCCGGTGCAGCTTCGGCGGTATCTGCAACAGCTTCTGACTGCGAGCACCCCGAAAGCAGTCCGAGACCAGCTGCGCCGGCGCCCACGCCTGCGAGTTTAAGCCAGTGGCGACGTGAAATTAGCGGAGAGTCCGCGTGGATGAGGTCTGACATGATTATTCCCTGCAAATGCGCGCGGGCAATATTCAACCCAGACAGAATATGCCCCGCGACATCACTTCATTGCGGGGCAAATTTGTTCTCGCGCAAGTTTGGCGCCGAATAATCACAAAAACATGGTGAGTATTGCGACAATTCCATGCCGCTATGCTTAATGCTGAGGCTCCAGCTCGCCTATATCACGGTGCATCCGTCGAATCCGGAGCACATTCCGGCTCCCGGAATTTACCCTGCTTACATACTTGTTTCGGGCAGAACTTGCGGCTAGCTTCCGCGCGAATTCTGAAAGGGCCTCGTCCATGGCAATTGTCGCCGCTGAAAAACCAAAAAGCTTCCAGGACATCATTCTCACGCTTCAGGCCTACTGGGCGGAGAAAGGCTGCGCTATTCTGCAGCCATACGATATGGAAGTGGGTGCAGGTACGCTGCATCCGGCGACCGTTCTTCGTGCGCTTGGCCCTAAAAACTGGAACGCGGCCTATGTTCAGCCGTCGCGCCGTCCCGCCGATGCGCGCTATGGTGAGAACCCCAACCGCCTTGGCCATTATTACCAGTTCCAGGTCATTCTGAAGCCGAACCCGATCAACATTCAGGATCTCTATCTGGAGAGCCTTTATGCCATCGGCATCGACCCGGAAATTCACGACATTCGCTTTGTTGAGGATGACTGGGAAAACCCGACAGTCGGTGCATGGGGGCTTGGATGGGAAGTCTGGTGCGATGGTATGGAAGTCAGCCAGTTTACCTATTTCCAGCAGGTTGGCGGCCTTGATGTTCGCCCGGTTTCTGGTGAGCTGACTTATGGTCTGGAACGTCTGGCCATGTATGTGTTCGGCGTCGACAATGTATACGACATGCCGTTCAACGCGCCGGATAGCCCAAACCCGCTCACCTATGGCGATGTGTTCCTTGAAAATGAGCGTCAGCAATCTGCGTTCAATTTCGAGCATTCCAATGTGGACATGCTGAAGCGTTGGTTTGAGGATTGTGAAATGCAGTCCAAAGAATTGCGCGAGGCGGGCAAGCCGCTGCCAGCTTATGACTATGCGCTGAAAGCGTCTCACACCTTCAACCTGATTGATGCACGCGGCGCGATTTCGCCGACCGAACGTCAGGCCTATATCGGCCGCGTTCGCGATCTTGCGCGTGGTGCAGCTGAGCTTTGGGCGAAACAGGAAGAAGAGCGCGCGGCCTGATCGGATAGATTTTGATCCACATCACTGACCAGATACAGATTCAGGACTGGGAGCTGACGGAGAGTTTTACGACGTCTTCAGGGCCCGGTGGTCAGAATGTAAATAAGGTCGCCACCGCTGTTGAATTGCGCTTTGAGGCAGAACGTAGCCCCAATCTGCCAGATCCCGTCAAAAGACGCCTGAAGCGCATTGCCGGTCGCAAATGGACCAGTGACGGCGCTGTTCTGCTTCAGGTGCAGGACACGCGCAGTCAGGCGCGCAACCGGGAGATCGCGCGCGAGCGCCTTGCGGAGATGATCCAGCAGGCCTTGATTGTGCCCAAGAGGCGCATCCCGACAAAACCATCCAAATCCAGTCAGCGTAAGCGCATGGATCAGAAGACCCATCGCGGCTCCATCAAATCCATGCGGGGCAAGGTGGATCCGGGCCATGAATAGGCCAGCTGCATAAAGTTTCGCGCCGTTGCCCGGCATTCAGATGCGCCGTGAGATAGTCGCTTATCAAAGCAGATTTCGAACGGAGTTTTCCCGTGAACAAAACCCAGATTGCGTCTCTTCTGGCCGGAACAATGGCGACGGCCATTCTCGGCTTCGCTGCGCCCGTCATGGCGCAGAATGCGACCATGAGCTCAAATGCCAGCTGGCTGACGAGCGAGTTCAATTCCCGTTATCAGTCGCGCCTTCAATTGGCTGAAGATATCGCGCGCATTCATATGCGGTCTCAATATCCGTCTGTCATCGTGTCGGACATGATGGGACAGGAGCAAATGACGGCGGAAGACCGGGAGCAATTCCTTACGGCGATTGACCCGGTTTTTGCGTCCGCTGCTGAACGCGCCTCGAATGAGCTGAAATCCAAAGTCCAGCAATATGGCTGGGACGGGCTCTCCCAGGCGGGCAGTTATGTGATGGGGCTGGCCTTCGATATTGTCATCGAATCGCCTGACGAAGCCTTCCGCAGAGCATCGCTCACAGCATTTGAGCCGCTTGCGAGGGATGAGATCATCAATCCGTACACTTTCGCCTTCTTTTATGACGATGTGATGGTCACCAATGGTGAGGCCCAGCGTTGGGGCACACAGGGCCAGTGCATGAATGGGCGCTGGGAAATCGCGCCAGTGGAAGATCAGGCCAATCTCGATGCGCGGCGCCAGCATATCGGTATGTCTTCGCTCGCAGACACGATAACAGAAGAATCTGAATACTGCGCCGCCAACTAGCGCATTAAAAAAGCCCGCTCATATGGCGGGCTTTTTCGTTCTTCTGAGCTTAGCGGTAGGCCTGACACATATAGGTAATGTTCAGATACGGTTCTGACTGAACCATGGCATTCCATTCTGCGCGATAGGTGCTGACCTCGTCCTGGCTCGCCCCTAATTCTGAAGCGGTGATTTCATCAACCTCATCCCATTCCACTTCGCCATCGAAGGCGCGTTGGTTGATCTGAGTTGAGACGAGATACGCCCGGCGCTGTTGAGCTGTCATATGCTTCGCCGTTTCATCGGCATGGCAGCCACAATAGCCCGGTGAGTTTCCGAAGTTCATGCATTCGGCAATGACCACATCGCGAAACTCTGATGCCGCGCGAATCCCATCGGCACCAGCTAGTGGAGACGCATAAGCCGGGTCAGTAACTTCGCGGGGCGCAGGCGCCGTTCCAAGCGCTGCTACGCGCGCGGCCTCAGCCTCTTCAGCGGCGTCAGCTTGCGCGTGAAGGTCTGCCATTTCCGCTTCGCCTTCGCTGACGGTTTGTTCAAATTGATCGGATGTACACGCCTCGGCAGCATTGGCCGCCGCATCAAGCGGAAGAGACATCATGACGGTCGGGTCTGCCGTGGCAAAGCGGCGAGCAGCCTCGCTGTCGCTCATTGTGCTGGCAAAAAGGTCGGCAAGTGCAGAACTCTGTTCTGCGTTCAGTCCGTCAGAGGCTGTTGTGAAATGGGCCTCAATACAATCGCAGTTGAAAAAGCCATTTGCGCTGTCAGCTTCGCATGCTGTTCGAACGGTCGTGTCAGCATGTGCGCCCATAACCATGGCTGCGCCAGATGCGACGACGATTGAAATAGATCGGATCAGTGAATTCATAAATGTCCCCAGAAGAATATACGTCCAGAGACAATGCTAAAGAGCGCCCCTTATGATTTCAATGCCAGAGCGCAGCTGTGTGGCGGGAGACCACGCTGGAGCGAGAAATGAAGGGCTGAATGAAAACAGCCAGGACAAGCCCGGCTGTGAACATCAGTAATTTGCTGGTGGGTCACTGGCCGGGAAGGATTCGTCACCTTCCTCATCCACCATATCCCACTCCTTCTTCGGATCTTTCAGTTTGTCCTCATGGGCGGGATCAATCTCTGAGGTCTCGTTTTTTTCGTCATACGTTTTCTCTTTAGTCTTCGTCATGACTTTTCCTTTCCTCATTCTGGCGCGTGAAGCGCTCTGAGCATCTTGTTAGAGAACGTCCGGGACCGGATAAGGTTTCAGGAAAAAGCAGGAATTTCTTTTCGCAGAACTGGAGTAGAAATTGTGTTTCTGGCATGAAACTTCTGTCCTTTGGCCCTTGCGTGAAATCTATGCATTGCAATTCTCTAGTGAGGCGCTAATCCGGGACTAAATTGTTTCAAAGACACACGGTTCAATGCCACAGCTTCTGCTCGAACTCTTTTGCGAAGAAATTCCCGCCCGCATGCAGGCGAAAGCCCAATCCGATCTCGGCGCCGCGCTGACCAAAGCGCTTGGCGATGCCGGACTGGGTTTTGGTAATGTTGAAACGCTGAGCGGCCCACGCCGTCTCACGGTCATTATCGATGATGTCGCTGAGAAATCAGAGGATGTACGCGAAGAGCGCAAGGGCCCGAAAGTCGGTGCACCCGAAAAAGCCGTTGAAGGCTTTATGCGGGGCGCAGGTCTGGCCTCTATCGATCAGGCTGAAGTTCGCTCTGACCCGAAAAAGGGCGATTTTTACGTCGCCATTATCGAAACACCGGGCCGTGCAGCGACGGATATCATCGCTGAGGCTATTCCAGCCATCATCAAAGGCTTTCACTGGCCGAAATCCATGCGCTGGGGCACGGGCGATCTGCGTTGGGTTCGCCCGCTGCAGCGTATTGTCTGCACTTTGGGCGGCGCGGTTGTGCCGTTTGAACTGGAAGGCCTGTCATCTGGCGATGAGACTGAAGGCCATCGCGTTCATGGACGTGGTCCGTTTAAAGTCGCAACAGCGGAGGCTTACAAAGCTGCGCTGGAAGGTGAGGGCCATGTCATGCTCTCTCGCGATGCGCGCCGCGCTAAAATCCATGCCGATGCTCAAAAGGTCTGCGCGGATGCAGGCCTGGAGCTTGTGGAAGACATCGGGCTTCTGGAAGAGGTGACGGGCCTTGCCGAATGGCCGGTCGTGCTGCTGGGTGAAATGGACCCGGCATTCCTCGATCTGCCGGAAGAAGTCATTCAGCTCTCCATGCGAGTGCACCAGAAATACTTTGCTGTGCGTGATCCGAAAACCGGAAAGCTGGCGCCAAACTTTGTGGTCGTTGCCAACATTGCTGCGAAAGACGGTGGCGTGAAAATTGCGCAGGGTAATTCCCGCGTTCTGTCTGCACGTCTGAATGATGGCCGCTTCTTCTGGGACAATGATCTGGCGACGCCGCTTGAAGAGATGGGCAAGAAGCTTTCGACCATTGATTTCAAGAAAGAGCTCGGCACGATTGCCGATAAAGTTGAGCGTGTTGCTGCGCTTGCGAGAGAACTTGCGCCGAAAGTTGGCGCAGACCCGGCACTGGCTGAGCGCGCTGCGCGTCTGTCCAAGTCTGACCTTGTGTCAGAGATGGTTTATGAATTCCCTGAGCTTCAGGGCGTGATGGGCCGCTATTATGCGCTGAAACAGGGCGAGCCTGAGGGTGTCGCAAATGCCATTCGCGACCATTACAAGCCGCAAGGCCCGGCAGATGCCTTCCCGACAGAACCTGTTTCCATCGCGGTCGCGCTGGCAGACAAGCTCGACACGCTGGTTGGCTTCTGGGCAATTGATGAAAAACCAACAGGTTCGAAAGACCCATTTGCGCTCCGCCGTGCAGCGCTCGGCGTGGTGCGGACTATTCTGGAAAAAGAAATTCGCTTGAAGCTTACTATGCCGATGGCGATTTTGCTTGGAAGAATTGTACCTTTAGTCAATCTGGCTGAAACGGTTGAGTCCCTAGAAAAGCTCCAGCCGTTGTTTAGTAAATTCGAATTGGAAGCCGAATTCTCTAGCCTTGTGGAATCTCATCTTGGTCCCGAAGCTGCGATTGAGTTCAGTAAGCAAACGAATGAGTCGAGCTATGCTATTGCTCAAGACCTTTTGTCCTTCTTCGCAGATCGCCTGAAGCAGTATCTGCGCGATGCGGGCAAACGATTTGACCTCATTGATGCAGTTTTTGCACTCGGTGAGGATGACCTGGTGCTGGTCACCAAGCGCGTGGACGCGCTCTCTGACTTCCTGAACACCGATGATGGCGCGAACCTGCTGGCCGGGTACAAGCGCGCGGTGAATATTCTCAAGGCAGAAGAGAAAAAAGACAGCACTACCTACCAAGGATTGGTCAAAACAGAACTTCTCGCAGAAAAAGAAGAGCAAGCCTTGTACGAGGCCCTCAAAGATGGCGAGATTGAAGTGAGTGCTGCACTGAAAGCGGAAGACTTTGAGGCAGCATTGAGTGCAATGAGTAAACTACGTGGACCGATCGATTCCTTCTTCGATCAGACGATGGTGAATGCAGACGATGTTGCAGTGCGTCACAACAGATTGTATCTGCTTTCACAAATCAGATCCGTTCTCGGTCAGGTCGCGGATTTTACAAAAATTGAAGGTTAGGGGACAAGTGAATGAGTATGCTTGCAAGTGAAGTAACAGACACGCGTTGGGTTTATGCCTTCGGCGGAGGGAGCTCGGACGGCGACGCAAGCATGAAGAACTTGCTCGGCGGCAAAGGTGCAAACCTCGCTGAAATGGCCAAGCTTGGCCTGCCTGTTCCTCCTGGCTTCACCATCACGACCGACGTTTGTACTGAGTATTATAAGCTCGGCGAAAAATATCCGGACACTCTGGCTGGTCAGGTTGAAGCTGCGCTGAAAGATCTGGAAGAGAAAGCCGGCAAGAAGTTTGGCGACTCTTCTAACCCGCTTCTCGTTTCTGTTCGCTCTGGTGCGCGTGCCTCTATGCCGGGCATGATGGACACCGTTCTGAACCTCGGCCTGAACGATGAAACGACTGAAGGCCTTGCAAAGCTTTCCGGTGACCGCCGTTTCGCTTTCGATAGCTATCGCCGTTTCATTCAGATGTATTCCAACGTGGTTCTGAACCTTCCACACCACGAGTTTGAGCACATCCTCGACACCTTCAAGGAACAGAATGACTTCGAAGTCGACACGGAGCTTTCCGCTGAAGACTGGATGGAAGTCATCAAGAAGTACAAAGCAGCCGTTGCGAAACTGAGCGCGAGCGCTTTCCCTGAAGATCCAATGGATCAGCTTTGGGGCGCGATCACGGCCGTTTTCGGATCGTGGATGAACGACCGCGCTATTCTGTATCGCAAGCTGAACGACATTCCGCAGGAATGGGGTACGGCTGTAAACGTACAGTCCATGGTGTTCTGTAATATGGGTGACACGTCTGCAACCGGCGTTGCCTTCACCCGTGACCCATCTACCGGCGAAAACATGTTCTATGGCGAATTCCTCGTGAATGCGCAGGGTGAGGATGTTGTTGCGGGTATCCGTACGCCAGCGCCGATTTCAAAAGCACGCGCTGAGAAAATCGGTTCTGACCTGAAATCTCTCGAAGAAGAAATGCCAGCGGTTTACGAACAGCTGATCGGTGTCGCTCAGACGCTGGAAAGCCATTACCGCGACATGCAGGACATCGAGTTCACCGTAGAGAACAACTATCTCTACATGCTGCAAACCCGTAACGGTAAGCGCACCGCAGGCGCGGCGTTGAAAATCGCTGTCGACATGGTTGAAGAAGGCCTGATCTCTGAGGATGAAGCTGTGCTTCGTCTGGAGCCGGGCCAGCTCGACCAGCTTCTTCACCCGACCATCTCTCCGGATGCAACGCGCGATATGCTCGTTCAGGGCCTCCCAGCGTCTCCGGGCGCGGCTGTCGGTAAAGTGGTGTTCAGCTCTGATGTTGCGGCTGACATGGCTGCAGCTGGCGAGAAGGTTATTCTCGTCCGTCAGGAAACCAGCCCGGAAGACATTCACGGCATGCACGCAGCGCAGGCCATTGTGACGTCTCGCGGTGGCATGACTTCTCACGCGGCTGTTGTTGCACGCGGCATGGGCCGTCCATGTGTGTGTGGCGCAGGCGAGATGCAGATCAACGAAGCCGGTGGTTTCTTCAAAATCTTCGGACGTGAAGTCAAAGCGGGCGACATCATCACTGTTGACGGTGCAGCTGGTCAGGTTCTGGCTGGCGAAGTCGACATGATCGAACCTGACCTGTCTGGTGACTTCGGTAAGCTGATGGAATGGGCTGACCGCGTACGTACGCTGAAAGTCCGCACAAACGCTGAAACGCCAGCGGATGTGACGACAGCGAAATCATTCGGCGCAGAGGGCATTGGCCTTTGCCGTACTGAGCACATGTTCTTTGACGCAGACCGTATTCCGGTTGTGCGTGCGATGATCCTGGCTTCTGACACGGAAGGCCGTAAGCAGGCTCTGGCGAAACTCCTGCCATTCCAGCGTGACGATTTCGCGGAAATCTTCCGCATTATGGAAGACCGTCCTTGCACGATCCGCTTCCTTGACCCGCCGCTTCACGAATTCCTGCCACATACGGATGAGGACATCGCTGAAGTTGCCAAAGGCACAGGCCTTGATGCAGCGGACCTCAAAGCACGTGCTGAAGAGCTGTCTGAATCCAACCCTATGCTCGGTCACCGTGGTTGCCGTCTCGGCATCACCTATCCAGAGATCTATGAAATGCAGGCGCGCGCTGTCTTTGAAGCCGCTCTGCAGGTCTTCAAGGAAACTGGTTATAAGCCAGTTCCAGAGATCATGATCCCGCTGGTTGCGACCAAGAAAGAGTTCGAAATCCTCAAAGAGCGTGTTGATGCGATGGCTAAAGCTGTCTTCGCTGATGCCGGTGAGGAACTGGAATATCTGGTCGGCACCATGATCGAGCTGCCTCGCGCTGCCCTTAAAGCAGGTGAGATTGCTGAACAGGCTGAATTCTTCTCATTCGGCACGAACGATCTGACGCAAACCGCACTCGGCATTAGCCGTGACGATGCGGGCCGCTTCCTGAAGCAGTACGAAGAAAAGGGCATCTATGAAAAAGACCCATTCGTAACGCTGGATCAGGAAGGCGTTGGCGAGCTTGTGAAGATTGGTGTGGAACGCGGTAAAGCGACCCGCCCTGACATCAAGCTTGGCATTTGTGGTGAGCATGGCGGCGACCCTGCGTCTGTGATTTTCTGTCACAATACGGGTCTTAACTATGTATCCTGTTCGCCATATCGGGTTCCGATTGCGCGACTCGCTGCGGCTCACGCGGCACTGAATGAAGCCAAATAAGAGCTGAATAGACCAAAGTCGAAGCCGGTATGCTGTTAAAAACAGTGTGCCGGCTTTTTCTTTTTGGGGCGTCTGACTGGCGATTGGGTTAACAAAAACTTCTCCTGATTGGAGAAATTTAACCCTACCTAGCCAATTGATTTTTAGATGTTTTATCTAGGTTTCACACAAGATGTGTAAAAATGGGGCGCGTTATTCTCCCCCCGTTCAGGCTGTATTCAGCCGATTTTGAACTATATTTCACTACGTAGTGTCTATCAGGTGTGGCATATATACACTTGCAATTGCGAGGAAAATAGATATCTACGGCGGACTTTGGAGGACGCTGGCATCAGACTTGAGGGTGTCGGCGGGCTTGTTGGAACACACAAAATACCAACCAACAGGTTTAGTTTAACTGGGGTTCATTGCTGATGAAAACCTCTCTTAAGACTTCTTCCCGCAAGGGACTACGTCAATCTTCGCCTTGGGGCAGAGTGACGTCATGGTGGTCAACCATGTCAGAAGCAGAGCAACGTACGACGGTTATTCGCGGCGCAGCTGTTATGGCTTGTGCGCTGACGGCTGCTGTCGCGCTGCCGACGCTTTCCGGTCGGGTCGAAGCAGAAACAGTTCGCGCGGAATTCCGCGACGACGCACGCCATTTGGCGGAGACGATCGAGACACGTTCTCCTGTGACAACAGAAGACGAGCCTGCGATTCTGGATACGCGCTGGATGCGCACCGTTGAGTATGCGCTGAACCGTGAACCGGATGCGGCGTTCGACCGCGTAAGCCAGCGCTATCGTGATATGGCGGCTGTCGAAAGCTATGCGTCTTTTGATGCGTCTCACCTGGAAATGGCTGAGCGTACACAACGTGACCATATGTGCCTGTCTCAGGCGATCTTTTATGAAGCGCGCAGTGAGTCTGTTCTTGGCCAGATCGCTGTTGCTGAAGTGGTGATGAACCGCGTAGGTGATCACCGCTACCCTAATGCTGTGTGCGATGTCGTCTTTCAGGGCTCTGAGCGCACAACGGGGTGTCAGTTCAGCTTCACCTGTGACGGTGCGATGGATCGCTTCCCGGCACGTGGTCGCCTATGGCGTCGCGCGCAGGATGTGGCTGCACACGTTATGATGCATCTGAACCAGCCTCTGACCGGTTCTGCTACGCACTACCACACAGACTATGTAGACCCGATCTGGAACCAGCATCTGGTTCAGACCCGTACGATTGGATCTCACATCTTCTATCGCTTCCCGCGGGGCAGCGAATGGGCAGAAGTGCGCGCACGTAACGAACGTTCGACCTAATTACGCCCGAACACGGGATCAGGTTCCAGAAAGCTGACAGTGCGAACTGTCAGCTTTTTCTTTTTGGGAGAGATTTCAAAAGGCGCTTGCGGACAAGGCCGGGCAGGAAGCGTGATCCGAAGCGAGCCTGATCTGCATCTTTGCCAACGGTATAGGATGAGGCTTTGCCGTGGGTGGCTTCCCAGACTTTCTCAGCGGCCATAGACACCGGATATACATTCAGTCCGCCCGCCAGAAGTTCATCCTTCATATGACGATTGGAGCCTTCTTCCTCTGCCATATTGAGAATTGGCGTATCGACGAACCATGGGATCAGGCTGCACACGCGAATATCGAGGCCGCTGAATTCCACGTCCAGAGCTTCTGACAAGCCGCGTACGGCGAATTTGCTGGCCGAATATACAGCAAGGCGCGGTGTGCCAATAACGCCAGCTGTAGAGGCTGTGTTGATGATCCGAGCGCCTCGGGTTTCCTTGAGCAGGGGCAGGGCAGCATAGACGCCGTTGATGACGCCCTTCACATTGACGTCGATGACGGCGTCTGCGTCCTCAGCCGGCACATCTTCCAGCCAGCCATGCCGGCCAATACCCGCATTGTTGAAGAGCACGTTCATGCGCTTTTCTGTGGCTTCGCTAAAGCCAGCGATGGCTTCGCCCCAGGCGTTACGGTCCGTCACGTCGAGAATGGCTGAATGGCAATTTTCGGCGCCAATTTCATCAGCAATGGCTTTCAGTCCGAAACTGTCGATATCGTACAGTCCGACAAACCAACCTTTTTTTGCAAAGAATCGGGCCGTTTCTGCGCCAATACCAGATGCGGCCCCGGTGATGAAAATATTCTTTCGCCCGCGTGCTTCGCTCATTCCGTCCCCTCACGACTTTTACATTTGAGGTTACGACGCCCGCAGCGCATTGCAAATGAAATCAAGGTAGGAGGCTCAGACTGCGTCCATTCCGAGATCAAGATTGAGTGCGGAATGTGTGAGCGCGCCAACAGAAATGAAGTCCACGCCCGTTTTCGCAATGTCTGAAACGGTGTCGAGATTGACCCCACCAGACGCTTCAGTTGTGAACGCGCCGTCGACCATGCGCACCGCTTCAGAGAGCTGATCGCAGCTCATATTGTCGAGCAGCACGGCGTGCGGCTTCAGCGGCAGGATGAGTTCCAGCTGGTCCAGCGTATCGACCTCCACTTCGACCATGCGCAGATGCCCTGCATAATCGAGCGCGCGTTTAACGGCTTCTGTAATGCTGCCACAGGCTGCGATGTGGTTGTCCTTGATCATGATCGCATCATCCAGCCCGTAACGGTGGCTGGTGCCGCCGCCGCAGCGTACAGCGCGTTTCTCAACGGCGCGGTGGCCGGGCGTTGTTTTACGCGTGCAGACAATGCGGGCCTTCGTGCCTTCGACCTTTGACACAAAGGTCCGCGTGAGTGTCGCAATACCGGAAAGGCGGCCCATAAAATTCAGTATAGTGCGTTCAGCCGTGAGGATTGAGCGCGCGGAACCTTCAAGGCGGGCAACACTTTGGCCTGGTTCAACAGCGCCGCCATCGGGCGTGAGAATGTCCAGCTTTACGGACGGGTCGATCATCCGCAGGGCCAGAGACGCCGCATCCAGACCAGCAATGACGCCTGATTTGCGCCCTACGATTTGCACGGCCATCTGCGTTTCAGGTGGAATGGTTGCATCGGTCGTCAAATCGCCCGCGCGGCCAAGGTCTTCACTCAGAGCGAGACGCACAATTGGCTCAAGCACGATGTCGGGCAGGGCAGGGATGTAAGTCATGCGGAGACCTTTTCGGAAAGTGTCTGGTCAGGCGTGTCGATGAATACGGGGGCGACGCCATGTTTATAGAGGAATGTCCGCTCGGCTTTTGCTGCGGCTGTCGGGAAGTCTGATCGGAAATGTCCGCCGCGGCTTTCAGTGCGCCGCAGTGCAGATTTAACGATGAGGTCACTGACGACGAGCGCGCGCGGAATATCGGCTTCCGCATAAGCCGTCATTTTAGCATCAAGCCATTCAGACAGGTTTGAGAGGCTGTCTTCGCTGCGCACGACACCGCAGGAGACGGCCATTTCAGCCCGTAGCGCCTGAAGCGTTTCATCATCCAGAGCTTCAGGTGCATGCCCTTCGGCATCCAGATCAAACTCAGGCAGGTCGCTGTCGCGTAGCCGGTCGGCAATGCGCGCCGCGTAGACGACGGCTTCCAATAGAGAGTTGGATGCGAGACGGTTTGCACCATGCGCGCCGGTTGAAGAACACTCACCACAGGCTGACAGCCCTTTAAGTGTGGTCCGTCCCCACAGATCCGTGACAATGCCGCCCATATGGTAGTGCGCAGCTGGTGCGACCGGAATGGGCGCAATGCGTGGATCTATTCCGCCTGACATGCAGGTCGCGAATACGGTCGGGAAGTGATGTTCAATCTCGTCCCCAATGGTTTCGCGTGTGTCCAGAAAGGCCTTCCGGTCAGACAGGGCTTCAATGTGGACGGCGCGTGCAACCCGGTCACGCGGGGCGAGCTCACCTTCCGGGTCATGGCGTGGCATGAAGAGCGTTCCGTCTTTATTGATCAGCCTCGCGCCTTCACCGCGCAGCGCTTCTGTAGCGAGAGGCGCCGGGTCGCGGTCGATATCAATCGCCGTCGGGTGGAACTGGATGAATTCCAGATCAGAGAGGAGCGCGCCCACCTCATATGCCATGGCAATGGCGTCGCCACGAGATTCGCGAGGGTTCGTCGTAACGCGGAAGAGGCCACCTGAGCCGCCAGTACAAAAGACCGTTTCACGGGCATGGATGGGTGCAGTTTCCCCGTCTGAGTTTTCTGCAAGAATGCCTGCGACCTGGCCCTTTTTGCCGGTAAGAAGGCTCACGGCCTTCAGGCCGTCGCGGATTTCAATATGCTCGGCCGCGTTCACAGCAGCCGCAATGGCTTCCATAATGGCTTTGCCCGCAAGATCACCAGCCACACGCGCAACGCGGGGTTTACTGTGTGCCGCTTCGAGGGAGAGCGCCAGCGCGCCTTCAGGCGTGCGGTCAAAGGGAACGCCAAGTGCGATCAGATCGCGCACGCGTTTCGGGCCAGCTTCGGCAATGAGCTGCGCCGTGACCGGGTCCACCAGCCCGTCGCCAGCCAGCACGGTATCGCGCGCATGGTCTTCGGGGGAATCATCCGGCGACAGGGCAGCGGCAAGCCCACCCTGCGCCCATGTAGAGGAGGCTGCCTGACCAATCGGGGCAGGGCAGATGACTGTGCATTTGCGAGGCGCGAGGCGAAGTGCCAGGAATAGCCCGGCAAGGCCTGCACCAACGATCAGGATATCAGCGCGCTCACTCATGGCGTGCGGGTACTCTTTACTGGAAAAAACATGAAAGTCCGTCTCAGGAAATCGCGCCAATGGCGCGGCGGAACTCCGCAATGTGGAAGCCCCAGGACATCAGATAGCCCTGCATCAGATCAGGCGATTGGATGGCCAGTCGGAAATTGTCCGGCAGATAGCCGCCATTCTGATAGCCCTGAATGAATTCCTCGATTTCGGAGGAAATCTCCAGAATGTCGCCCTGACGCGTGGCTGTGCAGGACTGGCGAACCTGCCAGGTTTCATCAGCGCAGATTTGCAATGCCGTCAGCTCGCATTCAAAAACATTCGCATCCGGCGTGCCGAACAGCACGGCTGAGCCAGTAAAACTGCAGCCTTCGCCGGTGTCGGCTTCAAAAGACCATTCACCTGCAATGTTGAACTCTTCGGAGCTTTCAGCAGGCTGAAGGCCTTGTGCGGACGCCATCGGTGTTGGGAGAACCATGAGGGCGACAAGGCCTGCTAGGAGGTGGTGTCTCATGATATTGTCCCTTCAGTTCGCACAAACAGAACCGGTGATGTAACGGCTGACCGCAGCTCACCGGACATTTCGTCTGCGGTGACATCTGTCAGAATGAAATTGTCCGGCAGGTAACCGATAGAGCTCGGCTTCTCCTGAATAAAGGACTGAATCTGGCTGGCGATGAGCAGACCGCCTCTGACGGATGACATTGTGCAGGTTTGCTCCACGATGGACCTCTCCGCACCACAGGTTTCAACGCTCGTCAGCGTGCACTGATAGCCCGTGTCTTCTGTAGTCGGCGCATACACATAGAGAGAGCCGGTCATAACACATTGGCCGGACCGGTAGCGATCAGTCGTAAAGCTCCAGTCACCTGAAAGGTCTGCCAGCGACTCATCTTCAGAAAGCGTGGTCACATCCATACGAGGGTCGGCATTTGCCGGACTTGCCGCGAACATAATCGCCGCAAGTCCCGCTATCATCCATCCCTGTTCAGCTGTGACCATAAGGCTTCCTTGTCAGCTGAGCGCCTTATGCAGCAGGGCTCAGCGTTTCGATGTCTTTCGGTGCGAGACCGGTTTCGAACGGACGCGCCGTTTTAGGGTTTGGAAGCGCCAGCATCGCATCGATGGCTTTTTTCGCTTCCAGGCGTACGTCTTCGTCAATCAGCACTTCGTGTTTCATATCCTTGAGCGCATCGAAGATGTTTTCAAGTGTAATCCGCTTCATATGCGGGCACAGATTGCACGGTTTGACGAATTCGACTTCCGGATTTGCGCTGGCGACATTGTCGCTCATGGAGCATTCCGTCAGCAGAACCACCTTATTCGGGCTACGCTCTGACACGTAATTGGACAATGCAGAGGTTGAGCCAGCAAAGTCAGCTGCTTCCAGAACATCCGGCGGGCATTCAGGGTGTGCGAGGATCAGCACGCCCGGATGCGCTTCGCGCAGGCCGTGAATATCGTCCGCAGTGAACTGCTCATGCACTTCGCAGCGACCATCCCATGTGATGATCTCAACATCGGTCACCGCAGCAACATTGCGGGCCAGATATTTGTCCGGGATCAGGATGACTTTATCGACACCCCATTCAGCGGCGACATGTTCAACAACCTGAACAGCGTTGGATGACGTGCAGCATACATCGGTTTCTGCTTTGACGTCCGCAGTCGTGTTCACATAGGTGACGACCGGAATGCCTGGATATTTCTGTTTGATCAGACGAATGTCCGCGCCGGTAATAGATTCAGCGAGCGAACAGCCAGCTTCCATATCAGGGATCAGAACGGTCTTCTCAGGCGCGAGAATCTTAGACGTCTCCGCCATGAAGTGAACGCCAGCCTGGACGATAACCTCCGCGTCTACATTAGCCGCTTCGCGCGCCAGCTGAAGGCTGTCACCACGGAAGTCGCCAACCAGATTGAAGATATCCGGCGTCATGTAGTTGTGCGCGAGGATGACTGCATTACGCTCTTCTTTGAGCTTGTTAATGCCATGTACCAGCGGGGCAATGCCCGGCCACTCCATTGGCGTAATGAAGTCCTTCACCTCTTCATAAAGGTGGTCCGTTTCGGCTTTTACCTCGTCGGAATAGGACAGGCCACGCACTTCCAGTGCAGATGGCGTGCGGCGCAGAGCCGGCATGTCGCAACCTGGTGCAGTGTCAATAATTCGGGCCATAATCCCCTCCTTAATAATGCGGGGCGAACCCCTTTTGCTCATTCTGAGTATAATATGGGTAGACGAAGACGCCTTTTCAAGATCAATGGCCTTGAGAAAGGAAAGTTCCGAGACCCTTTTGCCCAAATTGAGCAAAACTCAGGACGACACAAATACGTCATACGGGCAGGGCTGGCAAGGATTTATTTGAAATGTCGCGGCGGCAAGATGATCTCTTTTTCGTGAGGTCTCTGCGCAATATGGAGAGAAGTTTTCTCCTGATGCGCGCTATCGGGAAAATTCTGTCCCAACCGCGTCATCAGGAGAAATCATGATCTGAAGGCGCGCTAGTTTTCCTTCAGAATTTTCTGAGCTGCCAGACGCAGGTTTTCAGGGATTTCGACAGGTCGACGTGTTTCTGCATCGACATAGACATGCGTGAAAAGTGCCTCGCCCGCACACGCGTCATTGCCCGATTCGAACAGGCCAACGCCATATGTGATGGAAGATTTGCCAATCCGTTTTACGCACAGACCCGCCTCGATAGGTGTCGGCCAGCCAAGGCTTGCATGATAGGTGCAGGTCGTTTCGACAACCAGGCCAACAATGGGTGTTGCTGGTACGGGCATATCTGCAGAATTTCGCAGCCAGAGGTTCACCGTTGTGTCTACGTACTCGTAATAGACCACATTGTTCATATGGCCGTAGACGTCATTGTCATTCCAGCGCGTCGTGAGCGTTTCAAAAACGGCATAGGCTGAGCGGCTGGCGCGTGGTCTTGGCAATGTTAGTCCCCTATCACTTTTCTTCGGGCAGCTTTATCGCGGTGAAGTTTCAGATCAAGACTGGATGTGGACTGAGTGAAAATTATCGGCGTTTTGGTGTTTGAATGCCTCGGTTAGGCGAGTGGAAATTGTCACAATTTTTTCTTTAATTTAGATTCGCATCCAATCGCCCAAATCTTCTCCTAGTAGATCCTGACAAAATTCTACGTCGTCTTTCAGAGTCAGCGACAACGCATTGAGAATCTTTGTACTTAGATGTCCTTGAAATCTATCTGGCCTTGTGTGCTCATACAAGCTGCGACTATTTAAATTCTTAGGAATTCTAAGCAGGCTAGGATTGTCAATTTCTAGGAAATTACAAATTGTTTCAAAAATAGATTTTGGATTTTCGGTTAGTTTTTTGAAGTTTAAAAACAAAACCCTATCTCTTCCAAATACATCAATAAAATGATCGCAATGAGTTTTATACTTATTGTAATAAACAAAATTGTTTGTTTTTTCGGAGTCAATTTTTTCTAAATCATCTTTTATTTTTTCATTGATATCGTGAGGTAATTTTTTTCCTTGCGTAAGATTTTTCTCGAATTGTGATTCGATTCGTTCAAATGGAGACCGCAAGCAGATGATGATTTTACACTCGGGGTTCCATTCATGAATTCTTCTGGCTGCTGAATCGTTTTCAGAATAATATATTGTTTCTCTGTTACTTTTCCTGAAAAGAATTCCTTTATGCAAATAGAAGGGAGTCGACTCTCCAACTACTTTTTCTCCTTCGAAATCCGTAAAAAACGATTTATAAGAATTCAAACCGGATTGAAATTTTTCATCATTGTTGAAAAACCACAATTCTTTCCTTGGTGACATGGAAACATCTGGATGTTCTGATAACGCAGAGTAAATGGTTGTCGAACCCGACCTTGTTGCTCCTGAAATTATGACACTTGGGGGGGGGATATCTTTGACGGCCATTGAAAGTATACTCGCGGGTACTTTCAAACTCTTTTGACTGAGGCGCATAGTTGTTCGTTCAAGGATGTTCATGCCTGTAGCCTAGTATTACAAATTTTTGAAAACCGAACATAGTATGGGTGTAATTTCTAATAGATTCCTATAAAAAAACTATGATAAATTTAAAATTTGTTCGATTTTCGGGGGGTCTGAACTCCCAGTGCCGCCTTTTCATTCAGTATTTCCCGACGGAAGCGGAAACGCTCGGCTGGGCGGCCGCCGGTCGCCGTTTCAAACTCGCCCGTGCCCTCCACAAAGTTGGACTTTTCCAGAGAGCGTCGGAAGTTTTGCTTATGAAGGCGGACGCCCAGAATGCCTTCTACCGTTTCCTGTAGAGCAGACAGGGTGAAAGTGTCTTCCATCAGCTCGAACACAACTGGACGGTATTTGATCTTACCGCGCAGACGGCTCATCCCGGTCGCCAGAATGCGTCGGTGGTCTGAGCGCATAGGCGTGCCGGTCATGCGCTCGCCTAGATCTGTGGGCTGGCCTTCGCCGCGATCCCTTGGAGCTTCCGGAACGATATTTGCCTCGTAAAGCAGTTCATACCGTTCGAGCACGCGTTCTTCGATCCAGGCCCGGTCGTCCAGTCCGAACGCCAGACAGACACGTGTCCAGCGGTCATGCGTGATGGCGGCATTGTCGGCGCATTCAGACCAGTTTTTCAAAGCCTCACAGAGCGGGGCGATAATATGGTCTGGTCGACCGTCGCTGTGATCTTCCCACGGGAAATAGCGATACCAGTCGCGCCAGACAGCATCGAAGGCGCCGTCAATTTCCGTTGCTTCCGGTGTGAGGCCCAGATAGCCGACTGAGATGATCCGGTCGGCGGGGCTGTCGCCATCCAGGCGCGCGGTCGGGAGCTCGCGTCCCCGGTCGCCAAATGTGTAGAGCTGTTCGACATATCCAAGTTCGAAACCTGTCTGCGCGCTTACCCAGTCTCGAAGGCCAATCTCGAAGGTTCGGTGACCTTCAGGGTCAAACGGGCCGAAGGGCAGGCCGTCCAGTCCCAGTGGGCCGGTTCCGCGCGTCGCCAGCACGTGAGGTGTGCCCTCAATCGTTGCGACGATGACTGCAGATAGTCCCACACGAAGTGACATTGGTCAGTAATTCCTTCCCGGACTGCAATCTCCCCTTTTCAGAGGATAGCTCCTTCAGCGGACTATGCATAAATCCGTGTGAGGTAAACAGCTTGTAGAATCAAGCATTTCGGAAAATTCTGAGTTCGGGACAAATTTAGCCTGTGGGTGTGGATATGACAAAAGTGCGGAACATTCTTCTGGGGCTCGGTGTGGCCTTGCCTCTTATCTGCGTGGACGCCAGCGCAGGCGGCGCGCCGGACTGGGCGACGCCGGAATATAATGAAGCCGCTGAAGCGCTCATTGATTATGGCTATTTTCTAAGCCCGGAATTTTCCAGCGGTGTATACTACACTTCTGTTGTCCGACCGGTCGAAGAATATTGCATTGTGAAGAAGACGGTCACGACGTTTTCAGAAGAGGGGGAAACCCTCTCAGTGCTGCAGACGCTTTATGATTTTCAACTCGTCGCGCCTTGGAGTGTGAGTGACGATGGCGTGGGTACGCTTCACTTTATTGCTGAGGGCGATGAGGCGGTTTTCCCGAAGGCTATGCTGGAAGGCGGCACTTTTGAAACCATGATCTCACAGGATGTGTTCGAAGTCGAAGAGGCAGACGAGCTGCCTCTTTTAAGAGAGGCTGTGACCTCGCTTCTGGATATCTGTGTGCCTGACGTCGGATAGGGATAGGCGTCAGACGCCTACATCTCGGCGAGCAGAACTTTGAACCGCGCCACGAATTGTGCCTGAGCTTCCAGTGCAGGAAGTGGCGTGAGCTTCATGTCTGAATGAACTTCAGGCTCGCCGAAAATCTCATTTGCCTCACTGACGGAAAAGCCTGCCAGTTGTACCGCTTCCAGCCATGCGCTGATGTGATCGGCACGCTTAATGAGTTTTTTCAATTTTTTATCAGTTACGGGTGGAAGTCCGAAACGAATGTGAACTGCACGTTCGAGGCGGTCTTCGAATACCCGGTAGCCTTCGCCCAGTACCGCTTTGAAGGGTGAGATCATGTCACCAATCACATATTCCGGGCTGTCATGGAGCAGGGCGATCATGCACGCTTCAGTGCTGAGACCGGGTGAGAGTTCCCGGCATGCGGCTTCAACTACCAGACTGTGCTGAGCGACAGAAAACGCATAATCCCCAATGGTTTGCCCGTTCCAGCGTGCGACACGGGCAAGGCCGTGCGCAATATCTTCAATCTCAATATCCACCGGAGACGGGTCCAGAAGATCGAGCCTTCGACCGGATAACATGCGCTGCCATGCGCGTGGAGAATTGGACTTCTTACGTGGAATTTGAGCCTCCAAAGGGACAGTTATACCCGGCAAAAACTGCCGTCTAACCTTTCCAAAATATGAATAAAATCAACACATTTCGTCATAATTTTGTGGGTCAGAATCTTTGATTCGAATACCCTTCATTAAGAGCCTTGGTACTACTCTGTCCATACTCCGAGGGAGAGAGTAAAAATGATTGATGTGATGGTGAATGCGGTGCAGCAGCCTGCTGCGCCACTGATGGTTCTTTGCCTCGCGGGCCTCGCAGTCGTTATTGAAGCGATGCGTGTAAGCCGTGAAGCGCTCTGGAGCGATCTTTTTGATGAATAACTCCGCTGAGGCGGTTGGGTGAAAAATAAAAGATAAATGTGGGCGGCCAACAGGTCGCCCATTTTCTTTTTGGCGGGTTCGATACTAAACACACTCCTATGAGTGAACGTATCCGCCTCGATAAATTTCTTCTGGAAAACGGCTTTATGGAGAGCCGGTCAGATGCGCAGGCCGCGATAGAGGCTGGCAAGGTTCTGGTGAATGGTGCGGTGGTTCAAAAAGCCAGCACCAAAGTGTCCGGCGAGGACGAGATCACCGCAGAACGCGCCCACCTATATGTGTCCCGCGCCGCGCTGAAGCTAAAGGGCGCTTTGGACACTTTCTCTCTGAATGTCGCCGACGCGATCTGTCTGGATGTGGGGTGTTCCACGGGGGGCTTCACTGAAGTTCTTCTGGAAGCTGGCGCTGAGCATGTCTTCGCTGTCGATGTGGGACGCGACCAGTTTCATACCCGGCTGAGGGATAATCCCCGTATCAGCCTGTTTGAGCAGACAGATGCGAGAGACCTCACGCCAGAGCAGGTCTCCCGACCTATTGATGTGCTCGTCTGTGATGCCAGCTTTATCGGCCTTGAAAAAGTGCTCCAGCCGGGACTTTCCTTCGTGCGTGAAGGCGGGGCGGCTGTGTTGTTGTTCAAGCCGCAATTTCAGGTCGGGCGCAAAGCCGTCGGTAAAGGCGGCATTGTGACGGATGCTGACGCCGTGGAAGCGGCCAAAATCAGTTTCCTTGCCTGGCTTGGAGCACAGGGTTTTGAGTTAAAAGGCTGGGAGCCCTCGTCCGTGACCGGGTCGGATGGCAATCAGGAATATCTGGTCTACGCCATTAAGAGTGCCTAAGCGTCACAGGGGCTTTCCAAGCCACCCGTCTGCCCCATATCCTCTATTACGAGGTGAGCCATGTCTGACACGAGTCTGGCGGCTGGTAAGGCCGTCAATACAGCGAAGTATATTGCCGCACAGGGGCTGAGAACGCTCTGGTATGGCGGGCATTACTCTCTGGTCCGTCGCAATTCCAGTGGATTTACCAGACCCGGCGAGCCGAAATTCATTCCCAGCCGGGGCGAACCGGATGTCGCCGCCATGCGTCGGGAATTCTTTGACGCCTATCGTCAGGATCTGACGAATATGGATCAGGGGCTGTATCCGCGCCCACGTGACTTCCATCCCGGCCAGCTTGCAGACGCCATCAGACATTCGCGCGCATTCATGCAGGATGTCGCGGCCGTGGATGAGCGCCGCTTGCATCGCAACGGCGTTGAGGTTCGCGATGAGGCAGACCCAGAGCGCTATCCAACCTATTATCGGCAGAACTTTCACTATCAGTCTGGTGGCTGGTTCACCGACGAGAGCGCAGACCTTTACGACACGCAGGTCGAAGTTCTGTTCACTGGCGCCGCCGACGTTATGCGCCGATGTGTGTTGGGTGAGCTTGCCCGGCAGATGAAGGGGCGCGATCAGCGCAAAACACAGTTTCTGGATCTTGCCTGTGGAACCGGACGGTTCCTGAGCATGGTGATGGATGCCTATCCGAGGCTGAAAGCATCAGGTCTGGACCTGTCGCCAAGCTATGCAGCGAAATCCCGCAAAGCGGTGTCCGATTGGAAACAGGTGGAAATTGTGGAAGGGCAGGCCGAGGCCATGCCATTTGAGGATGCCAGTCAGGATGTGATTGTCAGCATCTATCTTTTCCATGAATTGCCGCCCCGCGTTCGGCCATTGGTTGCCAGTGAGATTAGCCGTGTCCTGAAGCCGGGTGGCAAATTCATCTTTGCCGACTCGCTTCAATTTGGAGACACGCCGGAACTTGATGGCTTGCTTGAGTATTTCCCTGAAGGCTTCCATGAGCCGTATTACAAAGGCTATCTGTCAGAGGACTTTGAGGCTGTGTTTGGTCAGGCGGGTCTGACGCGCGTTTCAAAATCCAAAGCCTTTCTGACGAAAATCGACACCTGGGAAAAAGCATGACCATCAAAACACTCGAAGCGCCCGAAGCGCTCGCCATTCTGGACTTCTGGCTGACAGCGGGGCCTTCAAAATGGTTTGCGGGTGGCGCGAAGTTTGATGAGGCCTGCAAACCCTATGAAGCGCTCTGGGAGCGTGGCGCAGCAGGCGAGCTGGATGACTGGGCGCAGACATCAGCGGGCTGTCTGGCGTTGATTATTCTCTTGGACCAGATCCCGCGCAATATATTCCGCGGCGATGCCAAACAGTTTTCAACGGATGCTAAAGCGATAGAGCTTACGCGCTTTGCGCTGCAGGCCGGCTATGACAAGGCGTGCATGTCGCCTGTTACTGCGTTCCTTTACATGCCGCTCATGCATTCAGAAGATCTGGACGATCAGCGTCTCTGCTGTGATCTGTTCCACCAGAGCGACATGAAAGAGAACTACCATTTCGCGCTGATCCATATGGATGCGATTGCGCGCTTTGGGCGTTTTCCGCACCGCAATGACATGCTGGGGCGCGAGACGACACCAGAAGAAGCCGAATATCTGAAATCAGGTGGGTTCGGCGCTTAGACGACGCGCGTTTGCGAATGGAAGTGCTGGAAGGCGGATAGGATCGCGTCCGGATCGTCTTTCATTTTGCCAAGATCAATACGCAGCTTGCCGTCGCGGCGGAGCTTGAAGACGCGGATTTCCCACGGGCGCAGACGCGTGGCGTCCGTTGCGGCGAAAACCTCGGCCAGTGGACGGCGAAAAGTCAGATCAACGGCTGGCATTTTGACGGACTTTACCTGCACGACGCCCGCCGTGACCTCGGTCACATCTTTCCATTGCACTTCGCCAAGGCCGTCAATTTCGACGCCCTGTTGAGACAGTTTCAGAGCTGGACGGTCTACCCGCGTGAGCGGCCATGAGCGCAGGGCAATGAAGGTCAGAATTGCCGCGATGAGTGACAGCATTGGCAGACCGGCAAGCAGGCCCGTCATGCCCATAACGGCAGCCACTCCGAGAGGGATCCAGACGCGGACGGCTATGTCGGATTTGTCATAGTCAGCTGTGAAGACACGTGTGTCCATCAGCCCATTTGTCCCCGATGACGGAGTTTATGGTCAGCCAGTACACAGGCCATCATGGCTTCAGCAACAGGTGCGGCGCGAATGCCCACACATGGGTCGTGACGGCCCTTGGTCATCACATCCACATCCTTGCCGTCGCGCGTTACAGACTGGCGCGTCGTCAGAATGGAAGAGGTCGGTTTCACCGAGAAACGGGCGATGATGGGCTGACCAGAAGAAATGCCGCCCAGAATGCCGCCATTATTGTTGGACAGGAAACGCGGGCCTTCATTGCCAGCGCGCATCTGGTCTGCATTCGTTTCGCCAGTGAGGGAGGCTGCATCCATACCTGCGCCAATCTCAACGCCTTTGACGGCATTGATGGACATCATGGCCATTGCGAGGTCAGAATCGAGCTTGCCATAGATTGGTGCGCCCCATCCTGCTGGCACACCTTCGGCAACGACCTCGATGACGGCACCAACAGACGAGCCCGATTTGCGAATCTCATCGAGATAGGTTTCCCAGACTTTTGCCATATCGGCATCAGGACACCAAAATGGGTTGTTTTGGGTCTCGTCCCAATTCCATTTGGAATAGTCGATTTTATGCTCGCCGATCTGAACGAGAGCGGCGCGAATTTTGATGTCTTCGCCGAGCACTGCGCGAGCGACTGCGCCAGCGGCTACGCGGGATGCTGTTTCGCGCGCTGATGAGCGCCCGCCGCCGCGATAGTCGCGCACACCGTATTTTTCATCATAGGTATAGTCGGCATGGCCGGGGCGATAGCGATCACGAATATCGCCATAGTCTTTCGAACGTTGGTCAACGTTTTCGATCATCAGACAGATCGGCGTTCCGGTGGTCACCTGACCGCCATGCTGACCCTCGGTGAGATCGTCGCCAAACACGCCAGACAGGATTTTCGCCTGATCAGGCTCGCGGCGCTGGGTCACAAAGCGTGACGTGCCCGGACGGCGCAGATCAAGAAAGGCCTGAATGTCAGCTTCGTCCAGACGCAAGCCTGCAGGGCAACCATCAACGACGCAGCCAATGGCCGGGCCGTGGCTTTCTCCCCAGGTGGTGACGCGAAACAGATGACCGAAGGTATTGTGTGACATGGTTTAAATCTGGAATGACCGAGCGAATGCGCAAGGGTTAGTCCATAATGGCATGAGCGCGCACTGGAAAGGTCCCGACATCCTTTATTCGTGGAGGAACGGCCGAGAATAGAAATCCATCACGTGGAAGCGCACTGAGATTCGTCAGATGTTCGACCACCGGAATTTCTGCGCCGAGCAAAATGGAGTGTACCGGGCGCTCGCCGCCATCGGTATTGTCGATGTTGAAGCTGTCTATTCCGACGAGAGCCGCGCCTTCATCTCGCAGATAGGCTGCAGCTGCTGCGCTGAGATAGATATGATCTTCAAAATAGGCATCGGTGCCGAAATGGCGGGACCATTCGGTGTGGATCAGAACCGCATGGTCTTTGATATCCACGCCCTCAAACCAGGACACGCCGATTTCCCGTTTCGGGTTCGCCGTGACGTTCAGGCAGACGGCAGGCACGTTGGAAACGCGTGTGAGCGACAGGCCGCACATATCGTGTCCGTCACGATAGCAGTGGCGTGGTACGTCCAGATAGGTGCCTGTATTTCCGTGCATGGAAATCCACTGCATGGAAAACTCTGTGCCTTCAGAATATTTCTCGTGAGATTTCTCAAAGCTCATCCAGTCACAAATGATAGGCGCGGGAAGGCCTTTATAGGTGACCATTCCGTCTTCAATCGTGTGTGATAGGTCCACAAAACGAGGCATATCCTATCCCTCCTGTCTTGCTCTTGTGTCCGACGGCGCGCACATACAGTCAAGCAAATGAATAGGTCTGGCAGAAAGGCTGTTCCATGTCCGACAAGAAAATTGACGATCTCATCCCACACTCCCCGGATTATGCCGAGGCCGATAAAGCAGACACGGATGACACGATTTTCTATGCTAAACAGGATCCGTTCGACCTGTTTGCTGAATGGCTGGAAACGGCGCTGAAGTCAGAAGTGAATGATGCAAACGCCATGTCGCTGGCGACGGTCGATGCTGACGGTCTTCCCAATGTGCGCATGGTGCTTCTGAAGAGCGCGGATGCTGACGGGTTCGTCTGGTACACCAATCTGGAAAGCGCAAAGGGCAGGGAATTGCTCGGCCAGCATAAGGCCGCGCTATGTTTCCACTGGAAATCTCTGCGTCGGTCTGTGCGTGTGCGTGGCGTGGTGGAAAGCGTGACGGATGAAGAGGCCGATACCTATTTTCAATCGCGTGCGCGAGATAGCCGGATTGGTGCCTGGGCGAGCGAGCAATCCCGTCCGATGGAAGGCCGCTTCGCGCTCGAAAAGCGTGTGGCGCAATATGCGACCAAGTTCGGGCTCGGCAAAGTGCCACGTCCGCCGCATTGGTCAGGCTTCAGGCTCAAGCCGGTCGAGATCGAGTTCTGGCGTGACCGCCCATTCCGTCTGCATGACCGTCTGGTCTTCCGCAGAGAGGAAGAGGGCGCACCATGGACCACGACACGCCTGTTTCCATAAAAAAGCGCTCCTTAAGGGGAGCGCTTTTCTTTTGAACGGGAAAAACTGTTAGCGACCGACCGGGTTTTCAATCACGACGGACGCGCCGGTTGGAATACCAAGCTCGGAGAAGGTGTAGACCAGCTCTTCGCCCTCAGGCTGGAGCATGCGGCAATAGTCTTCACGCTCGCGGTCGAACTCAACGACGAAGGTGTTGTTGCCTTCGCGGTCTACATCAACAGAGAAGGACTCTTTGCTGGTGCAGCCAGAGGCTGGCACGCGAATGATGACCGCATCTTCTGTGATGTTTGCCGAATAGAGGCGGTCATTTGAGAAATGGTGATCCCAGTCGCCATCCGTATCTGCGTCAATGACAACGCAACCAGCGGTGAGAAGAGCGACGCCAGAAATTGCGGCGAGAGTGAAAAGCTTCATAGGAACGGGCCTTATTGTTTTGCAATAATTTGCATATTGCAAAACAATAAATCCTCGTCAAGCAACAATATGGACTTGCGCCTGACTTATTGTCAGAACTGGAAGCGGTTGCCGAAACGGACAACCAGCTGCGTTTGAACGGACTCAAAGTCTCTTGGGAAATCTTCATACTGAACGATGGCCCCATGGCCCATGGAAACGAACAGCTCTGTTTCCGGACGAACTTCCCAGCGCAGACGACTGAAGACGGAAAGGCCTTCAGAAATATTGTCATATTGGGCTTCTGTGGCCACGGAGATATCCGGCGAGAAGTTGATGACACCTTCCAGGCCGAATACGCGAACAGTCACGTCACCATTCGGAACCGAAATCTGATCATGCTCATAGCTGACCTTGAGGTTCCAGTATGGTGATGGGCGAAGCGAGCCTTCCAGCTCAACATTCACGCGATTGCCGCCATAATAATCCTGAACGGTGAAAGAGGATTCCGTCCCGTAAGACCGTGTGAAGGAAGACCGAAGCGACCCGCTTATGCCGTCATTGTGATAGTCACCCGCAGGAACAACGATGCTGTTCGGCAGGCTGAAGGGCACGCTGACGGCTTCAAAATTTTCAAAGAGTTCGAACTTATAGAGATCGGTATCAGAGGTGTTTGCCTCAAACTTGATGGATGTTTTCCGCGTTTCCAGATTGCCATCCAGATCGCCGACATAGCGGTGCGCCGTTCCGATTTGCCAGTAATTGATCCAGGACCCGGATGGGCGATATCTGCGATGCCAGTTCGCGCGCATTTCGCGGGTACCCGGTCGGTTCACAAAGCCGAGGGCGGGGCGATAATCCTCGCCGATCTCCTGAAGCAGAATATCCCAGTCCCAACGGTCATTGGGATAGGCGAAGGAAATGCCGAAGGAATCATCTTCAACGTCGTCTGACGTGGTTCGCATATAGAATGCGGTCGCCTGCATCAGGCCGCCGCCAAGGAAGCTGCGATCGAGATAGATGAAGTCTGTACCCACCAGCGTGTTGTCGGTCAGGCCGCGCGGGTCGCCATTGGTCGCGATGAAGCCGAGGCGGGAATTATCCAGCACGTCCACGCTGGCACGGGCGACTGACAAGTTCTGGGAGTCTAGTGAATCCGTGCTGCCCATTTGCGCGCTAAGGACACCAAATTCGACGCCGCTCAACTCGCCACTGAGCTTAAGACCTGCTTTCAGGTCGACCTGTTGGCCATCTACAATACCGATACGGCGAGAGAAGAAGGGGCGTCCATTCTGATAGGCAGAAAAGGTGGAGCCTGCGAATTCAAACAGTGAGGCATCCTGCAGGAAGAAATCGCGCGTCTCTGGAAGGAAGATTGAAAAGCGTCCGGTATTGATTTCGCGGCTATCGAGCGGCGTATCAGAGAAGTCGGCATTAAGTGTGAGGAGGCCGGTGAGAGACGGCGTGAGCTTGTAATAAATGTTCGCGCTCGGCTCTATCACAATGTCATCATCGCGAGGCTGCTCCCAGTCACGGCTGGCAACCAGCTTGCCTTGAAGTTCGACATCAAGCCCCAGGCCCTGATCAATGTCGCGAATACCCGTCAGGCGGCCAGGGCTGCGGAAGTCAAAACTGCTCACACCCGGATCAATAGAGGCCCAGCGCAATTCCTGATTGGCGTGAGACACTTCCCGCGTGATCAGAAGACCCCAGCCTTCAGTGCTTTCCGGGTCGAAACTGATAGAGCGGAACGGGATGGTGAACTCGGCCGTCCAGCCTTCCTCGTCGACCTGACCAGCTGAATCCCAGATTGTGTTCCACTCATCAATCGGCGCGCGGCCGCGTTGGATGATGCGGTCGAGCCGGGCACCATTTGCGTTTACGTCAAAGCCGAAACCGCTCAGTCCTGTATTGAATGGGTCGATATAGAACCGCACCATATCATCGCGCCAGACATCGCCGTCGCGTTCCATAATGCGGGTGAGAATGCGCTCAGGGTTTCGGTCATATGCGCGAATGGCGACATAGAGCGCCTCGTCATCATAGGCGAGGTAGACAATCGTGTCTTCCGTCGCTTCGCCCAGCGCCGGTTCAACCGTGTAGAAATCTGTCAGTTGCGTTGCGCGCTGCCAGACCGGGTCTGACAGGTCACCATCGATACGCGGCGCCTCATCCGATGAGATTCTGATGGGTTCGGCTGTCGGTACGTAGTTCGCGGGATCTGGGATATCGGCGCTCGCCAGGCCAGAAAATGTCCACAGACTCCCTACGAGACAAGAGGATACAATCCCCCTTACAAAGTCGCGCAATTCCTCGTTTCCTCATTTTATGTTTTCGCCGACTTTAGCGAACGCGGGCTCTATTACAAACACTTAAATAGAGTTCACTACATAAAACTTCGTTATGTGATTTTCGAGGAGAGTTTGCCTGAGTTCAGGGCGTCAGATGTCGTAATCTGCGGCGTTCCAGCCCGGGTCTGGATATTGCGGGTCCATGTCCTCCAGTGCACCGCGAACAATACGCGCAATCATGGCGTTCCGACGCGACTTTGAGTCGGATGGAATCACATACCAGGGCGCATGGTCGGTGGAGCATCGCTCAACCATATCGTCATAGGCATCCATGAAGTCCGGCCAGAGCTTGCGGTCCTCCAGGTCACCCGGATTGAACTTCCAGCGCTTATGCGGTTCGTCCAGTCTGGACTTCAATCGCTCAGCCTGTGTTTCCGGCGAAATATGCAGCATGAATTTGAGGATTTTCGTGCCGTTTTCCGTAAGGTGTTTTTCGAACTGATTGATCTGCTCATAGCGCTTCTCAATGTCGTCCTTTGGCGCAAAACCGCGCACCTTCACCACCAGCACATCTTCATAATGAGACCGGTCGAAAATACCGATATAGCCTTTGCGGGGAACGACCTGATGCACCCGCCAGAGATAGTCATGAGAGAGTTCAAGATCTGTTGGCTTTTTGAAAGCGGCCACCTGAAGCCCTAGCGGGCTGGTATAGGCAAAGACTGAACGCATCGTCCCGCTTTTGCCAGCGGTATCTATCCCCTGAAGAACCACAAGAAGGGCCTGCTTGCCTTCTGCATAGAGAATGTCCTGAAGGCGGTCGATCTCACGCGCATCTTCTTCAGAGCTCGCGCGGGCGGCGTGCTTGTCTTCAAACAGTTTTTCATCGCGCGTCGCGCGGTCTTTCAGTTTGAAGGTTTTGCCCGGTTCGGCAATCACGCGGTCTTTAATATCTTTGATAGACGGGATTTCAAAAGTCATACGCCTAGTAAGACGCGATTTTCACCGGACCGCAATTGGCTTTGCGATCCGGTGAGATGATACGCTAGCAGACATTCCGGTTCTGGTTGCTGCCCTGACACCATGCCGCGCGATAGCGGTCGCGGGTCTGTTGAGCGGCCTGTGCGGAAGACATCACGGGCGATGAGCTCGGGGTCGGACCAGAATTGGTCGAATAACTCGGTGCGCGTGAGCCATATTGTTGCTCATAGCGAGCCGCTGCAGCGCCCGGCGCATTCGTATCGCCTCCGAATGTGCCTTCCAGACCCGTACCGCGTGCAGAGAGCTGTGAGTTCACGAAGGACGACACCTGACCAGACGGGAACCAGTAGGCCAGCACATAAAGATCCTGCGTGTTCAGCGTGGACATGGCGCCAGCATTGTTTGCGGCAAGCACTGCGCGGGAGGCGAGATCGGTTGAACGGTATTCATGCACGGCGCGGTTTACCGCATCAGCATAGCGGCCAGCGCTGATCAGGCTATTGATCGTGCTGTTTCGTTGCTGTTGTTGCGCATTGTAGGCGGCGAGTTCTGCAGCCTGCGTGCGTACCCAGTTGGAAAGGTATTGGCCATACTCGCAATGATTGGCCTGACCGCCGCGACAGGCGCGCAAGTAGGCCTGCGATGCGAGTTCGTACTCTTCCAGCATCATATAGATATAACCGACATTGCCGCAGGATGCCGCCACGCCGTTATTGCAGTTCAGCTGGTTGTAATAAATGCCGCGTTCAGCATCGAAGCTCGGGGATTCCGGATTTCCGTAAATGGCTTCAGCCATCTGGCAGTAGAGCCGGTCATATTCGTCGGCACAGACAAGTTCTGCCATTGGGCCTGCACGTGAAAAGTCGACATGTCCCGGATGTTCGCCAGCACGGCCATCATAGGCGATGGCTGCGCCATCTTTACAGGCTGGAATATTTCCCGCCTCGCAGCCTTCTTCCATCATATCGAGGGCGCGACCAATGTCCCGAAACCCGAATTGCGGGAGGATGGCCACGTCATAGCCAAACTCGCAGCCTTCATAATGACCGACGGAACATGCGCGTTCGAAATTATCCAGAGCCGCGCTTCGATCCTGACGGATATTGCCTTCGCCATAGAGCTGCCAGCGTCCGACATAAAAACATCCATCCGGCACGCCCAGATCACAGGCGCGCATGAAGTACGGCATGGCCGATTGTTTGTTGTTCGGTGCGATTTCGGCACCGGCATAGAAACAGCCTTCCGCATTGCCGGATTGGCAGGCGCGGACATTATTGCTGGATTGTGCATTGGCTGGAGGAGCCAGGGCTGGCGCGAAAGAGACGATCAGCGCGGCCAGAGCAGCAAGGCTCAGATATTTCGAAAACGACATATGCTTTCCCGGGAATCTGTTTGATTTTCCACAGAAGAGCGAAGTTTCAGGCCTTTAACAATCCCCTGAACAGAGGAGGTTACAGGTCTGAGACTAAAAAGTTTTTGCGCGAAATTAAAAAAGCCGCCCGAAAGATCGGACGGCTTTGATAAATTCGATTTTCGATCCTCTTAAGAGGAGTAGAATTCGACAACCAGGTTAGGTTCCATTTTCACTGGGTATGGAACGTCAGAAAGTTCTGGAACGCGAACGAAAGTTGCGCTCATCGCTTTCGGATCAAGGTCGATATATTCTGGAACGTCACGTTCTGTAGAACCCAGAGCTTCGAGAACGAGCGCCATGTTTTTAGCGCGGTCACGCAGCTCAACAACGTCGCCAGCTTTCAGACGGTAAGACGGAATGTTCGTGCGAACGCCGTTTACCTTCACGTGAGCGTGGTTCACGAACTGACGAGCAGCGAAGATTGTTGGAACGAATTTAGAGCGGTAGATGAATGCGTCGAGACGGCATTCGAGAAGACCGATCAGGTTCTCCGCGGTGTTACCTTTACGACGAGCAGCTTCGTCATAAGTTTTGCGGAATTGTTTCTCGGTGATGTCGCCGTAATAGCCTTTGAGCTTTTGCTTAGCCATCAGCTGTGTACCGAAGTCAGAAAGCTTGCCGCGACGAGCGCCGCCATGCTGGCCTGGACGGTTAGGGCGTTTGTTGACTGGGGATTTAGGACGGCCCCAGATGTTTTCGCCTACGCGACGGTCAATTTTGTACTTTGCACTATGTCGACGAGACATGTGTCACCTCATATTCGACCGGCTCCGGTTCACCGCCTTATTGCAGCGAACGATTTCAACGGCGGAGACCAACCAACCCGTAGTAAAACAGCCCGAAAACGGGCCGAAGCGCGCTAAAAACCCGAAACGGTGTTCTGAGTCAATAGCCAGCTACTGATCCGGTGTTTCTACACCATATGCGCCATAGCGCAGCAAGAAGTAGAGGAAACCGAAAAGTGTGCCGCCAAGCCCCCATTCAACGCCTTTATGCAGCACCAGAGCTACGATAGTGAACAGAATACCCGCTACGGCCGGGATGGCCCACAGGATCATCTGAGTCTGAGTGGGTTTTGGCTTTTCTTCTGACATAGGGCCTGTCGTACGGCGTTTCAGGCTCTGCTTCAATCCTTATCGCGTGGACCTGTTGCACAGCGCGCCAGAATGACAGCGATGATCCCAACGCCAAGCGTGAGCCAGGAGACAAGATCAAACAGTCCGTCTCCAAACAGGGCCGCAATCAGACCGACCGAGGCAAGGATCGCGATCAACGCAGGCAGCGCAAAGGTGCTTTGGAGAAGCGCTTTCATTCTGCAGGCTCCATAGCGAGCCCAGATGATGTGGGCGCGTTACGTTTGGCTTTTGCAAGCCAGAGATAAATACCTGTCACCAGAATGATGATGGTGAAGAGATCCAGCACGAACCAGATGATCTTCAGGGGCAGGCCGCCATAATCGCCAAAGTGAAGCGGGCCGGAAAAGGCGAGCGCCTTCATATACCATGGCATCTCACGCATAGCTGCGAAATTGCCTGTTTCTGCCTCGATGAGAACGGGCGTTACCATATGGCTTGTGGCTGGGGTGTCGCCACGGATGAAGACTGAAAGATGATAGTCGGTGGACCAGCCACCACCCGGAAACGCCACAAACTGAACCCATGCGCCGGGCGCTTCAGCACTGGCGCGCTCCACGGCGGCCTGCACTGATGAAAGGTTTTGTGCCACGGGTGCATCTCCGAACTCGGTCGTGAGGTCGGCAAGACTGTCGGCCTGCCAGATTTCCAGCAAGGGGTCAGCCAGCGTATTCATGACGCCTGTGACGCCCACAACGCTCATCCAGAGCAGAGCTACTATGCCAAGAAGGTTGTGATAGTCGAGCCATTTGACCCGGCTGGAGCGATTGAAACGAAGCGTTCCAAAACGAAGCTTACGCATGAATGGCGCGTAGAGTACGACGCCGGACACGAGCGCAGCGACGAAGAGAACGCCCATCGCGCCCAGAAACAACATGCCGGGCAGGCCAAGGAACATGTCAGTGTGAAGCTGGAGAATGAAGTCCATGACACCGCCATCTCCGGTCGGTGCAGGAACGATCTCGCCACTCGTCCGGTCGAACCGTTCGAAATACATCTGATTGCCGGGGGCGTCGGGTGTGGGGCCGGTGGTGACATTTACAACCGGGCGGTCTTCATCAAAACTCATGAAGAGTGGTACTTCACCGGGCCGATTAGCGAGCGCCGCGTCTAAGACTTCGTCCAGAGTAAGCATCGGCCCATCCGGATTGGCAGGCTGCCATGTCTCTCCGCTATCCAGCGCGTGCTCAATCTCATCATGGAAGATGAGCGGCAGGCCCGTCACGCAAAGCATGAGCAGGAAGAGCGTGCAGACGAGGCTCGACCATTTATGGATGAAAGACCAGATGCGGATCGTATTTGATGACAAGAGTACAGCCCTGAAACAGTGAGGGGCGACATTGCTGCCGCCCCGAAACAGATTTTAGAATTCGACAGACGCGGACACAATGAATGTACGCGGATTGCCCTGAACCAGATAGTTGGCGCCCGGGAAGCCACCGGTCGATGCCCAATAGGATTCATCGGCCAGATTTTCGACGCGAGCCCGAAGCGTCACCTCATTGGTTTCCAGAGGCAGTGTGTAGCGCGCACCAAGGTCCAGACGGACCCAGCTGTCAATTTCAGCGGTGTTCGCTGCATCTGTGTATTGCTCGCCCGTATAGACGATACGGCCATCAAGGGTGAGGTTCGCAATCATTGGAACATCCCACTCAATATTGGCATTGGCCTGCCATTCAGGAATGCCGATTGGCGTATTGCCCTCGTTGAGATTGTCCTGCGTTTCGGCCAGTTCTGCATCCAGCCATGTGAGGCCGCCAATCAGGCGGACACCTTCTGCGGGTTCACCGAATACGCTCGCTTCCAGACCCAATACGTCCTGCTCGCCAGAGGCGGTATAGAGCTGGTTCTCAACAATCGTGCTTGGCTTTGACAGATTGAAGGCCGACACGGTGCCACCAAAATCGCCGCCGTCATATTTCACTCCGACTTCAAATTGCTCGCTGCGGAAAGGCTCGAGAACTTCACCAGCGTTGAGGATGGCAACACCGCCGCTTGTTGCTGGTGCGGTTTCGCCCGGCTGCAGGCTTTCAGAATAGTTGCCGTAGACGGAGATGTTCTGGGTTGGCTGATAGACCAGACCAACAGATGGGGTCAGCGCGCTGTCATCATAAGAGGACAGTTCTGCACCGGAATTATAGTCAAAGCTGGTGGTTTCGATCCATTGCTGACGCAGGCCTACAGTTGCGATCAACTGGCCATCGAGGAAAGAGATCATATCCGCGATGGCGAGCGATGAGTTGTTCACCTCTTCGGTTTTCAGCGGATCATTCAGCTCGCCGCCGACAAAGAAGTCAGCACTTGGCGCGGTTACAGCGAATGGGTCGTACAGATCACCAGCAAAGCCTGCAAAGCTGGAGAAGGCATAGGCGTTGCGGGATTCAAGCGATACCGCCGAACCGGACACGACAATACGGTGACCGACAGAGCCTGTCTGGAAGTCGCCGCGCAGGCCGATATCCGCAGACAGCACATCGTCTTCGCGGGTGTTGTCAAAGCGATAAGCGCTGGTCGTGCCATCCGTTGTCGCGCTTGGGTTTGCCAGAACGTTTGCTTCTTCGCCATTGCGCGCGCCTGCTGCTGCCCAAACGGTGATGGCGTCGGTCAGATCATATTCGCCGCGAACGACGCCGAAGAATTGCTGCTCGTCAGAGAAGGTCCATGGCTGAGCATAGTTTGTGTCAGAATCCGGCGTTTCAGGCACACCGCCAATTGGCGTGACCTGCGGGCGCGGCGCATCAAGGTGGTTGTCCTGATAGCCAATGTCGAAAGACGCGCGGAAACGGTCGCCCTGATAGTCTGTGCCGAGTGAGAGAACAGTGAGGTCGCGATCCTGATCTTCAACAGCGGTTTCACCATTGCGGCGTACGGCATTGAAACGCCAGCCGAATTCGTTGTCGGCGCCTGTGCGACGGGCAATATCAACCGCTCCAAAAACCTGACCGGCTGATTCATAGCCCAGCGTGACACGGTTCAGATCCTCTTCTGGTGCGCGCTTTGGAACGAGGTTAAAGGCACCGCCGACACCGGAACCGCCCGGTGCAGCACCATTCAGGAATGCGTTCGCACCACGGAAAACTTCCACACGTTCGACGATCTCTGCGGCTACAAACTGGCGCGGGAGAATGCCGTACACGCCGTTATAGGTCATGTCGTCTGAGTAAACCGGGAAGCCACGGATGACATAGACTTCCTGAAAGTTGCCAAAGCCTTTTGCAACGCGAACGACCGGGTCATTCTGCAGCGCATCGCCAATACTGTCAGCTTGCTGGTTGCGGACCAGTTCTTCTGTGTAGGCCGTGCTGGAGAATGGGGAATCGAGGAAGTCGAGATTGCCGAACAGACCGTTACGTCCGCCGCGCGCGACCTGACCACCGGCATAAGGTTCTGTCAGGCTGACCTGCGACCCGGACTCAACGACGATGTTTTCAAGGCGCAGATCTTCCTGCGTGTCGGAGTCCTGTGCAAAGGCGGCCGCGCCAGCAAGGGATAGAGCGGTCATGACTGTTGTTGAAATGAGTGCGGTTTTCATAATGCATCTTTCAAATTGCGAATGATTTTGAGAGGCGTTCGCAATTATACGATGTTAATGCAAGCGAGATTTCATGAGAATGATTGTCATTATGGATTCGTGTGACTTAAACACCTCACATCGCACAGGGGGCTCTAATCCCTGTGAATGCGGGCTTTTCCACGCCCGATAGTAAGCGCTTTGACTGCCCCGCGGAAGGTGCGAACTTCCTGATCTGTCCATTTGGCGCGTGTGAAGGCATTGCGCAGATTATGCACCATGACGTCCTTCTTTTCGGGCGGGAAAAAGAAGCCTGCGCGTTCCAGTTCATCTTCGAAATGCTGCATCATGCCGATTAGCGCTTTGCGTTTTGCCGGTTCATCAAGACCGCTCACTTCGTCCGGTGCGGATTGAGCGCCCCAGGCGTGCGCGAACACCCCAACGGCTTGCGCCAGATTGAGCGAAGCGAACTTATTGTTCACCGGATAGGTGAGAATGGCATCGCACATCACAACCGCATCGTTTGGCAGACCGGATTTCTCTGCGCCGAACAGAATGCCCGTTGGCACATCTGAGCCGGTGATTTCTTTGACAGCAAGGTCGGTGGAGAACACAGGCTTTTCCATGCCGCGCTGGCGGGCCGTTGTGGCGATCAGATAGTTCAGATCCCCTACGGCCTCTTCCAGAGTGTCGAAAACTGTCGGCGTGACGACGCCCGCTTCAAAAGCGCCTGCCGACATGGTGTCGGCTGCCGGGTTCGGCCATCCATCGCGCGGGGCCACAATACGCAGATCGCTCAGGCCGAAATTGCCCATGACGCGCGCAGCGGCACCGATATTCTCGCCCATTTGCGGGCCAACAAGGATGATGGATGGCGTTCTCTGGTTCATCCCCGCCTCATCCGGCATTCTTGGGCGATTGTCCAGTTTCGATGAGCGGCGTACCTGCGGTCTTTGGCTTGGACGTCGAAAGCAGGCCAATGCCGATGGATGAGAGAATGAGCGCGCCTGCATGCGGCCAGCCGAAGTTCTCGTTCAGAACGATCACGGCCAGAACAGAGGTCGCGACCGGGCCAACATTACCAATGGCGCTGGTCGGGCCGGGGCCAAGTCTTGAGATCGCCTCGGACAGCATGAAGCTAGGCAAAGCTGTGCAGAAGATCGCCAGAATAACCCCATAGGTCAGGATGAGCGGTGAGAATTCCGGCATATCGCCCATACCAACGGTTATGCTGGAGTGAATGAGAATGCTCACGCCAGCCGCGCTCATGGCGATGCTGGTGAAGAGCGGCGAGCCCAGTTTCGCGATGACAGGTTTTGAACCCGTCACGTAAATTGCAAACAGAATGGCGGCGATGAAGACCAGCATAGAGCCGAACAACACATCCTGGCCTTGTTGTGACAGCTCACGTCCGAACAGGAGGAAAATTCCCGCATAGGACAGGCCGAGCGACACCGCATGGCGCACGGTGAGCTTCTCACCCAGAAAGATCCAGGCGAGAAGGGCCACAATGGTCGGGTAAGAGAACAGGATCAGGCGTTCCAGCTGCGCTGAGGTGAAGCGCAAGCCCTGAAAGTCGAGCCATGTACATAAATGATAGCTGAGAATGCCCAGTCCTGCGGCCAGCAGCATGGACTTCATTTCCGGTTTTGCCGGGCGCTTTCTAAGCGATAGCAGGCCGATAATGAGGAAAATCGGTAGCGAGAACCCCATGCGCAGCGTCATCATCTGTTCGACTGTGCTGCCCACATCCAGTGCGAGCTTCATCACAATACCCTTCGCGCCGAAGAGAATTGTGCCGACCATTGCATAAATGAGGCCGGTGGTTCTGAAAGCTCGATCTGTCATGGAAGTGAGGCTCCGTAGAGGGGTGTTAGAGGTGCGGAGCGCTTCTGAAAACCAGCTTACGGAAGCAATCCGCAGCCGGCGAGTGACTAGACGTCTACTCTCGACTGCTCACATTTAAGGAGCAGAGCAGTTAGCCAGAGAATGGAGTGAGACGTTTTCATCATTCTGCTCCCCTACGCCTGAGGGAAGGTTTTGGCAATCCAGTGCGGATCGGATGGTTTGATTTACTGGTGCTTTGACTGGTCGATCAGCTCAAGCAGATCGTTACCGGGAATGGTCTCTACCCAGTGCGTCTGTTCCACACCACTCTTCTCAAACAAAATGAATTCGTTCTGTGTGAGGGAACAGCCATAATTGCGCGCCTGGCTTTTTCGTTCGGCAAGTGTGAAAGCGACATCTGAACTGATTGGGCCAAGGCCGGTCGAAATATGAGTAACGGAGCGGTGCTCGGAGATTTCCGTCACTGTGATGTCGCGCTGTGAAAACGCGTGCCAGTCTATGCTTTCCAGATAATCGTCTACGAAATCTCTGGTGTTCATGTCTGTATCGAACGCGCAGACGACGAGGCGTCGTGGCTGGGAGGAGAAGTCCCGCAATAGTAATTCCGCTCCGGCGGTGGACGGCACAAGGCTGCCCAAAGCCAGACAACAGATCATATTGCGCGTGAAGTTACCCAAAGCCCAGCTCCCTAGGCGTTCGATACTAGCTCAGATTGTGGCGATTTTACAGCGTAAATTTCGGAAGACTAAGCGTTGCGCGCCAATTGTCCGCCATCCACGCGGATCGCGACACCGTTCATAAACGAGGATGCTGGCAGACAGCAATTCAGCGTGATGTGCGCGACTTCTTCCGGATAGCCATAACGGCGCAAAGGCACGCGGCGTTTGGCAAAGATGGTCTTGTGATCATCCTGAATGCCTTCGGTAATGCCGGTGTGGATCGGGCCCGGGCAGACCGCATTCACGGTGATGCCTTTGGCGCTCAGCTCAACAGCCATGGCTTTGGTCAGGCCGATCACGCCGTGCTTGGCCGCCACATAAGGTGAGTTAAGAGCCGTTGCACCAAGGCCTTCGGTAGAGGCGATGTTCACAACGCGGCCCTCACCAGACTTTACAAGGTAAGGCAGTGCTTCGCGAACCATGCGTTGGTGCGCTGTCAGCATGACATTGATCGAGCGGTTCCAGACTTCATCATATTCGTCGGCGTCAAACGATACGAGGTGAGCAAAGCCTGCATTGTTCAGAACGATATCAAGACCGCCAAAACGTTCTACCGTCGCCGCGACCACGGTTTTGATCGCCGCATGATCGCCAACGTCCACCGCAAGGCCGAAAACATTCTCAATGCCAGCGGCTTTGATCTCGTCAACGACGATATCGACCTTTTCCTGGTTGAGGTCTGTAACCACCACATTTGCGCCTTCGCGGGCAAACAGATGTGATGTTGCCCGGCCCATGCCAGATGCTGCGCCAGTGATGATGGCTGTTTTGCCTGCGACAGAGCGGCTAAGTTCGCGATACGGTTCCAATGCGTTTCTCCCCTGATTTTCAGTGTTTCCACTCTGATCAGAAGTTTTAGCGCATTTGGCAAGCCTTAAAGCCCGCAGCGTTCTGAGGCGATGTCATCTCCACTAATCGCTTCAGCGACCTCCAGAGGAACATCTGTGGCGATCATGGTCAGGCCTTCATTCACCAGTGTCTGGAATTCAGATCCATCGCCATCAGCAAGATAAACATCGTCCAGACGTTCACCCGGACGGCCCAGTGTTCCGAACGCAGTCTCTACCCCTTCTGAGAGTACAGCCTGCCAGGCCTCAAAGTCCGGATCACGCGTGCCGGTCCATGCGATAAGCTGTGGTTCCTGAACGCCGAGTGCCAGAAGTGCGTCGATATCTTCAGAATTGAAGGCCATCGCCGTCATCATCAGCTCAGGTGCGATGGATGCAATCTCGCCTGCTTGCTGATCATTATAAGAAATCATGATGACATTGTTTTCGGCCCCCGCGGCGCGGACAGCCTCGATGATGTTGCGGAAACTGGTCGTAGGTTTCTTGTCCAGCTCAAGAATAGCGCCAGTCGTGACAGCCCAGTTCAGTGCGTCTTCCAGCGTTGGAATTGTAAGATCAGTCTCATTGCCCCAATTGTCGACAAGGCTGGCCGTCTGAATGTCAGCCCAGTCGGTTTCGGCAATTGCACCTTCCATCGTGGTGGTGCGGGTGAGCGTGCGGTCGTGCATCAGAAACAGAACGCCATCCTGGCTTTCTGCAATGTCGATTTCGAAAATACGCACGCCACTGTCATAGCCGTGCTGAAGCGTTTCGATCGCATTTTCCGGGAAGAACTCGTAAGGGCCGCCGCGGTGCGCAGCGATAGCCGTGCCATTATTGGCGCGCAGGCAGTCAAAGATTTCTGGCAGGCTCGCGCGCTCCAGCGCTGGTGATTCTGTCGCTACAGGCGCAGCCGTTTCTGCGGTGGCAGCCGGCGTGTCGACTTCAGACGAACAGCCCGCGAGAACAAGCGCAAGCGCTGTAAAAGCCTTCAACATTACCGGTTTCACCATGACTTATACTCCATCATCTCTCTGATCAGCGTACTAACTAGCGAATATTTGTGACAGCGGGAATATTCGACGGCGTAAGGGTTGCGCTTTTTATTGTAAAAGAGTTTCCATATTCGGGAAAAACTGACGCTAGCGTCAGGTATAAAAAATACAACTGGATCAGAGGGAGCTGAGAATGAGTATAATCGGGAAAATGCAGGATTGGCCGTTGACCGTGAACAAGGTCATCGAACATGCCAAACTGAATCATGGTCACCGCAAGGTGATTTCCCGTTCTGTGGAAGGTCCGATTGTCGAGACCACCTATGCCGAAATCCATGACCGCGCGAAACAAGTGTCGAATGCTCTGATTGCTGATGGCATTCAGATGACAGATCGCGTTGCGACGCTGGCATGGAATACGGGCCGCCATCTGGAAACATGGTATGGCGCTATGGGCATTGGTGCGGTGCTTCACACGATCAACCCACGCCTTCACCCGGAACAGATCGCATGGATTGCGAATGATGCCGAAGACAAAATCCTGTTTGTCGACCTGACCTTCGTTCCAATCATCGAGAAAATTCAGGGCCTTCTGAAAACCATCGAAAAGATCGTCATCTATTGCGATGACGCGCACATGCCAAACACAACGCTGACCAATGCGGTGGCTTATGAGACCTATATTGCGGGTCAGAGCCTTGATGTCGTCTGGGGTGATTTCGACGAGAATACACCATGTGGCCTGTGCTACACCTCCGGTACGACAGGTAACCCGAAGGGCGTTCTGTATACGCACCGGTCCAACGTGCTCCACACCTTCATCACCGGCATGGCTGACGCACTTGGTGTGTCTGTATTTGATAAGGTTCTGCCAGTTGTTCCAATGTTCCACGCGAATGCGTGGGGGCTTGCCTTTACCTGTCCGGTCGTTGGTGCCGACATGATTATGCCGGGCGCTCAGATGGATGGCGCATCCATTTATGAGCTGTTGACGAAATACAAAGTCACCATGTCTGCGGCGGTTCCTACGGTCTGGATGATGCTGCTTCAGCATATGGAGGCCAATGATCTTGAGCTTCCTGAGCTTGATCGCGTTGTGATTGGCGGGTCTGCTGTTCCTGAGCGTATTCTGCGTGCCTTCAAAGAGAAGTATGACGTGGATGTGGCTCATGCCTGGGGCATGACGGAAACGTCTCCACTCGGCACAATTGGCCAGCTCACGCCTGAAATTCAGTCCATGGGCTGGGACAAGCATGTTGAGTACAAGCTGAAACAGGGCCGTATGCCATTCGGTGTCGAGCTGAAAATCACAGATGATGATGGCAATGACATTCCGCGCGATGGCAAAACGTCGGGCCATTTGATGGTTCGCGGCTGCGCAGTGGTCGACACCTATTTCAAAGGTGAAGGCGGCAATGGCGGCACGGTTCTGGACGAAAATGGCTTCTTCGATACGGGCGATGTCGCCAATATCGACGAATACGGCTTCATGCAGATCACTGACCGGGCCAAGGATGTGATCAAATCAGGCGGTGAGTGGATATCCTCCATCGACATTGAAAACATTGCTGTCGGTCACCCGAAAGTCGCGAACGCGGCTGCCATCGGTATTTATCACCCGAAATGGGATGAGCGTCCGCTTCTGGTCATTCAGCTCGTTGAAGGCGAGAGCGCAACGAAAGAAGAAATTCTGGCTCAGCTCGAAGGCAAAATTGCCAAATGGTGGACCCCGGATGATGTTGCTTTCGTAGACAGCATTCCGCTGGGTGCGACGGGCAAAATCAACAAGCTGGCTCTGCGCGACCAGTTCAAGGACTACAAGCTGCCAACAGCTTAAATCCGCGACAATTTCTGTTCCCCCGCCAGTTAGGCCTTGGCTTGGGCGGGGGTTCAGGGCATGCCTTCACCGAGCTTATTTGACCCGACCACAACTGGGCTGCGCTGGTGATAGACGTTTCTCTCATCCTTCCGACACGCAATGAGGCGAGTAATATCGCCGAAGCGATCGCGCGCGCGAAATCCGTGCTTGCAGATGTGAGCTATGAGATCATCGTTGTCGACGATAACAGCCCGGATGGTACGTCTGATATTGCGCGTGCCATTGCGGCTGACGACCGCACGGTTCGGTGCGTTCAACGGGTCGGGCGAAGAGGGCTGGCTTCGGCTTGTATTGAAGGCGCACTGGCGGCTTCTGGTCGGGTAATCGCGGTGATGGATGCTGACCTTCAGCATGACGAAACCATACTCCCCAAACTCATTGCGCCTGTTCTGACTGGCGATGCGGATATCGCAATCGGGACACGTTATGTCAGTGGCGGCGGGACGGAAGGCTGGAGCGATGAGCGCGAAGCGCAGTCTCAATTCGCGACGCGCCTGACGCGCATGCTCACTAAAACCGAGCTAACTGACCCTATGAGTGGCTTCTTTGCCATTAGAGCTGACCAGTTTCGCGGGCTCATTCCAAAGCTTTCAGGTCGAGGGTTCAAAATCCTGCTTGATATTGTCTTCGCTGCGAGTGGAAACCTCCGCGTGCACGAGGAACCCTTTGTCTTTCGCGGCCGTGAGAGCGGCGAGAGCAAGCTTGATACGCCGACAGCCATTCAGTTTCTGATGATGCTGTATGACCGGGTTTTAGGCCATATTATTCCGGCGCGGTTTGCGCTGTTCGGCGCGGTCGGTTCACTAGGGGTGATCGTGCACTTTGCCGTGCTTGCGCTTGTGTTTCAGGGTTTGGGAACGAATTTTCTTATCGGGCAGGCGAGCGCGGTGTTCGTCGCCATGACGTTCAATTTCTTCCTCAACAACCTTCTCACATTCCATGATGTCAGGCTGCGCGGCTGGGCGTTGCTGAAAGGCTGGGTGAGCTTCTCGCTCGTCTGCGGCTTAGGTGCAATCGCGAATGTTGGGGTGGCCTCCTACCTCTTCAGTGAGGCAGGTGTGCTTTGGACGATCTCGGCGCTGGCCGGTATTCTGGTCGGTGTGGTCTGGAATTATGTGATGTCGTCGCGCTTCACCTGGGGCCAGCTCTGAGGCTTTAAGTCCAGCCCGGCATCCAGATATAGATCAGCCATTGTGTTGGCGGCATCTCCATCGCGTAGATCACCGGCAGGAAGAACACAAAGAGCGACAGCGCGACCGCTATACTGCCCCAGAAAAGACCCGTCTTGAACCGGCCGTCAGGCAGGCCCTGAATGGCCGATGCGATGACGAAGGCCAGCAGCATGGCAGAGCCATGATGATAAAACAGGAAGCCCACCTGTTTGGGCAGAATGGCAAAGATGAGCCAGCTCGCCAGAAAGAAGCTAACAATGCCGATCTGCCGAATATTCGGGCGACGAACGGCCTGATACACGGCACCTATAAGGGCCAGAATACCGCCCCAGAAAATGGCCGGATTTCCGACATAAAAGATCGCTTCGTGATTGCCATTTTCGAGCGTTTCAAAGTGATACCAGATCGGTTCCAGCAATAGGGGCCATTCCCACCATTCGCTCTCATAGGAGTTTTCCGCCAGTGGCATGGTCTGTAGTTCATACATGCGGAACTGGAAGTCGATCAGGTCACCGATGGAAGTGAAGGCCTCATCCGGCCAGAAGAAATAGGGCAGGAAGGTGAGGAAATAGACGCTCAGGCTCACTATGCCGACAATCAGACCTGCGCTGAGCATGCTGAGTTTCGGCCAGCTGTCGAACCCCCGGCCAATCAGTGCGTCATAGATCGGTCGTCGTGAGAGGATTGTCGTATTTGTGCGTGCAATAATTAGTAAAATCAGTGCGATAGCCGCATAAATGCCTGCGATCCATTTAGAGCCTGCGGCGAGCCCCAGAAAAATGCCTGCCAGGATGAGGCCCACAATCGCCATTGGCAGTGTGCGCGTCTTACCCGTTGAGAATATCAGGAAAGCCGCCGAAATCGCCAGAAGCGGATAGGTATAGGTATCCAGCATTGCAAGGCGGGCCTGAACCACGAAAATGATGTTCAAAAGGATCATTGCGCAGGTGAAGAGCGCATAGCGCGTGCTCTTGAAAACGGTGCGCGCAATTTCAAAACAGGCGAGAATTCCGCAAGCCGAAACCAGCGCGCCGAGCGCACGCCAACCAAATGGAGTTTCGCCGAACAGCCACATGCCCACGGCGATCATTTCCTTGGCAAATAGCGGGTGCTCTGGATTGCGATTATCGTTGAAATGCAAAAGGCCACTGGCGGCGGGCACATAATGGGTTTCATCAAAGACCAGAACGCCGGGATGATAGAGCGCGACGCCTGTCAGAATGAGCGTCATCATGAACACAATCAGACGGATAGCATGAGTTTGCATGCGCTCAGTCAATTGCGTCTCCCTTCCGGCCTTGTAAGCGGTATTGCGCGCTGAAATTACAACGTCAATTGCGATACGCCCGGCTTGGTCTACTTCCTGCGTGACATGTGTGTTTGATTCACTATGATTCTGTTCAGATTTCTCAAGGGGAGTGGTGAGATGGCCGTCGTATCTAAAACTGGTGGCATCCGTATGATGTTTGCCTGGCTCGTACTGGTTCTGGCGCTATTGCTGCCGGTCTGGTTTATGGCGGCTGGTCTGGGGTCCAAGTTTGGATTCTGGGACTATGGTTTTGGTTTGCTCACCATGACCTTCCAGATTGGCCCGAAGCTAATTTTTGGCGTACTCGGCTTAGCCGCACTTTCGCTGGTTCTTGGCCTCATCAAATCGCCGCGTGTGAAGATTGTGATCCTCTCATTGGTCGCGCTGCTGATTGCGGGTCTCATTCTTGGTCGTATTGCGGGTTTCCGGACCTATGCGCAAAGCATTCCGGCCATACACGACATTCAGACAGATTGGTCAGACCCGGTTTATTTCTCCGATGAGATGATGGCGCGCCGCGAAGGTGCAAATCCTGTGCTGGATAACCCAACGGTTCCGGGCACGGATACGGCTTATCCGGAAGCTCAGCTGGAAGCCTATCCGAATGTTCGGACGCTTATCCTGCGCGCACCGCCCGAGGTGACCTATGCCGCGGCCTACACCACGCTGGATGAGCTGGGGCTTGAGATTGTGACTGAAGATGAAGCCGGCGGTATGCTGGAGGCTATCGAGACGTCATTCTGGTACGGCTTCAAAGATGACGTTGTCATTCGTATCCGTCCACAGGGCGAAGGCAGCCGCGTGGATGTGCGCTCTGTTTCACGAGTTGGACGGTCTGACCTTGGTGCGAACGCGGCCCGTATCCGGGCAATCCTGGAAAGCCTGTCTACCAAGCTCGACGTTATGGATATGCCAGCGGGCTGATTGCCCTCAGATCAGTGACCAGGTTCCGCTGATATCGGCGGAACCAACCACACTGACTTTTTTCTGTTCGAGCAAATGCAGCATATGGCCGAGCACTGAGTGACAGGCCGCCGGGTGCAGGCGTTGATCAACAGCTGCGTAAATCACCTTCACCATTTCCGGGATGCTTTTATCGCCTGCTTCCATGCGGGCGAGGATTGCTGCTTCGCGCGCTTTGCGATGGTCCAGATAGGCCTGAATGAAGTCAGACGGGTTCTCTGTCACTGGCGGGCCATGCGTCGGGATGAGCGTGTCGAATTTCATATCGCGCACCTTCTCAAGGCTCGCGAAATAATCGCCCATATTTCCGTCCGGCGGTGAGATGACCGTCGTCGACCAGCCCATAATATGGTCGCCGGAAAACAGCGCATTTTCCTCGCGCAGGCCAAAGCAGAGATGGTTTGACATATGCCCGGGCGTGGCGATGGTTTCGAGCGTCCAGCCCGGGCCTTCGATCAGGTCGCCATCTTCCAGAACCACATCGGGCTTGAAGCTTTTATCGCCGCCTTCTTCCAGCTGGATTTCAACCTCCGCCGGTTGCGGCGGGCGCTTCGCATAGACTTTGCAGCCTGCCCATTGTGCCAGCGGGTGGGCGAGGGGGGAGTGGTCCAGATGGGTGTGGGTCACCAGAACATGGGTGACAGTTTCGCCGTCCAGAGCGGCCTTCAGCGCGTCGAAATGGGTGTCATCCATTGGGCCGGGATCAATAACGGCGACTTCGCCTTTGCCGATGATGTAAACGCCCGTGCCGGTATAGGTGAATGGGCCGGGATTGTTCGCAATAACGCGGCGAACCAGAGGCGACATCTGAGTGACCGCTCCATACTCAAAGTCCATTTCTCGAACGAAGGGTATTGGATTGGCCATGTATCATGCTCCCCGGCTTTGGGCTGGTATCAGCCTCTTACTTTAGGTGCGTAACTTGCCGCAAATTTGCGAGCCATCAAGCGGGTCGCGCGCAGTTTCTGGCCAAGCGGCATAGCAACGGGCGGGCCCATATCCGTTTTATTGGCGTCTACGATGAAGATTTTGCCGGATTTGGTATCGCGCAGAACATCTACGCCGCCCCAATCGAGGCCGATTTCTGCTGCGAAATTGCGGATGATGGTGAGTTCTTCTGCGGAAAAAATGTCGCCAATCATGCAGAGGCGCACATCGCAGTTCTCATTGAGGAAGCGGCGGCTGAGCGGGCGACGCTTGCGGAAGACGATTGTTGGCTCGCCATTCACAATGGTTGTGCGCAGATCCTGAACCATGTCGCCTTCGACCTTGTTGTCGATGAGGCGCTGATAGGATTTACCTTCAACGCGCGGGATCGGTCCCTGAATAATGCGGCCATCATGTGCGGCATTGATTTCAGACTTTTCCACGATCATGCCGTCATAGGTTTCCGGATCCACGCCGAGATCATATCCGGCGGCCTTCGAAAAGGCGTCAGCAACGAGTGTCTTGGACACGTCTTTGCAGCCAAAATTAATGAACTTTGCGGTGTGAGAAATCTCAGGTTTTTCCGTGAGGCAATGCGTGGAATCATCGAAATGAAAAATCACATCGGCTTTGGAGATGTCTTTTTCGATGATGGCACCGGCCGCGTGCATGACGGGCCAAATGAAATACCATGGGCGCGGTTCGTCAGGCAGAAAGGCGATACGCGGCGCACGGTGTCCGCGAACGCGCTGCCATAGGCGCCAGCCCTGAGCGAGGGTGAAAAAGCTCATCCATGCGAGAACATCGGTGACCAGGCTCAGATTGAACGGAACGCTGTGACCGGTCTTTTTGACCAGAAAGGCGCCGTCCTGAAACTCGAAGTCTGAAAGCCAGTTTTTACTCATACCCGTATTCCCACTTGTGGAGCGCCCCCTATGTCTCAAAAAGCGAGACGGGTCTACTGGCGCATCCTTTGCGTGTTCTGCTTTAGCCGAAGAACAAAGACCAAAAATGGGACAATCTCGTGACAGGTAAAATCACACTTCTATGCATTCGCGTGATCCGACCGTTAGCCGCAGCCCTTATTGGTCTGGCGCTTGTTCAGGCGATGGCATCTTCCCCTGTTGATTCATCTGAATCCTCTTCGACGACCGTACACATTCACATCCCGGCCGCCTAGGGAGAGAATCATTACATTGCTGCGACAGCCTCAAGGCGCGGGGCGTGTGGCGCCAGATCATAGCCAGCATTGCGCGCTTTTGAGATAATCTCGTCAATCGGCATGGATTTGCTGCGCGCCATTGCATAGGCCCAAAGCGTGGCTGACCGCGTGCCAGAGCGACAGAAGGCGAGGACTTTCTTGCCGTCATTGTCCTGAATGGCAGAGAGTGTCGCGTCGATTTCCGGCAGATTGGGTGGTGCAATAATCGGGATATGAAAGAAAGACATGCCGTTCGTTTCAGCCGAGGAAACAAGGTCTTCTAGCATGGGCTGATCCGGCGTCTCTCCATCTGGCCGATTCATTATGAGCACGGAAAAACCATCGTTCGTTGCGGATGCAATATCCTCTACTGAAATCTGTGGTGCCACGTAAAAAGTATCGGTGATTTTGCGGAAATCCGGCACGATGTGTTCTCCATTCGGGTAAAAACTGCTGAAAACCTGATGCCAGCCTTGTCGATTCACGTAAAGACATGCCAGAAAGGCTCTTTCGGGCGGGCTCATCCTCAGATGAGTTTTCATCACAGTATATTTTTGGAGTTTGCGTTAGATCGTGCCCCGATTTTTATCTCGGATATCTTTGCCGTTTATTCTTAAACGCATCCTGATCGCGATTCCGACGCTCTTCGTCGTGATCACGGTCGCATTTTTCATGATGCGCGCTGCGCCAGGTAGCCCGTTCAGCAATGATCGCCGGCTCGAACCTGAAGTCGAGGCGCAAATTCTGGCGGTTTACGGTCATGATCGTCCGCTTCACGAACAATACTTTACCTATATCGCAGATGTCGCGCGTGGCGATTTCGGCCCGTCTCTGCGGAATAAAGATAAGACCGTTTCCGAACTCATCGCAGAAGGCTTTCCCGTCAGCGCGACGATTGGCGGTCTGGCGATGTTCTTTGCCTTCTTTGTCGGTGGCGCGCTGGGCATTATTGCCGGGCTCAGGCAGAACTCCATTCTAGACTACGGTCTGATGAGCGTTGCGACGCTGGGTATTTCTATCCCGTCCTATGTGGTCGGCCCTGTTGCGGCGCTAATCTTCGGGGTGTGGATACCCATTTTCGCGCCAGGCGGGCTCGATATGGGCCATATGACGCCTTACACGATCACACTGCCGGTGATTACGCTGTCGCTTTATTATGTCGCCGGTATCTCGCGTATTATGCGCGGCAGTATGATTGAAGCCATGCGCTCCAACCATATTCGAACCGCACGTGCCAAAGGCGTTTCAGAGCGTGACATCATTCTGAAGCATGCTCTACCCGTCGCGATCCTGCCATTGATCAGCTATATCGGCCCGGCTTCTGTCGGCGTTGTAACCGGCTCGCTCGTGATTGAGCGTGTTTTCAGCCTGCCGGGCATTGGCAGCTTCTTCATCGACGGTGCGCTGAACCGTGACTACACGCTGGTTATGGGCGTGGTCATTCTGTTCGCGTCGCTCATTCTGGTCATGAACCTTGTAGCTGACGTGCTCTACGCAATTCTCGATCCGAGGGTGAAATACTAATGCTTGGATTGAAAAACGCTCAGAACGAAGAGGCTCTGGAAGCTGCCGCTGTGGCGGGGCGTTCCCTATGGGATGATGCCCGTGGCCGCCTTTTCCGAAACAAAGCTGCCGTTGCAGCTATGATAGTCTTCGGCCTGTTCACCTTCATTGCGCTGGTTGTGCCGTTCATCTGGCCGCATGATTACGACACTCTGTATCGTGATCGCGTGGGTTGGGGGCCAACCTTTGAACATCTTCACATAATGGGAACAGACACGCTGGGCCGTGACGTGTTTATCCGCCTTCTTGTCGGGTATCAGGTGTCTCTGGCTGTTGGTGTGCTCGCAACCTTTGTCAGCCTGGTAATTGGTGTCTCCTGGGGCACGATTGCAGGCTTTTTCGGTGGTCGCGTCGATCAGGTCATGATGCGGATCGTTGATGCGCTGTACGCCATCCCGTTCATTTTCTTTGTGATCCTGCTCACAACTGTATTTGGCCGGAATATCTATCTCATCTTCATTGCGATTGGTGCAGTTGAGTGGCTTACCATGTCCCGGATTGTGCGCGGACAGACGCTGTCACTGAAGAACCGCGAGTTCATTGAAGCCGCGCGCGCAGCGGGTGTGTCACAGTCGGCGATCATTACGCGCCATATCGTGCCGAATATTATTGGCCCGGTTGTCGTCTATATGACGCTGATTATCCCTCAGGTTATTCTGCTTGAAAGCTTCCTCAGCTTTATCGGTCTTGGCATTAATGAACCGCTTACATCACTCGGTGTTCTGATTTCCAATGGTAAGCAGCAAATGTCCTCAAGCCCTTGGCTATTGCTCTTCCCGGCGGTGGTTATGGCAACTACGCTGTTGTGTCTGAACTTCATCGGTGACGGCATTCGTGACGCGGTGGACCCGAAAGAACGCTAGCGTTCACAGACCTGCCTTTCAAAACAAAAAAGCCGTCTCGACTGAGACGGCTTTTTCTTTTGCGATTGCGGGGCGGCGCTATTCTTCGCGGCGAACGCGGATTGCGCGGCCTTCATTGTTCAGGCGCATCAGATAGCTGCCAAACGCAGCGCGTCGGATGGTTGCTGTACGCGGTGGGTTGATGCGGCTGATACGCACTTCATCACTGTCCACCTGACGCCAGACCTGACCATTACGGAAGTAGACCGTGATTTTGCCATACGGGCTGCGATTGATGCGTCGAATGGCCAGCGTGACTGATTCCACATCGCCATCTTCATCGCGAATGACATCCATTGCGCGTCCCGGATCCTCGTCTGCCTCTGCAGCTGGAGCTTCTGGTTCTTCCTGTGGTTCAGGAGGTGCAGGCGGTGGAGTGATTTCCGCGGTTTGAACAGGCGCTTCGACCGGAGGCTCAACAGGCGCTTCTGGTGCGGTCTGAATTGGCGCGTCCGGAGGAGTAATCTCGGCGGTGGCGACTGGCGGCTCTTCCGGCGGTTCAGGTGCTTCAGCTTGTTGCACCGGAGCAGGCTCATCTACCGCGTCGGCCAGATCATTGTTTGACCCGATGGACGGGAAGTTCAGAACCGGTAGGCTTGGCAGAGAGAAGCCAAAGGCGTCTTCCTGAACGCGCTGGCTGTCCTGTCGTGTCAGCGTACGGAATTCACCGGACTGCTGAGCTGTGCGCGTCTGATTCACCGATTGGTCAAAACAGGCCAGTCGAGCCGTATCATCGGGAATTTCCGCGCAGGCATAAATGGCTGCCAGAGGGTTAGGTTCTTCTGCGAACGCTGAAATTCCTAGCACGGACAGCCCTGTCAGACCCGCTAAGTAGAATTTTTTCATCAATAATTCCCGTAATCTTTATTCAATGCAGCGAATAGACTTGAACTGTACCTCGCTGCGTTTCAATCTCAACACTGATAAATCTTACCTCGTGGTAATTTCAGAGAGATCGGAATAAATATGCGGAATAGTCGAAGCTTGCTTAAAGCCTCACTCCTGGCCATCACGCTGACAGTTGCAGGCTGCGGTGGCGCTAGCGAAACATCCCCCGACACATTGCGTCGCGGTATTAGCGCTAACCCGGATTCCGTCGATCCTCACAAAGTGTCCGCTCAATGGGAGAATATTATCGTTGGTGATATGTTCACCGGCCTGTTCACCGATGGTGCAGATGCGACCCCTGTGCTCGGCATGGCCGAAAGCTATGAGATTAGTGAAGATGGCCTGACATGGACGTTTGAGCTTCGCGATGCGAACTGGTCAGACGGTGTGCCGGTTACAGCCTATGACTTCGAATATGCTTTCCGCCGCATTCTGACGCCAGCCACGGCGTCTCAATATGCCAGCATGTTGTATCTGGTGAAGAATGCAGAAGACTTTTATGGCGGCGAAGTGCCAGCTGAAGAGCTCGGCATTCACGCGCTGGATGATCACACGCTGGTTATCGAGCTTGAATACCCTGCGCCATATCTGCCGGGCATTCTGAAACATTATGTCAGCTTCCCTGTACCGCGCCATGCGATTGAAGAATTTGGCGATGACTGGACAGACCCGGAAAACATCGTCGTAAACGGCCCTTATCGTCTGGCACAGTTCCGTACAGGCGACTTCCTGCGCTCCGTGGTGAACCCGGAATGGGAAGGCGCTGAAGACCTCTGCTTCACCGAGGTCATTTATTATCCGTATGACGACCTCGACGCGATTGAGCGTTACATTCAGACCGGTCGCCTCGACATCAACAACTCTTTTGATGGTCAGCGCACTGAAGAATTGCGCGAACGCTTCCCGGGTTGGGTACGAACAGCGCCTGCGCTGATAACAACGTATTATTCTTTCAACACAGATCTTGAACTGTTCAGCGATCCGAATGTTCGAAACGCGCTCGCTATGGCGCTCGACCGTGACTTCATGGTCAATGAGATTCTGACGGCAGGTTATATCCCGGCTTATTCTATGGTGCCTCCGGGAACGGCGAACTATGATGGCGGCGCAGAAGTCTATTGGGCGGACATGTCTCTCGAAGAGCGTATGGTTGAAGCGCGCAGCCTGCTCGAGGAAGCAGGCTATGGCCCCGATAACCCGCTCGAATTTGAATACACTTATCGTTCAACCGACGATAACCCACGCGTTGCTCCGGCCGTTCAGGCGAGCTGGATGGAGATTGCGGACTGGGTGAACCCGCAAATCCTGCAGAAAGAGACGCAGGTTCAGTATTCACTGCTTCGTCAGGGCGACTTCCAGATCGGTGACGGTGCCTGGGTTGCGGATTTCAATGATCCGAAGAACTTCCTCTTCCTGCTGCAGAGTAATACCGGCGCGATGAACTATGGTCGTTATGACAATCCGGAGTTTGATGCATTGATGGATCAGGCAGACCGTGAGCAGGATCTTGATGTTCGTGCTGACCTGCTGGAGCAGGCCGAGCAGATGATGCTCGACGATATGCCAATCATTCCGATGTGGTATCAGGTGTCTAAGAACCTCGTAGATCCGACGATCACCGGGTTTGAAGACAATGCGGACGACGTTCACCGTTCGCGTTATATGTGCCGGGAATCCTGACACTTTAATTGTCGGGGGCTGAATTGGGGACGGGCGGATGTCTGATGAGCTGGAAACCGGGGCGTTAGCCTCGGCTGGGGGGCTGACGCAAGGCTCAGCTAGCGGGGAACTCACTGGAGAGCCGTGTCGCAATTGCGGCACGGTGGTTCAGGGGCAGTATTGTCAGTCCTGCGGTCAGCTGGCTCAAAGCTATCATCGCCCGTTCTGGGGATTGATCACCGAGGTTCTCGGTGATTTCCTGTCCGTGGATGGCCGCGTTATGCGGACTATGCCGTCGCTGATCTTCTCTCCGGGAAAAATCACGAAGGCGTATCTGGATGGAAAGCGCCAGCGTTTCGTTCCGCCATTCCGTCTGTATCTTCTTTCCAGTTTTATCTATTTTCTTCTGTTGTTCGCGTTTGGCGACGCGCATGGCTGGTTCAACGCGCATTACGCGACCAATGGAAATTTTTACACCACTCTGGATGCCGCTGCGCTGGAACAGGCGGCGGGTGAGAATCTGACGGATGAGCAGATCACGCAGATTCTGGAGGCCGCCGAAGAAGGGCAGGCTCAACTCGCGGAGAGCCCGGATGATGCGGAGCCTGTAGTCGAAGGTGAGGGGGGCGAAAGCTCAAACCACGTCAATGCTTTCAGGCCTGACGGTCGCATCAACAGAGAAGGTCTCACACGGCAAATCAATGATGGCGACAGCATGGATGAGGCCTCGAAAGCCTTCTTTGTGGGTGTCATGAACCGCATGGCGGATGCGTATGAAAATCAGGGAATGTTTTTTGCGTCCATACAAAGCTGGGCGCCAAGAATTGCCCTCGGTTTAACCCCCGCCATGATCCTGCTTCTGGCCGTGGTTTATCCGTTCTCGAAGCGCATCTACATCTATGACCATGTCATTTTCACCCTCCATTTTCAGAGCTGGCTCTATATTTTGCTCAGTGTCGGGCTCTTATTCTTCTGGGTGAATCAGACCTGGATTGCGTGGCTTCTATTCCTTGCGCCGCCAATTTATATTTATAGAATGTTAAGAACAGTCTACAGTTCAGGTCGAATACTGTCTGCTCTTAGGACTTTGTTCATTTTATTTATACTGAATCTGCTTTTAGTTCTCTGCTTTATTCTGCTTGTGATTGTGGGCGTGGCAGAAACATCGCCCGTGATAGGCGGTGTGTCATAAAATTGAGGCCTTTCTGCCACAGTTTTGGGCAAATTCTTACATTCCTGTTACATTTGATTGACGGTGGTACGGCACGCCAATTAGCTTCCAATCAGGCCGGATTCTGGGGATCCGGCACCCCTTCAGTTCGGGCAAATTTTACCTGATCAGAAGCGTTAGTTTTTGGAGGTTCAAACGTGAACGGGAAATTATTGAAGTCTCGTCTGCTCACCACTTCGGTGTTTGCAGGCTTTTTGGGGGCAATGACGATTGCTCCGGCTATTGCTCAGGAAGCAGAGCCAGAAGACGACCTGATTATCATTACCGAAGAAGAATCTGGTGATGAAGCTCGCCAGGAACGCGTTGTCGTAACGGGCTCTCGCCTCGTTCGTGACGAATTCTCTTCTGCTTCTCCACTGAAAGTTCTGGACGTTGAAGAATCTGTAGCGGCTGGTCTGGTCGATACGGCTACCATCGTACAGCGTACTTCAGTTTCTGGCGGTGTTCAGACCGACAACACATTCACCGGTTTCTCTACGGACGGTGGTCAGGGTGCGTCTAACGTATCTCTGCGTGGTCTCGACCCAGAGCGTACGCTCATCATGGCGAACGGCCGTCGCCTGGCACCTTCTGGTGTTGCCGGTGCGCCAACCCGTCCTGACCTGAACCTCATCCCACTCGGCATGATCGAGCGTGTTGACGTTCTGACAGACGGTGCGTCTTCTGTTTACGGTGCTGACGCTGTTGCTGGTGTTATCAACTTCATCACCCGCCGTGAATTCGAAGGCATTGAGTTTGACCTGTTCACATCTACGCCGGAAGCTGGCGGTGGTGAAGAGCGTCGTCTCTCTGTTTCTACCGGTATCAGCGCTGACAACGGTTATGCTGCTTTCGGTTTCGAATACTATACACGTGACGAAGTTCGCCGCGGCGAGCGTGACTTCACGCCATGTATCCGTGACTACGAAGTCAACCCATCAACCGGCGACATCCGTTCTCCTTGTTACAACGGTACCTTCGGTAACATGTTCCTCGACCCGACCAACCTGGTTCTGGGCGATGTGACAAACGATGGTCTCGGCATTGATTTTGGTGTTTACGGTTTCGACTTTGACAACGGTTCTGGCTTCAACCTGATTCCAAGCAACGAACAGGCGGGTGCGCCGGGTTCTGACCTGGGTTCTGACTGGCTCATGGACCCACGTTACAATGCTAACGCTGTAAGCGATGATTTCGCTCTGGCTCAGGGCATTGACCGTTATTCCTTCTTCACCAATGGTGAATATCAGACGGACGTTCTCGGTAACGCAACCTTCTATTATGAAGGCCTCTATGCAAACCGTAGCCAGTCTATCTTCATCGGTGGTGCGCAGGCATTCCCATCGATTCCTTGTACGAACCCGTACATTCAGGCAGACCCTGTTCTTTCTCAGACTCCTGCATGTGACACGACTTCCACCTATCAGCCAATTCTGGCTGCATATGGATATGACCAGCTTCTCTGGCTTCCATACCTGATCGACCAGATCGGTCCATACGAAGTTGACGTGTCTACGGCGCGTGGCGTCTTCGGCATGGCTGGTGACCTGGAGGGGGTTGTTCCAACTGGTTCTGTACAGTTCGGCAGCGAAAACTTCGGTATCAATGTCGGTAACCTGACATATGATCTCTGGGGTTCTTTTGATCACAACACAGGTATCAACCGTCAGCGTACGTTTAACGAAGAGCGTCTCTACGCCTCTATCGCAACGGCTCGTGACGATGGTACCGGCAACATCATTTGTGGTTACTCTGAATCTGGCGGCGACCTCTTCGGATATATTACGACTGAGGACTGTGTGCCGATCGACCCAACAGACCCAGACGTATTCCTGTACGGCACGCTTCCACAAGAAGCTCTGGACTATCTGTCCGGTTACTCCACCACGACAACGACCATCGAGCAGACAATGCTCCAGGGTTCTATCACTGGTGACGTAGCTTACCTGCCAGCAGGCACAGTACCGTTCGCTATCGGTTTTGAGTACCGTAAGGACTCTATCGAAACGCTGAACAGCTATCTGACGACTTCTGCTTCTGGTACAGACGGCAACTCTGAAGGCAACACCATTGGTGACACGTCACTTCTGGAAATGTTCTTCGAGACGGAAATCCCGGTTCTCCGTGGTCAGCCGCTCGCTGAAGAACTGACCTTTAACGTTTCTGGTCGCTGGACTGAAGAAGAGAACTTCGGTGCGCTCTGGACTTACCGTGTACAAGGTATCTACCGTCCGACAGACTGGCTCACGGGCCGTGCGTCTTTCGGTACAACCTACCGTGCGCCTAACCTCCGTGAGCAGTTCCTTGCATCTCAGACGTCTTTCGCAAGCGCGTTCATCGATCCTTGTGTGAACTCTGTTTACAGCAACTATGATGCTGAAACACAGGCTATTGTCCTCGCGAACTGTCAGGCGCAGGGCGCTGACCCGAACACTCTCGGTGTTGGTGGTGCAACGACCCCTCAGGTTGTAACTGGTGGTACGACTGCTCTGAGCGCAGAAACCTCTGAAGGCCTGACGGCTGGTTTCGTATTCGAGCAGCCATGGGTTGACGACTTCGATCTGTCTCTCGCTGTTTCTTACTATAACATCGAGATCGAGAACTCTGTTGAAGAGCCATCTGTTGGCTACATCCTGAATCAGTGTCTGGTTCAGTCTACAAACCTCAACAGCCCGTTCTGTCAGCTGATCGACCGTTCTAGCTCTGCTGATCCATCTCGTAACTTCATCTCTACGATCGACTCTTCCTTCGTGAACGTTGGTCTGATCGAAACTGATGGTGTGGACTTCGACGTTCGCTACCTTCAGGACTTCGTTGTAGGTGGAAACGAACTGAACCTGTCTGTGAACCTGTCTGCTACGTACGTCATGATGTACCGCGAAGACCTGTTCGACGTGACAGAGTCTTATGACGGCCGTCCATACCTGCCAAAATGGCGTGGCGACCTTCAGACACAGCTCGGTTACCGTGACTTCACGCTGAACTGGAACACCTATTATGTCGGTAAAACGGCTGATGATGACATCGACGCTCTGCGCGCTGACGACATCGTCGACGTACGTACCGGTGAAGCTGTGTTCCTCGCAGGCTACCGTGACGTAGAAGAAACTGACGAATACGTCCTCCACGACCTCTCTGTTGCTTACGAGCAAGACACATGGAGCGTTCTGGTTGGTGTTCGTAACATCTTCGACGAAACTCCACCGCTCGTAGACGAAGGCGAAGGTTACTTCACTTCTGCGAACGTTGTTCTCGGCGGCGGTTATGACGTGTACGGTCGTACTCTCTTCGCTCGCCTCACGAAGAGCTTCTAATCATGAGATGATGGCTGCAGGCTTGTTTCTGCAGTCATCTTCTTGACTATTCAGAGACGGCTCTGCGAGAAATTGCAGAGCCGTTTTTATATTCAATCGACATTTTTTAATGTGCAGGAGGAAACTCATGTTCCGGAAGCTTCTGCTTTCCGCATCTCTGGCACTGACCGGTCTGACCGGTGGCGTTGCCATTGCTCAGACGGATGACGCGATCATTGAAGATTTTGCGATCCGCCCGGTCATGCGAGGTGTTCAACTTTCCCCAGATGGACAGCGTATCGCCTATCGTGCAGCGCAGACCCGCCTGGGTGACTATATTATCGAAGTACGTGACGTAGACGATCTGACCGCAGAACCGGTGCGTCTCGGCGCCGACCGTATGAGCATTACCGGCTTTAGCTGGCTCAGTGATGACATGCTTATGGTCAATTTCGAACAGCAGGTCCGCGATCAGGTCCGCGATCAGAATCAGGGCGTGTATGAATACAAACGCGCTATTGTTCGTGCTGACGGTGAAGGCCGCTGGACTGAGATTTATGACGACCTCTCAATTGTAAACGATCTCGTTGATGAGCCGGATTTTGTGCTTGTGCGCACCAGCCGCTTCAATCAGGACGATGTCGCTCGTATCCGTCGTCAGGGCCGAAGCATTGCGGACATTCAGAACCGCGATTTCTACCGCATGAACGTCAATACGGGTGCAACCCGTCTGGTGATGAACGCTCCGGCACGTTTCAGCGGTTATATCTTTGATCTGGATGGCAATATCCGTATCGCCAACGAGTATGACGCGGCATCGCGTACTTTTATCTATTATACTCGACGCCCGGGTGAGGATTCATCCTGGGAAGAAATGTATCGCGCATCGGTTGATGACTATACCAACCGTTTCTCAGTTCTTGGTTTCGACCCGCTTGATCCGAACATGATCTTCGTGGCCGCAACCAATGGCGAGGATACCGCGTCTGTCTGGTTGTTCGACCTGAACAGCAAATCCTTTGTTGAGAAGATGCTGTCTGTAGAAGGTCAGGACATTGAGAGCGCCTGGTATAGCTCCAACCCTGATGAAGCAGGTCAGATTATTGGTTTCGTCTATTATAATGACGAAGGCCGCCAGGAGATTGCGTTTATTGATGGTCAGGAAGCAGCGCTTCACAACTCCATCAAAGCGGCTTTCCCCGATTCTGATGTCTATATCACCAGCCGTAGCCGTGATGAATCCGTCATGACCGTCTACACGACGAACTGGGATGACCCGGGTACGAACTATCTGATCCGCGATGGAGGCCTTGAAGTTCTGGGCCATGCGCGCGCGAATCTGGAAGCAGAAGATCTGCACGAGCAGACTTTTGTGACCTATTCTGCACGTGATGGACGCCAGATCCCGGCTTATCTGACGATACCGGATGGCGAAGGTCCGTTCCCAATCGTTGTTATGCCACACGGTGGTCCATGGGTGTCTTACCGCCCATCTCCATTTGATGAGTGGAGTCAGTTCCTGGCGAGCCAGGGCTATCTGGTTATTGATCCGCTCTTCCGCGGTACAACCGGCCTTGGCACAGACCATTGGCTGTCATCGTTCGGTGAGTGGGGCCTTGCTATGTCTGACGACATGGATGATGGCATCACATATCTGGCAGAGCAGGGGCTTGGTGACCCGGATCGTGCAGCAATGTTCGGTTGGAGCTTTGGTGGCTATTCTGCCTTTGCTGCGTCCGTGCGTTCTCCGCAGGTCTATCAGTGCGTTATTCCGGGCGCTGGTGTGAGTGACCCGATCGAGCTGCGTGCTGCTTTCACGGGTAACCGCGTTCTGCGTCCACAGCTGGAGCAGGGCTATGACGGCCTCGTGACTGTAAACATGGCTGAAGACGTGTCTGTGCCAATGCTGATCATTCACGGTGACCTCGACCAGCGTGTCCGCATCAACCAGTCTGAGCAGTTCATCACTGAGCTAGATCGTTACAACAAGCCATATGAATTCCTCGTTCTGGAAGGCGCGGATCACTTCGACAATACGCTCGGTTATGATCACCGCATGTCCATGTATCAGACCATGGCGCGCTATCTGCGTGAGGATTGTGGACCGGGCGGTCTTTAAGGCTCGATCCGCTTCACAGCGAACGACTATAAAAGAAAACCCCCGCTCTATGGAGCGGGGGTTTTTGTTTGCCTGAAGGTTTAGACCTTTAATGGACGCGGAATTCTGACCGTGCCTGAATGCCCTGCGCATCCAGCGCTGCGGCGTGTTCCATGAGGATTTGCACGCGCTCATCAGACATAAGGGTGTTCAGATGAGCTGCTGCTTCGGCGGTGTCAGCAGAAGCGCCGAACATTTCCCCGATGAATTCATCGAGCGTCATTGGCTGCGGATAGTAGATCGTGCGGAAGTCTTCATCTTCGGCGATATCAGCCAGCTGCGCGGCGCGTTCAATTGCATCCATCAACCCGCCAATATCTGTAACAAGGTTCAACTCCAGCGCATCTGTACCGCTCCAGACGCGGCCACGAGCAATTTCACGTACGCGCGCCTCATCAATGTTGCGGCCGTTAGATACGATCTGCATGAAACGGTCATATGTGCGCTCCAGAGCATCGTGCATGAGGCTGCGTTGTGTCTCTGTGAAGCTTTCTGTCGAATACGCGCCTGCGAGTTCGCCACCGACAGCAAGCGTGCTTGGGTTGATGCCCAGGCGACGAAGACCGTCTGCGATCGCAAACTTACCGCCAAACACGCCGATAGACCCTGTAATGGTTGTCTCTGACGCGAAGATCGCATCAGCGCCAGCGGCGACGTAATAGCCGCCTGAGGCTGCAAGCGAGCCCATGCTGACCACGACGGGTTTGTTCATCTCGTTCTGGATGCGGTCAACGGCGCGCCAGATCTGTTCAGACGCGATGGCCGAGCCACCACCCGAATCTACTCGAAACACGATGGCTTCGACATTCGGGTTACGGCCGGCACTGAGCAGTGCCTCTGAGATGGCGTCTGATGCGAAAGTCCCTTCGTCACTGAAAGGCGAGGTTGAGCCGCCACCCGTGATAATGGTGCCTTCGCCGCCCACAATAGCGATAGCAGGTGCGGAAGCGCCCGGCTCAGGAGGCGTGTAGGATGAGATAGGCAGAAGCTCTGCATTGTGTCCCGCACGCTCCAGAACCGCTTCAGAGGCGTCTTCGGGCCAGTTGAGCTGGGTGACGAGGTTCGCTTCAAGTGCTGCCTCTGCTGGAATAGGGCCGCTTTCCAGAAGTGTACGCAGCTGTTCGACATCATCGAAACCACGGTCTTCGGCAATATCAGCCAGCGTCACTTCCCAGATGTCTGAAATCAGCTCCGTCATCGCTTCGCGGTGAGGGTCGGTATAGTCAGTCTGCTGATACACATTCGGCGAATTCTTATATTCATAGAATTGCTCAATCTCGGCAGAGATAGAGAGGTTCTCGAACAGCTCGCCCATAAACATGGTCTCTGTGCTGATGCCGGATACGACAATTTCAGACCCCGGCTGAAGATAGATTTCATCAGCAGCGGCAATGGAGCGATAGGCAGACGGACTGACGCCCATAAAGCCCTGAGAGTGTACGTAAACGAATTTGCCGGCCTCGCGCAGGTGAAGGATCGCGTCGCGAAGCTCTTCGGCACGGGAATGTCCGAAGCTGAAATCATTCGCGCGAATGAAGACACCATGCACATTGTCATCGTCGGCAGCGGCATAAAGGTCCTGAATCACATTGATAAATGCGGGCGTTGCAAATATCGGCGGACCGGAGGACGCAGGCTGATCAGACATCTCACCGCGCAGATCTAATTCCAGTACAACGGAATCAGGCGCGGGCGGAGATTTTGGCAAAGCCATTATGATTATGGCCGCGCAAATCACAAAGAATGAGAATAGCGCAACGAATCCCCCAATCAGCGACGCGAAAAAAGTTTTCAAAACCGGCTCCTTACTCATCAAGACACAGAAAGTTCTTATCGAAAAGGAATAAAGGTTTCCAAATTTTTTGCAAAGATATTCTGCAATCCTGGGCATTTCTCTGCAGTTCGGTATTTTTATCCGAAAGTAATGCCAGAAAACTTCAGAAATTAGGTTGCATACTGAAAAAGCATTTTGTAAATACCGCCGCTCGTTGGGGCGTCGCCAAGCGGTAAGGCACCGGTTTTTGGTATCGGCATTCCCAGGTTCGAATCCTGGCGCCCCAGCCACCTTTCATGAAAGCGTGATCGAAGCACTCGTGGAGCGGCAGTGCTTGCTGGCTTTACGATGCATACCGGGATTTCCTGTTCGTCTGTCGAGAAGAACGGAATTTCAAAGCCGGGATACACAGTCCTGAAAACCGACAAATGCAGTTGGAATTTGACTGCGCTGATAACTTCAGAGCGGATTCCAGTCTTCACTGTTCAGTGGTGAGGCGTGCTTTTCGCCGGTCTAAAGACGTCTAAGACAATACATTCCAAAGAAAGTTCGAAAGCGCCCTGATCTGGCATAAGCAAAATGCTTAAGGGGAATTTTTTGGATGGATTTCCCCTATGAACGTGTACGCACTGAATAAAATACCACCATACCTGCGGGAAAATTCATCAGATTGTTCGCGGGAGAGGTCACGTAATAAGAATTTTTTTTGACGGTTTCCCCAAGGTGAAACCAAGGAAAACGCGGCCTTCTGAAGAATTAAGATAATCATAAATGAAAACTCAGTGTAAGTCGCGCTGCTTAATTGAAATGCAGTTTCCACAAGGCGTAAACAGTTCATGACGAGTGAAGAAAATTCACTCTGGACATTCATTCCAGAAGCGGGCAATCCCAACGACGGCTGGTTTTGTAGGAAGCTCTTGCGACCCCTTTTTTGTGGAGTTGCCATCGGTTTCCTTCAGGTGCCAGCTGCAAAAAAAGCTGTTGAGTTGGTGTATTGATCTTTTTGTGAAGGTTGATAGCGTCGGTGGGTCGCTCGGGGACTAGCGTCAGTCAAAGCCAGTCTTTCTACTGGCTCAACAGATAAGCCGGATGGCCAACATCCGTATATTTGGGTGCGATCAGCTGAGCGCTGTCGATTTCCCAGAAAACTGTGCCTGCGTGTGTGTGCAGGACTATGAGTTTTAACGGCAGCAGGCGCTCGCTTGTCTGCCGATTTGCGGATTTCTCGCGTGATATACGCGCACAATGGGAGTGAGAGGCGAACATGAAGAATGTTCTTTACCCGGCCTGCAACGCACTGATTGCTGGCTTTTGCCTGGTTGGTTTACCTGCATCAGCGCAGTTGGAGCAGGCACTTGAGATCGGTGAACAAGCTACGCGCAACGCGGAGCAGGTTCAGACTCAGATCAACCAGCTTGACGACGAGCGCAGCGACCTGGAACGCGAGTACCGTTCCATGCTTCAAGAGCTGACAGCTGCTGAACTCTACGTTCTTCAACAGGAACAAGTTGTAGAGTCTCAACAGGAAGAACTCGCGTCTACACGTGGACAGCTCGAGCGCATCGACGAGACTAAAGCTCAGATGATGCCAATGATGCTCGCAATGATCGCAGATCTGCGTACATTCGTTGAAGCTGACCTTCCATTCAAAACCGAAATGCGTATGGAGCGCCTCGCTCAGCTGGATACAGCAATGAGCGCAGCAGACGTTACACCGGCTGAACGCTACCGCCTCATCGTTGAAGCGTATCAGGCTGAAATGCAGTACGGTAACACGATCGACACATATCAGGGTTCAATCACGAACGCTGCTGGCGAGACTATCGCTGTTGACATGTTCCAGTACGGTCGCGTCGCTCTGGTTTACTACAACCCAGCTAACGGCGAAGTCGCTCGTTGGGACCGCACCGCCAATGATTACGAAGGCGCTTGGGAAGTTCTTCCATCAAGCTTCCGTCGTCCAATCCAGGACGCGATCCGTATCGCTGAAGGCACAGCTCAACCAGCTGTCCTGACCGCGCCGCTCACACCATTCACTTGGCCGGATCCGAACGCACAGTAAGCGTACTGAGTGATTAGAGGTATCGTAATTATGAAAACTAAAACCTTTTCAGTAAAAGCGCTTGCTGCCGCCGCAATGTTCGGCGCTGGTGCGCTCGTCTCCGCTCTCCCGGCTACCGCTCAGATCAGCTCTCTCACAGAGGTGCTTGATGCGGTTCGTCGTGACTCGAACGAACTTTCTCAACAAAACCAACAGCGTCTGAACGAGTTCCGTCGTGCAGCGAACGAGCAGGAAGCGTCTATGGCGACTCTCCGCTCTGAGCTTGCTGCTGCAAACTCCCGTGGTCAGGCTCTGGCTAACCAGGTTACGGCAACGGAAGGCGAGCTCGCTGACCTTCGTGACGAAGTAACTGAACTTGCTGGTGACTTCGGTCAGCTGCACGGTCAGTTCCGTGAAGCTGCTCAGCAGGTTATGCCTGTTCTTCGTAACTCCCTCGCATCTGCTCAGTATACAGGTCGCGTAGAAGGTCTCGAAGAAGTTGCTCAGTCTCAGTCTCTTCCAACTCGTGAAGAACTTGACCGTCTGCCAAAAGCAATCCTTCTCGAAATGGTTGCTCAGTCCGAAGCAACATCTTTCTCTGCTCCAGTAGCTCAGATCGGTGGCGAAGGCGAAACTCAGACTGTAGAAGTCTTCCGCGTCGGCGTATTCAACGCTGTTACGGTTGATGGCACACGCTTCGTTGAAATGAACAACGGCTCTCTGCAAGCGTTTGCAAAACAGCCTCCTGGCAACTTCTCCAGCGCTATGTCGTCTCTGATCAACGCATCAGAAGGCACCGTTGTTGCTGCTCCGGTTGACCCGACAAAAGGCACGCTGTTCGACACATACGGCAAACTCCCAACTTTCAATGATCGTATTGAAGCTGGTGGTACCGTTGGTTACGTCATCATCGCGCTCGGTATTGTTGGTGTTCTGCTCGGCCTCTTCAAGCTGATCTCTATCATCATGATGACTGGCGCTATGCGTTCTACAGCGAAGTCTAAGACAGCTGGTTCCGGTAACCCGCTGGCTCGTATCTTCTCTGTATACGAAACACACCGTAATGCTCCGGTTGAAACTCTTGAGATGAAGCTCGACGAGCAAATCCTCAAAGAATCTCCGAAAATCGAACGCCTGAACGACATTCTGAAAGTTCTCGCATCCGTTGCTCCGCTTCTTGGTCTCCTCGGTACGGTTATCGGTATGATCGTGACCTTTACCGCGATCACGATTTACGGTGCTGGTGACCCGCAGCTTATGGCTGACGGTATCTCCCAGGCTCTTATGACCACGGTTATGGGTCTTTGTGCGGCTATCCCACTTCTGCTCATCCACGCAGTATGTGCGGCTGCATCCCGCTCTGCTTCTCAGCTTCTTGACGAACAAGCTGCTGGCCTCGTTGCAGAACGTGCTGAACGTGAAGGAGCGGCGGCGTAAGCCGTCGCAGGATCGAAAGGAAGCAAGCATATGCTAGCTGACCTTCAGACCTTTCTAGATCGGGGTGGACCCGTTCTCCTGGTGATCATGCTCGCTACATTTGTGATGTGGGCACTGATCCTGGAGAGAATGTTCTACTTCAACTTTGGTCACAACGCCGTGGCCCAGAAAGCGATCGACGCATGGAATGCCCGTAAGGACAAATCCTCAGTCTTCGCTCACTGGATCCGCGACAAGCTGATCTCTGAAGTTCGCCAACAGGCGGAACAGAATGTGTCTCTGACTAAGTCAATGGTGGCTCTTGCGCCATTACTTGGTCTCCTCGGTACGGTTACGGGGATGGTTACCGTGTTTGACGTTATGGCCCTGTCTTCAGGTTCTGACGCTCAGGCCATGTCAGGTGGTGTGTCTCGCGCAACCATCCCGACAATGGCAGGCATGGTCGCCTCACTGTCCGGCATCATTTTCACCAGCAGCATGGACCGCACGGTTAGCCGTAAAGTTCAGACTGTCGCAGACAAGCTGGAGATTGAAGGATGAGAGGACGCACTCGTAAAGCAGAGGAATCCGAAGTCGACCTGACTCCGATGCTCGACATCGTATTTATTCTGCTTATCTTCTTTATTGTGACCGCGACCTTCATCAAGGAAAACGCGATTGACCTCACACCACCGCCTCCGGCTCCGCCGGATCAGCCGGTAAACCCTGTACCTACGATCCTGATCCGGATCACTGAGGACAGCATGGTGCGAGTTGATGGCCGCCTCTCTGATATTGGCTCCGTTCGCGCGGCGATTGAACGACGCATTGCTGAAGATCCAGAAAGCGCCGTTCTTGTTCAGGCTCATCCATTGGCCCGCAACAGTCTTGTCATCATGATCGTTGACCAGGCACGCAGCGCAGGCGTCGAAGGTGTCGGCTTCACAGTCGACGCGACGGAATAGGAGGAACTCATGGCTCGAAAAATACGTGCCCGTCAGGCTGAAGAGCAGGCGCTTGACCTGACTCCTATGCTGGACGTGACGTTCATCCTACTGATCTTCTTCATCGTTACAGCGCAGTTTATCAAACTGCCGGGTGTAGATATCAATCGGGTTGAAGCGGAAAACGACGCTGGTGTTGCGCCTCTGGGCATTATTCTCGCCATTGATGAAAACAGCCATGTTTACATCGACCGTGAGCGTATCGACATCAACGAAGTTGAGTTCACAATCCGTGAACTGCGCGAATCCAATCCACGTGGAGAAATTGTTCTCCAGGTGGACAATAACTCCGAAGCTGGTGTTCTCGATCAGGTTATGCAGGCCGTAGTTGGCGCTGACCCTGAGGCACAAGTGAACGTGTCGACCGAACTTGATTAAAGGAGAATAGAAAGAATGTTTTCCAATCCAATCATCCGTTTGGCAGCTGGCATTCCGTTCGCAGGCGTTATTGTTGTCGCGTTGTTCATCATCATGGGGCTCCTCATCGAGCCGAAAGAGATTGTACTCGGCGAAAACCAGTTCCGCTCACTTGAACGCATTACGCCTCAGGAGCAGACGACTGAAATCCGTCGGACTACGCGTGAGCGTGTCGAACGTATTCAGAACGCTGATCAGCCACCACCTCCGCCGCGTTTGTCATCTTCACGTACTGACGTGAACCTGCCAACGCCGCAGATCCAGGGTGCTGCTCCGGCTCAGGTTGAAATCGGTAACGTATCCGGTTTCGCGCTTGATGCAGTCGTTGTGTCTGACCGTGATGCTCAGCCAATTCGTCCTCCGGTACCATCTTATCCGTCTCGTGCGGCCGAGCGTGGAATTGAAGGTAGCTGTGATGTCCGGTTTGACGTTGATGAACGTGGTCGACCATTCAATATCGAAGCAACCTGCACTGACAGTGTTTTCGTCCGCGAGGCCGAACGTGCTGTAAGCCGTGTGGAATTTGCTCCGAAGATTGTTCGTGGTCAGGCGGCTCGTCGTGTGAACGTGGTTTATCCAATCACATTTAACCTGCAGTAATCGCTGAGGCTGGCATGTGACAACATAACATTAAGTGGAGTTCACGGAAATGTTATGATATAACCCTCCTGAGGGCGCGCGGAGATTGCGCCGGAACGGAGAGGATCATGTCAGTCAGTAAAAAGATTATTCCATCCAGATCTGGCCGCGTTGCGGCCAGTCTGATCCCCGCCGCCGGACTAACGATCGGATTGTTTCTGATCATGGATCGGTTGGTGACTGTTCACGAAGTTGAACTTCAGGAACCTGCGTTTCGAGAGATTTTATCTCAGATTACGCCTGAGGAGCCGGAAGTCAGGGCCGTGGAAAGTGCGTCTGAAGACTTGATTATACCTGATGTGGTCCAACCGCCCAGGTTACCTCGTCTTCCGTCGCCAGATGTGGATTTCGAGCCGTGGGACTATTCCCCGAGCGCGGATCCGGAGCCGACGCTGTTGCCCGCCGTTCTTGGCGATGTGAGAGGGCCGGGTCCAGTGATTATGAGGGAAGAGGCAGTGCCACTTCGCCCGCTCGCTGTGGATTACCCGCATCGTGCGTTGTCCAGGGGACTGGAAGGTGAATGTGAAATCCGCTTCTCTATAGATGCAGTAGGTCGACCGTTTAACATCGAGGCCAACTGCTCAGATCAGGTTTTCGTACGTGAGAGCGTACGGGCGGTCGAACAAAATCAGTTCGCTGCCAGAATTGTGGATGGTGTACCGGTTGGTCAGGATAATCTTGTCTATCCGATACAGTACAGATTGGATGACTAGCAGGCCGTAACGGCTAGGGAGTGAATACGATGCTTAAGGCTCAATGGATGACTGGCGTCCTCGGTGCCGCATTGATTGCAATGGCAACGGCCGGAACGGCAGCAGCTCAACAGGCGTGTGAAGCGACTGAATTCGGTTCTGAGGCCGGACAGGTCTATTTGAATGCGGAAACCGAACTGCTTCAGAACGACAACCCGTCAGCAGCCCTTCAGCAGCTTAACCAGCTGCGCGCAATGGAACTGAACTGTTATGAGCGCGGTGCTATGCTGCGCCTCAGTGCTGCGATCCGAATTGAAAACGGCGACCGTGACGGCGCTATTTCTGACCTGGAAGAAGCGATCCGCGTTGGCGCGATCACAGGCGATCAGGTCGGTAGCACCTATTACACGATTTCTCAGCTCTACCTTCAGGCTGAAAATCTTGAGCAGGCGCTGAACTATATGAACCGCTGGCTCGCGACGGGTGCAACGCCTACACGTGACCAGAACTGGCAGCTGGCTGTTCTCTACCAACAGATAGACCGTTTCGAAGAAGCGGTTCCTTACGCGGAACGTGTTCTTGCCTCCGACGGCAACAATGCAACGCGTCAGGTTCTCGACTTCCTGATCTTCCTGTACGACCGTACGGGTGATCGTGCGAAGAAAGCCGAGCTTCTCATGCGCCTTCTGCGCATGGATCCGAATGATCGTCGTGTATGGGATGCCGTTGCTGGTGATTATTTCCAGGCCGATCAGGACCGTCGCGCGTTCGAAGTTTACAAAGCAATGTATCTCACCGGTATTCTCGAAACCGAAGACGAGATCATGCGTGTTGTGAACTTCTACAACCAGTTCAACGTTCCTTATGAGGCTGCTCGCATCCTCGAAATGGAAATGAACCGTGGTCGTGTGTCTCAGAACTTTGACCGCCTTGAGCTTCTCGCGACGCTGTATCAGGTTGCTCGTGAGTTTGACCGCGCGCTTCCAGTCATCCGTCAGGCTGCTCAAATGAGCTCCGATGGTAAAATGTATGAGCGTCTTGGTCGTTCACTCTTCGAGCTGGGTGAATATGAAGACTCCATCGAAGCCTACACTCAGGCGATTGATCGTGGTGGTCTGAGCGAGCCAGGTTATGCGCGCGTCATGATTGGTCAGTCTCTTTATGAGCTCGATCGTAAAGGCGAAGCACGCGACTATTTCCGTGAAGCGTCAAACTTCTCCGACGGTCGTCAGAGCGCGAACGGCTGGATCCGCTTCCTCGACTCAGAGGAACTGACACAGCGTCAATTCCGACTGTTCCAGGCAAATACGCGTCTTCAGGGTTTCCTGAACGAGAAAGAAAGCTGCGAAGAGCTCGCAGTCCTCGGTACGGACAATCTTCCAGAAGGTTGTGCTACAGTTGACGAGCGTATTGCTGAAGTCGAAGCTGAAGTCGCGGCGATTAACTCGTAAGGTTTTAAACCTTCAGTCAAAAGAAAAAGCGCATGCCAAGGCATGCGCTTTTTTGTTTTTTGTATGGCGCTATTTAGTCTGTGCTCAGGTTCAGAGCCGCCGTCTTTCCAGTCACGGCGAGTGCAAAGGCGTATTCGGTGGCGGTTTCCTTCAGCCCCTCAAAACGCCCTGAGGCACCGCCATGGCCCGCATCCATATTGATCTTGAGAAAGTAGGGGCCGGCCTGAGGCGCTTCGTGGCGAAGCGTTGCGACCCATTTAGCAGGCTCCCAATAGGTCACACGTGGGTCTGTGAGGCCCCCTGTGATCAACATGGCCGGGTAGGGACGTTCAGTGACCTGATCAATAGGAGAGTATGCTAGAATGGTCTCATAATCGTCTTCGGACGTGATCGGGTTGCCCCATTCCGGCCATTCTGGTGGCGTGAGAGGCAGGTCCTCGTCAGACATGGTCGTCAGAACGTCGACGAAGGGCACAGCGGCGATAATGCCCGCGAACAGGGTTGGGTCCAGATTGGACGCCGCGCCCATCAGAAGGCCGCCTGCAGAAGCGCCATGGCCTACGATATTGCCTTCTGATGTGTAGCCGAGACTTACCAGGTGACGTCCTGCGGCAACATAATCCGAGACGGTGTTGGTTTTCTTCTCTAATTTGCCATCCAGATACCATGCATAGCCCTTGGCTTGGGACCCCCGAATATGGGCAATGGCATAGACAAAACCACGATCAACAAGGCTCAGGCGCCCAGTGCGGAAGTCCGGCGTAACCGTGACGCCATAGGAGCCATATCCATAGAGCAGTAGCGGTGCAGTGCCGTCGACGGGCGTTGATTTGTGACGCAACAGCGTGACAGGAATAGTTTCGCCGTCTTCAGCTGGCGCTGAGATGCGTTCGACCACATAGTCAGATGCCTCATGGCCCGATGGTACTTCCCGCGTTTTACGTAGAATGCGCTCGCGGCTCGTCATGTCATAATCAAAAATCTGATCAGGCGTTGCTGGCGAGGCGTAGCCGAACCGCAGAATGCGAGATTTGAAATCATAACCGCCTGCAAAGCCGAGGTCATAGGCGGCCTCATCAAATGTGATTGCGTGTTCTTCGGCGCTGGCTCGTTCGCGAATAAGGATGCTCGGTAGCCCGTTTTTACGCTCCAGGCGCACCAGATGATCCTGATAGGAATCGATATCCAGAATCAGGGTGCCGGGCGTATGTTCGATCACCGTTTGCCAGTTGTCTCGGCCCGGCGCGTCGAATGGCGCTTTGACGATTTTAAAATCGATCGCGTCATCGGCATTTGTGAGGATGTAGAAGGCACCATCAAAATCGATCGGTGAATACTGAATGTCAGTTTCGCGCGGCGCAATGAGCTTCAGGTCCGGGTTGATCTGATCAACTTCAAAGAAGCGAGTTTCACTGGTCGTGTGACCGCCAGCGCTGACGAAAATGAAGCGTTCGGAAGGGCTGTAATCCACCCTTACGAAAAAGCCGGGGTCAGGCTCATCGTAGATCAGCACATCCTCATTGCTGCCAAGCACACGCTGATAGACAGCGCAGGAGCGGCCAAATTCATCCCTTTTTACCCAGAAGATAACATTGGACCCGGCACCCCAGACAAAGTCGCCCGTCGTGTTTTCGATGACATCGGGAAGGTGTTCACCCGTATCAATATTGCGAATGGTGATGGTGTAGTATTCAGAGCCTTTGTCATCCACCGCCACAGCCATGAGCTTATGGTCTGGTGACTGATGTGCATCGCCAATATCGAAATAAGCGAGGTCGTGACCTTCGGCGTGGCCGTCAAAAAGGATTTCCGGCTCACAGCTCTCATCAAAGGCGTGTTCCACGGGCTTGCGGGCAAACACGCCATACTCTTCACCCAGTCGATAGAAGGTGAAATAAGCATATGGCCCGTCCGGTGCGGGCACGGAGGAATCGTCTTCTTTTATGCGCCCCCGCATTTCCTGAAACAGCTCTTCGCGGAGCGTCTCAGTCGGCGTTTCCAGCATGTCTGCAGTGTAGCTATTCTCCGCTTCAAGATACTCGCGAATATCCTGTTTCAGAACCGAAGGGTCCTTCATGACGGTCTGCCAGTTATCATCTCTCAGCCAGGCATAAGGCGAGGTGCGGCTACGACCGAGTTGTTCGAGTGTTATCGGGCGGCGGTCGGCGAGAGGAGGCGTACGCGTCATCAGAACTCCAGCGTAAAAATAAGGTGTTACTCTGAAAGCATGCACGGCTGCGCAATGCTATAAGAAACTCAATTGCTTCATTATGTGATAGCGCGCGACGATGATTCAATCCGGTCGCATAATTGTTCCGGATACGACATTTGCCGAGCCTTAGTGTCACAAATCTATCGAAAATGTTATTTATAACATTCAATAAAAACAGAATCTTCTGAAATATTCTGAAGCTATGTCTGAGTTTTTGTAGACAAAAATGTCATAAAGCAACACATTAGTGTCATGAACAAACTTGTTGGAGTGCTTGGCACATTGGCCCTTGTCGTCAGCGTGATGCCGACCGCAACGGCCGAACTGGACGTCGCTTCTGACGCCCGCGACCTTACGATCGACGTCACCGGACCTGAACTTCCGGTGACTCTGGGATCTCTTGATTATCCCTTCTATGCCGCTGAACGTGGCATGGCTGGACAATGCTCTGTCGAGCTGAATGTGAATGCAGATGGTTCTGCGGCGTCTTACAACGTCTCTGAATGCTCTCACGCAACATTCCGCCGGGCAGCAGAATCGTTTGCACGCTCTGCAAACTTTGCTCCGGGTGCAAATGAAGAAGTTCATGAACTGACCATTTCCTGGCAGCCAGTGAACTGATTTTGAAATTGTCGGCTTGCGAGTGAGCCCCCTCAAAAAGCCATGAGCGGCCGACTCTCTGACCCCGATCCTGCCTCGCAGGGTCGGGGTTTTTTATTGCTTGAAATCAGCCTTCTGAGAGCGGGATAAAGCGCAGAACTGCACCGTTAATGCACCAGCGTTCACCGGTCGGGGCAGGGCCATCCTTGAAGACGTGCCCCATATGCAGGCCGCACACGGCGCAATGGCATTCTGTGCGGGGCATAAACAGTTTGAAGTCCGTTTTAGTGCCTACAACGTCTGGCGATAGAGGCTGAAAAAAGCTGGGCCATCCCGTTCCGGAATCGAATTTGTGATCGGATGACCAGAGCGCAGTATCACAGCCTACGCAGTGAAATTCTCCGGTACGTTTTTCATCGTTATGATTGCCGGGAGTAAAGGCGCGCTCGGTGCCTTCTTTAACGCCCACGCGAAACTGTTCCTCTGTCAGAAGCTCGCGCCACTCTGCTGGGCTGCGCTCAATTTTTGGCGGAGATTTCTTCATAATTTCAGCCTTCTCATTAGTCTTTACTAAAATTTAGTCCCAGTGCGTTCAGATTCCAGCATTCTTTGCCAAACCTGTTCGGGGCTTCATTCATGACTGACGTTAACACGGGCGCTTCGCTCTTTCCCCGCCGTACAAGGTGCCGCCTGACGGACGCGCCGTTGAAAACGATCATGGATCTTGGAAACCAGTCTCTCACGGGAGTGTTCCCGAAGTCTATCGATGAAAAAGTGTCGGTTAGTCCGCTGGAGCTTTCCTGGTGCGAGGAATCCGGTCTTGTTCAATTGGCTCATGATTACCCTGGCGAGCTGATGTATGGCGAAACCTATGGCTATCGGTCGGGTCTGAATGCCTCAATGGTGCGCCATCTGGAAGCCAAGATTTCAGACCTCGAAACACGTATTCGTCCTTTGAACGATGGTGATGTGGTACTGGATATTGGCGCCAATGATGCGACGTCTTTGAAGGCGTATCAGACGAGCGGCCTGAAGCGCGTTGGCATTGACCCGAGTGCGGAAAAATTCCGCCGCTTCTATACCAGCGATATTGATCTTGAGGTCGACTTCTTCTCTGAGGAGGCGTTCCGGCGTCACTCCGATAAGCAGGCGAACATCATTACTTCAATCGCCATGTTCTATGACTTGCCAGACCCGCACGCCTTTGTGCGTGAAATCGCGAGCGTTCTGGCCAAGGATGGCGTCTGGCATTTCGAGCAAAGTTATCTGCCACTGATGATGAGCCAGCTCGCCTATGACACAGTGTGTCAGGAACATCTGGAGTATTACTCACTGGCCGTTGTGAAGCGCATTCTGGCGCAGGCCGGGCTCAAGATTGTCGATGTCGCTCTGAATGATGTGAATGGCGGCTCGTTCGCCGTTACGGCGACTCACGAAGCAAACACCTCTCTCGAAGTGAATTCAGAGGCGATTGAAGGCTTGCTGCGCTCAGAGGATGAGGCGGGCCTTGCGACCATGGCGCCGTATAAGGATTTTGCCGAACGTTCTGCCTTCCATGCAGGAATGCTCGTCGACAAGCTGAAAAGCCTTAAAGCGTCCGGCAAACGCATTCTTGGCCTTGGCGCGTCCACCAAGGGCAATGTCATTCTTCAATATGCGGGGATTGGTCCGGACCTTCTGGATGCCATTTCTGACGTGAACCCGGATAAATGGGGCTGTTTTACCCCTGGAACACATATTCCGATTGTTCCGGAAACGGTCGCGCGCGCAATGCAGCCTGACTATTTCCTCGTTCTGCCATGGCATTTCCGTCCGGGCATTATTGAGCGTGAGGCTGAGTTCCTGGCTGGCGGCGGAAAGCTGATCTTCCCGCTGCCAGAGGTAGAGATTGTATCAGAATCCGAGATCATGAATCTCGAATCCGGAATTAGAAGAGCGTCTTAAGCGCTTCTGCGTCATAATCGTGAAGTTCGTCCATACGGCCTTCGCGTACTTTCTGCGCCCAGAGTGGGTCCTGAAGCAGAGCGCGGCCAACTGCCACCATGTCGAACTCACCCTTGGCGAGGCGTTCTACAACGTCGATCAGCGGACGGGTCTTTGACCCTTCGCCGCGGAATGCGCCGGTGAATTCAGAAGACAGGCCGACGGAACCAACTGTGATGGTTGGAAGGCCGGTGAGCTTTTTAGCCCAGCCGGCAGTGTTCAGCCCGTTATCGCCGTCAACTTCAGGGAATTCTGGTTCCCAATAGCGACGTTGTGAGCAGTGAATGCAGTCTACGCCCGCATCAACAAACACTTTCAGGAAGCGCTCGAACTCATCCGGTGAGGACACAAGGCGCGCATCGTAATCGAACTGTTTCCACTGAGAGATACGCAGGATAATCGGGAAATCCGGTCCAACCCGCTTACGGGCGCGTGAGATGATTTCACCGGCGAACTGAGCGCGGGATTCGATAGAGCCGCCATATTTGTCGTCGCGGACATTCATCGCGCCCCAGAAGAATTCATCGACCAGATAGCCGTGTGCACCATGGATTTCCGCACAGTCAAAGCCTGCGTCCTTTGCGGTCGCGATACCATCAACAAAGGCCTCGATCATGGCGTCGACATCATCAAGGGTAGGGGCCTCATAGACTTCCTTACCCTTATAGGTGATGCCGGACGGGCTGTCGGATTGAGCTTCAGGATCAGGACCTGTGCCCGGCTTGCGCGCCATGCCGACGTGCCAGATCTGCGGCGCAATCTTGCCGTTGTTTTCGTGAACTTTGTTCACGACATTGCGCCAGCCAGCCACCGCTTTGTCTTCGTGAATGTTCGGGATTTTCGGATCAAAAGAAGCGCCGCCACGATTGATGGTGGTGCCTTCTGTAATCAGCAGACCAACATCAGCCGCTGCGCGACGAGCGTAATAATCTGCAACATCTTCACCAGGCACGCCGTCGGGCGAAAATGACCGAGTCATAGGCGCCATGGCGATGCGAGTTGAAAAAGTGACGCCTTTCAGCGTGAAAGGCTCAAAAAGCGGTGCATAATCAGACATATTCACTCCCGTCATCTGTCCGTCTATTCTTAACGGAGATAAGGTGGCGTTGAGTGTATTTGTCAAACATCACCTTGCGTAAATCGGGCATGTTTCTTGCTCACTTTAGAAATTCTACGGCTTAGCCGCGCCGAAACAGTCTTATTCAGAGTGAATGCATGTCAGAACGATACAGATCCTTTGGAGCCTCAATCCCGCGAACTGCCTGGTCGCTTACAGCGCTGGCACTCATTGCTGGTGCAACCGGAGCTCTGACGCCGACGGCTTTGGCGCAGGCGGCTGCGCCGGAAATGACGGTTAGCCCGAGCGTACAACGCACAGTCACACGTACTTATGTGCGCCGGGTGGACGATGGCTCGACAGTGAGTGCACCGTCTGAAATGACGTCAACGGCTACCGTCGTCACTGCGCCGCGTGAGACCACGACAGAGGCCGCACCAGTCACGCGCACCTATACGCGCTATGTCGCGCCTGAATCGTCTCAGACGACGTCTGTAAGCGCTCCTGTTGATACAGGCACAGCCGTCTCTGAAACACCGCGCACGGTGACGCGAACCTATATTCGCACGGTCGAGCGAACAGACCGTTCTGATGCTATTCAATCTGCGCCGCTTCGGGCTGTAAGCACGGTGACGCCCGAGCCTGTTACACCCGTCCAACCGGCGACGATTGCGAGCGCTGAACCTTCTCCCGAGCCGGCTGTGACGCTGCGCCCAAGACAAGCAGCTCCTGTTCAGATGGCGGCTATAGCGCTTCGCTCAGAGCCTGTCGTTGAGGCAGAAGCGCCAGTCGAAATCGCAAGCCGGCCGTCAACTCCAGTGATTTCTGCGCCCGAGCCTGAGCCAGAGCGAACAGTTCTGGCGAGCGCGGCTATGATTGAGCCGTCTCAGCCGATGATCGCGGAGACACCGGAGCTGGATGTGCCGCGTATTGAACCGGACATGCAGCCGGAATCTGAAGACGTGCCAGAGCTGTCTGAAATTCACCAAATCCTCTGGTCGACGCTGATCGTGATCAATGAAGCTCAGCGAGAGCGTGATTTTGATCGTTTCATGCTGATCTTGTCGCCGCGTATGCGCAATGAAGTCTCGCCGGAGTTTTTGCCAACACATTTCCGCGCGCTTGAGCCTTATCGAAATGAAATGGTGGAAGCGATTGGCGAGGCGGCAGAGTTTGATGTGCCACCACACCGTCTGGCTGATGGGCGTATGCGTCTTCGAGGGTCTTTCCCAATGCCATCTGGGGGCGTGCGTTTCGACCTGTTGTATGAACTGGTCAATGATATCTGGTATGTCGACGCGATTGCGTTCGCCCAGCGCCGCTAGTCTTCGTCTTTACTCAGCTTCGCGCCATCCAGCTTTCTTCGCGCAAGCTCGGCTTCGAGCTTGCTGAGTTTTTTCTGTTTTCCGGTTGCGCCAAACTTAGCTCGGTTCGCTTCAGCTTCGCCCGCTTTGTCGTCGCGGGCTTTTCGCTTTTTGAAATTCCGAAGATTGACGATGTCAGCCATGGCTCAGGCGTCTCCGATGAGTTTTTCGCTTAACGTCCATAACCGGTCGGCGGCCTCCGTGTCGACCGCATATCCACGAACCTTATGGTAGCGGGCCGTATCGGCGTCTGCCAGATCGGCAATGTCGCAATCCTCGCAGTAAACGCCGCCCTTGCCGTTCAGAAGCGGGGAGGTGGCAGCAAAAATCGAAGTCGATGCGCCGGCGGCTGGTGTTTTAAACATGCCTTTGGCCCGCTCCGACAGATTGCCGCTTTCATCTGTCCAGCCGAGCTGAACCATTTCTTCATTGCCCAGATGGCGCTGAAGATCTGTCATAATGCCGCCCGGATGCACAGCGAAGGCACGGATGCCGTTGTCTTTTTCGCGCTGATCCAGACCCGCGGCAAAAAGCGCATTGGCCGTTTTTGACTGACCATAAGCCTGCCATTTGTCATAGTCGTGAGAGTTGAAGTTCGGGTCATCCCAGTGAATGTCTGTAATGCCATGCCCCGTCGAAGACAGGCACACCAGCCGTGCGCCCGACGATGCCCTGCGCAGCGCAGGCAGAAGGCCAAGCGTCATCACCATATGGCCCAGATGGTTCACGCCGAATTGCGTTTCCCAACCCGTCGCTGTGCGCGAAAGAGGGCAGGCCATAATGCCGGCATTGTTGATCAGAATATCAACCGGGGCTGCACCTTCGGTCACATCCGACGCAAATTTTCGAACAGATGAAAGGTCTGCTAGGTCCATGGGGGCAATCTCGATTTGTCCCTGAATGGAGGATAGCGCACTTTTGGCTTTCCCGAGGTCTCGCGCAGGAATAATCACCCGCGCGCCAGCGCCTGCCAGAGCGCGTGTGGTTTCTAGCCCAATCCCCGAATATCCGCCGGTTACGATGGCTGTCTTTCCGGAAAGATCGATATCTTTCAGCAGGTCGGCCGCAGGGGTATGCGGGTCTGTACCGGTCGGTATCTTGTGCTGATCCTGATTTATCATCTGCTCCACTCCCTACGATTTTTCTTTGAATGTGACCATGAAAACTGAACGCGTCCAGTCAGGTGTGACTTTAAGTTGGTCACAAAGATGTTTTCAGGTAAGACAGCCGACTTTCCGAAAGGGTGCGGCATGAAATTATCAGAGAAATGGCTGCCGTCTCCCCTGGTCACGGCTATGATGGCGGTGTTCTTCGGAACTTTGATGGATGCGTCCGTCCGCTATGTGAACGAGTCTGTCGACCTGTTCGCGCTTGCCTTCTGGCGGTTCGCTTTCGCCACACTATTCGTGTCTGTGCCGTTCTTCCTGAGCCGACGTCGACTTCCGGGTTGGGCTGCGACGCGCTTTCATGCCTTGCGCGGACTTATTCATGCGCTGGCAACTACGCTGTTCTTCTTTGCCTTGTCCCGGCTGGAGCTTGCCGTCGTAACTACTCTTGGCTTTACAGCTGCGCTGCTCATTGTCCCCGTCGCCTGGCTAATGTTGAAAGAGCGCCCGGCAGGAAATGCCGTATTGGCCGCGGGACTTGGCTTTGTCGGGGTTACCGTCACATTCGCAGGCTCCGATCTAAGCCTTCAATTCACTGCGGAAGAGATACAGGGGCTCGTCGCGGTATTGGGCGCGGCTTTCTTCTACGCGATTTCAGTTGTGATGCTCCGAAAGCGGGCCGCCGATGATGGCGCCTTCGCCGTCACCGTCTATGCGAACTTTTTCCCTTCTGTGTTTCTTGCCGTGCCGAACTTCGCGCTGGCTGATCAACCAGATTTCGGCGATATTCCCATTCTGTGCATGCTCGGCTTTTTCGGCATGATGATCTGGGTGTTGATGACATCTGCCTATTCACGCGCACCCGCTCAAAAACTGGCTCCAACAGAATATACCGCGCTTTTATGGAGCGCGGTGATCGGTTGGCTGGTGTTTGACGAAGTTCCAACGCTCTGGGTCTGGGCTGGGGCGGGGATTACTATTTCCGCCTGCGTGATCGTCTCACGAAAGCCCAGAACACTGGTTTGAAGGTGAGTTAGCGGACAGGGCACTCATCGACGCGCATAGCGCGTGCTGAGAAAGAAAAGTCTGCCTCCATGCCAGCAAGGCCAACCTGACCTTCAGCGTCCATCTGGAGCTGATAGTCAGACAATTTGGTCATCGTGCCTTCGGCTTCACCGGTGTAAAATCCTGTACAGGTGAGGGTGAAGCTATAGCCAGCCTGAATGGGCTGAATATCTGACACAACGCAGTCCTGATTCAAATCGTCAGCCATTTCCTGAAGAGACACGCTGGCCATGTCGGGCGGCAGGCATTCGGTGTTCTCTTCGCTGAAAGGCACGCCAGCAAGCGTGGTGCTGTGTGACCAGTTCCAAAGGCCGGGTGCAACGGAAATTTCCGCATCTTCAGTCGCTGCGGCCGTTCCTGCGATCAGGCCAGATACGATCAGAGCTGTAAGTGTGAAAGTGCGGCGCATGAGCATCCCTCCTCAGGTCCTGTCTTTTGTCCGCCGGAAATAGGGCAATTCAAAGACACGCCTGAGGCGGTTCTGCAGCGTTGGCTAATAGCACTGACCGACATTCCGGGCGTTTAGCTGGCGGTGCATTGGCAGCGGGTGGCCGCCCAGTTGCAGTGCCAGATCGCTGGAGATGGAAAACGATCCACTGGATACGCTTACATCGACCGGACCGGAAATGTCGCCATTGGAACTTGGGCAGACCAGATCAAATTCGACGCTGTTTGCGCTGGCAGACGTAATGACGGAATTGCAGGATTGAGATGGCTTTGCCAGATCGACAAACCAGTTCTCAGTCACGCGCGTTTCATTGTGCTGAATACAGATGGAGCGGGTCTGAGACGGAGTGGCATTGCTGGAAAGGCTCATGCCTTCGGTAATTTCCCAGCGCCCCGGTGTGAGCCTGTAATCGGCAGCCTGTGCTGTCAGCGAAGACCCGGCTGCGGCCAGAAGAAGGAAACTCAATGTTCTTGCCGTATGTGTCACGGAAATGCCCCCAGAACTGATCATCTCTTTGAGTTCACAATGCGTGTTTTCAGAATCTGATGAAAGGCCATTCTCCGTTGGGGGGAAAGTCTTTTGCCGCCTACAAAAAAGGCTGCGTACCTTTCGATACGCAGCCTTGATTGAGTAAAGAATTACGCGGCTTAGTTGCGTGCTTTGTCGACCAGGCGGTCGTTCTGCGCCCAGTGCATCATGCCGCGAAGCTTTTCGCCGACTTCTTCAATCTGGTGTGAGTTCATGCGTGCGCGTGTTGCGTGGAAGCTTGGTGCGCCAGCCTGATTCTCGAGGACCCAGTCACGTGCAAACTTGCCGGACTGAATGTCTTCCAGAACCGCTTTCATAGCTTTCTTGCTTTCAGAATCCACAACGCGTGGACCAGAAACATACTCGCCATACTCAGCTGTGTTAGAGATAGAGTAGTTCATGTTGGCGATGCCGCCTTCATAGATCAGGTCTACGATTAGCTTGGTCTCGTGGAGACACTCAAAGTAAGCCATCTCTGGAGCGTAGCCTGCTTCAACCAGTGTTTCGAAGCCAGCTTTGATTAGCTCAACAATGCCGCCGCAGAGAACAGCCTGCTCACCGAACAGGTCGGTTTCAGTCTCTTCGCGGAAAGACGTTTCGATAACGCCTGCGCGGGTGTTGCCGATTGCTTTAGAGTAAGACAGAGCAACTTGCTGCGCTGTGCCGGTCGCATCCTGATGGATAGCGATCAGGCCTGGCAGGCCGAAGCCCATCTGATACTGAGCGCGCAGTGTGTGGCCTGGGCCTTTAGGTGCAGACAGGGAGATGTCTACATTCGCGCTAGGGCGGATCAGATTGTAGTGAACGTTGAAGCCGTGGCCGAACATGATGTGCTGGCCGTCGCGAACGTGTGGTTCGATCTCGTTTGCCCAGAGAACAGCTTGCTTCTCGTCCGGGATGAGGATCATCACAACGTCAGCCCATTTCGTAGCTTCCGCTGGTGTCATGACCGTCAGGCCTTCAGCTTCTGCTTTCTTACGGGAAGAGGAATTTTCCTGCAGGCCGACAACGATATCCTTCACACCTGAATCGCGTGCGTTCAGAACGTGTGCGTGGCCTTGCGAACCATAACCGATCACAGCGACTTTTTTAGACTGGATCAGGGAAAGGTCGGCATCCTGTTCGTAGTAAACTTTCATCGTCATTCTTTCTTTCTGGGACGAATATTGTGCGCCATGAAGCGCAAACGCCTATCTGAAGCAAGACTTTGCTTCAAGTGTTTATTCGGGAAGACCGCGTTGAATGCTCAAAACGCCTGTTCTTGAGACCTGAACGAGCCCCAGAGGCTCCATCAGCTCGATGAACTGGTCAATTTTTGACGAGCCACCGGTCACTTCGAAGATGAAACTCTCCAATGTGACATCGAGTACGCGGGCGCGGAAAATCTCTGAAAGGCGCATGGCTTCCACACGCTCATCAGAACCGGTTTCGGCTTTGACCTTAATCAGGGCGAGTTCGCGCTCAAGGCCAGCCGGAGACGTGGTGATGTCGATCACGCGGGCAACAGGAACAAGGCGCTCAAGCTGAGCTTTGATCTGCGCGATAATCTGCACAGTACCTGTCGTTACGATGGTGATACGCGATTGGTGAGCCTTGCGGTCCACCTCAGCCACGGTGAGACTTTCAATATTGTATCCGCGCGCGGAGAACAGGCCGACGACGCGAGCCAGCACGCCCGGTTCGTTGTCTACAATAGCAGCCAATGTGCGTCGTACGATCATGTCAGCGGAATGATCATCGATGAAATAGGCGCTTTGCGGGGAGGGAGTGCTTGTCGTGTTGCTCACGTCTTATGTCCTGTTCAGGCGTCTGCGGGTAGTGATTGTTCTGAACGTATCGCGTCCAGCGATAATCAATGTGATGCATTTAAATGCCGGGTGGCGAGTGAATAATCATCACGCCTCCCGGCTGTTCGTGCTGCGGTTAAACCAATACCTTGCCGGCTTCGTCGATTTCATCGCCGGTGATCTTTCCAAGGATCATCTCATTGTGCGCTGCGCCTGATGGTATCATCGGGAAGCAGTTTTCATCCTTGGTCACGAGGCAATCAAACAGTACCGGACCGTCGTAATCGATCATTTCCTGAATGGCGGCATCGAGATCTTTCGGATCGCGACATTGAATGCCATGGCCGCCATAGGCTTTGGCCAGTGCAACAAAGTCCGGAAGGCTGTCGCTATAAGAGTGTGAATAGCGCTCGCCGTGCAGCAATTGCTGCCATTGGCGCACCATGCCCATCCATTCATTGTTCAGAATGAAGATTTTGATCGGCAGGTTGAACTGAACCGCTGTCGACATTTCCTGCATGCACATCTGAATAGAGGCTTCGCCTGCAATGTCGATAACGAGAGCATCCGGGTGCGCCGCCTGAACGCCAAGCGCTGCTGGCAGACCATAGCCCATTGTACCGAGACCGCCAGATGTCATCCAGCGATGCGGCTCTTCGAAATGGAAGTGCTGCGCCGCCCACATCTGGTGCTGGCCGACTTCGGTCGTGATGTAGGTGTCTTTCGCTTTCGTCAGCTCATAAAGACGCTCAATCGCATATTGCGGTTTGATCTGGTCTTCGAGCTTGTCATAGGCAAAGCCTTTGCGGTCACGCCATCCGTTGATCTGGCTCCACCACTCGCTCAGATCATTGCGCGGGTGTTGTTGCTGTTGCCAGCCCTGAAGGAGCGCGTTGATCGCTTTGCCTGCGTCAGCAATGACCGGAACATCAACGCGAACCGTCTTGTTGATGGAAGACGGGTCGATATCAACGTGGATCTTCTTGGAATTTGGTGAGAACGCATCAAGGCGACCGGTTACACGGTCGTCAAAGCGAGCGCCAAGGCAGATCATAACGTCACAATCATGCATGGCGTGATTGGCTTCATAGGCGCCGTGCATGCCAACCATGCCGAGCCAGTTCTTGCCGGAAGCCGGGTAAGCGCCAAGACCCATCAGCGTAGAGGTGATCGGGAAATTGGTTTCCGCAACCAGCTGACGCAGAGCCACGCTCGCCTCTGTACCAGAGTTGATAATGCCGCCACCTGTATAGAAGACAGGGCGACGGGCCTGACGCATCAGTTCCAGCGCAGCTTCAATGCTCGCCTCATGCGGCTCAGACGCCGGATGATAGGTCTTATGCTTTGCGCCAGTCGGGCCGGTGTAGGTGCCGGTCGCGAACTGAATGTCTTTCGGAATGTCGATGACAACCGGGCCGGGACGGCCAGTGGTCGCGATCAGAAAGGCTTCATGCATAACGCGCGCAAGGTCGTTCACATCGCGAACGAGGTAATTGTGCTTCGCGCAGCAGCGCGTAATGCCAACTGTGTCGCATTCCTGAAACGCATCAGTGCCGATGAGATGGCTTGGAACCTGGCCGGTGAGGACAACCATTGGAATGGAATCCATCATCGCGTCCGCAATCGGCGTAACCATATTCGTCGCGCCAGGGCCAGACGTTACAAGGCAAACGCCCGGCTTACCGGTAGAACGCGCATAGCCCTCAGCCGCATGGCCTGCACCTTGTTCATGGCGAACGAGAATGTGCTGTAGCTCAGGCGTGGAGAACAGTGCGTCATAGATAGGTAGGACCGCGCCACCCGGATATCCGAATAGCGTTTCCACACCCTGATCGCGAAGCGCACGTACGACGATTTCAGCACCTGTCATCGTCAGTTCCGTTTCTCCGATCATATCTTGCCTGTCCATTTCTACCATTCCCGTGTTTGGGCCATTAGCCGGTAATTTAAACAAAAATAAAGGGGCCCACTGAGCCCCTTGCATAACCGCGCCTGCGCTGAAGTGATCTCACTCCACCGGCAGGCGCTTTCTCACGACGACGAGCAGTTTGCTCATAGTATTCCTCTTAACCAAGGTCTATAGGTTATCTTTTCGAAAAAGCGCCGTCAATCTCTTTAAAAAGGGCAGAAATAACCTTTTGTCGCACTTCTGGCTCAATTGATGGGATTCTTGGCCAGAATGGGAATTGATGCGAGATCCAGGTGAATTGCCGTTTGGCATAACGGCGCGTGTCACGCTTGGCGTATTCGGCCGCCAGATCCGCGCTCAGTTCCCCGCGAAGATAGGCCAGAAGCCACGGCATGCCATGCGCCTTCATAGCGGGAAGTGACGGGTCCAGATTACGCTCCGCCAATTGCCGCGCTTCATCCATTGCACCTTCCATTAACATGCCGGCAAAGCGGCGGTCGATACGCGCATAGAGACGACTACGCGGCGGCGTAAGAGCAACGCCCATCCAGTCACCATCAGATAGCACAGGCGGTGTGCGCCGTTCATGATAGCTGGAGAGCGGTTTTCCAGTCGCCGACCACACCTCAAGAGCGCGAGAGATGCGCTGTTTGTCGTTCGGTTTGATCTTCTCTGCGCTGGTGGCGTCGATTTCAGAAAGTTTGGCATAGGCGTATTCCACGCCTTGTTTTTGCACCATGGCGCGAATGTCGGACCGTGTATCTTCCGGAATCGGTGGGATTTCAGAAAGGCCCTGTGTCAGCGCCAAAAGGTGCAGGCCGGTACCGCCAATAATGATGGGGACACGACCGCGCATTTGTATCTGACGGATAACCGTGCGGGCATCGCTCAGCCAGCTGCCAGCCGACCCGGCCTCGGACGGGTCTTTATAGCCGAACAAATGGTGAGGGACTTCAGCCATTTCCTCGTCAGACGGTCGCGCGGTCAGAACACGCAGCCCACTATAGACCTGCATGGAATCGGCGTTTACGACCTCACCATCCAGTCGTTTCGCAATATTGATTGAAATTTGGGTCTTGCCGCTGGCGGTGGGACCGTGGATTAGGATGGCTGGGCGCATCACGCCAGATTAGACTGTTTGAAGGATTTGTGAAACCCAATCATGAGCACCACATCATCTGCCGCTTCCGCCGACGCCTCTGTTTTGTTTGCTGTTGTCATCGTTTCCCATGATGGCGAGCGTCACGCTGCGCCAGAACGCCTGCAATCTGCGAGCATTCGCATTCTCGGACCAGGCGCTATGGAATTTCGTCTTCCGCTTTCCGAAGATGAAGCTGAAGCGCTTTCTGGCGAGTTGGAAGCCGAACTCGGTGCTGGATTCGACGTATTTATTGGTCCGGATGAAGGCCGCGCGAAGAAACTTCTGATCTGCGATATGGATTCAACCGTGATTGGCCAGGAATGCATTGATGAGCTGGCCGATTATGCGGGTATCAAATCGGAGATTTCGAAGATCACAGAACGCGCCATGCGTGGCGAGCTGGATTTTGAAGCGGCGCTGACAGAGCGCGTCGGTCTGCTGAAAGGACTTTCAGTTTCGGCGCTCCAGCAATGCTTTGATGAGCGCATCACGCTGAACCCGGGCGTGAAGACGCTGACGGCGACCATGAAAGCGCGTGGCGGCAAGTGTCTGCTCGTGTCTGGTGGCTTCACCTATTTCACATCGCGCGTGGCGAAAGCTGCAGGCTTTGACGAAAACTACGCCAATACGCTGGAAATGGATGAGAAAGCGCTGACCGGTGAAGTTGGTCGACCTATTCTTGGCCGTCAGGCTAAGCTGGACCGACTGAACGAAGCCGTCGCAGCGATGGGAATCACCGATGCTGACGTGATCTCCATGGGGGATGGCGCAAACGATATGGCGATGATTGAAGCCGCAGGCATGGGCGTTGGCTATCATCCGCACCCGGTTCTGGCCGAAGCGGCGAATGCCGTCATCAAAGGGCCATCGCTTGCGACAGCGCTCTATTTCCAGGGCATTCCGAAATCAGAATGGGTGGTTGTCGAAGACTAACCGCCCGATCAGCTTTCAAGTTCGAGGGCGTAGAAAGAGACGCGGCCATGGCGCACCACTTTTACGAGGAGGGGGTCAGAGCCGCCCTCTAATTCCAGAAGTTCGTCTGCATCTGCAGGGGATGTCACGGGCTGGAACGCGATTTCAGTGATGACATCGCCCTTTTCAAGCTGGCCGTAAGACGGGCCATCCGGATCGACCAGATCGATCAATGCGCCTTCAACCGGGGTAGGGATCTGCCAGCGGCGACGAGCTTCTTCCGTCACTTCGATCAGTACCAGACCATACGCATTCGCGCCGGCAAACAGCGCTGGTGGCATGTCGTCTTCAACGTCTTCTGGCAGCTCTTCTTCGCGTTCGCGCAGGGTGACTGTGAGTTCCTGGCGGCGCTCACCACGGATGATGTTCATCCGCATTGGTTCACCCAACTCGGCTTCCGCGACCATGCGAGACAGCTGGCGGGTTTCGGTGATGAGAGAGCCGTCAAAGCGCAGAATTAGGTCACCTACTTCAATGCCAGCTTCTTCACCCGGGCTGTCCTCTGTGACTTCTGTCACGATGACACCAGCGGCGTTGGTCAGGCCGTAAGTGCGGGCCAGTGCCATATCGACGGCCTGAATATTGATACCCAGATAGCCGCGACGGACGCGACCTTCCTCGATCAGCTGGTCCACAATGTGTGAGGCGAGGTTGGACGGTACGGAAAAACCAATACCGACAGAGCCACCGGTTGGTGAAATGATCGCCGTGTTTACGCCGACAACCTCGCCGGAGAGGTTGAACAACGGACCGCCGGAGTTACCGCGGTTAATCGCGGCGTCCGTCTGAATGAAATCGTCGTAAGAGCCCGCGTTGATGTCGCGGCTGCGCGCAGAGATGATGCCGGCAGACACAGAGCCGCCAAGGCCGAACGGGTTGCCGATCGCAATCACCCAGTCGCCAACTTCAGCTTCATCAGAATCGGCAAATGACAGGGCAGGCAGGGCTGCGCGTGGTTCAATTTTCAGAACAGCAATGTCGGTGTCGGCGTCACGACCCACGAGTTCGGCCGGATAAGTACGTCCATCAGCGAATGAGACCTCGATCTCATCAGCGCCTTCAATCACATGGTTGTTTGTGACGATGAAACCGGTCTCGTCGATTACGAAACCAGACCCAAGTGAGGATGTGCGTCGGAAGCCATCACCATCTCGACCGAAAAGGTCGTTGAAGCGCTCCATTGGCGAACCTTGCGGAAACTCCGGAAGGCCTGCCTCGATCACGCGCTGTGACGTGGAGATGTTGACGACGGATGGCATGAGGGTTCGGGAAAGCTCTGAAAACCCGTCAGGTGTACGATGATTGTCGACCTGAAGGCTGGTCTGCTCGGCGGTCGTTTGAGCAAACGCAGTGCTCATGCTGGCCAGCGCTGCAACCGATAAACCGATGACAATCTTGTTCAGACTCATGAAGTTTCCCAATTTCCTCTAACCGTCAGCTTCAGTCTTAAGCAGGTATATCCATTCCGGCAATTGGCCAGATGGTAAGTTTAAATAGTTGAGTCGCTCTATCGGAAGAAACGTGCAGCGATGTAGATCAGCACAGCACCCAGCGTGGCCGCGATTATTCCGCTCTGGCGCACCTTGTCCTCTTCGGTGCCGATCAGCATGGCAGCAAGCTTCTTCATGAAGATTGGGGCGATGGCATACAAAAGGCCTTCTACAGCGAGTAGAAGGCCTAATGCGAAGATGAAAATGCTCATCACGAAGACGCTTAGCGGCCGCTTGCGGCGCGGGCACCTTCAATGAAGACACGGCAGATATCGAGCTCTTCAGAGTCGACCACCACAACAGTGCCTTCCTGAATAGCGCGCTCACACGCAATCAGACCACGTTGAAGGCGGAAGAAGCCAATGTCCCGGCCATATGCTTCAGCATAGATACGGTTGGCTTCAGCGTCGCCAGCACCACGAATTTCCTCGGACTGCTGGTTTGCTTCAGCGCGGATAACCGTTTGTTCGCGGTTAGCCTGAGCTTCTATCAGAAGCGCCTGCTCATCACCTTCAGAACGGATGCGCTGGGCTTCCTGCTCACGTTCTGAACGCATGCGCTCGTAAATGCCTTCAGCAACGGCAACTGGAAGGTCAGCCTGACGGATACGTACGTCGATAATATCGATGCCTGTACCATTCAGCGCCTGGTTCACGTTGAGGCGGATTTCATTCATCAGAGCCACACGCTGACCTGAAATGATTTCCGGGACTGGAACCTGACCAAGTGCGTTACGAATATTGGTTTCGGTGAAGCGCTGGATCTGACCAACAGCATTACGCTCCGTACGGAAGCGCTGATAGAAGGTCAGTGGATCAACAATCCGCCAGCGGACAAATGCGTCCACGGTCAGGCGGCGTTGGTCGGACGCCAGAACTTCAATGTTCGCAATATTGCTACCGATGTTCTTACGGTCGAGTTTGATGACCTCTTCCCATGGCAGTTTGAAGAACAGGCCAGCTTCGTCGATTTCTTCGCCGGATTCAGAAAGCTGGTACTCATTGCGCACGGCAACCGGGTTACCGAATTGCAGGACGAGTGCCTGCTGGTCCTGACGAACCGTATAGAAGCTGTTGAGGCCCGCGAGTGCAGCAATGCCAAGCGCGACGAGCAGAATTACAAGAGTCGTTCTCATATCATCGTCTCCTTAGTTGGCCGTTGCACGGCGTGTTGCGTTATCGAGCGGAAGGTAAGGGACGGCACCTGACTGGTTATCCAGTACGGTGTTCTCCGTGTTACCAAGCACACGTTCCCATGTTTCCAGATACATACGTTCTGTCGTCACTGTCGGGTTCTGTGCGTATTGCTCATAAATCTGCGAGAAGCGAGATGCCTGACCCGTTGCTTCAGCAACGATCTGAGACCGGTAAGCTTCTGCAGCTTCGATGATCTGAGAGGCTTCACCACGTGCTTCCGGAACGACCTGGTTGGCGTAGCGATCAGCACGGTTGATGCGTTGTTCAGCGTCTTGCTGTGCCACGTTCACATCGTTGAACGCTGCGATAACAGGTGTTGGCGGGTCGCCGCGGGCAATGTTGATTTCAAGGATATCAACGCCTGCGCCATACTGGTCGAGCAATTGCTGGGTAAGATCACGGACCTGACGGGCGACTTCGGCACGTTCTGTCGTGATTACGCGCTGCAATTCGCTGCGACCAACGACTTCACGCATCACAGATTCAGCCACCATCTGAACGGTATCTTCAGGGTTCTGAACGTTGAGGATGAAGTCCTGCGGGCTCTCAGTGCTGACTTTCCAGACAACGGAGAACTGAACGTCGGCGATGTTTTCATCAGCCGTCAGCATCAGGCTCTCTTCTGCATTGTCACCAATGCGAACTTCGCGCTGGCTCTCAACTTCGATCAGATCGTGAGACTCAATCGGCTGAGGAAGGTGAAGGTGGATGCCAGAGGACAGGTTGCGCTGCCATTTGCCGAACTGGAACACAGCCGCCTGCTGGCCCGCATCAACAACCACAACGCCGGTAGACGCCCACGCAATGAGAAGCGCACCAACGAGAATCAGAGCGCCAGCAATACCAAGACCTTTGCCGCCACCGGAAGAACCGCCGCCATTGCCGCCGCGACCGCCCCAGGCGCCTTTGAAACGTTCCTGAACCTTACGCAGCTGGTCTTCGAGATCGTCACCTTGTTTTCCACCATTGGGTTTTCCCCATGGTGAATTGTTGCCGTCTCCGTTAGAACCTCCGCCAGATCCCCAGGGGCCGTCCCCTCCGCCTTTTTGGTCGTTCCAGGGCATATGATGCCGCTCCTTTGTGTCTATATGTCCGACTGTTATGTGGATTCAGTCTGCTATCTAGTCATTGTTTGTGCAATTTGCCACCGAGAGCATCAAGATATGCGTTTGTTTAGTTCGAATAGAAATTACTCTGCAGAGGTCAACCAGTGCCTGCAAGGGGTGAGGGACCCTGTTACTGAAAAGAGTTTGCCGTCCTCCGGGCGTATTGATTCTCTCGTTGTGACGGAAAATGGTGATGTAACGCTTGCGTTGACGGCTACGCCTCAGACGGTGGAGGCAGACGAACGCCTGCGTTATGAAGCCGAACAAGCCATTCTTGCGATCAAAAAGATCGGGTCAGTGCGCGTGCTTCTGACGGCGCATTCTGACCAACCTATGCCATCGCAGGCCGCAGGAACGCGCCGCGTGACGAAAGGCGAGAATATATCCTCCGAAGGGAAACCACCGCCAAAGGCTGCGCCAGCGGCTCGAAACGAAACACTGCAAGTGCCGGGCATTAAAAACATCATTGCCGTTGCAAGTGCCAAAGGCGGGGTCGGAAAATCCACACTGTCTCTGAACCTTGCAATAGCGCTGCGCAATGAAGGCCTGAAAGTCGGCATTTTGGATGCCGATGTTTATGGTCCGTCACTTCCAACCATGACGAACACGGTGAAGGCATCCCCAGCGCGCGGCGAGAAAGATAAGATCCGCCCGATTGAGGCGTTTGGTCTGAAGCTCATGTCCATTGGCTATATCTCTGATGTGGACGCGCCGATGATCTGGCGTGGACCGATTGTAATGTCTGCGATTAGCCAGATGCTGAAAGATGTCGAATGGGGCGAGCTGGACATTCTTATCATCGACACACCGCCGGGAACGGGCGATGCGCAGCTGACACTGTCTCAACGCATTTCGCTGTCTGGCGCGGTAATCGTGTCCACACCGCAGGAAGTTGCGCTTGCAGATGTGCGCCGCGGCGTCGCTATGTTCCGCAAGACCGAAGTGCCCGTGCTCGGCATTGTTGAGAATATGGCCTATTTCGAAGACCCCGTGTCGCAAAACAGGACATATCTGTTCGGTGAGGGCGGGGCGCGCCGCATGGCAGAAGAATTGTCTGTGCCGTTTCTGGTCGAGGTGCCTCTGGTGCAGGCTATTCGCGAAGGCGGTGATACGGGTGAGCCGGTTGCGCTCGATTCTGCCGCGGCCAACGGCGTGTTTACCAAACTTGCCACTGAAGTTCTGAGCCGTATGGGAAACGAAACTTTGCCGCCAGCGCCGGAAATTGTGTTCGAATAACCGCCTGAAACCGCATCATTCTTATTAAATTCACATCATGTGCTGAACAGATAGCTTGCCAGTTGGCACGAGATTGGCTTGGCTGTGAGGTATGAACAGGCTGAACTTATACTGCGTACATTCCTTAACCCTTCGGACATATCCTGTCGGAGAGCTGATGACGCGCGCGGAAAAGTGGGGTGCCGCATGACACGAGAACTGATGACCTGGCCTCAGGACCCATGGGGACGTGTACTGAATGGAGCTGTTAGCCCATTCGAGCTGTCTGCGGAAACTCAGGACATTGCACACACGGCTGCTGATCTGGCGCTGGAGCGCTTTGGTGATGCGCTTCACAGCGTTTATCTCTCGGGCGGCATGGCGCGGAATATGGGCAGTGAAGCTGTCTTCATTATCATTCTACGCCATATGAAGCGGGCAGTCGGTCTGGATTTATTCTGTGCGGCTGCGGCTCTGCGTGTTCAGAAGCTGCACCCGGACCTTCAGTCATGCGTATTCGAAACCTTTAGCTGGGATGAAGTCTTCCCGGCCGATGGTCGCTTTTCCTATTCGCGCTTCCGCATTGGCGTGAACAGTGTTGCGATTGCCGGACGTGATCTCAAACGTCTGATCGCGCCGCAAAAGCTGACGCCAGCTGCGGCAAATGCATCAATCTTTGGGTTGAATGGTCGCCTGCGCGCCCTTCAGCATCGCTTAAAAGCCGTTGCGACCGAATCCCGTGTTCGGGCCTCTAGTCGTCAGTTTGCGCATATTGCGCTTCGCGGTGCGTTTGCGTGTGTCATGACGACAGAGCAAGTCTATTCAGAAGACTTCGCGACCATGGCAAAATATATCGCGCTGAATTTGCCGGAACGCCATGCGACGCTCAACATGTTGGTTCAGCTTTCAGTACAAGGGACACCGTCCACACTTGAGGCTTTGGCCATTGTTGATGACGTGATGTCCTGGCTTCCGAAATTTGCGGAAAGCTGGCTCGATCATAACAATCCGGAACGCGATCAGACCATTAAACTGGTCTGATCTGACACCTGTCACTTACGGTCTAATTGGCGATAGACGGTTGGGTAATCGTCTTTTTCGCCCGCGGGCACGGCTTCGCGAACGGTTTCCACCCAGTCGCTTTCATTGAATGCCGGGAATGAGGTGTCGCCTTCAATCTCAGCTTCGACTTCTGTGATGTGCAAACGGTCGGCGAGGAGAATGGCGTCATTATAGAGGCCCGCGCCGCCAATCACGAACACTTCATCCACACCGGCTTTTCCAGCCATGGCTGATGCCATGGCATAGGCGATCGTCATGTTGGAGGCGAGCCAGGCACCTTCTGCAACATAATCGGAATTGCGCGAGACGACGATATTCGGACGACCGGGCAGGGGTTTGCGCGGCAGGCTTTCCCAGGTCTTGCGACCCATAATAATGGGTTTGCCGGTCGTCAGCGCTTTAAAACGCTTCAGATCAGAAGACAGTCTCCACGGCATGTCGCCATCGCGGCCAATAATGCCGTTTTGCGCTCGCGCTACGATCAGAGAGCGGATCGGGTTGGCGCCATTGCCGGATTGTGAGTTTGAGTTGGTCAATTGTGTCGTTAACCTGAGCCAGAAACGGGAACCCTGTTGTGCGATTTCGCACGAATGTGTTCAAGTCGCTTGAGTAAATTTCGGGGGGAATATGAGCGTCAATCCATCGGTGCTGGACCAGTTTGTTTCAGCCATCGTCTATCGCGCCAACATTCAGAACATTGCTGATCTTGGAAATCCATCGACAGCGCTCCATGCGGGTATCGTGGTTGGGCTCATTTGTGCCACGGCCGGCATCATCTGGTATTTCAAAGGGCGGACCTGGGCATTTGTCTATGTTGCGCTGATCCCGGCGCTGAACTGGTCGTTCGGCAATGTGCCGAATATCACTCTGATCCAGCCCAATACCATGTTTGAGCATGGCGTTCTGGTGAACCCGCTCACCATGGTGACAGGGCTTGTGTTTGTTCTTCGCGACTTTGTTCAGCGTGAGATCGGGCACAAAGTGCTGGCGGTTATGGCGCTCGCCATTGCCTGGTCGTTCTATTATTCGTGGCCGGTTATCGCCATTGCGTCCGGTATCGCTTTTGCGATTTCCGAAACCGCAGACTGGATGATTTACACCTTCACCAAATACCGGCTGTCGACCCGCATTCTGCTGTCCAGTGCGTTGGCTGCGCCGATTGATACAACAGTGTTCCTGTATGGCGCAGACCTCGCCAAGGTGATGGCAGGCATTGCAGAGCCGGGCTCTGAATTCCATGCCGCAAACTGGGTGGTTTTCGTGATCGGTAAAATGGTGGGCGCGGTTCTTGTCTCATGGATGATCAGAATGCGTGAAGACCGAGGCGAAGTAGACCCGAAAGCGCTCTAGAAGCGGGATCGCCAATGGCCCGCTAAATGCACCCTTCCTTCTGTGTTGAACCAGAACGGAACGGTAGGGCGGATGAAAATGGATCATGCATGGCTGGCAGCTTTGGTCGCCAGTATCTCCGTACTGCTTTATGTGTTCGTGCACGAAGAGTTTGATCTGGAGCGTGCTGAAGACGCTCCAGAAAATCAGGTTGAAACGGTTACGGGTTGAACCGTCTAGCTAGTGAGACAGGGCTAGTGCCGGACCATGGTCTGCCCGCAAAAGGTTTCGGCTCACACCACCGAAGATCAGCTCTTCGAGACGATTATGGCCATATGCGCCAGCGATGATCACGCCCGCTTTTTCTTCCGCTGAAAGCTCCAACAGACCCTTGGCGATTTTGCCGTCGAAATACTTCACTTCTGATGTCAGACCGAGGCTTTCAAGATAAGTCTGGACCAAAGCCGGGTCTTCAGAACCGTGACGGTCCGCAATATCGATGCGGTCCTGATTCTGCGCGATCAGAATGCGGTCGGCGGCTTTCAATATGGACAGGTGGAAGCGGACCGCGCGGGCAGCTTCCGGGCTGCCATCCCATGCGATAATCACGGTATCAAAGCTTGGCGCGTCATCTATGCCCGCAGCGATAACCGGCAGGCGTTTGTCCAGCAGTATGCTTTCAAAGGCGAGGCCGTGGTCACTTCCATCACTTACGCATTCATGCGGGGTGATGAAGGCGTCGCTAAGAAGTGTGATGCGCGGATAAATCTCGCTCGGCAGGCCGACGTGATGCTCGATTTTGCGGAGCTCTGCAGGCACGGCTTCGGCATCGCAGACTTCATTATATGTCTTTTCCAGCATTTCACGGGCTTCGCCCTGTGCCTCGCGAATGCCTTCAGCCAGTGAGCCGCCAGTCGCGACCATCATGCCATGCATGCTCACTCCGGTCATAAGAACAGCGCGCGCCGGGTCTGGCATTGCTGAAACGCCAACCAATTCGGTGTTGAGCTTCTTGGCCAGTCGCGCAGCAAGCGTGAGTGAGTCTTTGAGGCTGAATTCGCCTTCAGTCAGAGCGGCATGTACCGTCATGGCATATCCTCCGTGCTATGAGCAGGGCGCTAAGTAACCCTACTTTCTGTATTAGAATTGGGGTAAATCCCCCAAACCTTCAAGTAGCAATAGAGGCGCGAAATGTCGCGTGAAGCTTATACGGCAATCGGTGCGCGAATAGATGGGTGGGCTTCATACTCCACCAGTTTGAAATCTGACCGCTCCCAGCCGAAAATATCATTTCGGTCTGAATTAATGAGCATGCGTGGCGCAGAGAAAGGCTTGCGCGATAGTTGAAGCTCAGCCTGTTCCATATGATTCAGATAAAGGTGCGCATCGCCGAGCGTGTGCACAAATTCGCCGGGCTTCAGGCCGCAGGCCTGCGCCATCATCATCGTCAGCAGAGCATAGGACGCGATATTGAATGGTACGCCGAGGAATACGTCCGCCGACCGCTGATAGAGCTGACAGTTCAGTTTTCCGTCCATGACGTTGAACTGGAAAAGGCAATGACAGGGTGGCAGAGCCATGTCGTTCACATCTGCTGGATTCCAGGCGGAGACGATAAGTCGACGAGAGTTTGGATTCGTGCGGATTTCATCACGTACCCAGGTCAGCTGGTCGATGCTCTGTCCGTTGGGGGCGGCCCATGAGCGCCATTGCTTGCCATATACGGGGCCAAGTTCGCCATTTTCGTCGGCCCATTCATCCCAGATGGAGACGCCATTATCCTGAAGATAGCGGATATTGGTGTCTCCGTTAACAAACCAGAGCAATTCGTAAATAATTGACTTCAAATGCAGCTTCTTGGTTGTCAGGAGAGGAAAACTCTCTGACAGGTCGAAGCGCATTTGGTGTCCAAACACCGCTTTTGTGCCCGTACCGGTGCGATCTGAGCGGGTAATGCCGGTTTCGAGTATGCGCGTTAACAGATCTGCGTAGATCAGGTCCGCTGGGTTTTCACCGTTTTTAATTTGCGGTTGTGTTGTCGCAAGCTTGGTGTCGGCCATATCGGTTTACCTTTAATCGCGCCAGATTGCCTGTGATTCCGGCCTTTTTATTGCACATTTCATAGCTGAAACGGCAAAGTGTTAATGTGCATTCTGCACCATGGTTAGCGAATTCTGAACCCACAAACTTGGATTCTGCGACCCGTTTTCAGTCTATAGACATCTGTTACCCACAAAAATGTGCATGGATAAGGATACAGGGCGACAGGAAACATGCAGAGCGTGGGAGAAATTTTCTCGCAGTTTGTGAGAAGGCGAGGAGGGAATGTTGCAACGACATTCGCTTTAACGCTCATTCCGCTGATTACGGTACTCGGAGTCGCTGTCGATTTCTCGAGAACGGAAAGCTCTTCCCGTCAGGCCCAATACGCGCTCGACAGCGCGGTTCTGGCTGCCTCTCGCGGTATGCAGGATGATATGACCGACACCGAAATTCGGGAAGTTGGTCGGGCATACTTTTCCGCGTCTGCAGAGGCGAATGGTGTTTCAGCAGATTGTGCCAATCCGACTTTCGAGATTGATCGCGTGGAATATCAGGTTAGCGCATCAGTATCCTGCACTCAGCCAACAACGCTGACAGGCATTCTGGGCATAGAGGAACTTGATTTCACCCGGGACGCATCCACCGACTACGGTGTTGGTCTTCTGGATATCGTGTTCATGTTCGATACCTCCGGATCGATGAACAGCAATGGGCGTATGTCGGACCTTCAGCACGCGGCGCGCAGCGCGGTTCAGACACTTTTGCAGGCCAACCGCCGAGAGCCGGATGATGTGCGTATCGCGATCTCCACCTACGCGACCTCAGTCAATGTCGGCGAAGAATATTTTGAGGCTGTAACTGATGCGGAGCCAAACCAGACGGAGTGCACGCGTTGGGAGCGCCGCGGTAATTCATGGCGATGTTCGCGGTATACTCAGGTCACTTCGACCTGTGTCACCGGCCGCGAAGGCAGTAATAAATATACAGATGCAGCACCGGGAAGTGGTGCATGGATCGCCTATGATACGACGAGCTGTAATTCTGCGACCATCACTCCGCTGACCAGCCATCAGGGCTCTTTGATCTCAGCAATCAGCACCTTGCCGACGAATGGTAACACGGCAGGACACCTCGGTATTGCCTGGGCCTGGTATCTGATCTCGCCGGAATGGGCATCCATCTGGGGGGCAGATTCCACGCCGCATGATTATGACGAGCCTGACTCAACAAAAGTAGCCATTCTGATGACGGATGGTGCGTTCAATACCGATTATATGTCCGGCGGTGATTCTTTTACGCACGCTCAGAATTTCTGTGACGCGATGAAAGACGAAGGCATTGTGATTTATACGGTCGCCTTTCAGGCACCTCAGCAAGGGCAGAACATTCTGAATTATTGCTCGAGCGGTACGGGCTTTGCCTTCAGCGCATCCAATGGTGACGAACTTGCCGACGCGTATGACGCCATTGCTAACAACATTTCTGACCTCCGCATCTCCCGATAGGGGGATGTGAGGCAGGAAGCTTCTTCCATCCTGCGATATTCATCACTATATTAGTCATGTTCTTCGGAACTATGGCGATAAACGCGCACGTAATAAGCGGTTTGGACCCGGGGGCGGTACCCGGCGGCTCCACCAATAACTCTGCTCATTAGGCAG
>NHBK01000016.1 GCA_002173095.1 Hyphomonadaceae bacterium TMED5 | reverse complement strand
GCTTTGGCCACCTCCTCGAAAACTGCTGATCGAAAGACAAGACATGTTGGAATATGATTATGTCCCGCTTCCAAAGCGCGGCAAACTTGAATGGCCAAACGGTGCGCGCGTAGCGCTGATCCTGACCTTCAATATGGAAACATGGGATCTCATCAAAGATACCGATGAGCCATATTACGCAGGTGGTCCGCCAAACCTGCCAGCCGTTCTGCCGGGTAATAAGCCGGACTATCCTAACTATACCTGGCGTGAATACGGCCAGCGTGTCGGTATCTGGCGTCTCATTAAACTGTTTGACGAGATGGGTATTCCTGCGAGCTGCACCACCAATGCGGTCACGTTTGAGCGCCGCAAAGACATGACAGATGCTGTACTTGAGCGCGGTTGGGAGCTTTTGGCTCACAACTGGGAGCAGGGCGAATTGCTGACAGACTATGCTCATGATGAGCCTGCAGAACGTGACATCATCGATCGTTCGATTGCGATGTATGAAAAGCATGTTGGCAAAAAGCCTAAGGGTTGGCTGTCGTCTTCTCTTCGCGGCACGCTGCATACAGCGGGCATTCTGAAAGAGCATGATTTCAAATTCTATTGCGACATCATGAATGACGATCAGCCATTCCTCATTCGAACGGAAGCCGGTCCAATCGTTTCTGTTCCTTACTCAAACGAGATCAATGACTTCACGCTGCTCTCTCGCCGTAGCTACACCACGACTGAATATCGCGACGTTCTGATTGAAGAACTGAACGTGCTTTATGCTGAAGCGGCTGAAACGGGCCTGATCATGAACGTCGGTCTGCACCCACACGTGTCCGGCCGTGCTCACCGTATCCGCGCGCTTCGTGAATTCATCGCGCACGCGAAGTCTCTTCCAGGTGTATGGTTTGCGACCCGTGAGGAAATCGCAGACCATTATATGACGGTCCACGAGACCCACATTCCAGGCCAGCTGGGTTAATCTCCGATGTCAGCGCTGGATGATGATTACAAAAAGGCAGGTTTTGGCGGCGCGCTGGAGTTCGGTTCGCGGCCAGCCCTGCTGATCGTGGATGTCTGCCGCGCTTATGTGGATGAAGCCTGTCCGCTTTATGCGGGCCCGGATGCGCTAACCGCGCTACAAAACAATGTGCGCCTGCGAGAGCAGGCGCATAAGCTCGGAATACCGGTCATTTTTACCGCTGTTGAATATCATTCAAGTGGTAAGGATGGCGGGCTGTTCTACCGGAAAGTGCCCGCTTTGCAGCATTTCGTGAAAGGCCATCCAATGGCTGAGTTCATGCCAGAACTTACGCCCATGCCGGATGATCTTCTTGTGACGAAGCAATACCCATCAGCCTATTTTGGCACGTCGCTCGCAGCGATGCTCACATCCATGAGTGTCGATACGGTCATGGTGACAGGGTATTCAACATCGGGCTGTGTGCGCGCGAGCGTTCTGGATACCCTTCAATCAGGGTTTGTCCCATTCGTTATCAGGGATGCCTGCGCGGACCGCGCCGAAGGGCCTCATGAATCCAATTTGTTTGATATGCAGGCCAAATATGCCGAGGTCGTTACGACCGATGATGCGCTTACATTGATGGCGCAATCGCGGGCATAAATAAGTTTCCCCAAGCGTTCTCGATCCTGCTGGAACGCAAGGCATTGCGCCAGACCTCTTTCGTAAAGGTCTGGCGCTTTTTTTTGCTAGTCGATGCTGGCTTCGAGCTGGCGGGATTTATACATCGCCTGTCCCAGAAGGTAATCGCGGCGACGCTCGTCATCGGCCAGGATTGCCGTCAGCTCTTCCTGATGACGCTTCTGGCCGTCCGCATCGCGGCTTTCCAGTGCCTTTTTATTCTTGATGGTCTGTGCCTGAACGAAGGCGCGCATCACGCCCTGGCGTTGACGCTCATATTTCTGAAGCGGAGCGATGTGGTCGCCTTTGCCCGTGGTGAGTACATCACGCAGACCATCTGTCAGGTTGAACACGTCATGAATGCCGGAATTCATGCCGAAACCACCCAGCGGGTTGTTCAGGTGCGCTGAATCGCCGGCCAGAATGACGCGGTCTGTGAAATAGCTGTCAGCAACGCGTTGGTGCACATTATAGATCGTGCGGTGTTCTGTAACGACGTCCGGGTCATTGATCAGATGTTTGAAGACTTCCTGCTTCTTCTGGTCTGAGACGATGAATTCATCATTGCCATCATGAGCTGGTACAAGCACGCGCCACACGGACGGTACGCGCAGAAGGACCATCCACTCGTCCGGGTCTGCCACATAGTTCACGAGTGCCAGATCGTCGAAATAGTCTTCCAGAGGGCGTTCCGTGCTGAAGGTCACGAATTTCTCAGGGTATGTGAACCCTTCAAAGCCGACATTCAGCCATTTGCGAACAGTTGAACCTGCGCCATCACAGGCGATGACGAAGTCTGCGCGATAGGTTTCAATCTCGCGGGTGGATTCCACTTTCAGCGTGACACCGGAACCATCCTGCTCAACGGAGAGAACACGGCGAGAGAACAGTACTTCACCATGCGGGTGATCCTGCAGCTTGCCGGTCAGAAGCCGGGCCAGTTTAAACTGCTCGCATTGCAGTCGATACGGGTAGTCCGTCATATCCTGCAATTCGGTCAGGTCAAACGCAAAGGTCTCGCCGGACTGGCGGTTGCGATACTGATAAACCGGCGCTTTGAGACCCATATCGATCAGATCGTCTACAATGCCGAACTCATTCAGCATTTCCAGCGTAGGCGGGTGGAGCGTTGAAGCGCGCAGGTCTTCCGGGCAGTTTGGATATGCTTCCAGCAGGATGACATCCACACCCATTTCAGCGAGGCGGTAAGCGGCTACGCTGCCCACAGGGCCCGCGCCAACGACGATAACTTTAGCGGTTTTGGTCACGACAGGGTGAGCCTTCAATCAGAGTAATATTCGGGGACAGATCAGCCGACGATCAGGCGCATATCAACGATGGCTGCGCCTTCGCGTTTGGCTTTGCCTTCCAGATAAACCGGGTCGTTCACATAGGCTTTGGCAGATTCTGCGTCAGGAAACTTGCTGACGACGACACGCTGATCTTTTGGCGCACTGCCTTCCAGCATTTCTGTCACCATGCCCTTCACGACGGACTCGCCGCCATATTTTTCGGACACACCGACAATCGTTTTGGAATATTCTTTGAACGCGTCCATGTCGGTAATGGAAACGGTCGCGACGATGAAAGCTGGCATGTCAGGCTCCGGGCAGGTTTACACTGCAAGCATAGTCGCTGATCAGGCGGGTCGGCTCATGTCATGAGTTTCGTTTATTCGGAGAGCGAAGAGTTCACGCCTTGTTGACGCCCAGCTTTTCAGCCAGCCATTCGCGGACGGCCTGCCAGTCACGACGTACACTACGGGTCGACATGCCCATCATGTCCGCTGTTTCCTGCTCAGTCATGCCGGCGAAATAGCGCGCGTCCAGAACTCGTAACGAGCGCGGATGATCACGCTCCAGCACGGATAGCAGGTTTGAAATCTCGACGATCTGTTCGGGCGTTTCACTATATTCCGGAAACAGGTGTTCGGCGTCTTCAGCATCCATTGCTACTTCGCCATGCTTGGCTTTGCGGATGCGTTTGCGTGCGTAATCGGTGATGACGTGGCGAATAGCGAGCACGGCACTGCTCATGAAATGTTCGTCGGAGGAGAACGTCTTTTGTGTGCGGAGCTTCAGATAGGATTCGTGGAGAATATCCATTGTCAGAAGCGAAATGGTCTGCGGGGTGCGCTTGCGCTTGGAGCGCGCAATACGCAGCAGCGACTCATAATTGTCATCGAACAGAATGCCGGCAATTTTGGTCTGATCGTCTGAATAAGCGACGACTGGATCCGTTTCCGTATCATCCATTCTGTACCTCACTCTCATCACCCGCGTGCAGATTAGAAGGAAGAGATGGAAATGATCAATTATTTTTGGCCGGTTTTCTGCAGCTCGAACGTAATACCTCATGCAACCGCGATCCGGTGGGGACGCATGCGGGGCAGCCCGGTCAGACCCTCAAATCTATCTGATCGGGCTGAATTTGCATTGTCCTTATGGCCAATCCTCTTACACCTGTGTGCAGAAGGGGAAGCCGAATGATCAATCTGCCTATCGATATCGACAGTGTGAAGGGATTCATGGACCCGGCCGAAGGCACTGCCCTGCATCGCTATGCGTTAGAGTGCGCCTCGTCAGGGCCTTGTCTCGAAATTGGCTCATACTGTGGGAAGTCCGCCGTTTATATCGGGACGGCCTGTAAAGCTGCTGGCGGGATTCTGTTTGCGGTTGATCATCACCGCGGCTCTGAAGAAAACCAGCCCGGCTGGGAGTGGCACGACGCTGAGCTTTGGGATGATGAGGCCGACGCGATGGACACTTTGCCCTTTTTGCGTAGAACCCTTCGACGAGCCGATTTGGAGGACACCGTCATTCCGGTTGTCGGAAAATCGGTGAAGATCGCGGCGTCATGGAAAACGCCTCTGGCATTTCTGTTCATTGATGGTGGCCACACAATGGAGCACGCTATGAATGATTACAGAGGCTGGACCTCACACCTTATGCGCGGAGGCATTCTGGCCATCCACGATGTTTTTCCAGACCCGAAGGATGGGGGCCGTCCGCCCTTTGAAATTTATGAACGGGCCATGGCATCTGATCTCTATGAGGAGGTCGAAGTCTGTAAAAGCTTGAGAGTGCTGCGAAAGCTCTGATCTTCATGATGGGTCAGAACGCGTGAAGCAGGGCTGATGTCATAGAGCGCGTCAACGGCGAGAATGAATGCACCTTGCGTCCAGCTCGGTTGTTCTGCAGGCCAGAAGACCTTCTCAGTGAATTGCCAACCCATCCAGGCCGCTCCGGCCTCGTCAGTGTGCTCGATCTGATCGTTCAACAGTTGAGCCGCGCGTTTGTGTTCGCCAACAGAGACGAGCGCCATAACCAGTTCAGAAGCTTCAGCGACCGTGACCCAGGGCTCGCTCGAAACGCACCGGCATCCAAGGCCCGGTTCAACGAATGTATCCCAGCCCATATTGAGGCGTTCACGCGCCACATCGCCTCTTAAAGTGCCAGCGAGTACCGGATAGTACCAATCCATCGCAAAGACGGAACGGTCCGTACCGTTTCGGTCAAATCTGTCAGGTTTACGCTTGATTGCATCGCCAAGTCGCGACCTTGCCTGACGCCAATGGCTTACATTTTCACCTATGAGGTCGCCCAGAAGTATGGCGCAGTGAAGGCTCTTATAGATTGAGGCATTGCCCGCGAGAACGGAGTCGTTCTTCGTCTCACCATCGATCAGTGCTTCCAGTGACCATGTGATATCGCCATCCTCGCTTTGCAGAGACAGAACAAACTCAATGGCGCGGCTCACCATGGGCCAGAAATCGCGTGCAATCTGCGGCTCGTTCCAGCGCATGACGGCGTGCCAGATGCCGACCGCGCAATAGGCGGTAAAATTGGTATCCTGAAAGTCCGGAGCCGGTTCCCGGCACATCCGATATGTCGTTTCATCAACGCCAATCGCATTGCCATACTGAGAATGCCAGGCGCCGGTTTCAAGCTGCGTCGTCTGAAGAAACCGATAGGCCTTCAGGGCTGCGTCTTTTTCATCGAGGACGGCGAGCGCCATTGCGCTTTCGGTATGGTTCCAGGAATCCCAGGGGCCGTCTTCAAACCATGCGATTGCGCCTGCGTCTGACTGGATGTCCAGAATACGCTGGCCAGCAGCCGCCAGATAGGGCGCGAGTTCGGAGCGCTGTTTCAGAGAGGCGGCGCTTTTCATATTCGCTCATCCTCTGTTGGCCCGAAATATATGACGACTGACTTGCCGATGAAGGGATTGAGGATCGCCTCAAGAGCGCGTGTCAGCCATGGGCGCTTCATCAGATCCCAGACCAGAAGGCTGTGATAGGCGCGCACAATCCACGGGTCTTTCTCCCGGCCCCAATACAGGCATTTCAGCCACCAGTAAGGGGAGTGCAGGCCATGGGCATAATGTTTGCCTTTGAAGCGAAACGCTTCTCGCATGACAGAGATTTTCAGCTCTGTTTCATCAAATATGCGAATGTGCCCGCCCGGTTCATAGGCATAGCCATTAGGTGGAGGCGCGAGCTTCCAACACAGGCGTTCAGGGCCTGCGCGCGGCACGCTCACACAAAGCTGGCCTTCGGGTTTCAGAATTCGGCGGATCTCGCTCAGAACATCATTATAGGGAAAGATGTGTTCGAGAACTTCGGAACAGATGATCGCGTCGAATGTGTCATCCGCAAAGGGAAGCTGAAGTGCGTTGCCCTTCAGAAAATGGGTGCTGCCGGGCGTCTCGGGTGCAGGAACAAGGCTTAACCCTTCGCGTCCCTTCTGCAGCCCCGGTTCGCTTAAATCCACGCCGACGACGTTCAGCCCGCCCAGCATGTAGAGGCCGTGGACATGGCGACCTTCACCGCAGCCAAGGTCCAGCACCCAGTCGTCGGGCTTCAGACCAAGTTTTTCTAATCTGACGGTCAGCATGTTGTCGCCAGAACCTGCCGGAAATAGGCGTCATATTCACGGGCAATTTGCGACCAGTCGAAAACCGACTGCGCGCGCTCAAGGCAGGCCTTGGCCACGCTTTGACGTTTGCCAGTGTCGGTGAGCAGGTCTGAGATCGCTGCGGCCAGAGCGTCCGGATTCCCTTTGGGCACGACAAGCCCCGCATCGCCAGCGACTTCAGGCAATGCACCGCCATCTGTCACGATTACGGGGGTCCCGCACATCATGGCTTCTGCGGGCGGCAGGCCAAAGCCTTCATAAAGCGAAGGGGAAACCAGAAGCGTTGCCGTGCGGAACGCGTCAGCAATCTCTTCCCGAGACAGCTCGGAACGGAATTCCGTTCGGTCTGTGAGGTTGTAATCTGAGAGTAGCTTTTCGGACTCTTCAGACAGTGATTTCCCTACAATCACCAACTCCAGATCCGGAAAGTCTGGTGAGAGTTGATGCACCGCTTCGATCAGGAATTTGAGCCCTTTAAGCGGCGAATCTGCGCTCACCGTTGTCACGATCTGACGGGCTTTGCGCGGCATATCCGGGTTCGGATGAAAATAGGTTTTATCGACGCCCAGGCGGATTGGCGTGATGCGCTCTGTAGGCAGGTCGAATTCTTCGGCAATATGGTTTCGCGCACTCATGGATGGCGAAATGATGTGCTTGAGCTGCCGGGAGACTTTGACCTGCATATGGTGGAAGGAATACCAGCGTCGTATCAGCTGGCGCATCCAGAAATCGTCCTCAGCCTCTAATGCCAGCCTCAGGTCTTCCGTGATCGGGTGGTGGATCATTGTGACCAGTGGAAGCTTCAGGTCTGTCTGCAGCTTCAGTGTGCCAGAGGCGAGGCACTGATTGTCCAGAATGATATCATACTGGTGGCCGTGCTTTTTGAGGTATCGATAGGCGCGCTGGCCGAATGTGATGGGCTCTGAAAACTTACCCGTCAGGTGTGAGACATACTCATATGTGTCTGTAGGACTGAGAAGGTGCTTTGGTCGCAGCGCGTAATGGCCATTGTGCGGCTGGGCATAGAGGTCGAGCGAGGGCAGGTGGATGTCGGTCACACTCTCATGCGTGTCGCAATATGGCGGGCCTGAGATGACATCAACTGAGTGTCCGAGCTGAGACAGCGCCGTTGAAAGATACTCAACATAAACGCCCTGACCGCCGACATGTGGCGCGCAGCGATAGGATAGAATAGCGATTTTCAGAGGTTTGAAAGGCGCTGATACACTCCCCTCAGGCGGTGCCGGTGACGCGTGAGGTTGAGGTAAATCAAGGGCCATAAAGCAGTTTCAGTCGATCTGAGCTTTTGAAGCAAGTGCGCTTCTTGTCTTTATGTCAGATGATAAAATGACTCTGGCGTCAAGTTTTAGAGCGGGCCTTTGGGCGACAAAGCCGGAACTGCCCCGGCTTTGTCATTTTTGCTGTCAGCTTAATCGACAGGTTCGAGCGCGATCAGCACATTTCCGGCCGTTTGGCGGAAAGATGCATACCCTGAACCAATCAGAAGTCGGCCATTGCCTGCCGCGATCGCATGGCTGTCGATTGAGCCACCATTGCCGTCGAAACCGTTCAGCGTTTCAAAGTCGATCGCAGTGTCGAGCTGATAGAGAATATCACCTGTTTCTGCGTCAAAGGCATAAAGCTTCCCATCCAGAGTGCCGGCAATAACGGCCCCATCAACCACCATTGGCGTCGCAGAAAATCCGTATTTCTGTTCGCAATTTGTGATCCGGTCTGCACGGCCATCATCGCAATCGGCTTCGGCGTCGAAACCCCACACCATTTCACCGTCAGAAATGCGGAAGGCATAAATCCCCGGATGTGGATTTGGGGTATTATACGACACCGGATCATTGATGGTCAGGAATGCGCGCTCGCCGTCTATAGCAATGCCCCAGTGATTGCCGCCCAGTGCTGTGCCTTCGCCCACCTGACGGTTCCAGATCATGTCTCCAGTCTCTGCATCAATCGCCCAGAGATGTCCGGACTTCTGACCTGCAAGCAGAATGTCCCGAGCTTCGCCATCGATTTCAGTTGTCGCCAGAATTGCCGACCCGCCAAAATCAAAGTCCCGTCCGATATTTTCATCATCCCAATGCCATGGGCAGTTCGGGCCAGCCGTGGAATCGTCGCCCCGGCAGTGCATGTTCCAAAGGTCCATTTCCATGGCCTGGAACACCCAGTTTTCTGTACCTGTATCCAGATCAAGCGCGATGATTGCATCAGAGGTGTTGGTCGCCGGGAAAGATGTACCTTCGCCGGTCGTGACAATCACCTGATTGCGTTCTGCATCGACAGTTGGTTGAGACCAGATGGGTGCACCGGAGGGACCGCGTTGTGGTTCACCTCTGCTGTTCACCTGACCATTCTCGGTTGCCTCATCCATGGTGTGATATTCCCACACCCAGCTGCCATCCGAGGCGTTCAGCACGACGACTGCGCCATGTCCGGTACAGCAGAAATTACCGCCGCCGCCTACGCCAGAGGCCGATATCGGAACGATAACTTTATTATCGTGCAGGATAACGCCGGGCCGGATGCTGCCGCCATCGCCGCGGCGCGGTTGAGCTTCAACGGCCCAGATTGCTTCTCCGGTGAGTGCATCTACCGCGTGAACTTCGCGGCGTCCCACACCATAAAGGAGCGCGGCTCGGCCATCGATTTCACCATATGTGATGGGCGATCGTGAGGCAGAGGCTTCATAGGTCCATTTCACGCAGGCGTCTTCGGCATCGAATGCAGCCAGTACGCCATCCCCATTGATGAAAATGGTTTGCCCAACGCTGACCGGGGCCGCACTGAAATTCTGAGATTCAGGAAAGGCGAGTACCCAAGCGACATCCAGTTCTGACATGTCCGCTGTAGTAAGGCGGGACTGTTGTGAGGAAACATGGCGCGTAGAGTCCTCATCCACACCGAATGTAGTGAATGCCTCTGGGCCATCCAGATTGACGGTCAGATTATCTGCTTCGCACATAATCGGTGTCGTCCAGTTGCCGCCACCCGGCACGGCCGACTGGCCGGACGTCAGATATTCGATCAGGGAAATTTTTTCTTCCAGAGACAACGCCGCGCCCATTGGGGCCATGACACCGCCTTCGGAAATCGCGCCATACAGCGTTTCACCAGAGAGCGCTGAAATCGCCTCGAAGCTGGCTGCGCGCGTGTCAGCTGGGTTGTCATGACAGGCAGCGCAAAATTGTTCGTATATCTGACGTCCCGGTAAATCCGGATCGGGTGTGTTGGTGGTTTCGGTTTGCGCAAATGCTGTGGTGCCCAAAAATCCACATGCGAAAACTGATGCGACAAAACTCGCATGCCTGGTGCGTTTCATAAAAATCCTCCCGGTGATGGCGACCTGTTCCGGTGCTCATCAAGATAGTTCGCTATACTGGACTACTATGAACGTGTTTGTCTATGGGCGATGACAGAAGATTGAATAAATTCGCAACGTTCACTCTGTGCGTAAAACGGGCTCAATCGGAGGATCTAAACAGTGAGTTTGGAATATCTCGCCTTTCAGGGGTTCAGTCCGAAGGTTGGCGAGACCATATGACGTTCCGAAACTGAGTGGCCTTATTGAATACATGGCTGCGCAGACGAGATAAGAGGCCGTGCCATGATCAAGTCCATCAACCCTGCAACTGGTGAAACTCTCAAAACGTATGAGGCGTTGTCGCCAGAAGGTCTGGAGGACAAGCTCCAGGCATCGGCTGATACTTTTCGTACATTCAGGTCGCGTGGGATGATGGACACGCGTCTTCAGGCGCTGGAGCGTCTGGCTATTTTGCTGCGTGACCGCAAGGAAGAACTCGGACGTCTCATAACGGATGAGATGGGCAAACCGATCAAACAGGCGATTGCAGAAATCGAAAAGTCGGCAAGCTGCTGCGACTATTACGCGAAAAACGCCAAAACCATTCTGAAGAATGAAGAGATCCAGACCGAGCATGACGCCTCATATGTGCGTTGGCTTCCTATTGGTCCTGTTCTGGCCGTGATGCCATGGAATTTTCCGTTCTGGCAGGTCATCCGGTTTGCCGCGCCCGCGCTTGCGGCTGGCAATACTGCGCTCCTGAAGCATGCGTCTAACGTTCCGCAATGCGCGATGAAGCTGGAAGAATTGTTCCGCGAGGCTGATTTCCCGCGCCATGCATTTCAGACACTTTTGATTCCATCTTCTGACGTCGCAAAAGTCATTGAAGATGACCGTGTGAAGGGCGTCACTTTAACGGGCAGTGAGCCAGCAGGGCGGTCTGTTGCAGAGATTGCCGGTAAAATGATCAAGCCCAGCGTTCTGGAGCTTGGAGGCGCCGACCCGTTCATTATCATGCGTAGCGCCGATCTGAAGGCTGCCGTTGAGACAGCCGTTAAGGCGCGCACGATGAATACAGGGCAATCCTGTATCGCGGCGAAACGGTTCATCGTGCACAAAGCGGTTTATCTGGATTTTCTGGATAAGTTCTCAGAGGCCATTATGGCGCTCAAAGCGGGCAATCCTGCTGAAGAAGATACCGACATCGGGCCTCTGGCGACCGCGTCTATTCGCGATGAGCTGACGGAGCAGGTCGAAACGAGCCTCTCCGAAGGAGCAACGCTGGTCGTGCGCGGGTCTGTGCCGGAAGGCGAGGGAAACTGGTATCCGGCCACCGTGCTGACCGATATTCCTGCATCTGCGCCCGCCGCCAAAGAAGAAATGTTCGGGCCAGTCGCCAGTATTTTCCGGGTCGAGAATATCGATGAGGCGATTGAGCTCGCCAATGCAACCCGGTTCGGCCTTGGGTCTGCAGCCTGGACGCAGGATGAAGACGAGCAGAAGCGTTTTATAGATGAGCTTGATGCCGGGTTCACCGCTATAAATGGTATGACGTCGTCTGATCCCCGATTGCCTTTTGGTGGCGTGAAAGCGTCTGGCTATGGGCGCGAATTGTCAGGTCTGGGCATGCGAGCCTTCCTCAACGCCAAAACGGTCACGGTGGACTAAGGCGGATATCAACTTTGGTGTGTGAGCGCAAACCGGGCGTGACTGAGATAAAACAGCCGCCCATCGCTCGTACCCTTTACAAGCGCTCATCTTTCCGACGAGATGCGTGCAGGAAAGCGATATGACGAGTAAGCTTATGAATGCTGTTATGGCTCGGCAGGGAATGAAGGCCGAAACCAGTAATGACTGAATATTATAAATCCATCTGCAGTGCATTGGATCAGGCTGATATCGCGACGCCGCGACTGGTAATTGACCGCGCGCGACTGGACGCCAATCTGGATATTCTTCTGTCTCGTCTGCCAGCAGAAATGGCCTTTCGGGTTGTGGTTAAGTCACTGCCGTCACCGGAGCTGATCTCCCGGATTATGCGCCGGGCCAGCACGAACCGTCTGATGACGTTCAATCTGCCGATGCTGAAGCATTTTTCCGAACATTCACCCATGGCCGACCAACTGCTTGGAAAGCCGCTGCCCGCAAAAGCGCTGTCCAGTTACTATTCCAAAGTCCGCCCGCGCAATGTTCAGGCACACAGCAATATTCAATGGCTGGTGGATACGCCTGCCCGTCTGGACCAATATCTCCAGATTGCAGAGGGTAACGGCACGAAGCTGCGGATTAATCTTGAGCTGGATGTGGGCATGCATCGCGGCGGGTTTGAGCCGGGCGATGAATTGAATGCGGTGCTTGAGCGCCTGAAAGCGAGCGAGTTTGCCGACCTTTCCGGCTTTATGGGCTATGAGCCGCATATCCCTCTTTTGCCGGGGGATGACCTTCAGGCGAGCGAGCGGGTCAGCGCGCAGAAAATTTATAAGGCGGCGCTGGAGGCGGCAGAGACCCGTTTCGGATTTGAGGCCGTTAAAGGCATGTGCCGTAATGCTGCGGGCAGTCCGACCTTCCGGTTATGGGAGGATACGCAAATTGCCAATGAGATTTCTGTCGGTTCGGCCCTTGTGAAACCAACCGGGTTCGACACGCCTCTATTATCTGATTTTGAACCTGCGAGCTTCATTGCGTCACCCGTTCTGAAGTCGACACAAGGCTTCCGCCTGCCATCACAGCCTGTCAGCGCACGCCGCGAAGCGACAACTGTTTTCATGTATGGTGGGAACTGGATGGCTGAACCTGTCTATCCCGAAGGTCTTGAGTTCAGCTCAGAGTTCGGTCGGTCCAGTAATCAGGATTTGCTGCTCGGTCCTGCCGGTATGGATGTGAAACCGGATGATTTTGTTGTGTTGCGACCAAAACAAAGCGAGGCCGTTTTCCTGCAATTTGGCTCAATTCTGGTCTTTGATAACGGTCAGATCGTTGATGAATGGCCCGTATTACCGGCGAGCGCCTAACACTTTCAACTTAAACGAAAAATCACGCTTAAAAACGCCTTAATTGGTATTGATGAAACGGCGTGATTTTTCAATCATTCTGAAAAAACAGTCAGTATTGTTCGCTCAGGTCGGGGACCAATTAGTTCTTGAGGTCTGAAGTGAATAATAAAAGAAACCTCTTCATCGCTACGGTAATGTTTGCAGGCCTGACGGGCGCTGCTTTTGCTGACGACGTTGATATTCAGCTGGGTGCACACGCATTCCTGGATTATGAGAATGCATCCATTGCAGGCATGGATGTGGTGGACGGTACAAATCTGCGTCTCTTCCGCATTGATGTGAAAGGCTCGGTGGGTGACTATCGCTTTGCCAGCAATGTGGATTTTGCGGGCGACGATGTGAAGGTGAAAGACTTGTACGCTGAGTTCGGCGACAATGTCCGCGTTCGCATTGGTAATTTCAAAGTCATGAACGGGCTGGAGCAGCAATCCTCCCTTTATGCGACGACTTTCATGGAAGCTGGTTCTGTCTCCAAGCTGAATGGCATTAGCCGTTCGCTGGGTGTGGGCGTGTATACGAGTGCCGGCCCGTTCAATCTGTCCGCCGGTGTGTTCGGCCCGGACGCAAACGTTCTCGATGACACAGACATGTACTCCATGTCTGCGCGCGCGGCCTGGCATACTCAGCCTATGGGCGAAGACAGCGTGCTGCACTTTGCTGGATCTGTTCGGTATCGCGACACCAATGATTCAGGTCTTCTTTCTTACAACCAGCGCCCGTTTGCACCGTCTGCGCCTAAAACGATCTCGGCGAGCGGTATCGGCGAGTCCGACGTGTTCTACGGTCTGGAAGCGGCTTTCCTGAATGGTGGTTTCTCCGCTCAGGCTGAATACGGCCATACAGAAATCAGCTGCCCATCATCTGTCTGTACAGAAGACCCGTCTTCTGACGCTTACTATGTAGATGTCAGCTATATGTGGGGGGGACACCGCAATTTTAGCGGCAGTCTCTTCAAGCGAGACACGGTTGATACGCCTGTAAGTCAGGGCGGTATGGGCGCTTTTGCGCTGTCAGGTCGATATGACTATGCCGATCTGTCAGACACTCAATTGTCTGGCGGCGAACAGGAAACCTTTGTGCTGGGTGGCACTTGGTATCTCGATCGATATGTCCGCTTCATGGTCAATCTGACTCATTCCGAATTCGAAGACAGCCCAGTCTACGGCAATGATGATGCCCAGTCTGTACTGTTCCGGGCTCAGCTCGAGCTCTATTAATGGAGAAAGACATGCGGTTTTTCCGGAATACAGTGTTGAGTGCAGGCGCTTCGGCGCTTGCGCTCCTGGTCGTCCCATTCGGGGGCGCTTTTGCACAGGTCGCGCCATCAACGGATCTGATCACCGAAGATGTGCTCGGCGATGTCCGGGAGATGCTGGCCGCACCAATCATTGTGCAGGCAATTCGCCATCAGAACCGGCTGCGCGAAGATGTCCAGCAGGCTGAAATTGATCAATTGGATCAGACCTGGCGGACAGAAGTAGATTTTGATGGTGCACAGCCATTGATTGCCGCTGCTCTTGGTAGCCCGGCTTCAACCTTTCTTCTGCGAGAGCAGGCTTCGTCCAAAGGGCTCTATAATGAGATTTTCATTATGGACGAACACGGGCTGAACGTTGCGCAGAGCAGTGTCACCTCTGACTTCTGGCAGGGTGATGAGGCAAAGTATCAGAACACGTTCCCACGTGGTTCTGGTGCTGTGTTTGTTGATGAGCCTGAATTTAATGACGAGTTTGGAATCTGGGTCACCCAGATCAATATGACCATCGACGACAATGGGACGCCGGTTGGCGTCGCAACCATTGAGATCAACCTCACCGAGCTTGATCGCCGCCGCAGCAATGGGGTGCTCTGATATGTTGAAGTCTCTGTCCGTTTCACAAAAAGCAGGAGCTGCTTTCGGCTTCATCGCGTTTATCTGCGCGGCCACCGGGCTGACGGTTTTTCTCTTTGCATCTTCCGTCAAGCAAAGCGCGATGGAAAACACCGAAATCAACCGCGCGATGCGTCAGGTCGCTTCGCTTGAGCGGGATGTGAACCAGCATGCATTGCTGGCAAATGCATTCTTCCTGTCCTCCGAAGATTCTTATCGTCTGGAATTCGACGAGCGTATGCCGCAGATCGACCAGCGCTTTAATACGGTTGCTGAATCCGTCAGCTCAATTGCTGCGGGTCTGTCATCCGAACTTCGTGAGGCCAGAACTGCCTGGCGCCATTATTCTGATGACTGGATTCAAAGCCAGTTCGCAATGATGCGTCGACTCGATACGGTCGATTATGCACGAGCGCTTGAAAGCGAGGGTGAGGGACGTCGCCGTCTGGATGCGGCTGTTGAAGGCATTGATGCTGTTGCGTCTGAATTGTCGGCGCTGAGCGAAATTTCCAACACCGAGAACATCTCACGTTTACAGAACATTGTATTGGTGGCTGTTCTGGCCGCTATTGTTTCTATTCTGGCGTCAGGTGCGCTTGGGTTCCTGTTCCATGGCGCGGTTTCCCGTCCATTGGCGCGAATTCGTGATGTTACTCTGCGTCTGTCCAAGGGCGAAACGAATGTCTCCATCCCGAAAATGGATGCGAAAGACGAAGTTGCAGACGTCGCGCGCGCACTGAAAGTGTTCCAGGAGAATCTGGAGCGCACTCAGCGCATGGAAGAAGAGCAGGTCGAAGAGCGTAAGCGTATGGCCGCTGAAAAACAGCAAACCATGAACTCGATCGCGCAGGGATTTGAGCAGGATGTTGCAGGCGGAATTACCTCTCTCATGGCATCTATTGAGAAACTCAGCAGCTTGTCTGAAACCGTTTCTCACGCGGCAAATGATACGGGCAATCGCGCAGGTGATGTGTCCAATGCGACAGAGGCGTCTGCCAACAATATTACGGCCGTTGCCGGTGCTGCCGAGGAAATGTCTGCGACCATTCGCGAGATTTCAGGTCAGGTGAACGAAGTGGCTCGCATCGCTGCTGAAGGTCAGACCGCAGGTGAGGCTGTTACGCGCGAAGTGAGTGAGCTGGCGAGTGTCGTAGAAGAAATCGAGTCTGTTGTGCGTCTGATTGCGGACATTGCTGAGCAGACCAATCTTCTCGCGCTCAATGCCACTATTGAGGCTGCACGTGCAGGCGAAGCTGGTCGCGGCTTCTCTGTGGTCGCATCCGAAGTCAAAGCACTGGCCTCTCAGACGGCACGTGCGACTGAATCAGTGGGCGAGCAGATCGGGCGTGTGCGCCAGTCTGCAACCAGCGTTTCAGGTTCGTCTGACAATGTGAATATTCTGATTGTGAAGCTGAATGAAATTTCTGGTGCAATTGCTGCGGCAATGGAGCAGCAGGGTGCGTCAACACAGGAAATTGCGGGCAATGTTGAACGCGCAGCTGAATCTGCAAGTTCTGTTTCCCGCAGTATTGGCGAAGTGGCCTCCATCGCTCAACAGACGGGTACCTCGTCCAAACACATTGGCGATGAAGCCGTTTCTGTAAGGGAACAGGCCGAACGCCTGAAAGACCGGGCGAACCGGTTCGTTCAAAACTTGTTGGCGAGTTGATCCTCTCACCGGTCCCAAACAAAAAAGAGCGCAGCCAGGCTGCGCTCTTTTCGTATCGGATAGAATGTTCAGATCAGTTGGATGTGACGACGCCGCCATCAAGCGCGATCGTTTGTCCAACGACATATGATCCAGCCTTGGAAGCAAGGAAGATCGCAAGACCGGCTGCATCCGAAGGCAGGCCAACGCGGCCTGATGGATTGTTCTCGCCAATGGCTTCCCAATCCACATCGTCACCTTCGGTTTTGCCGCCAAAGCCAACGCCGGTAGACAGCATGTAGGTCGGGAATGGGCCAGGTGCGATTGCGTTCACCGTGATGTGGTCCTTCACCAGATGTGCCGACAGAACGCGGGTGAGGTGGTGCACTGCGGCTTTCGACGCGCTGTAAGATGGGGTGAGCATTGCAGGCGTGCGCAGGCCGTCGATTGAACCAATATTAATGACACGCGCAGGGTCTTCCATTGTGCCGGATTTCCGCAGCATTGGCAGAAGCTTCTGAGTGAGGAAGAACACGCCTTTTACGTTCACGTCCATAACCTTGTCCCAGCCAACTTCTGGAAAGTCATCAATCGGAGCGCCCCAGGCGGCGCCTGCATTGTTGATGAGTACGTCAACTGAATCAGTGTGCTTCGAAAGTTCAGACACGAGATGGTTCACACCAACCAGCGTCGACATGTCGGAAGGAATGGCCATGACATCTTCGCCATAAGCTTTCAGGCGTTCAACGGCTTCCGCGCAGGCATCGGCCTTACGGGAGGAGATGAAAACTTTGGCGCCGTTTTTCAGAAAACCTGCCGCCATCATCTCGCCAATACCGCGCGAGCCCCCGGTGATGACAACCGTTTTGCCTTTTACTGAGAAAAGACCGTCGAAATCCATTTGCATTGAAGCGTCTCCTTCTGAATTTATAATTCCCCGATGCTGGATGTATTTTCCTACATTCAGTCTGCTGCATGGTCCTGCAGCATTTCCGGGGGGAAATCAAAGAGAAATCAGAACGCCCGGCGACATGGTGCGCCTGAGGGCAGCATATAATCTGAGAGTTCAGCACATAAAGATAGTTGACTATTATTTTCTCTAAGATAGGTATATGAGCATGAATACGGGCCGTAAGAGCCTGAGGAAAATATGGGAGGACGCCTTCTGGCGATGCCGGGTCTGAACCGGCTTTTTGTCTTCTGCAGAGAATGAAACCGATGGCCATCTGAAGTGGCCGCTTGCTTCGTCAGAGCTTCTCCCAGGTCGTCCCGCAATCCTCTTGTTTCGGTATCGAAATGAGAAGGAGTTGCAGCGCGGCCGTACTTGGGAGGAAGTTATATGACTGCTCTGAGAATGGGCGTATTGAGCGTCGCGCTGTCGCTGGTTCTTGGCGCCTGCGGCAATGAAGATCGACAGATCGAAGCAAGAATGGAGCATGCTGCCGAGTTCATGCGCGACGAGCTGGACCCGGCGGTGGATGGAATCTGGCTGCGTTCTGGATGGGTGCTCACCGATCAGGGCGAAGAATCGCTTTTCCCGGATACTGAAGAAGGCTGGGATGAGGTCGTAGCCAGCGCTCAAAGCGTTATCGCGCTGACAGAAGAACTGAAAACTGAAGAATACTCTGACAATGATCCGGAATGGATCGCCATTTCAGATGGCTTGATCGTAGCCGCTGAGCTGGCGCGTGATGCCGCGCAAGCCCGTGAAGAACAGGCATTGTTTGATGCGGGTGGCCAGATGTACCGCGTCTGCCTTGCCTGTCATCAGCGCTATGCCATGGAGGCGCCGGAATGACGCCGGAGCCGGTTCTTTCGTATCGGGCTATCGGAGCCGGACCCCGCCAATGGCTGTGGGTCGCAGTGCTCGCGGGGATCGTACTCTTTGCACTGCCAGCCATTGCGCATGACGTTTCGCAACAGAATGCGCGCTACATTGAATTGATTTCCGGTTTTGCGCCTGTGCCTTACCTCTATCTTGGTGCGAAGCACATGGTTACAGGCCTCGATCATATTCTGTTTCTGGTCGGGGTCGTCTTTTTCCTGCGCGAACTCAGAGATGTGCTGATTTATGTGAGCCTCTTCACACTGGGACATAGTCTGACGCTATTGGGCGGCGTGCTTGGCGGCTTTCATGCCAATGAATATCTGGTCGACGCAATTATCGGGCTGTCTGTGGTCTATAAGGCCTATGACAATCTCGGTGGATTTTCAGGGTGGGGCGCGTTTCGGATTGATCCGAAATATGCTGTTGCCGCATTTGGTCTCGCCCATGGTACGGGCCTTGCCACAAAACTACAGGCGCTGTCTGTTTCCGATGACGGCCTGATCGGCAATATGCTGAGCTTTAATGTCGGCGTTGAGCTGGGCCAAATTCTGGTCCTCATGCTGGTCGTCTCCATACTCAATATATGGCGAAATACGAACGGATTCGAGGCGCAGGCCCGTCTAGCGAACACGCTGCTAATGGCGGCCGGTTTTATCCTGTTTGGCCAGCACTTTACCGTATTTTTGATTGGAGGAGCCGCCTGATGACAGACGCTTCTAAAACGACGGTTAAACCGCTGCTTATCTCTGTGGCTATTGCCGCAATCGTTCTGGTTTTCGCGGTTCTGCCCTCTGAATTTGGTATTGATCCGACGGGTTTTGGTCGTCTCACAGGGCTTTCTGCTTTGTCGCATGAAGAGATGGAAACCAGCAATTATACTGAGACTGCAGAGGGTGAGATCGTCTCAGACACACAGGTCTGGACCCTGCTGCCATTTGAGAATCTTGAGTACAAGTATCATCTGAAGGAAGGGCAGTCCCTCTTGTTTGAGTGGTCTGCCACAAACCCTGTCGAATACGATTTCCATACAGATGCCATCGTCGATGGCGAGGAAATATCTGACAGCTTCATGATCGAAACGGCGGATGGCGCACGGGGCAGCTATGTCGCGCCCTATGACGGTATTCACGGCATTTATTTTGAAAACCGCGGCGCAGAAGACGCTGAAATAACGCTGGTGACATACGGCTTCTACGATGAAGCGACCCTTTATCGGGATGGGGGTGTGTTCAGCCAGCCTATGAATGGGGAGGTATCGGAATGAGAGATTTAATGCTGTGGCTGGATGGCCAGCAGCTGAGCATTGCCTTGCGGGAATCTTTTCTCGTCTGGTCGGCGCTGGAAGCCTCGCACATTATGACGCTTATGCTGTTTGTCGGCACGATTGTAATGGTCGATCTGCGTATTCTGGGCGTGTTGTTTACGGGGACACCGGTATCGGCGATCGAGAAGCGCGTTCTTCCGATGACGATGATCGGCTTCGCCGTGCTCATTATTACAGGGGTTTTGCTCTTCTACGCCAAACCGCTGACCTATTATAACAATATGTATTTCCGCCTGAAGCTGATCGTGATCGGTCTCGCCATGATCAATATCATGGTGTTCCACTTCCGTGTGCAGCGAAATCAGGATGCCTGGGACAATGCCGCAAAGCCGCCTGCGAGTGCGCGGGTGATTGCCGGGCTTTCACTGTCGAGCTGGTTGCTGGTCGTTATTTTCGGGCGCCTGATCGCGTATGGGGACTGGTTCCATTGTGCGACCTTTGAAGAAGGCGATCTGCTGTACATGTTCTCTGATTGCCCTCAGCTGGGAGGTCACTGATGCTCTTCGAATTTCTCTATAATTTCGCCGGCAGTGCCGATTTCTATTCCAGCAATGTGGAGCCATTATTCCGCGCTGTAGATCAGGGCCCGGCAGCAAGTTTTGTAAAAGAAGCCTGGTATTTCACACCCTTTGCTGGCTGTGTTCACCTGATCGCGCTCTCCTTTCTCGGTGGCGCGCTGCTTCTGGCTGATATGAGAGTTGTCGGCCCCGGTATTACGGCTAAAACGCCAGCAGAACTGAACCGGAAGATGACGCCGTTTCTGATCGTTTCTGCGATCGCTCTGGTTATCTCAGGCGTGCTTCTGGGGCTGGGTGAGGTTATGCGCATTTATAACAGCCCGCCATTCTGGCTGAAAATGGCCGGGCTTGCGTCTGCGCTCATCTTCACCTTTACCACGCGCGATAGCGTGATCCGCAACAATGGAAAGTTCACGCCAATCGCTCTGGTCGGATTGGTTGCTTCTATGTTGATCTTCTGGCTGTCATGGATTGAGCTGACAGATTGGCGGTTTGCGGCGCGTCAGGCTTATCTCATCCTGATCTTCCTGCTTGTCGGGTTTATTACCGCGCCAATGTTTCTGAAAACCATTCGGGTTGAACGTCTGCGCCAGCTTCCGGTCTATCTTTCGCTACCGGGCTTTCTGACGGTCGTGGTTTTGCTTATTGCCGGTGCCTTCCTTCTGGCGCGGATCGACTATCAGTATCTCCACGAGCTGGACTTGAATGCGATGGGGCTTCTGGCCTTTGTTCACCCGTCCATTCTGGCCATGATGCTGGTATCCTTCATTGCGGGTATGGTCTCATGGATTGGCATCGGGGCCGCAGAAACACAGCCGCTGAGCATGCGGTTTGTCAGCCTGATGAGCATGTTTCTCTGGTTCTCTGTCGCGATCTCTGGGCGTTGGATTGCCTTCTGGTAGACAATCCATTTCCTAGAGTTTCAAACATAAAAGCCCGGCTTAACCGCCGGGCTTTTTGTTGAGTTCGACATAAAAAGAAGGCCGCTATCCGGGGTTGGAAAGCGGCCTTCAGTCATTCCGGATCTTGTGGGAGCCGGTAATTATTCGGTTGGGTCAGCGCCGTCATCAGGCGCGCCCGTGCCAGACGATCCCACGAACATCTGTTCACCGTTCGGGAAGGTCACGTCGCGACCGTTTGCCTTACAGGCAGGTGCACACAGGCGGTCGATGGACTGATAGCCACGAACGACCAGTTCTGTGCCGGGCGAAAGTGTGCGGCGGTTCAGGCCCGCGCGGAGCAGCGTATTTGGTGTGCCGCCCTCGACCATCCATGGCTGAGTGCTGCCTGTCTCTTCGTCAACGACGTCGATATGGATCCATGTGTGTGGGTTTACCCATTCCACACGTGTCACCGTACCTTCGAGCAGGACTGGCGCATCACCGTCAAATTCGGCTGCGAATGCGTGGTGAGCATAAGCGGCACCGGCGATAAGCGCCGCGGTGCTGGCCGCGCCGATTGCCGCGAGTGTAAGTTTCCCCGTGGTATTGAACATTTATGTTACCTCCTCAGAAATGGGTTTTCCCACTTTATGATAGTTTAATATCATTATTAACGTGAATATCAACTGAACGATGCAGTGCGTGGCCCGTTACTGACCTCCGCCAGCATTGTCCGACTGCGCCATGGCTTCTTCTCTCCGGGCGCCAGCCAGAATGCCAGGAAGGGAGTAGTTGCCTTCATGGCATGCGTATTCGAAAATCGGACCTTCAGCGCGCCAGAGCGGCATCTCTGCGCGCCAGGGCTGAGTGAATATGTCCGGATCGGTCACGGTGTACTCATAGAAGATTGTATCGTCTGCGACGCGAGTGAAGCGCTCTTCAACGAGTGTGTCAGGCTGCAGGTAAAACCGTTGCGCCTGCGATGATCGCTGTGAAATATCTGGATGGAAATTTGTTGTTTCCACGACCAGCGTGTCACCATCCCAATGGCCCACGGAATCGCCCAGCCATTGGCGCAGTTCAGGGGCGCGGTGGTCCGCATTCATCCGGATGATGCGCGCATTATGGTTCATCTCGACCAGAATCGTGACTTGTTCCGGTGTCTGATAGAATTGCACATGGTTGTTATACAGCACGTTCAGCATGGGTGGTGTGCCGGTTGAGCCATATCCCACCGTGCAACGTTCTGCGGCGGAGCGGACTTCCGGATCGTCATAATTGTTCCAGGCTGCGTCAACTGCCGCTTCCATTTCAGCCCGACCTGCCTCCGAATATGGAAGTCTTCCATCGGCAGGTTCGACGATCCAGGACGAACGGTATTCGCCGTTGACGACACCAATATTGCTGCCCGGGTCCAGCCAGAACGCATTGTATCCACCAACATTCTGACCAGCCGGTGGTGCGCCCTCTTCGGGGTCTGTCCTGCGCTCGGCGAACAGACGGGAGCGCATTTCTTCAGCGTTCTGTGCGATTTCCGGCGGTACGACCAAATCATCAAACTGAGCGGACCGTTCAATGGTTGTGATAGACGCTTTGGACCAGACGCCGGTGAAATCAGGCGTGCCATCGGCCATGCGTGGAGGCTCGTAATCGGGGTTCCATGGGGAGGGTGTCTGTATGTCCGCTTGCTGGGCAAGCGTGGCTGGCGCTGTAGCTGCCATAAGGCAGACTGCGGCCGATGCGCAGAGTTTAAGTGCGTTCTTCATTGCATGTCCTCCCGGACCATTTGTTCTTTAGATCCGCCACTGTCGGGCGGTGAAGTTCACCCGGCGCGGGATGGCCGCGCCGGGTGAGAACAGGTTTCTGAAGAGACGGGAGGTTTACTCGCCGCCTTCTGCTTCGGCAGCTTCCGCTGCGAGGGCTTCCTGACGGCGGGCGCCGGCAAGAATGCCCGGAAGCGAGTAATTGCCTTCATGGCAGGCATATTCGTATATCGGGCCCTCAGTACGCCAGAGTGGCATTTCTCCGCGCCATGGCTGGGTAAAGAGATCCGGGTCCGTTACGGTGAACTCATAGAAGATCGTGTCATCAGCGACGCGGGTGAAGCGCTCTTCAACCATGGTGTCCGGTTGAAGATATACGTAATGACGGATCGCTGAGCGCACAGAGTTGGATGGATGGAAATTGGTTGTTTCCACGACCAGCGTGTCACCTTCCCAACGTCCTACCGAATCGCCAAGCCATTGGCGCAAGGCCGGGCCGCGATGTTCTTCGCCAATGCGGACCATACGCGCATTATGGTTCATTTCGGCCAGAATGGAGACGGTGTCCGGCGTCTGGAAGAATTGCACATGGTTGTTGTAGAGCACGTTCAGCATGGGTGGGGTGCCAGTTGAGCCAAAGCCCACCGTGCAACGCTCACCTGCCATCCGCACTTCAGGATCGTCAAAGTTTTCACGCGCTTCTTCGCGCGCAGCCATGGCTTCGGCGCGGCCTTCCTCGCTATAAGGAATTTTGCCGTCGGCAGGTTCTACAATCCACGAAGAGCGGATCTGTCCATCCACCACGCCAAAATGGGCGCCCGGATCCATCCAGAATGTGTTGTACCCGCCTACACCTGCGCCAGCTTCAGGGGCACCTTCATTCGGGTCTGTTGGCTGACGGGACGCTTCCATCTGAGCTTCGCGCCCTTGCTCGATCGCAATCGCGACGGCAGGTGATACTTCCAGATCAGAAAATTGCGGCACTCGCTCCAGAACGGTGAGCGACGCTTTGGACCAGATGCCTGCAAAGCTAGGCGTACCGTCTGGCATACGCGGCGGTTCATAGTTCGGGTCCCAGGCCGGTGGGCCGGCTGGTTCTGCGTCCTGTGCGATCGCCGCAGGTGCGGAAAGCATCATCATGCCAGCGGCCGTCGCGGCGAGGGCATCTTTCAGTGAGAAACTCATTGGAGTGGCTCCCTGCGTAGGTGGCCGTGCAGCAATTCTTCTACAAATTCCACGCAGTTGAATTCCATGATCTGCGCGTCTTCCTCGATCTGTCGATATAGAATGAGAGAGATGGTGAACGGCTCAGTGTAGGTTTCAGGTTCAGTGACCGTCGCTTCATAGCGGATGTGATTTTCATCGATCGCTGTATAGCGTTCGACGACTTCAGCGCCGTATGGAAGGTAGTTGCCAGCGCGGTCCAGCCATGTGGAGCCGTTCTGGTATTTGACTTCGATCACGAAAGTGTCGCCATCCCAATAGCCATAGGACTGGCCCATCCAGCTATCGACGGGGGCTTCGCCGGGATCTTCGCCCAGAAATACGTTGCGCACAGCGCCCGCATATTCATAGGCGATCAGCATCTGACCCTGTTCCTCATTCATGATGATCTGGAACGGGAATGGCATATAGGTCGCGCGTGGCACGCCTGGCTGATAGCATTTGATATTCGGATCGCGGTCAATCCAGTTTTCAAAGTTCGCATCACGTCGTTCCAGCGCATCTTCCGTATAAGGAATATCGCCTGTGCTGACGACGCTTTCTCCGGCTGGAACTGAACCAATCGCTCCAAGCGACAGAACGCGTGGATCAGCGAGCGGACCGTGCGGACCCTCACGCAGTTGCATTGCGTGACGGGCATGGTGTGCCTCCAGGTCAAAATAGGCCCGATTGTTGACCCGCCAGACACCGTTCAGGTCAGGACGGGTGCTTACCTCAGTCTCAGCGACGGGCATTGTTTCGGGTACAGATTGTGCGGTGGCACAGCCAGCCAGCAGCGCAAAAGCTGCGCAGGCTGAATACAAAGCCTTCATTCGTTTCCTCCCAAGAGAGGTGTTGCCACCTCTCTGACTCCTCAGATTGGATGGGACCGACGACGTATTTTCACGTTCTTGGTCGGTCCTCACTTAATTAGTGATACCCTACTATAATAATGTCAAGGCGCACACTAATGTGCTATTCGGTTCCTTGATCCGTCAGAGCATTGTAAACGGCAGTGCGACTGGCTTCGCGCGGGTCGTATTCTGACGCCGGGTTGCCGGAATATCGCTGGATCATGCCGATAAAATAGAGGTCGTTTGCCGGGTCGATCCAGAACCAGGTCCCCGCTGCGCCGCCCCAGTAATACGTGCCTTCACCTTGTGGCGAACCCGCCGCTTCAGGGTTTGTTACGATACCGAAATCAAGCCCAAAACCCTGTCCAGGCGTGGTGTTCGTGCTGCCAGAGTTTCCGTTCGACCAAAGCCCGATATGATCCGGCAGCACATTGGTTGCCATCAGCTCAACCGTCTCTGGTTCGATGATCGCATGTCCGTCGAGCGTTCCGCCATTGAGCATCATCTGGCAGAAACGGGCGTAGTCATCGAGCGTCGCCACCAGGCCGCCGCCACCAGATTCAAACGGGATGGTGTCTTCCCGGAACAGTGTGGTCTCGGACGGAACGCGGACGACCCGGTCATGGTCCGGGCTATAGGTGAATACGTCGGAAAACCGGTCATAATCCTCTGGTGGAACAAAGAAGCCCGTATCCTCCATGCCCAGAGGCGTGAAAATGTTTTCATCGAGGAATTCGCCGAATTTCTGACCGGATAGTTTTTCGACAATGTATCCCTGAATGTCGACAGATACGCTGTAGGCCCAGTTTTCACCCGGTTGAAACAGCAGGGGCACATCCGCGACGGCGTCTATCAGGCTTTCCATATGTGGTGAGCGCAGAATGGCGCGCTGACGGAAGGCTTCATTGGCAAAGTCTGCGCCGCCCAGACCATAGGCGAAGCCTGCGGTGTGAGACATGATTTCGCGCATGGTCGGAGGACGGTCAGCATCAACCAGAATAGGTGAGCCATCTTCATTCGTGCCTGCCAGCACGCGAAGGTTCTCAAATTCGGGAATATAATCTGTGACCGGATCATCAAGCTCCCAGAGCCCGTCTTCCCAGAGCATCATCATGGCGACGCCGGTAATCGGTTTGCTCATGGAATAAATTCGGAAGATTGTGTCTTCCTGGACGGGCACGCCCGTATCCAGAGACTGAACGCCGAAATAATTGCGAGCAATTTCCTCGTCGCCTGCGACGAGCAAATAAGAGAGGCCATAAAATTCGTCAGTTTCGACCGCTTGCGACATCACATCATCGAGCGCCTGTAGTCCGATGTCAGTAAACCGGTCGGCCTGCTCCGTTGTCTCCTGAACGGTGGCGGTCTGCGCGCTTTCAATGCTGGCGCAGCCGCCCATTGCGAGCAGTGCGGTGGCGCACGCCCCTGCGCTTAAAAGCAGGCGCAATCGTCCTGTCGATGCAGTTGGTGTCATGATTTCCTCCCACGGCCGCTATCCGGCCCTTTTCATATTGCGGGAGTTAAACACGGTAAGCCCGAAAGCGTCTATCCAAAAAAGATAGTCTACTATCAGCTGGCGGCTTTGGTCTCTGACACGGCTGGGTTGACGACAAGATTGCCAAACAATTCGATGACGGTGTCGATGACTTTAAGCGTTTCCGCTTTCAGGTCCGTATTATGGTCCAGGAAGTAAGCGCGGACATAGGCGTTACCTGACATAAGCATGCCAGCAATCAGCCGTGCCTTGTTCACGCCCTCTGGTGCCATTCCGAAATCTTTCGCGAGATTTTCCGCGAGCAGGTCTTCATACTTGCTTCGGATTGCCAGTGTCGCACCAAGAATGGTCGGCGTGGTCTGACTCATGCGCAGGTGAGATCGGAAAGATTCTGTATCTTCCAGAAGTGTGTCCACCGTGTCGGACATCCAGTTGCGCCAGAATGCAAACGTGCTCTGGGATGGATCGCGATCGCTGATGGCGGCTTCAAATTTACGAAGCCAGAATTCATCACCTGCTTTTGCCAGATCCTGTTTCGTGCCGAAATGACGATAGAGTGTCTGAACGTGCAGGCCGGCTGCATCTGCGACTTCCTCCAGCGTCGTGTTATCATAGCCTTTGGTGAGGAAGAGATGACGCGCCGCGCGCACGAGTTTGATTCGGGTTTCCATTTTGCGTTTAGTGCGCAGCGGGAATTTTGTCATGACAATCGTCCGTCTATGTCGTTTGGTTGACGACTCTAAATGGCGTCAACCACATATGCATATTCCCAATAAGGCTTATGCAAACATTTGATCACAAGCAATTCCGAACTGGAATCTTTGTGCTCGATTAGTGGGTTTTGGTTGAGTTTAAGGGCTTTATGCTCGGGCTCCCTTAAACTTATTCGCGATGATACCGCTAACCTGAATTTTTAAGAATGCTCGATCTGCGGACTGATTTGGTCGGTTCGCATGCGGATATTTCAGGTTTCGCCGGAAAAAGGGGCGGCCGGTTGCCCGACCGCCCTTAGGTCTTCTGGGAAAGAAAAGACAGACTCTCCAACCTTGCACAGGAAAGGAAGAGACTGACTATGAGCCACTGGCGAACCAGCGACCCATACGAAACTGCATTGCCGTCAACGCAGAAACGTTCGGTAAGGTGCCAACGACATGTTCGTCGGCATCTGAATTTGTCTGAGGTCGGGTGGCGGACCGCGCACAGAACAGTGTGCGCGCGGTCTCCCCTCCCAATGCCGCAAAGCTCTAAAGCTACGGGCACCCCTCTATCCGTATAGGCTACTATACTATTGATGCTCGCTATTAAACATGATTACGCTGTCTATCAACTCAAGATAGCCTGCAATTCTGCTAAAACTGAGAAATTCCCGAAAACCAGCATGCAATCAGGGCCCGGCTGATGATAATCCGTGCAAGCCGTCCTGTTTCTGATCAGATTTGAATGCGTTTAGTTGCCGCTAGGGCAGGTGAGCTCAGGCGCGCGCTTTATTCTTGCGTCGCTTGTTCAGATACATCGCCTCATCGGCGCGTTCGATCAGGTGTTCAGGAGATTCTTCTTTCTCCCACATCACCACGCCCGCAGACACATCCAGATACAGTGGATTGACCGCGTTGCCGAATTCAATCTCCCGCAGGTCAGCGGCGAACTGAACGGCTTTGAACTCGCCATCTTCCTGGTCCGCATTCAGCAACAGGACTGCGAATTCATCACCTCCCAGGCGACCAATTACGTCGGATTGGCGGGTATGCTTCTGAATAATGCCGATAAACGCCTTCAAAGCATCGTCACCGACCGAATGGCCAAGCGTATCATTCAGGCGTTTGAAATGGTCGAGATCAAGAAACAGCAGGCAGAGTGAGTGGTTGTAGCGCTCGCAGATGGAAATCTGTTTTGCCAGCTCACGTGTGAAAGCGCGACGATTGTAAACCGGAAGCAGCGGGTCACGGTCAGCAATGCTTTTGGCCTGGTCGAGAGACGTTTTGAGCGTTTCAACGCTCTTCACCAGATGCTGGCGCTCAATCATGAGGGCGCGCAAAAGGTTCAGCTGATTAGGGGTGAGGTCATCAGCGGTCCAGCCAGAGGCTGCAAGAAAGCGCTTCAGCGCACTCGCAGCGGCGCTGATCACAGGTGACGTGTCGCCTGCGGACGGGCGAAGTTTAAGTACTTTGCCGCCAGTTTGATTGTCCTGCCCGGTAGTCGGTTCAGACATTACGCATTCCTCAAATCTTCATCGAGATTGAACGAGATAATTTAGCAGGTCGTTAACGATACCCGGATTTTGATTAAATTTCTTAATAAAATCCGGTAGTTCCCTTAGGGCCTTGTCAGAGTAGGCGAAATCAATAAGTTGTCCCTTTGCCGGAGCCTAAACCGCTATGACCACCTCGCCCAAAGTTGGGATTATCATGGGCAGTCAGTCCGACTGGCCAGTCCTGTCTTCCGCACACAAAACCCTCGATTTGCTCGAAGTTCCGCATGAAAGCCGCATCGTGTCTGCGCACCGTACGCCAGACCGTATGTATGCCTATGCAAAGGGTGCTGAGGCGCGCGGTATTGAGGTGATTATTGCTGGCGCGGGCGGCGCTGCGCACCTGCCGGGTATGGTTGCTGCGCTGACGCATCTACCTGTCTTTGGCGTGCCGATGGAAAGTCGCGCGCTGAAGGGTATGGATAGTCTTCTTTCAATTGTTCAGATGCCAAAAGGCGTACCGGTCGGCACGCTCGCCATTGGTGAAGCTGGCGCGATCAATGCCGCGCTGCTGGCTGCATCTGTGCTGTCATTGCATGATGATGGTATTCGCGCGCGCCTCAAGGCTTATCGCGCATCGCAATCTGATGCTGTTATGGAAGTTCCTGTCGACCAATGAAACCGCTGCCAGTTGGATCTGTGATCGGCATTCTGGGTGATGGCCAGCTCGGCCGCATGCTCGCGAGCGCCGCTGAACGTCTGGGCTTTGATGTTGTTGTTCTTGGTCCAAATGATGACAGTCCGGCCTCTCGCGTGGCTGCTCATACGATTGTTGCTGAATACACAGACCGCGACGCGCTGGCAGAACTTAGCGTGCGCTGTGACTTGATCACGCTGGAATTTGAAAATGTGCCCGTCGAGGCGCTTCAGATTTTGGAGGATATGGGCGCGACCGTCTATCCGGGACAGAAATCTCTGCAAATCTGTCAGGACCGGCATCTGGAAAAGTCATTTGCGCGTGAAAACGGTGTGGCGACAGCTGATTACTGGATGGTCGATCGCGTCTCTGACCTTGAGACGGCTTTGTCAGAGCTGAAAGGCAAAGGCATTCTGAAGACCCGCCGGGACGGATATGATGGCCATGGCCAGCGCCGTCTTCAAACTGGTGATGATGCGGTCAGCGCTTATGACGGTCTTGATGGCGCGCCATGTATTCTTGAAGCCATGGTGCCGTTTGCGGGGGAGGTGTCGGTCGTGATTGCGCGCCGGGCGGATGGCATGATGACGTGTTTTGATCCGGCAGATAACACCCATAAACACGGTATTCTTCATACCTCGCGTGTGCCGTCCAAATTCCCTGATAGCGTCCAGACCGCTGCGATTGCAGCGGCCGAGAGCCTTGCAGGTGCGCTTGGCCATGTTGGCGTTATGGCGTGTGAATTCTTCGTTCTTGAGGACGGTACGCTTCTCCTGAATGAGATGGCGCCACGCGTGCATAATTCCGGCCATTGGACCCCAGAAGCCTGTCTCACCGGACAGTTTGAGCAGCATATCCGGGCAATTGCGGGTTGGCCGTTGGGCGATGTCAGCCGTGTTATGGATGCAGAGATGGAAAACCTGCTCGGTGATGATGTGCTCAAAGCCTTTGGGGACGCAGGGCCTGAAGACATGATCACCCTTTACGGTAAGCGCGATATGCGCCCGGGCCGTAAAATGGGTCACATCGTCCGTAAGCTTTAAATCTTGCTATAGCCCGGGTTTTCAAACATCGGGCCCCAGCCTTTTTCCCTGAACCATTTGGTGATGATGTATTTGTCGCCGCGCCTTGGCTTCATACCATGGTGAAGGGTGAATGGGTTCACGCTGCCATCCGGGTTCAGACTGTTCCAGATCACCGCCATGCCCTGTTTCGGGCGGAAGAGTTTCTCCAGCCTTGGGAACCGGGTCGCCCCGCCTTCGGGCGTGGAATTCAGATAGATCATGAATGTCCAGGTGCGTTGACCACGCTCGCCCGTGTTGGGCAGGAACTCAGCAGTTTTCGGCTCGAAATAGTCGGTGTGCTGTTTGAACTCCTGACCAATTTCATATTTCTGTCCCTGATTGGGTTCTGAATAGCTCCAGTGAATGCCGAGGCCTCCGGCAATCTTGCGGTCAATTTCAAACACAAACGGGTGGCCAATATCGCCCAGATCACATGTCGATGAGGTGCGTACATACCGGTCGCCGCGATTGTCGGTCACTTCCGATGGGCGCAAATGCTGGTCGATAATGGAGATGATCTTCTGGCACTCTTCAGGGGATAGAAAATTCTCCCATGTGAAGACCTGAGCTTTCCGGTTCACCAGCCGTTTGAGGCCCGGCGTTTTTCCGGCTTTTTCTGTGATGGCGCATTTTGAAATGGCGTCATGATCAATGGGGGCCGTCTCTGCATTATAGGCAGGCCCCATAACGGTTTCGATTGCGTCTTCTGGAATATGCTTATTGCGCATTTCTGCGGCGAGTGTGGCGGGCGGCACACCTCTGTGCAGATTAGTCCAGACCCAGCTTGTCCACTCATCGAGTTTTGCTTGCGTAAGTGCCATTTCCGTCTCGCCCCATTCATAAAACACTCAGATGCCGGTGCTGACTAAGCTCTTTTTGAGTGGACCGCCGTGGGAATGCAAGCGCAGTGAAGTGCTTGCCGGGTACAATTCGCACATCGAGTACTAAGTGGTGCCTACTGGACAAAATGGCTCTGGCTTGAAAGAAGAGCGCCACCTATATCAGCCTGAAGAAGAGTGAAGAGAAAATGGCCGGTAAAACGCTTTACGACAAAATCTGGGATGCACACCTCGTTGATGAAACCCCGGAAGGTGAAGCTCTACTTTTTATCGACCTTCACCTTATCCACGAAGTGACCACACCTCAGGCCTTTGCGGGTCTTCGCGCGAACAACCGCCCGGTGCGTCGTCCGGATCTCACTTTGGCTGTAGCAGACCACAATACCCCGACTGAAAATCAGGCTGCGGGCATTGATGGCGTGACAGACCCGGATGCGAAGAACCAGCTCGCGACCTTGTCCCGCAATGTCAAAGAGTATGGCATTGAGTTCTTCCCAATGGGCGATATCCGCAATGGCATCGTGCATGTGGTCGGTCCGGAGCAGGGTCGTACACAGCCGGGCCTCACCATCGTTTGCGGCGATAGTCATACCTCTACGCATGGCGCGTTTGGTGCGCTGGCGCACGGTATTGGTACGTCTGAGGTTGAGCATGTTCTGGCAACCCAGACCCTGCGTGCGCGCAAGATGAAGAATATGGCTGTTCGTGTGAATGGCGAGCTTCAGGACGGCGTAACGGCAAAAGATATTGCGCTGCATCTGATCGGCATGATCGGTACAGCAGGCGGTACGGGCTTCGTTATCGAATATATGGGCGATGCTATTCGCGGCCTCGATATGGAAGGCCGGATGACGCTTTGTAACCTCTCTATCGAGGGCGGCGCGCGTGCGGGACTGATCGCACCGGATGAAACCACTTTTGACTATATGAAGGGTCGTCCTGCCGCGCCAAAAGCGGGCGCATGGGAAATGGCGCTCGCGCATTGGAAGACGTTGTATTCAGACGATGATGCGCAATGGGATGAAATCATCGACATCCGCGCAGAAGACATTCCGCCGACCGTAACATGGGGCACCAGCCCGGAGCAGGCCTTGCCGCTCGCGGCTAATGTTCCGTCTCCGGATGATTTCGACGATCCAATCAAGAAAGAAGCTGCGACACGCGCGGTTCAATATATGGGTCTGACGCCGGGCGAGCCGATTTCTGGCCTCAAGATCGATCGCGTATTTATCGGGTCGTGCACCAATTCCCGTCTTGCAGACCTGCGTGCAGCAGCGAACGAAATTCAGGGCCGTAAAGTGGCCGATGGCGTCCGTGCCATGGTTGTTCCGGGCTCTGGCCTGGTGCGTGCGGCTGCTGAAGCTGAAGGTCTGGATGACCTGTTCCGTGATGCCGGTTTTGAATGGCGTGAGCCTGGGTGTTCCATGTGTCTCGGCATGAACCCTGACACGCTGCAGCCGGGTGAGCGCTGCGCCTCTACATCCAACCGTAATTTCGAGGGCCGTCAGGGCCGCAATGGTCGTACACATCTGGTCAGCCCGCGAATTGCGGCGCGTGCGGCGCTCAGCGGAACGCTCGGCGGCGAATAATCTCACTCAGTCCCGTTTCCCGCCTTTTATCGGCGGGCGAACGGGTACATGCTGATTTCAGCAATGAGGAGACATTCAATGTCAGAATCCAAAGACTGGTCGCCCTCCTACACCGCATGGAAGTTGATGGAGACAATCCTTGAGGCCAATGAGGTGAAGCCCTCTGACCTCGGAAAAGACCTTCTGCTGGACCTTTTTTCGGACTGCGTGAACGCCGTGTCTGGCGAATATGTCGCTGATCTGGATGATCTTGATGATGAGTTCGATGAAGACGAATTCGACGACGAAATCGATGATGACAACGCCGACGCGTGATCACGCTTAACCACACGCGAATGTGTAGTCATCGTCATTTCTGTTTTTCGATAATAATCTGTAATTGTGATTTGACTAACCTATCTTAAGGTCTGCCAGACAATTTGCGGAGCCTGACAATGTCAGCAAATAAAACACTTCTCCTGGTCGATGATGATCAGGATCTGCGCGAAGCACTGAAAGAGCAGTTCGAGCTGTACGACTCTTTCTCTATCCTTGAGGCCGATACCGCTTATGAGGGTATGAATATCGCCAAATCCGGTCGTGTGGATCTGATCCTTCTGGATGTTGATCTGCCGGATATGGATGGCCGTGATGCCTGTAAGATTATGCGCCGCGACGGTGTGCGTGCACCAGTTCTGATGCTGACGGGACAGACCACAGACGCTGATACCATTCTGGGCCTTGATTCCGGTGCAAATGATTACATCAACAAGCCGTTCAAGTTTTCAGTTCTGCTGGCGCGCGTACGGTCTCATCTGCGCAGCTTTGAGCAAAGCGAAGATGCGATCTTCCAGGTCGGTCCGTATGAGTTCCGCCCGAGCACCAAGCTTTTGACGGATACTGAGGGCCGTAAAATTCGCCTCACGGAAAAAGAAACCAACATCCTGAAATATCTCTATCGCTCCAGCGGCAAGCCGGTTGCGCGCGAGGAGCTGCTCAGCGAAGTCTGGGGCTATAATTCCAACGTCACGACGCACACTCTGGAAACGCACGTCTATCGCCTGCGCCAGAAAATTGAACCTGATCCGGCCAATTCCAAACTTTTGCTGACAGAGACAGGTGGCTATCGCCTTCAGGCATAGTAGACAGGCGGATATGAGATCTAACTTTAATCTGTCCGCCTCTTACGTACTTATCGCAATCAATGTGATCATCTCCATAATTGCATTTGCGAACCCTGAGATTTTCAATGCGCTGTTGCTCCAGGTCGGTGCGGTCAGGGAAGGCGAATATTATCGCCTTCTGACATCAGGCTTTCTGCATGGGAGTCTGACCCATCTGCTGTTCAATATGTTCTCGCTCTTTTTCTTTGGTCCGGCGTTGGAAAGTCGCCGCTTCCTCGGGGTTGAGCGTTTCCTGATTGTCTATTTTGTGGCTCTGATCGCGGGTAGTCTATATGCCGTTTATGCCAATTATGACGATCCGTATTATGCGGCCGTGGGTGCGTCTGGTGCGATTTCGGGCATTCTGGTGGGCGTGAGCCTGTTTGCACCGTTTTCGATGATCCTCATTTTTGGGATCATCCCAATTCCGGCAATCGTTTTCACGATCCTGTTTATTGCCTATTCGGCCTTTGCGATGAGTGGTTCTCACTCACAGATCAGCCATGAGGCCCACCTTGGCGGCGCGCTGGCCGGGCTGGTTATGACGATTATCCTCAGGCCCGATGTTGTGGGGATTTTGTTTGGCAAGTTTGCGGCGCTGTTCTCACGGCGCCGCTAATCTCAAAATTAAAGGCGGCCAAACGTCATCTGAACCGGCGCATGGTCTGAGGGCTTCTCACCGCCGCGCTGTTCCAGATAGATGTGATAAGTGCCAGGTTTGGCATGCGGCTCGGCCGCTGGATTTGCCCAGATATGGTCGAGGCGACGGCCACGGTTTGATGCCGCCCAATCTTTCGAGCGGTAGCTCCACCATGTGTAGAGCTTTTGTTCTGCAGCATGTTCGCGGCGCGCGAGATCGTTAAATCCGCCAGCTTCCACAATACGGGCCATGGCTTCGGTCTCTACGGGTGTGTGGCTGACAATTTTCAGAAGCTGCTTGTGCGACCAGACATCGTGCTCAAACGGGGCAATGTTGAGATCGCCAACCACGATGAGCGGCGTTGCCTTATCGAATGCGCCGTAGAACTTTTCCATGCGGTCGAGGAATTCAAGCTTGTGCGCGAATTTCTCGTTGATTTCCGGGTCTGGCTCATCACCGCCCGCAGGCAGGTAGATGTTGTGAATGTCATATCCGTCAATCCGGCTTGCCACGATACGGGCATGGCCAAGATTGCAAAATTCCGGCGTGTCGAGTGGCTCAAGCGGCAGGCGTGAAACCGTCGCAACGCCGTGCAGGCCTTTCTGACCGGCGATATGCATGTGCTCATAGCCAGCTTCGCGAAAAACAGACGCAGGGAATTGCGCCTCATGGCATTTGATTTCCTGAAGACAAAGGACATCTGGTCCATGCTCTTTCAGGAATGCGGCGACCCGGTTGGCGCGCAGGCGGACGGAATTGATATTCCAGGTGACAACAGACAATTCGCTCATGGCTTATCTCTGTTCACGAGTCCATTTGGAAAACAAGCCTCAGAATCAATTCACCCGGACCTTGGGGGTAGTCCGGGTGATTGGTGCTTCAAACGCACTGCCGGGAGGGGAAATCCGGCGAACGACTGATCTACGGGGGGACAACGCAATCACGATCAGTCGCTGATGTGATTAATGTGCCACATAAAAGAAAAAAGACAAGTAAAATAAATGTAAGGTGTCCAATGTGGCGAAAAGAACACATTTGGCCTGTTTGGCGAGGAAATTGAATAGTTTCCCCCATGACACGTATTATTCCTGCTTCTGGTGCCAGTCTGGCACACTTCTCAGCCCGCCAACGCTGGCAGCAGGAAAACCGTGAGCAGAAAACGGAACAGACGTCTTCCAGCCAGAGCCGTCACTATGGCAATCGTCGCATGGGCGATCGCCGCACAGACGAGCGCCGCACGCATGGCCGCCGTTCAGCTGATCGCAATAGTGCTCACACAGCGCGCCCGTGGATTTCGGCCGAACTTAGTGCGCATCTGATTGGTCAGACCAGTGAAACTGAAATCAGCCGCGATGATGCCTTGTCCGCATACGCAGCTGTAAATCGCCCAGTCAAAACCCGCAGGGGAGGCGTGATCTGATGCAGGTTCAGGAACCACTTCTTTTGACGGAACGCATCGATCAGCCTGCTGAACCGGCTATCCTTACGGGGAAAGGATATGCCTGGTTCGCTTTTGACCTATTGGTCTTTGCAGCGGTCATCTTGTTCTTCAGCTAACAAAAAAGGCGCCCGGTAAGGCGCCTTTCGTTTATCTGGAGTGTCCAGACTGTATCAGGAGAACCCTTCGCCTACGGCAAAGTCTCGCCGCGCAGATACGATGGTCACAACCACGCCTGCCAGAACATCCAGCAATGTCGTCATGGTCAGGATGAAGAAGATGGATGTCGCGAAGTTCTCAAACAACAGGAATTCAACGAGGCAGACAATGAACAGGATCATGGAGACCGCATGATTCATGATGGTTGCCGTACCTGTTGATGTAGATTTCAGGATTTCAGCAAACAGGAAAACCAGACTGATCAGGATCAGCAGATCGCCACCTGTCATGGTCCAGGTTGAACCGGACACCATGGGAATGCTCAGCATTGGAGCTTCCAGATTGGACAGGATAGGCGGAGCCGCTTCGGCGCCGGCTGCTGCAGTTGCGCTGCCCGCAAACACAAAAGCCATCAAATTATAGATGACCACGGGAACGGTCAGCAGCGGAAAAATACTGAATAAAGTCATCATCGGACGTTGTCCCCTCTGATTACGATTGCTGCCCCCACCGGCGGCATTTCGTTTCTCTTCCATTCGGGCGGCGGCAATTGCCGGTCCCCACATACCAGCCATGTCTAGCGCTCCTGAAAGGTTTCGTTAAGTGTGTTTATCACACTTCGTCCACACCGTCAGGCAAACGCCTGCGTTTCATCAGCCAGGTGACGCCTCTTAAGTCAGATACGGCGGCGCCAAGACGCCCGAAATTAGTATATTTCGACACGCCGTGAATACGTCCGCGATGATTGACGTCCATGTATTCGGCTGAATAGCCCTCGGCATGGATCAGCGCGGGCATGTATCTGTGCATATGGTCGAAATATGGAAGTTCCAGGAAAACGCTGCGCTTGAGCACTTTGATGCCGCATCCGGAGTCATCGCATCCATCCTTCAGAAGCTTCTGGCGGATATTGTTCGCAAAGCGAGACCCGAAACGCTTCCAGGCTGTATCCTTACGGCTGGCGCGTCGTCCCATCACCATGGCCAGCTTTTCAGGCGCATCTGGGCGGGTTAGTGCGCGATAGAGTGCAGGCAGATCTGCCGGGTCATTCTGGCCGTCACCGTCCAGCGTGCCGACAATGGGTGCGCGAGCAGCGCGCATGCCTGAGCGGATGGCGCGGCTTTGGCCTGAATTCTTGCGATGGCTGAGAATGCGCAATTGTGGCAGTTCGCTGCGCGCGGCGACGAGCTCATCCAGCGTGGCATCTGTAGAAGCGTCATCAACGAAAACCATTTCAAAGGCGCGGCCTTCCAGTGCGGCAGCGATTTCGCGCGCAAGATTTCCGGCATTTCCTTCTTCATTGTGGACCGGCACGACGATGCTCAGTTCTACGGCCTCTGACACAGGCAGCTCCTCAGTTCTAACGCAGTCCTCATAGCGCTTCGTTTTCAAAGAAGCGAGAGGAGACAAGCATATCAAAAGACGTTAAATCAGGTTTCACCAAAGACGGGACCCGTATTGTGAACCGATTTTCTGTTCTTGATGAGCTGAGCCGCGGCCTGCGTGGCTATATTCTCCTTTTTTGTATCACCCTGATTGCTGCTGCGCCGGGCGTATTCAACATTCCGGCACTGGATCGCGATGAGTCGCGTTTTGCGCAGGCATCAAAACAGATGCTGGAAACCGGGGATTTTATCACCATCCGTTATCAGGACGGGCAGCGGAATAAAAAACCAGCGGGTATTCACTGGCTGCAAACGGCAACCACAGCCATGTTTTCGTCAGCCGATGCGCAAGAGATGTGGAGCTATCGCATTCCGTCCTGGATTGGCGCAGCGCTGGCAAGTTGTGCGCTTTTCTGGGCGGGCATCCCGCTCATCGGGCGGCGAGCGGCCTTTCTCGGTTCGGCGCTCTTCTCGGTGGGAATATTGCTCACCAGTGAAGCGCATATTTCCAAGACGGATGGCGTATTGGTGGCGATTACGACGCTGGGCGTTGCTGCACTTATCCATCTGATAAAAGACACTGGGAATTCGCGGCCTAAGGCGACGGCTATTCTCTTCTGGTTTGCGATGGGATTTGGTTTCCTCATTAAAGGGCCGGTGACGCCTATGGTCGCCTTTCTGGCTCTGGCGTTTTATTTCCTCTCTGAACGGGGCTGGAAATGGCCGCTCATTCTGTGTGGCGGGCTCGTCGTTCTCTTCCTCGACACCTATGTGAATCTTGGTCCGGCGAATTTTGTTGCAGGTCTTCTCTTCAAGACGGTGGCCGTACTCATGCTTGGAATTGCGGTTCTGCGCTGCGTGCTGGATCAGCGAAAAGAAGAATGGTTTAGAACGCTATTCTGGTGGCCGGGGCCTGTGCTTTTCGTTGCGATGATTATTCCGTGGCTGATTGCCATTCAGTTGGCGACGGACGGCCAATTCCTTGAAGGCGCACTTGGTAAAGACCTGAAAGATAAGGTTGTGGGCGCATCGGAAGGTCATGGTGGGCCTCCGGGCTATCACATCCTCTATCTGCTGACGCACTTCTTCCCGGCGACGCTTTTCCTCATTCCGGCCATTGTGCAGAGCGTGAAAGCGATCCGACATAAGCTCGACATGCATGAGGGCGTTTTGTTCCTCGTGGCATGGGCCGTGCCGACCTGGGTGCTCTTTGAATTCCTTCCAACCAAGCTCAGCCATTATGTGCTGCCAGCCTATCCGCCCTTGGCGCTGTTGTGCGGTTATGCCGTCTGGAAGCTGATGGAAGGCGTTCGGCTCCCGGTTAGTCGTTATGCTTCGCTTGCGATCTTCCTGCTGGGCGGTGGCCTTATGGCGATTATCGCGTCTCCTCTCGGGGAGCAGCTCTTCATGCGGGAAGCGGCCGGGGATTTTCGCTCTGTGTCCGGTGAGACGGTGATGGAGGCCTGGTCGGTTTATACCGTCACTTCCTGGCCGCTGATCATCATCTTTGCAGGACTTCTTCTGACGCTGTTTTACAGCGTGCTTCGCCGCTATCAGATGGCGGTGTTGTTCGCAGTCATTTCGAGCTTTGCGATTGGCTGGCATATCCGCATCACCTTCCTGCCGGAACAGACCTGGCTGCAGGCCACATGGGCCGCGCGCGAAACGCTGAAAGATATTTGCGTTCTGCCCGGCGAAGATGAGTGCGAACTTATCGAGGCTTCCCAGATCCATGCCATTGGCTATGCGGAGCCAAGCTTTGTCTTCACGACAGGCACAGACGTACGCATTACCCCTGAATCCTCCTCAGAGCTGCCGTCCGCAGATGAAGCGCCATACATGGCCTATGTGATCAATCTGGAAAGTCAGGAGCTGGGGCCGCCCGCTCTGGAGGCTGTCCGTGCACAGGCCGCAGAACAGAACCGTTGCGTCACTGAATCCGGGCCGGTCTATGCGTTGAACTATTCCAACGGTGATCCGGTGCATTTTGTCAGCGTTCTGGTAGGGCCGGGGCCTTGTGAGGGCTGATACTCTGATATGACCAAACGTGTTGATATTGTCGAGGTCGGTCCACGCGATGGACTGCAGAATGACCCTGCTGACCTTTCGGTTTCTCAGAAACTGGAATTCATCGAGCGTCTGCAGGATTGCGGCGTGAAACGCATGGAAAGCGGCAGCTTTGTTTCACCAAAAGCTGTGCCCAAAATGGCTGAAAGTGCCGAAGTGTTCGCTGGGATTGCGCGCCGGGAGGGTGTTCGCCATATCGGGCTCGCCCTGAATGAAAAAGGCGTTCGCCGCGCGATTGATGCCGGGGCTGATGAGATCAATTTTGTGATGGTTGCGGGTGAAGCCTTTGGGCAACGCAATCAGGGCATGAGCCCACAAGACAGCGCTGATGAGCTGGCACAGTGCGCGCCACTCGTCCATCAGGCGGGGCTTCCCTTATCCGCGAGCATCGCAGTCGCCTTTGGGGACCCATATGATGGGCTCATCGCTAAAGGTGTTGTGGGCGGTCTGGCGGCACGGGCACAGCGCGCAGGCGTCGCGGAAGTGGCAATCGCCGACACGATAGGTGTCGCAGATCCTTGGTCTGTTGAGGCGCTGGTGGATGAAGTTCGCCTCTATGCGCCAGATGTTTATCTTCGGGCGCATTTTCACGATACGCGCAATACCGGGCTGGCAAATGTTGCAGCCGCCATCCGCGCGGAAGTCGATGTTATTGATGCCAGCTGCGGTGGCATTGGCGGGTGCCCGTTTGCGCCGAAGGCCACGGGCAATATCGCAACTGAAGATGTGGTCTATATGCTCGAACGCGCAGGTTTTGAGACCGGGCTTGATCTCTCAAAGCTCATTGAAACTGCATGCTGGTTAGAGCGCGTGCTTAAGCATCCTGTTCCGTCCGCACTCTTGAAGGCGGGGGCGTTTCCGTCTTAGGGCGGGTCATATCGATAAGGGCCTGCCGGGCCATCATCAGCCGGCGGATGAGGAAAGAGCGGCTCACCAGAAGCGGGGCAAATGCATAAAAGCTCGCACGCGCACTCAAGCGTCCCAGAGGTGTCTTCGCGTTTTTATGGAAATAGCGCGCGAGGCCACGGGCTTTGTTCAGCTCTACGAATGTCGCCGACACTTGTGAGGTGGAGCCATAATGCAAAGCGCAGGCTTTTGGCGTGTAGATAACCTGACCGCCAGCCTCGCCAATGCGGCGGCAGAAATCGATGTCCTCAACGTGCAGGAAATAGCCTTCATCAAAGCCTTGTACGGCCTCATAGTCTTCTTTCGAAATATAGCAGAGGGCGCCCGACACGACCGGCATTGGAATGGCGTTTTCCGGTTCCGGGTCGCGCTCGCGGTGCATGTTCCGGAAAGCGGGAATGGAGTTTCCGAGCACGAACAGGCCCGAGAAGGTGACGATGGCGCGCCATGGTGTAAGCAGCTCCCGCCGGGCACCGCGCTGTTCGTTTCCTGATGGATAAATAAGTTTGCCGCCCACAAGGCATGGGGACGGACCCGAGGTGCGAGCCTCTTCTAGACGGGTGATGGAATGCACGCGCAGGACGGCGTCCGGATTGATGACCAGAAACCGGTCCCCTGTCGCATTCGCAGCGGCAAGGTTCACGCCCGCGGCAAATCCAATGTTTCCGTGCCCATCGACCAGTTTATAGGCGCAATGGCCGGGTGGGTTGAAGGCTTTAAGCCAGTTCACATCGGCTTCGGAATTGCCATTGTTGACGACAATAATTTCAGAAACGGCTTGCTCTACGCACAGGGCATTTATGCATTCCTTCAGCGCGGGGCCGGAATGGAAGGTCACAACAAGAGCGGAAACTTTAAAAGACTGCGCGGAGGTCACCAGGACTGTGCCTCCAGTTTACGTGCGTGCATGCGAGAGAGAATAAGAACGCCTGAAGATATGAAGAGAATCGCCGCCCAGAATGCATCATTCCACACGCTGTAGGAAACTGCGGCATAAACGAGTGTTCCACCCCAGCAGGCTGCGCCGACGGCAATCACTGTGCGGGAGGGGGAGCAAGTGCGGGTAAGGCGTTCGCCAAGGAATATGGCAAAAGCGGAAATCAGCACCGCACCGATCAGGCCCGTTTCTGCCCAGATCTGCAATGCACCGTTATGCGGGTGGCCCGGTACAAAACGCAGATCATGCAATTGGCCGTTCGGAAAGGTGATGATGCGCGATTCATCCCAGCCTTTGGAAGCTTCTACGCCCCAGCCAAGGATTGGGCGTTCCGTGATTTTGTGCAGGACATAACGCCAGCTCTCAATCCGGGCACTGACGCCGAGAGAAGTGGTCTCGGTCGAAACGAGACGAGTGGCGATATAAGCAAAGCCCGGCATGGCCATAACGCCAATCGCGGTCAGAATGCCGAGAATGCGGTAAATATAGCGACCGAAAATTGTTGCCCCAACGATCATGGCTCCAGCGGCCGCCATGGCCAGGACTGCGGCCATGGCCTCAATGCCCGGGCGCTCGGTCAGAATGAAAAGGCCGATCGCTGCGACGACGCCAATGGCAATCTGCAGAGGTAGTTTGGCAAAGGGCATGCTAACCGCAAGCAATGGGATCATCAGTACGGTGATGTTGATGATGCGGATCATGTTCTGAAGCGCAGAGCCTGGCTCATCGCCAATATTGCGCACCGCATTCATCAGATCAGACCAGAAAAAGACCCAGCCTGCCATCAATACAGCCTGAATGATAAGGCCCGCGCGCATTGCGATAAGCCCGCGGCCATAATCCTTACCTTTAAGATGATGAAGCGCCCAATACGCATAACCGCAGAGCAAGCTTGTCAGCGCGAGGCGAAGCCCCGGTGCTTCAATCGCGAAATTGCTGTTTTCAGGATCAATGGTGACAAGCCCGGGGTCAGCACCTTCAGACCAGAAGGTTGTCAGTATGCACCAGGCCATGAATGCCGCGAAGGCGAGAACGTCCGCAGAAGGGCGCGGACGCTTCCAGAAAAGAAAGGGTAGGGCGAGCAGGCCGATTAGCGCCATTACGGGCGTCGTACCTTGCGCCCCCAAATGAGCAATCAGCCACCATAGCGACCACGCTATGAACCAGAACCACGCTGCTAAGATCACTCAACAAACTCCCAAGCCTTTTACAGCTTTAAGGGTCTGGCCGCCTCAGACCAATCAACTAAACGGATCAGGCCGAAGTTTCTTCCCGAAGATCAGGAGGAAGGGCTTCCTTAGGCAATCTGATCAAAGCTTCATCAACCGTCAGAATTTCTTGATTCTTGGTTCCGAACTGACGAAGCGCCACTTTACGTTCTTCCGCCTCTTTGCGTCCCACTACAACGATGTAAGGGATTTTCTGCACAGAATGTTCGCGGATTTTGTAATTGATCTTCTCATTGCGCAGGTCAGTTTCCACACGAAGGCCTGCTTTTTCGAACAGTTCAGCGACTTCCAGAGCATAATCGTTGGATTCATCCGAAATCGTTGCGACGACGATTTGCGTTGGAGCCAGCCACATAGGGAAGGCGCCCGCGCAGTTCTCAATCAGAATGCCGATGAAGCGTTCCAAAGAGCCAAGGATGGCGCGGTGAAGCATGACAGGGCGGTGTTTATTGCCGTCCTCGCCAACATATTCCGCATTCAGACGATCTGGCAGAACATAGTCGAGCTGGATCGTGCCACATGTCCATTCCCGGCCAATTGCGTCTTTCACGATGAAGTCGAGCTTTGGTGCGTAGAATGCGCCGTCGCCTTCCGCGATAACCGGCTCAACGCCTGCCTTTTTCGCGGCATTCATCATCTGACGTTCGGCTTTATCCCAGAACTCATCAGACCCGGCACGCACTTCAGGGCGTGTCGCCAGATTGATGTGGTGAGTCTCAAGGCCGAAATCAGCGTGGATCGATTTCGCAAGCGTAATGAATTTCGCTGTTTCGTCTTCAATCTGGTCTTCGCGACAGAAAATGTGCGCGTCATCCTGGGTGAAGGCACGAACGCGCATCAGGCCGTGCAGAGCGCCTGATGGCTCATAACGGTGACATGCACCGAACTCAGCCATACGCAGCGGCAGATCGCGATAAGACTTCTGGCCCTGTTTGAAGATCTGAACGTGGCCTGGGCAGTTCATCGGCTTCAGAGACAGTGTCTCGTCCTCAGCCGTTTCGGCGATGAACATATTCTCGCGGTATTTGTCCCAGTGGCCGGACTGTTCCCAGAATTTGCGATCCAGAACCTGTGGCGTGCGGACTTCTTCATAGTCAGCTGCGTCCAGACGTCGGCGGACATAGTTCTCAACAGCATGCCAGAGCGAGAGGCCCTTTTTGTGCCAGAACACCATGCCCTTGCCTTCTTCCTGAATGTGGAAAAGGTCCAGCTCGCGGCCGAGTTTACGGTGGTCGCGCTTTTCAGCTTCTTCGAGACGGTGAAGATGGGCTTTGAGATCTTTCTCATTGGCCCATGCTGTGCCGTACATGCGTTGAAGCATTTCATTGTTGGAATCGCCGCGCCAGTAAGCGCCGGCCAGCTTCATCAGTTTGAAGGCTTTAGGCAGCTTGCCGGTGGATGGCAGGTGCGGGCCACGGCAAAGGTCTGACCATTGGTCCGCATGCGCATAAAGCGTGATCGGCTCACCCGGTGGGATGATGTCGTCAATGATCTGCGCTTTGTATTTCTCGCCAATGTCTTTGAAGTGCGCGATGGCATCTTCTTTTTTCCAGACCTGACGTTCAATCGGCAGGTTGCGATCAACGATCTCTGCCATTTTGGCTTCGATCTTTTCAAAGTCGTCCGTGGAGAAAGGTTCGTCGCGCGCAAAGTCGTAATAGAAGCCGTCTTCAATCGTCGGGCCGATGGTGACCTGAGTGCCGGGGAAGAGTTCCTGAACGGCTTGTGCCAGAACGTGAGCCGCATCATGGCGGATCAGTTCAAGCGCTTCCGGGTCTCTGTCTGTTACGATGGCAACTTCGCTGTCACCTTCCAGCGGGCGATCCAGATCCCACAATTCGCCGTTCACTTTCGCGGCGAGGGCCTTTTTCGCAAGAGACTTGGAAATGGACTCAGCGACATCCTTTGCGGATGCACCATCTTCGAATTCTTTTTTCGCGCCATCCGGCAGCGTCACTTCAAGCATGTCTGTGCTCTCATAGTCTGTTGTTGGCTGTTTAGCTGAACTTCGCTGCAATACCACCCCTAAATCCGCGCTAATTCATGCGCATGTGCACGGGGCGACCGCGCCCCGGCGTGCAACATCAAAGGCACCGGGACGCGCTTTAAGTTCGCGTGGTGGTGGTTTGGGTTGGCGGCGTGCCAAATGGCGGCAGCTCATCAGGCACCGGATCATAGCCATGTGTGCCGCCCGGGCGGCAGCGCAGAAGGCGGCCTGCACCAAGGCGCGCACCCTGAAGGAAGCCATGCTTCGTCCAGGCTTCCGCAGCATATTCAGAACAGGTTGGCTCGTGACGACACCTTACGCCAAAGGCAAACAGCGCAGCAGAGAGCGTTGCTTTATAGCCAATCAGAAGCGCGCGCGGCGCCGGGGCAATATGGTCGTATTTGTGAGCCATCGCCGGGTGTTATCATATCACGTGAGCGACGTCACGCCGCTTCTCGGTTCGCCCGCGCATCTTCAATAGCTGCGACGGCGGCTTCGAGTGCAAGCATGGTCGACATATGGCGCTGCGGATATTCGCGTACACCTTCGAGGTGACGCAACTCCCAGAACCGGCCCGTTGGTGGCGGGCCATTTTCTTTCAGCATGGCTTTCATCGTGTCGCGGGCTTCGTAAACTTCATCCACATGTGCACCGACGGCATGCTCGGAAAAAACGCTGAGTGTCGCCGCGCCCAGAGCGCAGGCTTTAGACGTGACGGCCACATCTGTGATGGTTTCCAGGTTGTCGGAAAGGTTTAATTCAACCCAGATCTCAGACCCGCATACACGGCTGACTTTATGGGATTTGCCGTCTGGCGAATCCAAATGCCCGATATTGGGGATTTCTGCCGATAATTCGAGCACACGATTGTGATAAAGGTCGCCTGACATATCATTCAGGTGGCATTGCGCTAGCTGTTTCACAAGTGGAATTTACACGATAAAGATCGCATAAGGGTCGGGAGAGGGCTTTTGCGGAAATTGGTACTGATTACGGGCGCGTCAGCGGGCATTGGCGAAGCTTTTGCCAAAACCTATGCCATGAATGGGTATGATCTCATTGTGTCTGCGCGCCGGGAAGATCGGCTGGTGGCGCTTGCGCATAGTTTGTCTGAATCCTACGGGGTGGATGTGTCCGTGGCGACTGCGGACCTGTCCAGACCGGACGCGCCATTGGACCTCCTAAATCGTATCGAGGCCAGAGGACGGCCGCTTGATGCGGTCGTGAATAATGCCGGTTTTGGCTTGCCGGGGACATTTGTTGAAACTAGCTGGGAAGATCAGCGTGACTTCCTGCAACTGATGCTGACAACGCCGACGGAGATTTGCCATCGCGTGCTGCCAGGAATGCAGGCGCGCGGGTTTGGGCGGATCATAAATGTGGCCTCACTCGTTAGTTTTTTGCCCGGATCGAAGGGGCATACGCTGTATGGGCCGGTAAAGTCGGCTCTCATGAAGTTGTCCGAATCTCTGAATGAAGAAACGGCTGGAACGGGCGTCCATGTGACGGCGGTGTGCCCCGGTCTTACCTATTCAGAGTTTCACGATGTGAACGGGCAAAGAGAGCGTGTCTCTGAACTACCCGATTATATGTGGCAGAAAGCCGACGAGGTCGCGGAAGCGGGATTTGAAGCCGTGGAGGCAAATCGCCCCGTTGTTGTCACTGGCGGGGTGAACAAAGCGATAGCCGCGTTGGCTCACGTTTTACCTGATCCAGTTGCACGAGCTGCAATGCGTCAGCAATCAAGGTATGTGAGGGACTGACCGGAAATGCCTCTGAATGGCGTCATACGTTTTCGATACGATTTGACTTCACGGGAGACACCGTCCCCGGAACTGCCTGAAGGATTTGCCTTTATCCCGTTTAATGGCGAGGCGCACGCCCGCGAAGCGCGTACACTTCTGAACCTGGCTTTCGCAAATGGTGGGGGAGAAGTGGAAGACTTTGATGACTGGTGGGCGTGTATTTCCGACGATTCAGAGTTCGACGCGGAATGCTGTTTCGTTCTCTTTCATCAGGAAACCGGAAAAATGGCGGCGTTCGCCCATTGCTGGAGCTCCGGGTTTGTCAAAGATATCGGCGTGCACCCTAACTTCAGACGCATTGGCCTTGCCCGTGCGATGATGTTCCGGATTTTTGCCGAGTTTCGTTCGCAGGGATTTCCCCGCGTTGAGTTGAAAGCGCGAGCCGATAACCAGACGGGCGCGCTGGAGCTTTATCGGTGGCTGGGGATGAGCGAGGAGCGGCTCGGAACCCGCTCCGCCGGTTAAAAATGTGTTAAATTTCGTCCGGTTTCTGATGGTTTTCGGTAAACAGTAAGTTTCCCGATTATGGCGTTTAGCATAGTACACTGTTTTATATGGAGAATAAAACAATAAAATTGCGCGGAATTTGGAAACTTTTCGGTAATAAATTGAACGGACTTACTCGACGATTTCATCCTCACTGAGGTCCAGCCCGCGTCCGGGCGCGCCCGTGACGCTCCAGAAAAAGCCATCCGGGCGATATTCAAGAATGACTTCACCGGACAATGCGGACTTGCACATCTGACCGATAACGACCGACCCAAAGCCTTTATGGTCGGGTTCGATGACGCTCGGGCCGCCACGTTCCTGCCATGACATTCGCAGTCGTGGTTTATCCGGGTCTTCTGTCTCAATGAGCTCCCAGTGAATGTCCACTTCACCGGTTTCATTCGACAAGGCACCGTATTTTGCCGCGTTTGTCGCAAGCTCATAGAGTGCCATGCCAATAGTCTGTGCGCAGGAGGCATTCACGCTTACCGGGTCGCCCGTGATGTGAATGCGGTCTTCGAGCAGATCTGACAAATGGCCCAATTGGGAGGCCAGAAGGTCTTCCAGCGTCATGCCGCGCCAGCCGGAACTCGTCAGCAGATCGTGGCTCGCGGACAATGAGTGCAGCCGGTTCTCAAATTTGCGCACGAATTCCGGATGTTCCTTGCGTCCGGTCTGGCGCGCAATGCCCTGAACCAATGCGAGCATGTTTTTGGACCGGTGATTGACCTCACGCATCAGGAAGCGGATCTGCTCACGACGCTCACGTTCTTCAGTGATGTCTGTATTCGTGCCAAACCAGCGAATGATTGTGCCATCTTCGTCGCGGATCGGGCGTGCACGAGACAGGAACCAGCGGTATTCGCCGTCTTTTCCGCGTAAGGGGAAGGTGTCTTCCCAGTCCTGACCATTGTCCATACAGAAACGGTATTTCGCCATGACCCGGTCGATTTGTTCAGGATGGTGAACCTCGGCCCAGCCATAGCCCTGCATCTGCTCTAGCGTGGTGCCGGTGTATTCAAACCAGCGCTTATTGTACCAGAAAATATGCCCGGTTGCGTCCGCCATCCAGGCGAACTGGGACATGTTGTCGGCAAGGTTACGGAACCGGTCTTCGCTATCTGCTAGCAGCTTTCGGTGCTGCACCTCTTTAGTGATGTCGCGCGCAATTTTGGATGCGCCGACCACTTCGCCCTTCTCATTCAGGATTGGCGAAACGTTCACTGAAATTGGAATTTCATGACCGTCTTTATGCAAGCGCATAGTTTCAAACTGTTCAATGCGCTGGCCGCGGGCGATGGATGCGAGAATATGATCTTCTTCGCTTTGCAGCCTGTCTGGAACGATCCGGCGGATAGACGTTTCGAGCATTTCGTCTTCAGAGAAACCGAACATGCGCTCAGCGGCGGGATTCCAGCTGGTAATGATGCCGTCCAGTGTTTTGGAAACGATGGCGTCATTCGAAGAATGGATAATTGCAGCGAGCCAGGTATCTGTCGCGCCGGCTGAAAACAGGCCTATTAGTTTTTCCGCACTAGGGAAGCGGAATTTCTGATCCATGTGGCGTTCCGGGATAATACTCACAATGCCTAGCAGTCTTTATGGGGGACTGCAAAGTAAAGTTACTGAGCGAGTATTAGTTCCAATTAATGTGCCTCGGCCCAATTGAGCGCAGCCTGAGCTTCCACTTCGAGTGGGACAGACAGTTTCAGGGAAGGGGCTGTCGCGCTTTCCATGACACCGCGAACGGTAGAAATGAGCTGTTGTGCTTCGGCCTCAGGGCATTCGAAAATCAATTCATCATGCACCTGCAGCAGCATGCGTCCTTTAAGGCCCGCAGCGCTCAAAGCAGACGGCATAGCGATCATTGCGCGCTTGATGATATCTGCAGCGGAGCCTTGAATTGGCGCGTTAATGGCCTGACGTTCAGCGAAATTACGCTGCGCTGGATTTTTGGCTTTAATGCCCTGCACCCAGCATTTGCGCCCATAAATCGTCTGCACAAAGCTGTGCTCTTTCGCGAACTCTTTGGTGTCATCCATATATTTGCGAATGCCGGGGAATTTCTCGAAATAGGCTTTGATATAGTCGCGCGCTTCGCTTTGCGGAATGCCGAGCTGATTAGATAGTCCGTATGCGGAGATACCGTAAATAATGCCAAAGTTGATCGCTTTTGCCTGACGGCGAACCATAGGGTCCATGCCCTCAATTGGCGTGTCGAACATTTCGCTCGCTGTCATGGCGTGAATATCCAGACCCTCACGGAAGGCCGTCTTCAGGGCATCGATATCTGCGATATGCGCAAGCAGGCGCAGCTCGATCTGAGAATAGTCGGCAGAGACGAGCACATTGCCGGGTTCCGCCACGAAGGCTTCGCGAATTTTACGGCCTTCTTCTGTACGGATCGGAATGTTTTGAAGGTTCGGGTCCGTGGATGACAGGCGCCCGGTCTGTGCAACAGCCAGTGAGAATGATGTATGCACGCGCCCGGTATTCGGGTTGATGGCTTGCTGGAGTGCGTCGGCATAAGTGCTTTTCAGCTTGGACAGCGTGCGCCACTGAATAATCGTCTGCGGAAGGTCGTGACCAGCCGCTGCGAGCTCTTCCAGTTTGTCGGCATCGGTCGACCAGGCGCCGGTCTTGGTTTTCTTGCCGCCCGGAAGCGCCATTTCATCAAAAAGGATCTCTCCAAGCTGCTTTGGGGACCCCAGATTGAACTCACGCCCAGCCAGTTCATAGGCTTCGGCCTCAAAGCCTGCCATGCGCTGAGAGAAGTCCGATGACATGCGTGATAGCGCATCGCGATCGACTTTAATGCCTTCCAGTTCCATGGCCGAGATGACCGCCGGAAGCGGTCGCTCAATGCGCTCATAAACCGTTTTTACCTGACGCTGGATCAGAAGCGGTCGGAAGATATTCCAGAGCCGCAATGTGACGTCTGCATCTTCGGCTGCATAAGGTGTCGCTTTGTCGAGCGTGACCCGGTCAAATGTGATCTGGCTTTTGCCAGAGCCGCAGACATCTTTGAATGAAATGGGGGTGTGGCCAAGGAAGCGTTCAGAAAGCTCATCCATGCCATGGCCGTGCATGCCTGCATGCAGCACATAGGATTGCAGCATGGTGTCGTCATAAGGGGCGACATTGATGCCATATCGGCTGAAAACGGCGAGGTCATATTTGAAGTTCTGACCAATCTTCAGAATGCCATCATCCTCAAGCACAGGCTTGAGTGTTGCGATAACGGTGTCGAGCGGCAGCTGATCTGGTTTCGGTGCATCTCCGAAGTCGAGCTGGCCTTCCGGTGCGGAGACGTGTCCGACAGGAATATAGCAGGCTTCATTCGGACCGGTGGCAATGGAAATGCCAACAAGGTTTGCAGATACAGAATCCAAAGCATCGGTTTCGGTATCGACTGCAATGATGCCTGCTTTGCGGATTTTCTCGACCCACTCATTCAGTGCGGCCTCGGTGATCACCGTGTCATAAGCGGAGGTGTCGAGCCCCTCGCGCTCGGCGGCCGGTTCAATCTCACCTTCGGCTTCAAACTGTTCTTTGACGCGGCGGGTGATGGTGCGGAATTCCATACCTTCCAGAAAGGCGATCAGCGTTGCCGGGTCAGGATCATCCACTTTCAACGCTTCAATCGGCGTGTCGACCGGCACATCCGTCTTCAGCGTAACGAGGTCGCGGGAAATGCGGATATTGTCTGCATGGTCGATCAGCGTCTGGCGACGCTTTGGCTGTTTGATCTCTTCTGCACGCTGGAGAAGTGTTTCGACATCGCCATATTCGTTGATGAGTTGTGCCGCCGTTTTGATGCCAATGCCTGGTGCGCCCGGAACGTTGTCGACGCTGTCGCCTGCCAATGATTGGACGTCGATCACCTTGTCAGGTGACACGCCGAATTTATCCATCACCTCTTCATAGCTAATGCGGCGGTTCTTCATCGTGTCCAGCAGTGAGATATGCTCAGAAACGAGCTGCATCAGGTCTTTATCTGAAGACACAATGGTGACGCGTGCACCCGCGGCTTCGGCCTGACGGGCATAGGTCGCGATCAGGTCGTCGGCTTCATAGCCTTCCATTTCGATGGCTGGCGTACCGAAGGCGCGCGCAGCATCGCGCATGAGCGGGAATTGCGGGACCAGATCTTCCGGCGCGGGTGGGCGATTGGCCTTGTAGTCGGCATACATGTCATTGCGGAAGGTATAGCTGCCCTTGTCGAACACACAGGCAAAGTGCGTTGGCCGCTCATCGCCTTTCAGGTCTTCGAGCAGTTTCCACAGCATGTTGCAGAACCCCTGCAGCGCGCCAACAGGCAGACCGTCGGAAGGACGGGTGAGCGGTGGCAGCGCGTGGAAGGCACGGAAAATATATCCGGACGCGTCAATCAGATAGACATGGCTGTCTTCGGTGACAGGGGCGGTTTTGTCGGTCATTCGCAATGATTCCTCAGATCATGTCAGGTTTACCGGTATCGCCCGTAAGGTCCAACAGGAGTTCCACTTTCGCCGACAAGAAATTTTCGGTCGAAGCCCAGCTATTTGACGAATGGCTGAATTCAGGGAAATCTGATGGCTCAAAGCAGCGGGGTGCTGACGATGTCTATGGGTGCGCGTGCGGGTTGGTCGTTCTGGGCGATCAGCATTTTTCTGGTTCTGTTCAATGCTTTTGGCGTGTTCGATTTCTCGATGACGCAATTGCAGGCCGACTTTTATATGAGTGCCTTCACCGAAGAGCAGCTGGCCTATTTCTACGGGTTTCCGCTCTGGATGGTGTTGCTCTGGGGGGCTTCTGTCGGCGCGTGTTTTATAGGCTCGATCTGTCTGCTTCTGAAGATGAAGCTTGCCGTGCCGCTCTATCTGGCGGGCTTGATCGGCTATGTCGCCTCATCCATTCACAATATGGTTCTGAACCCAATGCCGGGTGCGGATTCCTCCGGCTATATCGCGGGCGGTATTATCTTTGTCGTACTGATTTTTGCGCTCTGGTATGCGAGCTATCAGGCCAAGCGCGGCGTTCTGAAATAAGATCAGAGCGCCAGCGGGGCGAGATAAGTTCCGATCAGCGTGATGATGAGAACGGCGCCTGCATTGATCCAGAAGCCAGCCCTTATCATGTCCTTCACATGCATATGTCCTGAGGCATAAACAATTGCGTTAGGCGCCGTCGCAACCGGCAGCATGAAGGCACAGGATGCGGCGACCGCGGCTGGGCCCAGAAGGCTCTCAGGCGCAATCCCAATACCCATTGCGAACGCGCCGAGGATTGGTGCCAGCGTTGTCATGGTGGCAACATTGCTGGTCAGCTCTGTCAGATAGACGACGAGCGCGACCACTACGAGCACAATCGCAATGGCGGGCGCGCCTTCCAGCGCTGTGAGCATATTGCCCAGCCATTCAGAAAGCCCGGTTCGGCTAACCGCCTGACCAAGCGAAATACCGCCGCCGAAAAGAAGAATGACACCCCAGGGCAGTTGAACGGCTTCTTCCCAGGTGATGAGTGACCGCTTTTCCTCGCCGCCTGCGGGCACAAGGAACATCAGCACCGCGCCGAAAGCGGCAATACCCATATCGCCGAGCGCCGAAAGCCAGCCCATGCCGGGCAGGGGTGCGATAAAGTCCTGAATAGGAACGCGCAGAACCCATAGCGTTGCGACGACGCCAAAGACCATAGCAACGCGGGCTTCTGGCTTTGAGATTGAACCGAGAGCCCGAAGGTGTTCTCGAATTTCTGCCTGCGCCGCATTCGGGTCGTCGCTTACGCTGCGTTTCGGCAGACCGCGCGTCACCACAAACCAGGCGAGTGGAATGAGCAGCAGCATGGCTGGCACGCCAAAGGCCATCCATTGGAAATAGCCAATGTCTTCGCCTGTATTGGTGCGAAGCCAGTCAATTGCGATGAGGTTTGTTGGTGTGCCGATTGGCGTTGCGACACCGCCAATACTCGCCGAATAGCAAATGCCCAGCAGCACAGCTTTGGTGAAAAAGCCTTCCTTATCACCCGTTTCAGAGGCGACCGACATGGCAATCGGCACCATCATAAGTGTCGTGGCAGTATTGGAAATCCACGCAGAAATCAGCGCGGTGGCCATCATGAAGCCAGCAATGATGAAGCGCCGGCGATTGCCCGAGCGCGAAACAATGTTCAGCGCGATACGGGTGTGTAAATTCCAGCGTTCGATACCCATCGCAACGACGAACCCGCCGAGCAAAAGAAGCACGATCGTACTGGAATAGCCGCCAGCGGCTTCACCAGCCGTGCCAGCACCAATGAGCGGGATTACAATAAGGGGGAGAAGCGCAGTCGCCGGAATTGGAATGGCTTCAGTCGCCCACCAGACGGCCATCAGCACGAGAAGTGCTGCCGTGTGCCATGCAGGTAGGGTCAGGCCCTCTGGCACAGGGCAAATAGCCATTGCCAGAGCGAGCACAGGTCCAAGGACCAGACCGACTGTCTGTGAAGTGGTTCTCCCCGCCCACGCCATCAGATCAGTTTACCGGTTAGGATCGTGTTCTGAACCCTTCAGGATGAAGAGCCGGTCACAGTATTTGCAGGTGACGTAATCTTCGTCGCCCATCTCGTACCAGACCTTTGGGTGACCCAGTGCACCACCACCGCCATCACAAGCGATTTTGTGGTCTTCTACAATCAGAACCTCAGGTGCAGTCTTTAGTTCTACTTCACTCACCATATTTTTCAGCCCTCGTGGCTTTGTGAAACCGATAATGCACACTAGGTATGTTCAGCGTGCGTGCAACGTCAATCTTGAAAGAAGCTGATATGACCGCTGAAAATCAGAAACCTGAGTTTGCAATTGAAGCAGTGGGCCTTGAAAAAACCTACAGGGCTTCTGGGAAACTCCCGGCAAAGCAGGCTCTGAAGGGCATAGACCTCAAAATCCGTCGCGGATCGATCTTTGGTCTTCTTGGCCCGAACGGCGCGGGTAAATCGACCTTCATCAACATTCTTTCCGGTCTTGTGACAAAGACGGGCGGTACTGCGCATATCTGGGGCAAAGATATTGACGCTCAGCCGCGTGCTGCGCGCTCTGCCATTGGTGTTGTTCCGCAGGAAATCACCATGGACCCGTTCTTCACGCCGTTCGAAAGCATGGAGTTGCAGGCCGGTTTTTATGGCGTTCCGAAATCAGAACGCCGTACCGATGAAATTCTGGCTGCGGTCGGTCTGGCGGATAAGCGCGATGCCTATGTGCGCCAGCTCTCTGGCGGCATGAAGCGTCGCCTTATGGTCGCAAAGGCGCTGGTGCATACTCCCCCTGTTCTCATTCTTGATGAGCCGACAGCAGGCGTGGACGTAGAGCTGCGCCGTTCGCTCTGGGAATATGTGGTCGAGCTGAACAAGGCCGGCACAACCATTATTCTGACAACCCACTATCTTGAGGAAGCTCAGGAGCTTTGTGACGAGATTGGTATTATCAATCATGGTCAGGTGATTGCGTGTGAGCCAACAGCAACCCTGCTGAAGCGCCTCGATCACAAAACGCTGGTTATCCAGCCAACTGAAACAGTTACGACTATTCCGCCATCTCTGGCTGAGTTTGACACTAAACTGCGCCCGGATGGTTCGCTGGCGATTACCTTCCGTGCATCTGAAACCGGCTTTGGCCGGGTGATGGAAACGGTGCGCAGTGAAGGTATCTCAATTGCAGATTTGGCGACCGAAGAGCCAGACCTTGAAGATGTATTCGTCTCTATGACGAGCGATAGCTGAGATTAGCTGGCTGGGTCAGAACTGCTCTGGTTTCCAGCCCATATCTTCCAGCATCAGAATAACGCTTTCCGGGCCAGTGAAATGGCCCGCTCCGGCCACGACCAGAATTGTACCGGTTTCTTCGGTCATCAGCGCGTTGAGTTGCTCGGCCCAGTCGGTGTTTCGGTTGGTAAACATCACCGCATAGGCTTCAGGCTGGCGGACACGCATTTCTTCCATCGTGTCATCATACAGGGCGTCAGGATTGCCCTTCAGCCAATCGCGAATGGTTGTCTGGAACGATTCGAAGCCATTCATGTCATCTGGATCCGGATTTTCAAATCCATCCATCAACATGGCGATCTGGGCTTCCATAGGAAGGTCTGAAAAAGCCTGCGCAACAGAGGTGCTGCTTTCCAGTGAACGGACTTCGCGACTGGAGGCCAGTTCTCGCTCCATCCAGTTTTCAACACCATAGCCCGCCATTTCGCCTTCAGCATCCATGGAGATAAACCCAAGCGTCAGCGAAGCAAGCCAGGGCTGCTGGCCATGAATGCTCTCAATGCTCAGGCCAACGTCTCTCATAGCGTTGGAGAGAAGCGTATATTGCGCTTCGCTCAGCACATCTTCGACGCCTTCACCCGGCTCGGCGAGCCCAATCTGAAAGAAGTCCATATAATTGGCGCCGGAATCGCGCGCAGACGTTTCGAAATAGACAATGTCCGCCTCTTCAAACACATCCATCAACTCGTCCCGTCGCCACGGTGTTTCGGGCGGCAGGGCGTGGATGGACCCAAAGAGGTAAATCTCCGTGTCGTCATCTTCCATCAGCCATATGGCGGGGCCGTTATAGGTGAGGGCCGGATTGCGTGTCGTAATAGATGATGGGCCAGCCTGCGCCACCAGCATGGATGCCGTGGAGACAAGTGCAACCAGTCCCGTTACGACGCTGCGCGTTAAATGTTGAAATCTGCGCGTGTTCACTTGCGTTTCACCTTCTTCCGCCATATCCAGTGCCGGTTATATCCGCTAGATTATGCGATATTAGCACCCATAGCTCAGCTGGATAGAGTGCTGCCCTCCGAAGGCGGATGTCAAGTCTAGCGGTGGTTGTTGGTGTTGGAAGAAAGATGTGACTAAACAACGGTTTGAGTGAATGTCGGGTTCGCTCTTTAGGCCGACGAAAATCTCGCGTAAGCATGACGTAAGCACCTTGCGAACGGTATGCACCCGTAGCTCAGCTGGATAGAGCGTCGCCCTCCGAAGGCGAAGGCCACAGGTTCGAATCCTGTCGGGTGCGCCATTTGTTTTTCAGACATCATATTACTCTTTAAGCCTCTGAAAATATTAGAAATATCGGGGGTTCGAAAACCCGATTTTCGGTCATATGCCAGTGGCGATGAAAGCACCAATCTGAGCACTGTTTGGCGCGCGATATAATCACCTTTTTTCCAAAGATTATAAGGGCTTGAGAGGAAGCGCATCGTGAGTTCGAACATCTCCTCGAAAGGGCGATACTTCCGGGGCTGTTGAGACAGCTTTTCGGATAGCAAAAGCTTTTCCTTTTCCAAGCTCTCAATACGGCGCTCGTAAGCGTTGATCACACTCTCATTTGTAGCCGTCACAATACGATCCAGAAGCGAGGCAATATCCGCATCGATCTTCTTAATCGAATCCTCAACTGATCTAAGCGCGGCTTTGGCGTGTCCCGCTTGTTGGTTCCATGCGTCGTTAAACATGACTGTTACAAGGTCGATGAGTTGCTTTCCAGGCGTTAGTTTTTGAAGCATCTTCTCAAAAGCGCCCTCAAGATCATCGCGTTTGATGGATTTGCGGTATTCATCGCAGGCTTTGTTGAAGCACATGTAATACGCATGCTTCTTACCTGTCTTGGATGTAGACCAACTAGCGGTCATGCTTTTTGAGCAACATGCGCAGACGACCGCGCCGCGCAACGGGAAGTCCTGATTGAGGTCAGCGCGGGTCGCAGCATAGGCGCGACCATTGAGACGTTCGTGAGCTTTCTGGAATGTCTCAAAACTCACCAGCCCTTCATGCTTTCCGGGACGCAGGGATACGCCCCATTCTGGGCGTTCTACCATGCCGCCGTACAAAACGCGGTTCAGGAGATCGTGCACGCGTTGCAAATGGACCCGACCATTATTCCCGCGAGGGAACTCAGGGAAGGTTTCGAAGAAACGCATGATTTCCGTTTTTGATTGGAAACGCCCAGACGCTAACCCTTCAAAGGCTTCTTGGATAATGCTGGCCAGAGGTTCATCGCGGACAAGAGTTTTGCCCATGCCCTCAATGCGTTGGTGCCTGAAGCCCCAAGGAGCCGCAAACGGATAGAAGCCGCTCCTAATACGAGCTTCCATCCGATTGCGGGTCTGCTCTGCATTCTTGTTGCGAGCGTGTGCAGAAACAGACGCCAAAAGGTGCTCAATCAATTGCGAGTCGCTATCTTCGCCGAATTCTATGGAAGGCGATTCAAGGACGCCGCCCGCTTCTGAGATGGACGTTCTGAGTTTGAGATGGGCTGTCAGGTCTCTGGCTAAGCGACTGATATCATCGATGATCACTCGGATTTGTTCGCGTCGGTGCTTTCGAAGGTATGCAAGCATGGTTTTCATGCCGGGACGTTCCACTAGCGATCCGGAGACCGCTTTGTCTTCAAATACGCGGACTATCTCGTAGCCCTTCATTCGGGCGAATTCAGCGCAGCGCGCGGCTTGGCTTTCAGCGCCTTGCCCTTTTCGGACTTGTGCGAGCGAAGAGACGCGAACATAAGCAACCGCTTTTTGTGTGTTTGACGTTTTCAGCATGACATCTCTTCCTTTCGCTCGCTCTCTGATTTTAGCGGAATCTGAGCCCCTGCGGCGAAGGTGTTTGAGTCTTGTCCACAATCCCTTTTACGCATTGCGAGTTGGACGGGATGCACACCAAAGCCAAGCTTCACAAAGCTGGAAACGATAGACCATAAAGCTTGAATTAGCTCGCGCTTGTCTTCATCCGAAATTTCCGCGTCGGCTAACAGAGCTTCGTATTTTGATGTATCGATCCCAACTGATAGCTTCTGATTAGTACAATCGTCCGTATTCGGATCATGTTGTTTGTGCATAGATATGCGGTCTTCATGCTCATGCATGGTGTGCCTCCTTTCCGAGGGTTTTGGTTTTTAAGGAAACGGTTCGGCCTCTATTTCGTGCGGAGAAATACGCTCACGCAAAAATAGAACATTTCAAGAACACTCTAGCAAATTGAGCTTTGTAAGTTCAAGAAAATTCGGAAAAATTTTGGGAAACGTTCTGCTGAACGATGTCAGTGTCCCAGCGTAGACCATGGACACTGTATTACACAACGGTACGGAGCCTGTCGAACTTTGCAAGGTAGCAAAACTACCACCGGTCAAAAATGTCCGGTACTAAAACTGCTCCGCTGACAGCTTCTCTTTATCGAGTTTTCTTGAGTTCGAACAATCGCCAACCAAGAAAGGCTTGTCACTATGCGTATTGACCCAAGCACATTGAGTTCGAGGAAGGTCAAACTTCCATCAGCGACTTCGGCCCCTGCTTACTGGCTTATGATGATCAGCGTAGGCATCACAATTCCTATCATCTTATCATTAATCGCGATATTCATGGCGCTCACTTATGAATTCTGGATGTGGGTGTTTGGCGCGTTTGCCGGGTTATTCATCCTGATCGCGATATCTCTATTCCTTACTGGACTTGGAATAGCAATCTACCTCACGACATCGCGCCAATGGCATGCTTTTGTTGGTTGGTGGTTAGACCGTCTGGCCCGTCTTAAAGATCGCTTTTCATCCGTGCGATCAAGCACCCGGCTCATTCGTAAGGAACTCGCTGATACAGAGACTGGAAGCGGTTTCTTTATTTCTATGGCGGAACCGCAACGATTCCCTAAGCGACCTATAGAACGCCTTACTTTTGAGGATGATCGCCACGTCACAATGATCGCAGCCAGCCGCGCCGGTAAGGGACGCTCTTTTATCATTCCAAATCTGGCCAGGTGGAAAGGATCTACGATCTGTTATGACCCAGCCGGTGAGAATTATAAAGTCACTGCCAAGTATCGACGTGAAGTTCTGGGTCAGAAAGTGGTTTTGTTGGACCCCTTCGGAGTTACAGGAGACAAAACCGACTACTGGAACCCAATGCTGGAAGTCGATTTCGAGACTGACCCGCTTGCAGTAGATAAATGCCACATGTTTGCAGAGAGCCTGCATGCTGATCAAACTGCTGATCCGTACTGGATGCACGCGCCGCGAAAACTGATCGCAATGCTGATTGCTTTTGTTGGTACGCGAGCAATCCGCGAGCAAATGAACCTCAAGCAAGTTCGTGATCTTCTGATGTCGGGCGACCCGAGTGTATTATGGACAGCCATGTCTCGAAGTGATGCATTTGGCGGCCTCATTAGACGCTTTGCAGAGAGTAATGAATACCGGCATCAAGAAGAACTAGCCTCTACCATGGAGATTGCTCGAACAGCTATGAAGTGGCTCGACTCAGGTGTCATGGCTGAGAGCACGGCTGAGAGCACGTTCTCCATGAAAGAACTCAAGAACGGGAATGTCTCCGTTTATATCGTTCTTCCCGCTGCGTTAGGTGAAGCATACAAGTCCTGGACCCGCTTGCTGTTCAACGCAGCTTTCGACGCCATGCAGGACTTATCGGTCCCAAAGCCTGAGCATTCCACACTCTTCGTATTGGACGAATTTCCATTGCTTGGCCGGATGGAGCGGATCAAACGCGCAGCTGGTGAAGCGGCTAAATTCGGCGTCAAACTGTTTATCTGCGCTCAAGATATCGGCCAGTTGAAAGAGCAGTATGGGTACGAAGCCTGGGAAACGTTCATCGCCAATTCGGGTACGTTGATCATGTTTTCGAACAACGATCTTGATACGCAGCAATATCTCTCAGCGCGTCTTGGGAAAGAATACTACAAGGCATACAGTCATAGCTCTGGCAGTGGCGGAAGCTCTTCAAGCTATAGCATGCAGCTTCGGGAAGTCGCACGTCCGGATCAGGTCGAGAAAATTGCCAGCCGACAGTCTGGAGACGCTTATGTCTTCATGCCTGGTGCGAAGCCCTTACTGATCAAGCGTGCCAATTATGACCAGTGGAACATGCTCGTGATACCTGAGGGCATATCTGTCAGCACCGCAGAGAAAGCCGCCAAATCAAACATCAACGTTGCACCTGTTGCGGCTGAATAAAGCCGCACCGTCAGAAACTCAGGAGCTGAAACTATGAAACAGGGGTTCGGAAGAATTGCGGCGGAAACATACGCGGAACGCGAAGCCCGTCTTCAAAAAGCTGCGGACGCCATCGATCAGCGGCTCAATACGCCGGAGACACCGCAAATGCATCTTCGTCCAACCGGTCAAATGCGTATTGAGGGTGACCGCATAGGTCGGGAAGCGATGCAGGAGCGTCGAGATGATCTCCAGAAGGAGATCGAGCGCATCAAGCAAGAGCGCCCTCTAGGGCAGCAAATGGATGGCCCAAACAAATCCAAGTCAATTTAGAAAGGAGTGAATAATGTCCAGTGGGAATGATTTTATGGGAGGATATACGGGTTCAAGCTGGAATCCGAATGACGCTCAGTGGCGACTTGGCGACCAAATGCGTCGCCATAACGAAGCCATGGCTGCTCAGAAGAAATCGTTTGAGACGCAACAAAAAGCAAATGCTACCCCAACTTATGTGAGGCGTGCTTCATCAACGCGAGATAAAGGCGACAACAGTGGATTGATTGCTCTCGGGGTAATCGGAGCCGTTGTGGTTGGAATTCCCGCACTCATCATGCTGATTGCCATGATCGACGGGTGGTGAGTTCAGCATAATCCGAAGAATGAGGGCGTCGTCCGACGCCCTCATTTTGTTTTCAGCATTTGTTTCGTCTTTGAGCATGCCGCCAAACCGCTTGGGCATTTGTATCAGCTTGGTATTTTTTTCTAATGCAGCTGATATGCTTATTCACTGCACCCTCGCTGATGCCAAGTTCAAATGCCATTTCTTTTAGTCGTAACCCCTCTGTCATGAGCTTAATGACATCGAGCTGGCGTTGAGAGAGTTCCGGGTAATCGTCAGGCGCTGCTAAGCAAGACATCTCAATGCACCTCCGTAATCAGCGTTAGTGCGCTTCTCAGATGAACTTGACTTCTTCAGTAATTTAGAGGATGTCCTGCGTCCTTCAGGGCATTGGGTGCTTTGGTTCGTATTGTAATTTCGAGCTTCGTGTACAATGTTCTTACGCATGGGAGCATCCTTCCTTTCTAAGAAATTTCACCAGATTTAAGATGAAATTTCCTCAGGATTGACGAAGCACGACTATCCGTCAAAAAAGTGCACTTCGAAGATTGACGACTACACTTAGAAAAGTTCGAACTATAAGTTCGGACTTTTAATCGCGGGGTGGTGTGTTGGATCAAGAAGAAGCTGTCAAAGCGCGGGCACACGAAAGCACTATTCGTGAACTTCTGCGAAGGCCGGAATGGAATCCAGCTAAACTATCGCGCGAAATCTTCGCGAAAATTGCCGAAGAAGAGCACCAATTCTCTAAGTATTTTTCTTTGAAGGATATTCCGTCTCAAAAGAGTGCCAAGGCTATCAGAGACGGTCTGGACAAAATAGCGGCTGGAAAGTCGGTTGGTCGCGATCTGCATTCGCGGCTCGAGTACTTTCTAAACCGATCCAGCAGAGAGATTTATAACATCCACGCAAAGCATTACCGTGAAGCGCACATGCGGGAGTACGAACCGCAGAGCTACTATCTACAATCCGCATTCGGAGGTACCAACGAAGGCTCCTATGAACGCGCAAAAGCTGTTTCGGGGCATTACAGTCTGTATCGACCGCATTATCTCGATTTGGAATTAGATCGCGTTATGGTGTGTGCACTCAAAATTGATGCGGATTCTGCCCACGTGGCGGCAGAGCTTCACTACAAATATGCTCACGAACTCAATTCCCAAGAGCTGTATCACTACACCTTGACTGGTGAATATGTCGCCCTGCCCAATTTGGGCCGTGATCTCATTAATCTCTCCCATAAAGCGCGACTCGGTGAAGAGTACAGCCACACCCCAACGGGCAACCAATTTCTTTATGTTGACCAAGTCCACAAAGACCCCGTTGGCCGAGTCATCTCTCTTAGCGGGATCGGATTGAGCGCCATCGGAGCCGAGCCTGCGACCGCATGGCCTTTTGTCGCAACGAAGAACAATTCAGAGGTTCCAGAGCCCACAGTCCTCTCAATAAATGATGATGCGATGCCTCAAGCCTTGATACGTTATCTAACAAGAGGTGTCGTTAAGTGGCGGTCAGATAGTTTCTAAATGCAGTGCAAAATCGGGTCACTCAAACACTGCATCTCCAGTATTCGTTGAAGTGCAAGATGTGCGTGTATTACACGCGATCTTGGCAGGGAGAGCCGCTGCGCTCATCTCCCATGCACCCTCTGCCGCCATTGGATGACACCAAAGCCCCACTTCTTATGTTCCAACTTATGCAAGGTCTTCTGACGAAGAACGCTCCAGTTTACACTCCAGGTCGGGGACAGGTTTCATCCAACAAATCGTATCGCCGATTAATCACTCGAAACGGACGCCCGTTTCATCAGCGGTCAGGGTAATAGCCCCCGACACCCGCCAGCAAGGAGACTTCGCTCTCCCTGCACCCATCGATCCCTTCAGGAGGATCAGGGGACTATCGGCCCCCTTGAAACCCACTCGCAAGGGACTTGGAGAATTGCCTCTCCACCCCTGCACCCCGAACCATGCGCAAACGACCGGCCGTTTGATCGCCATTCAATGAATGCTTGAATTGATTATCAGATCGTGCGTGACCGAAAAAATCAACCTTAAATAAAGTTATTCACTTCTACGCTGCTTTTGTATAGTTTTGAAAATGCAGGGGAAAATGTTTCGTCTTCGATTGCCTCGCGAGTCTCGGTACGAGATCGTGCATCAGACAGAAACAAGCCGCGAAGAATTGAGGGAAAATGGAACACGTCGGGGAAATCGAAAAGCGTTTATGGTCAGTGGCCGACCATCTGCGCGCGAACTCAAACTTTGCCAGCAACGAGTATTTCCTGCCTGTCATGGGGCTGATCTTCCTACGTCATGCCTATAGCCGCTTTTTGCGTGTCAAAGACGAGATCGTGGCAACGCTACCTTCGCGTGGCGGCAAAACACGAGACCTGACAAAAGAAGACTTTTCACAGCGCGGTTCTATCTTCCTGAAGCCGGAAGCCCAATTCGATCATCTTGTGTCGATCCCAGACGGCGGCGACCGTGCAGGCGCAATTATCGCCGCGATGGAAAGCATAGAGGCGGACTATCAATCGCTAGATGGTGCGCTTCCCAAGTCGGAATATCAGGAGCTGGGCGATGATGATCTCGGTCAGCTCTTGCGGACATTTAACGATCCAGCCCTTCAAAAAGCTGATGGCGACGTATTCGGCAAAATCTACGAATACTTTCTGACCCAATTCGCGGATCAGAAAGCGCATGATGGCGGCGAGTTTTTCACGCCGACGTCAATCGTCCAGACCATTGTGAACGTCATCGAGCCCGACCATGGGAAGATCATTGATCCGGCATGCGGGTCTGGCGGTATGTTCGTTCAGTCGGCACATTTCATTGAATATATGAAAGCCAACCCAAGCGACCGCGTCACCTTCTACGGAATGGAGAAAAACCCGACGACGATCCGTCTCGCCAAAATGAACCTCGCGGTTCATGGGCTGGAGGGCAAAATCGGCAAAGCCATTTCATACTACGAAGACCCGCATGAAAAGCACGGTCCCTTTGACTTCGTCATGGCCAATCCACCTTTCAACGTGGATGAGATCGACGCTGAGAAAATCAAAAACGACCCACGCCTCACGTTCGGCCTGCCTGGCGTGAACAAGGCGGGCAAGGTTTCCAACGGTAACTATGTCTGGATGTCCTTCTTCCATTCATACCTGTCAGACACAGGTCGCGCAGGCATCGTGATGTCGTCTCAGGCGTCATCGTCTGGGGGCGGCGAAGCCAAAGTCCGCGAAGCCATGATCAAGACAGGTGATGTCGATGTCATGGTCGCCATTCGCGGCAACTTTTTCTACACGCGCACAGTGCCGTGCGAGCTTTGGTTCTTCGACAAGGGCAAGTCGGATCACCTGAAGGACAAAGTCCTGATGATCGATGCGCGGAATATCTTTCGCAAAGTGACCCGCAAGATTTACGACTTCACACCAGAGCAACAGCAGAACATTACTGCCATCGTCTGGCTTTATCGTGGCCAGACTGACCGGTATTTGGAATTGGTCGAGAGCTATTTCGACACCGCCTTCTCGGATATGCAGGCGTGTGATTTCAGTGAGTTAAATGACGCACTCAAAGCTGTCGTTGACGCCCATAAAGATGATGAACTCACCAAGCTCGCCGCTACCGTCTCGGGCGATATAGACGCGTTGCAATCTGCGGCCAAATCAGCTTTTGAACATGGTTGGAACGCCGCTGCGCGAGATAATGATGGGCTGAAAGCGTCTGCTGATGCGCTCGCGCCAATAGCAAATCAAGCCAAGTCTCTGATCAAGGAACTGGATCACCTCTACAAGCTGGCAACCCGCGTTCACGAGGCAGATGTGACCAACGGCACAAAGCCTGCTGAAGGCAAAAAACGTCTTATAGAGCTGGATGAGGCACGTAAGGCCGTCACCGAACACCTAAAAGAGGCGCGCTATTTCCACACGCAAGCCGAATGGCTGCAAATCCGTTTCCCGAATGCAGAACTTTGCGATGTGGAAGGACTGGTCAAACTCGTTGGCCGTGGGGAGCTTGAGGCCAATGACTGGAGCCTGACGCCAGGCCGCTATGTCGGCGTCGCGCCAGAGGAAGAAGACGAGGACTTCGATTTTGAAGAAGCGCTTCGAGACATTCACATTGAAATCGAAGGATTAAATGACGAGGCGCGAGAATTAGCTCTTAGAATCAAATCAGGTTTTGAAGGTCTGATTGCATGAGTTTGTTTTCCGACATGAAGCTTTCTGAAATTTGTGCGCTGGTAACAGATGGAACGCACGATTCTCCGAAACTACAGGAGAGCGGTGTCCCTTTCATAAAGGGCAAGCATATCAATACCGGTCGCATCGATTTTGTCGGGTGTGATTACATTACCGATGACGATCATCAAAAATGTATCAAGCGAGTGAAGCCCGAAAAGGACGACATTCTTATCGCAAATATTGGCTCAATCGGTGACTGCGCCCGAGTTGAGACGGAAACTGAATTTAGTATCAAGAACGTCGCGCTTTTGAGGCCTGACCCTGAGATTGTTGATCCTTCATACTTCTATCATTTCGTAAAAAGCCCGCTCTTCCAGGGAAGACTATTGAATTTAAGGCTTGGCTCGGCTCAGCCATATGTGAGTTTGGCGGCGTTCAGAGGCTTCGAAGTCCCCATAATATCTGACACGAAAATCCAGAAAAAAATCGGACAAACAGCAGATGCATACGAAGGCTTGATCGAAAACAATCGACGGCGGATTGCCTTGTTGGAGGAAGCAGCACGGCTTCTGTATCGCGAATGGTTTGTCCATTTCCGCTTCCCCGGCCACGAGCACGTCAAAATCGTCGATGGAATTCCCGAGGGATGGGAAGAAGGTACAATTGCAGATCTTGGCGAAGCAATTACTGGAAAGACGCCTTCGAAGAAAAAGCCGGAATTTTACGGTGACGATGTGCCCTTCATCAAAACACCCGATATGCACGGCAACGCTTATGTCGTTCAAACAGAAGAGTATCTCTCCAACGAAGGTGCAAAGTCTCAACAAAACAAAACTCTGCCAAAGGGCTCGATCTTAGTATCTTGCATTGGTTCAGTAGGTGTTGTCTCGATGAATGGCAGCCCCGCGCAAACCAATCAACAGATCAATTCTGTAGTTCCTAGAAAAGACGATTGGCGCTTCTTTTGCTATTCTTTCTTAAAGTCCATCAAGCCGAGACTGGAAGCGCTTGGCGGTGGCGCGACGATGGCAAACGTCAATAAAAGCAAGTTTCAAAGCATCCCAGTTCTTCTTCCTGTGGATGAATTGACAGGAGGGTTTCAGTCGATTGTCGAACCTCAATTTGCAATGATTGAAACCTTAATTCGACAAAACATCGAACTGGCAAAAGCCCGAGACCTATTGCTTCCCCGCCTCATGGACGGTCGATTGGAGGTGGCCGCATGAACGACTTCACCGAAGATCGATTGGCGCAGGAAACACTCTCAGATTACCTTGTGAATGATCTGAAGTGGCATGAAAGCGTTCTCGCCTTCAACGCCGAAACCTTCGGCTCCGAAGGCATGCTTGGCCGCCTGTCAGATCGTGAAGTTGTTCTCACCCGATATCTAGGTGAAGCCCTCGTTCGGCTGAACCCGGGCTTGCCCGAAGAAGCCTACACATACGCTTTGCGTCAGATTACCGACACGCTTGGTTTCCAATCCGCTGTTCAGACCAATCATGAGAAATATGAGCTGATCCGAGATGGCGTGCTTGCGAGCTATCATAAGGACGGGGAGATCAAAAAAAGCCGCCTGAAGGTCTTCGACTATGATGACCCGAGCAACAATCATTTCCTGTGCGTACGGGAAATGTGGATCAGCGGGCCGAATGGTCATCGTCGCCGCCCCGACATCATTGGTTATGTGAACGGTCTGCCGCTGATGTTTGTCGAGCTGAAGCGCCCCGATAAATCGCTGCGCCGCGCCTATGACGACAATTTCAAAGATTATCTCGACACCATCCCGCAGCTCTTCCACTTCAACGCCTTTGTGGTTCTGGCGAATGGTGTTGAAGCCAAGATTGGATCGATTTCCGCAAAGTATGAGCACTTCAGCGACTGGAAGCGTCTGGCCGAAGGCGATGCTGGCGTCGTGCAGATGGAAACGTTGATCAAGGGCGTTTGTGACCGCGCCAACTTTCTCGACCTGTTAGAGAATTTCATTCTGTTTGACGATAGCTCTGGCAAGCTTGCTAAGATCGTCGCGCGGAACCATCAGTATCTGGGCGTTAATCGCGCGCTCCAATCTGTTGTTGATCGAAAGAAGCGGGACGGGAAGCTTGGTGTGTTCTGGCACACGCAGGGCTCCGGTAAGTCTTACTCCATGGCTTTATTTGCGCAGAAGGTTCGCCGAAAGCTCGGCGGGAACTTCACCTTCCTTGTGCTGACGGATCGGACGGACCTCGACAATCAAATCTACAAGACCTTCGCGGGCGTTGGTCTTGCCAATAACGAGAAAGACCCTTGCCGCGCCGATAGCGGCGAAGAGCTGAAGACGCTTTTGAGCCAGCAAAAGGCGTTCGTGTTCTCGCTCGTTCAGAAGTTCAATAAAGAGATCAGCGAAGGCGAGGAATACTCCACGCGTGACGACATCATCGTGATGACAGATGAAGCGCACCGCACGCAATACGGCACATTGGCGATGAATATGCGCGATGCGCTGCCGAATGCGAGCTATATCGGTTTCACGGGGACGCCGCTTTTCAGCAGTGATGAGATCACCAAGAAGGTGTTCGGCGGTTATATCTCCACCTATGACTTTCAGCGCGCCATCGAAGACAACGCCACTCTGCCGCTCTACTACGACGCGCGCGGCGACAAGCTTGGCCTGACCGCTGAAGGTCTGAATGAAAAACTGGCAGAAGCGATTGCTGAAGCTGAAACGTCAGACGCCGATGTAGCGGCGAAGCTCGAAAATGAGCTGAAGCGCGAATACCATGTGGTGACGGCGGAGAAGCGCTTGCGCCATATCGCTGAGGACTTCGCCGAACATTATTCCACGAACTGGGAAACTGGCAAGGCGATGTTTGTCAGCATCGACAAGATCACCGCCGTTCGGATGCATGACTATATCAAGGCTGCATGGGACAAACGGATCAAGTTTCTTGAGGCTGATCTCACGAACGCGCGCGATGATCAGGATCAGGCTTTGCGGGAACGACAAATCGCCTGGATGAAGGAAACAGAGATCGCCGTTGTCGTTAGCGACGAGCAAGGCGAAGTCGATAAGTTCCGCAAATGGAACCTCGATATCCTGCCGCATCGCAAGCTGATGAAAGATGGTTTCTTGCTTGAAGATGGCAAGCGTCTTGATGTGGACAGCGCGTTCAAACGCGAAGAGCATCCGTTCCGTGTGGTGATCGTCTGCGCCATGTGGCTAACCGGCTTTGACGTGCCTTCGCTATCCACGCTCTATCTCGATAAGCCATTGCAGGCCCACACGCTGATGCAGGCAATTGCCCGTGCGAACCGCGTGAAAGAAGGCAAGAATAACGGCCTCATCGTGGATTACTGCGGCATCCTGAAGAACCTTCGCAAAGCGCTTTCGACTTTTGCCGGTCACAAAGGCGACGGTGAGATGGGCGAAGACGGGGAACCGGTCTCTGATCCGCTTCACCCCGAAGAAGAGCTGCTTGGTGAGCTCGCCGAGGCCATCATGCTTGTACGGGAACAACTCACTAAACGTGACTTTGATCTCAGCCGTTTGATCAACGAAACGGGCTTTGCGCGCAACAAGGCCATTCTCGACGCGAAAGAAGCGGTGAATGTCGATGATGAGACGCGAAAGCGTTTCGAAATTTCAGCGCGGTCTGTCTTCAGAAAGTTCAAAGCCTGTCTGACGTTCGAAGGTGTGAAAGCCTATCGTTCAGATAGCGAGGCGATCAATTTCCTCTACAAAACGCTTCAGGATGACCGGGATCAGGCGGACACTTCCGCTATCATTCAACGGCTGAACGCCATTGTGAGCGACGCCATCAATGTCAAAGAAGACGCCGATTCCGACGACAAGATATTCGACATCTCGAAGATCAATTTTGATCTGCTCCGCAAGGAATTCGCGAAAAGCGAAACGAAGCGGTCAGACGTTCAGGATGTAAAGTCTGTCATTGAGAAACGCCTCCAGAAGATGCTCGCGGAAAACCCTCTGCGGACAGATTTTCAGGAACGCTTCGACGAGATCGTGCGCGAGTATAACAAGGAAAAAGATAAGAATACGATTGAGGCGACGTTCGAGGCTCTGATGCGCCTCACCGCTGAGATGAGCGAAGAAGAACATCGCTACGTGAAAGAAGGTCTGGAGAACGAGCAACAGCTCGCCGTGTTCGACCTTCTGCTCAAGCCCGACCTTTCCAAAGCCGATATCAAGAAGATCAAAAGCGTCGCCGTTTCATTGCTGCGTGAACTCGAAACGCAGATGCGCGATGTGCAGGACATCTTCACGAAAACGGCCACCCGCGACCGCTTTAGGCAGACCATCTACGACTACCTCTACGACGACCGCACGGGCTTACCCGTGGACGCATATGATGAAGATGATCTGCAAGCGAAGACGGACAATTTGTTCCTGTTCTTTGAGCGGCGCTGGCCGACGAGACCACCAACCCAAATAGGAGGTGCTTCCTTATGATAGACACCACCATCCACAATCCAGATCGGTACATGGTCGATTTGCGTCAAATTCTTTCTCAAGGAAAAAAACGCGTCGGTTTGTTATTGGGAGCAGGAGCTCCCGTCTCGATAACGGTAGATGACGAGAATCGGCTCAACAGCTCAGGAAACCCGCTAATTCCAGATGTTGCTCGGCTCACTACACTAGTGGTTCAGGATTTAGAGCAAGCGGATCGTGATGTTTTGAATCTGCTCTTGCCGGAAATTGGTGAAAACGCGAACATTGAGGCAATATTAACGCGTATTCGAAGGTTGTCCCAAGCAATAGGCGCAGCTGAAGTTCACGGACTCAATGGGGAAGCCTACGAACAATTGGCGCAGCGAATATGCTCAAAAATTGGTACAATTGTAGCCCGCCCGCTTCCTTCAGAACCCAATGCTTTCACTGAACTCGTCTCTTGGATCGGGGGCACGCACCGAGAATTCCCCGTCGAGATATTCACGCCTAACTATGATCTGCTTCTAGAAGAGGCGTTCGAGCGCGCACGTTTGCCGTATTTTGATGGATTTACCGGTTCTCACAAACCCTTCTTTGATCCGACCAGTATTCAAGACGATAGCCTTCCAGCTCGTTGGTCTAGAATATGGAAGATGCATGGGTCCCTTGGCTGGGAAGTAAAGCCTGATGCGATAGTACGGACCGGCAGTCGTGAAGCAACAGAACTGATTTATCCCGATCACCTCAAATATGATCAGATTGCAAGGCAACCCTATTCGGCGCTTTTTGAGCGACTTCGCGATTTCTTGACTACACCGGATACAATTCTGATCTGTTCTGGTTTTTCATTTTTTGACGCTCACATATGCGCGGTTTTCGACGAGGCGCTTGCGGCCAATAAACACACTGCCATTTTGGCTTTTCAGTTCAAGGCTCTTGAGGACGAACAGCTGGCGGTGAAGCTTGCTTTGCGAAGACCCAATTTGAGTGTCTACGCAAGAGATGGCGCCGCGATATTTGGCGTGAAAGGAAAATGGAGCCCGGGAGAACCGCCGACAGAAGAATGGAAAAGCATCCGTCGAACGTTTTGGGAAAAAGATGAGAGCGGCACAGGAAACTTTGTTCTCGGTGATTTTGCGAGTCTGGCAAGGTTCTTTGCTCTAGCCCAGGCGGAAGACATTTTTCGTCAAGCAGACGGGACTTCTGCCGATGCCAAGTTAATCGATGAGCTTGAAGAAAGTGATGACGTGAATGCTTAGCCGCGATCCCACATTTCTAGGCAGCGTCGCTTCTGTTTCAGGCTCATCTGTAAGCGTGCATCTAGCACAATCTGTTGCTTCGGGTCTCTCAATGATTGAAGGACGCGCTTATCGAATCGGTCAGGTCGGGAGTTTCGTGCGAATTCCACAAGGTTATCAGGATTTATACGGAGTGGTTTCAGGCGTTGGAGCGGATGCGGCACCAAAATCGGATGGAGCACCTGACTTACAAACGGGTCGCTGGATGGAAGTTCAGCTTGTGGGAGAAGCCACGAGCGGTGCTTTTGAAAGAGGTATTAGCCAGTATCCGAATGTGGGCGATGGCGTCCATATCACAACTGAAACCGGTTTGGCCAAGATATACGGTGCCCGTGAGAGTGGTCAGATTGTAATTGGTGCGCTCTCGAGCGCGGAAAGCATTCCTGCAAAACTGTCATTGAACGAGTTGGTGACCCGTCACAGCGCTATACTCGGCTCAACCGGTTCTGGAAAATCGACTACAATTGCAAGTCTTCTGCGATCAATCGTATCTTCGGATGGTGATGTCGAAGACCATCCCAGCGCAAGAATTCTGATGCTTGATATTCATGGTGAATATTCTTCAGCACTGTCTGATGTTGCAAATGTCTTTTCGGTAGACCCACAAGCAGGAGAACAAGAATTACTAATGCCATATTGGGCGTTAGATGCGTCGGATTTGCTTGGTTTTCTAACTGGAGGGGTAGATGGCCAGCGGGAAACAGCATTCACAGACAAGATTTTTCAATTGAAAACAGCTGCTCACGCAGCTCAAAACTTTCCAGGGGTCCAAGCGAGCTCTATCACGGTCGATACCCCGCTGCCTTTTAGCCTTAAGCAGCTCTGGTATGACCTAATTGCTTTTGAGACTGCAACATTTGAAGGGCCGCAAAGAGACCAGTCAACGGAACAAGATCCCGGCAATGCCGAAGAGTTGATCGCTCCTCGGTATAAGCCTCACGCTATGGGCGCCCAGGGGCCTTTCCTCAATCAACAGGCTCTTGGGATTAGGCGTCAACTAAATCAACTGAGATCGCTACTACTGGATCGCCGCTACAACTTTCTTTTGCATCCTGGTGATTGGGAGCCTTCCCTCAATGGAACTGTAGCAAGAGACCTTGACGAACTATTGTTGGGGTGGCTCGGCGGTCCCAATCCAATCACGATACTTGATCTATCCGGTGTGCCCAGTCTGGTCCTAGAAAGGATGGTCGGCTCTATTCTCAAAGTAGTTTATGAGTCGATGTTTTGGAGTAGGGAAAAATCGGAAGGTGGGATTTCGCGACCTTTGTTGATCGTCATGGAGGAAGCGCATCGCTATTTGTCTAGCAGCGCGCAGGGGTTGGCTTCTCAAGTTGTGCAAAAAATCGCGAAAGAAGGACGCAAATACGGCGTAGGCGCTATGGTCATTAGCCAACGGCCTTCAGAAGTAGATGAAACTATCCTATCGCAGTGCGGCACCTATTTCGCCTTACGGCTGACTAACCCTCAAGACCGAGCGAGAGTTCAAGGCACACTGCCTGACGGATTAGTAAGCTTGTTAGAAGTGCTGCCAGTTCTCAGGACCGGGGAAGCGATCATAATGGGTGAAGCTGCTAAGTTGCCCATGAGATGTCGCATCACTTTACCTCGAAAAGAGCACCGTCCTAAGAGCGGCGATCCAAATGTGAACCAAATGTGGTCGATTCCGCGAAGAGAAGAAGGGTATGATCGTGTGGTTGCATCATGGCGCGCACAAAGACCTCGGGTCACAATCAATGATATCAGTATTGAACGACAGCCAGTCGACGATCAATCACAGGAAGGGGAGGCGTAGGTGGAAAGATATTCCGTAGCTTCGTCAAATATCGCATCTATAGGATATGATGTGAATACTCAGACTTTAGAAGTCGAATTCTTCAGTGGAATGATCTATCAGTATTATGGTGTCCCTGAGCATTTGTACGACCAGCTAATGCAGGCCGGGTCGAAAGGGCGTTTTCTGAACGCTTATATTAAGAACGGTTTCGGCTACTCAAGAGTAGGATAGTAGTGGGAATGCAGCTTACAAAAACTGACTTCATTCAATATCTGAATTGTCCCAAGTCACTTTGGTTGCTGAAGAATGAGCCTGAGAGTTATCCGGCTGGTGAATTTTCCACTTTCTTGCAGAAAATCACGCGCGAGGGCTATGAGGTCGAGCGCTACGTGCGGGCATATTTTGATGCGTCGCCTGATCGCCGCATCAGTTTTCAGGAGGTATTTGAGACCGAATCTGGTTTGTTTGCTCGGGCAGACGCTCTGGAGCATTTGGACGATGAACGCTGCGTTCTTTATGAGATCAAATCATCTACTAGCGTTAAAACCGATCCTGCTCACAACCACATCAAAGACGCGGCATTTCAGAAGATATGCGCTGAGCGTTCTGGGCGGCATATCGATGCAGTCTACATCGTTCACCTCAACGGTGAATACGTTCGTTGCGGCGAAATAGAGCCGTCTGGGTTGCTTACTTTCGCCGACGTTTCGGCGGATGTTAGAGCGATCGAGGCAGACCTGTCGTCTCAGATTGATCGTGCGCTAGAGTTCCTTTCTGAGGGTGCAATTGATCGTTCACAGTGTTCGTGCCTGCGCAGTTCTCGTGCTCACCATTGCGACACATTTGAGGTGTTCAATCCTGATATTCCTAAGCCCTCGATCTATAGTCTGCCGCGCCTTAGTCAGACGAAGCGAAACGAGCTGGTCACCAACGGAATTTTTGACCTTTTAGATATCCCAAAAGACTACCCTCTGAGTTCGAACCAACTGGCTGTTCTGCAAGCAGCTCGTGCAGGTGCCCCTATAATTGATCGTCGGGCTGTTCGGGAGTTCTTAGACGGCTGGCAGTTTCCGTTATATTTTTTTGACTATGAGACTTTCGCTTCCGCAGTTCCGATAGTGGACAGAGCAAGTCCGCATAAGCATTTTCCAGTGCAATACTCTCTTCACGTCCTGCACGAAAACGGTCACTTGGAGCACCGAGAATTTCTAGAGCGAGAAGCACGGTTGCCGATTAGGCTTTTGGAAGTGCTGAAGGGAGATATCGGCCCCACCGGCAGTATCGTTTCCTGGCACGCGTCCTTCGAGAAAACACGGAATAGGGAGATGGCTTTGTTGTTTCCTGAGTTTAGCGACTTCTTGCAAGATATGAATGAGCGTACCGTAGACCTTGAGGATGTTTTCAAGTCCGCTTATGTCGACGCGCGATTTGATGGCTCAACCTCGATTAAAAAGGTTCTGCCAATCCTATGCCCCGAACTTAGCTATAAGGGTTTGGAGGTACAAGACGGCGCATCCGCAATGGATGCGTGGGAACAGATGATTAACGCGAAGGGACCAGAGGCTGACCAAAGGGCAAGTTCTCTCCTTAGCTATTGTAAACTTGATACCTTTGCGATGGTCGAAATTTATCTTTTTCTGAGAGCACTTTAGTCTTTTTAGCAACGATACATTGCCCCATCCTTTCAGGCCGGGCTCTCGTGAACCGAGCCTGCCTGCCAGTTGTCTCGGCCATCCGGCTTCGATCCCTTGCGTAAGGCTTAGGGGCCAGCCCCTCAGCGCACTTCGCTTAAAATAGACGGTCTCCCGAGGCTCAGGGCAAGCCCTTGCGCCCGCCGTCGATTCTCATCTCCGTTTGCACACCCCGTTCTCGGCGAAGGCCAAGGTTGCATGAGCAACCTTTACCTGACGGAGGTCTTCAAATGACAAAGAACGGAGAAATTAGAATATATGTAGCCTGTCTCGCAGCCTATAATAACGGCTACCTACACGGAGCTTGGATCGATGCCACACTCGACGAAGATGCCATCTGGGGTCAGATCAACGAAGTTTTGAAAACCTCACCGATGCTAGGTGCGGAAGAATGGGCAATCCATGATTATGAAGGCTTCGAAGGGTTAAGCATTTCTGAATACGAAGGTATTCAAAGCGTGGTGGAAAAGGCGGAATTCATCGAAGAGTATGGCCGATTAGGCGCAGAAGTTGCGAACCACTTTGGCGACTTCGAAACAGCCAAACGCGCTTTAGAGGACGATTACGCAGGGCAATATGAAAGCCTCGCCGACTTCGCACAGGAAATCACTGAAGAGACAAGTGAAGTCCCTAACCACCTGCAATATTACATTGATTGGGAACGTATGGGACGAGACTTAGAGATCAATGACGTTCTGGCCATCGATCTGGGATATCAAGAAGTCCATGTGTTCTGGAACCGATAAAAAATTCGCCGAGGGCTCGGCCCTCGGCACTACTTCTTTCGATCAGGTCAGGCGTTGCAAGCGATCTTTGATCGCCACTGCAACGACATCAACAAGCACTTGAGGAAACCCCTTCGGCAAAGCCGCTATCGTTTTCTCAAGCGCGCCGCTCGCTTCGCTCACAATTTCACTCAAAACCTCTTCGACCAATGTGCGCGACAAGCCGCCCGCCACACCGGTCTCAAGCATGTGCCGTTTGAAAATATCGACAATCTTGTAGTTGCCGGAGTCGCCCCAGCGCATCGCCAGCTTATAATCCTTCCGGCGTATGCGATTGGCAGCGTAGTCCGCCTCCGCTGTCAGAATATCGTAGAGCGGAGCCATGCGGAAACGACCGCCTGGCGAATGTTGAATACTGAAATTCTTGGCATGGCCATCCGTCGCGCCAATCAGCCAGAACAGTAAATTGGCTTTGAAGAAGTCGCGCTGGTCTTTACTCGGTTCATCACTACCGCGCAACAGTTCGAGAATTGCGGGAATGCCAGGGCCGCCAGAATTCTCATACTTTCGTGTTGGCGGGACAGATAAGGCCTGACAGCAATCTTCCTGCGGCAGTCTCAGGAGGCGTCCATCTTTCGTCCAAAGACGATCAAAGCGCTCGACGATTAAGACATTCTGCTTGCCGAAACGCTCTATCTCAACATTGGCAACATTGAGCCCAAAATTCCGCATAAGCGTCATGCAGAAATACTCGTTCTCCACGCTATGTGACATATCCATGCCATTCGACAATTTGCCGATCTGGGGCTTCAATATATGCGTCGTTGGCGTTGTGCCGATTGGCTCAAACCATTGTCCTTCATGGTATAAGAGCGCCGTCTTTTCCTGAGCGCCCGCAATTGAAATCCGAAAGTCATGTTCGCTGCGAATGCCGAGCGGACTGACATCAAGGTTCTTTAGCAGGGTATCGATCTGCCTCTCTGTCAGCACATTGCCTTCGATTTGAGTCGATGGTGCGGGTTCCTCATCCTCTGGCAAAAACTGCAATGCCCCGACACAATCCCGGCCAATGGCCGAGAGCATGCTGTATGCATCCGTACCCGTCGCGCCGGAACGTTCGGCCACGCGCTTTAGTATCGCATCATTGTCAGGGAGAAGGTTCTCAAACACGGCCACCACCGCCGCGCCGGTGAATTTGTCTGCCCTCAATGGCAAAGACAAAGACACTGGCAGGCGTGCGTCCCAGTCCAGCCATGTGTCATCATACTGAAAACTGATGGCACCGCCCTTCTGCCTGGCCAATTGGCCAACCAGCCGATTGTTCATGAAAACATTGAGCGGCGTATGCGCACGACGTCGAGCCATCAGAACAAGTCCTCAAAATCGCTCGCTGATCCTTTACTACGCGCGCGCGCGACAAGTTCCAAATCCAACGCAGCGAGCAATTCGAACACGGTCTCAAGCTTTGTTCCGGCATGCCCATTCTCAACTTTGGAAATCGTTTCTTGCCAAAGCCCACTTCGTGCGGCCAGTTCGCCTTGTGACAGTCCTGCGGCTTTGCGCGCTTCACGTATCGCATGGCCTAAATTTTTTGGTGATCGGGCTATCAAGCTCATATCGACTCCTTTCATCATATTATGATCCATAGATCATAAAATGTCAATATGATTTGTAGATCATAAAAACTCACTATGATTTGTAGATCATAAAATAAAAATATGATCTTTAGATCATACGAAGGAACAAAGAGTTAGTAGGTCTTCTGGATCAACAAGCAGAAAATATTCACATTTTTAAAGGCTGAGGCCGCGACCTCGATCTTTCTTTCGTCCGTGTTCGCGTTGTTTCGAAATCTCTGCAATTTCATCCAGTAGATTTTGGCGATCAGTCTTAGCTTTCTGAAGGTTGGTGTCTCGCTTGATGTCTTGTAGAAGCGACCTGCGATCTTGCTTGTGACGCTCGATCTGGGAATCCAGTTCGTCACGGTCGCGCTGCAATGCCTTTTCAAACTCAAGCTTGTTTTGCCTCGCGATACGGAAATGCTCCCCAGTCAGTACGTCCCAAACACCTTTCAGGCCGTGCCTGAAACGGGATTGGCGCATCAGTGTTTCATCAGCTTGCCGAATGGCGTGCTGCTCCAGCAGCGCTCTGCGTTCAGCGCGTTGCTTCGTAACGAGAGCTTTCTTTTCTTCCTGATACCGTTCTTTTGCGGCACGCGCTGTCGCCTCAAGTTCCAGCACGAAGCCTGTCAGTTTGTTCTGTACCAGCTTACTCGCTTCCATCTTCGCGTTCTCGACACTTGGTAAGTCTTGAATAGAGGCGAACCGCTCTCGAACCTGTTTTGTTTTCAAGCCCAACTGTCTCGGAATCGAGTACACTTCGCCAAAGCGATCCACGGCGACCACGCCGCGCCTGTCCCCAGTAGCGAGAACATATCCTCGTTCTGCTAGAGCATGCTTGAAGCCTGCGGCTGTATCAGATGTTGCCCAGGCATCTTGAAATGCTTGTTTGAGGATGCGCGGGTCCTGGCCATTACGTTTGGCCTGCTGCCATTCTTCTAAGGTGAAGTTTAGCGGATCGCGCAGAGCGCTATTGATATAGCCAGCAGGCATGCGCCAGCCATGTTCTAGATAAAGCTCTTTTGAGAGAGCATTGAGTTTACGTTTTGAATGGGAAAGCTGAACGGCTTTCATCTCGCCTAGGTCGATACGGTTCCAAACTACATGGGCGTGGCGGCGACCTTCTTTCTCGTGAAATACAATTGCGCGCGGTTGGTCAGTCAGTCCGAGGGACTTCTCTGCTTTGTCTATCGCATTCTCAAAATCTTCTGTGCTCACATTCTCTTCGCCCGGTGGATTGAACGATAAAGAGAACAGATACTGGCGGCACCTCGTGCCTTTGCTCATAGCTTCCGCTTCTTTGAAGGCGCTATGAAGATCATCAGAGGCGAAGCCCTTAATCTCATGAATAATCACGTGATCATTCTCATCCTTAGTCAGGTGATTGGCGAGATCACGTGCGCCGCCTCTTTGATTGCCTACAAGGATCATTCAAGCTCTCCCCATTGCAGAGATGAGTGTGTCGCGCATGTCTTTGATATCCTGACATGCGAGCGCGAGTTCAGCCTCTAACTCATCAGATACCGGCAATGCGCCCATGTGCGCTGCTTTAGCGATCTGGTTCATATTTTGAGACAGGCGCGACTTGCCCAGCAGCCCGAGCAGTTTTGCGAGGACAACATGATCAACGTTTGGCTTGTTAGATTTACGAGCGGGCCGACGAAATGATGACGTCACGCTCTCGCCGAAAAGCTGTTCTCGGATGTGAGCACTCAGCGTTTTGTTACCTGCGTCACGCTCAAGCAAAGCGCGTTCATCTGGTGAGAGACGCAACGAAATGGGCGAAGGGTGTTTTGACTTTCGTGTCTTTGGCGGAAGTGGCGCTTCTGTGAAACCGGACACGCACTCGTCTTTGCGTTGTTCTAGCATGGAGAAGGTCCTCCACGTTTTGATGTCGCATTCGCGTTTTTCTCTGAGGTAGAGTTTTCATCATCAGTCAGTAAATTCTGATCGATGTGTCGAAGTTGTTCCTCCCAGTTTTTTAGCTCCTCGAAGAGCGCTACGAAGTCTTGATCGAGGTAAAGTTCAGTGTTTTCTGAGTTTGCACATTCCCCTTCCGGGCGCGCCATTTTTCCATATAAAACAATGCTTTAATGCGCCGCAATTTCTCGACTCAGGTGCTTACGTGGGAAACTCACGTAAGCAGGTGGTTCATTGTCGCGGGTCGAAACTTTGAGGTCACAGCAAGCCTGAAAGCTGTCGGGGGCCGGCTGCTCTTCCTCCCCGCCTACAGCCCCCTATCGAAATGACCTTCGTGAAGCTCAAGGCCTATTTCATACGGATCGACGCCCGCACGAATGCGGCTCTGCACAACGCTGTCGCCGAAATCGTCGACCTCTTCTCACGGCAAGAATGCTCCAGTTATTTCAGCGCAGCATGCGACGGGATCAATTGAAAGACCGCCGCTTTGAGGTATCGAGCTCGATGTGGGCACCATTTTGAGAGGACCAAATAATCACTTTCAAAATTCAATAGAAATGATCAATCTGACCGCTCGATATTTACGGCGCGATATTCATTTGGCGTCACACCAAACGCACTCATAAAACCTCGCCGCATATTCTTCCCTGTGTGGCCGGCCGCCTGGCGCCCGAAAGCATCATCTTAGACGCTCCTCAAGGCATCGCGCCGTGGATCGTCGGCGTCCCGCCGCGCTACAAGAAGCTGACCAAAATCGATGCGCCGAACTAACACTCAAATTCGACCGACGCTTGGGGGCGGATCATCCAGGGGGCGCCGCGCCATCCTGATCGGAAGCGATGCCGAGCCTTTCCTTCAGAAAGCGCATTCCAGCAACACATCGAAGAAGGCCCGCAGGCGCGGGGATGTGTGACGATGCGCTGGGTAGACAAGGTTGAGCGCGGAAGCCGGCCCCTGCCATTGCGGCATCAGACGCGTCAGCAGGCCATTCTCCAGCGCTTCCGCAGCAACCATTTCCGGCACGAGCGCCACGCCTCCCCCGGCGATGGCGGCGGCGCAGGCGGCGTGCAAGCTTCCCAGCGTGATCGCGCTCTTCGGCTTGAAACGCACGTGGTCGTCCCCGTTCTCCAGATTCCAATCGAGGGGTGCGCCACGCGGCGCGAAGGAGATCGTCGCCGTATGGGCGAGCGCTTTGGGGGACGTAGTGTCCTCCAGGCTCGCAGCGACATCACGGCTGGCGATGAGCACGGTTCGGGACCAAGCGAACCGTCGAGCGATGAGTTCCGAATCCGGTAGCGGGCCGATCCGGATCGCACAGTCGAAATCCTCTTCCAGAAGATCGACGAAGCGATCCGAATGATCGACCTCGATCGTGGTTTCCGGCCAGCGCCGCACATAGGTCGCCGCGATCCGCCCCATCCGCGCCTGCCCGAACATGACGGGCGCCGAGACACGAAGCCGGCCGACAGGCTCGGCGTTTCGATCGCGCATGGTCCGTTCCAGATCGTCCGCTTCGGTGATCAGCAGCGCCGCCCGCTTCAATAGCAGCTCCCCCTCCGGCGTTAGCCGCAGGCGCCGGGTGGTGCGTTCGAGCAGCCGCATGTTCAGTGAGGCTTCGAGTGCCTGAATGCGGCTCGACAGCGTCGACTTCGCGACGCCGGTTTGTTCGGCCGCAGCCGCGAAAGAGCCTGCCCGCGCCACGGAGAGGAAGCTTCTTAACTCGGATAGGTCCATCAATTGTCCAGTTTTTCGGATAATCTATCCGAAATGTCCAACCTAGTCCATGTTTCCGTCTTCACTTATATCTCCGTCTCAAGATCGGACCAGGAGGCTCCTCAATGACCAATACACCGAAAATCGCCGTGATCGTCGGGAGCACGCGTCCTGGCCGGAACGCCGCCGCCGTCGCCGAGTGGATATTGAACATCGCCTCGGCGCGCGGCGACGTCGTCTTCGAACGCCTCGACCTGCAGGACCACCCGCTGCCCTTTCTCGACGAGTCGATGTCCGCCAAAGCCTCGGCGCTGATGGGCCTGGACTATGGCGGGTCCCACACCGCCGCCTGGGCCGAGGTGATCGCCGGCTATGACGGCTTCGTCTTCGTGACGCCGGAATATAACCGTGCGATCCCGGCGGTGCTCAAGAATGCGCTCGACTATCTCTTTGCCGAATGGGGCAACAAGGCCGCTGCGATCGTGGCCTATGGCGCGCAGGGCGGCGCGCGCGCTTCGGCCCAACTGCGCCAGTCTCTGGGAGAGCTGCACGTCGCCACGGTGGCGACCGAGGTCAACCTGATGCTCTACAGCGATTTCGAGAACTTCAAGACGTTCAGGCCCGCGCCCGTTCACGAACCGATCGCCACACTGATGCTCGATCAACTCGTCGCCTGGGCCGGGGCCCTGCAACCGCTGCGGGCGGCGTGAGGACGGGACGATGAAGAAATATCTGATCACCTATTCGGTACAGCCGGACTGGGCGAACGAAAATGAGCGACTGATTGGCAGGTTTCTCGGCGAACTCAACTCAGTACGCCCGCCGGAACTGGCGTATCGCGCGGGGCGGCTGAACGGTGGCGCCGATTTCTTTCACCTTGTGGAGACGGCGCACGGCCCGGCGTCCTTTTCCCATCTGCCCAGCTATCGCTTCCGGGCCGAACTGGCAGCCGAGAAGATGATCGGTGGTCCGATCATGACCGAGTTCACCGATTTGGGCGCCCCCTATCGCAGCGAATAGGCGAAAGGGGTGGACCGATGACTATTTCACCCACGACCATAGCCGTTTTCGGGGCCAGCGGCGCCACCGGCTTGGCCCTGTGCGAACAGGCGCTGGCGGCGGGGCATTGCGTCATCGCCGCGGTCCGGCGGCCCCAGGACTTTCCGATCCGTCACGACCGGCTGACCGCGCGGAAGGCGGACGTGTCGGATAGCGCCGGTCTGGCCGATCTGATCGCTGGAACCAACGCCGTCTGCTCCACCCTCGGCGCTCCCTATTCGCGCAAAGAAATCACGGTCTATTCCCAAGGTGCCTTCCACATCGTGGCGGCGATGCGCGAGACCGGAGTGCGGCGGCTCGTGGTGGTTAGCGCCGGGCTGACCTTCAAACCGCCAAAGGTGTATGGGCCTGTGATGGACTGGATCGTCATCCCGCTGTTGCGCGGCAGGTTCGGCAAGACACTCTATGAAGACATGCGCCGGATGGAGTCTCTTCTAGAAACCTGTGACGACATCGACTGGACGATCATGCGCCCGGCGCGACTGGAAGACCGCGAGGGTGTTACCGATTACACCAATGACGGGGACTTTCCGCTGCGCAACTTCACGGCGCGCTCCGCCCTGGCTGCCGCAATGTGCGCCGAACTCGGTCCGGATGGACACATCCATCAAAGGGTTTCCCCGACGACGCGATAACCCCCTCAGCCTGTCGCAGCGCCTTCAGTTCGTCCTCAAACCGCTCGAAATCATTCGCCTGACGTCCGCTGTGGCGGCTCTATTCACGCGGGCGTGGTCCAGGGCAGATGGAGGCGCTCAAGCGTAAAATAGCTAGCTGGCGACCATATGGCTGATGACTGGGCTTCATTCCGGGGTGGAGAGTAGACGTTGTAAGAGTGACACGAGGGCTTTCACATCGTCATGCGAGAGATTTTCTGTGAATACGGCCTGGGCTTGGTCAACACTGACTTTGAGGCGTTCAATCCAGATGCGTCCCTTAGCCGATAGCGATACGAGTTTTCGCCTCGCGTTGTCAGGATCAGCTCTGCGGGTCACCGTTCCCCGGCGCTCCAGACCTGCCACCGTTTCTGCGACGTCCTTGCGATTGATCCCTGTCCGGCGGCCGAGTTCAGCCTGGCTGAGATCATCCCATGTCTCCAGCGTGACGAGAATCGCGAAGTCGAAATGCGTAGCGTCATGCGCAGCCAAAGCCGCGCGGCTTGCGGCGTTCGCCTGAACACCCGCTATTGCAAGAAGCCTTGTCGGAAGCTCCCGCAGATAGGATGACGAAAGTTCCAGTTCCGGCATCAGACGACCCTTGACTTATGTTGGTCTAACCAACATTATTCGTTGGTGAAACCAACATATAGCCAAGTGCCAAGCCGACTTCAAGCTCGACAGCGTTCCCGTCAGCGGCACTTGTGACCCGTCCGGCCGGAGAGCGCCATGACCCGTATGAACGATCCTCGCTCTCTTGCACTGCTGCTGGCGGCCACATTGACGGTGATGGCCAACGCCACGATCAGTCCGGCCTTGCCGATGCTTGCCGATCAATTCGCCGATAACCCTCACAGCGATGACTTGACGCGGTTGCTCGTCACCGCACCATCCCTGATGGTCGCGCTCGCTGCGCCTTTCGCGGGCTTGGGTGTGGATCGCATGGGACGCCGCCGCACCCTGTTGGCGGGCGTCGTGCTCTACAGTCTCGCTGGGACAGCGGGGCTTTACCTTCCCACATTGGAATGGTTGCTCATCAGTCGACTGGCGCTTGGCGTCGGCGTCGCTCTGGTTATGACGGCGCAATCGGCGCTAATCGGCGACTATTTCACCGGCGAGGCGCGCGGGCGTTTCATGGGTTACCAGGCGGCGGCCACGAACTTTAGCGGCTTCGCATTCCTCGCCATTGCCGGCATCGTAGCCAGCGCGTCGGCGCGCTATCCCTTCGCGATATATGGCATAGCGCTGCTCTATCTGCCATTTATCGTGCGCGCAGTGAGCGAGCCAACTGCCGCTTCAGCACCGGAGGACCACGGCGTTGAAGCGGCAAGTTCTTGGATCTATCAACTCGCGGTCCTGTGCGGTCTCGCATTCATGACCATGGTGACCTTCTATGTCATGCCGACGCAGTTTCCGTTCTATCTGCGCCAGACCGGCCAGGCCTCGCCCGCGACTGCCGGATTTCTGCTCGGACTATTAACTTTGGCAGGCGGCTTCGCCGCGCTGGCCTTCGGGCGGGTGAGAGCTGCGCTCGGTCAAGCCGCGACCCCTGCGCTTGGTTCAGTCCTTATGGCAGCTGGGTTTTTCGTTTTGTGGGGTGCGACCGGCAGGTTTGGTTTCGCGGTAGGGGCGGCACTGATCGGCAGCGGTTTTGCTTTCATCATCCCGGCGGTTGTGGCCTGGACGCTCGATATCGCCCCGATGAGGCGGCGGGGCCTAGCGTCGGGCTGTGCGACGACTGCTATTTTTCTCGGCCAGTTTGTTTCGCCGCTGTTTAGCCAAAGGATCATTGATCAGTGGGATTTCCGATCCTTGTTTCTGGGGTCTGTCATTCTTCTCACCGCGCAGGCGGGTTTGCTCGCAGCGTTGTCTTTCCGATCAAAGAAGCGCCTGCGCGCAAATGAATGGAGTTTGAAATGAGACGAGGGACCCGATCATTAATATCGGTGCCGACAAGAAAAATGGTTCGGCGACTGTTCTTTGGCGGATTGGAATCTTTGTCGCTTCGGTTCGCTGTTTGTCACAGCGTGCTTGGAACTCTACCGCATATAAAGGAACTGCCCATGGGACCGGAAGTTGTTCCGTTTCGTATCGAAACGCTCCAGCATCAGCTCGGCGAGCTGGCACCGCGAATTTCAAGCACTCGCTGGCTGGAAATAGTTGCTGAAGGCTGGAACTGTGGCTCTCTCGTCGACCGCACCCAATCCTTCGCAAAAAAGTTGATCAATAAACTTGACTGGTGGGACAATAAAGCGGCCCTCAATCGGCTGCCGAAATTTTACAAGGAAATAGATGGGCAAACGGTGCGCTTTTCTAATATTCGATCACACAACGAAACCGCTTTCCCGGTGGTGCTGACACATGGCTGGTTCAGATCCTTCCACCGAGTTTTGCGATATCATCCCTTCACAGAGCGATCCTGTGTCATATGGCGGGAATGCGGCGGACGCCTTCCATCTGGTCATTCCCTCATTTATCGGATTTGCCTATTCATAGCCGGTGAAGGAGCCCGGCTGGAACGTGGCTAGAGTCTAGATCCATTACAGTGATGAAACTTCGCCAGCTCCGCTATTTCCAGGGCGCCGTCGAAAACGGCAGTTTCCGACGGGCAGCTAAGGCTCTAGGCGTGCGGGAATCAACTGTTAGCCGCGCCATTCGCGACCTGGAGGACGAACTCGGCGCATCACTCTTCCATCGGCAAGCCGGCGGTGTATCACTGACCGTCGCCGGAGAGCGATTTGTGCAACGTGCTCGCATTGTTTTTCAGCAGATTGGAGATGGCGCCCAAGCGGTCTCTGAAGTCGGACGTTGCGAGAACGGATTCATTAGAGTCGGTATCCATTCTTCACTCGCTTCTGGTTTTCTAGCAGAATTGCTTAGAAAATTTGGGCGAGATCATAGTGGTATTTGGATTGATCTTATTGATGGCAGCCCATCGGAGCATGTCGCAACGATCCGAAGGCTACAGCTCGATGTAGCTTTTTTAGCCGGGACAAGAGCTTGGGTGGATTGCGAGGCCGAAGTTCTATGGTCTGAAAAAGTCTTCGTTGCTTTTCCGCAAAATCACGCCTTAAAAGGAAAAGCCGAAATCGATTGGTGCGATATTGAAGGGGAGCAGTTTATTGCCAGCGAGATGGTGCCCGGCTCGGAAGTCAGTGACTGTCTAGTGCAGCGGCTCGCCGTTCGTGGCCGTCGCCCAGACGTTCGTCTCTGTAAGCTGGATCGCCACAATCTGCTCTCACTCGTCGGACTCGGACGTGGGCTAACGCTCACAAGTCAGGCCACGACAGTCTCCACTATTCCTGGCGTCATCTATCGCCCAATTGATGGAGAGATTCTGTCATTCAGCGCGGTCTGGTCTCCGCGAAACGACAATCCTGCACTCCGCCGCTTGCTGAGCATGGCGCGTCAGATGTCAGATGCCGCCTCCTGATGGGCTGGTACCGCGCGGCGTGACGCGACGGCTGCTGTCTTTGCGTACCTTAGCAAACCCACGATCGGTCGCCATAAACCGCGCCAACATAGGCGCTACAAGTTTGGCAGGTTCGTTCTTCTGCCCGGTCTCACGGGCCAGCACATCAGCGTAGGCGACAAGATCGCGATGCACATCGGCGGGAAGCTCAATGCTCAATTTGACAGGTTTGTCGTCAGGGATGGCGCCGAGTTTCAGCTTGGTCATTTGTCAATTCCGATAGGGTTCAAGGATAAGGTCGCGCGTAACCATGACGCGCACGGGGAAACCGGGGCGGATGGTCAGGGTCGGCGGGATCGAAAGTTGACGACGGACGATCTCATCTCCCGCGCGCCCAATGGTGTCCTGAGTTCCCTCACGAATGGCGCGAGCGATGTCATCGTCATCGTCGGCGCCCAGTTCCACACCGATGTTCAGGACGGTGGCGAGCCCAGCCGCAATGAACAGTCTGCCCCAATGGTTGTTCACACCGTCTTCGAGCCCTGCATAGCCGGCCTGGTCTGCGCCGGGCTGGCGTTCGAGAACGATGGAGCGCCCGTTCGGCAGGATCAGACGTGTCCATACCAGCAGCATGCGGCTCTGCCCGAAAGCGACACGGCTGTCGTATTCACCGATGAGGCGCGCGCCTTGGGGGATCAGCAGGAACCGTCCGGTCGGGCTGTCATAGACATTGGACGTCACCTGCGCAGTGATCTGACCGGGAAGGTCCGAGCGCAGACCCGTGACCAACGCTGCCGGGATGACTGCGCCTGCCTGGACCACGTAAGGACTGGGCGGATCGGTGAGCCGATCGGCGGCGGTCGTTCGGCGATCAACGGGTTCGTCGAGAAATCCTTCCCGCCTGTCTGTCGCGTCTGAAGAGGTGTCCGTAGCACTCGCGGGAAAGAATGATCCGGTGCCGGACAGCACGGGAGCGACCACAGGCGAAGATTGCGGTTGTTCGCCAATGGCAGTTTTGGCTTCAGCGAAAAGACGACTGAGCCGGGCTGCCTCCAACTCCTGCAACCGGCGCTGTTCGTCAGGATCGACGGCAGGCGCAGTGACGACCGCTGGCACGGGCTGACCGCGTTGTTGAGCTGACAGGATCGGCCGCCCGAGCTCACCGGGCAGTGGCGGTCCAAGTTGAGGTATGCGTGTATAGTCAGTCGGAAGGCGCGACAGACCTTCGGCCGCCTGAATGCGCTCGGTCGAATAGAACTCCGGTGGTCCATCAACGGGTTTGCGGTCTTGTAACGCGACGATCAGTATGGCGCCGAGACCGAGGCCTCCGACCGCGCCAAGCACCGTCAGCGTGCGGCGCGAGAGACGCATGACCCTTGGCGGATCGGCGCGCAGCCGCAAAGAGGCGGCGATCTCTTTTTCCTCAGGGGGTTCTCTATCCTCGCTCATTTGCGTGGCCCCACGGCGCTAGGACGTGATGCGGTACGAGCGTTGCGGTTCACCCCATCGGTGCGGACGATCCGCACACGTTTCTGCCTGTCGCCGAGACGCAGCTCAGCGGCGGCGAAAAGGCGATCGACGATCATGTAGTTGCGGGCGATACGGTAGTTGACGAGCTGGCCTTCACCTTCCGGACCGATGACGAAGAGCGGCGGCATCTCGCCCTGACCGATCCCACGCGGGAACTCGATGAAGACCTGCCGCCCATCGTCGAAGGCGCGAAGCGGCCGCCAGGGCGCGCGGTCGCCTTCGATCCGGTAGCGGAAACGGAGGGAATCGAGCGCCACGTCGCGTCCAATCGGCAAGGCTGCTTCCGCCTCGGCGTTGCGCCGCCTGAGTGCGATCAAGGCGTCTTCGGCATAGGTCCAGGAGACGGACGCCATATAGGCGGACGGGTTCGCCCTGAGTTCGATATGATAAGTCCGCCGATCCGTATTGATGACAAGGTTGGTCTGAAGATCAGGCCGCGTCGGTTTGACCAGAATATGGATGCGCTGATCATCCCCTGAACCGCTCTGAGTGTCGCCGATGATCCAGCGCGCCGTGTCGCCGGCGGCGATCGGTCCGGAGCCAACAAGGCTCTCCCCGGGCTGCAGGGCGATATCGGTGATCTGCCCCGGTGATGCGTAGACCTGATAGAGTGCGCCCTCACTGTAAGGATAAAGTTGTACGGCGTTGATGAAGCCGTCGCGCACCGGCTCCATGCGAGCGGCGGCGTTCGCTTCGCTCACCCGTTCGGCGGGATCGGCAGATTCCGGCGCCCGGTCTCCCCCATTGATCGGCTTGAGTTGGCCAGGCAGCGGCAGTGGGCTGGTGCGCTCGACGATCCGCACCGGACGCTCCGGTTCGGGAAGAAGCGTCGCTTCGATCGGAGGGGTGTCGTAAGCGATCTCCGGCGGTTTGAAGGTCGCGCATCCCGAGAGCGCTGTCGCGGCGAGAAACACCGTCATGGACGCTTTGTTCAGGCGAAGTGTTTTTGTCATTGGGCGGACTCCCGGGACCAGTTGATGGCGTTGACGAAGATGCCGAGCGGGTTCTTGCGCAGGCGTTCGGCGTCGCGCGGCTGTTGCAGAACGATGGTGAGAATGGCGGTCCAGCGTTCGGTCGCGGCGAGCTGTCCGTTGGCGTAACGGCGCTCGATCCAGGCGATGCGGAAGCTGCTCTCGGAGGCGCGGATGACGCTGGAGACTTCGACCGAGATCTGCGTGTCGCCGACCTTGGCGAAGGGGTCGTTCACTCTGGCGTAGTCGTTGAGCGCCAGCGCGCCCTTGTCGGTCGTGAAGTCATAAGCGTGCAGCCAGTTCTGGCGCAGCACGATCGGATCGGCCGGGATTTGGCGCACATTCTCGATGAAGCGCGAGAGGTGGTAAGCGATCTGCGGATCGGTCGGTCGGAAGTCGGCGGTGGC
>NHBK01000015.1 GCA_002173095.1 Hyphomonadaceae bacterium TMED5 | reverse complement strand
GCTCGGCTCGGTGCGAGGTGAGCCCGTATTGCAGGTTGATGCCCGCAAGCGGCGCCGGGAGCTGGCGCAGATAGGCCGCCGGCGCGCTGACGAGGCTTGCAAGCTGGCCGAAGCTCCAATGGGTCGGCGCGACCGGGGCCTCGGCTTCGGGCAGGATGAGCGCCAGGTTTTCCGGATCGTCGCGATGGGCTTCGACGCGGATCGCCGCGCTCTCGACCGTCCGCGTGCGGCTGCGCTCGGCGCGGCCCTTCACCGAGGCGTAAAGCTCCGACAGGGACAGGTAGCGCTCGTCATCCGGCCGGGAAAACCATTCCGAGGAGACGCGGCCGATCCGTTCTCCGCGCGAGATATCGACTTTGTAGCCGCCGCTCGCGTCGCGTCGGCCGTCCAGGGTTTCAAGGTTCGTCATGGGTCAATCTCCGTGGACGGGCCGGCCGAGAGCCTCTCTCTCGACCTCCAAACCCGTCACGGCGAAAGCCGCCGAACTCTTACTCTCTGGGGGCGTTGCGGGGTCTCCCCGCAGAAGGGGTCGGCCGAGACTACAGGCTCGGCCGCAGGGGAAGGCTTTCCCCTTCCCATCATCTTGGTTGTTTCCCACACTTCCAATCAGCGGCCCGTTGGTTCCCGATCAGCCGGGGGAGAAAGCCCCACTGTGAAGTGATCGGAGCGGGCGGGACGATGCTTCGTCCACTCTGTGAGAGTTCCCATGCTTTTGCTGCCAAGTGCAGAGGGGTCGTCACGCCGCGGACGGGGCCTCAACTCACTATTCTACCCTCGTGCAAGACCAGCGGGCCACTGAAGGCCGCCCGACCAGATTGCCAACGTGATATGAAACCTCACAGCCTGGATGCTGATGCATGAGGATTTGTATCATTGCGCCGTCGCGGTCCAGGCGCGGAGGAACCTGCGAGCTCCTCACAGCTCAGGAAATTCTGCGGCCGACGGATCTCAAGATACGGGCATGCCTTCCGACGCCAAAGCCCGTCCGAAATCTACCTACAGATTTCGGACAAGAGTCTCTCCGGATAAGGTGCCGGGCGTGCCACTAACCAACCATTGCAACGCCACCATGGGTATGCTAAACGCCATATATGGCAGTTTATATGAAATTGGCGGCCGAATATGGCAGTTAAGGTAAGCTCGCTCAATGCGCGCCGAGCTTTGGAGGCGCTGGGAGCAAACATCAAGACCGCTCGTTTGAAGCGGCGAATCTCCGTGAAGGGATTCGCCGAACGGGTCGGTGTGTCCGAGCGAACCGTCATCCGGTTGGAAAAGGGAGACGACGGCGTCAGCATCGGCACGCTGGCCATGGCCTGCCTGGTGCTCGGCGAGATCGACCGGATTTCGGAGTTCCTCGATCCGGGCTCCGACGATACCGGACTGCTGCTTGACAGGGAGGCGTTGCCTAAGCGGATTGACCGGAAGCGAGGGGCCAAGCCCGCTGGATCGGGCAAGGAAAAAACCGCTCTTCCGGCCAGCGACGATGATGAAGGGGTCGGTTTCTGATGCCTGAAGCGATCGTCGCCCTTGGCGAAGGTAAGAGGATTGTCGGGCGATTGCGGTTCGAGACTGACGGCCGCCGCCAGCATTCGCAATTTGAGTATGCAGCCGAGTGGCTTGCGGCGTCTGACCGCTTCGCGCTCTCTCCCGGCCTGCCTCTTCGTGAGGGCGGCCATTTCAGTGCGGGCCGCGGTGACCGCCGTTCGGCGCTGCCGGGATGTTTTTCCGACGCCGCGCCGGATTCATGGGGACGCGCGCTCATGACCAAAGCCCTCGGCGGCGGTCTCAGCGAGTTCGACTATCTGGTTCTGTCCGACGACCGCACCCGACAGGGCGCGTTGCGGTTTCTCGGCGACGACATGGAACCACTGTCCGACCTGACCCCGCCAATCCCGCGACTGGTCGAACTGGATCGCCTGCGCATGCTCGCCCACCGCTTCGAGCGCGATCCCGGTGGCGCAGAGGAAGAAGCCCGCGATCTGGCTGGTGTCGCCGGATCGCTCGGCGGCGCTCGTCCCAAGGCCAACGTTGAGGGCGACGGGCATCTGTGGATCGCCAAGTTCACGTCCGCCCAGGACACCAAACCGGTCGAGCGTGTCGAAGTCGCCACGCTGAAGCTAGCGGCGAAATGCGGCTTGCGGGTCGCCGAAGCAAAACTCGAGATGCGCGACAGCGACAGTCCGATCGCGCTGATCCGACGGTTCGATCGCCGCGGCAACACGCGGATCCCGTTTATTTCGGCGCGTACCGCGCTCGATTGGGACAGCGACGAAGGCGGGTTCTACACGGACATCGCCGACGTGATCCGTCAGATTTCGAGCAAGCCGGTCGACGATTTGCATGAACTCTGGCGGCGGATCGTCTTCACGATCCTCGTCTCCAACAAGGACGACCATCTGAAGAACCACGGCTTCATCTATGCTGGCGGAGATCGGTGGCGGCTGTCACCGGCTTTCGACATCAACCCCTCGCCGTCACGACACAGAGTGCTGGAGACCGGTATCATGCAGGGCGGGTCGTTCGACGCGTCGCTCGAAATCGCGCTGGAGGCATGCGAGTTCTTCGATGTGACGCTGGAGACTGGTAAGGTGTGGGCGGCCGAAATCGCAGTCATTCTAGCGCGGTCATGGAAAGAAGCGTTTCGTGAAGAAGGGGCATCGAGCGAGCAAGTTCGTTCGTATGCCGAAGCTTTCGAGCATGAAGAAGCAGAAAGGGCAAAGGGGTTTGACGGGTAGCGGCGATAACAGTGGTACGCTTTTCGATATGGAGGAGCCCGCGCCTGAGATTGATATCAGGTTTGACCGCAGGCTGGCGGTTTTTGGATCGCAGTATGGCGCGAGCATTGAAGCAATTGCGGAACCAGCGATTACCCGGCGGCTTAAAATAAGACCGTTTTCACAACGACACCTCGTCGGTGTCGTCGGTGAAGATCAGGACGGAAACGAAATCCTGTTTCTTCCGCGTAAGACAACCTCATCTGTTCCGTTCGACAAAGTGTATGCTTGCCCCTCAGCCGTTGATGTCGAGGCCTTCGTCAACAGGGCCTCTGATGCGCCACTCACACTACTTGCACCCTTGCCGCTGAACCCGAAGAAAGATGCTGACGAAATCTCGAAGCTTTGCAATGAGATCGGCTCCAGCTGGAGTGATGGCGTCGCTTTCGCAAAGGAGCAAACGGACGGCGATCAGGTCATCAAACCAGGTTTCCGCTCGCCTCAAATTGGCGCTTTACACGCTTTGCAAGCCCATTGGACCGTGTCCGAGAAAATCGCCACGGTCGTTATGCCGACAGGAACCGGTAAGACGGAGACGATGATTGCAGCCGGTCTTCAAGAACGGGCAAAGTGCATTCTGGTGATCGTGCCAAGCGACGCGCTCAGAACACAGATTGCAAGTGCGTTCGAGCAACTGGGCATACTGCCTAAAGCCGGCTTGATTGATAAAGGCGCCCAATACCCAGTGGTATCGTTGTTGCGCAAGCGGCCAACGAGTGTCGAGGAAGCACGTGGTCTGTTCGGCATCTCGAACGTCATTGTCACAACGATGTCTATCGCCGCTGGTGTGTCGCCGGAAATTCAAGCGGCAATGGCTGAGTGTACGTCGCATCTTTTCATCGATGAGGCTCACCATGTGGCTGCGAGAACTTGGCGCGAATTCAGGGAAGCGTTCGGCAACGTCAAAATCGTTCAATTCACAGCAACACCGTTCCGCAATGATGGAATGCGGGTCGATGGCAAGTTCATTTTTGTTTACCCGCTAGGACTGGCTCAAGCGGAGGGCTATTTCAGGAAAATCGACTATCAGCCCGTCGATGGGCTCGACCGAGACGATATCGACGAACAAATCATTGAGAAAGTCGGTGAGGCTCTCGAAGCGGACGAGGCGAACGGATATCGCCACCTCGCAATGGCGCGGGGAAACAAGCGGATCCGAGCGGAAGAGTTGCATGAGAAGTATCGACGTCGTTGGCCTCAATACAATCCAGTCCTTCTGCACAGCGGTTTGAGCGCCTCCGAGCAAGCTGATGCGATCGCGAAGTTACGAGCAGGCGAGCATCGCATCGTCGTTTGTGTCGATATGCTCGGTGAGGGTTTTGATCTGCCTGAGCTCAAGATTGCGGGATTGCATGATCCAAAGAAGTCAGAGGCCGTGACGCTGCAGTTCGTTGGTCGCTTCACGCGCACTCGCGACGATCTGGGTGAGGCAACCGTTATCGCCGCGGTGACGCGAGATGAAGGCAGTCCCTTGGCAAGTCTTTTCGCTGAGGATGCGGATTGGAACAAGCTCATCAATCAGATCGGTTCAAAAGCAACCGAGCGTGCCGTCCGACGCGAAGAGGTGTTCGAGGGTTTTGGGGGAATTGATGCAGAGATACCCTTGGAAACATTGCGCCCGACCTTGGGGACGATTGTCTACAAGACAACCCAATCGCCTTGGGATCCAATTGGTGGCATTGTAAGGTTCGATCACCGACAGCTGATCGTCGACGGTCCACACATTAATCACCACGATGCGCTGGCAATCTTCATCACCGAACGCGCCGATCTACCGAAATGGAGCCGCTTCAAAGGCATCGCCGATGTAACCTACGATCTCTTCATGGTGCATTGGGATCAGGAGGCCGGCCTGCTCTATGTCTCGGCTTCGCATGATGATCGGCTGGACGATTTGGCCAAGGCTCTATGCGGTGACGATGCCGAACGAATTCGGGGCGAAGATATCTTTCGGGCGCTCGATCCTTTACGGCGTCCTGTGCTGAACACGCTGGGCTTGAGTGAAACGCGTCGCCGAAAGATCCGCTATTCGCAATATCAAGGCAGCGATATTGCTGATGAATTGCGGAGCCGAAGTGGGAACAGGACGCGCAGCAAGACAAACCTGATGGTTGTCGGCTTCACTGACGATGGTAGGGTATCGCTCGGCTGTTCACGAAAGGGAAAGATCTGGGCGCAGGAGCGTACCAACGATTTCGGACGCTGGATGGACTGGTGCCACGACCTTGGTCGTTCTCTTCTCAATGAGACGATCTCGACGGCCGGAATAATTGATCGCCTCATTCAGCCCGAACTTGTCTCGGAGGTTCCCCAAAAGTCGCCAGTCGCAGTCGATTGGTATGAGGGGATGTCTGTCCTTGATGAGGATAGCTGGGTTTTCACCATCAACGGCGAACAGCACTCCATTTATGACTGCGAACTGGAACTTTCGTCGCATGACGCCCAGGACCGCATCGAGTTTTCGATTGTGGCAGGCACTGCGCGAGCAGACTTTACGATGACGATCAACGACGAAGGCGTTCGATACGCGTTGAAAGAAGGTCAATCTGCGTCAGCCGAAAAGAGTGCGGCGCCTATCCCGTTGTCGCGCTGGTTTCATGAGTATCCCCCGACGATCTACTTCGCCGACGGCGATTCCCTCGTGGCGGATGAACTCTTTGCACTTCCCGATACGGAAGTGCCGTACTTCCCAGATGAGCATTTCGAGGTCTGGGATTGGAGCGGTGTGGATATCCGCGTTGAATCGCTCGGACTCGAGCGGCGAGCCGATAGTGTTCAGGCGCGGACAATCGAGCAGGTTCGCTCAACTACGGGAAGCCACATTATATTTAATGATGATGGGACCGGTGAGGTCGCTGATGTCGTGGCTTTCGAGCAAGATGGCAATCACGTCACGGTGCGATTGTATCACTGCAAATATTCGTCCTCGGATGCGCCTGGCGCGAGGGTGGGCGACCTCTACGAGGTTTGTGGTCAAGCCCAAAGGTCAGTTCGAAGGTGCGAACGACCACAGAGGTTGATCGATCGGTTGCTTAGGCGTGAAGGTGATCGTTTGCGAGCTGGTAAGCCAAGTCGTTTTGAAGAAGGCGAAGTTGACGATTTGAGGGCCCTGCGCTCGCAGCGAAACCAGCTCGAATACCAATTCGAGATCTTTGTGGTTCAGCCTGGGTACTCGCTCGCGGCTAAAAATAGCACGCATTCCCAAGTCTTGGCTTCAACGGAGTCCTTCGTTGTTGATACCTTCGCCTCAAAATTTCGAATGATATGTAGCACGTAGAGGAAGGCAGGCCTCTGTGTGCCGTTAGCGGAACGGTTAGAAGACATGAGATGAAGTCGTTCGATGATTTACCCAAGCGCGATCGCAACCATGCGTTGGAAGACGAGGCTGAAGCTGCTTTCAGGGCTCTTATCTCGCGCAGCAACGACTTTGTGTTCCAAGGTTCTGACCGGAAGGACTATGGCACCGACTGTCAAATAGAGGTGGTCTTGAATGGGCAGGCCACGAACGTGCGGGTGCATGTCCAACTAAAAGGAACAGAGCGCACTTTCAACGCGGATGGCTCGTTTAGCATCGCGGTTGATCGAGCCAATCTGAATTATCTGATTGCACAGCCGTACAGCTTCTATGTCGGATATCATGCACCGTCGAAATCGCTTCGCGTCAGCTTCGTTGATGCGGTCCTGCGCCGATACGAGCACAGCGGAAAGGACTGGACCAATCAGCAGAGCCTAACGATCTCATTCACCGAAGAACTCACGGTTGATCGTTTGAGCCGGCTAGCAAGTCTTGCGCTTTCTGGGTCGCGGATCGCACGAGATCGCAGGATCGCTCAAACGACGGCGGCAATTGAGGCAATGCCTGACGTGGTGCGAGACGCGAATCCGGAGCTCCATGTGCCAGAGAACCCCGACCTCGCGCGGCAACTTGCCGAACGATTATATGAAAGCGGCGCGGATCGTGTCCTCAGCGCTGCTTTCGAGCAGTTCCTCTCGGTGCTCGGCGCGGATCACGATGCGATGGGCTTTTGTTACATGGCCGAGATAAACTTAGGAATGGGATATCAATCCCCTGACGTGGAGCGGATTGAGGCCGCGTTGACGTATTTCCGATCAAGGCTTGATACAGGCCGCTTTCAAGTCGGAAGCTTACATTACACAATCGGTAACGCGCTCTCGGCGCTTGGCAATGAGCAAGAAGCAAAGACATCATACATCGCAGCGCTTGAAGATACCGATTTCAGTAGTTCATCGGAGATGGCCGCGCAGTGTTACAAGAACCTCGGCACGAGCTTTGAGCGGCTCGGCGAGGAGGATATCGCCGCCGAACACTATTTCGAAGCATTGCGATTGAATTCGAACCTGCCAGAGGCACATAACGCACTTGCCCACTATCATCATCGTAATGGCCGATACGAGGAGGCGCTGAGTTACTTCGACCGCGTTGTTTTCACGGATCGGCAACTGGGTCGAACATCGGCGATTTCGGGCTGGCGAATAAACGTCCTTTTTAATCTCGGCGATGCTCGTGCTGCCTTCCGCGAAATCAATGGTCTGCTGAGCAATGCGGATTCTGAACCATGGATATGGCCTTGGTGCGCTCGGCAGATCGCGGCTTTCGGGCGTACCTCCGTCGAGAGTGCACAACTCGCTCTGACCTTCTGGGACCGCTGCATAGCGACGCATCCCAAGTTGGGGCGTGCACGCGCCGAACGACTGCTGACCAGCTTCTATCTGCGCTCGGAAGGCGAGGATATCGGGGAGTATTCTGAGTTTCGATCGATGTTCGGCCAGCATATCGCGCTTGTGGATGCCGAAGATGCCGCACTACCATGGGACCGCCTCGGCCACTGGGCACAGGACGAAGGAAATTGGGAGGAAGCAGAGCTCTGTTACCGCAAGGCGTACGAGCTGGCAGGAGGCCATTATGGCTATTGCCTAGGCACCGCGCTCAATTTCCTCGGCCGTTTTGAAGAGAGTCGCCCAATCCTCCTCGAGCAGGCGGAGCACCTTCAACCCGATGCTATGAGCTGGTTCCAGTTGGGCGTGGCGAACGGCAATACTGGACGTTCTTCTGAGGCGATCGCAGCTTATGAAAAGGCGATAGAACTCGACCCCGAGTATGACATTGCGATGTTCAACCTCGGAGGCGTTCATTGGAACGATGGAAACATCATTGCAGCCAAGCAGATGTGGCGTCGAGCGATTGAGAGATTTCCCGATCACGAACTCGTGGAAGAAATCCGCGCGAGGATTCCGTCTCTCTTCTAGACTAGCGCCAGTCTTACCTTTCCAAAGTTCCAGATCGTGCGTCCTTCAAGGAGGTAGTTCAGTGCAAGCTATGGCCAGTGCGGTAGCGCGAAGCGAAAGGTGGCTGCGAGCCGGTTCTAGACCGCCGTCGTTGGCCTCGCTTCGATCAGCATGTCGTCAATTGCGCTCTGTCGGGACTGCCGATCCAGCGTGTAGGTGTTCCGTCTGAACTCTACGCCTTCAAGCAAAGCCTTCACGTAGCCTGACACAGTGTCTGCGGCCATGATCAGTGTGGAATCGAGCGTGTGGACGTATTTGCTCGTGACTGATCCTTTGGCATGACCGATCAGCGCGGCGATCGTGATCTCTGTGAAGCCCAGGTCGTTCGCGATGCTCGCGAAGCTGTGTCGCAAAACGTGAGGGGTTACGTCCCAAAGCGGCGTGTCCTTGAACATTTTCTTCCAACTCTGTGGGAAGTTCCCGACGGCGTTGTCCAAGCCCTTGCCGGGGAAGACATACGTGCCTGCCCGCCGCTTTCGTTCGTCTTCGAGATACTCGATAACAGGCAATCCGACAGGACGGACGGAAGATCCCTCCTTGCTATCGACCAGCCGCAGGCAGCTACCCTCAAGATCGACATCGCTCCATTTGAGATTTATGATTTCTCCGCGACGGCAGCCAGTCAGCGCGATCAGCCTGAGGATATCGGCGTGTATGCGGTAGTGGTCGCTCTCCTGCGCCTCGCGAAGAATGCCGCCTAGAACCCGATACTCGGCTTCGCTGAGCCTTCGGTCACGGACCTGATATTTCGGTTTGCGGAGACCATGCGTCGGGTTGTGCTCAATCACGCCAGCCTCGACGGCATAAGAGAAAATGCCACCGAGCAGGCCCATGGTCCGGATCGCGGTGCCACGGCCGCCGCGAACGATGGCCTTACCACGGAGCTTTTCGGTTTTCATGGTCACGCGCGTCTTACCGGCAATGATGTCTTTCATCAGGTTGTTCATGTCCGGCTTTGTGATGTCCCGCACACGTCGTGTCCCAAGAAGAGGAATGATGTGCCTGCGGATACGGCCGACATCGGTGGCAATGGTGGTCTCCTTCTTCGGCCGGCCGCCTTTCCCTAAGATAAGGCCAGCTTCCATGTCGGCGATGTACTGCTCGCAGAGCTGCTTGATGGTAAGCGCCTTCCGGTCTTCTTCCCGTTCTTCGGCAGGGTCGTCACCATGAGCGACCCGGCCAAGTTGCGCTTTCGCTTCACGACGCGCGGTCTCCGGAGTCCATACGCCATGCAGCCCTATCGTATAGCGACGCGAACGTCCTCTTGATCGATACTGAATCACATAGCTTCTCTTCCCGGATGCGAAGACGCGTAGACCAAACCCAGGGAGTTCATCATCCCAAATGACGTAATCTTTGGTGCCTGTTTCAGCCGTATCGACGACCCGCTTGGTGATCTTCGCCATGGTTCCAATCCCTGCCGGACCCGACTTCGCGTAAGCACCACGTAAGCACTTGGCGGCAAATTCGGGCGTATTCTCGGATAGGGATTTCGGAGAGCGGATTCTAAAAATCAATAATTTTCAGATGGTTATCTCGCTCTGGCGTGCCCTATCGCGTAATTCGGATAGGGCAATGAACCAGCTCCGAAGGCAGAGGTCAGAGGTTCGAATCCTCTTGGGTGCGCCATTTCTCTATTTGCCAGCAGGATATTCAGTTGTATTGGGGACTAGTCCCGGTGGGATTTTGTCGTAGTCAGATGACCTTGGCAGGTCACCGGTCATTTTAAAAATTACAGCGGCACCATCCGCCGCATGTGGGAAGCCTTTCCGAAGTTCAGTCCACATTTCTCTTCCGAGAATTCTAAGTTCCGGTTGCGAAAAAGCGCGAGCGGTCATGTGCCACACACGACATCCTGCCGCGAGGTGTGGTTTACCGTGTCTTTGAAAACCCTGGGTCTCTTTGCCCAAAAACAAAATCAGGTCCTCTAGCGGCATTCCAGTTAGATCGGGATTTAACAAATCCAGCCCCTTCTCAGCGTAGGCGTCTCTGAGAAATGCAGAGCATGCGATGATGCCTCCCAGTTCATACGGATCGGCCCCGGCCAGAGAGACGTTCCAACGTTGAAAGTCCTTTTGTATTTGTGAAACGGTCCAGTTTCGTAGAATTCTGTTCAGCAGGGGCTTCCCTTGAGCGGACCAGGTTAGACTATTCCTGTATTGAGAGCATGTGCGCGATTATTTCGAAAGGCTAATCGTCGTGTTCAGGCGCAATCTGTGGTAGTTTACCTCCGTTACATGGTGGAGGGACGAACCGTGGAATATTATCGACTACGTTATGACTTCCGGGCCCGGATAGACCGGGCGCGCGTGATCAACAATTTGCATCGGTTGCGGGACCAGCTGACGGATACCATCCCGTCTAAGGATTCAGACTCAACGCTTTTGCTGGCGACCTGGAACATCCGGGATTTTGATGCCACCAAGCGTTATGGCAATGGCAGCCGTTCGAAGGAAAGCCTCTGGTATATCGCAGAGGTGATTTCCCGGTTCGACTTTGTGGCGGTTCAGGAAGTGAACAGGCTGGATGAGTGGAAACAGGTCTGCCGTATTCTGGGTGATAATTGGGATTTTATCTGTACCGACGTCACGGACACGCGCCTTGGCGGCAATGGTGAACGACTGCTCTATGCCTTCGACAAACGAAAGGTTCAGTTTCGCAATATTGCTGGTGAAATCGTTTTGCCTAATTCCATGCTTATCTCGAATGAGACAGCGGAACTGGGCGACACCAAAATGTATTCCGGCAAACAGTTCAGACGATCGCCGTTTCTGGCGAGCTTTCAGTCCAACTGGTTCAAATTCGATATCTGTACCGTCCACATCTATTATGGCGCAAAAAGCGGCGATAAGCTGGATCAGCGTGTCGAGGAAATTTCGCGCGTGGCGAACTATTTTGGCAAGCGCGCCGAAGATGCCGAAAAGGATGGCAAAGCCCTTATCCTGCTGGGTGATTTCAACATTGTGCACCCTGAGCATAAGACCATGAAGGCCTTAACCGATGAGGGGTTCGCTATTCCCAAAGCGCTCGACCGACCAAGCAATCTCGACAAGACCAAATATTACGACCAGATCGCGTTTCGCGCCAAACAGGGCGTTCTGGATTTTATCGACACGCCGAGCAGTTCAACCTCGCGATCAAATGCTGGAATAGTGGAGTTGTTCGATTCTGTTTTCAGAGACGGCGACTGGCAGGAATACGAAGACGAAATGAAGAAGTCGTCGAACGGTAAGTCGGTGGTCACCGGGGAGAATAAGGATCACGACACGCTGGAAAGCTATTTTGAGGACTGGAAAACGTTCCAGTTCTCCGACCACAAACCGATGTGGGTGCGTATTTCCAGCGACGGTGCGAAAGATTATCTCGATAGTCTGACTTAGCGGCCGGATACAAAAAGGGCGCAATCCCAAGCCGGATGCGCCCTTTGTCAAATTTTGAAATTAGTTGCCGAGTGCCAGCAGAATGCCAGAAGAAGCCGCTGTCAGCGCATGCGGGTTCTGGTCCAGTGTTTCCGGGCGCTCAACGCTTGGATAAGCGGACTCAAGCAGGCTCAGCGCGCTTTCAATCGCTGCGGCAACCGCCGGAAGTTCAGCCTGAATTGCCGCTTCCTCTTGTTCGTAAGCCGCCTGAGCTGCGATGACGAAGCCATAGCCATCAAGATACGGTTCGAATTCTTCTGATTCACCGGCAAGACCATACATTACGGCCGCGCGGTCAATCTGGTCAGCGGCGACGCCAGCCTGAATGCGGGCTTCAGAAGAGCCGTCATCAGGTGCTTTCTTTGCGGCGTCACGCAGAACTGCGATGATGGCCGCGGTGCGTTCTGCGATCTGGTCTGCGTCTTCGCCGTCATAGACTGCGCCAGAAGCGTTGATCAGCATGTCGTCAAAATTCTCTACGCCCGCATCCTGCAGGTATGGACCGACATCAAACAGAACTTCAGAAACCGGGTGCGCGAACATTTCAGCGGCAGCATCCGTTTCACCTACTGCAAAGGCATCACGTGCCGCGACGATGTGGGCTTCGGTGATTGCCAGCGCAGAACGGAACACGACAGGGTTGGTTGCAGCCTGATCGATAAGAACACCGCCTTCGCCTTCACCGCCCGTGTCGGTCACAGTAGACGCGGCCGGTTCAACAGGGTCAGAATGGTCCTCAACGACTGGCGCAGTCGTCGGTGCAGGAGCGGTTTCAACAACCTCTGTTTCAGGGGCTTCTGTGCTGTTGCCGCACGCAGTAAGGAAGGTCGTGCCGGCAAGAGCTGCGCCGAGGCCGAGATGAGTCCAGCGTTTGGTTTCTGTTTTCACGTTTGCGTACCTGACATCTGTCTGAAAGATTGAAACTGAGCGTGACATAACCGCAAAATTTACAGTAATGCAACTCATTATCAAAAAGGATTGGCATGTTTCTCACCATTGCAGGCGTACTCGACCCTGAGGAATTGCAGGACATTCGTAAGCTCATGGCGCGTGCCAGTTGGGCGAGTGGCGCGAAGACTGCGGGCGCGGCCGCGCGCGAGGTGAAGCGCAATCTCCAGGCTGATCTGAGTGCGGGATCTGGGCGTGCACTGAAAGAGATTGTTATGCCGGCCCTGCAGGCCAACCCTGTGCTGACGGCATTTGCGCGCCCGGCTGCGTGGTCTGATCTTCTGCTTAGCCGAACTGAGGTTGATGGCGGATATGGCACCCATATCGACAACCCGTTCATGACAAAGGAAGCCGGGCGGGTTCGCACCGATTTATCCTTCACGCTTTTTTTGTCTGATCCGGAAACCTATGAGGGCGGTGAACTGGTTGTGGAACTGGCGGGTGTGACGCATCAGGTGAAAGCAGAAGCCGGTGATGTGCTGGTCTATCCGTCGACGACGCTGCACCATGTGGCGACCGTGACATCTGGCACGCGCTATGCCTGCGTCGGCTGGATACAAAGCATGATCCGCCGGGCGGACCAGCGTGAAATCATGTTTGATCTATCTAATCTGAAGGCTGAGCTTGGGCAGACGCATGGGCGAAACAGTCCGGAGATAATCTCCATTTCAAAGACGATCGCCAATCTGACCCGTATGTGGGCGGAATAAAAAAAGCCCCGCATGACCTGCGGGGCTTTTCTTTGTAACTGAGTGGGCGATTAAACGCCGAGAAGCATACGCTCTGGATTTTCCAGTGCTTCCTTCACGCGAACGAGGAAGGTCACAGCTTCTTTGCCATCAACGATGCGGTGGTCATAAGACAGAGCCAGATACATCATTGGGCGGATAACGACTTCGCCATTGATCGCGACAGGGCGCTGCTCAATGCGGTGCATACCCAGAACGCCGGACTGTGGTGGGTTCAGGATAGGCGTAGACATCATGGAGCCATAAACACCACCGTTAGAGATGGTGAAGGTGCCGCCCTGCATGTCAGCCATTGAGAGCTGGCCATCACGAGCCTTGCGGCCGTAGTCGCCAATCGCAGCTTCAATACCAGCCAGAGACAGCGCGTCACAATCGCGAACGACAGGAACAACGAGGCCTTTTTCTGTGCCAACAGCAACGCCGATGTCATAGAAGTTTTTGTAGATGATGTCCGTGCCATCAATCTCAGCGTTGACCGCTGGAACTTCCTGAAGTGCGTTCACGACAGCTTTCACGAAGAAAGACATAAAGCCGAGCTTCACGCCGTGGCGCTTCTCGAAATTGTCTTTGTACGCTTTGCGCATTTCCATGATGTTGGTCATGTCCACGTCGTTGAACGTGGTGAGCATTGCTGCGGTGTCCTGAGCTTCTTTCAGACGACGTGCAATCGTCTGGCGCAGGCGGGTCATTTTTACGCGTTCTTCGCGTGGGCCAGTCGCGCGCGGAATACCAGATGTAGAAGGCATTGCAGGAGTATCCATCGGTTTTTTCTCAAGATAGGAGAGCGCGTCTCCTTTGGTTGCGCGGCCATTTTTGCCGGAACCAGGAATGTCAGCCGGGTTGATGCCGCTTTCAGCAGCGATACGGCGAACAGACGGTGCAACTGGTGCATCACCGGAAGCGGCTGCCGGAGCAGATGCTTTAGGTGCTGGCGCAGATGCCGCCGGAGCCGCAGCAGGCGCTGGTGCAGCAGCAGGTGCCGCGCCGCCGGACAGGCGTGCGATAACCGTGCCGATTTCGACCGTCTCACCTTCATTGACGACGATCTCTGCGAGAACGCCATCAACAGGAGATGGTACTTCAACCGCAACCTTGTCGGTTTCGATCTCAACCAGAATGTCGTCTTTGGAGACAGCGTCGCCTGGCTGTTTCAGCCAGGTAGACAGCGTGCCTTCAGCCACGCTCTCACCCATTGCAGGGACAGCGACTTCAACCGTGTCACCGGAAGAGGCTGCAGGAGCTGCGGCTTCTTCTTTTGCAGGCGTTTCTTCAGCTGCTGGTGCAGGTGCATCGCCAGACGCGCCAACTTTCGCGAGAAGAGCACCAATGCCAACCGTTTCGCCTTCCGGCGCAACGATTTCGGAAAGGACGCCATCTTCAGGAGCGGAGACTTCGACGGAAACCTTATCGGTTTCCAGTTCGACGATCACCTCATCCTTAGCAACAGCTTCGCCCGGCTTTTTAAGCCATTGTCCTACGGTCGCCTCGGTGACGGATTCGCCGAGCGTCGGGACGGTAATATCGGTCATTCGTACTGCTCTCTTTCCGGTTTCTTCTTCGGCACTCAGGCCGTCTCAAATGTTGTGCAATTGCCGCTGTCACCAAGGGCAGCGTCGATGAAGGCGTCGCGCTCAGCGACGTGTTTGGACATAAGGCCGGTTGCGGTAGACGCAGACGCCGGACGACCCGCATAGAGCGGACGCGTATGTTTCGCGCCGACCTGCTCAAGACACCATTCGATCTCGTCACGAATGAAGGTCCAGCCGCCCATATTGCGTGGCTCTTCCTGACACCAGACCATCTCTGCCTGCGGGAAGCGTTTCAGCTCCTGCATCAGGGATTTACGTGGGACCGGATAGAACTGCTCGATACGCATCAGATAGATGTCGTCTGTGCCGCGCTTCTCACGCTCTTCGAACAGATCGTAATAAACCTTACCAGAGCACATGACGACGCGTTTGATCTTGTCATCAGAGACGAGCTTCACTTCGCCGCCGCGGCCTGGTGTTTCCGCATCATCCCACAATACGCGGTGGAAGCTGGAATCCGGACCGAGATCTGCCAGAGCAGAGGTGGCCAGCTTGTGACGCAGAAGAGATTTCGGCGTCATGATGATAAGCGGCTTACGGAAGTCGCGGTGGATCTGACGACGCAGAGCGTGGAAATAGTTCGCCGGGGTCGTCAGGTTGCAGACCTGCATATTGTCTTCAGCCGCCATTTGCAGGAAGCGCTCAAGGCGAGCAGAGGAGTGCTCTGGGCCCTGACCTTCATAGCCGTGCGGCAGCAGGCACACGAGGCCAGACATACGCAGCCATTTGCGCTCACCAGAAGAGATGAACTGGTCAAACAGAACCTGCGCGCCGTTCGCGAAGTCGCCGAACTGAGCTTCCCAGAGGGTGAGCGTGTTCGGGTCAGCCAGTGAATAGCCATACTCATATCCAAGGACCGCTTCCTCAGAGAGGAGGGAGTCGATGACTTCGTATTTAGCCTGGTTTTCGCTGATATGGTTCAGCGGTGTGTAGCGTTGCTCAGTGTTCTGATCGACCACGTGAGAATGGCGCTGAGAGAAGGTGCCACGTCCACTGTCCTGACCGGACAGGCGAACCGGGAAGCCTTCGTCGAGGATCGATCCGAAGGCCAGATGTTCAGCTGTTGCCCAGTCGAGGCCTTCGCCGCTTTCGATCGCTTTCTTACGGCCATCAATTACGCGTGCCAGCGTACGGTGCGGCTCCATGCCTTCCGGAATGGTGGTGATACGCTCACCAACACGCTTCAGTGTATCCATCTCGACGGCAGTGTTGCCGCGGCGCTCATCGCCTTCTGGCAGGCCAAGGCCAGACCATTTGCCGTCGAGCCAGTCGGCGCGGTCAGCAGAATAGGTTTTGCCGGCTTCGAATTCGTCATCGAGGAATTTGTCGAACTCAGCATTCCACTGTTCGACTTCGTCACGGCTGACAACGCCTTCGGCGATCAGGCGGTCTGCATAGATTTTCTGGACGCTTGGGTGGCCCTTAATCTTCTTATACATGACCGGCTGGGTGAACATTGGTTCGTCACCCTCATTGTGGCCATAGCGACGGTAGCAGAACATGTCGATGACAACGTCCTTGCCGAATTTCTGACGATATTCGGTCGCCACTTTCGCAGCGTAGGTCACAGCTTCCGGGTCATCGCCATTCACGTGGAAGATTGGCGCCTGAACCATCAGAGCAACGTCAGATGGGTAAGGTGAAGAACGGGAATATTTCGGGCTTGTTGTGAAGCCGATCTGGTTGTTCACGATGAAGTGGATCGTGCCGCCTGTGCGGTAACCTGCAAGGCCGGACAGCGCAAAACACTCAGACACAACACCCTGACCTGCGAACGCAGCATCACCGTGCAGAAGGAGTGGCATAACCTGCGCGCGGCGGTTCTTGCTGGACTCGCGCTTCATGAAAGCCTGTTTCGCACGGGACTTACCCAGAACAACCGGGTTAACCGCTTCAAGGTGAGACGGGTTCGCCGTCAGAGACAGGTGAACATTGTTTTCGTCAAACTGACGGTCTGAAGATGCACCAAGGTGATACTTCACATCGCCGGAGCCGAATTCGTCAGCGCCCTGAGAAGAGCCGCCCTGGAATTCGTGGAAGATGATTTTGTACTGTTTGCCCATCACGGCAGCCAGAACGTTCAGGCGGCCACGGTGTGGCATGCCAAGAACGATTTCTTCAACGCCGAGTGCGCCGCCGCGTTTGATGATTTGCTCAAGTGCAGGCACGGCTGCTTCACCACCGTCCAGACCGAAGCGTTTCGTACCCGGATAGCGCTTGTGAAGGAATTGCTCAAAGGATTCGGCTTCGATGATTTTCTTCAGGATGGCGATTTTGCCTTCCTTGGTGAAAGCCACGCCTTTGTCCGGCCCTTCAATACGTTCCTGAAGCCAGGATTTTTCCTCAGGGTCGGAAATGTGCATGAACTCAATGCCGACGGTCGAGCAGTATGTACGCTTCAGAACGTCGAGCATCTGACGGATGGAGGCGTACTCCATGCCGAGATAGAAATCGATATAGATTGGACGATCCCACATGTCCGGCGTGAAGCCGTAAGATTGCGGGTCGAGTTCTGGCTGATTGCCGAAGTCGTTGAGACGCAGCGGATCAAGATCAGCTGCCAAATGTCCGCGCATACGATAAGCGCGGATCATCATGATCGCTTTGATGGAATCCTGAATGGCGCGGTCCACATCCTGCGGCGTAGCGCTTGGCGCTGCGCGTTCAGTGATCTTCTGCGCAAGAGCAGGCTCGTTAATGCTCCACTGATAGTCGATCGCGTCTGTGTTTTCGTCGCGCGATGTCAGAGGCCAGCTTGCTGGTGTCCAGCTTGGGCCGTCTGCCTGTTTCGTGACCGGCTCACCAGTGTCGCCAAGGCTTTCAAAAAAGCTGCGCCATTGTTGAGGAACTGAGTTCGGGTCGCGAGTGAAATCGGCCTGAAGCTGCTCGAGATAGGAGGCGTTTCCACCGTAGAGAAACAGGGTTTCCAGCATCGCAGAGTTTGATTCTGATCGATCGCTGTTTGGTGGTGTGCCGTCGTCTGCCATTGTTACACGTCCTGGTGTTTGTTTCGCCGCAGCAAAACACAAGTTTCTTGCTATCCTATTTAGGGAATTTTGTACCAAAGCGAAACCCAACATAAGTCCAACACGGACAATCGAGTGCGCTTCGGCTGGTCCCTGAACAGGCCTGCCTGAAAAAATTGCCCTCCGCTAAATTAAATTTGCGTGTCACGCAATGCAGATTGGCTCAAAATTACCGCTGTGCGGAATATTTTTTCTTTCCATAAGTCAAATCGGTAGACCAGCGGAACGAATTCGCAGGGATTGGCCGCGTGGCAATAAAAAAGGCTCCCCGAAGGGAGCCTTTCAAAATACGTATCTGAGAGGGCGATTAGCCTTTCAGAACTTCTTCCAGCGTGACGCCGAGACGTGCAGGAGAAGGAGACACTGTGATGCCAGCTGCTTCCATTGCAGCGATCTTGTCTTCTGCGCCGCCTTTACCGCCAGAAACGATAGCACCAGCGTGGCCCATTGTGCGGCCTGGAGGCGCTGTACGACCAGCGATGAAGCCAACCATTGGCTTTTTGCGGCCTTTTTTCGCTTCGTCGATCAGGAACTGAGCTGCATCTTCTTCCGCAGAACCACCGATCTCACCGATCATGATGATGGATTCAGTTTCGTCGTCAGCCAGGAAGAGTTCCAGTACGTCGATGAAGTTTGTGCCGTTGACCGGGTCGCCGCCAATACCAACAGCAGTCGTCTGGCCGAGGCCAACCTGAGATGTCTGGTAAACGGCTTCATAAGTCAGCGTACCGGAGCGGGATACAACACCGACAGAACCTTTTTTGAAGATAGAACCCGGCATGATGCCGATTTTGCATTCTTCAGGGGTCAGAAGACCTGGGCAGTTCGGGCCGATCAGGCGGGATTTGGACTTAACCAGTTTGTCCTTCACGCGAACCATGTCCATCACTGGAACACCTTCAGTGATACAAACGATGAGTTCGATTTCAGCGTCGATCGCTTCTTCGATAGCTGCAGCCGCGCCTGCTGGTGGAACGTAAACAACAGAAGCTGTTGCGCCTGTGCGTTCTTTACCTTCAGCGACAGATGCGAAGATTGGCAGTTCCTGACCGGAATCAGCTGTCCACATTTCACCGCCTTTTTTCGGGTGAATGCCGCCAACCATTTGCGTGCCGAAGTAAGCGAGCGCCTGATTGGTGTGGAAAGAACCGGTTTTACCGGTCATGCCCTGTGTCAGGACTTTGGTGTTTTTGTCGATCAGAATGGACATGGAGGTTTCCTCTGTTTGGAAGCTTAAATGTAAGGATTGATTGCCGTCACGGCGCCATAAGACTGGCCGTGGGTGAGGTCTTCTGTGTAGAGCGTCTTCGCGCCGGAACGTTCTGCAGCCGCGATCAGCGCGCCGTCCCAATAGGAAGTCTTATAGGTTTCGCTGTGCGCGGCGCCAGCGGACACCAGGTCTGCGTCAACGGGCACGACTTCAAGTTCTGAAAGGTCTTCGATCCAGCCCATTGCCGCTTCATGCGTGATTGGCTTTTCAATGCGACGGGTCACAGCGGTGTAAAATTCTTCCAGCACCTGACCGGATACGCCGAAATCAAGATTGGCGATCAGCTGTTCGCTGCGCAGGCGTTTGTCTGCCTCGGATGGGGCAGAGGACACGGCATAGATGAGGATATTGGAATCGAAGAAGGCTTCAACGCTCATGAAGCTCATCCCGTGTCCAGTTTATCTCGCCGACTGTTCCTGAGGAATTGCGAGAGCGGGTCACAAGGCGCTGGCGCACTTTCAATGTGCGGTCCTTTTTGCGAGCCGTTTCGGATAGAAAATCACGGACAAGCGCATTCACTGTCGTCTTTTCGAGCGCAGCGATCACGCGGACCTTATCCAGAAGATCTTCATCAATTGCCAGTGTGATGTTCTTGGTCGCCAAAATTTCCACTCTCCACATAACCCGTGTAACACAGGATATGTGTGAATGTGAAGCTTGGAAATAAGTCTAACGGGCTAGAGATCGTCCGGAAATTCATGGCCATTCGGGCCGAGCGGCAATGGCTTTGTCCAGACCACATCGCTTGCTTTGAGCGGACGGAATAAATGCGGAAATAGAGCGCCGCCGCGAGAGACTTCCCATTTCAGATCATCGCCCAGTGTGTCGGCTTCAACCGCCAGAAGGAACAGGCCTTCAGCGCCCGCGAAATATTTGGCGCAGGTCTCTTTCAACTGATCAGCGGCATAGAAATGCACAAAGCCATCCTGAATATCGATGGGTGCGCCCAGCGTCTCTCCGGCGGCTTCAAATGCAGCCTGCTCGTCTGCGCGGAAGATTTTGTAGATCAGCATCTCAATCCCTTTCAGGGAGTGTCAGTTACAAAAAAGGCGGGCCTCAGCCCGCCTTTCTGTTTGCTCTGAATCAGAGCTTATTTCTTCACGGCGTCGGTGATTTTCTTCGCTGCATCGTCCAGGTCATCAGCCGGGATAACGTTCAGGCCGGAATTCGCGATGATTTCCTTACCCTTTTCAACGTTCGTACCTTCAAGGCGTACAACCAGTGGAACAGAGAGGTTGGTCTCTTTAACAGCCTGCAGAACACCTTCAGCGATGACGTCACACTTCATGATGCCGCCGAAGATGTTGACGAGGATGCCCTCAACATTCGGGTCTTTCATGATGATTTTGAAGGCTGCTGCAACTTTCTCTGCAGATGCGCCGCCGCCAACGTCACAGAAGTTAGCTGGCTCAGCACCGTAGAGTTTGATGATGTCCATGGTCGCCATAG
>NHBK01000014.1 GCA_002173095.1 Hyphomonadaceae bacterium TMED5 | reverse complement strand
TTGGAAGCGGGACATAATCATATTCCAACATGTCTTGTCTTTCGATCAGCAGTTTTCGAGGAGGTGGCCAAAGCCCGGCATACGGTCATTGATGCCGTTAGTGCGCAGAGCGTGCCAGTAAGTGGCTGTGTTGATTGCGATAACTGGCTTCTCCAGCCAGAACTCCGCCATGGTAGCGACCTTGCCAAATGCGAGGTTTGTGCCGGCCTGAATAATAGCGTCGACGCCTTCAGAGACTTCGATCGCAGCATGCTTCAGCTTTTGCGGCGGCTCGTGCGCAATGAGCATAGGGGACGGTGAAGCAAGGCCTTTAATGTGCACGACTTCATAGCCCAGATCTTCGAAGAAGCGTTTGACGTTGGCATCACCGACAGGCGCATATGGCGTTACGATGCCGAGCTTTTTGATCCCGCCATACGCCTTGATCGCCGCTTCTACTGCGTGAGAGCCCATGACAACCGGCACGCCGCCGGTCTTTTCTTCCATCTTCTTCTGGAGACGTTCAGCACCATCTGCGCCATCCCAGAAGGTTTCCGCTGACATGCCCATGACCACACAGTCCGGGTCCATTGTCATTGCGGTATCAACACTGTCCATTGTCGCGTTACGGATATTGTTGATCATCTCCATGAAGGAGTCGTCGTCGAACACTTTCGTGTCCGGGATATGAATGCGCTCGAAGTGATTGGTCACGCCGTATGGGCGCATATCGTCATATTCAGGCTGTACACTCGTATTGGTCGACGGTGCGATCACCGCAAACTTTTTTCTGAAACCGAGAGAATCTGTCATCCGCTTGCTCCAATCCTTGCAGACCATTGCCGCTCCATGAAGCGACTTAAGTGTAGATACTATTGCGCTGATGAGACGGGTTGTGTGGGGCGAAGCTCGTTTTGTTCGCCAGCTGAATAACAGCTGTGAAATTCGAAATTCGGCAGGCGAACAACGACAGAATCCGAGGCGCTAATCCGCAGAGAAACTGGCTCATTTTAAATCAGACCGACCAACAAGAGATGAGATGAGCATCGTGACCAGCATATTGCCCGCCAGTGCACCAGAAACACCATTTGTGTCCGCCCTTCTGGAAAAGCCACAAACCCAGAAAATGTTGATCAACGGCAATTGGGTCGAAGCCAGCCAGAGCGAAACCATTGATGTATTGGACCCGGCCAATGGCACAACCATCGCCTATCTGCAGCGCGGCACAGCAACTGATGTAGATCAGGCGGTAAAATCTGCACGCGCAGCGCTCCCTGTCTGGGGCAAAATGACCCCGCGTCAGAAAGCTGAAGTTCTTCACAAAATCGCCGACCTGATCGACGCGAATATTGAAGCATTATCCGAGCTGGAAACCCTCGACCAAGGTAAGCCGTATTCAGTTTCCCGCTGGGCTGAAATTCCAAGCGCTGCGAAACAGTTTCGGTTTTTTGCGGGCCTCTGCCATGCAGTAGAAGGCAAGACCATCAACAATTCCGTTGAGTATCAGCCAGAGGGACGTGACGTTCACAGCTGGACCTTAAAAGAACCTGTCGGCGTTGTCGGCGCAATCGTCCCTTGGAATTCTCCACTCGTTCTGACCGCAATGAAAATTGCACCGGCCCTCGCCGCCGGCTGCACAGTGGTCCTGAAACCATCTGAGGAAACCTCTCTTACAGCCATCAAGCTTGGCGAGATGGCGCTTGAGGCAGGCCTGCCGCCGGGCGTTCTGAATGTCGTAACAGGCTATGGCCATGAGACTGGCTCAGCCCTCGCATCACATACGGATGTCGACAAGATCGCGTTTACCGGTTCCACGCAGACCGGCCGGGCTATTGTTGATGCCAGCAAATCCAATCTGAAGCGTGTATCGCTGGAACTGGGCGGCAAATCCCCTGCCATCGTCATGAAGGACGCAGATCTCGATCTGGCCATCCCCGGGCTTGCGAACGGGATTTTCTTCAATGCCGGACAGGTGTGCGTCGCCAACTCTCGCGCATTCATTCACGCTGATATTTATGATCAGGTGATTGAAGGTGTCGCTGCCTATGGGGCAGAAATGCAGCTCGGCCACGGCTTGAACCGCCAGACCGCTATGGGTCCGGTTGTCTCTCGCAAACAGGCTGACCGGATTGAAGCCTATGTTGAAGGCGCCCGAAACGATGGCGCGCAGATTCTCGGCGGAGGCCGCTGCGGTGATAATGGCACTTTCATCAAGCCAACCGTCGTCGGCAATGTCAGCACCGCTTCACCGATTGCACAGGATGAAGTGTTCGGCCCGGTATTGGTCGCGCAGAAATTCACAGAAATGGATGAAGCCCTCAATTGGGCCAATGACACGAGCTTTGGCCTCGCCTCCAGCATCTGGACGCGTGATTTCTCAACAGCGCACAAAGTGTCCCGCCAATTGCGCGCCGGTACGGTATGGATCAACACGCACTCCATGTTCGATGCGGCTCTTCCTATCGGCGGCGTAAAACAATCGGGCTATGGTCGCGACAGCGGTATTACCGCGCTCGACAATTACCTCGAAACCAAAACCGTCTGCGCGGTCATATAAAAAGAGGCTCCGATGGCAGACCCGATCCTTCGACAGAAACTGGCAGAAAACGGCTGTCTCATTGTTCCCGGTCTTCAGGATATGATCGCCGCGAAGATTGCCAATAAGGTCGGTTTCCCTGTTGTGTTTGGGTCTGGCTATTGGCTGACGGCCTCCGCAATGGGGCTACCGGATGTTGGTCTGGCGACTTATTCCGACATGCTTAAAAGCATGCAGACCCTCGTTGATGTTTGTGATGGCGCACTGATTGCGGATGCAGATACCGGCTATGGTGGCTTGTTGAATATTCAGCACACGGTGCGCGGATATGAGCGCGCAGGCGTCACCGCCATCCAACTTGAAGATCAGGAATTCCCAAAGCGCTGCGGGCATACGCCCGGTAAACGCATAGTGCCTGACGCAGATATGGCAGACAGGGTTCGCGTGGCCGCGGACACAAGGGAAGACAAAGAAAACTTCCTTATCATCGCGCGCACAGATGCAAGGCAAAGCGAAGGCCTGGACGGCGTACTTCGTCGCCTTGATGCCTATGCAGAAGCTGGCGCGGATATTCTGTTTCCTGAAGCGCTCGCCTCCGAAGACGAAATGGTGAAGGTCTGCGAACGTTTTGACCTTCCACTGATGATCAATATGGCCAATGGCGGAAGCACGCCGATGATGACCGCCCGCGAAATTGAAGAGATTGGCTATTCGATCGCCATTTTCCCATCGCTCACCAGTCTTGTTGCGGCGCGCGCGATGGAAGACGCTCTGCGCACGCTAAAAGAGACCGGCAATGGCGATCCAGATGAGATTTTTAGCTTCAAAGAACTCGGCTCCATGCTCGGCTTCGATGAAGTGCACGCCTTTGAACGTAAATGGGCGCGTGACTGAAGCTTCTCGCTGAGCGAGAACTTATCTGGTTTGCCTTTCTGTGCACGCTACTCACGCTATTTATACACAGGGGAACTCGAAGGACGTGCCCTGAGGTGAAACAGAATGTGCAGAAGCAGGCGATTTCGCGCCACCGGCTTCAAAGCATATTGGCTGTTTCATCTTGCAGCGCTTCACTCCCCGCCAGACAGTCCGCAGAAGACACACATCCAGCGCCTGACACGAACAGCTTAGCCCCCCAAATAAGCCCGCTCGCGAACGGTCAGCTGGATGCTTTGCGACATCAGCCACACATTGAATAAAGCACGAACAAAGCGAGTCCAGCCGGACCATGTGAGTGCAGAAAACTGCTCCGTTTTCCAGCTAAATCCTCATTAGGTATACCAAACACCTCGCGCCATATTCTGACGTCCTCTCAAAGCGCGCATTCTGGTGAATTCTTCTACATTTCAGCTAGAAATCCGCAGCTGATGGGCATTTCGTGCCGTATATACAACGATAAAACGACTTCTGACCCCGACACAATTCAGAAGCTGAGCGATTAATAAAGCAGCATTTTGATCAGTCTTTATGCTCAGAACGAGCAATCCTGACTGTAACGATAACGTGAAATGGTCTTTATATTCGCAGGTCGATCAAACAGAACATTGTAAAGTTCACCTGTTCAACTTCTGCCACGTTTTCAACCGGATCAAGTGATCTCGCCTGCTGCAACAATGCGTCAGCAAGTGACATTGAGACATTTATACGGGGCTTAAGTTTATGTTGGACAGAGTTAGAAATTCCGGCTGCCGGGCTATGCTTCTTTCAGCCGTCGCGCTGGGGGCATTCGCTGGCGTCACTCAGACCGCATCCGCGCAGGATGCAACAACTGAAGAAGAATCCTCACGCACAATGACCACTGTCACGGTTACCGCCCGTAACCGTGCAGAGAGCATTCAGGACGTTCCTCTGTCCATCACTGCTCTCGACGAAAGCGCGCTGGACGCAAAAAGCATTGCCAGCCTCGAAGACGTCGCACGCTTCACATCAGGCTTCAGCTTTGAGAACTTCTCGGGCGGTTTTGCTACGCCGGTTATTCGCGGTCAGGCACAGACTCGTGTAACCGCGCTGGAATCTAACGTTTCCACTTTCTTCGATGGCATTTACATGCCGCGCTCATGGGCAACCGATGTCGGCACGTCGTCTATCGCGCGTATCGAGATCGTTAAAGGTCCACAGTCCGCGCGCTATGGCCGCAACGCTTTTGCTGGCGCGATCAACTATGTGCCTCGTAAAGCTGAGCTTGGCCTGGATGCACCAACCGGCAACCTTTTCACAACCGTCGGCGACAACGAGCGCTTCGACGCCGGCATGACAGCTGTTCTGCCGCTCGGTGACCGTTTCGCCATTGGCGGATCAATCATTCACTCTGAGTATGACGGCTCATGGGAGAATGATCACCCATTCGCGGACGCGAACCTTAGCCCGGGCACAAGCGGCAACTCTGGTGGTTGGGATAACGAATCCGTCTCCTTCTCGGCAATCGCAGAACCGGTAGACGGATGGGTCACCGAGTTTGGCTATTATAACTTCGTCATCAGCCGCGAAATGGGCGCGAACGCTCAATACGCAGAAGCATCATTCCAAATGAATTGTGGTGCTACGCGTTATTACGGCGACAGCCTCCTTTGCGGAGAGCTGCCAGGCCCGGCTGACAGTGTTTCTGTCGACCCACGCGCTTACTCTGTTCAATCAGACACGGACATTTTCCGCTTCCGCACGGCATATGAGCTCACCGACGATATGGAACTGAGCTATATGTTCGGCCGTGTTGAAGGCGAAGTCGATATCGCAAACATGACCGTGCCTGATCAGGGCGATTGCGGTGGCTCTTGTACATTCCAGAACGCACCAATCGGCGCGATCGACTATGACTCCCACGAGCTGAAACTCGATTATTCAGGCGACTCTTTCCGTGGTGCACTTGGTGCATTCTACACAGAAGGCACAGATGATTATCTGTTCGAATATGTGCTCGTTCCTGATCTCGCTGAAGGCGCTGTCTATGGCCTCGACGAAGATCCAAGCGCAGCTCGTTTCACGCTGACAGACTCAACAACCGAGACCGAAGTTGTATCCTTCTTCGCAGAAGGCCAGTACACGCTTCCAGGCGGCGCGACCCGCGTCGGTGCAGAAGTTCGCTGGTCTGAAACGACACTGATGGCGACGAACAATGCCACTGGCCTTGAACTGGAAGAGACCTTCACGGCCGTCACGCCGCGCTTCACAGTTGAGCACGACCTGACAGACTATTCTCTGGTTTACGGTTCTATTGCCCGCGGCGCGAAAGCTGGCGGTTTCAACCCAACAGCTGTTGCAGAAGAATTCCAGGTCTTCGACGAAGAGTTCAACTGGACTTATGAACTTGGTGCGAAGAACACCTTCATGGATGGCCGCCTCGTTCTGAACGGTGCTCTGTTCTACACGGATTGGTCTGACGTTCAGATCAACTCTCCTGACCCAAGTTCTGCTGACCCGGACGCTGTGACAATCACACTGAACCTCGGTAATGCTGAAGTTCTGGGTGTTGAGTTTGACGCTGCCTTCTATGCAACTGAAAACCTCAGCTTTGACGGCACATTCTCTCATGCAGATGGCACATACAGCGACGGCACGATCGATGCGCGCTTCCGTCGTACACCATCTTCCTGTGATAACGTGATTTGTACAACAGACGGTGATGTCAGCGGCAATGACATTGAGCGTACACCGCAAACACAGGCGTCTTTCGGCGCACAATGGGAAGACACGCTTCCAATGTGGGGCGGTCCGACATGGTCTGTACGTGGCGACCTCACATACCAAAGCGAGTTCTACGCAACGTCTGCAAACCTGGCGACTATTCCATCACGTACGCTGCTTGGTGCACGCGCTGGTCTCGACTGGGATAATCTCAGCCTCAGCCTCTGGGCGAAGAACCTGACCGACGAAGAGTATGTCTCTAACGCCTATGTGGTTCTCATCCCATTCGGCAACACATACCAGACCTTCTACGGCCCACGTCGTTCGTTCGGTATGACCGCACGCTACTCGTTCTGACCTTCACTTCCCCAGATAGTCAGGACACAAAAGAAGCCCGCCGGATTTCCGGCGGGCTTCTTCATTTCTTACGCAATATCGGACACAAAAAAAGCCGCCCAAATGGGCGGCTTTTCCTGTTTTGAATTAGACGTTTAGTCCTGCAGATCTTCAAGGATCATGTTCGGCAGAACCGCATTGTCCCAACCTGGCTCTTCTGGCGGCCATGAGCCCGTGCGCAGGATGACCAGATCTTCCGATGGCACCATGTACGCCACCTGATTTGAGTTTCCATCGAAGAAGAACACATCATCGGCGAGGAAAGGTTCAGACTGAGGTGTGCCGGAAAGATAAATTTCAGGATCAGGGCCCGATGGATTCAGAAATGGAGAGTATGGCGATCCGAGATAGACCCCCATACCCGCGTTCGGGAAACCGGGACCTGGCGCTTTGATGTCCGCGATAAATTCTGGAGAGAGCAACTGCTCGCCTTCCCAGACTCCATCCTGAACCAGCAGAACAGCAAGACGCAGATAAGTCTCAGCTGGCAGCATTGCGCAACATCCTGAATGCGGAACGCCGCCATCGCGGTTGAACCAGATCTCACCGCCGGCGGACCCTAACGGTTCAAATACACCAACAGTCAGCCAGTCTGCATATCCCATACCCGTAGCACGCTCGATCAGAGGCGCCACCAGATCACCATTCGCGTTAGAATACGCGTATGTGACGCCCGGCTCAGTCACCATCGGATAGTCATCAATGATCACACGCTCGTGGAATGGGTGAAGATAAGCACGGTTCAGTACATTTTCCGGCTCAAACGCACCGGCCTGCGGAAGAAGTCCTGAATGCATTCCCAGCACATCACGAATGCGGATCGCCTCGCGGTCAGTCCCCTGCCATTCGGTGATATAGTTCGACATCGGCTCATCAAGGGAGTCGATATAACCTTCCGCCAAAGCGCGTCCCACAGCGACCACGCTTAAAGGCTTCGCGAGAGACTTGGAGACGAGAAGCGTTTCAGGCGTCGCTTCGCCGAAATAGGTTTCGGAAATAATCTCGCCATTTTGCCAGATAATCAGCGAAGACGAATTATTTGCGGCCGCAAATTCAATCGCGCTTTCAATAGTCTCAGGCGAAAGAACCGCCTCAGGCGCGTCTGAACGGTCAAAAGCCTGAATGACTGCCGCTCCTTCAACAGGCTTCAGATTATCATAAGCGGGAAGCCCGGATGCGCCCGTCCGATCCCGCAGAGATTCGAAACGCTGCAGATAAAGAGCCTCTGCCTCTTCGGATGTCATTTCAACATCTGGCGCTGGGGTACTGGCACACGCTGCCGTCATCAGACAGGTCGCAGAAAGGAGTTTTTTCAGCATTCGAACCTCGTTTGGTTTCCAATCGATAGGCAGAGCGTAAATCAATCAGACAAGGTATTCGCTCAGCCTCACAACTGAATTCGTCAGGCGAATAGTCCGGAAAACTTCATTCGAAAAACAAGTGTAAGTGCGAAGCTGAACCTAGAATATAAGGTGCGTAAGTCGCGCCTCATAAGTCGAAAGTGAGTGAAATGCGGACGCGACCTCTTACGCTGATCCTATCCTGCTCGGCAATGGCTGTTCTCGCATCAGGATGCACCTCGGTTTCCCCTACGGAAACCTCAACTTTGACCACCCCCCAGACTTACACCGACATCACACTGTCAGCTCCCGACGGCCGGGAGATTCCTACACGGGTCTTTATGCCTACTGAGGACTGTTCACCCTGTGAACTGATCATCTTTTCTCACGGCAATCTGGCGACCTATGACCGTTATGATGTGTTGCTGGAAGACTGGGCCGCGCGTGGATATGTTGTTGCCTCCTCTCAGCACATCGATTCAGAAGAACACCCGGAACGTGAGCGCTATGCCAATGATGACGTCACAGGCACACGTCTTGAAGACTATATAGCCGCCTCAGAGTATTTTGCCGAACCGGGTCTCGATTTCGAAGGCCTTAGCTTCTCTGAAAATCAGTTTGCTGCGGGTCATTCCTATGGCGGAATGATTGCGCTCATCGCCGGTGGCGCTGTCGCAAGCGAAGGGGCTTTAGACTTTTCAGACGCGGGCGTCGAACCGTCAGCAATTGTCGCAATTTCTCCTCCAGGCGAGCTTCCCGGTCGAATTGACAATGCCGGTTATGCACTCGTCGACAAACCGTTGCTGGTCGTGACCGGCACAACTGATGTTCTCCCTGGCTTTATCGATGAGTGGGACATCCATCTCGACAGCTTCTACGCCAATGAGACGGATAACGCCTACGCGCTCGTCTTTGAAAACATGAACCATTACTTCAATGGCGCTTTTGGTCGGATCACGCCTGAAGGCGCCGCCGCACAGCCCGCCATTGATACTCTGAACACGCAGATTTCTGCATTTCTAGGCGCGATCTCAAATGGTGAGCCTCCCTCGGGCTCTGATTGGGAACAGACCAACAATCCAATTGCGAGAGTGCTGACAAAATGACTTCCATTCCTGATGACACTTCAGCACCGCTGACAAGCGGCGGCCCGGTTTCTGACATCACCCGAAACATTAAAATCGGCTGGGCGAGTGGCGCACTTGGCGTCGCAATCCTGATGAATTCGATTGGTGGTCTGGCGCTATTTTATATGATCAGCGTCCTTCACATTAACCCGATGCTTGCAGGCGCTTTAATTTTTGTCACAAAAATTTTCGACGTACTTTCCGACCCTATTGTGGGTCGATGGAGCGACTCTCTGCGCCTTGGCAAAAGCCGCCGGCGCCCATTCCTTCTTTGGGGTGCCGTGCTTTCTGCCGGTTCCTTCGTAATGATTTTCACCACACCACTTTTCGAAGCGGAATTGGCGCGCGCAGGCTATGTGTTCGTGGCCATGCTCATCTACACGCTGGGCTATACCATCTTCAACGTCCCTTATATGTCCATGCCGTCTGAAATGACGGAAGACTACCATGAGCGGTCTTCCATCCACAGCTACCGGATGATGTTCATTTCGACTGCCAACCTCGTGGCTGGAGCGCTTACACCATGGATTTTGCAGCAGATGGGGCGCCTTGAATGGTCATCTTATGCCGTCATTGGTGTGGGTGGCGCGATCATCATTTTCCTCAGCATGATGAACGCTTGGAGAACAACCAAAAACGCGCGCTTCACCGAAGCTGGTGAACATACGCCACAAATGCTCAACGAACTGGGTCATGTGTTCTCAAACCGCCACTTCATTCGTCTGCTTGGCGTGAAAGCCGCGCAGCTGATTGGCATCGCCTCTTCTTCTGCAGCAGGCATGTTCTTCCTTCTGAACGTGCTTCAGAAAGATTTGAATCTGATGGCTCTCACAGGTCTTGTCGTTGGCCCGATGTCTCTTGTGTTCGCACCAATTGTTGTTTGGATTTCCAAGCGCATCGGCAAAAGCAACACCTATATTCTCGCTGCGCTGAACTATGTGATCATCGTTGGCACATGGGTCATCGCTGACCCGAATGAGCCAGATTGGGCTTACCTTCTGCGCATGGGCCTGGTGTCATTCTCTGCCAGCGGCAACATCATTATGGCGATGTCCATGCTCACTGATATCATCAACCATGACGCTAAAAAGACCGGCGTCCGCCGCGAAGGTGTCTACACCGCGTTTTACAGCTTCACAGAAAAATTCACCTTCGCATTTGGCCCGCTGATCGTTGGTCTTGCGCTCGGATTAGCAGGGTTCGACCAGAACCTGCCGCCCGAAGAGATGCAAACTCCTGAAATCCGTCAGGCGCTTCTGCTTGGCATCTGCTATATTCCTGCTGTCATGGGCCTGCTCGCAGTGTTCCTGCTGTCTGGATATAAACTGAAAGAAGAGGATCTGAATAAATGAGTGAAGAACTGCATGCCCGTCTACGGCAGCGCGGCCGCGCTTCTGTAGATTTTCTCGCCAATATGGGGTTCGGCATGAGCGATATGCGGAACTCCGTTGAGGAAGAAATCAAACGGATTGTTCCTGACCCGGACGCCCTGCCAGACGATTTGGATCAACGCGACGCTCGTATGCAGCAAAGCCTTGGTGCCAGCACCGCTTACCGCGCTTCGCAAGCTGTTGGCGAATGGATGGCCACCCATCACGGCCTCACCGCCAAGCACGCGTTCGAAGAAGTCCGCGATGAAATCGAGCCGGTCCTTAAAAAATTCGAAGAAGGTGGTTCCACCGTTGAAGCCAGCCCTGACATGGAAGCTCCGGCTTACTGGGATGGCGTAGACTTTCACCGCACCGCTGGCGGCTGGGAAGAGCACGAATATCAGGGATATATCCACGCTGATATCGTTCATACACGTCTGGTTGCGAAGAGCTTCCCGGGTGGCATTTGGAGCCAGCGCCTCATGGTTGCGGGCCTCGCACCAAAAGACCATTACGACAAGATTATTGATCTTGGCTGCTCTACAGGTCACTTCACGCGCGCACTGCAGGAAACTTATCCTGATGCAGAAATCACGGGCGTGGATCTGTCACTGAAAACAATCCAACAGGCTCAGCGTCTCGGCAATGCCAATGGCTGGAGCTGGAAGCTCTACCAGCGCCCTGCCGAAGACACAGGTTTCGAAGCTGAATCCTTTGACCTTGCTGGCTCTTACATCCTGCTGCACGAAATTCCAGCGCACACGATCAAGCAACTCTTCAAAGAAGCCTTCCGCCTGCTCAAGCCGGGCGGAGATATGATCATGAGCGACGTTACACGTTACTCTGATCTGGATAAGCTTGCTGTCTGGCGCGCAGATGCCGGCGCTAAGTATGGCGGCGAACCACATTGGCGTGAGTCCGCAAGCCTCGATCTGGCTGAAATCGCTCGCGAAGCTGGCTTCGTAGACGTCACAGCTCAGAGCTATCCACCATTCAATTACCCACACGTAGTTCAAGGACGCAAACCGGCATGAACGCGGACCCAAAGTCATATAACAAGCCAGACCGCAACATGCTGCTGGAGTCAGACGTAGACAGTCTGGCTCAGGCAGTTGTGACACTCACTCAGGAGCTGTGGGTTCTGGCGGACCGCCAACTCGTAACGGAGGCCGTTCTGGCCAAGCACGGAATCGACCTGGCTGAAGAAGTCGACCTTCATCAGCCAGACGAAGATCTCCAGGCAAAATTGGATGATCGCAGCCGCGCGATCATGAAACGTGTGTTCAACTCACTCGCCGGAATTTCGTCTGACGAGTAATCAGATAAAACAATGACACGAGCCGCCAGTTTCATTCCAGAAATTGGCGGCTTTTTTATACTTAGAGTTTGATTTCCCCTCGGGACGGCAGGTTTTCATGAATTCGAATATTCGCGCGCTCATAGCCATTATTTTCGTGAACTTCGTTACGATTTCAGGCTTTGGCTTCATGTTTCCTATTCTGGCTGTCTACGGGAAAGCCATCGACGCAAATGCAACCGAAATTGCGTTCTGCGTTGCATCCTTTTCGCTTGGACAGCTTATCGCGAGCCCGTTATGGGGCAGAGCCTCTGACAAATATGGGCGCCGCAATCTGCTCGTTGGCAGCCTCATGGTCGGCGCGGTAATTGTCGCCCTGAATGCCTTTGCCGTAACGCCGTGGACCCTTATTTTTGCGCGCTTTGTTGCCGGACTGGCAGCGGGCAGTTTCTCCATTGCCTTTGCTGTCGCCGCAGACATTTCAACGGCCGAAAACCGAACCAAGATTATGGGCGCCGTCGGCGCAGGCTTCTCGCTTGGATTTATCCTCGGCCCCGCGATTGGCGGCTTCGTCGCAGGTAGTGATCCAGGCCCGGAAGCATTCGCACGCGTATGTTACGCTGGCGCAGCAATGTTCTTTGTTGGCGGCCTGATTACATTCTTCTTCCTTCCTGAAACCCGCAAAGAAGAAGAGCCGGACGAAACAGGCGAAGCGCCAAAACAAATGAGCCGATCCAGCGTGATCAAAGATCCGGTCATTGGCGTCATGCTCATTCTTTCGCTTGTCTCATCGATCGCCATGGCAAAAATGGAAGCGACTTTTGCGATCTTCGCAGATGATGTGCTCAGCCTGTCTCCGCTGGGGATCGGGTTGTTCTTTGCAGCCATGGGCGGAATTGGCGTTATCGGACAAGCTGGTATGGCCGGTATCCTCTCCCGTAAGATGGGTGAGCGCGGCATGCTGAATCTGTCGCTCTTCTTTCTATTCCTTGGAATGGCGCTGCTCGCACTGTCTACCGAACCGGTGATGGCTTTCATTGCCATGTGCACAATCGCCGTCGGTTTCTCCACCAACGGTCCGGCCATGTCCGGACTGACCTCGCTTGCAGCCCCCTCAAATGCTCAAGGTGTGGCCTTGGGACTGGTTCAGTCGTCTGCAAGCCTTGGCCGGGTTGTCGGGCCCGCAATGGCCGGCATCATCTACGATATGGGCGGCCCGCCTGCCCCGTTCATGGTGGCGGCGGTAATTCTTCTCGTCTGCTTTATCGGCGTATTCTTCTGGGCGCGCATGACCCCTGCAGTGCAGGCCAACTGACGCTGCGGCGAGGAGCTCGCCGTACCAGCTCCAGACTTCAGGACAACACAACGAAAAAACCGGACTGCCATACAGCAGTCCGGTTTTGTTTTCGGGGGTTTGTCTTCATGTCAAAAAAGCAGATCGCACATGCCTAATACATGGGGGACTTCGGTCAGGCACGACCTGCTTTGTCTGGGACCTGCATCCTCGGCGGGGAGAGAGGATCCAGCGTGGCCTGTAACAGCCATAATGAGAAATTACCCAATTCAGCGCCCGCCGACAAAAAGCCTTTCAAGGCCTCTCATCAGGCGATCATCAATCCAGCGTGCCAATAACAGAAGTAGCTTTCAGCGCACTTATGCGGTCTTCAGACATACCCAGACCACACAGAATATCTTGGGTGTGCTCGCCAACTTTCGGCGGGCTCATACGCAGACCGGGACGAACGCCGCCAACCTCTACTGGCAATGCCGGTAGCTTGATTTCGGCTCCATCCGGTAGCTCCATGTCGAGCAGGCCACCTTCTGCGTTCAGGTGCGGATCGTCGAACAGATCTTCAGGTTTTGAAATCGGCGCAAATGGCAGACCCACTGTTTCCAGTTTCTCCATCAGCTCGGCCTGATCATATTCGGCAAACAAGGCCTGCAGGCGTGGGATAATTTCTTCGCGGCGCGCAACGCGCTCATTGTTTGCTGCAAGCACTTCGTCAGCGGCCCAGTCATCAAGACCGAACGCCTTACAGAATTTGACCCACTGGCCATCGGATACCACGCCGACAAAGACTTTCTCGTCATTCTTGACGCTGAACACGTCATAAACGGCCCAGGCGGAAATACGCGCTGGCATTGGTGCCGCAGGCGTACCCGTAACACCAAATTGCGCCATGTGCTGACCGACAAGAAAGGCTGTGGTTTCAAACAGAGATGCCTGAACACGCTGGCCCTTGCCCGTGAACTCACGCTCGCGCAGCGCGGCAAGAACAGCAATCGCACCGAACATGCCACCTGTCACATCAATAACAGACGCACCGGCGCGCAGCGGACGCCCCGGAGGGCCCGTCATGTATGCCAGACCACCCATCATCTGCGCGACTTCGTCGAGCGCAGTACGGTTCTCATAAGGCCCGGACAGGAATCCTTTTTCAGAGCAATAAATAAGACGAGGGTTCAGCGCACTCAGCGCCTCATACCCAAAGCCCAGCTTGTCCAGAGAACCCGCACGAAAGTTTTCCACGAACACATCAGCACCAGCGATCAGGTCTTTAGCGATCGCAGCGCCGTCATCAGATTTCAGGTCGAGACAAATGCTTTTTTTGTTTCGGTTGTACATGGCGAAATAGCCTGCACCGGAACCTTTTAGGCGGCGCGTTTTATCACCCCCGATTGGCTCGACCTTGATGACTTCAGCACCAAGATCAGCCAGAACCAGACCGACCGTAGGGCCCATTACCATATGGCAAAACTCAACGACTTTTAGCCCAGTCAACGGCCCGTTCTTATGCACCCTGAAAACTCTCCGTGATTCTTGTAAGTATGCTTTCCCTCCAAAATTCGTCTTTTTTGACTGGTTTTTCCTGCCGGGAATTTTGCCTGTTCGGCTGACGAGAATTTAATCTGACACCGTATGGTCTGCGTGTTCGCCTCTCGAACACCTCCCGGAAAAGCAGTGCGATATGCGGCCTGCTCATGCTGATCTTGTCTCCCGAAAAGACCTCTCGGATGAGCGCAGGAAAAATTTACAGATGGGACAGACCGCATTCGAAAAAATCTGGAATGCACACCGGGTTGCAGAACTCGGCGATGGCACTGATCTTATTCTGGTGGACCGCGTTCTGCTTCACGAACGTACGGGCGGTGTGGCGCTAAAAAGTCTCGCAGATTCAGGGCGCCAGGTGAATGATCCGGCACAGGTCTTCGCGACCATGGACCATATTGTCGATACGCTTCCAAACCGAAGCGATTACACGATTATGCCGACTGGTCGGGACTTTATTCTAGCCACCCGCGAAGCATCTGAGGCGGCCGGAATCACCCTGTTTGACCTGCATGACCCCCGTCAAGGGATTGTCCATGTCATTTCACCTGAGCTTGGCATCATTCTTCCCGGCGCCACGCTGGTTTGCCCGGACAGCCATACTTGCTCTCAGGGCGCACTCGGCGGCCTTGCCTGGGGGATTGGCTCCTCTGAGGCAGAGCATGTTCTGGCGACCTCTACCTTGCGTGTGAACAAGCCAAAAACCATGCGCGTAACCATCACTGGAAAACTTTCTCCGGGCGTCACCGCGAAAGACCTCGCGCTTTACATCATTTCTGAGGTCGGTTCTGCCGGGGCCGTTGGTCACCTCCTGGAATATGCAGGCGAAGCTGTTTCAGACCTCGAAGTCGAAGCGCGTCTCACGCTGTGCAACATGGCGACAGAGCTTGGCGCATTCACAGCGTTCATCGCTCCCGATGAGAAGGTGTTCAGCTATCTTAAAGGCCGCGACTATGCGCCGAAAGGGGCTGAGTGGGATCTCGCAGTGAGCCAGTGGAAAGAGATTTTCAGCGATGATGACGCTGTCTTTGACCGCGACATTACGATTGCAGGCGAAGACGTGCCGCCAATGGTGAGCTGGGGCGTCAGCCCGCAACAGGCAGCGCCAATCGACGGCCCTGTGCCTCAGTTTGAGGATGTCAGCTCGCGCGATTCTCGCGAAATCTATGACCGTGCGCTCAGCTATATGGCGCTTGAAGCAGGCCTGCCGCTTTCTGCAGTGCCGATTGATGCAGCCTTCATCGGCTCTTGCACGAATAGCCGTATGTCTGACCTTCGCCGCGCGGCAGCCCTGCTGAAGGGGCGTAAAGTTGCCCCGCATGTGAAAGCGATTTGTGTACCCGGTTCTACAGCCGTGAAGAAGCGCGCAGAAGAAGAAGGCCTCGACAAAATCTTCCTCGAAGCCGGTTTTGAATGGCGCGAATCCGGTTGCTCCATGTGCTTCTTTGCCGGTGGTGAAAGCTTCGGTGCGGAAGAACGCGTTGTCACCTCTACGAACCGGAACTTTGAAAGCCGACAGGGGCCGAAAACACGCTCCCATCTGGCATCTCCAGAAACTGTCGCAGCGTCTGCCATTTTCGGCCATATCGCTGATGCACGCCTGCTCGCAAAGGAAAGCGTTCAATGAAACCGATCCGTCAGGTCACGTCGCGCGCCATCCCGCTCATCGTCAACAATATCGACACCGACCTCATCATCCCATCCCGCGAGATGAAGTCCGTTTCCAAGACAGGCCTGTCTGATGGTCTGTTTGCAGGCTGGCGGTATACCGAAGTCGGCGGACGCGATCCGAACCCGGATTTCGTACTCAATGGTCCGACGTATACAGGCGCTGAAATCCTGCTGACCGGCGACAATATGGGCTGTGGCTCATCGCGCGAGCACGCCGCATGGGCCCTCGCAGAATATGGCATTCGTGTCGTCATCGCGCGCAGTTTCAACCCGATCTTTCGTGGCAATTGCATTCGCAATGGCATCCTTCCAATCAAAGCAGACCCTGAGCCACTGGCCGCTTGCGAAGGCGAATTGACGGTTGACCTTGAAGCCCTGCTCATCTCCTGCGACGGTGGTGGCCAATGGGCATTCGGTCTAGAAACCGAAGCCCGGGACATGCTTCTGGAAGGGCTCGACCCGATTGATCTGACTTTAAAACGCGCTGCAGAAATTGCAGCCTTCCGTGAAACAGACCGCACGGCACGTCCGTGGATTTATAATCTGAAAGCAGACTGAAATGAGTGAAGCCTTCCATTTTCCTGTAATCGTTGTCGGTGCTGGTGGCGCCGGTCTCTGCGCAGCATTGGCAGCAGCAGATGCAGGTGCGGAAGTTCTGGTACTGGAACGCGATTCTGTACCAATGGGGTCAACGGCTATGTCGACGGGTCTTATCCCGGCGGCTGGCACACCAGAACAGGCAGAACAGGGCATTGATGACAGCCCTGAGCGTTTCGCAGTCGATGTTGTCGCAAAAACCAAAGGCCATACCGACCCGGACATTGCTTTGCGCCTTGGACAGGAGTCTGGCGAAACAATTTCCTGGCTGCGCGACCAGCACAATGTGCCACTCGGCCTGATTGGCGGCTTCCTTTATCCGGGCCACACCGCCATGCGCATGTATGGCACGCCGCACCGCACAGGCGGTGAGCTGATGGCCTCACTTCAGGAAGCCTGTGATGCCAAAGGCATTATCATTCTGACAGATGCAACCGTAACGGAGCTTCACTCCGAAGCGGGCAGGGTCACCGCAGTTGAATTCACCCGTCCGGGCGGCGAAGTGGAAACTGCGACATGTGACGCCGTTATTCTCGCCTGCTCCGGCTTTGGCGGCAATGCGGACATGGTCGCCGAATGGATTCCAGAAATGGCCGCAGCGACTTATCATGGCCATCCGGGCAATAAGGGCGACGCCGTACGCTGGGGCCAGCAACTCGGCGCAAAACTTTCTGACATGACCTCATATCAGGGCCATGGCGGCCTTGCGGCTGGTCACGGCATTCCAATACTCTGGCCGCTGATCATGGAAGGCGGGTTTCAGGTAAACCGCGAAGGCAAACGATTCTCCAACGAAGCCTCCGGCTATTCCGAACAAGCCGCCAAGGTGAACGCACAGCCCGGTCAGGCGGCATGGTCCATCTATGATGAGCGCCTTCATACGCTGATGCTGGACTTTGACGATTATCAGGAAGCTCTTAAGGCTGGCGCTGTTCAGTCCGCACCTGACATCCGTACACTGGCCGAACAATCCAATCTTCCAGCCGACGAGGTAGAAGCCACACTCGCTGAAGTACTGAAACTGAATGCGGGTGAGGCCCAGGACGAATGGGGCCGCGACTTCACTGGCAAGGCACCACTGACAGCACCGTTCTATTCGGCCAAAGTTGTTGGCGCGCTTTTCCATACGCAAGGCGGCCTCGCCGTTGATGGCGATGCGCGTGTGCTTGCCGATGATGGCACAGCACTACCAAACCTCTTTGCCGCTGGCGGCGCGGCCCGAGGCATCTCAGGCAATGGCGCTGATGGATACATGGCCGGTAATGGTCTTTTGACCGCGACGACGTTCGGCAAACTGGCAGGTCGCGCCGCAGCCGCACTCATCGAAGACTAAGCCTTAAAAGCAGAATGGAACGCCCGATGAAATCTTCTTATCTACTTTCAGCGAGCGCCCTCATTCTGCTTGCAGCCTGCAGCCCGGCACAGACGCCTGAGCGGGAAACCACGCCAACGCCCGAAGCGAGCGCCCCGACTGAGGCAACTGTTCCTTTTACAAACGCCATGGCGATGGACACTTATGGGACGCTGGCCCCTGTTTTCGGTGCGCCGGCGGCGCTTCCAGAAACGGCCACTTCCTCCATAGATGATCCAGAAGCCGTTTTTGCAGATGCGATCACTTACGCGGCGGAGACAGACAGCTATGCCCTCCTCATCTGGAAGGATGGCGCACTGGTTCTGGAGAAATATTTCGAGCCATATGATGCCAGCATCCGGTCAGAACCAGCCAGCATGCACAAGTCTGTACTGGGCCTCGTCACCGCACGCGCCATGCAGGACGGCTTCATTGAAGGTCCGGAACAGCCGGTATCAGACTTTTTGACGGAATGGGAAAATGACCCGCGTGGTGAGATCACCGTCGGCCAGCTTCTGACCATGTCTGCCGGTCTTGCGGCACTTTCCTATGAGGGCGGCGAAACTTCACCGGGCGCACGCTTCATGGCGGGCACATTAGAAGATGTTGAAGGCACTCTTCTGGGCCTTCAGCCTGAAGAGGGCATGGGCCCACACTTTCACTATCAGAATACGTTCAGCCAACTCCTCATGATGGTCGTTGAGCGCGCTACGGGCGAGAACTATACCGACTATCTGTCTGCGAAAATCTGGCAGCCAATCGGCGCTGAAGACGGGTATGTTTACACCTTTGGCGCAGGCGGCATGCCGCGCGGCTATGCGTCATTCCTAGCGCGACCACTGGATTGGCTGCGCCTTGGCCTGCTGATTAAAGATGATGGCATGTATGCTGGTGAGGAGATTATCTCCGCAGACCTCATCGACCAGATGACCGCACCATCAGAACTGAACCCGAACTATGGCTGGCAGATCTGGCGCGGTGCGACCTTCCAGGAAGAACGCTATTACAATGATGAAGGCGCAGGCTTTGCTGCCCTTTCATCAGAACCATACCTCGTTGATGATATTATCTTCTTTGACGGATTTGGCGGCCAGCGTGTCATCATCAGCAAGTCAGAAGACCTTGTGATCGTCCGCCTTGGCGACACGCAGTTGGAGTGGGATGATTCAGCCCTTCCAAATGCGGTGATATCAGCTCTCAATGCCGACTAGCGCAGTCGTTTTCGCTCTACGGTCACTTAAAAATCGGACCGCGCCATCAACATCTCCGCTCTATAGGGTGTAGGCTCATTTGCCCAACGGGCTGAACCTTCACTCAAAGCAGCCATATAAAGGCGAGGCGGAGATCTCCATTGACCGAAGTACTCATCAGCGAAGTTGGGCCGCGCGACGGCCTGCAGAACTGCAAAGCCATCATGCCTACCGAAGAGAAGAAGCGCTGGATTGCAGCTCTTCACGAAGCGGGCCTCAAGGAAATTGAAGTCGGGAGCTTTGTTTCTCCGAAACTCCTGCCGCAAATGGCTGACACGGGCGAGATCACACGTTTCGCCAAAACCCTTCCAGGTCTCGAAGTCGCCGTTCTCGTGCCAAACCTTAAAGGTGCGCAGCTTGCGATCGACGCTGGCGCTGACAAGCTGACCATTCCGCTTTCTGTCAGCGAAACACACTCTATCCGCAATATTCGGCGCACGCATGATCAGGTTATCGACGAGGCGAAAGCCATTTCAGACCTGATTGCCAGCCAGCCAGAAGGCCAGCGCCCTCACCTTGAAGGCTCACTTTCTACTGCATTTGGCTGCACGATTGAGGGTGCTATCCCTGAAGCTCAAATTCTGAAACTTGCGACGCGCCTAATGGGTGCTGGCTGTGATGAAGTCGGCCTTTCCGACACAACTGGCTATGCTGACCCGGCCTCCATCAAGAAGTTGATCCGCGCAGTCCGCGCAGAAGTCGGCGCTGAATACGTCACCGGTGTTCATCTGCACAATACGCGCGGTCTTGGCCTTGCAAACGCATTAGCGGCCTTCGAAGAAGGCATCACCACATTTGACGCGTCTCAGGCTGGCCTTGGCGGCTGCCCGACCTCTCCGGGCGCGAGCGGCAACATCGTCACTGAAGATCTCGTCTTCATGTTTGAATCCATGGGCATTAGCACAGGTGTAAACCTCGAAAAGCTAATGGCTTGCCGACCTCTCCTCTCCAATTCGCTTCCGGATGAAGACCTTTATGGATTCACGCCTGACGCTGGACTTCCACTCGGCTTCACGCAAGAACCAGCCGGCCTGACTGCATCCTAAGTTAAAAAATCCCCGATTTCCGGAGCCCCATAATGGATAATCTCGACGCGCTGATCACTCTGGTCCTTTACTCAGCCGGTTTGATCGGCGTCGGGCTGTGGGCCTCTCGCAGTGCGAAGTCAGAAGATTCCTTCATTCTGGCGGACAGAAATCTCGGCTCGGTCGTTGCTGGCCTTGCTTATGCAGCGTCCACCTCATCAGCCTGGGTTTTGCTCGGCTTTTCAGGATTTGTGTATTCGGTTGGCCCGTCTGCCATGTGGATGGTTCCGGGCATTCTGGCGGGTTATGCCGTGGTCTGGTTCTGGTCTGGCCCCGTCCTGCAGGATGACACAAAGACCCACGACCACCTGACCCTCACAGACTTCATCACGCAGGGCACAACAGGCAAAGCTGGCCGCTGGGTCCGTGTGGCCGCCTCTCTGATGATTGCCTTCAGCTTCTCCTGGTATATTGCGGCCCAGCTTCAGGGCGCAGGTCAGGCGTTCGACGATCTATTCGGCAGCGGCATTGCCCTGGGTGTTATCATCGGCGCAGTCCTGATCCTGATCTATACCTTCCTAGGCGGCTTCGTTGCTGTATCTATCGTCGACACTATTCAAGGCGCGCTGATCGGGATCGTCGCAATAATCCTGCCGCTGATCGCCTTCTTCCATATTGGCGGCATTCCAGCCATTTCGGACATGCTGGCAGAACAGCCTGAAACCTACTCACAGGTCTTTGGCGGGCGCACCGGCATGGCGGCGATGGGTTTTGTCATTGGTCTCACCGCCACAGGATTTGGCGCACTGGGTCAGCCGCATCTTGTGTCGTGGATTATGGCCTCAAAAGACAAGTCCTCCCGTATCCAAGGCGGTCTGATCGCCTGCAGCTGGGGCGCTGTTGTCTATATCGGCATGGGTGTTCTGGGGCTTGCTGCGCGCATTCTGTTTGGAGATAGCGGCGTCAATGAAGGTGTCTTCTTCGGTTCAGCTGAACGTCTTCTGCCGGGCGTATTCGCAGGCATTATCGCTGCTGCGACGCTGTCCGCCATTATGTCGACGGTAGACAGCCAGCTTCTGGTCACCGGTGCGGCGCTGAGCCACGACCTTGGCCTTGCGCGTCTTGCCCCAAAGCACAACTTGCTGATCTCACGCCTTGCGATTGGCGCTGTGTGTCTGGCTGCTATTGGCGTCACACTGCTCATGCCGTCTTCGATTTTTGAACGCGTGCTGTTTGCATGGGTCGCGCTGGGCGCAACCTTCGGGCCAATTGTCGTCGTACGTACAATTGGCTGGATGCCGAAAGGCTGGTTCCTGTTTGCCGCTATGCTGACAGGCTTTTTCCTGAGCCTCAGCCTCACCTTTGGTCTGGCGAGCGGACCGGGAAGCATCTGGTCTACGATTGCACCATGGGCGGGATCATTTCTGGTCTTACTAATAGAGCGCGTCACAACCGGACGCGCTCCACAGGAATAATCTGATTTCAGAAGAGCTTAAGCGACGACGCTGAGCTTTGGCTTTTCTGTTTCAATGGTTTCCACTGCACCACCTGACAGAGCCTGATTAATCAGACGCTGCGTTTCTTTGAGCGGCGGCAGGAGAGATTCCTGTGCTTTGCTCTGGTTCAGTGTGGATGCAAAGAAAGCAATCGTCACAACACCCGCAACACGGCCGCTACGATAGAGCGGAACAGAGATACATGAAGTTTTGCCCGGCGTTACTGTGTGCGGCACGCGTTCGACAATCGCGAAGCCGCGCTTGCGGACCTCTTCAAGGTCATCCAGCGGGTCCAGAACACAGTTTGGATCGCCAGGAACCGGAATGCGAGGACCAAGATTCTCGCGGATGATCTCAAGTTCGTCTTCAGGCAGGGCAGCGAGGAAGGCTTTGCCGTCTGCGCAATACGCGATTGGCAGGCTATATCCCGGATAATAGCGGGCGAAGGTGAGCGAGGTCATTGCGTGGGTAGAGTCACGCAGGATCATCTGGTCACCAATCCGGGTCACGATGGATACCGGCCAGCCAACTTCACGGGTGAGCGCCTCGATGAATGGGCGCGCCACACGAACCAGCTCATCATCATCCTGATAGCCATAAGACAGTGACTGAACCGCAGGCGCTGGACGGTAATATTTCCGGCAAGCTTCGCGTTCGATCATGCCTTCATGCACCAGCGTCTGTACGATGCGACAAGCACTTGGATAAGGTAGACCCGACTGCTTGGCGATATCCATCAGGCAGATCGACCCCGCATGATTGATAATCTGGAGGATGTTTAGCGCACGACTGATTGACCGGATTGGAATGCCCTTTGGCTGTTCTTCCGTCGTTGTCACGTCTTGAGTTTCTTTGCCCGTATCACTCATCGCACCCTCCTAAGGTATATTGATATACCAATTAAGGGCCTCAAAGCGCTTATCGTCAAGAAAAGTTCGCAAACCCCCTGAATGAGGGGTACATTGACTAATTGTCAGGCGAATATTCGGGGCACACCGGTCAAGACTCGGGCACAAAAACGCAAAACTCGCCCGAAAAAGGCGAGTTTTGTGACTCAAAATTGAATACGAAGATGACTGTCTAAATCTATTCCGACGGGGTTTTCCGCCCCAGATCCTCAATCACCATATGGTATTGGTATCTGTCGGCACGATAATTCGTCATGGTGAACTGCACCGCCTTCGCAGATGCGTCTCGCAGAATACGGCGGATCGTAAGAACCGGTGCGCCATCTGCCAGCATGAGCGCACGCGCAGCCTCGCCGCGAACAGCGCGCGCCTGAATAGTTTGTTCGGCGCAGACAACGGCATGGCCAGCCTCAGCCAGCAATTCGGTAAACGGGCGCCAGGAAATGTCTGCCTCATTAATGCGTTCGGCGACATCCAGCGGCGTATAGTTCAGAATGTGAGAGAATGGCGCGTCTTCCAGATGGCGAAGACGTTCGGTCATCAGAATGTCCGTACCTGGCTGAATGAACAGCTCAGTCGCGATTTCTTCTGTCGCCGGCACGACCTCCAGATGGAGGAGCTCAATCTGTGTCTCAAACCCAAGACGGCGCAAATGCTCCATCGGAGTCGTATAATTGCCCAGAACGGGCGGCGTACGTGAGCTGTAAGACACGATCGTTCCACGGCCGCGGAACCGGGTCACAAAACCTGCCGCAGCAAGTTCATTCATCGCGCGCTTCACCGTGATGCGGGAAACACCCAGCTCTACAGCCAGCGTTTCTTCGGCCGGAAGCTTTGAGTTGAAGGCAAATGTGCCTTCCTCAATGCGGGTTTTCAGCAGGGTATAAATCTGTCTGTAAAGCGGAACGGCGCCTTCAGAATCCAGTTCCTTCGCATGGAGCTGGGGACCAGCTCCTACACCTTCTCTGAATTCAGATACTTTTAAACTCAACGCCTGCCCCCCTTCAGAATTATCAGATAGTGTCGCCCCACGCAGACGCAATCTGTGATGCGGTTTTGACTTCAACCCCACCCTTTTCCTTGAGACCAGCCAAAATCTCGCGCAATGCGCGAACTCGGAACGGTAAACCTGAAATATAAGGCGTCAAGGTAAAACCGAATACTCGCGCGCCAGTCGTCTTTGCTTCAGACGCAAGAAACGCGGCACTTTCCAGAATCTGCTCACGCCACTCATCTTCAGACTGACGTTTTGTATGCATCAGATTGAAGTCATTCAGCTCGCCATGATTAGGCAGGCATGTCAGCGGGCCAGTTTCGGTTTTCATAGCGACTGGCACCTGATCCATCTCCCAGTCCAGACAGACTTTGAAGCCTGCTCGGGTCAGAAGGTCTGGCGTATTATAGGATTCATTACGCGCCGGGCTCATCCAGGTCGTTGGGGTAATGCCCACAGCGCCGAACAGCTCCAGAGTTTTCTCAATGTAAGCACTCTCTTCTTCTTTAGAGAGGCCATCATAATGAATGTGATCTGTAGAAACGCCGTGCGCCGCAATTTCATGGCCGCCCGCCTTAATGCGCTCAACCAATGGCGCACAACGGCTCAGGACCTCACCATTCATTGGAATAACGGCTTTCAGGCCTTCAGCTTCCAGCGCTTCAAGAATGCGGTAAATGCCGACGCGATTGCCGTAATCCCGTGTCGAGAAGTGACGCAGGTCAGGATAAGGCGTGACCATAGCGCCCGGATGTTTGAACGGCTTGCCCGACGGGTTCAGTGGGAAGAATTCCAGCGGCACGACGATAAACGCCGTAACGTCAGCGACACCTTCAGGACGCACTGGCGCACGCAGCTTGCTGTAGGACCAGTCATAGCGGTCATGGTCATTACCATAAGCGCGCTTTTCATATGTCAGATATTCGGGTGTCATTGCTCTATCCAGTAAAACCAGTACCGCCAGTGGACAGACCGCGTCGGTCAATGTCGGCGATGGCCTGATCCCAGTAATTCTCGCGGAAATAACCCGCAATCTCGGCGCCGGTCGCAAACCACACATCATCGGAATGTGCCGTAATGTGTTTGAGCGCCTCTTCAAATGGGCGAATGCGGTGCGGCTGAGACACAAGATAGGCGTGCAGCGGAATACACATCACCGTACCGCTCTTTTCGCCTTCCAGCAGAAGCTGGTCGAAATGGCGCTTCAGAACGTCAGCATAACGCGATGGCGACTGAGAGAGTGAGCCATAGGTGATGACGTCATTCACTTCGAGTGAATACGGCAAAGACACAAGGTTACCGGTTTTGGTTTTCAGCGGCTGCGGCTGATCATCCTGGAACAGGTCACAGGAATACCAGAAATCATTATCCGCGATCAGGTCGATCGTGTTCTCGGTGTGCGTCAGTGCAGGTGCAAGATAACCGCGAATGCGCTGGCCCGTCGCCTTTTCAACGCTCTCAATACAGTCTTTCAGAACCGCGCGTTCCTGCGCTTCATCCATACCGTAAGAATAGCGCGTATTGTAAATGCCGTGAGAGAAGAACTCCCAGTTCCGCTTCACACAGTCTTCAATGATCTCCGGATGGTGATCGAGCAGTGCAATATTGAGAGAAACCGAACCGCGCAGATTATAGCGGTCCAGCAATTCCATCAGGCGCAGATGGCCAACACGGTTGCCGTAATCACGCTGGGAAAACCCGGTAATATCCGGATTACCGCGCGGCCATGGCTGGCGCTTATCGTTATGCGGCGGCTGAAATTCGTAATACTCGATATTCGGCGCAATCCAAAACGCTAGCTTTTTGCCTTCTGGCCAGACGATTTTCGGACGGTCTTCATAAGGCCAGTAATCATATAGATTTGGCTCTGCGCACTGGGTCATTTGGAGCCCTCATAGGCTTCGAGCCAGGAGATCACGTTTTTCACAGAGACGACGTCAGCATATTTCAGGTGAAGGTCGGTCAGGTTCGCGAAGTGATAGCTTTCATGCTTATCGGCAACGCATTCCATCGGAACAATCGTGCGATAGCCGCGAGACAGGCTGTCGACCGCCGTCGCACGAATACAGCCCGATGTAGAACCACCGGTGATCACAACAGTGTCGATCTTGTGCCAGACGAGGAAACTTTGCAGCGGCGTCTCAAAGAAGGCAGACGGCATGCGCTTGGTGTACACTGCATCAACAGCCGGATCGACATTCAGGCGATCATCAAACTCGGTACGGTCCGACCCGTATTTGATGTTCTGCAGGCTATCCGGCGTATCTGTACGCGTGCCCCAGACACCAGCATCAGCGGCATTGTCCATATAGGCAACATGCGTCCAGACAACGGGCAAACCCTTATCGCGCGCCATAGCGGAAATCTGATCCGTGTATTCCATCTGCTTCGGATCGGTCACATAGGCCGTTTTCGGAAACAGGTCAGGACGGGTATACGCCTTTTGCGGATCGACGTTCACAATCGCCATCCGTTCGCCGAAACCGAACGCCTTACGGGCTGGATTCGCCATCACCTCTTCAAATATCTGACGTGCGGACTTGTCAGAAAGCACCATGGTGGAACCGGTTTCAGAAGTCATGAAGCAGCTGTCCTCTCTGTACACGGGAGCGCAATGCCCCTTGATTCTGCTATACGCGCCTGTTGCTGATACAATACAGGCTGACTGAACTTAGGTCGTCTCAGCTCGTCGTCGCAGATCAATTCCGTTGTATTCGAAGTACGAGCAAAAGCCTCTGCCCGAACGGGCCATATGCGATCATGACCCGCTCCCACACGCAAGCGGCGCCTTACGTTACCGCTAACACGTTAATTTAATTCACTTTTTCGAGAGCGATCGCCACTCAGGGAAATTATCCCTGAGGTCTGCCTTTTTTTGGAGAGCGCTTTTTTTCACCATTTGGGCCGCGCGGCTTTTTAGGGCCTGTACGACCACCTTCACCACGTGGAGGGCGTGAGTCAGAGCGACCGCCATCACGATCGCGACGTTCAGGGCGGCGCTTCGGACGGCGCGGACGATCATCAAAATCGTCTTCGACGAAATCCTCTGGCCCGTCCACGCGTGTCACATAGAGGCTCTTATCAATGATCTGATCATCGCCTGCGTTTTCCATCAGCTGCTGGGCCGCATGTGGACGCAGTTCAACAAATGTGTGGGTTGGGCCAATCTGGATCACGCCAATATTGGAGCGCTGGAACCCACCGGATTTACAGAGCATTGGCACAATCCATTTCGGATCGGCATTCTTGCGTCGACCAACACCCAGAGAGATCCAGACGCTGTCTTCAAATTCCGGCGGACGCGGACCAGAGCCGCGCTCCGGGCGAGAACGCTCACCGCGGCCCTCATCACGAGACCGGCCTGGCGGCGGCGCCGACGGATCGACTTCCTGAAGGTCTTCCGGACGGGACTGACCAGCACGCGCCAGACGCACGAAGGCAGCTGCCAGCTGATAGGGTTCAAATCGGGCAGTCAGCGTGTCTACGAGCTTGCTTTCATCTTCGTCGACTCCGCCTTCAAGGACAGTGTTAGCAAGAATACGCTCATCGAGAACGTTCTGAATGTCTGTAACGGATGGCGGCGCACCCCAGTCTGCTTTTACGCCAGCATCGCGCAGAAGACGCTCTGCTTTGCGGCGCGCACGCACGGGAACCACCAGAACAGATGCGCCTTTGCGGCCCGCACGGCCCGTACGGCCTGAGCGGTGCAAGAGTGCTTCTTGATTGGTTGGCAGGTCAGCGTGGATCACAAGATCAAGACCTGGCAGGTCGATACCGCGCGCAGCAACATCGGTTGCCACACAAATACGCGCACGACCGTCACGCATCGCCAGAAGTGAGTTGGACCGTTCTTTCTGACTAAATTCGCCGGACAGGGCCACAACCGGGAAACCGCGATTGGTCAGACGGGCAGCCAGTTTGTTTACGCCATCGCGGCGCGCACAAAAGACCAGCGTATTTGGTGCATCATGATAGAGAAGCAGGTTGATAACCGCGTGCTCAATGTCTTCATGCGCAACGGTCACAGCCTTGTATTCAATATCGCCGTGCTGCTCTTTACGAGAAATCGTATTCAGGCGCAGCGCGTCATCCTGATAGTTTTCAGCGAGGCGTGCGATGGGTTTGGAGACCGTCGCAGAGAATAAAAGCGTGCGGCGATCTTCTGGCGCGGACTCCAGAATTTCCTCAAGCTCCTCACGAAAGCCCATATTGAGCATCTCGTCGGCTTCATCGAGGACAACGGCTTTCAGCTCGTCCATAACCAGTGAACCACGACGAATGTGATCCACCAGGCGGCCCGGTGTGCCGACCACAATATGCGCCCCACGGCTCAGCGCGCGACGTTCATCGCGCATGTCCATACCGCCAATACAGGATGCAATCTGTCCGCCAGCTTGCGCATACAGCCATTCCAGCTCTTTGCGCACCTGAACAGCCAGTTCGCGCGTTGGCGCGATGATAAGAGTCAGCGGGTTTCCAAGGACAGGCAGCAGGCCTTCATCATCCAGAGTGGATGATGCGAGCGCCAGTCCGAAGGCAACCGTTTTACCTGAACCCGTCTGCGCAGATACGAGAAGATCACGCTCTCCGATCTCAGGATCCAGTACGGCTTCCTGAACGGGCGTAAGGGTATCATACCCTTTTTTCTCTAGCGCAGCGGATAAAGGTGCAGCGATTTCAAGGTGGTCAAACAATTCGGGTCTCCCGGTATTTGGAAAATCCCGCAGCATTCAAATCGAAGAAGCCGGTTCCAATCGGCCCTCCTATAACAAATGGCGAAAAATTCAACCGCGATCACGTGTAGAGCTGAATGTTTCTCGCCTGCTCTGTTCGCGGTTCTAGCGCATGTCGCGGCCAGATTTTGGATAGAGCCAGCCTGCAAACAGTTTGGTGATGCGAGGCATGGCCACCCAGGTCATGATCACCATCACGGCCGCCGTCACGAGCGCGACGCGCGGGATCAGCGGAATATGGATGAGCCACGGCTCAAATATCCAGAAGATTGCCAGCACGATAGGGAAAAGCCCCAGCCAGCTAACAACAGCCATTTTATAACGTGGTGGCGGCTTAACCGGCGTATGCCCCGGAATTGTGAACCATGTCACAAGGCTGGACAGGGTTTCGACCTTACCCGGCTCAATCAGTAAGGGCTCAATCTGTTCCAGATAATGCGCGCGGGTGTCGGATTTCAGCCATACATCCAGTGCAGGATCATCACGAAATTTGAAGATGATCCGATATTCCGGGTCAGCAGGCGTACTCGGCCGAAACATGTTCGCCCCCATATGCCCGTCGAAATCAGAGGCTGACGCCGTCATCTCAGAACTCAGACGCTCAAACTCCGCTTCCTGTCCGGGCTTTACCCGGCGTGAAACGACAACGGTGATCGGGGCATTCGTATCTGTGTCTTCAGCCATGGTATTTCATCCGGCGCTGAGCAGGTCAGGCCGCCGGAAACTCCTCTGTATCGATAGTGGCCCGCATATCGTCATCAGGATATCGATGTCCGGATACGGTGGATTGGTTGATCAGCTTGTCCGCCTCAGCCAGAACTGAAGCAGGAATATCGAGCTTCAACGTCTCGAAGTTTTCTTCCAGATGCGGGATTTTCCCCGTGCCCGGAATGGTAAGAATATGGTCGCCCTGAGAGAGCACCCAATACAGCGATAGCTGGGCCGCGCTTGCGCCAACCGTCTTCGCCAGCGCTTCCAATTTCAGGATTAGATCCTGATTTTTCGGCCAGTTTTCGCCGTCAAAGCGAGGATATGGAGAGCGAAGGTCTTTCGCCTCAAAATTCCGGGGCTGCAAACGTGAGTCTGCAAGCGCGCCGCGCCCGACCGGAGAGAACGCCACAAAGGCCGCCCCAACCTCTTTACAGGTTTCCAGAACGCCAAGTTCTGGATTGCGCGTCCATAGAGAATACTCAGTCTGCATCGCAGAGATGGTCGTTTCAGCCGCGGCCTTGCGGAGCGTATCTGACGACATTTCTGAAAGACCGATACCGCCGATTTTTCCCGCTTTCATCAGCTCTGCCAGCGTGCCTACGCTTTCCTCAATCGGCACCGTGAAGTCACGACGGTGCAGGTAATAAAGGTCAATGAAGTCAACGCCCATCACCTTGAGACTTTTGTCAACCGCCGTCCGTATGGTTTCCGGCTTACAGTCGATCCAGCGCTTACCATCGCCAAATTCAATGCCGCATTTGGAAGACAGGAATATCTCGTCCCGACGTGATTTCAGAACGCGAGACAGCAATTCCTCATTATGGCCGCGACCGTAAAGACGCGCCGTATCAAATAAATCATATCCAATATCAATGGCGTGATGGAGAAGCCTTTCGCCCTCTTCCTCGCTTGGCAGAGGCAAATAGCCCTGACTGAGAGACATACATCCAAGGCCGATCGGCGTAACTTCGCGTCCTGCCAGCTCGCGTTTTCCAAAGCTCATGTCTTCCCCCTTTTTTATGTTTGTTTTCAGGCCTGCTTTTCAAAGGCGAGTTCTGCCGTCAGCAGGCGATAGATTGTCTCTGTGACAGGTGCGGAGGCGCCGTAGCGTTTCGCGCGCTCAATTATGGCGCCCGCGATGGCATCAAGCTCCAGCTGTCGGCCCTGCTCTCTGTCCACCTGCATGCTTGGCTTTACCGGACCGAGCCCGAAAATAATCCCGCGGAGTTCTGCGACTTCATCATCGCTCAGATGAATGTCTTCCGCCCTGGCCGCCAGAACCGTTTCCTGCATCATCTGATCAACCAGCACCGCCGTTTCCGGATTGGAGAACACGATCTCGCAGTCTCTCTGCAGAAGCGCGCAAATCGGGTTCACCCCATTATTGATAACAATCTTCCGCCAGAGCTCGCGGCGGATATCGTCACTGACCCGGAAATCGAGACCGGCCTTCTGCATCGCTTCACCAAGGGCGCTCATCTCCATGTCGGAACCGTTCGGATACGCGCCCATCTGAACATAGCCATCCCCCGTCGCGGTGACTTTTCCCGGCCCGGTCACATGCGCGACAAAACGAATAGAAAGTCCGCCATACACCGGGCGTCCCGCCAGCTCCGACAGATGCAATGGGCCATCGACACCATTTTGCAGTGAGACAATTTTCGTTTCGGAACCGATATGAGGCAGGATCGACGCCATAATGGCTTCGCTCTGATAGGTTTTGCAGGTCACAAACAGCCAGTCGAGCTCCGACAGTTTCTGCAGCGTCTCTTCTGTATTGGTGTCTGCTGCGCCCAGCTTTACGACATGGCCTTCGCCATTCAGCGTAAGTTTCAGGCCGTTCTCATCAATCGCCTGAATATGCTGCCCACGTCCGATCAGGGTTACATCAAAACCTGCGAGCGCCAGTCTGCCACCAAAATAGCAGCCAACCCCACCTGCACCTGCAAACCCGATCTTCGGTGATGTCATGAGAGCAATTCCATCCGTCTATTGTAAGACAAAGTTTCACCGAGCCGAACGCGATCCAGAAGGCCCTCAACAAGGCTGAGGTCAAACTCCGACAGGAAGAGTGCGAGGTCGGTAAGTTCACCGGCAGAATTGCTGCCCGCTGACTGCGCATGCATTGCGCCGCGCGCCAGATAGTGAACGCCTGCGACTTTGCCAAACATATCCAGATAGGCCGTCGCACCGAACATAGAGGCGTCTGCACCGTCCGGCCCATTTGCGGAGAGCCAGTCACTCGCCTGGCGTAGAATGCCAATGGCCGCACCCAGCTTTTTGCCGACATGCTTCAGGGAGTCATCAGCCGACGCTTTCAGCTCTTCTGCCGTGCGAATGTATTCATCCAGCATGCTGGCAATCGCTTTGCCGCCTGCCATTGGCAGTTTGCGAGAGACCAGATCCATGGCCTGAATGCCGTTCGTGCCTTCATAGATCGGCGCGATACGCGCATCGCGGTAAATCTGCGCTGCGAGCGTTTCGCCCATAAATCCCATACCGCCATGCACCTGCACACCGAGGCTTGCCATTTCTACGCCAATGTCGGTCGACCAGGCTTTGGCAATAGGCGTGAGAATTTCTTCGCGCCATTTCGCCTGCGTTTTAGCGGCGTCATCATTTGACGTGTGAGCCACATCACCTGCACGCGCGCATTCATAACAAATCGCACGGGCCGTCAATGTTTTAGCCCGCATATTCAAAAGCATATTCTGGACATCTGCATGGCGAACGATTGCTGCTGCACCTGCCTCACCCGGACGACGCCCCTGAAGACGCTCATCCGCATACTGGCGCGCGGCCTGATATGCCGCTTCGGACTGCGCAACGCCCTGAATACCGACCTGAAGACGCGCTGAGTTCATCATGGTGAACATGGCCGCGAGGCCTTTATTCGGCTCACCAATCATCCAGCCTTTCGCGCCATCAAACTCCATCACACAGGTTGGAGAGGCATGAATGCCCATTTTCTGTTCCAGACCAATGCAACGCGCGCCATTGCGCTCGCCCGGCTCTCCCGCATCGTCCAACAGGAATTTCGGACACAGGAAGAGCGAAATGCCCTTAGAGCCCGCAGGAGCATCTGGCAGACGCGCGAGCACCAGATGGATGATATTATCCGTAAGGTCGTGATCCCCCCAGGTGATGAAAATCTTCTGGCCCGTAATGGCATAGCTGCCATCGCCAATTGGTTCGGCTTTGGTTTTAAGCGCGCCGACATCTGAACCGGCTTGCGGCTCGGTCAGGTTCATCGTGCCCGTCCATTCGCCGGAAACAAGCTTAGGCAGATAGGTTGTTTTCTGCTCATCTGTGCCATGCGCCATGAGCGCTTCGATCGCACCGAAGCTCAGCATCGGGCACAGGCTGAATGACATGTTTGCCGCCTGGATAAGCTCCATCACCGGCAGAGCCATGGTTTGCGGCAGCCCCTGCCCGCTATATTCCTCAGGAAAGGCAAGGCTCATCCAGCCACCTTCACGGAAGGCATCATAAGCCTCTTTGAAGCCTGGCGCTGCGATGACATCGCCATCGACCAGTTTTGCGCCATGCTCATCTCCCGTGCGGTTCAAAGGTGCCAGCACTTCACTCGCCAGTCGTCCGGCCTCTTCAATGATCGGACGCACCAGCTCTTGATCAAATTCAGGAAAAGATGATGTCGCCGAAAACTCATCAATCCGAGTGACATGTGACAGTGTGCTGATGACATCTTCGAGCGTTTTAGCGGTGATCATGTGTGTCTCCCGGCCCCTGTCGTTTCCCGGCCTGCATTTGAATTGAAGTTAGGGTCTCACGTTCCCGAACGTGCTTCGATCTCAGCTTTGCGAATGTCCGAAGCGGTTCGGCCACCAATCCCCCAAAGGTCCGGCTCAATCGGCACAGCCATACCGCGGACCATTTTGGCCTCGCAGCTGACATGCTTCACCAGAAGATCGGTAAAGCCCTTAATCAGCGCCGCGTGCTGTTCTGGCGGTCGGCCCGCCAGCGCAAGAAAAGTGAAATAGGGTGCGTGTTCGCCGCCCTCATCCATGAACACACCAGCTGTCGCAAAGTGCTCAGGCTTGATCATGGTCGCAAAGGCGCGAAGGCGAGCAACCGGACGCGGCTCCTGATCCGGATAGAACACATCCAGATACATTTCGCCTGCCTCGATCAGCAATTGCTTGATTGAGGCATCGGTCTGTTGGCCTTCGACCAGATGAAAGTTCACGATAGGCATGAGAAATCTCCTCCCGCCGCCTGCCTCACGGCAGACCTTTGCGGCGACCAGCGTCGAGGAACATTGTAGACCCTGCCATAGCATCGGCTTCCGGCGCCAGGAGGCTTGCACAAGCCCAACCCACAGCCTTCGGGTCTGTCAGCTGTCCGATTGCAGATTCAGAGCGGACTTTTTCCAGTTCAGCTTCACCCGTAGAGCCCGCTGCTTTCGCGCGATCGTCAGCCACACGGCGCATACGCGCGGTGTCAGCTGGTCCCGGCGCAACCATGTGCGCTGTAATGCCCTGCGGGCCATAAGCCCAGTTCATCTGGCGCATAAGGTTGGCCAAAGCAGCATTACCCACACCCGCAGTGGCCGCATAAGGTGATGGCTCAAACCCGTAATGGCCACCAATAGCGACAAGGCGTGAATGCGTGCGAAGACGGCCCTCAACGCCGCGCACAAGGCGGATAAATCCGTTGATTTTTAAATTGCAGGCGTTGAGCACGGCATCCGTTGCGACGTTCTTCACACCGCCCGCCACAGGCACACCTGCGGAATGAACAACCATAGACACCGGTGCATCCAGTGCAGCCGCGATTGCTTCAATCGAGCTGTCATCACCAATGTCGGCGATTAACGGTCGAAAGCAGTCGGTATCAAATTTTGCAGTAAGGTCAGCATTAGATGCTTCTGAACGGCCAACGCCTATTACGAGCTGGCCTGCATTGATCAGGGCTTCAGTAATAAATTGCCCGATCTCGCCACCGGCACCGACGACTACGGCGATATCTTTACTCATAAAATACTCTCAGTCAGCCTTGTTAGATCGGCTTGGCCGGACCATGGGCTGTATCAAATTTTGGGATTTGCACCGGCTTCTTCGACCTGCAGAAGAAACGCTTCCCCAGCGCCTCCACTTCAAGATCGCTTTCGACGGTGAGCTTGCAGGCAAGAGCGAAGCCCTGTTTCCGCTCTTCCTCGGTGACCTCTGCTTTACTCATCGTTCCGCAGCTATAATCACCTTTGAGGACGCGCACCCGGCAAATACCACAGCCACCGCCTCGACACCCTTCAACGATCGTACCTTTAGCCGTGGTGAAGCCAAGTTCGCTCAAGAGATCATTCTTGCCTGCGACATCGACATTCTGGCCGGTATTTACAATACGGACGTGATGGGGTTTTGCGGTTACAGCCATAGTTTCCTCCGGGTCTCCCTCGATGGGTCGCCGCACAATCTGATGCTGCACTGGCGACCCGGGAGTGAGTTTATTTAAGCGGTTTCGAGCTCGTGTGCTTCTTTCAGAAGGCCGCGCTCTTTCGCCATTGTCATGGCGGTGTCGAAGATCATGTCTTCCTGACCGCCAATCATCTTCTTACGGCCAAGCTCGACGAGAACGTCACGAGCCGGAACGCCGAAACGTTCTGCTGCGCGCTTGGCGTGGAAGAGGAAGGTTGAATAAACGCCGGCATAGCCCAGCGTGAGGGAGTCGCGGTCAACGCGGACAGGCTGCCCCATAACAGGCAGAACCACGTCTTCAGCAACGTCCATAAGCTTGAACAGGTCGATACCGGTTTCAGCGCCCATACGGTCAAGCACAGCGGCCAGAACCTCTGTTGGCGTGTTGCCAGCACCTGCGCCCATACCCGCGGCAGACGCGTCGATACGGCTTGCACCACATTCGATAGCTGTCACAGAGTTTGCAACGCCCATGCCGAGATTATGGTGACCGTGGAAGCCGATTTCGGTTTCTGGTTTCAGAACCGCACGCAGGGCAGAAATGTGTGCTTTCACATCCGCTGGAAGCATGTAACCGGCAGAGTCCGTCACATAGACAGTGTCGGCGCCAAAATCTTCCATCATCTTGCCCTGCTCAGCGATTTTCTCAGGCGAAGCAAGGTGAGCCATCATCAGGAAGCCTGATGTGTCCATTCCGAGGTTTTTCGCAAAAGCGATGTGCTGAGGCGATGTGTCTGCCTCTGTGCAGTGCGTAGCAACGTGAACAGAGCGTGCGCCAGCTTCATAAGCTTCTTCGAGTTCTTTCATCGTGCCGAGACCAGGGATGAGGAGAACAGAGATTTTGATCTTCTCAACCGCAGCAGCAACCGCAGAAATATAGTCTTTGTTCGAGTGAGGCGCGAAGCCGTGCTGGATGGAGTTACCACCGACGCCAGCACCGTGCGTAACCTGAACGTATGGAACGCCTGCATGGTCGAGACCCTGGGCAATTGCCACCATCTCATCAATGCTGATCTGTTCTTTCTTCGCATGCATGCCGTCGCGCAGAGACATGTCATGCAGGATGACCTTACGGCCTTTCAGAGAAGCTTCAGACATTATGCGATCTCCTTCGCTTTAGGTTGGAAGGTGCCAGCAAGCATTTCGTCTGCGAACATTTCAGCTGTGCGTGTTGCTGCAGCCGTCATGATGTCGAGATTGCCTGCATAGGTCGGCAGATAGTCACCAAGACCAGCGACCTCCATGAAGACAGCAACCTTATTGCCTTCAAAGTCAGGGCCGTTCACGAGCTTATAGCCCGGAACGTATTTCTGAACTTCGCCGATCATTTTCAGGATAGAGGCCGTGATGGCTTTCTTATCCGGCTCACCTTCGGTCAGGCAGTAAATCGTGTTCCGCATGATCATTGGCGGGTCCGCCGGATTGATGATGCAAAGCGCTTTACCCTTCTTCGCGCCGCCGACTTTCTCGATGGCGTTAGATGTGGTGAAGGTGAATTCGTCGAGGTTCGCTCGAGTACCTGCGCCAATAGACTTGGACGACAGGCTGGCGATGATCTCAGCGTATTCAACGCCCTGAACCTGAGCGACAGCATTCACGATAGGAATGGTCGCCTGACCGGCACATGAGATCATGTTGACGTTCATCTCAGCGTTTTCAGCCTGTTTCGCCAGATTGACCGGCGGCACGCAGAGCGGGCCGATCGCAGCTGGCGTCAGGTCGATCATCAGAACGCCTTTTTCATTCACCTTGCGGGAATTTTCCGCGTGAACATATGCGCTGGTCGCATCGAATGCGATCTGGATGTTATCTTCCTCAATGAACGGAAGCATGCCGTCTACGCCTTCATGGGTCGTTTTCAGGCCCATATCAGCAGCGCGTTTCAGACCTTCGGATTCCGGGTCAATGCCAACCATCCAGACGGCTTCAAGAACCGGGCTACGCTGGATCTTGTAGATCAGGTCAGTGCCAATATTGCCTGAACCGATAATGGCACAACGTATTTTAGCCATGGTGTTTCTCCTTCGTTGAGCCGCGCTTAGGAAGCGGAAGCATCCGCCAGCGCGTCGTCGGATTCCTGATGCGCCGATGCGCCCGCAGATAAGTCTCCTGCGACGTAGAATCCGTCCTTCTTAAGATCGACAATCATGATGCGTACAGATTTCGCAGGGACGTTCAGTGTCTCTACAACCGCATCGGTTACGGCCTTGGCCACGGCAGCTTTTTGCTCGCTCGTTCGGCCTTCAACCATATTCATCTGAATAATTGGCATGTTAGATCCTCCCTCAGTCAGAAAAGCGGACTGAAACGCTTCCTAAGTGCTGAAAACGCGCGACGACATTGTCGCCAGGCTTCACAGCTTGTGCGGCGGTAATTGCACCGCTCATCATAAAGCTTCCGGCAGGGACGGTTTCGCCCATGTCGTGAATGACATTGACCATGAAGGCGACGGCTTCGGCCGGGTCACCCAGCACTTCAGCGGCGGCGCCCATGGCAACGATTTCACCGTTCTGTTCGATCACAACGCCGATGGTCGGCAGATCCAGATCTTCGACATACATTGGACGACCACCCGCAACGAAACGTGCAGAGGACGAATTGTCCGCAATGACGCTTTCAAAGTCGAATTTGAAACCGGTGAAACGAGAGTCGATGATCTCAATGGCTGGCATCACATAGTCGGTCGCGGCCAGAACATCTTCGCGCGTGCAGTTCGGGCCTTTCAGCTCGGACTTCAGCATGAATGCAATTTCGCATTCTGCGCGTGGGTGAACGAGATCGGACACCGTAATGACGGAGTTTTCCGGACGCGCCATACGGTCGGTCAAGAAGCCAACACCCGGCTTATCAACGCCCATCTGGATCATTTTAGGCTTAGAGGTGAGACCAGCTTTCCAGCCAATCACACGGTGGCCCGCTTTTTCGAAATTGCGGCGCAGTTCGGTCTGAACAGCGTACGCATCTTCCAGCGTCATATCCGGATATTCTTCAGTGAGCTTACGGATTGAATGCGCGTAAACCTGCGCTGTTTCAATGCGTGAGGCGAGGCGAACAATTTCTTCGCGTGACAGGGTCAGGCTCATACCGCTGCCCTCCCTTCAAATGAGACTTCACAAGTGCCGAGGCCACCAATCGTACATTTGAGGTGATCGCCATCGACAACCGGGATAAGCGGCCCCTGAGAGCCAGACAGAATGATCTCGCCCGCGCGGAACGGCATGCCGAGTTCGCCAAGCGTATTGGCAAGCCACGCAACAGCGTTCGCAGGAGAGCCCTGAACGGCAGCGCCGGTAGACGTTGCGTGCAGTTCGCCATTCATTTCGACGACCATGCCAGCCAGCGTCAGGTCGATCTTGCGCGGATCGCCCTTAACATCGCCAAGTGCGAACACGCCACAAGAGGCGTTATCAGCGACCGTGTCTTTAATGCCGATCTTCCAGTCTGTGATACGGGAGTCGACAATTTCAAAACATGGCGTCACGTAATCCGTCGCGCGGATCACATCGACAGCTGTAATGCCTGGGCCTGTCAGGTCTTCTTTCAGAACGAAGGCCAGCTCGGCTTCAGCTTTTGGCTGGATCAGTTTGTTCAGATCAACCGCAGCACCATTCGCATAGACCATTTCATTGGTCAGCTGACCGAAGTCTGGCTGGTAAACACCCAGAGCCTGCTGAACAGGCTTTGAGGTTACGCCGATCTTCTTACCGATAATGGTTTCACCAGCGGCCACGCGGCGGTCGATGAAATGCTTGGCAATGCGATAGGAATCTTCAATCTCGATATCGTCTGTCAGCTCGACAAGCGGTTTGATGGTTTTGCGCGCGACGTAAGCGTCGTAAATCGCATCACCAAACTTTTTGATCATGGCGTCATCCATGGAAGGCGCCCCTATAGCTTGATGCAAACGTTGCGAAGCTCTGTGTAGAACTCCAGCGAGTGGACACCGCCCTCACGGCCGATACCGGACTGTTTGGAACCGCCGAACGGTGTACGCAGGTCGCGCAGGAACCATTCATTGACCCAGGTGATACCGACATCAATCGCATCAGCCATGCGGTGAGCCGTGCCGAGATTGGTCGTCCAGATCGTGGTAGACAGGCCGTAATCGGTCGCGTTCGCCAGCTCGATGACTTCTTCTTCGGTATCGAACGGACGGATGTGACAGCAAGGACCGAAAATCTCTTCCTGAATTACAGACGCGCTCTCTGGCAGGTCCGTCCAGATGGTAGGCTGAACCCATGAGCCGTTATCCAGCTCTGAACCAAACTCAGGAACGCCGCCGCCAGTGACGACCGTAGCGCCCTCATCAACCGCCTTCTTATAGTAAGACAGAACCTTGGACTGGTGTTCTTTAGAGATGAGAGGACCGAAGTTAGAACCCGCCTCAGTTGGCGCGCCGAACTTAGCCGCTTCAGCTTTGTTCTTCAGAGCCTCAACGAATTTCTCAAAGATTGGACGCTGAACGTAGAGACGCTCCGTACCCAGACAAACCTGTCCGGTATTGAGGAAGGCCGAACGATAAATGCCCTGAATAGCTTTATCGAAATCACAATCTGCGAAGATGATGCCAGCGTTCTTACCGCCCATTTCGAAGGAAACGTCACGGCAGCCATCAGCAGTCGCTTTCATAATCGCTTCACCCGTGCGGGTTTCACCGGTGAAGGTGATCGCGTCGACATCTTTATTCGTGGTCAGGAACTCACCTGCCGCATCCGGACCATGGCCGTGAACAACGTTATAAACGCCAGCCGGGATACCGACTTTATTCATGACTTCGCCGAGTAGCGCAGCCGTTGCTGGCGTCTCCTCAGATGGCTTCACCACAACAGCGTTGCCACATGCCAGCGCCGGGCCGACTTTCCATGTCATGAGAAGGAATGGCGCATTCCATGGCGAGATCACGCCGATAACGCCTTTAGGCTTACGGATGGAGTAATTGATCGCGCCTTTTCCGTCAGGCGTATCCATCACAAAGCTTTCGGTCGGAACGTTTTTCACAACGTCCGCGAAAATCTTGAAGTTCGCCGCACCGCGCGGAATGAAGGCGTGCTCCATAACGCTGCGAGGCTGTCCAGTGTCGGCCATTTCAGCTTCGACAAATTCCTGGAAGCGATTTGTAATTTCGTCCGCAACTGCGTGAAGCATTTCAAGACGCTTAGCGACAGGCATCTTGCCCCATTCGCCCGCAACCGCTGCCTTAGCAGCCGCTACAGCATCATCGACGTCCTGTTTTGTAGAACGTGCAACAGTCGCAATAACTTCACCGGTAACCGGGCTGACTTTATCAAAAGTCACGCCATCGGCAGCGTCTTTGAAGCTACCATTAATAAAATTCTGGATTGTCCGCATTCGGCTCCATCCCTTTATCCGCGGCCCATTTAGACGGGCTCAGCGCTTTTCTGTTTATGCACTAACAAGTATGGGTCGGACATCATGCCGTCTAATACTTTGAAAATCGCCCCTTCATACCGATTGAGTATGAAGGGGCGATCAAATGGGATCAGATTGATTTAAACAGCGGACTACGCACCTGCTGCGCATCGGCTGCCGAAATGAACTTCTCTGTATATATGTCGCGTTCGAACAATCGGCCCTGCATCAAAGTCGAGATACACGCCTCAATCATGGCGGGAGGCCCGCACAAATAGGCCTTGTGATCCCTGAAATCATTGTCGAAATGATCTTTGGCCGCTTCATGCACAAATCCGCGCGCCCCTTCCCAGTCCGAACCTTCAGCCTCATCAGACAATGCCGGAACATAGGTGAAATTCGGAAGACGCTCTGCCAGCTCCAGAAACTCATCATGATAATAGAGTTCGTCCCGGGTCCGCTGACCGTAGACTAAAGTTATAGGCTTATCGAAGCCCTCTTCTATGAGATCCAGGATCATAGACCGTGGACTGGAGAGCCCAGACCCACCCGCAAAGAAGATCACAGGCATATCGGCCGACTTCTTCACGAAGAAACGGCCATAAGGACCGGTGAATTTGATCTCGTCGCCAACGGTCAGATTTTCATGAACGTATGTCGTCGCAGCCCCACCCGGAACAACCCGGATATTCAGCTCGATTTCATTTCCGCTGGTCGGAACGCTGGCAACGGAAAACGCTCGGGAGCCAATATCATCCGGCAGGTGCAAATTCACATACTGACCCGCCTGAAAGTCGAACGCTTCACCGTCCTCCAGTTTAAGCCAGACGCCCTTAATCGTCGGGGTCAGGCTTTCGATTTTCGAAACCGTTGCTTCAAAATCACGGATCGGGATCGTCCGGGCATCCGGATCTTCCTCAATCTCCGCGCTGATTGTGATGTCGTCCTCTACTGTCGCACAGCAGGCCAGACATTTACCTTCATCGCGTTCGAACTCCATGAGCGCGAAGCTTGAAGATTCATTATGTTCTACTTCGCCGTCTTCGACGGTCACCTTACACGTAGCGCAAACGCCGTGGCAGCAAGCGTGCGGGAGATAAATTCCCGCCCGAAGCGCTGCATCGAGAATGGTTTGATCTTCCTCGATTTCAACTGTGACGCCGAGCGGCTCGATGGTCAGCTCGTAACTCAACTCAAGCTCCTTTAAGCGGCACAGACAGTGTTAAGATTGGGCGTACGGAACAGGATCTGCATCTTGTGTTTCAGACCGTTCTCAGCGAGAGATTTATCGAGATCGAGCTCGATTTTCTCGCCTTTATTATAGAATTCGAGCTCATCCCAATTCAGTTTGTCCGCATCCGGATCAATGCTGAAAATGCCTTTTACCTGAGTGTCCAGAATCGCACGAAGCGGCGTTTCCGGTGGAGCGACAAGAGCACTTGGCGCGGCAAAAAGAAGGTGACCTTCCCAGCAGATATAAACGATCTGAACCGGGCCGAATGATTCCTGAGTATCCCGGTGAAACACCGGATATGGCTTCATGGATTTAATAGCCATTTTATTTCCTCCAGAAGATACCCCCACCGGCCAGAAGACCGGCGGAGTAACCTTTTTTTGTGTTGTTATGATGAGGCGGTGGTCTGAGCTTTCCAGGCCTTGAAGTTCTGTTCGTCTTCAGACCCGTGATAGCTCATATTGTCCTTGCCAGGGATGAGATTGACCCATTCCATCCAGCCCGGAACGTCCTCGCCAAAGTCGCGAATGAGGCCCTGAATCGGCATCCACGCACCAGCATATTTCTCCGGCTCGTGCTCAAAGATGTCCTGACAGCCCTCAGAGCAGAAATGATAGGTTTCACCATCAAATTCGATTTCGCGCTGAACCAGTTTCTCCGGCTCGCCCGGCTCGGTGGACCATGTTGGCAGCTGACAGGTCTGACAAAGCTTTGGCAGGCCCATATTGAGGTGCGGTTCACCCGTTTCAGCCTCACGCTGCTTGATATACTCCCAACGCGGACGATAGTATTTGTCGAACGTGTCCGGATACTTCTCAGACAGCCAGTCCATGTCTTCATCAGATGGCGGCCAGACGTGGAAAGCCGTACCAAAGCGCCACTGATACATGCCGAGCATGATCTGGTGTGGAACGTGCTTGGCAGATTCCGCTGCTGTTTCCCAACCTTTCGGCTTACGAATGCCGTAGCGTGCAAGGTCACGGAAAAGGGCTTCGCCGTTTTCTTCGCCGTAGATTTTCCAGGCTTCCTGCCAGGACATGACCCGCTTCGGCAGCATGTAATCCATCATCGTGCCGACAAGGCCCAGAAGACGCATGCCACGCCAGAACCATTTATCCAGCCATGCCTGAACGATCGGAATATTGTCCGGATCCTGCTCCAGCATGAATTTGATGCACTCAAGACCAAGCGTCATATGGCGGGCTTCATCGGACTGCGCAGAGAAACCGAACGTTACGGTCGCAAGGTCGCCATTGTAAGCAGCACCAGACATGAACGGCACGAAGAGCAGATTTGTCAGAACGTATTCAAACGAGAAGCCGATCGCGATGATGAACTCAAACGGGCCCGCAGACATAGCGTCATCGAAGAATGAACGCGGCACGGTGCCATACCACATGCGATCCCGCTGTGTGGTGAAGCCGTGGAAGCCGTTATAGAATTTATTATAGTTGGACAGGCCGTGGATCTGAGTCTGAGCGTGACGAATTTCGTCAATCGCCTGCATTTCAGCGGCAACGGCCATGCCAACGCCTTCATACTCACGCGCTGCGCGCGCAAAGCCACGGTGCGCCGCGTATTCAGCAGGGGAAATTGCCTGCAGGAACAGCTTCAGCGCTGAAAGGTAACGGGCATCCGTGATGTTAAGGTGGCCGTTATTCTGCGCGTGCGCATCAATGATCGCATAGTATTTGCGTTCTTTTTCCGCCTGGTATTTCCAATAGGAATCCACGGTCATACGGAATGGGTCGTCCCATTTATCCCAGTCGTGAATTTTGATGCCTTCAAAGTCACCATAAGGATGGATTTCTTTGTTTGTGCGGTAGGACGGATCCCACGCAAGGTCTCGCGTGAGGAGGTGATATTTTTCCGTAAGGCCGAGTTTCTCAGCAGGAACTTTCATATCCATTAGGGGGCTCCCTTAGGCTTCGCGAACAAGTGAGAAGACGTCTTCGTCTTCCTTCACATTGCCCGCCAGAGTGATGAGGTGGAGGTGAAGCTCTTGCAGGTCGAAATCCCGACCCATGAGCTCTTCAATGGTTTCACGACGAATATCGAGACGACCTTCGCAGTCGATCTTCACCATGCTTGGCTGATGATCGACGATGGCTTCAGGGTTATCCTGCTCAATCGCTTCGATAATCTGACGCGCGTCTTCATTGGCCTGAAAGGCGATAAATACCTTTGACATCAGGCCGCTCCGTTCACATTCAGGCCGGCTTTCTTCATGCGCGCACGAAGCTCACCCAGCTTTTCCTGAACCACGTCGTCAGCACGTTCCGCCATGACAATTTCAGCCACCGGGATCAGCGCCGAGCTGGCACGATCGCTCCACTCATCGAACCATTCAGAGAGCTGTTGTTTGTTCTCATCAGATTCCTTGGCCATGATCTTGATGACGCTATCGACCCATTTACGGCTTTCGACGTGCCAGTCGGTTGCGAATTGAGTCAGCATAGAAACAGCTGTTGCCCCCTGACTGGAGAGCACGCCATCAACGAGCGCCTCATAGACCAGTGGATAGAGAATGCCATCCAGGCAGACATTCTGAACCATAAAGAGCTGAACCGGGTCGCGAACGACCATGGAATCTTCCGCATACCGACGAAGCGGCTGCCAGCGGACATCGGTCATCCATTTTTCTTTGCGTTAGCGAGGCTTTGCTTGCCGCCAAGAAGTAGGCCGAGACGTGAAAGATACTGAGCCTGCCCCAGATTATCCACCGCATGGTACATGCATGGCTGAGTGAACGCCGTGCCATAACCATATCCGCAGATGAAAGTGTTATTGAGGTTCGCAGACCAGTTCTCGTGACGCAGCGGCAGAAGCAGATCAAGCGCAGTCGCACGCAACTCATCGCTCATCAGGGCGACAAGGCCGCGGCTCTCTACGAATTTGAAGTTGGACTCCATCGCTTCCTGCTGGCGTGCACGTGAAAGCGTATAAGTGGAGTAATAGAACTGACGCGGGTCTTTGAGCGCATACCAGTCTTCCATGCGGATTTTGGAGAGCTCTTTATCATACAGATTCTGCTCCGGATCCCATGTCGGGCGGTAGTGCATATTCTCTTCGACCTGCAGGTCGTAAGTCGCTTCCTGATAGCGGGACGGCACTTTGTCGCCGAACCGGGCTTTCAGGTGATCGAACGTTTTCCTCTGTGGTTCGATCGCGACTGTTTTCATGTCGATTTGCATGTCAGTCCTCTCCGATTTTTTTTCTGTAGATTTTGATTTCAGTCGTCCGGTCGCATCGGACAGACGCCATTCAAAACCGATATCCTCGACCTTCTCATGATGGTGTGCGCGCGGCTCCAGAACCGTCACATTGTTGTTCTCGCAGAACTCCTTGAAGGCCTGCTCGGACAAGATCATTTCAATGTGAATGTCAGGCTCGCCAATGGCGAAATCGAATTCGATAAAGCCAGAGCGTTCGCCGGTCAAACGGACGAAGCGCGGGCGCGTATCGAAACTCTTGTCTGCAATATTCTCGCCCAGCTCAGTCAGGGTCATTTCTGATCCCCCTCAGCCAGGTCGAGGCGCAGATACACTGATAGAAACAGGTCAGTCATAGCTTCCTCCCAATGGAATATGTGTTCATCAATCACCCCCTCTGACGGGGAGCGCTGTTTACGTATTCGCAAGGAGCGTGCCAGTTTTTGTTAACCAGCTTTTATACTGTTTTTATTCGTTTTTATAATATATTTCGCATATGCAACAAAGTGACAAAACTGTCGGCCACCAAACACGTTTAACAATTTTGTTGATCCTCGCGACTTGGCTTTGCCAGCCGATGATCGCACCAAAAAAAAAGCCCCGCATTTGGGATGCGGGGCGGTCTTTATCGTCGTTCGGGAGGATTAAGTAACGACGGTAAGGAAAGTTTCGTGCATTTTGCGCTGCGGGTAATCCAGCCCCTGTCCGAAATGGTCGAAAGTCCATGTCAGCGGCTCATAATCCGGGTATGGCTGATAGCCGCCCATGAAGGTTTCGAACCGGTTGCCAGATGGGTCCCATGCGTAAATCGTACAGCCGCGCGTAATGCCGTGGCGGGTCGGCCCGATATCCACGCTGACCTCATTCATAGACATGATATCGCCCGCGCGAAGAACCTGCTCCCAGCTTTCCAGAAGGAAGGAGCAATGGTGCAATTTGCCCGGCTCCGGATATTCAGCGAACGCAATGTCGTGAACCTTATGCGAGCAGGAAAGCCAGATGGCGGCATTGGCGCTCTCATCTTCGGTCAGCACGCGCTCCACCAGATAGAAGCCCAACACCTCGGTGAAGATTTTCTGCACTTCGGCAATGTTTGGTCCGTACAGCAGACAATGGTCCAGACGAACGGGACGAATGCCTTTTTCTGACTCCGGAATCCATGGCCCCGGATTCATCAATGGCAGGCCGTTTCCGATTGCCGTCTTTTCCCAGTAAAGCTCAATATCATGGCCAGATGGCAGGGTGAAACGTACGCGCTCTCCCGTTTCAAGCAGCTCGCCCGCGGAATACGCTCCGTAGACAGACCATAATCATTCAGGTCTTTGTCCAGCTGATCCAGCGTCGCAGCATCCAGAACTTTGAATGCGAAAAAGTCGATGCCCGGCGTTTCAGCTTCGCGGATGATGTAGCTGTTATGGTCGCGCTCATCCCAGCATTTGAAATAGACGCGCCCCTGATCGTCACGGCCGGTTTCAACCATGCCCATAACGTCAGTGTAAAACTTGATGCTCTCTTCCAGGTTCAGAACGCGGACTTGCGCATGACCCGGACGAAGTACTCCAGTCATTCCCATTTTTTTGAGCCTCCCAGATGGATAGTCACAATATTTGTGAGGCGATTATCTATCCGGGAGACAAATAAAAACAACAATAAAAGTGGTGTCTTTACGTCGCACTTATCCTCATACATTCAATGTTGTAGACTCGTTGTCGGAAATTCTGGGGATTTACAATTTTGTAAATTCAGGAATAGGAAGTTTACAATCCTGTCAGTTTTTACCCCAAAAAATAACGGGAAATCTGTTTAAGATTTCCCGTCATCGAATATTCTGACAATATTGTAATTAGACTTAAGTCACAATCGTCAGGAAGGACTCGTGCAGTTTGCGTTGAGGGTAGTCTAGCCCCTGACCGAAATCCTCTGCTGGCCAGACAATTTTCTCCTTGTCCGGATATGCAAAATAGCCGCCCGCAAATGTTTCGAAACGGTTGCCGGAAGGGTCCCAGGCGTAAATCGTCATGCCGCGCGTCACGCCGTGACGGGTTGGACCAATATCAACATTCACCTTGTGCATGGACATGATGTCCGCTGCGCGAAGTACCTGTTCCCAGGTTTCCAGAAGGAAAGATGCGTGATGGAATTTACCCGGCTCCGGATAGTTCACGAACGCAATATCATGCGGCTTGTGCGACGTGGACATGAAGTGCGCAGCATTGCCACCTTCCGGGTCCAGAATATTTTCGGTAACACGAAAGCCGAGCAGCTCAGTGAAAATCTTCGCCGTCTCATCAATGTTGGGGCCATAGAGCAGGCAGTGGTCGAGATGAACTGGACCCATGCCTTTTTCGCGCTCTGGTGCCCAAGGCGCAGGGGAGACATTGCCAAGGCCATTCCCGACTTTGTTCTTTTCGGCGTAGAATTCGATTTCGTGACCTGATGGCGTGGTGAAACGAACGCGCTCACCCGTTTCAAGCAGCTCGCCAGCCGGAATACGGGTCGTTTCGAGACCGTAATCGTTCAGTTTCTTCTCAATATCGTTCAGCGTCGGAACATCAAGAACACGGAACCCCATATAATCCATACCTGGCGCTTCAGCTTCTCGGATGATGAAGCTCGAATGGTCATGCTCGTCCCAGCATTTGAAGTAAACGCGCCCGTGCTGGTCGCGGCCAGTTTCGATCAGACCCAAAACGTCGCCATAAAATTTTATAGACTCGTCCAGATCAAGAACGCGCAACTGCACGTGTCCCGGACGCAGTACTCCAGTCATAGCCATTGAATATCCTCCCATATGGCCAAGCAGCTGCAAGGCTGCAATTCTACCCCCGGTCAGCGTCGGGGCTCTACGTTAAGATTAGCAATTAGCATGCCAAGAAAACCAAAAATAACCCACTGTTTTAATACGTTTTTTTAGGTTGCCAAGCATACATAAAATCGACAATTTTGTGCACTCCCGAGGGAGGTGACAAAATTGTCAAATCGGGGGTTTTCAGCTTCCCTCCTGCGTGATTTCAGCCTTCTCCCGCTCCATATTTTTCAGCTTATAATCGAGCTGCCGGCGCGTCAGCCCGAGCAGTCTGGCGGCTTCAGAAATATTGCCGGAAGACATGGCAACTGCGGTCTCTACCATCTGGTTTTCCAGCGTCTCCAGAACGAAGCCATCTTCAATCATGGACTTCCAATCGGGTGTCGTGCTCGCAAGCGGGTTTTGCTTTTTCAGCATGCCATCTGACTGAAGACGCGCGCCTTCGGAACCAACTGGCAGTCCACTCGGAAACAGATGATCAGCTTCGATCGCATTGCCACTTTCTGCCAGCAGAATGCCCCGCTCGATCGTATTCTCAAGTTCGCGAACATTGCCCGGCCAGTCATGCGCTTTAAGGGCGCGAATAGCGCGGTCGGTGAGGCCGGTAACTTCCTTGCCGTAAGGACCGGAGAATTTCCCGATCATGGCTTCCGCGAGGATAGTGATGTCATTGCCGCGTTCGCGAAGCGGCGGAATTTCTACCGGATAAGTAGACAGACGATAATAGAGATCCTGGCGGAACTCGCCTTTCTGCATCGCCGTTTTCAGATTGGAGTTTGTCGCTGAAACGATGCGCACATCGACCTTGCGAACCTGATCATCACCAAGGCGCTCCACTTCACCGGTCTGAATGGCGCGAAGGAGTTTCACCTGAGCCGCGGGCGGCAAGTCGCCGACCTCATCCAGAAACAAGGTTCCGCCATCGGCGCGTTCAAATCGTCCGGGTCTGGACTGATCTGCCCCGGTATAAGCCCCTTTCCGAACACCAAAGAGTTCAGACTCAATCAGCTCTACAGGAATTGCACCGCAATTCACTGCGATGAAGGGCTTGTCTTTTCGAGGGGAATGCTCGTGCAGCCAGCGGGCGAAAACCTCTTTTCCGACCCCGGTTTCACCGAGCAGCATAACCGTAATAGGGCTCGGCGCTGCTTTCGCCAGAAGATCAAAGGCCCGCATAAAGCCCTGAGATTCACCGACCAGATTTCCGGTCGATATCGGCGCGCGTTTTACACCGCCATTGAATACAGTTTTACGTAGCCCACAGAGTTCTTGTTCCAGCTCAAATCTGTCTGAATCGGTATCCGCCAGGCCAGTGAGAGACGCAACAACCGGATCATCGCCCCATTCATCGGCCGGAAGCCCCTCCATCACGCAATACTCGTGACCATTACATGCGCACTGCGTTTCCTTGAAAATCACATAGCTCTGAAGAAAACGGCTCACATAACCAGAGGCGTATCCGGTTATCGTCCAGCAAGCGCGCTTATAATCCTCACCGAACAATTGCGTATGGGATTCAGCCTCCCAAGAATTGCGAAAATGAACCCGGCCGCGGAAAACACCCTTCTCCCAGTCAATGTCATTCTGAACGATTTCAGACTGAACCATGCCCTCCAGACCGTGAATGGACGGCCCGATCTGGAAAACGTCATAGTTTTCTGCGTCATCGATCATTTTGAGCGCCATTTCAGCGTCGAGCTTCCCGCCCTCAAACGCTGCGCGCCACAACATGGCTTGCGCTTTTTGTTCACCGACCTGATCGAAAAGTTCTTTGCGCAGTGCACCCACAGCTCGAGTGTGCATGAGCACCATACGGTGCTCATCAAGCCAGATACGCCCGGTATCTGAATTGAATCTCAGTCTAGATCGCAGATCAAACTGGTCGAGTGCACTCTGTTCTTTCATCATATGCCTATTTTATTATTTCTCGGCATCTCCCACCTTATTTAGAGCCCAGAATTCTTTTCGCGTCGATAGACCTTTATTTCCATTTTAGTCGTATCAATTCAGAGTTTTATTCGACCTCTACTTTAGCGGGTTTTAGCAGGAAGTATGACAGAGCCGGCAACAGGATCAGCGCGCCCAGCATGTTCCAGATGAACATGAAGGCCAGCAGAATTCCCATATCAGCCTGGAATTTGATCGGTGAGAATGCCCAGGTCGCAACTGCAATACCGAGTGAAATACCCGTCAGGATCACAACCTTTCCGGTAAAGGTCAGCGCTTCGTAATAGCTCGCGGAAAGCGAACGACCCTGACGCAAATTGGAAAGCATGACCGTCATCACATAGAGCGAATAGTCGACGCCAATTCCCACGCCCAATGCCACAACTGGAAGGGTCGCAACTTTCACACCGATATTCAGGCTCACCATCAGTGCTTCACAAAGGACAGACGTCATGATCAGCGGCACGATTGCGCAGATCACAGCACGCCATGAACGGAAGGTGATGAACGCCAGAATGATAACTGCAGCATAAACCAAAAGCAGCATGATCTTATTGGCATGCTCAACCACGATATTGGTCGCAGCCTCGATGCCCGCATTACCCGCCGCATTGAGGAAGCAAATATCCTCAGTGTTATATTCGTCAGCGAACTCTTCGACCGTCGCAACAACAGACTCCAGCGTGTCGGCCTTATGGTCTGTCAGGTAAGCGTAAATCGTCAGCAGGTCACAATTCTGGTTGAACAGCTCACGCGGGGCCCGCGTAATGATGGCATTCAGCATGAATTGTGAGCGCGGAATTTCGTACCAATCCAGGCTGCCTTCATTCAGACCCGCATGGTTGAGACGCGCCAGACCGGCAATTGAGTTTGTTGATTCAACGCCCGGCAATTGCTGAAGACGGTTCTCCAGCGCATCGACGGCCATGATGGTGTTATAGTGCGCACACGCATATTGAGGCGTGGTGACCATGACGACATAAACGTCAGAGCTCGCCGCATAATTCTCAACCATATAAGCGTTATCGACATTGTAACGCGAGTTTGGTCGCAGCTCTGGCGCGCCCGGATTGGTGTCACCGATCTTCAGATTCTGCGCATACATGAACCCGCCAACCAGCATCACCGCAGACACAGCTATCGCGTAAGTCGCCCATTTCTTCTGAGTGAATTTATCCAGAAAGTCCCAAAGCGGGTGCTTTTCATGCTCCGTATCGAAGGCATCTTCGATCTCTTCACCCAGCGCATCATGAGCAACTTTAGCATTCACGCCGGAATACGACAGAAGCACCGGTAACAGCAGAAGGTTGGTGATGATCAGCATTGCCACGCCGATACTTGCGGTGATGGCAAGGTCCTGAATGACCGGAATGTCGATCACCATCAGCACTGCAAAGCCCACCGCATCCGCCAATAGCGCCGTCAGACCGGCAAGGAAAAGGCGGCGGAACGTATAACGCGCGGCCACCAGTTTGTGCGCCCCCCGCCCAATATCCTGCATAATGCCATTCATTTTCTGCGCGCCATGACTCATGCCAATCGCAAAAACGAGGAATGGAACGAGAATGGAATACGGGTCGAGTTCGTAGCCGAAGGTCGGCAGGAAGCCCATCAACCAGATGACGGCAACGAGCGAACAGGCAATCACGAGCAGCGTGCTACGCACACAACGCGTATACCAGTACAGAACACCCGCAGAGATGAGGATTGCGATCGCAAAGAACATCAGCATCTGCTTCAGACCCGCAATCATATCACCTACGATTTTGGAAAAACCGGTGATGTGAATGCTGATATTCTCGGTTTCATACTGCGCACGCAGGTCTTCAAGCGTGCGAGACAGTTCCGCATAATTGATACGCTCGCCCGTTTCGGCATTCACGCTTTGCAGCGGCACAACGATGATGGACGAACGATAGTTTGCAGCGACCAGCTGGCCGATTTCGCCGGAGCGTTCAACATTCACCTGAACCTGCTCAATCGATTCCGGCGAACCATCATAATTGTCCGGAATAACCGGGCCGCCATCCAGACCATCCTCGGTCACAGCGGTCCAGCGAACAGCCGGCGCCCAGAGCGATTCCAGATAAGGGCGATCCACGCCCGGCAGAAGAAAAACCGCATCCGTCAGCTCACGGACGGTCTGCAGATATTCCTTTTCAAAAATCGTCCCCTCATCAACGGCAACTGCGATGCGAAGCGTGTTACCGCCACCTGCCAAATCACTCTGATTATCGAGGAAGTTCACGATATATGGGTGGCTGGTCGGGATCATTTTCTCGAACGCCGCATTCATCGTGACATTGCGCGCCTGGAAAGCAAAAACGGCTGTGATCAGCGCACAAATGATCAGGAAGACGATCCTGTTATTGAACAGAACCTTCTCCATCCAACCACCGGAGTTGGTGTCAAAATCTTCAACATTCCGAATTACCGGATGGTCTACCCCTGAAGTCCCAACAGCCATCACTCAACTCCCGACGTCTGGAATGTATTTTCAATTCGGATTGGCCCGCGCGGGCCGACAGCGATCAGGGCGTTGTCAGAGGTAACGACCAGATCATTCACCACACCGCCCGCATCGCTTGCAGCACGCGTAACGGAGGCATCATCGTCATCAGCAGTGCTGAGCCGGCCGCCCTGATCAGCGATCACGATACGGCCATTGCCAAGCAGGCCGCCCGCCGCAACCGTCACATCATTGCCCGTGGAGATTTGCGACCATTCCACATCCGGAACGATTGGTTCAGCCGTTTCGGCGACTTCAGGGTCAACGTCTTCAGCCGCATCGACATCCATGCCGTCTTCGGCGTCCATTTCAGCCTCTGGCTCGATGAAAGTCATGCGCCAGACATTGCCGCGAAGACCGTGTAGCACCGCGCTTTCTTCAGTCTGTGCGACGAGGCCAAAGAATGTGCCTTCATAGTCAGACAGAATTTCGTAGAATGTCTCTCCGTCATCATCGGACCCGAAAACAGCGCCCTGCTCGCCTACGAGGACAAGGCGATCGCCGACGCGATCCATGTCATAGAGGTGCGCGCCAAAGACGTTCGGTATGCGATGAACAGCGCTTTCCCAGCTTTCGCCGCCATCGCGTGTTTCGAGCGCAATGCCGTACGCACCAATTGCCCAGCCATGGTCTGGCGTGTCGAAATAGACTTTCAGAAACGGCTTATCCGGACCGTCATCGACCAGATATTGCGCGCTGCGAAGCTCACGCTCAGCGCCGACTTCACCCGCATCGACCCGCGCTTGCGCTGCGTCATAAATGATCTGCGCAACACCGCGGCCGTCAAACATCAACTGCCAGCTTGCGCCCGCATCATCGGAGCGAAGAAGCACACCACTATGGCCAACAGCCCAAGCCGTTTGTGCGTTTGAAAATGCAATATCAGTCAGCGTGACACTTACAGGCACGGAGTCCGCCTGCGTCCAGCTCGCGCCATCGTCAGAGCTGAGCAGAATATATCCGCGCTCACCTACAACGGCGTATTGTCCTTGAAGGCTGGCGACACCTGTCGCCATGAACCGGCCCATATCCTTGATTTCACCGGCTGGTGTCTCAAGCGCATCACCCACAATAGGTGGAGTTTCGTCATTCTGCGCAAACGCCATCGGCGCTGCAAGAGACACAAGGGCTGGCACAATGAGCTTAAGGGCTCGGTTATGTTTGTTCGTCTGGCTCATGTGCTGTTCGAAACCTGCGAAAAAATTCTGGAAAAAGGTGCCCGCTGAATTTCTTCAGCGGGCAATAGGATCGGCACCCGCGCGAGGTATTTAGAAAACGCCCCTTTGAGTGCTCAGGGAGAAAACATCCCCTATCGGACTGCCTCCATGGCCACTGCGTCACCGGTGAAGTAACTCTCCGGCTTCGTCTCAACGACCTCGAAGCTTTCCTCATTGAGGATCTGGATAATGCTCATTGTGTTGGCCTGTAGGTTGAAGACGGTTGCCGTCTTCGCCATCAGAGCCGGAACGGCAGGAACGTAGAAGTTCGTCATCTGGGTGGTGCGCCACAGCGTACCTTCAGAATCGTAGCCATCCATGAGCACGAGGAGGAAGCTATCCTCATCGAAATAGTAGGTGCGGTTTGGAACTGCGTGACGCGCGCCATCTGCAACGGTCGCACGGACTTCCCAGACACGGTGACGCTCCCAACGGACATGGTCCGGATTGTGGTGGAATTCGTCCAGCGCTTCGTCGAGCGTTGCACCGTAAAAACCGTTATTGTTGTAAGGCACGAGCATTTCGCGGCGGCCAACCAGCTCCCAGTCGAAGCGGTCGATTGCGCCGAAGAAGCCCTGCACTTCGTCGAAATAGTTTGCACCGGACGCAACGAAGTCTGGCGTGTCATAAGACACAGTTGGGGCACGGCGCACGCGGCGCTGACCAACCAGATACTGCCACGCCATACGTGGGCGTTCTACATCAATAGAGTCACGTGCAACCAGGGATTCACCTGCTTTGAACGGTGGCTCCAGCGTGTTGAAGCGGAACATTGAGTACTCGCCCTCGAAATCGTCCGCTGTCGCACCGTCATAATAGAACGGGTACTGGAATGCGATTTCGTTCTTGGTCGCCAGAGTGTGGCTGCCATCAGAGTTACCCACGATATTGCGGAAGGTGTATTCAACAGATGGCGCCTCAATACGCATCAGATAGTTCCAGATCACCTCAAACCCGTCTTGCGGGATTGGGAATGGAACGCCGCCAATACAGCCTTCCATGGAAAGGCCCTCTTCAGTCAGCTGGCAGTTCACAGCATTCGCTGCGGTCGCCGCATAAACCTCAGGAGACGCATTTGCCGTACGGCGCGTTTCATAAACCTGAAGCTCATAGCTGTCCGGATAGCGCTCGAGCAGAGCTTTTGTACCGTCCGACAGAAGGTCAGCGTATTCCGCCATATTGGCAGAGTTCACGGTATAGATTGGCGTGTCGCCCGCGAAGAGATCCGTCGGGATGTCGCCCAGCATATTGCCAGAGACTTCACCTTGAAATCCGCCATCCCATGCAGGGATGCTACCGTCAGCATTTCCGGCAACCTCACCCCCAAGCGGGGTGAGCTCTGCGCCCAGACGAGCCGCTTCTTCAGCGCTCACTTCGGCGCTGACGGACGGCGCGATAGCAAGCGCGAGACCCGCGACTGAAAGCAATAGTTTTTTCATTGGTTTTCCTCTAGGTGCCCTTTGGGCTTAGAATGTTCTTTGTACGGAGAATGAGACGAAGTCCCGGTCGCCGTGGAAGTTGTCGTATGAGAGCGTCGGCACTGGCGTGTCGTACTGAATGACAGAGCCCGCATCGCCGAGATAATGGGTGTAAGACAGACCCACCTGCCATTGGCGACGAACGTCAGCCTGCAGGCCAAGCGACAGGTTGCCGCCATTTTCAGCCGGGAACAGAACGCCGTTCACCGCTGAACGACCAGAAATGCCATAGCTGAGGCCAATCGGGAATTTCAGGTCAATGCCCGGCATGACCGCAAAACGCTCAGGCACGAATGACACCTGAATGGCCGCCGCAGATTGGGTTGCAAGCGGATCAAGCTGGTCTGCATTTTCTTCAATGCTGCCCACATGGTTTGCCGCGAATTCTGCGATCAGCGTTGCACCATCCCAGAGCGAGTTCTCGCCAAGTACGTTGATAATGGACGCGTTGAGATGCCAGGTATTACCACGTGGGAAGGCTGAATTGTCGCCGCCATCAGAGATGGTATCGCCCGGCAGAATGACCGTATTGCCCGTCGCAACCAGCGGCTGGTTCATGCGGTAAGACACTTCAGCAGCGAAGTTCATGTCACCCAGAAGCTGGCTGACAGACGCGCCGATGACATCAATGTCCTCTGCGAAGACCTGAACATAATCGCCGATATAGGTCGCATCAGCACCTACGCCCGGACGGACATAGAATTGCGGAAGCTTGTCGTGGAAACGCGCAAAGTAGAAGCCGTAGTCAGCATCCAGGCCGGAGTATTTGAACTGGAAGCCGAACTGGCCACCATCATCGGCCTCAATGTCTTCGCCGCGTTGAGCGACAACGCCCGGGCCAAGAATGATTGTCTCACCGCCTTCGTCCACGAAGTCAGCAAAGCTGAAGTAAGACCCCGCAGCCGGCAGACGCGCCTTGCGCCATTCAAACTGGTAGTAACCACCAATCGAAATCTCAGAAGACAGAGAATACTGGAAGGCAGCCTGAGCAACCGGGCGCGCAACTTCCTTGAACTGTGAGTTTGGAACAGAAAGCGCGCGGATCAGGTCCAGCGGAAGCTGCGCACCGGCAACACCGTTTGGTCCCATGAAGAGGCTTTCACCATAAAGCTGAGTGAAGCGACCAACTTTAACGTTGAGCAGACGGCCACCCGGCGTGAAGTTGCCGTAGAAGAACGCATCCAGAATTTCGCCGTCGCGGCCGTGCAGGCGCTCGGTTGCTTCTGTAAACTGGCCCGCTGGAACGGAGACCGCATTAACGAGAGCGCCCCCAAGCGCACCCGGATTGTCATTGTCGTCGTTATAAACGGTGTCGTACCAGGCCGTGCCGGATACGCGGAAACCAAAATTGCGCTGGAAGCGGATATCGAGCTCAGACAGAATGTCGAGACGGTTCGAGATGATGCCGGTATCGAAGTTCAGGTCACCATCATTGGTGTTTGCCTGCGGGCCAATTGAATTGTCAGCAACTGCCGGATCCGGATCTTCCACGCGGACACCAAGGCTGTATTTGAGTGTATTGTCCCAGTTGACTTCGATATCACCGGATTCAGATTCCCAGCTGAATGCAGACGCCTGAGGCGCAGCCGCAATCATAGCGCAGCCTGCAAAAGTCGTTGCAAGCAGCGTTTTGCGCATAGACGGAATACGCGCGGTGAGTCGTTCTTTAGTGATCGCCATTTTTTCCTCCCAGCCCATCTGAATTTGACGGACCATGCTTATTGGGAGCGAGGCTATCGACTCACTTGCATACTTACTAATACTGTTTGAGTGCCGTATACATACCTTTTTTATATGGTATAGAATAAGTGGTATTCTGGGAGTAAGTCATTGAATTTTAGGCAACTTCGCTATTTCGCCGCCGTCGCCGAGGAAGAAAACATCGGTCGGGCAGCGCTCAGATTGCATATTTCGCAACCTCCGCTGACCCGTCAGATACAGCAGCTGGAAGACGAATTGGGCGTTAAACTCTTACACCGTACATCCAAAGGCGTAGAGCTGACTCAGGCGGGCGACACGCTCTATCATGAGGCCAGAAACATTCTTGCGCTGACAGCAGTCGCGACTGAGCGCACCGTGAAAGCTGAACAAGGTCACCTTGGTCGCCTGGATATTGCGATCTTTGGGTCGGCTATTCTGGGCCTTATCCCAAAGACAGTTCTGGAATTTCGAAACGCTTATCCGGATGTGAATGTTGTGCTTCACACCATGAGCAAGCCCGACCAGATTAAAGCACTGCGCCGACGCCAGATTGATATCGGCTTCAACCGTTTGCTGGCGCCCCATGAAGACATCACCACAGAGGTTATCCTCTATGAGGAACTGGTGATTGCGGTGAACGAAAACCATCCATTGGCAAAGAAGAAGGATCTGAAGTTCACAGACCTTGCCGGCGAACCCCTCATCCTGTTTCCATCGAATGCCCGCCCCGGCTTTATCGACTATGCCATCCGAATTTGTAACGATGCAGGCTTCTCACCCAATATCACTCAGGAGGTTGGTGACGCTGTCACAGGTGTGGCGCTTGTTGCCTCTGGTTTCGGCATCAGCATCGTGCCGCGCTCTACAACGGCGCTGTCCCTACCGGGTGTTATCTATCGGGACTTCGAGCAGAATAAAGATGTCGCCGGGCTCGATCTCAGCTGCATTTACCGCACGGATAATCACTCGCAAATTCTACATAATTTTCTTCAGGTTGTACGGCGCTATGCCGCCGAACTTGAGAAGAAGAGTTAGTTCCGAACGAGGTCCGGGCGCAGGATATCGCCTGAAGAGACATAGAGCCGCTGTGTTTCATATCCCGGCACATTCAGATCGTAGCATCCCGGTTTCACAAACTGGAAGAAGACATACCCGTCATAGGCTGAGCGCTCTCTTAAATGCTCATCTATTCGGCCATCAGGGCAGCTGCGCATTTCAGCAATGCGGCCCTCAATCGGCTCGCCGGTTTCTGTCACCAACGCCAGTTCGACCTCACCGCTTAAGACAACGGGCAAGTTGATATTCACCGCACCAGATGGCCGGGCGGTAAACCGCGCCCCCTCGCTCGCAGGGATAAGATAAGGGTCATTCAGCTGATTGCGGTCCACCGCGACGCCGATCATCTGATCGGTTGAGAGGTCATCAATCACCACGCGTTCATCATTTGTAACCAGTCGTCCACGCGGTTCGACAATCACACCCGCATCTTCAATAACCCGGTCGGTCTCCGGCGAATAAACGCCATCAAGGTCGAGATCTTCATACACGCGGATATTTGCAACGCCCCGGTCTGAGCGCGCATTACGCCCGAAACGCATGCCAGTCCCACCCGGATGACGATCAAAGTCAAAGCCAAGCGTAAACATGGCGCTCGTCTGACTGTTGTCCTCGTCATGACGCAGATCAAACCCCAGTCGAACCCCATCAAAGTCGCGCGACAGGCCAAAGCCATAGCTCGCGCCATCTGAACTGAAGTCGCGCACATAGCGAAGACGCCCATACCAGTCGCGATAGCGACGTGAGACCTCAATCTGTGCGCGGCTCATCTCCCAGTCCGGCACAAGATCAGCATCCAGCGAGCCTCGCAGACGGAAATCATTCACCGTGCCGGAAACAGAAAACGTGCTGGTGCCGGTTTCAGTTGCGCCACTGGCATCGCTGTCGCCCCAGCGCCAGTTGACGGTTTCGCTCAAAGACAATCCGGCAATCTGACCGGACAGGCGTGCCTGCGCGGTGTGGTCTGCCCCACCATCAGCCCGCTCATTACGCGCAAGACTGGCTGACCACCCTGCCTGCCGCGACAGGCCCGGCGGATTAAACCGACCATCAAGACGGACATTTGCGCGGCGAACCACGCTGGATGAAATATCCTCATCGTATTCAAGACCGAAATAGTCGCTTCTGTTTTCCAGAAATGCTGTCAGCGACACACCGCGCAGCTCGGTCGAATAAGAAAGCCGGGCCGCATTTTCTCCGCGATTATCGACGGCGAGATCACCATTCAGAACATGCACGCCTGTGCGTTGAGCGAGAGAGACAAAACCGGTCTGTCGGTCGGCTTGGGTTTCCCCGCCCCGCACCTGAAGGCCTGCTGTCGCTGACAAGGCCTGCGTAAGGCCCATGGCAATCTCGCCATAGCCGACATACCCATTCAGACTGTCCGACAGACCAGATGCATCCGTTACATCATCCCCGTCATCAATCGTGCCATCAAAGTCGAGCTCTGCCGCGCGGCGGGCGTTGGTGAAAACACCCTGCCCCAACAGGGCAAATTCCAGATTGTATTCCACATCACCCTGACGAACGAAGGAATTGGAGACATCAACGGGACGGTCGATTGTGCGGCGCTCCCCCAGCGGCCCGTAAAGCTCTACCCGAAAGCGGTTCACGCCAAAGCTAAGCGGAATGTCATCGAAGATATACCGTCCACTATTCGGGATCGTCAGAAAGCCTAGCAGCTCACCATCGCGATAAAGCTCTGCCTGCCAGCCCGCAAACGCCTCACCTTCAATTCGCGTCGTATCAAAATCGCCGCCCTGCCGCAGACGCGACCGTGAAAGCGCAACACCGAGACCAGCACCACCACCCTGAAGCAGGGGGTGAGTAGTAGTTGAAATATCGCCCAGCTGAATGCGGTTCGCGCCATAAGAGCCAAGCACGCTTGAAAACAGCCGGCCGCTCGCATCCGTTCGCCCGAGCACCATGCGAGCCGTACGGCTGCCATCGGTATCAGCATTGCCGTAAAACTCGCCGGTCATTTTCAGAAAATCACCCGTCAGCGCAATGCTGCCAGTGCCCAGTTGAATATCCGGGTCGGGGCCTGCAATATTATAGCTGAGATCAGCTGAGCCATGCGGCCAGCCTATCCAGGCATAAGGGGCATCAATTTCCTCAAGCTCTGAAAGGTCGAGCTGAGACTGACGCCGCCCGGATGAAACGCGCTGTCCTTCACGTCGCAAGCGCTCTTCAGCGGAAAGCAGATAGTCCGGCTCCAGATGAACGGTCTGGCTTTGCGCATCCCATTCAGAGTTCAGCCCAAACCATGCCGACAAAAGGCTGAGCGGTACATAAAGGTCTTCGCCATCGGTGCGCACACGTTCCGGATCAAACGCAAACACCTGCCCCGCAATCTCCACTTCACCCGCATCTGCATTCAGGGCAAAACCCTGCGTCTCTCGCAGAAACCAGCCATTTGCGCGGCCCGTTGCAGCATCGCTCTCAATCGGAAAGTCGAGATAATACATCAGTTCGCCAAGCGGCAGGAGTAAATCCTCGCCATCGCCAAAGGCAAACACATCCGGGGCAAGCACAGCACGCCGCCGCAGACGAAGCTCCACAATGCGGAAATCCATCTCCTGCGCTTCAGTAAGGTAAGGCGGCGCTGAATACCCATTGGGGCTGACAGCCGTCGCCATTACGGTCGCGCAGAGCAAAACGCTCAATGTCCGAGACACGCCCACTTTCACCCCACCCGATTGCTTTGCGCGTTATCTGCTTGAGATCAGCCGACCTCAGCGCTTGCGATCAGATCTGCAGCGTTATTGTCAGTTTCAAAGACGACGCGCGCAGGTACAGCATCCGGCACGTTCAGCGGAATATTCACGACGCGGCTGGTCAGCGGAGGCAATACGGACACACCACGCAAGAGACCAATTTCTTCGCCTGCCGCATCCAGCACACGCAGCACGCCATAATCAGACCAGCTGCCTGTCTTATTCAGCGTGACGCGCACGCTCGTACCCTCTGAATCCGGATTGGCCTCAAGGCTCGCAGACTGAATTTCCGTGCCATAAGCCCCGTCACCTGTGCGCAGGATGACCGGAATGGTGATGCGATATTCAAGGCCAACGCGCACCTCGACAGATGTGTCGTCACTCGCCTCTGGCTCATTCTCCAGCTCATCAACCGGCGCAACCGTTGGGATGGACGAGAACCGCATATGAGATCGGTACTCACCGGCCGTCATATCTCGCGGCGCACGAGAGATCACACGCACAAGCTGGCGCTCACCAGGCGCGAGCGTCACCTGACGCGGGGCGTAACGAAGAAAACGCGCAGCAGACCATTCGGGCGCGTCAGCATCTTCTTCAACCTGGCCATATCCGCCCTGTTCCAGAGCCTCCAGCTCTACGTCTTCAACACGATAGGTGACCGTTTCGCCACCGGAATTATAGAGCGTGACTTCCCCCATCGCATCACCCGGCGACAGCACAAGACGGGTCGGCGTAAGCGAGAGACCGCCAAATGGGGAGACCGCCTCTGCAGGCACAGCGTCAAAGCGGCTCGGCCCTTCAACCTCAGGCGCACCGGATTGCGCGATAGCCGACAGGCCAAACAGAGCGGCCCCGAAAAGAGATGCAAATTTCAGTGTCATATCAGACCCTATCATCAGTATTCTGTGGCGAGTTCGAGCGCGCCCAGCGCGCCGTCGCCAGTGTTTACGGAAGGACCGAGCGTGAAGCTCGTGCCCGCACGAAGAATGACTTTCCCGCTTTCAGAGGTGCAGGTGAGCCGGTAGCTTTCGCCATTGCCTTCAAGAAGGCCGCCCTCGACAGAGATGTCAGACGTACTGATTTCAACGCCTTCCATGTCTGAGCGGGCATTGATTTTCATTTCCAGCGTATCGCCACGCGCACATTGAATTTCAAAAGCCGCAGCTTCGGCTTCGTCCGGCGCATAGCAGCCATCCGGCGTGGTCTCACCCGGGCCATACGTACCGGTTGAATCCGTGATCGTGACCTGCCCTTTACTGTCGAAGCCATACTCACAAAATCCTGTTTTCGGCACGCCAATCCGGCCGAAACTACCTTCCTGAGCCTCAACAGCTGTCGTCGTGATTTCTGCGGCAGAGACGATCTCTGCGCGCAATGGTGCAGACACGGTCTGCGCAAATGCAGGCGCAGAAATAAGCAACAGGAAAAGGCCGGCCAGACGGATCATCAATAGACAACCTCAATCGGGATATTCGTCTGATAGCGCGCCTCTTCCAGCGTCTGGCTTGGCTCGACACGAATGGTCAGCAAGAGCTGGAACTCATCTCCGGAGACCAGAGATCCGTCCTGACTTGCCGGGCATTCTAACTGGGCCAGCTGTCCGCCCATTTCAGACAGGAATAAATTAAACGTCCCGTTTTCGCGGAGGAGAATTTCGGGCCGCACAGTCACATCATTTGAGACCTGAACACTGTCGGACAACAGGCTGACCGTCATGCCTGCAATACAGGACACAGCAAACTCCGGCGCGCTATAGTCCCCATCATACCCGCAGCCATATTGGTCATACCCGCTGGTCGTGCTGGACCCGCCCTGAGACGAACTGGCTGACAATTTGCCATCCAGCCGCGCTTCATAACTGCACTTTTCCGTCCGGCTTTGACCGAAAGATGGAAAAGCCCCCTCATCCAGAAGTGTCAGTTCTGTTCGGGCCTCCGGCGGCTGCAGATGGACTTCCACCGGCACCTGAAGACTGTCCTGAGCAATGGCTGACACCGAAGACAGTGCCAGAATTCCGCCTGCGAAAGCGGTTTTCAGTAGGTCAAATGCCATTTGGTCCTCCTAGAAATTCACGCTGAAAGGAATGTTCACGTCATAGCGCCCCGTTGGCACATCCACCGCGTTTGAAATGCCCGCAATGATCCCGAGCTCAATCTCACTGGTCGCTGTCAGTTCGGATGTGTTTCCATCGGGACAAGTCAGCTCGAAATACACTTCGTCGTCCGCCCCCGTCCGGGAAATCCAGCTGCCATCAACCAGTAGCTGGCTAGCCGAGAACTCCACGCCATTAATGCTCTGATCAATGCCCACTGACACAGGAACGATCATGCTGGGCGGGCATGTGATTTCAACGACGGGGCGCTGAACATCACCCGTATGTGCGCAGCCCGAACGGGTCGAACCGGGTGACGGAACGCTCTCGCCGCTGGCGACGTCGAAAATGGTGAAAATATCACCGTCATATCCATACCGGCAGATAGAGTTGGGCGATTGAGCAATCTGCCCGATATCGCCATCAGACCCGATACCAAAGGTGACAAGGTCAGTCGCCGAAACGATTTCCACCGAAACCGGAACGTCGACCCGGCTTTGGGCATTAGCTATGCCCGCAGACGCCAGGAACATTGCCGATATCAGTAGCGATGATGTCAATTTCATAAGCCTGCCCCCTTAGTAGGTCGCATCGAGCACAATGGAGCCAACCGTGACATCAGAGCTTGGCGAGGCATCCGTTCCGATACGTACACGTCCGCCAATCGCTACATCCAGAATCCCGGTATTTGGGCAATTGGTTGTCATAGCTCCGCCGGAGCCTGAAGAGATCGCCGTATAAGTACCCGATTGAAATGCGCGAATAGAGGTGCCGGGGGTCTCTTCCAATTGCACATCGGTCGCGGCCCCACTCGTCCACGTCGCGCTGAATTCGACACTACTGGCCGGATTACAGCTCACGGCAAAAGAACCGTAAGATGCGTTCGCTGTGCCTGTACTTCCCCAATTGCACCCGGACGGCGTCGGCACGCTGGTATCTGTAATGTACCCAGTCTCTGAATATTCCATCAGCGCAGTTTGGGGTGTCTCGCCGCTCACAGAGATCTGATAGGCACACACATGATCAACTTCAGTCCCGTTCGGAATATTGACTGAGCCAAAGCTGAGACTGGTTTCGCCAGCAATTGCCAATGGTGCGACTGACTGCTCGAGCGTTGCTACAGCATCCACCGTTGCACTGTTCTGCGCTTGCGCTACGCCCATCAGCCCCATGGAAAGTGCCGCGGTAAAACCGATATATCTTGTCATGGTCATAATGGATTTCCTTTATTCGTATTGGGCTTCGAGCCGGATGGTGCCGACCTGGCCTGAAAAACCGGAAGATGCTGATGGGGTAACCGTGAGCCGCCCGCCAGCGGTCACATCGCTCAGGCCATCAGTGTCACAGGCAATGGTCTGGAGCGCAGAACCTGCACCGAAGCCATCAATGGACATTGGGTTGGAAGGGGAAGAAAACGTCGCGCCTGCGGGCGCCGAATTGGTGTAGATCAGCTCAAACGTCACAAGCGCATCTGCATCGCATGCCACGCTGAATTCGGCAGGCAGCGATTGTCCGGATAGCCCCTGACAGTCCGTCGCGCCGCTGGCAGAAAGCGTGCCAATTGCGGAGACGTCATAGACACAGCTACCCGTTCGCGGAATTGCGAGTGTTCCGAAGCTCAGATCACCTTCACCCAGAATGTCGATCGGCGTGACAAGTTCTGCGCTCGCCGTCACATCCCCTTCAGTTGCGAGGGATGTGAGGTTTGCGCTAAAAAGCGCCACACCGATCGCCATCAGGCCGCGTATGAGTGTACCCCCACCCATGCGATCAATAGCTTACATCTGCAGTGACTGTGCCAACCGTACCGACATACGGCGTCGACTCGCTGGACAGCGTAAGCTCAATAGCAGGCCCATATTGCGTGACATCAAAGGTGGAATCAGTGACGCAACTTGCCGTCCTGACGGCAGGACCGTAAGCGGTCATTGTAGATTCAATAGGATTATAGGCCCGGAAACCGATATTATGCGCTTCAATGGCTGCATTTTCGGTGTAGCTTAGCGTGACCGTTATATCGGCGCCGTCATTGCATCCAATTTTAAAAACCGGATAGTCAGGCGTTTCAGCAAAGCGGCATACTTCAGGTTCGGGGTTCGCGCTCGGCCCCTCCCCCGTTTGCGGCCCATAAACCTCCCAGATTCGTCCGGCCAGATATACGTTGATGTTTTCATCCCCTGCACCCGGACCAACAATGTATCGGCATATGCTTCCTTCGTTTTCGGGAATGGTAACTTCACCAAAATCCCCGGCAAGGAAACCAGTAATGCTAAGCGGAGTATCGTCCTGGCCTAGCTCGACCACAGTGGCGCTTGCATCTACTGTAGCACTTTGCGCGCGCGCCTGAGCCGCCAATAAAACGGCGCTTGCCGCCGTTATGAGACCTGATTTCAGCCTGTGCATCCCTAACTCCCAAATACTGCTGTCATGGGGAGTCACGACCGGTGGCCAAAAACTTGGACATGTTTTTAAGAGTTTTTCTGCAGAAATTCAGACTTTCTGCAGTGAGGCGTTAAGACAACGCCTCATCTGGAGCAGGCAAACTAAAGTGCCGTACGGACCTGTTCGACCTTGGCAATATATCGCGCAGCGGCCGGGCCCGCTGTTTGAAAGAGCGATTCTGCCTGATCCAGCAGTGTGTTTGCCGTTTCAGTTTCGCCCATCTCACCGGCAAGCTGGCCTTCATAAAGAAACTGCATGCCCTAATACACACTGCCCGTCAGGCCGCCTTCCGCCAGCAGGCCGGAAGATTCTTCCAGCAAAATGTCAGCCTCTTCCAATCGGGCTGTCAGAATAAGCGCTTCGGCTTTGCCGAAGCGTGCCGCCAGGGATGCAGGACCACTCGCTCCGCCATATTCATCTGCCATTGGAATAGCGACATCGAACAGATCAAGCGCACCTTCAGCATCGCCCTTCTGGAGCTTCAGCTTGGCATAGTTCGACATGAGAACCGCTGTCGCGACCGAGCCGCCAAACAGGTTCTGCCGCAAACGAAGCGTCTCACTATAAGCGGTTTCAGCCGCCTCCAGATCACCCGTCACATGATAAAGCGTGGCGAGATTGTTCATCGTGTTAAGCCCGTCCGGCGATTCCAGACGCTCAACGGATGCAAACACATCCCGCGCATTTTCAGAGGCCTCAATCGCGCCCGGCAGATCGCCTATCCGCATACGGGCCGCCCCGAGGTTATTGTAAAGAATAGCGGTATCCATTGAATCCCGCCCGGATACAGCCAGGCGTTCTGGTAAAGCATTGGCGAGCACAGCTTCGGCTTCTGCCATCTCCCCATCATGCGCGAGCAATTGAGACTCCAGAAGATAGCCGTCCAGAATTTGATAGCGGAATTGAACCGGGTCCTCCGTCCACATGGCTTCGGCCTGCGCCAGATAGTCCCTTGCGGTATCCACATCACCCATCCGGAACAGGACGACTGCGAGATCATGCCGGGCAAGCGCAGAAATCGCCGTTTCGACTTCGCCGGTATCATTGTCTGCCACGGCGCGTAAAAGCGGTTCAGCAGCCTGATAATCATTCATCAGATAAAACAGCTCGCCATACATATGCAGGACAGGCGCGGCCTCAGCCGGATCATTCTGAAAATCAGCCAGCACCTGTTCAGCTGATCGCGTTACCAGTTCGCGCGTGGTGGTATCCGCGCCATCACTGGCCTCTGAGAACATGACGAATGTCGCCTGCTGCATGGTGCGGAGGCGTTCGCGTTCCCGAATGGCAAGGTCGCGCTCTTCACGCGTCTGCTCTGCCTGCCAGAGCGTTCCAGCAAGGCCAGCACCAAGCGCGAGAAAGACTGCGATAACGGCACTGGCCGCTATCGTATTGCGCTTGAGAAAGAGACCCAGTTCATAGCCTGCGCCGCCGGGCATAGCCGCGACGGGACGGTCATCGAGATACGCTCTGATATCGGCCGCAAATGCACCGACCGAGGAATACCTGGCATTCGGAGCATCCGCGAGCGCCGTGCTCAGAATGGCGGCAAGTGAGGCTGTCATCCCGCCCGTTTCCACGAGCAGAGACCTACCCTTTCGGGTTGGCGGCGCGCTCGTGAGAAGTTCGTGAAGGGTCGCGCCAAGACCGAACACATCTGTCGCAACGCTTGCCGGATCGCCGCTTAATTGTTCCGGCGCGGCATAGCGAAGGGTCATTGGCGCTTTCAGATCCTCATCATCACCATCGAGAAGAGAGGCCACGCCAAAATCAATGAGACGCGGAATGCCATCACCCGTCACCAGAATATTGGCGGGCTTGATATCACGGTGAAGCACCAGACGCCCATGCGCATGGGACACCGCATCACACACGTGCAGGAACAGTTTCAGTTTTTGTGAGGTAGAGAGCTTTTTATCGGTTACGAACGCATCAATGGGCTGGCCATCAACATGCTCCATCACCAGGAACGGGCGACCATCTTCTGCCACACCGCCATCAATCAGACGGCCAATACCGGGATCTTCAAGGCTTGCCAGCACCTGACGTTCTCTTGAAAAGCGTTCCCATGCGTTTGCATCATAAGAGGCGATAAGTTTAAGCGCCGCGACCTGATCATAAAGCCCATCAGCGCGGGTGACGAGATAAACCTCACCCATGCCACCGGCACCTAGCGGGCTTTCAATCTTCCAGTTTCCAAGGCGCGTACCGGGCTCAAGAATGACGCGATCTACAACCTGTCCGCTCTCCCCGGTGGCGAGGAAACCGGTTTCGCGCTCGGCCGCAGAAATGAGGCGCAGCACCTGTTCTGCCAGCTCCGGCGAACTCGCCTCGCTCTGGACATAGCCTGCACGTTCGTCTTCAGGCTTTTCCATAGCCTGATCGAACAGGTGACTTACCTGTTCCCAGTTCTCAATCCGCATATCCCACCCCGATGTGAAATTAGTCCGGCATTCGCGTCGTCCGCCCTGACGCTAAATGTGCACGCAGAAGTGCGCGGGCTTTCACCCAATCCCTGCGTACGGTTTTCTCATTCAGGTCCAGCACCAGAGCCGTTTCCTCCAGTGTGAGCCCGATAAAGTATCGGCAATCGACCACGCGAACGAGCCGCGGGTCGTGTTCAGCGATGAATTCCAGCCCCTGCCGCACAGCAATGATATCGTCATGCGACAACGACGGCCCTTCGTTTTCCAATTCGCTGACGTCATCAATCTCTTCGCCAATCGCTTCGGGCGTGGACGCGTTATCACCGCCCTTTCGGGCATGGTCGATCAGCGTATGGCGCACGGCCAGCGCGACTGAAGCGAAGAAATGTGCATCATTTTCAAACCCGTCTTTCCGATTCAGGCGCAGAAAGGCCTCATGTACGAGACTGATGGTATTCAGCGTTTCGGATGGGCTGCGTTTGCGGCGAAGGCGCCGGGCAATCTTCAGCAATTCATCGTAATGATCTTCAAACAATGCCGCGGAGGAATCGAACTCATTATCCGTATACCCTGCGGAGTAAATCTCCTTCAGATCATCTGTACCGACAGATTTTCCGGAAGTATCGGAAGTCATATAACCGCCTGAAAACTATACGCTGCGCCCTTCATCACAATAGAGAGACCTTACCAACTTGCAAGTGCAACGCCCGCAGCGCTCAATGTCTTCACAATGCCGCGGTGTTCACGCCCAGCGTGCCCAGCCTTTCCCAACCAAAGCTGCCAATAAGGCTGCGAGATACGATCTGAGACGTCATTCCGCTCTCACGCAGATAGGCTTCACCGGCCTCAGCTCCGTCCCGTTTTGCCACCAGAAGCGCCTCAGCCATAACGAGCTTTGGATGCCAGACACCTTCCTCACCATGGAATTGGTCAATCACGGTCTGAGCCTGATCGAGGTATGCCTGCGCGCCCTCAAAATCATCGGCCAGAGCCCGGTTTTCAGCAAGATCAGCAATATAAGACAAATGGTCGAAACCGCGTGGACGGTAATAAATGCCGACATTGGCCAAAGCGCCCAACAGATAGGTTTCTGCTTCTTCATAGCGCCCCTCAATCATGGCAATCTGCGCCAAATGATTTTTAGCCGTGTCCTGTTGCGGGCTGTCTCCGGTTTCTTCTGCGCTATCTAAAACTTTCTGGATCAGCTCGGCGGCCCGCTCATAATTCCCGATATGGAAAATCTCAAAACTCGCCGCATTTAGACGGGAGGTTGTCAGGCGAGATTGCTCTGCAAATGGATTGGATCATGCAGCTCAAGGTTCTGGAGCGCCAGCTCATAGGCTCTGTCAAAATCTCCAGACCTCAGCGTATGGACGTAAAGCGTGCTGAGATAATAGCCCTGCTCGGTATCGTTTGGTTCGCCTTGCAGCGCCTCTTCAATCATCTCCGCGACATGGTTCATCTGATTATTGTCGAGTTCGATACGCGCAATCATGGCGCGTGCCACAATCTCCTCATAAGTGACCTCTTCAGAGAGCACCTCAAAGGTTTCAGCGACGTCCTGATAGATCGGCAAAGCGGCATCCGCATCGCCGGTATAGGTCATGGAAAGCGCCAGATTGAGCTTGCCCAAAGGCTGCAATTCTTCCGGCCCATACCCTTCAGACAGCCAGGGCTCCAAAACCGTTCGCGCCGCAGTGTAGTCTTCCTGATAAATGAAATACCGACCCAGACTTAGCGCGATCATCGCCGCCCGGTCGGGGTTATCTGCGCGGAAGTCGTGCGCGCGCTCCGCACCTTCCAGCAGGCGCTCTGTCACTTGTTCACTATCAGCTTCGCCGCCAAACAGCTGGTGTAGTGTTTCGGTATAGGCAGCCTGCGCAGTCGTCGCGATCTGAAGTCGCTCCAGCGCATGCTCGGTTTCAGTCAGAGCCGTACGCGTCTGCGCGGCGAAATAATTCGTCAGATAAAGGCCTGCTGCCAGTGACAGAATGAGCGCACTTGTCAGGCCGAGAGCCACACTGTGTCTCTGAACGAATTTGGAGAACCGGTAGCCATTGCCCGTCGCATACGCCGCAACCGGATTTTTGGTGAGATAGCGTTCGATATCATCTGCAAAAGCCGCCGCCGATTCATACCGGTCAGACGGTTGCAGCGCGAGCGCTTTGGCGCAGATAGCGTAGACTTCTTTGGGAAGCTCTGTCTTCGCAGGAAGGCTAATACCGCCCTCATCCGTTCGAACCGGAAGCTCATTCGTGAGCAGTTTCCAGAGCACCATGCCGATGGAGAACACATCGGTGGCAACGCTGACCCCCTGCCGATTGAGCTGTTCCGGCGCCGCATAAGCCGGGGTAAGCGGACCGCTTTCAGCCTCGCCCTCATTGCTGTCCAGAAGCGCAGAAATTCCAAAATCAATCAGGCGAACACTGCCGGAGGAATCCACCAGAATATTCGGTGGTTTGATATCTCTGTGCAGGATCAGATTAGCGTGCGCGAAGGACGCGATTTTGCACAGGGACTGCACCAGCTTAAGCTTACCGCGAAGGCCGGTCTTCCGTTCACTGACATATTCGTCAATGGCAATCCCGTCGACAAAATCCATGACCAGATAAGGTTCGCCGGTTTCCGTTTCGCCGCCATCAATGATGCGTGAAATACCGGGGTGTTCCAGTCGCGCAAGCTGTTTGCGTTCGTCTTCAAAACGGGCGCGCACACTATCGTCTGCGCGATTGACGATTTTCAGGGCAGCGCGTTGTTCATATCGTCCGTCAGCGCGGTGGGCTTCATAGACCTGGCCCATGCCGCCTTGCCCGATGAGGCGTTCAATTTGCCAGACCCCGACTACGCGACCCGCTTCAAAGTCAGGTATTGTATCACCTGGAGGCTCAACCGAGCTGGTAAGAAGAAAGCCAGCCAGCTTCTCCTTTTTATCCATCTGATCGAGAACTTGTTCACGAATTTCTGAAGTTTCGTCGTCTAACTGGCGCAGGAATCTTTCTTTTTCTTCGCCAGAAAGCATATTTCCAAATTCAGTCAACTCAACAATACGCTGCCAGTTCATCTACATTACTCTATTAGCCCGAGAAAACAGAGTAATAGACTTACCCGATACTGGAAGCCCGATTTTCAATAAACTTCAATGACGGCAGGTCTCATCTCCTCAGATGATCAGAGTGCCAGACCAATCCATGCACCTATGGCAATTCCGCTTTGTTTGAAGTGCGAAATATCACCGCCTGAATATTCGTCTGCAAAACTGTCCTGATCTGCCCATTCCGCGCGTGCATAAACACCAAATTCAGCAAGCTCATTCAGCGGACGTGCTGCGCCGGTTTCTGCGCCCCAATAGCTTCGCGTATCACTGCCATCACCCGGGGTGACAAAACCGGCGCGTCCTCGCACGAAAGCTTCCCATTCGCCGATTTCCCATGTCGGTCCGGCGGTCAGCTCCAGGCCCCAATCTTCAAATTCGGCATCGTAAAAGCCTGCAAGTGCTGGCGTGAGCGGTTGATTCAAAACAATCTCGCCCGCCAGTTCGAGGCTCTTATCATCCGGCGACTCGCCCGGATATGTCAGCCATGCCGCACTTACGTCAGCCGAATACGTTTCGGCCTCCCAGGCATAACCCATGAAATAGTCGACCTCTTCGGCAAATGCCTCGTGATGGCTACCCACCGGGGACAAGCGATAGGCACCGGCATAAAAAGCATCATTTGCACCGGCCCATTCCAGAAGGAATTCTGCTTCGAATGTCTGATCAGAAAGCTGTTCGCCACGGTCAATCAGCATTGTAGAGGCTGAACCCTGCGCAGCCAGCGCAAACTCTCTGCCCTCTGCATGAGCCGACAATTCACCGAGTGCCAGAACCGCCAAAAATGCTGATCGCATGAAAACCTCCGCATAAATGTATACAACTACATTTTATATGGGCGCATGACCGGAGCCATCAACGTCCATACCAGACATGCGCCCGGCGCTTGTCGGAGTCAGGCTATCAATTCACGCAAATTCGAATTTTTCCGCAGGGCCGATGACTATCGCGCCATGGCCAAAGCGCATCTAAGTTATTGATTTTTATATGCTTTTGAAATTCAGTTGCAATTGCAAGCGCTATTCCCAATCGAGATGGGCTGAACGGCAACCGCCTTCGCCGTCACCCGTATAGGCTCGTCCGCGCAGAGCCTGGCCCGGCAGTGCACCCGTTGGCTCACCATCGCTCAGCGCAACAACGCCGTTCACCAGAACGGTATCCACGCCGGTCGATAATTGGTGCGGATCAAGGAAGGTCGACTGGTCCTGAATCGTTTCAGGGTCAAAAACGACAAGATCAGCCACATAGCCTTCTGAGATTTGCCCCCGGTCCGCCAAAGCCAGAACACTAGCCGGAAGACTGGTCATTCTGCGAACCATTTCTTCGCTGGAAACCAGACCCTCTTCACGGGAATAATGCGCAAAGGCGCGTGCAAAATTGCCATAGCTGCGCGGATGCATCCAATCTTCAAGGAACACACCGCTCGGCGCCATCGCCAGACCATCGCTGGCAAAGCTCACATATGGACGGGTCACAATCTGACGAAGATTTTCCTCAGACATGGTGAAGTACACCGCATCTGCCTGACCGTTATTCTCAACGATCAGATCAATGATCGTATCTTCAACGCTTTTATCCCAGAGTTCAGCAATCTCGCTAATGCGCATACCCACAAGATCGGTGCTGTCCTCGGACGCCACGACAGCCAGCATGACATTTTCCGGTCCGCCTGCGAGCAGTAGCAGATTTTCCCATTCGGGTTCTGGATTACCCATCTCCGCTATGACTTCTGCGCGCATATCCGGGTCATTCAGGCGTTCAAGCATGGCCTCAACGCCGCCATCCTGTATCCAGGGCGGCAACATGGCTGTCAGCGTCGTTCCCGAGGCTGGATAAACATACATGTCGGCAGTGACCGCCTGACCTTCAGCCTGAGCAGACTCGATCATCTCCAAAGCGACAGGCATTTTATCAAAATTGCGCGTGCCACCGACTTTCAAATGGAAGAATTCAACCGGCGCGCCGGATTCCCGCCCGATCAGCAAAGCTTCTTCTACGCCTTCGAGGAAACGGTCACCTTCACTTCGCAAATGGGTCGCGTATATGCCGCCGCACGCAGCCGCCTGAGAGGCGAGCGCAATCAGCTCATTGGTTTCAGCATAGGCACCCGGCGGATAGATGAGCGAGGAGGCAACACCCATAGCGCCGTCTTCCATGGCGGCCTGAACAACGCCCTGCATTTCAGCCATTTGTTCTGGGCTTGGATCAACATCGTCAAAGCCCAGCACATAGGCCCTGACAGAGCCCGCCCCGACATAAGACGCAACGTTGAATGCGATGCCCTGATCTTCCAGAACATCAAAATATCCGCCCAGTGTGCGCCAGCTCACATCATACTGAATGCTGCCTTGCTGGGCTTCCAGATACTGAGCCATGGTTTCCGTCAGCGGCCCCATAGATGTTCCCTCGCCCATGACTTCCAGCGTCACGCCCTGTCTGAGCGAGCTTTCCCCCAGACCATCATAGAGAAGAGATTCATTCGACCAGCTGAGAAGATTGATAAAGCCGGGCGCAAGCGCCTGACCTTCAGCATCAATCACCTCGCTCGCTATTCCCGGCGCGTCGGCGCCGGCATACGCAATTCGGTCGCCAGATACTGCAACTTCGCCGGCATAGGGTTCCCCACCCAGCCCATCATAAATCAGCGCGTTTTCAATAATCAGATCATAGCTCTGTTCAGCTGGCGCATCGGCCTGACATGCTGCAAAGGATACGAGCGCGATCGCCGCGGCGCCGAGTTTGAGATGCTGTTTCATGGATCAGGATTTCCGCACAAAGCTGATACGGCCTTCGCCGTCATAATTGGCCATATAGTGAGAGACCTCACCATTCTCGGTAACCCGGTATCGACGATAATGATCAGCGCCGGTTTTCGTGTCCTGCACCACTTCAAAGGCATCTGGCACGCCCTCAAGTCGCGGCACAAAATAGTCCTGAACCATTTCTGGCAGAACACTCATTTCAGGCGCCAGAAGCGCCGGGTCAATCGCATCCGGCCGCGTAAAGGCAGCCAGCATGCTCTCGGTCATGTCCGGGTGCTCATCCGCAACTGGGCTCAATGAAAAGGAGGTTGAGCCCGGCGTGATGGATTCGGCCACACGCAGACCAAGGCTAAGCACATCTGTCAGGCCGGTGGTCATGAGCATGAGCGAGATATCAGAGGATGGCTGACGCAAATGATAGGTCGGAAAATCCGGAACCCAGCCCGTATGGTGGTAGAAAACATCTTCACCATCGAGCGTATCTTCGCGCCATCCGCAGCAATAGGCCGTCGAACGCCCTGACGGATAAATCCACGGCGTAAACATCTCGGCTTTGGACGCCGACGACAACATAGCGTTGCCATTCAATGCCCGCTCCCACTCCGGCACATCCATGCCAGACATAAGAAGCCCGCCCGCGGCAACAGCAGATGTCGTGCTCGCCATCTGAACGGAGCGGCGGAACTCAGTGCCGGTCCACTCATAACTGTCAGCACGGTCCGGAATAACGGCCTGACCATCATCGGCCCGCGCATTCGGCATTCCAAACGCGCCAAAAATTGAACGCATATGGTCTGCATAGCTCTGACCAGTGACCTCTTCGATCACATAGCCGAGCAAAGTGTAGGCCGCATTGCTGTAGAAAAACGCCTCGCCCGGCGGCGCGATAGGAGGAATTTCCATGGTCAACTCGACCATGCCTTCACGGGTGAGGGGTCGGTCAAAAGCGGTAAAGCCAAAGCCCTGAAAATAGTCTGGCAGGCCACTGACATGATGCAGGATTAAACGGGGCGTTGCCGCCCCCCAGGCCGGAGAAATATCGGTGAGATAAGTCGAAATTGGCGCGTCGAGTGACAGTTTGCCTTCCTCAGCCAGTCTGAAAATAGCCGTCGCGGTACAATGCTTGCCGACCGAACCCACATGGAACAGGGTTTCCGGCGTCACAGGCACATCAAACGCCAGATTGGCCATGCCGCGTGTTTCGCTCGCGATAATTGTATCGCCCTTCAGAACACACAAGGAGAGCCCGGCAATCGTACCTTTTGCCATTTCCGCATCGAGAATTGCGCCAACACCGCTGGTATCCGCTGAACTACCTGTCTGAGCACTCACGGACGCGCAAGCAGCCAGCGGCGCAGTCGCCATCATTGCGAGCATTAATTCCCGGCGGTTCATGAAAATCTCCTGAGGTTCAAATGCGCAAATCAACGCGGACTGAAAGCAAGAAAGGCATTGCGTCAGGGCCCCCGCAAGACTGGAGACCCGATGCAATAGAAGTCCGGCCCGCAGGAAAAGGCGTGCGAAACAGGCACCGGTAAAGTGAACTCAAACGACGCCCTCTTTGTTTTCCGTGTTCGGGCGACGCGGTGTATCGAGCCGAAGGACCAGCCTCACATGACCAAGCATCTGACCAAACAGCATTCGGCCTCACGCCATGCTTTCCGGACAGCCGTTTCTGCATTTGCTCTGGTCGGGCTGGCTGCAACTTTGCCTTCAGCACAGGCTGAGGATACCAGCTGGGCGAGTTATGAGCTGGCACCCCCGATTGAAGCCTCTGACATTGAGACATGGTCTGAATATGTCACCATGCCGGACGGCACACAGATCGCTGTCACCGTCTATCTGCCCGCAGATCGCGCCGAGGATGAGACCTTCCCTTCACTGGTCCGCATCACGCGCTATCTGCGCGCCGTTTACGGTCAGCCGCTTGAGTCCATGATCCCAATGCGCCGCTATGTCGGCAATGGCTATGCCTATGTGGCAATGGATGTTCGCGGCACAGGCGCCTCGACAGGTCGATGGAGCGTGCCATGGTCGCCTGAAGAAGTGGCCGATTATGATGTCATTCTCGACTGGATCGCCGCGCAGGACTGGTCAAATGGCGACACTGGGACGCTGGGCGGCTCTTACGAGGGTGGCGCTGCAGAAATGGCGGCAACGACAGGCAATGACACGCTTCGCGCAGTTATGCCGATGTTCTCCGCTTTTGATGTTTTCGCGGATGTCTCCGCACCGGGCGGCGTTCGCAATAGTTCTTTCTTCGAACGCTGGACCGGCTTTAACAGCGCGATTGATGCCAATGCCTATGACTTCACAGTGCTGCCGGTAGATGACGTCTCACTGCCAGCCGCCATCACCTCTCACCAGTATAATGGCAATATCTATGACACGGTCATGGCCATGCATTTCCGTGATGACTATGTCATTCCGGACGCCGCCATCGAAGCCGATAAAAACTCTCCGCACGCTTATATCGAAGAACTGGAAGCCTCAGGCCTGCCTTTCTATGGCCTCACCGGCTGGTATGACAGCAGCTTTCTGACAGGCTCGATCAAGCGTTTTCTGACCATCGACACACCAGGTTCGCGCCTGACAATCGGCCCATGGAAACACGGTGCGCCGCTGGATGTGACACCACGCGGTGGAAACCCGGCAACGTCATTCGACCTTGTGGGCGAGGCAATCCGTTATTTCGACGAGTATCTGGCCGACGTTGACACCGGTATGGATGCTGAAGCGCCGGTTCACTACTACACCATGGTCGAAAATGCCTGGAAAGCAGCCGACACATGGCCACCGGAAGCTGAGACGGAAACACTCTATTTTGGCGACGACGCCGCTCTTTCCGACGCAGCCTGCGAAGGCGCACTCAGCGACGCTTACACCGTGGATTACTCCACTGGCACGACGCTCGCCTCCCGATGGGGCATGCTCGCGGTTGACCCGATGGCGCTTGATAACATCCATCCGGAAGGATCTCCTGTCCTCAGCTATACCGCTCCGCCTCTGAGCGAAGACACTGAGGTCACGGGCCATCCGGAGATATTCCTCTACCTCACATCCGATCAGGCGGACGGACAGTTCTTTGTCTATCTGGAAGATGTCGCGCCTGATGGCAGCGCAGCTTATGTGACCGAAGGTGTTCTGGCTGGCATTCAGCGCCAGACATCTGAAGCGCCTTATGAGACGGTCGGTCCATATCATTCCTTCCTTCAGGAAGACGCTGCCATTCTCAGCGAAGATGAGCCGGTTCTGCTGAATTTCTCAATGTTCCCGACCTCCTATCTGTTCCAGGAAGGTCACTCCATCCGCATCGTCCTGACGGGCGCAGATGTCGACAATTTCGAGCCACCGGAAACGCCACCAGCCAACTGGGACGTTTACCGTTGTTCTGAGTTTCCAACGCGGGTTGAACTGCCGGTTATCCGCTAGCTCACGCCGCCTTTCACCAAACCATTCCCTGTGACCCACACCGGAGGCTGACCATGCGCGCCCTGATGAAACCTGTCCTGTTCCTGATCGCTGCGATCATTCTGTTTCTGGCCGTCTGTCTTGTGCGCGCCTTCATGTTCACCAGCACGTCGGAGAATGAAGACCTTCTGGCCCTGCCCGCAGCACCCGCAATCGACATTGATGTTGCTGCTGGCAAACTCTCAGAAGCCATCACCTATCAGACCATTACACTGCGTAGCGGTGATCCAAGACCGGGACAAAACCAGCCATGGCTGGACTTCCACGCCTTTGTGCAACGCAGCTTTCCTGCACTTTCAGCTCAATCTACTTTTGAGACCGTCGCCGACAGCAGCCTCATGATCACCTGGCAGGGCAGCAATCCAGACGCTGATCCGATCATTCTAATGGGCCATCTGGACGTCGTGCCGGTCGATTTTTCGACGCTGGACGGATGGAACCATTCCCCTTTTGAAGGGGTGATCAGCGAAGGCTATGTCTATGGTCGCGGCACGATGGACTGCAAAGGCCCGATCGTCGCCATGCTCGAAGCCGCAGAACTGCTCGCCGCTTCCGGATGGGTGCCGGAACGTTCCATCATCTTCCAATATGGTCATGATGAAGAAGTCGGCGGCACGGGCGCGGAAGCCATGTTCAACCTTCAGCGCGAACGCGGCATCCGGCCATATTTCGTACTCGATGAGGGTATGGAGGTTCTGGAAACCTACGCCCTTACCGGCCAGCCCGCTGCCCTGATTGGTGTCTCAGAAAAAGGGTATCGCTCTTACCGCATTACAGCCGTCGATAATGGTGGGCATGCGGCTATTCCTCGCCGCAATACAAGCGCCGTACGCCTCGGCCGTGCGCTTGCTGCGCTCGACGATAATCAGATGCCGATCGATCTCACTTCATCGCCCTTCCCGGAAGCGGTACGCAGCATGGCCGACGATTTGCCGTTTAAAATCCGCTTCGCCATGGCAAACAGCTTTGCCTTTGGCTGGATGATGGAAAGCGTCACCGAAGAAGATGTGATGTTCAATGCCATGCTGCGCACAACCGCTGCGCCAACCATGCTGGCCGGGTCGAACAAAGATAATGTCCTGCCGCCAAATGCGTCAGCGGTTGTCAATTTCCGCCTGCACCCGTCTGACACGGCTGAAGATCTGGAAGCACATATGCGACGTGTTCTGGACCCGATTGGCGGCATGGAGTTTGAGCTGATCACCGCCGGCATCGTGGCTGATCCATCTCCTGTCTCATCCATTGAAGGCCTGCCATATCGCATTCTGGAAAGCGTCGCGTCTGACACAGGCGAAGGTGTGCCGGTCATTCCAGGCATGGTGGTTGGCAGTGTGGATGCGCGCTTTGCAGCCATCGTCACAGATGAGAACATTTTCCGCTTTGTGCCGACCGTTTACTCCAATGAAGATATGGGCGGCATGCACGGAACGAATGAACGTCTTTCACTTGAGAATCTGGAACGCATGATCACGGGCTATTCCCGTATCATGATGATGGGCGCCAGCGTTTCCGAAGAAGGGTAATACGCAGGGGCAGAGCGGTGTTTAACGCCCGCCGCTCATCCAGCCCGCCAGTGGATGATCTCCGAGTCCGGCCAGCAATTCATCAAACGTGGTCTCGTTCTCATCCTGTCCGAGCTTGAACCGCGGCTCCATAGAGCTGATAGGCGCGCGAAAACCCGTAAGCGCCTTCAAAAGCTGCTCAAACCGTTCACCCATCTGATCCGTAGACCATGCAGCTGACCCTTTGGTGTCTTCCAATTGAGTTGTCAGCGCCTGCAGCGCAGGAGCAGCCAGATCATCTGACAGGGCCAGGTCAGCGCCGAGTTTCAGAGACACAAAATTCCATGTCGGTCCCCATTTGGTTTGGCTGACCCATTGCGGCTGCATATAAGCGTTCGGCCCCAGAAACAGACAGGTCGCTGAAGTGTCTTCCGCTAATGCTTTTGCTGCAGGTGAGTGTTTCGGAAGGTGGCCGATCAGATAGGCTGGCAAACCCTCCTCGTCGGTTTCGACGACCAAGGACATTAGCATGGCCGCAGCCGGTTTCGCTTCCGGAACGACCCAGGCCAACGGATATTCGCGTACAAATTTCAGAAGGGCTTCGGGCTGTACGTCAGAGAAAGCGGCGCTCATGCCGACAACACACCTTTCAGCCAGTTCGCGCTCGCATCGAAGGCCGCATTGGCTGTTTCAGAAATGCTGACAGCTTCAAGAAAACTATGCGTAGCACCATGCCAGAGATGGGTATCCACCTCATTTCCGGCCTCTTTCAGGCGGCGGTCCAATTCCAGATTCTCATCCAGCAGGACATCACATTCAGCGATATGCAATTGCGCAGGCGGCAGCCGTGACAGGTCTGCAAGTAATGGCCGCGCATATGGATTGTCCGTAGTCGGTGCATCCAGATAACCCACCCAGAAGTCGACCATCTCATCAGCATTCAACATATAGGGCAGACCATCATAAAGTTTGTGGGATGCACGTGCCTCAGTGTCGACCGCCACATAATTCAGAAGCAAGCCATCAGGCATTGAGCATTTCTGATCACGCAGCATAAGCGTCGATGCCAGCGCAAGATTGGCACCGGCAGAATCCCCGCCAATCACCAGAGTTGAAACATCCAGACCATAGGCATCGCCTTCTTCGCGCAGCCAGTCGATACAACAAAGAATATCCAGAAGAGGCTGCGGAAAACGGTTCTCTGGCGCGAGCGAATAATCAAGGCCGACAACAGCGCAGCCCGTGCGCTCCGCATATTCCCGCATAATCCTGTCATGGGTATCTATGCTGAACACCATCCAGCCCCCGCCATGCAGATATAAAAGCGTGCCTTTTGTGGAAACATGTTTCGGAATATGAATCCGCACGCGAAGCGATGTCTCAGGCAGTGTCAGGTTATGCGTCGTCGCCATATCCGGCCCGCCGACAGTCCACCGCGCACGCACAAGCTCAGCGATTTCGCGCTTACGGGCAATCGGTACGGGCTGCACAGTTTCGGCCGCCGCCCGCTCTGCTGATTCAGTCAGCGTTTCTCGGACAAAGCGCGCAATTTCAGGTTCGATTGTCGCCGCGGTCTCTGACAATTGCGCTTCCATTAGCCGTGTCTTTTCTTGTTTTAAGCCAGTAAAAGCCACGGCATCCCAGCCGCGACGTCCCCATAAACACGATAGAAAAACTGATCTTTGAGCGCTCAGTTCACGAGGCCAAACCATGTTGATACCGGGCCAAAGCCAGAAGCTTTTCTTGCCAGTAGAATAAGGGTCTGCTCGTATACGCTGTCTGGAGTTTTATGATCGGGGAAAATTCATGCGCGCCTATCAGTCACCGCACTGTCTGAGCCATGATCCGAAACAGTATTTCAGACGAGGCGAGATCATTGATCACCCCGAAAGCGATGAGCGACACCGCGTTCTTCTGAGTGCCGCTAAAGAGATCGGGTGCGAGTGCCTCGAACCCGCAGATTTCGGTGAAGCGCCCATACGGGCAGTTCATTCAGACGACTATGTCGATTTCCTTGCCAGCGCCTGGTCACGTCGCGATGAGATTCCGGGCGAACCACGAGACGAATTGCTGGGTAATCACTTCTCAAAACCGCAAATGCATGCGCGTCCGGAAGGCCTGCTCGGACAGCTTGGCTATTATGCCTGTGATACGTCCACGCCTATTCGTGAGGGCAGCTGGTCTGCCATTTACTGGAGCGCTCAATGCGCGATTGCGGCCGCCGAAGACTCTATGAAATCAGGGCTTTCCTATGCGCTTTGTCGTCCGCCGGGCCATCACGCCTTCGCCGATGCTGCCGCTGGCTTCTGTTATCTCAATAACGCGTCAATTGCCGCCGGATATCTGCGTGCGCTCACCAATGACCGTGTCGCCGTGCTCGATATAGATGTGCATCATGGCAATGGAACGCAGGGCATCTTCTATGACCAGTCAAAAGTGCTGACGGTTTCCATTCATTGCGACACGTCAGACTATTATCCTTTCTTCGCCGGATATCCGGATGAGACCGGCAAAGGGCGTGGCAAAGGCTACAATCTGAACCTGCCTTTGCCGAAAGGCACTGGCGATGAGGTTTTTCTGAACGCTCTCAAAACGGCATGCGAACGCATACAGAAGTACCAACCTGTCGCGCTGGTCGTCGCATTGGGGCTTGATGCCGCTAAAGAAGACCCCATCGGGGCGTTCGAAATTTCTAAAGATGGTTTTGCGGCGGCAGGAACGATGATTTCGAGCCTCGGCTTGCCCACAAGCTTCATTCAGGAAGGCGGGTATTTATGCCCTGCACTCCCTGAAAATCTCAAAGCGTTTCTAACGGCGGTCGAAGCCGCCGCTTAAAGTTATTTTACCGCCTGAATATGGTCTGCAATCGCTGCAACACCTGTGCGGATCGGGTCAACGCATGGCAGGCCGAGCGCATCACTTGTCGATTTAAGCAGAGCCTCAGCGTCTTCAGCTGAATAGCTGGACGTATTCAGGCTGACACCCACCACTTCCGCATCCGGATTGGTCAGACGCGCCGCCTCAGTGTAGCGGGAAATGCATTCCTCAAGCGGCGGCGCCGGATAGAGCTCAAAAGCAGCAATTCGCGTGCGCGTCGGGTCTGAACACAGAACCATCGCATCGGGCTGGCTGCCGTGAACAAGACCCATGGTTACGCCGGCATAAGCCGGGTGGAAGAGAGACCCCTGTCCTTCAATCACGTCCCAATGGTCAGCTGCGGCCTCCGGGCTGAGCAAAACTGCCGCCGAAGACACAAAGTCTGAGATCACCGAATCCATCGGAATGCCTTCACCAGCAATCAGAATACCGGTCTGGCCTGTGGCACGGAAATCAGATGCCATGCCCCGCGATTTAAATTCTTTGTCGATGGCAAGCGCCGTATATTTCTTCCCGACCACACAATCTGTGCCAACCGTCAGAAGGCGTTTACCGGGACGTTTTTCAAACTGTCCCATCGGAAAGCTTCGATCGACCGTGCGCACATCCCAGAGCTTTCGCCCAAGCTTTTCGGCCAGCGGTTTCAGAACGGGATTATCGTTCAGTTTGTCGTGCAGACCGGACGCGATATCGAAGCCAACCTTCAATGCCTGCTGAAGGTCTTTTACCCAACTCTCAGGAAGGCCACCGCCCGGAGGCGCTCCACCCAGCAACACGGTACGCGCACCGGCGGCAAAGGCCTCTTCAAAAGACATATCAGGCAGGCCAAACGTCGCCTCATTGCCCGGATAGCGCATTTGCGCAACGCAAAGCTCAGGTCGCCAGTCTTTCACCCCCAAACCGGTTTTGATGTAAGGTGAATCGCCTGCAAACAGCAGATATGGCGTGATGATTTTCAACATGGCGTGTCCCGTCCAGCGTATTGTCTCAGGTCAGTCAAATTAGGTTTTTCACTTGGGCTGAGCTTCATTTTGCGGGTCAGAAACTGCACCGCATCGGCAATTGATTGGAGAATTACCCCCAGAGTTCCGGCACTGGCGGGGAAACGCGGCTAGCCTCATAGACCATGCCGAATTCCCGGTCTTTACCAACCAGAAGCGGGGCATCAATGTCTACGAATGCACAGCCCTGCGCGATGACATGTGCCGGCGCCATTGCCAGAGATGTACCCAGCATACAGCCAACCATAGTGAGCTTTCCGTCTGAAATTGCAGCATTTTTCAGCCGCAGAGCTTCGGTGAGACCACCGGTTTTATCGAGCTTGATATTGACCACATCATACCAGCTGGAAATTCTGGTCAGATCAGAGGTGACATGAACCGATTCATCAGCGCCAATCGGCACGAGATGATCAATGCCTTCCAATTCTGCGTCATCGCCAGCCTTGAGCGGCTGTTCCAGCATCTGAATGCCGCACTCCGCCATGACAGGCAGGTTTTCGAGTAGCATCTCTCGTGACCAGTATTCATTCACGTCGACGATAAGTGGCATATCCGGCACGGCCGCGCGAATAGCACGAATGCGGGCGGCATCCTGTCCATCCCCGCCAAGTTTTACCTTGAGCCTTGAATGGGCGTTTGCCGCAATGGCGGCCTTCGCCATGCTGTCAGGCGTTCCAACGCTCAGCGTGTAAACGGTAAAAACCGGCTCCAGTTCTGGCATGCCGACCAGTTCTGTGACGGATTTCCCAGACAGTTTGGCCGCAAGATCCCAGACCGCGCAGTCGACAGCGTTTCGGGCTGCACCCGCTGGCAGCTCATCATGAATGTCCACCCAGCGCTCACCCGCTTCCAGGCGGGACAGCATTTCAGTGATCTGACCCAGAACGCTTTGTGGCGTCTCTCCATAATGCTCTACAGGGCAGGATTCTCCGCGTCCGGTTTTACCGCCAGCTTTTAGCTCAACCGTCGCAACTGTGATCTCATCCTGCCGCCCACGGGCAATAATGAAAGGCGCATGAAGCGTCCATTCTTCCAGTGCAGCATGGGAGGTCAATCCTGCAGGCCAGTCTATGCCAGCCAGACACTCCAGCGGTTCCGTCATCAAAAATCCTGCTCCTTCAGAAAATAAAGGCCGGATCAGACAGTACATGTCAGCTGATATCCGGCCAGAGCAGGCGCCCGATGAAAATCTGGACGGGACAACCTGCGCGTTAGGTGATCAAATCTGCAAATTGCAGCGTCAGTGCGCACCTTCCGGGTGAAAGCCATGTTCTGAAAGCGCAAACACAGGTGCTGGATCAGTGAGCGTTCCTGTCGCCAGTTCACTCACATAGCGCCCGACAGCGGGGCCGTGTTTGAAGCCATGCCCAGTGCCGCCACCCACGAGGATAACGTTTGAAAATTCCGGATGGTGATCAATCAGGAAGTTTCCGGAGACGGAGTTTTCGTATTGGCAGACGCGCGTTTCAGAGAGCGGACGCTCCGCCAGGATCGGGAAACGTTTGCTCATATAGGCACGGACAGCAGCTTCACCGGATTCAGTGACCTTGCGGATTTGCGTATCCGGGTCCGTTTCAGCGCCATGAATATCGAGCGCAATCTTGAAGCCACGGTTCTCAAGTGATGGGAAACCGTAATGCAAATCTTCTTCATGGGCATCTACCCAGGCCGGCATTTGGGTATAATCAAAGCGCGCATTACCAGCTTCAGGCTGGAAGAAATAGACTTCCTGGCGCGTCGCGATAATGCGTCGACCGACAACCTCTGGGAAAAGTTTCGGCAACCATGGCCCACAGGCGAAAATGAATTGGCCGCCGGAAATCTCTTCTCCCGCTTCGGTTTGAACAGATGTGATCTCGCCGGTCGCAGAGATCGGCATCACTTTGCCCTGAATGTAAGTTCCACCAGCAGCCACGAATTCTTCAGCCAGCACCTGCAGTGAACGGCGCGCCATAATCGCGCCCATCGTCGGCTGGTAAATGCCGTAGGAAATTTCTTCAAAGCTGAATTGTGGGAAACGCGCCTCCATATCGGCCCGTTCAATCCGCTCAATCGGAATGTCGAGATCTTGCTGCAAGCGGAAGCTTTCCTGAACATTTTCAGCTTCATGCCGATAGAGATACAACGCGCCGCAATCGTGAAAAATCGGAAGGCCAGACCGGTCTGACAACTCTCTCCAGAGCGGCAGCGATTCATGCGCCATCCCGGTATAAAGGCGATTACCCAGATACTCTGTCCGGATAAGGCGGGACTCACCACCAGAAGATGACAGATTGTTTCCCGGCCCCCAGGCATCGACCAGCGTGACAGACAATCCCTGTTTCTGAAGTGTCCAGGCCGTCCACATACCAAAAACACCAGCACCGATGACCACTACATCACTGACACCGTCTGTTCTGACACTCGCCGCTGTCGGTGCATCCGACGTTTGCGCTTCACTGCTGGAAGGCGCACACGCCGCAAGCGTTCCACCCGCAACCATGGCCGTCAAAACCGTGCGACGTGACAGACGGAATTCACCCGTCGTCTGATCAGTATCAGGAGTCATTTTGATATTCCTCGGATCGGAGAGTGTTCTGGAAGGAAATAGCGGGGACCAAGCGGTCTGGGTTAAGCTTAAAAAGCCCCCGCTATCCTTGGGGTGACTTCAGATCAGAAATCGAAGCTGAGGGACGCACCGACAACGCGCGGAGCACCCAGGAGCAGGCGATTAGTATCAACCTGATTGTACTGAACATATTTTTCGTCGAGCAGATTGTTCGCGAATACGGTCAGGCGCCATGTGTCGGCATCATAGCCCACATTCAGATTGACCAGTGTGCGACTATCGACTTCACCATCTTCCTGCGTGGAGGTAACCGCGCTGTACTGAGACGAGCGATAGTCAATGCCACCATCAACGAAGAAGCCTGATGGCGCCTCGTAACGAAGACCAACACTGGAGGTCCATTCTGGTGCGAAGGCAAAGCTGCGACCAGACAGATCACTGGATGTTCCGCCAACCGTGACGTCGAATTCGTCGAATTCGGTCACAGCATGACCAAGCGCGCCATAGAAGCTCCACTCATCGCTGAACAGATAGTTGGCGTCGATCTCAAAGCCGTAAAGCGAAGATGAACCCGCATTGACGGTGTGATAGTCATACTCGCTCTGACCAAAATTGACGCTGACCTGCTGGTCGGTCCAATCGGTATAGTATGCGTTTGCATTCACCGTGAGCGCACCGTCGAGCCAGACAGAACGAAGCGATGCTTCATAGTTCCAAGTGAACTCCTGATCGTAAGGTACGATCGTCGCACGGGCGATATTGATGGTAGAACCACCAGAACGATAGCCCTTCTGAACAGTGAAGCTGGTCGTCAGATCATCAGTCCAGTGATAGCTGACACCAAGTTTCGGCAGGAAGGCTTCGAACTCTTCCGGCACAGGGCCGTTGGTAGAGCCGGACGCAGCGCCGACGAGATCAGCAACGCCAAGGTTGATGCCATAAATCAGCAGCCACATGTCAGAATATGGCGCGCCGAACAGGTTCGGATCAGGATAGGTGCCCGCAAACGTTGCTGAAGTATCAGCCGATTGCGTGAACTCTTCATAATCGTAACGGAAGCCCGCGAGAATATCGAGTTGAGGCGTGATGCTGTACACACCGTCCGCGAAGATCGCATAGTTCTCTGTGCCGTAAAGGCCGTCACCATAATAGTCGACCGGGATTACCGGCAGCATGCTGGTATAGAGCGCAGCTACATAGTCAGCCGTCGCCGCATCCACACCATTTGCCTGAATGAGGTAGGAAATAGTTGAGGTTGGCGTTTCAACATTCGTGATGCTGGTATCCAGGAAGTCGCGCTCGCGGTCTGAATAGTAAAGTCCGACCAGACCTTCGAAAGACTCGCCAGAATAGTTCAGACGAAGCTCCTGAGAGAAGGTGTCATAAGTCTCAACAAGCGCACCATAGGCAATGGAATCAGCCGTATAGTCAGCATCATATGTGCCATCCACATCTTCGCTGGACCAACCGGTTACCGCGCTCAGCGTGAAGGCATCATTCAGCTCGTAAGAGAGATTCAGAGACGCAAAATCAGAGTCGCGATTGAACGTATTCTGCTCGTCAGAGAAATCGACGCGGTTTTCAAAATAGTCGTCAACGCCGCCATTTGCATAGCTCTGGATCCAGCCGCCTTCATAGCTACTCTTGGAATAGCTGAACTCGGCGCGGAAGCCTTCAAATGCAGCTGGCTCCCAGAGAAGACGCAGGCGACCTGAAGTCAGCTCGCTGGCATCTTCATCAATCCCCAGCGTCGGGTTGTTGATATAGCCATCATTGTCCTTCATTTCCGCAACCAGGCGGAAAGCCAGCTCGTCTTCAATGATTGGACCACCACCGGCGAGCGCATAGCTGCTGGAGGCGTGATCATCCATGGTCACACGACCACGCAGATCCCACTCATAGGTTGGGTCCATCGTGTTGATGATAACGGCACCGGCCAGCGTGTTCCGGCCCTGAAGCGTAGATTGCGGACCGCGCAAAACTTCCACCTGCGCGACATCCCACATATCCGTAGGCGTACCCGTCGTGTAAGCATCCGGCAGAGCAGACCCATCGAGGAAAACCGTAGAAAGGCCAGCTGCGCCGCCAGCCGTGACGTTCCGGTTGGAAATACCGCGAATGGTATAGCCTGAGCCCGGGTAGGTTTCAGTGACGTTCGCGATCTGACCAAAAATATCATCGAGTGAAATCAGGTTCCGGTCTTCAATTGTTTCACTTGAAACAACCGCGACACTGGAAACCGTATCCTGTAGCGAGCGCTCAACTTTTTCGCCCTGTACAACTACTGTTGCAAGCGAGCGCACTTCATCGTCTGGCGCCTCATCCTGCGCGAAAGCAGCACCCGTAAGTGCCAGTGTGCTGGCCCCAATCAGCAAACCTGCGACTGTCTGTTTCATGCCCATTCTCCAACCTGTGCGTTGCATCCGTAACCGCGCTTCGTGTCTCCCCCACGCGGAATTCAGGAGGGTGAGGCGTTCACACCGCTTAGGGCTGAACACACTTTTCCCGACCATCTGACGTTACCCAACGCCCTGAATTCAAGCTTGCCAAAAAGGGCCGCAATGCGTTCTCAAAGGGCCGCGTTCCGGAAGAAAGCCTGTCGTGTACGGAGTGTTTGCGCGCAAGAATTGTATATTTTGCAGCCTGTTCGCCTATTGAGATCAGTGACGCCTGACAGATAATCAGCACGCAGTGCGCAAAATGGGTCAATCGGTTGTGTCTGAAGGCCAATCTCGGCCCGCCCGATTGGCAAGGCCCGCGCATTCCCCTTCGCTAAAGGCTCACTTCTGTAATGGGGAACTTCTATGACTTCAGCGCTAGACGCACTTGAGACCTTTTCCGGCCATCTGGTGTCCTTCGTCTTCACCGCCGTGCCGATCGCGGGGACTGAAGTCAATCTGATCGTCATCTGGCTGGCCGCCGCGATGATCTTCTTCACCATCTTTCTGCGGTTTCCAAGTATCAGATGTTTCGGTCTCGCAATAAACACTGTGCGCGGCAAACATGAAGACAAGGACGCGCCAGGTGAGATGACACAGTTTGCCGCGCTGACCACGGCGCTGTCGGGGACGATTGGCCTTGGTAACATCGCAGGCGTGGCCATTGCTGTTGCGATTGGCGGGCCGGGCGCGCTTTTCTGGATGGTGATTATCGGCTTGTTCGCCATGTCGCTGAAATTCGCTGAAGTCCTGCTGGCAGTGAAATATCGAACCGTTCTGCCAAACGGGCGCTATTCGGGCGGTCCAATGTGGACACTGAAGAACGGCCTTGCCGCAAAAGGCATGCCCCGGCTCGGCAAAATTCTCGGCGGCATTTATGCCTGTTTTGCCATTCTGGCTTTTATTCAGACCATTCAGGTCAACCAGTCCTACTCGCAGGTTCAGTCGGTGCTCGGCCTTAGCGAGGGCCTTGGCCCTGCCATGGCGTATGGCATTGGTATTTCTGTTCTCGCTGCCCTTGTTCTACTGGGCGGCGCGCACTCCATCGCCAAGGTCACCGCTCGCCTGACACCGCTCATGTGTCTGGCTTATCTGATTGGTGTTTTCAGTATTCTGGCGTTGAATGTAACCGAAATTCCTCATGCCGTTTCGCTCATCGTTTCACAGGCCTTTCAGCCAGACTCTGTCGCAGGCGGCGCCATTGGGGCCTTCATCGCGGGTATGCGCCGCGCAGCCTTCTCCAACGAAGCTGGCATTGGCTCAGCCACGATCGCTCACGCTGCCGCCAAGACCCGTCACCCGGCGTCTGAAGGAATGGTCGCCCTGCTTGAGCCCTTCATCGATACAGTTCTTATCTGTTCGGCCACGGGCATTGCGCTCATCGTAAGTGGTGCGTGGGAAACAGGCCTGACAGATGTCGCCATGACGTCAGCTGCCTTTGCAACTGTATCCAGCTGGTTCCCATATCTGCTGGCGGTCGCCGTGTGCCTGTTTGCCTTCTCTACCGTACTTGCCGTCGGCTATTATGGCTTACAGGTTTCAGCCTATCTGTTTGGCTCTACACCTCTGAAAAATCGTCTTTATCTGATCTGGTTCTGCGGCACGCTTCCGCTCGGTGCACTAGTCGATACAACGACCGTCATCAACCTCACAGACAGCCTGTTTTTCCTTCTGTCGGTACCAAACCTGATTGGCCTCTACATCCTGTCAGGTGATGTCCGTCGCGATACAAAAGAGTATCTGGCGCTCGTAAAAAAGGGTGAAGCCTGAGCTTCACCCTTATACAATTTTCCAATTGAAAACAGCTTGTTCAGGCTGCCGCTGAGCGCGCCATATACTGGCTTGGCGGCACGCCGAAAGACCGGTTGAACATGGCTGTGAAGGCGCTTGCACTTTCATACCCCACGTCAAATGCAACCGACGTAATTGGCTTGCCGATGGACAGAAGAGAGATCGCTTCCATCAGGCGAACCTGGTGACGCCAGGACGCTACGCCCATGCCAGTCTGCTGTTTGAAGAGGCGTGTAAACGTGCGACGCCCCATGCCAGCTTCGCTCGCCAGCTCATCCAGAGAAGCCGTATCGCCCGGATTAGACATGATGGTCTTGCAGATGCGCAGAAGACGATAATCTGACGGCATTGGTACGCCATAAGGCGCGTTTGGCATGTTCTTCAGCTCGCCAATCATCAGCTGAATGATGGTCTTTTCGCGCTCTGTGTGAGGGCGCGTCGTCTCGATCGTTGCCAGCTCCACAATAAGCGCGCGCAACAGGTCGGAAATCTCCACCACATGGCAGCCAAGGTCTGAAAGTCCGGTGGATTCTTCATCCAGATAAAGCGTGCGCAGAGAGACCGGACCTCGACAGGAAACGCTATGCACGTGATGGGACGGGATCCAGACTGCACGTTGAGGCGGAACCACAAAGCTCGCATTTTCCACCGTCACGGACATCACGCCCGATGATGCGTAAAGCAGTTGCGCGCGGCTGTGTGAGTGCGGTTCATCACGGAATCCCGTGCTGTATTCGTCGTGCATTCCCACAACCGGCCAGTGTGTCAGGTCACCGAAATCGCTATAGTGTTTCATGGCCCATCCTCGATAGTCAGCAATAATTTGTTTCAATCGAGCCTATGGAACGGCCTGTTTTCGTCAATCTGGGTGGCCCGGATTCTACATATTTCGACGTTATAGCTGAATTGGGACGGCGCATTGCACAACGGATGAGCAGGGTTTGCTCCGTTCTCGGACAATACCTGACCTTTTCAGTGAGTCAGAACTGACGGCGCAATGATCAGCGGAAGACTTCTTCTGCAATCTCGTTCGCCAAGTCCTGAGGTATGGGCTGCCCGTTGATCAGCCTGTACCAGAAGGCACCATGTATGAATGCGGTCCAGAGCTCGATATTCTTATCTGGCGCAAGCTCACCTCGCGACTGTGCATCCTTCAGAAGTTTCCGGACGATATCTGCGCGCGGGGCCACAAAGCGGGTATAGAATTTTTCCCGAAAGTCATGGTCTGACTGAGCGGCCGAGACAAAGCTTCCAAGGCTGTCTCCATCTTTTTCAAGATGTAAAAAAATCTGTTTCAGAAAGTCGCTCAACAATGTCTGCCGAGATGTTTGCGATTTCAGATCGGGCATCTCTACACGCCGGTTCGCCAGCTCAAAGAAGGCATCCAGAACGAGCTCTGCCTTTGTAGCCCAGCGATTATAGAGCGTCTGGCGAGAGACACCCGCCCCATTCACAATCTCCGTAATCGACACGGCGTCATAGCCTTTCTGCATAACCAGATTGAGCGCGACCTCTTTCAGCGCAGTGCTGGCGGCCTCGTTTTTGGGTCTGCCAACAGATGATTTTTCCTGACTCAAACGCCTCTCCCCCCGATGATGGAATGCATCGGATATTGAATTATCATACGGCAGTCTATAAATGCCGGATATGAAGTTCAAACAGGTATCTCATGTCCGCACAATCGCCATCTAAACTACATTCCGCACTCATAATCTGTGTGCTGGCTTTATTGTCCATCTTTCCGCCTTTAGCGACAGATATGTATCTCGCTGCAATGGGCCATATTGCCGAAGCATTCGAAACAAGCCATGCGGCAACGGAATTGTCCTTATCGCTTTTCTTTCTGGGTTTGTGTGTCGGCCAATTAATTGTCGGACCACTTACAGACGCACTTGGGCGTCGGCTTCCGCTTCTTATCGGAACGGGGGTTTTCACACTGACCTCTGTTGGGCTCCTGCTCACCACGGACATCACAATTTTCAACGGTATACGCGTCATTCAGGCCCTCGGCGCCTGCGCCGGCATGGTTGTCGGGCGCGCTATCGTGACTGATCTTTATCATGGGCGTAAAGCGGCTCAGGTTCTGACGCTTGTGGTGATGCTCATGACGCTGGGGCCTATCGTTGCCCCCTCATTGGGCAGCGTGTTGCTCACCAGTTTTGGCTGGCAGTCCATCTTCTACATGCTCATTTGCGTGGGTGTTGCCGCTTTCGTTCTGACCTTCTTTATTATCCCTGAAACGCTGCCAAAAGCAGCGCGACATCCAGATGCAATCAGCCGCGCAGCGCCGAAGCTTTTTGAGCTCGTTAAGCGCCGCGAATTCATCCTTCCCGCTCTCATTACAGGTTTCATTCAAGCGCCAATGTTTGCATTCATCACTGCGTCTTCAGGTGTATTTCAGGTGGGGTTCGGGCTATCCAGCCTCGAATATGGCCTTCTGTTTGGTCTGGTCGCATCAGCTCTGGTGATCTTCGGTCAGTTGAACAATATGCTGCTCAATCGGTTGGGCCCAAGACAGATCATGACGGTCGCTTTGCCTTTGTTCGCAGTCGCCACAGGTCTTTTCTTCGCTGTTTCCGGCTCAACGATCATCTGGATGATTGTGCCGCCACTATGGTTGACCATCGGTCTGGTAGGACTGCTAACGGCCAATGCCATGTCCATCGCGATGGAGGGCTCAGAAGGCTATGCAGGGCTCGGTTCGGCCGGTATTGGCGCGGTTCAGTTCGGCCTCGCCTTCTCGGTTTCGAGCCTGGTTGCACTTGCCGGAACAGGCTCAGCTTTCCCTATGGCGACCACAATGGTCATTTGCGCTATCGCCGCGCTCGGCCTCTGGCTTGTTGAAACCCGGCTCCGCCGCACTCCGGCTGCACTTGCCAATTAAGACCAACAAAAAAGCCTGCGATCCATTCAGACCGCAGGCTTTTTTATTTTGGCAAGAGCCGTTACTCGACCGGAATTTTCTGATCCAGTTCGGTTTCGCAATCCACGTCATCGCATTCCTGCGCATCGGCAGAGAACTCATTCCAGAGCGCATTCAGAATGGCAAAAGTAAGCGCCAGTCCGAGGCCGAGAATCCATGAAAAATACCACATAAGTGTCGTCCTTTTCGATCAATAGGCGTGAGAGGAGGTTTCAACCTCTTCTTCCGTCACGCGGCCCCAGAGAATTTTGAACACCCATGATGTGTAGAACAGGATGAGCGGAACAAAGATCACCGCCACGCCCAGCATGATGGTGAGGGTGAGATGGCTGGAAGACGCATCCCAGACCGTAAGCGTCTGCTCTGGATTAGTAGAGCTTGGCAGAACAATCGGGAACATGCTGGTGCCAACTGTGCTGACAATGCCCGTCACACCAATGGAAGAGCCAACCATGCCCAGAGCGCTCTGTTTGCGCAGGCCAAAGAAGGCAATTGCCATGCCGACAAAGCCAAGCAGAGGCGCGAGGATCATCCACGGATAGCGCCCATAATTCACCATCCACGATCCCGCCTCACGGGCCACATCATTATAGACGACAGGGTTGGAAGGTCCCGTTGGAGTTGCCTCACCCTGAATAGCATAGCCCATTCCTGCGAGCGCTACCCAGACACCACCAAGCGCAAAGAGCACGATCGTAGCCAGCGCTGCGATCTGTCCAAAGCCCGCGGCACGGTCCATAGTTTCGCCACGCTCAACTTTGAGCATGAGGAACCCGGCGCCATGCACAACCAGCATGCCAACGGAGACCAGTCCGCACAGAATGGCAAATGGGTTCAGAAGACCGAACAGACCGCCATCATAGCTGACGCGCAGCGTGTCATCGAGATGATAAGGCACACCCTGAAGCACATTGCCGAGCGCTACACCAAAAACGAGCGCCGGGATAAAGCCGCCTGCGAACAAGCCCCAATCCCAGGCTTCACGCCAGGCCGGGTTTTTCAGCTTGGAGCGATATTTGAAACCAACGGCCCGGATAATAAGCGGCACAAGCACCAGGAACATGGCGAGATAAAAGCCGGAAAAGCTGATCTCATAGACATAAGGCCATGCTGCGAACAATGCGCCGCCAGCGGTAATAAACCAGACCTGATGGCCTTCCCACATAGAGCCGATGGAGTTGATCACCATACGGCGCTCAAGGTCTTCGCGTCCGATAAACGGAAGAAGAGACGCAACGCCGAGGTCATACCCATCAGTGAGGGCGTATCCGATCAGCAATACGCCGACGAGAAACCACCAGATGACCCGAATGGTCGCGTAATCGATAGGGAGTTCCATGATATTCCCTCCTTCTACTTATCGAATTGCTGTTGATATGGCGTAGCAGGCGCAGGCGCTGCACGCTCATCAGATGAGCCACCGCCAAGGCCCGGCAGTTCCGGCAATGGTGCATAGCCATCACGCTGCGGCCCTTTGATGATCGCGTGGCGCATCAGCCCCATCTCAACGACCAGCAATGCACCATAGACAACCGTGAAGCCGATCATGGTGATGAGGACCTGAGACACATCCAGACTGGAAACGCCCATAAAGGTCGGCAGAACACCATCAATGATCCATGGCTGGCGGCCAACTTCTGCTGTGATCCAGCCAAACTCAGCAGCGATCCAAGGCAGAGGCACGAGGTAGACCACAATATGCAAGAACCATCGTGGTACGGCCCGTTTGACGTTCATGAACCAGAATGAGGTCGCAAAGACGAGCAGGAAGAGGAAGCCAATGCCGACCATGAAGCGGAAAGACCAGAAGGTCAGCGCTACATTCGGCACAAGCGAGTCCGCTGCCATGTCGATCTGTTCCTCTGTCGCAAGGCGTGGATCATCCACATACCGCATAAGAAGAAGACCATGCCCAAGATCGGTCTGTGTTGCGGCGAAGGCTTCGCGCGCAGCTGCATCCGCCGGGTCCGCCTTGATCCGCTCAAGCGCATCATAAGCGGCAACACCATTTACGACACGGGCGCGGGCCTGTTCGACCAGATCATTAATGCCCAGCACTTCGCCATCGAGCGAGCGCGTAGCAATAAGGCCCAGCATGTAGGGAATTTCCACTGCATAATGGGTTTCACGATCTTCACGATCCGGAATTCCGACAAGTGTGAAAGATGCCGGTGCGGGTTCTGTTTCCCACATGGCCTCAATAGCTGCGAGTTTGAACTTCTGGTTCTCACCGTCGATATAGCCGCTTTCATCACCAAGAACTATGACGGATGCCGCTGACAATACGCCAAAGGCCGACGCGACAATGATAGAGCGCTTGGCAAGGCCAACATGACGGTTGCGCAGAAGATACCAGGCAGACACACCCAGCACAAAGGCAGAGGCCGTGACATAGCCAGCAGAAACCGTGTGGACGAATTTTGCCTGAGCGACCGGGTTGAAGAGAACTTCCATGAAGTTCGTGACTTCCATCCGCATGGTGTCAGGGTTGAACTCGGCACCGACCGGGTGCTGCATCCATCCATTCGCGATGAGAATCCAAAGCGCGGAGAGGTTAGACCCCAGCGCCACAAAACAGGTCACCATCCAGTGACCCGGGCGGGACATTTTATTCCAGCCAAAGAACATGAGCCCGACCATGGTGGACTCCAGAAAGAACGCCATCAGGCCTTCGATCGCCAGCGGCGCGCCAAAAATGTCGCCAACATAGTGTGAGTAATAGGACCAGTTCGTACCAAACTGGAATTCCATGGTAATGCCGGTTGCCACCCCAAGGACGAAGTTGATACCGAACAGCGTGCCCCAGAATTTAGTAATCTGTTTCCATACATCCTTACCTGTCATCACATATGCGCCCTCGGTGATCACAAGGATCATAGAGAGGCCAAGCGTGAGTGGCACAAAAAGGAAGTGGTACATTGCAGTAAGTGCGAATTGCCAACGGGACAGATCCGCGACGAGTAAATCGGGCATAACGCCCCCCTTTGTCAGTCAATGGACAAATGAAGAAAGTGATCTAACTTTAGTAAATGCGAATATTCTTGAACATGCCGCAAACTGACGCACTGATATAACGTTTCTGAGAGTGATATTAAGCGCGTCATGACAGACACCAGCCTACCTCATAAACCCAAGCGGGCCAGTGCGTTATTACGACGCTGGGCAGTTGAGACCCGCACCCAAATCCACGCCGGGTTGGCGTTGCAGATTGGCTCTGTGCTGGGTTGGATTTGCATGGCCTATGGTATCGGGCTTTCCGTTGGTGGCGTCATTCAAGACATTGATAGATCAGGATTTCTCTTGCTCGCACTCTTCGGCGCGGCCCTTCGCACACTCAGTGTCTGGGGTGCAGAAGAACTGCTTAATCGCGCTGGCCACAGGATGAAAATGGCCGCCCGGAAAGACATATTGAACAAAGTGTCAGATGTCGGTGCAGTCTGGCTTTCAGGCGATGCTGCGGGTGCGCGCGTGACGCAGATCATTGATCGCACGGAGAAGCTTTCCGGCTACGCCTCCAACTGGAAACCCGGAATGTATATGGCCGTTCTCGGCCCCATTATCGTGCTGATCGCCGTCGCATTTCAAAGCTGGTTATCAGCGGCGCTGCTCACCTTGTCCGTACTGGTGCTTCCGCCCTTCATCTGGCTGACGGCATCCAAAACCGCCGCCGAGGCGCGCGCCCAACAAAGCGCGCTTGATGGCCTGTCCGGGGCTTTTCAGGCCCGCGCCGCACAAGCTGGGATTATTCGCGCCTTTCGCGCCATTGGCCGCGAGTCTGAGACACTTGGTCGGGCGTCGGACACTTTACGTGTGCGGACCATGGCCATTCTGCGTATCGCCTTTCTCTCAACTGCTGTGCTGGAATTCTTTGCGTCCATCTCAATCGCATTGGTCGCGGTTTATATCGGTTTCAAATTGCTCGGCGTTTTTCCGTTCGCCACCTTTGAGCAAATCACACTGACCGAGGGCCTGATCGTCCTCATCCTGGCGCCAGAATTCTTCGCCCCAATTCGCAAGCTTTCCAGCCTGCATCACGACCGGTCTGATGCCTCCGCAGCCGCCGATTTCTTCGCAGACTGGATCGAAAAAGCCCCGAACAAACCAGCGATAAGCCTCCCAACGCTTACAGAAGCGCCTGACATTTCATTTGAAAATGTCAGCATTGCATGGCCGGGTCATAAGCCCTTTTTGGCAGGCATATCGCTCAGTGCCCGCCCGGGTGAAATCACCGCGATTGCGGGCAGGTCAGGGTCAGGTAAATCCAGTTTGCTCTACACGCTGCTGGGCCAGACACAGATTATATCTGGTGGCATACGTATTAACGGCGCATCGCTTGAAGCTGGCACGAGTCTCAAAGAGAGCATTGCCTATGTCAGCCAGACACCATGGCTGATGGAAGGAACGATCCGCGCGAATATTGCTCTGGCCCGTCCGGACGCGACCACAAGCGAAATCGAAGACGCCGCTAAACACTCAGGCCTACTTTCCATCTTGCAGTCTGACCGTGAGGGGCTGGATACAGAAGTCAGGCGCATGGGCGCCGGTCTTTCAGGTGGCCAGCGCCAACGTATCGCCATTGCGCGAGCCTTGTTGCGCAATGCCCCGATCTGGCTTCTCGATGAGCCGACATCGCATCTGGATCCGGACGCGGAAGCAGAGATTTTCCGGCTCATTCAGAGCCTCGCCGCAGATCGAACCATTCTGATTGCCACCCATTCCAGCACGCAGATTTCTGCCGCAGCGAACCGATTGGATTTAAGTGCCAGAACAGAGGAGATCACGCCATGATCCGCCTCTGGATGTTGCTGGGTCGCCCTGCACGCCTGCACTTCATTCTGGCACTTGCATTTTCTGCCGCTGCCGGTGCTTTCAGCATCGTTCTGCTCGGACTTTCGGGTTGGTTTCTGACTGCCGCAGCGCTCGCAGGCGCTGCCGGATCAGGCCTTGTCTTCAACCATCTCTATCCAAGCGCGGGCGTCAGAGCCTCCGCCTTTGGCCGCGTTCTGACCCGCTATGCAGACCAGCTTGTTGGGCATGACGCGACATTGAGATTATCAGCGCTTTTGCGTCCAAAGCTATTCTCTGCCCTGGCCTCCAGCCAACGCGGCATGACGCCGATGACAGCTGATGAGCTAAGCTCGCTCATTGACGATGTCAGCGCTGCAGAAGGCGGCTTTCTGCGTGTCATTGCGCCCGGCGCGGCCCTGCTCGCCAGCCTTATCATCGCCATTGGTTTCACCTTTGCAGCTAATCTGATCAGTGGGACCATTGCGCTGGTCGCCCTGCTAGTTCTGACGATACCGGGCGGTCTCTTCGCCTTACGCCAGAATAAAGCGCGCGCTGAAGACGAGCGAAATCTTGCCAGAGCCTCCCGCCTTCAGACAGCGCGCACTGTCGAGAACGCGATTGAACTCGATATTCTGAACGCTCTTCCTCAGGAGGCCGACGCAACCCTGAACCAGTTAGATGCATGGTCTGGCGCGCGGCTTAGTATTGGCATTCCATTCCGGGCGCTTGCAGCGATTTTGCGCGGTGCCGGGCTGATGCTTGCCATTTTCATGCTTTGGCGCGGCGTTTCTGGCGCGGCAGACCTTGCCGTGGCCGTTGGGGCAGCGCTTGCGCTGATGGCTGCCTTCGAAGCATTGGCCGCCTCGCTTGGAATTCTGAACGCCGCGAACGAAGCAGAGCTTGCCTCAAATGGACTGGCCGATCAGCTGGAGCATCCGGACGCGGGCTGGAACCCTGCGTTTGACAACGCTCAAGAACTGCAAGGCATTTTCCCAATCATCGCGGCAGGCCTCGTCGCGCGCGCAGCAGAAAATGCTCACCCAACATCGGCCAGAAGTTTTGAAATCCATGCCGGAGACCTCATCCAAATTGTCGGGCCATCCGGATGCGGAAAATCTACTCTGGCTGAAACGCTGATGCGGCTTCAGCCCGTGGGATCAGGTGAGCTTAGCTTTGGCGGCATGCAAGCTGAAAAAGTGCGCGTGGCGAGCGTGCTTGAGCACATCTCAATCGCCCCTCAATTTCCGGCCTTTTTGCCCGGAACACTCAGAGCGCAGATGCATCTGGCAGCGCCCGGTTCAGATGATGACACCATCTGGCAAGCGCTCAACATAGCACAGTGCGGCACCTTCCTGAACGACAAAGACACGCCATTAGACACTGAATTTATAAATGGCATGGCGCCTTTCTCCGGCGGACAGACGCGGCGCATTTCAATTGCACGGGCTCTGATGGCTTGCCCGGATATCCTCATTCTGGATGAGCCATTTGCAGGGCTGGAAAAAGCGCTCGCAGCGGACTTAGCATCCAGCCTGATCGAATGGGCGCTCGCCGGTTCGCGCGCGCTCATCATTCTGGCGCATGCACCGCTGGACTTTCCTGACAGTACGCTGACGCAGAAACTGATTGATCTGAGTTAGGCAAAGCCGAAAAAGTCCAGAACGGCAGCGTTGAACTGATCTGGCAATTCCAGATTGGACAAATGAGCGGCCTTCAGCATGACCGTTTCAGACCCGGAAATGCCGTTAGACAAAAGCTCAGTGTGTTCTGGTGGTGTTGCCATGTCCTCACTACCGCCAATCACCAGAGCTGGCGTTTCTATAAGCGGCAACATCCGACGCATATCCATATCGCGGATGGCAGCGCAGCAACCGCTATATCCCGCCGCCGCCGTCACTTTCAGCACACTGAGTATGTCTGCATAATTATCCTGATTTTCGCGGAATTCTGGCGTGAACCATCGCTCGACCACGGCCTCACCTATGGAGGCTACACCGTTCGCCATGACCGTTTTGATACGCGCATCCCAGCCAGATGGTGGTCCCATAAAGGGCGAGGAATTGGCGATGACGATTTTCTCAAGTCGGTCAGGCGCATGAATGCCCAGCCATTGCGCGGTCATCCCACCAAGGGATACACCGCACAATGAGAAGGTCTCAATACCCAGCCCATCTGCAAGCTCAATCACATCGCGTCCAAGACGATCCAGACCATATCCGCCCGGCGCAACGCCAGATTGGCCATGACCGCGCGTATCATAACGAATGACACGGAAGTGTTCCGCAAAGGCGTCGACCTGCGGCGCCCACATGGACATATTCGTACCGAGGGAATTCGACAGAATGAGCCAGGGTTTATCGCCCTCTCCATCCTGCTGCCAGACGAGCTGGCAGTCGTCACCGGTCGTAATCACACCTTTGGTCATAGTCTCTCCAGACGCTTTTGAACTTGCCAATCAGGCCGTCAACGCAACGTCATAGTCAGCCGTCACACTGTCTGCGATTTCAGATTCGGTTACACCGGGCGCCAGCTCGATAAGTCGGAATTTGCTTTGTCGATCCGGACGCGTGAAGACGCATTTATCGGTAACAATCATGTCGACAACGTTCTTACCGGTCAGCGGCATGGAACATTCTGACACGAATTTGGCTTCACCATTTTTTGCGTTCAGGTCTGTGAGCACGATGATGCGTTTCACGCCAGCAACCAGATCCATCGCGCCACCCATGCCTTTCAGCATTTTGCCCGGGATAGTCCAGTTGGCGAGATCACCTTTTTCGTCGACCTGAATGGCGCCCAATACCGCGACATCAATATGCCCGCCACGGATCATGGAAAAGCTGTCCGCAGAAGAGAAAAAGCTCGAAGACGGCAGCTCAGTGACAGTCTGTTTGCCCGCATTGATCAGGTCCGGATCGACATCTTCCTCATAAGGAAAAGGGCCAATGCCCAGAAGTCCATTCTCTGATTGCAGAATAACTTCGACACCTGCCTGAAGGTGGTTTGCTACCAGTGTCGGAATGCCAATGCCGAGATTCACATAATCGCCGTTAGACAGCTCAATTGCAGCGCGCGCTGCCATTTCATCGCGTGACCAGCTCATTACACAGCCTCCCGTGGACGGGTTGTCAGATTCTCAATCCGCTTCTCGTTGATGGTCGCCTTGATGACGCGATCAACGAAAATGCCCGGCGTGTGGATGTTGTCTGGATCCATCGTACCCTCAGGCACGATCTCCTCGACTTCTACGACAGTGATTTTACCTGCCGTCGCCATGTTCGGATTAAAGTTGCGAGCGGTCTTGCGATATTGAAGATTGCCTGCCGTATCTGCGCGCCACGCCCTCACAATGGAAAGGTCTGAGCGCAGCCATGTTTCGCGCACATATTCTTCGCCTTCAAAGGTCTCAACCGGCTTGCCTTCAGCAACCACAGTACCAACACCTGTCTTCGTGTAGAACGCTGGAATACCTGCACCACCCGCACGGATACGCTCTGCGAGCGTACCTTGCGGATTGAGCTCAAGCTCAAGTTCGCCGTCCATACATTGCTGCTCGAACAGCTTGTTTTCGCCAACATAGGACGAAATCATTTTGCCGACCTGACGGCTCTTCAGGAGCATCCACAGACCGAAGCCATCAGCGCCCGCATTGTTGGAGATAACTGTCAGATTTTTGACGCCGTTATCGCGGATGACGGGGATAAGGCTCTCAGGATTACCTGAGAGACCAAACCCACCGGACATGATGGTCATACCGTCGAACAGCACGCCTTCGAGCGCTGCCTCGGGAGATGCAAATACCTTGTTCATGAGACCTCTTGTCGGGAATTATACGCTGGCGCGAGTACGTGAAGAGAATTCCTCTTCAGACTCTGCCGTTGCACGTTGAAGTTCAAAGTCGAACCCGACCGTAACGCTGTTGCCCTGACGGTTCGGCACTGGAAGCAAACCTTCTCGCGTACCGAATGCGAAGTCGTCATGCGCGAACGGGTCGTCACCAAAGTTGATCTGGGTGGTGAGTGTTCGATAGCCCGGCGCTTCAATGAAGAAGTGGACGTGAGCCGGTCGGTTCCCGTGACGACCAAGAGCATTCATCAGCTTCTCCGTCGCTCCTTGTGGAGGCACGCTATAGCCGCTCGGCATTTTTGAGTGGAAGGAATAACGCCCATCATCACCCAGTTTGATACGACGACGGTTATTGAACTCTGTCTGCTCACCCGTCGGGTCGAAGTGTGAGTAGAAGCCTTTAGAGTTTGCGTGCCAGACATGGAGGATCACATCCTTCACAGGTTCGCCATCCGGACCCGTTACCTGACCGGACATATAGAAGTTTTCAGTGTCATCAGGATCGCTGGTGAGGTTCACATCACCTTCGACCAGAGGCGCGCCAGCCACATAAAGCGGGCCTTCAATCGTGCGCGGCGTACCGCCGTCACGTCCTGCGAGACGGTCACGTTCGTCATTCAGTAGGTCCATATAGTGCTCAAGTCCGATACCCGGAACGATGAGGCCAATCTCGCCAATACCTTCCTGGAAGTATTTGATCGCGTCCCAAAGCTCGCTGTCTGTGACTTCGTATTTCGCAAGAACGCGGAAAAGCGCCTCGAGAAGCTCGCGCGTGATCCCTTGCAGGCGGTCATCACCGCCCACGCCCCCCATGCCGGATGCGCGGTCGAGCAGATTCTGAATTGCTTCTGAGCTTATAAATTTCTGATCCATAGGTTTCACTCCCAAAATTTATTATCGGTCGTCTTCGTACAGAGATGATGGGTGACGGCAGAGCGCTGTCACGCGAACATCCATGAATGGGTAAAGCGGCAGGCTCATCAGAATGTCGTGCAGCTCTGAATTATCAGTCACATCGAAAATGCTGACATTGCTGTACTGGCCAACCACGCGCCAGATATGGCGCCAGGTTCCGGCCTTCTGGAGTTCCTGAAAGCGGGCTTTTTCAGCCTTTTTGAGTTCGTCGAACTTTTCCGGATCATAGTCGAGCGGAACGTTCACATCCATTTCTACCTTGAAAAGCATACTGCTTACCTCCCGGAGCTTGCTGCTGTGCTGATTGTGCGTCTGGACGCGTCGCGGCGCAGAAATGCGATGCGGTCTTCATCCAGCGCGATACCAAGGCCCGGTCCTTTTGGAACTTCCAAACAGAAATTCCGGTATTGGAGCGGCTCTTCCAGAATTTCTTCTGTCAGAAGAAGCGGGCCAAATAATTCTGTGCCGAAGGCGAGCTTCGGAAATGTTGCAAAGACATGCGCAGAAGAAACTGTCCCGACTGCGGCTTCCAGCATTGTGCCACCATAAAGGGCAACCCCCGCTGCATCTGCGATGGCTTGCACTTCTTTTGCAGCCGTCAGACCGCCGGATTGTTCGGTTTTAACGGCAAAGACATCTGCGGCTTCTGCAATGGCATATGCATAGGCCGTACGCGGCCCCTGAAGGGCCTCATCAGCCATAATCGGAACGCTGGTGCGCGCCACGAGGCGGCGCATGCCTTCCTTATTGTTGCGATGAATTGGCTGTTCAACGAGATCGCAGCCCGCATCACCCAGCATGGCGATACCGCGGCGCGCTTCGACTTCGCTCCAGGCCATATTGAGATCAACGCGCACAGACCCGCGAGAGCCCAGCGCTTTCTTGATCGCAGCAACGTGTGCCACATCGTCTTCGACAGCGCGCTTACCAATTTTCAGTTTGAAAACATTGTGCCGACCGGTCGCCAGCATCTCTTCCGCTTCGTCGATATCCTGAGCGGTGTTGCCGCTTGCGAGTGTCCATGCACACGGAAGCGCATCGCGCACACGACCACCCAGAAGTTCACTCACTGGCAGGCCAAAACGTTTGCCATTCGCATCGAGCAGCGCGGTTTCAACAGCCGTCTTGGCGAAGTTATTGCCGACAATCGCCTTTTTCAAAAGGCCCATCAGCTCACCCGGACGGGTCGCATCAGCGCCCATCAGCAACGGTGCGAAATAGGTATCAATGGCGAGCTTTATGCCCTCAGGCGATTCAGAGCCATAAGCGAGACCATTAATCGTGGTCGCTTCACCGATACCGGTAATCTCGTCAGAACAGGTCAGGCGCAGAAGACAAAGCGACTGATGGTTCATCGTCGCCATGGAGAGGACGTGAGGCCGGATTGTCGGCACATCCACCAGAATTGTTTCGAGGCCAGTAATCGTGATCATTATTCATTCTCGGTCTGAAGCCGGAAACTTATGGGCTTGAATGACCGGATGGAAATACTAATCTGACCTAACAGTATTCCGGAAAGGTATAATGGAACTTCGCCAACTTCGCTATTTTGTAGCCGTCGCAGAGACCCAAAGCTTCACACGCGGCGCTGAGGCGCAGCGCGTTGCGCAACCTGCATTGAGCCGCCAGGTGAGAGCGCTGGAGGAAGAATTAGGCGTTGAATTACTGGAGCGTTCAGCCCGTCCGGTGAAGCTCACAGAAGCCGGGCGTATCTGCTTTGAACAGGCAAGCCAGATCCTGTCTGGCATCGAACAATTGCGCCATACCATGGAAAATGCCCGCGCCTTTCACCGTAGCCGGTTCGTTATCGGTGTGGTCGGCTCCATTATGCATGGCGCAATGCCCCGTATTATCCGGGCATTTCGTGAACAACACCCCGGCATTGATGTCGAACTGATCGACCTTCTGACACTGGAACAGGTCGAAGCCCTTAAAACCGGCCGCATTGATGCTGGCCTTGGACGCATAAGGATTGATGACCCAGCTGTCCGTCGGCAGGTCTTGTTTGAAGAACCGCTGCTTGCTGCCCTCCCATCCGATGATCCGCTGGCAGAAAAGACCGGGCCGCTTAGCCTCGCTGATCTGAGCAATAGCGTTCTGATCGCCTATCCAAGTCGCCCGCGCCCGAGTTATGCCGATCAGGTCTTATCCAGATTCCGCGATCATGGTGTTAAACCCCGCCGGATTACAGAAGTAAGGGATATCCAGACAGCGCTTGGTTTGGTCGCGTCCGGCGCAGGGGTGGCCGTGGTGCCCTCCTCCATGAAGCGTGTGAATGACAGCCATATCGTCTATCGACCGCTTAGCGATGCAGACACGACCTCGCCCGTTATTCTGAGCCAGCGCCTGAGCGATACCTCAATTGAATCCATCAATTTCAGGGACATCACCCAGCGTGTCCTGAAGGACCAGATAAGCGAGATAAACGAGCAGGCGGACGAGAGCTGAGGCCCGGTCGCTAATCTTTGTGGCCTCACCCGCTCTATGAGCTGAATTTGCCGCTCACATAATGAAAGCAGAATGCTGTCACACATGCCCCATCAAACCCTTCGCAGTCTCGCGCTCAGCGCGGTTTGGCTATGTTGCGCGCCAGCGTGTCTCGCGCAGGCCAATGAGACTTGGCAGGCAGAGCTCGAAGCTCTTTTTGCGCCCTATGACCGAACCGATGCTCCGGGCCTCGCTGTGGGTATTGAACGCGATGGCGAAATTGTCTTCGCCCGTGGCTATGGCATGGCCGACCTGGAGCACAACGTCCCCGTCACGCCGGAGACGATTTTCCACGCGGCCAGCATTTCAAAACAGTTCACGGCCTTTTCGATCGCCCTTCTGGCACAGGAAAATGCGCTCAGTGTCGACGATGACATCCGCATCTATCTGCCAGACATGCCGGAATTTGAAGAACCCGTTCTGGTCCGCTATCTGATCTCGCACACAAGCGGTCTTCGCAGCTTTGGCGATCTCTTCATGCTTGGCGGGCAGGAGATGGACAGCGTCTGGCGGCATGGTCAGGTACTTAGCGTGATCGAACGCCAGACCGCGCTCGACTTCACGCCGGGCAGCGAACACACCTATAACAATACGGGCTATGCCTTGCTTGCGGAAATTACAGAGCGCGCGTCTGGCCAGCCCATAAGAGACTTCTTGCACGACCGGGTATTTGCGCCGCTTGGCATGACCCACAGCCGAATAGGTGATGACTCAACCGAAATCATACCGAACCGCGCCCTCTCCTATGCGCCCGGCGCAGCAGGCGATAATGATCTGCCCTGGCACCGCCAGTTTCTGAACTTTGAAACCATCGGCTCAACCGGCCTGAAAACGAATGTCACTGACCTCCTGATCTGGGGGCATCATTTCGAAGAGCTGGCTGAAAATTCGCCTGACCTCTTCAGCACAATCTCCACCACCGCCGCGCTGAATGATGGGACACCCATCAACTATGCCTACGGCCTGACATGGCAGAATTTTGCGGGCCATCGATCCATTGGTCATTCAGGTAGCGAAGCCGCGTTTCGCGCGCGGATCGCTCACTTCCCAGCAGAAAATGTCAGCATGGTCGTGCTCTCCAATATGCATGTCGACAATGCTTCAATCGTAGAAGATATGGCGCGCATTTATCTGGGTGAGGGCGACGACCATTTGCCGGGCGCCATTGCCCCTCAAATCGAACCGAGCCCGGACCTCATAGACGCACTAGCTGGCACATATCTTTATGAATTCGGACGGCTTTTTACCCTCGAAATCGTCGAGGGCGAGCTCATCTGGAGTGAACGGAATGGTGCGAGCCAGAGCCCGCTTATCTTTCACGCAGATGGAAGCTTCGAACAGGAAGGCCGGCGTCACTGGACCTATTTCACCCCGGTTTACAGCGATGATGGACGCGCGATCTCAGCGCTCATCCGACATGATGATCCAGACCGCGCTGTCCGGATTGAGCGCACGGCGCAATGGTCGCCAGAGCCTTCTGACCTTTCCATATATGAAGGCGATTATTTCAGCCCTGAAGTCGACCAGACATGGACAATCGAGCTGAAGGACGATGCCCTCTACGCCCACTCGCTCTGGTCGACACACGACCTGCCGCTCACCCCCGCAATTGAAGACCGGTTCGATTCAGAATGGCCGCTCAACACTTTGATTTTTGATCGTGACGAGGCGGGCGACATCACTGGCCTGCGGATACATTCAGGACGGGCCCGCAATGTTACTTTCAACAGGCTGGGCGGCACAGAATGAGAAAACATACACTTCCCGCACTCTCCATATCGCTTGTCAGTTTGCTGTCAGCGCAAACGTCTATCGCTCAGACTGCAGAGCCCGACTGGGACAAACTCATCATCAATGCCCGTATTGTCGATGGCACGGGATCGCCCTGGTATCGCGGATCAGTCGCCATTGATGAGGGAAGGATTGTCGACGTCAGCTCCGCTCAGATGGATGTGAGCCGCGCAGAAGACATAGTCGATGCAGAAGACATGGTGCTCTCGCCCGGTTTCGTAGACATGATGGGCCAGCAATCCCTGCCCTATCTCACTAATCCGCCTTCAGCCGCCTCAAAGCTGATGCAAGGCATTACACTTCATGCGAGCGGCGAAGGCTTCACGCCCGCGCCCCAGTCCACGACAACCCAGCCAGACCCTCGCCTCATCAATGGCGAGCCTTATAGCTGGCAGACTTATGAAGACTATTTCAACCTGCTAGATACGTTCGGAGTTGGGGTGAATCTGGTCCACAATGTCGGCGCGACGCAGGTCCGTCTCGTCGTCATTGGTGATGAAGACCGTCCCGCAACGCCCGAAGAATTAGCTGAAATGCAGGCGCTTGTCCGTCAGGCCATGGAAGACGGCGCTTCGGGGCTGTCCAGCGCACTTATCTATCCTCCGGGCACCTATCAAACCACTGAGGAACTCATCGCGCTCGCCTCAGAGATCGCGCCCTATGGCGGGGTGTATACGACCCATTTGCGCAGTGAGAGCAGCCAATTGCTCTCTTCTATTGAAGAAGCCATTGAAATTGGCCGAGCCGCGGGTGTCCCCGTCCATATCTATCATCTGAAAGCCGCCGGTCAGGCGAATTGGCCTTTGATGGCTGAAGCCATTGATCTGATCAACGCGGCCCGCGCCGAAGGACTGGATGTCACAGCCGACATCTACCCCTATTTGCGCAGCGGACTTGGCCTTGCGGCATTTATGCCGCCCGATGCCTCTGCCAATGGCTGGGACGCCATGCGGGCGTCCCTCGCTGACCCTGCTTTACGCACGATCTATCGCGAACGTATCGAAACCGAAACGAATTGGGAAAACTGGTATCACCATATCGGCAGCAACTGGCAGAACGTACAGATTATCTCCAACGCTCTGGGCGAAGAGTATAACGGGCTCAGCATTGTTGAAGCAGCCGACCTTGCGGGGAAACCTGTCTGGGACTTCGTCTTTGATGTGATCGAGACGACGCCTCTGGCGGTCGCGCCGCTCGTTATGGATGAAGGCCAGAAGGAAACCGCGCTCAGCGCGCCTTGGGTAATGTTTGATACAGACATAGCGCCCGTCACGACTGCAGGCACACATCCACGTGCATATGGCGCAATGCCACGCGTTTTGGCCCAATATGTCCGCGAACGGAACATCCTGACGCTTGAAGATGCAATCCGCCGGCTCACATCGACCGGTGCACTGCGCCTGGGCGTGCATGACCGAGGGCTTATTGCCTCTGGTTATGCAGCAGACCTCGTTCTTTTCGATCCTGAGACCATTCAGGATGAAGCGACGTATTCAGATCCGGCACAATACCCCACCGGCATTCGGCATGTCTGGGTGAATGGGGAATACGCCGTGAGAGATGGCATTTTTACCGGCGCATTGGCGGGCGCTGTAATTCGGATTGGACACAACTCAGGCGACTGACATCACTGCATCGGGGGCAGATATGAAATTCAAGGCGGAGAAAGCCCGGGCATGGACCGGGTTTAAAGGCGCTTGCGCGCTTCGGACTGCGGCATTGGCGTTAGGCCTGGCTTTGTGCGCGCCCACTCTCGCATCGGCGCAAACTGAACATGCATTTCTTGAAACGCTTATGTCCGCGCCCTTTGCTGAAAAGCCGGCAGTCGCGCCGGTTTCCGACATGGTCGCATGGAAGGAAATTCAGAACGGCGCCCATACGATATGGGTTGCGCGGGCCCCGGACTTCACGCCGGTTATGGTCGCCGAATTCCCTGAAGATGATGGACAGCCCATTCGTCGCCTTACCTTCGACCCGACCGAGGAATATGTCTATTTCGTTCGCGGCAATGGCCGCATGCATCATGGGTTTTCGCCAAATCCGGAACACCTCTATGAAATCCCAGAACGCGTCATTCTGCGTGTGCCTGTTGATGGCGGCGAAATAGAAACGGTCGCAGACGCCGGAAGCTTCACCTTCAACCCCGCAACTGGCGCTCTGGCCTTTCCCCGACGCGGCGGCATGGTTGAGATCACCGCAGAGGAACTGGCCGAAGGCGATTTCGACGCTGAAACCTTGTTCCGCGTGCGCGGCGGGGCAGGATCGTTCAGCTGGTCGCCCGATGGCGAACGCGCGCTTTTCATCGCGGACAGAACCAGCCACAGCTTTATCGGCATTTTCGATACGGATACGGATCATATCGAATGGATCGCGCCAGATGTAACCCGCGATATCTATCCCGTCTGGTCTCCAGACAGTTCTCAGATTGCCTTCATCCGCGCGCCCGGAAAGCTCACCAATCGCTATTTCGATTATTCTGATGCCTGGGATTTCAGCATCATGGTCCATGATGTGGAAACTGGCGAAACCCGGACGGCATGGGAGGCGCCAGATGCCTATGGCAGCCTGTTTGAATGGTGGCGCACTATGCCGCTTCTCTGGGCTGGGAATGACACGCTGATTTTCAGCTCAGAGAATGATGGCTGGCTTCGCAATTACCGCCTCGACGTCAATTCTGGCGAGATTGAACCTCTGACTGAGACGGGCTGTGAACTCTTCGACAATACCGACCGCGCTGATGATGGCATTTACATTGCCAGCACGAATTGCGCGGACTCAGACCTGCGTAATTTCACCCTGTACGATCTGAACACGGGCGAGTCTGAACAGCTGACCTCCGGGGGCGTCGAGGTTGAACCCATTCGCCTCGCCAGCGGTACGCGCCTGATTTATGCGGCGACAACAGATCGACGCCCAAAGGCGATTTATCTGCGCGACCTGACAAATGGTGAGACAAGACAGCTCTCATCACTGCTCGGACCTGACTTCCCGGAAAGCGAACTGGTCACGCCAGTGTCAGTTTCCTTTCCGTCAGCGGCTGAGGATGAAGCCGAAATCTATGGCCAGCTTTTCATGTCAGACGACCCAGCCTTTGAAGGCATTCAGAGGCCGGCACTCGTCTTCCTGCATGGCGGGCCCATTCGTCAGATGGTCGCTGCGTGGCACCCGCTCAACTATTATGACCGGCTCTATGCCCTGAACCAGTATCTCGCAGAACAGGGCTATATTGTCTTGTCCGTAAATTACCGGGCGGGCACAGGCTATGGCCGCGACTACCGCACCGTTGATGGGCTCGGCCCGGCTGGCGCACTTGAATATCAGGATGTGCTGGGCGGCGCGGCCTACCTCACCGCTATGGATGTGGTGGATGCTGACAGGATCGGTATTTTTGGCGGCTCTTATGGTGGCTATCTCACCGGCTTGGGGCTGGCCCGAAACTCAGACATCTTCGCAGCGGGCGTCAATATTCACGGCGTACATGACTGGCCCGCCTATGCCGAAGAAAGCTATGGCAAAGGCTTTGATGATGGCTGGCACATTTTCGGCGATGAAACAGTTCGCATTGCAGGTGAGGCCTCACCCGTCGCCGATCTCGACACCTGGACATCGCCAACACTTTTCATTCATGGCGATGCCGACCTGAATGTCGAATTTCGGCAGACTGTAAACGTTGTGACACGCCTTCGGGATTTAGACCGCGATGTAGAGGTTCTGGTACTCGTGGATGAAGCTCACGGCTTTTTACGGGAAGACGCATGGCGCCGGGCAAACATTGAAACCGCGGAATTCTTCGATGCCCATCTGGGCGACGCACTACCGTAAGCAGCAGCCAATTGAGTGTCAGGAAATTCCGGTGGCGGTGAGACAGGGATTCGAACCCTGGAGACGTTGCCGCCTACACGCGTTCCAGGCGTGCGCCTTCGACCACTCGGCCACCTCACCATCCGGAAGGGGCGGAATATAGCCAGCTTGCTATTAAGAGCAAGCCCATTTTTTCGTAAAAACAGTGTTACTCACTCTACCCTGTAAATATCTGCAGCAGCGCACTATCTTAGGGGCAAGAAGAAAGGTGACATCCATGTTCCTGACCAAACGTCCAACCACACTGCCAAGCCGCGAAGACGCTCTCCCGGGCCGGGATGAGGTACTGCCAACCGCAGACAAACATTTCGTGACCGAGAACCCGATCAAAGGCCCGTATCCGGACGGATATGAAACTGCCGTTTTCGCACTCGGCTGCTATTGGGGCGCAGAGCGTCGCTTCTGGCAAACGCCCGGCGTCTGGGTCACAGCTGTGGGTAATGCAGGCGGCATTACGCCAAACCCAACCTATGAAGAAGTCTGCTCAGGCAAGACCGGCCATGCCGAAAGCGTGCTGGTCGTCTTCAACCCGGACATCATTTCCTATGATGTGCTTTTGAAGGTCTTCTGGGAAGCGCACGACCCGACGCAAGGCATGCGTCAGGGCAATGACCAGGGCACGCAATATCGCTCTGCTATTTTCACCACCAGCCCGGAACAGGCAGAAGCGGCAGAAGCGGCCCTGAATGCCTATCAGGGCAAGCTTGAAGACGCTGGCTACGGCAAAATCACCACCAGTATTCAGCCACTGGAAGAGTTTTACTTCGCCGAGGAGTATCACCAGCAATATCTGGCGAAAAACCCAAGCGGTTATTGCGGCCTTGGCGGCACAGGCGTTTCCTGCCCTGTCGGCCTGAATGTCTGATTGATCAGTTATTCCAGCGAATAGAGAACCGGCGGCGGCTTTCCAGAACGCCTTCAGCGCGACGGAGTGCTGCCACCCCGGTCTCAGTATATTTCAGACGCGGGTCGGCGCGGCCCGCCTCAATACCTTCGCGGACATGGTTCATGCCATCCTGCAGTTTTGCAGATTCAAACTTATGTTCGCACTGAAGGCACATCGCACGGCCAAGATCGATTTTGGCCCGTGACCAACGCAGCAGATTATCATCTGGCTTCATTTGACTGAGCATACGCGCGCGCAGGCTGGCTGCCTTATCCAGCCATTCCAGACTATTGACCTGATCGCCCACATGAAGCGCACCAGCCGCAAAGTCTTCTTCCAATTCGACCGCGGCACGGCCCGTCGGAGGCGTCTCCGCGTTCAGAAGCTTTTCCATAGCGTGCAGGATTGGCATCAGGCGGTCGGCACGAAAATCTGCCGGGCGACCTAGCGCCGGACGCAGACGCCGGCCTGCCACATAGGCCATTGTGCGAAGTTCATCTTCACCCCATTCCGCCACGTCCCCTTCAAGGGTCAGCATGAAAAAAGCCTGCGGACGATTGGTTGCGATCATGTCCCGCGTGGTGAAACACAAGCGCTGCGCCTTGCTGTCTGGCAAAGCACCGCCCCACGCAATCAGATCGGCCCCCGAAGCCTCAAACAGAGCCTTCAGTCGCGCATGATCCTGTTCGGTATAGGCGAAGTCGATCGCATCAAGCTTAAGCCCACAGTATCCGATATAGAATGGAGAACCGAAGTTGAATTCCGGCAGATAGGTTTCCAGCGCTTTGCCGAGCTGGCGACGCACTGACCCGCCCTTAGAACCGGAAAAATGCGCAATCATGATTTTATTGCCCGGCGTTTCGTCATTGCGCATCGCGGCCTCGCTGGACGCTTGCTGCAGACGACGCGACAGGGTGAAAATCACAAGAACGAGCAAAACGACCAGTAGAATGGCGACAATCGCAATCGCTGTGGCACCAAGAACCGCAAAAAGATCTGGCGAAGGGAGCGTCGCGACAAATTCCGAAACTGCGCTGTCTATTCTACTCATACCTGAACCGTCATTCTTAAAGCTGCTAAAGCCGTTGGCTGTCATATCATTGCGCAAGGGCCGGGCTTGGTTTGACGTTTTCCGCCAGAGCTTGCAAGCCTCTTCAACCACCGCGCATGGTGATAGTGCAAAGCGCACGCCAATAAACCAGAATCTGTCCGAGGCCAAACAATGTCTGTGTACCCATCGCTTCCGCCACGCGCCTCACTGGAAGACCTGTTCAGGCATTTTCCGACAGGCGTCGCGCCGCTCATGCAATTACATGATGAGCTGTTGCGCAGTGACGGCCCGCTTTCAGTGGGCGAACGCGAACTGATCGCGGCTTACGTCTCCGTCCTCAATGCCTGCGAGTACTGTTTTGGCGCGCACCGGACCATGGCCATTGCCTTCGGGGTCGACCCGGACCTGATTGATGCCCTGGTGAAGGATTTCGATGCCGCACCCGTTGAACCAAAAATGAGGGCGCTTTTATCCTATGCCGCCAAAGTCACGCGACGCGAGAGCATTCTTCCTTCGGATATGCGTGCCATTTTAGATACGGGGGGCACGGAAGAAATGGCGCACATCACTCTGATGACTGCGAGCCTCTACAATCTCATGAATCGTGTTGTGGATGGAGCGGGACTTTCTGCCAAACTATCTTACGAAACCCCTGACAGCACCGAACTTCAACGTAAGCGGGAAAGCAATTACACCAACTGGGGACGCCGCGCTGGCTTTTTGCCCCCGGCCTAAGATTTACAGGCATATTTTTAAGCAAGCCCCGGGTTTTCAAACAAAAATGTCATGTTAGGCTTTCATAATAAAGCGTCCGAAGAGACGGTGTCGGGGGTGCCCAAAGAGGCACGATTCTGGGTAGTGAGTGGTGACACGTGCTTAATAACAAAACGAGTAACGCTACAGCGTCATCAGAGCTGAGCAATTCGGGGATTAAAGACCGAGCGGTCTTTATTGCAAAAACAGGTTTTCTGGTTCTGACGGCGCTTCTTGCCGTACAGATTTTCATGAAAGCGGTTTATCTGGCACACCTCTGAGTTCGCCAGCACCTTTCTCAATCTCTGCATCAGAAACTGAGTTCGCGCTCCTGACCGGGAGCGAGTGTGACTTGTCGTGTTTCTGTGCCGTCAGGACGTCGAACTTCCAGTTCGTACTCTCCTGCAAGCACAAGAAACCGCGTTGCGGCTCGTTCAGCGCTGGCCACGACTTCCATCTCGCCTTCGCTATTGGTGCGAGAGAGACTGTACTCAGTCCCCTCTGGTCCTGATAAGTGCAACCAGGCTGCATCCAGCACCAGAAGATCTTCGCGCACATCATCAGCCTGCACCACAAACGGAGCAGTAAAGTTGATGGCCTGTCCAGTCAGACGAATACGGTACTCGCCCGGCAACAATGTGAAGCGCGCACGTTGGCCATTGTCTCGCCCCCTGACAGTTTCCACGCCAGACGCGCTGACGGACAGCACTTCCCAGTTAAAAATTCCGCTGGCGACTTCACCGCCGGACACAAGAATAGGCGTGAAACGGACAGTGCCGTCTGAAAACGCAATATCGCGGTGAATGTCCCGCCCCTCAGTCACACTGATTGTAGCTGAAATACTGACATGGTCCCCATGAAACGCCGTTACAATATAGCTACCCGGACTAAGGCGAAGCTCATGTTCAAAGCCTTCACCATTCGCATCCGGCACAGCCTCACCATTAAGGGTGATGATGTCCCAGCTGACAGCCCGGCCGACCTCAAGTAATTCACCTTCACCATCGACCGCACGCAAAAACACGTTCGGCGGCGCGGGTACATTCCACGCATTAGAGGACTCAGCGCTCACAGTTTCTGGCGCGGCATCTGACTGCGCAGCCGCGCCCCAGACCAGCGAAGCCGCCAGAATAAATGTTGTGAACACCGATTTCATGAAGTCCCCGCAGTTTTACTTATACAGTGATTATGATGCGGAGTTGCAGAACCACCAAGCGGTTAAAGCATAAAGCCCGCCGCTGCGGAGCAATTGCCCCGGAATTTGAGAAAAAGATCTTCTCTGGAAGCCGGTGACGGCTTCCTTGGGTTTGTAGATTTTGACCCGAATGATCGGGTGAAGACTATTGGTCGCTCAAAATAGCAGAGCAGAGAATATCCAGCTTTTCCTGGCCGCCACCAGCCAGCGCGCTGTACTGCGTTTCAAGGCAGGTCCGCACGCTGGATTCACTGGAATATTCACTGATGGCTTCAGCAAATGCCGAACGCATACGATTTCGCTGCCCAATGAGTGAATGAGGCGTGATTACACCGGAATTTTCAGGAATGACGATCTCGTCAACACTGATGTTCCGGGCTTCGAGCGCCCTTTGAAGTTCACATGACATATTGCGGGTATCGGCGAGTAACTCGCCGAAAATGTCACGTTCAACGCGGTGGTTACTGTGCTGTACTTTTGCAAGGGCATTTTCGTGCTGCTTAACGAGACCAAAGGCGTCTTCAAGCACTTCGTTACCGGCTACGGTCATCACGACCTCCTTTTACAGTTCCGCCGAGTTAAGTTTCAGGGCGCGTTTGTTAAGAAAAACACTACATCCGATGGAACGTTCCGATTTTGCCTGAAACGGGGCAATTAATGTGCACTTCTGTGACCCAAAGCGGCATAAAAACGGCGGAGCGATGCGTGAAAACTTGCCGGAGTACGGACATAAAAGAATCAATTCGAGTGATGAACCAGCCGACCGCATGAAAGCTGAGGCGGAATAAAAGTTCACCTTGCCGGAAATTGTCTTATCCCTGTCGCCTGACTGACTAAACTGATGATCAGATTCGCTGATGAAGGGAGTGGGGGCATGAAGGTTCATCCAAGCGCGGGCATGTTTTGCCTGATTGCGCTGTTGGCAGGCGGCGCATCGCTGTTTTTTCTCGGTCCGGTACCAGGCGATGTTCTGGCCACAAGCTGGCTTCAGACTAACCTGGGCACCAGTCCGGAATGGGCACACGTGCTGACACGAACAGCAAAAGCGCCCTATCTTTGGGGCACACTGATCGTCGGATCAGCTCTGGCCGTTCTTGCAGGGCACTGGCGACTGTTCATCGCGCCGCTGCTCGCCTATGCCGCCATCTGGTTTGTCGACAAAGGGCTTCGCTCACTGATCTATGTGCCCAAGCCAGACGCCGAACTGGTGGCCGTCGCGAGCACAAGCTCAGCCAGCGGGCTGCCTTCAACTTTTGCGCTGACTTATGCCGCGATTTTCGGAGCCGTTATCTGGTCTGGCAAGAAGCCGGTTTCGGGAAAGGTTTTCCAGCTTATCTGCTGGGCGCTTATTCTGGGCGGCTGTACGGCGCGTATTGTTCTGGGCGGGCATTGGACGAGCCAGATGATCGCATCAGCAGCGCTTGGCCTTGTGGTGTCCTATTTCACAACCGCGATTGTAAAATTGATTGTCGGTTTGCGCTGAACATAAAAAAGCCCGGCTGAAAAGCCGGGCTTCTGGAGGGGGTGGGGGTTTCCTCACGCCGCAGCAACACCGCGGTATAGTAGTTTCGTCTCGCCCGATTTCGGATTGACGATTGTGTGGGACGTAGGAGTGAACTGAATGCCGCGATAGGTCAGGGGCTGATTGTTTTTATTTTTGCCTGTGCCTGCAGCTGAAGCTTCAAATCCGCGATAGATAATTTTGCTCATCATTCTCTCCTTCCTAGGCGCAGCGTGGGGCCGCGCTTCCCGTCCTTCTGATATAAACATATTGCACAAGGTGTGTAACTTTGTCAAGCGCGTTAATCACATTTTCTGAATCGGTTCCGAAAACCGGAAATTTCCATATTTAAATGAAGGTCTTTACCTGCGATTATCCGGCGCGTATTCCAGACCGGTCAGACGCAGATCACGCACACTGACCTCATTCGGGATCATGCACAGGACCAGCCAAGCGCATGCAGAAACGTCTCAGACTTCAGGATATTCGCGGCCTCATCCGCTCGCACCTCTGGGCGCAGATTCTCACCGCTATGGTGCTGGCCGTATCGCTTGGCAGCATAATGTCGCCAAATGCGCAAACCGACCTGTCGCTGAGCGCTGACAACGCAGAGATGCTCGGTGAATGGTTTCGACTACCCGGCCAGATATTCCTGAACATCATTCAGATGGTCGTCGTCGCACTGGTTTCCTCATCCATCATTCTGGGCATTACCTCCTCCAGTGACCCGGAATTTCTGAAAAGAGCCGCCTCACGGATCGTTCCCTATTTCGTCGCGACCTCGACGATTGCCGTGTTGATCGGCGCCAGCGTCGCCATGATTGTAAAGCCTGGCAATTTTATCGACACATCAACGCTACATATCGGCGAAGAAAGCCTGTCGCAGGCTGCCGCCACCGAAGTCGTTTCACCCACCCCGGCGAGCGCTCAGATCGCAGACCTTATCCCGTCCAATCTGCTTTCAGCGGCACTGTCCGAAAACATGCTGCAGATCGTCATGGCCTCCCTTTTTGCTGGCATCGCACTGGTCACAATGTCCAAATCAGCGGCCGAGCCACTCCTGAAGCTGTTCCAATCCATTCAGGAAATGTCTCTGAAAATCGTAGGCTGGGCGATGCGCCTTGCGCCCTTCGCTGTATTTGGCCTGATCCTGGATTTCGTTCTGCGTGTCGGCATTAGCGCGCTTTTGGGCCTGTCTGCCTATATCGCGACAGTTATTGGCGGCCTGATCTTACTGCTATGCATGTATCTGCTGATTGCTGCGGTGTTAGCTGGCCGCAATCCGGTACGATTTGCGAGCCAGATCATAGACGCCCAATTGCTGGCCTTCTCGACCTCCAGTTCTGCTGCGACCATGCCGCTTTCCATGCGCATTGCCGAAGACCGACTTCGCGTCAGCCCGCCTGTCGCGCGCTTCATCATTCCACTCGGCGCCACGGTGAATATGGATGGCACAGCGCTCTATCAGGTTGTCGCGGCGCTGTTCATCACTCAGCTTTACGGCGTGGTGCTGGCCCCGGCCGAACTGGCTGTGCTCATTTTCACCGTTGTTGGCGCCTCCATCGGCAGCCCGTCCACGCCGGGTGTTGGCATTGTCATCCTGGCAACCATTCTTCAGGGGCTCGGTATTCCCTCAGAGGGCGTGGCCATCCTTCTGGGCGTCGACCGGATTCTGGATATGTGCCGGACCAGCGTGAACGTGTCCGGTGACCTGACAGCCTGCGTGGTGATGGATCGCTGGCTGGGAGCCCGCTATAAGAATAGTGACGCTGAAGCCGCCTGAAACTAATTCGTCAGACGCAGAGGGTCATCCAGAATCTGCTGGGCCAGTTCTTCGAATACCCGATCAATTTCATCAGGGTCATTGGCTTCGAAATAATAGCCCTCAGACGCACAGCTTTCCATCGCGGTGGCCGCCAGCGCGCTATTCTCGCCCACCCGGTTCCAGACATAGCGCAGACTGTGATCCAGCCGATCATAAACCGTGTTGATCACCGCCATGCGTACGCCGCGATTTTTCAGCGTCGTGCAGAAATCCGCATCGAACGCATCATAGGAATGCGAACTGCCATGCGTGTAGAGCCCGTCCGTGATCAGAATGACCATTTTATCCGGGTTCGCCTGCGTACCCTCGCCCGCCGTTGTGATCTGGCGCTCCAGAAAATCAAAGAGTTCGGGATAGTCAGTATCCCAACGGTCAACTTCAGTGCCGTAGGACACATCCAGCACTGAACGCATCCGCAAAATATTGGAGGTCAGGCGCTGAACCAGATTGGTGTCGGACCCGAAATCGATGGATGCAAAACGTACACCTTCGCGGTTTTCAGAAACCACCTCAGCCACCTCAAGAGCAGCATCCATGACACGCTGATTGCGCAGAGGAATGTCCAGATCATCTGCCAGATCAATCAGCGTCAGATCGGATGGATACCATGGTTCACCACCGCCACCCGGCAAGTGACACGCAAAAGCGCAGCCTTCGGGTTCAGCGTCGCGATACCAGCTGCCATAGGCCTGAATCCATGGCTTGGTGGCGTCCATCAAATCATCAATCGCATCTTCACCGTCGGCGATCAGCATGCTGGCAGACCGGTCCAGCACAAAATAGATATCCAGATATTCGCGCGGATAAGACGCTGTGGAGGTGACCGAAAAATTGAGTTTGTCCTTGCCCAATATGGCCGCGAATGTGGTGTTCAACGCCCCACTGAAATCAATCGTCACGGTTTCATCGCTGATCCGTCGAATTCGCAAATGATCCGCGCTTAAATCGCGCGCCTGAGGAAAATTCTGAAGGAAATAGGTTTGCGCCCATTCTGTCAGCTCGGCCGGGGTCAGATCGGTCTGCCCCACCGCAGCAAGCACGGTAGCATCCGCTGCGTATTGCGCCTCAGACTCCGCACCCACGGTTCGGCTCAAATCGATGGAAATACCGATCACCGTCACAATCACAGCGACGCACAACGCAAAAATCATTGCGATATTTCCGGACGTTTCCCTTTGGAATGCGCGAAAGTGAGACGGTATTTTCATTCACAGCCCTTTTGCCAGACTGTGTTTTAAAGGTGCTGCGCTTAAATCGGATTAAAATGAATTATTAAAAATCGAGCCAGTTTTGCTGATTTCTACCCTTTTTTACGAGAAGAGAATCCCTTCTGGTTGCAAATACACACAAACGTCCAAAAAATGTTTAAATTCCACGGCTTACCTCAAGCCGTCGCATAACGTCTGCGTGTGACCTTCATCAGGGCATCAGGCGCATGCTTGTCCGGATACGACCAGACCGCCTCCACCGGCGTCTCCAGCGAATGCGCCGAATAAGTGTGTTTGCCAAAGCCCAGAATGCGACCCAGAAGCTCATTCATGCCTTCTTGTTTCGTACCGAACTTCAACAGCACCGTGGCCTTCACCTGATACCATTCAATTCGGGTCATCTCGTCCCAACCCACAACCTGTTCATCCGACTGCACGTGAAAGCAGATGCCCTCAGGAGTGAGCGTCATCACCGGCCCGTCCATTTTGCTGATCTTCCATGCCAGCCAGGCATTGCGGCCCAGATTCCAATACACCCACAGGCTGACCAGAAAGACCGGAAAAACCAGCAGAGGCGCCAGACCACCTGCCATGGCCAGCGCCGTCTGGAACATTGAGAAAAACACCGCCATGGCAATCACCAATACGGCGATCATAATGGCCTGCGTTTTCCACGCCGAAGGTTTGGCTTTCACGTCCAGAGTCATTTGCCCGTTCCTGTTCTGAGTGTGCTTTCACTCCGGATACGTCGCAACTCATCTGAACCGGCCAGATCAGACGAAAAATTTGGGTGTCTGAAGATTACACGCCGTTTGCTATCGACTGGAACCCACCAAATGGTGCGAAGGTCGTCGCTTCACGTTCCCGGCTCATCAGCGTGTCGCCCGGGCCAAACAGAATGCGAAGCCCAAACTGATAAGACGAAAGCGATCCGTCGAAATTATCACCTTCCAGACGATCATAATTGGCGAAAATGCTGACCGGATAACGGGTTGGTCGCCATTCACCTCCAACACCAAAGGATGTGAAGGTTTCATCTTCACCACTCTCGCTGGCGCCCTGATAGCCTAGCCGGGCATCAAGACGAAAATCCTCGGTAAAGAAGAAGCGATACTCGCCGTTCACGCCATAAACATCGATGCTGTCATCATCTACATCCGCCTGTCCGTAGCCCGCACCTAGCGCAATGGTGGATGGTCCGAGGAACCAGGCGGCTTCACCGCCGGCAATGAGCGTCGACACGTCTTCTGCGGATCCGAACCCAATATAGCCGCCCAGAGCATAGCTATCATCACGCATGATCAAATGCGCGCTGCCAGATGTGACATTGCCGGAAAAATCATCTTCAGACACACCGGTATAGCTTGCATCAACCTGTACCGAGAAGCGCTCACCCAACGGCACAACCGCCACACCCTCCAGATTCCATGTATTGATATCTTCGCCTTCATCTTCAAACTCAACGGATTGCTGGCCGATACCGCCGCCAAATGCGCCATACCAGCTTTCCTGAGCAGATGCTGAAAAGCCAATACAGGACACCGCGCACAGGGCGGCAAAAGACGTCATGAGCTTCATTGAATTCCCCTTCCAAAAGATCAGTTTCTCCTCACCTTGAAGGCGTCGAAATCAGCCAAACCGGGTCAGTTGATCAGAAGAGTTTTCTAAAGAAACGTCAGAGCCTTGAGAACGAAACGGAAAAACCGGTGTCAGACCCTGTCCCTGCGCGAACGCTCGGGATACGTCTGAACCGGCCAGAATTCGTGCCTCATCACCCAGCGCCTGCGCCGTCGCTTGTGGACGTGACACCACGAGCAACGCGATAGCGCGCGAGCACACTTTTAAAGAGAACAAACTTTCGGCGGATCGGGCGGGTCCACGCAGGATAAATCCGGCAGGCCCGCATGAGGGTCAGGCCTTATGCCATAGCCAATCTCTTCCAGCTTTGAGGCAGCCATATAGTGAATGACGTTCACATCGCCCCGCTCTGCCTCATCATCGGCAGAGCCCCATAGAGCTTCCGGCGGGCAGAAATGTGCAAGCGGTTCGAAATAGAGGGGATTCTTCCGCTCATTCCCGCGAAGGCGGGAATCTGGAACGTCACTGGTCTGTGAGATCCCTGCCTGCGCAGGGATGAGCGAAGATCGCAAAGCCCGCGCGGCGAGTGACATGGCCATTTGATCTGCCCGTGTGAGCACAGAAGACAAGCGTTTGAACCGCGCCAGAATATGGCCCGCATCAACGAGGCGCAGACTATCGGGAAGGAAGGTATAGCTGCGTGTGCGGGACTGCTCACGCCCCTTGCCCTTAATCACCGGCGTCAGAACCGTAAAGCTGTTCAGCCGTGGCAGGTCTCGCAGCTGATCGCGCAGCGCCCCATCCTGCTTCTGGGCAAGGGTCTTACCGGATGTTTCCGTTGTTCGGCGCGGGACAGATGCCGTCACGCGACCAAGCGCAATCAGCTCGCCCGCAAGGAAAAGAATGAAACAGCGCAGCACATATTCCAGCCGCTTCACATGCTCCATCATGGAGGTGTGATAGCGAAACTGGATCATTTTGGTTTGTTCTCGTGATCCTGTCGGCTCGCATGGAACGCGCTCAGGGCTGACTTCACTCGTTTGACCGCCTGCTTCTCCCCGGACCAAGCCCGGGGCTTCGCGATGAGTCGTGCTCAAGGCTGCTTCTTCACCACGCTCATTCCCGCTAAGGCGGGAATCTGGATCATCATGGGAGGTCGAGATCCCTGCCTGCGCAGGGACGAGCGGAACCTCTAAGTAATCCTGAGCGAGAGACGCCGCACGGCAGATATAGGCCTTCAGCCGCTGCGCAATATCGCGTGGCTTGTAAGACTGAATTTCTGGAGCGGTCTCTGACATACTATCAGGATAGGGTCAGATATGTAGAGTAGGATAAATCTTGTCATCCCGGAACGTCCGAAAGGCATATCAGGGGTCGAGAATAATACATGCTTTTCTGGGTCCCGGCTCTTCGCTGCGCTGCGGCCGGGATGACCGCGAAATTGTCCCCCTTTAAAGCCGCAGACACCAGCGCAGGCTGGTGTCCATGCCTGAGCGTTAGAGGCGAGCACATTGCCAGCTCTCAGGCTTGGATCCCAACCTTCGTTGGGATCGTCGGGGGTGGTGGTCCAGGACCGTACAGCTGAGCGCCTTTCAAATACAGCTCTTAGCCCAGACAGAAAACTGTTTTGAGGTGGCTAATTGGCGCCCCTAATCCCCATCCATGCGGAGGGCTGCAACGAAGGCTTCCTGCGGGATTTCGACCTTACCGAACTGGCGCATGCGTTTCTTACCGGCGGCCTGTTTGTCCAGAAGCTTACGCTTCCGGCTGGCGTCACCACCATAACATTTCGCCGTCACATCCTTACGCAGAGCCGAAATTGTCTCGCGGGCAATCACCTTACCACCAATCGCCGCCTGAACCGGAATTTTGAACATCTGGCGTGGGATAAGCTCTTTCAGGCGCTCACACATCTGACGGCCTCGGCCTTCAGCACGATCACGGTGAACCAGCATAGCCAGCGCATCCACCGGCTCGTCATTCACCAGAATGTTCATTTTCACGAGGTTCTCAGCACGGTGGCCGACTATCTCATAGTCAAAGCTCGCATAGCCGCGTGAAATGGATTTCAGACGGTCATAAAAGTCGAATACGACTTCGTTGAGCGGCAGCTCATATTTGATCATGGCGCGGCCGCCCACATAGGACAGCTCTGTCTGAATGCCGCGTCGATCCTGACACAGTTTCAGAATGGCGCCCAGATATTCATCCGGCGTGTAAATGGTTGCAGAAATCCATGGCTCGCGGATTTCCTTGATCTTCGTCACCTCAGGCATGTCTGCCGGGTTGTGAAGCTCCATATCCGTGCCATCGGTCATGGTCAGCTCATAGACCACGCTTGGCGCGGTCGCGATGAGGTCGAGGTCAAACTCACGGGAGAGACGTTCCTGAATGATTTCCAGGTGCAGAAGCCCAAGGAAGCCACAACGGAAGCCCATGCCCAGCGCGGCAGATGTTTCCATCTCCCATGTGAAGCTCGCATCGTTCAGACGCAGCTTGCCCATAGCGGCGCGCAGGTCATCAAAGTCGCCCGCATCGACAGGGAAGAGACCACAGAAGACCACAGGCTGAACGTCTTTATAGCCCGGCAGCGCTTTGTCCGCTGGTGTTTTCTCCAGCGTAACCGTGTCACCAATGGCGCAGTCGGCGACTTCTTTGATCGAGGCGATCATGAAGCCCACTTCGCCGGGGCCAAGTTCGTCCACATAGGTCGGTTTCGGCGCGAAGACACCCACATGGTCAAGTTCATATGTTGCGCCGGTGCGCATCATTTTGACTTTTTGCTTCTTCTTCATCACGCCATCGATAATGCGGACGATGACCACAACGCCGAGATACGGGTCGTAATAGGCATCAACCAGAGACGCTTTCAGCGGCTTGGAGGCATCACCTTCGGAAGGAGCTGGCAGACGCGTAACGATGGCTTCCAGCACATCTTCAATGCCAAGGCCGGTTTTGGCTGAAATCTGCACCGCATCAGAGGCATCAATCCCGATCACGTCTTCAATCTGTTCTTTGACGCGATCTACATCTGCCGCCGGCAGGTCGATCTTGTTCAGAACAGGGACGATCTCATGGTCCTGATCAATCGCCTGATAAACGTTTGCCAGTGTCTGGGCTTCAACACCCTGAGACGCATCAACGACCAGAAGCGAACCTTCGCAGGCAGCCAGGCAACGAGAGACCTCATAGGCGAAGTCAACGTGTCCTGGTGTGTCCATCAGGTTCAGGACATATTCCTGCCCATCCTGAGCTGTATAGGTCAGGCGCACGGTCTGCGCCTTAATGGTGATGCCGCGCTCACGTTCAATGTCCATGGAGTCGAGCACTTGCTCTTTCATCTCACGATCTGTGAGGCCGCCGCACTTCTGAATCAGGCGGTCAGCGAGCGTGGATTTGCCATGGTCGATATGGGCAATGATGGAAAAATTGCGGATGAGAGATTTCTGTATCATGAGCGGGATGTATCACTGGCCTTATGGGTCGCCAAGCGGCTAAACTCGGTTGGGGTAAAATACCTTCTTGAAGTTCGTTCTGCACGCCCAAAATTCAGTGCAGGGACAATCTACTCTGGTACGGGACATTAACATGCATCTGTTGAAATCGCGCACACTTCAGGCAAGTCTTCTCAGCCTTAGCCTTTTTGCCCTGCCAGCCATCGCGCAGGATGACCATCCGGTCGAAGATTCAGCCGAGCATGAAACAGTGGATGCCCATGCTGAAGAGCATGGAGCGGAAGCCCCGGCTGAGGTCGAAGCGGCGCCTGAGCCCGCTGAAACCTCTCTCGTCAATGAGATCGAACTGGCCGCACTGATTTTAGAACATCAGTCCCGCGGCGTTCTCGCCATTAGCGGAAACCGTGAAACATCTGCCGTGCGTCAGGATGTGTCTTTATGGCTGGTCGAGCTGGCGGAAGATCTGCGCCGCGAAAGCCAGGCTGTCGAAGTCGCACATACTGCATTCCTGCGCGCTGAAGCCCGCAATGCAGAGGCCAATGCAGAGCTGAAATCCGATCTGGCTGATACGCTGGCAGACGCCTTTGCGGAAATTGAGGCCTTCTCTCACGAAGATTTACCAGACGAACTGGTCACACGTCTCAGCGAAACCTACGACATTCTCGATGCCCTTGAAGAAGCCGCGGAAGATGTACCGGAAACCCGTCCGCTTCTGATCGTGATCGAATTTGCAGACGTATTGGACGACCCAATGCGCCTCGCCTTTAATGATCGCCTGAACCTTCTTCAGGTCGAGACCGGCATGACGCTGGACTTTGATGGGGCCGACCTTGCGCAGACTGTCACGCTGGAAGGCGAAGCACCCATGGGGCTCTCTCCACTGGAGCTGCGCGGCCTTTTAACCCGCATTATTTCTGAACCGCTTCCAGTTGATGACGAGGCTGCACCACGCCGCCGACCTGCAGAACCAGATACACTGCCTGCCGCCAGCTTTATCGGTATTGAGATCGGCTAGGAGGCCATACCCAAACTCGCATGGATTATTTTGTCCTTCTGGCCAGCCTGCTGGTCTTCACTGGTTTCCTGCTGATTCCGCTTTCGCGGCGACTAGGCGCGCCTATTCTTCTTGTCGTTCTGGCCGTTGGCATGCTCAGCGGCGAAGACGGGCCGGGACAAATCCATTTTGACAGTTTCAACGCAGCCTATGCCCTTGGCAGCGTAGCGCTGGCCATCATCCTCTATGGCGGCGGTGTCGAAACACGCGTCAGCCAGGTGCGCTCTGCCCGCATACCCGCCATGCTATTGGCCAGTCTCGGGGTGCTCGTAACAGCGTTCATCGTGGGCGGGGCGGCATGGTGGATTTTTGACCTGTCATTGCTGGACGGATTGCTTCTTGGCTCTGTCGTTGCCTCAACGGATGCCGCCGCAACCTTCCTTCTTATTCGTCAGAACAGGATCGGCCTGCGCCCACGTCTGGAGAATACGCTTATTCTGGAATCGGGTCTGAATGACCCGATGGCGATTTTTCTCACCGTGGCGCTAACCTCACTCATCGGCATGGAAGGCGACCTCAGCTTCCGGGCGGTGATAGAGTATCTGCCAATGCTCGCCCTACAATTCGGGCTGGGTGGACTTTTCGGATGGGTTGGCGGGCGTGGGCTCGCCATGGTCCTCAACAAACTGAACATGTCGCCCGGCACATACCCGGCCATGGCGCTGGCGGGCGCGCTGGCGGTCTTCGCCGGTACGTCTTTGCTGGGCGGCAGTGGCTTTCTGGCGATTTATCTGGTTGGCCTGATCATGCGCGATAATCTTCGCGAAGATCTGGCGGATCGCGTCATCGGCTTTTCAGAGGCCATGCAATGGCTCAGTCAGATCGCACTTTTCCTCATGCTGGGCCTTCTGGTGACACCGCATGACCTGCCATCAGTCGCACTGGGGGCTGCACTGATTGCAGCTGTATTATTCTTCATTGCGCGGCCGGTAGCGGTCTTTTCCTGTCTGTCCGGTCTGGGGTTTTCACTGCGGGAGAAAGTCTTCGTCAGCTGGGTTGGCCTGCGCGGGGCCGTTCCCATTTTTCTGGCCATCCTGCCAGTCATTTCTCCCGGCCCGGTCAATGTGGTGTTCTTCAACATCGTCTTTGTGATCGTGGTCTTCTCGCTCATCGTTCAGGGATGGACGATCGCGCTGACAGCTGGCTGGCTCGGCGTTATTCAGACAGACCCGGACAACGCAGACTAATGACTGAGATCGGCAAACAGAATGCCGAACACCGTCATCACAATCAGCCCGGCCATCACATAATTGAAAATCCGAAAGCGCAGCCGGGTTGAGAGAAATTTCTCAATCCCAACACCAAACAAGACCCAGCCATGCGCGCTGAACTGACCCGCCACGGCGAAGATACACGCGCCGATCAAGGGCGGCAGCCAGAACGGCTCCAGCTCAGGCAATTGGCCGGTCACACTGATCGACATGATCCACGCCTTGGGATTTACCCATTGAAAGGCAAAGGCTTTTGCAAAGCTCCACGGCTTTTTAGATGTATTGGACGTATCATGCGAGGGTTCGGAGGTCGCAATTTTCCAGGCGATCCAGAGCAGGATGGCCGCGCCTGCAAAGCGCAGCACTTCTCTCACGATTGGGAAGCTCTCAAACAGTCGCCCCAGCCCCAGCGCGATGATCAACATCATGAGCGGGAAGCCGATCGCCACACCCAGACTGTGCCTTAGCGAACGGAAGAACCCAAAGCGCGCGCCAGAGCTTGCAAGCAGCGCATTGTTAGGGCCGGGCGTCCAGACAAGCGTGCTGAACAGGATGAATAATCCCAATATATATTCGACGCTCATTTCCCGTTCCTGCCCCGCCGGTCTTGCTTAAAAAGCGAGGTTTACACGGTTAAGCACAGCACTGAACTGAATTCACGATCAAATATTCTAAAAACGATCTCTTCGAACCCGGCGAGTGCTGCGTGAATTCAGCGAATACTTCGACCATCGTCCAATTGAACAAAACGGTACAAACTTTCATCTATGTCGAAAGCCCGTAAGTGGTTAGGGACGGAAACGCCTACAGAGACGGCAGCACGGTGAGACTGAGTACCACGCGTATCAGTCAGGACCGGAGAAAGCTGCATGACTACCGAACGTTTACGCCGTCACGATCTCATTTCAAAAGTGGTTTCAGCCGAAGAAGCTGCACGTCTGATCAAAGATGGCATGACGGTTGGCATGAGTGGCTTTACCCGCGCTGGCGAGGCGAAAGCCGTGCCTATGGCTCTGGCTGAGCGCGCCAAAACAGATCCTCTGAAAATCACGCTCCTGACCGGTGCATCGCTCGGAAACGATCTCGATAAAACGCTGGCCGAGGCTGGCGTTCTGGCGCGCCGCATGCCCTTTCAGGCAGACCCGGCCCTGCGCAAAGCCATCAATAATGGCGAGGTGATGTTTGTTGATCAGCACCTGTCTGAAACCGTAGAAATGCTGCGCACACGTCAGCTCGGCCCGGTGGATGTCGCCGTTGTTGAAGCGGTCGCCATTAACGAACAGGGCGGGATCATCCCAACCACCTCTGTCGGCAATTCGGCCAGCTTTGCCATTCTGGCCGAGAAAGTCATTGTGGAGATCAATCTCTCCCAGCCTGAAATTCTTGAAGGCATGCATGACATCTATATTCCGACCCATCGGCCAACGCGCATGCCCATCCCGGTTGTGACACCGGAAAGCCGCGTCGGCATGCCTTACATCCCGATCGACCCGGACAAGATTGCCGCAATTGTCTTCACTGAAAAGCTCGATTCCTCATCCACCATTCTGCCACCGGATGACGGCACGCGGGATATTGCAGGCCATCTGTCTGACTTCCTGCTGCATGAAGTCGACAAAGGTCGTCTTGGCTATTCTCTTCAACCGCTTCAGGCGGGCATTGGCAGCATTGCAAATGCCGTCCTGCACGGGCTGATCGATACGCCCTTCCATGATCTGAAAATGTATTCTGAGGTGCTTCAGGATTCCACATTCGACCTGTTCGATGCGGGCAAGCTGAACTTTGCCTCCGGCTCGTCCATCACTCTGTCCGAAGAGAAGTACAAATCCGTCCTGCCGCGCATGGGCGATTATAAATCGCGCCTCATTCTGCGCCCGCAGGAGATTTCAAACCATCCAGAAGTCGTGCGCCGTCTTGGTATTATCTGCATCAATACCGCGCTCGAATTCGACATTTACGGCAATGTGAATTCTACCCATGTCAGCGGCACTAAAATGATGAATGGCATTGGCGGGTCGGGTGATTTCGCCCGAAATGGCTATCTCTCCATCTTCGTAACCAAGGCAACGGCGAAAGACGGTCATATCTCAAGCGTTGTGCCAATGGTGAGCCATGTCGACCATACCGAGCACGATGTGGATATCGTCGCCACCGAGTTTGGCCTTGCGGATCTGCGCAATCTCGCCCCGCGCGAACGCGCTCCGCTCATCATTCAGAACTGCGCTCACCCGGCCTACCGCGAATTGCTTATGGATTATTATAATTCAGCTCTGAAGCGCGGCGGCCACACACCGCATATTCTGGAAGAAGCCCTGTCCTGGCACACCTATTATGCCGAGACTGGCAGCATGAACCCTAAAGTTGGCGCGCTGGTCGACTAGCGGGCCGTTATTCTTCTTCATCTTCCCCGGTGAGCTGGCGACGCGCTGCCTCACCGGCTTTCTTTTCGGCCTGCTCGCGGATCACATCTGAGAACGCACTGGCGAACACGCCCGCTGGCAGTGCAACGACACCAATCCCTGCAAGAGCAATCACTGAAGCGGCCACACGCCCAAACGGCGTAACGGGAAACACATCGCCATAGCCAACCGTGGTCAGCGTCGCGATGGCCCACCAGACCGCGCGCGGGATAGACCCGAACGCGTCAGGCTGAATATCACCCTCAATCAGATAAAGCGCGACCGCAGAGATATAGACCAGCCCCATGGCCAGAAACAGGCTCGTCAAAAGCTGGCTTCCAGCTTTGCGCATAGCCTCGCCCAGCAAATTAAACGCCGGAATGTATCGCGCCAGTTTGAACAGCCGGAACAGCCGGAAGGCTTTCAGAATAGCCAGCACCTGAGGGCTGACCTGATCACTGGCAAAAATCATAAGAAGCAGTTCAGGCGCGAAGGCCAGAAAGTCGGCAATTGCGAAAAAGCTAAAGGCATATCGTACGCGGCCCATTGGCCCCTGATAGGCCGGGTTCTCAACGCACACCCACAGGCGCACCAGATATTCCAGGGCAAAAATTACCACCAGAATGACATTCAGCGTCCGAAGAAACGCTTGTGCATCAGAATTGAAATCGGGCTCTGTTTCCAGCGCCAGAAGCACCAGACTGGAAATGACGAGAACAACCAGAATTCGGCTGATCAGTGACAGCTTCTCCTGACCGTCACTTCCTTTTTCCAGCTTTCTATAAAGCTTCGCCCGCAGGGTGTTTTCCATACGCCCAACCTCCCGGTTGAGAGGTTAGGTCAGAAAGTATGGATTTGTCAGGCAGAAATCGAATTAGCCGCGCAGAGTGCCGCCAAATTTGCCCATCGCCTTGATGATTTTCTGAGAGACGGCGTCGATCTGCGCATCTGTCAGCGTGGCATCTTTCGGCTGGATGGTGACTTCAATCGCGATAGATTTATGGCCGTCTTCCACGCCCTTGCCCGCATAAACGTCAAAGACATTCACAGCGGTGATGAGCGCTTTATCCGCACCCAGTGCAGCTTTCACAAGATCACCGGCCGCGACATCATCAGTCACGACAAATGCGAAGTCACGACGGATTGGCGTCAGGTCGAGCTTTTCAAGAACCGGTTTGGTTTTCGTGCCCGTACCACGGGACACTGGAATAGCATCCAGATTGACCTCAAAGCCGACCATGGTGCCGTCCACATCCAGCGCCTTCAGGGCGCGTGGGTGCAGCTCACCAAATTCAGCAATCACATTCTTCGGCCCGAGGCGAAGCGTTGCAGACCGGCCCGGATGCCAGTGATCAGACACAGGCTCCATCACCATCAGTCTGGTTGGGTCCTGACCAACCGCTTCAAGCAGAGCAAACACATCCGCTTTGGCCGCATAAATATCGTAAGGCTCTTCCTTGCCAATCCAGTTACGAACCGTTTCAGGGCGCACAATCATGGAGATATAGCGACGCTGATCCTTCGGACCATCACCCAGATAGACAGGGCCCGCTTCAAACAGACGGACATTGCGCTGGCTGAAATCCGCATTCTTCTGAGCCGCCTTGATCAGGTTTGGCAGAATGCTTGGACGCATGCAGTCAAGCTCGGACGCGACCGGATTGTCGACAACCAGTTCTTTAGCGCCGCCGCCAAATTGTTTGGCTTCTGCATGAGAGACAAAGCTCCACGTTACGGTTTCAAGGAAACCACGAGCCGCCATGAGACGACGACCCGCGCGTACGCGGCGCTGCGCTTCGGTCAGCACCTGGCTCACGCCGCCCTCTGGCTCTGGCAATGAGGTCAGAGGCAGAGCTGCAAAGCCTTTAATACGGATGATTTCTTCCACCATATCGGCGGACTGTTTCAAATCGCGGCGCCAGCTTGGCGGGGCGACATACCAGGCCTCGCCAGCGTCTTCGATATCGCCGCCAAGGTCTTTAATGATGGTGCGCAGTTCAGAGGTTTTGAACTCAACACCTGTGAGACGCTTTACGTCTTCAATGTTGAACTGAACCGGCGCCTGCTTCTCAGGAGGCGCACCTGCCACCGTTACATCAGAGACTTCACCGCCGCAGACTTCCACGATCAGACGCGTTGCAAGCTCAAGACCTTCAAGACAGCTTTCCGGGTCGATTCCACGCTCATTGCGGTAGCGCGCATCAGACAGAATACCTGTCGCGCGGCCAGTCCGTGCAATGCGGAGCGGGTCAAAATAGGCTGACTCGATGAACACATCCGTCGTTTCATCGGACACACCGGTAGACGCGCCACCCATAACGCCGCCAAGACCCACAACACCGCTTTCATCCGCAATGACGCACATGTCTTCAGTTGGCTCATATTCCTTGCCATCCAGTGCGAGGAATTTGTCGCCCTCTTTACCGAGACGCGCCGTGAGACCGCCTTCGAGCTTTGCCACATCATAGACGTGAAGCGGGCGTGCGCGGTCGAGTGAGATATAGTTCGTCACATCGACCAGCATATTTTTCGGAGAGATGCCGACAGATTTCAGGCGCGCCTGCATCCAGTCCGGCGATGGGCCATTTTTGACGCCGCGGATCATACGGCCTGCAAAGGTCGGGCACGCATCTGGCGCTTCAATCGTCACTGACACCGGGCACGGATAGGCACCGGCAACCGGCTTGACCGGCATAGGGTTGAACTTGCCAAGCCCTGCCGCCGCGAGATCGCGCGCAATACCCAGAACGCCCAGCCAGTCCGGACGGTTTGGCGTGACTTCGAAGTCAATAACCGGGTCGTCAAGCTCCAGAACCTCAGCCAGAGGCTGGCCGACTTTCAGCTTGCCCTGAAGGTCCATAATGCCTTCATTCTCTTCGCTGACTTCCAGTTCTTTCGCCGAGCACATCATGCCATGGCTTTCAATGCCGCGGATTTTGCGAGGCTTTTTATCCAGCGCAAAGTCGAGGCCCGGAATATAGGTGCCAAGCGGCGCGTAAACCGCATACATGCCTTCAGACACGTTCGGCGCGCCACAGACGATGGTTTTCATGCCATCCTTGGTGTCCACTTCGCAGATGTTCAGCTTGTCTGCATCCGGGTGTTTGGTGACGGACTTCACATGCGCAACTGTAAACTCAGACAGAGCCTCTGCAGGGTTCTCAACGCTTTCGACTTCGAGACCTGCATTGGTCATCGCATCGAGCAGTTCTTCCATACTCGCCTTGGTGAGAAGATGGTCCTGCAGCCAGGAAACTGTGAACTTCATGGTCTTTTCTTCCGGTTAGTCGGTTGAACTGGTTTGTGAAAGAAGCTGGTCCATAACGCCTGGAAGCGCCTCGCAACTTCTTACTTCTGTTGGTGTTGGATTAGACTGGAGCGTTGTCGCGACCCAGCAATCATCAAGAATGGAGCAATAGCAGACGAACACTTCGGCTGGTGGGCGTTCGCCGCGAATAAACGGGCTGACATGCGCTTCTACGACGTCTTGCAGACCTTCCTCGGCCTGCCACTCGACCTCGATGGCATTCATCTGCGTTCCCTGACGCATAACCCGGCTACGCACGGACTGGTCCGCCCAGTTCGGTTCAGAGAAATTATCCATGATCTCTTCGCCAACGAAATAGCTCACCATGTCGCGAAACGAAGTGGTGTTTTCCTCACCCGGAAGATGAATGATGTATCCTTGGATCAAGGCCGGGCCGACACCCGCATTTTCAAGGCCAAACCGATACTGAAACCCACCATGATCATATCCGGTATGGTGGAGCAGCTGAACGATAGGCCAGACATCGGCCTTTTCCTGACTGCGCATGACACGGGCCTGATCCCACGCAATGTAAACCGCGGCGATAGAGGAAATCACCGCGCATATGGCGATCAGCATTTCAGCTTTATTCCCTTTACCCATGACCGCCCCCGTTAAACCGTGTCACCCGCGCGCTCACGCGCAAGGTGTTCGCCAGCTTTCGCTGCAAAGTCGTCGTTCAGAATGGAGATGACGCGAAAGGTTTCAAACACGACTTCCATATCCTCAGCGAACGTGCCCTCGCGGGTGAAATAGTCTTTGTGAGCGTCCTGCCAGTATTGCAGCGAGAGATCCCCCTCACCTTCCAGCGCGGCCATTTCCTGCGTCATTTCGTGGAAGCGCAGATGCGTCACTGTTTCGGTTTCCAATATAGCGACAGGTCGTGCTGAACCGTCGACCAGAACACCGCGTTCGCCCGGATGGCTCCACTCATTGTGGGCTTTCGCACAGCACGTACCGGTTTTCACGCCCGCCACAATCAATGCAGCAAGCCTGTCTCCCAGTTCAGGGCTATCCCCGAATGGCCAACGCGGCAGCGTGTCGATATCCGGGCTTACGCTCAAGAAAGCCCTCCGGAGAGGCTCGGAAGGAGCCATGGCTTGAAGCCATAATGGGAGAGCCAGCGCATATCGCTTTCGAAATATGGGCGCAGGTCCGGCATGCCGTATTTCAGCATAGCGAGGCGATCGACACCCATACCAAAGGCAAAGCCCTGATATTCATTCGGGTCGAGGCCGCAATTGCGCAGAACATTCGGGTGCACCATGCCGGAGCCCAGAATTTCCAGCCAGTCATCACCCTGACCGATTTTCACATTGCCGCCGGAACGGTCGCATTTCACGTCCATCTCCGCAGATGGTTCTGTGAATGGGAAGAAGTGTGGGCGGAAACGGGTTTCGACGGCGTCGACTTCAAAGAAGGCGCGCGCAAAGTCTGTGAGACAGCCTTTAAGATGGCCCATATGGGTCACTTTATCGATGACGAGGCCTTCGACCTGGTGGAACATCGGCGTATGAGTTGCGTCCCAGTCATTCCGGTAAACGCGGCCTGGAATGATCACGCGGATAGGCGGCTTCTCATTCATCATGGTGCGGATCTGAACCGGAGAGGTGTGCGTCCGCAAAACCTTACGCTCGCCATTTTCATCCGGCGTCATGAAGAATGTATCATGGTCTTCGCGAGCCGGGTGACCGATCGGGAAGTTCAGCGCTGTGAAGTTATGGAAGTCGTCTTCAATGTCGGGGCCTTCAGCGACAGCAAAACCCATCGCGCCGAAAATCTCTTCAATCTCTTCGAAGACTTGCATGACCGGGTGCAGACCGCCGGTGTGATACGGACGTGGCGGCAGAGACAGGTCAGCCTTTTCGCTGGCCAGACGCGCATCCAGTTCCTCATCCTCAAGGATGGTCTTGCGGGTCTCAATGGCGTCATTCAAACGGTTCTTCAGCGCATTGAGCTTCGGGCCCATTTCCTTGCGCTCTTCCGGGTCCATGCCGCCCAGCGTTTTCATCAGCGCAGAGACGCGACCCTTCTTGCCGAGTTCCGACACACGCACACCGTCCAGTGTGGCAAGGTCATTCGCACCGCCAATGGCGCTTAGAGCTTCGGCTTCGATTGTTTCAATGTCTGACATAGGTCTGCCTCAGGTCGTTCCCGGTTGGAATTTCGGGCTGAATTCAGGCTCTTATTACCAAGCTCTGACGCCAATTCCAGTGATCAATTTGCTCAATACGAAAACGACCGCTGCTGAAGTGGCAACGGTCGCTTTGAAAGAACAGTCAGAAAGGTGTTCGGCTTATGCAGCCAGAGCAGCTTTTGCCTGTTCCAGAACAGCTTTAAACGCAGCTGGTTCGTTGATCGCGAGATTAGAAAGAACCTTACGGTCCATGTCGATGCCAGCTTTCGTGACGCCGTCAATGAAACGAGAGTACGTCATTTCAGAATCGAGTTCGCGAACAGCAGCGTTCAGACGCTGGATCCAGAGCGAACGGAATGTGCGTTTCTTCTGCTTACGGCCGACATAAGCGTACTGACCAGCTTTTTGAACAGCAGCGTTAGCGGTGCGGAATGTATTCTTCCGGCGACCATAATAGCCTTTAGCGGCTTTGATGACTTTTTTGTGCCGAGCGTGAGCCGGCACCTTGTTACGGGAGCGTGCCATGTGTGGTAATCCTTCTCAGCTATGCGTTACTTAGTGCCGTACGGCAGCCAGCTTTTGATACGTGGCGTATCAGCATCTGACGCTACGGACGTGCCGCGGTTTGTACGGATGTATTTCGCATTGTGGCTCATCAGGCGGTGGCGTTTACCAGCTACACCGTGTTTGATCTTACCGGTCGCGGTGATCTTAAAGCGCTTTGCAGCAGCTTTTTTCGTCTTCATCTTCGGCATTTTCATCTCCTGGCGCTAAGCGCGATAATGTTTATCTCCTGGAGGCAATGCCTTACGCCTCTTTGGAGCGAACGCCGCTTATACGCAAGCGGGCGGAGATTTCAAGTCAGAAATAGACTCAAACCTCCGCCCGCACCGCGAATTACGTCCCCGCCGCGTTCAGGCGTCTTCGAGTTCCCGCTTACCTGTTTCCTTGCTGATGAAGCGCGTGAATTCCTGGACAGCGCTGATGGAGTTTTCCAGATCATCTTGTGAGGAGAAGTTTTTCAGTTCATTGACCAGCATGCTGGCCGCTTCCCGAACGCGATCAAGCTGCACTTCCTTCATTGGCGTTTCCTTCCGTATTGCGGTTTCTCTGAGGCCAGCTTCTTCTTCGCTTTCAGGCGCGTCTGGCTTCAGTTCAAACAGAACTGTGTCGTAGATTTTGGTGAGATCACGGGTTTTGAAGAGGACATGCGGACCGGCTTCGATCTGCACCGCGACGGCGTCTCCATCCCCATCTTCGAAGTGATGAGGGTCGCCGATAAACTTCACCGGCCAGACGTTTTTCATACGGTCCACGAAAACCGTATCCATCAGGCAGGTATAGCTGGTGATTCCGCGATCGACCGCGAACTCCATCACGCCGCACAGAAGCACTTTCTGCGCATCAGCGATCTGCCCCTCACCCTTGCGTCGGGCATGCGGCACGACCATCCAGCGGGTCAGATCCCAGATTTTCGGATCATGCGGCGGCTCACCGGATATATAATGGGTAAGCTTGTCGCCCATCAGATAAGGCGTGTCGGTTGGGTTGAGGCGGAAGGTGGCGAGGATATCGCCATGCGCATCAAGATTCATCAGATAGACAGCGTGTTCGTTATCGAACTCGTCTGTTTCTCGTTCATCTTCTGACGTCAGATCCGTCCAACCGCGCTGCCGAACGTAAAATTCATGGCGCATACGGAACATCTGATCGAGCTGCTTCGCGTATAGGTGTTGATTGGCTATCGTAACGACATGGATCACGACTAAATCCCCTTTTGTGTCAGGAAATTAAGTCCACGCCCGGAGAAAAACTGAAATGATGGAAATCCATCACTTCATCCACCAATTCCATCAGATTTTACAATTTTTGATGTACTATGACACCGGTTTCATCCGTACGGAGATGGTTATTTGATCTCGATCAAACCGTTCAGTACAGAGCGGCCACCATCAAGCTCCAGCGCGTGCCCATTGATATACGCCGCTTCTGCGGATGCCAGATAGTATGCAGCCTCCGCGATTTCAGATGCACGAGCGGCTCGTCCGAGTGGTGTACGCTGTTTCAGCCAGGGCTCGGTTTCAGTGGCATGAGGCCGCGTCGCGACAATCGCGTTGGACCGTATTTTATAGGGCGCGAATTCCACCACCAGCGATTTCATCACAGACAGCACGGCCCCCTGAGTGACCGTCTGCAGCGGAGCGCCGCCATCGACCGAAACCGCAGCCCGGCTGAGCAGTTGAATAAAGGATTTCTTGTATGGCAGCCGGTCCGCGTTTTCGTCGCGCTCTTTAATCTCGCGGATCATCTCACGCCCAAATCCCTGCGCCGCCATTAAAGCAGTGCTGGCGGTCGCTTTGAGGTCCTGAGACACACGGTCCAAAGTCAGCTCATCCAGCCCGACCGGATCCATAATGGGCGGGATGTTCAAAAGCACATCAACGCCATCGAACTGCTCCAGCGTACCAGACAGTGCGTTCTTCAGACCGAGACGTGTCGTCTGGTCCTCATGCAGATAACAGACAAGCTCACCCAGATCATCTTCAGCGCGATCCAGAACTTTCTGATCGCCGTCAATGATCATGACAGACCAGCCGAATTCAGCGAATTTTCGAGCACATGTGATTCCGGCACCCTTGCCGAGGCCAAGAATAGCCACCACGGGATCGCGCATACCGAAATACCTTCCGTTTCCAGCTCTGATTTCTCGGCCTTTTCACGCCTCACATGCGCGGTCAAGCCCAATGAGGCATGACCTGCGCAGAGTTTAGGGCCAGACCCGGAATAAAATTAACTGACGTGCTCGCCCTGGAGAGACTGGATCTCTTCCTTGAGTTTGAGTTTCTCGCGTTTCATTCGCGTCATCTTCAGCGTGTCAGAAGAGGGTCGTTTCAGTTCTTCCTTGAGTGCATCGTCAATTTTCTTATGACGTGCGGAAAGTTCCTGCAGATGATTTTCCAAACTCATCGCTTCGCGCCTCCTATGCTGTAGCAATGAATGAAAGCATGAAGTCACGAATTCGTCACGTATTGACTCTCCGGAAAAGCGACTAAGGAACGGGATTTTTTCGCCTGAAACGCAAATAAAAAAATTTATCCACAAGCGAAAATGTGTTAATGGGGCCGCCTGCATTATTAAAGGTTTCTTACCAATGGACGGTACGGGTTTCGACTTCGACGAGAATACGCGCACGCTACAAGCGCGCCTCGAACAGCTCGAGTTCGAACACCGTGAGCTGGATATCCTTGTCGTGGAAATGCAGTCCATCAATGCAGACATGCTCATGCTTCAGCGCCTGAAACGCCGCAAGCTGCAGCTGCGCGATGAGATTTCCCGCGTACGCGGCCTTATTCGCCCGGACATTATTGCTTAAGCGACACACCGGACGCAATTTCAGCAAAACTGCAGGCTTAGAAGCTGTAAATACAGCCAAATGCACATTTTGCCATATTCTCGTCACCTATACCCGCCTTATGAGAAACGACCTGTAATCCCTTGGTTTTTACGGGCTGATGATTTTTGGGCACGCAAATAGCGGTGCCTGACCTGAAATTCGCTGTGCTGTGCCATTCGGTCTGGGCCCATGAATGTCCGGCTCTCAGCACATTCAAAGCGTCATCTGGGGTGAGTTAGGAATGAACCGTTCGACAAATACCGCGCAGCAGTCTCTGGGCTTTCGCAGCGCCGTTATCGCAAGCCTTGTCCTTTCTATCGTGTCCTTCCTCACGACATGGAGCGGTCTGCGTGCAGCGGACCCGGTTCAGCAGGCGATGGAAACCGGCCAGAGCCTTGAAGGCATCTCCACGATTGACCGGATTGAAAGCTTGGTCATCACGCTCGGTCTCGCCTTTGGTATTCAGGCGCTCATGCTAGCGCTCGCATGGATTGCGAGCCGCCTTCTCATGGTTGAAAGCCGTAAGCGCTGGTGGCTCATCATCGCCATCTTCTTTGGCTATTTCGCTGCGACCACGATTTCCGTTACCTTCTCTTATATCGACCTGTTTGACCGCATGTTCAGCACTCAGAAATCTGACTGGTCGGCCGAAACCATGCGCGAGCGCGGCGATGTAATTGTCGAGCGCCTGATCGAAGATCTGGAAGATGAAGTTCAGGATGCCCGCGGCGTGTTCTCACGTCAGCAAGCCGGTTTCCAGGCCCAGCTCAACCTGCTCTCCGAAGCCTCAAATGAACAACGCCAGACCATTCTGGAAGAATTGGATGAGCGCCGAGATGAGCTTCAGACCTATCAACGCCAGATCGGTGATGCCCGCGCCGAAGCGCGAAGCGCAGCCGTCAGCCGGGAAAGCCGCGCGCGCGAACTGGAACAGACCGTGTCTGACTTCCAGCGTCAGGTACGCGAACTCACACTGGAACAGGATGAATGGGAAACTGAAGTCGCAAGCCTTCGAGCTCAGTCTCAGGAGCTTTCAGACCAGAAACTTCTGGAAGAACGCGGCGCGCAGGAAAGTGGCCAATCCGGTCGCGGCCCGATCTGGCGTGAGCTGAACCGTCAACATGACATTGTGCTCGCCAATCTTGAGGTTGCCGAAAACCGTCTGGCGTCTGTTACCCGTGAACTTTCCAACGCGAATGAGGCCCTTCTTTCCGGTCGCCAGCAGCTGACCATTGTTCAGGGCAGCGCCGATGCATCCGAAGTTGAAGAAGCGCTTAATGCGGGCGGCGATGTACGTATCAGCTTCCTGGAAGAAGAAATCTCAGCGCTTACGGCGCAAGCGAGCGCGCTCGATATTCCGCAAATCGACTTCACCTCTGAAGACATTAGTGAAGACGAGGTCGATCGTATTCTGAATGCCTGCACGCAAATCAAATCCGAGCTGATCGCCGCGCAAGCTTCGCCAAATGGCGCAGAAACTCTGGCTAGCTTTGATCCGGCCTCCATTGACTGTACGTCCGGCGGCGCATTTGAGGCGGCACGAAACCTCTCCGCGCTGCAAAGCAGTCTGCGCGATGTGGAAGAACATTGTCGCGCCACCACCAATGAAGAATACGCTGCCGCACGCGGAAGCGAGCTTCTGCAATTCATCCGGAATGAGTGCGTGAACAATTCAGCGCTTTCTGCCAGCCGGAAAGCAGACTTTGGCGAAATGATCCGCCGTGTGGCGCGTACGCGTGACCCGGATGCCGCGCCGATTGCCTATGCATTCGTCGCCCTGCAGGACCGTGAACCACAGGCGATTTTCTCCCTGACGCTGGCACTTGCAGCCGACTTGCTCATCCTGCTGGTCAGCCTGTTTGGTAATGCGGGCCATCATGTTCCAGAACCTGCTGAGCGCGTACCTGAATCCCGCCGCATTGGACGCCGCGAGCCGGCGCTCTTCGGCGAAGATGAAGACTAATCAGGCTGTTTAAGTGGTAGGAGGATGGTTGCGACCAGCCCTCCGCCAATCCGGCCCTGAAGCAGGATGCGCCCGCCATGGCGTTCGACAACTGTGCGGGCGATTGCAAGGCCAAGCCCTGCGCCTTCAACGTTTCGGTTTCTGGAATCATCACGTCGGAAGAAGGGTGAGAACACTTTTTCCATATCAGCTTTGGGGATGCCTGGGCCACGGTCCATCACCGTCACCTGCGCCACACCATCAACAGCCTCCAGCTCAATCTCGGCCGTTTGTCCGTATTTCAGGGCATTAGACACAAGGTTCACAATTGAACGCTGCAAGCGCGATGCGTGACCGTTTATGACGACAGGCGGGTCGGCAATCGTCCAGCTGGTTTTGTCTTCAGGAAACTGACCAGACACTTTCAACTCACTCAGCAGGAGCGACATGTCGACGTCTTCAAAGTCTGTTTCGCGCCCCTCAATTTCGGCAAAAGCGAGCGTGTCATTCAGGAGAAGCTCAATCTCTTCAATTGTGCGCTCTGCGTGAAAGCGCTGATCTTCATCCAGAAATTCTATCCGAAGGCGCAACCTTGTCAGATAGGTGCGCACATCATGAGACATGGCCGACATCATCAACATGCGGTTCTCTAAAAGGCGGGCGACACGTGTCTGCAGATCATTGAAAGCTTCTACAAGATCGCGAACATCACGCGCGCCAGTCGGTTCAACCAGATGCGGCCGACCACTGCGGGTAAACTTGCGGGCGGCGACAGCCATACGGCGAACAGGGTGGAATTGCTGCCAGATCACGTAAACAGCGAAGGCAGCGATGAGAAAGCCGAAGAATCCGGCCAGAATACCGACAGGCATGCTGCGAAACCGCATCTGGAGCAGACCGGGCGTCTGAATATTCAGCCATTCACCATTATCAAGTTCGACCATTAATCGCAGCGGCTGTTCAGCGGATACGCCGAACGGGGTTATTTGAGCGTCCGACGGCTCATAGCCCGTCTGCGCGATAAGCCCTTCAATACGCCTTCCCTGCATGGCCTCAGAATATCGAGACAAAGCCTCCCGAAATACAGCCAGCCGAACGCCATGGGTAATGTCCGCCTCATCAAAGTCCGTAACAATGCCGATTTCGAGGTCAGAAGAATTCAAAGCGCTCAACAGCTCGTCGCGATCTTCATCCGGCGTCCGTTCCACCACTTCCACCATGCTGGCCACGCGCGCCGGCAAAGGCAGCAGGAATGCAGACTGATTAGCCTTTTGCATACGCCATATGGCGACCAGAAACATGAGCTGAATGCCGAGCACTAAAATGGCTGCGAGCAGCAATATCCGCATGAGAGATAAATGACGCAGTACCTTTATCATCAGATATCCTGCACGCTTTCAGAGAGCATATAGCCGCCATTTCGAATGGTTTTGATCAGCGCGGGCCTGCTCGCATCCGTTTCGATCTTTTTACGCAGCCTGCTCACCTGAACATCAATAGAGCGGTCAAACGCTCCATCAAACTGGCGGCCATTCAACAAATCCATCAGCATGTCGCGCTCCAGCACGCGCTGAGGCCGCGCCATAAAGATTGCCAGCAAGGCAAACTCGCCGCTGGTCAGCACTATAGGCTCGCCGTCTTCCGTACTGACCTCGCGCCGGTCCGGGTCGACAATAATATGTCCGCATTTGCGACGTTTACCCGATTGATCTTTCGCGCCGTTATTGCCCACCCGTCTAAGAATGGCGCCGATCCGGGCGCTCAACTCACGCGGGTTGAAGGGTTTACCCATATAGTCGTCGGCGCCGACTTCCAGACCAACAATCCGATCAATATCGTCAGACCGGGCCGTAAGCATAAGAATTGGAACATCGCTTTTCGCGCGCATACGTCGGCAGATCGATAATCCATCTTCGCCGCCCGGCAGGTTCACATCCAGTACAATCAGGTCGACATGCCCTTCTAAAAGGGCCTGATCCATGTCCGATCCGCTTTCCACACCGCGCGCGTCGAAGCCATTGCGATTGAGATACTCGCATACCAGCGTTCGGATTTCGCTATCATCTTCAACGATGAGAATATGGGGATGGTGCTGCATGACAGCAGTATTGAGCAGAAAATCCTGAATTTTCCATATGCATCAGCCTCCGGTTACAAACTGTTACACAATGAAAACTGGCTGAAATCTGCAGGTTACAGCGCGGGTGCAATCTCCACTCGTCGGATGCAGCACGCATCACACACTCAAGGAGATTGAATTATGAAACTGTCTAAGACTTCTGCTCTCGCACTTGCTGCAATGCTCGCAACCACGACTTTCGCTGTCAGCGCTGCTGAAGCTCAGTCCCGCACCCGCAATGTGGCCGTGTCCAACAGCCAGGGCCGCTCAGCAACGGCAACGACCACGCATTCTGCAAACAACGGCGCTGTCAGCCGTGACCGTTCGGTTCAAACCGGCTCAGGCCGCGGCTACACAACATCGAATACGACTGGCTATGACCAGAATAGTGGCTCACGCTACCGTTCCGGCCAGGTCACGACCAATTCTGGCCAGACGGTTTCTCGCGACGCAACAGCAGGCTGCGCAAATGGCGTTTGCAGCCGCGACAGCTCTGTCACCGGCCCACAAGGTGAAACGGTTTCACACAGCTCTGATCGCTATTTCGATGAGAACGGAAACTACGTCCATTCCGGCAGCGTCACCGGCACGCAAGGCGAGACCGCTTACCGTGATGTGACCCGCGATGGCGAAGGCACACGTACGACCACAACCACAGCGCCGAACGGCGAGACCCGCGAACGCACTCGCTGGATCCAGGTCAACTAATCGTCCCCGAGCGTGAGCCATTGCCGCCCGATTAAATGGCTCATGCCCGCTTGCGCGGCGATCAGCCCGACACACTCCGCTGGTCGCCGCGCTCTTTTTTTGGAATTTGATTATGCTTGCTTCACATCTGAACTCAGCTTTCCCAGACCTGCACCCGTCACTTCTGCTCGGTATGATTTTCTCTGTCGTGCTACTGAGATATCTGGTGTTTGCTGGAGGCGCTCTGCTCATCCTAATGGCGTTTCGCAGTCAGATTTCACACCATCGCCTTCAGGCACAACCCATCTCCATGCGCCAGCTCGCGCATGAAGCCGGCTTTTCCATGCTGTCTTTCATCATATTTGGGCTGGTCGGGTTTGCGGTTCATCGGGCCAATGAAGCGCTTGGCTTCATTCAGCTTTATCGCAGCATAGACGGCACTCTGGGCTGGCTCTGGTTCGCGCTGAGCATTCCGCTCGCTCTGCTCGTGCACGACTTTTACTTCTACTGGATGCACCGGTTCATTCATTTGCCCGGCGTGTATGGCCTGGTCCATTCGGTCCACCATAAATCCACCAATCCGACACCACTCGCCGCCTTCTCTTTCCACCCGCTGGAAGCTGTTCTGGAAGTCCTAGGGTTTGTCGTGATGATGTCTGTTGTTCCGATGCACCCTGTCGCCTTTCTGATCGTCTCAACCGTGATGATCGTCATGAATGTTACCGGCCATCTGGGATATGAATTATTCCCGGCCAGCTGGCAGCACCACCCGGTGATGAAGTTTGCCAACACCTCCACCAGCCACAATCAGCACCATAGAACCTACCGCTATAATTACGGGCTCTACACGCTGATCTGGGACAGGCTGTTTGGCACGCTTCACCCGAAATATGAGCGGACTTTTAAAGCCGCTTCACGCCCAAAGAGCGCCCGCTCCAAGCCCTCAATCCCTCTGAAACACCCGGAGATCTGATATGAAACTCTCAAAAGCCCTACTCATCGCCGCCGGCCTTGCCGCCGTCTGCCCGGCCATGGCTCAAACGCCGCGCCCAATGCCGCAAAACCTCGACGACTTACTGCAAATGGCTGACCTCAATAATGATGGCGTTATTGCCCGCAGCGAATTCCTCTCGCTTCGCCACGACGCCTTCTACGAATTTGATGGTGACCGCAGCGGCGCGATCACTGCGCCAGAATTCGAGGCCCTTCTGAATGACCGCATTCGCCGCTTTTCCGGCCGCGCTTTTTCAGAAGTCGATACAAATAATGACGGCGTCATCTCGCAGGCTGAGTGGAACAACCACCCACCGGTCGCTTTTGACCGCGCTGACGCAAATGATGACGGCGTTCTGTCTCCGGGCGAACGCAATTCACGCCGCTTTTAGGCCGCACACTGTGCAACTGCCTTTCGCTCGCTATCGCCCAGATAGCAAACTTGATGAGGTCGCTTCGGCGGCCTCTTTTTTTAAATGCAATGGAGAGTTTGGTGCGGTTAAGAGGACTCGAACCTCCACGGGTTGCCCCACACGGACCTGAACCGTGCGCGTCTACCAATTCCGCCATAACCGCACTCTGAATTGGAAGGCGCGTGTATAATAACTGACCGCAGTCTCGTCAATGTGGAAAAGCACGGTTTCGCGACCGTTTAGAGATTCATTTTGTAGCAGATCGGCTTATCCGAAATTCCGCAGGCAAAACGCCCGAAACGCAAAGCGTTCGGATGTTCAGAATATAGTTGTCCATTGAGAGAATGGAGCGGGCGATGAGATTCGAACTCACGACATCAACCTTGGCAAGGTTGCGCTCTACCCCTGAGCTACGCCCGCTCAAATGGGGTGCCGGTTGGACCGGAAGCGGTGATAAAGCGCATCTCTGGCGCAGATGCAAGAGGAAAAATCAGGGATTCAAAAAAATTCAGTTTCGAGCCCGTCCGGCATGGCCCGCAACCTGTGCCACCTCGATCAAAAGCTTGGAAACAAGTGCCTCCTGAGGGCTTGCAGCCTGCCGACATTGCGTGTCGACCGCTTCGATACGGCTCATCAGGGTCAGAATGCGATCAGGCGGCCATTTCTGCATACGGCGCTCAAATGCCGGCCATTGGCGATCATAAATACGCGGCGCCAGACGCTCGCCAATCCGCGCGCCCTGAATACCATTGGCAGACAGCTCATGCGCGCGCAGGAGGCGCTTAAGCTGGTTCAGAAGACCAATGAGAACCGAAATCGCATTCGCGCCTTCCTTCATCTGGTCGGCGAGCAATTCAGATAGTTCTTTCAGCCGCCCATCCAGCGACAGATCAACCAGATCAAACCCGGTGGACTGGTCTTCCAGGATCACCAGATTTTTCACATCCTCGAGCGTGAGCGGACCTTCGCTGTCCACCGCATATAGAGAGAGCTTTTCAATCTCGCCCGGTGCAAGCGACTGGTCTTCCAGCAAAGTCTGAAGCAGGGCGGTTTCGGCATCTGGCTCTAGCTGAACCTGTTTTTCGCGAAGGTTTTCCTTCACCCAGGCTTCAAACTCGCGCTCTGTGCGCTCAAACAATTGCAGCGCAATGGCCTTATCGTGGCCCTCAAAGGTTTTGCGCAGCTTGGATCGCGGCGAAAGATCGCCCGCAACGATCAACATACGGCCCGCAGGCGCGTCTGACGCATTCTCAATATCTGTCAGGGCGTCCAGAAAGGGCTTGGCTTCGGTTTCGCGAGATATCGTGACCTGTAAAAGGCTGGCGCCCCCAAACAGAGACTCAGAGAACAGCGCATCCAGAACAGAGCCCGGATCCTGTTTTGCATCTTCAGGAGATGTGCGGTGGCGGTCGAGGGCAGGTGTGGCCTGTTTCATCCAGGCCGAGGCGAGCTGTTCAGATAGTTCAGCAACTGGTGCGCCCGGCTTACCGAAAACCAGCGCCGCATACACACCACCTGTCGGCGCGGAACAGAAGCTTTCTGCCTGACGCCCGGTCTTTTTCACGTTAGTCGCGGATAGGGCGGTAGGCGCCCTCATCCTCTGAAGTGAGCTGAAGCTGTTCGGTAATCAGAACAGCCGCTTCCATTGCCGCACGCGCAGATGCATCGCGTCGGACTGTGATGTCATCATAGGCCAGATCGCCCGGTGCCGAGCTGACATTGCTCTCAACCGTGCCACGCAGAATACCGCGTGATGTTGTCAGTTCATAACGGGCAGAGCCGGTTACGTTCACACGGGCCGATTGACCCGCTGCCAGAACCGCGAAGTCATTGACCTCTTCTTCGTACTGAACGCTCAACGTGCCATTCTCAACGCCCGGCAGGCCCGGACGGAGTAGCATAAGAAGTTCGCGGCGCAGAACATGGCCGGAATAGCCATCAATCTGCGCGATCTGGATTGATCCTTCAGACGCATTTGACGCCGTGGAATACACTGGCGTGAACCCGCAGGCCGAAAGGCCAAGGGTAGAAGCAGCAAGGATAAGTCCAGCGAATTTCTTCATTACGCCACCACGATGTTTACGATGCGTCCCGGTACTACAATCACTTTTCGCACGGTTTTGCCAGCAGTGTGGCTGGAAACCTGTGCATCGGCGAGCGCGATTGCTTCAATGTCATCCTTGGATGCATCAGCGGCAACCTGAATTTCAGCGCGCTTTTTTCCGTTCACCTGAACAGGCATGCTGATTGTGTCATCCTTGAGGAGGCTCTCTTCAACCAGCGGCCATGTGCCAGAGCTCACAAGCCCGGAACCACCAATGCGTTCCCAGCATTCTTCCGCCAGATGCGGCATGAATGGCACCAGCGCATGTGCAAGGAATGAGAAGCTTTCCACACGTGCCGCCAGCATTGCCGGGGTTTGCTTAGCGCCTTCAGCCTTGCGAAGTGTATTCACCCATTCATGGATGGTGGCGATTGCAGAGTTGAAGCGGAAAGTATCAATCGCATCTTCAATCGCAGCCAGCGCGCGGTGCGCCGCCTTGCGGAGATCTGTTGCGGCATCATCCATATCCGGCAAAGTCGTATCTGGTGCAGGCGCGCCTTCAGGCAGAGCGTCAACTACAGCCCAGACCTTCTGAGCGAAACGCCATGAGCCTTCCACACCGGACTGGGTCCATTCCACATCGCGCTCAGGCGGAGAGTCAGACAGAACAAACCAACGGGCCACATCCGCACCGAAATCAGAGATGATTTCTTCCGGGTCGACCGTGTTCTTCTTCGACTTTGACATTTTCTCGATCTGGCCAACCGTTACCGGCGCGCCTGTCGAGATTTCGACAAATCCGTTGTCTTTTGGCTCAATCTCTTCCGGAGACAGCCATTTATTGTCCGCAGACTTATAGGTCTCGTGGGTCACCATGCCCTGCGTGAAGAGCGCGCCAAATGGCTCGCCGGACTGCAGAGGCAGAAGTCCGCAATCGCGCATCGCACGCGAGAAAAAGCGCGAATAGAGAAGGTGGAGCACGGCGTGTTCCACACCGCCAATATACTGGTCGACTGGCAGCCAGTATTCAGCCGCATCCGCCTCCACAGGCTTATCTGTCGCCGGCGCAGCAAAGCGCGCATAATACCAGGAACTGTCCACGAAGGTATCAAGCGTATCGGTTTCGCGAACCGCATCGCCGCCGCATACCGGACAGGTCGTATTCTTCCATGTCGGGTGACGCTCAAGCGGATTGCCCGGCACATCAAAGGTTACATCTTCTGGCAGGCGCACAGGCAGCTGATCATCCGGCACAGGGTTTGTGCCACAGCTTGCGCATTTCACCACCGGAATTGGGCAGCCCCAATAACGCTGACGGGAGACACCCCAGTCACGCAGACGATAAGTGGTTGCACCTTCGCCAAGGCCGAGCTCTTCCAGCTTGCCAATGGCCGCTTCAATGGCGTCTGTCGTAGACAGGCCATCCAGGAAGTCTGAATTGTAGATCTTACCCGGGCCGGTATAGGCCTCGTTTTCAATCACATGATCAGCAGCGTCTATTTCCGGCGGCAGCACAACAGGCTTTACAGACAGGCCATATTTACGCGCAAAATCGAGGTCGCGCTGATCACCCGCAGGTGAGCCAAATACGGCGCCGGAGCCATAGGTCGACAACACGAAGTTTGCGCTCCAGACCGGGATTTCCCAATCCGGATCAAACGGATGCTTCACCGTAAAGCCAAGGTCGATACCGAGCTTTGGTGCTTTTTCAATCGCCTCTTCAGACGTGCCGAGTTTTGCGCATTCTTTCTGGAAGTCAGCGATAGCCGGATTGTCTGCCGCGAGCGCTTTCGTGATCGGGTGATCAGGCGCCAGAGCCAGGAAGCTCGCGCCATAAAGCGTGTCCGGGCGGGTGGTGAACACCTCAATCGTGTCGCCATGCGTCTTCGCCGCCTCACCCGCAATCGGCCAGCGAATGGTGGCGCCGCGGGATTTGCCGATCCAGTTCGCCTGCATGGTGCGAACTTTTTCAGGCCATTTATCCAGCGTCTTCAGACCTTCCAGAAGGTCATCAGCATATTCTGTGATCTTGAAGAACCATTGTTCCAACTCGCGGGTTTCAACTTCCGCGCCGGAACGCCAACCCTTGCCGTCCACAACCTGCTCATTGGCCAGAACCGTCATGTCGACAGGGTCCCAATTCACCTTGGAGGTTTTGCGATAGACAAGACCCTTTTTCATCAGAGCGATGAAAATGCGTTGCTGCTGTTCGTAATATTCCGGGTCGCAGGTCGCGAATTCACGTGACCAGTCCAGCGAGAGGCCGAGCAGATCAAACTGCGCCTTCATCGCTTCAATATTCTGATAGGTCCAACCACCCGGATGCACGCCGCGCTGCATAGCTGCGTTTTCGGCCGGCATGCCAAATGCGTCCCACCCCATAGGATGGAGGACGTTAAAGCCCTTCAGCATTTTATAGCGGGCTACGACATCGCCCATGGCGTAGTTGCGCACATGGCCCATGTGGAGACGGCCCGATGGATAGGGAAACATCTCAAGCACATAGGCTTTTTCCCGGTCATCGGGTGCGCCGGCTTCAAAAATACGTGCATCGGACCACGCCTTGCGCCATTTCGGCTCCGTGGTCCGGTGATTATAACGAGACGCCATGAGGCGCTCTCCTTCAGATTTTAGAACGGGATTTAGCTGAAATCACCGACGCGCAATTCACGCGCACGGGTAAGAATAGCATTTTCCAGCTGAACTTCAGTATCGGAATCGACTGTCGCATCAACCCAATCGCCTGCCGCATTGCGCGTCTGACGGAAAACAGAGACGTTTACGCCATCTGCACGCAGGCGCGTATCAAGAATGTAAACGGTCATCTTGAAGCGTTCGTCAGTAGCACCCGGATTGGAATACCAGTCGGTGATGATAATGCCGCCCTGTGGGTCAGCGCTCGCCAATGGCATGAAATCAATTGTGTCCAGCGTCGCACGCCAGAGGAATGCGTTTACACCTACAATCGCGCCTTCGGTTTCGGTTGAAGACGCACGGCTGGAAGAGCTGCATCCCGCAACTGTCAGCGCACATGCCCCCAGAACAGCAGCTAAGGCTCTATATTTACTCATGATCTCTCCCGGCAATTACGCCAAAACTCACTTCAAACTATGTTACGCTTGGGTGTATAGCATGCACTCAAGAAGCTGAAAGTCCCGATCAGCAATGAACAGGCCGAAAATGCGTATCTTCTTTTTAATGTTTCTCGCAAGTCTTGCCGTCAGTGAAAGCGCAATTGCGCAGACGGAATATGAATTCGACGCGGAATTGACCGTTGTCGGCGCTGTTTCAGACGAAGATTCGGCCCCGACAGACACTGAAAACCTGATGGGAGAGCTGTCTGCGTCTGGTTCTGCCAGCCGGGTTCTGGAAAATGGCGTGGAAGTCACAGGAAATATCACCCTACGAGTGCAATCAGATCACCCCTCACGCCCCGGCTTTGCAGGCAGTGTGCTCACCTGTCCGCCAACCATTTCCAATTGTCCCTCCCTCCAGGGCAACGGCGTTCGGGGCGCTTTCTCACGCCTCTCCAACCTTCCGTTCACCGATGATGTTGGACCGCGCGGTAGTATTGAGCGAGCCTATATTGAAATTGATGGTGGCTGGGGCGCACTGACACTCGGCAAGGATGCGGGCGTGGGCGCACGGTTTTATGAGGGCGGGCCATCCGTATTCGCACTCGCGCGCGGCAACGACCCAATCCTTGATCCAACCGGCATGAACGCCATTCGTCTGCGCAATGACATTTCGTCTTCAGCCGCGAAAGTGAGTTATGTGACGCCGCGTATTCTGGGTGTACGCGGCGGTGTGTCCTACACGCCAGACGCCTCAGTGCGCGCCCTCGACCTCGATACGCAGCTCACAGCCGCTGGTCTTCTGGAACCAGAACTTGATGATGCGATGGAAATTGGCCTTCAGGCTTATCATTTTTTCCGGAGCGCAGATCTGCGCGTCCGCGGCTCACTGACCTGGTCACAGGCCAATAGCGCGAGCCCATTTTATGACGACACCCAGACCACAAGTTTCGGTTTTGAGATCGAAAAACGCGATGTGTATCGAGTTGGTGCAAGTACGCTCACCTCCAGCAATGGCGGGAATGGGGATTACGACTCTTTGCAGGCTGGCGGTGAGTTTTATGTCGGCGAATGGCGCCTTGGCGCGAACGCTGCGCGCGCAGAAGATGATACAATTCAATATGTTATGTCATCAATAACTGTTGGCGCATCGCATGAGATCAATGACCATGTCGATATGACGATAGGTTATCGCGCCAGTGAAGGGCAGTTTGGCGCCTTCATTCCGGGTGCTGAAAATGAGTTCGCTGCTGACACAGTGTTGCTCGAATTCCGCATTCGCAAATAATTCAAGAAGTTTAATGTCGTTAGAACTTTTCTTTAAAGCTCAAACGAGCAATATTAGGGCGTGATGAAAATTGCTCTGGGGATATGTTCGGCGTTTGCCATGTTTGTCTGCGGCTCTGCAGCTGCTCAGACGGTGAATCCGATTCCAAATCCGGAAGGCACATATCTGACCTCGCCAAACTGGGCGCGCAACTTCACACTCACTGAACAAGTTCCAACTGCGGACCCGAACCCGGCTCTGTCTCTTCAGGAACGGTCTCAGGATTTCCAGATTGGCGGCAATGGTCGCTGGCAGATGAATTTGAACTTCACAACGCGTCCGGACGATTCTCCGCTGCCACGTGAAGAATATTCTGCAGGCGCGACGTACCAGTTCACACCACGTTTCAGCCTTGGTGGTTCTGTCAGCCTGGGTGCTCAGGATCTGGATGATGTATCCCGCTGGCAAGAACAGGAAGTTGAAGCCGGCGTTCGACTGGAAACAACCTTCCGCTTCTAAGCCTCAGGCTTTTATCTCAAAACCTAATCGTCCGGATAGGCGTGAAACTCTGACGGCTTTACAATGCCGTGGTCTTCCAGCCAGTTTTGTACCGGCGCCAGCATACGCATAACTGCCCGGCGAGTTGGAATACTCGTTGAAAAGGCCAGAAGCCCCTCATCGGCAATCACCAGATCGGCGGAATATTTATGTGGCGCTGTCACCAGATGGTGAGACGGGCGCACAAAGTGCAGATACTGAGAGATCACCCGCTCAACGCTACGACCGCGACCGCCCTGATCTTCAGGTGCGGTGTCGCGCAGAATGCGTCGGGCCAGTCGCAGATCATCGGGCGTATCAACATACACTTTGAGGTCAAATTCTTTCGCAATGTCCTCATCGGACAGAACGTGAATGCCTTCAACAATGGTGACCCGGCGCGGTTCGATAACCTCATATTCGCCCTCAACGCGGTCATGATCAGCGAAATCATAGACAGGCTGTTTGATGGTTTCGCCACGTTTCAGCGCCGCAATATCTGCGCGCATCATATCCATATTCTTTGACGACACATGGTCGAAATTGATGATGGATTCGATTTCGGGCGGGCTTAGCCCCTCAATCCCGTTTTCCTTGCGGGACTTATAATAATTGTCCTCACCCAGAACCACGCAAACGTCCGGCCCCAGAACAGTGCGTATGGCATCAGCGAGCGTAGATTTACCTGAACCTGAACCGCCGGAAATCGCGATCAGGCATACATTTTCTTCAGGGTGCATAGGCAGAAAGGTCCGAGACTGGTCCGTTGAACAGCATGTAGTGATGCGGGTTTTCGGCCACGAGCACAACCAGTCTCACCACACCTTCTTCATCAAATTCAGGAACAATCACCCGGTTATTATAGGCGCGCGCCAGAATTTCACCGGTTTCCCGTTGCAGACGCCAGCCTCCAACTTCGCGGCCATGCAATTGCTCTGGCAATTTAAGGGTCAGACCGGGAAATAGCCGACTTGGCCATGGATATTCCAGCTCTCCTTCAGCGGAGAGAAAAACCTGCACAGCAATATAGGTATCGCCCCGCCTTACGATCGCAGCGCCGCCATGGGTGTAATCGGGATTGATCATCCCCTCCAGGTGGCTTGGACTGCGCTCCAGCTGAGCTTGCAGTGTGGTCGCGTCATATCCAGCGGGCCAGCCATCTCTGTAATAGGCGAGATTTTCGCCTGAATATCCAAAAATCTCGGTTCGGCCAAGCAGACGCATCCGGTCATCATTGCGCATGCCTTCGGGAGATTCATGAGAGAAGTAATTTCGGCGCAGCATGTCCACCGCGTGCAGACGCGCGACATTCGCAGCCCCGGCATGCCAGGTTAGCGGGCTTAGTCCGTGTTCAACACGCACTTCGTTCAATCGGTGAAACATGACCAGTACATCACCGTCCAGAACCTGAATATCAGCCAGATCGTCACCGGCACAATCCTGAGCGAAGTCCAGGAATGGGATAACATGGTCGGGAAGGGTGTTTATTTGCGCGCACGGGTCGGACGCGAGTACCGGATCAAAGGCCAGGTCTTCCGCGCGAATTGCGGAAGACGGCCTTTGTTCCAATACGGTAAAGAAGCAAAGAAATGCGACGCAGAAATTGAGGGCTCCGGACAGACCATCCCATCGGGCACCTGGCATGTGAAAGCCCCCTATTTCACGTCAATCAGTCGTCCGACTGTTCTTTTTCCTTGCCGGTTTCCTGATCGACAACCTTCATAGACAGGCGAACTTTGCCACGATCATCAAAACCGAGCAACTTCACCCACACAGTGTCACCTTCAGAAACAACGTCCTTCGGATGTTTCACACGCTCTTCAGCCATCTGGCTTACGTGCACGAGACCATCTTTTGGACCAAAGAAGTTAACAAACGCACCGAAGTCTTTAACAGCGACGACTTTGCCTTCGTACACTTCGCCAACTTCAGGCTCAGCCACGATGGAGTGGATCCATTTGTGAGCTGCATCGATAGAGGCTTTGTCGAGCGCTGAAAGCGTGACTTTACCGTCGTCTTCGATGTTGACCTTAGCACCCGTGGTTTCAACGATTTCGCGGATAACTTTACCGCCAGAACCGATGACTTCACGGATTTTGTCGACAGGGATCTGCATGCTTTCCATCTGAGGAGCATTCTCAGACAGAGTAGAGCGAGACTCGCCAAGCGCTTTAGACATTTCGTCGAGGATATGCATACGGCCGCCATTCGCCTGAGCGAGAGCAGTCTTCATGATGTCTTCGGTGATACCAGCGATTTTGATGTCCATCTGCAGTGACGTTACGCCTTCAGACGTACCGGCCACTTTGAAGTCCATATCGCCGAGATGGTCTTCGTCACCCAGAATATCTGAGAGAACGGCAACGCCATCGTCGTCTTTGATGAGACCCATAGCGATACCGGAAGCCGGACGCTTGATCGGAACACCAGCATCCATAAGCGCAAGTGATGTACCGCAAACCGTCGCCATAGAAGACGAACCGTTGGATTCAGTGATCTCAGAAACAACACGCAGAACGTAAGGGAATTCGTCCTTCGTTGGCAGAATTGCCTTCGTCGCGCGCCATGCCAGCTTACCGTGGCCGATTTCGCGGCGGCCCGGAGAGCCCATACGACCAGCTTCACCGACAGAGTATGGCGGGAAGTTATAGTGCAGCATGAAGCCGGACTTATACATGCCGTCCAGAGAGTCGATCATCTGCTCATCATCTGCCGTGCCGAGTGTCGCGACGCAAAGCGCCTGCGTTTCACCACGGGTGAAGAGAGAAGAACCGTGCGTGCGTGGCAGAACGCCAACTTCAGACACGATCTGACGAACTTCATCCAGTTTACGGCCATCGATACGAACGCCGGTTTTGATGATGTCGCCACGAACGACTTTAGCTTCGGCTTTCTTGAACTGATCCTTGAAGATCAGAGCGTCCATGCCTTCTGGGTTTTCTTCCGTCGCAACGAGAGCTTCAGACGCTTTTGTGCGTGCTTCAGCAACCGCTTCCTGACGGGAGGTTTTGTCCTTGATCTTGTAAGCAGCAGACAGGTCTGCGCCCACGAGGTCCTGGATTTTAGCCAGCTCTGCAGAGTGGTCAGGAGGTGTGAAGTCCCAAGGCTCTTTCGCAGCGCGCTCGCCCAGATCAATGATCAGGTCGATAACTTGCTGGAAGCTCTTATGGCCAGCCATAACAGCGCCGAGCATAACGTCTTCAGAAAGTTCTTTAGCTTCGGACTCAACCATCATGACAGCGTCCTGCGTACCCGCAACGACGAGGTCGAGGTCAGTGTCAGCCATGTCCTGAACAGATGGGTTGATGACGTATTCGCCATCTTTATAGCCAACGCGTGCAGCGCCGATCGGGCCCATGAATGGCAGGCCGGAAAGGGTCAGCGCAGCAGATGCGCCGATCATTGCAACGATATCCGGGTCATTCTCGCCGTCATAAGACAGCACAGTGAGAACAACCTGAACTTCGTTTTTGAAACCTTCAACGAAGAGCGGACGAATTGGACGGTCAATGAGACGAGACGTCAGAGTCTCTTTTTCGGTCGGACGACCTTCGCGCTTGAAGAAACCGCCTGGAATGCGGCCAGCTGCGAAATACTTTTCCTGATAGTTTACAGTCAGGGGGAAGAAGTCCTGGCCAGGTTTGGCCGCTTTAGCGCCAACAACTGTGGCGAGGACTGAGGTTTCGCCGTAGGTTACAACAACTGCACCATCGGCCTGGCGTGCGACACGCCCTGTCTCCAGAACCAGAGGGCGACCCGCCCATTCTGTCGACACTATGTGTTTATCAAACATACATCTCTCTTTTCATACGAAAACCCGCCAGTAGCCGGATTGCTGCTGGCGGGTTGGAAGCTTTGGCTCCTATCGGCGGATGCCCAGCTCTTCAATCAGAGCCTGATAGCGGCTCTCGTCGCGGGACTTAACATAGTCCAGCAGTTTCCGGCGCGTTGCGACCATCTTCAGAAGGCCGCGGCGGGAATGGTTATCTTTTTTGTTGTCTTTGAAGTGTTCGGTCAGGTTAGTGATACGCTCAGTGAGGATCGCAACCTGTACTTCAGGAGAACCCGTATCACCTTCGCCGCGAGCGAATTTCGTGATGAGTTCCTGTTTCTTTTCAGCCGTAATCGACATCGCAATACTTTCTTTATTCGCCCGCTTTTGGGGTGGGCGTTAGTGAAGCCATATTGGCGTTGGAAGCAGGTCCGGTCTCCCATTCAGCGCATGCCGGGATGTCGTCCAGCAGGGCTAGAGTGGCGAGGATGCAGACCTGAGCCGGGCTTATGACAGAAAATGACCCAAAAGGAAAGGCTTGTGTACGCGTGCAGTTGGCGCAGTCGGCGACTGTTTCACCGGGTCCAGGCCCAGGAAACTGAGCCGGGAGTCCCGCAAACCACCGGATTCAGCCTCAAAACGCCTTTCTGCAACTTCAATAAAAACAGGGCATAATGAAATTTTTCACCGAAAAGGGGAGTTTTTTATATATACAGTTTGACTAACTTACACACCTTGCATATATTGAACTCAACGAAAGACAACGAACAGCGGTGATCTTCCCCTGCACCGCTACCCGAAAGGAGACCTGTTATGAAAAAGCTCGTTTATCGTGGTTACGAAGTTCGCGCTGCTAACGACAACGCGTCTGCTCAAACCCAAAGCAAACTGTTCTACCGTGGTTCTGCAACTGCACCTAAAGCAGCTAAAGGCTCCACAGAAACCCACTCACGTCTCATCTATCGCGGCGCTGCTGCGTAATAAAAAATAAGAAGAACAAACACAGAGACGTGTTTTTAAAGCCCTGAGCCTCCCATCCCCCCGACGACCGGCTCAGGTTGAGAAGGACTGCTTCCCCCCAATCACTCAGCAGTCCTTCTTTTTTTATGTCGGGAATTCTCCCTCACATCAGCCGATCTGGAAGACGCGAAACGGTCGGAAAAAGCCGGCGCGGATCTCTCCCATCGCCAATGCCTGCCCATTGCTCATGGCCAGCGCCATACGGTCGTCTGACTCATCGCCCTGAAGCTCAGACCGCTGTGACTGAAAGTCCTGCATCTCATGTGGAAGAAGCCGGAATTCATTTCCGTTGCGCAGCTTTGCCTCGCCATCTGAAGAGATATTGATGGCGGGAATATCGTCCAGAGACGCTTCAATCGGCACCAGCAGTGCCTTGCGGGCTTCCGGGTCTTCGAGCGCTTCGATCTCTTCTTTGCTGGATCCTTGCGCCAGCTCAAAGCCACCGACGCGGGTTCGTTTGAGGCTGGTGACATGGCCTTCCATACCCAGCTCAAAGGCCAGATCACGCACGAGCGCGCGGATATAAAAGCCCTTACCACAGGTCACATGGATAACGGCTTCATCCGTTGTAGAAGCCTCATCGAGTTTCGCCTCATACAGCATAACTGTACGCGATTTCAGCTCCACCTCTTCGCCGTCGCGCGCCAGATCATATGCACGCTGACCATTGACTTTGATGGCAGAGAATTTCGGCGGCACCTGCTCTATTTCACCCACAAAGCCGGCAAGGGCTTCAGCGACGGCGTCCAGCGGCACTCGCACATCCGACGAACCTGTGACTTCACCTTCCCGGTCCTGCGTGCTGGTCGACTGCCCCCAGCTGATCACGAAGGTGTAGTCCTTGTCCGCATCCATCGCATAAGCAGATGTCTTGGTTGCCTCGCCCAGAGCGATCGGCAATACGCCGTCTGCCAGAGGGTCAAGCGTACCGCCATGACCCGCCTTTTGGGCGTTGAATAATCGTTTCACGATCGCAACGGCCTGGGTGGACGTCATCTCCACTGGTTTATTGAAGTTCAGCCATCCGTGAACCGGATCGCCTTTGCGTTTTTTATTACGAGCCAAAATTGGTCACCTTCCCAGACAGTGAGGGGTCGGCACTCACAGTCCAAAAGCCATTATAGTTAATGGAACGAAACGTTCCCTGATAATTTTCAGAATAAGAACGCGTCTCTAATCCCCGAAGCCATCGGGGTAAACCCGCTTTGGCGGTTATTCTTTGATGTAGACGTGCTGGCCGCGCGCATTTGTCAGCGCCGGTATCTCACTCAGCATACGACATTGCGGGGCTTCAGTCAGAAGAAGCGGTTCAGAGAAGATAAATCCCCGACAATCGGCGAACACCAGACATGCGATGGAGCAATCCATGGGCGAGCTTACCGCCCATGTTTCGGCGCCATCACGCATAACTGTGATATCTGCTGCATCGGCAACCGTGACACCTGAAAGCCATTGATAATTGGCAATCACGCCCGCTGGCGCATAGTCCTCACCATCTGGCGCAGTCACTTGAGCGTTCGCCGTGAACGCAAACCCAAAGGCGCAAAGGGCTATAGCCAGAATGTGTCGCGTCATTTCTTAAGGGCACCTAGTCCTGTGCGGCCAGCCAGTTATCGACCGCTGCCCGGCCTGTATCCGGAAAGTCGGTAAAGATTCCGGTAGCGCCAGCCTCTAGCAAGGCTTCAATTTCCGCCTGCGGGCTTTCAAAGCCGGGCGCAATATCATCATCGCGTAGTGTCCAGGTGTGGACCTCCAGCCCCAGCGCGCGAGCGCGGCGCGCATAGTCTGTTGCCTCACCGGTTCGCAGATCAAACAGAAGAGATTTGAACGGGCCAACTCCGTCTGCGTATTCGGCGATATCTTCCAGAGCATAGCTCGGCGCGCCATCGAGCGCATAGCCTTCCGGATAGACCAGCTGAACGAGCGTGTAGTCTGCCATAGAGTCCCGCTCACTCAGGTCTCGCAAAATGCCATCTTCAAAGCTCTGAATATATGTCGGCAGCTGGCAGGTGTAATCTTTCCGTGCTGTCAGCAAAGCGCCCTCAATGGCACCAGCCATATCGAGCCCGCGCTCATTGTGGTCCGTTGGCCATTTCGTTTCCGGGTAAATGCCAAGATTGACCTCGCTTCCCATAGCCGGATTGGCATAGTCGGACGGGTGGCAATGACGCATGGCGAGACTTAGAATGTCTTCAAAGCTTGGGATCTGATACTCACCATCATGGCTGGTATCCCGGCCCGCACGTGCCTGGCGCGCACGAAGCGTGCGGATTTCCTCATAGGTAAAATCCCAGACAAACCAGTCCGTCATCTCTACACCCTCAGGGGAGGTGAGCGTGGTCCGTCGATCTGCAAATTCTGGGTGATCGGCAATGTCCGTTGAATCTGAGAGCCAGGGGTCATGGCGCGCAACCAGAACGCCATCCGACGTCATCACCAGATCGGGTTCAATGAAGTCTGCGCCCATATCAATGGCTAGCTGATAAGCGGCTAAAGTATGCTCTGGCAGATAGCCGCTCGCCCCGCGATGCGCGATGACCACAATCTCTGCAGGCTCAACTGGCTCGACCGATTGCTCAGCCGCGGGCGTCCCCGCACAAGCCGCAAGCCCCAGAGCCAGTCCCGTCACAAGCATTTCTTTTAAGCGGCGCATTGCATTCTCCCCGATCGGTCCCGGCAGTCCTGCCAGCCGAATGTGACAGCTTTGCCGGAACCGGTCAGAAAGTCAGTCTTTATCTACACTCGCGCGCAATGACATTGCAGTTTGAGTCCCTGTAATAGGTGCAATTGCCTTGTGTCATCACAGCGCTACAGGTGCCGCCACCGGATGAGCCGCCGCCATACTGGGACGCAAACAGCAAGAAGACCAGAATCCAGCAGCCAGCGAAGATATAAACCGTCTTCCGCGCAATCGTCTTATCCTGCCAAAGCAGGAACACACCGCCCGGATAGAGCAGAAACACATAGATCGGGTTGGTGAAATTGATCCCGGCAATGAAAAGCACGGCGATGACAACCGTAATGCCGATCTTCCAATTACGCTCGAAAACCGACCCTTTCCAAAGCGCGTACAGCCCCACCGGAAAGAATGTCATCAGCTACGCAATCAGAAGCGTCTTTTTTTCATACCATGGCAGAGGCGTATCTGCCCGTTCTTCTTCAGACATAGAGTCCCCTTCTATTCTGAAATCAGTCAAAAATTTTAAATCAGACCAGCACCATACCCGCGTCACCCATGGATACAATAACCGGGCACGGACTATTCTTCCTCGTCAAAGCCTTCGCGTTCAGCGACGCTATCGAGCAGCTTGTCCATGGCTGTCGCTTCATCATAGCTCTGATCGGCCAGAAAGCGCAGTTGCGGCGTAAATTTCATATCAATCTGACGACCAAGCTTGCCGCGCAGGAAGGATGAGGCACGGTTTAACGCGTCCGCCACAGCCTTGGCATCGCTACTGCCCACCAATGGGGAGCAGAAAACAACAGCATGCTTCAAATCTGGCGAAGTACGGACTTCGCCAATGGTTACAGAAACGCCCTGAAGTGCAGGATCGCGAAATTCCTCGCGCGCGAGAATGTCGACCAGCGCATGGCGGACCAGCTCGCCCGCGCGCAATTGTCGTTGAGAAGGGCCCACAGGACCAGAAGAAGAGTGTCTTTTATTCATTGTCACCCTGTATCAGAAATTCTGAAACTGTGCAGCCCAAGATCACACTTCCTCTATCAGTTCCGCCCCCTGATTACGGACATTTCCAACCTTCTGGTCCACCACCCAGGCATGCATGTCATCGGTGGGATAAGGGTCAAAGAGATCATCCAGTTTGCGATAATCGCCATCAATCCAGCGCTCATAATTGCTCGGATGAATGATCACCGGCATTCGGGTGTGAATACCGGCCATCAGATCATTCGGTGTGGTGGTCAGTATGGTGAAAGTGTGCAGCTCAGACCCATCAATATGCGCGACATCCCAAAGTCCGGCAAAACAGAACCAGCGCCGGTTGCGAAGGCCAATCGCGAATGGCGTTTTGGATTTCCCATCACGCATCCACTCATAAAACCCGCTCACGGGAATGAGGCATCGCTTATGCCGAAAAGACCCGCGAAAGCTTGCCGCTTCATGTACGCTTTCAGACCTCGCATTGAAGGTTGAAAACTTCTTTTCAGACAGAGGTTTATTCCACCAGCTTGGCACGAGCCCCCATAAACAGGGCGCCATTTCCAGTCGTTTGGTATCAATATCCCGGCGCACAATCGGGCTATAGGTCATAGGCGCAATATTGTATTTGGCTTCAGGTGGGTCCACGCCTTCAGGGGGAATAATGCCAAGAGAATCCCGGTATTCCTCCCAGCTCACACCATGTCGGAAAAAACGACCACACATACGGCCTGACCTTTTAAAAAACTCATCTGCTTTTTCCAGCATAGAGTTTTCAGATCAATTGGACAGCCTTAAGCCGCCTCGGCCTCAATCTCTGACTGGGCCTTCAATGCCCGTAAATGAGCGATTGCTGCTTTACGTTCCTTGCCATTCTTGAACCAGGCCGAAGGAATAAGAACGTCATCCCCATCAAGAACATGCAGGCGGGAAAACTTCATATCCGTCGCGATGGAATCGATGCCGTCCCAAGAGATACGGGTGCGAATGGTGCCACGGGTCAGATAGACCCCAAGCTCATCGGCTTCGATATGCGTGGTTTTACGAAGCTCGCTGGAACGGCCATAGCTATGGCGATACGACCAGCGCATAAAAATCAGATACCAGGTAATGCCTGCCATGGCGGCAACCAGGCTGGAGGTAATCACCACCCACTCGCCCGCCACGCCCGCGCGAGAGAGCGAGGCACCAACAATTGTCGCCATGCCTGCGGTGATCGCCGGCGCAGTAACACCTGCATAATAAACGGAAGTCGGCCCAACATGACCGCGCCGAACGCGACGCGCCAATTGCTTGATTTGCTTCTCGCCAAGCTCACCGCTCACACGGAAAGGCGCTTCAGCTTCGACAGCAGAAGGCGATGGATCATCAATGTTGGAGTGAAAAAGGGGTGCGGCCATACACAAAGGCTAGCCGCATACCCCTAACATGAAGGTAAGCCGGAACTTTAAAATTCCGGCTTTGCCAATTTAGACTGTTGCTTCGAGCTTCCGTTCGATCATCTCGATCTGGAAGCACTCGATCTGGTCGCCAACGCGGATATCTTCATAGCGTTCAAACGCCATACCGCATTCAATGCCTTCTTTAACCTCAGGCACTTCGTCTTTGAAGCGTTTGAGGGTTTTCAGCATGCCTTCGTGAATAACAACGTCATCACGCAGCAGACGCACACCGCAACCACGCTTCACGACGCCTTCGGTCACGCGGCAACCGGCAACCTTGCCAACTTTGGAAATGTTGAACACTTCCAGAATTTCGGCATAGCCGATGAAGGTTTCGCGTTTTTCAGGCGCAAGCATACCAGACAGCGTGTCACGTACGTCATCAATTAGGTCATAAATGACTGAGTAATAACGAATTTCTACGCCTTCACGTTCAGCAAGCTCACGTGCCTGTTTGTTTGCACGTGTGTTGAACGCGATGATTGGTGCACCAGAAGACTGAGCTAGCAGTACGTCGCTTTCAGAAATACCGCCCACAGCACCATAGATAACGCGCGCACGAACTTCTTCAGTCGACATTTTCTCAACGGATTGAGTGATCGCCTCAACAGACCCCTGAACGTCGCCTTTAACAACCAGCGGCGCTTCGGAAACTTCCGCAGAACCGTCTTTCAGACGAGACAGCATCTGCTCAAGAGATGCTTTCGCTGCAGACGAACCGCGAGCGTTTTTCTTCATGCGAATACGGTAATCCGTAATCTCACGGGCACGCGCTTCAGAGTCGACGACAACAAACGGGTCGCCCGGTTCAGGCGCACCATCAAGACCGAGGATCTCTGCAGGAACGGTTGGACCAGCTTCTTTGAGTTGCTGACCACGCTCGTTCACAAGCGCACGAACCTTGCCCCACTGAGAACCGGCAACAACAATGTCGCCGCGCTTCAGCGTACCGCGTTTCACCAGAACAGTCGCGACAGGGCCGCGGCCTTTATCGAGCTGAGATTCAACAACCACACCGTCCGCATCGCGGTCAGGGTTAGCCTGAAGCTCGAGGATTTCCGCCTGAAGCGAGATCGCTTCTGTCAGCGCATCCAGACCCATTTTCTCTTTCGCAGAGACTTCAATCGCCTGAACGTCACCGCCCATGGCTTCAACCTGAATGTCATACTGCAGAAGCTCGGTCAGAACCTTGCTTGCATCCGCTTCCGGCTTATCGATTTTGTTGACAGCAACGATAATCGGAACGCCAGCCGCTTTAGAGTGGCTGATCGCTTCAATCGTCTGAGGCATGACACCATCATCAGCCGCAACAACCAGAATAACGATATCCGTTACGTTCGCGCCGCGTGCACGCATTGCAGAGAATGCTGCGTGGCCCGGCGTGTCGAGGAAGGAAATCTTGTCGCCTGATTTCAGCGTCACCTGATACGCACCAATATGCTGGGTGATGCCGCCAGCCTCGCCAGACACAACGTCGGTAGACCGCATAGCATCCAGAAGTGAGGTTTTACCGTGGTCAACATGGCCCATAATCGTCACAACCGGTGGACGTGGCTTCATGTCAGCAACGTCATCCTCTGGACCTTCAAGACCAATCTCAACGTCAGATTCAGATACGCGTTTAACCGTGTGGCCAAACTCTTCAACGATGAGCTCTGCCATATCGGCGTCAAGCACATCATTGGCGCGCATCATCTCGCCTTGCTTCATCATGAATTTCACAACGTCAGCGACGCGTTCTTTCATGCGGTTCGCAAGCTCCTGAAGCGTAATGGTCTCAGGCACGATGACTTCGCGCGAAGACTTCTCAGAGTTGTCGCGGCCATTGGACATACGACGCTCGCGTTCGCGCTCACGCGCACGGCGAACGGATGCCAGTGAACGCTGGCGATCTTCATCACCATCCAGCGCAGCCGCGATTGTCAGTTTACCCTGACGCCGCTTTGGCTCGCCACGTGTGCGCGCTGGCTTCGCCGGAGCATCTGGAATCTTAGGCTTTTTGCTTTTCAGACGGCCGCCAAGTTCGCTCAGAGCATTGTCCGGACCAGGTGCTGGCGGTGTCGGCTCATTACGACGCGGCGCATCACGGCCACCAGGCGCGCGATTGTCTGCGCGTTCTGCTGGTTTGGCAGACTTACGATCATTTTTCGCCGATTTGGCTTCCTGTTCGGCACGTGCAGCGGCTTCTTCAGCCTGCTTGCGAGCCTCTTCCTCGGCCTGTTTGCGTGCCTCAGCTTCAGCGCGCTCAGCGTCTTCGCGCTGGCGACGTTCCTGCTCTTCTTTGAGGCGACGCTGCGCATCTTCCTGAGCGGCCGCTTCGGCTTTGCGCTTCTGCTCGTCTTCTTCACGCTTTTTCAGCGCAGCCTGACGTGCACGAAGCTCAGCCTCCGTGATCCCGAGCTTCTTAGCCAGTTCAGCAGCTTTGGACGGCCCAGCCTTAGGCTTTGCCGCAGAAGGTCCTGCCTCAGCAGCTTTAGCCGGCTTACCCGGCGCCGGAGACGCAATACGTTTCTTCTTCTTCTGAACCACGACCTGTTTGGAACGACCGTGGGAGAAGCTCTGCTTGACCGTGCCGGAATCTTTCCCACGCCCGAGGGAAAGCGGCTTGCGGCCATTTTCTGAATCTGACTTTACTTTATCTGAATCGCTCATCGACCACCAAAATTTAACACCAAAATGCTCCGCGCAGCGTTCCGCACGAAGCCAAACTATTCGACCGCCCCAGAATACCATACATCGCCAGAGACCTGGCGAAACTCGTACAGCCTACGATAGTCCCTTGTCCACACGTCTGCGAACTGACCTGTTTTCAACAGACCATGTATCACATTGTCACGACCTAAGGCCATGCCCAATTCCTCAGAAGAAAGAGCAGACGCTACACGAACCTTCTCATAAAGCCCGATAGCGAGGCCGATCAAGCGTCGGCGACCATCTTCAGAACCGTCTGAAGCTTCTATCAACCAGCCCGGAGACTTCCGCTGAAGCTCATTTCGGACCTGATCAAACCCTAAGATAAGAACGCCTGAGCGTTTTGCCAGCCCCAGGGTCGCCTGGCAACGCTGTAAAAGTTGCTCTTCCACCTGATCTGTCAGGGTTTCAGAGACCTTTACCTGCGCTTTAAAGCCCCGCGCAAAGCCACCTTTGGACTGAACCAGCCCTTCCAGTTTCTCACGATCGGAGCTGACCCATACGCCACGCCCCGGAAGGCGACTGGCAATATCGGGAAACACTTCGCCATCCGGAGACAGCACAAAGCGTATCATCTGCGACGCCGGACGTTTCTCCCGCGTCGCAAGACACATGCGAAATGGTGACCCGGATTTTTTCTCCGGGCCGTCATCTCTTAGTTCAATGTCGTCAGTCGAACCGGACTCATCGAGGTTCTGCGTCGTCATCGGCGCCCTCCTCGGAGTCTGCTTCGTCAGAGAAGTCCGCTGCGTCGAGATCAGCGATTTCTTCTTCCAGTTCCGTGCTGCCAAGGTCGCCAAGCGCCAGAAGTGCACGCTCTTCCTCGGTCAGTTCAAGGCCTTCGCCCTCAGCTTCAGCTTCGTCTTCTTCGACAAATTGTGCTTCGAGTGCCGCAAGAGCCTCGTCATCAACCCAGCCCACTTTGTTACGGGCGCGCATAACGAACAGCTCAGCCTCATCAGCGGACATTTCGCCCTTCGCCAGAAGACCTGGCTGGAAGGTTGGCTTGCCATCATGGCCCGGCTCGCGCCAGCCCGTCAGATCGTCCGGTACAAGGCCAGCAACGTCTTCAACGGTTTTGATGTCGTTCTCACCGAAGATCACCGCCATTGGCAGGGTCACGCCGTCGAGATCAAGCACGCCATCTTCAACGCCAAGCGAACGACGCTTTTCGTCGAGTTCCTGATTCAGACGCTCAAGGTGCTCACGTGCACGGGTTTGCAGTTCCTGCGCGATCTCGTCATCAAAGCCTTCGATCACAGCCAGATCTTCCGCGTCGACATAAGCGATCTCTTCGACCGTTTCGAAGCCTTCAGACGCAAGCAGCTGAGCCAGCGTTTCGTCGGCGTCGAGCGCTTTCATGAAGAGCGCCGTACGTTCCTGGAATTCGCGCTGATAACGCTCAGAGTCCTGAGTTTCCGTCATCAGGTCGATCTGCCAGCCTGACAGCTGTGTTGCCAGACGCACATTCTGACCACGACGGCCAATTGCGAGTGGGAACTGGCTGTCTGCCACAACAACTTCAACACGCTGCTCGTCTTCGTCGAGAACGACTTTAGACACTTCAGCAGGCTGGAGCGCGTTCACGATAAAGGTCGCAGGGTCTTCAGACCAAGGAATGATGTCGATTTTCTCGCCGCCAAGCTCAGACACAACCGCCTGAACGCGCGCGCCACGCATACCCACACACGCGCCGACCGGGTCGATGGACTGGTCATTGGACCAGACGCCGATTTTCGCGCGGGAGCCCGGGTCACGAGCACAGGATTTGATCTCGATCACGCCCTCATAAACTTCAGGCACTTCCTGCGCGAACAGGGCAACCATGAAGTCTGGATGCGCGCGGGAGAGGAAGATCTGAGGACCTTTAACTTCGCGGCTTACTTTATAGAGGTAAGCGCGAACACGGTCGCCAATCTGATAATTCTCACGCGGAATAGAGTCGCCACGGCGGACAATGCCTTCTGCGCGACCAAGGTCCACAATGATGTGGCCATGCTCAACGCGCTTAACAATGCCGTTAATGACTTCGCCAACGCGGTCTTTGTATTCTTCATACTGACGGTCACGCTCAGCGTCGCGTACCTTCTGCATGATGACCTGTTTCGCAGTTTGTGCGCCAACACGGCCAATATCAAAAGGTGGAAGCTCTTCGAGGATCTCAGAACCGATCTCGACGTCCGGGTCGATTTCCTGAGCCTGTTCCAGCGTCAGCTGCTGAACTTCGTCTTCCAGTTCCTCGTCAGCGACAACCGTCTGAACACGCCACAGCTTCTGCTCGCCCGTCTTAGGGTCGATGCGAACACGAATATGGTGCTCCTGACCATAACGAGAGCGCGCCGCTTTCTCGATCGCCTCTTCCATCGCCTCAATGACGATTTCCTTGTCGATAGATTTCTCAGCTGCAACTGCGTTAGCAATGTGCAGGATTTCAAGCCGGTTCGCTGAAACGCCGATAGCGCTCATGACTGGTTTTCCTCTTCAGTATCGGGCTCATCGCCCTCTTCTTCAATCTCATCAAAAGCGCCGTCTTCCAGCTCGGTCATCTGACCTTCTGCCTGCGCCACTTCAATAAGTTCATCGGTGAGCACGAGGCTCGCCTTGCTCAGATCCGAAACATTCGCCTCAAGCTCGCTGTCATCATCGAGCTGCAGCTTGATGACACCATCTTCTTCGCTGGAAATGATACCCTGGAAGCGACGGCGACCATCAATCGGAATAGCCAGTTCCACCTTCGCCAGATGACCAGCCCAGCGCGCAAAGTCTTTCGCGCGGGTCAGCGGGCGATCAATGCCCGGTGTGGAAATCTCAAGGTGGTATTTATTGTCGATGAAGTCGTGCACGTCGAGTGCCGGAGAAATTGCGCGCGAGAAATCTGCGCAATCTTCGACGTCCGTGCCGCCTTCTGTTTTTTCAATCATGATCTGAAGCGTCGGCGTGCGGCCACCCATCATACGGATGCGCACCACCTCAATCCCAAGCGCGTCGGCTTCAGGCTGGATAGCGTTCAGAATACGTTCTTCTACAGCTTTGATCGTGATCAAGTGTATGGACTTTCAGGTACGAAAAACGGCGGCCCGGTTGTCCAGAGCCGCCGCCATTTAATTAGCGATTTCCGTCTCTTATACCCGTCGCAGGCCTGATTGTCGAGCAGATAAATAAAGCGGGGCCCAAGCGCGAAGAATTCAGATAAACCTCCAAAATTCGCTCAAACATTTTTAAACTGCGAACTTTTTAGGCCAACCCAAGGTGGACCAATTAATTTATGCGACTTGGACTTAAAAAAGAGAAATGCTTATCTACTGTTTAACTTCCAAATGAAGGAGGAGACCTGCATGCAAGCAATCATCTTAAATTGCTTTGGGAGAGGGGGCTCAAGTTTGCTCTGGAATTTAATCGGGTCTTCTCCTAGCGTCTGCATGACCAAGTCGGAGTGGCATGAAGCTTTTTACAAGACTGCAAATGTTTATCCTAAAGCATTAAAGCAATTTATCAAACAAACTTCATTAAAAGTCCCCCAGTCGCCCCTGCTGGTAAACATGGCAAGGCGGCGAGCAGAGGCAGATATTTCTACGAATTCACACAATTTCCAGCCTGAGGCCCGTAAAATCGTTCTGAAATTAATGGATTATCATTTGGCATGGACGGACGTCTTGGATTCCGCATTCGCCGAAACCCACCATGTGATTTTAATCCGACACCCTTACGCACAGTGCGAAAGCTTCCTCAGGAGCGGCATGTCAATCCAACAAGCCGCAAAATACTACAGAAATATAGCGAGGCGCATGAGGGCTATTGGAGAAGAAAAAAATGGCATAGTTGTATCTTTTGAAGATCTGGCGGCACGTCCAGAAGACACCTTGCTGGAACTATATGAACGTTTGAGTTTAAGCTTTCCTATTACGGACACCTACTTCGTGAAAAGGAAGAGTTTTGGATCCAGCCGAAAATCAAATGATTTAGCCATTGGCGACATACTTCCGATAGCCTCTCATAACCTATCCAATTTTATTGACCCATCAGTCAACGACCGCTCAGTCGCTAGGTTATCAGCTTCACAGAAGGAGACTATATGGAAATACACGAACTCCGTTGCACGCTATTTTGGTTATTGCGAACGATATTTAGAATAAGGTCCCATTGAACGCAGCGACGGATTTTCACGAAAATCATCACTTTATGTGATCAAACGCGGCTGATTTTCCTATCAGTGAAAACGGGGTCATACATCCGGTTTTTCTTGCAAAACGATATGCTGATCTCCATATTATCCACAATCCGCACTCTCGCGGGCAGACCCTAAAAGGTGAAATGATGAATAACGCCAATTTCGCTCGTGCAGGCCAGATGCCCGCTGGCGCTATGGACGCGTCAGTTGATGCAGGCCTGCGCAAATTCATGCTGGGCGTCTTTAACAAGATGGCGCTTGGCCTCGTTCTGACGGCCGCTATTTCTTTTATCGTCGCAAACACGTCGCTTATCGGCATGTTCTTCGCGACGAATGCAGCAGGTGAAATCACCGGCCTGTCTCTTCTTTATTATGTCGTGGCTTTCGGCCCGATGGCGATCCTGTTCGGTTCGGCTTTCGTGATGAAGAACCCATCCCCTGTAGGCGCAAATATCGTCTACTGGTCGGTTGTTTCTCTCATCGGCACAAGCATGGGCCTTCTGGTCTTCATCTATGCTGGCATGCCTGACGGCATGGCGACCATGGCTAAAGCCTTTCTGACGACAGCTATCGCTTTTGGCGGCATGTCCCTCTGGGGCTACACCACTAAGCGTGACCTGACGCCGATTGGTAACTTCCTGATGATGGCTGTGTTCGGCCTGATCGCAGCAATGCTGATCAATATGTTCATTGCCAGCTCTTTCATGAGCTTCCTCATCTCTATCGCTGGTGTTCTGATCTTTGCTGGTCTGACCGCATTCGACACACAGCGTCTGAAGTTCCAGTATTATGAACTCGGCGGTGACACGCGCTCTATGTCTGTTGCGACAACTTATGGCGCGCTGAGCCTCTACATCAACTTCATCAACATGTTCCAGTTCATCCTGGCCCTGATGAGCGGCCGCGAATAAGCGGAACGATTGAAGTCTGAAACACGAAACCCCGGCCCTGGCCGGGGTTTTTTATTGCGTAGAGGAAGCGCTTGTTGCCCTGCAGGGTGCGGGTTAGTCTCGCCCCTGAATTCTTAGGGGAATGGGATTTCCATGAACATATCTATTCTGATCGGTCTGGCCGCTTTGGTCGTGACGATCACCGTCATCATCTACAATGTCATCGTCGCGAAAAAGCAAATGGTCGATAATGGCTGGGCCGATATCGATGTACAGCTCAAGCGCCGGGCGGACCTTATCCCAAACCTCGTTGAAGTCGTAAAAGGCTATGCCAGCCATGAGCGCGACACGCTGGAAGAAATCATCGAAACCCGCAACCGCGTGCTCGGCTCTGACGAACAGTCGAAAGCGCGTGAAGAGGGCGAAACCTCAATCAGCCGCGGCCTGACGCGCCTTTTTGCGCTGGCCGAAGCCTATCCCGACCTCAAGGCGAATGAGCAATTCCTGTCATTGCAGGAACAGCTTTCAAAGACCGAAGATGAGATTTCCTTTGCCCGCCGTTTCTTCAACGGCGCTGTACGCGAGTACAACACCGCAATTAAGAGCTTTCCATCCAACCTTTTGGCGGCGCCTCTGGGCTTTAAAGAAGCTCAGTTCTTCGAAATTGAGCCTGTCGACCGGCTGCTGCCGGGTGTTGGATTGGGTCCTGACCAATGATGCTCCGCGCGCTTCTTCTGTGCCTCGCCGCACTGTCGCTCACTGCGCCAGCGCTCGCTCAATCGAGCGAACGCATCACAGAGTTCAACGTCTCGATAGATGTTGAAACCGATGGCGATATTCTGGTGACAGAGCGCATTACCGTCATTCCTTTCCGGATCAGCATCAATCGCGGCATTTATCGCGCCCTGCCAGACCTGTTTTCAGACGCTGACGGCAATCGCTACCGATACCATTATGATGTGCAGTCGGTGACCCGGAATGGCGCGCGCGAACCCTATGAGACCTACACTGAAGGCAATGGCTATTTCATCCGAATTGGCGATGAAGATGTGCTTCTGCCCATTGGGACGCCGCAAACCTATGAGATCACTTATGAGGTCAAAAACCAGATCCGGTATTTTGACAGCCATGATGAGCTCTATTGGAATGTGACCGGCAATTACTGGGATTTCCCGATTGATGCCGCTAAAGCTGAAATCACTTTGCCTGAGGGTGCGGAAATCACCGATGTCAGCGCCTATACCGGCGCTCTCGGCCAGGGCGGCCTGAACACCGATACTCGCATTTCAGGCAATCGCGCCACTGCCACGCTAACCTCGTCTCTGCGCCGCAATGAAGGCCTCACCATATCTGTCAGCATGGCAAAAGGGCTGATTGATCCACCATCTTTTGCCGATAAGTTCGACCTGCTCTGGCAGCGCTTTTTAGGGCTCGGCCTGCTTGTGCTGTCATTCTGCGGCGTTGGCTTTTTCTATTTCCGGTCCTGGCAGGCTGTGGGCCGGGACGCGCCGCGTCTGCCGGTCTTCCCAATTTATCATCCGCCTAAAGGTGTTTCGGCTGGCGCAGCGCATTGCATTTATCACCGCACCTTCAAAGACAATACGGCCTTCGCGTCCAATCTGATGCAGCTCGCCTCCAAAGGTTATCTCACTATGGAGTCCGATAAAGACACGGTCACACTGACCAGAGCTCAGCCGGAAACAGCGCCCCCGCTGGAAGACTATGAACAGGTCCTGCTCGATCAGCTGTTTAAGAATGACGAGACGCGGACGATCGGCAAAGCCTATGATTCAAGCTTTGCCAGTGCCTATAACGTCTTCATTTCCAACGTGAAGAACCGGTTCGGCCCACCCTATTTCCGCTGGAATACGGCCTATATTCTGATTGCTGGCGTTGCGAGCGTGCTCGCAATCATTATCGCCATTGCAACCAGCCTGAACTGGACAAGCTCGCATACGCTTATCATTGGCGGGCTCATTATTCTAAACCTGATTTTCATGTATCTGATGCCCGCTCAGACCAAAAAGGGCGAGAGAGCCCGGTCTGAAATTCTCGGCCTGCGCCTTTATATGGAAACGGCTGAAAAGCATCAGATGAATGCGGTCGATCCGCATGGCGATACGCTGCCTGCCATGTCTAAAGACCGATATGAAGAACTTCTGCCCTATGCGATGGCGCTGGACGTAGAAAAACCGTGGTCGAAATATTTTGAAGATGTGCTGCCAGATGAAGCCCGCGCATACAGACCCGTCTGGTATTCTGGCTATGGCATTGGCCATTCACTGCATGGCATGAATTCCGCCATGTCGAGCGCGATCAGTTCCGGCGTATCGACGGCCTCAGTCCAGCCATCCTCCAGCTCTGGCGGCGGAGGAGGTGGCTTCTCCGGTGGCGGCGGAGGCGGCGGCGGTGGTGGCGGCTGGTAAGCCGCCAGTCCCGTTATGAATATCGCGTTTTGATGACTTCAAACATGGTGCGCAGGCCCTGAGCTGCTGCACCTTCAGGATTGCCATATTTGGCATTGCGCCAAGCCCAGACATCCCAGTGCACCCAGCTTGGCGCATCCACGAATTTCTTCAGAAACAGACCAGCCGTGATGGAGCCGCCCATCGGGCCTCGTGCTGAATTCTGACAATCGGCAATATCGCTCGCCAGCATGGACTCATAAGGCATCCAGAGCGGCATACGCCATGCCGGGTCAGCCACGGATTTAGACGCGCTGGCAATGCTGTCCGCCAGCTCATCATCATCTGTATAGAATGGCGCAACTTCCGGTCCCATGGCGACACGCGCAGCGCCTGTCAGCGTTGCAAAATCCACCATCAGATCTGGCTCGCCCTCTTCCTGAGCGCGCGTCAGCGCATCACCCAGCACGAGACGACCTTCTGCATCGGTATTATCGATTTCGACAGTCAGGCCTTTGCGGCTGGACAGTACATCGCCGGGACGGAATGCGCCCGCACCGATGGCATTTTCAGCGGCCGGCACACACAGTTTCAGATAAACCGGCAGATTGTGCGCCATGACGAGACGCGCGAGCGCGATAGCATGCGCAGACCCGCCCATATCTTTCTTCATCAGGCGCATATAGCCGCCCGTTTTCAGATCGAGACCGCCGGTGTCGAAGGTGATGCCTTTACCGACAATAGCGAGCTTTGGTTTGGATTTATCGCCCCAGCTCAATTCCATGAAACGCGGCTCATCATCTGCTGCGCGGCCCACGGCATGGATCATTGGATAGTTTTCTTCGAGTAGGTCATCGCCGACAACGGTCTTCAGATCTGCGCCAAAGGCTTCAGCCAGTTCCGCGATTTCAGCCTGAAGAAGAGAGGGAGACAAATCCTGCGCAGGCGTGTTCACAAGGTTACGCAGCAATTCAATGCTCTCGCCCATGCGCAGGGCATCTTCACGTTCGGCCTCATCTTTAATGACCAGCTGCGGTGCTTCGCTTGAGCGCGCTTTATAGCGGTCGAATTTATAGGCCCCATCGGCCCAGGCGACGTAAAGCTGCGGCAGGGACAAACCGTCTGAGACGAAATCGAAGCGGTAAACGCCGCCTTTCAGGCCAGACGACAAAGCCGCCAGACCAAGCGGTGCAGACCCGTCACCCATACCAAAGACGATACGCGACAAATGCCCAGTCATATCGGGCAGGCGCACCAGCTCACCCGCCTTCGCGCCAAACCCTTCAGACTTCAGGATTTCACCTGAATATTCTGACTGCGCCGAGAGATAATCGTCCAGAACGACTGTGGTGACGAGATCAACAGGCACAGGGGCATCGTTTGCGGCGTTGAAATAGGTGATGGGCATAAAGGGCTCCGTGTTTTTCTTAAGAGTAGGACGTCCCGCCCGGTCTTCCAATCGCCCGGGGCAAATTAGGGCGGAGAATTCAACAGGTCTTAACCAATCCTTGACGCAAATACGCGAATTTTACGGCGCATTCCGATGGAGATCTTGCATGTTCGCCGCTCTGAAATCCCGCACCACACTTTCACTGGCGCTGTTTGCCGGCCTTGCCGCCTGCGCGACTGCGCCGACGGAAGAAGAGCTGGCCTATCGTGAGCGCGTTGCCAATGAGAGCCTTCTGCCCGCCACTGAGTCAGAACGCGAGGAAGTTCGCACACAAGACCCAATCACCCAGGCGACCTTCTGGGGTATGGAGTTTGAACGCCATCCCGGAGACATCGAAGCCGCAACGGAGTTTGCACGCTCTCTTCGGGCGATTGGCAGCGAACAACGCGCCGCTGAAGTTGCCTCACAGGCGCTCGCCATGGCGCCTGACAATGTCGAGCTGATGGAAATTCTGGGTAAGGCACTGCTCACCAGTGGTGATCCGACAGCGGCAGCCAATATTCTGCGGCGGGCCAGCAATGCCGAGCCGAACAATCTTTCACTATTGGGCGCGCTCGGCGTGGCCTATGACCAGACCGGGCGCCACCGCGAGGCTCAGAACACCTATCGCCGTGTCATCCAGGAAGACCCGATGAATACGGCAGCGCTTTCCAATCTTGGCTTGTCACTCGCACTGACGGGTGACCCCGAAGAAGCTGAGATCTATCTGCGCCGCGCCATTACGGACCCGGAAGCAGGCGCACGCGAGCGCCAGAATCTAGCGCTTGTTCTTAGTGTTCAGGGGAAGTTTGACGAGGCCCGTGAAGTCGGCGCATCTGACCTTCCTGACGAGCTGGTAGACGCCAATATCGACTATTTCCGAGCTATGCTGACACCGCGAGCGCGCACTTATAACAATCTGCGCGGCACACAGAACTGATCAGATAAACCGCCCTGGGCGAATGCCTTCATTGCGCATGGCTTTGACGACAACAGGGCCAATAATCGCAGTCAGCACTAATGGCATCACAACATACATGACCAATCCGGACCGGTCTGGTGATTCCGCCAGCGTAACCGGAATGTCGTGCAGCATACGGCGAATAACCCAGTTCACATTCGTAAATACGCCCACCATTCCAAAGCTGATCGCCATAGACACCGTGCTCGCAAACGCCAGACCTTCCATTTTAGCGCCATAGAATACAGCCAGAAGCGTAAGAATGATCACGCCGATAAAATAGGTGAGATCACCAAACCCCATGCCACTTCGATAGGCCGCAATTTGCACAAACAGTAGGGCCACAAACAAAGCTGCTGTGCCATAAATTGCTCGAATATGGGGCCAGAGTGCGCTCACGTCAGGTGTCCTCAAAGGCAAAGAGATATATTTCAGGATACATTGTAAAGAACAGGTCCGTACAACGCGTTTCCCGTTTGCCAGAAATTTGGACAAAATTTGAAAAGCCACTCAGCCGTCGGATTCGGCTTAGTTTTCCATCTCAGTGAATTTGATATAGGCCGGGCCCAAGATCACCAGGAAGAGTACTGGCAGGAAGAACACAATCATTGGAACGGTCAGCTTCGCTGGTAGCGCCGCAGCTTTCTTCTCTGCTTCTGCGATACGCAGATCACGGTTCTCTTTTGCCATGACACGCAAGGAACTACCCAGCGGCGTACCGTAACGTTCAGCCTGAGCCAGAGCCATACACACAGACTTCACGCCCGGATGGTTCGTACGCTTGGCAAGGTTATCATAAGCGTCACGGCGATCCTGAAGGTAAGAAAGCTCAGCATTGGTAAGCTTCAATTCTTCGGCCAGCTCGGTAGATACACCGGCAATCTCACTGCCAACACGGTCAAATGCCATTTCGATGGACATACCCGCTTCCACGCAGATCAGCATCATATCGAGCGCATCCGGGAAGGCGCGCATAATGGATTGCTGGCGCTTTTTAGCGAGGTTGGAGAGATAAAGGTTTGGCGCATAGAAGCCCGCCGCTGCCGCAAACACGACAATTGCGACTTTCATTTGCGGGCCGCCATCAATCATTTTCATGACGAAAACATAGAAGAAGGCGACTGCAGCGAAGGCGAAAGGCAGCGCAAAACGGAAGAAGTAGAAGGTCGCAACCGGACCGCCACCACGCAGACCCGCCTGAACCATTTTATCTTTGACGCCCGGGTCTTCGAGCAATTTCTGAAGGTCCAGCTTATCCACTGTATCCTTCATGAAGCCCGAACCCTCATTCTGCTTCAGACCCTTCTGGTTCAGCGCAGCACGGCTTTGGCGGCGCAGCTGTTCGCGGCGGTCTGTAACGGCTTTGAGGCGGGTTTCGAGCTTGTCACTCTGAAAAGCAGGCAGAGCCACTGTCAGAATAGTGGCAAAGCAGGCAACAGCAGCAAACACGGCAGCCAGTGTGCCGGGTTCTGTCATCATGGAAGCGATATTAGCAATGTCCATAAACGCCTCCTAGAAGTCGAAATTGATCATGCGCCGCATGACGTAAATGCCGAGCCCCATCAGCGACACACCGATCAGAAGGATCAGATGGCCGATAGGCTTGGTGAACAATTGCATCATGTAAGACGGGGTTGTGATGTAGACGAGCACCATCACCGCGATTGGAAGACAGCCAATAATCATGGCCGATGCCTTCGCCTCGGAGGATAGGGCTTTAATCTTCTCGCGCAGCATTTTACGCGAACGGATCACGACGGACAGGTTGTTCAGTGCCTCAGAAAGGTTACCACCCGTCTGCGACTGAATACCCAGAACGATATTGAAAAAGTTCACTTCCTGCAGTGGAACGCGGCGGTAAAACTTCTCCAGCGCCTGCTGAATAGACTGGCCCATGGAAAGGCCATCAGTGATCTGTTTGAACTCGCTCCGCAGCGGGTCAGGGCTTTCCACTGCGATGATGCGCAGACATTCATTAAGCGGCAGACCAGATTTCACACCACGCACAATCACATCCAGCGCGTCTGCGAATTGGTTGGTGATCTTCTTGTGGCGCGATTTGATCATGAAGCCGAGCACCCATCGTGGCAGCCCGAGAAAACCCGCAAAGCCGATAAAGCCCGCAATGATGATGCGCGCACTTTCACCCATAAAGGTTTCAGAAACGGAAGATGGCGCCATGAGAAAAGCCAGGAAGCCCAAACCACCCCCAGCAGCCGCTGAGACCAGCCAGAATGTACCAGCAGGCACATCAAGACCCGCCTGTTTTAGACGAGAGCCAATATCCTGAGGGACCAGAGATTTTTTCTTCTTCTGCTCACCTTCGCGCAGATTGCGAAGCATATCCTGCGTCTGACGGCGACGCATTGCAGCCGGGTCATTGGTTTTTCCATCCACACGACCAGTTGCGGCTAGCTGTTTTGCACGCTTGCTTGCGCCTTCAGACCCGTTTCCACCAGCAAAGGCAAAGCCAACACCGCCAATGGCGAGAAAGGCGAGCAGCGCAATGATAAGGGTCTGGCTATCCATTAGCGATTGCCCTCCAGCGCATCGAGCGCTTCTGCGAGTTCGCGTTCCATATTGTAATAGCGCGCCCGTTCCCAGAAGCGTGGTCGACCCACACCAAGGCCACGGTGCACACCTTTGATCTTGCCGTTGGCATCTTCACCATCGACTTCAAACTTCAGAATGTCCTGAGTAACGATCACTTCGCCCTCAAGGCCCATGACTTCCGTCACAGAGATAATTTTACGCGTACCATCGCGCAGACGAGACGCCTGAACCACAACGTCGATCGAGCCGACAATCATTTCGCGAATGGTCTTAGCAGGCAGCGAGAAACCGCCCATCGTAATCATGGATTCCACACGGCTAAGCGCCTCACGCGGGGTGTTGGCGTGGAGTGTACCCATTGAACCATCGTGGCCTGTGTTCATGGCTTGCAGAAGGTCAAACGCCTCCGGTCCACGCACCTCGCCGACGATAATACGGTCAGGACGCATACGCAGACAGTTTTTGACGAGATCGCGCATGGAGATCGCGCCAGACCCTTCAAGGTTTGGCGGACGCGTCTCAAGTCGAACAACGTGTGGCTGTTGGAGTTGAAGCTCGGCCGCGTCCTCACAGGTGATGACGCGCTCGCCCGGATCGATGAAGGCCGTAAGAGAGTTCAGAAGGGTTGTTTTACCAGAACCCGTACCGCCGGAGATCAGAACGTTACAGCGGCAGGCACCGATAATGCGCAGGATTTCAGCGCCAGCGTCCGAAATAGAACCAAAGTCCACAAGGTGCTCAAGCTTGAGCTTATCCTTTTTGAACTTACGAATTGTGAGGGTCGGGCCATCCAGCGCCAGGGGCGGCGCGATGACGTTTACACGAGACCCGTCAAGCAGACGCGCGTCACAAATCGGACTGGATTCATCAACGCGACGACCGACCTGGGACACGATGCGCTGACAGATATTCATCAGCTGAGCGTTGTCACGGAAACGGATATTCGTGCGCTCAATACGGCCGTCGACCTCGATATAGGTCGTGCCCGCACCATTCACCATGATATCGGCAATGTCGTCCCGCGCGAGCAGAGGCTCAAGCGGGCCATAGCCCAGAACGTCGTTACAAATGTCTTCGAGCAGGCTTTCCTGCTCGGCAATCGACATAACAACGTTTTTGATCGAGATGATCTCAACAACGATATCGCGGATTTCCTCGCGCGCGCTGTCTGCGTCCAACTGGGCCAGCTGCGCCAGATCGATTGTGTCGATCAGCGCGTTAAACACCATGGTTTTGACGCGGTAATATTCATCCGAGCGGTCATCAATCTTGGTGACGCCTTCAGACTTTTTCTTAGGTGGAGCTTTGCTCGGCTTCGACTTCGCTTCAACCCGGTCTGGCGAACGCGCCTCCGGCTTAGGCGCAGGCGCCGGCTTCGCCTTTACGGGCGCCGGTGCAGGCTTTGGAGCCGCAATCGTTTCGCTGGTTTTTGGTCCATCCGTACGCTTGCCGAACATTCAGCGCCCCTATTTCCCTAACTTGATAAGCTTTTTGAGCAGGCTGACCTGACGCTCAACAACGCTGCGCCCGGTAAGAGTCGCTGCCAGATGGTCGATACCGACAGACGATTTGGACGTCGGGTCGGTTTCGGAAATCATCTGTCCGTTATTAGACGCCAGACCAAACAGGTTAGGCTCAAAAGGCAGTACAAGGCTTGGCTCAACGCCAATCGCCGCGGCAAAATCCTTCACTGGAATTTCCGGGCGTTTCGGCACGCCAATCATATTCAGAACAACCTTTGGCGGCGCATCATTGCTGCGCGCATTCTTCAGGAAGTCGACAAGGTTTTTACCGTTACGCAGAGATGCAAGGTCTGGCTGGCAGACAATCACAACGTCATCGGCATTGACCATGGTGTTACGTGACCATTCAGACCAGACATGCGGCAGGTCCAGAACGACATACGGCACATTGCGGCGCACGCGGTCGATCACTTCATCATAAGCATCTTCTGCGAAATCAAAGTCAGAGTTCAAAGACGCAGGCGCCGTGAACAGTGACAGGCGCTCAGTTGCTTTTGATAGAAGACGGTCCAGAACATTGTCGTCCACGCGATCCGGGTCACCCAGCGCGTCTGCAACGGTCTGATTGCCTTCATGGTTGAAGTCGAGTGCCGTGGTGCCCCAGGTCAGATCGAGATCGACCAGAGTGGCGTTGATTTCAATGTTTTCCGCAATGGACCAGGCCAGATTGTGCGCAATCGTAGATGCGCCCACACCGCCCTTAGCGCCAACAACAGCAACAGAACGGCCAACGAATGGACGATCCGGGTCAACATAGAGTGCGCTGATAGACTGGATCAGCTGAACAGGCTGGAACGGCGGAACGAGATACTCGCTGACACCGCGCGCAACAAGCTGGCGGTACAGCTGAACATCGTTCATCGCACCGATAACAAGCACGCGAATATTCGGATCGCAAAGCTCAGCCAGAGCATCAATCTGTGCCAGCATTTCACGAGCGGGCAGGCTGGATTCCACGATCAGAAGATCTGGCGTTGCCTGCTCCTGATACACTTGAATAGCGCGGGACAGGCCACCGTCTTCAACTTCCAGATTCACTTTGGCGAGGCGACGGTCTTTAGAGGCATTATCGATCGTCTGCGCGGTCGCTGCACGCTCACAGAAAGCGTGGATAGAGATACGCGGAACGGTGATATCACCCGTCAGCGCATCATCCGCAAAGCTCGCGGCCGACATTGGCGATACCGGTTCGCTGGCAACAAAGGCGTCATCATCATCCATCGAAGGGGATGTTTCATCATAGCCGGGTTCGAAGCCGAGATCGTCTTTGCCGAAACTATCATCAGCGCCGAAATCGTCGTCGAAATCAAAATCATCAAGCAAGCTGTTGTTGTTGCTCATCAGATAATCCTCACTCCAAACTAGTCTATCGCCTGTGACACGGCGCCGGATTCACTGTCGGTACGCTCGGTCGCGGTGGATTCACCAGCGCGATAGCGGTCAAGAACCTGAATGCGGCGAAGCGTGTCAGACGGGTCAGCGCGACGTGCGCCAAGAAGGTCGGCAGGGTCAGAAATCATGGCAGCCAGATTGGCTTGCATGAAACAACCGAAAGCCGGGCTTGGGTCGTTAGAGACCGTAGCAGCCATATTAATGGTGTTCAGCGCTGGGCAATCCGGTGCAATCGCACGATAAGCCGTAAAGGCCAGAACCATCGGCGCATCCGGCGAACCATTGCTGTTATAGTCGCTGCGCTGAATATCGCGCACGCCATACTCATCAGCGATGCGAAGCATTTGCTGAATACCGTTCTCATATTGAGAGGCGTAAGGGCTGTTCTGCGGAACCGACACCACAAGCGGTCCGTGACGACGGCCACGCTGATTATATTCAGACAGGAAGTAGCGAATTTCGCCCATCTGATAATATGGCAGGCCCTGCTCACCAGCGCTCGCAGGCAGCTCCAGAACTTCTGTGTCCTGAACCACCTCAATCTCGTGATTTACCCGGCCATCCTGGCCTGTCGGCAGAACTGGATCGTAAACAGAAGAACACGCAGCAATCAGAGAGAGCGCAGACAGTCCGATAAGATTTTCAACCAGTCTCATTTGAATGTCGCTCCCATCACTCAATAATAAATCCGACCGGCGCATCGAAGTTTTCACCTTCGGTGGACGCGCCAGGCACGGCGTAAACGTCATTCAGACGACCAAGGAAGAACCCGGCCAGTGGACCCGCGTTTGAATAGCCCTCATCCGGCGTACGCAGACGGTTTGGATCCGTCGGATCGACCAGATAAGGCGTGACAATCACGACCAGCTCAGTCTCATCATTCTGGAAGTCACGTGACCGGAACAGGGACCCAAGGATCGGCACATTGTTAATGCCCGGAATGGAGTCCATGGACTGTTTGGTTTCCTGCTGGATCAGACCTGCAATTACCATTGAACCACCAGATGGCAGTTCAACCGTAGTTTCCGCGCGGCGCACGCTCAGCGCTGGAATGTTGATCGTCTGAACCGTGGTGACGTTACCGCTGGAATCGGTGCCCGCAACAGATTGTGGCGCGAACGCACCTTCCTGTGTCAGCTCGGACACTTCGGTAGAGATACGCAGTGAAATACGGCCCTCAGAGAGAACAACCGGCGTGAAGGCAAGACCAACACCAAATGGTTTGAATTCAAGCTGAACATTGCCGGTCTCATCCTGACCAACCGGCACCGGATACTCACCACCCGCCAGGAAGCGAGCAGACTCACCAGAAATCGCTGTAAGATTTGGTTCGGCCAGCGTACGAACAAGACCGATACGCTCAAGCGCGTTAATGCTGGCGCCAATTGAGTTCTGAAGAACCTCAGCGCCGCGTGGGCCGACATAATTGGCAAGGCTACCCGCAAGCGCCAGGCCACCCAGAGCACTACCGGCAACGTTGAATGCGTTACTGCTGGAGTTCGTAGACGTGCCCGTGAAATATCCTTCACTGACGGTTTCCAGAATTGGATTGCCGTTCGTGTCGAGCAGAATATTGCCATCTGAATCGAGGGTATATGTCTGAACCGGGGCGACATAGTCGCCATAATTGTGCGTGCTGGAGAGGTTCACACCCAGCTGACGAGTCAGCGTGCGCTGCATCTCAACAATGCGAACCTGCAGAAGAACCTGATCATTGCTGTCGATAGAGAGCATATTGATCACACGGCCAGAAGATTCACTCGTAGAGCCAGACTCTTCACCGCCTTCACCGCCACCTGAATCCGATGACTGAATGAAGTTGCCAGCCAGTTCGACAGCGCGAGAGGCTTCAGACAGGCTGGACACCCGGCCCGTCAGAATGATGGCCCCGTTAGACGCTTCCGCCGTGATGTTTCCATCCGGGATGAGGCGCGTGAAAAGGTCATCAAGACCGGTCAAATCCTGTTCGACGCGGATCTGAAGGTCGAGCAGCTGATTGCCGTGAATATCAAAGAAGAATGCGTTGGTTTCACCCGTACGAACGCCTCGGAAAATCACGCGTTGCGGTGTACGAACCACTGCATCAGCAATGTTTGGGTTGGTGATGATCACGTCTGCCGCAGGGATGCTGAGCTCAACTACAGAAGATTTATTGACCGGCAGAAGCAGTTCACGCGATGCCGGGTTCTGACCGGATCGCGAAATATTCACCTGAACGACTTCCTGCGCCACCACTGGTGACGCAAGCCCGGTACATAAAACTGCCAGTCCTGCGAGTGCGGACCAGATAGTGCCGACCCTCATCGTGAGCCCCCGATATTTGCCTGTTCGGCATTTCCGTTCCGATACACCCTGACCGTGCTGCCAATACCGGCCTGCGGAGACATAAAGTCGCCCGAAGCCAGCACGCCTTCACCGCCATTTCGCAGCTCTGAAATGCCGCGCAGGGTGAGTGAGATGTCGCCCATGCGGGTACCCAGCATGAGGACTTCTGCGTGTTGTGGTGCAAGTTCCAGCGTCGCTGTGGTCCCGACAACCACGCTCTCGCCTTCAAATTCGCGATAGGTCTGGTCAATCGCCAGCACGCGCACATTCTGAAGAATGGTCTGCGTTGCAGCGCGTTCCACCAGAACATCGCCTTCATTGACCTCAACGTCGTAAGTGAGGATCACGTCGACATGGTCATTCGGCAGGATGAAGCCACCCGCCGCTGTTTCTACGGAGATTTCAACGGCAACAGCGCGCATGCCTTCATTCAGCACAGCAGCCAGGAAGCCATTGTCGCCTGCCTGAACAATCTTGGACGCAATGATCGGCTCGCCCGTATAAATAGGTGTACGCACAACAGAACCGGCAAGCTCAGTCATGGCTTCCGGTGCAAAGTCTGCAACAAAGTAATTGTCGTTAAGCAGCTCTTCCGGCCAGTCCTGCCAGGTCAGGTCATTTGGTGACATTCTATGGCCCAGCGGCATGTCTTCACGCGCGACCAAAATTTGAGAAAGCTGAATTTGCGGCTCAGGCGCGACCGTTTCGACAACTTCGACGATCTGAGGAGCTTCCTGCTGTCCCATGCCGCGCACGAGCATCGCCGCAACCAGCGCAGCGCCGCCTGCAACAACTAAGATCAGAATTCGCATCAAAGACACTTTGAACAACTCCTTGCCGGTGATTTGCCGGAAACTTCAGTAAAAAAAGCACACTGGCTCTAAGGCATGGTTAACGAACTGAAATTTGTGAATAATAACAGTTCACACAGAAACGGACTGGCCGGGATCGCCCAGAAACCGCCAAAGGCAATCGCCACTGCGTAAGGAATTCCGGGGCCTTCAACGACTGAACGGTGCAAAAAGCCCGGAACGACAGTCGCGGGTACAAACCGCCTGGACAGTATAAAAAGTAATGCGAGAAGACCGCCTGAAAGCGCCAGAGCGAACACAAATGCTAACGCACCGTCAGGACCAACCCAGACCATGACGGCGGGAATCAGTTTCGCATCACCCCCACCGAATACGCCGGCCGCAAACAGGCCGAAGCAGATAACAAGCGCAATTCCACCTGCTGCAAAATGCCATCCAATCGACTGGAGAGAGGCGCCCATAAAAAGCGCAGCAACCGGGAAAGAGACGATATAGGCCACGGACAACCAGTTAGGGATCGTCATACTGGCAATGTCGTGAAACGCGGCAAAAACCAGTCCGGCGCAGAACAGTAAAATTAGCAGCGAAAACAGCATGTCCTATCCCAATCGGATTGGTGTTCAGCGTTACAGCAAAATCTGAATGAATGATTGAAACCGGCTTAACGTTTTGAAAGATCGGGGTTTACCTAGCTCCCAACAAAGCGAAAACCGCCGGGCGTGAGCCCGACGGTTTCCTTTGACTTTACAATTTCTGTAAAGCGCAGCGAGCTTATTAAGCGCCTGCACCTTTAGAAATTTCGTCAGAAACGTTTGTGAACGTTTTGTTTGCGTTGTCGCCGAGCGCAGAAACGCCGGTGATGACTGCAACAGCGATGAGAGCAGCAATGAGACCATACTCGATTGCAGTCGCACCAGATTTGTTCTTCAGAAAACGAACGATGTTTTTCATTTCATATCTCCCACAAAGGCAAGGCTGGCCCGTCAACAAGACATGTGTCCGTCCCCGGGTCTTCAGCACCATAGCCAAGTGATATGAAAGCGAGGTTCACCCTGATCTGAAGTTTAACATCATCGGATAAGGATTTGATTTACCATGATTTCATGGGCCCCTGATTTATAAATTTGCGGGGAATCTTCACACGTTAGCAAAGAGTCAATGCTCTCTGTTTAATCTCATCTGAGAATAGCAGGAGTTGTGCGTGATGAAGCACGTCTGGATGACTTTATTTATAGCCCTCACACCGGCAACAGCCTTTGCTGGCGAGGCGGGACGCGTTGTTCCTCAGGTTATAGAGACTCTCCCACCAACAATCGGACCGGTTGCAGTGAATATGGGCGAGTCCCTGCCCGTCGCCATCCCGGATACGATTGCAGGCGTTTCAATTGGCAGCAGCCGAATTGCTAACGTTGCGGTGCATGATGCTAACACTCTCCTGATCACCGGTCGCTCTTATGGTTCGACCAGCCTGCATGTCTTTGATCCGCTCGGAAATGTGGTTGTTAACACGACAGTGAATGTTGTTGACGGTTCCACAACACGCCTTCGCGTGAACCGTGCCGGTAGCGATTATTCCATGCAATGTGCTGGCAGCTGCCAGGCCGCTCCGCATGTTGGTGACAATTCAGAATATTTTGAATCCGTGACCGAACAGGCGCAGATGCTTTCTGAATAATCCACCAAATTTCACATATTGAAGAAACGCGATCCAAAGCAGTTTCACATACCCTCCCGGACAATGTTTCAGGAGGGTATTATTTTGAGCCAGTCGCGGCCCGGAACTCGTTTGTCTTTGTCCGGCCTTGGTCGGTCATCCTTGTTTGGACGTTTTCTGAAACGCAAATCCGGCGCGTCTGCCGTTGAATTTGCTCTCATTGTTGCCCCTTTCCTCGTGCTTTTGATCGGCCTTTTCGAAGTCGCCATGATCTTTATTGCGATGACGACCATGGAACATGGTGTCGCCGAGGCTGCGCGCCGTATTCGTACCGGCGAGCTACAGGCGTCAGGCGCCAGCGCGGAATCCTTTAAAGACCTCGTTTGCGACGCCACCTTCGGCATTCTCGACTGCGATGAACGCCTGATGGTGGATGTCCGCGTGTTTGACGATTTTGGTTCTGCTCAGGGAGACAACCCTCTTCAGGACGGCGAGATCGATGAAGATTCTCTCCAGTTCGACGCGGGACAAGGCAGCGACATCGTTCTCGCTCGCGTTTTTTACGAATGGCAGATTATTACCCCAATGATTGGCGGCCCCATGTCCAACATGACGGGTGACCGTCGTCTGCTTCAGGCCAGTGTCGCCTTCCGCAACGAACCTTTCGGAGACCGATAATGAAATATTCCGGTATTCTTGGCCGTATGCGGAATTTTGGTCGCGACCGCCGCGGTGTCTCCGCTGTCGAATTCGCCATGATCCTGCCTGTCTTCGCACTACTTTATTTCGGCAGTATCGAAGTGTCCTTCCTGATGACGGTTGATCGCAAGGTTACGCATACTGCAAGCGCGCTGGGCGACCTTGTCGCCCGCGGCACCACCATGACCCGCACGGAAGTAAACGATATTTTCGCGGCCTCCCGCGCATTGTTTGAGCCATATGATGGCTCCCAGGCACAGATGCGCGTCACCAGCGTGATCCGTGATCAGGGCAGCTATAAAGTCATCTGGTCTGAAGCGCAGAATATGGCCGCTTATGGCGAGGGCGCGACGGTTACCATTCCGAATGGTCTGATCAATAATGGCGAAAGCATTATCATGGCTGAAGTGAATTACAGCTATGATTCAACACTCGGCTATTTCCTGCCAAACACACGCAGCATGGACGAGACCTTCTATCTGAGGCCTCGCCGCGTAGATGTGGTCGAAATGGCGGACTAGTCTGCCATTTCACCCTTCTTGTGCCTGACAAAGAGCAGGATCACGAAGCCAATAAAGAACAACACACTGATGACAGCCATGCCTGCGCGCTGGCTGTTAAATGTGCGTGTGAAAATCTCAATCAGCATAGGGCCGAGCCAGACCGTAACCGTTCCGGCAATGGCATAAAGGCCGAAAAACTCACCCACCATATGCTTTGGTGCCATGGTTACGAGCATTGATCGCGACGATGAAATATTCGCTGTCGCAAAGATCGCCAGGAACATCGCCACGCCAAGATAGGCCCAGTCATGAAGGTGTGAGTAAACCGGCCAGTCCAGAACCTGTCGCGATTCAATCAGCCCGAAGAAAATGGAGTCTTCGGTAATCGAAATGAGTGCGAACAGAATGAGGGTCAGCATGACCAGCTCGAATAACAGCGCATTGCGCACGCCTAGCAATCGGTCGAATACCCCGCCCAGATAACCGCCCAGTGTCGCAAAGATTGAAAGCCAGATGGCATAGCCAACCAGTTCTTCAAAGCTCCAATGAAGCTGTCCCGCCACATATACTGCGCCTAGTGCAAGCATGGCTGACATGCCATCTGCGTAGATCATGCGCGCGACCAGATACTTCATCGGCTCTTTGTAAGTGCTGGCCTGTTTGATGGTGTTCAGAAGACCGAGCAGGCCTTCTTTCATCGCCTTGAGCCAGTTTGCACCCTTCTTGCCTGCATCCGGGGTCCAGAGGAAAAACGGCGCCATAAAGACAGCCAGCCAGATGGCCGCGATAGGTCCGGCAATACGGTTCTGGTGATGCTCAGCCAGACTAAACCCGAAAATTGGCCCGGAAATTGGCCATCCAAACTGTCCGGGCAGAGCAATCAGAAGAACAATCATCACCATAATGATGGTCGCGGCGAGATTGCCAAGCGCCAACCCCATGCCAGAAACCTGCGGCAGAAGCTGAGGACGCGCCACATCCTTCAGCATCGCGTTATGGGTCACCTCTGAATAGGTGTAGCAAACCGATGCGATGACCAATGCTCCGCCAATCATCCAATAGGGAAGCCCCTCACCGCCGGGAATTGTCCACCAGAGCGAAAACGACATGAGGCCCATAAGCCCCAGGAACACCATCATCAACGGTTTGCGTTTACCGCCACGGTCGAGCGTTGCACCAAGGATTGGCGCCGTCAGAGCAGCCGCAAAACCCGCCCATTTCGTAACACCCGCCACGAAAGCCTGGCCATAAGCCGCAGCAGCGGACGGCACAGCCTCAGGCGGCAGATCCGCGAACTCACCGCGCGCAGCCGCATCCCCTGCAACGGATTGCGCCAGATAAGGCGCAAATAAATAGATGATAACGAGAATATAATAAGGGTTTCGGGCGAATTCGAAAATCACCCAGCCCAGAGCTGGCTTGTTAAACAGCCCACCTCTGTCTTCCGGAGCGACACTGGAGGGAATTTCCCCATCCACTGCCGAAACCATCGTTTCCATCCGGGCCTCTTCGGGCAAATTAGTCATCCATTTTCCTCCCACAGAGCTGTTTTTCGCTCTTTCGCGGGGAGGATGCGCCCTGATTTTCAGAAAAGCCAGCCTGAATTCATGAATTCAGACAAAGATGAAACGTTCAGAAGCTATGATTCTACATACTTCTTCTTGAGAATATCTCTGCGTTCTGAGGTCAGCCCAAGCACATTTTCAGCATAGGACATGGGAGAACCGTGTTCTGCTGACATCGCCTCAAAGGCATTCTCAAGATAGGTATTCCGTACCCCCATAAATGGGCGATAAACGTCTGCCTCATGGTTCTGACCGAGCATTTTATTGAACCGATCGCGCGCCAGAGGCAGATGTGCTTCGATATCCACCGCCGTGTTCGTCAGGTCGTAGTCGATGAAGACATCCTCTTCGCCGACACCAAGTGCCAGATGCGTCAGGGCGCAGATAATGCCCGTGCGGTCCTTACCGGCGGCGCAATGAACAACGGACGCGCCTTGCGCAGCCTCAAGTCCGTCAAACCAGGCACGGAAAAGCTCCACATGGTGCTCTTTGAAAGGCGCCTCGCGATAGTAATTCGTCATATAGCCTTCAATAGAGTCAGCGGTGACATTGTCGCCCTGAAGTGCGGCCACATGTGCCGGCGTTTCCTGACGCCCACCTTCAGACGCAATCATGACGACACTTTCTGCGGGCCATTTATTGGGCTGACGGTCGCGCTCGTCCGGGCGACGCAAGTCAACGTGGAAGGTCACGCCAAGGTCGTTCAGAAAGACAATGTCTTCGTCTGTGGCGTCGTTGTAATGGCCAGACCGGAAGAGCAGCCCCTGACGAATGCGTCCTGTTGGCGTGTCATACCCGCCAAAATCCCGGAAATTGCGAACACCTGATAATGGTTTTACGCGATCCTGCATGTCTCTCTCCCCTGACGTATTGTTTCAGAGAAGACCTAGATCAGAACGTGGGCGGCGGTAACCCCCTAACAATCCTTCCATCGCTTCAGCGATATCAAGAAGACGTGCATCTTCGCCCTGACGGCCAACGATCTGAATACCAACGGGCAGACCATCATCGGTTCGACCAATCGGTATGGTCACAGCAGGCAGATGCAGCGCCGACGCCAGTGAAATCCATTGAAGGTGGCTGGCATAAGGCGCGCTCGTCCCATCAATCTTCATGGTCCGCTCCAGCACCGTGCCCTTGATATTGTGCTCGATCGCAGGCGTGGGCGAGACGGGAAGAATGAGCGCATCATAGGTTTTGAAAAAGTCCCGCATGATCCACTTCATTGCAGACCGGCGCGCATCCATTTTCAGCCAATCCAGATGAGAGAGGTCCGCTTTCACGGCCCAATTGCCATCGGTGAAGGGCGATTTCTCATAGCGCTGTAGATATTTCAGAATCGGACGCAGGAATTTCAGGCCAATGGTCCGTAATTGCGGCATATCCAGCGCAACAATCGGAATGAGCAGGGATAGGTAAACATCCAGCAATTCATCCGGGTCGATGTCTGGTTTAACGCGCGCGACCTCGGCGCCCGCCCCTTCAAACTCAGCCACCGCAACGGATATGAGGTCCTGCACCTCTTTAGCCACTGGCCATGTGTCGTGTTCAGTCCAGACCGCGAGCTTTTTGTCCTCTATAGAGAGTGAAAACCCAGTCTGGCTGCCTGATGCGCCGCGCTGCATAACGGAGCGCAGAAGCTTAAGGTCACGAACGGTACGGGCCATTGGGCCAACAACATTCAGATCAACTTCGCCCGGAAAATCAGGTGCCGGCGGCACATGCCCTGCTTGTGGCATGACACCATAGGTCGGCTTGAGGGATACAATTCCGGTAAAATGCGCGGGAATACGGAGTGACCCTCCAATATCGGAGCCAACTTCTAACGGTGTAATGCCAGCCGCCAGCGCAGCCGACGCACCACCGGATGACCCGCCCGGAGTACGTGACATGTCATACGGATTGGATGTTTTGCCAAAGAGCCGGTTATGCGACTGCCACTCCCCAGCCATGTAAGGGACATTGGTTTTACCCCAGATGATGGCACCAGCGGCCTTGGCCCGTGCGACAACGCTGGCATCTTCAACGGGTTTTGCGCGTTTGGCATATTCCGGCGCACCCGCAGTTGCAGGCATAGAATCGACATCAAACGTGTCTTTCACGGTCATGGGCAAGCCATGCAGCGGGCCCAGAATTTTCCCATCTGCGCGCATACGGTCGAGCGCTCTGGCCCGCTCTCTGGCGCGTTCCAGATCGGTTTTGATGACGGCATTCAGCGCTTTATTGACCCGGTTAAACTGAGCAATATGGACCTCTAAAAGCTCTGCACTCGTCAGGCTTCCAAGGTTCAGAGCATCCATTTGCCGCCAGGCAGGCTGAAAGCAGATATCACTCACAGGCCGAGAACATCCTTCATGGAATACCAACCCGGTGGCTGGTTCACACCCCATTTCGCCGCATGCAGCGCGCCACGCGCAAACACTTTGCGGTTAAGAGCGGTATGAGACAGCGAAAGAATTTCTTCTTCAGACCCAAAACTCACTTCATGTTCGCCGATGACACCGCCAGAGCGGCGTACAGAAAAGCCAATTTTGCCTTCAGGGCGCTCACCCGTAACACCATCATATGGAGGAATACGCAGGTCAGACAGGGGCGCGCCGCGCCCTTCTGCTGCCGCATCACCCAGAAGAAGAGCCGTACCTGACGGCGCATCGACTTTGTGGCGGTGATGGGTTTCAAGGATTTCAATATCCCAGTCTTCACCCAGTGATTTCGCTGCACGGGTCACCAAGGCTGCCAGCATATTCACGCCGAGGGAATAATTCCCTGAAAACACGATTGCGTACCGGCTGGACCATTCCTGCAAGGCGAACATTTCATCTGAACTGAACCCGGTCGTACCAATGACGACACATCTCACACGTGTCGACTGAAGCGCTTTCAGCGCCGCGAGGGTCGCTTTCGGGCGCGTGAAGTCTACAAAACAGCTCGCATCCGAAGCTGCCGCCTCAATATCCGAACTCAGGGTAATGCCCGTATTTCCAAGGCCGGAGAGAAGCCCGACATCTTTTCCAAGGCCATCAAAGGCTGGGGCTTCGGTCGCGCCGACCAGCTTTAGCCCGGCATCATCATACGCCAGCCCTGTCAGGGTTTGCCCCATGCGGCCAGCTGCACCGGAAATCGCAATATGTATCGGAGAATGTGTATTCATGGACCTATAGACAATTGGAAATCTGAAACTCGTCAATTGTCTTATCGGCTAATCCTTAAGGCCCCTGCAATGGTGAAGTTTCAGAAAGCTCCATAGCGCGGACACATGAGTGTGATACATCAGGGAGCAGAGATTCGTAGCTAGGGTCAGAGGGTAGAGTATTGGCAAAATCGGCTTCCGGTCTTCAGGTCAGACGCGTCTCACGCATTATCCTGCATGTCGGTTATCAAAAATGCGGCTCCAAAAGCATTCAGGAATTCTGCAAAATCAACCTGCCCTATCTGCAGGCCAAAGGCATTACCACGCTCCAGTCCACCAAAATCAAAAAGGTTGATACCGCCCTGATGGCGTATGCCGGTCTTCCAAGCCGGATCAGACAGATGCGTGAGCGCTTTGATCTGCCAGATGCTTCAGATGCAGAAGTATATAGCGCGATCGAAGAGTCCATCATTGCAGAGATCAATGCCTGCGAGTCAGAAACGATCTGCCTGTCATATGAGGGGCTTCTCCGCCTGCCCGAAGATCAGGTGGCGCGGCTGGTAGGTTTTCTGAAAACCCTCACCAAAAACCTGCAAGTGCTGGCGATTGTTCGTCGTCAGGACCGGCAGGCTACAAGTGGCTATACAACCCGGCTTCTGAATACCCGCCTGTCAGGCCATGATCTGTTTCATGACCAACGCGGCCAGTTCGTCGGAATTGATTATTATGAAGCGCTTGAGCATTGGGCCAAACAGGTCCGCAGACGAAACCTGACGGTCTATGCTTTCGAGGATCTGGAAGACGTCGCGCACACCTATGCCACGTATCTGGGGCTTCCGCATGATGAGGTAGAGTTTCCGCCCCGCCAAAACACCTCGCTTCCCGCATATGGCCAGGAAGTCCTGCGCAGCTTCAATGAGACCTTTAGCGCCGAAAAACTCTGGGCGGCCCATGCGGTCGACATCAAATACGCTTTGAGAGAATTGCTTCCGAAAGACGGCGATGGACTGCGCCCGGCAGCATCTGCAGCGGCTGGTTATCTGGAAAACTTCCGGCGCGCCAACAGGCGACTTCTACGAAAATACCTTCCTGAAGACACCCGTTATAATGATGACTTAAAACCCCTGCCCGAAGAGCAGGTGAAAGTTGAACTGGAACCCGGTGAGCTTTCAGGCTGGGTCGGGCGTGCCATTCCAGAACTTAACATCTCTGATGCGGAGAAGGATATTCTTCTGAAATCGCTGAAGACAGATGGTGATTGATTTCGGAGTTCAACCAGCACGCTAAATGCCTTGGTCTGATGCGTTTTCTCAAGGATTTGCCCTGAAATCATCGAATGATTTTCGCGGGGCATCTGGCCTGACCGCGTGTTGCGGCGCAAAACCAATCTTGCTAGGTTCCGAGCCGTTAAGCGTAGCGTTTTTCAGAGCACGGGTGGGTGCATCTGAGAGGGATTTAGGGGATATCCAAACATGGCTGGAAAAGCTGGTGGGCAAGCGACAGGTAAGAAGCTGGCGCAAATTCTGATTCACGTCGGGTATCAGAAGTGTGGCTCCAAGAGCATTCAGAACTATACCAATATCAATCGCAAGCTCATGAAGCACCATGGCATTGCGACGATTAAAGGCACGAAGATCGGCAATTCCGACCTCGCGCTGATGGCTTATGGCGGTGTGCCGAGCCGGATTTCCTCAATGAAGTCGACTTACGGTCTGCCGGAGAGCGCCACCGAAGAGGACGTTTACGCAGCCATTGAGAAGAAGATTGATGAAGACATTGCAGCCTTCGAACTGCCATCTCTCTTTTTCTCTTATGAAGGGCTTCTGCGCCTGCCAAAAGAGGGCGTTGAGCGCATCATCAAACTGCTGTCGAAATACACCGACACAATCAAAGTGCTGGCCATTGTTCGCCGTCAGGACCGCCAATGCATTAGCGGTTACACAACGCGCCTTCGCAATTCCGACCTCTCTCACCGCTCGATCTTCTACAATCTGAACAATCAGATTGTCGGCATCGACTATTTCAAACATCTGAACTTCTGGAACCGCCAGGTTGGCCGCCAGAACATGACCGTGCTCGCCTTCGAAGACATGACAGATGTCTCCTTCGACTTTGCAGAATGGCTGGGCATGGACCCGACAAAGGTAAAAATTCCGCCGCGCCAGAACCCGTCTCTTTCCGCACAGGGCCAGGAAGTTCTACGCGCCTTTAACGAGCAATATGCCGATAAAGAGCCATGGAAAAAACATCGCCAGACACTTCGCACGATTTTGCGTGACGAGGTTCTGCCGAAAGGCTCTCCTCTTTTGCCCGCGAGCAAAGATGTCGAGGCCTATATGGATAACTTCAAACAGGGCAATCGCCGCCTGATGAAGAAGTATCTGAAAGACGGCACGAACTATAATAACGACATCAAGAAGTATCCTGATGAGATGACGCCATATCAGCTTGAAGATGGCGAGCTTGAAAAATGGCTGAATGAGGCCGTTGAGAAAGCTGGGCTCGATATCAAGGCCGTTGCCAATTAAAGCAAAAAACGCGGCCCCGAAGAGCCGCGTTTTTTATTGTCTCTATCCGGCTGGATCAGCGCGCTTCGTCAGCGTCGGTCAGATCATCCCAGAACTTTTTGACCTTGCCGATAAAGCCATTGCTTTCCGGATTGCAGTCTTCGCCTGAGCAATCGCAGAATTCTTCAAGCAGCTCTTTCTGACGCGAGGTCAGATTGCGCGGGGTCTCCACGAACAGCTCGACAAAGAGATCACCACGCGGGCCACCACGAAGTGACGGCATGCCTTTACCACGCAGACGCATACGACGACCCGTTTGCGCACCGTCCGGAATAGTGATGCGCGAACGCCCACCTTCCACGGTTGGAATCTCAATTTCGCCGCCGAGCGCAGCTTTCACCATTGGAACAGGTGCGCGGCAATAAAGGTTCGGCCCGTCGCGTTCGAAAATCGCATGGTCCAGCACTTCAACGAAAATATAAAGATCCCCCGGCATAGCCCCTTGAGGCCCCGGATTACCTTCACCAGACAGTCGAATGCGTTGCCCGCTTTCAATACCAGCCGGAATGTTGATGGAGAGCGTGCGTTCAGTTTGAACGAGACCCTGGCCCGCACATTGGCGGCACGGGTCTTTAATCACCTCGCCGCGGCCAGAACATTTCGGGCAGCCACGCTCCATAGTGAAGAAACCCTGCTGTACGCGCACACGCCCGCGACCAGAACAGGTCGGGCAGGTTTCAGGGTGCGACCCGGGCTCAGCACCTGATCCCTCACAGCGGTCACAAGCTTCCTGAGTTGGAAGGGTAATTTCCATATCGCGACCGGAAAACGCATCTTCCAGCGAAATATCGAGGTCATAGCGCAGGTCAGCGCCGCGGCCCGGACCCTGACGACCACCGCCTCGCGCCCCGCCGAAGAATTCAGAGAAAATATCACCGAAAATATCCGATGGGTCAGCGCCCGCACCGAATGGATTTCCGCCAGCGCCACCAGACCCATCAAATGCAGCCTTGCCGTAACGGTCATAAGCGGCGCGCTTGTCCGGGTCGGAGAGAACGGAATAAGCCTCACCCGCTTCTTTGAACTTGGCTTCAGCTTCAGGATCGTCCGGATTGCGGTCCGGGTGAAATTTCATTGCGAGCTTGCGATAGGCGCTCTTGATCGCTTTCTCGTCGGCATCTTTGGCGACGCCAAGGATATCGTAGTAACTACGCTCAGACATTGGTCAGTCCCTGGAGTGCGAACATGGCCGGCTACTCTGTCCGGCTCGTATTGAAATAGGTCTCACACCCGTTCACAGTGGTGGCAAATTGCGGATCACCATTGTCGCGCGCTTCAGTCAGCGCGTCGGTGTAGATTTCGAGTTGTTCTGTGAACCAGGCCTCGTTCAGCGCCACGCCGCGCGCGGTAAACCAGTCTGAGGCCCGGATAAATTTCGCCTGATCGGAAAAAGAAACAGCCACGCGATCCCGTGCGAGATCCATCGCAGCCGAGCAAAGGGCAGCATCATCGGCATCCAGTGCGCGTGCCGCACTCGCCGGAAGGCTGCCCAGCGACAGGGCCAGAGCCGGAACACTCATAAGAATGTATCGAAATCTGGTCATGTCGCCTGCCCTTTTCTGATCAGATGATCGAATGATTACGCAGAGCGTTTGTCGTCGCCGACATCTTCAAAGTCTGCATCAATCACATCGTCATCAGCAGCATCTTTTGCGGCATCAGACGCTGCAGCAGCTTCGCCTTCGTCCTGAGCGGAAGCATAAATCGCCTCACCCAGTTTCATGCTAGCTTGCATAAGCGCTTGAGTTTTCGCCTGAATGTCTTCCAGGTTTTCACTTTCAGCAGCCGTTTTCAGGTCTTCCATCGCAGCTTCGATTTCGCCTTTGACAGATGCGTCAACCTTGTCGCCATGCTCTGCGAGCTGCTTCTCGGTTGAGTGAACCATAGCTTCAGCGTTGTTTTTCGCTTCAACCAGTTCACGGCGCTCTTTGTCTGCAGATGCGTTCGCTTCAGCGTCTTTCATCATATTGTTGATTTCATCATCAGACAGACCGCCATTGGCCTGAATGGTGATGCGCTGCTCTTTGTTTGTCGCTTTGTCTTTTGCAGACACGGCAACAATACCGTTCGCATCAATATCGAAAGTCACTTCAATCTGTGGCATGCCGCGCGGTGCTGGTGGAATACCTTCAAGGTTGAACTGGCCGAGGATTTTGTTGTCTGCAGCCATCTCACGCTCACCCTGGAAGACGCGGATCGTCACAGCTGGCTGATTGTCGTCAGCTGTAGAGAAGACCTGAGACTTCTTCGTTGGGATAGTCGTGTTACGGTCGATCAGACGGGTGAAGACACCACCCAGCGTTTCGATACCGAGAGACAGAGGCGTGACGTCGAGAAGAACAACGTCTTTAACGTCGCCCTGCAGAACGCCGGCCTGAATAGCAGCACCGAGTGCAACAACTTCGTCCGGGTTCACACCTTTGTGCGGCTCACGGCCGAAGAACTTCTTCACGGCTTCCTGAACAGCAGGCATACGCGTCATACCACCAACCAGAACGACATCGTCGATCTCGCCAGCAGATTTACCAGCGTCAGACAGAGCTTTCTTACAAGGCTCAATCGTACGCTTTACGAGGTCTTCAACCAGGCTCTCAAACTTCGCACGGGAGAGTTTGATGTTGAGGTGCTTAGGACCGGTCGCATCAGCCGTGATGAATGGCAGGTTCACTTCATACTGAGACGCAGAAGAGAGCTCTTTTTTCGCTTTCTCAGCTTCGTCTTTCAGACGCTGAAGAGCCATTTTGTCGGTCTTCAGGTCGATGCCGTTCTCTTTTTTGAACTCATCAGCCAGATAGTCGACGATACGAATGTCAAAGTCTTCACCACCAAGGAATGTATCACCGTTTGTGGAGAGAACTTCGAATACGCCGTCACCAATCTCGAGGATGGATACGTCGAACGTACCGCCGCCGAGGTCATAAACCGCGATGGTTTTGTTTTCGGACGCTTTATCGAGGCCGTAAGCCAGCGCAGCCGCTGTCGGCTCGTTAATGATGCGCAGAACTTCAAGACCGGCGATTTTACCAGCGTCTTTTGTCGCCTGACGCTGAGCGTCGTTAAAATAAGCAGGAACGGTGATAACCGCCTGAGTGACTTTCTCGCCAAGATACGCTTCAGCGGTCTCTTTCATCTTCGTCAGAATGAAAGACGACACTTCCTGCGGAGAATAGTCTTTGTCGCGACCTTTGATCCATGCGTCGCCGCTTGGACCTTTGGTGATCTCGTAAGGAACGAGCGCTTTGTCTTTTTGTACGGTCTTGTCGTCGAATGTACGACCGATCAGACGCTTAATCGCAAAGAAGGTCTGTTCCGGGTTCGTAACAGCCTGGCGCCGTGCAGGCATGCCGATCAGCCGTTCACCACCTTCAGAGAACGCGACCACGGATGGCGTGGTGCGTGCGCCTTCAGCGTTTTCAATTACCTTGGCATCCTTGCCGTCCATAACCGCGACGCAAGAGTTTGTCGTACCAAGGTCGATACCAATAATTTTTCCCATTCTACAATCCTCTGGTTAGCCGCCAACAAGCCGTCTTTTCGGCCCGCCAAGCGGCACCTTAGCCTGATGACTCTATGGATACTTGAGGAGCATTTCTCCTCAGGCTTCTGGCGAGATATGGGTAAAGAATCGGAAGGCTCAAGGCATCAATGCATTTTGCTATCGCGAAAATGTGATTTTGGCTGCTGAAGGGCCATATAAGCTGGGAAAAGCCCGCGATTCTCCGGAAAATTTGATGCAGATTAATCCAAACGGCACAGAAATTTTTCCCGATTTTCTCTCCGTCGACGAACAATTGGCGGTTCTGGAAGATGTGCGCGCGCAGATTCCTGATGCGCCGCTTTATACGCCAACCATGCCGCGTACGGGTAAATCCATGTCTGTTCGCATGACCAATTTCGGAAAAGCTGGCTGGATGAGCGATGCCAAAGGGTATCGCTATCAGCCAACTCACCCAGTCACTGGTTCCAGCTGGCCTCAAATTCCAGAATCTATTCTCAAAGTCTGGGCTTCACTTTTGCCAGACCAGCCCGAACCCGATGTGTGCCTGTGCAATTATTACGGGCCGGAGGCAAAAATGGGCCTTCATCAGGACCGCGATGAGCAGGATTTCTCCGTGCCGGTTCTTTCTATCTCTCTTGGCGATACGGCGCTGTTCCGGTTGGGCACGACCAAAAGGGGCGGGAAAACCCAGTCGTTTAAACTGCGTTCTGGCGATGTGATGATGCTGAAAGGCGAAGACCGGCTGGCCTATCACGGCATAGACCGCATCTATCCCGGCACATCTTCGCTTCTGAAACAGGGCGGACGGATCAACCTCACCCTAAGAAAAGCTTTATAGCAGATATTTGTATTTTAAATTTGAGACTTAGTCGCAACTAAACCATCTTACATCCGTTGTCTCTTGTGACACGGATGGAGTTCGGAATGCTGAAAACAGTTACTTATGGCCTGATGCACTTAACCGTCGCAGTCGCGGTGGCCTTTGCCCTTACGCGCAATTGGCATGCAGCGCTGGCTATCGGCCTGATCGAACCTGCCGTGCAAACCATTGCCTACACATTTCATGAGCGGATCTGGAAACGGGCAGAAGATAGAAAAACTGCCGCATCAAGCGATCACGGGCAATTTCACGCAGCTTAGAAAAACTTCAGCACGATAAAGATCAAAAGCGCCCAGAAAGCACCGCAGGTCAGGAGGCAAAACAGCACCATTTTCCGGGTGCTCCATTTGCCGGTGCGGTCTTTTATGCCGCGCACAGCATTTGAAATCTGACCTGAAATAGCGCCGAACATACCAGTCTCCTGACGGGGATGTTCCTATAAATCCATTTGGCAGATGCCTTCGAGCATGCGGAAATTGCATTTTACCCGGCTTAGCGAGCGAATTGAATATTAACTGCAATTTCCCGACTTTTAGAGAGACGGGCGCTTTCGCGCCCGCTCAGAATTACCCGAACCGGTAGCCGGAAACGGCTTTCCCCAGAACCCAGTCTGAAAAGACCTGGCTGCCGGTTTCTCCCTTTGCAGCGCCCGCCGCAATGAATACCGGAAGCAGATGTTCAGAGGTCGGATGACAGGCTCGCGCGCCCGGCGCAGCCTGCCATTTCGACATTTTCGCTTCACGGTCGACATCTGCTGTCGATGCGTCTGTCAGCCAGTCATCAAAGGCTTTTGATGTCTGGTCATGCGCCAAAGGCTGATGGAAGAAATGGCGCAGATTGTGATAGCTGAGCCCGGACCCAACAATCAGAATGCCCTCATCGCGAAGTGGGGCCAGCGCCTCACCCATGCGGATATGTTCAGCGGCATCTTCCGTTTTCAGCATGGAGAGCTGAAGGATCGGAATATCAGCGTCCGGATAGATGACTTTGAACGGAATGAAGACGCCATGATCGAGACCGCGCTTCGTCTCGCTTGCGGTTTCAAAACCAGCCTCATTCAGAAGACCAGACACACGTTCGGCGAGCTTCGGCGCACCCGGCGCCGGGTAGGTCAGCTTATACGTGTGCTCCGGAAAACCATAATAATCATACAGAAGCGGAGGCGCTTCAGACGTGATCATTGTTGGCACATCGGTCATCCAGTGCGCTGAAATGACGACAATCGCCTTAGGCGGTTCTGGCAGATCAGATGGCAAATTCCGCAGGAATTCAGCCATGCTGTCCCAGGTGTCAGTTGGGATTCCTGGAGGCGTGTCCATGAAGAAACACGGGCCGCCACCATGTGGAATGTAATAGGTTGGCATGCGGGTCATCGCACATCTCCTTCAAATAGTATGAGGAGAAAATGCCCATATATAACCAAAAGACAAGTACACACCTTTTGGTAACCCATCCTTATGAGGCAAAAAGACCTGCAATCAGATAAAGCACGCATGCGACACCGCCCATGGCCAATGCGTATGGCAGCTGTGTGCGCACGTGTGAGAGATGTTCAGACCCCGATGCGACGCTGGCAATGAGCGATGTGTCGGAGATTGGCGAGCTATGGTCACCAAATACGCCGCCACCCAGAACAGCCGCCAACGCCAGAGATGGCGGCACACCGAGCGCACTTGCCAGCGGCATAGCGATAGGCACCAGAATGCCATATGTGCCCCAGCTGGTTCCGGTCATAAAACTGGTGAGTGCCGCAGCGATGAACATAATCACCGGCACGGTAAAGGCTGGAATAGAACCCGCCGCAATCGAGGCAATATAATCCCCCGTTCCCAGCGCCTTTAGCGAACCGCCAAGCGCAATCGACATCAGAAGCACGGTGACCATTGGCACCATTTCGCCAATGCCCTCAAAGGCTTTTTCCTGCAATTGCTGGCCGGTATAAACCTTGTTGAAGAATAACAGGCCACCCGCAACGACAATGGCGAGAGCGATTGCCCAGAGAATGGATTTCGCGCCATCGCCATCGGTAATGCTGCCATTGCCTGTCCAGGCCATGAAGGACAAAGCCCCCGCAACCATCACCACCAGCGGCAGCCACATATAAATGGCTTTTGTTGGCTCTGGCCCGGCTTCCGTAACGCCGCTGACTTTCTCATCTGCGGTTTTCAGCGGGCCAAATACTTTTCCGGAGATCGCCGTGAAATAAACGCCGAACAGCGTGAGAATAGCGTAGAAATTCCACGGAATTGAACCGAGCACCACATTCAGCGGCTGGTCAAAACCATAATCGGCCACAAGGCTCAGCGCATAGGCACCCCATCCATTTAACAAGATCAGCACGCTCACCGGCGCAGAGGTGGAGTCGATGATATACGCCAAACGCTCACGTGAGAGGCCATGGCTGTCATAGAGCGGGCGGCCAAGAACACCCGATGAGAGAAGGCTCACATTCGTCTCAATGAAAACGACCGTTCCAGTCGCCGCAACAGCCAGCTCTGCTTTGCGCCGACTGCCCGCAATGCCTGAACGGATCAGCATGTGCGCCATGGCGGAGACGCCGCCAGAATCCCGCATGAAGGCAATCAACGAACCGATCATCAGGCAGAAAATCAGGATCTGCGTATTATAGGCGCTTTCAAAGACAGCCACATTCCGGTCGATTACGCCCAAAAGGCCAAGCCCCGGATTGAAGCTCGCAATCAGTGTCTCAGACAGGAAAAGCGCGACCAGAAGCGCCGCATAAACATTGCGCCAGACAATGGCGACTACAATCGCCGCAATAGGTGGAATGATTGTCAGAATTTCCATGCGTGCCCTCTCCCGTGCCATCATAGCTTGGCGGAGTTTTCCCCGGCGCGCGAGTCTTCCATAAAAAAACACCCTCGTTGATACGAGGGTGCTGATTTTGTGGTCGTTTTATACGGGCAGACGTTTAACCCGCGCTGACCGCCACCATAGCGGCGCGGAGCGTGCGATTACCAATCTTCCAACCGGTCTGGAAGGTCGCAGCGACCTTGCCAGATGGATGTTCAGACGGGATCTGGCTCACAGCCTGATGAAGGTTCGGATCGAAATCAGAGCCCGGTTCAGCATGAATTGCCGTCACACCATGACGCGCGAGCGCCGCGTGGAGTTCTTTCTGGATCGCTTCAACGCCGACCAGCAGGTTTTTACCCGCATCAGACAGGCCTTCACGTTCGCTCTCTGGCAGCGCATCCAGCGCGCGGGCGAAGTTGTCAGAAACCGGCAGAAGATCGCCTGCAAACTTCTCAACCGCATATACCCGCGTTTCAGCGACCTGACGGTCTGCACGCTTGCGGATATTATCCATTTCGGCATGGGCGCGCAAAACCTGATCTTTCAGGTTTGCGTTCTCTTCTGCGAGCATCTGGAAACGCTGCTCAAGAGACATTTCGTCTTCGGCGGCCTTGTTATCCATCTCGTTCGCAGCCGCTTCCATCGCCTCAGCCATGTCCTGCGCTGCTTCGCTCAGATCAACTTCGTCCTGTGGCTCTTTCGCGTCACTCATACTTATCCGTCCCGTTTCTGGCGGCCATCAATAATCTGGCCTACCACTTTGGCTGTGTAGTTCACCATGGGAATTACGCGGGCATAATTCAAACTCGTTGGTCCGATCACGCCCAGCGCACCCACAATCTTTCGGTCGCTGTTCATATAGGAAGATACGATCAGGCTGGAACCCGAAAGTGAGAAGAGAGAGTTCTCAGACCCGATAAAAATGCGCGCACCGGCTGCATCCCGTGTAGAATCAAGCACTTCGAGCATGCTTTTTTTCCGCTCAAGTTCATCAAACAGATGCCCGATACGGTCCAGATCATGCTTTGCGCTGGCCGATTCCAGAAGATTTGCACGTCCACGCACGATTAAAGACCGCCCGCGCTCGGGTTCTTCACCGGTCCATTCCACCACACCCAGCCGGATGAGATTAGCCGCAGCGGCATCCAATTGCGCGCGCTTTTCACTCAATTCCTGCTCAATGACGGCCCGCGCTTCAGATAGTCTCTGCCCACGCATACGCGCTGTCAGATAATTGCTGGCTTCCATCAAAGTCGTCGGGCCGATGTCCGGGCCAAAATCAATAATGCGGTTCTCAACATTGCCGCTATCGGCCACCAGAATACAGAGTGCACGGTCCGGCCCCAGAGGAATGAATTCCACCTGGCGGATCGGGTCATCATTCTTAGGCGATGCGACAAGGCTCGCCCCCCCTGTCAGGCCAGACAGCACTTCAGAGGCTTCTGAGAGAATATCTTTAATGTCCCGCCCGGCAGCGGCCAGACGCGAGTCGATCTGGTCACGGTCATCATCCGTGACCTCACCGACTTCCAGAAGACTATCCACGAAAAAACGCAGGCCCGCCTGACTTGGCTGGCGACCCGCACTGATATGGGGCGCATCCAAAAGGCCAAGCGTCACCAGATCCGCCATCACATTACGGATAGATGCTGGCGAAAGGTCGACGCCTCGTTTCGAAATCGTGCGCGAACCCACCGGCTCACCCGTTTCGAGATAGGCTTCAACAATCGCCCTGAAAATGTCTCGCGATCTACGATCGAGCTCTTGCAGCGAGGTCATATCTGAAAGGTCCGAACGTTTTTAAACTCAGGCGTTCCCAGATTTGTGACCATTTGCCGAAAATACAAGTCTTTCATGCATGCATGATGGACGAAGCAGGCAAGCAAGTTTAGACCAGCAGCGATTTTGAATTGGAGATTTCTTTATGCGCCCATCCGGACGGCAGGCCGACCAGCTTCGCACCATTTCTATTGAAACAGGCGTAAACGCCTATGCGGAAGGGTCATGTCTGATCAAATTCGGCAATACGCATGTGCTGTGCACGGCGAGCTGGGAAAGCAAAGTTCCAGGCTGGATGAAGGGCAAAGGCGAAGGCTGGGTCACAGGCGAATACGGCATGCTGCCGCGCGCAACACATACACGCGGCCGCCGCGAAGCTGCTGCTGGCAAGCAATCTGGCCGTACGCAGGAAATTCAGCGTCTGATTGGCCGCTCTCTGCGCGCGATCACGGACCTGAAAGCCCTCGGTGAAAACCAGATCACGATTGACTGCGATGTCATTCAGGCCGATGGTGGCACGCGCACAGCCTCTATTACGGGCGGCTATGTCGCGCTGGCACTGGCATGCAATTATCTCGTCAAAGAAGGCGTGATCGAAAAATCTCCGCTCACCGCACAGGCGGCGGCGATTTCCTGCGGCGTTTACAAAGACGTGCCGGTTCTGGACCTTGATTATCCGGAAGATTCTGAAGGCGAAGTCGATGCGAACTTCGTCATGACGTCAGACGGCAATATCATTGAGATTCAAGGCACGGGCGAAGAGCGCAGCTTCACGCCAGATGAATTCGCCGCGCTGATGAGCCTCGCTCAAAAGGGCTGCAATGAATTGTTTGAAGCGCAGCGCGCTGCGATTGGCGCTTAATCCAGCTAACCCGATCAAATATCAAACCGGCCGGTCTGCACATCCTTGTGCACATCGGTCGCGTTGAACACCCGGCCATTCATGACGGCATAAACGCCAGCCGGCAGGGTCTGGGCCGCAATAACTGCGCCGCCCACATTAAAGCCCGCATCTGACTTACCGATAGCAAACGGACGAAGTGCGCCCGTCAGGATTACTGTCTTGTCGCCGGTTTTGCCGTCCAGATAGCGCGCGGTCACTTCCATCGTGCCTGTCCCATGCGTGATGACGACACAGCGTTCCGGCACGATTTTCACTGCACCCAGGATCTGTTCGCGGTGTTCATCCGTCATATCGAGGCTATCCAGGCTCATAATCGGCTGCACGCGCGGATACTTCGTGCGAGCAATACGCAGAAGCTCCGGAACATTGGTGATGTTTTCCGCGCCGAGGACGAGGCTCTCGGTAAAGGTGTCATGGTCCTTATCGAGCGTGCCACCAGTTGTGAGAATGACGAGTTTTTCCATGCGCGTTCCCGTAGCCATGCGCATGCCTTATGGCAATGGCAAAGTTCAGAGCAGATTTTAGCAGAAAATTGTGTCCGGACAGATTCCGGGCGTGGTTTTACTCGGCCGCTTCGGAAACCGAGTCCTCACCATCATCATCAAAGGCGAGCAAATCCGCAGGCTGGCAGTCCAGCTCACGGCAAAGCGCTTCAAGCGTAGAGAAACGAACGGCTTTTGCCTTACCTGTTTTAAGGATGGACAGGTTCGCAAGAGTCACACCGACCCGATCACTGAGCTCTGTCAGTGACATGCGGCGATCCAGAAGGACGCGATCTAGGGTTACTCGAATCGGCATTTTTTATCAGATCGTCATTTTTTCTTCTTCGCGCAAGCGCGTGCCTTCAGCAAATACCTGACTTAGCACCATAAGTGTTATCACGGCGACCCATGCGGCGAGGTTAATTGAGAAATTCATCGAAGTATTCACCTGGAAAGCATGTGCAGCGAATCCAAGGATATGGCGGAAAATTTCCATTCCACCAACGATGAGGGCCAATCGGGTGAGGCGTCGCGCATTCTCTGGTACGAACGGGTCGCCATCAATCAGGGTTTTCAGAATGGTTTTCAGCTGTCCGGCCATCAGGATGAACCCGATGAAAATCACGAACAGACTACCGAAACCAATAAGGTAAGTTGGGGTGTCGACGGAAAGATTACCTTCCAGAAGATCCCATTGCAGCTGACCACCAGACAGATCGATCGCCATGGTAATGACGAGGATCGCTACGCAAATGCCAAACACAATCCAGCCAAGAATTGTAATCGCAGTCATCAGCACATAAAGCGCTGAAGCTATTGATCCTTTTCCTAAAGCCTTCAACAGCATACTCGGGTCAGCTCCAACTCAACCGGCATCAGGGTGTACTGCTTTTCGCAGAACACCCTGCCTAAACCGCCACGACTATACGCTCAAGGGCGAAATTGCGGTGACGAACCCAGACATCACTATCATGGGTATACCAAAATATACCAGACCGATAGCAGTGTCGGTGATTGAGTTCTTGAACTTACTCATAATTTCTGTGTCTTTCCTTCTATGTTACTCAAGTCCCGGATGAGAGCTTTGACATTATGTCGGGAGGAATTAGCTCGTTCCGTCTTGCCCTTTATCAATATGTATTTATCGAAAAACGTCAAGAAAAAAATTATCGAAAAACGGAAAATCTTTTCCAGAGAGGCCCCATTATATGACCAGAACGCTATCTCCAGGCCCGCTGATCGCCGCGACGCACAACAAGGGAAAAGTCAAAGAATTGAAGGCGTTATTCGAACCTCTGGGCTTCACCGTGACGTCTGCAATCGAGCTTGATCTGGAAGAACCGGAAGAAACCGAAAAAACCTTCGCCGGCAACGCCGCTCTGAAGGCCCTGGCCGCTGCCCGAACCACTGGCAAGCCTGCTTTGTCTGATGATTCAGGCCTTGAAGTGTTCGCTCTGAATGGTCAGCCGGGCATTTATTCGGCGCGCTGGGCCGGTGAACCGCGCAGCTTTGAAAACGCCATGAAACGTGTCGAAGACGAATTGAAGACCAAAAATACAGACGATTATTCTGCGCGATTCGTTTGTGCGCTCGCCATTGGCTGGCCAGATGGCCATACAGAAATCTTTGAAGGCGAGGTGCGAGGCCATCTCGAATTCCCTGCGCGCGGCGATCAGGGCTTTGTCTATGACCCGATTTTCGTCGCTGATGGCGAAACCATCACCTTTGGCGAAATGGACCCGGATAAAAAGCATGCCATGAGCCACCGCGCAGATGCGTTCGTAAAACTCAAAACCATGCTTGAAGGCATTTAATATGCCGCTGCCCGCGCCGGATCAGCTTTTTGGGGTCTATATACACTGGCCATTCTGCGCGCGGGTCTGCCCTTATTGCGACTTCAATGTGTATGCCGCCAAATCCCGGGATACGTCAGCGCTGGAAGCGGCCATTCTTTCAGATCTAAAAGCGCATGCAAAGTGTACACCGAACAGAAAGCTGACATCGCTCTATTTTGGTGGCGGCACGCCATCGCTCTGCCGACCAGACTTTCTGAAGGATGTGATCGAGCTTTGTGAAACGCTCTGGCCCAGCAAAGTGCCAATTGAGATCACCCTCGAAACCAATCCAGAAGACGTAACCCCCGGCGCGCTTAACGCATGGAAAGCCGCGGGCATTAACCGGCTCTCGCTTGGCGTGCAGGCTCTGAACGATGAGGCTTTAAAGTTTCTGGGACGCAATCACACGCGCGCTCAGGCGCTAACGGCGATAGAAGCGGCGCTTTCGGTTTTCCCGAATACCACAATCGACATGATCTATGCACGGCCCGGTCAGTCGATTGAAGACTGGAAAGGCGAGCTTTCAGAGGCGCTCGGCACAGGCGCACCGCATATCTCGCTGTACGAGCTGACCATTAAAGAGAAGACCGCCTTTGCCAAACAGGTAGAACGCGAGCGCTTCATACCGCTCGATGATGAAGCGCAGGCTGACCTTTATACAGAAACACTCAGCCAATGTGCTGATGCGGGCCTGCCCGCCTATGAGGTTTCAAACCATGCGCGCAGTGAAGCGTTCTGGTCCCGACATAATCTGACCTATTGGCAGAGCGGGGAGTGGCTGGGCATTGGCCCCGGCGCAGAGGGCAAGATTAATCTGGACGCAGGACGCACCACCACACAGGCCGCGCGAAAAGTCAGCGATTATATCGAAGCCGTAGAAAGCACGGGTACGGGCTGGGCCGACAGTTTCACCCTGTCAGGCCGAGAGGCAGCTGAAGAAGCTCTTATTTTAGGGCTACGGTCCAAAATGGGTGTCGAGCGCGCAAAGCTAGAGCGCCTGTTTGGCGAACCGCTCAATGACGTGAAGCTCACCAGCCTGAAAGAAAGCGGCCACCTTCTGGAAGAAGATGGCCGCCTGAAACTTACTGAAGAAGGTTGGTTGCTGGCCGACTATATATCGGTCGAACTCACCCCTTAGACTGGGTTAGCTGCCGCCAACAACGAAAGACGACGGTGCATCTTCCACCAGCACCGGTCCGCTTGGCGAAATCGCCATAATGGCAAGACCACGCTCGACCGTGCCATCATCACGGAAACGGAAGAGGCCATTCATGCCATGAAAGCCGTCATATTCTTCCAGCTCTTCGCGCGTCACTTCACCATCGCGAACGAATGACATTGCAAGCGCGGCCGCATCATAGCCAAGGCTGGCCAGCGAGGCAGGCGATGACCCATATGCAGACTGATAAGCAGACGCGAAATACGCAGTGTCTTCCGGATCAGCCATCGCAAAGACCGCATTTTCCAGAACCGGTTCACGCCAGATTTCTTCATCATCCCAGACAGATGTGCCGATATACTGAAGCTGGCGAAGGTTCACGCCATAATATGGCAGAAGCGGTGCAACGGCGCGAAGCTGAACACCATCATCAGGGATCATGATCGCAACACGTTCAATACCGCGGTTCAGCGTAGCCGTGACACGGTTCGCCAGACGTTGCGCCTCATCAACCGGTGCCTGATTGTCTTTGTCTGGTGCATAGAATTCAGAGCCGACAACCTGGCCACCGCGGCGTGCCGCCTCAAAGCGAAGCGCTGTTTCCACGCGGCGCGCATAGGTAGAAGATGGACCCATAAAGGCGAAATAGCTGATATTCTGCGCCAGCGCATAATCGACGATACGCGCAACTTCTTCTTCCGGTGGGAAACTCATCAGATAAGCGCCGCCACCTGCAACGGAGCGGTCATTAGAAAACGCGATCACGGGAATGTCTTCCTGACGCGCAGTTTCCGCAGCCGACTGAACACTCGTCGCGAACAGCGGGCCAATAATAACGTCGGCACCCTCGCGAATGGCTTCTGATGTCACAGATGCGGTCTGGCGCGCATCGCCCGCCGTATCTTTTGGAAGGATCAGAATGTTATTAGCGCCCTGATCAAATAGAGCCATTTCAACAGCGGCCAGAAGGCCGGAAGCCTGATGACGCACAGCGGCATTCGAATGAGAAAATGGCAGGAGAACAGCGACGCGATGAACGTCCCGGCCTTCCATGAAGTCAGGCGTCACATGCAGAAGCTCGGCCAGTTCTTCGTCTGGATCCACCTCTTCAGGGAGCTCTTCAACCGGTTCTTCAGTTGGGTCAGGCATTGGGACTGGATCCGTGCGCGGCTGTCCCGTAGAAATAGGTGCTGGCGGACGCGCCGGCGCAGTTGCGCAGGCTGTTACCAGAAAACCTGCCAGTACCAGGCTTGGCACTGCGGAAAACTGCCGTAAAGCTAGTTCCAGTTTCATCGTCATATTCTCCAAGGTCCCCCGACTTGTCGGACCGTATGCTTTATGAACGCTAACGAGGTCAAACCTGTGACACAACTCATTCGCCCTGTCGATTTGTCCTCGGCTTTGTATGTGGTGGCAACACCGATTGGCAATCTCCGCGATGTAACTTTACGTGCATTGGACACACTCGCCGGTGTTGATGTGATTTATGCAGAAGACACGCGTCAGACCCGTCGCCTGCTCGATGCCTATGGCATTACAACCTCTCTACGGACCTACCATGACCATAATGGGGCGCAGATGCGGCCACAGATCATCAGCCTGCTGGAAGAAGGTAAATCAATCGCTCTGGTTTCAGATGCCGGAACGCCATTGATTTCTGACCCGGGCTTTAAACTGGTCCGCGACGTTCGCGATGAAGGCCATAAAGTAGTGCCACTGCCCGGCCCATCAGCGCTTACCGCAGCGTTGAGTGCGGGCGGCCTGCCCACCGATACTTTCACCTTTGCGGGCTTTTTACCGGTCAAAACCGGCCAGCGCCTCGACCGGCTGAAATCCTTCGCTGGCCAAAAAACCACACTCATCTTCTATGAGACCGGCAATCGTCTGGCTGACACCGTTTCGGCCATTATAGAGGTCTTTGGCGCAGAGACCGAACTCGTTATGGCGCGAGAGCTCACCAAAATGTTCGAAACGATTGTGCATTCTGAAGCCGGCGCATTTCTGGAAGAGCTCAATTCAAGTGACAAGCTGAAGGGCGAAATCGTTCTGATGGTTTCACTTACAGGTGACGAGGCTGGCACAGCGGGTGAGGCCGATATTGATGGCTATCTGCTTGATCGTCTGGAATCGCTCGGCGCGAAAGGCGCGGCCAATGCGGCCGCTAAAGAGTTTTCGCTGTCAAAACGCGACCTCTATGCCCGCGCTGTAGAGCTGCAAAACGCCCAGAAAGATAAAGCCGACTAATGCCGCGCGGCGCCCGACAGAAGGCCGAAGCGGCCGGGCGTTTCGCAGAGCATTATGCGGAATTCATCCTCTTTCTGAAGGGTTATCGCACACTTGGCCGACGCGAAAAGCTTCCCAGTGGAGAACTGGATCTTGTCTGCCGAAAGGGTGATCTCATCGTCATTGTCGAGGTCAAAAAGCGAAAAACATTTGAACTTGGCGCAGAGGCCGTGCCCGCTTCCAGCTGGCAACGTATCGGACGGGCCGCTGATCTCTATCTCGCGCGCGGAAGCGGCCAATATTACAATTCAGACCGGCGCTATGATCTCTTCATTGTGCTTCCGGGATTAAGGTTTTGCCACATTCATGACGCGTGGCGACCCGATTTTCCCCTAACTCATGGTTAAGAGACAGGGTATAATCTGTTTCGGTATCACGACGGAGTTTTCCATGTCAGTCCGCGCTCTACTGCTCATTGGGGCTATTGTGCCTCTTACCTCCTGTGTTGCAGGTGTTGTCGGCGCAGCTGGCGCTGTCGGCGTTGCAGCCGTTCAGGACCGCTCAATCGGCGAAAGCCTGGACGACGCCAATATGTCCAATGAAATCAAAGCGCGACTGCTCGCCAACGGCCCTGTCCGTTACAATGAAGTCGATGTTGAGGTTTCAGGCCGGATCGTTCTCTTGTCTGGCCGCGTCGCCACTATGGAAGATCGTCTGGAAGCAGAGCGTATCGCCTGGGAGTCAGTTCTCGTGGACGATGTCGCCAATGAAATCCAAATTCGTGACGCTGGCGGTGTCCGTCAGAACCTTAACGATGAATGGATTACCGCGCGCGTCCGTTCGCGCCTGCTCACCGACCAGTCGGTTAAGAGCGTAAACGTCAATATCGAGACATATGATGGCACGGTCTATCTGATGGGCATTGCGCGTTCATCTGAAGAACTTCAGCGCATTGCAGAACATGCCAGCGTCGTACGCGGCGTGAATGAAGTGGTCTCTTTCGTTCAAATTCGTGACGTTGATGCGCGTGCCACTGCAGAGCAACGCCGGAATGAAGCGGCAAATGGCGGCAATGCCTATGCACCGAATAATGAACTCGTAGGTGGCCCGGCTAGCTAGCCGGGCATTTCTTCCCGTACTTACAATCGTCTGGCTGATGCTGATGCGTCCTGCGCTCTGGTAGCAGGGCTTATCTCACTATTGAGCGAGGCTTTCGTTTCATGACTGGCGAAATGGGCCCGGAATGAATATGTGTGGTCTCAATACGGAGAGACGCACTATGAGCCTGAGAATTGCTATCCAGATGGACCCGTTGGAAACGGTGGACATCAATGCGGACACAACCTTCGCACTGGCAGAAGCTGCTCAGGCGCGTGGAGGTCAGCTTTGGGTTTATGAGCCGAAGCATCTTTCCTGCCTTGATGGGCGTCTTTATGCGCGCGCTCGCCCCGTAACCGTTCAGCGCGTTCCAGGCGAACCGGGTGTTTTTGGCCCCGAAGTCCGCCTTGATCTACAGGACGATATTGATGTGGTGCTGATGCGTCAGGACCCGCCTTTTGATATGTCCTACATCACGGCCGCGCACCTTCTGGAACTTCTCAAAGGTACAACGCTGGTCCTGAACGACCCGGAATGGGTAAGATCGTCTCCAGAAAAGCTGTTTCCTATTCTCTTTCCTGGCCTGCTGCCGGAAACCCTTATCACGCGTGACCCGGTCGAAATCGACGCCTTCCGGGAACGCCATGGCGATGTGATCATGAAGCCGCTTTACGGCAATGGCGGTGCAGGCGTGTTCAAAGTGAGCAAGAAGGATTCCAATTATGGCTCCCTTCTTGAGATGTTTCTGGAACGTAATCGCGAGCCTTTCATCATTCAGGCCTTCCTGCCAGATGTCTCCAAAGGCGATAAGCGGGTCATTCTGATTGACGGCGAACCGGCTGGCGCAATCAACCGCGTACCGAAAGAGGGCGAGGCCCGATCCAATCTTCATGTCGGCGGTACAGCCCACCCGGTTGATCTGACTGAAACTGATCTGGAAATTTGTCGCCGCATTGGCCCGGCCCTGAAAGAGCGCGGCCTGGTGCTGGTTGGAATTGATGTGATTGGCGACAAGCTGACCGAAATCAACGTAACCTCACCAACGGGCGTTCAGGAAATGAAGCGCTTTACCGGCGTGGATGCAGCGCAGCTATTCTGGGATGCCGCAGAGCGCAGACTTCAGTCGACTAGATAAGCCCGCGTGCAGCTGGCGTCTGTAACCCGGACGTCAGCCTCACCCACAAACAGCCCCAACTCTTCGAGTAGCTCTGAGACAAACGCTGTCAGAGGGCGATAAAGCAAGGGCACGCCGTTCAGATTGACGCCCAGTCCGCTATTCACGGTCTGCGTCTCACCATTGGTGATCTGTTCGGGTGTGAATTCCAGCATTGCTGTGCTGCCCGAAGACAAATCGACCCGCAATGTTCTTAAAATTGGCGTACGCAGAACCAGCTCGGCAGGTGACGTTTCAACCTCTACATGGACCGCCTGAACGTTCCGCGCCGCATCGCACACCACATCCTCCATGCGCGCGCTGGCCTGAGCCAGTTGAAGTGAAACTTCAGTGTTCAGAAACTCGCTGCCATCCAATAGCGTAATTCCCAGATCAGTTTGTGCGGTTTGCGCTGTCGTCCGGCTATTGGACGAATAATTCCACTGCATGAATTTTTCAGGGTCGCCAATATCCAGCTCAAGCCCCACAAGCCCGTCGGCCACAGCCAGATCCAGCTCGATCTGTCGGTCTCCGTTTGCAAGGGCCGCCGCCGCAAACAATAATTCACCCGCGCTTGCGCCAAAACTGCCTTCCGGGCGCCCGGTTTCAATCGTCTGATTTCCGGCACGTCCCAGCCGGATAACATCTGCCAGCCTCAGGGTACGGCGCGCAAAGGCGTTCGGAAGGCGAAGCCCAACCACACGCTGATCAGGGTCGCCGGACACATCAAGCGCCGCAACGAGCTGGCCGAGTGTAATCTCGGTGCTCAGCACATCGTTATAGGACAAGCCGTCTACATCCAGGCTCGTTTCCAGCGCTTCAATCATTGTCAGCAGATCGATATCAATATCGACGAGCTGATTATAATCCATCACCGATATCCGGCCCTCATAGCCCAGCAACGCATTCAAAAGCGCGCCGGAAAGCCCGCCTTCCAGGCGCAATAACCGTGACCCGAGATAGATCGCAGCTGTCTGACGTTGGGCGGCAACTGCATGGACACTCAGAAAATTATCATTCCTGAGCGCAGACGCCATAACGCGCTCCTCAATCGGGAAGCGCACATCCACGCGAACAGCATTCCAGTCTGAACTGTCCTCTGTGAACCGGGCTTCTGGTGCAATGTCTGCATCATAGTGATATCGGCCGCGCTGCAGGATCAGGTTTGCGTCCTGCAAATTCAAACCTTGCTCTTCCAGGTGCAGGCGCAGGGCTGACATATTGGGGTGTTCGGCCTGTGCCAGCTGAATAGCAGCAATATCGGCGGCGCCCTGAAACTTTCGTTTGTCGAGATAAACCAGACCCAGATTCGCGACAATCGCGACGATCAACGCAATCACTCCAATCGCCAATGCGAACAGAACAATAGACGCACCGCGAGTATCACTAAGGAACCGACGATACGGACTCAAAGAGCGTGCTCCGAAATCGTCTGGCGCACATGGAAGGTATTTTCCGGCATGGGCAGAATGCCTCGGAAAATTTCAATCGGATGACCGGTGATGTCATACTGTAAATGTACGACGGTCATTTCATTGCCGAGGTCATAGTCAACATCGACCTGCACTCTGGTATTGTCGATCAGAACATACTCGTTTGTTGCCGAGGTCAGCAGTCCGTCAGCGAGATTTGCTTTTTCGCCCTGTGTTGCGCCGCCAATTGTAGCGCGGGTGACGTCAGCTCCCAATTGCTGGAGACTGATTGCTGTCAGGAACATAAGTCCATACCCGACCACGGCAGCAATCAAGAATAGAAATACTGGCGCAATCAGGGCGAATTCGACCGCCGATGCTCCACTTATACTTCGAATATATCGTCTATAATTCGCATACATCAGCCCTCTCCCAGATATTATTTGATCTGATGTTTTTTAGTCTGTATCAGGTAAATTCTCCCAAATGAACGTGTTTAAAGCTTTAATTTCATCAGGCGAATCTCATCATACATCGTGCACACGTCGACCATTTGTTAATATTTAGAACTTTCGATATTTCTAATATACGTTGTTTTCATTATTTTTTTTCTACATCTATATAATTTGCATAGAATTTGCTTGCGCTGAAATTGCTAATAAAAACAGCTCAGTGGAGATTTGGTCCGCTAATCAATTTCAGCGCGAATTTTTATCTTGCCTGCACTTAATGTTCTTGTATTGTTCTGTTTGTGGATAAGAGGCAATTGGATGGGACAATGGTCAGCAGAATTACAACCTTTGCGTTTGATGGTATTGATGCAAGACCAGTTGATGTACAAGTCCAATTACTTGGAGGGCAGCCGCACTTTTCTATTGTCGGTCTGCCGGACAAAACGGTTGCCGAAAGCCGGGAACGTGTTCGCGCAGCATTCGCCTCGATAGGGCTGGCCCTTCCTCCAAAGCGCATCATTGTAAATCTGGCGCCAGCCGATCTCCCCAAGGAAGGCAGCCATTACGATCTCGCAATTGCGCTGGCATTGCTGGCTTCGATCAATGCAATTCCTGAAGACGCGCTCCACAATATGGCAGCGATCGGAGAATTGTCTCTGGATGGGCATTTGCAACCCACATATGGCGCGCTGCCTGCGGCAATTGGGGCCGAGGCGCTTGAACTTTCGCTCATTTGTCCAGAAAGCTCTGGTCCCGAAGCGGCCTGGGGCGGCGGGCATGTCATAGCCATAAAAAGCCTGATGACCTTCATCAATCATGCCGCCGGCCGTCTTGTGCTTACGCCTCCGGAAGCCGGTTCAGCAAAAGCACTACCACCCGCGCCCGATCTCAAAGACGTCAAAGGCCAGGAAGGCGCAAAGCGCGCACTCGAAATTGCAGCGGCCGGAGGGCACAATCTTGTCTTCAGCGGCCCGCCCGGCTCTGGCAAATCTATGCTGGCCACACGGCTGACAGGCCTGCTTCCCGACCTTTCACCCGCAGAACTTCTGGAGGTGAGCCAGATACAATCTGTCGCTGGACTTCTGGAACGCGGTGAACTTTCACGGCGACGACCTTATCGGGCACCGCACCATTCAGCGTCCATGGCCGCACTCGTGGGCGGCGGCGCGCGAGCACGACCTGGTGAAGTGTCCCTCGCCCATCACGGCGTTCTGTTTCTTGATGAGTTGCCGGAATTCAATTCTCAGGTTCTTGAAGCCTTGCGACAACCTCTGGAAACCGGCGAAGCGGTCATCTCACGCGCCAATCGACATGTGCGATATCCTGCGCGCTTTCAGCTGATCGCCGCGATGAACCCTTGTCGATGCGGCGGTGGTGCAGCAGAAGCCAATTGCCGGAAGAAGCCTCGCTGTATGCAGGATTATCAAGGGCGACTGTCCGGGCCTTTTCTCGACCGGATTGATCTTTTCTGCGATGTCCCGCCTGTCACGGTTGCAGATCTTTCCCTTCCACCACCCGCTGAGGGCACAAAAGAAGTCGCAGCCCGCGTAAAAGCGGCCCGCCAACGGCAAGCGGCCCGATTTGCAGAAGCGGGCATTAATGGCACGCGCAATGTGAATGCCGACCTCTCATCCGAACAGATCGAAAAGGCCTGCGCGCTGGATTCAGATGGTCGTAAACTTATGAACGATGCCGCCACACAATTTTCCCTGTCCGCACGGGCCTATCACCGCGTCCTGAAGCTCGCCCGGACAATCGCCGACCTTGATCAGGCCGACCGTATTTCAAGACAACACCTTGCCGAAGCGCTCACCTATCGCTGGCGAGACCCGGTCGTCCCTGCCTTTGCAATGGCCGGGTCATAACTCTGTTAATCACCTTATGACATGCTGCCGGCCGGGATAGTGAAAAACCGGGATAGCGCGCGAGATGAATAAGGGCGAAGCTCAACCAATCGAACAGAGGTTTCTGGCCTCTGTCAGCCATGAAATCCGTACGCCGCTTAACGGAATTCTCGGCATGGCATCATTGCTTGCCGAAACCGAACTCACTCCCGCGCAGGCAGATTATGTTTCCGCCATTCGCCGCTCTGGTGCACGCCTGCTCGACCTTTTGAACAATGTGCTGGACTATGCCCGCATGGATGCGACCGGTGTCGAGCTGGAGGTCTCCGAAACAGACATTCGAAGCCTCGCACAGGATGTCGCAGAACTTCTAAGTCCCCGCGCCCATGAAAAAGGTCTCGATATCTGCATCCGGACGTCCACCTCCCTGCCACCCCGGCTTGCTCTGGATGATGGCCGGGTCCGTCAGATCCTTTTCAATATCGTCGGAAACGCCATCAAATTCACAGAAGATGGCGGTGTGCTGATCGATATGGCCTTCAACGAAAACACCAGTGAATTGCAGATCGATATTATCGATTCTGGTGCTGGCCTTTCAGAGGACGCACAATCTCGCCTGTTTGATGCATTTGAACAGGCCGAAGCCGGTCATCGCGGCATAGATGGTGGCGTGGGCCTTGGCCTCAGCATTGTGAAGCGCCTTGTCGACGCTATGGATGGCACGGTTACAATTTTCAGCGCGCCGGGCATGGGTGCGCGTTTTCGTGTGACACTTCCCGCCGAAGCTGTCGCCTTCCCGAAAACAGCGAAAACCAGAACAGACAAACATTTGCGTATTGGCCTTGCGGGCATGTCGCCGCCATTGCAGCTCTCCCTCGCAGCCATGGCGCAGAAGGCCGGTCACACGGCCCTTATAGGCGCAGGTGAAGTGGATGTCTGGCTGGTTGATGCCCAGCTTCCACCAAGTGAGATCAAGCGACTTACAGAATCTGCGCCCGTACTCGCGCTTATTCGTCCGGAAGATCGCGATCACATTGAAAACCTGCGCGGTCAGGGGTGTTCCGGCTATCTCATGCGCCCTGTTCGCGAAAGTTCGCTTCTGGAACGTTTGAGCCTGTCCGGTTCACAAACAAACGTCGCCAATGACGAGCTTGAACCAGATCACGCGAGCAGTGTCGGACGGGTCCTCATCGCAGACGACAATGCGGTCAATGCCTTGCTCGCGACGCGTATTCTGGAAAAGGCCGGCTATTCCTGCGCCACCGCCGCAACCGGTGCAGAGGCGCTGGAAGCCGTTCAAATGTCGGAATTTTCCATCGTACTGATGGATTTGCGCATGCCCGTCATGGACGGTTTTGAGGCAATGCGTCAGATCAGAGCCCTTCCGACTGCAAAAAATACCATGCCAATCATTGCGATTTCTGCCGAAATCAATCCAGATGTGGAGAAAGCTGCGCGTGCAGCTGGCGCAGATGCTGTGGCGGCCAAGCCGCTTGACGCTCACACACTGCGCTCCATTGTCGAACGCTGGACGACCAGGCAGAAAGCGCATTCATGACCGAGACGACTGAGCAGGAAAAAGAAGCTCCACGATTTATCCGCGCCTTTAAAGCCCTGAAAGACCGCCGCATGGCCGCCATGCTGCTCTTGTCTTTCGCCGCAGGTATTCCTTATGGCGCGGTGATTGGATCGCTGAATGCATGGCTGACCGAAGCCGGGGTGAACCCGCGCGAAATAGGCGTCCTGTCCTTCATCATTCTGGCCTACAGCTTCAAATTCATCTGGTCGCCCGCCTTCCAGAAGCCGACAGAGATTATCCCGTCAAAACTGGGCGCTCGCCGGTCATGGCTGCTCATCTGCCAGATTTTGATTGCCGTTCTTCTGGTCGCGCTCGCGCTGACCAACCCAGCCGGTTCACTGGCTCTTGTTGCTGGCGCGGCGCTGCTGATTGCGCTCGCCTCTGCGACACATGACATTGTGCTGGACGCCTGGCGGATTGAAGTCGCCGAGACAGATGAAGACCTCGATCTGATGTCAGCGCTTTATCAATTCGGCTATCGACTTGCTGGGCTTCTCACCGGTGCACTGGCGCTGGTGCTGGCGGCGCGTATTGGGTGGAATTACACTTATATGCTGCTGGCCGTGGGCATGCTCATCGCGACAATTGGGTCCTTCGTCGCGCCAATTCCGCCTAAAAGACTGGAAACCTCGGTCGCCGAAATGGCGCGCCAGTCTGGCGTAGAACCTCCATTCCGCCATGCCGCGGTAATCGCCGTGGGTCTCTCATGGGCGGTCGGCATCTATTTCATTCTGAATTTCATGTATCAGTCCTTCACCTTCCAACCGGTGAGCACGGAAGACGCAATCGCTGCTATTGTCCCTTCCCGCCCGAACGGCTTCAGCTTCCTTCGCGAGAATGGCCCGACCATTGTCTTCCTGACGGTTCTGGTGCCCGCCATTGTCGCGGCACTCATCAATCAGAGAAACAAAATCAAACCCGTCGCGGCTAAGGCCTCTGACTCCATTTTCTCATCCATCGTGGTGCCATTGATGGATCTGACCCAACGCCTTGGCTGGGGCTTCCTTCTGGTTCTGGCACTGGTTCTGACCTATCGGTTCGCTGACCTTGTCTGGGGCGCTTTCGCTTATCCGTTTTATCTGGGTGAGAACTTCGGTGCGCTGACCCGTACCAATGATGAGATTGCGCTCGCGTCCAAAACCTTTGGCGTCATTATGACGATTGCCGGGTCCGGGCTGGGCGCTGTTGCCCTCATCTGGCTGGGGCGCATGCCATGTCTTATTCTGGGGGCGCTCATCGCGGCCGCTACAAACCTTCTCTTTGCCGATCTTGCAGCCGGACGCTTCATCGCTGAAAGCGGAGAAGTGGTCGCCAGCGCAGGCGGGCAGGGCATGACCGCCTTTCTCAGCTTCACTCGGCTGGATGTATTGTTAGAAGGCATTCCGCCGCTTTTCGGTCTCGAAAACTCACAGGGCCTCACCAATCTGATGGGCGCAATTGCCGGTGAAAACCTTGCGGTAGGCTTTGCCAGTGTGGCCTCGGTGGCCTATCTGACATCCATCGTAAATCCGAAATATGCCGCCGTTCAGTACGCACTGCTTGCCTCGCTCACAATGCTGATCGGCTCTCTGGGCCGTGCACCTTTGGGCGAGCTGATTGAAACGGACGGATTTTACACAGTGTTCGTCGTCACCTTCTGGATCGGACTGGTGCCCGTTGTACTGGCAGGCCTTGAATGGCTGAGACAGGCCCGTTCAGGAAAACCAGTTCCGGAACAGGCCCGCTAATTCAGGCGCTTAAAGCGGCCGGGCTTACGCCTGGCCGTCTTTGAAAGAGTCGTGAGCGTCTGGCTCGTTCACGTCGTAAGCCGCGATGGTCGCCAGGTTCACAATGTCAGACACTGTCGCACCCAGTGAACAGATCTGGATGGATTCCTGAAGACCCATCAGCATCGGACCAAGAACGGTCGCGCCACCAATACTGCCCATCAGAGATGTAGAGATAGACGCCGCATGAATAGCTGGCATGACCAGAACGTTCGCAGGGCCCGTCAGACGTGAGAATGGGTAAGCACGTTTGGCGAGCGGGTTCAGTGCCACGCCAGCCTGCATTTCACCTTCATACTCAAAGTCGACATCGCCGCGCGCATCCAGAATTGAAACCGCCTCACGGACTTTCTCTGCACGCTCGCCCAGTGGGCTGCCGAATGTGGAGTAAGACAGGAAGGCGACGCGAGGTGTTGCGCCCAGACGGCGTGCTGCATGAGCCGCTTCGACCGCGATATCAGCCAATTGCTGAGCATTTGGCAGCTCGGTGATGTTGGTATCAGCGATGAAGAGCGTCTGGCCCTTGCTGATGACAACGGACATACCCATAACCGGCTCGTTTTCGACCGGGTCGATCACCAAACGCACATCAGAAAGCGCGGATTCATAGCTTCGGGTCACACCCGTCACCATGCCGTCTGCATCGCCCAGTGCGACCATGCACGAACCGAATACGTTACGGTCATTATTCACGAGACGCTGTACGTCGCGCTGCAGATAACCTTTGCGCTTCAGGCGCTCATACAGATAGTCGAAATAGTCCGGATTGCGGTCTGAAAGCGATGCGTTGACGATTTCGAGCGCGTCTTCAGGGACGCCAACTTGTTTCATCGTACGGCGCACGCGCTCTTCACGACCGATCAGAATAGCCTTGCCAAGCTCCTGGCTCTCAAAGCTGAAGGCCGCACGGATAACTGCTGGTTCTTCACCCTCAGCAAATACGATACGCTTCGGCTCTTCCACACGGACAGCGCCCTGAACGCGCTGAAGGAAGCTTGCAGACGGGTCGAGACGACGCGCCAGCTCTTCCTTATAGGCATCCATGTCTTCGATGGATTTACGCGCAACGCCGGTATCCATTGCAGCCTGCGCTACGAATGGTGGGACGTAAGAAATGAGACGCGGGTCAAACGGAACCGGGATAATGTAATCCGGGCCGAAAGTCGGGCGCGCACCGTGATAAGCGGCTGCAACTTCGTCCGGCACGTCTTCACGCGCCAGCTGAGCCAGCGCACGCGCACAGGCAACTTTCATTTCCTCATTGATCGTACGCGCGCGCACATCCAGTGCGCCGCGGAAGATGTATGGGAAACCAAGGACGTTATTGACCTGGTTTGGATAGTCAGAACGGCCCGTCGCAACGATCGCATCGCCGCGCACTTCATGAATTTCTTCCGGGCGGATTTCCGGATCAGGATTCGCCATCGCGAAAATGATCGGGTTCGCCGCCATGGACTTGATCATTTCCTTGTTCACAGCGCCCTTAACGGACAGACCGAGGAAACAGTCTGCGCCTTCCATGGCTTCAGCCAGAGTGCGCTTATCCGTTTCGACAGCAAAACCGGATTTGAACTGATCCATACCGGTCTCACGACCCTTATAGATCACGCCTTCGCGGTCACACATCAGGATGTTTTCAGGCTTCACACCAAGGTGACGGATCAGGCCCGCACAGGAAAGACCCGCAGCGCCCGCGCCTGACACAGCGACTTTCACGTCAGACAGTTCACGGCCCGTAATCTTACACGCATTCAGAAGGCCGGCAGCAGCGATAATCGCCGTACCGTGTTGGTCATCGTGAAAAACAGGAATGTCGAGTTCTTCGCGAAGGCGGCTCTCAATGATGAAGCATTCCGGAGATTTGATATCCTCCAGATTGATGCCACCGAAAGTCGGGCCGATATTGCGCACGGTTGTGATGAACTCTTCGATTTCTTTCGTGGTCACTTCCACGTCGATCGAATCCACATCAGCAAAGCGTTTGAAGAGGACAGACTTACCTTCCATCACCGGCTTGGACGCCATCGGGCCGAGGTCACCAAGACCCAGAATCGCGGTACCGTTAGAGATTACCGCAACCATATTGCCTTTGGAGGTGTAGTCATATGCGAGGTCTTCATCCTCAGCGATGGCCAGAACAGGCACCGCAACGCCCGGTGAATAGGCGAGAGAAAGATCCCTCTGGGTTGCCATTGGCTTGGTCGCGATGACAGAAAGCTTACCCGGTGTCGGGTACTTGTGAAACGCAAGCGCTTCCTCATCAGTGAAAGATGGACGTTGACTACTCATATGCTGGCGTTCCCTGCTCCGCACTTACTTATTGAATCCTGTGTAGAACCCTGTCCTAAAGTGAACAACTCCCCGAAGGTCGATAACCGCTATGCGGACGAAGTTTTTTTGACTTGAACACCGAATTTTCTCATGTGACCTGACACTATGTCCCAAACCGTCACGCCGTTCATGGCGCAATACCTCGAAATCAAGTCCCGTAACCCGGACACACTCCTGTTTTTCAGGATGGGTGATTTCTATGAGCTGTTCTTCGAAGACGCTGAAATTGCGGCTGAAGTGCTGGACATCACACTGACCAAACGCAGCCAGCACAAAGGTGACGCCATTCCCATGGCGGGCGTGCCGCACCATTCTTCAGAACCCTATCTGGCGCGCCTGATCCGCGCCGGTCATCGCGTTGCCATTTGCGAGCAGACCGAAACTCCGGCTGAGGCCAAAAAGCGCGGCTCAAAAGCCGTCGTAAACCGAGAAATTGTCCGCATCGTCACGCCGGGCACGCTCACTGAAGACACAATGCTGGAAGCCCGTTCGGGCAATTTCCTGGCTGCGGTCTGCGCAGATGAAGACGGCGAAACCTGCGGCGTGGCGCTTGCAGATATTTCAACGGGCCAGTTCATCCTCATGATGACGCATGCGGCTGACCTCAGCGCGCGGCTTTCGGGATATCATCCGAGCGAGATCATTCTGGGTGATGCGCTCATACAGAACACACCGTTCCGTGAGGGGCTTCAGGCCTCCAATTTCAATATCACGCCGTTTGAAACCCGCGCCGCAAGCCCGAAAGGCGGCAAAGAGTTTCTGCAAACCGCATTTCATCTTTCCTCCATTGAAGGCCTTGGCCAGTTCGAAGATTCAGAGCTGTCTGCCGCCGGACTTCTGCTCAGTTATATCGAGCTGACACAGGCGGGCCTTCCACCGGAACTCGATTATCCGTCACGCGCATCCAGCGACGTACATCTCATGCTGGATGAGACGACTCGAAATGCGCTTGAAATTGACCGCAAACAGACCGGCCAGCGCAAAGGATCGCTCCTTCACACAATTGACCGAACCCTGTCAGCCGGCGGCGCGCGCCTGCTCGCCGAACAGCTTGCCCGCCCCTTAACGGACCCGGCCGTCATTAATGCCCGCCTCGACGGCATTCAGTATTTCATCGATCAGTTCGACCTGTGCGCTGATGTGCGTCAGGCTTTGCGCGGTTTACCCGATCTGGATCGCGCCCGGTCACGTCTCCGGCTTGCCCGCGCAACACCGGTCGATATCAAATCCGTGCGGACAGCGCTTGAAACAGCAAAAGAGATCGCATCTTTGCTGGAAGAAGCGGGCCCGGGGCAGGCGGAGATCATTGATCGCGCCCTTTCGACCATTCAGACAAGCCTAGCAAACGGCCTTGCGGACCTGCGCAATCTCATCGCCCAGAAGCTGGTGGATGACCCACCTGCCATGATGGGCGATGGCGGATTTATTCGTCCCGGGGCCGACGAAAATCTCGACCGGCTGAGAACGCTGCGCGATGACAGCAAGAAGATCATTGCAGGACTTGAGGCAAAATATCAGAGCGAAACCGGCATCACCGCGATTCGCATTCGCTTCAATGCCATGCTCGGATACTTCCTTGAGGTGCCCGCAAAACATGTCGACGCGTTTGAGGGTCTGGAACAGGCTAATATGTTCCATCGCCGTCAGGGTCTTGCGAATGCAACCCGCTATTCCACTGAAGAACTAGCCGATATAGCCCGCGAAATTGATAGCGCCACGACAGATGCCAAAGCGCTTGAAATGAAAATGTTCGCAGAACTGTCTCAGGCGGTTCTGGAACATTCCGATAGTCTTCGCGCCTGCGCCGAAGCGCTTGCCCAGCTGGATGTTTCCTGTGCCGGCGCAGAATGGGCATCAGAGTTTTCAGCTATCCGCCCTGAAATCTTCGACGATAAGCGCCTCAATATTGTCGATGGCCGCCATCCGGTTGTCGAAGGGGCACTACGCAAAACCGGCAATGGCTTTGTCAGCAACTCTGTCTCCCTTGGCGCGGATGCCAATGAAGGCACCAGATTGCAGATCATTACCGGTCCGAACATGGCTGGTAAGTCGACCTTCCTGCGCCAGACCGCGCTATTGGTCGTGCTGGCTCAAGCCGGATGGTTCATCCCGGCCCGGCAAATGCAGATCGGCATTGTCGACCGCGTCTTCTCTCGTGTGGGCGCATCTGATGACCTCGCCAAAGGCAAATCGACCTTCATGGTGGAAATGCTGGAAACCGCGAGCATTCTGAATCAGGCAACAGACCGCGCCCTCGTTATTCTGGATGAAGTCGGCTGTGGCACATCCACCTATGACGGCCTCGCCATTGCATGGTCCTGCGTAGAATATCTCCACGACACCATTCGCTGCCGTGGCTTGTTCGCAACCCATTATCATGAGCTGACCCATCTGGCCGGGCGCCTGCCTTTTGCGGGCAACCTCTCTTTGAAGGCCCGCGAGTGGAAAGGCGACCTCATCTTTCTGCATGAAGTCAAAGAAGGTCCGGCAGATAAATCCTATGGTGTGCAGGTCGCACGCCTCGCAGGACTTCCAAAGCTCGCCGTCATGCGCGCAAAACAGGTGCTGGATCAGCTGGAAACCAGCCAGACCAGCAATGTGCCCTCAGATGACATGCCGCTATTCAGTTTTGCTGAAGATGGCGCGCCTGAACCACCGACAGCAGACAGTGTTGGTCCAGTAGATAATGAAGCCATGACGGCGCTCAAATCGATTGAGCCAGACGAGATGAGCCCGAAAGAAGCCCTTGATGCGCTTTACCATCTGAAAGGACTTCTAAGGCATTCGGATACATAAAGGTGTGGCCTCAGCCACCTAAGTTACGGTACATGAACCAGATGCCTTATCCGCTCAGTGAATCCGAGATTGAAAACGAGAAACAACCCTTTGGCGGCGGTCCGCGCCCCTGGCAGATTGAATCCGTTATTGAATCGCGGAAGCTGAAAGTTCAGCTTGAAGCTGCGGCACTCGACCATCAGCCACAGGATAAAGCTCTGCGCAGCCGCGCTATGGACCTGCTTCATGGTGCGCTTTTCAGAGGTCGCATGATCGCCAAAGAACGCCTGGAAGCGGGCGCCGATGGTCTGGACACAGCGCGCTTGCTCGCAGCGGTTCAGAACGAGGTTATCAAGGCACTTTTCGATTTCACGGCCAATATCGTTTATGGCGATAGCAACCGCACAGAAGGCGAGAAACTCGCCGTACTTGCGGTGGGCGGCTATGGCCGGAACGTTCTGGCGCCATCTTCTGATATCGACCTGTTATTCCTGCGCAATTACAAGCAAACCCCATGGGCTGAGAGCGTGATCGAATACATGCTCTATATGATGTGGGATATGGGGCTGAAAGTCGGCCACGCCTTCCGCACCGTTGATGAGTGCATGCGCCTTGCAAAAGAAGATCTGAACACCGAAACCGCGCTTCTGGACGCCCGCTTCATCTGCGGCGATGACAGCATTGCTGACATGCTGACGGCCCGTTACCGGGAAGAACTGGTCAAAGGTCGCGGCGCGCAATTCATTGCAGCTAAACTCGAAGAACGTGACAAACGCCATAAGAAACAAGGCGACAGCCGTTATGTGGTTGAACCGAACGTCAAAGAGGGCAAAGGCGGTCTGCGCGATCTGCAAACCCTGTTCTGGCTGGTGCGCCACGCATATGGCGGCGTCACGCTGGAAGACATTCTGGCGCAACGCGAAGTCTTCACCGAAGACGAGGCCGCGACCTTCCGCAATGCTGGCCGTTTTCTGTGGAGTGTGCGCTGTCACATCCATTATCTGACAGGTCGCCCTGAGGAACGCCTGAGCTTTGACCTGCAGCCGGAAATCGCATCGCGTATGGGCTTTGAGGATAAAGGTTCGCGGCTCGGCGTTGAACGCTTCATGAAGCGCTATTTCCGTGAAGCCAAAGCCGTGGGCGCACTCACCCGAATTCTCTGCGCGCGCCTTGAAGCCGACCAGCAAAAAGCCAAGCCGAACTTCCTGCACTTCCTGCCATTCAATTCCGGTCCGCAGATCGAAACGCCGGGCTTTGCGATGGATTCAGGCCGGATCACGATTGAAGACGATCAGTTCTTCCAGAACCAGCCCGTGGAAATGCTGCGCCTGTTCAAACTGGCTGAAGACAATAATGTCGACATTCACCCTCGCGCTCTTTCGGCCGTCACGCGGTCTCTGAATGAATTTGGAGAAACCGAGCAAACCGACCCTGAAGCCCGCGCACTCTTTATCGATCTGCTGATCAACACCTCAGACCCGGGCCCCATTATGCGCCTGATGAATGAAGCGGGCCTGCTTGGGGAAATGGTGCCGGAATTTGGTGAAATCGTCGCCCAGACACAGTTCAATATGTATCACCACTTCACTGTGGATGAGCATACGCTGCGCGCTGTGGATGCGATTGCTGAGATTGAACGCGGCGGAACAGACTTCTTCCCGCTGGGAACAGAACTCTTCCCGACGCTAGAACACAAACGTGCGCTTTATCTGGCCATGCTTCTGCATGACACAGGTAAGGGCCTTGGCGACCAGCAGGTCGAAGGCGAGAAAACGGCTATTGCGGCCTCTTCGCGTCTCGGCCTTGATGAAGACGAATGCACGCTGATTGGCTGGCTGGTTCGAAATCACCTTGAGATGAGCGACTGCGCCCAGAAGCGGGATATCTCAGACCCTCGGACCATCACGCAATTCGCAGAGCGGGTTCAAACGCTGGAGCGCCTGAAGCTTCTGCTCATTCTGACCGTTGCAGACATCACCGCTGTGGGGCCTGACATCTGGAATGGCTGGAAAGGTCAGCTCCTGAAGGAGCTATATGAACTGACAGCGGCAGTCCTCTCTAAAGAAGAGGTCAAAGAGTCTCTCGTCGCAAGCCAGCTCAATTCCCGCGCCGAAAGTGCACGTCAATCTCTGGTATCGCGCAAGGGCGAGCTGCCAAAACTGCTGGCGCAGATGGAATCTGGCTATTGGACGAGCCAGTCCGATGATGAACTGAACTGGCATCACGACCTTTTAACCCACTCTCCAATCCAGACGATTGTCGAATGCAATCTGCGCCCGGAAACAGAAAGCGTTGAGCTGCTCGTCGCGACCTGGGATCGGACAGCGCTCTTCTCTGACATTGTCGGCGCCCTCGTAAATGAGGAGGCCCACATCGCTGCGGCCCAGATCTATACTGGCAAAAGCGGGGGCGTTCTGGATATCTTCGTTCTGCAGGATGAAGACGGGCATATGTTCGGACGCGGCGAAGACAATCGTCTTCTACGCCTGAAAAATGCTGTCGCAGCAGCCATCGAAAACGGCGTTGAATCGGTTCGCGAGCGCAAATCGCTCAACGCACGCCGCGAGGCCGCCTTTGTCGTCGACCCGGATGTTGTGTTCGACAATCAGGGCTCAGCCGAGCAAACCATTATCGAAGTCACGGGCAAGGAACGCCCTGCCCTGTTGTTCGAACTCGCGCGCGCGCTTTCGAGCCGCGGTATTGTTCTTCATTCTGCCCATGCCGGGACGTATGGCGAACGTATTCATGACACTTTCTATGTGCAGACTGTAGAAGGCAAAAAACTGGAAAATCAGGAAGATATGGACGGGCTTGCCTCAACACTTCTGGATATTCTCAGCGCCAATACGCAGGATGCGCCGCGTACACCTGCACAAAAGCTTGCACAGGCAAAATCGGCAGACAGTTTCTGATCCGATCGGCTGTTTTGGGGGAAATAGGTGAGTCTGGTTCGTAACACGCTCGTTCAGTCGAGCCTGACACTGGTGAGCCGGGTTCTGGGCTTTACCCGTGATGTTCTTCTGGCTGCACGCATTGGTGCAGGCCCAATTGGTGATGCGTGGACGACCGCGCTCATGTTCCCAAACCTTTTTCGCCGTATCTTTGCCGAAGGCGCTTTCGCTTCAGCCTTTGTGCCCTCCTATTCGCGGACTTTAGAAGCTGACGGCCCGGAAGCGGCTGCAAAGATTGCCGAAGAAACCATGCGCGTGCTGTTCGCGCTGACAGCCGGGCTGACCCTGATCGCGCAATTCGCCATGCCATGGCTTTTACTACTGGTTCATGGCGGTCAGGCGGACGATCCGGAAAATTTCGATCTGGCCATCCTTCTGACCCGTATCACCATGCCGTATCTGACCTGTATGTCGATTGCGGCGCTGTTATCCGGTGTTCTGAACTCCGCGGGCCGGTTTTTTCTGTCCGCCTTTGCGCCGACCCTTCTGAATATCTGTCTGATCACCGCGGCCTTTGTGAGCGTGTCACCCGTCACGACCGCGCAGGCCGCTGCCATCGCCACACTCATTGCAGGCGTCTTACAGGCCGCGCTCCTCTATTGGGGCGTCCGTCGCCAGAATGTGCGCCTGTCTTTGCTCGGCATGCCGCGTATCACACCGGGCGTGCGCCGCGTCATGGCCCTTGCCGTACCGGGTACGATTGCCGCCAGCGGCACGCAGATCAATATTATCGTCTCCCAGTCGCTGGCGAGTTTTGAGGTCGGCGCAAAGACCTGGCTTTATTATGCAGACCGGCTTTACCAGCTTCCGCTGGGTCTGGTTGGCGTTGCTGTGGGCGTTGCCATTCTTCCGCGCCTGTCACGGGCGGCACGGTCTGAAGACCCGGTCACAAGCCGGGCAACCATGGATGAAGGGATTGGCCTTGCGCTCGCTCTCACCCTGCCCGCTGCTGCGGCGCTGGGCATCGCGCCCGCCTTCCTGATCGAAGGCATTTTTACGCGCGGCGCCTTTCTGACGACCGATGCGAACAATTCAGGCCTTGCGCTCGTCCATTATGCCTGGGGCGTTCCAGCCTTTGTGATGATTAAAGTGCTCGCGCCGGCCTATTTCGCACACGAAGACACTAAAACGCCTATGGCCTTTGCGCTCTGGTCCGTTGCGATCAACACAATACTGGGCGCAGGCTTGTTCTTCTGGCTGAAAGCCAATTCAGCCCATGGGTTTCCGGGCCTTGCCATTGCGACAAGTACGGCCGCCTGGGTGAATGTCATCATGCTGATGTCGGGCCTCATCAAACGCGGCTGGTATGTTCCGGGCCCGAAACTTGTCTCCCGCCTCATCCGCACCTGCATTGCAACTGCCCTCATGGCAGCGGGCCTGCTCGCCGTACTTCACGTCCGCCCGCTTATCGAAGAATACATTTTCGACAGTAAACTGTTCGACACACTGGTATTCATCGCCTTTGGCATGGCGATTTACGGAATTTCGGCGCTAATTACCGGTGCAGTGAGACTCTCTGACCTAAAAGGACTGGTGCGACGCCGCGCTGTCGAGTAGATGGGCGCCATGACTGATACAGCAAACTCCTATACCGGCCCGGAACGTGTCTTTTCAGGCGTTCAGCCGACAGGCAATCTTCACCTCGGAAACTATCTCGGGGCGTTGCGCAAATTTGTTTTGCTTCAGGACAGCCATGACTGCATTTTTTCCGTGGTGGACCTTCACGCCATCACCATGCCGCAGGAACCTGGCGCGCTGAAAGAAAACACCCGTCAGATCGCAGCTGCATTTCTTGCAGCCGGTCTCGACCCGGACAAGGCAATCATTTTTGCCCAGTCCTCGTCGCCTGCGCATATGGAACTTTGCTGGTATTTTAACTGCGTCGCCCGCATGGGCTGGCTCGAACGTATGACCCAGTTCAAGGAGAAAGCAGGCAAGGATAAAGAACGCGCCAGTGTCGGCCTGTTCGATTATCCGGTTCTGCAGGCAGCTGATATTCTCGTTTACAAGGCAACACACGTCCCTGTGGGCGAAGATCAGAAACAGCACCTGGAACTGTCTCGTGACATCGCAGAGAAGTTTAACCGCGAATATGATGCGCCGGGCTTCTTCCCGCAGCCGGAACCTCTGATCAAAGGTCCGGGCGCGCGCATTATGAGCCTCAAAGACGGCACCAAGAAAATGTCCAAGTCTGATCCGTCAGACCTGTCTCGCATCAATCTTACCGATGATGCAGACACGATGGCGCGTAAGATTAAAAAGGCGAAGACGGACCCGGAACCGCTGCCAGCAAGCATGAATGAGCTGAGCGACCGCCCGGAAGCCCGCAATCTGGTGGGCATTTATGCTGCTCTGAATGGCTGCGAAGATCAGGACGTTCTGAACGAATATGGCGGTCAGGGCTTCGGGGCCTTCAAGCCAGCTTTGTCTGAACTGGTGGTCGAAAGCCTCGCCCCGATCACTAATCGCTTCAATGAATGGCTGGCAGATCCGGCCGCAATTGATGCGGTACTGGAAAAAGGCGGAGAGCGCGCACGCGCCATTGCTGCGCCTGTCATTTCTGACGTCCGCGACATTATGGGCTTTTGGAAAAAGGGCTGAAAGCTCTTAGGTGATGACTGAGTTTATCACCCAGATTGGAGAACGGCATGTTGCGTTCAATTTTACTTGCTTCACTTACACTCGGCCTCGTGGCCTGCGGTGGTCCTTCATCAGAACCGACGGACACGGCAAGTGACGCAACGGTCACTCCAGGTGCAGCGTTTGAGGTGACAGGTGCCTTCGTCCGCCCGCCGCAAAATGGTCGTCCGAATACGGCAGCCTATTTCACCATCACGTCCCACATCGACAGTGATGCTTCCATCGTAGGCGTCAGCACTGATGGTTCAGAGACCGCAGAATTGCACACGCATGCAATGTCTGACGGTATGATGCGCATGCGTCAGGTCCAGAGCGTTGATCTGCCAGCAGGTGGCAGCATGGACTTTCAACCTCTTGGTCATCATGTGATGATGTTCCGCGTGTCCGACGAGACCGTTGAAGGCTCGTCTGTCACCATCACGCTGGACATCTTCCATGACGATGAGACCGAGCAAGTGACATTCGAAGCGCCTGTTCAGCTTCAGAACTGATCAGCCCCTGTAGGCTTCCTACAAATTACAGTTGCGGTATTGCCCGCACCTTTCATGGCGCGCACAGTGCGGTGAAAGGTGACGGGCAACACCTTATCGCAGCGAATTTGCGGCAGGAGTGCGCCTGTAATCCACCTCTCTGGAAGGCACAGGCGCAAAATGCGTAACAAACGCTCTGGATGGAAAGGCAAACTCGCCGCGATTTTCATAATCGCCTGCCTCGCCATATATCCTGCGCTCATCATTCGATCCCACAATATTCCAGATGCTATTCCAGACACCATTTCCTCGACCGTTTGGGCAGACACCCGTATCGGCGCCGCTATCGATATTCTGGAAACCGAACAGAACAGATGGTCCTTTGGGCTGGCAGACTGGCATCCGCAATCGCGGCTGACGGCCATGCCCGCCTTTCAGCGGGGAATGGCGGACACCCTGTCTCAATTCATTGCTTTGCGCGCCGGGCTTGCAAGCACGCGCGGCCAGGCAGATCAGGATTTAAGGCTTGCGGCCTCCCTCATCGGACAAGCCATTTCAGAGGGCGCAGACGATCAGCTATTTGCTGCCACACAGGCGCTGCGCCGGCATGACGGTCTGATCGCGCGCGGCGTTCTCACTCAGCGCACTGCGTCTGAATTACTTGCAGATGAGACCCGGCTCTATGCCGCGCTTGTCGAGAAGAGCCATTCAGATCTGAGAGCGATAATCAGGGCTGAAGACAGACGTCTGTTCGATGCCACGCGAACTGACGTTTTCTACAAAGTTCATGGTCAGCTTTACGTCATTGGTGCGCTCCTAAAAGCAGGTGACACCCACGAAACGGGTCAGTCTGAACGGTCTGAAGCTATTGCAGAGCTCGAATATCGTCTTGATGAGGCCTATCGATTATCCCCGCTTCTGGTTTCAAACCCCGCGCCGGGGCAATTCTCATTCGGGGGCAATGATTTGATGGCTCTGGCCTATATGCTGGACGATATCAGCCTCTCGCTTGCCGAGCTGACTGAGATTCTCGAGGCCGAACAGCGGACAATTGTCTCCGGGCTTGCCGGAAGGAGTTGATTTGCCGGGCTTTGCCCTCCATTTGTGTGGAACGAAGGAGCCCCGAATGTTCATTCAAACTGAAGCCACGCCGAACCCAGATACCCTCAAATTCCTACCAGGCCAGCCGGTGCTGAGCGAAGGGTCGCGCGATTTTTCCGATGCCGAACAGGGTGATGTCTCGCCGCTGGCAAAGCGCCTGTTTGAAGTCGCGGGCGTTGCACGGGTTTTCCTCGGCTCAGACTTCGTCTCCGTGACGAAAGACGCGCAGGCAGACTGGAAGCACGTCAAAACCATGACGCTGGCAGCCATTATGGACCATTACACTTCGGGCCTGCCTGTGCTGGATGAAGGTGCAGACGCATCTGCTGACACGAGCGATATCACCTATGAGGGTGATGCGGCTGAAATCGTGGCCGAGATTAAAGAGCTTATCGAAACGCGTGTGCGCCCTGCGGTGGCTCAGGATGGCGGCGACATTATTTTCGACCGCTACGACCCGGATACCGGTGTGGTTTCGCTCCATATGCGCGGCGCCTGTGCCGGCTGCCCATCCTCCACAATGACCCTGAAACAGGGCATTGAGAACATGCTGCGCCATTATGTGCCGGAAGTCAGCGCCGTAGAAGCTGCGCTCTGATCCCATCCAATCAACGACGAGACCTACATGACCGAGATCATCTCCAAGGAAAGCCGTGATCAGATTTTCACGGATGCCCGCACGCATGGCAATTGGCAGGAAAAAGACGTTCCTGAAACGCTGATCCGCGACACGTATGAGCTGATGAAATTCGGTCCGACGAGCATGAACACAAGTCCGGCGCGATTTGTCTTTGTTCGCTCGCCGGAAGCTAAAGCGCGCCTTCTGCCGCATATGGCTGAAGGCAATCGCGAAAAGACAGAAAAAGCGCCATGGACAGTGATCATTGCAAATGATCTGGATTTTCCTGAGAAGCTGACCGAACTCTTCCCGCATAAGGAAGACGCAAAGGATGTTTTCAAAAATCCGCAGAACCGCGCTGAAACGGCCTTCCGGAATGGAAGCTTGCAGGGCGCTTACTTCATGATCGCCGCCCGCGCACATGGCCTTGATTGCGGCCCCATGTCTGGTTTTGATCGCCCCGGCGTTGATAAGGAATTTTTCCTTTCCAACCCAGAGACGGAAAACTGGACGGCCAATTTCATCTGCAATCTTGGATATGGCGTAGACGAAAAGCTCTTCCCTCGCCTGCCGCGCCTCTCCTTTGAGGATGCGTGCCAGATTCTCTGATGCAATGATCAGTCTCGGTATTCATACAGCTGGCCCGTTTTGCGGCGTTGCCATTCTGAAGGATGGCGAGATCGTTGCAGAACAGGAAACTGCGATGCGCCGGGGCCATGATCAGTTCCTGCCAGGAATTGTGGAGGAAACCGCAAAAGCCTCAGGCGTGAACCTGATGGAGCTTTCTTCAGTTTCGGTATGTGTGGGACCAGGAAGTTTCACTGGCATACGCATAGGTGTTGCCTTTGCGCGCGGGCTGGCACTTTCCAACAATGTGAAAGCCATTGGCGTTTCAAGCCTTGAAGCCTTGCTGGGCAAACCGCCAAAAACCAACACGCTCGTTTTGTTGCCTGCTAAAATCCGTCCACCGGACCTGACCTTCTGGGCTCAGCACTTCAATGATGAAGGTTTATCAGACCCGATTGAGCTCAGCGCGTATGACGTTCAGTCCTTCGTTGAGGGCGGCGCTAAAATTGTTGCAAACTTTGAGGCAGCTGAGACGCTGTCGGGTATTCTGCCGGGTGTCGAGGTTGAACGCGCCGAAGCAAAAGCAGCGGGCGTTCCGCTATGGGCATCAACGGCCGCGAAAAACGTCCTTCGCGAGCCAAGCCCGCTTTATGTGAGAGCGCCGGATGCCATTCCTGCAAAATCTCCGCTTCTCTGAACTGAGCGCGCTTTCAGACGATCAGCTCTCTCAGCTGGCCGATCTGCACCGTCAGTGTTTTGAAGATGCCTGGTCCGCCAAATCGATCCGCGACATGATTTCGGGACAAGGCGCTTTTGGCCAAGCCGCATTTCTTGAAAGTGATCTGGCGGGATTCTCAATCTTTCTGCCATGCGTGGACCAATGCGAACTGGTCACCATCTGCACCTCACCCGAACGTCGAAGCTCCGGACTGGGCCGAAAACTTGTGGATGCAGGCCTCAGCCTGGCTGCAAAAACGGGGTTCACAGACTGTCTTTTAGAGGTTGCCTCAGACAATGCGCCAGCGCGCCACCTCTATGAAAGCGCCGGTTTTACTGAAGATGGCACCCGAAAGGCCTATTATCTCCGCAAGAATGGGCCACCTATGGATGCCGTGCTTATGTCAAAGCCAACCAAATAAGTCGGAATACTGGACGTTGAGCGCCAATAGCGGCATATGTGATTTAGATTCAGGAATGATTTTATGAGCCGCATCGAACAACTCTGCCAGAAGAACGGACTCCGCCTCACTGAACAGCGGCGGGTCATCGCACGCATCCTCTCCGAGGCCGAAGACCATCCGGACGCAGAAGAGCTGCACCGCCGCGCCGCTGGCGTTGACCGGAACATCTCTCTGGCCACGGTTTATCGTACAGTGAAGCTGTTTGAGGAATCCGGCATCATTGAACGTCATGACTTCCGCGATGGTCGTTCCCGTTTCGAAGAAGTCACCGATGATCACCATGACCACCTCATTGATGTTCGCTCTGGCGAGGTCATTGAGTTCGTCAATGAAGAGATTGAACGGCTGCAAGTTGAGATCGCGCGTAAACTGGGGTACAAGCTCGTCGATCACCGTCTGGAACTCTATGGCGTTCCACTCGATAACAAAGAGAAATCCTGAACGAACGAGTTGATATGACCGCGGCGACCAAACGCCTCTTTATCAAAACCTATGGCTGCCAGATGAACGTCTATGATTCCGAAAGGATGAAGGATGTTCTTGCACCACTTGGATACACCAGCACCGATACGCCGGATGACGCAGACCTTGTTCTGCTGAACCCCTGCCATATTCGCGAAAAAGCGACGGAAAAAGTGTTCTCCGAACTGGGCCAGCTCAAACGCCTCAAAGCGAAATCGGGTGGCAATATGCTTCTCGGAGTGACCGGCTGTGTGGCACAGGCTGAAGGCGAAGAGATTATGCGCCGCCAACCGGCTGTTGATCTGGTTCTGGGGCCGCAAGCCTATCACAAGCTTCCGGAAATGATCGCGCGCGTACACCGCGCTGCCGGCGAACGTCTGGAAACCGAATTCGAAGTCGAAGAAAAATTCGATGCTCTGCCGCTGGATCGTCAGGTCGATGGTCCAACGGCTTTCCTGTCCGTTCAGGAAGGCTGCGATAAATTCTGCTCGTTCTGCGTTGTTCCATACACACGCGGCGCAGAATTTTCCCGGAATGTTGATGCGATCGTCGCCGAAGCGCGCCTGCTTATCCGCAAGGGCGTTCGCGAGATCAATCTGCTCGGCCAGAACGTAAACGCTTATCACGGCACTGCGCCGGGCCTTGAAGGCGGCGATGACTGGACGCTGGGCCAACTCATCCGCCACCTTGCAAAAATTGATGGCCTCGACCGTATTCGTTTCACGACATCGCACCCGCGCGATATGGATGACGATCTTATCGAAGCCTTTGGCGACACAGAAAAGCTGATGCCATATTTGCACCTGCCAATTCAGGCGGGCTCAGACAGTATTCTGAAAGCGATGAATCGCGGTCACACGGCTGAACGCTACATCAAAATCATCGACCGTCTGCGTGAAATCCGTCCGGACGTGGCGATCACCTCTGACTTCATTGTCGGCTTCCCGGGTGAGCGCGATCAGGACTTTGAAGACACAATGGCTTTGGTTGAGCGCATTGATTATGCGGCGGCCTATTCCTTCAAATACTCACGTCGTCCGGGCACGCCAGCGGCTGATATGTTCAGCCAGGTCCCGGAAGAGGTGAAAGACGAACGCCTGCAACGCCTTCAGGCGCTGCTCCGCGATCAGCAGACCCGGTTCAATCAGTCTCAGATTGGCAAGACCATTCCGGTTCTCGTTACGGGCACAGCCCGAAATGAAGGCCAGATGGCTGGCCGCACACCATACCTTCAGGCCACCCATTTTGAGGGCGGCGAAGAACTGGCCGGACAAATTGTGAACGTCAAAATCGAAAAAGCGACGCTGAACTCTGTCGGCGGCAAGCTTGCCAGCATGGCGGAGGCCGGAGTTTGAGTCTGGCTCCCCGCACGGCCGCCGCGCCTGTAAGCCGTTTCTTTGCCGTTCGTGACCCTGACAGTTTGCACATTGTCTGCGGTGCACATCATCGCAATCTGGAACGCCTTGAACAGCGACTGGAAGATTATCGCCTGCAGGCGGAAAGCCAGGGTGGCGGTATTACGCTAACCGGCCTGCCTGAAGGTGTGTCTATCGCCGAATTTGCGCTTGGCACCTATCTGCAAAAGACCATGAACGGCATTGAACCGGGCGAAATCGAATTTGATGGCGCCATCAATGCCGCATTCTCACGTGTGATGCAACAAACGGGCGGCGCGATTAAAGGCCTCAAAACCAAGGTTTCACCGCAAACTACAGGTCAGACCGCGTATCTTGCCGCTTTGCAGGATGAATCTGCTGGCCTCGTCTTCGGCGTAGGCCCTGCTGGTACGGGCAAAACCTTTCTGGCTGTCGCCATTGGTGCATCTGAGCTTGCGTCTGGTAAGCGCGATCGTCTGATCGTTGCCCGCCCAGCTGTTGAAGCAGGCGAAAAGCTGGGCTTCCTTCCGGGCGATCTGGAAGACAAAGTCGACCCATATATGCTGCCGATCTGGGATTCTCTGCGGGAGTTGTTTGGTCAGGAACAATTAGACCGTCGCCGTCTGCGCGGCGAGATTGAAGTCGCACCACTGGCCTTTATGCGCGGACGTACGCTGAAAAATGCGTTCGTCATTATCGACGAAGCCCAGAACGCAACCGTCCCACAGATGAAAATGGTTCTGACCCGCCTTGGTCGGAACTCCCGCATGGTCGTCACGGGCGACCCATCGCAGGTCGATCTGCCAAGTAAACAGCCTTCCGGCCTCGCGCATGCTATGGGCATTCTCAATAATGTGAGCGGTGTCCGCCAAATGCGCCTCACGGGTGCAGACGTTGTGCGCCACGACCTCGTATCGCGCATTGTGGACGCCTACGACAAAGCAGAAGCCCGCAATTATAATGACGGTCGCTCTGATGCCGGATGACCCCTCACCGGAGCCGGAGATAGATCTTCGTATCGAAGACGAAGCCTGGCTGAAAGACTTAGATGAGAGCGCTTTTCTGGCGCTCGCCTCAACTGCCCTGAACGCCGCAGCACGCGAAACACGCACCGGCCGCGTCGATATTCTGCTGACAGATGATGACGCTATGCAGGTGCTGAACCGTGACTGGCGCCAGAAAGACAAGCCCACAGACGTTCTGTCCTTTCCATCAGATGATGAAGCCTTTGAGCAAGGCTTTCTGGGGGACATTGCCTTGGGGCTGGGTGTCGTCAAACGCGATTGTGACACCATGAAACGGGCATTTGATGCTCATTTTTCCCATCTCCTGATACATGGATATCTACATTTGCTCGGTTTCGACCATGAAACCGATGCGGATGCTGAAGAGATGGAACCATTAGAAACCAAAATCCTTGCGGAGCTGGGTTATTCTGACCCATACTCCCTAAAGGTTGAGAAGTGAGGGATATCGTCCAAGTGGACACGTCGGAACCATCGTCGGGTCAGAGTCTTATCGGTCGTCTAGCGGCGGCCCTGTCTTTTTCTACCGATACGGCGGAAACGCCCGAAGATATCGCTTCAGACGCGACGGCCACGCCGTCTCCTGCTGAAATTCGACTCCGCATCGCTGAATTTGAACGTCTTCGGGTCGAAGATGTCATGATCCCGCGCGCAGAGATTGTCGCCATTGAAGAACAGACCACGCTTCCAGAGCTGATCCGTTTCTTCGCCGACACCACACACTCCCGCCTCCCTGTTTATCGCGAAACGCTGGATGACCCGATTGGCCTGGTCCACATCAAAGATCTGGTCCTTGTGCTAGCGGATAAGTCTGACGGCGAGGAAACTGACGAAATTCGACCGCTTGTCGGTATGCGTCGAGACATTCTCTATGTCCCGCCTAGCATGCGTCTGCGCGACCTCCTCGTCAAAATGCAGGCCACCCGCATCCATCTCGCACTCGTAGTGGATGAATATGGCGGTACGGACGGCCTCGTTTCGCTGGAAGATCTGGTTGAACAGATTGTCGGCGAGATCGAAGACGAACACGATGATGACGATGCTCTGATGACCCAGAAAGCCAAAGGCATTTGGGAAGTCGATGCACGCGCGGAAATTCCGGATTTTGAAGAAGAAGCCGGTTTTGACATGTCGCTTTCTGAATATGAAGACGAGATCGACACGCTTGGCGGCGTTGTTTTCGCCATTGCTGGCCGTGTGCCGCAACGTGGTGAGATCATCCGGCACCCGAACGGTGTGGATATGGAAATCATAGACGCCGATACGAGACGAATTCGTCGGCTGCGACTGCGTTGCCCTGTTGATGTAAACGCCAAAGTCAGCGATTCAGGGCAAGAGGAAACGACCTCCCATTAAACCGGAGTAGCGTCTTGGGCCGCACGGAAAGTTTTTCACTCGGCACGGTTCACGCCGCTATTGCTGGTCTTTCACCCCTGAAATCATTCATGCTCGCATTCGTTTGCGGCGTGTTGACGGTATTCGCCTTCGCGCCTTTTCAGGTCTGGCCGGTCTATGTCGTAGTTATCAGCCTGCTCGTCTGGCTGATTGATGGTGCACGCAAACGACCGAAATGGGGAAAAGCGGTTTTCAACCGCGGTTGGGCGTTTGGTATGGGTTTCACCCTGTCCAGCATGCATTGGACGGTTCAACCCTTTCTGATCGACCCTGCCCAGCACCTCGCTTTCATCTGGATGCCACTGATCCTGCTTCCTGCCGGGCTCGGACTATTTTTTGGGCTCGGAACATGGTTCGCCGGACTTTTCTGGTCGAAAACACCGGGCAGGATTTTCATCTTCGCCGCATCGCTCTCTATGACAGAATTGTTACGAGGGACGGTATTTGGCGGCTTTCCGTGGAACTGGCCGGGCATGATCTGGGCCCCTGGTCTGCCGGTTTCTCAAATATCGGCAATACTTGGGCTTTGGGGGCTTTCCGTGCTCACTTTGCTTCTGGCCGCAGCGCCAGCCGCTGTCGCTGACTTCCGGAAAGACGCAGGCGGCGCCTCCCGCGTTTTGCCTCTCATGATCTCTGTCATCGTGTTTGCCTCTGGCTGGGCGTGGGGCATTGGGCGCATTCCATCCGAACCCTATGCCGATGGCACCGCCGTACGTATTGTCGACGTTGCCGTTCGCCAGGACGACAAATACCCCTACGACCCTGAAGCAAGCGTCGAAGCAAATCGCGCAATGCGCTCAGAAGCTGCCCGAAACATTCTGATTGCTTACCTCACTGGAACCGGAGATGATTTTCCGGACGAACCGCGTCTGGTTGTCTGGCCAGAGGCGGCACTTCCATTACCCCTGCTGCAAGATCCGAATGCGCTGGATGCCGTCGCTCTGCATCTGGGCGAGCGCTCTCTTATCGCCGGAACAGCACGTATTGACCGGTATTCTGAACCACAGCGCTGGTATAATAGCCTCGCGATAATAGATCAGCGGAGCCGTATGCGCGGCGCAAGCGAGATCTATGACAAGCACCGTCTTGTCCCATTCGGTGAACTTTCTGCGGCGGATATCATACCATTTGGTAATAATTTAAGCGGGATTCTACCCCCCGCATTACAGCAAATGGCAACCAGCGGTTTTACTCCGGGCCCGGCCGGAACGCCACTTATACTTGAAAATGGGCAGTCTTTTCTTCCACTTATTTGCTATGAGGCGTTATTTCCTAAACTTGTTCGCAATACAGTTAACGATGCAGACTTTATAGTTAATATTTCCATCGATAGCTGGTTCGGCGAGGGAATTGGGCCCGATCAACACTATGCACACGCGCGATATCGGGCCATTGAAAGTGGAAGACCACTCGTCAGAGCTGCAAATATGGGCCATTCAGGCGTGGTTGACGTATATGGAAGGGAAGTAGATCAAAGTGTTTACACAAGTACAGAACAAGTATTTCCTGTAACAAAAATTGACACATTTATTCCAGAGGAAGTCTACAATACAACCTACGATAGATTTGAGGACCTATTTGCCTTTATAATCGTCTGTTTCTTGATCATGTTTACTTTAAGCTACGCACGATTGAGCTCTTGACACCCTATGTTAGACGTAACAAACAGACCTCCTATAAGATGTAGAGAGCACACAAATAAATGAGCGAGAACAAGCTTCCTAACCTGATCGACAAGCATGTCGGTCGGCGTATTCGCTGGCGTCGACGCGAGCTCAAATTGAGCCAGGAGCGTCTGGGTGAGATGCTGGGTCTTACCTTCCAACAGGTCCAGAAATACGAAAAAGGTGTGAACCGAATTTCAGCCGGTCGTCTTTTTGACGTTGCTAAAGTTCTGGATGTCACGATCAACTACTTCTACCAGGGCGTAGACGAGGTGGGCGACCTCGCTGCTCTGGGCGTCACCGAGGACGGTGATGAAGGCGATCTGGCTGGCATGATTGATGCGAACGCAATCGATCTTGTTACGGCATATCAGTCCATCCCAGATCCACGGCTCCGCAAGTCACTGCTTGATGCAGTGAAAGCAGCCGCTGAATCCTTTAGCCGGAATGCAACATTCCGCGACGAAACGGAATCATCCGACGAGGATTAACTCCGGGTAGACGATCTGCTAATATAGCCCTACAAAGCGCCCCTCTGGTTTAGGCCGGGGGGCGTTTTTTCATTTTACCATCTTAAGGGAGCGCTTGGATTGAGCCGCACATCCTACAATTTCACCAGCGAGAGTGTTTCTGAAGGACATCCGGATAAGGTCTGTGACCGTATCTCGGACTCAATTGTGGATCTCTTCATTGGTCGATTTCCTGAAGCACGGGTCGCGTGCGAAACGCTGACCACAACCAACCTCATCGTGCTGGCGGGCGAAGTTCGCATGCCCGAAGACCTGATGCCATCGCTCGAAGAGATGGAAAAAACAGCGCGCGCAGCCGTGAAAGACATTGGCTACCACCAGAAGGGCTTTCACTGGCGCACCGCAGAGTTGATCAACCGTCTTCACGGCCAGTCCGGCGATATCGCTATGGGCGTCGACGCGGCTGAAAATAAAGAAGAAGGCGCTGGCGACCAGGGCATTATGTTCGGTTATGCGACCAATGAAACTCCAGAACTTATGCCTGCGCCAATCACCTATTCGCACCAGATTCTGAAACGTATGGCTGAGCTGCGCAAATCCGGCGAACAGCCAGAGTTTGAGCCTGACGCCAAGTCTCAGGTCACACTGCGCTATGAAAACGGCCGTCCGGTTGGTGTTGAAAGCGTTGTTGTCTCTACCCAACACAAATTCGGCTTTACGCCTGATGATATTCGCGAGCTGGTTCGCCCGATCGTAACTGAGGTTCTGCCGGAAGGCTGGTTCCCACCAGAAGACGAGTTCTATGTGAACCCAACAGGCAATTTCGTAATTGGCGGCCCGGACGGTGATGCAGGCCTTACGGGTCGTAAAATCATTGTCGACACTTATGGCGGCGCGGCGCCTCATGGCGGCGGCGCATTTTCCGGTAAAGACCCAACGAAAGTTGACCGGTCTGCGGCTTATGCATGCCGTTATCTGGCGAAGAACGTTGTCGCTGCCGGGCTGGCAGATCGCTGCACCATTCAGGTGTCTTATGCGATCGGCGTCGCAAAGCCGCTTTCTCTCTATGTGAACTGCGAAGGCACGGAGAAGGTTGATCCGGCCAAAATCGAAAATGCGCTGCGTGACCTGATGGATCTCTCTCCAAAAGGAATTCGTACGCACCTCCAGCTGAACAAGCCAATTTACGCCCGCACGGCTGCTTATGGCCATTTCGGTCGTACGCCAGACGCCGATGGCGGCTTCTCCTGGGAAAAAGTCGATCTGGCAGACCAGCTGAAAACGCTTCTCTAAGGCCGTTTTCTGACATGTCTCAGACCGACCGCCCTTTAAGGGAAATCAAATCTTTCGGGCGCCGTGATGGGCGCCCGTTGTCTAAAAAGCAGAAGCATCTTTATGACACGCTTCTGCCGGACCTCGCGCTTCCCACAGATGAACCGCTTTCAGCGACATCGCTTTTTGGCGATGAGCGCCCGCTTTGGCTGGAGATTGGTTTTGGTGGTTCAGAACACCTGATCCGTAGAGCACGGCTGAATCCGGACATTGGCCTGATTGGCGCTGAACCCTTTATTGATGGGGTTGCCAAGGCGCTGACGGGCATTTCTGACAATAATCTGAAAAATGTCCGCTTACATGCTGACGATATTCGTCAGGTGCTTCCCAACTTTGGCGAAGCCGCTTTTGAGCGCGTTTTCATTCTCTTTCCAGACCCATGGCCAAAGCGGCGCCAGCAAAAACGTCGACTGATTCAGCCAGCATTCCTGGATGAACTTGCCCGGGCCATGAAGCCCGGCGCAGCATTACGTTTCGCTACGGATGTAAAAAGCTATGCAAATGAAGCCCTTTGGCGGTTTCTGCAGCACGGGGCATTTGAATGGACGGCAGAAAACGCTGCCGACTGGCGCGACCAGCCCGAGGACCATGAGCCGACGCGATATCAGCTGAAAAAGCTGGGAGATTGTGAGCCGGTCTGGCTGGAATTCATTCGAACATAAACGCCAGCCAGCCCGTTCCCGGGCTTATTGTGCGACCCAGCCGCCATCCATTTGCATAAGCGCGCCATTCACCTGATCGGCAGCTGGCGTGCAAAGGAAATGTGCGAATTCGCCAACCTGTTCAGGGGTCACAAATTCCTTTGTTGGCTGCGCAGCCAGAAGAACCTTCTCTTTGACATCCTGCTCGCTCATGCCGCGCGCTTTGGCGGTGTCAGCGATCTGACCTTCCACAAGCGGCGTGAACACATAACCCGGGCAAATTGCATTACAGCGCACGCCAAATGTCGCCCCCTCAAGCGCCACAGTCTTCGTGAACCCTGCGATACCGTGCTTGGCGGCGACATAAGCGGATTTATACGGCGACGCGACCAGTGCGTGCGCGGATGCCGTGTTGATGATGCGGCCCCAGCCTTTTTCCTTCATGTCCGGCAAAGCCAGACGGGTGGTGTGAAAGGCAGAAGACAGGTTCAGCGCAATGATGAGATCCCATTTTTCGACCGGGAAGTCTTCAACCGGTGATACATGCTGTACGCCAGCATTATTGACGAGGATATCAACGGGGCCGAGCGTGGATTTCACCTCAGCCATCATCGCCTCAATGGCGTCGACTTTTGTCATGTCGGCACCGGAATACATGGCCTTAATGCCAAACTCGGATTCTAGTGATGCGCGATATTCTTCAATCTCATTCGCGTCTCCGAACCCATTGATCACCACATTGGCACCCGCCTTGGCCAAACGGGTCGCGATTGCCTGTCCGATTCCGCTAGTGGAGCCTGTAATCAGAGCGGTTTTTGCTTGAAGCATAGCGAAATCTCCTCGAAAGTGGCCGGAAGTCTTTCAACGTGACATTCCAGCGATGGTTCACGAATTCTATCTTTAAGAGGATTACAATGGACGCGGCAATCCAGTCCTTCGCCCACGGCTTTGACAATTTCCTCATTAGTTCTCTCACAGCAGGGGTTATGCTGATCCTGAGTTGTGTTGTCTATGTTCTTTTGACGCCGATGAAAGAACTCGAACTATTGCGTAATGGAAACGCTTCGGCAGGTCTTGCGCTGGCAGGCGTGATTATTGGTCTGGCTATTCCGATTTCTTCCGCTTTAGCGACAAGTCTGTCTGTTTTTGATCTGATTATCTGGGGATTGGTCGCGCTGCTCATTCAGCTGCTGGCTTTCCGACTGGTCGACCTTCTACTGCGGGATTTGCCCCTGCGTATCCAGAATGATGAAGCGGGCGCCGCCATTCTTCTGATCGCCGTAAAAATTGCATCGGCATTGATCGTTGGCGCGGCACTCTGGGTCCCAGCGCCCGCACCTTTGGGGTAGGATCGTCCGGTGAAAATTCCTGACTGGTTCATATATACGGTCGCGCTGGCAGGCGTGGTGTATGCGTTGATGACGCATTCAGACTCTGCCGATGCTCCGCCACCTATACCCGATGAAATCAATTTTCCGGATGTGACCCTTCCAGCGCCTTCCATCTTTGACGAAGAAGTACTGGTGGAAGTGGAAGAAAGCCATGAGCCCGGTCTCGGCACCGCTTTTTCGATTGGACGCGAAGGCATGTGGCTGACCGCGCGGCACGTCGTCGATAGTTGTTCAGACCTCGCAGTTCAGGTTGGCCCAAGTCGTATCGTCCAGGTTCAGCGCTATGAAATTGACGAAGACTCCGACCTTGCGCTTCTTTACACACGCGGCGGACCGGAACCGACGGTTCTGGACCTTGAAGGCGAGTTACGCATTGGCCAGTTCGGCTATCATATCGGCTACCCACAGGGGCGTGCGGGCGAAGTCACCTCACGCCTGCTGGCACGATCTACTTTGCGTTCTTATGGTCGCTACCAAACATCAGAGCCGGTGCTCGCATGGGCAGAATCTGGCCGAACAGGTGATCTTGTCGGCTCGCTCGGCGGAATGAGCGGCGGACCTCTGTTCAATGAGGAAGGCTCGGTGGTGGGTGTCACGATTGCTGAAAGCCCAAGACGCGGTCGCATCTATACAACCGCACCCGTTTCGATGCAGAACTTCCTCAACGCAGAAGCCGACTATCAGCTGGATGGCGATCAGACCCGGCGACTGCATCCGGATAATTATGGCGGTGAAGGCGACCGTCTGCGTCGCGACCTGACCGTCGTGAAAGTGCTGTGTAGAGCGAGGAATTAGAATGGCCCGTCCTTTTGCGGATCGACTCATGGAAAAAGTCAGAGAATTTGGTCCGCTCTGCGTCGGGATTGATCCTCATCCACACATGTTTCCAAAACTGTTTGGCAATCCAAGCGCCGGCAGCATTGCCGTCTGGGCAGACGGGATCATCGAGGCAGCAGCGGGCAAAGTCGCCTGTATCAAACCACAGGCCGCCTTCTTTGAAATCTGGGGCAGCCCCGGCATGGCCGCGCTGGAACATGTTTGCAAAACGGCGCGCAATGCAGGGCTTCTGGTCATTCTGGATGCAAAGCGCGGCGATATTGGCTCAACGGCGAAAGGCTATGCGACCGCTTATCTGGGAGAAAATGCGGCCTGCGCGAGCGACGCTCTCACCGTGAACCCGTATATGGGCCTCGAGACACTGGACCCATTTGTCGAAACCGCTGCCAAAAATGGCCGCGGCATTGCGGTTCTCACCCGTACCTCAAATCCGGGGGCCGCTGACATTCAGGAAAAATATGTCGATGGCGAACAGATCTTCATGCGCATGGCAAAAGCCTTTCATGAGAAAGGTGCGGCACTGAAAGGTGAAGCAACACCCTGGTCCGGTATGATGCTGGTCGCCGGCGCGACCGCACCTGAAGAAGCCCGCCAGATCCGCGAAGCAGCACCAGATAATCTGCTTCTCGTACCGGGTTATGGCGCACAAGGTGCCGGTGCAGCCGAGGCTGTGGCTGGCTTTGTACCCGTAAACGGCATGCTGGAAGGCGGCGTGGTAAACGCCTCACGTTCGGTGACTTTCCCTGAAGCTGCACAGACTGCGGGAACGGTCGAAGCCTGGCAGGCTGGCATTTCCGAAGCCATCAAATACGCGCAGGACGATCTTCACAAAGCCGTATCCGGATAGGTGACGCAGGCGTTTATGTGCTAAACTACCAAGATGGGCGTCTGGCTTGTTATAATCGCCGCAATTTTCATTGCGATCGCCTGGGTGAGCCAGATCTCACCCGGTGGAGGACGTCGACGCAGGCGCGACCAGCCAAAACCAAAACCGCGCACGCCATCATCTGGCCAGATTACTGATCCACGTCTTGCCGCCTTCATTCCCATGCTGGAAGTTTGCGGCACGCCTGACACGCCAAGTGTCGATCAGGGCGAAACCATTCTTTTGATTGCGAATGAAGTTTTGGGAATGGAACCGCAAGCCGCCGTTCAGGCGTTAAGCGAAATCATCGCGATCAGAGCCGCCACCCCGGACAAAGACGCATTCTATCTCGATATGATCGACGTGATTTCCTCAAATGTTTCGCGAAAACAAGTCATTGAACTGGACGAGGTTCTTGTAAGGCTGTCCGAAGTTGAAGGCCTGCCAACGCCATTGCAGATGCGTGCACTACAAATTTTCCGGACACAAACCGGCGTTATGGCCTAGTTAGCAAGCCGATTGATCACATCCTTCAGCAATCCAGAGCTAATCCAAACAAAGGCTCACTTTTAAAACGGATGGACTTGCTCTAAGCCCGGATAGAAATCCGACTTCAGAGTAAGAAAATCCATGTCTGACCCATATTCTTCACGCGTCTGGAAAGATAACTGGCTGAATGGCTCGGTTTTCCGACATGGCCGGCTTCAGGGCTGCCTCGTCACGTCCAAGAATTCTGGCACGCACTGGATCAAATATATGCTCAGCGTGGCGCTCGCTGACACCTATTGTGTTGAGCCACCTGAGTATTTCTCTGAAGCATCTACGCAGAACTATATCGGCAATCCGAAGAATGTTTCGCCATTCAAAGAACTGCCGGCGCTCGCCTTTGCGCACACCATTCCGCATGCGCTGATGGATCAGGGCTGGTCGCATTCTCTCTTCAATCTGCCGCCTTATGTGCTGCAGGTCCGCCACCCAATGCAAATCCTCGCATCCCACTTCACAAAATGGAGTTATCAGCTCCAGACAGACTGGCTGACCTATCTTCGCGGCGACCCGGCCGGTGATATGTATCGCTGTGATTTGTTCTGGCTGGCGCGTTTCTGGAATCGCTGGGGCGATCTCATGCAGAAATTCCCTGAGAAAATTCTGCGCGTTCACTATGATGAGGTTCAGGCCGATGCCCGTGGCCGACTGAAAGCGATTTCAGACCATTGGAACATCAATCTGACGCCTGAAAGCATTGAAAAGGCTCTTCTGGCCGGCACGAAGGAAGCTATGGCTCTGAAGGTCGACCCGAATGCAGAGAAGAACGTACTTCAACAGCGCAAGCACGACCTGGAAGATCTGTTCACCGGCGAAGCTCTGGAAATTTATCAGTCAATTGTGGGCGACTATTTCCGTCACGATCTTGGATACGACCTGCTGGCTGTTCCCGCTTAAGCCAGGTCACCGACAACGATTTTGAAATGGCGCACGCTGACCGTTTCAAACAGTCCGGCAAGCGCATACGGGTCGCTTGCCTGCCAGGCGATGGCTGCGTCTTTTGAGTCTGCTTCAATAATAAAGCAGGAACCCTGCGGCGTCTCACCATCATCGCCCAGAAATGGACCTGCCATACGAACCATAGGTCCGCTGTCTTTAATCCAGTCGAGATGCGCTGGCCGTGTGGCCATACGCAGATCGAGACTGTCCGGTTTATCCAGCGCGATGATGTGAAACAGGGCCATTACCAGCTGCCAATATTTTCAGCGCTGGCCCAGGGCTCTTTCGGCTCCTGAGGCTTACCCTTCTGAAGCAGCTCAACCGAGATGTTATCCGGTGAACGCACGAACGCCATATAGCCATCACGAGGCGGACGATTAATGGTCACGCCCATATCCGCCAGACGTTCTACGACCGCATAGATATCTCCCACCTGATAGGCGAGGTGACCGAAATTGCGACCGCCGGAATATTCCTCCGGATCCCAGTTATGGGTCAGTTCAACCATTGGAATGCCTTCTTTGAGCGGCGTACCGGATTCGTCAAACTTCGCACGCGCCAGGTCTTCTTCTGTGGCCAGAAAAACCAGTGTGAAACGACCCGCTTCATTGTCCACGCGGCGAACCTCTTTCAGGCCCAGCCCGTCACAAAAGAATTTCAGCGTGTCGTCGAGATTGGTAACGCGCACCATAGTGTGCAGATATTCAATGCCCATTTAAGAGAGCTCCTCAGGCGTTCAGTGTTGCAGGATCGGGCGTTTTGGCTTTAGCCCATTCCACCTCAAAATCGTGGGTGCGGCCCTTATGATAGGCCCGCGCATAAAGGCCAGCGACCAGAACCAGAGAGCCCATAGTCATCACGGCCAGATAAAATGAATGGATCAGTGTACCTTCAGAAAACACATCTGTTGCACCTGTCAGATAATAAAGACGCACCCAGACAAAGCTAAAAAAGCCCACGGCAAGCGGTAAGACAATCGCCGCTGTCGCACACGCCGCCCATCGATAAATGGACACGCGCAAAACACTGGTTTTCAAATGCGCCGTTTCAAACGGTTCAAAAGGCTCATCAGCCGGAAATTCAGCGCGACTAAGGGCTGCGTCATAGACAATACGCGCCTCTTTTTTGATGCCCAGATAGTTCCAATAGATCAGGCCCGCCCAGATGGCGAAGCAAAGGGCAATGCCCACAAAAATAAATAGCAAACCGGGTCTCCTGAACAGGCACCGGTCTCACTGCCCTATGGCATCTCTGAAACCGGCTTCCATCGCTAGCATGGCGCGTTTTCGTTTCACACCCCAATGATAATTATGTAGCCGACCGTCGGAAGCCAAGGCCCGATGACAGGGGACAAACCATGAAATTGGATTGGCGCCCACAGCCGTGCCGGTCGCTCTGGCAGATTTAGGATTTCCGGTTGCACTGGCGAGTTGTCCATAGGTGCAGGTCGCACCGACCGGAATCTCTAATAACGCGCGCCAGACCTGCCGCCGGAAGGGCGTACCATAGAGCGCGAGCGGCACTTTCGCGCCCGGTTCAAAAACCTTCTCGGCGAACCGCGCCGCTGCAGCATCATCGCGGATGATGTCTGCCGCCGGATAGCGTGATGCAATATCCTCAAATGCAGCCTTTTCAGACCGGCCAGTTTTTTCGCCAGGTCGGCCCGGCGTTTCCGGCACTGCATCGATAAAACCGAGCGCCGTGAGCCCGCGGTCGGAGAAAAGAAAGACACCATCTCCAAAAGGTGTCGGCCCACGTCCAATCGTCAGAGTGACATTTCGCCCGCCTGAAGCGGCCTCACCGGGCGTTAGCGCTTCGTGGGCGATGAATAAATCGTGCAGGCGCGAGGGGCCTGACGCCTCGATTTCAAAACTTGTCTCCAGCACACTTGCGCCCTCCCGCAGCAATTCACCGGCGGCCGCATGAGCATGCGCCGAGACATATTGCTTTGGTGAGAGGCCGGACCAGAGAGAGAATTCCCGCTGAAAATGAAAGGGAGAAAGACCAAACTCATTGGACGCCTGCGCCAGTGTGGGCCGGGACTTCCAGTTATCTCCCAGATACAAAAGCGCATCAGCCATACGATCATATGCAGCGCAGCGTTCATCGAGAGAGGCGAATTGTTTGGTTTGATCAGTCATGGACTAAAAATGCCTTCTTGCTGATCTCTTCTCCACCCGTTTCTTGCGGGCTGTATCAGATGTCTGAAGAATAGGTATGACGACGAGCCCGTTGCAAGGCGTCGCGCATCGCCTCGACCAGCGAATGTCTCTCATCCATCGTCAGAAACCGGCCAATGACATAGGCTTCGCGTCTATGGGCAAGCGTAACCCAGCTATTGGGCGTCAAAGGTGTTTTCAGCTCAATGCGCGCAAAGGCGGTTGGCAGCTCAACACTGCTTTCCTCGCCCTTCGGATTCATATGGTCGACCCGCAAAACATCATTGGTGATCTGTACACGCGTCCACTGGCGCTGGCTTTTGAAGCACGCTTTGAACGCCAGCCATACGACCAGAACATCAAGGCCCAGAAAGCCGATAATCGGGAATGCACCGGAAGAAATAAACGCAAAAGCCGAGATCAGGTTTGCGCCTGCGACGATAGACATGATCACCCAGAATGCCGGGCGTGAGAGCGACTGGTTTGGACGCAAAAGCGCATCAAAATAAGTTTGGGTCTCTGGATCAGGGGCAGACATGGTCTTTCCGGTCAGCAACTTGTTCTGTTGATCAATTGAACCTAGTCAGGACTCCGAAAAATGAAAATCAGTTTTTCGTCATGTTCAGCGACCAGAGGAATGACAGATCGTGCCAGAACGTAAGTCGCCCGCAAAGAAACCAAGAAAATCAGCACCGCGACGATTTTCAAAAGCAAAAGCTGCTGAGCTGTTCGCAATTCTGGCAGAAGATCGCCCCGATCCGCACACAGAGCTGGATTTTGTAAACGCCTATACCCTCGTTGTGGCCGTTGCCCTTTCAGCGCAGGCCACCGATGTGGGGGTGAACCGCGCGACGAAGGACCTTTTCAAGATTGCAGATACGCCAGAGAAGATGCTGGCACTCGGCGAAGACGGTGTGGCCAGCCACATCAAAACGATCGGTCTGTGGCGCAACAAAGCCAAGAACGTCATCGCGCTCTCGCAAATGCTGATTGATGAATTTGGTGGTGAAGTGCCGGCAACGCGCGAAGAGCTCGTCCGATTGCCGGGTGTCGGTCGCAAAACTGCGAATGTGGTTCTGAACGAAGCCTTCGGGCAGCCGACGATTGCCGTCGACACGCATATTTTCCGTGTTTCCAACCGCACAGGCCTCGCGCCGGGGAAAACACCCGATCAGGTCGAAGAAGGCCTCGAAAAAGTGACGCCCGACGAGTTCAAGCTCGGCGCGCACCACTGGCTCATCCTGCACGGGCGCTATACCTGCATCGCCAGAAAGCCGAAATGCTGGCTTTGCCGCATCAAACCGCTCTGCAAGTTCAAGGATAAAACGCCGGGTCTGGACGACGATTAGACCTTGCGCTGCAGTTTCAGAATGGCGCGTCGGATCATATCCTCGTCATAGGGCTTCTGAATGATCATCGGATCATCAAAATGCTCGAGCACGCTTGCCGTTTCGCCATATCCAGAGGCGAAGATAAATGGAATGCCACGTTCCACGGCCTTTCTGGCGACCATCTCACTGGTCTCCATTCCGAGATTTACATCCAGCAGCATAAATCCCGGATCCATCGCCTCTAAAAGCGCGAAGGCTTCGTCAGCATTGGATGCGATCTCAACCTCACTCGCACCCAAATGGCGAAGGATGTCAGCGGAATCGAAGGCAATGATCATATTGTCTTCAACGACTATGGCCTGACCCGATAATGGGGTCTCACTTCCTACTGTATCGTCAATAGTCGCGCGGTCTGGCGCCTTGGCCTTTGCGACCGGGCTCGCAATTTCGATGTGCTTTTCAGGGATGAAGAATTCGGCTTCCAGACCATGCGTGTGAAAACGCTGTTTGGCTTCACCTTGAAGTTCAAACGGGATGGATCGCTCAATCACAGTCGAACCAAAGCCAACCCGCGTCGGCGCGGAAACAACCGGTCCACCCGCTTCCTTCCAGCTGAGCGTCAGCCCACCTGCAGAGTCGATCTTCGCCAGAATGGATATTTTACCGGATGGGCGGCTCAATGCGCCGTATTTGACCGAATTTGTCGTCAGCTCATGAAGAACCAGCGCCATGGTCGAAAATGCATTCGGATGGAATAAAATATCCGGGCCTTCATACGTCACCCGGTCGGTTGTGCCAGGAATGTATGCTTCGGTCTCTTTCTCAATGAGGTCCCTTAGCGAACCCGATTCCCAGTTCTGTTTGGTCAGCTGATCATGCGCGCGTGCCAGCGCATGCACACGTCCACCCACAATTTCCGTGAATTCAGATACAGTTCGCGCTTCGGACTGCGATTGTTTGATCAGGCTTCTGATAAGGTTCAGAATATTACGAACGCGGTGGTTCAGTTCCGCAATCAAAAGCTCCTGACGGTCCTGCGCTTTTGCCCGCTCCTGATTGGCCGCATCAGAAATACGAAGAACCACTTCCAACAGCGTCACACGCAGGGTTTCGGCCGCTGCAATCTCTGCCTCTGTCCAGCTTTCAGAGGCGCCGGATACGGTCTGTTTCCAGACCTCGAAGCTTTTGCGCGGCGTCAATCGTGTACCAAGTGGGCCAGTGGTTACCGGCTTATCGGGATTGCCTGCCCATTTGATTTCTTTAGTCAGTTCACCGCGGAAGAGCACAATATAGTCTCGCGGCGAGCGCGATACAGGCAGAGCGAGCATGCCCGCCGCCCGGTTCACGAACATTTCTCCTGGCGGATAAACCTCTGAAATATTGTCGGTTGTGTAGACCTGACTGGAGGCATGCGTATTCAGAAAGCGCGCCAGCCCGGCGAATTCTTCTTCATTTGGGCCATGACCGACCTTTTGAAGCTTGCCATCCACCCAAAGCGCTACGCCATCGCATTTAATCAATGACCTCAGAGCATTCGAGATCATTTCGAAGTTTTCTTCTAGGCTCTCACCCTCGGCGAGCTGGCCCATCAATTGATCATGCAGAACCCGGGCACGCGTCATCTCTTCGCGTTCAATATCAGTTTCCACCTGCTCCAGCACGAAAGAGAACATTTGCCCGAACAGTTCTGCCGTCGAGCGCACATCATATTCCAGAATGCGAGGCTCATAATGGTGGCAGGCAAACAGGCCCCAGAGCTTACCGCGCTTCAGAATGGAGATCGAAAGCGAGGCCTGAACGCCCATATTGCGCAAATATTCGAGGTGAATGGGCGATACAGCTCGCGCTGTACACAGAGACAGATCCAGTGCGCCCTGATCGCTTGATTGCGGCAAAATCGGCGAAACGCGATCGTTCACATCAGCAATAATGCGCAGAAGATTGCGCTTATAGAGTTCACGCGCCTGTTTTGGAATGTCGGTCGCCGGATACCGAAGCCCCAGATAGGGCTCAAGACCGGTCTTAGCCGTTTCGGCAATAACCTGTCCGCTATCATCTGGCAGAAACCGGTAGACCATAACCCGGTCAAAACCGGTGAGCGCGCGCACAAAACGCGCCGCCTGACGGCACAAACCCTCAACCGTTTTTTCAGACTGCAATCGCCCCATGATCGAGCGAACCATATTGCCCTGATCCTGACCCATATGTCGGGTCGTTGGCTGGAGCTCGATAATCACCTGTCTGCCAGAACGGTGCATGGCAATGTCGAACAGTGTGTCGAGGTCTTCCCTCAGCTTCACACTGAAAAGTCGTTCAACAGCATCATCGCCCCACATCATCTGCATACGAGAGCGCAGATCATGCAGACATTCCTTCGATACGACATTTCTGAATGGCTGACCGATCAGCGTTTCGGCATCTATGCCCAAATGCTCAATCGTGTTTTTTGATGCCTGCACGATGAGCCAATCCGATGTGACTGAAATCATGCAGGCAAAGCTCTGCACATGACCCAGAAACTGGATCGGCTCGCGATCACAATTTGTAAGATCTACATTCTTGAAATCGAAGGAGTTTGATTTGCTCGTGTCAGACATATTCGCGCCTTACCCAGTCAGCTGACTGCCGGAACAAAGTGAAGGTCTGTTTCGCAGAGTTCACAATTGCCGATCGATCATCGACCCAGTTCTGACTGGAGGCGACTGACAGGAATTTTTTCCAGACTTCCGGAAGATGGTTATTTTTCAGATAAGCGTGAGCCGCAACAGATTGTGTTTCTGCGCTATTCTTCACACGCTGTAAGAGCAATTTTGAGCCGAGGTGGGAACCTGCCAGCACATAAACGACACCCAGTGAGTGGTTCATATGGCTGAATGCGAGCGTTGGCAGTGGCCCAAGGCCGCCCAGAGACGAAATATCAGATTTCAGTTCGCCCAGAATGCCATCGAAATTAAGCCCACAAGGCAGCTCATCGGGATAGACCTCCGACAAACTCTCGATTGCGATATGTTGGGCAGAAAGAAAATTGCGAAGACCGTCTCGGCTTGTAACGTCGAATCTATCAAACGCCGCTTCGCTATCGGCGTGATCGCTTCGGGTTTCTTCCCTCAGCGCAAATCTCAGCGCGTCTTGGCTGCGCTGTGGTTCCGTTGTCGTTATCATATAGAGGCGTTACCGGGACATTTTCTGGATTAGCCCAGCAAAGAAAAGCGCTCCGAGTTGATCAGATTGCTCGGGATATAAATAAGGTTCAATCAACTCTAGTTCCATCAGCAGCAAACGGCCGTGATGGCCCCGTACCATGTCAACGCGCGCATAAAGCGGAGGTTCCAAAAAAGATTCCACAACCTGATGAGCGGCCTCAAGATCGGATTTTGAAGGAAGAACTTTCTCTTCATACCCCCCATATGACGATTGTATGCGGTAATCACCCGTTTTAGCGCGTTTCAAAAGAGCGTGTGAAAACACCCCATTGATCATAATGAAGCTGTACTCGCCTTCCTCAACAATAGAGGGCACAAAGGGCTGGACCATGGCCCGATGCGCATAGTCGACGAGTTGATCGGCTCGATTATAGCGCAATTGCCCGGATGCACCCGCGCCAATCTGTCTTTTGATCACCAGCTCATCGGTGTTCAACTCATCAAATGCCTGCGACAGGCGATCAGCACTGGGAAAATCCAGCCAGAGCGTTTCAATCGTCCCAACACCGCGCTCTGCCAATTCCCTCAAATAGGTTTTGCGCAAATTCCAGCGCACCAGCTCAGCTGGATTAAACACACGAACGCCAGCCGCCGCGATTTCATCCAGTTTATCAAGAAACAGCTCCGACTGATCCTGGTAGTCCCAGCATGTCCCGATAAACGCCGCGTCATACTGCGCCCAGTTCACCGCAGGGTCATTCCATTGCACAGCCTGCATTTCAGACCCAGCCTCTGAACAGGCCTTAGAAAAGCAAGCAAACTGAAGATCAAACTCAAACGCATCAGACCTACGGACTGTTGCGTGAGGCAAAACATCTAATGACGCTAAAAAGGCTATCTTCATGTTTGCTTGAACTATATGCAACTTGGCTTACTGTCGAAGAAAATCATCGAATCAACAAAAGATCGGGCGCAGCAATGAGTGCAGTTTATGATGTCGTCGGTGTCGGCAATGCGATCGTCGACGTTATCAAATCAGTTCCAGATGGATTTCTGATTGAGCACGATATTCGTAAGGGCGGTATGACGCTGATTGATCAGCCGCGCGCTCTGCAACTTTCAAAACTTTTCGGTACGGATGCCCGGTTCGTTGCTGGCGGGTCTGGCGCCAACACGATTGCGGGTGTGACCAGCTTTGGCGGTAAGACTGGCTATATTGGCAAGGTCGCAGAAGATGCTCTGGGCCGGTATTTCCGAAAAGCCATGGAAAAGGTCGAAATCGACTTTCCAACGGCGAGTCTCGAAAAAGGCCCAGGCACAGCGCGCTGCATTATTGGTGTTACCCCCGACGGTGAGCGCTCAATGAACACCTATCTGGGCGCGTCCACCGAATTCACCGATGAAGACGTTGACGCGGAGATGATCAAACAGGGCAAAATTCTCTATCTGGAGGGGTATCTGTTCGACAAACCGGAAGCGAAAAAGGCTTTCGTCCACGCGGCCGAGATTGCAAAGGCCGCGAACCGCCGCGTTGCGCTTACTCTTTCCGACAGTTTCTGCGTTGATCGTCACCGGGAAAGCTTCCAGCACCTTATTCGCGGCCATGTTGATGTGCTTTTCGCGAACGAAGCTGAATTGCTCTCGCTTTATGAAACGCAGGATTTCAACAAAGCCGTACAGCTCCTACGCAAAGATGCCTATGCCGCCGCAGTCACACGTTCTTCCAAAGGTTCAGTCGTGATCACGCCTGAAGAAGTGATCTCGCTTCCAGCTGAACCTGTGAAAAAAGTTGTCGACGCAACAGGTGCCGGCGACCAATACGCCGCTGGCTTCCTGTTTGGGTATGCCCGCAATCGCCGCGTGCGCGATTGTGCGAAACTCGGCCATATCGCAGCCGCTGAGGTCATCTCTCACTATGGTCCGCGACCAGAGGTCAGTTACCGCCAGCTCGCGGCGAAACACGGCTTGCTGTAATTTGTCAGACCCAGGCGCGTTCAGTGAGCGCGTCTTCGACAAAGTCGAGCCGGTCCTGTCCAAAATACATGTCATCACCAACAAAGAATGTCGGCGCGCCAAAAACGCCGCGCGATACGGCGATTTCCGTATTCTTGCGGATAAGGTCTTTGTTTGATTGAAGATTGCTAAGCTCAAACAGAGCTTCCGCATCAAACCCACCATCCTTCAGAACGTCATATAGCACGGACTTATCCGAAATATCCTTCGGCTCGGCCCAGGTGTTGTGGAAGATCCACCCCATAACCGGGAGCAACAGGTCTGCATCCAGCAGACCTGCAGTCAGGCGCAAGGAACGAATAGTGTTCATCGGAAAAGCCGGATTTACCTGAAACGGAAGGCCAAAGCGTTTCGCATGACGTTGAAAATCCAGAGCATAGAATTTGCCCTTATTCGCGACGAGACCGGGCGGTCTGTTGCCTGTCGCCTCCATCACGCCCTGTAGCGACATTGGGCGCATCACTACATCACAACCCGTCCGCTCCCGCAGTGCTTTCAATCTGTGAAAGCCGAAATAGGACATTGGACTAAGATAATCGAAATAGAATTCTACGCTGGCTGTCATCGCCGCCTCCCATTAGTTGCATATGCATCCAATAGATCGCAGATAAGTTTTATATACAACTCTTTCCTGTCGCTGCGCTCAGCATTTTTATGTGCTATGTCATATTGATAGCGACTCACCGGAGAAAATTGTGATGACTCAGTTGGACGAAACCCTCCCCGCGCTGTTCCGGCACAGCATTCTGGCCGCGCAACGCTCCAGTCATCGCGTTCTCGCAGATATGATCCGGGCAGAGGGACTGACACCGGCATGGAGCGAGGTTTTGACCGTTCTGGACGAATGCGGAGCTCTCACCATTCGTCAATTGTCCAATTATCTCGTGTGTGAAGCCGACCATCCTTCCCGACTGATCTCTCGTATGGAATCCAAAGGTCTGATCGGACGCAGACCACACCCTGATGATAAGCGGGCCGTCCTGCTTACCCTCACAGAAGCGGGTCAGAAGGCAGCCGGAACCGTCAAAGCTATCGAAGCCAGATTTGATGCCTGGCTGGCGCAAACTCTGAGCGCAGACGACATGGATCAGGTCGTTCGAACCTTTCAGCGTATCCTGAAAGGCACAGCCGAAGGTGAAAGTCTCACCGCCCGTTTTACGATGTAGAATTTCAGCACAATACCAGTTGACAATGATTATCATTTCCAACATTGCCTCTGCAATTGATAATGACTTGCAAACGCATGGGGAATACAATGATCAACTCAACCCTTCGCTCAGTTCTTATGGGAACGAGCCTTCTGGCCGCTGTTTCAGCGCCAGCTCTGGCTCAGGAATCTGACCGCGAGCTTGATGCTGTTCAGGTCTGGGGTACTGAAGTCCAGTCCGATCTTCTTACGCTTGATGAAGGCGATCTGTCGCTGAAACAGGCCGACCATTTGTCTGACCTTCTGCGCATTGTACCCGGCGTTGATATTGGCGGCACGCACTCTGTGAACTCCCGCATCAATATTCGTGGCCTCGATGACCGTCAGCTTGATATTTATATCGATGGCGCGCTTCAGACGAACTATCTCTATCACCACCTCGGCAATCTTCTGATCAATGCTGACATTCTGACATCAGCTGAAATAGAAGTCGGCGCGAACTCCCTCACCCATGGCGGTGTCGGTGGCGCGGTGCGTTTCCGCACGAAAACGGCTGAAGACCTGCTCGCAAACAGTGAGAATAATTTCGGCGGCCGCATTATGGGCTCTTATAACTCAAACGCGCAGACCGCCTGGTCCCTGACCGGTTACGGCCAGCTGACAGAGCAGATCGATGGCCTGATCTATTTCAATCAGATTGATCGCGACAATTTCGAAGATGGTGATGGCCGCGAAACCATTGGGTCTGACGGCACAACCGAACACCTGCTGATCAAATTTGGTTTTGAGCCAACCGAAAACCAGCGCATTCAGCTGAGCTATGACCTTCTGGAAGATGCGGGTGATTACACCCAGCGCCCGGATATGGGCGTTCTGACCAACCAGGCCATTACCGGCGACATTCTGCTGCCGACAGAATACACACGCGAAACCATCAATCTGTCCTATGCGCTCGATTTGGGCCCAGCTTTCATGCTGGAGGCCACCGCCTACACGAATGATCTGGAACTCACCCGCGACGAAACAAACACGGCCGTCCGGGTTCAGAATGGCAACACTCTGAAAAGAGCGATGGCGGAAAATCAGGGCTTCAACCTGATGGCCCGTTCTGATGTTGAGCTTGGCGGCATTGGCCACAACTTCACCTATGGCGTTCAGTATTTCGCTCAGGATCTGAGCTTTGACCCTGATCTGGCCACAGCTGACGACACGATCGAACAAGAGTCTGAAAACCTCGCCTTCTACATTGAAGACGAAATCGAAGTGACCGACATTTTCCGTGTGCGCCCGGGCATCCGCGCGGTGAACCATGAAGTCACCTATGTTGAAACCGGCGAAAGCGGAGAGTTCGACGACATCCTGTTTGCTGTTGCAGGCGAGCTGGAACCGTATGAAGGCCTCACCTTCCTCGCCAGCTACACAGAAATCTTCTCTGGACCAGAACTTGCTGAACCATTCGCAGGGTCTGGTAGCAATAAAATTGTGAATCCAGCGCTGGAAGCTGAAACCGGTGAGAACATTGAAGCGGGCGTCCGCTTTGTGTCTGACTTCATGGGCGGCCAGATTGGATTTGGCGCAAACGTCTTTCAGACCAATCTCGACAATTATATCGGCGAAGTTGATGTCGCTGACTCGGCCACAGGCGAAACACAGGATGCCAATCTCGGCTCCGTAGAAATTCGCGGCTATGAAGCCAGCATCACCTATGCAAACGGCCCGTGGAACTTCTTCGCTACGCACAACTCTTCGGACTTCGACACAAGTGAGCTCGATACATCATCTGTGTCCGAAAGCTTCCGTGAGATTGGCGATACAACCTCTTATGAGCTGAGCTATCAGTTTGACAGTCTGAACCTCTCTGTCGCGCTCAATGGTCAGTTCATCGATGATGTCACAACCAGCCTTGGCGAAGATAAAGAGAGCTACAACCTCCACAATATTGCTGCACGCTGGGAAAATGCGCTTGGCTTTGATGGCCTGAGCCTCACGGGCGGCGTCGATAACATTTTCGACACGACCTATACCTCCCACGCTTCTCGTCTGGGCGCGACAAACCACCCTGTGTTTGGCGCGCTGATCCTCAACGATGTGGAGCCGGGCCGCAACATCAAGATCACGATCGCCCAGACCTTCTGATCCTGATCAACACCAAAAAGAAAGCCCGCCAATCTGGCGGGCTTTTTTATTATCAGAGAAGCGCTTCAGCGGCCTGAGAGAACTCAACGCCCGATCGGGCCTGAAAAATTGCCGCAATACCATGCTGGTTCGCCAGTTCCATTGCATTCTCTCCAGCAGCCATAAGCGCGGTTGCCCAGCCATCAGCCAGCATGCAGCTATCCGCCATCACGCTCACGCTTTTGGTCATATCGGTGGTATTCGCCCCAACAATATGGGATTTAACGCCCGACCCGGAGAATTCAGACTGGTGAAGAATGCCGCTAGTCGCGAGCGCCTGCCCGCATAAGGCAAGTCGCACGCGATGATCTCCCATGGCGTGGGATTCCAGATCGATCCACCAGGGCTGGCGATCTGCCTTAAGGCCCGCCGTCATGAACTCACCGCCAATTTCGACCATGAAAGCGGATACGCCATGCGCGCGAAGACATTCAGCCATCAGGTCTACGCTATAGCCTTTGGCGACTGCCGATAGATCCAGAAGGACGCTATCCGGGCGCTCAATAACGCCGTTTTCATCCATCATTTCCCGGCAACTGGACCAGTCGGTCGTCCATTCCTGCGCAAAATCAAATCCGTCAGGACCGAAACCGGTTTCCGCAAGGCGCGGCAAAGCAAACGGCGTGAACGCACCGCCCGTCATGGAGGCAAAATCGCAGGCCTTTTCCCAGACGGCTCTAAAGTGAGCCGGCGCCTGAAAGCGTTCGCCGGGTTGGGCGCGATTGAGTTTTGAAATGAAGGAGTCAGGGTCCCAGGTGCTGAGCTCGGAAATCATCTCAGCAAAGATGGTGTCAAAGGCGGCGTTAAAGTCCACGCCGCCTGAGTTTTCGGAAGGGTAAAACCGGGCAGACCAATTGGTGCCCATGGTATGACCAGACAGAGCTTCAGAAACGGCCGCTTCGTTCGGAACATGCATATGCTCCGGCAGATGCGGCGGTATCAGAAGGTGAAAGTTCGTCAGAGCGCCAATGCCTCAAAGGTTACAACATAAGATTGACCGACACCGATTTCGTGTCCCTCAAACTCACCAGAACCACGAACTGATGTAGAAATCCAGTAGCGACCGGCTTCCTCAGGCGTGAAACTGAAAACACCATCAGCATCCGTGGTCACCGTAACGGCGCCCGGGTCATCGCGATAACGATCATTGCCTTCGACGATTTCAACTTCCAGACCCTCTGCCGGAGCACCGTCCATCACAAAGCTGAAGCTGGCTTCTTCACCGACATATACGTCATTTGGGTGGGTGATCGGGCGAAGCTCTAGACCCTCATCGGTTGTCGCGAATGCGTCCGTGCTTGGCGCGCCCAGCGTGACATAGGCTTCGACATTTCGACGGGAGTGGAAAACCTGGGCAGTTGGATTTTCAAAAAATCCAGCGGCCTGAAGTTCTTCAAGCGATCCGCGCATGCGGCGACGCTCACCATCTTCTTCATAAAACGCCATCCAGGCACTACCGCCTTCGACAATGCGATAGGTGCCTTGTTCCGTCAGATGAACGTCAAAAGTGGTGCGAAGTGCGCCCACCCAGCCATCTTCGACGGAAAGCGCTTCACCTTCTGGCGTGTGCACTGTGACGTTTTCATAGTTCAGCGGCACGTGGTTCGGGAAAAACAGGTCGTTTGAGACCGCGCCATCAACCGTGATCCACTGGTCATCGCCGGAAAGCGTATAGCTGGACGGCAGAAGCCACATACGGTGGGCGAGGGCAGGCTGAACGGCAGTTGCACCCGCAACGCACATATAAAGAAGATGTCTGAGTTTCATGGGAGTCTCCTCGGAAAATCTGGAATTACTGATGGATTGAGAGACGGACTTCGCCGAGCTCTTCGCTTCCGGTGTCAGACAGTTCGGCTTCGCCGTCTTCTGACCATTCAAACGGGATGGACACCATTTCGCGGCCGCCGACTTCGCGAGACGCTTCGACATGGAGCACATAGCTTCCGGCTTCCAGTGCGCTCAGGCGTTCATCGTCAGAGGAAAATGAAAGCGTGTACTGGCCCGGCGCTCGTGTTGCGCTTGATACGCCATCAACTGGCATTTCAAGCGAACGACCCGTGCGGCGCCACCATTGGCGAATATCTTTCAGCCAGTCTTCACCATGACCTTCAGGGCCATCATCGAGCTGGTACCAGACGGCGAGATTCGCCGCCACAGTGTGATCGGGATGTGAAATCCAGACAGCCACATAGGGCCGGTGATATTCGGCAACATTCATTGAAGGCAGCTCAACGCCAACATCCAGGCTTTGAGCCTGCGCGGCACCAGAAAGAAGCCCGAGGGCAGTGATTGTCAGTTTTGCACGCATGAAAACCTCGTCAGTGAATAAAGAAAATGGCGAGCGCAGCAGGCACAACGAGGCCCGCAATCGTAAGCGGCCATGTGATAGCGCGCTTGCCCGCATGAATTTGAAGGAGCCATAGCCCTGTCAGGCAGAACAGGATTGCTGCGACTGAGAAAATGTCGATGAACCAGAACCAGACACTGCCTGTATTCCGGCCTTTGTGGAGGTCATTGAGCCAGGAAATCACGCCGCGCGTTGTGCGCTCATATTCCACTTCGCCGGTTTCCCGGTCGATGGCCAGCCAGGCATCACCGCCCGGACGCGGCAAGGCAACATAAACATCAAAATCGGTCCATTCAGCTTCACGGCCAGCCGTGTTCACGCCAATGCCGCTGCGAAGTGCGCGAATGGTTTCGCGGGGCAGGGAAGGCGTAGTCCCATCTTCGGGCTGAGAAAGAAGGGCATCAAAGCCCGGTCCCTCAAGCGTCATCATCTCAGATACGGTTTCAGGCGTGGCCGGAATGTCTGCCGCGTGATTGAGGGTGATACCCGTGAAAGAGAAAAGAAGCATGCCAACGAGGCAAACAGCACCAGATATCCAATGCCAGATACGTGCCTGCTTCTTCCAGAAATTGCTCTTCTTTTTCGGCCGCGACTTTGGCGCCGTTTTCTCGCGCGTGGCCAGACGTTCAGATTGCTGAATGTTGGTCAGATCGGAGCTCAAAAGACGGGCCTTTCAGTGACAGGAAAAGAGCGAGACCTATGGCCTCGCCCTTTATTGCGAATGATTTGCATTCCTATACACTAAAGCCGTCTACGTCCAGAGCCGATCACAGCACTAAACGTGATTGATCACGCGACTGTGTTCTAAAGGATAAAGCGCGACAGATCAGCGTTTTGCGCGAGATCACCCACCTGACGACGTACATCTTCAGCCGTCAGAAGAATGGTTTCGCCCGTCCGGTCTGGCGCGGTGAAGGATATCTCGTCGAGCAGACGCTCCATCACGGTCTGAAGTCGGCGTGCACCAATGTTTTCAACGCTTTCATTCACTTTCACAGCGAGATCCGCCAGTTCATCAATTGCGTCTTCAGAGAATTCCAGCGTTACGCCTTCGGCAGCCATCAGAGCGGTATATTGCTTGATCAGGCTGGCTTCCGGCTCAGTCAGAATGCGGCGGAATTCATCACGGCTCAGTGCTTTCAGCTCAACCCGGATCGGAAGTCGACCCTGAAGCTCCGGCAAGAGATCGCTCGGCTTGGCAACATGAAACGCACCAGAAGCAATGAATAGGATATGGTCGGTCTTCACTGCGCCGCGCTTGGTTGTAACGGTCGTGCCTTCGATGAGCGGCAGAAGATCACGCTGAACGCCTTCGCGTGACACATCTGCACCGCGACGCTCGCCGCCCGCAGCCACTTTGTCGATCTCATCAAGGAAGACAATGCCATCTTCTTCAACCGAACGAACAGCCTCACGGATAATGCTCTCTTCATCGAGAAGCTTGTCGCTTTCCTCATTGAGCAGCGGCTCATAAGCGTCTTTGACCTTCATACGGACACGTTTAGTCCGGCCGCCCATGGCTTTACCAAACAGATCAGACAGATTGATCATACCCATAGAGCCGCCACCGCCCGGAATATCCATCATGCCGTCCATAGGGCTGGAGGTATCCGCCATATCGATATCGACATCGCGGTCATCCAGATCACCGGCCTTCAGCTTGGCGCGGAAGCTTTCGCGCGTCGATTTCTGAGCGCCTTCACCCACCAGCGCACTGAGAACGCGTTCCTCAGCGGCGATCTCGGCACGGACTTTGACTTCCTCGCGCTTACGCGTACGGACCATGCCGATCGCCGCTTCGACCAGATCACGGATGATCTGTTCAACGTCGCGTCCGACATATCCAACTTCGGTGAATTTGGTCGCTTCCACCTTCAGGAACGGCGCATGAGCCAGCTTGGCCAGCCGACGGGAAATCTCGGTTTTACCAACACCGGTTGGCCCAATCATGAGAATATTCTTCGGCGTGATTTCTTCAGCCAGCGGCGATTCAACCTGTTTCCGGCGCCAGCGATTACGCAGCGCAATGGCCACCGCTCGTTTCGCGTCAGCCTGGCCGACAATAAAGCGGTCCAGTTCGGATACGATTTCACGGGGAGAAAACTCGGTCATGCAGCGGGGCTCCGGATATGTCGTTCAGGTGTGTTTCGGAAGAGAGATAGTTAGGTACGAAAACAGGCCATTCCAAACAAATGGCCTGCATTTTCTGCCATAGTAGAAACGGATCAGACTTCTTTTGGGAAGATGCGCCCCACCACGCCGGATGTTGGCATGCCCACAAGCAGAATTCTGCGCGCCGTTTTCCAGCCCGATCCGAGCAGCACAATCAACGCACCGATCAGCAGAAGTGGACCAGCAAACCGCATAAAGATGGAGTCGCCAAACACTTGGAACAGATTCCAGATCGCCCAGCCAAAGGTCACCAGACCTGAAATGATCAGTGCGCGGCGATTGAGCGCCAGCGATAAGATGGCAAGACCAGCCAGAACAGACACGAGCGCAATGTGAACCGCAGTCGCCTCCATGCCAAGATTGCCTTCAACCAGACCCCGGAACCCATAAACAATCTGAGGGGCAGCCGCGACGTGTAGCCAGAATGCATTATCAGACAGGCGGGTCGCACGGTGCGGGTCACGCGCATCAAAGAAGATGGCGATGAAGAGACAGGCAAACCCAGTGACAAGAAGAGTGGTGAAAGCCGGCGCCAGAATAAGCACAACCGAAGAGAGCGTCATCACGACAAGGAATTGCGAAAAGGGCAGGCGGAAGCGCAGATAATAAAGAAATGCAGCGCCAGACGCAGACAAAATGCTGACAATAGAAGCCCAGCGGGATTCCAGAACCACCTCACTGAAGAACAATTCTTCAGGCTCATTGCCCGTCGCAACCGAAGAAAAAAGCTGAGTGCCGTTTTCGGCCAGCAGGTTCCAGACGAGTATTGAGAACACCGTCATGCCAACACAGACTGTCCAGAAAATGCTGAGCACAATGCTCGGCAGGAGCAGGCGGCGCCGGGCACAGAAATATTCTGATAATCCCCACGCCACCGCAGCCAGCGGACCCATAATGAACGGCAGATACCGCTCAAATGACATTTGACCAAAGGAGAGAATACTGAGCGCAGCGCCAAGTCCGATAAACAGAATGACTAGGCCTATAGAGAGGAAGACATCATTCAGATTGGACAGAAAGCGAAGCGGTTCGCCTTCCTGCAATCGTCGGTCATCTCCGCCAAACATAACTTCCAGGCGTGCGGCCTGATCTGCGGAAATGACGTCTGCCTCAATGGCGGCTTTCAGTTGCTCCCGGTCCATATCATGTCTCCGAGCTCAGCGTTTCGAGTGTGAAACTGGAGTTGGTGTAAAGGCAGATATCGGCTGCGATCTCCATCGCCTTGCGGGCGAGGACTTCTGCATCAGGTTCGTATTCATAAAGTGCACGCGCAGCAGCGACGGCATAATTGCCGCCCGACCCAATCGCGAGCACATGATGTTCTGGCTCAATCACATCGCCCGAACCGGAAATGAGCAGCGTCACATCCTTATCGGCCACGATGAGCATGGCTTCGAGCTTTTGGAGATATTTCTCAGTACGCCATTCTTTCGCGAGCTCTACAGCTGCGCGCTGAAGCTGGTCCGGATAGCGTTCCAGTTTGGATTGAAGGCGCTCAAACAGCGTGAAGGCGTCGGCAGTTGCACCAGCAAAACCAGCAAGCACCTTGCCCTCGATCAACTGGCGGACTTTCCGGGCATTGCCCTTCATCACCGTCTGGCCAAGCGAAACCTGACCATCGCCAATCAGAACGATTTTACCATTTTTGCGCACGGCGAGAATTGTCGTCGCGCGCCACTTCTTGTCTTCTTGAGTATCAGTCATCATCCGGCCAATCTGGCGACGAATGGCTCAATTGGCAAGAAGTTTTTCCGTTTATCGATAATTTTTAGCAGAGCAGCGGATTAAGCTGCTCCACCCAGAGAGGCCAGCAGGTTCTCATCAATCATGGTTTCATTGAGCGGCTTCCACTCGCTCAGGAACTTCATGAAATCATCCGGAGGGATTGGTTTCGCATAGAGATAACCCTGTGCGAGCGTGCATCCGCGGCGGCGCAGGAAGTCAGACTGAGACGGTGTTTCCACGCCTTCGGCAACTGTTTCCAGGCCCATCGTGTCTGCCATTGCGAGAATCATCTCAACGACTGCAGGTGCTTGCGTATCCGAATGAAGTGCGCTGATGAACTGCTGGTCGATCTTGAACACGTCAAACGGCAGTTTGGTGAGCGTCACAAGGTTTGAGTGGCCCGCACCGAAATCATCAATGGCCAGTCGCACACCCATGGCCCGCAGCGGACGCATGATCTCGGATACGCGATCTGTATCCGCCACAGCCATGGTCTCGGTAATTTCGAGCTCAAGTCGACCCGGCGGCAGACCTGCGTCACGAATGGACGACAGAACACGCTCAGCAAAATTTGGCTCTTCGAACTGTAGCGGAGACACGTTTACCGCGACCTTGCAATCATGACCCGCCTTCATCCAGCGCGTTGCCTGAATACATGACTGCTTCAGAACGGATTCACCGATGCGAGAGATCAAACCCAATTGTTCCGCCATTGGAATGAAAATGCCCGGCGAGATGATATCGCCGTCTTCGCGCTGCCAACGCACCAGTGCTTCGGCACCCGCAATCTGGCCCGTTTTGTAATCCACCTTCGCCTGGAAGTATGGAATAAATTCATCGCGCTCAATACCGCGACGCAGATCGGCCTCAAGGTGAAGGCGATCCATCGCAATCTTATTGAGCTTGGTCGAATAGAACCGAGCTTTGCTGCGGCCCGCGCGACGGGCTTCTTTAAGCGCGAGGTCTGCATTCTTCACGAGGTCTTCAGGCTTAATGCCGTGGATTGGCGCAAGCGCGATACCGCCAGAAAGACCCAGCGTGATAGCCTGACCGCCAATTTCCAGAGGCTGGCGCATGCTGGCGATCACCATCTGCATCAGGCGCGTAATGTCAGACTTTGCGTCAATGTTCGGAACGACAACGGCGAACTCATCGCCACTCAGACGCGCAACCATGGACGGTGCACTTTTCGCATCATTCAGACGGACAGACCGGTCGGCGGCAACAAGAGATTTACGGATACGCATGCCGATCAGAGACAGCGCCTCATCGCCCTTTTGCGGGCCCATGGTTTCATTCACCCAGCGGAAGCGGTCGACATTCAGAATGATAACAGCAGTGAAACAGTCTTCGCCGCGCTCATTAAGAGCTTTGGTAAGCACGCGCATAAAACGTTCGCGGTTCGGAAGGTCTGTGACGGAATCAACAAAAGCGAGCTTTTGGATCTGACGCATCGTACCTTCGACGCGATTCATCATGCTGTTAAAGGCATCGCCCAACAGATCAAATTCATTACCGGATTGAAGATCGACGCGCGCAGAAAGCTGATTTGCGCTGACATTCGACGTAAAATCAATCAGACGATAAAGCGGGCTGGTAAAACGGTGAACCAATGCCAGTACGACTGGAATTGCGATCGCACAGATCAGTAATCCGGTCGCCAGACCCCATGCTAGCGTGCGACCCCAGTTGAACGGAATGGCGCTGAACGGATATTCCAGCGCAAACGAACCAATCATCTGGCCGTTCTGAACAGCGGGTCGGGCCAGAACCGCCCCATTAGGGCTGCGAAGCATGATTTGTTCACCTGAAGATCTTGAAAGCGCAATTGCATGCGCCAAAACCGGGGAACTTCCCTCCAATTGAGACAGGGTATAGGTGACATTGCCCTGGAGATCTTCCACACGAACTGCGGAAACCGTCTCTGAATTGTCGATGATTTCGTTCATGCTGTTGATGTAGCCGGGGCTGGCCTCAGGAATCATATTCGGCACAACCGGCATCCAGCTGCTAACGCTGAGACGCAGATTTGCCGCCGCCTTGTCATCGCGGCTAAAATACTCAAATGCCAGAATAGATGCGGAAAACGCCAGCGACGTAGTCACAATTAGCCCGATCACAACCGCCATAAGCGTTGTTCTCAGGCTACGTTTTACCTTTCCTTTCGGCGTTTCCTGCCTAGCCATGTATTCCTCAAAGGACTATGGGCATACTCAATTACGCGGCCCAACAGAGACCGAGTAAGACAATTTGTTTAGAAATCAGTGAATACGTCCTTAAATGATGTACAGAACTGGTAAGAAATTTGCTGTCAGGACAGTAAGACTATGAGAAGCGCAGAAGTTTTTCGCGAAACCAAGGAAACCAAAATCCGCGTGGGTGTGACTCTCGACGGAAAAGGTAAGTCTGAAATTTCCACCGGAATTGGTTTCTTCGACCATATGCTTGAGAGTTTTTCCAAGCACAGCGCGATCGATCTCAAAGTCGAAGCCGAGGGTGACCTGCATATCGACATGCACCACACCGTTGAAGACACGGGCATTGTCATGGGTCAGGCCATTGCAAAAGCACTGGGCGATTTCAAAGGCATTACCCGCTTCGGTCATTCCTATGTTCCGATGGACGAAACACTCAGCCGTGCCGCAATCGACATGTGCAACCGGCCCTACCTGATCTGGAAGGTGAATTTCTCCCGCGATAAAATCGGTGAGATGGACACTGAACTTTTCAAAGAATGGTTCCACGCCTTCGCAATGAATTGCGGTGGCTGCGTGCATGTTGAAAACCTTTACGGGGAAAACTGCCACCACATCATCGAAAGTTGCTATAAAGCGCTCGCAAGATCGCTTCGTCAGGCGATTTCCATGGATCCGGTGTTTGCAGGCGAGGCTGTGTCCACTAAAGGGTCTCTGTAAATTCAGAGCGAGACCTGACAACCCGATATGCAAACCGTAGCACTGATTGATTACGGCGCAGGGAATATACCCTCTGCGCAGCGCGCGCTCGAAGTCGCTGTCGAGCGCTCAGGGCTGGAGTCCCGTCTGCTGGTGACGAAAAACCCGGACGACATTGCCGCCGCTGACCGTATCGTCATTCCGGGTGTCGGCCATTTCCGTGATTGCCGCGAGGGCATTTATTCAGAAGCCGGACTTGTAGAAGCCATTGAAGAGAGCGTCCTTAAAAAAGGACGCCCTGCGCTCGGCATCTGCGTCGGCATGCAGCTCATGGCTGATCTCGGCCTAGAAGATGGTGAAACCAAAGGCTTTGGCTGGATTCCGGGAACAGTAGATCACATTCCAACCGATGCCGGACTTCCAATTCCACATATGGGCTGGAATGAACTCATCATTCGCTCTGAGCACCCGGTACTGGAAGGCATTTCGACCGGCAGCCACGCCTATTTCGTCCACTCCTATCACATGGTCTGCTCCAACGCGGACGATCTGAAGGCTCAGGTTGAGTATGGCGGCCCGATTACATCCGCTATCGGACGCGACAATGTTTTTGGCACGCAATTTCACCCGGAGCTCAGCCAGGAGACCGGATTGCGCCTGCTTACGAACTGGATCAAATGGCAACCATGACCGACTTTACACTCTATCCGGCGATCGACCTTAAAGACGGTCAGTGTGTGCGTCTGATCCAGGGCGACATGGAACAGGCAACGGTATTCAATTCCACGCCCGCCGATCAGGCCAGTCAATTCGAAGAGATGGGCTTTAAATATCTCCACGTTGTGGATCTGAATGGCGCATTTGCAGGCGAAAGCCGCAACCGGGAATCCGTCAGCGAAATTCTGAAGACTGTTTCCATGCCCGTTCAGCTGGGTGGTGGCATTCGCACCCGTGAACATGTTGAAAACTGGCTGGATGCTGGTATTAGCCGTCTCATCCTCGGTACAATCGCGGCGCGTGACCCGGACTTCGTGAAGGAATGCGCCGCAGCTTATCCGGGTAAGATTGCCGTCGGCATTGATGCCAGCGATGGCTTTGTAGCCGTGGAAGGCTGGGCTGAGGTTTCTACCCTGAAGGCCGTCGACCTGGCAAAAGCCTTCGCCGATTCCGGCGTTGCAGCGATTATCGTCACAGATATTGGCCGTGATGGCCTGAAAACAGGCGTGAATGTCGACCTGACCGCTAGCCTTGCAGATGCCGTTCCAATTCCTGTGATTGCATCCGGCGGTGTTCGCTCCGTCGAGGACATCACAAACCTCCGCGCCTCCAGCGCGCCTATCTCTGGCTCTATTCTGGGACGCGCGCTTTATGATGGCGACATTATCCCTGCCGAAGCTCTGAAAGCCGCAACATGCTGAAGACACGGATCATTCCCTGCCTCGACGTAAAAGAAGGCCGCACCGTTAAGGGTGTGAACTTTGTTGATCTGCGCGATGCGGGCGATCCGGTGGCTCTGGCCAAAGCCTATTCAGAGCAGGGCGCTGACGAAATTTGTTTTCTCGACATTTCGGCCTCTGAAGAAGGGCGCGGCACAATGCTGGATGTCGTCAACAAAACAGCGAAGAACTGTTTTACCCCGCTCACAGTCGGTGGCGGCGTACGCTCACCCGACAATGTGATCGCGCTTCTGCGCGCGGGCGCAGACAAAGTCGGCATTAACTCCGCCGCGGTTAGCGATCCTGACCTGATCGCGCGGTGCGCTGCACGTGTTGGCCGGCAATGCGTTGTTGTCGCAATTGATGCACGCAGCACCGGAAACGGCAAATGGGAAGTTTTCACCCATGGTGGCAAACGCGCCACCGGTATTGATGCCATTGAGTACGCCAAGCTTGCCTGCGCAAAGGGCGCGGGCGAAATCCTGCTCACCTCAATGGATAAGGACGGCACAAAGTCCGGCTATGACATCGAACTCACCCGCAAGGTCACTGAGAATGTTACCATTCCGGTCATTGCATCGGGCGGTGCAGGCACAATCCCACATTTGATTGACGGTATTAAAGAAACTGGCGCGACCGCCGTTCTGGCCGCCTCTATTTTCCACTTTGGTGAAATCGGCATTGTTGAAGCCAAGCGCGCCATGCAGGATGCGGGCATTCCAATGCGCATTGAGAAAGACTGGGCATGAGCGAAACACCACTCGGATATGCAGATTTCTTCGGCAAAGTCCTCGCTGAGGTCGCATCCACTATCGATTCCCGCGCAGAAGAACTCAATACCAGCACGTCTTACACCGCCAAACTCCTCTCCAAAGGACCGGAACGCACGGCCAAAAAGATGGGTGAAGAAGCTGTTGAGCTGGCGATTGCTCTGGTCGGCCAGGATAAAGAAGAAGTCGCAGGCGAAACCGCAGATCTTCTCTATCATTTGCTCGTCGCATTGCGCAGCCGGGGAGTCAGTCTGGAAGAAGTCGCCAACGTTCTGGCTGAACGTCAGGGCATTTCTGGGCTGGTCGAAAAGGCCAGCCGTCCAACAGATGGCGGCTAAACCCTAAGACTTGTCGGTTTTCCGTAAGAACAGATAAAACGCACCATCACCGCCATGTTTCTGATTGGCGCGCGAAAATCCGCTAATGTGCGATTTAAAGCCCGGCTCCGCGATCCATTCCAGAAAACGGGTCCGCAAAATGCCCGTTCCGCCACGGCCCTTACCCGTAATGACCAGAATAGAACTTTCACCCAGAGAATGGTGATAGGACACAAACCGCATAAGGCTGGCTTTTGCGCTGTCTTGTGTATGACCGTGCAGATCGAGGCTCGGACCAATATCAAATTTGCCGCGTTGAACGCGCTTTTCACGGCTCCTATCCGCAAGACCGGGTGCACCGGGCTTCTGCTTCGGGCCGGGTTTAGACAATCGCGAGCGAATGGTCGGGCTTGTATGGTCGGATAACAGCTTCTCCAGATCCTCTCTGGACGCTTTAGGCCACTCAAAGGGTTTCGGAGCATGATGCGTTTCACGTGAAACTGTCGGCTCAGGTGTTTCGTTCGGCGCATCTTCAGCCGGGTCTGTTTCCGGATGCCTGTTCTCAAGCCGACGGACGGATTTCGTCACCCTTTGCCACATGCGCTGTTCGCGGGAAGACAGATTGCGGCGGCGGGTCATGGTTCAGCTGGCCTCGCCATCAACAGGCTGAGGCAGGAACACGAAAAAGTCTCCGGGCTGATTCATCGAACCGGCGAGCGCGCCCGCTTCATCGCCCGATCCAAAGAAGATATCGCCTCGCCGCACACCCTGAATGGCCCCGCCCGTATCCTGGGAAATCAGAACAAGGCTTTGATCTTCACCCGCATTGCCGGGACGATCAGGAATGGGTGCGCGCACCAGAAACGGAATGCCCATTGGGTGATGGTTTAAATCGACCGCCATACTTCCCATCGGTGTCAGCGGAATTGAGGCCGCACCTTTCGGCCCTTCATTCGGGTCCGAAATGTCAGATAGCCCAAACCAGACATAACGCGGATTTACATTCATTGCGGCCTGAGCGCGCGTTCGCCCCACGCGCTCCATCCAGTTTCGGATACCGGTCATACTTGCTTCGCCGCGCGTGATCTCACCTGAACGAATAAGATGATTGGCAAGCGAGCCAAAAGGCCGGTGATTATGGGCTGAAAATCCGGCGCGCTTTAATGTGCCGTCTGGAAATCGAAGCCGACCCGACCCTTGAATTTGCAGGAAAAACACATCAGTCGGATGCGCATAGGCGAGGGCGTTCTCCGATGCGGCGGCAATATCCTCGCGGGCGTAATAGAGGTCCAGAGATTGGCCATTTACGCGTCCCCAGACACGACGCCCCTCCAGAGAAGGATCAAACTGGCCGAGACTGACCTCAATCAAATCGCTCGGTCGGCCTGGAATGGGCTGGCTCAATTCATTCGTCGGAACTGAAGACACTTCAATTTCAGGCTCATAATAGCCTGTCAGACGATTGGTCTCTTCTTCTGTTTCGATCGAGAAGGCGAAGAAATAATCTTCGAAGAAGCGACGAAGCTCACCGGCTTCAATATATCGGGGCAGGATTTCACAGGCCGGGATCCAATCACTCACCACACCGCCATATTCGGCGCGGCTGGAAAGTGGCTCATCTGGCTCGCGCCCTTCAAGCCGTTCGCACTGCGCGGAAAATGCATGAACTGCCGGGGTCAGCTCTGTTTCGCCCCAGTCAGGCAGGTCTGCAAACGCAATTCGGACCAGATCAAATGCATCCGGTCCGGCGTCAGCAACATCTTCAGTAGTATCAGGTGTCGGCGCGACAGGGGGCTCGACTGGCGTCTCACACTCGCAAGCCGCGAGCGCAAAAGCCAGTCCGATCAGGCCTCCGATACATCGGCGAGGCGCCAATTTGGGTCCCTGCTTTGCGTATCGCGCTCAAATGTCCAGATTTCACGGGTCAAAATGATCCGCTCTTCATTGGAAAGCTCCGATTCAAACAGCACGCTGACCTCGGCCATACTGCCATTCAGCTCACCATTTTCAAGGCTCGCATTTTTCAGGCGCATGAATTCAAAAGGTGCCGCGCCCGACTCTTCGCGCGCTTTGATTGCGGCGTCATAATCGTTGAACACATCATTGGTCAGCAGCGTCACAAGACGCTCGCGATCCCCATCAGCAAAGGCGCGAACAATCATCTCATAAGCAGACTTCGCGCCCACGAGAAATTCGCGCTGTGTGAAATTCGGGTCAGCACGGGCGATCTGCTCAAAGCCGGAAGATTCGTCTTCTTCATCAAACCGATCATCATTGTCGGAGTGAACGAGAACCGGATGAGGTTTTTCACTCTTCTGAGACTGCTGGCCAAAGCTTGGAGGAGGCGCGCCCTTTTGTTTGCCCAGCACAGAATAAAGACGGACCAGAACAAAAATAGCCGCTGCCGCGAGAATGATAATTTCTATGCCCATTTTGTCCTTCAATCCAATATCAGAGCCGTGTGCTGACTCTCATATAAGTTTGTTTTGTCAAATCTCTCAATGAATGTAGCAAGGAAGGCTCAGCTTACAATCCGAAGCAGATGCAATACCTCCTGTAAAATCAGTCCTGATCGGACTCATCTGAGGTTTTAACCGCAAACCATTTCGGCGTGCCGCCAAAATCAGAGAGAAAGACACGGTGACGCTCTCTTTCTTCTTCTGTCAGCATGCTGCCAAGCGGAATAGGGCGTTGCGGCGCCGCACGTCTGCGGCCTGATCCGCCTTCGCCATCATCATTGGCATCAAAGGAAAAACTGCGGTGACGACCGCCGTTTAGCTCAAGATACACTTCTGCAAGAAGTTGGGAGTCGAGCAGAGCCCCGTGAAAGGTCCGCGCTTCAGCATTGATGTTGAAACGCTTGCACAATGCATCAAGCGATGCAGGAGAGCCAGGAAACTTGGATCGCGCGAGGGCCGCGGAATCCAGCCAGCGCTCATACGGAATTTCTTCATATCCGCAGCGCTTCAGCTCCATATTCAGAAAGCCATGGTCGAATTTTGCGTTATGCGCCACGATGCGCGCATCGCCGATAAAGGCCAGAAGCTTGTCAACGATTTCCGGATCTTCAAACTTTGGCTTTCCTGCCAGGTCATCGTCGGTAATGCCAGTAATTTCGATGGTTTCCTTGGAAACAGACCGGCCCGGATCAACATAGGCCTGGAAGGTTTCGCCTGTCGGCATGAAGTTTTTCACTTCTACCGCACCAATCTCGATAATGCGGTCGCCCTGATCATGGAAAAGGCCAGTCGTTTCCACGTCAAACATGATCTCACGCATTGAGTTCGTCCTTATGTTTTCTGCGTAACGCCGCAATCAGTGCCCGCACCTGATCGCGCGCATAGTCTATGTCGATTCGCGTATTGATTATGAAGTCAGCGCGGGCGCGTTTTTCAGCATCCGGCACCTGTTTAGAGAGTATCGCCTCGAAGGTAGCTTCGGTCATGCCTTCGCGCGCCATAACGCGTTCGCGCTGCACATCGGCCGGTGCGGTCACAACCGCGATATAATCCACGCGCTTATCACCGCTTGTTTCAAATAAAAGAGGAATATCCAAAAGCGCGATATCTGCGCCGCTATCTTTTGCTTCGGCTCGAAATTTCATCTGAGTTTCGCCAACAAGCGGATGAACGATGGCCTCTAGCCGCTTTAAAGCTGCGGCATCATTCAAAACGGCATGACGAAGCGCGCTTCGATCGACCCGGCCATTTATGACGACACCGGGAAACTCCGCGCCGACAGGTTCCACCGCACTGCCACCCGGTTCATAAATTTCATGAACAGCCGCATCGGCATCGTAAACCGGCACACCTTCATCACGGAAAAGCTGCGCTGTGGCGCTTTTCCCCATTCCAATTGAGCCTGTAAGCCCGAGAATGATCATGAAGACAGACCTTTGCGCGTCGGATCAGCGAAAATTGGTCTCTATCGAGTGAAACCAGACATTAAAGAGAAACTAGTGTTTCTTTCGTGCCTGTCCATTCACGACAGGCTCGCAAAGCAGAAATCCTGTCAGGTTTTTGTTTAAACCAGAGATCAAATGCGTCGGCGGCCTGGCCGACCAGCATTGGAAGCCCGTCCAGCGTGCGCCAGCCTGCCTTTTCAGCATTGGCGAGCGTTGCCTCTGCGGCTTTGCCATAGCTGATATCCACGAACAGCCCGTCTTCGTTTTCCGGAATGTCGAGCGACCCGCCCGAATGACCGAGGCTGATCGTATTGACGACAATTGGCGCGACCGCGGCAAAATCTGAAAGCGTTTCCAATGGGAAAACCCGCGCTTTTGGCAGATTAAGAGAGGAGATCATCTCTTCTGCGCGTTCTGGTGTGCGGTTCAGAATGATGAGTTTATAGCCGCGATCTGAAAGCCCGGCCGCGACAGCGCGCGCTGCGCCGCCCGCACCCACAAGCACAACCTCATCACCATCGCCCGGCACCATCAGGTCAAAAGACCATAAAAACCCAGTAATATCCGTGTTGTGGGCCATCCATGCATGAGGGTCTGACTCATCATCTGATTTTGTCAGCGTATTTGCAGCGCCGATCCGGCGCGCAGCATCTGACGCTTTGGCCGCACAGGCGAGTGCATCATGCTTATAGGGTAGGGTGACATTCAGGCCGGAAACCCCGGAACGGGACAGAGCGCGGAAATCTTCAATTGGAGAAGTATCGGCCATTTCCAATGCAACATAGCGCGCATTCAACGCCAGTTCGTCATACCAGAACTGATGCAGGCGCGGAGAAATGGAATGCTTTACCGGATTTCCGACAACGCCGAAAAGTTTCACACCTTTTGCGTCGCTCATTTGGAGATCACTCCGCGATCCCGTAGATAAGTGAGAATTTGAAGGAGCGGCACGCCGAGAATGGAGAAATAATCGCCTTCAATCTCTGAAAAGAGCTGAACGCCGAGACCTTCCAGCTGATAGGCGCCCACACTTTCATAAGCTGCTTCACCAATCTGATCGAGATATTCGTTGATAAAGCTGTCGGACAGCTCCCGCATTGTGAGCTTTGGCCGCGCAAGATAACGCCAGACCGCTTCGCCATTTTGCGAAATCACGGCGGCACATTCCAGATAATGTGTTTTGCCAGAAAATTCCTTCAGACGTTCAAAGGCTTCCTCGCGGGATTTGGGCTTATCAAAGCCTTTCCCATCGAGCGACATCATCTGGTCCGCGCCAATCACCAGACCTGGCGTTTGCGAGGAGACTTTTTCAGATTTCATCTGCGCCAGATAATCTGCCTGATCACGTGGGCTCATACCTTCATGGCGCATAGCGTCTTTCAGGCTGTCTTCATCCACACGTGATGTTTGCACGCGGAATTTCAGACCGGCATTTTGAAGAATGGTCGCGCGGATTTTACTTCCGGAGGCGAGAATAAGCTCATCAGACATATATCAGGTTCCGCTTCTCAGCACATTGAGAATTGCTGCGGCTGTTTCTTCCACAGACCGGCGGGAGACATCAATCGTCTTCCATTTCTGGCGAAGGAAAAGTCTGTTAGCTTCGGTGGCTTCTGCGCGGACAGCGTCATCATCCACATAACTTGTCTGCGCGCCTTCATTCAGATTGAGCAAACGTTGCTGACGGATCTGAACCAGACGGTCAGGAGAAATCTTCAGGCCAATAATGAGCGGAATTTTCCCATCCAGCTCTAAAAGCTGTCTCGGCGGAGGTACGCCGGGCACAAGCGGAACGTTCGCGGCCTTCACCCCCCGATTGGCGAGATACACACAGGTCGGTGTTTTTGAGGTCCGGCTGATACCCACAAGCACGACATCTGCATTCTTCAGCCCATCCGGGCCGGCACCATCATCATGCGCCAGCGTATAATTAATTGCTTCCATGCGTTCGAAGTATTCATCATTCATCGCATGCTGGGCAGCGGTTCTGTCAGATGTCCGCAGACCCAGATGACGCGAGAGCATATTCACAGATGCATCGAGCACTGGAAGAATTGGGTGACCATTGGACCGGCAATGATTTTCCAGCCGGGTTCGAAGGGATTCATCGGTGATTGTGAACCACACAACGCCCGGCGCGCCGTCAATTTCCTTTAAAACCCGATCCAATTGTTTTTCAGATCGGACCAGATAATAATTGTGCTCAAGCGGCATGATGTTTTCGAACTGGGCACACGCCGCACGCATGACTGCGTTCAGCGTCTCCCCGGTGGAATCCGACACCAGGTGAACATTGAAATAGATCTGCAGCTTAGATTTCAGATCGCCATGCGACACTAAATTTACCCCGTTCTTCCACAACCCCTGTGTATAGTCTGTGGATCGTTAAGTTTCTTATTTCTCATCCACAGCCTAATTCACAAGCTCTGATTTCCTTCATTTTTGTTCTCTTTTTATCCGCACGCTGTTGATAAATATTTCAATGCGACGTCTTGAAGCCTGTATCAAAGGTACAAATTCGGTTTCAGAGAGGTTTCCACTCTGTGGATGATGTGTGATTAGGCCAGTGGAAAGCTGCCTAGAAGTCAGTTGTTAAGAGTTTGTTAACCTAGGTCACTGGTTAAGAAATAGTAAATAAATAGAGTCTTATATAAAGGATCAGGTCATGGCGGGCGCGGAAAACTCCCTTTTCATTCGAACCTTGCAGGGTGAAACGTCGGTAAGACCTCCGGTATGGCTTATGAGACAGGCTGGGCGCTACCTGCCTGAGTATCGTGAGATCAGAGCGACAGCTAAGAATTTTCTGGATTTCTGCTACACGCCATCTCTGTCAGTAGAAGCAACACTTCAACCACTTCGTCGTTATCCGTTTGATGCAGCAATCCTGTTTGCAGACATCCTTCTTATTCTGGATGCAATGGATCGTGGCTTACGTTTTGAAACAGGCGAAGGTCCTATCCTTAATCCGCTGGAAAAAGCCTCTGACCTTGAGAAGGTAAACCTCTCCAAAGTTGCGACACGACTTTCGCCGGTTATGGAAACCGTCAGCCGTCTGAAACAAAACCTTGAGCCAGGCTTCCCATTGATCGGGTTTGCGGGCTCTCCGTGGACAGTTGCTGTCTATGCGATTGAAGGTCGTGGCGGCACAGACAAGAAACTTCCAAAGTTGTGGGCGTACACACGTCCAGATGAACTGAAAGCTGTTCTCGATCACATTGTTCTGGCGACAACTGAATATCTGAAAGCCCAGGTCGAAGCTGGCGTTGATGCGCTTATGCTGTTTGACAGCTGGGCGGAGAACCTGCCGGACACCGTTTTCGATTGGCTGGTGATTGAGCCGACGAAAAAACTGGTCGCGAATTTGTGGGCTGAAGGTATTACCGTTCCAATTATTGGCTTTCCGAGGGGGGCTGGAGCGAAACTTCCAGATTATGTGGCTCGCACCGGTGTGACTGCGGTCGGACTGGACACAGGGCAGGTTCCTGCCTTCGTAAACGCTAATCTGCCTGCTGGCTTCCCTGTTCAGGGCCATCTGGACCCGCTGACAATGATTGCTGGTGGCAAAGCCATGCTCAATCGTGCAGATGAGCTGATAGAGGCTTACAGATCAGCTGAACGGCCGCATGTGTTTAATCTGGGCCATGGCATTACACCGGATGCGAATCCGGAGAATGTAGCTGAGCTGATGAAACATATTCAGGCGATGGGATAAAAAACCGTGTTATTTGAATGGGTTAGAGCATTTCACATCATTTTCGTGATCGCCTGGATGGCGGGAATGCTGATGTTTCCACGCCTGATGGTCTATCGGATCGAAGCTGAACCGGGCGGTGAAACAGACCTGATGATGGCGAAAGCCATTGATAGACTTAAGAAAATTATTCTGACGCCATCTATGATTGGCACATGGATATTGGGTTTAACCCTGGCTGGGCTTCAATGGCCTCACATTATGGGGTTTGGTTGGTTTCATCTGAAACTCGCGATGGTGATAGGTATTTCAGCCATGCACGGTGTGTTTGTTGGCATGAATAAAAAGATTGGCACTGAAAAAGCGCCAAAACCGAAAACCCTACGCATGATGAACGAAATTCCGTTTCTTCTGGCTATCGTCGCGGTTATTGCGGTTGTCGTGCAACCTTTTTGGCTGATTCACACGTCTGATATTGACTAATTCGACTTTTGATGGCTTTTCATCACAAGCCTCATTCGTAGGCGCGTGAGATTCATCACAATTGTCCCCTACATTCCCGGCTGCTATTTTGCGCCGGAATCTATCACGACGAGTCCATGACAGAAAATATTGCTGAACGTCAGCAGGTCTCATTACGAGACCTCAAACTTAAATCTCCAGCCGAGCTGATCACTTATGCTGAACAGCTTGATGTGGAGAATGCGTCTTCTCTTCGGACGCAGGAATTGCTGTTCGCCATTCTCAAAGAATTGGCTGAACGCGAAACAGAAATTCTCGGCGCGGGCGTTATGGAAGTTCTTTCCGATGGGTTCGGTTTCCTCCGCTCCCCGGAATCCAACTATCTGCCAGGCCCTGACGACATTTATGTCAGCCCACAACTGATCAAGAAGAACGGTCTTCGTACCGGTGACACAGTTGAAGGCGAAATCCGCTCGCCGCGTGACGGAGAGCGTTACTTTGCTCTGGTGAAAGTCTCAAAAATCAATTTTGAGGACTTTGATAAAGCCAAGCACAAAATCCATTTCGACAATCTGACGCCGCTTTATCCGGAAGAACGTCTGAAAATGTCGCCACAGGATCCGACACGCAAGGATCGCTCTGGCCGCGTTATCGACATCGTTGCGCCGATCGGTAAAGGTCAGCGTGCGCTTATCGTTGCGCCGCCGCGTACCGGTAAAACAGTTCTGCTTCAGAATATCGCTGCGAGCATCGAAGCGAACCATCCGGAATGTTATCTGATCGTCCTTCTGATCGACGAACGTCCGGAAGAAGTGACGGATATGAAGCGCTCGGTTAAAGGCGAAGTCGTTTCATCTACATTCGACGAACCAGCGACGCGCCACGTACAAGTTGCTGAAATGGTCATCGAGAAAGCAAAACGTCTGGCCGAACATGGCCGTGATGTTGTGATCCTGCTCGACTCCATTACGCGTCTCGGGCGTGCATACAACACAACGGTTCCATCTTCTGGTAAGGTTCTGACCGGTGGTGTGGATGCAAACGCACTTCAACGTCCGAAACGTTTCTTCGGTGCAGCGCGTAATCTGGAAGAGGGTGGCTCTCTGACAATTATCGCAACTGCACTTATCGAAACCGGTTCTCGTATGGACGAGGTTATCTTCGAGGAATTCAAAGGTACGGGTAACTCTGAGGTCGTTCTCGACCGTAAGGTTGCTGACAAGCGTGTCTTCCCAGCGATTGATATTCTCAAATCCGGTACTCGGAAAGAAGAGCTCATCACGCCGAAAGAACACCTCGCCAAGGTTTATGTCCTGCGCCGTATCCTCAACCCGATGGGGACCGCGGATGCTATCGACTTCCTCCTGGATAAACTCCGTCAGACCAAAGATAATGACGAGTTCTTCCAGTCTATGAATAACTAATCCGGTTTATCCGGGATTGTTTCACGTGAAACATTGATCAGGTTAGAGCGATGACACATCAGGAAACTGACACCATCATCGCTCTATCTTCCGGACAGGGGCGCTCCGGCATCGCGGTTGTTCGGATATCCGGACCGAAATCCGATAAAATCCTCAAACACCTTACGCACTTCAAATTGCCAGTGCCGCGGAAAGCTGCGACCCGTTGGTTGCATGATGCAGATGGCGTTCGCTTTGATGAAGCGCTTATTCTTAGGTTTTTAGCTCCTAACAGTTTTACAGGCGAAGACTGCGCCGAGATTCACTGTCACGGCAGCCCGGCGATTGTCGAAGCGATCCTCATCGAAGCGACCCGATTGAAACAGGTTCGTCTCGCAGAACGGGGAGAGTTCTCCCGTCGCGCATTTGAAAATGGCAAACTTGATCTGCTTCAGGCCGAAGGCATTGCTGATCTGATTGATGCTGACAGTATTGCTCAAATGAAGCAGGCCGCGCGTTTTGTTGGGGGCGACGCATCCGAGCGGATTGAAACCTGGCGGAAAATCATTCTTGAAGCATCGGCATTTCTCGCAGCGTCTATCGATTTTTCAGATGAAGGCGATGTGGGGGAGGATGCTCATGCGCCGGTCGTCGGCTTGATTGATGAGTTGCTGTCAGAGTTTAAAGCGGCGCTGACGGATGCAAAATCAGCTTCACGGATCCGGGATGGACTGAGAATAGCCATTCTTGGGAAACCGAATGCTGGAAAGTCTACACTCATCAACGCGCTCGCCAAACGTGATGCGGCAATTGTCTCTGATATTCCGGGCACAACACGCGACGTCTTAGAGACACATATCGTTTTGAACGGTGTTCCAGTAACGGTCGCGGACACTGCGGGGCTTCGGCTGACAGAAGATCCTATTGAAGCCGAGGGCGTAAAGCGGGCGCGTCGGTGGGCCGAAGATGCTGATATTCGTATTTTCCTGACGCGCGCCGATGATAATATCGGAGATCGCCCGACTGAATTAGGGCCGAACGACATTTGGGTTATCAGCCAGGCCGATCGCGCTGAAGGCGAGCTATTTCCTAACGATGTTGATTTATCGCTCGCCGTGGCAACCGGGCAGGGCATGGATAGCTTAGAGTCCATTCTGCTGCAGAAAGTCGTAGGTCTCACGAGTTCTGAAGAGGCGCCGACCATTGTCCGGCTCAGGCATATTGAAAGTTTGAATACGAGCCTAGATGCTTTGTGCCGCTCAAAAGCACTTCTTCTGGAAAATGGGGATGTTGATTTGTCGGCTTTTGAGTTATCTATCGCGCGATCGGCTCTGGATCAGATCCTAGGCCATGTCGACGTCGAAGATATTCTCGGCGAGGTGTTTTCCGGATTTTGCGTCGGAAAATAATGTTTCACGTGAAACACTGAACTTGGAGGCAGGCTCGTGAGCGAGTTTGATGTCATTATTGTCGGTGGTGGTCATGCGGGTACAGAAGCCGCGTGTGCGTCGGCGCGCCTCGGTGCAAAGACTGCTTTGGTGACATACCGGGCCGACAAGATTGGCGAAATGTCTTGCAACCCTGCAATTGGCGGATTGGGCAAAGGACATTTGGTTCGTGAGATCGATGCGCTCGACGGCGTTATGGCGCGCGTCGCGGATCAGGCGGGTATTCAATATCGATTATTGAACCGATCAAAAGGGCCAGCTGTTCAGGGGCCCCGTTCTCAGGCTGATAGAAAACTCTATCGAGAAGCTATGCAGGCAGAGATTGCTGCGACAGAAAACCTTTCTGTTCTCGAAGCCGGCGTCGATGATCTGATCATTGAAGACGGTCGGATTGCGGGGGTTATCTGCGATTCAGGCGAAGCTGTTCGGGCCAAAGCGGTTGTTCTGACAACCGGCACTTTTCTGCGTGGTCTTATTCATCGCGGTGAAGAACGTATTCCTGCCGGACGAGTCGGTGAGGCGCCATCCAACGAATTGTCTAAAAAGCTGCTCGCGCTTGATCTGCCGCTTGGACGCTTGAAAACCGGGACACCAGCGCGCCTTGATGGAAAGACAATTGAGTGGGATCGACTGGAAATGCAGTCCGCTGATGATGAGCCTGTGCCGTTTTCATTCCTCACGGAAAAGGTTTCAGTCCCGCAAATTGCGTGCGGGATCACCTGGACGAATGCTGAAACGCATAAAGTCATTCAGGAAAACCTCACAAAGTCCGCTGTCTATTCCGGCGCCATTGAGGGCCGGGGACCGCGTTATTGCCCAAGCATTGAAGACAAAGTTCATAAGTTTGTAGACCGGGACAGACATCAGGTGTTTCTGGAGCCTGAAGGTCTGGACGATGATACGGTATATCCGAACGGCATTTCGTCGTCGCTACCGGCCGATGTTCAGGATGCTTTCATTCGAACCATTCCGGGGCTTGAGAATGTCGTCATTCTGCAGCCGGGTTACGCGATTGAATATGACTATGTCGATCCGCGCAGTCTGAACCGGACATTGGAAGTGAAAGTTCTGCCGGGATTGTATCTCGCTGGGCAGATCAATGGCACCACCGGTTATGAGGAAGCGGCCGCACAAGGCATGATGGCGGGCTTTAATGCGGCGCGCCAATCCATGGCGCCGGGGGCTGAACCGATTATTTTCGATCGGGCAGAAGCCTATATCGGCGTGATGATCGATGACCTTGTAACGCGCGGCGTGACAGAGCCTTATCGAATGTTCACCTCTCGTGCGGAGTATCGTCTGCATTTGCGCGCAGATAATGCTGATCAGCGTTTGACCTCAAAGGGCCGGGAATTTGGTGCAGTTAAAGATGCGCGCTGGTCATCGTATTCTGACAAAGCGTCGAAAATAGACACTGCGCTTTCAGTCCTAAAGGACGGAACTGTTACGCCGAATGAAGCGCGTGAACTAGGGATTGATATAAAACTCGATGGTCGCCGTCGCACAGCCTTTGAGCTTCTAACCTTTCAAGGCGTGACTTTGGAAACGCTGCTGCCGCGCTGGCCTGAGCTTAAAGACATTGAACCTGCTATTTTGGCGCAGGTCGAAATCGAGGCGCGCTATTCAAGCTATCTTGAACGCCAGGCCTCTGAGATTGCGACACTCCGCAAGGACGAACAACGCCATATTCCGCGTGATTTGAATTATGCGGAGGTTGGGTCTTTATCCAACGAGATCCGTGAAAAGCTCGAGCGCATTCGTCCGGAAACCATCGCACAAGCCCAACGTATTGAGGGCATGACACCGAGTGCGGTGCTGGCGGTTCTTAGTCATATGCGTAAGCGCGATAAACTTGGCGAAGAGAGCAGGGCATCTGAAGCCGGATGAAATATGAAAAACTATGCGCGCGGCTCGATTTTGATGTTTCACGTGAAACATATGATCGCCTGAGCGGCTATCATGATCTCCTTCTGAAGTGGAGCAAGACTCATAATTTAATCGGCCCGAGAGAGCGCGACGAATTATGGGAACGTCATATTCTCGATTGCCTTCAGGTCTGGCCGCTGGTTTCTAGCGGTAAAGTCATCATGGATATTGGGTCTGGTGCGGGCTTGCCCGGCATTATCCTGGCATGTTGCGCCGCTGAAGCTGAAGACACCGAATTGGTTCTCGTAGAGTCTTTGCAGAAGAGATGCGTGTTCCTTCGCACTGTAGCGCGGGAGCTGAACCTCCCTGTGACGGTCGAAAACGCCCGTATCGAGAATGTTTCACGTGAAACAGTCGACTTCATAACCGCTCGCGCAGTCACAGATTTGTCCGGACTTATCCACTATTGTGAGAAATGGTTGGATAACTCCGCAATAGGGGTGTTTCTGAAGGGAAGAAACTGGAAAACGGAATTGACGCAGGCTAAAGGTTATTGGAATTTTAACTCTGATACCACGCCGAGTCTGAGTGACTCAGAGGGCGTCATTCTCAGAATTTCGGAGGTTTCTCGTGTCTAAGTCTCGTATTCTCGCTGTCGTGAACCAAAAGGGCGGCGTTGGTAAGACGACCACCTCCATTAACCTGGGCACGGCGTTAGCCGCGGTTGGTCGCAAAGTTCTTATTCTGGATTTTGATGCTCAGGGTAACGCATCTACGGGTGTAGGCGTGGGTATTCGCGATCGTAAGCTCACCAGCTTTGATATGGTCGTCGATCGTATTCCGCTGGAAGAAGCCGCTGTTCCAACCTTGGTACCGGGGCTGGATCTCGTGCCGGGTGATGAAAATCTTGCGGGCGTGGAAACCGCACTGGCTGATGATCCTAAGCGTTCTTTCCGACTTCGTGATGCGCTGCGCGATTATCGCAAACGTGCGGGTGATGATGCATATGACATTATCCTGATTGATTGTCCGCCATCGCTTTCATCTCTCACAATCAATGCCATGACCGCGAGCGATTCATTGCTCGTGCCGCTGCAGTGTGAGTTCTATGCGATGGAAGGTCTGTCTCAGCTTCTGCGCACGGTTCAGATCGTAAAAAGCGGGCTGAACCCGGACCTCGATATTCAGGGCATCATTCTCACCATGTTCGACAAGCGTAACCGTTTGTCTTCTGAGGTTGAGCAGGAAGCCCGCGAAAAGCTCGGCGATAAGGTGTATATCTATGACACCGTTATTCCGCGAAATGTGAAGCTGTCTGAGGCGCCGGGTTACGGCAAACCAGCGCTTCTTTATGATTATAAATGCCCGGGCAGCGAAGCTTATATCCGCCTGGCGTCTGAGCTGCTTCACCGTGAGCGCTCTTTGGTAATGGCGTAAGACTATGAGTGAAGAACCTAAAAAAAACAGCAGGTTAGGGAAGGGGCTTTCAGCCCTAATCGGCGAATACGACACGTTTGAAGGTGCCGATGGTGCATCTGATTCCGCTAAGGAAGTTCAGATGCTTCGTATGAAACGCGTCAAGCCGAACCCAAATCAGCCACGTAAGCAGTTTGACGCGAAAAAGCTCGAAGAATTGACGGCTTCTGTCCGTGTACGCGGCGTTTTGACCCCGATTCTCGTGCGAGAAGTTACGGCTGACGACCATGATTACCAGATTATCGCCGGTGAGCGCCGTTTTCGCGCGTCTAAGGCGGCGGGTCTGAAGGAAATTCCAGCCCGTATTCTGCAAACCAACGATGTTGAGCTTCTGGAAATCGGCCTCATTGAGAATATTCAGCGCGAAGATCTGAATGCGATGGAAGAGGCTGAGGGCTATCAGGCGCTGATGAACCGTTTTGGGAAAACGCAGGAAGCGCTGGCTGAAGCGGTTGGTAAAAGCCGCGCGCATGTCGCGAACATGCTGCGTCTGATGAATTTGCCGGAAGCTGTACGTGAAAGTCTGCGTGCGGGTGACATTACGGCTGGCCATGCGCGCGCGGCGCTTGCGGCTGATGATCCTGAAGCTGTTGTTGAGCAGGTAATTGCTCGAAAGCTTTCCGTTCGTGACACTGAAGCTCTGGTTCGTCGACTGGCTGCTGGTGGAGATATGAAATCCGCTCGCACCGAGTCTAAAGAAAAAGACGTCGATACTGAGGCTTTAGAAGCCGATCTGTCACGTGCGCTTGGGCTTATTGTCGACATTCGCGCGAAAGCCAGTGGCGGCGAGCTTCGTATCAAATATCGCGACCTGGAACAGCTCGACGATCTTTGCCGGCGTCTCAGCCGAGGTTAATTTTCTAAATTAATTCAAGCACTTAGTTTTGATTTGGCCTCTGCCTGTAAAGGCAGGGTCATCATAACTTCTTCATCCGTGGCGTCGCCCACATGGATGGTTTGTTTGCCGAATGCAACAAATCCACGGCTCTCATAAACATTGATCGCGCGCAGATTATCAGCCGAAACGCCGAGGCAAAGTTCATCTGCTCCGCGTTCTTTCGCGCGTTCAATGGCCCAGCTTAGAAGAATACCGCCCACACCAACGCCCTGGCGTGTACCACGCACATAGAGCCGGTGCAGCTGTAGCCGGGTTTTTCCGTCGTCCTGAATAGGCAGGGTGACCGGGCTGACCTTAGCATACCCGACCAAGGTGATACCGCCTTCTGCGAGGCGATAGTCACACTCAGTGTCTTCCAGATCTTTTTTCACTTTCTCTAAAGAGAAATAGCGATCCATATACAGATCGAGATCTGAGCGTTTGAAAACAGAGCCGAAATTTTCGGTAAAGGTCAGCCGACCCAGATCCGCAACACGTTCTGCGTCTTCAACAACTCCGTCACGGAATCGCAGATTTATATTGCGTGCCTGAACCACTACGTTGCCCCTACGTCGGTATCATCAATAAAGCTACGCATCGCATTCGCGAAGAGAACCAGTTTTGCAAATGTCCATGCACCAGAGTGCTCTAGTTCTGCAAGGTTTAATTCAAGTCTCTCGTGATCTTCCGCATGCATAGCTACAAATCCATCAACTCTTTTTCTGGCTGACTCAAAGTCATCCCAGTCTTTAAGCTCGGAATTTGCCGAAATACGCTCAGCAAGTACTATTTGTTGATCAACCAGGGTTTCAACAATACCGCGAACCGCAAGTCTGTCCCAGTGCTGATCGAGTTTTAGCGACAACGCTGTCTGACGGATACGCTCATAACCGAACTTGTCACCAATCGCATTGAAGAGCGTCGCCATTTTAGGAACATCGCGACCCGTACGATGAGACAGGTCTACAATATCTGTGGCCGACGTCATGGAAAGTATGACCGCAACCCGGTCAGACACATCGCTTGGCGCACCAATATCGCGATATTCAGCCTTCGTTTCTTCAAGAAGACCATTTTCGTATGGCGAAAGTGTGACTGTGTTTGCCGTGACAAGCTGGGTCACACCATCTTCATAAGCCGACACCAAGTCTCCGATTTCACCATTAATGGAGCGGGTTTTGGCCAGCCAGAAGACCTGGCGACGCAGCGCGCTGATCAGATCAACCCGAAGACGGATCTGAACATTAGCCGGCACCTGATTATCCAGCTCATCAATGCGTTTCAGCAGAGGACGCAAAGAGAAGATGGACAATGCCGCTATAAAGGCCCGTGCGGTCTGATCGGTCTCAACGCCTGCGCGTTCTTTCACACGGTGCACAAAGGTGATGCCGCCAAGGTTGATGATGTCATTGGCCAGCTGGGTTGCGATGATTTCGCGCTTCAGCCGGTGATTTTCCATCGCGCTTTCAAATTGCAGCAATTCATCCGGGAAATAAGAACGGAATTGATCTGACAGGAATGCATCATCCGGGACATTACTGTCGATCAGCTCATCAAACAGTGTGATCTTGGCATAGGCCAGAAGGACAGAAAGTTCCGGACGAGTAAGACCCTGATGCTGATCGTGCAGCAAACGTATGTCCTCGGCCTTTGGAAGGCCCTCTACGGCTCGTTTCAGAAGACCCGCAGCTTCCAGACGCTCCATCATCCGTTCATGGGAATCCAGATCGTGCGCTGCAGACGCTTCGGCGACACTCAGCGCGCCCGCCTGATCATAGTTATGGATCAGAACTTTATTGGCGACCTCTTTGGTCATGGATGCGAGCAGTTCATTGCGATCTTCAGCGGCCAGGTCGCCTGAGTCGATCGCATTGCGCAGGAGAATTTTGATATTCACCTCATGGTCAGAGCTGTCCACGCCTGCGGAGTTATCGACCGCATCTGTATTGATGCGACCGCCTTTGCGGGCAAACTCAATGCGTCCGGCCTGTGTCACGCCAAGGTTTGCGCCTTCGCCGACGACTTTGACATTCAGCTCATCAGCGGAAATCCGGATCGCATCATTGGCTTTGTCACCAACCTGCATATCCGTTTCGGCGTGAGATTTCACATAAGTGCCAATACCACCAAACCAGAGAAGATCCGCTTCGGCTTTCAGAATAGCCTGAATGAGCTCGTTTGGCGTGAGAACATCGTCTTCAATACCGAGGAACTCTTTGATCTGAGGCGTCAGTTCAATGCGCTTTGCCGAACGTGGGAAAACACCGCCGCCTTCCGAGATAAGGCTCTTATCATAATCATCCCAGGTCGAGCGCGGCAGTTCAAACATTCGGTTGCGTTCATGCCATGCTGCTTCAACATCCTGTGGGGCAGGGTCGATGAGGATATGCATATGGTTGAAGGCGGCTTTCAGCATAATCTTCTTCGAAAGAAGCATGCCATTGCCAAACACATCGCCCGACATGTCGCCCACGCCAATCACAGAGAAGCGCTCTGACTGAATGTCGACATCGATCTCGCGGAAATGACGCTGGACCGCAACCCAGGCGCCGCGCGCGGTAATACCCATCTTTTTGTGGTCATACCCGGCAGAGCCGCCAGAGGCGAAGGCATCTCCCAGCCAGAAGTCATAGGACTCGCTGATTTCGTTCGCGATGTCAGAGAAGGTTGCTGTGCCCTTATCGGCCGCAACCACCAGATATGGGTCGGAACCATCCCAGATCACTGTGTTGCGTGGATGACGTGGCTCACCGTCAATCAGATTGTCCGTGAGCGAAAGCAGTGAGCGGATAAAGGTCTTATAGGACCGGATGGCTTCGGTTGTGATTTCGTCTCGCGTGCCATTTTTCGGCAATTGTTTCGGGAAGAAGCCACCTTTGGAGCCTACAGGAACAATAACTGAGTTTTTGACCTGCTGGGCTTTTACCAGACCAAGCACCTCGGTGCGGAAATCATCGCGGCGATCAGACCAGCGAAGCCCGCCGCGTGCGACAGGCCCAAAGCGTAGGTGAACCCCTTCAACATGTGGGGCACACATGAAGATTTCGCGGAATGGGCGAGGCTCTGGCAGGGCCTCAATCTCGCGGCTTGCAATTTTAATTGCAATATAATCAAGCGGTTGGTCGTCTGGTCCCTTCTGGTAGAAGGATGTCCGCTTGATCGCGTGAATAAGCTCCGAAAGGCGTTGAAGGACCCGGTCTTCATCAAGGGAATCCACGTCTTCAAGCGCTTCCGAGATTTTCTTTGTGATCTCGGAGCATTTGTCGGCGCGCTCTTCCAGCGTCAGATCGAGTTCTGGATTGAACCGCGCTTCAAAACATTCCAGCAGCAGAGTTGCGATCTTCGGATTATTGGCCAGCGCCTGAATTTGCGTTGACTGAGCCAAATCCATGCCGGTCTGTTTGCGATAGCGCGATAGCGTGCGGAAGAGGGCAGATTCGCGCCAGTCCGCACCGATAGCGAGAACCAGCCTGTTAAAGCCATCGCTTTCGGTTTTCTGTGTCCAGACCGCTTCGAACGCGTCCTCGAATTTGTTGCGGATCTCATCAAAGGCAATGTCTTTGCCATCAGATGAGCGCATGGATAGCGAGTGAACCCAGTAGTTTCCGCCCATTCCTGTATTTGGCTGAACGGCAAAACTGCTCTCTGAAACGACAAAAAGTCCCATACTTTCAAAGACTGGAACACTTTCCGACAGCTGGACGGGCATGTCGTTGGTATAAATTTTTGCGCGAATTGTATCCGGGCCGTCACCCACTTTGCGCAAGGCGCGAAGCGACACGGTGCGGCCATCACGAAGGTGATCGAGCGTCATGAGATCGGTCAGGGCTTCATGGGCGGAGAACATGTCTTTATAGCCCGGTGAAAATGCGCCCGCGACGACTTCCGGATGGATCCATTTTGGCAGGCCGGATCGACGGCTGCGGATCAGGGCGCGAAGATCATCATTCCAGCTGCGCGCGAGCTCGGCGATTTCAGCTTCCAGTGCATCGGTTTCTGGCTCTGGAAGACCCGGTTCAAGGTCGAGCATGAAGTGGACGCGCGCAAGCGGTCCGTCGCCGTAATGCGGATAGAAAGCAGTTAGCGTGCCGCCAAACGCTGTCTCCAATGTATGTCCGATTTTCTGACGAAGTTCGGAATGGAAAGATTCCTTTGGCAGGTAGACGAGCGCAGAAAGATATCGGTCGAACCGGTCTTTGCGTACGAAAATGCGGGTCTCTGTCTGGTTCTGAAGCTTCAGAATGCCATTGGCATTTGCCAGCAATTCGCCATCTTCGATCTGGAAAAGTTCATCACGGGGATAGGTTTCCAGAATGTGGCGCAATGCATTGGAATCATGGCTGTTTGGACGTTTGCCGGCCGCAATCAGCACACGGCGGACCTTCTCACGAATAAGAGGCACATCCTTGGTCATCGCATTGTAGGCATCTGCTGTGAACAGGCCGACAAACCGTGTTTCACCGACAACTTTGCCGGTGTCGTCATACTGTTTAATGCCCACATAATCTGCGCTGACCCGGCGGTGAACGCGGGATTTCAGTGTAGCTTTCGCCACGATCAGTGGGTCTGGTTCATTCAGGAATTCAGAAATACGGCCCGTGATAATGGTCGGTTCGCTACCGCGCTTCAGAATAAAATTCGATTCATTGCGCAGAATACCAAGGCTGGACCCCGGCACGATTTCCGGCTCTTCCGGCTTTAGCTCGCCATTTTCATCGCGCGCGAAGGTGTAACGACGGCTGCCCAGAAACGTGAAATGATCATTAGCCAGCCAGGTGAGGAAATCCTCAGCCTCCTTGGCCCGCTGATTGTCCAGAAACGAATTCATGCCAACGATGGACGCGCTGTCACGCATGCGGGCCTGAAGTGTCGCAAAATCTGCTACGCAGTTTCGGATGTCGGACAGGGTTTTTTCGACTTCGGCCTCAAGCTCAACCCGGCTCTCATCATCGAGTAGCTGCAGGAAGACCTGAATATAAGATTCGCGCGTATCGCCTGTCAGTTGGACGCGATGGCCTTTTTCATCCCGGCTATGGTCGATAATGGGGTGCAGAACCATTTCGGCGTGAAGATTGGATTCACGACATGCGCCCAGAATAGAGCCAACCAGGAAGGGCATATCTTCGCCCACTACCTCAAGAACGGTGAAGGTCGGAAGAGAGCTGTTCTTCGCTGTAATGTTTCGCGTACGAACCAGCGATGTTTCGCCGATCCGCGTTTCACCCCATTTCCAGAAGCTCGCCATAACTTTGTCGAGCTCTGCCAGAGGGGCGCGTTTTACCAGATCATCTTCAAGCGAGACGTGGCATTGTGTGATGAAGCTGCGGACGAGTGGATCAGCTGCGACGTCATCTACACCCCATTCGGTGGATGTGGCCGCTTCGAGCAGATCGTTGAGCTTTATCTCTTCTAAAGTGGAGATTGTAGGCATCTCGGTTCCAATCAAAAAAAGACTCAAACGCTATTTAAGACTGAATCTTACTACGAACAGCTTTAAATAATGAGAAATTTTTCTGAATTCGAAGGGAGGGACGGACCCGTCAGACGGGGACGTGTCTGACGGGTCCTAAGGACCTCAATCCGCAGGCTGGGTGGGGGACGCACGCGGAGGTCCATCTCGTATGTCACGAAATTTTCGCAATCCTTGCCCGCTATATGTAGGCGAAAGCTGGATTTGCCAAGGACCTATGCACGCCCTGAATGAAAATTATCGTGTTCAGTTTTTAATTCTTCAAATATATCAATACCCAAAAAGTGAGAGAGTCAGGTAAAAAATTTGGGCTTTCCACAGGAATATCTCAAATATCGGAATATTTTTGCCGAATTTCAGCGAGTCTCGTCGAAAATTGGGCGTTTCGCAGCCTGAGCTGTTGCGCCGTTCCGATTGTCTTTGAGCCTTTGAAAATCTCGCGGCTACGGATAAAACCTCGGTCTGTTCAGGAGGGGCGGGTATGAGCGAAACGATTTTTCTCGGCGGGGGCGGACCGGAGCATAATGAAGCACAGAGCTTGCTGCTCAGTCGTGCCAATCGTCACGGTCTGATTGCGGGTGCTACCGGCACAGGTAAGACCGTAACGCTTCAAATTCTTGCGCAGGGTTTCGCGGATGCAGGCGTTCCTGTGTTCTGCGCCGATGTGAAGGGCGATTTGTCAGGCGTCAGTCAGTCGGGGAGCGCTGATCATAAACTGCATGATGCTCTGCATAGCCGCGCGCAGACAATTGGGCTCGCGCCTTATGACTATAATGCTGCGCCGACGATTTTCTGGGATGTATTTGGTGAGGCTGGCCACCCGGTGCGCACGACGATCTCAGAAATGGGCCCAACGCTTCTGTCCCAGCTCATGGAGCTGAATGAAACTCAGGAAGGCGTTCTGACGATTGCGTTCGAATATGCGGACGACAACAATCTTCTGCTGTTGGACCTGAAAGATCTTCGAAAGCTTCTCATCCACATTTCTGATATCCGAGACGAGATCGGTCGCGAATACGGGAACGTGTCTCCTGCGAGTGTGGGTGCAATCCAGCGACGTCTTCTGCTTCTTGAGCGTGAGGGCGCGGAAGCTTTCTTTGGTGAGCCCGCGCTCCGACTGGAAGACCTGTTGCGCACTGACCTGAGTGGCAAAGGCTATGTGAACATTCTGGACTCGACCAGGCTGATCAATAGTCCGCGCCTGTACTGCACCTTCCTGCTCTGGCTGTTGTCAGAACTCTTCGAACAGCTTCCTGAGGTAGGTGATCCGGATAAGCCGAAGCTCGTTTTCTTTTTTGATGAAGCCCATCTTCTGTTCAAAAGCGCGCCGAAAGCCCTATTGGAGAAGATCGAACAGGTGGTCAAACTGATCCGGTCTAAGGGCGTGGGCGTGTTTTTTGTCACCCAGAATCCGCGCGATATCCCAGACAGCGTGCTCGCGCAGCTCGGCAACCGAATTCAACACGCATTGCGCGCCTACACGCCGGCTGAACGTCGCGCCGTAAAAGCAGCTGCTGAGAGTTTCCGCGAAAATGAGCTGTTTGATACTGAAGACGTGATCACCGACCTTGGTACAGGCGAGGCGCTTGTTTCGACGCTCGACCGTAAGGGTGTGCCAAGCATTGTCGCCCGCACGCTCATTCGTCCGCCATCTTCACGGCTTGGCCCCGCAACTCCGGCGGAGCGAACGGCTGTCATGTCTGCCAGTCCGGTTGGCGGTCAGTATGACGAAGCGGTCGATCGGGAGTCAGCCTACGAAATTCTTGAAAAGCGTGAAGATGAGGCGGCAAAGGAAGCCGAACGTCTTGAGCGTGAGGAAGAGAAGGAAAAGGCGAAAAAGAAGCGGTCTTCCAGCCGGTCTTCTTATCGCCGTCAGGGTGTAGGCGAGGCGGCTCTGAAATCCGGAATGCGGTTCGCTGCCCGTGAGCTCACCCGCTATGTGCTGCGAGGGATTCTGGGGAGCCGCTCTCGATAGCCTTTCGCTTGCGTCCATGCAGGGCTGCATTGATCTGCGCGCCCATGAGAAGACATAGCGAACAGGCGTAAAACCAAAGCAATACATTGATCAAAAAGCCCGGCGATCCGTACCATTCACGGTTCACCGGGTTGATCTGAAAATAGATTGTCAGCGCAATCGTGACGACCGAAATACAGCTTGCCGCTATGGATGAGCCTAGCCAGCCATGAATGGCGAGGTTTTGCCGCCCGATCAGGCCGGAAGCATAAATTGCATTCAAAAACCCAATCAGCATGGCCGTTACGACGAGCCATAAAAGCGGCGTCACCAGCCATGCGGTCTGCAATGTGGAGGTGAGAGTGACGACCACATAGGTGATGATCGCGACCAGAGAGGATGCAACGACAACGAAGATCAGAACCGGGATGACGAAGAGGAAGGATCGCCAGACGATTCCGAAAATCCCGATCACTTCTTCGGCGTCTGAAATCTGCCTGAAGCTGAACAACATAGACCGTAGCGCTGCACCGGAGCTGAGCAATAAGAGCACGATATGAAAAATGGCCAGCGATAAGGACATACGTCCGGAAAGCGACAGGCGGTGGTCAATTTCGTCCCTGATCAGATCGATAAAATCCGGTGGCAGGAATGCGGAAAATCTCGACGGGATAACCTTGGCGGTCTCGATGGAGCCTGAGGCGGTGCTGATCCAGACCAGCAGCGCGACGAATGGGAAAACCGACAAAAAAGAATAAAAGGCGAGGGCAGCAGCGCGCGTCGGAACGTCGTTTTCTGAATAGCCTTCCATCACATGCTCAATGAGTGAGCCGTGATATAAGCGTTTCAGTCGTTCGAGCATCGCTATCCCCTGCACCCGTCGGATAGCAATTGTCTGAAAATTGCCCGCCTTGTCACCTGTCTGAGTGTATTATTCCCTATTGCGGGGCAAAGAAAAACGGGCAGAGCCTGGATGCTCTGCCCGTAAAGTGCGTCGGGAAACCTTTGGGGAGGCTCGATTGGGGTTAGTCTCGACCCCGACGTTCAATCACTTCATTTTCTTGAGCGATGGCGCGGTCTTCTTCTGAAAACTCGACATCGTCATAAATGCCTTGCGCATAGCCGCGATTTCGCTGGGCGAGGTTGGACATGGTTGCGCTGAGCCGGTCGCTGGAAACCGCCATCTGGCTGCTGCGATTTACGCCCACCGCATCTGCGTCGCTAAAGCTCGCAAACTCTGCACCCAAGAACACAACAGCCCATCCGCGCTCTTCAGCGCGGTCCAGCGCTTCGCGTACACCCTCATGCGTAAACTCGCGGCTCGCATTCTCATGGCCGTCCGTCATGATCACGATAACGGCTTTTTCCGGGTCATCTGCTTCGGCGAGTGAGATCATTCGACCAATGGCGTCAAAGAGTGGGGTCATACCGCGCGGTGTGACCTCATCATTGGTAATCTCGCTCCAGTCATCGCCTGCCACATTGCGGCGGAGCGTATCGAATTGCAGGCCATCCTGAGCGTCAAAAACCGAAAGCGTAATGTCGTTGGCAACATCCGGACCGTCATCTGGCGTGACGACGCTATCCACATAGGCGTTCACAGACCCAAGCGCCTCGTCCCAGATGGACGACATGGAGCCCGTACGGTCGAGTAGAATGTAAGAATTGAGCTGAACTGACTTGTCTTCAGGTATATCGGCGCCAGCCTGGCTGGTGGCGCTGGCAATAAACGCAGCCCCCAAAAGTACTTTTATGATGTTCATTGGGTCCTCCGACAGCCCTTGAAACTGGAATGAGGACAGGTTTCACGAAAAATGTGGCCTAAGACGGGCCTATAAGGGGCAATTCTCTTGCGTGATTGTGGCCGATGGATATGGTGCGCGCAAAATTTTGGCGCTGTCGCCATCACCAAACCGAGAAGTTCCAGCCAATGTCCAACCGTGTCGTTCCGAAGAAAGTCGTCCTCGCCTATTCAGGGGGGCTTGATACCTCCATCATTCTGAAATGGTTGCAGACGGAATTTGGATGCGAAGTCGTGACCTTCACCGCAGACCTTGGTCAGGGCGAAGAGCTTGGCCCGGCGCGAGACAAAGCTCGCCTGATGGGCATTAAAGAAGACAACATCTATATCGACGATCTGCGCGAAGAGTTCGTCCGTGACTTCGTCTTCCCAATGTTCCGCGCAAACGCGCTTTATGAGGGCACTTATCTGCTGGGCACATCTATTGCGCGCCCACTCATCACTAAACGTCTGATCGAGATCGCTGAAGAGACCGGCGCGGATGCGATTGCGCACGGCGCAACGGGCAAAGGTAATGACCAGGTCCGCTTTGAGTTGTCTGCTTATGCGCTGAACCCGGATATCCGCGTGGTTGCACCCTGGCGTGAATGGTCTTTCAAAAGCCGTGAAGCGCTGCTGGAATTTGCTGAATCTCACCAGATCCCGATCGCAAAAGACAAGCGCGGTGAAGCGCCATTCTCTGTCGACGCGAACCTGCTGCACTCTTCTTCAGAAGGTAAGGTTCTGGAAGACCCATGGGTTGAGGCGCCGGAATATGTTCACCAGCGCACTATCAGCCCGATGGATGCACCGGACGAAACAACCGAAATCACCATTGGCTTTGAAAAAGGCGATGCTGTCACGCTGAATGGCGAGAAGCTTTCGCCTGCAGAAATGCTTACGGCGCTGAACAAGCTTGGCCATGATAACGGCATTGGCCGCATCGACCTGGTTGAAAACCGCTTTGTCGGCATGAAATCCCGCGGCGTTTATGAAACACCGGGCGGCACAATTCTGCTGCATGCGCACCGCGCAATGGAATCCATCACGCTCGACCGTAATGCGGGCCATCTGAAAGATGACCTTATGCCGCGCTATGCTGAGCTGATCTATAACGGCTTCTGGTTCGCGCCAGAGCGTGAAATGCTTCAGGCGCTGATCGATAAGAGCCAGGAAAAAGTGACAGGCGAAGTTCGCCTCACGCTTTATAAAGGCAATTGCATCGTGTCTGGTCGTCAGTCTCCATATTCTCTCTATGACGATCTGCTCGTCACATTCGAGGATGATGGCGGCGCGTATGACCAGAAAGACGCTGAAGGCTTTATTCGTCTGAACGCTCTGCGCCTTCGCACGCTCGCCGCGCGCGACCGTCGCAGCTAATTTGCGGCTTTAAGCAATGTCCCCCGAGCTGATCCTTCTTCTCGCAGATCGGATTGGTGTGTGTGTGTTCGCACTTTCCGGGGGCATTGCCGCTGTCCGCAAGGATATGGATTTGTTCGGCGTCATTACGCTGGCATTCTTTCCTGCAGTGGGTGGCGGCACGCTTCGCGATATACTTCTGGATGCGCCGGTCTTCTGGCTGGAAGATGTCATGTCGCTCTGGTGTGCGATTGCAGGTGGTTTAGCCGCCTTTTTCTTCACCCGATTTATTGAAGATTTCAAACCGCTACGCTGGGCAGATGCCTGTGGGCTGGCGCTCTTTGCGATGACGGGCGCGGCCAAGGCGGCAGAACTCGGTTTTGGCTCAATGATTATCATCATAATGGGCGTCATGACTGCGACCGCTGGCGGTGTGATCCGTGATCTGGTGGCAAACCGGGAATCTTTCCTGTTTCAGGAAGACATCTATGCGACGGCCGCGCTTTTAGGCGCGATTGTGTATGCCGGACTGGTTTATTTTGGTGTCGGCGAGGGCATTGCATTTGCTTGCGGATTTGTAGCGGCATTTGCGCTTCGTGCGCTGGCCATCGTCTTTAATCTGAAGCTTCCCAAGCCGCGTATCTGAGTTTTCTCAACTCAAACGGCAGCCATAGAAAAACTCGCGCAAATTCCGGGCAGAGTGCGACCGGGTGTCATGCGCATCGGAAAAAGGTATGAATCTACTTTTGTTGCGCTTGCGCGGGGTTCGGTGCAGAGCTAGACGAAACCCAGCGAGTAAAGCGTACACTTAGAGGGACACACTTATTATGGATCTTTCCAAGATTTCCTGTGGGGATAATCCGCCAGACGACGTCAATGTTGTAATCGAAGTGCCACTGGGCGGCGAACCAATCAAATACGAAATCGACAAAGCTTCTGGCGCTATGTTTGTCGACCGTTTTCTGTACACGAGCATGCGATACCCTTGTAACTATGGCTTCGTCCCTCACACTTTGAGCCTTGATGGTGATCCGATTGACGTTATGTGCGTCGGTCAGCGCGCTCTGGTTCCGGGTTCCGTTCTGAAAGCACGTCCGGTTGGCGTTCTCATGATGGAAGATGATGGCGGTCAGGATGAGAAAATTCTCGCCGTGCCACACCAGAAGCTGACCAGCTATTACGACAAGATCAAAACTCTGGACGATCTTCCAGACCTGCTGCTCGAGCGCATCAAGCATTTCTTTGAGCACTATAAAGATCTTGAGCCAAACAAATGGGTCAAAGTTGACGGCATTTATGGCGCTGACAAAGCCCATGAGCTGATCGAAGCATCGATCAAGCGCTATAACGAAACCAAATAAGCAAACCTGCTTGCTTTGCATCCCGGCCTTGAATAGTGCGGCGGGATGCAGATCGAGCTCTGGCTTTCCTTAGTTATTCTTTTTGCGGCCGGCGGGTTAACACCTGGACCGGCCGTAATGCTTGTAATCGCCTCGTCCTTGCGCAATGGCGCGTGCATGGCTTTGATTGCCGGGCTTGGCATTTGCGCGGCAAATGTTGTCTGGATATCCCTCGCTGCCGCCGGCGCCGGGACGCTTGCCAGTCAGTTTCCAACCGCCTTTTTTATCCTGAAGCTCATTGGTCTGGGTTTTGTGCTCTGGCTGGCATTTTCCATGGCGGTTCAGCCGGTATCCACCCATTTCGAGGAGGATGTTGCTGAGGTCCTCTCTGGTCCGCGTCGCCAGATCGGCCAGTTGAAACGAGCAGGGGGTCTATTCCTGAAAGGCTTTGGGCTGCAACTCGCAAACCCGAACGCGCTTGTTTTCTTTGGCGGACTTTTGCCGGCCTTTTTTGATGTGTCGAGCCCGATTGTGGTTCAGGTGGTTGTGATGATCATCACTGTGACTGCCACAGAATTGTTCGGACTTACGGTCTATGCATTTGCTGCGCAGCTCTTGTCCCACAAATTCTCAGAGCCTCGATTTGCCCGTATTTTCTACGTTTGTGCGGCACTGTTAATGGTGGGTTCGGTCGCCTGGGCACTGATTACGCAATATTTGTGAGTAAGGCAGGCTGCTATTTAAATTAGCAGCTGAATTCTCAGACCTTGTCACAATCAGTTAAGACTAGAAATCTATGCTAGAATGCAATGTCTTCAGATGACTGATGCAGGTGGGGATTTCGTGAAAACCGAGACGCAATCCGAAGCAACGCCGATCCGGCGTGAAGGTCCAAAACGCAGCGAAGCGTCGCGCATGGCTATTCTGTCGGCGGCTCGCGAAGAGCTTATTGAAAATGGATGGCGCAATTTCAGTCCGGACCGACTGGCCCGGCGCGCTCGCGCCAGCAAACAGACCATCTATCGTTGGTGGCCTTCTGTTGCGGTGATCGCGGTAGAGGCGGCTACCACGCTGATTGAAGACCCGATTGTGAAGAGTGAACAGCCGCTGGATGTGCAATTGGCGGCATTTATTGACCCTATTGCAGAACTGGCCCGCGTAGGCGACGGCGCGCATCTTTTGCGCAGTGCGCTGCTTGCGGCTGCAGATGATGCACATGCCGGTGAAGCGTTTCGCGCCTGGTTCAATGAAAGCCTGCGTCGACCGATGAAGAATGTGCTCGCTCAGGCGTCAAACCGCGGCATGATCCGCCGGGATTATGACTTCGACACGGTTTGCGAGATGTTGTTTGGTCCAATCTGGCACCGGCTTATCGTGATGCGCGGACCTGTTCCTCAGGTGCTGGCGATGAAATCCGCACAGGCTGTATTTGCGTCGCTGAGGCCGTAATTCGCCGCATTCCGCGCCTCGATATTCTCTGATATGCAGGCGCATGACTCGCCTTCCACAACGCCCTGACCTTGAATGGAAAGAGGACGGTACGCCCGTCGCTTCGGCCTTTGATGATATCTATTTTTCCCGAAGTGATGGGCTGGAAGAAACGCGGGCCGTCTTCTTTCAGGCTTGTGGGCTGCCGGACCGCTGGAAGACCCGGGAAAGCTTCTGCATTGGCGAGCTTGGATTTGGGACGGGGCTAAATTTTCTGGCACTCGTTGAATTGTGGCTCGCAAGCGAAAAGACAGACACCGCATGGCTCGACTTCATGACGGTGGAAAAACACCCTATGCGATCGGCCGACGCCGCGCAGGCCTTGTCTCGCTGGCCGGATCTGGTACCGCTTGCGTCTGAACTGGTCGCAAACTGGCCGGAACAGACGGCGGGACTTCAGCGCATTATCTTTCCGGACTGGCGGGTTTCGCTGACCGTTTATATTGGCGATGCGAGTGACTGGCTTTCATCCACGGATTTCAAAGCCGATGCCTGGTTCCTGGATGGATTTGCCCCGTCAAAGAATGACGCCATGTGGTCAGATGAGGTGCTGAACGGTCTTGGTACGCATGCGGCATCCGGGTGTCTCGTTGGGACCTATACTGTTGCGGGGTATGTAAGGCGCGGGCTTCAGGCTGCTGGTTTTGAAGTTTCAAAACAGCCGGGCTTTGGGCGTAAGCGCGAACGACTGGAAGCGATCTGGCCGGATAATAGTTCACCGGAGCGCGGTGAGGCGGATATTTATCTGTCCCGGACATGTGCGCCAGACTTTGAAAAGGTTGTGATTGTTGGTGCGGGCATTGCGGGGGCGTCTCTGGCCCGAAGTTTTGCAGAGCGCGGTAAGTCCGTAACCCTGATTGATGGCGCGGATGGCCCGGTAAGTGGGGCGAGCGGCAATCCGTATGGCCTTGTTATGCCTCGGCTTGATGCAGCTGACACGCCGCAAGCCCGGTTTCTGATTCAGTCTTATCTTTATGCCCTGAAATTCTATGCGCGATTTGCGCCGCATACCTTCCACGAAGTTACGGTTCATCAAAGGCCGCAATCAGATGCGGAAATGTTGAGGTTTTCCAAACTGTTAGATGATCCACCGCTGAATGCTGATTGGCTGGAAGACGGTAGCGAATCTGGTCTGACCGCACTTTTTCACAAAGGTGCATTTCTCATTTCACCGGCTCGACTGGTAGAGGCGCTCACGCATCATTCGAAGATCAGCTGCAAATACGGTCAGAATGTTCAGTCGGTCAGCGATCTGAAAGCCGAATATGGCGAGCTGACTCTCTTCATCATTTCGTCAGGCGCAGACCAACTGACCGCAGACCTTGGCCTGCCGCTCGCCGGAAAACAGGGGCAAATCGAATATGTGTGCGGTATGGAGCGGATGGAGCGACCTGCCGCCGAAGCATCCGGCTCTTACGCGCTGCGTCTTGATGATGAACTGGTCTTCGGTGCAACCTTCGAGCCCATTGAGCTGAGCGCCAAGGCGCAAATCAGTGATGAGGCGCGCACGCACAATCTGACAGAAGCGCAGAAACTGTCACCCGGCTGGATTGCCCATATAGACCCGGCAAAACTTGAATCCAGAGCCTCAATACGTGTGACTACGCCAGACCGTATGCCGATTGCGGGCGCTCTGTTTGATGAAGATGTGATGGAGGATCTGCTCAGCCCGATACGGAATGGTGCGCGTGTGACGGGAGAGTGTCCTGAGGTGTCATCGGTGTTTGTGATGACGGGCCTCGGCGCCAGGGGGTTTACCTTTGCGCCGCTACTGGCCGATCTGATCGTCTCTCAGACGATGGGGTCACCTTTGCCTCTCGCCCGGTCTGAACAGGAGATCGTGTCTCCTGTCCGGTTTCTTATCCGGGCGATGCGTAAAGGTCAGCGCTGATCAGCTATTACGGTTGAGTGTCCAGTTCAGCGCGAACGCAGGACAGTCTGATCCCGGGCAATCAATGCCATCAATGTTGACGACAAAACCCGTTTCAGTGCGGGCGCCCATTGTGACGTTCAGACCCGCTGCCTGAATGTTCAGATCACCCGTTACGACAGTCGCTGCTGTTGCTGTGAGGAGTGCAGCGCCGGCGAATGCGCCGATCATGAGTCCCGATTGAATGCTTCCCTTAGTCATTTGTTTGTCCCTTCCGTACAAACGGCGATTGAGTGGTTATTGACCCCGTTCCAGGTCACGAAATTGCTTGCGCAGGCGCCAGTCTTCAGACGTGACGGACCGTTCCATTGATTGCAGCCGGTCTTCCAGATCCATGAATTTGTATCGCAGATTGGAGAAGGTGATCGTTGGTCGGTCTGACACACCGCGCCAGAACTGATCCTCGTCCGGGCTGAGATGGCGTGCTGTACGAGGCTTTTTTGGGGTTACGATCCACATCACCAGATATCCGATGATGGCAAATGGACCGAAACCGAACAGGACTGCAGCGACGGTGGCGATACGGACCAGGGTAGGTTCCCAGCCGAACCGCTCGGCAATGCCTCCGCAAACCCCGCTAATCACGCGCTCGGTTGTAGAGCGATAAAGGCGTTTCGGGTTGGGTGAGCCGCCATAGTCATACTCTTCATCTGAAGGACGACGGTGGAATTCGTTTTTCCACTTTCTGTAGTCGTCTTCGTTTGAGTGGTTGTGATGTGGCATCAGTTTTTCCTGTAAATGTCGTCGCGGTGGTTGTCGGAGCGGGAAGACCGCTCCGGTTCACCTTCAATAATGGCTTCCAGGCTCTCAATCCGGCGCTCCATTGCGCGGGCTGATCGCCAGAGATCTTCAAGCATCCGCTCATCGTCTGGCTGCAGCGTCCGTTGTTTCCGCCACTGTGTAACGTAGTGGAAAATGGTCGCTGGAAAGGCCACGAAAACGATGCTGACGATCACTATGGCTACGATTTCCTCAGGCATTGAGCTCACCTTCCTGAAGTCCTTCGCTCGCTTTTTTACGACGAGCTTCGAGGTGTTGAGCGATCAGGCCAGGGGCGGTGATGACCGCCATAATGCCTGCAAGAACAAGAACTGGGATTCCCATGTGACCTTACTCCTCTGAAGTCGTGGTTGAAGTTGTTGGCGTTGCGGTGGTTTGCATGCCTTTGCGACGCTTCAGCTCAGCCAGTTCTTTTTCGACTTCGTCTGAACGGGCCAGATCTGCAAATTCCTGTTCGAGCGTCGGCTCATGGCCTTTGATCGTGTCAGCATAGGCTTCCATTTCATCGACCTTGCGCTCAACCGCAGAATAACGAGCCAGTGCATCATCAACGCGGCTGTCATATGTCCGTGAACGCGCGCGAATGCGGTGTTCAGCTGCCTCACGGCGCATCATGAGAGCGCGGTGCTTGGCTTTCGCTTCGTCGAGCTTTGCCTGCAGTTTTTCAAGATCGTCAGAGCGGCGTGCGAAAGCTTCTTCGGCGGCAGCCAGACCATCTTTGCGTGCAGCAATTTCGGTATTGGCTTTTTGTTTTGCCTGAAGCGCGCCACGCGCCAGATCTTCACGGCCCTTATCAAGTGCCAGTTCGGCCTTAGCATCCCATTCGCCGGCGATTTTTTCGAAATGTACGATTTCGCGTTCCATCTCTTTTTTATCAGCCATAGCGCGGGCTGCGCCTGTGCGAACTTCGATTAGCGTGTCTTCCATTTCCTGGATCATCAGGCGGGCGATCTTTTCCGGATCTTCTGCCTTATCCAGCATGGCGTTGATGTTTGAGTTTACGATGTCGCCGAAGCGGGAAAACAGTCCCATTTATCGGTCTCCTGTCAGTAGTGTTCGTTTAAAAAAGAATGCGTGCGATGATCAGACCGGCGATGAAGAAGCCCCAGCTTTCCATCGGGCGGCGTGACAGCCAGCGGGTGAATCTGTAGAAGCGATCTCCTACCGATTCTTCCCGTTCGGGCCGTCCATGTGTCTCATACTCTCTCATTCGCATTCTCCGTTTGGCGGCCCCCTAAGCCGCTGAGCTGATTTAGTAAAAGCAAAGGCCGTGCCAGTTTGGAGTTAATGTTAAAGAGCCTTGTTTTAATGCAAGAAAAAAGATTTTAGCTAATCCGTGCAAAATAAAATTAGCTATATTGACGAATAATTTTAGTGAAAAAACTAATCAGTTATCGTATAACTGACGAATGATTGAACCTGTATCACCCATTGGCGAAAGTCCGGAATGGCTGGAAGCTCTAGAGAAGGCCTCTTTTGTTGCGCCGCTCGACCGACCCATTCTTGTCATAGGGGAGCGCGGTACCGGCAAAGAGCTTATTGGCGAGCGCCTTCACTTCTTGTCGCGCCGATGGAATGGCCCTTTCATCAAGGTGAACTGTGCGGCTTTGTCTGAAGAGTTGCTCGATTCAGAGTTGTTCGGGCATGAACAGGGCGCGTTCACCGGAGCAACCAGCCGCCGCATTGGCCGGTTCGAACAGGCAGATGGCGGAACGATTTTTCTGGATGAGATCGCAACAGCCTCCCAGCGTGTGCAGGAAAAACTGCTGCGCGTTATTGAGTATGGGGAATTTCAGCGTCTGGGCGGCGAGAATCTTCACCGCTGTGATGTGCGGGTGTCGGCGGCAACCAATATCGATCTGCCTAACGCCGTGGAAGACGGCAAGTTTCGCGCCGACCTGTTGGACCGTCTTGCATTTGATGTGATTACCCTGCCGCCGCTGCGGGTGCGTATTGAAGATATATCGCTTCTGGCTGACCATTTTGGGTCTCGGCTGGCGCGCGAATTAGGGTTTTCCTTTCCGGGCTTTTCGGCTTCGGCCATTCTGGCCCTGGAAGCGCATGATTGGCCGGGCAATGTGCGTGAGCTTAAAAACGTTGCCGAGCGCCTGACGCATTTTGCGCTGCAACGCTCGCCTTCTGACCCTATCGAGTTTGTAGACGGCGCCATCGATCCGTTCAATTCGCCATTCAGGCCGCAAGCGCCGAGGAAAAAGGTTGAGGCTAAGCCTGCTGCGCCTCAGGAATTCCGATTGGATGTACCGCCGGTGGATGATCAGGGCCTCGATTTCGAAGCGGAAACTCGTCTCTATGAAGTGCGGCTGCTGGAAATGGCGCTCAAATATGCTGAGGGTCATCAGGGTAAGGCGGCTGAGTTTCTTGATCTCACCTATCACCAGCTGCGTGGTCTGTTGCGCAAGCACGATATGGATAATAAGAAAAAGCGCGGCGAAGCTGATGATCCTCCAGCGCGCACGCCCATTCGTGGTATGTGAACCTCAGTCATTCTCCGGAAAATATGAGCCCGAAAGCCCTGTTCCTTCAGACAAGATCATCTGAATTTCATCTAAATTCTTCGAGCGTTTGAAACGCTAATTTCCGCCATTTCTGCGATAGCTGCAGACATGAGTTACACGACTGTTTCTGCCCCTGATTTCGTGCCTGAGATGCCACATGTGTCATTCATGGGTATGGAGTTCGATCCATTCGATACCGATGCGACGGTAGAAGCGCTGCTTGATCGTGCAGATCGGGGATTGGCATTTGACTATCTGGTCACGCCAAATGTCGATCATATTGTGCGTCTGGAGGCTGAACCAGATCTTCGTCCGCTGTATGAAGCAGCTGGTATGCTGGTTTGTGACAGCCGTATTCTGGAAATCTTCGCCAGGTTTGAAGGCAAAACCCTGCCAGCAGCTCCGGGCGCAGATGTCGTGGCGAGCCTTATTCAGCGCCATATTCAGCCGGACGAGAAGATTGTGATCATTGGTGGTGATGATGCAATGTTGGAAGCGCTCGCTCGCGATTATGCCATCACCAATATTGCCTGGCACAATCCGCCTATGGGATTGCGACACAAGCCGGACGCCGTTCGTGAGGCTGCTGAATTCCTTGTTCGGGAAAATGAACGCTTCGCATTTCTGTGTGTGGGCTCGCCCCAGCAGGAAATGATTGCGAAGGCCGCAAAAGAAATCGGCCGCGGCAGGGGGATGGCGCTGTGCTGTGGGGCCAGTCTCGATTTTCTGTCCGGTAAGACCGCACGCGCGCCCCTTTGGATGCGCAATGCGCGCCTCGAATGGCTTCATCGTTTGCTGAGCGAGCCGGGCCGAATGTGGAAGCGTTATCTGATTGATGGCCCTCGAATTCTGAAAATCTGGATGCGTTATCGCTGATAAGAAAAAACCCCCGCGCAGGCGGGGGTTTCTTTTTGCGGATAAACCGGTCGCTTAGAGCGCGCCGACTTTACCGTATTTCTCTGCGAGAAGGTAATAGAAGGTCACGCGGGACTTATTGCTCTTCTCGTCTTTCATGGTTGTGCAGACTTCTTCGATCGCCGCATCCAGATCAGCATCAGAATCAGTCAGTTCGAATTTCTTCTTGAGCCATTTTTCTTTAACGCGCTCCAGCTCAGAAGGGTCAGAGCAGGAAACCAGAGACGCATCACGGCTCTGAAGTGCGATCCCGAGGTGATTTACAATCTTCTGCAGCGTCGCTTCATCATAGTTGGAAGCGTACTTTTTCACATTGTCTACATAAGGTGCGATGTCGGCCATTTGGAAATCTCCCCATCTTGCCCGCTAAAGAATGAGCGAATGCTCATATTCACCTTAGCGGGCGTCTCAATTGGGGCAAGGCTTTAACTGAGATTTAAGGGCACGGATTTGGCTGGCGTGCGTGAAGCTTGTTCACCTCTTTTTCCAGTTCATCACTCCATTCCATATCGAAGGCATCGAGACAGGTTTTCAGCTGATCCATTGTCGTGGCGCCGATAATGGTGGAGGTCACGAAATGGCGCGTGTCACAGAACTTAATCGCGAGCTTGGCTGGATCGAGGCCTTTCTCGGCTGCAAGATCAACATAGCTGTTAATCGCGTCTTCTGCGTGCGGCTTCTCATAGCGGCCGAGCATATGGAACAGTTTCTTACGCGAGCTTTCCGGTTCGGCGCCATTGCGATATTTGCCGGTCAGATAGCCCTGCGCGAGTGGCGAATAGGCCAGCAGGCTCACCTCTTCATGGACGCAGACCTCTTCCAGCGCTTCTTCAAAAGTGCGGTTCACAAGGCTGTAGGCATTCTGGATGGACTGAACGCGTGGCAGATCATGCTTGTCGCTTTCTGCAAGGAAGCGCATCACACCGAAAGCGGTCTCATTAGAGAGGCCAATATGAAGGATATTTCCCTTTTTCACGTGATCGTTCAGGTGAGAGAGGATTTCCTCAAATGGCTCATAGTCCGCTGCGTAGTGCTCTTTGCGCATTTTGCCGCCAAAAATTGGCGCAACGCGATCTGGCCAGTGTAGCTGATACAGGTCGATATAATCGGTCTGAAGACGGGTCAGGCTTTTCTCGACGGCTTCGTCGACCTGATCTTTTGTCATCCGGCATTCTGTGAGGTCATCGCGGTCGCGATACCAGGTGGCATCGGTACGGCCGACAATTTTGGAGGCCAGAATAACTTTGTCACGTGCGCCACGGTCTTTGAACCAGCTGCCGATAATGCGCTCGGTTGAGCCCTGGGTCTTTTCGTCTCGCGGAATGGAATAAAGTTCTGCTGTGTCGAAGAAGTTGATGCCGCGGTCGAGCGCGTAATCCATCTGCTCATGACCTTCGGCCTCTGTGTTCTGCTGGCCCCATGTCATTGTACCAAGACAGCAGGTCGTAACCTCAAGACCCGTGCGGCCGAGCTTTCTTTTTTCCATGTCGATAGTCTCCCAACTCGTCAGCACTGAAACTGGCAATGCCGGCTTGAAATCTCAAGGTCTTCAGCGTGGTTTTCTTGGAGGAGGCGGGCTGGCGCTGGCCGGGTCTTCCGGCCAATTGTGCTTGGGATATCGGCCCTTCATGTCTTTGCGCATATCTGAATATCCGCCTTGCCAGAAGCCCGGCAAATCCTTTGTGATGGCGACGGGGCGCTGTGCCGGGGAGAGGAGCGACAGGGTGAGAGGTATCCGGCCTGAACAGATCATTGGATGTTGGGTTAGCCCATAAACATCCTGTACGCGCAGAGAGATGAGCGGTGCTTTCTCATCGGTATAATCGATTGATACTTTCCGGCCAGAAGGCGCGGTCCAGTGAAGAGGTGTATTCTGATCGAGCGCCTGTTTCTCATTCCAATCGAGCCGGTGTTCGAGTGTTCGCTTCAGCGCGCCGCGTTCAAGCGCTGATAGCCCATGGTTTTCTATTTCCGGCTCCAGCCACTCGCCGAGCGTGGTTTCCAGCGCCTTCAGTTGGTCTTCGAGGCTGATCGAGCCTTCAGGCGCGGCATCGGGGAAGGCCGAATAATAAAATGAAAGGCGGGATAAATGCTCAGTCAGGCCGGAAAAGCCGGGTAAAATCTGAAGGCCATCGGCTTCAACGGCGCGCATGACGGCCTTTGAGACTGTAAGCTTGTCTGGCTTGGCCAGCGGCGTTTCTGAAAGAACGATCTCGCCCAGTGTTTTCTGACGCCGCGCGCGGACCGTTCCTGCTTTTGCGTCATAATCAGCAAAGTCGTGCTCAGCTTCTTTCAGTACGCGGCGGGCGGTTCTCTCATCCAGACGCTCTGCGAGCCGAATGATTGGCTCATTGCCAGACTGGCCGCCTGTTTCACAGATAATGAGCCAGTCTGTGCCTTCGAGTTGCGACTGGTCTGGCAGGCGCGCGCCGCCGCCACCTGCCAGTTGATAGCGTTTGGCATCATTAGGCCGGACCCTTGTGATCCGGTCGGGCCATGCACGCGCCAGCAGTATGGCCGGATCGCCAGATGGAGGCGATTTCGTCCCCGCCCATTTTCGAGCCTGCTCTTTAAGGCTGTTTGCACGGCGGGACGTATCCCGCTGAAAGGAGGCAAACCGGTCGGCGAGATCAATGGATCGCCCGCCGAGACCTTGCTCTGAAAAGAGCGCAGCCAGCTGAGCGCCCAGTGCGCGCTCGCCCTCATTTTCGGCATGCAGGATGAGGCTTGCCAGTCTTGGGTGGACGGGCAGGCGGGCGGCCTTACGGCCAAGGTCTTTCAGCTGCTGAGTATCGTCATCCAGAAACTCCAGCGCAGAGAGCGCCGAGCGCGCGGCATTCACATGACCACGGGGTGGGTAATCGAGCAGCGGCAGGTCAAAGATGTTGGCATCGCCCCATTCTGCGAGCTGTAACAGAGCTGATGTCAGGTCTGTGTTCAGGATTTCCGGCTGCGGGGCTTTTGGAAGGCCTCGATTTTCTTCTTCATGCCAAAGCCGATAACAAACACCGGGCTCTGTCCGACCAGCCCGGCCACGGCGCTGGTCAACATTGGCTATTGAGGCTTTGATGGTGGCGAGCGAAGCGCCAAGTGAGCCCGGCGAATACACGGGCACACGCGCAAATCCGGCATCTACGACAATCCGTACGCCTTCAATCGTAAGAGAGCTTTCCGCGATATCGGTGGCCAGGACGATCTTACGCTGGCCGTCTGGGGCGGGGCGAATGGCGTCGTCCTGTTCCTTTGGAGAGAGCGCGCCGTAGAGCGGACAGATCGTTATGTCCTCAGAGAGGTCTGAGAGGCGCTCTGCTGTCCGGTTGATTTCGCCGGCACCTGGCAAAAACGCCAGAATAGATCCGGTCTCAGCGCTGATGGCCTTTCGGATTGCACGCGCCATTTGGTCTTCGAGTCGATCCTGTGTTCGACCAAGATATCGTGTGTCGACCGGGAAAGCGCGACCCTCGGACTGAACAAGAGGCGCATCGAGGCTTTCGGTCACCCGGCCTGTGTCCAGTGTCGCGGACATGACCAGAATTCGAAGGTCTTCATTCAGATAGAGCTGGGTCTGGCGCGCCATGCCGAGGCCGAGGTCGGCGTCGATAGAGCGTTCATGGAATTCATCGAATAGAACCGCGCCAATACCCGTCAATTCAGGGTCGCGGGTGACCAGATTGGTGAACACGCCTTCTGTGACGACTTCTATGCGCGTTTTCGGGCCGATGCGGGTATCAAGGCGTGAACGCACGCCAATCGTTTCACCGACCTTTTCGCCCAGCATGCTGGCCATACGTTCTGCGGCGCGCCTCGCTGCGATACGCCGGGGTTCCAGCATGATGATTTTCTGATCGCCCAGCCAATCCGAGTTCAACAGATGAAGAGGAACTTTGGTTGTTTTACCCGCACCCGGTGGGGCCGCCAGCACCAGTCGATTCGACTGGCTGAGCGTGGACGCAATTTCATCCAGCACATCATCAATGGGTAAGGCGAACGACTGAGGCAATGCGTGAAACCAAGTTGAAACCGGGCTTTATGCGCTAACGGTCTTTCAGGGCGTGGGCAAGATCGCAAACCAGATCGGCTTTTCCTGCGTACAGAGTGGAAAGATTACCTGCTGAAAGGCCTGAGCTTATGTTGCTGTTACGATTTGGATTGGTACTTCTGGCGTTTGCGCTTGCCGCCATGTGCATCTGGGCGAGCGGAGCAGGTCATTTCGCTAATGAGTTCGGTATGATCTCTGCTTATGTGTGGGGTAAGGTCTCGCTGGTGGATTTGTATCTCGGATTTTTACTGATTGGGCTGGTCATCGCGGCGTTTGAACCGTTGAAATACAGCGCGCCGCTCATTCTCGCCCTGATCATTCTGGGTAATATTATTGGTGCGCTCTGGCTGGCCTGGCGGCTGCCCGATATCTGGATACGCCTCAGGCGGCCGGCTCGCTGAAAATCTTTTTCAACTCTTCCGCAACAATCCGGGCATCAGACTCACGTGATGAGCCAGATCGCCATGCAACGCCAATCGACCGGCCAATTGCGGGTGGAGAGAATGGACGGATGGAAACATCCAGTCCTTTGCCGAGGCCGGAATCGGCGGCAATTTTCGGGATCAGAGACACGCCGAGACCGCCATCTACCATTTGAATGAGGGTGTGGAGGCTGGTTGCGCTGACTTCTCCGCCTTCGCGGACGGTCGGCATTTGGCAGACCGACAAAGCATGGTCGCGAAGACAGTGACCATCCTCCAGAAGAAGCACATCGTGTGGGGCAAGGTCCTCCGGCTGTAAACGGCCTTCTTTTCCAAGCGGGTGGCCCTTCGGTGCGGCCAGCAGGAATTCGTCTTCAAACACGGTGACGGACTCAATGCCTGACGCTTCATAGGGTAGAGCGATGAGCGCTGCATCAAGGCGACGCGCGCGCAAATCTTCCAGCAGGCGCGCGGTCTGATCTTCGCGCAGATACAGTGTGAGGTCTGGATAATGAGCTTTCAGATGCTTCATCACACGCGGCAGAATAAAGGGCGCGATTGTAGGAATTGCGCCGAGCCGGAATGTGCCGAACAGGGGTTCGCCTGCGCCGCGCGCGGCCAGAACCAGATCTTCGGCATCAGACAGCAGAGCGCGTGCGCGTGTTACCACCTCATTGCCGGTCGCCGTGAGCGTTGCACCGCGGGCTTCACGTTCAACCAGTTGGACGCCAAGCAGACCTTCCAGTTCGCGTATTGCAGTTGAAAGCGTTGGCTGGGTGACGTGCATGCTTTCCGCCGCCCTGGAAAAGGATTTCTCCCGCGCGAGTGCGTCAAGAAACTGGAGCTGTCTGAGTGAAGGCAAATTCATAGAAAAAATCTATCGCAAAAACATATTGAAAGAAATGAGCGCGCACAGGTGCGCCGCTTAAGGACATATTGGTCTAACTAACCATGTTTCAATAAAACAAATCTATCATAATTATAAAAATTATAAATTTGTTTTCTGCGATGAAATCCGCATATTGAGAAAGACCATTCATGAAAGGGATCAAAAATGGCGCTTATCAATACTGAGATCAAACCATTCAAAGCCACCGCTTTTAAAAACGGTGAGTTCATCGAAGTTTCTGACTCCGACGTAAAAGGCAAATGGGCGATCTTCTTCTTCTACCCGGCTGACTTCACATTCGTTTGCCCGACAGAACTCGAAGACCTCGCTAACCTGTATGGCGATTTCCAGAAGCTCGGCGTTGAGATCTACTCTGTTTCTACAGACACGCACTTCTCTCACAAAGCTTGGCACGACTCTTCACCAGCTATTGGCAAAATCCAGTACGCTATGCTCGGTGACCAGTCTGGCACGATCACGAACAACTTCGAAGTTATGCGTCCAGGCGTTGGTCTTGCTGACCGCGCAACTTTCCTCGTCGACCCAGACGGCATCATCCAGTTCATGGAAATCACGTCTGAAGGCGTTGGCCGTAACGCTTCTGAGCTTCTCCGCAAGACGAAAGCTGCTCAGTACGTTCGTGCGAACCCAGGCGAAGTTTGCCCAGCGAAATGGGAAGAAGGCGAAACAACGCTTGCTCCTTCCCTCGACCTCGTCGGCAAAATCTAAGCGATTTTCTTCCCTCAATGGCGCTGGCGCGTATATCGCGCGCCAGCTGCCATTGGCCTGAAATGCGGCCCGCCAAGAGGCTGTATCTCTGGCCAATGGACAATGAATTTTTGAGACGACCTTACGGGGTTTCGGCTCTTCTAACTTAAGGAGTTCCACAATGCTCGATGCTGGAATGAAGACCCAACTGAAGACCTATCTGCAAAATCTGCGTACGCCGATTGAGCTGGTGGCCTATACAAATGACAGCCCTAAATCTGCTGAAATGGTAGAGCTGTTGGAAGACATCGTTGAACAGTCTTCCATGGTCTCCATGAACCTTGTGGCTGATAGTCAGCGCGAATGGGTGCCAAGTTTTGATATTGTGCGCTCTTCAGAACCAGAGACGCGCGTGACCTTCGGCGGTCTTCCGCTGGGCCACGAATTCACATCTCTGGTGCTGGGCCTGCTGCATGTCGGTGGTCACCCGCCTAAGATTGATGATGAGATGAAAGCTCAGATTCAGGCACTTGAGTTTGACGAAGTGCAGGAATTCACGACCTTCTTCTCTCTGAGCTGCCATAACTGTCCGGACGTGGTTCAGGCGTTGAACATGCTCGCCGTGCTGAATCCGAACATCCGTCACACTTCTATTGACGGTGCGCTCTTCAAAGAAGAGATGGAGCGTCGCGAGGTTATGGCTGTGCCTACGGTTCTTCTGAACGGACAAGCATTCGGCTCTGGCCGTATGGATCTGAAGGAATTGCTCGCAAAAATCGACACAGGTGCAAGCAAGCGTGAAGCTGAGAAAATCGGCAGGAAAGATGCGTTTGATGTGCTCGTCGTCGGTGGCGGCCCTGCAGGAGCTGCCTCTGCAATCTATGCGGCGCGCAAAGGTATTAAGACGGGCGTCATAGCTGAGCGCTTTGGCGGTCAGGTCATGGACACGATGGGTATCGAGAACTTCATCTCTGTGCCTTATACGGAAGGTCCGAAGCTTGGCGCTGCTCTGGAAAATCACGTCAAAGAAAACGGCGTCGACATTATGGATCTGCAGAAGGCCAAAAAGCTGACCCCTGCGAAGGACGTTGGCGGCCTTATCGAAGTTGAACTGGAAAATGGTGCGACTGTGAAATCTCGCTCCGTCATTCTGTCCACTGGTGCTCGCTGGAGGAAGATGAACGTTCCGGGTGAAAACGAGTATGCCAATAAAGGCGTCGCGTACTGCCCGCACTGTGACGGCCCACTCTTTAAAGGTAAGCGCGTTGCGGTAATCGGCGGTGGTAACTCTGGTGTTGAGGCCGCGATCGACCTGGCTGGTATTGTCGCCGAGGTTACTCTGATCGAGTTCATGCCGGAAATGCGTGCGGATGCTGTTCTTCAGAACAAGCTGCGTAGCCTGCCTAATGTTAAAGTGCTGCTGAACACTCAGACGACGGAAGTCGTTGGTGATGGTGCGAAGGTTACAGGCCTTGTGTGCAAAGACCGCACGACGGACGAAGAGATCACAATAGATCTGGAAGGCATCTTCGTGCAGATCGGTCTCGTCCCGAACACGGAATGGCTGAAAGGCTCTGTCGCGCTGTCTGAGCGTGGAGAGATTGAAGTCAACGCCAAGGGCGAAACCAATGTGCCAGGTGTTATGGCGGCCGGTGATTGCACGACCGTACCATATAAGCAGATCGTTATCGCGATGGGCGAAGGGTCCAAAGCGGCGCTGTCTGCCTTTGATCACCTGATCCGGTCACCTGCACCGGCAGAAGTGGAAGTTGCATAAATTTCCTGATCTCTGATCACAGATATACACTTTAAATCATCTATAGCAGCCTCCCTCCATCTGGACGGGAGGTTGTTCTGATTTTGGAACACGTTCAGGTTCGGATTCCTGCCATTTGCTGTAGCAGAATTGAACAGACTCTTAAAAAACTGCCTGAATCGCCGTCGTTCCACCGGTAATTCGTAGTCAAATTTGTTTATATTCGTTAATTCCAGAGCATTGCCGGGGGGCTCTGCAGAGTAATTCATATCGCCTTATAGGTGTTACAAAGAAGTACTAGGCTGAAAACTCTCGCATTTGGGGAAAGCTTTTGGAACGAGGGTTTTGCTGTTCTAAAACTTGGTCTTGAGGGCATGAGACCTGCAATGACGGCATTGCCTGAGCCATAGTGGCACAGTGAAGCAATTTAGTGATGGCATGGCCTGGTTTGGGTCAAAGGGGATTAGAAATGAAACTGGCAAATGGTCTGATGATCGCAGGCACGCTTGCTATGACCGCTATCCCGGCTTGGGCCGGCAATGACGGCGGCGTTGGCGGCGTAGATTACACTGCGATGTCCGGAGAAGCTCGTGTTCTTAGCGAACAGGAAATTCTGGATCTACTCGCGCGCTCTGGTGAAGCCAGCGCGCAAATCAATCCAAATGACGTCGACATTCAGTATATGGGCGCTGAGAGCGAAATCGCGATCTCTAGCGAACTCTGCTGTGAAAACGTCAATGAAGTCGTGACAGAACGTACGCAGGTTGAAGAAACCGAGACGTATATCGACGCTGTTACCGACCGCGAAATTATTCAGCCGGTAGAGCGCACGCTCATCCAGCCTGTTACCCGTCAGGTCATTCAGGGCCGTACGGAAACTGTTACCGAAGCAACGCGCTATGAAGAAGAAGTTCTTCCAGTCATCGTTGATGAGGATACTGTTCCAGCTGTAACAGAAGAATTCATCCCACAGGTCACTTACCAGACCCGTGAAGAAGTGACCGAGCGCTATGAAGACGCTGTTGCTCAGCGTGACATCATTCAGCCAATCGTTCGCACGACAGTTGTTCCGGTTCAGCGCCGCATTGACCGTCCGGTTGTTGTAAACGAAACGGCTCCGGCACAGTTTGAAACACGTACAGCGCCAGTTCAGGTTATCCCTGCGCCACCGCCTGTTGTGAACGAATACACCACGATGGACGTCACTGAGATCGTTCGCGAAGACGTAACCGACGAATATATCGACGTTGTTACTCAGCGTGACGTGATCCAGCCAATCGAGCGCACAATCGTTCAGCCTATCGAACGCCGTATCCTGCGTGCTCAGACCGAAACCGTAACGGCTCCGGTTCAGTACAATGAAGAAATTCTGCCGGGTCAGGTTGAATATGATGCGCGTCCACAGGTTCGTGAGAACGTTATTCCGCAATACACTGACCGTACGGTTGTTGAAGTCGAAGACGTTTATGTTGACCGCGTAACACGCAACATCACCCAGCCGGTTGAAGTTACGGTTATCCAGCCGGTTCAGCGTCAGGTGATCCGTGGCCGTTCTGAAACAGTAACAGCGGCAACCCGTTATGAGACACAAACTCTGCCGGGCCGTGTGATCGAAGCGAACATCCCGCAAACCCGTGTGAACTACATTCCACAGGTCAACGAAGTTGCGGTTCAGGACGTTCGTGAAACCTACTTCAACGCTGTAACACACCGCGAAGTTATCCAGCCGGTTGTTACAACCCGCGTTCAGCCGATCCAGGTCGTTCGCTACAACCCAGTCACCGAAACGGTTACTGCTCCGGTTCAGTACGAGACGATCCGTGCAAACCAGGTTGTTCTGAATGTTGGCGGCGGCTGCGTCTGCGCACCGGGCGGCTTCTAAGCCCGGTCGACACCCAAATCAAAGAAGAGCGCTCCATTTTGGGGCGCTCTTTTTTTGTCTTGTGATCTCGCGGAATTGGTATCGCAGGATGGTTAGGGGGTCAGATCTGTTCCAACGGCTCATTAATGCCCGGAATGGCATCTACATTCGACAGGAGATCATCCAGCGAACCGGCCTTGGCAACGATGCGACGTTTCTCATCATAGAGGAAATATGCCGTGCGAGATTTGCACAGAGTGAAGCGGCGCCAGTTGGCTTTATTTCTGAAAATCCAGACCTCATCATCGGTATGACCGGGAAATGCCCACCCAGACCATACATGGTCAATTGGGCAGGATCGCCAAAGAGCATCTATCTGCTCGAGTTCGGATGAGGTAAAGACGATCATGACCTGGTCACCATTCACTTTCCTGAAGTCCACATCAAGTCAGTTTGATGCCGTTTTGTGGATGCTGGCCTCAGGCGCGTTGTTCACCGCACATGTCGCACTTGGTAAGTTTCTGAGCAATAATTATGAGCCGGGCTTGCTGGCCTTTTTCCGTTCCATCATTGCGCTTGTCTGGGTGGCGCCCTTCCTGATGCGCATGAAGCTGTCTCAGTTCAAGACAGATCATATGGGCCTTATCATCACGCGCAGCCTGTTCGGTACGGCTGGATTTTTGCTCGCCTTCTATTCCTATTCAGCAGAATTCGGCATTCCATTGTCGCAGTTCAACGCGATTTCGTTTTCGCGATCTCTCTTCATCGTCATTCTTGCCGCAACTTTGTTGAAAGAGACTGTGGGTCCCCGCCGCTGGATTGCGACGGCGATCGGCTTTATTGGCGTTATCGTGATGGTGCGCCCGAGTTCGGGTATTGAGCTTGGAAGTGTCCTGGCGCTGGGTTCCGCACTGTGCTTTGGCGGTGCGATTATTCTGGTGAAGACCTTATCGCGGTTTCATTCGCCGCTTGTGCTGCTCACCTACGCCAATCTGCTTTCAGCAGTGCTCACCCTGCCGGTGGCCATTGTTCAATGGAAAACGCCCGATAATTTTCAGGACATCAGCCTGATTGCATTGATGGCGCTGGCGGGCGTGCTCGCGCAGTCCTGTTACATTACCGGTATGAGTAAGGGCGATGCGTCTTTCCTGTCGACAATTGATTATCTGCGCCTGCCCATGACCGCTATGGTGGACTGGTTGATCTTTCAGGAGTTCCCGGGCCCGCTGATCTGGCTTGGCGCGGCCATTATTGTGGGATCGACCCTCTACATCACAATCCGTGAGGCGGCGTCGGCGAAACCAGCTGCGCCCCCGCCATCGGAATCTGTCTGAGAGCCAGCCGGTAAATGCTTCTCCAGGATGATGGATAAGAAGCTGCCAAGCTCGCTTGAAAACTCTTCTGGATCGGTGGCGATCTCGCGAAGGCTCATGGCGGACATAACCAGAAGCCGAGCTATGATAGCAGCTTCATCGCCATGAACGCGCGAACGGATTAGCTGAAGGCGCAGAATGTTCTGATAGCCAGCCTGACTTTTCTCAAATTCCGTTGCAGCCCATGAGTTCTGCATATCCAGATACCAAAGCGGCACCGGCGCAGAGAGGCGTTGGTCCAGAAACACCCCATCGCGCGCTTCAATAGCCGCCTTTAGCTGGCTCTTCAGTCCGCGTGCCTGACGAATTGCTGCCCAGACACTATCAAGACTTCGCTGGTGCATGCGTTTCAGCGCCATGGAGGCGATATCTGATTTGGAGCTGAAATACTGATAGATGGCCGGACGCGATACGCCGACCAGTTCGGCGATGTCATCCATCGTGATTCGCTTCAGTCCGGACTGAAGAAAAAGCGCTTCAGCAGCGTCCAGAATTTGTGTTTCGCGTGTCTGTTGCAGCATGTGTCCCACTCACCCAATATGCTTCAGTTAAGTGCATTTCCGTAAACTTCTCTTTGCCGCTGCAAATCTGAGACCAGTAGAGCGTTAATTTTTATGGGAATTTTATTCACCTTTGCCGAAACGCGGCTTGGGAGGACGCATTCGAGTTCCGCGTATTTTTGGGGCTTTGCATTTTAGTTGTTTGGCAAGAGAATAAACCACATAATTAATAAGCATAATCGCCTGGGGAGGCACTCATGGACGAAGCAGAAAGACCCCGATCAAGTCTGCCGGGTGTAAGAGAGATTGGGCTGAACGCCCCGATTGAATGGCTGAAGGGCGGCTTTTCTGATTTTGGGAAGGCCTTTGGGCCGTGCATTTTTTACGGCGCCGCCCTGGCGCTGGTCAGTGCGATGTTTGCGACCGGGCTTTTGTTTTCCGGGCAAGCCAGCTGGATCATGGTGTTTGCTGGAGGGTTTTTATTCATCGCACCCATGATTGCGATGGGCTTATACGAGGCCGGACGCCAGCTGGAATTGGGACAAACGCCGACATTGAGAGAAATGCTGGTGGTAAAAACCGCATCCGCTCAGAATCTCGCCTATCTCGGTCTGGCGCTGCTGATTGTCTATTTTTTCTGGACGCGAATGGCGCAGCTTATTTATGCGCTTTCCACATACACGCTGCATGAAAGCGTGGGTGAATTCCTGACATTTATGTTCACGACGTCAGCTGGCCAATCCATGGCCATGACGGGCACTGTGGTTGGCGGCATCATCGCATTTATTGCTTTCAGCCTCGTTGTTGTGTCTGCGCCTATGTTGCTGGACCGAAAAACGGATGTCTTCATCGCGACGGTGACGAGTGTTCGATCCGTGGCAAAAAATCCCGGCCCCATGCTCTTATGGGCGGTCATGATTGCGGTACTGACAGCGATTGGGCTTGTGACGGCCTTTATTGGTCTGGTGGTCGTATTCCCCGTAATCGGCCTGTCCAGCTGGCGCGCTTATCGGGCGTTGGTTGTGTCACCTGACTGAGCATCTGGTGCGTCAGCTTCGACTTCAGCATCCGGCTTCTGAAGCAGTTGCCGGGCCTTTTGCTTATGGCTGTCGCCGATTGCGCCGCCGACAATGCTCATCGCGGTCGCAAAAACCGTTGCGTCATCGGTAAAGCCCAGCCCTGCTATCACATCCGGGATCATGTCTGTCGGAATGACGAAGTAGCCGGCTGCGGCAAATAGCACCGCCTTCACATGGGTGGGCGTTTTGTCGTCCAGCGCGCAATACCAGGCCGCAGCCAGATCGTCGGCAAAGGGAATTTTACCTGCGAACTTCAGAAGTTTCGGCACCAGACGTTCTTTTGAAAGCTTTCGGGCGCGCTCAACTTCCATTTCCATATCGTCTGGCGAACGTCCCGAAGCAATCTGCTTAAGTGACCTAACGTCAGTCATTGGCTTGTCCTGTCTAATCGTTCAGTCTTCATCCCAGAACATATGGGAAGGAATATCATGGAACTCAAATCTGGCATTTCTGCGGTCGTGACAGGCGGTGCGTCGGGCCTTGGCGAAGCGACGGCACGCGCGCTGGCAGCTAAAGGCGTGAGCGTTGGCATTTTTGACCTGAATGAGGAGCGCGGTGAAGCTCTGGCTAAAGAGCTGGGCGGTGCGTTCGCGAAGGTGAATGTAACCTCTGAAGAGGATGTTGATGCTGGCTTTGCGAAAGTCCGCGCTGCGATTGGTCAGGAGCGTATTCTGGTCAACTGCGCCGGGACAGGCAACGCCCACAAAACGGCGTCGCGCGACAAAACCACAGGGGAAATCAAACACTTCCCTCTCGACGCTTTCAATATGATCGTTCAGATCAACCTGGTCGGCACATTCCGTTGCATTGCGAAATCAGCGGCTGGCATGATGACACTCGACCCGATTGAGGGCGAACGCGGGGCTATTGTGAACACTGCGTCCGTTGCCGCTGAAGACGGTCAGATGGGGCAGGCGGCGTATTCCGCGTCCAAGGGCGGCGTTGTGGGTATGACCCTTCCGATTGCACGCGATCTGGCGCGTGAGCTGATCCGCGTAAACACGATTTTGCCGGGTATTTTCAATACGCCTCTGATGAATGGCGCACCTGAGAATGTGAAACAGGCTCTGGCGGCGTCTGTGCCAAACCCGGCGCGCCTCGGTAATCCGCCGGAATATGCGTCTCTTGCGCTTCAGATGATTGAGAACGCTTATTTCAACGGTGAAGACGTACGCCTTGATGGTGCGATCCGCATGGGTATGCGCTAGCAGGCCCAGCGCATACCGTCTGACGAAAACCTATAATGTGTCAGCCGCAGATTAGAGCGGCTGGCCAGCGCGTTGAACAGATGGTGCCATATTGGCCAGCACATCTTCCGCGCCATATGCATTCACATCTGCAGGCTTGGTGCCGCTGCCCATCAGGACCTCTGCAAGTGCTTCAAAGCGAGAGACTTCACGCATATCAACGTCATTATAGAATGGCGAGTATGAGTGTCTCCAGCCCCATGACGGGCTGTAATACTGCAAGGCAAAGTTCGGCTGCGCAAAGCCTGTGGAGCGGTAAGAGGAATCCTCATCCGTCTGGCGGTTCACCATGATGAAATAATCATAGTCGTTTTGCACGGTCAGTTCGGCTGCGCGGTAAAGCAGATAGCGCTCAACCGTTTGAAGGTCTGTCAGTGAATTCCCCGAGAAAGAAACCTGATATCGGTTCTGTTCAATACGGGTTTCGTTAAAGCCATAACCGGTTTCCGCTGCAGGACCATAAGCTGTCGAAGAGGCGCAAGCAGACAGAAGAGCGGCGCAGGCCAGGCTGGCGAGAGATAAACGTGTACGCACGGGGGAGCCTCCATTGTCTGATTATAATGTAACGCGCCCAGACACTTTGGAAAGCGCGTCACTGCTTTTCATACGAAAAAAGCGGCGCTTTCCGGCGCCGCTTTAATCATAATTCAGAGAAGAGGCCGTGATCAGGCGCCAGCGCCCATCATGGCTTTAAGTTCGAGGAACTCCTCAAACGCAACCGGACCCCACTCACGGCCATTGCCGGACTGCTTATAGCCGCCAAATGGCGCCATCAGGTCTGGGCCTGCACCATTAAGGTGAGCCATGCCTGCGCGGATCTTTTTCGCCACATCAGCGGCCTTCCCAACCGTACCGGCAGACACATAGCTCGACAGGCCATAAACCGTGTCGTTGGCGATGCGAATGGCGTCATCCTCGTCTTCATAAGGGATCATGCAAAGCACAGGGCCGAAGATTTCTTCTTGCGCGATGGTCATGTCGTTGGAGACGTTCGAAAAAACGGTCGGCTTCGCGTAATAGCCCTGATTGAGCCCATCGGGACGCCCAAGGCCGCCTGCAACCAATGTCGCGCCTTCATCAATACCCTTCTGAATGAGTTCCTGTACTTTATTGTACTGGTTCGCATTCGAAATCGGGCCGAGTGAGCGCTTTTCGCCTGTGCCAACCTGAATGGCTTCTGCAACCGCTTTTGCGATGCCAGCAGCCTGATCATGCTGGTCTTTGTGTACCAGCATACGCGACGGGGCATTACAGGATTGTCCGGTATTGTTCATCATACCAATGACACCGCCTTTAACGGCTGCCTCCAGGTCTGCATCTGGCAGAATGATGTTTGGCGACTTGCCGCCAAGCTCCAGAGCAACACGTTTCACCGTTGGCGCGGCCGCCTGAGACACGAGAACGCCTGCGCGGGTCGAACCCGTAAAGGACATCATATCGATGTCTTTATGACCGGACATAGCCTGGCCAACGCCCGGTCCATCGCCGTTTACAAGGTTGAACACGCCTGCTGGTACGCCCGCATCATGCATGACTTCAGCCAGAATCATCGCATCAATTGGTGCGATTTCGGATGGTTTGAGCACCATAGTACAGCCTGTCGCGATCGCCGGAGCGACTTTGCAGGCAATTTGGTTTGCAGGCCAGTTCCACGGCGTGATGAAGCCGCACACACCGATTGGTTCTTTGCGAACCATGGTCGTGCCTTTCATCTCTTCGAATTCATAACCGCGCAGCACTTTTGCGGCGGTCATGTAATGGCCAAGACCGGTCGGGGCCTGAACAGCCTGCGCCAGCCAGGTTGGCGCACCCATTTCGTTTTCAATCGCCTGACCGATTTCAGCCATGCGTTCCTGATAGATCGCAGCGATTTTTTCGAGAAGGTCAGCGCGATACTCTACCGATGTCTGGGAGAAGGTTTCAAAAGCAGCTTTCGCAGCAGCTACGGCTTTGTCGACATCAGCCGCAGAGCCGAGTGAAATGCGCGCGAAAGGCTCTTCAGTGGCAGGATTTTCAACGTCGATGGTGCGCGGTTCAACCGGGTCCACCCATTCGCCATTGATGTAAAATTTCAGGTATTCCTGCATTATGTTTCTCCCTTATTTTGTCTGCTGCACAACATATAAGACGGGCATCCGCGTTTGTCGCGGGGTAACGTGAAGGAAACCGGTGTCTCAGAAAATCTCCGGCGTGCAGTCTTCAATTCCGGTCCAGAGCGCGCTGGTGATGTCAGCGGCTATGCCGCCGCTTCTGGTCTGAAACTGCATGACAGCGTCAGTCCCGGCCTGTGGCCCAGTGATTTCCACTCGGACAGCGCCGGAATGTGGCATGGCAGGCTGAATTTCAGTGTCCTCACCAAAACCACCAATATCAAGTGTGCCAAGATCCAGGGCTTCAATTGCGGTGAGCGCTTCCAGAAGGCCCGGGCAGCTCTGTTCATCGAAGACGCGAACATAAGTGCCATCAATCAGACTGGGCAAAGCCTCTGGAACAATGCCTGACAGATCGTCTTCGCGTGTCAGCGCCTGACCGGCAGAAAACCCTGTATCAATCAGCCCATCAATGAAGGTTTCATATTGATATGTCTCTTCAACAATCGTGCGGACGAGCATATCTGGATTGGTGCCTGCTGGCGCAAACCGAGAAATGCGATACTGCCAGTAACATTCCGGATTATTACGTTCGTCCAGAATGGTTGTTGCCTCATCACTGCCCGCCTGAATGGCGGCGCTGAAGCGGGCATGAAAGGCCTGTTGATCGTCTTCAGGGTCTTTCAGGCAGACCTGTTCAATCACGCTTTCAGATGCATGCACGGGCCAGTCCGGAATGCCGGTGATACGGATAGGCGTTGCGTTTACATACCGGTCGGCGCCCGCCACATATCCGTCTGAAAGGCCTGAGCGCTCAAGGTCCTGAAGTGCGATCTCAACAGCGTCAGCGATATGGTATTTCAGCCAGCTATCATACTGGGTGTAGACCATTGCCGGGCGGAACCCGCGATACTCATCTGGCAATTCCATTGCGGGTGGACGCGGTGGGGGCGGCGGCGCCGCATAAGCGCTTCCAGCGAGGCAAGAGACAAGGCATGCAGCTTTGATCAGCAATTTCATAGAAAGTCTCCTCAGCCAGATGGCCAGATCACAAGGCGAGTATGACTGAGCCAAATTTTCTGCCAACTGGGAAAAGCATGTCACAATAATTTTGCGTGTATTGCGTGGAAGAAATGATCCATGCGAACCGCAAGAACCGGAATGCGTGCTCGTCCCGCTGTGTTTACCTGCAGCAATGAGCACTGAAACATCCCAAACCATTCTCAATCGCTATAACTGGGCAGATATTGCGGCCGACCTGAATGCGCGGGGCTGGGCACTTTTGCCTGAGCTGTTCGCAGAACATGACTGCCGAGCCATCCGATCATTATATGATGAGGGTGATGAGCACTTTAGAAGTCGGGTCATTATGCAGAGGCACGGCTTTGGACGCGGTGAATACAAGTATTTCAGCTATCCACTGCCGGATGACTTATCCGGCCTACGTGCAACTTTATATGCGCGTCTCGCGCCAATCGCGAATGCCTGGGCCGGGCGTCTCGGGCACAATTGGACATATCCGGCGATCCATCAGGACTATCTGAAAATCTGCTACGAGGCGGGACAGACCCGCCCGACCCCTCTTCTGTTAAAGTATGAGGCTGGTGACTATAATTGCCTTCATCAGGACCTTTATGGCGCGCTGAATTTTCCGTTGCAGATGGCGGTCTTGCTATCGCGGCCGGGCGAAGAGTTTCAGGGCGGCGGGCTTATTCTCACAGAACAGCGTCCCCGAATGCAAAGTCGCCCGCACCTTATTCCATTGAAACAGGGTGACGCCGTAATTTTTGCCGTGAATGAGCGCCCGGTCGAAGGCAGCCGGGGAGACTATCGGGTGAAGCTTCGTCATGGCGTCAGCGAGGTGTGGGCCGGGGTGCGGCATACGCTTGGGCTGATCTTCCATGATGCGAGTTGAGAACAGATATAAAAAAGCCGCCCGGACGGGGCGGCTTTTTCGTCTCCACCTGGAGCCTCAGGACTCCGCGTCGAGCAATTCAAGACGGCGGGTCTGAAGTGTGATGCGGCCAATGTCTTCAGAATCGACCACGATTTTGACCGGGATCATCATGCCCGGAATGGCCTCGGCAAAGAAAATGCGCATCGGGCCATCAATACCTGAAAGGTTTGAGCCGGTTTCACCTTCATTATAGCCCGCAACCCGGTTCAGCGTGACATGGCATTCAATGCCGTGGCCGCGCCATGCACGTGTGCGAATGTCAGCTTCCTGAATGTATTCCAGAGTAAGCTCTGTCAGCTGACGACCATCAAATGTGCGGATCGGACCGCCGCAAGGTTCATCCGGGTCGCGCGGCTGGAATGAGACATTGATCAGCGCCGTGATCGGGTCCAGCGCTGCGAGTGCCTGTTCGGTGGTGGCCGGTGGGTGGCCCAGATCGCCGAAGGCAGGTGTTGCCACCATGTCGAAGGAATCCGGGTGATAGGTCATCTCCACACGGCGGTTCTTTTTGCCGTCATGGTTCTGACTGATGTAATTATAGGTCCGCAGGCCATCATCATTCACATAACCGCTGGCAGCGAGCTGCATGTCATAGTCGACGAAGATGTCGGCAACGCCTGTCGTGCGCACCTGTGAGGTCATGTCATAAGTGTCGCCGTGCAAATTCACATCGAAACTGGCACGCGCGGTGATTGGAATGAAAAGAAGATAAGCCGTCGCTTCCAGCTCATAAATGAAGCGGCGAGGGTTTCCGTCGCGCACATCCACCAGAACTGGATTGGTGTCCGGTCCAAAGGAAGCAAGATCAGCTTCCTGGCTCGTCACAGCTGGGGTAGCCAGCGCTGTTGTTGCCAGAGCCAGACCGGCCAATAATTTCGCTTTCATGCGTGGAATACCTCTGTAAAAAACTCTACGCCCACCCCGAGCTTGAAAACGCATAACACAACCAATTCGACGCGAATATGAACAGCCTAATCACAGAATCTCCATATTTTCCCTGTCATGGATAAAACCACAGCAGGAGAATCGCATGACTCTGGCGAATCACTGTTGACCTTTAGCTCTGAAATGCGTAAAGCCCGCGCTTCCAGTTTTCTTACACGATGATTAAGAGGCGCAGCCATGTCGCGCGAATGTGAACTTTCAGGCAAATCCCCAATGGTTGGTAACCGGGTGAGCCACTCAAACATTAAGTCCAAGCGCCGGTTCCTTCCGAACCTGGTGAACGTGACTCTTCATTCTGAAATCCTCGACCGCAACTTCAAAATGCGTATCGCTGCAAGCACGCTGCGTACCGTTGACAAGCATGGCGGCCTCGACGGCTATCTGATGAAAACCAAGAAGTCTGCGCTTAACGATCGTGGCCAGAAAATTCTTGCTGACATCGAGAAAAAGCAGGCTGAAGCTGCAGCGTAAGCTGAGTTTCTGCCTCTAAGTTTGAAAGAGCGCCTTGCGAGGCGCTTTTTTTATGCGCAAACCTGTTCAGTAGAATCTGAAACGGGGAAGAAACATGCGCAATCTCGCTGTCATATCAGCTCTCATCCTTATGGCGGCTTGTAACCGCGAGGTCCCGATCCGTGCAGATGTGATCTATACGGGCGGCACAATCTATACCGGCGTTGAAGATGGCGAGACGGTTGAAGCCGTCGCTGTGGGTGACGGGCTCATCGTCTATACCGGCCCAATGGATGGCGCGATTACCTCTTCGGCGACCGGCGCGCGCATTGTTCGTCTTCCTGATAATGCCGTCATGTTTCCGGGCTTTACCGATTCCCACGTGCATTTGTCCGGCGTTGGTGAGCGTGAGCTTTCGCTCAATCTTGATCAGGTTTTGTCCGTAGAGCAGCTTCAGGCTGAAGTACTGGCCTATCGCGAAGCCTTTCCGGACGTAGAGACGATTATTGGCCGAGGCTGGATCGAAACCCATTGGCCGGAAGGACGCTTCCCTATGGCATCAGATATTGATGCCGTGGTGGCCGATATTCCGGTGGTACTGGTTCGCGCCGATGGCCATGCGCTGGTCGCAAATTCCGCCGCACTGGACGTTTCCGGTGTGACAGCCGAGACAGAGCCTCCATCCGGCGGCGATATTCTGAAAGCTGAAGACGGCACGCCGAACGGCATGCTCATCGACAACGCCATGGGGCTTGTATCGGGTCTGTTTGGCGAGCCTACGCCAGACGACATGCTGCGTTTTGTGCGCACAGGTTATGATGTCTACGCCTCCAGAGGCTGGACCGGGCTGCACAATGTATCTGTGAATGCTGGAGAGCTCGCCGCGATTGATGCGCTTTCGATTGAGGGCGATATCCCGCTGCGCACTTATAATGCCGTGACACCAGATCAGATCGAAATGGCGATCAACCGGTCTCCTTCCGGTTCGCGCGTTACCACACGTGCAGTGAAGCTCTTTATGGACGGTGCGCTTGGCTCTCGTGGGGCGCTGCTTTTCCAGCCGTATTCCGATGCGCCGGATACAACTGGCCTTCCGCTTCGAGAGCATGATGAAACGGTAGAATTCTTCACCTACGCGCTTGAAAATGATGTTCAGATCGCAATCCATGCGATTGGTGACCTTGCCAATTATAATGCGCTGACCTGGATGGAAGAGGCGTTCGAGGCGGTTCCTGAAATGCTGGATGAGGATGGCGAGCCGATTGACCTTGATCCGCGCTGGCGCATTGAGCATTCCCAGATTGTGCGGGGTGAGGATCAGGCCATGTTTGCTGACCTTGGTGTCATTGCCAGCATGCAGCCATCTCACGCGATTGGTGACCTGCATTTTGCACCGAGCCGCCTTGGTATGGCGCGGCTTTCAACGGCTTATGCCTGGCAGGATTTGATGGATCAGGGCGTTCTGATCACGGGTGGGTCTGATGCGCCTGTTGAGGTGGGTGATCCGATCATTGAGTTTTATGCGGCGACAGTCCGCCGTGACCTTCAGGGGTTCACCGGCGAGGGCTGGCACCCGGAGCAGGCGCTTTCCCGCTTTGATGCGCTGGGCCTGTTCACCCGCAATGCAGCCTATGCCTCATTCGCTGAGGATGAGCTCGGCACGATTGAAGTTGGTAAACATGGTGATTTCTCTGTCTTCGATCAGGACCTTATGACGATTGCAGATGAAGACATTCTGGCAACAAAGCCTCTGCTGACTATTGTCGACGGAGAAATTGTCTGGAGCGCAGAGGACTAGGTTTTAGTCCTCTTCCCAATGGTGCTCATAATCGAAGATCGCCAGAAGCGTTCGCTGACGGTCTGAGAAGTTATTGTCAGAGATAATCATGATCCGGTCGGTGGTCTCATTGATCGCCTGCGCCGTGATCCCTTCAAAATTATCGACAGCTGCATTGCTGTCGATAAAGGTCAGCTGCTCCATTTCACCAATGGACCCGTCTTCATTCAGCGGCGTGACAGCTATAGCGATGCGATTGCCGCGCAGCGGGTCGTAAGACCGGAACAGTGTGTAGAGACGGTCTGGTGCGTCTTCGACTTCAACCAGATCCATACCCACTAGCATAGTGATCTCAGGGGCAGGGAAGGTCAGGTTAAAAGGCGCGCGCGGGCCAGAGAACACGCCTGCGCTCGCCCCCGCAAAAGATCGCGACTCCACACCGACAATCAGTTCTGCATTGCCTCGGGCTGCGAGCGCTTCCATGCCTTCGTTTTCGCCGACGGTGCGGTTCAGGCCAAACCGGCCATGGGAATAATCGATGACGAGCGCACCGCGCGCATAAGCGCCGCAGGCTTCAATGTCGTATCCCAGAACCCGGTGGCCCCGTTCAAAACTTACAAACAGAGCGTCTTCGGTCCACGCAATACCTTCGGCATCGCGGAAGAGCCGTCCATCCAGAGACTGGCCTTCTGAACCACGAAGAGCTGTCATGAAGGCTGTTCCGGTGGGAGCGATGGTTTCCGGCGACACATCCATCCAGAGAAGATTGCCATTATCAGAAACCAGAATGGCAGTGTCTTCGTCCAAAGAATCGATCCCGGACAGGCCGCCAAAACGTGGGTCGGAGCTGGTCAGGTGATAAATGCCGCGGGGCGTGAGCGGCGCGAAATACTCTGCGGGCAGAGCGTCCTCATCGCGCAGCCAGGCGACAGGTTCATACTCCAGCTCAATGCGCTGCGGCAGAACAAATTCCACGCCTTCCGGGCATGAAATCTCTGCAATTTCAGTGATAGGCACCAATGGGCCGAAAGGTGAGGTCGGTGTGGCCGTTGTGTCCTGAGACGCGCAGGCTGCCAGTAGGGCAGCTGCCGCTAAAAACGAAATGCCGCTAAGTTTTGAGCGCACGGGAAAGCTCCTTCACATCCGCACGTTTTGTAACGCTAATGGATGCGACGCCTAGTCCGTCATCACGACTTTTCTTAGACACTTTATCAGAAGCGCCCGGTTTACCGTCTTCATCAAACAGAGATGCTAATTGTTCGGTCATTGCGCCGCCAAGTTGTTCCGCATCAACAATGGTGACAGCGCGTTTGTAATAGCGCGTCACATCATGCCCGATGCCGATGGCGATCAATTCAACGTCGGATTTGTTCTCGATATAATCGATCACTTCACGCAGGTGTCGTTCCAGATAATTGCCGACATTTACCGACAATGTGGAATCGTCCACGGGCGCGCCGTCAGAAATCACCATCAGAATGCGGCGTTGTTCAGGCCGCGCTAGCAGGCGCTCATGTGCCCAGATCAGCGCTTCGCCGTCGATATTCTCTTTCAGAAGGCCTTCGCGCATCATCAGGCCGAGATTTCGGCGTGACCGGCGCCATGGGTTATCTGCAGGCTTATAGACGATGTGACGAAGGTCGTTCAGGCGACCCGGCGCTGCGGGTTTGCCCGACTGAACCCAGTCCTCACGTGACAGCCCGCCCTTCCAGGCGCGCGTCGTAAAGCCGAGAATTTCTGTTTTGACGCCGCACCGTTCCAGTGTGCGCGCGAGAATATCGGCACATAGGGCGGCCACCATGATAGGACGGCCCCGCATGGAGCCGGAATTATCCATGAGCAGCGTCACGACCGTATCCCGGAAATTGGAATCGTCTTCCTGTTTAAAGGAGAGCGGCGAGGTGGGGTCGGTAATGACGCGCGTCAGGCGGGCTGTATCGAGCACACCTTCTTCAAGGTCGAACGTCCATGAACGGTTCTGCTGCGCCATAAGCCGGCGTTGCAGCTTGTTGGCGAGGCGAGACACTGCGCCCTGAAGGCCTGAAAGCTGCTGGTCCAGATAAGACCGCAGGCGCGTGAGTTCTTCCGGGTCGCAAAGTGTATCGGCCTGAACGACCTCATCATGCGCATTGGTGAAGACTTTATAGCGAAGCTCGTTTCGCGCATCGCTGGACTGGAAGTTCGGACGCATAGGCTGGGAGCCATCTTCGACATCTTCTGGCTCTTCACCAGCTTCCATATCGACATCGGCTTCCATGGTGACATTGGAATCTTCTTCCTGGTCAGAATCCATGTCGGAAGAGTCGATCTCTTCCATTGAAGAGCCCATGGTTTCAGAAGAATCTTCAGTGTCTTCTTCGCCCTGTTGTGCTTTGGCGTCGTCGTCTTCTGTACTTTCTTCCTCGGCGTCTTCCATCTCTTCGCCGTCCTGAATTTCGCCCTCCGTGAGGTCGCGGATCAGATCTTTCACAATGCGGGCAAACGCATTCTGATCGTCCATATTCTCAGTCAGGCCGGTGAGGCGGTCGCCAAGTGCATTTTCAATGTCCTGGCGATACAGGTCGGCGATGAATTTCGCGACGGGTGGCAGGTCGCGGCCGGTCAGCTTTTCGCGCAGGATGAATTCCACAGCGTCAGAGAGCGGGGCCATTTCCCGGCTGGAAAGCTTAGACAGGCCCTGCTTTTCGCAGCGGTCTACAAGGGTGGCATCCAGATTGGCGGCAACACCGGCCATGTGCGCGGCACCAATGGATTCCACGCGTGCGCGCTCAGCAGCCTCAAAAACGGCGCGCGCTTCAGGTGATTTCGGCGCATTGCGAAGGTGTTTGGCAGCATCATGGTGCGCCAGATGCAGGGCTGCGGCATCGGCTTCGCCGCGAATACGCGCAGCCACCGCCGGATCGATTGTCTTTGGCGGTGTTCTGAGGACGATCTTCTTGCCTTGCTGGGCGGTGCCATCGGGTGAAAAGCTGACTTCGACTTCGTCGGTCGCGCTCATCGCCTTGGTGGTGATGCCCAGAGCTTCTTTGAAGAGCTCGTCTGCTTGCGTTTCTTTCTTGGCCATTCTTGGAGATATAGACATGTTGAAACGTGTTGCGAAGGACAAGTTTCGAGACGAGTGGAATTTCTCGTCTCCTGAAGAGGCAATCCGCTGATTCAAATGCGTTTCAGGGCTTGTTGCGGACGTTTAGCCCTATACAGATAGATGCCGGGATTTTGTATCGGAGTGGGCATGTCATCTTCAGATCAGGCACGGAGCAATCGCTTTGATACGATGCGTCTGGTGTTCGCGATCGCCGTGATGGTGGCCCATATTTTCATGTTGTCTGATCTGCCTGGGTCCAGGCCTTATCAGCAGATGTCTGGCATATTTGCCGAGTTGAGCATTCGCGGCTTTTTCATTCTGTCGGGCGGGCTGGTTTACGCCTCATGGCTGCGCAGCCGCTCTGTTGGTCAGTATGCGGCTAAGCGTGTGCGTCGGCTTTATCCCGTCTATTCGGCGATCGTAATCGCCTGCGCGATTGCTGCGCTGATATTTGCGCCCGAAGCGCGTGCTGATCTTGGCGCGGTCGGCAAGTATCTACTCGCTAATCTGGTATTCCTGAACTTCCTCCACCCGGATCTTCCCGGCGTTTTTGAGGGCAATCGGTTTTCCGAAGTGAATGGCGCGCTCTGGACGATCAAAATTGAGGTCATGTTCTATATCGCCGTGCCGATCCTTGTCTGGATGATGGGACTGTTCGGCCGGTTTAAATTCGCATTGTTAGTGCTGATTTATATCGCAGCAGAAGTCTGGCGCGCTGGGTTTGGCCATATCGGGGCGGAACAGAATTCCGGACTTCTTATTCAGCTATCCCGCCAACTGCCGGGTCAGATGAGCTTTTTCGTCGCCGGAATTTTCATGTGGGAATTTCGCGCGCTCATGCGTGAGAAATGGTGGATGTTTAGTCTGGCCGGGCTGACGCTGACTTCGGCATCCTTCCTGCCATATGGTGAGCCACTATGCGCAGCAGGCTGGGCGGCGCTAATCGGTGGAATTGCCTTCTCACCGGGGCCGGAACTGAATGCTGCCAGATTTGGGGATTTCTCTTACGGCATTTACAGCGCCCATTTCCCGATCATCCAATTGGTCATCGCGCTGGGTCTTTTTCAGGTTACGCCTTTTGGTGCGGCGGCGATTGCAGTGATCGCCACCTTTATCATTGCGGTTTTCTGCTGGAACTTTGTAGAAAAGCCATTCCTTGCCAGATCGAACTGGTATCGCCGGCAATCTGGCTAGTTTAGCGGCCTTTGAATTCGGGCTTTCGCTTCTGAAGAAAGGCGCGGACGCCTTCAACATAGTCTTCGGTTGCGGCCAGCCTTGGCTGGATTTCCGCTTCCAGATCCAGTTGAGCGTGAATGTCCTGCGTGCTCGCCATATCGAAGAGTTTGCGAACTTGCGGATAGGCTTTGGTCGGACCATTCGCAAGACGGGTCGCGACCTCATTCACTGTATCGTCCAGCGCATCATCGGCGACGCACTGCCAGATGAGCCCGTACTTTTCCGCGTCTTCAGCACTCATTTTCTCACCAAAGAATGCAGCCGCCATGGCTCTGGACCGGCCAAGCGCCCTTGGGGCGTGCCAGCTTGCCCCAACATCCGGTACCAGGCCCAGCTGGTTGGTGAAGACGAGAAAGAATTTCGCGCTTTCTGCTGCAATGGTGAGGTCGGCGGCAAGCGCAAGACCATAGCCGGCGCCTGCAGCTACGCCATTTACCCGCGCAATCGTGGGGAAGGGCAGATTGATCAGCCGTTTGGCGACCAGATTAAAGCCATTATGCATGCGTTGGCGTGTTTGTTCGCCGCGTTCTTCGGGTGTCTCAGGCTTGCGTGCGCCCGGTTGCGGGGAAAGATCAGCGCCAGAACAGAACCCACGCCCGGCGCCGGTTAGAACAAGCACACGAATATCGGGGTTCAGCGCGGAATCATTCAGATGCGCGTTCAGCTCTTCGAGCATTTGTGGGCTTAGCGCATTCAGTGTTTTTGGATTGTTGAGTGTCAGCGTGGCTATGCTGGCCTCATCCACCGAAAAGAGGGTTTTTGCCTCTGTCTGTGTATCGCTCATGGCGTCTCTCCCTGTTTTTTTCAGGCAGTGGACCATGGTGATCTGGGGCTGACAATCAGTGACGTTACGTCGACCTGAACAGTTTTTTGCGGCCCTTTCGCGGGGCCGCGTGAAATTTCAATTCGAAGTCGCTTAAGCGACCTGAATCATAACGGCGCTTTCCGGCAATTCTTCGCCAAAGCAGCGCTGATAGAATTCGGCAACTGTCGGGCGCTCAAGCTCATCACACTTATTGAGGAAGCTCATGCGGAAAGACTGGCCGACATCACCGAAGATAGAGGCGTTTTCTGCCCAGGTGATAACGGTACGCGGGCTCATAACCGTAGACAGATCGCCATTCATGAAGGCGTTACGGGTCATGTCTGCGAGGCGGACCATTTTATCGAGCGTATCTTTGTCGAAGTCCGGCAGTTTAGAGCCAACAATGCTGACTTCTGAATCATGGTCGAGATAGTTCAGCGTGGTCACGATGGACCAGCGGTCCATCTGGCCCTGGTTCAGCTGTTGTGTACCGTGATAGAGGCCAGTCGTATCGCCGAGGCCGACTGTGTTGGTCGTCGCGAACAGGCGGAAAAACGGGTTTGGCGCGATAACGCGGTTCTGGTCGAGCAGGGTCAGGCGACCAGACGCTTCCAGAATACGCTGGATCACGAACATAACGTCCGGGCGACCCGCGTCATACTCGTCGAATACAATCGCGACAGGGCGTTGAAGAGCCCATGGCAGAATGCCTTCACGGAATTCAGTAACCTGCTGACCGTCTTTCAGGACGATCGCGTCTTTGCCGACAAGGTCGATACGGGACACGTGGCTGTCGAGGTTTACGCGGATCAGCGGCCAGTTCAGGCGCGCAGCGACTTGCTCGATATGGGTGGATTTACCCGTGCCGTGATAGCCCTGAACCATGACGCGTCGATTGTGCTGGAAACCAGCAAGGATCGCCATCGTGGTTTGCGGGTCAAACCGGTAGTTCTCGTCAGGCTCTGGAACGTACTCAGTACGCTTGGAAAACGCGTCGACCATGAGGTCGCTGTCAATGCCGAACACGTCGCGCACGCTGACCTTCTGGTCCGGGACGAGCGTTTCAAGTTCAGGCGTATCGCTGATGACAGACATGCAAAAAATTCCTCAGATACATTCCAAGCTGTTCTAGCCCGCAGACAGGGAATGTCCATTCCGAACGATAAAAATAGGAAGGAAAGACCGCGGACTGAAAGTCGCGGTCTTGTCGGGTGCGATTAACCGCCCTCGGTCAGACCTGCGGCCTTGAGGGTTTTAAAGGCTTTGATCACGCGCGCCAGTTTGTGCTCAGACGAGCGGTCGCCGCCATTCGCATCGGGGTGAAATTTCTTCACATACTCTGAATAGCGTTCGCGGATCTGCGCCGGACCTGCATCCTCTGGAAGGTCGAGGTCGGCAAGTGCGCGCACCTGAAGGCGCGTACGGCCCGTGGTTTTGCGGGAGGCGCGCAGAGCATCCTCATCGACACCATGAGCAGCAGCCCACATGCGCGGGTCACCCGAGCGTAGCTTCGACTTCTCGCCGACAGGGCCGGTGCCGAACTTCCACGTTTTGCGGTGGCCATAGGCCGCCTTTGCGGAGAAGGCTTTTGCCTCTGCGTCCGTCATACCGTCGAAGAAGTTCCACTTCTTGTTATACTCGGCGGCATGGCGCTGGCAGAAATTATGGTGACCGCCCCCGTGCTTGGGAGACTTGAATTCACCAGTTTCATCGCAACCTTTATGTTCGCAGGTTACCACCTCTGTTTCCGGTTCAGGTGCAGACGTACCTGACTTGCCTCGACGTTTCTTCGAGGCGCCGATAGAGATGTCTTTGAACTTCGGTCGGTATTCATACGCAGATGTCATGGACAGATAATGGTCCTATACGAAGAAAGAGGCAAGAATTGACAAGCAGGCAAAATCGCATAGAGGCGCGACTTCGTGAAGAATTTTCGCCTGATGAGCTCTCAGTAGTGGATGAATCGCGTCTTCATGCCGGTCATGCGGGCGCAAGTGAAGAGGGTGAGTCGCATTTTTTTGTTGAGATCACGTCTTCAGCATTTTCTGGAAAATCCCGCGTCGACATGCAGCGCTTAGTAAATGAAGCCCTGAAAGCGGAATTTGCTTCAGGGCTCCATGCGTTGAGATTGAAGACGAAAGCCGTCTGATTATTCGGCGGCAGCTTCTGCTTCTGCAGCGGCCAGTTCAGCCGCGTAGTCTTCTGCGGCCTGAAGGACACGCAGTGAGTTGCCGCCCATAATGTTTTCCATATCTTCCCAGGTGTAGCCCTCTGCCAGCAGGCGTGAGGTGATGGCCGGGTAGTCGCTGACATCTTCAAGGCCGATTACACCGCCGCCGCCATCCCAGTCCGGGCCAATACCCACATGTTCTGGTCCCATGACGCGAAGAGCGTGGAGAAGCTGCTCCATGAAGTCTTCAAAGCTCGCCATAGCTGGCGGGAATTGAGCATCAATCGCGTTACGGGCGGTCAGATATTCAGCATAGTCTTCTTCGGACATATCTGCCGGATTGCTGAACTGCGTGCGCAATTCCTGGAAGGCTGCATCGCGTTCCGGATTTGCCGGGAATTGCTTCAGATAGCTGCCAAGCGCGTTGATCTGAATTACGCCGCCATGCTCTGCGAGCGTGCGCAGGCGATCGTCATCGATGTTCCGCGGGTGGTCATAAATTGCGCTCGTACCGGAGTGCGACAGGATGATTGGCGCGCCGGACAGGCGGATAAGATCGTCAAACACACCGTCACTGGCGTGTGAGGCGTCCAGAACCATGCCCAGACGGTTTGCTTCGACAACCAGTTCTTCGCCGAGTGGAGAGAGGCCGCCAAATTCTTCAACAATGTCTGTGCCGCTGTCTGCGAACTGGTTATTGCGGAAGTGTACCGGGCCAACCATGCGAACGCCGAGATGGTAGAAGGTTTCCAGAAGCGAGACATCAGTGCCCAGCGGATAGCTGTTCTCAATGCTCATCATGACGACCTTCTTGCCTTCGTCCGCAATGCGCTGCGCATCTGCTGCGGTCTCAGCAATTTCGAAGGTCTCCGGGTTCGCAGCGACCATTTCGCGTACAGCGACGGCACGCATAACGGCAATGTCGCGGGTCAGTTCGTAAGAGCGCTCATCGAGCGGGCCTTGTGGCGTGTAGATCACCCACCAGCCGCCATCCAGGCCGCCTTCATCCATGCGCGGCACGTCGACCTGAGAATAGTCGGTTGCCGCATCATGACGTTCCATAATGTCAAAGCCCGGGCGAATAAGCATGGCCGGTGTATCGAGGTGCGTATCCAGAATGGTGAGCGCCTGATGGTGTTCCATAAAGTCGGCCGCGGTTTCAGGAGTGTCGGCTTCCTGCGCCGGCGCCGTCTGGCAGGCTGCAATTGCCAGAATGGTTGCCAGGCCTGTCGCCCGCAGCATTGATTTATTCACCATGTGATCTGCCCTCTTTGCTGATCGTGTCTCGCTATGTCGTTCACGCTAAAACGCCTTTGGCCAGTGGTCCAGAGGGTTGTGAAACAGACTTCAGGGGCAGATAGGGGTTCGTTTTCAGGAGAACTATTCAGTAGATGAAAAATTCGAAAGCGATATGCGATTGCAGCCAAGTCATGACTGGTTTTTAATTCTGTATGTTCGTAAATTGTGCAGGTGAATGCTGAAAATCACGTTCGCGTGAGAAGCATAGAAACCACTGAATATAGAACAGTTTGTTCGAATTTTGAGCACGTATTGAATACATGTTAACGTGTATGATTATTTAGTCGATATTTAGTTGAATTCATGGACTTTTGAGCAAACGATTTCTTTCCTGACTAGGTTCAGCATGGGGAAATCGTATGAACAGACTATCTCTTTTAAAGAAAACAACCGGCACTGTAGCGCTTGCTACTATGCTGGGTATGACGGGCTTTTCCGCCTTTGCGCAGGAAGCTCCTGATGATGAAAGCCGCCTGACAACTGTTACAGTTGAGGGGCGCCGTATTTCTACGACCGACGATGCTATCGGTCTGAATGAAGCTACGAATACTGTCGCGGTAACGCGTGAAGAGCTGCTCTCTGCACCATCAGGTATTTCTGGCCTGAAAATGCTTGAATCTCTTCCAGGGTTTAACGTCCAGACAGATGGCGCACTGGGGCTCTATGAGTTTGGTAACTCAGTAACCGTGCGTTCCTTTAACCTGCAGCAGATTGGTTTCGTGCTGGATGGCGTTCCGATGGGTAGATCGGATGCGTTCGGTGGCAGCCCGATCTTCCGTTATGTAGATAATGAGAACCTTGGCTCTGTGGTCGCGTCTCCGGGCGCGGGTGATGTATCTCTACCGAGCTATTCATCCCTTGGTCCGATTGTGTCCTACAACACAACCGACCCGGCTGATGAATTTGGGGGCATGGTTTCCTACACGCTGGGTGATGATAACCTTGAGCGTAGCTTCATTCGCCTCGACTCGGGCAATTGGAACGGTCTTTCGGCTTATATCAGTCGTTCAAAGACGGATTCTGATCTCTGGCGCGGCGGTGGCACGATCGACCGTGAGCATATTGAAGGCAAAATCGTCTATGAGTGGGACGACAACACCTCCATCACGGCAGGTTATGTTGCCAATGAATTCTTCGATTTCGATAACCCGTCAGATACGGCTGATACATTCGAGAGAGACTATTTCTACGGATATTCCGAAACCATTCCGGATGGCTGTATCCAGCCATATACCGACACGAATGGCGACCTGATCTACCCGTATGACTATAACGGTGACGGGGTTGCTGATAGCAATGATTTCTCGCCGACCTTTATCGGCAGCAATTGTACCAGCTATATGGGCGACCACATCAACATCCGTCAGGACTCTCTTTATCATCTGACGTTTGAAACCGATGTGACTGAAGACATCGATGTCCACGCCACATATTATTATGAGGAAAAAGACGGCTTCGGTGTATCTCCGGATGGCTTCGATAGCACGCTCACCCGCTATCTGCAGCAGGAGGCAGCTGGCCTCGACGTGGTTTTCCCGCGTGGTGTCCAATATGGCCTGTCTGAAGTTGGTGGCGATCGTGAAGGCTTTGTTGCTGGCGGTGAATGGCGTATTGCCAACCACACAGTGTCTGCGGGCTTCTGGATCGAAGATGAGACCTATAACCGTACGCAGCTTCGCCTGAACAAGGTTGGCGGCAGCCAGGACGGCGCGGTGCTCTTCGATGAGGTGGCTTACTTTCGCCGGAATTACACGACGACGCGCGAAACCACGCAGCTTTATCTCTCTGATGTGATGAGCTTCATGGATGACCGTCTGAATGTGGAAGTGGCGGTGAAGAGTCTGTCCGTAGACTACACCCTCGATGGCTATCGTGATTTTAACGACTATGCCTTCTCAGACGGTACGCCGGGTTATGGCCCGCAATTCATTGAGGCAGAGTTCGAAGACAACGTCATGCCGATGATTGGTGTAGTTTATGACCTGAATGAAACCGATCAGATCTTCGGTTCATGGTCTCAGAACTATGCCATGCCACGTGGCGCAGACGATATTTTCGACAATACCGGTTCTGACCTTGCTGATCCGCCAGAGGGTGAGGAAGCAGAAAACTTCGAACTTGGTATTCGTACCAACCGTCCGGAATTCTTCGGTGCGGCGACCATTTACTACACGGCGTTTGATAATCAGCTGCTGACAAATAGTGTGATCAATCCGAACACACAGCAACCTGAGACAGTCTATATCAATGGCGGCGAAGTTACGGCCTATGGTGTTGAAGTTTCCGGTGTTTACCAGCCGAACTATTTCAACGACATGCTCTATTTCAACGGTCAGGTCACCTATAACAGCACAGAGCAGGAATCTTCAGGCTATGCGCTGGCGGACAGCCCAGAGTGGATCATCGTTGGCGGTGTGACCTATGAGCCTTCTGAATGGTTCGTGGCGAACCTTTCCGGCAAATACACTGGTGAGCGTTTCTCGACCTTCTCTGAAGGTTCACCCGTCGATTCCTTCACCGTGTTTGATGGGTATGTAGATATTGGTGGCCCGAATGATTTCGGCCTGCCGGAAAATATCTCTCTGCGCCTCAACGTGAACAACATCTTTGATGAGCGCGTCGAGACGCAGTTCATTTTTGCGGGCGCTGCATTCTACCGCCCACTGAACCCTCGCACTGTACAGGCTACCCTGACAGCCCGGTTCTGATCCCTTCCCCTTGAGACAAAGACACTTTGTCCCAAAACTCAAAGCCCCGGCACAGACCGGGGCTTTTTTTGTTCTGATATATTTAATTTGGTGCGGATATTTGTGCACATACTAGAGAGATGGGGATTGTAGTAAGCTTTACGATTGCGGTTACAATTTCAATGTGGCAAGGCGCATGGGGGGATTAGCGCAAATGCCGAAGTCTAACGTTGAAAATTCGTTTTTTGGAAAGGCATTTGGCGGCGCCGTTTGGCTGCTTTCTGGCGGTATTACACGAGTTATAATTAAGACAGTTGTTTTAGCGATTTTGGCTCGCATACTAACGCCTGCTGACTTTGGGGTGCTGGGTGCTTGTATGACATTGTTCGCATTTACAGAGGTGTTCATGCAGCTCGGGGTTGCTCCGGCATTGGTCCAGAAAGAAAATTTGTCAGAACAGGATATTCACACTGGATTGCTGATAACAGTAAGCTTGTCTGTATTATTCGCAGGCGGAGTATTTTGGCTATCACCGGATTTAGCGAGCTTTTTCTCATTTCCTGACCTTCAAGCTCCCTTCCAGGTTGTTGCTTTGACATTTCCGCTCATCGCTCTCGGGACCGTCAGCGGCGCGCTCTTGCAGAGAAATTTGAAGTTTAAATTGATCGCGATGATCGAGGTCTCGAGCTACGCATTCGGCTACGGTCTAGTGAGCGTTTCTCTCGCCCTTGCCCAATGGGGATTCTGGGCGCTTATTGTCGGTCAGGTGGCGCAATTTGTTTTACGAAATTTTCTTTTGTTTGTCGCAAGTAAGCATTCTTTGAGTTTTCACTTTGATGTGGATTCGGCCAGAAGTTTGTTAAACTTTGGAGTTGGTGCGACCCTCGCCAGAATATTTAATTATTTTGCGGCTAATGGCGACTACCTTGTGGTGGGGCGAACTTTGGGTGTGGATTATCTAGGACTTTATACTAGAGCTTACTTTTTGATCCAGCAGCCAGCCAATTTGATTGGACAAATTGTAAATAACGTTCTCTTCCCGATTCTGTCGGTCATAAAGAGTGATATCGAAAGAGTTATTCGAATCTACCAAGGAGGTGTGTTCTTGGTCTTTTTGAGCTCCGGACTTGGAAGTGTTCTTCTTTTTTTCTCCGCAAAAGAAATTGTTTTACTTCTTTTGGGGGAACAATGGACTTCTTTAGTTTTGCCTTTTCAAATTTTGCTGATCGGCCTTCCTTTTCGTATCGCATATAAAATTGGAAATACGGTCATAAAAGCTAGTGGTGCTGTTTACATGCTCGCACTTTGGCAATTTTGTTATGCTGTTCTGATAATTGCAGGGGCTTTTTATGGTGCTCGGTACGGTCTCAATGGCGTGGCGGCATTCGTAACAGGGGCCATGATTTTAGGTTATTTTTTGAACATAACCTTTGTAAAACTGGTCTTTCCTCTTCCGCTTTTATCGGAAGCTTTGATTCTCATAAAAGTATTTGTCTTGGCCTCGGCGCTATCCATTTTTCTTTACTCGTTATCTTGCGTCATCTGGTTTGAGCAACTGCCCTTAGTATTCCGGTTGGCTATGAATGCAATAGTTACTCTATTGTTTATCGGAGTAACGTTTCCGTTCTTGCGCAATATTTTTGGAGTAAGTGCTTCGTGGATACTAGACCGAGGAGTGGGGACGTTTAGGGCAAAATTTTTAAAGAGCAGAAGTTAAACGGCATGATACAAAAATGCATTGAAAGCGCTACTGAGGCTCATGCTTTTGAAGGTCGTTTGATACTCACACTCGCTGCCTATTTTCCGGACAGTTACGGCGGTGCAGAGCGTCAGGCTAAAATTCTTGCAGAGGCACTGGGTCGCAAAGGTATTGACGTTACCTTGGTGGCTCCAACCATCGATCCTGATGTTGCTTTAAATGAACAAACTGATTTCGGGCGCATCATAAGAAAACGGCTTGCTGCATATCCGAATTTTGGCGGGAAACACATGTTATCGTTTCTCCGTTGGACGTACTGGTTTCCAAAACGGTTTGCTAGCGCAGAGTGGAGGGGTGTCCCGATATATTGTTTCCACTCTCGTCTGCATGCGCTTGGTCCAGCGCTTTGTGCGGAAAAGCTTGGATCCCCTCTTTTAATCAAGCTCGGCGGTGGCGGAGAGGCTTCTGAATTCGATGCTTTGAGAACTAAGAAATTTTTTTACGGTCGTTGGGTAGAGAGATTCCTGAGAAAGCGTGTCGATGCGTTTGTCGCGAACAGTCAAGAAATTGCACTAGAATTGCGTGATCTAGGCATTTCTGAAGAGAAAATAGCTGAATTTCCAAACGGCGTAGCGTTACCTGGGGAAGACGCGTTATCGGAAGCAATGAGTCTCAGAATAGGAAATGCTTTCTCTTATGCAGGGCGCCTGATCACTGATAAAAGCGTTGATGTTCTTTATGACGCAGCATGTCTCTTGTTTAATTCGGGTGAAACCGACTTTAAACTGGAACTGATTGGAACGGGCGCGGAAAAAGACCGGATAGAAGCCGAAATTCAAGGCACAGAGATTTCTGCGTGCATCAATTTACCTGGATTTGCTACCGACATTTACGAGGCATATAAACAAGCCGATTTCTTTGTTTGTGCTTCGAGGCGCGAAGGGCAGTCGAATGCGCTGTTGGAGGCAATGTCCATTGGCCTCATTCCGATTGTGTTTGCCGCCAGTGGAGTGGAAGAGGTCGTCGAAGACGGGCTTAACGGTTATCTCGTCAAAGAGTGTACGCCGGCAGCGTTTCTAGAGAAGATGAGGATGGTTTTGTCCATGTCTGCGGAGCAAAGGCGAGAAATGTCCGCGGCTGCGAGACAATTCGCAGAGGACAACATTTCCATTGATGCGGTTGCTCTAAGAACAATTGACGCGATCAAGGCCTGTCAAGCGCGACGAACATCAACCCGTTAAATTCCGTCTAAACCTCTTCGTCCTTTTTGACGCGGAGGGCTGTGATCTGATTGCGGGATTTGCGCAGAATATCGAAGCGATAACCATGGAAAGAGAAGCGCTGGCCCGGTTCAGGGATCATCTGCGCCTCATGAATAACCAGACCAGCAACGGTAACCGCTTCTTCGTCCGGAAGATTCCAGCCAAGCGCACGGTTCACATCGCGAATGGTCACGACGCCATCAATATTGACTGAGCCATCTGGTTGCGGGCGTACACCCTGGACTGGAATGTCATGCTCATCGCGAATATCGCCGACGATTTCTTCCAGAATGTCTTCCAGCGTGATCAGGCCCTCTAGTGCGCCATATTCATCCACCACCAGAGCGAAGTGATTGCGCTTTTTCAGGAAAGCATCGAGCTGTTCCTGAACGGTGAGGGTTTCTGGCACAAACCATGGCTCACGCATGATCTGGCCGATATCGAGCTTTGAAAGATCGCCGCGCATTGGCGCAACTGCGCGCAAAAGGTCTTTAGCGTGCAATACGCCGATTACTTCGTCCGGTGTGCCCCGATACAGCGGGATACGCGTATGCTGGCTTGAAAGCGCCGTCATCACGATGTCGCGGGATGGAAGGTCGGCATCAATCATATTGATGTTTTTGCGGTGGATCATGAGATCCGCCACCGTCAGGTCTTTCAGATCCAGCGCGCCGACCAGCATATGACGGTCATGGGCCGCTACACCGCCTTCTGAATGGTGCAGGTCAATCGCGCCGCGAATTTCTTCTTCGGCAGAGACCATGCCTTCATCGGTGCGGATGCCAAAGGCACGCAATGTCATTGAAACGATGAACTGAATGATCGCCACGATCCAGGACAGCGTTTTGACAAGCAACATGATCGGGCGAGAGACCGCCATGGCCATATTGTCAGAGTTTGAAATGGCGTAGGTTTTCGGCAGGACTTCAGCGAAGACCAGAACGAGTACCGTCATAACGGCGGTCGCTATCGGCACGCCCGCATCGCCGAACCATTTCAGGAACATGGCCGTTGCGATGGACGAAGCCAGAATATTGACGAGGTTGTTGCCGAGCAGAATGGCGCCAATCAGGCTTTCTCTGTTCGACAAAAGCTTGTTCACACGCAGAGCGCGTGGATCGCCGTCCTTTTCCAGACTGTGCATTCGGCCGCGTGACGCAGCAGTGAGAGCTGTCTCTGAACCGGAAAAGAATCCGGACATGCAGAGCAGAATAAGTACGGCGAAGAATGGCCACATGGTGGTCATCAGAGTTTCGTCTCAACCTCCAGAAATTCGCGCAGCGGCGCGACGTCAGCCCCTTTTTGCACAAAGGACTTACCAATCCCTTCTGCAAGAATAAGCGTAAGTGAGCCGGATTCCACTTTTTTATCCTGAAACATGTGGTGGAGCAGCTCTTCGGCTTTGAAATCGCCCGTTTTCAGGGCGGAAAGTGTAGGCGCAAGGCCGCTGGCCTCAATGAGCCGCTCGACGCGCACAACATCCTGACCGGAGCATAGCCCCAAATGCTTGGAATAACGGTATGCCATACACATGCCCGCCGCGACGCCTTCGCCATGCAGGACGCGTCCGTCAAATCCGCGGGCTTTTTCGATAGCGTGGCCGAATGTATGTCCAAGGTTCAACAATGCGCGTCGACCGCGCTCTGTTTCGTCGGCCGCAACGACATCTGCTTTGGATTCGCAGGAGACTTTCACCGCATATGAAAGCGCGTCGACATTTCCGTCCAAAATGTCAGCTGTCGCCGTTTCCAGATGATTAAAAAAGTCAGGCCGGTCGATCAGGCCATATTTGATGATTTCGGCATAGCCTGCACGCCATTCGCGCGGTGGAAGCGTGGACAGTAGTGAGATATCCGCCAGCACCATAGCCGGCTGATTAAAGAGGCCGATCAAATTCTTCCCGTGGGAAGAGTTGATGGCCGTTTTACCACCAACAGAAGAGTCGACCTGCGCCAGCAATGTCGTCGGGATCTGCACAAAAGGCATGCCACGCTTCATCAGGCCTGCCGCGAGGCCCGCAAGGTCACCGATTACGCCGCCGCCAAAGGCTAGCAGCACATCGCTGCGTTCGGCTTCATGGCGGATCAGGGTTTCCAGAACGTCCTGAAGATTTTCAAAGGACTTGGTTGCCTCGCCCGGTGGCAGAATATGCGTAATCGCTTTCAGGTCAGCATCGGCCAGATAGGTTGTCAGCGCTTCACCATGATTTCGCCAGACATTGCGGTCAGTCAGAATGAAAACGCGTTTCGTGCCCGGTTTCAGAACGGTTTGCAGGCGCTCGGCAACACTGGAGAGCACATCTCCTCCAATGACAATGTCATAAGACCGGTCACCGAGATCGACTTGAACTTTCGTTTGCGACATCTGACTACGCAACTTCCTTCAATGCGGCCAAAATCGCACTCACAGCATTGATGTGCGGGCCGTCGCGGCTGTCTATCACGATATCGGCTTCTGCATAGACAGGGTTTCGGAGTTCCAGAAGGTCACGCAGTTTCTGTTTCGGATTTTCGGTCTTCAGAAGGGGGCGGCCTTCTTTGCGGCTTACACGGCGCCAGAGCGTTTCAAGGTCTGCCCTCAACCAGATTGTGACGGCATTTTCCTTAAGGGCCTTGCGAATATCCGGGTTCATGAATGCGCCGCCACCTGTGGCCATCACATGCTGCGGGCCTTCCAGAAGGCGTTCAATTACGCGCTGTTCGCCGCGGCGGAATTCCGGTTCGCCATGAACTGAGAAAATATCAGTGACGGATAAGCCTGCGGCCTGTTCGATCTGTTCATCAGAATCATAGAAGGGCAGGGACAGCGCCTCTGCCACCCGCCGACCGACGGATGATTTGCCTGCGCCCATAAGGCCGACAAGTGCAATTGTTTTGCCATTTGCCACTTTCGCGACAGATTCTTTGGTATCAGTAGTCACTCATTACACACGCAGCTGATTTTGCGCCTCCACAAAACTCGCGATTATACATAAAGGTGAGGTGCAGCAAATGGCATGCAAGGCGATAAAGGACTGATATGCGCGGATTTCTCATCATTCTGGTCGTGGCGATTATTGCGATTGGTGGCGGTATTTTCTGGCTCGCAAATTATGCAGAAAACAATCCCCCACACTCCGGTGAGCAGCGGATAGAGGTGGAACTGGATGTTTAAGCACGCTCTCATCGCAGCCACCGCGCTTGGTGGCCTGATGGTCGCGGCGCCAATGGCGTCCTCTCAGGCCATGTTTGAAAGCACGGGCCTTGGCGATATCGACCCCTGGGGTGTCGGCACACTGTCTCAGGCGGATGGCGCCTTTCCTTTGACGCTCTGGCAGGGCAGTGAGGCCGAAGATCTCCTTCCGGTCCTCATGCGCATTGATGCGCGCAGCCTGACGCCGGTTTCGCGTGATATTCTTCGCCGCGTTCTTCTATCATCCTCGCGTGCGCCGGAAGGTGAGGGCGCTGATCAGCTTCTCGCGCAACGTATACGCCTGATCTGGGCACTCGGCGAGCTTGATGCTTATGCGGAGCTTGCGCGCCAATTGCCGCAAATCGATGGCATTCCGACCAGTCTGGAAGCGCAGACAGAGCTTTCCCTCATTCGCGGTAATCTGGCTTCGGCCTGTTCATCTGTGCGTTCTGCCTCTCAGAGCACACCTTATATGTTTGCAGCTCGCGCGACCTGTTTCGCGCTGGAAGGCAATTTCTCCTCTGCAAATCTCGCGCTGGAACTCGGCGCAGAGATGGGGAATATCGACCCGTGGGTTGTGACCGCAATTGGCGCCCTGCAAACACTGCCGGCAGAACCAACGCCTCGCGATTTACGACGTCTGCCGTCTGCGAATTTCACATCTGGTCTTTCAACGGCGCTGTCTCTGGCGGGTAGCTTTCCGGTCAGCGATGCAACGCTGGAAGCGATGAATCCGGGCATTGCTCTGGAGCTGGCGCAACGCAGCGATACCAGCCGCGCCCTTCGCATTAATTCAGCTGATATTGCAGCCTATGCCGGGCTGATGAGCGTGGATGCGCGTCGCCGGGCTTATCGCACGGACCCTGTGCCAACTGTCCCGCCAAACGAAGACGGTACGCCGGGCGAGGTCGATGAAACCATCAACGCGCCGGTTAATCTGATGGATGAAGCGCTGCAAATGGCGAATGATCGCGGTTCTGAAGAAGCGGATCGCGTTGATATCTATCGCCGTGTGCTGACGCTTTCAGGTGCGGACACAGAGAAATATACCGCCGATGCGGGGCTTCTGGTGCAGCACTTATCCCGCCTGCGTGACCTTGATGCGCTGAGCAATAATGGTGAGTTCTTCGCGCTGGCGGCATTTGCAGCCGGTGATGCGCGCCAGTCTTCGCGCTTCCAGCGTGTGGTCGAAATCGAAGGCGGTCCGCAGCCTGATCTTTTCCTTCAATCCTGGCTCGATGCCATGCGCATTCTGACAGGTATGGATACGTCAGCTGAGTCCGCGCGTCTGGTCTCTACGCGTCTGGCGCAGGTCGGAGAGGACACACGTGCGGCGCAGGTGAGCGAGATGCTCTACACCATGCTGTTGCAGGAGCATCCGATTTCTCCGGTTGCGCGCGACTTCCTGACAGGTGATGCGGGCAGCACGCTCAGCGAAGGCAATGCGGTTGATATTCAAAGCCGTATTCTTCTGCGCTCTGCCTTTACCTCCGGGGCGACCGGCGAAGCGCTGATCCAGCTGATCTCAATTCTGGGCGCTCGCCCGGATATGATCACGCCTGAGGATTTGGGCGATGTGCTGCAATTGCTGGAGGCTGAAGGTTTCACTGATGTCGCTGAAGCGCTCGCGATTGAAGCCCTGAATTATCAGCAGGTACGGGATTGATGTGACGCCGGGCGATCGCGAACGCATAGACGCTTATCTGGAAATGCAGGCGGTCGAACGGGCCGCCTCTGACAATACGCTGGCCGCTTATCGGCGCGATCTCAAAGATGCAGCAGCCTTTCTGGCCACGCAGGGCTCAGACCTTGGCAGTGCAGACCGTGAAGACCTGACAGCGTATCAGCGCGCACTTGCCGATGAGGGGTTCTCGCCTGCTACGATTGCGCGGCGTCTCTCGGCGCTCCGCCAGTTTTACCGATTTGAAATCGAAGAAGGCGGCCGGGACACTAATCCCGCTCAGGGGTTGAGCGCGCCTGAAGCCCAACGCGGCGTTCCAAAAGTGCTCTCGCGTGAACAGGTCGGACAGCTCCTCAATGCGTGTGCGGGCGATGGCCCAAAGGATAGGCGTGACCTTTGCCTGTTGGAGCTGGTCTATTCTGCCGGTCTGCGGGCAAGTGAGGTCTGCACTTTGCCCGTGGCGGCGCTTCATACGGTGAAAGAAGGCTATATCCGCGTTCTGGGCAAAGGCCAGAAGGAACGGCTCTGCCCGGTTGGTCGCCCGGCGCAGGAGGCTTTGTCGGACTATCTCGCTATTCGCGAAGGGTTCCTGCCCAAAGGCGCGAAAGACCCTGCGGAAAAATTTGTCTTTCCGTCTTCTGGTCAGGACGGACATATCGGGCGGCGGACGCTGCAAAATATTATCCGGGACCGTGCGCTGAAAGCGGGCCTGAATGCGAGTGATATTTCGCCCCATACGCTGCGCCATGCCTTCGCGACCCATATGCTTCAGGGCGGGGCCGATTTGCGCACCGTGCAGGTTCTGCTGGGCCATGCGGACATCTCAACGACGCAGATTTACACCCATCTTCTGACAGCAGACCTGGCAGATATGCTTGTTGCGGCGCACCCGCTCTCCATCGCCGCGCGCAAGAAATAGAGCTGAGTTTGGTTACAGCTTACCAGCCATATTCAGACAATTGAGCGCTTAGGTCGTTCCAGTCTGGATTATGTTCTTCAATCAGATTGATTTTCCATCGCCGGGGCCAGCCCTTTATCGTACTTTCGCGCTGTAACGCGGGTGCCATTTCTGGAAACCGGGCAAACCAGACTAATCGATCACATCCGTACTTCGCGGCGAACATAGAACCTTTGCGGAGCTTATGCTGTTCCATGCGCTGAAACAGATCAGACGTCACGCCAGTATAGAGCGTGCCGTTCTTGCGGTTAGCGAGGATATAGCAGGCAATAAAATCATATTTAGCCAAGATCCTGTTTCCCTGAGTATGATTGCCAGAGTTTAGCTTGATGCGCCTCGGTGTCACGTGGCGGCTTTTCGAGCTGGGTCCCAAGAACAAGCCTTGGGACATCGCAGAACGATTGGCCTTTGAGTTGGGCGGTTTCCCGGCACCTGTTGCCGGGAACCATCTCCAGTCGCCGGATAAGCTCGAAATCTTCCAATTTAAGACTTCATAGAATTACGCTCATTTGAGCGAACCATTTTACTTGGCATTTCTGGTGCGGAGCCCTAGTTTCCGGGAAAACATAAACTCAGTTCTATCGGGGATAAAAAGATGACAGCGACAAAGCCGCCACAGCTCTTCTACAAATCACTGGCCATCGGTGCGCCGACACCTCTGCGTGAGCAGCCAGTTAATGTGGAGCGTATGATCCACTTTGTACCGCCGCACCTCGATAAAGTGCGGGCCAAAGTTCCGGACATGGCGAAAAAGGTCGATGTGATCCTTGCCAATCTCGAAGATGCGATCCCGGCTGATGCGAAAGACGCGGCGCGCGCAGGCGCTGTCGAAATGGGTAAGACGGTGGATTTCAAAGCCACCAATACCGGCTTCTGGTCCCGTGTGAACTGTCTGAACTCCCCATGGTTTCTTGAAGATGTGACCACGCTTCTGGCGGAAGTCGGTGACAAGATTGACGTTCTGATGATCCCAAAGGTCGAAGGCCCGTGGGATATTCACTATGTTGACCAGCTTCTGGCGCAGCTCGAAGCCAAACACGGTATTGAAAAGCCAATTGGCATTCACGCCATTCTCGAAACGGCTGAGGGCGTTAAAAACGTTGAAGCGATTGCGCTGGCCAGCCCGCGTATGCATGGCATTTGCCTTGGCCCGGCGGACCTCGCAGCGTCACGTAAGATGAAAACCACTCGCGTTGGCGGTGGCCACCCATTCTATCGCGTTATTGAAGACCCGGTTGAAGGCCGCGAGCGTATGAATGCCCAGCAAGACCCATGGCATTACACAATCGCTCGCATGGTGGATGCGTGTGCGTCTGCAGGCATCAAGGCCATGTATGGCCCATTCGGCGATATTTCAGATCTCGAAGCCTGCGAACAGCAATTCCGCAATGCCTTCCTTCTGGGCTGTGATGGCGCATGGTCGCTCCACCCGAACCAGATTGACATTGCCAAGAAAGTCTTCTCGCCGGACCCGGATGAAGTGAAATTCGCCGCGCGCATTCTTGAAGCCATGCCGGACGGCACAGGCGTTGTGATGCTTGACGGTAAAATGCAGGACGATGCGACCTGGAAACAGGCGAAGGTTATCGTCGACCTTGCTAAGCTCGTCGCTGAAAAAGACCCGGAATATAAAGAAGCTTACGGGCTTTAAGACTCCATTCCAGTGCCCCGGGTCACGGCTCCGGGGCGCGACGTCTCAGCCGACTGATCAGCTTGCGAAGCCTTTCAGAAGAAGTTGGAAGACTTTGTCCGCTGCCCGGTCGGCTGGCAGGTCGTTCAGTTCTTCTTTCAAAAGGTTGAAATTGGCGATGATATAATGGCCGAGCACATCGGCGGACCAATCCCGCGACAGAAGCCCCTGCGCCTGAGCTCGCTTCACCAGTGCCACGGCATGGTCATGGATGGTGTTTTCACCCACCCCGTGGGTCATATCGGAACCATAAGTTTCCACAAAGTCGATCAGGACCGCAGACCCCACGGCATCGAACGAAGATTCCCGGAACAGAAACTCGATAAGTCGACGAATGGCCTCCAAAGGAGTCTCTCGTTCTGGTGCAGTCTCCATAGACCATACAGAACCAAGCTGGCGGCTCAGTTCGCCTAGCAGGGCTGCTTTTGTCGGAAAATGCAGGAAGAAGGTCGCGCGGGAAACGCCAGCCGCGGACGCGATTTCACTAGCCGTTGTTGTCTCATAACCATTCTCTGCGAATAGCTCGACAGCAAAGCCCAGAAGACGGCGCCTTGTGCGTTGCTGTTTCGTGAGATGTGAATTCTCACCCTGAGACTGGCGCGCTTCCAGCTGGCGCCAGGTTTCCAGAATTCCTGCCATTTCCCCACCTATAAACTCTGATTATGTACGGCATAAATCAGATTAAAAATGAACACCAGTCTAGTTTTGTCATTAAGGCTTCACAATCCAAAAGTAAACGCCTGTCTAGTTTTGAGGGGAAGGTGTTTTTCTGCCGGGCGGGCAGGACTGCGCGATCAAAACGAATGAACGCGCCTCGGGCGTAAACTGACAGGAACAATATCCGTCGCTTCAGAATGCCGATTCTGAGGACGGGAGGCTTATGCCTCAAAGGAAGGGTAACATGGTTTACAGACACACTATTCTGGCGGGCGTTTCGCTCTCCGTGCTTATGACCCCGCTTGCAATGGCGCAGGAAGAAGAGCGCGCAATGGACACAATCGTTGTGACCGCGCAAAAGCGTGAAGCTGCGATTCAGGACATTTCCGCCAGTATTCAGGTGCTGAGCGGTGACGCCATCGCTGAGCGCTCAATTGCCAATTTTGAAGACCTGTCGAATGAGTTGGCGGGCGTTTCCATGACTGCAGATTTTGGCGGTTCTGCATCTACTGTTGTGAGCATTCGTGGCGTAGGCGGCACTGATGATTACCGTCCAAACGGTAGCCCATCTGTCGCCATGCACGTCGACAATATCTACCAGTCGTCCAACGCATTTCTGGTCATGCCATTCTTTGACGTCGAACGAGCAGAAGTGCTTAAAGGACCTCAGGGCACACTGTACGGCCGCAACTCCACGGCTGGTGTTGTAAACATCATTTCTCGCAGCGATTCTGACGAATTGAACGGATACGTCACTGGTCAGTATGAATCTTATGACCGGTTCCGCGGTGAAGCCGCTGTCGGCATCCCGCTTTCTGACCGCGTGGGCATTCGTATTGCCGGTGTCGTCGATCAGGGCGGCGGATATCAGGATGGTATGGGTGCGGGATATCTGGGCGGCGTGACCGCTGTTGCCGGAACGCCAGCTATTCCTGATCCGGGCGAAAGAGAAGGCTGGGGCGATCGCGATCTGTTTGCAGGCCGCGTCACTCTGAATGCAGAACTGACAGACGTCACAGACCTTCAGCTGCGCGTTTTCAAGTCTGAAGACAATGGCGAAACGCTGTATCCGGACTCTGTCGGCGGCGTCAGCAATTCAGGCTGGGTTGAGCCTGATAACGACCCATACACATTCTATTCGCATCGATATGGCGAGCGTGAAATGAGTGTTGAGGGCGTGTCTGCCAACTTCAGCCATGCCTTTAGTGATGCGCTCGATCTCGACATCGTCGCCGGCTATCAGACTGCTGACCGCTATATCGAAGGTGAGGGCACAGGTTCTGCCATCCGTATCTTCGACTATAATTTCAGCGATTCCATTGAGCAGACATCTTTCGAGGCGCGCCTGTCTAACAATGATGGCGGTGCGTGGGACTGGGTTGCCGGTATTTACTATCTTGATGACACGGTCGATTTCCGCACTGACCTTCTGGCTGAAGATGCTTATGCGACCGTTTTGGTGAGCGACTATCATCAGAATCGCACGAGTCAGGCCATGTTCGGTCAGGCCGACTTCTATCTGAGTGAGCAGTTCACGCTTACAACCGGTATTCGCTATACCGATGATGAGGCTGACTATGTTGGCTCCACCACCGATGCTGACCCATATGGCGCGTCGCTTGTGCCTTATGTTCTGCCTGTTGTTCCGGTTTATTTTGATGAAAGCCTGGCAGAAGACAATGTGTCCGGCCGCATCACTCTGTCCTATCAGCCGAATGAGGCCTGGAATATCTGGGCGTCTGTTGGCAATGGCTATAAAGCTGGTGGCTTTGATGGTTCGACCATTTTCAGCGAGGCAGAAGCTCTGCCGTTCGAATCTGAAACGGTTACGGCCTATGAGGCGGGCTTCAAGTTCGCGGGCTCTAACGGAACGTATCTGAACGTGGACGCCTTCCTTTATCAGTTCGACAATCTTCAGGCGAACACAGTGTCCATCATTGAAGGACAGGAAACGTCTGCAAACGTCCGCACTAACGTCGCTGAAGCTGAAAGTTATGGTCTGGATATCGCTGGTGGTACCACGCTGTTTGAACAGGGCGCCCATTCGCTCTGGATTGATGGCAGCGCGACACTTCTTGAAAGTGAGATCCTCGACTTTGAATCGGTTGATCCCGATCAGGTGGCGATCAATGAAGGCAATTCACTGCCAGCGTCGCCAAACCTGTCTGGCAATATTGGACTGACATATGTCTACACATCGTCAGCATGGGAAGTCAGCACCAGCCTTTATGCGCGTTATAAAGGCAGTGAATACAAGCGCCTGAACAATGACCCGGGTACGGAAACCCCGTCTTACACGATTTTGAATGCGCGTGCGGAACTCGAAATGTTCGACCCGTCCGTAACTTTCTTCGCCTTCGCCAACAACCTGACCGACGAGACGTATTTCCTTGATTACGGAGCTACCGCACGTCTGGTCGGCAAGCCGCGTATCTTCGGTGTGGGCGCCCGGTACAACTTCTAAGGATCGAGTATGACTTTGAGACTTCAACCTGCAAAAGGGCTGGTCAGTGCATTCGCACTGGCCGGTCTGGCTCTTCTTCCGGCGTGTGCGCAAGCGCAGATGGGTGGACAGTCCGAACGGTTCTCTATTGCGGTCATTCCGGACACGCAGAACTATGTGGACTACACCCATCAGACAGAAGAGGGCTTTCCATTTAATGCCCGCACCCTGTTCCTGGACCAGATGGACTACATTGCCGCCAATGCGCAAAGCAATGGCGGTGATATTGCGTTCGCCATTTCGCTCGGCGATGTCTGGCAGCATGCCTCACAAGGCATTGATGAGGCCCATCTTGCCATGGGGCAGAGCGCTATAGCGAACCCTTTGCTGGACGCGCATCTGGCGCCAAGCCCTGAAGGCGTTGCCCGTGAAATGGCGACAGCGCATGAGGGCTATTCGCGCCTTGATGGCGTCATGCCTTTTGCTGTCGTCCCAGGAAATCATGACTATGATGGCAATTGGTCAGACAGCCGCTTTCCACCGGCAGAAGACTATATGAACCCTGGCGACAATGCCTTTCCGTTTGGCCAGCTTCATTATGGCGGCTTGCAGAACTTTGCGTCTGTCTTTGGTGAAGATTCTGACTTTTTCCGGGATCAGGATTGGTATCTCGGTGCGTACAATGATGGTGCGAACAGTGCGACTGTGTTTGAGGCAGGTGGATATCGCTTCTTGCATATCGGTCTGGAAATGGCGCCGGAAGATGACGTGCTCGTCTGGGCGCAAAGCATGGTTGACGCCTATCCGGGTCTGCCGACCATCGTTTCAATCCATGACCATTTGAACACCAGCGGTGAGCGTCAGGCTATTTCAGCGGTCGATTTTGATGCAGTCCATCCCGAGCACAATAATGCTGAAGAAGTCTGGCGGAAATTCCTGCGCCCAAACGCGCAGATTTTTCTGGTGCTCAGCGGACATCAGCATGGTCAGTCTCGACGTGTAGATGACAATCAGGCGGGTTTCGCTGTTCATCAGATGCTGTCTGATTATCAGGACCGCGCACAGGTTATGAAGGACATTGCTCCCGATTATTCTGCTCCGGCGGCAATTGGGGATGGTTGGATGCGTCTGATGACGTTCGACTTTAGCTCCGACATTCCGGTTCTGACGGTCGAAACCTATTCAACGCATTACGAGGCTATGGCCGATGAACTGGACACATATGCCAGCTGGTATCGTGATAATGAACAGCCGGGCATGAGTGACGAGGCGTTTATCGCCGAGGAAATGTTCGAGATAGATCTCAGTGATTTCCGCGAGCGTTTCGCGCCACTCGCCGAACAGAACTGATCTGCACCAATATGCCGATCGTCATCCCGTAGGTCGGCATTGGCCTGAGCGTCCGGCCCCTCATACGTTCCCCCCTTTGCATGCGTCTGGGGCAGGGCGGCTCAGGCTTCTTAAAGTGCCCGTCACCATTTTTGGTGGCGGGCTTTTGTCTATGATTGGTGATCTCCTCCCGTAACGTCAGGCTTGCCTTACCTTGTGGAAGGGAACTATCTCCAAGGGCAGAACTTATCGGGCGGGCCTTCATGACTGAGCAGACTTCCAATTCCACGCGCTTTTTCGACCTCACGGCGACGGCGGACCCGAACAAATGGGAGCTGCCGGTGGAAATGGGCATTTCTGTCGGCCCGCCAAAGCTTAAATTTCTGTTCGGCGGTGTAGGGCTTGCCTCGGCCATTCGCGCGCTGGAACTGTCGCATGACCGCCCGCTCATCTGGGCAACGGCGCAATATCTGTCTTTTGCAACCCCCGGCGAAACCGTCTCTGTGGATGTGCGCGCGGCAACCGAAGGCAAGAACATCACCCAGGCCCGTGTGCTCGGCCATGTGGGTGAGCGCGAAATCTACACGGTGAACGCGGCAGTTGGCTCGCGCGGGAAAGATCTCGACCATCAATGGCTGACCATGCCGGATGTCCCGCCGCCGGAAGACTGTGAAGCTCTGCCGCGTTTCCGCCCGAAAGTGGGTGATGAGCCGGATGACCTGCAACAGCGTATGAATACGCGCGTCGCTATGGGCCGCTATGGCCGCAAACGCTCTGAAGGCGGCCTTTCTGAAGATGGCCGCGTGATCTTATGGTCCCGCCCGATGGATGAAGCCACGCCGATTGATGCAACCATGCTGGCCGTGATTGCAGACTTTGTGCCGGGCGCGACGGGCCATGCTTTGGGTATGCAGGCGGGGGCGAATTCGCTCGATAACACGATCCGCATTCGTAAAATCGTGCCGACAGACTGGGTCTGCGCCGATATTCGCGTGCAGGGCATTCATGATGGCTTTGTGCATGGTGAGGCGCGCCTGTTTGCGCAGGATGGCACGCTGATGGCCGTGGCCTCACAGTCCGGCATTGTCCGCATCTGGGATGATAACGGCAAGCTGTTTAAGTGAGAATTTGTTAGAAGTGTTCGTACATGCACCGCTGCATCTGAAGTAGTCGGCCACGGGTCGGCCTGCCGTGTTTGGAGTTATTTTAAACTTCCAACAAGTTTGTGGAAAATTCGCCGCTTTTACCGAGACTCCAGTCAAACGACTCAGCATAATAAAAAAGCGCTCAGAATCTGAACCATTCTGAGCGCTTATCTAAAACCCCTTGCGGGATTGATGTCATGACCCGGGTTCACTCTCACGAATGCTGGCGACGCGTCAATTCCCTCAGCCAATTAGGAACAAAAAATATGGCTAAGAATGAAAAAACGTCAAAAGCGGTCGCTTCTAAAGCATCTAAAATTTTGAAGAGTCCGTCATCTTCTAAAGCAATGAAAAGTGTAGCTGCGTCTGCTTTGACGCAGGCACCGGATAAGAAGTCACGCAAACGCTGATTCAGCCTAACAAATGGCGACCTTCAAGGTCGTCATTTTAGTCATCGTATTACTTGATGAGGTATGTTGATCTCGCGGGGTGCAGAGATCGGAACCTTTATAGATGGGAAATTAGGCTTCAAAGGGTGAGGTCTTTATACTGTATCCAACACTCGACGGCCCACCCCTATACTGCTCGGTATGTCGGACGAGGCTTTTTCCCTTCAGCGCGTTATCGCGCCTGCGCCGCCCAATAGCCGGGCGCAGCATGAAGGTGAATTGCAGGCGCTTCACACCCGCGCCGCAGCGCATCTGGACGCTTATATCCATCCCAATCCACCGGAAACCTATCATCAGCCCTGGACACAGGTAGAGCATATTTATGCACGCAAATTGCGCCAGCTCATCCTTCAGGCTGAATATGCGTTGCGGTGTTTTCTTCTGTTTCTGGCTGGCGAATTGCTGGCTCGAAGCGAAGGGCGAAAACGCGCTGAAAGCCTGCTGGAGCGGCCAGCTCGCGCGCCTCGTCGTGAGCGGTCTTATTCCATTTTCGCAGAGCATCAGGAAAAACGCCCGGCATTGGGCCGATTTACAGCGTTCAGCCTGCGCGTCGAGAAGAAGGCGGCCTCCAAGAAAGACGTGCGCACATTCGAGCCTTATGACTGGGAGATTGTAGATTGTTCGCGGCTTATCCGTCGTCTGAAGCGATTACCGGCTGCTATTGCCAAAGCAGACGCACATGCCCTCAGGTTTGCCGCGCATATTCTGTCCGGCGAAATTGCCCTTTCTGAAGACGATCTTAGCGGCCCAAGAGTCGGCATGGCCATAAGTGAACGCGCAGGCGCGGGCCTTCGAACCGAAGGTGAGAATTGGGGACGGGCACAAACACGAAGCCCATCCTATCCCGGCTTTTTCAGACGCCTGCTGCACTGGTATCCGCCGCCCGATATGATGGACCGCGCCGATGATGAGGCGCGAGGCACGCTTATTTCCCTTCACGCACACGCAAGCGAAATGCTTATCACTCTGAACACCCGGTTGGCCTGAGGCTTTCCGGGGCGTTTCTGCTGCCTATTCCGCTGGAACGCTTGCCAGTTTGCGGGAGCGTTTTTCATCCCACATGGCAATGGCCCAGATGATGAGGCCGCCAAAGGCAAGACACGCGCCGACATAGCCTGTCGCTGTGAGGCTGAGCCCTGCAGTAATGGCAAGGCCGGAGAGAAATGGCCCGAGCGCATTGGCCACGTTAAAGGCGGAATGGTTCAGCGCGGCGGCGAGGGTTTGGGCGTCTTCTGCGACATCCATCAGCCGGGTTTGCAGGGCAGGGGATAAACCATTTGTGCCACCAATCATGAAGACAGAGATGCAGAGTGTCCAGAGATGTTCTGCCGCTGTCGGATAGATGAGAAGGTTGATCGTGCTCCAGATGAGAATGCCCGCTGCCGCTGGCATGAGCGCTTTATCCGCGAGCCATGCGCCGACAAGATTGCCCACGGTGATCCCGCAGCCAAACACCGCAAGCACGACAAGAATGGTCCATTCCGGGGCTTCGATGACCTGCAGAACCACGCTCGTCACATAGGTATAGACGGCGAACATGCCGCCAAAGCCGATCGCGCCCATAAAGAGGGTGAGCCAGACCTGGCGCTTTTTAAGCGCGGTGAGTTCTCGTAATGGGCTGGCCTTCGGGTCGGGCGTATCCTTTGGGGTGAAGAGGAAGTTTAAAAACACGCTGAGCGCGGCAAGCCCGCCCACAATGCCAAACCCCCAGCGCCAGCCGAGTGTCTGGCCAAGCCAGCTTGCCGCCGGAACACCAATAATGGTTGCGATGGTGAGGCCCAGAAGGACGAGCGACACGGCTTGAGCGCGTTTGTTTGGCGCGACGAGAGACGCAGCGACCAGCGCGGCGACACCGAAATAGGCGCCGTGTGGAAAGCCGGAGAGAAAGCGGAAGACGAGCATCATCTCATAATTGGGCGACAGGGCGCTCAACACATTGAACACGGCAAAGGCGGCCATGAGCAAAAGCAGCATGGTGCGCTTTGGCAGTTTTGCGCCCAGCACGGCCAGCACAGGCGCGCCAACGACGACGCCAAGCGCATAGGCGCTGATCACATGCCCGGCAGTCGGCTCATCAATATTGAGACCGTCCGCGAAATAGGGCAGCAGGCTCATCGCGGCAAATTCGGTGGTGCCAATGGCAAATCCGCCCATGCCAAGAGCGATGAGAATAAGGGCGCGCGTAATGCCGGTTGGTCTGGCAGTGTCGGTCAATTCAGGCCTCAAAAATGAAAGTGAGCCTGTCTCTTTCTGGCGTTCCTCCGCCGTGCAGCCTGATGTGTTGTATTTGGCGGCTACAGGCTAGCCATATGTGATCTATGGCTGAGCCTGCAAGCGGCTTTAAGTTGCGCATGGCGCAAGAATGACTTGCGCTTTATGGCGCGGCGTTGGCTATTCGGCGGCCGGGTCTGCAATGACGGGTAGGCTGATATAGGAGGCATGACCCTCACCCAGATGAAGCGTGTTCTCTGCAACCGCAAAGTCTGTGCTGGTGTATGGGTCCTGATCTGTATTCAGATTGCGGGCATAGCTTGGGAAGTTGGAAGATGAGACTTCCACACGCAGGCTGTGGCCAGCTTCGATCCGGCGGGAGAGAAGGACAGGCGGCAGGGTGATGTGATAAACCTCGCCCTCTTCCATGAAGACTTCGGTCTCAAGGCCTTCGCGATACCGCATGCGTTGAATGCTATCGCCGATATTCATGGCGCGGCCATCTGGGAAAACATCGATAATCTTGATGGTGAAGTCAGTGTCTGGCGCATCAGAAGAGACAGACAATCCAATTTCGGCATAGCCGAACAGGACAATGTCTTCTGTAAGCGGTTCAGATGTGAAGACGATCACATCTTCACGGGCTTCGAGCTCTGTCTGGTCAAAGCTTCCATCATGATGGTCTGTGCCTGTGCCGCCAATCTCGCCGCCAAGGCTCGGCACAGGGTCTGCCGGGTCATAAAGGTACGTGATGGAGCCAGCGTCGCCTGCGGCAGTGCTGAGTTCTCCATCCGCAGTGAGGGCGAAGGTTTCGCCGCCCCATTGAATGGCGTCATCAAAAGCGAGCCATTCGCCATCGCTCAAATAAGCGGTGTATGCGGCCTGCATAGGCTCGGTTTCGGCATCGGGCATCATCCAGCGATTAAACCAGCTGAGCAGTTCAGCCGCGTAATCGTATGACATGTCACCTAATTCGAGATCGCCAATGCTTTCATCCGTGGTGATGCGGCCAAATCCGCAATGGCTGCCCTGGGTGATGCGCATGACCTGATTGTCCCGGCCCTCGGCCAGATTGGCCTGGCGGTTCCAGTCAAAATAGGCGGTGGTTGAGCGGGAAGAGATGTCATAGATCGCTTCGGTCCAGAGGCCCGGCACGGCGATCATCTCACCTTCGCTGATACGGTTTACATCCCAGCTTTCATCCACCGGGCCGGCTTGGATATAGGCGCGCAGCTCATTTTGCGGGCCGCCCATATTCTCCGCGATCTCCACCATTGGCAGATCCATGCGATGGGCATCAAACTCGGACTTCGGGCGCGCCCAGTTCAGATTGGTCAGCTCAAATGCGCCGGTAAGGTACTGGCGTTCTTCATCAGACAGGCCTTCAGGCAGTTGCGGCCAGTTCTGAACCGTGGAGCCGAGGAAATAATCCATCCAGCCTTGCTGCCAGATGCCGCCGCGCCAGAAATTGCCTTGTTCGCGAAACGGGCCAGCCTCAGCGACGCCCACACCGGCAGACTGCGCCACCAGTGCGCGGTGCGCCGGGTGAGCTGCTGCAGCCATTTGCAATTGGATTTCCGCCGAGGAAGAACAGCCCAGCGTGCCGATATCGCCATTGGACCAGTCCTGCGCGGTGATCCAGTCCATCGTGTCCCAGCCGTCTTCCACACTATGGCCCAGCATCACATAGGTGCCGTCAGAGAAATAACGGCCACGTTCATGCTGTTCGACAATGGCATAGCCGCTTTCAAGCAGCTGCTGGTGCAACTCTGTCCGGCTGCTCATCTCATCATCATAAGGCGTGCGGACATAAATCGTTGGGGCCGGGCCGCCGCTGGCGGGCAGATAGATATCCGCGTTCAGGCGGGCGCCATCGCGCATGGTGATCTGCACATTTTCTTCCACGCTGGCGCCTTCAGGCAGTGTAAATTCTGCCTGTGCGGCAAAGCCCATCAGCGCAAAAGCTGAAATGCCGATAAGTGAATGCCTGAACGTCATACCTGTCTCCCGAAACTTATGCGACCAGACACGAAAACGGCGTAAAATGAAAGCCGCGAGTGCATATGCAGATTTTGCGTCATGTCTGGAATATGCTTGTTTTGTGGTCTGGGGGAATTGTGATGACTGAAACAGCAGAAAAACCGAGACTTTCACCGGAAGCGGCAGAAGAGCTTCGGCAGGTTTATGATCGCATGCGTGAGCAGATCAACACCGAAAATGGGTTTTATAATCAGCGCATTGTCTGGTTGATTTCCATGAATGCGTTTCTGTTCGCAACCATTGGCCTCATCCTTCAGGCCAAGTTCAATGAGGGGCTGGCCAGTCTCAATGGTCCGCTGACCTTCGGGGCGCAGGTTCAGGACATTGTGGATGGATTTCTCATATTGTTCAGCCTGGTGGGGCTGTTCATTTCGGCCATTGGCGGACGACTGATCAAGAATACGAATATCGTCCGGGCGTATATTCAGTCACGCTGGGACGCCTATATCGGCAAGCTGGGTGATGTTGCTGATCTGGACGGATATCTGTCGGTTGAAGGCGGGTCCGGAAAATCCGTAAAGCACTGGCTGTTAAGCTCGGGGAATATTCCGCACATATTCACGCTGACATGGGTCATTTTACTGACTGCCGTGGTGTCGCTTTTCCTGAACCGGCATATTTTTCTCTTCGGTCTTTAAACCCGGCCCGGCAGAGCTCTGACGCCTATTCCGCAGCTGTGCCTTCAGCTTCTGCTGCTTTTGCCGCCAGTTCAGCTTTGCGACGCTCAGAAGCACGTTGCTTGACGCTTTCAGAGCGCAGCTGACCGCAGGCAGCCAGAATATCGCGGCCGCGCGGCGTCCGGATTGGCGCTGAATAGCCTGCACGGTTGAGAACTTCTGCGAAGGTCTCAATTGTCTCCCAGTCAGAGCACTCGTAATTTGTGCCCGGCCATGGGTTGAATGGGATGAGGTTGATTTTCGCAGGTACACCTTTCAGGAGGCGAAGCAGGTCTTTTGCCTCAGCCATGGAATCGTTCACGCCTTTCAGCATGACGTATTCGAAGGTCACTTTCTTGGAGTTGCCGAGATCCGGATACTGGCGGATCGCATCGAACAGCTCTTTTAGATTGTACTTCTTGTTCAGCGGCACGAGTTCATTGCGCAGATCGTCATTCGTCGCGTGCAGAGAAATAGCCAGCATCGCATTGGTGCGGCGGCCCAGCTCTGGAATGAGCGGCGCTACGCCTGCGGTCGAAACCGTGATGCGGCGACGACCAAAGGAAATGCCCTCATTATGGCTGATCGTGTCGATCGCTTCGGCCACATTGTCGAGGTTATAGAGCGGCTCGCCCATACCCATGAAGACAATGTTTGTGAGCTTGCGGTTCTCGTTAGAGGTTGGCCATTCTTCCAGCGCGTCGCGCGCGACCATGACCTGACGCACAATTTCCGGCGCGGTGAGGTTTCGCACCAGCTTTTGTGTGCCGGTATGGCAGAATGAACAGTTCAGCGTGCAGCCAACCTGAGATGAAACACATAATGCGCCTGCGCGGCCAACATCGGGAATGAAAACCGTCTCGGCCTCGGTGTTCGGGCCATATTCGATGAGCCATTTACGCGTACCATCGACAGAAACGAGCGCTTCTGTGATGTCCGGGCGCTCCAGTTCGAACCATTCTTCGAATTCCGCGCGTTGGACTTTGGCAATGTCCGTCATGCCGGAAAAGTCGCGAACGCCGTAATGATACACCCAGCGCCAGAGCTGGCGGGCACGCATATTGACCTTTTTCGGTTCAATGCCGCGCGCGATCAGCGTTTCGCGCAAAGTATCAAACCCCATACCCGCCAGGTTAAGCTTGGAAGGGTTAGAGGCACGGTCAGCGTTTGCCGCGTGAGAAATGTCGAGGCTCTGGGTCAATGTATCTGTCTCCGGAAGCCGGGCTCAATATCACACTTGTTGCGTCCGGCCAAATCCCGGATGCGATCAGTTGCAGAGTGACTGTGCGCGATCAATGGCACTGGCCGAACCGGACAGCGAGAAATGATAGGCAACTTCGGTGTCGCGAGCTGAAACTGCTTCGACGCGAAGTTCGGATCCGCGACGCAGAGAGTCGCGAATAGCGCGCTCATCATCATTGCTGGCAAAAATTTCATTGCCCGCTGTGTAGAGTGTCCATGCGGAGCCGCCTACCTGAGCGCGAGCTGGAAGGTCTTCGCGGAATTCATAGGGCGTGCGCATGCTCGCCTGAGGCAGAGAGGAATTGTGGAAATAGGTCACGAAGAAGACGACCTCGCCATGGTCTACATTTCGCGGCGCGGAGTCTTCAGCATAGGTCGCGGCGAAACAAACGGACTCGCCATTCACCACATCCTGATAAACTGACCAGTCACGAAACGCGCCAACATACTCAAAAGCCTGAGCTGGAACAGCAAGACCTGTGGCAAGTGCGAGAGCGGCGATAAATCGCTTCATTCCGAAATCATTCCTTCTTAAAGGCTTAAAATATAGGGTTAACGTGTGACGCGAGTGTTAATATGGACTGGATTTGATCCGGTTCCAATCCTATCTCAGCAGTGTTACGGATAGGCGCTTCTGGTGAAGTGTAACAGTGTTTTTATTCCAGAAGGAGGCTTGTCTTGCTTGATCCTGCTCCATCCAGACCAGGACTGGACCAGGAGGACCGTGCAAGGTTTGCCAAGGCGCTGCGGGCTATTGCTGAAAAGCAGTGTCGAGACTCCTTCACTCTCATTTTTGACTTTTACGCGCCGCGTCTGAAAACGTTCCTGAAACGCCTTGGCGCGGATGAAATGCAATCGGAAGAGCTGGCGCAGGAAGTGATGATCACGGTCTGGCGTAAGGCCGGACAGTTTGATCCGTCGAAAGCATCGCCGTCGACCTGGATTTTCCGGATTGCACGCAACAGGCGGATTGATGCGTTCCGGCGCGAAAAAGTTCTGGACGTCGAACCGGATGAGCCGGCTCTCTCGCCTGCTGATCTGCCTTTGCCAGATGAGACAATGGAATTGTCGCAGATTGAAGAACATGTCCGAAGCGCGATGAAGGATCTACCGGATGAACAGGTCCGGCTTTTAAGGGCGTCTTTTTATGAAGGACTGACCCATTCTGAGATCGCAGAAAGAACAAAGCTGCCATTAGGTACAGTAAAATCACGAATTCGACTCGCCTTTGGACGACTTCGATCCAGATTGAGTAAGGAATTATAGAAAAACCCCGCATTTATGGGGTTGCGAAAAGTGAAGGCCTCGCGAAAGGCGGGCCCGAAGTTACAAATCGGAGTACTGAATTGTCTGAAGAACAGGAACTGGGACAGGAGCTTCAAAGCGCGTATGCCGCTGGAACGCTTGATCCGGCTCTGACACTTTTGCTGGATACGCGCGCAGCCCTTCGTGCTGATATTCGTCAGGAGCAGGTTCTGTCTGATGCTGTCGCAGGCGAATTTCTCGAACGAGAAATTCCTGCACCTATGTCGTTTCAGGCCGCAGAGCGCGCGCTGGAACGTATTGATGCGCTTGCAGCCGACGCGCAGTCTTCCCGTAAGGCGGCAAAAGTCGCGAGCGCGATGATTGATGAGCTGATTAAACTGCCCGAACCGCTTATGGATGTGGCGCTGCAGAACTCAGTGAAATCGGGCTGGAAATTCGGTGGCCCGGGCATTCGCATTATGCCTCTGGATGTCAGCCCGGAAGTGACAGCAGAAATCATTCGGTTTGAACCGGGTTGCGGTGCACCTATGCACACCCATTCCGGCTTTGAATACACGCTGGTCGTCTCCGGCGGCTTTAGCGATGAAGAAGGCAGTTATGGCCCTGGTGATCTCGCTGTGTCGGGTGTTGGCAATCATCACCGCCCGGTCGCAGATGAGGACGGCGTGTGTATTGCGCTGATTGTGCGCGACGGCGATCTCAAATTCCGTGGTTTTCTGGGTGTGCTTCAGAAGGTCTTCGGTTAGAACGGCGCGGTAACATGTTTTACCGCGGGTTCTGATATGCACGTTTCAACTTATCTGATGTTCACTGGAGAGGCCGAAGAGGCGCTCAACTTCTATCGTAAAGTCTTTCCTGACATGGAAGTCTCTGAGGTGAACCGGTATCCGGCAGATTCCGGTGAACTGGCGGGTAAACTTCTGCCGACGCGCATGATCATTGGTGACCATAATATCATGATCACTGACAGCCCGAATGTGCATCAATTTATGTTCACACCGGCCATGTCCATCTTCATCAATTTTGAAGAAGAAGACGATCTGGTCGCCGTGCACGATATGCTATGTGCAGAGGGCGAGCCGCTCATGCCGCTGGATGATTATGACTTCAGCCGCATGTTCGCCTGGGTGCAGGACAAGTTCGGCGTATCCTGGCAGCTTAATTTGCCTTGAGTTGATAAATTTTGGAGCGGCAAAGCAGAAAATCTGAACTCGCTCCGTCCTATATGTCTTTAAGCTACTCAGACGTTGAGGGGATTGAGGCATGTTTAAACTTACGACAGTGATAGCGGGGCTGGTGGCTCTATTTGCAGGCCATTCGACAGCCTGCGCTGAAAGCTCAGCCTCCGAAGTCGTAATTGTCCACGGTTATATGGCAGGGCCTGACGAACACTGGTTTCCGTGGCTGTCCGACGCCGCGCAAGCTGAAGGGTTCGAGGCGCGCAGGCTTGCTCTGCCAGACGCGGACAATCCGGATGCGCAGACCTGGCGTTCTGTGATCGCGCAAGACATTGCGGGAGCGTCCGAGAGCACCTTCATCGTTGCGCATAGTCTGGGAAGTATTTCCACTCTACGAGCTTTATCTGACCTGCCTGCGGACACCCGTATTGGCGGTCTTGTTCTGGTTTCAGGGTTTTATGACACGCTGGATGTCATTCCCGCGCTGGACGAGTTTCTCGACTCTGGTGTCGATTTTGATCGTGTGAACGAAATGGTTGATGCGTGCGTCGTAATCACTGCGCGAAATGATGAGCTGGTCCCCTATCAGCTTAGTGACCGACTGGCTGCCGCCATGGGCTGTAAGCTGATTGTCCTGAATGAAGGCGGACATTTTCTGGGATCGGATGGATATACCGAATTCCCTTTGGTGCTGAATGAGCTAATGCGCCTGCGAGGTGAAGAATAGACGCGTTACTTCCGGCGACCCTGAATAAGGTTCAGCTCGCGCGCGGTCATCGGCCCACCCGGTGAGACGGGGCGTTCAGCATATCGGCCCATGGAGATCATGCGGTCATACATGACGAGCGCGCCGGCCACTGAAACATTCACGCAGAATTTGGTCGGGATTTTCACCACGAAGGCGCATTTATCGACCATTTCTGGGGTGAGGCTTCCGCGCTCGCGGCCCAGCACATACGCAGCTGATGCGGGGTGACGAAAGCTTGGCAGTTCCACCGCGTCATCTGTCAGCTCTACGCCGACCAGCGCACAGCCGCGTGGCAGGCCCATATCGTCAATTGAATCCCATTGATAATACGGCACGTGTTCAAAGCTTTTCGATGTGTCGGCTTTATAGACGGTGCGGATCTTCGCATCAGCATTCACTGAAAAGCAGAAGCTCGCGCCAAAGGCATGGGCTGTACGCATGAGAGCGCCCAGATTCATGGGCTTGGAAATACCTTCAGCCCCGATCGCAAAATAACCTCGCACGCTCAGAATACCTTTACTTCGAATTCGCCGCGATAGGTGGCAAACCCACGCTTCATGGAAATGGTGTTGAAGGGCATGGATACACGGCCCAGCCGGTCAATGGCAATCAGGCCGCCTTGCCCGCCTAAAAGAGAGATGTCTTCCAGCACACAGGCGGTCGCATTGGCAAGGTCGCTGCGGGTGTAACGGATACGGGCTGATACATCAGACGCCGCATTTACGCGCATGAAGTATTCGCCTTGCCCGGTGCAGGACACAGCAACGCGTTCGTCTGCCCATGTGCCAGCGCCAATAATGGGTGTGTCGCCCAGACGTCCCGGTGGCTTGTTCAACAGACCTCCAGTTGAGGTCGCCGCGGCAAGTCGGCCTTCGCTATCCAACGCGACCGCGCCGACAGTACCGTGTTGTAATTCGCTGACTTCCAGCGGCTTGGTGACGGCGGGTTTGTAATACCGGTTAGGATTGGTCACGCGTTCCAGATCGCGCTTTTTCAGAAACTTCGTCGCGCCCTTGCCGACGAGCAGAATATTCGGGCTGTCATCCATGACCGTGCGGGCACAATCAATCGGGCTTTTAAAACCGCGCAGCGCGCCAACGGCGCCAGCATTACGGTTCGTGCCATCCATAATGGCTGCGTCTAATTCCCATTTGCCGTCTTTATTTGGGGATGAGCCGCGCCCGGCAATAAAATGGCCGGTATCTTCCAGGGTCCGCAGCGCATTCTGAACCACATCGAGTGCGTTCCGGCCTTTCATGAGCGCGTTTTTTGCGTCCGACAGAACGTCTTTCATGCCCGCTATTTCTGCAGAATAGTCATCTTTGTAACTTGGGCCCGCACCACCATGAATGGCGATCGCCCATACAGAACCGGACATACTATACTCGTATCAAAACCAAGAAGCGTCTGAGTTATACTTCACAGACTAAAGCTAGTCAGCTACCGTCCGCCGCAAAGAAGACAAGCCAAATATGTCACGTGGAGGACAAATCATGAAAGCTGTGGTTTCAAAGCAACCAGGTGGGCCGGAAACGCTCGAAATGGTGGAGCTGGATTCCCCAAAACCGGGCCCAAAACAGGTTGTACTTGAGATCAAGGCGATCGGCGTTAACTTCCCGGATTCACTGATCATTGTCGACCGTTACCAGTTCAAACCAGACCGCCCATTCTCTCCGGGTGGCGAGGTTGCCGGTGTGGTCAAAGAGGTCGGGTCAGAGGTTACATCGCTCAAGCCGGGCGACCGCGTCATCGGGTCTTGCGGCTGGGGCGGTATGCGCGAAGAGATCGCAATTGAAGCCGATCGTTGCCTCGCTATTCCGGATGAAATGCCGTTTGACGAAGCATCCGCTTTCATTCTGACCTATGGCACATCTTATTATGGCCTGAAGCGTCGCGGTGACCCGAAACCGGGTGAGACGCTGTTCATTCTGGGCGCGGCTGGCGGCGTTGGCGTTGCAGCGATTGAGCTTGGTAAGGCGATGGGCCTAAAAGTGATAGCGGCGTGTTCGTCTCAGGAGAAGGTGGATTTCTGCCTGTCCAAAGGCGCGGATGTCGGCCTGATCTACCCAATGGGCGATCTGGACCGCGATCAGCAGAAAGAACTGTCTAATCAGATCAAGGAAGTTTCCGGCGGCGGCGTAGATATCATCTATGACGCGGTTGGCGGTGCATATGCTGAACCGTCTCTTCGTGCGCTGAACTGGGAAGGCCGCTATCTGGTGATTGGCTTCCCGGCAGGCATCCCGAAAATTCCACTCAACCTCACACTTCTCAAATCCTGCGATATTCGCGGTGTTTTCTGGGGAGCCTGGGTGCGTCAGTTCCCGGGTGAGTATGAGACAGACGTTCAGGAGCTGTTCGACTTTTACAAGGACAGCAAAATCAAGCCGCACGTCTCCAAAACCTTCCCGCTGGATCAGTCCGGAGATGCTATTCAGCATCTGATGGACCGCAAAGCGACAGGTAAGGTCGTGGTTCTGACAGAATAAGAGATTTGAACCCGGCGAGTATTTCGCCGGGTTTTTTACGCAGGGACCGGCCCGGTTAAAGATGGCTGGCCCGCAAGGGAGGAAAAGATGAATACACGTTCGCTCGACGGGAAAGTTGCGATTGTCACCGGCGGGGCCAGTGGCATTGGCCTTGGCACAACCGAAGTGCTGATCGAATACGGCGCGAAAGTCGTCGTTGGTGATTTGCAGGATGAAAAAGGCAAGGCTCTGGAGAGCCGTTTTGGGGCTGATACCGTCCGCTATTGCCATTGCGATGTGACAAAGCCTGAAGACCTGAAAAACCTCATGTCCACAGCAGAAACCGCGTTTGGCGGGCTGGATATCCTGTTCAACAATGCCGGTATTGGTGGCCCTCGCGAGGGCGTGGAAGACCTCGATTTTGGCGAGTATGACAAGATTATGGATCTTCTGCTGAAGTCCGTCTTCATGGGTACGCAGTTTGCCATTCCGCTGATGAAAAAGCGCGGGGGCGGCGTGATTATCAACACGTCTTCAGTGTCTGCGATTGAGGCGGGCTGGGCGCCGATCACCTATTCAGTGGCCAAAGCGGGCGTCGCGCATTTTTCTCAAATGGCGGCAGCAGAACTCTGCAAACACAATATCCGCGTGAACGCGATCCGTCCGGGACTTATCGCGACCTCCATTTTTGGGGCGACGCTGGGCATGGATCGTCAGGTCTCTGATCAGATGGCAGAGATGATTGCTCAGGGTGCGGGCAGCATTCAGCCAGCGGGCCGCGCCGGTCAGCCGCGCGATATTGCGGAAATGGTTGCCTTTCTGGCGTCAGACGCTGCGAGCTTCATTACGGGCGAAAGTATTACCGTGGATGGCGGTATTACCGTCGGTCCGCCGCATTCCTGGCGAGAAGAAGCCCCGGGTCCGATGGAAGCCATTCTGGGCTTTACTGGGGAGGATCAGCCGCAAGACGGGCAGCAATCCCCTGTTGGGAATAAAACTCGCTAATAGCGCTCATCATCGGGCTTTCCATTTCGTCAGCTGGTGCCGCGTCGATTGTTGCCCGAATTTTGGTAAAATAATCGCCATCTGAATTCACCACCGCCCAGGTTCGTCCCGGTCGGTTGGTGAATTTCATCACCACGCAATAAAGTTCGCTCTGATCGATAACGATTTCGCGCTCGTCGCTTTCAACCAGTTCTGCCATCGCGTGAAAGTCTGAAAGTATGGCTCTAAACTGGATTGCATCCGAACAGTCCTGCGTCTCTTCCTGCATGACTTCGACCGGATGAACCTGCATGACGGAAGAAGCTGCATTCAGAACTTCATCATGCCGCGTGCGGCCTTCAGTGATGTAGAAATAAGCGGTGATATAGGCTGAGCCGTCTGCGTTTGAGTACTGACACACGCCATCCTGACGAGGAGGTCCCGCTTCTGTCGGCATATCAATGTGAAGGTTTTCCGTGCGGGTGAAATTCAGGAGCGCTGACGGGCAGGTGCCATTGCTTGGCAGAAAGGTAACTGCTCCACTGCTTTCAGTCTGCCAGAGCGCAACGTCCTGATCTTTAGGTGATTGCGCATAGGAGGTTCCGGCAGACAGGCACATGCCTGCCACAGCGAAAATCAGAGAGTTCAATTTCATGGTGTCCCCGCCCGTAATGAAACGTCTGATATACTAAACCATCAGATTGGCGGGCGGGCCAGCGCAAAGCACACTAAGAATTATACAGCAGGGCTGGAGAATTGCATGGCATGGAACTCAGATGAGGTCTCAACCATGTCATTCAGTTCGGCCAGTTCATGGGACGAGTTGATCGTCGTGAAATAATAGTCGCCGGCAGACTGAAGGCTGATCACCCAGATGTCCTGATTGGCATCTTCCATAACGAGGCAGCGCAGCTCGTCATTCACGGCATAATCATTGAAGGACGCATCCAGTTCTTCCGGCGGGGCACCGCCATCAGCGACAGAAGCAAGGCTTGCCTCACAGCCGACGCTGGTCGTCAGGCTGACAATTGCGCCCTCATCTTCAAAATGGGCGAGGGTACGTTGAAGCTCGGTTTCAATGTCCTGATTGGCGCGCTCATAGAATTGAACGACGAATTCTTCTTCATGCGCGTCGTCCGCATAGGCACAAAAGCCGTTATTGGCTTCAGCGTCTTCTTCAATACGGTCATAGCCATTCACGGAGGTCGGGCAGTGCAGGCCTGCCTGTTCGTGAATGAGGCTGCCATCTGCGCGTTCAAACCATTGGTCTGCGCTCTGAGCCTGCGCCGAAAATATCGGCAGAGCGAGCGCGGAAACGAACAGTGCGGTTTTAAGCGTTTGAGTAAGCATGAGGAACCCTTTCAGAGTTTGTTAACATCTGGCGGCGGGCTTGGTTCTGTTGAAGAGCTTCACGTCAGCAGTGATTGATTGGTGATGTAACGTGATGGCGCGGGCCAGTAAGTCTTTGACCTGAGAGTCTTTTTCCTGTATCGCCGCGCTGAAATTGGAATTTACGCAGCATGTCGCCGTGAGGGCGCGTGTCCCCCGCCCAGCGAAGTCTCGCCCGGCGGGGCTTTTTGCTTTAAGTGCTGAACCCATATGTGAGAGATCACGGGAACAGCAAATGAGGATGTCGCATGTTTGATGCTTTGACAGATCGATTGACGGGTGTGTTTGACGGCCTGACGGGCCGCGGCGCTCTGTCTGAGAAAGATGTCAGCGCGGCCATGCGTGAAATCCGCGTCGCCATGCTTGAGGCTGACGTTGCACTTCCGGTCGTGAAAGACTTCATCGCCAAGGTGAAAGAAGAAGCAATCGGCGAAGCGGTTATCAAATCCGTTACGCCGGGCCAGATGGTGATCAAGATCGTTCACGATGCACTCGTGGACATGCTGGGCGGCGAAGACGAAGATGCGGGTAAACTCCGCGTCGACAGCCCGCCTTCAGTCATCATGATGGCTGGTCTGCAGGGGTCTGGTAAAACCACCACAACCGGTAAGCTCGCAAAACGCCTTAAGGAAAAAGAGCGCAAGAAAGTTCTTCTTGCGTCGCTCGACGTGCGTCGTCCGGCAGCTATGGAACAGCTCGGCATTCTGGCAAAGCAAGTGGGTGTATCCTCCCTTCCAATCGTTCCGGGCCAGCTTCCGGTCGATATCGCCAAGCGTGCGCTTCAGTCTGCAAAGCTTCAGGGCTTTGATATTGTCATCCTCGATACGGCGGGCCGCACCACGCTTGATGAGCAGATGATGGCGGAAGCTGAGGAAGTGGCGAAGATCGCCAATCCGAAAGAAACGCTTCTCGTTGCTGACGCTCTGACCGGTCAGGACGCCGTGGAAACAGCCAAACGCTTCCATGAGCGACTGCCGCTGACCGGCCTTGTTCTGACTCGTATGGATGGTGATGGCCGCGGTGGTGCTGCGCTCTCTATGCGTGCGGTGACGGGCCTGCCGATCAAATTCCTCGGCGTGGGTGAAAAACTCGACGGTCTGGATGTTTTCTCTGCTAAGCGTGTCGCTGGTCTTATTCTTGGCCGCGGCGACATTGTTTCACTGGTTGAAAAAGCCGGTGAGCAGATGGATGCCGAAAAGGCTGAGCGCCTCGCCAAGAAAATGGCGAAAGGTCAGTTCGACCTTGATGATATGGCCGACCAGCTGCGCCAACTTCAGAAAATGGGCGGTCTTGGCGGTATTGCCGGCATGCTGCCGGGTGCGAAGAAAGCCAAACAGGCTCTGGCCGCGTCTGACATGGATGACAGTGTCATTAAGCGTCAGGAAGCGATCATTTCTTCCATGACCAAAAAAGAGCGCGCCAAACCAGCGCTGCTCAATGCATCTCGTCGCAAGCGTATTGCCGCTGGCGCAGGGGTTCAGGTCTCGGACGTCAATAAAGTGCTGAAAATGCACAAGCAGATGGCCGACATGATGAAGAAAATGGGCAAGGGCGGCATGAAAGGCCTTATGGGCGCTATGGGCGGCATGGGCGTAAATCAGGCTGATATTGCCAAAATGGCTGCTCGTAATGGCGGCGCTGCAGGTATGGGTGCGCCAGGTGGACTGCCTGGCATTGGTAGCGGCATGCCGGGTACGGGGCTTCCGGGCCTTGGTGCACCGGGCGGTCTGCCGGGTCTTCCGGGGAGCAAGAAAAAATGAGCAATTCGCCTGAAACGCTTGCGTTGTCCGCTCTCCGTCTTCGCGTCGTGCGCGCGATTGGTGCGGTCTTCATCGCTATCGGATTGCTGGCTGTATTCATCGACCTTGGAGTCGTCAGCGAACACAAAAATGAATTCATGTTTTTTGGATTTGGTTGGGTTATCGCGACTTTGATCCTTGACCCGAAGCAAGGTGCGAAATGACCCAGTCACCTATGGATGAACTTCTGCGTCTACGCTCCAGCATTGATAATCTCGATGCTGTTTTGCTGCACACGCTGGCTGAGCGTTTCAAGCTGACCAAAATGGTCGGCGTGCTGAAAGCCGAAAACGACCTTCCACCGTCTGATAAGACGCGGGAAGCCGAACAGATTTATCGCCTTCGCAAACTGGCTGATGACGCAGGTCTCGACCCGGCTTTTGCTGAAGAGTTTCTAAGTTTCATCGTGGCGGAAGTTATTCGCCATCATGAGAAGATCCGGTCAGAGGGTACGGACTAAACCCCTCTATCAAACGGGCCTTTCAATGTGACTGGCCTAAAATGCAAGCGCCATAAGATACTTAAGGAGATACACCATGGCTCTTAAAATTCGCCTCGCGCGCGGTGGTTCTAAAAAACGTCCTTTCTACCGTGTTGTTGTAGCTGACAGCCGCGCACCACGTGACGGTCGTTTCATCGAGAAAATCGGTAACTATGACCCACGCCTGCCGAAAGATTCAGAAGCTCGCGTCAACATCGACGCTGAGAAAGCTGTTGAGTGGATCGCTAAAGGCGCGAAACCAACTGACCGTGTTGCTCGCTTCCTGAGCCAGATCGAAGTTGACGGTAAGCCAGTTTACACCTGGACAGCGTCTAACAACCCGAACAAAGGCGAGCCAGGCACGAAAGCTAAAGAGCGCGCTGAAGAGAAAGCTGAAAAAGCTGCTGCTGCGGCTGAGGCTGCTGCGGAAGCTGCTGCTGCACCTGCAGAAGAGCCAGCTGCTGAAGAAGAAGCTAAAACAGAAGAGTAAGCTTCGGCTGCTTTTATCTGAGATTGAGCCCTCTGCCGAAAGGTGGAGGGCTTTTTTCATGCGCGCGGGCATGTTGTCAGTCATTCATGCGTGCTTCTATATGGTGGCGGATGACCGCCGGTGGGGACCCGGCATTCAATTTTGTCAGGGGACGCGCAAATGTTCAGTGTTAAATCGTTTCTGAAACCGGTTCTGTTTGCGGCCAGTTTAATTCTTCCCGCCCATGCCCAGTATGGCGGGCCGGAACTTCGCCTTTTCGGAGCGGAGCACTTCTCCGGTCAGACCGCCAGTCTGTATCAAAGCACGCAAATGATGGGCTTCAACCAGTTGGGTGACAGTGCAGAATCGCTGCGCATTTCCGGAAATGGTGGCTGGCTTGTGTGCCAGGAGGCCTATTTCGCAGGCGCCTGTCTTGTCGCGCGCGGCGATATTGATGACCTCTCATCTTTTGGCTTTTCAGACACGATCGCCTCGGCGATGCCTCTGCCGTCTGATGTTTATTTCAAGCATGGCACCATGTATTCGCGCGACCCGGCTGGCGGGTATGTGTTCTACGCGCCAGATGGGTATGGCAGTGTCATGCCCTCCAGCTCAATGCTGTCCAGTCAAACCGGATATGGCAATAATTCAGGATATGATTCTGGTTACAGCAATTCCGGAAATAACTACGGAAATAATGGCAATTATGGTTCAGGCTATCCTCAGCCAAACGATCCTTATGCGCAGCCATATACCGGCCCGCAAAACCCGTCGCTGATTGTCTATTCAGAAGAAGACTATGGCGGCGAGGCGTTCGGGACGAACCGCAATATCAGCCGTTTGGGCGACTATGATTTCGACAACACTATCGGCTCTGTTGAGATTGTTCGCGGCGAATGGGAATTCTGCTCAGGCTGGAACTATACCGGCACGTGCGAAATCCTCGATGCGGATGAAACCCGGATGCGGGTGCACAATCTGAACAACAACATCACGTCCATTCGAGAGGTTCCACGCGGCACGCTTGCGCGTCTTGCGGCTGAGGAGCGCGCGCGTGAGGAAGAAGAGCGTCGTCTACGCGAAGAGGAAGAACGTCGCTTACAGGCTGAACTCGCGGCTGCCGAGATGGTGATCTATGAGGACAGTAGTTATTCTGGCCGTGCGCGTCCTGTGAATGAAAGCCAGTCCAATCTGCGTCCGATTCAGATGAACGATAATATCAGTTCAGTGCTCATCCGTCGCGGTGAATGGGAGTTCTGTGCGGACCCGAATTTCTCGGGTCGATGCGTCACGGTGAGCGCCGATACACCGCGCATGAATGTGCATAATATGAATGATAATATCAGTTCTGTGCGCCGCCTCAACTAAGGCGACGGGTAGAAATTGGCAGCCTTCGGCGGAACAACATCCGTTCATCTACGGTTATCCTGCATTCAGGTCCGGCTTGTTAAGCTGTCTTCAGTTTTTGGGGAACAAGCCAAGAAATGGAGATAGGATATGAAAACGAAGCTGCTTCTTTCTGCAATGGTGGCTGGTGCAGCTGGCCTCATGGTAGCGGCTGCCCCGGCACAGGCTCAGGTTTACGGTCACAACCCATATGGCCCAAATAACGGGCCGGTTTACACCCAGAATGGGTCTGCGGATGTCATTCTTTATGATCAGAAAGACTTTCGCGGTCGCACTCTTCAGGTAAATGGCGCGGTTTCTTCCATGAGTGATTATGGATTTAACGATGCTGCCAGCTCGATCCGAGTTCTGCGCGGTCAGTGGGAAGTGTGCGTGGATGGTGATTTTCGCGGTCGTTGCGAGATTATCAATGGTAGTTTGTCAGACGCCAATTACGTGCAGATGAATAACAACATCTCGTCTATTCGCCGTGTTGGCAGCCAGTATGGCTATAATAACAACCAGGGCAATCAGTACGGCAATCGCCCGGGACATTCCTATGGCAATAATGGCCATAACGGATATGGAAACGGCCATGGCCAGCCAGGCTATGGCGGCCAATATGCCGATATCGTGCTGTATGAAGATAGCAATTTTAGCGGACGTGCCATGCCGGTGAACGGCAATCTGGTGAGCTTTTCTCAGACCGGCCTGAACGATGAAATTTCCTCTATTCGCGTCAATCAGGGCCGCTGGCAGATCTGTACCGATGCCGGGTTTAACGGTCGCTGTGAAGTGATCACCCGTTCAACCAACGCGCTGAACAACATTCGCATGAATGACAATATCTCTTCTATTCGACGGATCGGCTAACCTGCTGACTGATCCCTGACTAAAGCCCCTCGCAAGAGGGGCTTTTTTTATGCTCTGTGCTGAGATCGGCCTTGTTGCCCTCTGTTCAGGCTCGTTCAGCTAAGGTGTCCACAGTGTGTCGGGACTAAAAGGAGAAATTTGGCGATGGTTCGCACAAATTCCATTTTGAAAACGATGGGCGGAGCGGTGGCAGCGCTGAGTTTTGCGGCTGCTGCGCACGCCGATCATGGGCAATTGGTATTGTTCGACGGCGAGAACTTTAACGGAGAAGGCCGTGCCATTACCGGCCCCGTGGATACGCTGGTAAATATTGGCTTTAATGACCGGGCGGCATCTCTGGATTTTACCGGCGATGGCTGGCTGTTATGCGATGATCGCGGCTTTGAGGGCCCATGTCTGGTCGCGCGCCAACCGATCCGTGATCTGGATGATTTCGGCCTTGGCGATGAAATCACCTCTGTTCGCCCGCTGGACCCACGCAATCCATATCCGCACGGCACAATTTTTGGCGTGAACTGGGCTGGTGATCTGGTGTTCTACGAGGCTGATTTTTTCGGCAATCTGTCAGAGCTGAGCCCGTATGATACCTGGGGCTATTACGCTCAGGATTATGGTTATACGAGCGGCGTCTATACTGGGCAGTATGGCGAGTATGGCCGGTATGGCCGGTATAACGCTTACAATCCGTATTATGACTACACCCAGACGAGCTGGTCTGGATATCGCGGCCCGCGCAATGCAGACATTGTGCTCTATCGGGATGCAGGGTTTCGTGGGCAATCATATGGCCTGAACCGCAGCGCCTGGAGCCTTGGCAGCCTGTATTTCAATGATCAGGTCAGCTCTATCGAAGTTCGCAGCGGCACGTGGGAAATCTGTGTGGATGCGAACTTTCAGGGCCGATGCCAGATCATCAATGCCAGTGTTGGTGCGCTGAATGCGTTTCAGTTCAACGACAATATCTCATCCATTCGCCGTGTAGGCCGTGGATCGGGTAATTATGGTGGTCATTACGGTGGAGGCTATGGTCATGGAAACCATGGCGGTGGCTATAATGGTGGACACTCCAATCATGGAGGAAACCATGGTGGGTACAGTGGCGGCCATTCAGGTGGCAATGCTGATGTCGTGCTCTATGAACACAGCAATTATGGCGGCCGTAGCGTCGGCGTGAATGGCAGTGTTTATAATCTTGCCTCATTGGGTCTGAATGACCGTGCAAGCTCCATCCGCATTCGGTCCGGCACGTGGGAAGTCTGCGAGCATGTGAATTTTGGCGGTCGATGCCAGATCATCAATGCATCCAATGGCAGCCTTGGTGGTTTCCGCCTGAACGACAATATCTCGTCTATTCGACGCGTGAACGGTTCAAATGGCGGAAGCAATAATGGCGGGTACAGACCACCATCCAATGGTGGCCACAATAACGACCCTGACCGCGACAATGATCGCAACAATGATCGTGATCGCGACTGGAACCGCGACCGCAATGATAACGACCGATATACGGGCGGCGGCAGCAATCATGCCAACAACTCCCGCAACGACAATCATGGCTATAACCGGTATCCGGGCAATTCCGGAAACTCTGGCGGTCATTCAGGGTATAACGGCAATCGTGGCTCATCCAGCGATCGTGACCGCGGCAGCAATAATGACTCCAACCGCTATGGTGGAAACTCCGGTGGGTCACGCAATGACACACTGGCCGGTGGTCGCAATGATGGAAATCGCGGAAATGGCTCTTCCGGTCGTGGTGGAAGTACGGCAGGGACGTCCGGCAATAACCATCGCTCAAATGAGCAGGTCGTGATGCGTACGCCGCCGCGCCCTCAGGTGCCGGTGTCAGCGCCACCTCCTCCTCCGCCGCCTCGGTCGCAGTCGAATAATGACGACAATAGCCGCCTGCCACCTGGCTTGCGCCATGTTCAGCGGAACAACAATTAAACCTGGTGCTTGTCAGAGATGATGTGCTGAGTTTATGCCTTCATTCGGCGCCGCAGGGTTTGCGGCGCCGTTTTTACAGGTTCTGACCATGGCAAAAAACAAAGACTTCATCTGTGTCGGCGCGCTCGCCGGAGCCCATGGCGTAAAAGGTGAAGTACGTGTGCGCAGCTTTACCCTCGTGCCCGAAGACTGTTTTGCCTATGGCCCGCTATTAGACGAAAAAGGCAAAGTGGCTCTGGAACCCGAAACAGCGCGACCAGCCAAAAACCATTTCGTTGTTGAAGCAGCTGGCAACCGCACGCGCGAGGACTGGGAAGCATTGAAAGGCACAAAGCTTTACGTGCCGCGCGATGTCCTGCCTGAGCCGGAAGAAGACGAATTCTATTATGACGATCTTCTGGGGTTGCGCGTCACTCATATGGATGGACGCCCACTCGGCAAGGTGAAATCTGTTCAGAATTTCGGCGCAGATGACCTCTTGGAGCTCGTCGCGCCCGATGGGCGCACAGCTTACTTCCTGCCCTTCACGAAAGCAGTCGTTCCGGTTGTCCGGTTGGCTGAAAAAGAATTACTGGCAGAGCCCGACGAGCAATACCTGCCTGAAAGCATGCAGCGCCCGGACACTGCGTCAGACGATTAAGGCTGAAGGCGGGGGTCGTCACTTTCGGCTGCAATACCGTTACCGCCGCGACGGACCAGCCACATCATGCCGATCAGGTCGAAAATGCCAGCCGCCAGACGGTCAAGAAAGCCGTATTTAGATGTGCCATGCCAGCGCACGCGGTCATTAACTGGCTTTTCCACTACATCCCAGCCTGCGCGCTTGATAAGGGCAGGCAGAAAACGGTGCATGCTGGCAAAGTAAGGCAGATCGCGAAACGCGCGCGTGCGGATCAGTTTAAAGCCGCACCCTGTGTCAGTCGCATCATCTTTCAGGCAGAAGCGGCGAACGCCGTTTGCCACGCGCGACTGGACCCATTTAAAGCCTGAATCGTTCCGGCTGGTGCGCCTGCCTGCGATCATGCCGAGCGTATTCGGCTCACCCGGTGCGATGATTTCATCGAACAAGCGGCGGCAATCAGCAGGGTCATTCTGGCCATCTCCGTCCAGAAGCTGGGTCCATGTGCCACGAACAAATTTAAGGCCCGTCATCAGGGCGGCAGACTTGCCGCAACGCTCAATATGGGTGCGGACAAAAACCGTTTCTGGCCATTTGGCTTTCGCTTCGGCGAGCTCGGCTGCGGTGTTGTCGCCAGAGCAGTCGTTGACGCACACAATCTCAAAGTCCACGCCGTTTAGCACGGTGTGAACTTCCTCCAGCAGGGGCAGTACATTGCCTTCCTCATTGAAAAAAGGAATCAGTACCGAAAGATCGGGGTTCTCACTTGTCACTCTGGCTACTTACAGAGAACGAGTTGCATGTGCCAGAGTGACAGTAAGTTATCTGGGGGTAGCGATGGATATTTATCACATTTGGTGTGACCTGAAGCCGGGTATTTCGGATCAGACGTTTTCTGAAAAACTGTCAGCTTTCATGGATGGGCTGAAATCTGAGGGTCGTTTAGAGAACTGGCGTCTTATGCGGTGCAAGCTCGGCCTGGCGCCCGATAATATGCCCGAATTTCATATCATGATTGAAACCCGTGACCTGGCCCAGTTGGATAGTGCATTCCGTGCGCTGGCCCCTAAAACGGGTGAGGATCATGTGCGCCATTTTCAGGCAAATGGTCTCGTTCAGAATGTGAAATTCGCGCTCTATCGGGACTGGCCGGATCAGTTCTGATCTCTTGCTTGAAAACCAGCGATAAAGTCGCCAAATCGCTGCCAGTTCAGTGAAAGTTCCAGTCCATGTCCAAAGAGAAATTTGTGTTCACGCATCGCGTCGCAACCGAAGCCGATATTCCGACAATCAAAGACCTGATGGCGGCATCCATCACCTTCAATATGCGGGACTTTCTGAGCGAGGAGGAAATTATCTCGGCGCGCGAATCCATGGGGCTGGATAATTCGCTGATCAAAGACGGTACGTATTTCATTATTGAAACCGAAAAAGACGGTGAAACTGTCGCTGTGGCCTGCGGTGGCTGGGGTAAGCGCAAAACCCTGTTTGGCGGCGACCAAACGGTAGGGCGTGATGATAGTCTGTCAGATCCGGCGACTGATCCAGCGCGCATTCGGGCCATGTACACGCACCCGGAATGGACCCGTAAAGGCATTGGGTCACTATTGCTGGACCTCGGCGAAGGCGCGGCGCGTGATGCGGGGTTCAAAACCATTGAGCTGGGCTCAACCGTGCCCGGCTATCCGCTCTATCAGGCACGTGGATATGTCGAATTCCATCGCGAAGAGCGTGTGGGCGGCAATGGCCAGATCAACACCATCATCCATATGCGCAAAACTCTCTGAGACAGACCTGCCGCGACGTGACGGATTGAACTTCCCAAAATGAAGCCGCACTCTCTTTTAAAAAAATGAGAGGGAGGAAAAGCATGGCTCTGGCAGAGGATAGAATACCCGTCATTGTCGGCGTGGGGCAGGTGAATGATCGCCCGGAAGAACCGGCTGCGGGTCTGGATTCGCTGGGCCTGATGGTAGAAGCACTGCGACGGGCGGATGAAGAACGCAAATGGTTGCCCGGGCTTTCTGCCGTGTTGACCGTCGCGCAGATTGCATTTCCCGATCTTGGTGATTGCTCTCCCAAAGTGGCGGAGGCCATTGGCGCGACGCCTTCCTTGTGTCGTCAGACGAAATATCCGATGGGCGATAGCCCGGTGCGGCTTTTGAACGAAGCGGCCAATATGATTGCCGCGGGTGAGGCCACCAGTGTCGCGATTACGGGTGGTGAGGCTCTTCGCACTGCAGCTGCTCGCGCCCGCGAGGCAGGGCCGAAAGATACGAAAGTTGACGCTGTCCGTGCCAGCTCCATCGCCAGAAAACAGCGATATACAGACCTCTTCCGCCTCACATCCCCTGTAGATATCTACCCGCTTTATGAAAATGCCTGCCGTGCTGAATGGGGCCAGAGCCTTGAAGAGGCGCAAAGAGAAAGCGGCCAGATCTGGTCTGATTTTTCGCGTGTGGCTGATGGCAATGATGGGGCCTGGATACATGCCCCGCGTACGGTCGAGGAGATCATCACTGCGGATGCATCCAACCGGCCCATTTCCTTTCCCTATACCAAGCTGATGGTGGCCAATTCCTCGGTCAATCAGGGTGCGGCCTTCATTGTGGCGAACCTTGCGGCTGCAAAGGCGGCGGGAATGGCCGAAAGTGATCTTATCTATATTGGACGGGGCGCGCATGCCGAAGAACCGGCGAATGTGATGGCGCGTGACGTTTTCTCTCATTCTGTCAGCTTGTCGGAATCGCTCTCTAAAGCGCTTGAATTCAACGATCTGACGACTGAGGACATGGACTATGCGGAACTCTATTCCTGTTTTCCATGCATGCCAAAAATGGCGCGCCGTGTGATTGGCTGGCCATTGGAAAAACCAATGAGTGTGTTTGGCGGGTTGACCTTCGGCGGCGGCCCTATCGCGAATTATATGAGCCATGCTGTGGTCGAAATGGTGCTAAGGCTGCGCACATCTGGTCGATATGGCTTCCTTTTCGCCAATGGTGGATTTGCGACCTACACCCATTCCATTGTGATTGGCCGGGACCCGAAGCTCGCTGATGGCCTGCCACATGATTTTGATGTGCAGGCAGCAGCTGAGACCTCCCGAGGCGCTGTGCCAGCCTTTGAGGAGGGCTACCAAGGCGAGGGCGTGATTGAGACCTATACCGTTCATTATAAGCGAGATGGATCAGTGCGTTTTGGCGTCATTGTCGGTCGTACGCCGGATGGAGCTAAGCGTTTCCTTGCAAAAATCCCGGCAGAAGACGAGGCGGGCATCGCCTTTCTGACGGATGGGGCAGTTGAGCCGGTCGGAACGACAGGACAGGCCCTACCGGGCGCAGAGGCCGAACAGAATGTCATGTATTGGGAGCGTAATCTCGCCTAGCTGCCGTCGTGGCGAAGCGTAAGCACCTCGACCCCGGTGGAGGTGACGGCGACGGTGTGTTCGAACTGAGCTGACAGTTTTCGGTCTTTTGTCGTGACTGTCCAGCCATCGTCATGGTCCTCTACGAAGCGCGATCCTTCATTGATCATGGGCTCGATCGTGAAAACCATACCTTCTTTCAGTTTCATGCCGCTGCCGCGCCGGCCAAAGTTCAGCACATTGGGCGGCTCATGCATTTCGCGGCCAATTCCATGGCCGCAATATTCGCGTACGACGCTGAAGCCATGCTGTTTGGCGTGGCGCTCAATTGCATAGCCGATATCACCAAGATGCGCGCCAGGGCGGACGGCTTTAATGCCCTTCCACATGGCTTCCTGAGCAACGCGCACCAGTTTTTTTGTCGAAGGTGGCACGTCGCCCACAATGTAGGTTTTGCTGGAATCTGCGATATAGCCGTTCTTTTCCAGTGTGATGTCCAGATTGATAATGTCGCCATTCTGAATGATGCATGTTTCATCTGGCACGCCATGGCAGACAACATCGTTGATGGAGCAGTTCAGCACATATTTGAAGCCGTACTGACCTTTGCTGGCCGGGCGAGAAGCGAGATCGTCTGTGATATAGCGTTCGACCAGATCGTTTACCTGCATGGTGGACAGGCCTGCCAGTTCAATTCCATCCAGCATTTCAAACACGGATGCGAGCAGTTTGCCTGAATTGCGCATCAGAGCCAGTTCTTCGGGCGTTTTGACCATATCAGGCGACTTGGATTTCAGTTTCGCTCAGGTCTGCGCGCTCCATCTGCATTTTGACAATGTCATTGAAGGACAGGCTGGGATTGGCTTCTGCGAGCTTACCGATCTTCATCCAGAATTCTGCCTGAGCGTTGATGGACCGGCACATGACCGTGCTGGCACGGCGGATGTCCTCGTGCAGTTCGTCATCAATTTTAACAATGCCCATCCGGCGCTCCGCATCTTTAATATATAATTTGTATACGTTTCATATATTTTCGGCTCTGGCTTTGCAAGTCGTCACAGAGCGACAGGTCCTCAATCGCAGTACACGGTTAGAAAACCTCATCAATACAGTCAGTAAGACTCTATAGAGATGACCTGCTGGGTGATTGTAACGAGGTTTGGATAGCCCATGTTTTCTCACAGATTTCCGATTTTCTGGCGGTCAGGCTTGCTTCTTTAGCGCCCGTCTTGGCAGATAATCAAAAACATTGCTCGGAGGATGCCGAAATGAAGGTCAACTCACTACTCGAAACTATTGGCAGTACGCCGCACGTTCGTATGAACCGTCTTTTTGGCGATGCCGAAGTCTGGATTAAATCTGAGCGGTCCAATCCGGGCGGGTCCATTAAGGACCGGATCGCACTGGCTATGATTGAAGATGCTGAGCAGACCGGCAAGCTACCGAAAGATGGCGTCATTATTGAGCCGACCAGCGGGAATACAGGTGTAGGCCTTGCTATGGTTGCGGCTGTTAAAGGTTATCGCCTGATCCTCGTCATGCCGGAAAGCATGTCTATGGAACGTCGCCGCCTGATGCTGGCCTATGGCGCAGAATTTGTTCTGACGCCGAAGGAAAAAGGCATGAAGGGCGCGATTGAGAAAGCCAAGGAACTCATTGCTGAAATGGACGGCGCCTGGATGCCGCAGCAGTTCGAGAACCCGGCCAACGTATCTGCGCACGAGACGACGACTGCGCAGGAAATTCTGGTCGATTTTAAAGTCACGCCGCCTGATGTTCTGATCACAGGTGTAGGCACGGGCGGTCACCTTTCAGGTACGGCAAAGGTTCTGAAAAAAGCATGGCCTAACCTGCAAGTGTTTGCGGTTGAGCCAGCTGGTTCTCCCGTTATTTCCGGCGGCGACCCGGGGCCACACCCTATTCAGGGCATTGGCGCTGGCTTTATTCCGAAAAACCTGGATACGTCCCTGCTGACCGGCACGATTCAGGTCGATCCGGAAGATGCAAAACGCTATGCGCGCGATGCTGCTCGCATGGAAGGGATGTTTGTTGGCATTTCATCCGGCGCGACACTGGCTGCAATCGCCAAGAAGCTGCCTGAACTGCCTGAGGGCAGCCGAATTCTTGGCTTCAATTATGATACGGGTGAGCGCTATTTCTCCGTGCCAGATTTCCTGCCGGAAGCCTGATCTGTAAATGAACCGCTTTATGCGGCGCGCGTTGTAGAATGATGACAAAACAATTTCTGCCTCTTCTCCCGCTCGCCGCATTGGCTGTGTTTGCGGCCTGTTCTCCGTCTTCAGATGTTCCGGAGGATGGTGAACCTACGCCGCCTCCGGCACTTGAAGGCACGCCTGAGCCTGTTGCAACGCCAACGGCGACCTCTGGCGGTGACGGATCTGAGATACAGCTTCAAGGACTGCAGCCTGAGGATTCTGCCGGCCTGACTGGCGATGAGTTCTGCACCTTCGTGGAAGAAGAGACCGGCGATTTCATTCTGGTCGCCAGTGGTGTTCGTACATCCGACGACCCCAATGATGCGCGTCTTAAAGTTGGCGAGTATGTCGAAAACTACGTCTCCACAGAGCGCGGGTTTGGTTCCATGCTTGATGGTACGAGCTTTTCCGGCCGCGGCTTTGCCCTGACAATTGTTCCTGGAGAGCCGGTCGATTCTCCAGAGGAGAGTTATCAGCAGATTGATGCTCAGCTTCTTGTCCAGCGCGCCGATGGGGGCGAGCGGACCTATGAGGGCATGTGGAGCTGCGGCCCTTAATTCCTGTACGTGTTTAATAAATTCCTCGCCACGCCCTGTTTCCTTCGTTAAGATTAAGGAAAGAAAATATAAAATGGGGAGGAATGCATGGCTGATGGTAATCAGGACTTTGTCCTGCGCCCCGCGCACATGCTGGCCAAGCCGGTTCGACTGGACCCGGCCTTTGAGGACCCGGACAGGGTTTTAGATCTCTGCCGCGAATCTGCACCATATTCACTGGCTGCGAAGGTTCATCACCGCACCGAAACGGGTAAGGATGTACCCTGGTTTCGGACCATGTGGGCGTTTCATGGAAAGCTGGTCGACCCGCGCGCTGGATTCATTTTCAATTCTGATACCTTCATCGAAGGCGCGAAAAAGAGCTTTGATGCTAAAATCATCAAGCCAGTTTCGCTCATGAACAATATCAATTTTCCGATGGCGGCAGGCGTGCCGCATCTCGACCTTCCGAAGTTCCGGGGCGGGGATAAATTCCCGTTCGATCTGTTGGTGGCGATGGCTTATTCGGGGTTGTTCCATGATTGGGCTGTGCCGCAGGCGTCTACAATCTGCTGGTTTTACCGAGGTGTGGGCGGCGATTTTGAATACTGGCCGGATGGCCCGGAGGGGCACCGTCGCACCGTGCAGGCGCCAATCTGGAATGTCGGCTATGTCTCTGACAATGAGTATATGTGGCACCGCGTGGGCGGCATTGGACGCAGCCGCAACCATATCGCGCCGGGTAAACTCTCAAGGCAGGCAAAGCTCCATGCCCATACGCATGATGATGGCTGGGCAATTGTCGACGGCGAAAATCGCTATGAATACCGGGCTGCGGAAACGCGGATTTCTATCCTCTGGAAGGCCTATGCTTTTGAAAGCCAGCGCGAGTATCTGCGTTTTCAGAACCGCGAACATGATCTCACCATTCCGCAAGTGCGCGATATTTTGAACCGGGATCTGAATGCGCGCGGTCTGGGCCGACTGGCCGAAGATTGTGATTTCCGGGATGAAGACAGCCGCAAATTCGTACTGCGCGCTTATCGTCCCGCGCCGGTCAATGACGACTACAGACCGATAATAGAATAACTTCATGGCATGAGGGCAGAGGAACCCCATATCCTCTGCAGGAGGCATGACATGGTGAAACTTTCCATTCTGGAACTCGGACGCGTTCGCGAAGGCTTTGATACGCGCGATGCGCTGAACCGTGCGCGCGAGCTTGGCATACATGCCGAAGCCAATGGCTTTGAGCGTATCTGGGTCGCAGAACACCACAATATGAAAGGTGTCAGTACAGCGGCGACGCCGGTTGTGATTGGCCATATTGCGGGGGCGACGTCGACCATACGTGTCGGTGCCGGCGGTGTCATGCTGCCCAATCACACACCTTATGTGATTGCAGAACATTTCGGTACGCTGGCGACGCTCTATCCGGACCGGATTGACCTTGGCCTTGGCCGCGCGCCGGGAACCGATCAGATGACCTTAAGGGCTTTGCGCGTGGACCCGATGAAAGCCGAACGCTTTCCTCAGGACGTTCTGGAATTACAGCGCTGGCTTGGCGATGAGGAAGATGATCAGCGTCTCCATGCGGTGCCGGGCGTGGGCACGAAAGTGCCGCTCTGGATTCTGGGCTCCAGCCTGTTCGGGGCACAGCTCGCCTCTCAGCTTGGACTGCCATATGGCTTTGCTTCGCACTTTGCGCCGGGCGCGCTTGATCCGGCTCTGAAGCTCTATCGTGAGCGGTTTGAGCCGTCTGATGCGCTGGCTAAACCCTATGCGCTTGTCGGGGTGAATGTGATTGCCGCCGATACGGATGAAGCGGCGAAAAAGCTCGCAACCTCGCAGCAAATGTCCTTTGCCAATATGGTGCGTGGACAGCGCGGGCTGATGCAGCCGCCCATCAATGATATTGACGACTATTGGCTGCCGCACGAGAAAGCCCATGCCGAACAAATGCTCGCTTGCAGCATTATTGGCGGCCCGGAAACCGTGCGCAAAGGACTTGAGGCCTTTGTTGAGCGTACGCAGGCAGATGAGCTGATGATTGTATCTGATATGTATGAGCCGTCAGCGCGCCTGAAATCCTTGGAAATCATCGCCGATGTGATGGGCGCAAAAGCAAAAACCCCGGCCTGAGCCGGGGTTCTGTAGAAGCTTAAGCCAGATGGCGGTCGAACAGGACGAGTAATCTGCTCCAGGCATGTTCGGCCTGCTCTTCGTTGTAGACGAGCGAATCTGGCGGACACCAGCCATGCATGGCGTCGGCATACACTTCGACTTCTGCGAAAATCATATTGTCTGAGAAGGTTTCATCCAGAACCGTTTTGGCTTCTGGCTGTTCCTCATCATCATTTTCGGCAATGGCGACGAGGAAGGCAGCATTCATTTCCGGGATAAGAGTATGCGGGCTGTTTTCAGCATCGGTCACAAGACCGCCGCCATGGAAGCTGGCGCCAGCGCCAATACGACCTGGCAGAGTAGCGGCGGTGCGGAAAGTCATCGGCCCGCCCATACAATAGCCCATTGTACCCATTGGGCGTGAGGTTGAGACCACGTCCTGCGCGTCCAGCCAGGTGGCAAAGGCGTGGGCATCTGTGATGTTGGTTTCCGGGGTCAGTGTGCGGTAATACGGCACGACACGCTCACGCACAGCCGGGTCTGCGAAAGTTTCACCCGGGACAACAATCGGTGCGGTGACACTGCGATAATATGGATTGACCACCAGCACGGCATAGCCTGATTGCGCGAGGCGTTTACCCATCATGCGTAAAGCCGGGCGCAGGCCTGTAATATCCGGCCAGATGATTACCGCCGCATGCGCGCCTTCAGATGGATGCACGAAATAGCAGTCGGCCTCGCCGTCTGGCGTGGTGATGATGACGTCGGTTTCGGTCACGCCCAGCGGATCAGCCATGGCGGGCAGCATGGATACAAAACTTGCACCAAGGCCGATTTTTGCAAAGTCTCGACGACTGAGCAGGCCTTTGCGCTTTAGCCATGCCTCATTTTGTTCTGCTGTTCTGTCATTACACATTGGAGGTCCTCCCATTGCAGCGCTTTGAGGCGGAGTTGGCCTTCAGTCCCGATGACAGGTCAAGTCTCGGTCGATCACGTTCGCGCTAAGTTTCAGCATTTACCAGCATCATCGCAAAGCCGTCATAGCCTTTATCACCAACCGTCTGAATGGCGGTGGAGGTGAGGCGGGGATGGTTTTTCAACTGGTCTAGAAACGTCCGCACGCCCCGAATGGAGGGATCTTTCGACTGGTCGTCAGTAATGCGTCCATCGCGCACGACATTGTCGGCAATGATCAGCGTTCCGGGGCGTGAGAGCATGATCACCTGCTCCAGATAAATCGGATAATTGATCTTGTCTGAGTCCATGAAGATGAGATCGAAGGGCGCGACGCCATCATTGATCATGATGTTCATGGATTTTTCGGCGGGTCCGCGTCGAATTTCAATCCGGTCTGATAGGCCTGCATCATCGAAATTGCGTTGGGCGAGATCGGCATTCACGTCCTGCAGTTCAAGCGTGATCAGCTTGCCGCCTTCAGGCAGCGCACGGGCCAGCCAGATGGTTGAATAGCCTGCAAACGTGCCAAGTTCCAGAATACGCTTTGCACCAAGAGACTGCGCTATGATGTTGAGAAACGCACCCTGAAGTGCAGAAACCGCCATAGGTGGAAGGCCAGCTTCAGTCTGCCGGCTGAGTGTGGTGTTCAGCGTCTCATCTTCAGGAAGAAGCCTCTCTGCCAGATAGGCGTCGACATCATCAAATTTGTCCTGCGAGCTCATCAGGTCTCACCCTCCGGCAAAGCTTCGATAGAGAAGTCTTGCCGCTACGATTAAAATCAGAATGGCCGTAACGCCTTTTACGATACGCTCGGGGAATACACCCAGCATAAACTTATGGCCAATCCAGCTGCCCACAATGACAGCCGGAATCAGCGGCCAGTATTCAAGGAATAGTCCGCGATCAATCACCATTGGGTTCGCGATGATTTTACCTGCAAGGCCAGCGGCGGAGTTCGCTGCGATATAGGCGCTGGCAATCGCTGCGATTTTTCGGGGTGAGGACCAGTCGACAAAATGGAGAATGGGCGCGAGGAAAATGCCGCCACCAATGCCAACCAGCCCTGACAGATAGCCGACGCCGAGACCGATCACCGGCGCGGCAAAGGCTGGAAGTTTTCGTTGTGATGTCTCGTCCGGCTTCTTCACGGTGAAGGTCGTCCAGCTCAGCTGAAGCCCTGCAAACAGAAGTGCAAACCCGAGCAACAGAATGAGGGTTTCCCGTGAGACGGGTGTAAGCCCGCCCAGAAAAGCCGCCGGGACGGACAGGGCGAGAATTGGGAGAACGCCGGAGTCTTCATAAAGGCCTGACCGCTTCGCCTTCCAGACACCTGATGTGGTGACGGTCAGATTGCAGAAGAGCGAAATGATCGGGACGAGGTAAATCTCAAGCCCGGAGAAGACCAGAAGGGCTGTGTAGGTAGAGCCGCCGCCAAAGCCGACGCTTGAGTAAATCAGGGCGACAATCGCAAAGCCAATGGCCAGAAATACAGACAATCCATTCTCTTTCGGGCTGATGAATCGGACCCAATCGGTAGACCCGCAATTCGGTGCTGCCAACTCATTGCCTTCAAATAATTGCAGATCAGATTCGCCGAAAGTGAATTGTGAACAAAATCAATTTAATTTAGGCTTGGCCTCAGAGCGGAAAAGTTCGCAGGGAGGCAATCAGCTATGAGACTTCAGGTTAATGGGATTGTCTATGATGTGGATGTCGAGCCAGACATGCCCTTGCTCTGGGTATTGCGCGATGAACTCGGCATAACCGGCCCGAAATATGGGTGCGGTGTCGCCTATTGTGGTGCCTGTAGTGTCTGGGTAGATGGCATGCTGGTGCGATCCTGTTCTTACGCGGTCTCTGCCGCAGAAGGGACATCCGTCACGACGATTGAAGGGCTTGGAACGCCAGACGCTCTGCACGCCGTGCAGGAAGCCTGGATTGAAGAACAGGTCGCTCAATGTGGGTATTGCCAGTCCGGGCAGATCATGACGGCCGCTGCTTTCCTTCAGGAAAACAGCTCTCCCAGTGATGACGAGATTGATGAGGCGATGTCTGCCAATCTTTGCCGGTGTGGCACCTATCCGCGCATACGCGCCGCAATAAAAAGCGCGGCAGCAAAACTCGGAGGGGCGTAACCATGGGCACGTTGTCAAAAGTTACGCGCCGTACTTTCCTTGTGGGCTCGGTCGCCGTCGCTGGCGGGGTGGCCTTTGGTTTCTATGCCTATAAGACACCCGGCGATAACCCGCTGCTCGCAGATCTTGGCGAAGGCGAAGCTGCGCTCACACCTTATGTGCTGATCTCGCCGGACGCGATCACTCTCATTACGCCACGCGCCGATAAAGGGCAGGGGGCTTATTCAGTTCAGGCCCTTCTTATCGCTGAAGAGCTGGATGTTGAACTGGACCAGATAAGGGTCGATCCGGGGCCGCCAAGTCCGGTCTATTATAATACGGCTCTTGCGACCGAGGCTGTGCCTTTTCGTTCGACGGACACGTCTAACGCTGCAAATGCCATGCGCGGCGTTGCGGACGCGGCGATGAAGTTTATCGGCATGCAGATTACTGGCGGGTCGACCACGGTTCCTGATTCTTATGAGAAGCTTCGGATAGCCGGGGCGATTGCGCGAGAAACCCTGAAAAAGGCTGCGTCGAAAGAGACGGGCACTCCGATTGCTGACCTGAGAACGGAGCGCGGCCATGTTATTTTGCCTGATGGTACGGAACGTTCCTATCAGAGCCTGGCAGAAGCCGCATCGGGTCTGACAGTCGTTTCAGACGTTGAGCTGCGCGATCCTGCGCAATGGCGGCTCATCGGTAAGCCCGTTCAGCGCGTGGATATCATCGCCAAGTCTACGGGTACTCAGGATTACGGCATCGACCTCAAATTCGACGATATGCTTTATGCGGCAGTCCGCAGAAATCCGCGCAATGGTGGCGGCATGGCTGGCTATGATGCCAGCACCGCAGAGACCATGCGCGGTGTGCATTCCGTTATTGATCTGGGTGATGGCATTGGCGTGATCGCCGATAATACCTGGCGCGCCTTTCAGGCGGCAGATGCCGTTGAGTGCGAATGGGAGGCTGCACCTTTCCCGGCCAATATGGATGAGCACTGGCAGGTTTTGTCGGATTCCTTCACAGAGGAAAACCTCAATAGCCGGAACCTCGATGCGGGCGATGTGGTCACCGCTTTATCTGAAGGCGATGTGCTGGAGGCCGAATACCGCGCGCCTTATCTCGCCCACTCGCCATTAGAGCCGGTCAATGCGGTGGTGAAAGTTACGGATGCCCGGGTGGATATCTGGACGGGTACGCAGGTGCCGCGCTTTGTGCAGACCAATGTGGCGGCCATTACCGGGCATGCACCAGAGGATATCCATGTGCATGTCTTGATGATGGGTGGCAGCTTCGGCCATCGTCTGGAAGATAATTACATCCACCATGCTGTGCGCCTCGCCATGACCGTCAAAGGGCGCCCGGTGAAGCTGACCTATAAGCGAGAGGAAGATTTCTCTCACGATTATCTGCGCCAGATTTCGATGGGGCGTATGCGCGGCAATGTCTCGAATGGGCAGGTCGAGAGCTATGACCTCTCCGTCACCATGCCATCCGTCACGGATTCGCAAATGGGTCGTCAGGGGCTTTCGCTTGGCAGCACTGACCCGATCATCGCGACGGGTGCCTGGGACCAACCTTATGCCATCCCGAATTATCGCGTGAGCGCCTATAAAGCGCCGCCTCTTGCGCCGCTCAGTTCATGGCGATCCGTTGGCGCCTCTACAAATGCTTTCCTGCATGAGGGTTTTCTCGATGAGTTGATCCATGCGGCGGGTGCAGATCCGCTGGAAGAGCGGCTTCGCCTCATGAATGATGAAACCTCACGGCGCGTTCTGGAAGCTGTGGGAGACATGTCGGACTGGGGAAGTGATCTTGGGCCGGGACGGGGGCGCGGCGTTGCGTTTGCACTTTCGTTCGGAACGCCAGTCGCTGAAGTTGTTGAAGTGACGGACACGCCAGCAGGTATCCAGATTGATCGTGTGTTCGTCGCTGCAGATGTCGGAAAGGTCGTGGATCCCGTCAATTTCGATAATCTTGTCAAAGGCGGCGTGGTGTTTGGGCTTGGCCACGCCATGAACTGCGAAATCACCTTCACGGACGGTATGGTCGATCAGCCGAATTTCTATGCCTTTGAAGGTATGAAATTCTACCAGTGCCCGGAAATTCTCGTGCGAGGGCTGGAGAATGGATCGCGCATTCGGGGCATTGGGGAGCCGCCGGTTCCGCCCGCCGGTCCGGCGCTTGGAAATGCTATTTTTGCGGCCACAGGCCAGCGGCTTTGTGAAATGCCATTCAGCAAATTTGTCCGGTTCGCGTGAGGGGGATGGATATGACTAAACTTTCTTTTGCCATCGCTCTGATTATCAGCCTCGCGCTTGGATTTGTCCTACATGAAGGGCTTCTGGTCATTTTTCTGTTTGGCCTGGTCGGGCTGGTTGCAGCCTTTACGGCGCGCATTGCGCCGCCCGGTGCGGAACGTGTCTATTGGCTGTTTCTGATCGCCATCGTCTTACTGATTCGAGCGAGCTTTTTCGGCGCGAGCTTTGGACGGCTTTGGTTCATCCTGCCAATCATCTTCATTGTCAGCTATTTCAGCGCCCGTCTGACGTTAAAAATTCTACGCCGATTGTAGCGAGACGCTGTGGCGATGGCTTTCATCATTTTAAGATAGTTAACTACAGCCAATTGTGTGCCTCATACTCTCGCAGTAATGTTCGTCCCAATAAGATTCCTTGGGAGGGACACATTGCAGAAATCAATCCTGGTGCCGCTTGCGCTCGCATGCGGCAGTCTCGGCCTTTCAGCCTGCACGCACGCACCTGTTTCACAAAGCGCTTCAGTTACGAGCCCGGGGTTTTCCCCGCGAGAAACAGAGCCACGACTTCCGCCGGTTGATCCGGAAAATCTGACGCCTGAGCAGGCCGAAATGCTTGCGGCGCGCGCGGATTTCAACATTTATAAAACGCTCGCTCATCATGTGGACCTTTATCACAACTGGTCCCCGCTCGGGCGCATGCTTCTGGAAAACACTGCGGTGGATTTGCGACATCGCGAAATGGCCATGCTTCGGATGGGGTGGCTCTGCCAGGCGGAGTATGAATGGGCCCAACACGCGCGTATCGCGCACGATAGCGTGGGTATGACGCCTGACGAAATTCGAGCGATTGCTGTCGGTGTTGATGCAGGCGGTTGGTCAGAGCTTGAACGCGCTGTGCTGAATATGGCCGATGAGCTTCGGTATAATGGTCGCGTATCTGACGCGACATGGCGGGTGCTGACCTCCCACTACACAGAGCCTCAGACGGTTGGCCTCGTATACACCGCGTTGCAGTATCAGCTCGTTTCCATGGCGTTGAATTCCCTTGGAATTCAGTTGGACCCAGAGCTGGAATTTCGTCTGCCGGCTGGCCTGCCAATGCCGGAGCTTGCAGGCATGGTTGAAGGCGACGGCGATTATCCGGTCCGCGTTGAGGCGCTTCGCGTGAGTGAGATGTCACCGGCAATGGTCGCTCTCGTGCCTGAACGCCTTCGCGGGGCAGAAAGCCTGCCGAACTATTACGGCGTGCTGGCGCAATTTCCTCAGTATTTATCGGCGCAGGGCGGGTTTGCCCGTTTCCTGCTTGGACAAACCGACCTCACGGCGCGAGAGCGTGAAATCCTGATACTTCGGACCGCTGCATTGACCGGCGGGGCGTATGAGTGGGCTCACCATGTTGGTCGTGCTGAAGAGGCCGGTCTGAGCGAAATGGAAATTCTGGCGCTCGGACACGAAGCCTCCGGCTCAGACTGGTCTCAAACGGAAAATCTTCTCATTGCGGCCGCAAATGATTTGCGTCGCGAAGCGTTTATCACGGACAGTGTTTATGCCGGTTTGAAGGCGAATTATTCTGATCAGCAGATCGTAGAGATGATTTATCTCGTCGGGGGCTACTCGATGTTCTCAAGCGTTATGAACACGCTTGGTACCCAGATCGAGCCGGGTTATCCGGCCTTGCGTGCGGTGAACTGATCATGCGGATTTTATGTCTTTCTGTATCAGTTCTGGCGCTAACCAGCTGTGTGGTGCCTGACGGCGATCCGGGCGCGGTATCGGCACCCATTGATAACACCGTCTATAATGGTGAGTGGCTGACATGGGGCGGCGATCCAGATTACACGCGTTACTCTCCGCTTGATCAGATCAATGCAGAGAATGCTGGCGATTTGCAGGTTGCATGGCGTTGGGATGCGCCGCCCTGGGAAACGCGCCCTGACACCAATATGAAGGCGACCCCGATTTATGTGGATGGAGTGCTGTATGCGCCTGTCGGCGTCAATCAGGTTGTCGCGCTTGATCCGGCCACGGGTGAAGAGCTCTGGATGTTTACGCCCGAGCCGCGTGTCATCCGGGGGCGTGATGAAGCGCTTACCAGTCGGGCCGTGTCCTACTGGACCGATGGCATAGAGGCGCGCCTGTTTCATAATACGCGCGACGGACGGCTGATCTCGATTGATCCGACCACCGGTGAGGTTGATCCGGACTTTGGCACGGACGGCATGATCTATCTGCGGGACAATTTACGTCCCGATGGAGAGGTGGCGCCATTCGTCGGCTCATCGTCGCCTGCAGCAATTGTTGGAGACGTTGTCGTCGCCCAGATGGTCGCTGACATTACGCCTCAGAATATGGAGGCTACGCCCGGCCATATTCGTGGTTTCGACGTTCGCACGGGTGAGCTGTTGTGGACCTTCCATACCATCCCGCAGCCCGGAGAATTCGGGCATGAGACATGGGAGAATGAGAGCTGGCGCTATACAGGCAATACCGGCGTCTGGTCTATGATCAGCGTCGATACCGAGCGAGGGCTCATCTACCTGCCGATTGAAGCGCCAAGCCATGATTTTTACGGCGGGCATCGACTGGGCGATAATCTCTTCAGCCAATCGATTGTGTGCCTCGATGGACGTACGGGTGAGCGGGTGTGGCATTTCCAGATCGTGCATCACGGTGTCTGGGACTTCGACCCGCCAGCAGCGCCCATTCTGCATGATATTGAAATCGACGGTGAAGTGATCCCGGCGGTTACCCAGTTGACCAAGCAGGGCATGAGTTTTGTGTTCAATCGGGTAACGGGTGAGCCTGTCTGGCCGATTGAGGAACGGGCTGTTCCGCAGTCTGAGGCGCCGGGCGAACGCACTTCGCCGACACAGCCGTTTCCGACTTTGCCGGAATACTATGTGCCACACGGCTATGACGAAGATAATCTTATCGACTTTACTCCAGAGCTGCGCGCTGAGGCGCTTGAGATCGCGGAACGTTATGTGCGTGGACCAATCTACACGCCTCCTACACCGATCATCGAAGGGGGAACACAGGGCACCTGGGTTGAACCAAACTATGGCGGCGGCGCGAACTGGAATGGCGCGGCTTTTGATCCTGAAACGGGGCAAATGTTTGTGCCGGTCCGAACGGGTGCCTTTGTTGCCTCTCTCGGTATGGCTGACGAGAGCCTGACAAACTGGGACTATCTGCGCATGCCAACCGGCCGTGTGCCGGGGCCGCAAGGCTTGCCGATAACCAGACCGCCTTATGCGACGGTTACGGCGACCAATATGAATACAGGTCTTCACGACTGGTCTCGTTCCATTGGCGGCGCGTCCGACTGGATAAGAAACCATCCGGCGCTTGAAGGGCTGGATCTCGATTTTGAAAATATGGGGCAGTTGGGCGCGCGCCCGGTGCCGCTCGTGACTGCTGAACTCTTGTTTCTGGCAGAGTCCGGAAATCTGTCTGGCGATCCGGGTGGTCCGATTTTCAGGGCGTATGACAAAAACACGGGCAATGTGGTGGCCGAAATTGAATTGCCTGAACGGGTGAGCGGTGGCCCGATGACCTATCAACATGAAGGCCGTCAATATATCGTCACGGCGGTCGCATCGGCGGAACATCCGTCCGAATTTGTGGCCTTGCGTCTGTTGGATGAGGGTGAAACACCAGCCTTTATTCCGGGCGAATCCGATTCCGAAACCGCAGATAGAGCAGTGCTTCATCCTGTTTTTGAGACAGAAACGCTATTGGCCGGTCAGAACGTCTTTGGTGACTATTGCGCGGCATGCCATGGCGAGAATGGCGGCGGCATTCCGAGCGGACCGCCAGCGATTACCGGCTTGAATGATGTCGCGGCGATTCGTCAGCGTGTGGTTGAGGGCGGGATTGAAATGCCCGCAATGAACGCCATTCTTACGGCAGAGGAAATCGACGACGTCTCACGCTATGTCGCGTCGGGTTTCGCCGAGCCGCTGGAATAGTCCTATCTCGTGAGGCCGAGGCGGGCTGCCTGCAGCGCGGCCTCGGCACGCGATGAAATGCCGAGCTTCATATAGATGGACTTGATATGGCTGGCGACGGTGCTTTCCGTGAGGCCGAGTACGCGAGCTGCATCGGAATTGCGTAGGCCCCGCCCGATCAGGCCCAGCACTTCGGTTTCGCGCGGAGTGAGGTTTGCAGCAGGTTCTTCCGGCTCCACAGTAGATTTGAAATGCTCCAGAATGCGCCGCGCAATGGAGGGCGACAGCGCTGGAATGCCTTGCTCGATCTGTTTGAGCTGGCGCTCGAACACGTCAGGCGGGGAATCCTTCAGAAGGTAGCCATTTGCACCGGAGGACAGCGCTGCGACGACCGATGCGTCATCTCCCATCACGGTTGCAACGACTATGGTGACATCGTTCTTGGCGGCGGCGAGCGCTTCAACGACCTTCGTGCCCGAGCCGTCTGGCAGGCCGAGGTCAACCAGTGCCAGATCGAATTCATGACCCTTCACACTGAACAATGCCTCGCGGACATTCTTTGCTTCGAAAATCTCACAGCCGGGAAAGCAGTTCAGCGTGACCTCGCATAGCCATTGCCGAGTTTCGGTGACGTCTTCGACGATGAGCGCTTTTTTCATTCAGGCCTCCCTTGGAAGAGTAGCTGTGAGTTGAACGCCCGAGGCATTCGTATCGAGTGAGAAGGTGCCGCCAAGGCCTTCAATGCGGGCTTTCATATTGCCAAGCCCGTGACCGAGCGTAACGGCATCAACGGTGAAACCTTTGCCATTGTCGCGTATCTGCAGGGTGATATTGGCTGGAACGACCTGAATCTGGACCGAAAGCTCGTTCGCGTCTGAGTGTTTGATCGCATTGCTGGCCGCTTCCCGAATGAAACTACGCAGAGCGTGAACCATGGCCGGAGGAAGGGAATCTTCCATGTCGGCTTCCAGGATCCAGCGCAGATCAATCTCATGCGGCTCCAGACGATCGGCCGTTTCGGCGCGTAAATCGGCCAATACATCATCCAGTGGAAGCGTCTGGCTTTGCGCATTGTTGATGACGTCGCGAAGGTCAGCCAGTGTTTCGCGGATCATAGTGTCTTTGCGGTCGGGCCGTGCCGAATGCAGCGCACGCATAAGCTGCGCGCCGATATTGTCGTGAATATCGCGGGCGATACGGGTGCGTTCCTCAGAAACGCCCCGGTCATAGGCATCACGGTTTTCGCCCGCCTGCTGCATCATCCGCACCAGATGCTGGGTGGTGGACACGTCTCGCGGAGAAAACAGCGCCTGACCATTATTGGGGTAACGCAGGATCAACGCATGGGCATCGCGCACCGGCGGTACATAGAGCGAAAGTCCTTCGGCATCGAGCTTTGCTGTTGGGCCGTCATTGGTCGTTTCTTCGATTTCCAGCGGTAGGAAATGTTCACGCAGCAGCGTGCTCCAGTCTTCGGCGCGTTGCACGCTGGAAGGCTGCAGGGCTGCATCCAGAATGCCTGCGAAGAGATCACTTTCCTCGCGACTGCGAGATGGCATGAACCGGCGCCAGACAAGGTCGCGCATAGGCAGATACGCCAGTGCGACAATCAGAAGAGACACGCTCAATGCCTGGCTCTGACCGATTGGCAGAAAGGCGATCAGAGCGAGATCCAGCAGGATCATAATGACCGCAGCGGACACATAGAAGGCGAGGCGATAAGCCCATGCGCCCAGCTCGAACAGGCGATAACGCATCAGGCCAACTGCGAGGCCGATATAGATTAGCAGGAAGAATGAGAAGGCATAGCTTTCTTTGATCACCGCTCCCATCAGGAATGAGTTCGGCACGGCAACCAGTGCAATGAATGCGCCGGAACCGACCACGGTGGATACACCCAGCCAAACGGCGATTGCATTCTGCCGAGGGTCTTTGCGGGTCGCCCAGATCTGCCAGATCACAGCTGCGATAATGACCAGCATTTCCATGAAGGTGATCAGATGGACGATGGGATAATTGCTGGGCGGGCCGAAGACTGAGGCAAGGGTCCAGCCGCCAAACCCAATCACGACGATCGCAATGGCATAGAGCGCACCGGGCAGGCGGTTTGGATAAATGAAGAACAGGCAGGGCATGAGAATGCCAAAGCCAGACGCCGTTAGCATATTGAGCTGCGCAGTCACGCCATAGGTTGCGTCTGAGAATGGATAGGCGAGATCAAAAATCACGGTCGTGAAACAAAAGCCCAGCGTCATCAGACCGCTCGCTGCGAACAGGGCAGCCGGGATATGCGTTGGCTTTAATGCCCAGATCCATGCGGAAATGAGATAGGCCAGAAGACCGGTCAGCAAGGCAGACCAGACTGGGCCTGAAAACTCTGCGATGCTACGCCATTGCGCAACATCCCATGTCCATCCGGAGGAAGGCTGGAATGCGATGAGTATCATCACCATGAAGCCCGCAAGTCCGGCAGCTATCAGGGCAGCCAGTCTCACATAAGGCGGGATGAAGGTGTGATTGATGGCCATAGTGTCTGTGATCTGTTGAACTTACAGACTTTTCTAGACACTAAACCCGCATTCCGCCTCCCCTTTTCAGATGAGAAGAGGCGAAAAATATCAAACAGAGGTCAAATTTCGGACGAACCTCGCCCTTCACTCCCCGGTTCAGGGGATGGTGGAAGGCCGTTGCCGTTGCAATTTTAATGAGAGGAGGCTGCAGGTGAGGGGACGCGCAGGCAGACTTCAGATCCGGAGGGGTAAATGCCCATCACTCCTCCGGGTCGCTATTCCCCAATATCATGCCATAGAGCTGGCCGGTTTACCGGTCAGCTCATGTCAGTTGATAGGGTTACTGGCCGGGGCCGGGAATGGCCGCGCATGGGTCTCCATACATGGCGCCCTGGTCGATGCAGAAAAACTCCCAGTCGCCCGCTTCTGCCGGTTTGTCGCCAACATTGTCACCCAGATATGCGATAATCTCGACATCCGGATAGCCCTGAACGGCCAGCATGCCGGGAACCAGCTCATAGCGCGCATCTTTCTCGCTGACACCGCCTGGGCGTGCACGGGTGAGAAGAACCTGAAAGTCTTCGCCACGATAAAGGCCAAGGTTAGCCAGATTGTTTTCTGTGGCCAGTTGTTCAGCATCAGAGCGATTGGTGACGAAGGCGACAAGACCGCCAGCTGTGTTTACTGCGTCCAGAAAATCAGCCACGCCCGGAACGATTGTGGCCGTTTCTTCCTGTGTCCACTCATACCAGCTCTCAGAGGTATAGCTGAGGCCCAGCATTTCGCGGCGCATCTGGTATTCAACATTGTTGATGACGGTTTCATCCACGTCGAGCGCGACAGCCCAGCTATTCTCAGGCCGGTTCGCCGCTTCTGCCAGCACATATTCGGTGGCCGCAGCAAAGATCTCTTCTGCTTCGCTGGCCCAGCTCGTGCCTTCGCCGCTCACCCATGCAACGCCCGGTGATGGCGTGAATTCAGGTTCTGAAACAGTGGCACAGGCGCTGACGCCCAGAATGAGTGCTGAAACGAGCAGGCGCATATGAATTCTCCATCCCCGGAAACCAGATTTGTGTTTCTGCCTGTGAGCCAGTTTCGTCAAGTCCGGCAGGAATTAGCGTAAATGAATGCGCCGCCCCGCAGACAGATAATTTGCAGCATTCACAATAGCGTCGGCATCGATCTGGAAATGTTTATAAAGGTCTGAAATCGTGCCGGTCTGGCCGAAATGTTCAACGCCCAGCGGCGCTGTCATATGCCCAGCGACAGACCCGATCCATGCCAGCGTTGCCGGGTGGCCATCGGTTACGGTAATCAGCGTTGCATTACGGGAAACATTACCCATCAGGCGCTCAATCTGGCTGACGGCATCAGAATGGCCTCGCGCCCTTGCACGTCGCGCGGCCGTCCAGCCTGAATTCAGCCGGTCTGCGGACGTAACGGCGAGGACGCCGATATCGCGGCGATCATTGCCGATCCGGCCCGCGGCCTCAATCGCTTCGGGTGCCACAACGCCTTGATAGGCAATGACCAGTTCACAATTGGGGCCGGGTTTGCGGAGCCAGTAAGCGCCATCCACGACACCGCGCTTGAACTCATCATCATCGCGGCTGGTCAGACCCAATTGTTCAATCGGGCGAGTAGACAAGCGTAAGTAAACCGAGCCGCCTGTCTCATCGCGCAGCCATGTACGCTCGTCCGGGTCGTTATCGCCAGAGCGCTGCAGATAGTCGAATGACCAGTCCATGATGATGGAGAGTTCATCAAGGAATGCGGGCTCAAAGGAGACCAGCCCGTCCTGGCTCATGCCAACCAACTGAGTGCCGATAGACTGGTGAGCGCCGCCTTCCGGAGCGAGCGTAATGCCAGACGGTGTGCCGACAATCATGAAACGGGCATCCTGATAACAGGCATAATTCAACGCATCGAGACCGCGATTGATAAATGGGTCATAGACTGTGCCGATAGGGATGAGGCGCTCGCCAAAATGGCTGTGGGCAAGGCCAAGCGAGCCAAGCATCAGCATGAGGTTCATCTCTGCAATGCCGAGCTCGAAATGCTGACCTTCCGGTGAGAAAGACCATTTCTGGGTGGACGGGATAGACTGCTCGCGGAAGGTGTCGCTTACGGCGCGGCGGGCAAACAGATTACGCCGATTCACCCATGGCCCGAGATTGGTCGAGACTGTTACATCAGGGGATGTGGTGACGATGCGGTCTGCAAGCTCTGATTTGCTCTTGGCGATATTGTCTAGAATCTTACCAAACCCGGCCTGTGTAGAGAGCACACGGTCATCAAGGAAAACGGGCCCGGTTGGCTCCACTTTCGGTGCGGTGAAGCGCCTTGTGCCTTTTGAAAAGAAGGGCACGTCCGCCAGAAAGGCTTTCAGGCTTTCCTCGTCTTCTACATTGGCGAGAGCGTCCCATTCTTCGCCTTTTTCAATGCCCATCACCTTCTGGAACTCAGCCATTTGAGCCGTATTCATCAGCCCGGCATGGTTGTCTTTGTGGCCTGCGAGCGGAGTCTGCCAGCCTTTAATGGTGTAAGCCAGAAAGACAGTTGGCTTATCGTCCTGAATGGCATCGAAAGCGTCTGTCAGGGTCTGAAGGCATTGGCCGCCGAGATTATTCATCAGCGTGTTCAGCTCTTCATCGGAGCGTTTATTCAGAAGCTCGGAGACTTCGCCCTGATCGCCAATATCGTCCATCAGGCGTTTGCGCCATGCGCCGCCGCCCTGGAAGGTTAGGGCGGAATAGTCTGGATTCGGGCAGTCCTGAATCCATGTCTTCAGGATTTCGCCGCCCGGCTCTTCAAAAGCTGCGCGTTGCAATACGCCATGTCGCAGAACCACCGTACGCCAGCCAAAGGCTTTGAAAATGGCCTCGATTTTTTCCCACAAACCTTCGCGGACAACGCCATCAAGGCTCTGGCGGTTATAGTCGATCACCCACCATGTATTGCGCAAGTCGTGCTTCCAGCCTTCCTGAAGGCATTCATAGACATTGCCCTCATCAAGCTCGGCATCGCCAACCAGCGCGACCATTCGGCCAAGCGGGCGGTCCTTTGCCCATGATTTTTCAGCCAGATAGTCCTGCACGAGTGAAGAAAAGGCCGTGGCCGCAACGCCAAGGCCGACCGAGCCGGTGGAAAAGTCGACATCATCAATGTCTTTTGTCCGGCTTGGGTAAGATTGCGTGCCGCCCCAGCCTCGAAAGTTCTCCAGCTTTTCACGGGTCTGATTGCCCATAATATACTGCATGGCATGAAAGACGGGAGAGGCGTGGGGCTTCACCGCGACGCGGTCTTCCGGGCGCAACGTATGGTAATAGAGCGCAGTCATGATGGAGACCATGCTCGCGCAGCTTGCCTGGTGCCCGCCCACCTTCACATCGCCGTCTTCTTTGGCCCGCAAATGGTTGGCATTGTGAACCATCCATGCAGAGAGCCAGAGCAGGCGCTGTTCAAGGGTTTTCAGGTGCTGGGTCATTCGGCGTTTCCTCGTATGCGGCTCGTTTGATGGTCGCGAGAGGATAAATACTACAAATCAGGCATTATCAAAGGAAGATATGCCTAGATTTTCGTATGGGCCGTAAACCTGTCTCGATAAATTCATCGAGACAGGGTGAAAGTTTTGTCAGGGGTGCTTAAGGGCTGAACTCAGCTCTTTGCAGAATAGCTTTCCAGCGCTTCGATTTTGGCTTTATCGCCAATGAAAACCGGAACTTTCTGGTGCAGCTTGTCGACTGGCATTTTCAGAAGAGACATTTCACCATTGGTAGACGAACCGCCGAGTGCGTGGATCAGGAAGGCCATAGGAATGGCTTCATAGACGAGACGCAGCTTGCCGGTCTCATAGCCTTTGAAACTGGCGCCCGGATACGCAAACAGGCCGCCTTGCAGCACCATGCGTTTCATGTCGGACACCATGCTGGCGAACCAGCGCATATTGTATGGCTTTTTGCCGTCCGTCGCTTCGACACAATCAGACACATATTTCTGAAGCCAAGTCGGCCAGACTTTCTGCATCTGACCATTAATGGCCAGAATGTCCGCAGAAGGCATGCCGCCTTCGATTTCGATAAGGGTCCATTCGCCAGACGCATCGTCGAACTGGCCTTTATAGGAGGTAGCCCCGTCGGCGAAATAAACCTCCAGGTTCATGCCGAAGACGAAGAAGCCGCCAGAGATGATGTTGCCTCCATGGAAGTCTTTTGCTTCTTCTGCATCCTTCCAGACACCGAAAATCGCGCCGGATGGAATACCGATCAGTGCAGATTTAGAGCCGTCCAGTGGATCGAGCGCGACGCTATATGGGCCGTCTGAAGTTTTCACCATGTCCGGGCGTTCTTCGGAAACAACATAACGGACAAACGGGTCTTTGCTGAGCGTTTCGAAAAAGGCTTCATCGGCGATGACGTCCAGTTCGATCTGGTCATCGCCTGACTCGTTAGAGGAGGTCGCGAATTTCAGGCCTTCGCCTTTCTTCAAGACGCCGTAAATTTTCTCTGCGGCCGCAAACAGCGCAGAGTAAACGCCATCCATGTTTTCCAGCTGACTTTTGAAATTCAACGACATGCTCCAAAGACCCCCACGATCTGACTAATACTGTGAGTGTCCTAACTCATGGGGATTCTGCCGCAAGTCTGGAAAAGCCTTCAGCACAAAAAATTCGCACACTGCTACCTCAGGTGACAGGAATTCGAGATTTCGGGGGGCGTATGCGCAAAGTATGCAGTTTTGCAGTGGAGAGCCATCACCTGCGACTTTGACGACCTTGCGCCTGATCAATTGAGTGTTACCTCTGGTGAAAGTTTTGTTATCGCGACCGTGAACGAATGACCTCTGAAACCCGTATTGAGTGCCCTTTTAAGATTGGCGACACCCCGCTGAAAAAGCTGCTGATCCGGGTTGGTGGCATTGAGCACGAATTATCTATCAAAGAAGAGCGCCTTAACGAGTTCGGCTCGGTGAAAGATCGTGTCGCCTGGTATGTACTTTCCCGGTCTATGCCGAGTGAAGACTGGAAGGGCAGTGTCGTCGACGCGTCTTCGGGTAATTATGGCTATGCGCTCTCCCGCATTGGTGAACGTCTCGGTCTTGGTGTGACGATTGTGTCTTCGCCGTCCATTAGCAGCTTCAATGCAGATGGTATTCGCAATGCGGGTGCAAACCTCGTGATTGCTGAAGCCCAGCCCGGCGAATCCTCCAATGGCGCGCGTATGCGTGTGGCGGGTGAAATTTCACAGAAAGAGGGTAGCCTCTTCCTTGATCAGTACAATAATTCGCTGAACCCGGAGAGCCATGAGCGCTGGACTGCGCCAGAAGTTTTTGCGCAGGCCGAGTTTGATGCCTGCTTCGTTGCAGCCTCTTCAGGCGGCACGGCGCGTGGGTTTGCAGACTATTTGTCAAAGCATGATCTGAAGACGGAGCTTCATCTCGTGGAGCCATTTTCAGCCTGCACGTTCGAGACGCCGGCAGATACGCAGGGTTCCAAGCTCTTCATTCCGGGCTATGGCAGCGGCCGTAAATCCACTTTCGCCGATGGGTCTGATGTTGAAACACCCATTCGCATCAGCGAGTCTGATGTCATTGCGGCGCAGCTCATTCTCACGGAGAAAGGGCTCGCAGATATCGGGCTTTCTAGTATTGGCGTCATGATGGGCGCTGTGAACTGGCTCATGACGCAGGACAAACCTCAGCGTGTTGTCTGTATTTGCGCGGATGGATCTGAGCGATATGCGCATGAAATTCAGAGCCGTTATGTCCCTAAAGTGGATGCCTCGGCGCTCGCCAAATCTCGCGCGAAAATCAGTGAGCGTCTTGCGCAGCTGAGACCTGCTGAAATTGTGACGCCTGAAACGGCCTGAACGACCGGTTTATCCGGCCTTCGACTAGCTTTCCATTCCTTCTGACTGATGCGGCGCACGGGGCTATGAACCGGTCAACCGCAAGGAGCCGGAAGCATGGACAATACCTCTCAGACCAGTGCCGTTCGGATGATCGATATCGTCTTCCCGAATGATGCGAACCATCATGGAACTCTGTTTGGTGGGGCCGCCCTTTCCTATATGGATAAGGCGGCGTTTCTGGCAGCGTCCCGCCATGGCCGTGTGCCTTTCGTCACGGCGTCCTCTGAGAAGATTGATTTTTCAAGACCGGCTTATATTGGCGATATGGTCCAAACCACGGGCCGCGTGGTGCGTGTCGGAAATTCTTCACTGGATGTCGAAGTCGAGCTGAAGGCCGAACAGCCCGTCACAGGCGAGCAAAGACTTTGTACACTCGGCAAATTTACGCTGGTTGCGGTGAAGGGCGAGGGCGTTCGCCTGCCGCTTCCGCCATTGGTGGAGCTTGCAGCCTCAGAGTTTGAATCGGACGCTCTGGGCATGGTGGATGTGTTGTTCCCAACGCAAACCAACCATTTCGGCACGCTTTATGGCGGCGATGCGCTTAAAATGATGGGCAAGGCAGCCTTTATCGCAGCGACAAAGCGCAGCCGCCGCAATGTTGTGATGGCCGCGTCGGACCGGATCGACTTTGTCTCGCCGATCAATCAGGGCGATATGATCGAACTATCAGCGCGCATTCTCATGACGGGACGAACATCGTTGCGCGTTGAGGTGCAACTCTGGTCTGAGGAGTTGCTGTCTGGCGCGCGTAAGCGGGCGGCCACGGGTGTGTTCACTATGGTTTGTATCGGGTCTGATGGGCGCCCTTGCCCGATTGAGCGTAGTGCTGATGAAGCGGTGCGTCCGTAAACTGCTTATCAAACGGGCGAATTGATGGGGTGAAACCGACCGGATGACGCGATTGTCAACGCGGATTTCCAAAATTGTTGACCAAAATTGACACCGGTGTCATTGCATTACGGGTAACGACCCACTAATCTCTGGACAACACTCGCAGCGATAAAAATGGCCCACTAAGAGTTGAGGCCGGACTGACGAAAAGCCCTCCAAACTCATAAAGGAAGACCGATGAAAATTGCTCTTATCAATGAAAACAGCCAGGCGGCTAAAAACAGCATCATCCACACTGCGCTGACAAATGTTGCAGAGCCTCTGGGCCATGAAGTCTTCAACTACGGTATGTACACCGCTGAAGACGACGCACAGATCACATACCCAATGGTTGGTCTGCTGACGGCGATCCTTCTGAATTCTAAAGCGGTTGATTTCGTTGTCACCGGTTGTGGCACGGGTACGGGCTCCATGCTGGCAGCCAACGCAATGCCGGGCGTTTTCTGCGGTCTGATCATCGACCCGACAGATGCTTTCCTCTTCTCTCAGATCAATGCTGGTAACGCGATGGCTATGCCTTACGCGAAAGGCTTTGGCTGGGCAGCTGAGCTGAACCTTGAAGATTGCTTCCGCAAAATCCTCGAAAACAAGCCGGGCGAAGGTTACCCGAAAGAGCGCGCTGCGATCATGGCTAAGAACCGCAGCGTCATTTCTGACCTTAAAGCAGCAAGCTGCAAAGACATGCTGACAGTTCTGAAAGACGTTGATCAGGAGCTTTTGAAGTCTGCGATTTCTGGCGAGAAGTTCTCTGAGCTCTTCTTCGCAAACTCTCAGGACGAAGAAATCAACGCTTACCTGAAAGGCGTTCTGGCTGAGACGGTTCCTGCATAAGCCGGACTGATCGTCACTAAAACAAAAGGGGAAGAGCCCGTGCTCTTCCCCTTTTTTGTGTTTAGCGGAGTGGCTGAGGCCTAGCCCTCAATCTCGGTGATCATATCGACGCGTGTGCCGTGGCGGCCGCCTTCGAATTCGGCTTCCAGAAACGCATCAACAATATCAAGCGCCAGCCCTTCACCGATAACACGCGCGCCCATGGACAGCATATTAGCATTGTTGTGCTGGCGGATCATGCGCGCAGAGAATGTGTCTGAACAGACACCGCAGCGAATGCCTTTGACCTTATTGGCCGCCATCATAATGCCCTGACCAGTACCGCAGACCAGAATGCCCAGATCAGCTTCGCCTGATGCAACTTTGCGGGCTGCGGCTTCACCATGTTTTGGGTAATGCGTGCTCTCATTGGTCATCGGGCCGATATCTTCGACCTCAAAGCCTTTTGACGCGACATGGGCCGCAATGTTCTTGCGTAGTTCAATGTCGGCATGGTCGCTGGAGATTACGATGCGTGTCATGATGGAGGCTCCTTCTGCACGCTCAATCGCCTGTATGTGAGGTGAGTTCAAGTGTGAACTCACCAAATACCGACGACTTCAGCTGAACTCTTCATTCAGCTGAGCGCATATGAGTTTCAGACATCTGTCCGCCTCGGGAATGCGCCCGGCGAAAGAGGCGCAGCCATGAATGGTCCGCTGGGCAATTATCACCTCAGACCTGATGCCGTTCTGGCTCAATAGCTCCGCATAGGCCTGACCTTCATCATGAAGAGGGTCGAATTCCGGCAGCAAATGCCAGGTTGGTGGTGTTTTGGAAAAGTCTGTCTCCAGCAATGGTGTCATAAGGCTGGAGGTCGGTTCTGTGGAACGCCCGCAATACTGCATGCCCGCGCCAATGATGGCGGGTTCGGTCAGGAAGTGCTTGCCCTTGCCATAGGCTTTGCGCGACGGATAGCTCGCATCCGGGCGCAGGTCGATGACAGGATAAAACAGGACTTGCGCGCCAATCTCGACACCCTCTGGCGGATGGTTTGAGAGAACCGCTGTCAGATTTCCACCGGCTGAGTCGCCCATCAGTATGAGCTTGGTTTTAAAACGTTCGCTTGCCCAGACGAGCAGCTCTGACAGCGCGTTAAGCGCTGCTGGCGCCTCTTCTTCGGGTGCCTGCGGGAAGTCCGGTACAAGTACCCGCATATTGAGTTCAACGCTGAGCCATCGCGCCAGAGGCGCATAGGCGAGCGCGGTGCCAAGCGACCAGCCGCCACCATGAATGAAGACGAGACTTGGTCGCTCCGCATCCGGGGTAAGAGGCTCAACGATCAGGCATCGACGCTCATTGCCGAGCGCCTTCAGACTGACCCAGCTTTCCTCTGTCGGTTTCAGGCTGGGTGCAGGCCAGGCCGCAAAAACCCGGTCATAGGCGGCCCGAATATCTGAGAGTTCAAAACCCGGTACGTTCAGTTCCTTCACCTCAGAAAGATCTTTCAGAATGGCTTTTGTAGATGGGTCAGGTGATGGCACGGTCACGCTCCCTAGTAGACGACTGATGCGGTGAGGGTGAAAGTGCGCGGCGCGCCGTAATAGCCAAGCTGGTAGCCAAGGCTGTCCGACAGGTCGAAGCCCTGCGTACGATACGCCTCGTCGGACAGGTTTCGTCCGGAAAGGGTGAGGGCGTATTTGCCGTCTTCGAACTCCAGCCGGGCAGACGCATCATAGAGCGTACATGCGTCCTGATGCAGCACCTCACTGGAACTGACAGTCGGATAGACATCACCGCGATAGGACGCTGCGCCGGACAGGATCAGATCAATATTGCCGGAAAGTTCTGTGCTGTACTGCGCGGCCAGACGGCCGGTCCAGTCTGGTGCATTTGCCGGTGTCAGCTGGTCTGAAACATCCTGTCCGTTCTCGCCGATGAACGTGTCATATTCCGCATCAAGATAGCCAACAGCGTAATCAAAACGAAGTTCATTCGTCGCCTGCCAGCTGCCCTCAACCTCAAATCCTGCGATTTGTGCCTCTGCGGCATTGGTGAAAATGGCGGCGAAGGCTCCGTCCTGTTCAGTGAAACTGGAGACTTGCAGGTCTTCATATTCATTCAGGAACACGGCTGCGCTGAGCGAAACAGTGTTGTCGAAGAAGTCACCTTTCAGGCCAGCCTCATAAGCGGTGAGGATTTCGGCATCGAAAGGCTGCGCTTCAGCGCCTGAATTGGATCGCCCGTCAAATCCGCCACTTTTGAAACCCCGCGAGTAAGACGCATAGGTGGTTACGTCGTCTGTCAGGTCATAGCTGATAGAGAATTTAGGAGACGTGTTGGAGAAGGTCTCCGATACGTCGAGATCGGTTACACGCGCGCCCTGGCCAAGTTCAGGGACCATTGGTGTTGCGGCGTCGAAGAATTCCTGAATGCGTGCAAAGTCTTTTTCTTCTTCGGTGAAGCGAATGCCTGCGCTGATGCTCAGTCGGTCTGTAAGGTCAAACGTAGCATCTGCATAAGCGGCATAGGCTGTCGTCGTCTGGTCATTCAGAGAGTTTGAGACAAAGGCGATATCCGGGCCAAAAACGCCGGACTCTGTGACGTCTTCTTCCTGAAAATAGTAGAGGCCTGACACGACTGACCAGTTATCTGAGTCATAGTTCAGCTGTAATTCCTGACTGAACTGGTTTTGCTCTTCAAAGACGAACACACCAAAGAAGGATGCGCCTGTCGCATCAAGGTCCAGATTGGCGTCATAAGACATTTCGCGATAGGCGGTTGTGGAGCGCAGCTGCCAGTCATCGGCAAAATTCCAAGTAGCCCGCCCGGAAACGCCATAAACGCTAAGATCGTTCAGGCCATTGAAATTCGCATCAATTTCAAAAGGGTCTTCATTCGGGGGGAAGAGTCCGAATACAGAAGTTTCGCGGGCGGGTGTTCTGGAGGTGTCTGGCGTGTCGGATGAGCCATCCACAGTGAACAGAAACTCGAAATCATCAGTGATGTTGGCGAGCAGAGAGCCGCGCCATGCAAAGGTATTGCGGTCACCATCGCTATCGCCATCTACGGAGTTCTCGGCATATCCATCGCGATTCATATACGCGATTGCGGCTTTACCCAGCAGACGGTCGCCAGCGATCGGCCCTGAAACGCCGAGGCTCAGATCTGTCTGATTGTAAGAGCCAAGACTCGCGGATGCACGCAGCTCCGGATCCACAGTTGGTTCACGGGAAACAAATTTGATCGCGCCACCAATGGTGTTCCGGCCATAAAGCGTACCTTGCGGGCCACGCAGGACCTCAATGCGTTCAACGTCAAATACATCAAGGAAGGAGCCCTGCGCCCGGCCCAGATAAACGTCATCCAGATAGATACCTACTCCGGGATCAGCAAAGGCAAGACTGTCTAGCTGACCGACCCCCCGGATATAGGCGACCGTGTTTTGTGCGTCCCCTTCGTGCAGCACAACGTTTGGAATACTGGACTGAACGTCACCGATTTCAGTGGCGTTGAATGTTGCGAGCGCGTCGCCGCCAATGGCGGTCACAGAGCCCGGAACATCTTTGAGAGATTCTTCGCGGCGACGGGCTGTAACCACAACCGTGGTCAGCGCGCGCGTTGCTTCTGGTTCTTCAGACGGATTCTCTGCCTGTGCATTTGCCGGCATGAAGAATGAGAGCGCGCAGACAGATGCGCCTGCAAGCCCGAGCGAGCGGATGGTTTTGTTGAGAGCCAACTTTGCTTCCTCCAATTTTATATTTTGGAGCATGGTGAAGCAGGGCGCTGATTTTAAAAGCGTTTTGTTTTCAGCAAATATGTCCGCAAATTCTGCGTATATTTACCGCCCGGCTGGGGGGAGTTTTTCCATCACCCGTGCGAGTGTGCGCTGAAGGTGGCCAACGACCATGGTTTCGAGCTCCGGCGTTGGAATAACGACGGTTGCGCGGCCATCTTTGGCGTCTTTTACCTTTTTGAGATAGCCGTCATCGACGGCTTTTTTGATGCGTTCTTCCCGGGTGCGGTTTGACCCGGAGCGCATGGAATGCGCCAATTGGCTCACCGTCAGCGGGTTGCCAGCCCAGTGTGCCCGCACGCAGCCGACCAGCATGTACCAGAATTCCTGCGTGAAATACGCAGACTGACTGCCGAACACCTCGTCCCAGTCCCGCGCATAGAATTCTAGCGCATCCATCCAGTCGATGAGGGGCTGGCGATCATCCATTAAACGAGAACCTTCACTGGTTTTTGCGTAGGCCGGACACCATACAACCGAGTTCAATGTTCGGGGAAGTGCCTTAGACGGGTAGCCCTATTCCCACTCGATGATGAAAGAACTGAAATTATAGTTTTGAATCAACGCTTTGCAAAAAAACCTGTGGAAAACTACCGTCGCCGATTCCGGCAATAT
>NHBK01000013.1 GCA_002173095.1 Hyphomonadaceae bacterium TMED5 | reverse complement strand
TCTGGCTCTGGCTCTGGCTCTGGCTCTGGCTCTGGCTCTGGCTCTGGCTCTGGCTCTGGCTCTGGCTCTGGCTCTGGCTCTGGCGTGATAGCCTGAATCGGAACATCAAAGGCTTCAACGCCCTCATCTTCGATTTTTTCAATCGTCTCTTCGATCTTCTCGGCAAGCTCTTCTTCGCCGGTCGCCTCCTGAAAGGCAGCACTGTCTTCCAGTTGCGCTTTCAGAGCATCCTTTTCGGCCTCTGCGGCCGCTTCAGCTTCCTGCTTCTTTTTCTTTTTGCCGAACCAGAGGATCAAAGAACTTCTCCTGTTAAACCGCCATCTCTGTGCCCCGTAACGAGGAAATCTGCAAACTGTCCATGTGGAAGCTGACTTGGCAGATCGCGCACCTGGGTAAAGTCAGCAAGGCGTCCCTGCCCGTTTGCTTCGATAAGAACACGGTGAGTTTTACCCTGATGGGCCGCCAAATGCCGCTCAAGTGCCATATCGGCGGCTTCGCGCAAGCGCGCCGCGCGCTCTTTCACAAGCCGCCGGTCAAGCTGAGGCATTTTCGCCGCCGGCGTCCCCTCGCGCGCACTGAATGGAAAGACATGCACAAATGAGAGCTGGCAGGCCTCGATCACGCTGACGAGGTTTTCAAACATCTCATCCGTTTCGGTTGGAAAACCTGCGATCAGATCCGCACCGAAAGCCATTTCCGGGCGCGCCGCTTTCAGCCGCGAGGTCAGCTCAATCGCATCTTCGCGCGAATGGCGTCGTTTCATACGCTTCAAAATCATGGAATCGCCATGCTGCAGAGAAATATGCAGATAAGGCGCAAAGCGTGGCTCGCTGACCGCGATCTCAAACAGCGCATCATCCATCTCAATGGCATCGACCGATGAAAGCCTAAGGAGCGGCAAATCCGGCACGAGCTTAAGAATGCGCGCAACGAGATTACCCAATGGCGGCGTACCCGGCAGGTCACCACCCCAGCTGGTCAGATCCACACCCGTCAGAACCACTTCTTTATGGCCACGCTCAACAAGGCGTCGGACCTGATCGACCACTTCACCCGCCGGCACGGAGCGTGAATTGCCGCGGCCATAAGGAATGATGCAGAAAGTGCAGCGATGGTCACAGCCATTCTGGACATTCACAAAGGCACGCGCCCTGCCATCAAGACCATCCACCAAATGTCCGGCGGTTTCGCGCACGGTCATAATGTCGTCGACGAGAACTTTCTCGCTGCCCTCAAACAGATTGGGCGCGCTGAATGTCTCTGCCTTCATTTTCTCGGCATTGCCGATCACGCGGGTAACTTCTGGCATGTCTGAAAATTGTTTCGGGTCAATCTGCGCGGCGCAGCCTGTCACAATGATAGGCGCATCCGGATTGTCCCGTCTTGCACGGCGAATGGACTGGCGCGCCTGTCGTACCGCCTCAGCCGTTACCGCGCAAGTATTGATAAACACTGCGTCTGAAAGGCCCGCGCTCTCTGCATGATCGCGCATGACTTCAGTCTCATAGCTGTTTAACCGGCAGCCATGAGTGATGAACTTCAGTGTGTCTGTGGATTTCGCGCGATCCGTCATTCCGGGTAAATGACGCCGATAAGCCCTGCAATCAAGTCAGATCCGCGGTTAGCCCGCAATCTCCAGCTCAGCTTCCAGCTCAACTGGCCCTGTCATGAGCACATGATCGTCGGTATCGCGCCAGTTTATGACGAGCTCACCACCGTCCAAAATCATCTTCACTTTGCGCCCCGTCCGACCAAGACGAGCCGATGCGACAGCCGCTGCGCACGCGCCTGTGCCGCATGCGAGGGTCAGACCCGCGCCGCGCTCCCAGACGCGAAGACGAATGGTTTCTTTATCGATGACCTGCGCAAAGCCAACATTCACCCCTTCAGGGAACATTGGGTGCCATTCGACAAGCGGGCCAACGGCCGGAATGTCATATGCGCTCACGTCATCCACAAAGAAGACGGCATGTGGATTACCCATATTCACGCAGGATGGCGTAGACAGAACCGGCTTGTCGACCGGGCCGATTTTCAGATCGACGAAGCGCGTATCCATTTTTTCCGCGAGTGGAATATGCTCCCAGGTGAGAAGCGGAGAGCCCATATCCACCGTGATGGCGTCGCCTGCGCCAGCCGAAGATTTCAGAAGTCCTGCTTCAGTTTCAATCTTGATTTCGGACTGGCCGGTTTCACGCTGGATCAACCAGCCTACACAGCGAGACGCGTTTCCGCAGGCCGCAACCTCAGACCCGTCAGCATTCCAGATGCGCATGAACACATCGCCGCGCATGGAAGATTCCAGACCAATGATCTGATCAAAGCCTTTTCCGTCCTGCGGATTGGCGACATGACGGATTTCGTCAGCTGATTTGCGCCAGGGCGACTTGCGGCCATCAAAAACCGCAAACCGATTTCCGCAGCCATTCATATGAAACACGCGCATTCTACTGCCACCCAGATACATTTGGTCCCCGACGAGGCCGGATCGCGCGTTTAACATCGCATCTCAGGCCCGTCACGACTGTTTATCTAACAACCATTTGGAGAATTGCGTAGAGCTATCTGCACGCAACTGCACAGCGTCCTTCACCGGATTCCATAATTCACGTCAATATCTGAAGCAGTGTGTCTGCAATGACACGTTGAAAGCTCCACCCTTGGCGCGCCTGAATGCAGATACGTTACCAGAAAATCACTCAAGATTTTCACGGTTTGATACCCGAGTGAAACGAATGAATTTCGCGACACTGGAAAAGCGCGCGTAATTTCACTGCCCATTGCCTTTCTGGGAGGGCAAATTTTCTAAATCCTGTCGATTACGCTTGAAATTCGGGTCGCAGCTATGAAAACTTGCCCTCAATTGAATAGGGGCCTCTATGAAAAAAACATCATCCAGCCTGATCGCTATTTGCGCCTTGCTCACATTGGCAGGCTGCTCCGAAGGAGACACTGTGACTTCCGAACCAGAAACTGAAGCTGAAACGAGCGAAGTCAGCCTGACGGTCAGCCCGGACCGGGAAGATCCAAACCTGTGGCTTGAAGAGGTCGAAGGCGAGCGCGCTCTGGAATGGGTTCGCGCACAGAATGCCCGCACACTGGAACACCTTCAATCGAACCCAGCTTACGCAGAACTGGAAGCCGCAGCGCTGGAAGTCGTCAACTCATCTGACCGTATTCCATACGGTTCAGTACGCGACGGACAGGTGTATAATTTCTGGCAGGACGCCACCAATGTTCGTGGGCTCTGGCGCCGCACATCACTAGAAAGCTATGCGAGCGATGCGCCGGAATGGGAAACCATTGTCGACTTTGATGCGCTGTCCGCCGAAGAAGAAGCCAACTGGGTTTATAAAGGTGCAGATTGCTATAGCGCGCCGGGCGATGAGCGCTGGGCATGTCTCGTTTCCCTTTCCAATGGCGGCAAAGATGCTGCGGAAATGCGCGAATTCGACCTGAACAGCGCAAGCTGGGTCGAAGACGGCTTTTACGTGCCAGAAGCGAAAGCTGGCACCGCATGGGTTGATTATGACACGCTGCTGATTGGCACGGACTGGGGCGCTGATGGCTCAACGCTGACAGAATCCGGCTATCCGTCAGAAGTACGCCGATGGACTCGTGGCACGCCACTCGAAGAGGCTGAAACCATCTTCACCGGCGAGGCCAGCGATGTAGGCGTGTGGCCGAGCACGCTGGAAATGGCTGGCGGCGAAGAAATGGAAATGGTCGTCCGCGCCGATACCTTCTTCACCCGGAAATACTACTCCTTCCCGAATGGCGGAACTGAAGCAGTGGAAATGCCGCTGCCTGAAAAATCTTCCATTGTCGGCACGCAGTGGGATCTGGTGTTCATTACGCTGGAAGAAGACTGGGTGGTTGAGCACGAAGGTGAAGAGCTTTCCTTCGCATCCGGCAGCCTTGTCGCTGTAAATGCGGCCATGCTGGAAACAGGCGAGCTTGGTTATGTCTGGGAAGTGTTCGCGCCAAATGAGCGCCAGGCAATCTCATCTGTCGCTCTGGCTAAGGAAGCCGTGCTGATTTCCATCACAGACAATGTTGCTGGTCAGATCCTGCAGGCCATTCCAGACAACTTCACTGGCGAATGGGCGACCAGCCCGCTCGACCTGCCAGAGAACGGCTCACTCGGTATCACCTTTGCCAGCCTGCAAGAGGACACAGTCTTCATCAATTATGAGGGCTTTCTGACGCCTGACACGCTGATGTCATTCAATACCACCACCGGTGAGATTTCAGACCTTAAAAGCCTGCCAGAATGGTTTGATGCAGATGGCCTTGTCGTTGAACAGTTTGAAGCTGAATCGACCGATGGCACTATGGTCCCGTACTTCGTGGTTCACCGTGAAGACATCCCAATGGATGGCTCCACACCGACCCTGCTCTATGCATATGGCGGCTTTCAGGTCTCCATGACCCCTTCTTATTCCGGCTTGCGCGGTCGCATGTGGCTGGAACAAGGCGGCGCATATGTGTTGGCCAATATTCGCGGCGGCGGTGAGTTTGGGCCGGACTGGCACCAGGCTGGCCTGAAGACCAATCGCCAGATCATTTATGATGACTTTATCTCAGTCGGCGAAGATCTGATCGAACGCGGCATTACCAGCCCGGACCATCTGGGCATTCAGGGCGGGTCAAATGGCGGCCTTTTGATGGGCGTCATGCTGAACCAGCGTCCGGACCTCTGGAACGCCGTCGTCGTTCAGGTGCCACTTCTGGATATGCTGCGCTATCACATGCTGCTTGCGGGCGCATCCTGGGTTGGCGAATACGGCTCACCTGAAGTTCCGGAAGAGCGTGAATGGCTGGTGCAGATGTCGCCATACCATAATTTCGACCCGGAAGCCGATTACCCGACCCCATTCTTCCTGACCTCGACGAAGGATGACCGCGTGCATCCGGGCCATGCGCGGAAGATGGCGTATTTGTTCGAACAGGCCGAGCTGCCATTCTACTATTATGAGAATATCGATGGCGGGCATTCAGCCGCTGCGAACCTGCAGGAAGCTGCCCGCAGATCGTCTCTGGAGATCACATATCTGATGGAACAGCTTACCGGCGACGACACCGCCGCCGACGAGTAATCAACGCATCAAAGCCCCTGCCAGCGCAGGGGCTTTTTTTATGGGGGAGACACTATGCGCACCTTTTATCTGATACTCGCGATTATCGGCGCGATCATTCCATGGCTTGGCTTCGGCTCATGGTTCGCCTCCCACGGGGTCAATCTTCCACTTTTCATAGGAGCGATTTTCCCAAATGGGGCCGCCTCCGCCTTCACAGCAGATGTATTGATTTCATCCGTGGTTTTTCTGGTCTGGTCCTTCACCGATGCCCGCATGCTTGGCATCACCCGATGGTGGGTTGTTATCCCTGCCAACTTCCTTGTGGGATGGTCGCTTGCATTGCCGCTTTATCTCTGGCTGAGAGAAGGCGTAAAATCCGAAGCGTCACACGCTTAAATCAGATGATGGAACTGTAAGACCGATGAAAAAGTCAGCGCTTATTCTTGCTCTTAGTGTCACCGCCTTCATTACAGGCTGCTCTAAAACGGATGAGCAGGTCATCGTTCAGTCCTGCATCGACACGGATGAGCGTGTGAACCAGGCGTATTGCGATTGTCTGTACAGTAAAATGGAACAGAGCATGCCCGCTGGCGTGATCACCAATATTGCTGACGCCATTCGCGATGGGGCGTCTGATCCGATCGACGCGATTTCCACCCTACCCGCGAATGAGCAGATGACGGCGCTGCCCATGACATTGCAATTGCTGGAATGCGCTGCCGAACTGGACGAATAAGCTTCCGCCAAATCGGCCCGATTTCAGAAATTTCCACTTGCCCGACGGGTCGCATCCTCTTATTAGGCCAAAAAGGATGCAGACCCCATGCAGATTCGCTCCGCTTTCACTTTCGATGATGTGCTTCTCGAGCCCGGTCCGTCTGAAGTCATGCCGGCTCAGACTGACGTCCGCTCGCGCCTGACCAACACAATTTCAATCAACATCCCGCTCGCTTCTTCTGCGATGGACACAGTGACCGAAGCCAAACTTGCCATTGCGATGGCACAGGCTGGCGGCATTGGCGTGCTTCATCGCAATCTGACCATGAAAGAGCAGGCCAAGCAGGTCCGCCAAGTCAAGAAGTTCGAAAGCGGTGTTGTCATCAACCCGGCTACGGTGACGCCGCAAACCACACTGCGCGACCTGAAAAAGCTGAAAGAAAAAACCGGCTTCTCCGGCTACCCAGTTGTCGAAATGGAAGACAGCTCCAAACCGGGAAAAGTCGTCGGCATTATCACCAATCGTGATGTTCGCTTTGCCGAGAACCTCGACCAGCCTGTATCTGCGCTGATGACGAAAAACGTCATTACATGCCGCGAGGGCGTTTCCGAGGAAGAAGCCCGTCGTCTCCTCCATGAGCACAAAATCGAGCGCCTTGTTGTTGTGGACAGTAATGACCACTGCGTTGGCCTGCTCACCGTGAAGGATATGGAAAAGGCCGTCGCAAACCCGAACGCGGCAAAAGACGATAAAGGCCGACTGCTTGTCGCCGCAGCCTCTACCGTGGGTGATGCCGGCTATGAACGTTCAGAACGCCTTCTCGAAGCAGGCGTGGACGTGCTCGTGATCGACACCGCGCACGGCCATTCCCAATCCGTTCTGGATGCTGTGTCTCGCGTGAAGCGCATCTCCAACCGCGTTCAGGTTATCGCTGGCAATGTCGCAACCTTTGACGGTACGCGCGCCCTGATTGATGCGGGCGCCGACGCTATCAAAGTGGGCATTGGCCCGGGCTCTATCTGTACAACGCGCATCGTTGCCGGTGTTGGTGTGCCTCAGCTGACTGCGATTTCTGAAGCCGCACGCGCGGCGAAGGACTCTGGAACGCCAATCATTGCAGATGGCGGCATCAAATTCTCTGGTGACTTTGCGAAAGCCATTGCAGCAGGTGCCTCTACAGCAATGATGGGCTCTGCATTTGCAGGCACAGAAGAAGCGCCTGGAGAGGTCTTCCTCTATCAGGGCCGGTCCTACAAAGCGTATCGCGGTATGGGATCGCTCGGCGCTATGGCGCGCGGGTCAGCTGACCGCTATTTCCAGAAAGAGGTTTCTCAGGAAAAGCTCGTTCCGGAAGGCATTGAAGGTCAGGTTCCGTTTAAAGGGCCAATCGGCCCGATCCTGCACCAGTTCGTTGGCGGCCTTCGCGCAGCGATGGGCTATGTCGGCGCAAAGACGATCACCGAAATGCATGAAAAAGCGAAATTTGTGCAGATTACCGGCGCAGGCCTTCGTGAAAGCCACGTCCATGACGTGACCATGACCCGCGAGGCGCCGAATTACTCTTTGCCTCGCAGTTAAAGCCTGATCAGGCAGCGATCGTTTCAGTGGAGGCGCGCCGCACAGGCGCGCCTTCTTCATCTGTAGCCAGACGTACATTCCAGTTCAGGATCGGATTTTCATAGTCCGACATACCGGCCAGACCTTCGCGGCGACGTTTGGTGTCAGCCGTCCATGTCCATACAGGCGAATTGCAGCTTCCACAGTGATAGTGTCGTGGTGAAAACGGACCAGCCTGGTGGCCAACAACCGGGGCCGAAACTTTCACGATATCGAAGTCATTCGTCTCGCAGCTTGCCCATTCAGGGCTCGTCTCTGCACAGATATGACAATCACACGCCGCTGAGGCATCTGTCATAGGTGCGGTCCACTCAATGGCACCGCATTCGCATCTGCCTGTTACTCTGGCGTGATTACACATTCTGTCCCTCCAGCCTGTCCTGAGAGCTATTACGTCCGTTTGCGGAGAAAGTTCCCCGCGACCTTTCAGCTGATCGCACATCGAACGGAGTGCATGACGCACGCCTCATGAATGCGCACTGAACTCGTGGTTCAGGGAAGAAATGAAAAAGGCCGTACCCAAAGATACGGCCTTCCTCAGAGCTATCTGACTGCAGACTTACCAGCTGGCTGAGAAGCCAACCCGACCACCGGTTTCACCCCGGTCGATGCCCGTTGCAACACCAGCATTGAACTGCCAGTGATCGCTGACACGGTACGCACCCGCGGCAGAGAATGCACTTTCATCTCCGTAGAAACCGAAACCACCGGACAGACCGAATGTACGGCCTACCGGAATATAAGGCATGTCGAGCGCCATAGCCGCGGCAATGCCTGCCTGATTATCGCGGATCAGCTCAGAGTTTTCTGCGATGAGATCTGAGTTGAGCGAAATTAGATTGGTGTTTGAAGCAATGGCACCTGCATTCGCTGTCAACGAGTCCGAGAAAGTGTAATCGGCTGCGAGATTACCATTCTGGTCTGTTGTAACGAGGCCAATCGGACCTGACTGTGCAGATGTGCTTGCCGTCGAATTGATGCCGGACATCGTGTAGGTGCTATCATCGCCGCCAATCGCGACCTGATCATCACGTGTCGTCGTCGCGCCATTGCCGATTGCAACAGAGTTATCATAGCTGGCGCTTGCTTCATTGCCGACGGCAATCGCATTCATGCCAGACGCCATCGCCGCTTCACCGACAGCCACAGACCGGACACCGGTTGCAGCAGCAAGATGACCAAGCGCAGTCGCACGTTCCGCGCCCGCTACAGATTGCCAGCCATAGGCGGTCGCACCTAGGCCCGTCGCAATGCTTTCACCGCCAACAGCCGTGGTGGAATTGCCCGATGCAGATGTGGAATCACCAATTGCGAGCGCATCTACGCCATTCGCGGTGCTTTCATTACCGATCGCGGTGGAGAAATCCGTCTGAGCATCAGCGTTTTCACCAATAGCAACGGAGCGGATACCCTGTGCAGTCGCAAGGTGGCCCAGCGCAGTCGCGCGTTCTGCACCGGCAACGGACTGCCAGCCAAACGCAGATGCACCCGGTCCAGTCGCAATGCTCTCACCGCCAACTGCGGATGTAGAATTGCCGATTGCGCGAGCACTGTCACCGACGGCCATTGCGTCCACGCCATCTGCAACGGACTCATTACCAATCGCAGTCGAGAAATCTGATCGCGCATTCGCGTTTTCACCGACAGCGACCGAACGAACGCCTTGCGCAGTCGCGAGGTGACCGACAGCTGTGGCACGTTCAGCGACGGCGCGCGAACGCCAGCCAAACGCAGACGCACCCGGACCGGTCGCAACGGCCTCACCGCCGAGAGCAGATGTTGAGTTTCCAATCGCGTGCGCATTATCACCAAGCGCCAGCGCATCAATGCCATCCGCTACAGACTCATTACCTATCGCGGTTGCAAAATCCGAACGCGCCGTTGCGTTCTCGCCGACCGCCAATGCACGCTCACCGGTCGCCGATGCCAGATGGCCTACTGCGGTAGCGCGCTCACCGAGTGCGCGGGAGCGCCAGCCCAGCGCGGTCGCACCAGGACCTTGTGAGAAGGATTCACCGCCGAGAGATGTAGTTGAATTGCCAGATGCGCGTGAGGTATCGCCCACCGCCAGAGCATCTGTTCCGGCTGCAATGCTTTCATTGCCGATCGCTGTAGAGAAATCGGTACGCGCATCTGCATTCTCGCCAACAGCGGTAGAGCGGACGCCCTGTGCCGTTGCAAGATGACCAATAGCCGTTGCGCGTTCAGCGGTCGCCATAGCCTGCCAGCCAATTGCAGTAGCGCCCGGACCGGTCGCCGTAGATTCACCGCCAAATACCGTTGTCGATGGGCCGTCCGCAGTTGAATCGGTACCGACAACCGTCGCGTCAGGACCGGTCGCCGAAGCATCATCGCCAATCGCTACAGCACCATCACCATCTGCGCTCGCCCCATCTCCAACGGCAACAGCAGCGTCAGGAGACGCAGTTGCACCCACACCGGTTACGACCTGCGCCATAGCTGCCTGCGCTGGTAAAAGCGCAAAGAAAAGGCCTGCCAGAGCGGTCTTGCCTGTGAGAGAAAGTTTCAATTTGGGTGTCATAAAGATAGCTCCTGTCGTTGTTCAAAACGAACGATCCAAAGGGTCGGATCACGGGAGCTACGAGCCGATCTGAGCAAAAGGGTGCAAAGAATCGGAAAAAATTTTCTTACCAAATCAATCGTGTGCGAAAAATGTGCTGCCTCACCTTACAGTTTTTCCACAAACCACTGGGAATCAAACCCAGTCAGGCTAGCTCAATATATGTGTAGGGACGGGACAGCGATTTTGAGGGTGAGGGAATATGAACGTAGAAGATTTCGAACTGTCCGAGGCGCTCACTCAATGCGCCAATCGTGAGAAGCATGCCTTCATCAAACTATACAATCTGACGTCCGGACTTCTGTACCGACTGACCCGCCGCATCGTAAAGGATGACGATCTCGCACAGGATGTTCTTCAGAAAGGGTATTTGGCCATCTGGAGGAAAGCGCACCATTTCGACGATGAAAAAGGTCGCGCCCTGACCTGGATGATGGTGATTATGCGCAATCACGCAATCGACGAATGGCGTCGCCAGCAACGCCATGCCGCATGCGAAGACATTTGCGAGACAATTCCAGATACAGCCGAACGCCCGGATGTCGAAACAGACCGCTCGCAAATCCGCCGCATTCTGGAAGCTGAACTCCACCGACTACCAAGCCGAATGGCGTTCGTCATTCACAGCCGCTTCCTCCTCGGAAAAACGGTTCGGGAGATAGCCGATGAAATGTCGATTTCCATCAATACGATCAAAAGCTGGATACGACGCGGTCTGAAGATGCTGCGAGACACCCTGCCCTTTGAAACAGCTCAGGTCGGTCTGTTTATGGAATGATCAGCCTTCTTTAGGCTCATCATCGAGCTTTGAAAGCAAATCTGACAAAAGACTGGGCGATGGCCCCAATTCATCCTCAGATGCATCAGCCGGCTTCAGCCATTCAGTCATTTCTTCAACAAGCGCACGAAATTCTGCGTCGGTTTCCAGACGGGTATCAAATTCCGCCTTTTCCTGCGGCGTATATTGTCCCCTCAGCACATGAGTGATGAGAGTTTCAGTTTCACGAGAGTCCAAAACAGGTGCCAGTTCAGATCATATCTCACTGTACTGCGCCGCAAATTGACCGAAATCAATAAGACAGAGCGACGCGCTCTGAGCAATACGAACTTGTCTCCAGCGAATTAATCAGCCCTCGCCGTTTAAACGAGCATGCTCATATCGCTGAAACCTTGCGAATTTGCGCTGGCGCCCGCCACATGGGCTCCATAACCGGCGATCCTTCACCGACCGGAAAAGGCTCGCCCATCTGCTCAAATCCATTGGCCCGATAAAACCCTGAATTCACCGGATTGGAATTCTCCAGATAAATTGGCCATCCCTCACGGTCTGCTATCTCAAGAACCGGACGAAGCAGAGCTTTACCCAAACCTTTTCCGCGTGCCGCATTTCGGGTGCCAATCGCAAAGAGATACAAATGTGGCGTTTCCGGGTGATGAGCTTCCATTGCTGCGCCTGCACCCATGCCACGTTTGAGCGCACCTTTGGCGCCCCAACGCATTTGAGACGCAACGAGACGCAAAAGCCCCATTCTGGAAAGGTCAGGCGTTACGCCCATTGGCAACCACATGGCCGCGGCGTCGTCGCCAATCAAATGGCAAAAGCCCTGCCGCGTATAAATATCGTCTGCCATGATCCGAAACAGCGAGGTGATTGCGCGCGGGTTTTCGAAAATCCAGTCATTGATCGGGTCTTCGGCGAAGGCCTCGCCCAGAATATCGCCCAGCTGTTTCCAGTCAGAACGCCCTGCCTCGCGCATACCCTCAGCCAGTTTGAACTGCATTTCTTCCCCTATCTTTTTTCAAAGGGGACCACACCCCTAGAACCATAACAAGCGGCTCCTGCACCAGTTTGTCCGCGAAATGGACAGCTAGACCCCATGAAATCGCGGGGTCTGAGGCGGTTTGGATTGATTTGGCGCGGTCTCGGCGCTAAGCGTGCCGCCTTAAACAAAGAGAGATACCCAGATGAAAAATGGCGGCCGCATCGATGCTGCAATTCAGGTCCTTGATGACGTGATGAACCGGCACCAGCCAGTAAAGTCTGCCATGCGCGATTGGGGTAAACGTGCACGTTATGCTGGCGCGAAGGACCGGGCATGGGTTTCAGGCCTTGTGCTGGATGCGCTCCGCCATCGAAATTCTCTCGCATATGCCATGCAATCCGAAGCGCCGCGTGTCCTTATTCTGGGTGCGCTACGCCATGTCTGGGACTGGGATCTCAAAACGATTGAGACCGCGCTTAAAGACGAGCATGCACCGGCACCTCTGACTGGCGAGGAGCGCGAAGGCCTGCTTCTGGCACCAGATCCATCGGCTCCGCTGCATGTGCGCGGCGACTATCCGGAATGGCTGACCCCACACATGGAACGGGTGTTTGGCGAAGACACCGTGATTGAAGCGCAGGCTATGTCGGTGCGCGCATCAGTCGATCTGCGCATCAACACGCTCAAAGCCGATGCCGAAAAAGCCGGTAAGGCCGTGAAAACAGCAAACGGCAAAGCCTCAGACCTTCTGATCAATGCCTATCACATTCCAGCGCCTGACCCTTCAGAGCGGGAAACCAGCCTTCAGACGATACCGGCCTATTCAAAAGGCTGGGTTGAAGTTCAGGATGCCGGCTCACAAATCGCGGCTGCGGCAGGCAATGTAAAACCGGGCGACAATGTTCTGGACTATTGCGCAGGCGGTGGCGGCAAGACACTTGCGCTGGCGGCAATGCTCGAAGGCAAAGGACAGGTCTTCGCCTATGATATTGACGGGCGACGCCTGTCGGCACTGATCCCGCGCCTCAAACGCTCAGGTGCTCACAATGTCCAGCTTTGCCACCCGAAAGAACCTGAAAGCCTTGAGGCACTTATCGGCAAAATGGACCTTGTGTTTGTCGATGCGCCTTGCACCGGCACGGGCACATGGCGACGCAAACCGGACACCAAATGGCGTCTGAAAGAATCCGCACTCGCCAAACGCAATGAGGAACAATCCATGATCCTCGACAAGGCTTCAGAATATGTGAAGCCAGGCGGGCGCCTGCTTTATGCGACCTGTTCTTTCCTCGCCGAAGAAGACGAGGATCAAGTCAACGCATTCCTGGAGCGCAATTCGGCGTTCAAACAACTTGATGCAGCCCAAAGCGCAATCGAGTCCGGCCAGCTGACCGATACAGGCGCAGACATTGTTCGCCGCAATCAGATTCCGGGCGGCGCTGTTCGCCTGACCCCGCGCAAAGCCGGGACGGACGGCTTCTTTTTCGCTGTTCTCGAAAAGGCAAAATAAGACCGCCCATCCAAATGTCCGAAAAGTCGCGGCTCACTCGTAGAGTCGCGTATTGGGCATTCAATGGAGGGTGAATTGAGAAGCCATTTTTTAGCAGGCGTCGTAATCGCCGCACTCATGGCATGCGGCACAGGCACTGCGCAGGACGCGACGACGGTTGAAGTGAATGCAACCATTTCAGCCCCGGATGAGGCGGTCTCCATGGCTGTCGCACAGGAATTCAACATCGCCGTACGATCGCCTCGTGGCAATGATCCTGACCATTTCTGCCTCTATAATGCAAGCTTTTCAGGTGCTGCCGGGTCAGGCGTGAACGCAGACCTTGAACCACTCGCAGACGTGACCGGTTGTCAGGTCGACGAAAGCGCCATCGCCTTGATCGACATCACATGTGAGGCGGAGCTACCGCTTTATTTCAGCGCTGATGTCGACCCGGCAACCAATTCTGGCGGACGGCTCCTGTTTACAGAAGATCATTCCTATGGGGTCGCAAGCATTGTTGGTGCTAATGCGTATGGCGCAGCCATATTCGTATTGGGCCGGGCGAACCCGACAGTCGAAGTTGCCTGCCTTGCAAATGGAACCCTGCAAGCGCGTATCCACGCCAACTTTCTGGTTCCGACCTATGCCGAACAAGGCGATTTCGTTTTAGGAACGGTCACGTTGAACGCTGAGTATTAAGCTCAGACCGTAATGGACACTTTCTGTTTGCTGGCTGCTGCGGCCTGAAAATCGGACGACATGTGTTTCAGCCAGTTTTCCACGCGTTTACCGTGCGTGTCTGCTAATTTCATCGCACGTGATTTCAGAACCTCGGTATCCCCCTGTTCGGTGGCTTCCGACTTAATTGACGCAAATCGGTCCAGAACGTTCGTGACAACCGAATAGGCGCGCTGTGCGATACTGACGTCCGTGCTCAGGGTTTTCTCATCATAGCGCTTGCCGCCGCGGCCCTTCGCAATGCCATCAGCATCGTCAGGATCAGCCCCTTTAAGCAGCCCATCAATGCGGGCCTGAATTCTCTCAAGGCGTCTGGCTACCCGGTAGACGCCCTTGCCGATATCGGCCATTTCATCGGCATCCGCTTGCAGAGACTCGCCCGGCTCAAATTCAGCGAAACGGTTTTCGAATGACGAAAGCTCAGACGACAGCTTTTCTTTAACGGCGCGCAGATTGTTCAGCGTTTTTAACTGATCTGATGAAACCGCTTCAGTCAGCTTTGTCGTGACGACATTATCTGTCGGGCCATTACCCGTTTTGGCTTCAGCGCGCTGTGTATCACGCGTGGCAACAGATGAAGGCGTCACCTGACGAAGGGTCGTCGCATAGGACGTCAAAGCTGTGATGGACATTCTGGTCTCGCATTCGTTTTTTGCGAACTTATCCACAAGCGCCAAAGGCCCGCTTTCTGCCCACGTTAAAATTTTTAACGAATTGCCAGACGAGGTTTGACCAAACAGCAGCATTCGACACCCGGCCAGACCACCTCAGCCTATAAGGAATGGTGCATTTCTGGCTGGCGGGAATTGAAATTCGGCTCGATTCCTGTCTATAGAGCGCCATGACGGCACACGAACATCTTCTCATCATCGATTTTGGCTCACAGGTCACTCAGCTGATCGCTCGACGTGTCCGCGAAAGCGGCGTCTATTGTGAGATCCACCCTTACAACAAAGTGGATGCAGCTTTCCTCGAAAGCTATGCCCCGAAGGCGATCATCCTCTCGGGCGGACCATCCAGCGTGTATTGGGAAGATGCACCGCTACCAGATGCAAAAGTCTTTGAACTTGGCATTCCCGTGTTCGGTATCTGCTATGGCCAACAGGCCATGATGCACATGCTGGGCGGCACGATTGAAGGCGGCACCAGCCGCGAATTTGGCCGTGCCTTTATCGAAAAAGTCTCAGATGACCCGCTATTCGAAGACATGTTCGTCGGCGGCGATAAAGAAGAAGTCTGGATGAGCCATGGCGACCACGTTGCCAATATGGCGCCTGGCTTTGGCGTCGTTGCCCGGTCACCGGGCGCGCCATTCGCAGTTATCTCTGATCCGGAGCGCGGCTTTTACGGCACGCAATTCCACCCGGAAGTCGTTCACACCATTCATGGCCGCCAACTGCTGCGCAACTTCACTCACAATGTCGCGGGCTTTAAGGGCGACTGGTCTATGGCCGCCTATCGCGCCGAAGCGATTGAAAAAATCCGTGCACAGGTTGGCGATAAGAAAGTCATTTGCGGCCTGTCCGGCGGCGTGGATTCCTCTGTTGCCGCTGTTCTTATCCATGAAGCCATTGGTGACCAGCTGACCTGTGTATATGTCGACCACGGCCTGATGCGCCTAGGCGAGTCCGAGCAGGTCGTGAACCTCTTCCGTGATCACTACAACATCCCGCTGGTCGATGTGGACGCCTCAGAGCTGTTCCTCGGCAAGCTGGACGGCGTGTCTGATCCGGAACGCAAGCGTAAGATCATTGGCGGTCTCTTCATCGACGTCTTCGAAGAAGAAGCCAAAAAGGTCGGCGGCGCTGACTTCCTCGCACAGGGCACGCTTTACCCAGATGTGATTGAGAGCGTTTCCGCACTTGGTGGCCCGTCTGTCACCATCAAATCTCACCACAATGTTGGCGGCTTGCCAGAGCGCATGAATATGCAGCTGGTGGAACCGCTACGTGAGCTGTTCAAAGACGAAGTCCGCGCGCTTGGCCGCGAGCTTGGTCTACCGGAAGCCTTTATCGGCCGCCACCCGTTCCCGGGCCCTGGCCTTGCCATTCGTATTCCAGGTGAGATCACCCGTGAAAAAGCAGATACGCTTCGCAAAGCCGATGCGATCTATATTGAAGAGATCAAAAAAGCTGGCCTTTATGACGAGATCTGGCAGGCTTTCTCTGTTCTGCTGCCGGTAAACACTGTCGGCGTTATGGGCGATCTTCGCACTTATGAAGCGGTATTGGCGCTGCGCGCCGTAACCTCAACCGATGGCATGACGGCGGACTATTACCCATACCCACATGACTTCCTTGGCAAGGTCGCGACCCGCATCATCAACGAGGTCAAAGGCGTCAACCGCGTGGTTTATGACATCACGTCTAAACCTCCCGGCACGATTGAGTGGGAATGATTCCGCGTCTCTCGCGGACTATCGCGAACGATCAATAAATTCAACAAATACAATAGCTTGATACCGATTTTCGTTCGG
>NHBK01000012.1 GCA_002173095.1 Hyphomonadaceae bacterium TMED5 | reverse complement strand
CTACAAACGCATGTGCAGGCATTGTTTGTTTGATGTGCTCGATGCTGATGTCTCGCAGGCTCGACGCATCTGCGCCTTCGCGTTGCTCGTAGATTGCCAAAACTGAGATCAGATCACCAACACAAGCGACCGCGCAGGCGCAGGGCCAGCGAGGTAACGAGCGTGCGGCCCGAGCAAAAGACTACAAAAGCACGCGAGCAAAATTACAATAAACAAACACCCGGGCGGGGAGGCTTCCACCGTTCAAAATCCGGCAGGCGCAGCCTCGGGTCGGGGCCGGGCGGAAAGCCCGCCGCATACAGCCCCTCATTCGCCATCAAATGCAGCGAGGTGAGGTCGCTCCGTTCATCCTCCAGCTCCTCGGCAGAGGCCCAGAGCGCCTCCGGTGCCAATAAGGAATGAAGGGCGGAGAGATAGAGAGGGTTTGGTTTATTGTTTTGCTCGCCAGCGTTTCTTCGCGCTTTGCTGCTCAGGCTAGCTGCGCCAGCGCGGTCGCTTGTAAGGTCGGATGCTGGGAAGCCTACAGAATTATCCAAGTTTCGCTCATTCCCGCGAAGGCGGGAATCTGGATCGACCCTGTGGAACGAGGTCCCTGCCTGCGCAGGGATGAGCGGCGAACTGAGCTTCACCGTCAGTGCGCGGCCTGCGAGGCGCTCGGCCAGTAAATCGGCGCGCAATAGCACACGGGAGAGGCGGCCATAGCGCGCCAGAAGATGGCGGGCATCTACGGGCTGAAGACGATCCGGCATCAGCGTGTAAGGGCGCTTCCCGCGATGAGGTTTACGCCCCGGTTTGCCCTCAACCACCGGTGTGGTGATGGAAAATGTGTTGAGCCGAACCTGCCCGGAAAGCGCAAGACGCAGCTGCCGGTCTTCACGGCGTATCTCAGCTGAAGGGGCAGCCGGGTCTGCTTCGCGGCGCGGGCGCAAGGCTAGCGGCTGTGGCTTTACAAGGCCGCGCGCGATCAGCTCAGCTGCCAGAAACAGAATGAAGCATCGCATCTGATGTTCCAGCCGGCGGATATGGAGGAACAGCCCGTCCATAAAGCCGCGCTGGATTTTCGGCGTGTCGCTCGTGTCGTCCACATGGTCACGGGCGAGGCGTTCATGGCGCGCAATATAGGCCTCCAGCCGCGCTGCAATGTCTGCAGGGGCTCTGGACGGTGGAGTATATGCGCTTGCCTCGGTCATGCGAGGGAGTATGGGGCAGGCGCGCAGACGTTGGATTGTTTTTGGTCTGTAGGGCGGTGTTGAGCGCAACGCGCGATACCCGCCGTTTCAAAAGAGCCATTCCGACGGGCTTTGAGCGTGAAGAATTCGCATGAGATGCGAATTTAGTGAAAAGAATCCCGCCCTACAGCGAAACGGAGTTTCGCGTTTGCTGGACCCGACCTTGGGACTATGATCGTCCTATCTTTTTGGCCGCATCTGAGCTTATTTCTACCTCAGCCTCACCATTGCCAACTTTAAGTCTGGCTCCTTTCTTTAGGAGTTCACCGAGAGCGTCCAGAGCATTATCATCTTCGTCGGAATGCGTGGTTTCACTTTGAAACAGGTTTGCTGTAGCGCCTTGAAGCCAAAGATCAGGAACGGTTAGGCCGTCTTCTTCATCTTTAAATTCCATCACGGTTTCAATCGCCCAACTGGCACGATCCACGTCTAGGGCGTATCGCTCCAAATCACGTTCAAACTGCATGTCATCTGAGGCATTTTTTTTAAGATAGCTCATGGCGTAGAAGCCGAAGACAGCTGCTGCCCCGGTGCAAATAAAAAACCGAAGATATGCGAAAACAATCTGGGTAGACGACGATGTTTCCGTTAAAGCCGCGATTGGGCCGAGAGCCTTGCTAGCGAAATATACGCCCGAGAATGCCAGAAACAACGATATTAAAACGACACCGCCTCGGTAGACATAAGTGCTCCATTTGTTGGTCTTTTTGGTCAGCCTGAGTTTTAAATCATTGGTGATGTCTTCTCGTAATTTTCGACGTGCATCACGAGCCCGTCTTAAATCGAGTTCTGCTCGCTGTTCTTCTAGTTGGCGTGATTTTTGGTTAAGAGCGTCAATGGCTTCGGAGTGGGCCTTCTCCCGCCTTTCTTCGCTTTCAAGGGCATCAGATCTAAGCTTTTCTTGTTGCTCCTTGAGGCGCATATCGAAATCGACTTGCGATTTGGCCAGCGTGTCTGTGATAGACACAACCAGTGACGACAGATCTGCAAAGTGTTTTTCGAGAATAGAATTTCCGGAAGTGACGCCGTTCGAATGGGGCAAAAGGGTTCGTTTGAAATCCGCAATTTCCTCGGTTAGCCGGTGAGGAATTTCCGGCGGGGCATTGCGGCATTTGTCGTTGAAATGAAATTCTGCCTCATATTGGGAGGGGATAGTCACGCTCCCGTCGGTAATACTGCGCTCAAATGTGCAGTTAGCAGTGCCATTTTGTGGAGTTTCTTCCAGATTGAATACAACTCGAGGAATGCTCGATTGGTGCTCTTTGATTTTGTCCTTATCTTGTTCCAGTTCGTCAGCGGTTTTATACGTTCGGGTCAAATACGGGGAATATTGAACGACAACGTTTGCCGTTGATTCTCGGTCAGGCGCGGAAAGGAAACTCCTGCAAAAACGGAGGATTTGAGCATCAGTTGGCGATGGAATTCGGTAAGTATTTAATACGTTGCGAACCACGTCAGCTCTCTCTCCGTCGCGTAGGCTTTTCTGAAATTTTTCGCGAAAGCCTCTAAAAAAGAAACTTGCTCGGTCAAGGCATCAAGAACCTTGAGTTTATGTTTTTAATTTTGAAGTACTCTTGTTAGAATTGCAATGCTTTCTAACTATATTGACGGATTAACGGGGTCGGCTTTTCTCCACCCCCCTAACTCCCGTGGAAATAGCTATAAATCCGTTCGGCCATGGCCTGATTAATGCCATCGACCGTGGCGATGTCTGACAGCTTGGCGCGGGCAATCGCCTTGGCCGAGCCAAACCGGTGGAGCAGCGCCTTCTTCCGCGCGGGGCCGATGCCCTCAATCTCGTCCAGCGGGTTCTTGCGGATATCGGCCGAACGGCGCGTGCGGTGCGCGCCAATTGCCCAACGGTGCACCTCGTCTCGCAGACGCTGCAAATAATAGAGCACCGGCGCGGTTTCCGGCAGCATGAAGGGCGCTTTGTCCGGCCGAAAGAACTTCTCGCGGCCTGCATTCCTGTCCGGCCCTTTGGCGATAGACACCAAAGTCACATCCTCATGCGACAGGCCAAGTTCCTGAAGCGTCTCCATCACCGCATGGAGCTGGCCGAGGCCCCCATCGATAAGCACGAGGTCGGGATAATTGGGGGACTTCTTTAGCTTGTCTCTACGAGACAGCTCGGTGATGTTTCCTCCAGCTTCGCTGTTCGGATCACCTGCGCCTGCGTGGTCACTTGTGGGGTGCTCCGCATTGGAGGTGGTGTCTGTGCTGTCTTTTTCGGTGTCCGAGTTTCCGCCGATCCCAGCGGAGGCTGGGATCCATGCCTTTGAACCATCACCGGGAGCGTTGTCTGCGCTCTGGGCTGTTTTATTCTCTTGCTCGGCGGCGCTTTCTTGACCTTCGGTCGTCGGGCCGTCTGCGCCTTCGCGCTTGCTTGTATCGGTTTGCTCGGTGCTATTGTCAGCATTCGCTGAAGCACCTGCGCCTTCGCGGTCGCTCGTAGGGTGCTTCGCATTGGAGGTGGTGCTTTGTTTGTCCTGTTCGGATGAAAGGTCCAGACCGGCCTCTTTGATCAACCGAGAGAAGCGGCGCCGCATGACTTCGCGCATCATGCCATAGTCATCGCCCGGCTCGATGTCTTTGTCCTTGATATTGAACTTGCGATACTGCGCCTTCTCAAACCCTTCCGGGCCAGCGACAATCATGCCGCCCACGGCATTCGTGCCCTGAATGTGCGAGTTATCATACGCCTCAATACGCTTTGGCGTTTCATCCAGGTCGAAGACTTTGCGCACCTCTTCCAGAAGGCGGCTCTGGCTGGCGGTTTCGGCGAGTTTCCGGCTGAGCGCCTCACGCGCATTATTCATGGCCTGCATGACCAGCTCGCGCTTGCCGCCGCGCACCGGGCGGCGCACTTCCACCTTGCGATCAGAGCGCAGAGCGAGGGCTTCCTCGATCAGTTCATTCTGGGCCGGCTCATGACTGGTGAGGATGAGCTTTGGCGGCGGGCGTTCATCATAGAATTGCACCAGAAAGGCCGCCATTATCTCTTCCGGCGTCGCGTCGCGCTCATGCTTTGGATAGAAGGCCTTTGTGCCCCAGTTCTGGCCGGACCGGTAGAAGAAGACCTGCATACAGGACTGGCCGCCATCCATGGCGAGGGCGAACACATCTGCCTCTTCCACGCCTTCCGGGTTGATATCCTGTGTGGCGCGCACGGCGGCAATGGCGCGGATACGGTCGCGCAGGCGGGCGGCCTGTTCAAATTCCAGATTTTCAGAGGCCTGCTCCATCTGGCTGGCGAGTTCCTCATGCAGGCTGACCACCTTGCCGCGCAGGAAGTCCGCCGCCTGATCGGCCAGCGCAGAATAGTCTTTCTCTGAAATCAGATCGACACAGGGTGCCGCGCAGCGCTTGATCTGGTGCAGCATGCAGGGGCGCGAACGCTGCTCGAAAACGGTGTCCTCACAGGTGCGCAGAAGGAAAGCCTTTTGCAGTGTATCCAGCGTGCGCGTAACCGAGCCTGCGCTGGCGAACGGGCCGAAATAGTCGCCTCTTTGCTTTTTCGCGCCGCGATATTTCAGGATTTGCGGGGCAGGGTGGTCGCGCCGGATGAGAATGTAAGGAAAGCTCTTATCGTCGCGCAGAAGGATGTTGAAGCGGGGTTTGAGCCGCTTGATCAGGTTGGCTTCCAGCAACAGCGCTTCGGTTTCTGTCTCTGTGACGACGAATTCCATCGACGCGGTGAGCGAAATCATCAGCGCGATACGCTGGGTATGGCCGCCCAGTTTGGCGTAATTGCTGACCCGGTTTTTCAGATTCTTCGCCTTGCCCACATACAGGACTTCGCCGTCTGCGCCGAACATGCGGTAGACGCCGGGCTTGCCGGGCAGGCGGGTGAGATTGTCCTTGATGACCTCAACGCCCTGCGGCGCCACAGGCACAGAATTATTGTGAGCCATGATCTTGGTTTATATCGCTTCGCCGCGCGCGTCACGCGTTTGGGGCTCACAGATATAGGGCATGCTGACACAAATGGGAGGCCGGTCAGGTGCGCTATGTCCGGAAAATCCGGGGACAGTCGTTGATGTCAGCAAGAGGCATTTAACAGACTAAAGGGATACCATTATGTCAAAACTCATTCAGGGCGTTGCGCTTTCCGCTGGTTTACTGCTGGCGGCTTGTGGCGGTTCGGAAACTGCATCCGGCCAGAGCGGTTCCGGAGGCGGTACGGAGATCGACGATATCGCGATCGCCAGCTGGGTCACATGCTTCATGATCAGCGAAGATGGCGATACCTGGTGTGTGAAACAGCCGACACCGTCTGCCCTGACCGTGGTCGAGATGGATACAACCGGCAGCCTGCGCCCGGACTTCGTGGCAGAGGTTTCAGCCGCCTATGGCGATGAACTGGGCGAGAACCCATCTCAGCCGACCTGTTTTGTGCGTCTGGATGAGGCGTCTGCTGAGGCTCAGATTGGGCGTTTTCTCGATATGGCGCGGTCTGACAATAAGACGATCCGTGAGGTCTGACACTTAAGGCCCGCCCAGCCGGTCTGCGATGAGGTCGAAGACGAGGCGTATGCGTTTGCTGGTGTGTAGCTCCCGATGGGTGACGAGCCATATCGGGACCTCGACAGGGCCGAAATCCGGCCAAATTTGCTCCAGTTCGGGGAAAAGCTCGGCGTCATCTGCGATGAGAATGCCAACGCCCAGCCCGGCGCGCGCCATGGCGATGGAGGCAAGGCCATTATCGGCCGTTAGCGGGAAGTGTGAGCGGGTGAGCGAAAGCCCGTAATGCTTTAAATGCGCGATGAGCGTGTCCTGTTTCTCAAAGCCCAGAAAGTCGAGCTTTTGCAGGTCTGCCAGTGAGTGCGGGCGACCGACCCTGTCGAGATAGTCCTGCGAGGCATAGAGATTGGCCGTGGTGGAGCCGATCTTCTTGGCGATCAGTTCGGGCTCTGTGGGGCGAGCATGGCGAATGGCGATGTCAGCCTCGCGTGTGATCAGGTCTTTCAGCTGGTTTGAGGTGCGGATCTCTATCTCAATGTCCGGTGCGCGCTCTCGCAACAGCTTCAGAATGGGTGGCAAATGATAACAGGCCATCGTGTCTGTGGTGGTGATGCGCACCATGCCGGCAATGGCTTGCGACTGGCCGGACGCCGATAACGACATACGCGTGGCGGCATTATGCATGGCGCGCACATGGTCCAGCACTTCCAGCCCGGCAGCGGTGAGGCTCATCGTGCGCGGGCCACGCTCGAACAGGGTGATGCCGAGCTTGTCTTCCAGTGCGCTGACCTGACGGCTGAGCGTGGGCTGGGTCTGGCCGAGGGCGCGGGCAGCCGCTGACAGCGAGCCTTCCTCTGCTGTCGCAAGAAAGGCGCGGGCCTGATTCCAGTCAAAGTCTGCGGCGTCCCAGTTCATGGTTTTATGTATAGCAGATCAACGTATTTCCGCAATTTTCGTATGGGTGGGGCGTTGGTATTGTCTCGTCATGACAACACACATTCTTCAAAACCCGCCGAGGTCCATGATGACACCATCGACCAAATCTGACGAAACCTTCTGGGATAAAATCGCAGAAAAATACTCACAAAAGCCCGTCGCTGACGAAGCGGCCTATCAACAGAAGCTGGAGATGACGCGCGAGTATTTTACGCCTCAGTCTCGCGTGCTGGAATTTGGCTGTGGCACGGGCTCAACCGCCATCGCCCATGCGCCGTTCGTTGGCCATATCGATGCAACCGACATCTCCAGTGAGATGATCGCCATTGCAGAGCGTAAAGCCATTGCCGCAGATATCCGCAACGTCCTGTTCGTGCGAACGGACCTTGCAGACCTTAAAGACCGTGACGGCGAATATGATGTCGTTATGGGCATGTCTATTCTGCACCTTTTGCGTGACCCGCAGGCGGCGATTGCCAAAGTCTTCAATCTGTTGAAACCGGGCGGCGTCTTCGTCTCCAGCACGGCCTGTATTGATGAAATGGGCTTCTGGAAATTCCTGTTGCCGATCGCGCGTGCCACCGGAAAAGCGCCCTATATCAGTGTTTTCTCACGGGAAGAGCTGATCGGATATATGACGGAGCAGGGGTTCGATCTGGTACATCAATGGCAGCCAAAGAAAAACGCTGCAGTGTTTCTGGTTGCGCGAAAGCCAGCCTGACTGCGGCCTGACGCTGTATACTTATAAAAGTTGTAATCTGTGGAAAACAGGCACGGAAATTGCGATCAATTGCGAGTAAATTTTATTTATCCCGGAATGGAGCAGTTTCAGTGTTTGAAACATTTCCGATCTTTATCGCGCTCGGGGTGGGGGCGTTCTCGGGTAGTCATCTGGCCTCAGGAGTCTGGAAGGCCAGATTGCACGTGATCTCGGGATTTCTCCTGCTCATCGGCTATAGTCTGTTCATGCTTGAAATCGCGTCAGGCGGATAAAACCAGCTTTGTGGTAAAGAATATTCCGTATCCCGCATCATTCCCATTGGCGAAAGTCATTCTGGCAGTATAGTGCCGCCGACTTTAACGGGGAGCCGAAAATTATGTCAGTCCTGGAATTGAGCGAAGCCGTAAATCGAGTGCAGCCATCGGCAACGATTGCCGTGAGCAATAAGGCTATGGAACTCAAACGTCAGGGTATTGATGTTATTGGCCTTGGCGCGGGTGAGCCTGACTTCGATACGCCCGACAATATCAAAGAAGCGGCGATTAAAGCCATTCAGGATGGGAAAACCAAATACACGCCAGTGGACGGTATTCCTGAACTGAAAGAGGCGATTGTTGCCAAGTTCAAGCGCGATAATGAGCTGACTTACACCTCATCTCAGGTGACAGTGGCGCCGGGCGGTAAACCGATCATTTTCAATGCTTTCCTCGCGACGCTGAATGCGGGCGATGAGGTTATCATTCCTGCGCCTTACTGGGTGTCTTACCCGGAAATGGCGATCATGTGCGGCGGTACGCCAGTGCCTGTCGCGTGTGGTGCGAACCAGAACTACAAGCTGACACCGGACGCTCTGGAAGCTGCGATCACGCCGAAAACAAAATGGCTGATTCTAAACTCTCCTTCCAACCCAACGGGTGCGGCGTATACGAAAGCTGAGCTGCGTGCGCTGGCAGACGTTCTTCTGCGCCACCCGCAGGTCTGGATCCTTACCGACGATATGTATGAGCACCTTGTCTATGATGGGTTTGAATACTTCACCATCGCTCAGGTTGAGCCGGGTCTTTATGACCGCACGCTGACCATGAATGGTGTCTCTAAAGCCTATGCGATGACAGGCTGGCGTATTGGTTATGCGGCTGGTCCGGACAAGCTGATCGGTGCAATGCGCAAAGTGATCAGCCAGACCACGTCTAACCCTTGCTCTATCTCTCAATGGGCATCTGTTGAGGCTCTGAACGGCCCTCAGGGCTTTCTGGCAGAGCGTAATGAGGTGTTTAAGACGCGCCGCGATCTTGTCGTCGCTGAGCTGAACAAAGCTGAAGGCCTGCATTGCCCGACACCAGAGGGTGCGTTCTATGTGTATCCGTCCTGTGCGGGTGCGATCGGCAAGACAAGCCCGTCTGGCGTTCTCATCGAGAATGACGAAATCTTCGCAACAGAACTGCTCACTCAGGGTAATGTAGCCGTGGTCTTCGGTTCTGCCTTCGGCATGGGCCCTGCTTTCCGCGTATCCTATGCAACGTCCACAGAGGCGCTGACAGAAGCGACCAAGCGTATTCAGAATTTCTGCGCCAGCCTGAAATAGGTTCGGACAGACAATCGATTTCAGAAAGCCCGCCAGACACTGGTGGGCTTTTTTGTTTTGAGTTCGATTTTGATATTGTAAAAATTTATCGATAATATCGTTATTATCAATTTTATTTCTTTCTGGCGTTCCTATATATTAGGGGTATCGAATAAAGGAAGGGATCTCCTATGAAAAACGCTAGCTCACTGACGGCCGCTGAACGCGCAAAACTCAATGACGCACTGGTCAAAGTGCTGGGCGATACATACGCGCTCTATATCAAAACCCACGGGTATCACTGGAACGTCACTGGTCCGCGCTTCAAAGCGCTGCATGAGATGTTCATGGAACAGTATCAGGAGCTGTGGGCTGCTCTGGATGAGATCGCTGAACGAATCCGTTCTATTGGCGAGTTTGCACCGGGCTCTACCGAAGCCATTCTGTCCAAAGCGTCCATCATGCCGGATAACTCTCAGCCCGATGCTGAATCCATGATTGAGAACCTCGCAACGGGCCATGACACACTGTCTGCAACGTTGAAAGAAGGCCTCGATATCGCGGGCGAGATTGGCGATGACGTGACGGTCGACCTGTTCACGCAACGTATGACGGTCAGCCAGAAAACGGCTTGGATGCTTCGTTCCAGCCTTTAAGGATAGGACCGCCCGCTTCGACTGCGTCTTCGCGATGGGTCGGGCTCAGGGCTGCGTTACTTGTGTTGCTCGAACGCGTCTCTGTCGCCTGCGGCTCCAGACGTTCTGCGCCAGCGCTCTTGCTTGTGATTTGCCAGCGCAAGGCAGGGTGAGGCTCCAGAGCCAAGTCAGAAAATGTATAAGCCGCGGAGTTATCTTCGCGGCTTTTTTGCGTTCAGAACGATGAGCAGAAAAAAGAAAAGCCGGGCAGCAAAAAATGCGCCCGGCGTAAAGTGGTGTCTCGGGGAGGAAACGCCCAATCAGAGATTAGGCAGCATGATGAGACGTCATGCACATCCTCAATTTACTGAGACTACCCCTGATTACAACACGCAATGGCGGGTTCGTGATATGCTGAAACGCATAGCTGGCTCATCCCGTGTTCAGTTTTCAGATTGTGGGAAGGTTGCCAGCTCCTGAGTGAGGAAGTCCCGGAAGGCTGCGATACGGTTGGATTTACGCAGATCGCTTGGATAGATGAAGAACAGCTCGAAGTGAGGCCCCTTCATTTCAGGCAGGACTTTCACAAGATTGGAATCGCGCGGGATCATATAGTCCGGCAGGTCAGCGACACCGAGGCCCGCTTCAGCCGCCCGAACCATGCCGATCACATTGTTTACGGTCAGACTGGCCGCGCGCGGCGGCAGGTCGTCCCGGCCCACACGTTGGGCCCAGTTGGCAATGTGCATGGGTGAAATCTGCTCGCCATATACGATGATACGGTGATCATCGAGATCCTGTGGCTTTTCAGGCATGCCATTCTTTTCCAGATAATCCGGAGAGGCATAGAGGCTGGTATTCACCGACATGAGTTTGCGTTGAATGAGGTCCGCCTTATCGGCAGCCCAGAGACGGATCGCGCATTCTGCTTCCAGTTTCAGAAGATCGTATTCACGGTCATCCAGATACAGGTGCAAATGGATTTGCGGATAGAGGTCTGTGAACTTCTGCAGTCGGTCAATCAGCCAGGTGGAGCCGAAGGCGATAGGTGCCGTGATGACGAGGTCACCTTGTGGCGTGTCCTTGGCATCCTTGATGATTGTGCCGGCGACGGAGGCGGCGCGCGCCATTTCGGCGGTTGCCGCATGTAGCTTGATGCCCGCATCGGTCAGCACCAGTCCGCGTGCATGGCGCTGAAACAAGGGTACCCCGATCCCGGCCTCAAGGGCTGAAATCTGGCGTGATACCGCCGACTGGCTGATTTTCAGCCTTTCTCCCGCAGCAGTTAAGCTACCGGTTTCCGCGGCGGCGTGAAACGATCTGAGTTTATCCCAATCCATGCAAAATTGATGAGTACATTTGGCTGATTTTGCAACAGAAAAGGGCGCGAATGATCGCGCCCTTCCTGAAATATCTTGGTTTTTTGCGTCAGTTAGAAGCTCTTGGACACCGTAATGCCGTATGTTGCCGGCTGGTTTGGATAGCCCGTGGTCGACCCTTCCTGTGCAACAGACGGGAAGGTTTCAATCAGGAACTCATCATCAAAGATATTGCGACCCCATACAGCAACGCGGATGCCGCCTTCGGTTTCAAAGCCAGCAGATGCGTTGAAGACGTTGATGGAGCGTTCCTGTGCGCTGTCGTCTGGATAGTATGAGAGGTTGGTATCGGACTCATACTGATAGTCGCCGCGAACGAAGGCGTACCATTCATTTGGAAGCACGAAGTCATACGCCGCAGACAGAGACAGATAGGTGTCAGAAATGGACTGTGGACGCTCGCCTGAAATGTCGCCAACCGGAGAGTTCACGAACTCTTCGTAGATCGGGTCAAGGAAGGTACCCGCTGCGACCAGCGTCAGGCCATCCAATGGAGACCATGTGACGTCCATTTCCACGCCTTCGGTGGACTGTACGCCTGCGTTTGTCAGCGCGAAGCCTGTGCCCGTGAAGGAGTTGGACTGGAAGCCTTCAATGGTCTGGTCGAACAGCGCCACGTTGAATGCGACATTGTCGAATTGTGCTTTCAGGCCGATTTCATAGACGGTGGAGTCCTCAGGACCGGCAAAGCGTGTACCCGCAGTGAGGTTTGGCACGCCGAGACCCGCATTCACGAGGGCTGGAATGTCGTCGCTTGTCGGGCGGGAGTCGCGAGACAAATTCCACGACGTTGCTTTGAAGCCCGTCGCGACAGATGCGTAAATGTTCACATTTTCGGACATGTCATAAGATGCGCGGAATGAGTAAGTGAAGGCATCGTCTGAGGAGCTGCCATTCTCAACCACATTCGGATAGCCAACGAATGGCGGGAAGAATTGCAGAGCCTGCAGGCCGAGAAGCGCATTCACATTTTCATTCGTGTCATTGGCGTCGGCATAAGCCTGTGAACCGGCCTGAATTTGCGCGAAGGCGGCTGGGTTTGCGCCAGCGAAGGCCGCGACCTGAGCCGAATTCGTTGCGTCAACGCCATAGAGCGCGAGCGTCTGAGCCAGCGCGGTCTGATAAATGACCGTGTTGCCGATGGAGACAAAGTCCAGAGACGAGAAGATGTCCGTGCTGACAGCGTCTGCATACGCGTCTTTTTCGTCTGAGGTGTAGTTCATGCCAACTGTGACGGTGAGCCTGTCTGTGACATAGGCATCAACTGTACCGAAGATGGACCAGGACTGGTTGTCCTGACCATAGGCTTCAGTCATGCCCTGACCAGCCTGACCGAAGGTCGTGCCAACCGGGAAGCCCAGAAGCGCTTCAACCTGACCATAACCGCCGCCAGACAGAATGTCGGCATAGCCGCGCAGGTCTTCGCCATAGAGCAGGGATGCGTCGATCTCGACCGTCTCATCGAAATAGAAGCCGCCAATCATCCAGTCGAAATTCTCGCCGCCAGACGAGGCAAGACGAACTTCCTGGGTGAAGGTTTCGATTTCAGTGCCGGTGTAGAACTCGCCGATCAGGTCAGCGCTTGTGAAGTCACCATCGGTGTTCTGCGCGAAGTCAGACACGCGATAAGATGTGATGGAGGTGAAGTCGGCAAAGCCGAGATCGTAATCCACCTGACCAGACACACCATAGTTTTCGATGTCGTTGGTCGGCGCGAAGTTGCTGTAGGACTCACCGGCAAACGGTGAGTTCGGGATCAGCGCGCCGCCAAGGGCGAAGATGGCTGCGCCTGTCGGGCCATTGGTGACGTTTGCTGTTGCACAGCACAGCTCTTCCATCTGGTCGTAATCGGCAATCAGGCGAACAGACAGATCGTCATTTGGTTCAATGAGGAGCTGGCCGCGCACGCCCCAGCGATCTCGCTGGTTCAGATCTTCGCCAAGCGCCAGATCGTCGACATAGCCATCGCGCTGGTTCATGTGAGCTGCGAAGCTGTAAGCGACCGTGTCGGAAATTGGGCCTGTAATATCACCCGCCAGGCGGAAGAGATTATAATTGCCGATGGAGGCTTCGATATTCGCTTCCTGCTGGAACTGAGGCGCCTGAGTGACGATGGAAATCACACCGGCAGAGGCGTTTTTGCCGAACAGGGTGGATTGAGGGCCGCGCAGAACTTCCACACGCTCAAGGTTTGGAAGATCGCTGATGGAAGCGGCTGAACGGGAGCGGTAAACGCCATCAATGAAGACGCCAACCGATGGCTCAACGCCCGCATTGTTGTCGCCATTACCAAAGCCACGAATTCGGAATGAGGTCTGAGCTGAAGACTGGAACGTGTCGACACGCAGGGATGGGACCAGCGCCTGAAGGTCGCCAAGGTCAATGATCTCTGCCTGCTCGATGACAGTGGCATCGACCACCGACACTGCAACTGGAATGTCCTGAAGCGTTGTTTCGCGTTTCGTAGAGGTGACGGTGACTGTTTGCAAACGGTGGTTGTCGTCTGCTGCAGGCTCGTCCTGCGCGAAAACTGGCGTGGTATGGAGTGCGCCAAATACAATCGCACTTGCCCCAAGTGCGAGGGTTTTCCTCATGTTCATTGCGTTATCCCTTCCCAGAATACGGTCGTTTTTTCACGCCGAATCTATTTCGTAGAAAGGTAATTATAAACTGAATTTAATGCACTCACTACATTCAATTCTGAAATGTAGGTACATTACAACGTGAAGTTTTTGTGTCGGATGGGAGTATATGCCCCCCTAAAAGGGCATATACTTGAGTCGATTACTCGGCTGCGTTGGACAGGCTGTCTTCCAGCGTCGCCAGGTAGCGATCCGTTTCCAGCGCTGCCATACAGCCCATGCCTGCTGCGGTTACGGCCTGACGATAGTGTTCGTCGGTGACGTCGCCAGCCGCGAATACGCCCGGAATATTGGTCGAAACCGTACCCGGCTTGGTGTTGATATATCCGCTGTCGCGCATTTCGACCTGGCCCTTGAACAGCTCAGTCGACGGAGCATGACCAATGGCAATGAAGACGCCGTGCGTATTAATGTCAGAGACTTCACCCGTTTTGACATTTTTCAGTTTCGCACCTGTCACGCCAAGCGGCATGTCTGTACCGACAACCTCATCGAGAACCGTGTCCCAGATGACTTCCGTCTTCGGGTGCTTCATGAAGCGGTCTTCGAGGATTTTCTCGCAGCGCAGTGAATCGCGGCGGTGAACCAGAGTGACCTTGGACGCAAAGTTCGTCAGATAGAGCGCCTCTTCAACGGCTGTGTTGCCGCCGCCAATGACGATGACCTCTTTCTCACGATAGAAGAAACCGTCGCATGTTGCGCAGGCAGAGACACCAAAGCCTTTAAAGCGTTCTTCCGTCGGCAGGCCGAGCCATTTCGCCTGAGCGCCGGTCGCAATGATGATGGCATCTGCGGTGAAATGACGGTCGCTGTCTGTGACAACTTTGAACGGGCGGGTCTGCAGGTCAACGTTTGCAACCTGTTCTTCTTCGACGCGCGCGCCCATGGCTTCAGCGTGTTCGCGCATTTTGACCATCAGGTCCGGACCCTGAATTTCTTTCTCACCCGGCCAGTTCTCGACCTCCGTGGTGATGGTCAGCTGACCGCCCGGTTGATAGCCAGCGAGAATGAGCGGCTTGCGCATGGCCCGTGCCGCATAAACGCCAGCAGTGTAACCTGCAGGGCCGGCACCGATAATGATCACGCTTTCATGTTGAACATCGCTCATGTTCGTGGACTCCATAAATTCCTGATAGGGTTTTATGGGGATTTCCGCAGAGAGTTAAACCCCTCGGGCCAATCAACTGTGCGTAACAGAGCTAAACTGTCGCGATTATACAGCTCAATGGTGGTGGTGATGGCCATGGCTGTGCGCGGAGGAGCCAATATCCATGTCGCATTCGTCCATCGGCTCTACATCCAGCTCGATTGTCGCGTGATCAATACCAAAGCGATTCTTCAGTAAGTCCCGCACCAGCGGAATGGTGTCGATGGCATTTGCCGGGTCTTTGGGGATGACATGCAGCGTGACCAGCTTGTCCTGACCGGTGAGGGACCAGGCATGCATATGGTGCACGTCTTCAATCTGGGGGATTTCCTCGCGGATCTCATTAGCGATGGCTTCCAGATTTATGCCTTCCGGCGTGCCCTGAATGAGAATATGCGCTGAGCGGCGGATCACCGGCACGGCGCTCACGAACAACAGGCCCGCAACCAGCATAGAGAGGATCGGGTCAATCAAGGTCCATCCGCTGAGCCAGATCACGATGGCAGCGACAATCGCAGCCACAGAACCCAGCATGTCGCCAATCACATGCAGGATGGCACCCTTCATATTCAGGTCGTCATGGTCGTGGCCGCTATGCAGCATGAAGAACAGGCCGACATTCACCAGAAGGCCAATAATGGCGACCCAGAACATAATGCCAGAGAGGACCGGGTCGGGCGCCATAATGCGGTGAATGGCTTCCACAATGATCCATATGCCCAGTGCAATCAGCAAAAGCCCGTTCACGAAAGCGGCCAGCACCTTGAACCGTGAAAATCCGAATGTGCGGTTCACATCGGCAGGCAGACGCGCCAGCGAATAGCCAATATAGGCGAGCAGCAAACTGCCCGCGTCTGTCAGCATATGCGCGGCATCTGCCAGAAGCGCCAGCGAGCCCGAGATCAGACCGCCTGCAACCTCTGCAAACATGAAGAGGAAGGTCACAAGGGCGGCAATGCCGACTTTCTTTTGCGCGCTGTGTCCGTCGACATGCGCGTGGTCATGGTCGTGACCGGCATGGGAATGATGATGATCGCTCATGCGCTGAGTGTAACGCAGAACGAGACGACTGAAAACATAAAAAATATATATAATTCAGTATGTTATATTGTATTTTTTGAGATGATATATCGTGATGAGGCCATCTCAGAAAATGCTGAAATTTATCGTCGGTCCGGATCGCCCTGTCTGGCTTCCTTTGGCGCTTCAAAAGTTGGCTGCGGGAATTTCTCGATCAGCTTCGTCATGATGGCGTCGGCAACGCGGTCAATCTCGCGCAGGGGCTCATAATGCCAATGTTCCACTTTGCCATCGAACCAGCGGGCAATGCCGCGCTCGACCAATGCTTTGTGGAAGCGAGAGAATTTCTCGTTATGGCCTTCCAGTTTTGCGATATGCAGAGGCAGACCGAAATAGGCGACCTCGGACAGCATATTGGTGGAATCTTCAGTCACGATGGCTGCATCGGACAGAAGCAGGAAGGCCAGATAAGGGTTCTGACCATCCGCCGGGCTTTCCCAGAAGCGCGAGCCTGTCTGTTCTGCAAAAGCGCGGAACCGTACACGAGCATGGGTTGGCGTGCGACGCGAACAGACAATGCGAAGGCGCGAACCATTGGCTGCGATATCCCGCAATTGCTTTTCGAGTTTCTCGCAGGAGGCTTCTGTCATTTTGTGAGACTTGGAATCGCCGCCCAGAATAACCGCCACTTTGAATCCGCGCTCTTCGGCGAGGTCTGCAAAGGCAAGCTCTGTGTCTTCAATCGCTTCGGGTGGGAAGTATGAAGGCGAACCGACAATCTGCAGAACGTTTTCGCCAACAAGCTGATCATGTTCCGGCGCGACAACGAGGTCGAAGTCGGACAGCGGCAATTGCGGGTTCATGATGTGAACGCACAGGGTAGATCCACCGGACGCGCGGCGGACATGGCGGGTATAGGGCGCAATTTTACGTCCTGCACCCACGAACAGGGTTGGCCAGGGTTCCTGAATCACGTCGCGCTGCTCTTTCGGCAGCGCGGACATAGGTGACCACCAGAGACTGGAGGGGAGAAGAGGTTGAAGTCCTTTAGGCGTAAGCTCTATGGGCTTTGCCCTGTGACCTTTGCCATTGATATGGGCAATATTCACCCATCGTGACATTTCGCCAAGTGCCCGGGCAATGGCCAGAACCTGAGCTGCGTTTCCAGCTCGGCCATCCGATGCAACCCAGACAGAAGGCCCGAGTGCGTCGGACTTTCTCATCTCAAAGGAACTCCACCTTCAGTATCTCATAGGACTTAGCACCGCCGGGCGCGGAAACTTCCACTACGTCTTCTTCATCCTTTCCGATCAGCGCACGCGCAATCGGAGACGTGATGGAAACTTTGCCGGTCGCAACGTCTGCTTCGTCTTCGCCTACAATCTTATAGCGAGATTCTTCTTCAGTTTCTTCATCCATAAGTGTGACGGTCGCACCGAACTTAACTGTAGTGCCGCCAAGCTTCTTTGTGTCGATCACATCAGCGCGCGCAAGCTTGTCTTCAAGCTCGACAATCCGGCCTTCAATGAAGCTCTGTTTTTCTTTCGCCGCATGGTATTCAGCGTTCTCCGAAAGGTCGCCGTGCTCGCGTGCTTCCGCGATCGCCGCGATGATATTCGGGCGTTCAACGACTTTCAGATTCTTCAATTCTGCGTCGAGAGCCGCATGGCCCTCAGCGGTCATAGGTATTCTCTGCATTCAGGAAATCCGTAAGGTTGAGATCAAAAGAGCGTTTATCGCTTTTTTGTGACAGTCAAGACCGAAGGGTAGACTGTCTTGTTTGCAACTCCTGCAATAGAGGCGATAAATGCGCTTTCTTTCGATTTAAACAGGCAGATAGCCTGAGGCTCGCACGCGCACTTAGGATTGAAGTGCGCGAACTTCAAGAGGTCGGCTCAAAAGCACTTCAATTGCTTTGACCGCTGCCTTGGATGCCGCAAGCGTCGTAAAGTAAGGAACACGCTGTTTCAGAACCGTCTCACGGATGGACTTGGAGTCCTTCATGGACTGTGCGCCTTCCGTCGTGTTGAACACCAGAGCGATCTCGCCATCGGTGATCATGTCGACGATATGGCGTGAGCCTTCAGCAACTTTGTTCACGCGTTTCACGGCCAGGCCGGAATTGGCAAGATAGGTTGCCGTGCCGCTGGTCGCGACCAGTTCAAAGCCAAGGTCGATCAGGCGCTGACACGCTGAAATCACGTTTGGTTTGTCGGCATCTTTGACAGACACAAAGATGCGGCCGGAGGTTGGAAGGTCCACGCCCGCTGCGATCTGAGTTTTCAGGAAGGCTGCGCCGAAATCGTCATCCCAGCCCATAACTTCGCCGGTTGAGCGCATTTCCGGGCCAAGCACAGGGTCAACGCCCTGGAAGCGCGCGAATGGGAAGACGGCTTCCTTGACCGCAATACGACGCGGCGCGGAATTGCCAGCCAGATTGAAGGAGGAAAGTGGCTCGCCTGCCATAACCTTCGCAGCAATGGCCGCGATTGGTGCGTTCACCGCTTTTGCGACGAATGGCACGGTACGCGATGCACGCGGGTTGGCCTCAAGTACGAAAATATCTTCGCCTTTGACCGCAAACTGAATGTTGATCAGGCCGCGTACGTCGAGCGCCATAGCGAGTTCAGCTGCCTGACGCTCAAGCTGAGTGATCGTGCTGACTGGCAGTGAGTATGGCGGCAGAGAGCAAGCAGAGTCGCCAGAGTGTACGCCTGCTTCCTCAATATGCTCCATCACACCCGCAATATGCACGTCCACGCCGTCGCAAAGCGCGTCGACATCAACTTCGATGGCGTCTGCAAGGTAGCGGTCGCACAGAAGCGGCTGGTCACCAGACACGTTCACCGCGTCACGGACATAGGCTTTCAGGTCAGCATCGTCACGCACGACTTCCATCGCGCGGCCACCCAGAACGTAGGATGGACGCAGCATGAGCGGGTAGCCGATCTTTTCAGCGGCTGCGAGCACTTCCTCTTCAGAGCGCGCAATCGCAGACGGTGCCTGTTTCAGGCCAATTTCATCGAGAATACGTGTGAAGCGTTCGCGGTCTTCAGCCAGGTCAATGCTGTCCGGGCTGGTGCCGAGAATAGGCACGCCTTCTTCAGAAAGAAGTCGCGCAAGCTTGAGCGGGGTCTGGCCGCCAAACTGTACGATTACACCCAGAAGCTCGCCTTTGGACATCTCCTTGCGGATGATCTCCAGAACGGTTTCTGCGGTCAGCGGCTCGAAATAGAGACGGTCTGAGGTGTCATAGTCGGTGGAAACCGTTTCCGGGTTACAATTGACCATGATGGATTCAATGCCGAGGTCTTCCATCGCAAACGCGGCGTGACAGCAGCAATAGTCGAACTCAATGCCCTGACCGATACGGTTCGGGCCGCCACCCAGAATGATGACTTTCTTACGCTCTGAAACATCAGCCTCACAGTCGGCTTCGGTCTGGCCGAAGAGCGGCTGCTCATAGGTAGAATAGAGGTAAGGGGTTTTTGCTGCGAATTCCGCCGCGCAGGTATCAATGCGCTTGAAGACCGGGAAGACGCCTGCATCCTGACGCTTGCGGCGCACTTCGCTTTCGCTGGAGTTTGCCAGATGCGCAAGACGGGAGTCGGAGAAGCCCATGCTTTTCAGCAGGGTCCAGTCGTCTGCATTGTCTGGCAGACCGTTCGCCATGAGCGTGGTTTCCATTTCCACCAGTTCAGCGATCTGACGCAGGAACCAGAGGTCATAATGGGAGGCATCATGCACTTCTTCGACGGTAAGGCCGGAACGCAGTGCCTGCGCAATGGTGCGGATACGATCTTTGGTTGGCTTGGACACAGCCGCTTTCAGGACGTTGCGGTCATCATCCTGACCAAGGCCGTCAATGTCGATCTCGTTCAGACCATCAAGCCCGGTCTCCATAGAGCGGAGCGCCTTTTGCAGGGATTCCTGGAAGGTCCGGCCGATGGCCATAGCTTCACCAACAGACTTCATGCTGGTGGTCAGGCCAACGTCTGCGCCTTTGTATTTCTCAAAGTCAAAGCGCGGAATTTTGGTGACGACATAGTCAATGGTCGGCTCAAAGCTCGCCGGTGTGACACCGGTAATGTCGTTGTCGAGTTCGTCGAGGGTATAGCCAACTGCAAGCTTGGCGGCGATCTTCGCAATCGGGAAGCCCGTTGCTTTAGATGCCAGCGCAGACGAGCGAGACACACGTGGGTTCATTTCAATGACGACCACGCGGCCATTGTCCGGGTTTACCGCGAACTGAACGTTAGAGCCGCCGGTCTCAACGCCGATCTCGCGCAATACCGCGATGGAAGCGTTCCGCATGACCTGATATTCGCGGTCAGACAGGGTGAGGGCAGGGGCCACGGTGACAGAGTCGCCCGTGTGAACGCCCATTGGGTCGATGTTTTCAATCGAACAAATGATGATGCAGTTATCCGCATTGTCGCGAACAACTTCCATCTCGTATTCTTTCCAGCCGAGCAGGCTTTCATCGATCAGCACCTGTGCCACAGGTGACATGGCGAGACCGGAACGGACGAATTGTTCGTATTCTTCACGGTTGTTCGCAATGCCGCCGCCTGTGCCGCCAAGCGTGAAGGCCGGGCGGATTATCGCTGGCAGGCCGACTTCATCAATCGCGTCCATAGCCATTTTCAGGCCGGTAATGCGGTCATAGCCGGTTCGGTTGCCGTTTTCGTCCTTGATTTCCGGTGCGCCAATGATGACAGCGCGCGGGTTCTCAAGACCGATTTTGTCCATTGCTTCGCGGAACAGCTTACGGTCTTCGGCTTTATTGATCGCGTCCGCTTTCGCGCCGATCATTTCTACGCCAAACTTTTCCAGAACGCCCATGCGCTCAAGCTCAAGTGCGCAGTTCAGAGCCGTCTGACCACCCATGGTTGGCAGAAGCGCATCTGGCTTTTCAGCTTCAATGATTTTAGCGACGAAGTCGGGTGTGATCGGCTCGATATAGGTTGCGTCGGCGAGGTCCGGGTCGGTCATGATCGTCGCCGGGTTGGAGTTCACCAGAATGACGCGATAGCCTTCGCTTTTGAGCGCTTTGATCGCCTGAACACCGGAATAGTCGAATTCGCAGGCCTGGCCGATAACAATTGGCCCAGCACCAATGACGAGAATGGATTCGATATCGGTGCGCTTAGGCATTTAGGGTCTCCGGCTTTTTCTGCTCTTTTAGCCGACCTTCGGGGGGTCAGGCAAACGGCCCGCGTATAGACCTCTGGCCGAGTCCCCGCAAGGCCAGAAACAGACTTTCCGGCGCATTTCTTTGCCTTCATTCATTGGGCGATTTTTACTGGCCCGGCGGGAATAGCTTTTTTTCAACTTGATAGTTGTGAATGGAGGTGTCCTGAACGAGGAGTTCGCGCCGTTCCAGACAGGTGAAGCCGTGTTTTTCAAAGAAGCGTAGGGCGGCTTCAGACGCTTCAGAATAGAGCCGCGACATGCCCCGGTCTCTGGCTTCGGCTTCTGCCGCTTTATAGATGCGCAGCGTCGTATCCGTGCGTGACACATCCGGATGAGCATAGAAGAAGTCGATATGGCCGTCGGGTTCCAGATCAATATAGGCAAGCAGGCGATCGCGCGCGTCTATTGCGACCCATGCCGCCCGATCGGAAAAACCTGCTGCCAGCCTTTCTTTCAAATTGGCTCTGGAGCTTATCCAGGCATTGATTTGTGCCTGGCTGTAAAATTGGCTGGCAATCTGTCTGATGGAGACCTCGAACAGGTCTGGGACACCCGCCAGATCATCGAAAATGGCGGGTCGGATGCGGGTCTCCATCGAGGGGCTTTCTGCTAGCTGGTGAGGCGATAGACCTTCCGGGCCGTCCCGGCGAACATCGCATCCTGTTCGTGAGCGGTATAGCGGTCCGCCATTTTTTTGAAAGCATTCCAGAGCACGTGATAGCTAATGCTTGCACGGTCGACGGGGAAGTTGCTTTCAAACATGCAGCGGTCCGGCCCGAACACATCAATCGTATAGTGATACCAATTACCCTGATCAGCGACGAGCTGGTCAGAACTTGGCGGTGTTTCAAGCGCCTCATAGCCCCAGCCATTGTCTGGCATGGCGAGCCCGCCCAGCTTTGCGTAAACATTCGGGCACTTGGCGAGCTCTGCAATGTCGAGCTTCCACTGCGCGTAAATTTCATCGCGCTTTCCCGCATATTTTCCCACGCCCAGCGGCGTGCCGAAATGGTCGATGATGAAGGTCGTACCCGGCGCCGACCGCGCGAGGGTTTTCAGGTCATCGATCTGATGATGGTGGATCCAGGAATCGAAGGTAAGGCCTCGCTCGCCAAGACGGCGTGTCCCTTCCTGATAAGCGCTCATCAGATAAAGGCCCTTGGGTGCGGGACCGGCAATGGTCAGCGCCGGGTCGTCATCACATGCGCCGGAATGGCGAAAGCCGCGCAGGAGACCGTTTCCCGCTTCTATATGGGCGTCGAGCGCTTCATTCAGTTTGGGAGAGCGCAGATCGGTGTGAGCGATGATCGCCGCGATCTGAGACTTTTCCGGCGATGCTTTTGCAGCTTCGGCGAGTTCAGCAACGAAGCGTGTTTCGCCAACGGACTGAAAATGCTCTTCAGCCTCTTTGTCATAGGCCCAGCCGCATTCGATATAGATGGTCTGTTTGATGTTATGGCCGGAGCTGGTGTCGCGCCATAATTCATCCTGCAAATAGGGCGTAAATGTTGGCCATGCCCACAAATGGTGATGTGGGTCCACGATCTCACGCTCTGGCTGCAATACGGTTTCTGTCCGAGTGGCAAGCCACTCATCGCGATCAAACATAATTTCCTCCCGGTATATTTTCTTTTCCCGCAGAGTCTCATGTTTAGGGCTGTTGGAAAAGCCAGACGGGCCAGAAACAGCTCTGACTGACCGCTTAATCTCGGAACTGCCACCTCAACCAGGCGTCATTAAACTATGCGCTTATCAAGGAAAACTCTTCTGGCGTACGGTCTGGGGCTGGTTACAGCATCAGCCGCGGCCAGCCTGTTCGCTCTTCTTCTGACTTCCGATTCTTTTACGTCCACGCCAGCGTCACAGACCGATCTGGCGGATGGTGACGGCCCTCAGGAGGATGTCATAGCTCATGGGTTGGAAGGCGTTCAGGAAAGCGGCGAACTGGTCGTTCTGACCGTTGCGTCCCCGACAACCTACCGGGAACGAGCAGGTATTGCGACCGGGTATGAAGTCGACCTCGCAAGTGAAGTGGCTCAGTCGCTCGGCGTGAGAGTGCGGTTCGTTATCCTCGACGATTTTGAGTCCGTGCTGACCGCTATCCGAAATGGCGAGGGGCATATTGCTGCGCCGGGTCTGACCCAGCGCGAAATAGAGCTGGAGAGCACGGAAGGCAAAGAGATCCTCTTCGGCCCAGCCTATAAGAATGTCCGCTCTGTCACGGTCTGCCGACGCAATACAGATATGCCGTCCTCTGTTGATGAGATCGGTGACTATGACGTTCTGACCATCCGGGATTCCGGACCGGATGCCACGCTTGAAGCCTTTGTCGATGATGTAGATGGACTGGACTGGGAGCCCGTCGCCGGGCTGACGGGATACGGACTTCTGGGTGAAGTGGCAGAGGGTGAAATAGACTGCGCCGTTGTCGATTCCAATATCGCTCAGTTTGCGCGTCGCCAATACCCATCACTGACCAATGCGCATTATATTGGTAGCGAGGACCGCCAGCTGGCCTGGGAAATCGCGCCGCAATCGCGCGACCTGCTACCCTATTTGAATGACTGGTTTGAAACGGCTCATCAAGCTGGGCTGCTCAACGAAATCGATGAGCGGTATTACGGTCACCTCGACGAATTTGATTATGTCGACATTGCTGCGTTTCGCAGACGGATCGACTCAAGGCTTCCGACATATGAAGGCCTGTTCCGCGAAGCCGCGCGCGAGGAAGACCTCGATTGGACTATGCTTGCCGCGCAGGGTTATCAGGAAAGCCATTGGGACCCTGCAGCACGCAGCCCGACGGGCGTGCGCGGTATCATGATGCTGACGCGGCCAACGGCACGCGAGGTCGGCGTATCTGACAGGCTCGACCCGGCACAGAGTATTTCAGGCGGTGCGGAATATCTTCGCCGTGTTTATGAGCGTTTGCCAGACGGCGTGCGTGGCTATGACCGGTTATGGATGGCCATGGCGGCCTATAATGTTGGCTATGGTCACTTATTGGATGCGCGAACGCTGGCCAGACGCCGCGGGCTGAGCCCGGATAAATGGTCCAGCATCTCGCTTATGCTGCCGCTTCTGACTGAGCGTGAATACTATTCAACGCTCCGCCATGGCTATGCGCGAGGCTATGAGCCCGTCCGCTATGTGCGCCGTATTCGCGAATATGACGAAGTGCTGACCAGCAATGTCGAGGACCCTGAACGCCCTCCATTCAGACTGGATGATACAGGCGTGCCTGTGGAGCCGCCTGAACCAGAAACGCCCTTGCCAGCTGAACAGATGGAAGAGGCTGAAGAGGGCTGATCGCCCGAATTATTGCTGTTGTTGCTGCTGTGCTTTCAGCCGCGCAACGGCATTGTCGGACACAAATGGATTGGTCTGACGCTCATGGCCGAATGTGCTGTGCTGATTGTGCCCCGGAATGAAAGTGATGTCATTGCCGAGCGGCCATAGCTTTGTTGTGATGGAATTGACCAGCGTATCCATGTCGCCGCGTGGGAAGTCTGTCCGTCCGATTGAGCCTTTGAACAGAACATCACCCACAAACGCCAGTTTGATATCTTTATTATAAATGACCACATGCCCGGGCGTGTGACCCGGTGTGTGAAGCACGCCGAACGTATAATTGCCGAGCTTCAGCTCATCACCATCTTCCAGATAACGGTCTGGCACGACATTGCGTGGACCTTCGGTGACGCCATACTTGGCCCATTGCTGTTTGATGTCATCCATCAGCCATTGGTCATCTTTATGCGGGCCAATGATTGGTGCGCCGGTGCGCTCGCGAATTTCGTCGGCACCGCCCGCATGGTCCAGATGGCCATGGGTCAGCCAAAGCTCCTTGATGGTGACGCCGAGTTGATCTGCCACAGACATGAGTTTGTCGGCTTCGCCGCCCGCATCAACGAATACGCCTTCCATGGTTTCGCGGTCCCAGAGCAGAGAGCAATTCTGCTGGAACGGGGTAACGGGAATGAGCTGCAATCCGAGTTGCGGTTCCTGGCGGTCGGTCATGAAAGTCTCCTCAGCCCAAGGCTTACGCGGCCCAGCGCTCACGTCAATGCGCCAGACATTGCTTCTGAGAAACTCTCGGAACCAAATCGTTTAGACACCGTTACTCTTGTGTAATCGGAGTTTAATTATGTCATCATTCACAATATATGTAATCGGATTTGCGGTAATTATCGCAGGTTTGTCTTATGCGGCTGCAATGCTTGGCGTTTCTACACAATGGATTGTTGTCGCCGCAATTGTTCTGGCTGGTATTGGTCTCATAACTGCAGTTACAAATACTAGGAAGAAGGACGAAACGGAGGCGTCTCAGTAATGTCTCGTTTTACCGGATATACCAAACATGCCAAAATGGGCGTATGCGCGGCAGCACTTTTTGCGCTGGCAACGCCATTGGCAAATGCTGAAAACCTGATTGCTGCTCCGGCAGCCCCTCAGGATGCGGCTGTCATTGATGCGAGCCTGAATGTTCCCGTACCGTCCGGTGTAGCATCTGCCATTCAGACAACGTTTGAGCGCGACACGATTGATCCGCTGCTCGACGTGTCTGAAGACAGCGGTGCGAATATGATTGCGCGTATTGCCTATGCTCAGCGTGTGTTTGAACCGGTATGGACCGAGCAAGGTGTAGCTTCCCTGGTGGAAGCGGCGTCTGAGCTGTCAGAGCATGGTATCCATATGGGTGCTGACTATGCCGATCATATTCAGACACTGTCGGAACAACGCTTCTCTGCTGCCTCTTCTGAGGCGCGCGCCGAAGCTGACATTGAGCTGACAGCAGCATGGTTGGAAATGGCTGAGCTGGTCAGTGGTGGTCTGGTAGACGAAGGCGAGGCCGTACGTTCGGTTTCTGATGCGCCTGCGCGTTCAGAGCTCGTGGTGATGCTGGCAGAAGCGGGCAATGGCAATGCAGTGGAAACACTTGAGTTGCTTGCGCCACGTCACGTTCAATATCGCATGCTGCAGCAGGAGCTGCGCCGATATAATGACATCACTCAACAGGGTGGCTGGCAGGCGATTCCAGAGCTCGATGATGTTGTTGAGCCCGGTGATGATGCACTGATCATTCCTGCACTTCGTGAGCGCCTTATCGCAGAAGGCTATTATTCTGCGGGCGATTTCATGGAACGTGCCGTCGCTGACTTCATCGTACCTGACAATAGCGCAAGCGTGGAAACCGTTTCGGCTGAGACAGACGAAACGGCAGACGCGACCACCGAACCACCTGAGTTTGATTTCGATGGCTGGTACACAAATTACGACGAAGCGCTTGTCGAAGCGGTTGAAGCTTTTCAACGCAATCATGGCCTTGAGGTTGATGGCGTTCTCGGACCGAACACGCTTGAAGCCCTGAATGAGAGCGTAGAGTCTAAGGTTGAGCGTATCGAAACCGCGATGGATTTCTGGCGCGGTCAGGATATGGGCGAGCGCTATGTCTGGGCTAATATCCCGTCTTATACGGTTGAAGGCTGGGCAGATGGTCAGCGCGAGATTTCGATGAAATCTATCGTGGGCCTGCCATCCCGTCAGACGCCAGTATTCTCTGATGAGATTGAGTATGCCGTTGCCAACCCACGCTGGTATGCGCCGACGAGCATCGTCGCGCGCGATAAGCTGCCGCGTCTTCAGGATGACCCGAGCTATGCTGAGCGCAATGGCTATACGATTTACGATCGTGAATCAGGCAATGCGGTGTCTGCCTATAATGTGGACTGGACGGATCCTGCATCTGCAAGCTCTTACCAGTTCGTTCAGGCACCAGGTGCAGGTAATGCACTGGGTGAGCTGAAGATCATCTTCCCGAACCAGCATGCCGTTTATCTGCACGGTACGCCGAGCACATACTTGTTCGATCGCGCTGAACGCGCCTTCTCTTCAGGGTGTGTGCGTCTGGAAGACCCTGTGCGTATGGCTGAATGGGTTGCAGGCGGTGTGAATGCCCCTGAAGCTCAGGAGCTGCAGGACGCGCTGGCAACGGGCGACCTTGAGCGTGTGAACTATGAAACGCGAACACCGGTTCACCTCACTTATGTGACGGTGACAGTGGATGACGAAGGTCGTGCGAACTTCTGGCGCGATATCTATAATCGTGAAGGCGCTTATGAGGCAGAAGACTCAGTTGCTGACCTTTATGATCCGGATGCGCTGAACGAAGCGCCAGACAATATCATGGCATCTGCCACGCATATGACTGGCGCAAGTCTCAACCTGATGAACTAAATTCCCGCTTCGGGCCTGCTTTACCAGCGGGCCCGATACCCACGTGCATCGACATGAATGAACGGTCCGTGCACAGCATTCGCGCTGTAAATGCCAATGCCGCCACTATGCCAGTGATCTGAACCTGAATCTGCAATCTCTGCAGCCAGAGCCGCCAGTTCAGCTGCATCTTCACGCGTGATGCGACCATCACCGTTCAGATCATCCATCACACCATCTCCATCCTGATCGATATAGATGTCAGCAGCGTCGCCAAACAGGTGACGAGAAGATGTGGTCGTATTGCCGATAGCGGCGTTGTAAAATGGTGTACGGAAACCGGACATCACGAAGAAGGTATCAGCTTCCCAGCCGCGGTCATTTGCGGCCGTTAGCAGGGTTTCCAGTTTCAGAAGCATATGAGGGTCGACCAGAAGGAAGGTAGGGTCGTGCCCCGGTTGCTGCTTGCAAATGAACTGGCCCAGTCGGAAATGCGGCGCGATCTGAATATCTTCCATGCCCGGGAGCATTTCGATGAAACCGGTCGGCGGAACATAGCGCTCCATGCCGCGCAATGGGACGGGGTTGTACTCACCGACGCGATAGCCATCCAGACTCACATCTTCGCCATTTTCAAAGGGCGTCAGCACGAACACATTGAGCAAGGCGGTTTCGCCGCCGCTCTGGAAATAGAGCTGGTGATGGCCCGGTGTGTCCGGAGCGGTCCAGATCCAGCCGTCTGCATCCCGGCTCATTTCGCCGGTGCCAACAGTCAGATTGGCATTCGTTTCGATTTCAAGCATTTCGCCTGGCATCACGGTCGCTGAATTTATCGAGAGGTCCGACGACACATTCTGATAGGCGATATCGAATTCAACCCGCGTTGTGGAACTTGGGGCGAGTTCGGGTGTTGGAGTGGTAAGGCTTGGAGATAACGTAGACAGGGCAAATGCGAAAAAATGTAACGTGTTCAAACGTTTAAATCCTTTTCTCGTGCGTTCGAAGATGCTGGTCTTATCGATTTTTCAGTCGATACCGATGCACAAGCCCGTATTTGCCATCGGTGATTTAGGTCATTTGCTAGCTCTGAATTTTGTTGAAATTATGAGCATGGGCTATGACCTGCAGCCTGAGTTGAGCTTCACAACAGCTTGAATTGAGAATTTTTGACTTGGGAAAACAAGCCAATCTCCCTATCTGGCAGAAATGGCTGAAGCGCGGACTGGGAGACTTCAATGACCACACCTACGGCGGATATTGATGAGAATGCTCCGCGCATTGAGAGCAAATACGAATTTGTCGAGTATCTGGCGTCGGGCGGTAAGCCGAAAACAGACTGGCGTATTGGTACTGAGCACGAGAAGTTTGGCTTCCTGAAAGATGGGCTGCGCCCGCTTCCTTATGAGGGTGAAGCTTCCGTCAGCGCGGTTCTGCATGCGCTGAAGGATAAGTTTGGCTGGGAGCCGATCAGCGAAGGCGAACATCTGATTGGCCTTCAAAAAGATGGCGCCAGTGTTTCTCTGGAGCCGGGCGGTCAGTTTGAACTTTCCGGTGCGCCGCTGGAGCATATTCACCAGACCTGCAATGAAGTTGGTCGTCACCTTGAAGAAGTGAAACAGGTGTCTGACCATCTGGGCGTCGCATTCCTTGGCCTCGGATTTTCTCCGATCTGGTCATTGGAAGAAACGCCGCTCATGCCAAAAGGCCGCTATAAAATCATGCGCGATTACATGCGCAAGGTTGGCCGCCTTGGGCAGCAGATGATGTTCCGCAGCTGCACGGTTCAGACCAATCTGGACTTCGCAGATGAAGCCGACATGGTGAAGAAATATCGCGTGAGCCTTGCGCTCCAGCCGCTGGGCACAGCGCTGTTTGCCAATTCACCCTTCGCTGAAGGTCGTCCAAATGGCTATCAGTCTTACCGGGCGAATGTCTGGACTGACACCGACCCGGACCGTACGGGCATGCTGCCATTTGTATTCGAAGATGGCTTCGGCTTTGAGCGTTATGTTGATTATGCTCTGGATGTACCGATGTATTTCATCCGCCGCGATGGTGGGTATCTGAACTGCGCCGGTCTTTCCTTCCGTGACTTCATGAAGGGCGAGCTACCGGCGCGTCCGGGCGAGCTGCCAACGCTGGAAGATTTCAAAGATCATATCTCTACGATTTTCCCGGAAGTGCGTCTGAAGACCTTTCTTGAAATGCGCGGTTCGGATTCTGGCCCATGGGACCGCATCTGTGCCCTGCCTGCCTTCTGGGTGGGTATCCTCTATGACAGCCATTCTCTGGATGGTGCCTGGGATCTGGTGAAACATTGGACCCCAGAACAGCGCGAAACCATGCGTCGCGCCGCCCCTGCGCTCGGTCTGAAAACGCCGCTGCCAAATGGCGAAGGTACGCTGCAGGACCTCGCACTCGAAGTGCTGAAGATTTCCCGCTATGGCCTGAAAGCACGTGGAATGCTGTCTACATCTGGCGATGACGAGACAGGTTTCCTCAGCGAACTCGACCTGATCGCCGAAAGCGGTCAAACTCCGGCAGAGCGGATGTTGCGCCGCTATCATGAAAAGTGGAATCGTGACCTCTCTCATGTGTTTGAGGAGTATGCGTTCTAAGGAGGCAGCATGAACAGACGGGAAATGATGTGGCTGACGGGAGGCGCTCTCTTATCGGCCTGTACTACTCCTTCTGGTATTGCCTCTTTTGGTCCTGTCCATTGGGTGGGTGGCCCGTCGCTTGGTCGCCCCAAACAGGAAATCTATCCCGCGCTGCATAATGGCGAGATTTGGCTAACCGGCGGCTTTGTGGCCGAGAATGGCCGGATTATCGGCCCGACCAATGAAACCGTTATTCTGAACCCGGAAACCGGCGAATGGCGTCAGGGACCGGGCATTCCAACGCCGCGGCATCACCCTCAATTGCAAAGCCATAATGGCAAGCTTTATGCGCTGGGCGGCTTTCAGGCCATTTCAGCTGAGGGCATGTGGCAAATGCAGATTGGCGGCTGGCGTCTGGACGAGGATGGCTGGAACATCATTCCGGAAATTCCGGCGCGCATTGGCGAGGCCGTGACGGCGAGCCTTTCAACCGGGCTGCATATTGCTGGCGGCCGCACACCAATTGATGACGACAATTCTGTCTGGGAAGACCATGCCGATACCGGACATCACTTCGTACTTTCGGGCGGGAGCTGGGAGCGCGCTGCGCCGTTGCCGACCCCGCGCAATTCCGCGACGGGTGAAGTGCTGAACGGAAACTGGCATGTCGTAGCTGGCCGCACGGTTGAGGGCGGAAACTCTGCCGCGCATGAAATGTACATTCCATCGGAAGACCGCTGGGAGGTATTGGCCCCATTGCCACAGGCGCAGGGCGGCCTTGCCTCAGGTGTGATCGACGGCAAGCTTTATGCCTTTGGCGGTGAGTATTTCGACAATGGCGGCGGCGTTTATCCCAATTGCTGGGTGTATGACCCGGCGCGCGATAGCTGGTCTGCTGGTCCGGATATGCTGAGCCCGCGTCATGGCCTTGGCGGTGTTACGGTTGGAAATCGCATTTACGCGATTGGCGGTGCGTTGCAGCGCGGTGGCATTGATACCTCAGCACTGGTCGAAATTCTGACGGTTTAAAGGTGCCGTAATCTCTCTTCTTTATCGAATCATCTGTGAAATTTCACTGCAGATCGAAAAGAAGAAGAAACCATGGCTGCGAAGAAGGCACTGATCACCGGCGTTACCGGGCAGGACGGCGCGCATCTTTCACGTTATCTGCTGGGCCAGGGCTATGAAGTCCATGGCATTAAACGGCGCGCTTCTTCCTTCAACTCGCAACGTGTCGACGCTCTCTATATAGACCCGCATGAAGGCGAAACGCGCTTTCATATGCACTATGGAGACATGACGGATTCGACCAATCTGATCCGCATCGTTCAAGAAGTGCAGCCGCAGGAAATTTATAATCTCGCCGCGCAGAGCCATGTGCAGGTCTCTTTTGAGACGCCTGAATACACGGCCAATGCCGATGCGATGGGAACGCTGCGCCTGCTCGAAGCCATTCGCATTCTGGATATGAAGGATGATGTCCGGTTTTATCAGGCGTCGACCTCAGAGATGTTCGGTAAGGTCGCGGAATCGCCGCAGACGGAGAAAACCCCCTTCCATCCACGCTCACCTTATGGGGTAGCCAAGCTCTATGCGTATTGGATCACGGTGAATTATCGTGAGGCCTACGGCATGTATGCTTGCAACGGCATTCTGTTCAATCATGAAGGCCCGATGCGCGGCGAAACCTTCGTGACGCGTAAGATCACCCGCGCGGTCGCGGCTATTCATCTGGGGCTTCAATCCTGTCTCTATCTTGGCAATCTCGATGCAGAGCGCGACTGGGGCTATGCGGGCGACTATGTCGAAGGCATGCATCTCATGCTGCAGCAGGACGAACCGGATGATTATGTTCTTGCCACGGGCGAGACCCATTCGGTGCGGGACTTTGTTGAACGCGCCTTTGCCTATACGGGCCGCAAGATTGACTGGTCAGGCGAGGGCGTTGACGAGACCGGCACGGATACGACAACCGGCGAAGTCGTTGTGAGGATCGATCCGCGCTATTACCGGGTCGCAGAGGTCGAGCATTTGCTTGGCGATGCGACCAAGGCGCGCGAAAAACTCGGCTGGACGCATAAAACCTCCTATTCAGAGCTTGTCGAAATGATGATAGAGGCAGACCTGAAACAGGTAGAGTTGGAAGCGAAATACCCGAACTATCGAGGTATTTAAGAGCCGGGGAAAGCATGTTCGATCTGGAGGGAAAGCGCGTCTATGTCTCCGGTCATCAGGGCATGCTCGGCTCAGCGCTTATCCGGCGACTGAAATCGGAACATTGCAGCGACGTGCTCACGATTGACCGCGACGCACTGGACCTGAGACGACAGGCTGAAACCGAAAGCTGGATCGCAGAGAATAAGCCGGATGTGGTGATCGTCACCGCGGCGCTTGTGGGCGGTATTCAGGATAATGCAGACCGCCCGGCCAACTACATCTACGACAATCTTATGATTGGGATGAACCTCATACATGCTGCGCACAAAGCCGGTGTGATGAAGCTCTTATTTCTCGGCTCGTCATGCATTTATCCGAAATTTGCCGACCAGCCGATTTCTGAAGATGCGCTTCTGACGGGCGCCCTGGAGGAAACCAATGAAGCTTATGCCATCGCCAAGATTGCGGGGTTGAAAGCCTGCCAGTCATACCGACGACAGCATGGCGATGATTTCATTTCCTGTTTCCCGACCAGTCTTTATGGCCCCGGTGATGAGTTCTGGTCAGACCGGTCTCATGTCATTCCGGCACTGATCCGCCGGTTTCATCAGGCGAAGCTGGAGGGCGCAGAGCGCGTGAGTGTCTGGGGAAGTGGAAAACCGCTTCGCGAGTTTATGCATGTGGAAGACTGCGCCGATGGGCTGGTCTACCTATTGAAACACTATTCCGGCGAGACGCAGATCAACCTTGGGTCGGGCCAGGAGGTCAGTATTGGTGAGCTGGCATCTGTCATTCGTGATGTTGTCGGTTTTGAAGGCGAGCTGGTTTTTGATGCCTCCAAACCGGATGGCACGCCGCGCAAGCTGTTGAATTCAGATCGATTGCAAGCACTTGGCTGGTCGCCCTCGATTGACCTGAAAGAGGGGATTCAGTCGACCTATAACTGGTTTGCCAATCACGCGGATTAGAACGCTCATGCATCCGGGCGGGAAAACGGGTTCTTTTCTTCGCGTAGGAAGACTTTGCCAAAATCCATATTCTGCGCATTGAAGCTGTCATAAATCGCGCTGGCATCTTTCAGGCTCACCTGTCCGTTGTTCAGCCCGCGCATATTCGCGATTTTGAGCACCATTTCGCGACGGATATGCCGACGCTTCGGCCCGATTTTCTGTACGTCCAGAAGCCGGTTGATCAGCAGAATGAGCTGAAGCCCTGTCGGGCCTAGGCTCAGATTATAAGCCGGTTGGTCGAAATTATACCGGTTCAGATCCAGCCGGTTGTTCAGAAAACGAAAGCCCAGAAAATCCCGACAAATATCTTTGTTTCGCAAGCTCTCCTTGTCGAATAGCCGTGTGCGCAGGGCTTTCGGACCAAAGGCTTTGCGCCAGAACCGGAACATGCGCAGATAGTTATAGTAATGGTTCTGCGGGCGGCACATTTTTTGGTAGTCTGAAAACGCCCGCTTCTCACCGCTTTTGACCGCCGTGCTATAGGCGCTGCGGCAGAGGGCGCTTTGTTCGCGGAAATACCCAATGATCCGGAAATCATCGAACCGTGCCTTCATGAAGTCGGCAAAGTCCTGCACTTCTTCAGCCGATTGAAGACGCGAGTGGAAGTGCTCGCTCGACAGGACGACGCTGTGAATGTCTGAGGGCAGATCGCGCAGGAACTGGTCGAACTCTGCGGTTACCTGCTGGCGAAACTGGTTCAGAGCCTCATCGCCATCCAGTTGGTGGTGCCGGAAATAGTCGTCATTGCGATTGTCTTTCTGAAACATCGCAACGAAATGCCGATTATTGCGGACCAGCTGCGTCGCGTCACACTCAGGCTGAAACAGGGCAAAGCCGTCTTTGGCCAATTGTTCGCGATTGTCATTGAGAAAGGCCTGAAGCGTCGTCGAACCTGTTTTCTCTGTTCCTATGTGAACAATCAGACGCATGCAGTCCCCAAACTCAACTCAGCCATCCCCGAAGGCATCTGGAATGCTTAATTGGGAGCGGGAGGCCTGTCGATATTCAGCCAGGGATTTTCAGTCACTGAAGACGAGCAGATGAAGAAAGGGGCGCTCGAGGCGCCCCTTAGTGAGTGATCAGTTTGCAGAGAGGATTTCGCGAATGCCCTGTTCCGGGTCATTCACCATTTCCGGGTCCACATCGAACCGCATAACCGGGCGGTCTTCCAGATTGTATGGTGTCCAGTCTGGCAGCAGATCAGAGCTTGGCACTCCGTCGCGTGCAAAGCTGACCCAGGCATCGGACATCATGGCACCCAGCAGGTTTGGCGCCTCGCCTGAACCAACCAGAATGCGGCTCTCTTCGACATTGTCGAACATGAACGGGATATCCAGTGTGTGCGGAGACCGCAGAACACCGCCATTCGTGTCTGTTTCATAGGTCAGCTGGTACATATAAACCGGCGCACCATCTTCCTGGCGGGCGCGCTGGTCGGCCAGAATATAGGTCCCATACACAAAACGCGCCGTCATCGCGCTGTTTGCGATATAGGTTGGGGCATCATCCGGGCGGGCTTCGCGATAGTGCGCGATGAGGGCAGGGCCATCTTCGCCAAATCGCTCGCCCATCACGGCAAGGCCTGCTTCTGGTAGCGTGCCGAACCATTCCTGCGCCGCATTGAAAATGGTCATCTCATCCTTGTTCCAGCCAATCATGATCGGAACATCACTGGACTGGGCAGGAGCAGTTGGCATGAATGGATGAGAGGGCTGAACAACGCCATCGACGATTGGGCGGAAATTCGCGCTGAGACCTTCGGCTTCTGCAAGTGCAAGTGCTGCACGGCCGGCATTGGAAATCTCATCTGCGGTGAGGGCCTGAAGCGCTTCTGGCGTTTCAACGCCAGCTTCTTCGAGGAAGAGGTCAGCCAGTTGAGCTGCGCTCTCGGCATCGCCGCTCGTCACGCCCGGGCCGGACTGGATGATCGCGCGATGGAACAGGCCGTCAGCAGCTGGCGTTGCAAGTAAATGGCTGACTTTCGAGCCGCCACCGGACTCGCCCATAATCGTCACATTGTCCGGGTCACCGCCAAAGGCCGCGATATTGTCGCGAACCCATTCCAGAGACGCCACAAGGTCGAGATTTCCGACATTGCCGGATGCGGCATAGTCTTCGCCAAACGCTTCACCGAGATAGAGATAGCCGAAAACGTTCAGACGGTGATTCACCGTGACAACGACCACATCGCCATATTCGGCGAGGTTGCGGCCATCATAGGCGGGCCATCCGCCGGATCCATAGGCATAGCCACCGCCATGAAACCAGACCATGACGGGACGGGCTTCATCATCTGCGCCCGGCGTCCATACGTTCAGAAAAAGCGAATCTTCATTGTCGATTTTTTCCTCGGCGAGTGTCGGGAAAATCATCTGCATCTGGCGGGTGAATTCCGTCGTGCGTGGGCCGCTGGGTGTGTACATTTGCATGGCCGGTGCGCCGAGTGATGTCGCATCATAAATGCCATCCCATGGGGCCACGGGTTCTGGTGGCATAAAACGTAATTCGCCAACGGGCGGTGCGGCATAACGAAGGCCCAGATATTCCTCAATACCGTTATCGACAAAGCCCTGAACGTCACCGGCTGTGGTGTGGACGACGGGCGTCGCGTCCGGGACGCCATATTCTGATAGTGGGTTTTCTGCCTGAGCATGTGTGGCTGTCAGAGCAGCGCACATGGTGAATGCTCCGGCAACGCCAAAAGCGTGCCTGATAAGTGAAACCAAGTTTTCCTCCCTTATATTATGATAGCTGCATAGCGCGAATATTCAGGAAGGAAAACATGTTTAGGTGTCGTAAGGGGATGTTTCTGTCTCGAGCGGTTTAACTGAATGTCCCCTTCAACCGGACGTAATAGAGTGGTCCGAAATTATCTTCACGGACAAAGCGGGCGATTTGCTGGTCATCAGAGCGTGGGCCGTCATAGATATAGCGGGTGCGCCGATAGGTCGGGTCGAATACATTGTCCGCCCCGAAGCGCAGATTGACGCCAAAGAAGCGGGTCGTTTCGACATATATGTCAAAGTCCCCGGCGCCGCGCTCGAATGATCCACGTTCATCGATGAAGTAGAAATTGTTCGTGCTGCCCTGACCATAGTCAAAGCCCCAAGACCATTGCTGATCCGGGTAATCCTGACGGAATTCGGCGTAGAAATAGACAGGCTGTTCATAGGCGAAAACACGGTTCTCACCGGTCACCGGATCGGTGACTTCAGAATCGCGCAGCACAAGCTCCAGGTCGAGTCGGCCATTATCGAGCCCAATAAACTCGGTTGGAATTGCCGCTTCTGCAATGAGCTGGATGCGATGACCATCGCCCATATTGCCCGGCCCATCGAATACCGCGCCATTGGAGGCGGTGACCGGGATATAGCCCTGCACCGATTCAATCGCGTCATACCGTGCAACGAAAGACAGTGAACCATCGGTGAGGAATGGACGTTCATAGCCCACATCAAACCGCCAGGCCTGTTCCGGCTCAAGGTCTGGATTGCCTGATGTTACATTGTCTTCAAACGCAGAAACGCTGGAGACAAAGTCACCGAAATCCAGCTGCGCTACGCGGCGCTCTACAGTGAAACGCCATTGATGATTGTCATCACTTGTATGCGTGGCGGTGAAGGCTGGCTTGGGATAGGTGAATGTGCGTGTCGCCTCGGCATCGCCGGTCTGACTGATCTCAGAGACTTCGACAATCAGGCTTGGCTCAAATGTCCAGTTCTCAAACGGTGTCCAGACATCGGAGATAAACAGCTCGCCGCGCCATTCTTCTACTTTTGTGGTGGAGACCGGAATGGCGTCTGGCAGATCACCCTGATTGTTGATGACAGCGAAGGTGCGGTCGGCATCACGGAAATTGTAAGCAATCTCTCCGCCGAACTCGATCGCGTGCTTGTCATTTAAAACCCAGTTGGTCTGACTGCGCAGAATGCTTTCGCCGAAATAGTCCTCAATCGCCGCATTGAATGCGCCTAAGAAACCAGACGCTAACAGATAGTCATCGAAGCGCTGGTCGGAATTGAAGCTGTCGCGGCGGTGATACCAGATGATTTTGGAGCTCACCTCTTCAGACAGGCGGCGTTCAATATCGCCGCCGAAATCCATGCCCCACCAGTCTTCTTCGATACGGCCGCGTTCGAAGCGATGAAGCTCGTCCATAGCGGTCGGGCGATAGTCTTCCAGAGCCTGATGCAGCGACCACATGCCGGTCCAGGCCCGGCCATTCATGCGCAGAGTGGTGCGATCACCGAAGTCGCGTGTGTATTCAAAGCCTGGAATATATTCGGTGTTGAGTGTCTGGTGCGTGTCATCGCGAAAGGCGAACTGCTCATCTGAAGCGTCGAAGCGACGCTCGCGGCGATAGGAGCGTTCTCCCCAGCTATACTGATTGTAGGAGAGGGTGAGGTCACCACCCAGCCATTGTCCGGACCAGTCGAGCGCCACATCATAAGATGCGCGGCCGCCCTGATGCTGGCGCGCGGTCACGGAATAATTCAGCTGGCTGGAGTTGACACCCTCGCGAAGAATGACATTCACCACGCGGGACTGACCACGCATATCCAGTTCTGCATCTGCGCCGCGGACGAGATCGATCCGTTCGACATGCGTCGCCGGAATACGCCGGAGATAACCTTCCAGTCCCGATTTCGTGGACGGACGGGAGCCATCAATCAGAACATTGCCTGCCGCGCCGCCAAATCCTCTGACATCCTCGCCACTGTCGATTGAGAATCCCGGAACCTGCGCAACCATATCAAGCGCCGTAGTCGGATTATATTGTTCGAATTCTGCCGGTACGAAGGATGTGACACCGGTATCTGACTGTAATTCCTGTGCCTCCGCCATTGGCACAAAAACCACGACGGCGCTGGCTAGCGCGCGCACTCCGCCCGTGGAGTGAATCATGGGATTCTCCCGAATAATTACTTGATTTTAATGGACAAAATGTCCCCGAAAACATGTTCAGATAAACATCGCTTTACGGGGTAAACCAGTTAAACGCAGGTCAAACTTATCACATGGCCGTGATGAAAATAACATATCAGTCACAAAACTGGCCCAATTGGCTCTTGAGCTTTGAAAAACTGTCGTGAAGATGGCATCCCGTAAAAAGAGTTGCAGGTAAAATTCTGCTGAGCGGGGTAACATGACAAATATTAGTGCAGCGCCAGCGCCTGGGAGCGAGAAAACAATTCTCGGACACCCGCGCGGGCTGGTAATTCTTTTCTTCACCGAAATGTGGGAGCGTTTCTCCTATTACGGCATGCGGGCGCTGCTCGTTATCTACCTTACCCAACACTTCCTGTTCTCAGACGCACGCTCTGCAGTGATGTATGGTGCGTACACCGCGCTCGTTTACATCATGACGATTATCGGTGGCTCACTGGCTGACCGGTATCTGGGGTCACGCAAGGCGGTGATCTTCGGAGCGATCCTTCTGGTGCTGGGCCATTTCGGCATGGCGTTTGAGGGTTCAGGCTCCAGGGAAATCATGACCTATCAGGGCGCGGACTATCAGATCACGCTTGATGGTCGCGGCGGTGACGCCAACCAGATCCTCGTATCGGACACCGGCACGTCGCTCATTTCCTTCAATGAAGGCGCAACCATTATGATGGTTGAGGACCCGGCGGCTGTTGGCCTGCCTGCGGAAATTCCAGTGGGTGAATATGAAACCCGCGTTGAGCAACAAGCGCTCTATGTGAATATTCTCTATCTCTCACTGGCGCTGATCATTGCCGGTGTGGGCTATCTGAAGGCGAACATCTCCACGATTGTGGGCTCGCTCTATAACCTTGAAGACAAGCGTCGCGATTCTGGCTTCACGCTCTTCTATATGGGCATCAATCTCGGCTCATTCCTTTCATCTTTCGTGTGTGGCCTGCTCGGCATTTATGTCGGTTGGGGCTGGGGCTTCGGTGCGGCCGGTATCGGCATGCTGATTGGTCTCGTCATCTTCCTCGTCGGCCAGCCATGGCTGGAAGGTAAAGCGGACCCGCCAAGCGTTGAGAAGCTGAAAGAAAAAGTGCTCGGCCCGATCAATATCGAGATGGCGTGCTATCTGACCGGTATCATCATCGTTGCAGTATCCTTCACGCTGATCATGTATGCTGAGCTGATCCCGGACGGTCTGGTTCTGGGTCTTGGTATCGCCATCCTTATTGGACTGATCGCATACTGTTTCACCAAACTGCAGGGCGTTGAGCGCAGCCGTATGTTTGCGGCTATCTATTTCGTGCTGGCGCAAATCCCGTTCTGGGCGCTCTTTGAACAGGCGGGGTCTTCTCTCACACTGTTCACAGACCGTCTGGTCGACCGCACCATTTTCGGTTGGTCCGTACCAGCACCGGTCTTCCAGTCGCTGAATGCGGGTTTCATCTTCCTGTTCGCACCGATCATTGCGTGGATGTGGGTGGCCCTTGCGAAGAAGAAGATGGAGCCGTCTACGCCGGTTAAATTCGCTGGTGGCGTATTCCTGGCAGGTATCGGCTTCCTGACGCTGGTGCTCGGCATGAAGATCAGCGGCGCAATCGGCATGACTGCGGTGATCTTTGTCTTCCTGATCTACTGGATTCACACAATGGGCGAGCTGATGGTTTCGCCGGTTGGTCTTTCCGCTGTGACGAAGATGGCACCGGCACGCGTTGTTGGCATGACAATGGGTGCGTGGTTCCTTTATTCCGGTCTGTCCAACTATCTGGCGGGCTTCATCGCGAAAAGCACGGGCGCTGAGACGCTTGGTGGTCAGCTGACAGATGTTGCTGCGGCAAAGGCTGGCTATGTCAGCGTTTATACCAATGTGGCGATTGTTGCGATCGGTATTGCCGTCGTGATGCTGCTCATCGCGCCGATCATCAAAAAGTGGATGCATATGGATGTGCATGCCGATGTGTCTAAAGAGGGCGCGGACCCTTCAGACTATCAGGGTAAGGCCGACAAGCTGGCCGATTGACCCGGACAAAAGTCGTCAAAGAAAAGGCCCGCTTCGTGCGGGCCTTTTTTGGTCGTATTGAAACCGGGTTTTATCGACGGTTCAGCATGTCGAAAATGTCGTCCATGCTATTGCCATCGCCATCTGCATCCAGAAGATTACCGAGGCCGCCAAGCGGATTGTCAGACCCTGTCGATGCCGCTGCGCCGCCACCCAGAACTGACCCCAGCATACCGCCCAGAAGACCGCCGCCCGCACGCGAGCCGCCCTGAGGTGCATTGCCGGCCAACATGCCAGACAGCATGCCGCCAATGCTGGAATTGCCCGTTTGTTTGGACAGAGCGCTCATCGCCATGCTGGCAATTACTGGCAACATTTGCTGCAACAGGCTGGATGGAAGTCCGGTACTTTCAGAGGCGCGGTCAGCTGCGGCGCGGCTCACATCGCGTGACCCCAGAATATGACCAAGAATGGAATTGCCGTCGGCAATGGTTTCTTCATCAGCCAGACGTTCTGGCTGGTCCAGCAGCTCTCCATGGCTGCCATTCTGCAGAGCCTGAATGAGGGATTGAAGGCCGCCCGGTTCAGCGACATTGCGCTTCAGGCCGGAAGAGATAGCAGGAAGAAGCGCGCTGATGGCAGATTGCGCCTGCGCTTCATCAATTCCGAATTGTTGTGCGAGTTGAGCAATACCGGCGCCATTATTGGTTTGCGCCAGCATGTCAAAAAGGTTGAGCCCGGCCATTTGTGTTCCCCTCAAAAAAAATGCTGAAACTGGGGTAGGCCCGGCTTCAGCATTTGTCGAGGGAATAGCGCTTATCCCGCGCCGCCAACTGTGATGGCATCAATTTTCAGGCTTGGCTGCCCAACACCCACCGGCACGGACTGGCCAGCCTTGCCACATGTGCCAACACCATCATCCATGGCAAAGTCATTGCCGATCATGGAGACATGGTTCAGAGCCGTTGGGCCGTGGCCAATCAGCGTGGCGTTTTTCACGGGCGCGCCGACTTTGCCGTCTTCAATCATATAGGCTTCGGTGCACTGGAAGACGAAATTGCCTGAGGTGATGTCGACCTGGCCACCGCCAAAGTCGACAGCCCAGATACCCTTTTTGACGGATTTGATCATGTCTTCCGGATTGGCCTCGCCGCCCAGCATATAGGTGTTGGTCATACGTGGCATTGGAAGGGAGGCGTAGGATTCGCGGCGGCCATTGCCGGTTGGCGCCATGCCCATAAGGCGTGCGTTCTGACGGTCCTGCATATAGCCGACCAGAACACCATCTTCGATAAGGGTGGTTTTCTGCGTTTCCGTGCCTTCATCATCCACGCTGAGTGAACCGCGACGGTTCTCAATCGTGCCGTCATCGACAACCGTAACGCCTTTGGCGGCAACCTGTTCGCCAATCTTGCCGGAATAGACGCTGGCGCCCTTGCGGTTGAAGTCGCCTTCAAGGCCGTGGCCGACAGCTTCATGCAGCAGAACGGCTGGCCAGCCCGGGCCAAGCACCACTTCCATTTCACCTGCCGGTGTCGGAATGCTTTCCAGATTGGTCTCTGCCTTTTTCATGGCGCGCTCGACAAGGCCCTTCCATCGGCCCGGTTCGATCCATTCTTCATAGGCTGCACGGCCGCCCGCGCCAGCCGATCCGCTTTCCCGGCGGCCGTCCTTTTCGAGGGTCACGGAGACATTGACGCGAACAAGCGGGCGCACATCTTCAAAGACAGCGCCATCCGGGCGGACAATGGTGACATGTTTATGGGAGCCTGCGAGGCTCGCAGACACTTGTACGACGCGCGGGTCTTTCGCGCGGGCATAGGCGTCAATTTCTGCCAGAAGAGAGGTCTTCACGCTGAAGTCAGGCGATTCTGTCGGGTCGATTGGCGCGTAAAGGCGGCGATTAACCGGGCGTGGGCCTTCAGCCAGCTCGCCGGAATAGCCGCGCTTGGCTGCGGCGGCGGTTTCACCTGCGCGGCGGATGGCATCGTCTGTCAGCTCGCTACCATGAGAGAAGCCGGTCGCTTCACCCGCAACCACGCGAAGTCCCATGCCTTGTCCTGTATCAAAGGCGGCTGATTTCAGTCGGCCATCATCGAAGACAAAGCTCTCGCTACGGGTCTGCTCCACATAGATTTCGCCGTCATCTGCGCCTGTAACGGCTTCGGCGAGGGTTTTGCGTGCAGTGTCGAGATCAAAAGGCAGGGACATGGACTCTCTTCGGGCTGTAAAAACGTTCGAAGTAGAAGATGTAAGGCGTGTCTGGCCTGCAAGAAACCTCTCTCCTGAATTTTCTCAGAAGAGAGGTGTATATATAAGAAGTGTGTGCGCCTTAGCGGAAGCCGGGTTCACCAGGCTGTTCCACGGGACGCTCCTCAACAGTGAAGCGGGCAATCTGGCGAGCGGGTAGCTCTGATTCGGGATTTAGCTCCTGCGAGCGGACGAAATCCCAATAGGCAGAGGTCAGATCACCGGTCTGCTCATGGGCGATGCCACGATTATAATACGCCGCCCAGATATCCGTTGTTTCAAGATCGATTGCCCGGTTCAGCGCAGTAAGGGCAGCGTCATATTCCCGCTGATAAATGTAAGCTGCACCGATATTCAGATAGGCTTCACCCATTTCAGGCGCGAAATCGAGCGCATTATTGTAGTCATTCATGGCGCGGGTGAAATTGCCATTGCGCATGTAGAGAATGCCGCGATTGACCAGCGTTGATACGCGATCATCGCGTGACATGGTCTGTTGGGTCAGTGCGACTGTGCAGGTCTCAATGGCTTCGTTGGCGGTGAGTCGGCTGGTTTCTGCGGCTTCATAGCAATCGCGGGCAAGTCCGGTACCAAATACGATTACTTGCGCATATGCTGATGAAGAAAATGCTGTTATAATCAGCGCTAAAAGTCCGAAACGCATGGGATTTCCTCCTCGTTCCCGGATTTTGATTTTTTTTCCGGTGTTCAAATTATTTTTTAGATGATACCGGAAAAGACCATTTTTTGGAATGACTGCGACATTTTGGGGGTTGGGCGTATTGGCCACATGGCTATAAGTCCTACCGTCGAGGTCACTCTTTATTGTAGCCAGGGAGAAGAGCGTGCGCTGGATCGCCGTTGCTTTGTTAAGTCTGTTGTCCATGCCTGCCATGGCCGACCAACCAGTAGATGGCGCACTGGGTTTTCAACCTGCCGCCACACAAATTGCAGAACGGATCCATAGTTTCCATTCTATTCTGCTTGTCATCATCACGCTCATCGTCATCCTTGTGATGGCTCTGCTGCTTTATGTGATTTTGCGTCACAACGAAAAAGCCAATCCTGTACCGAGCAAGTTCAGCCATAACACGACGATTGAGATCGCGTGGACGCTGGCGCCTGTTATTATTCTGATGTTCGTTGCGTTCTTCAGCTTCCGTGAGCTGTATTATCAGGACGTGTTCCCGGATGTTGATGAAGTAGAAGTCGTGAACATCAAGGCACAGGGCAACCAGTGGAACTGGACCTACACTTATACCGACGTGATCGTTGACGATTACCCGATGGAATTCGTGTCCAACCCGATCCACCGTGGTTTCGAAGGCGAGCCGGACGGTACGTTTGAAGCGCCGCGCAACCTCGCAGTTGATCTGCCGCTCGTCGTTCCTGTCGATACGGTCGTCCGCGTTCAAACTGCTGCGTCAGACGTTATCCACTCATTCGCTGTTCCAGCGTTCGGCGTTAAAGTTGACGCTGTACCGGGCCGTTTGAACGAATTGTGGTTCCGCGTTGAAGAAACCGGCACTTATTTCGGCCAGTGTTCTGAGCTTTGCGGTAAGGACCACGCGTTCATGCCAATCGAAATTCACGTAGTATCTCAATCTGACTACGAAGCCTGGCTTGAGCGAGCTCAGGGCAGTGTTCTCGACGCTCGCGAGTTCCTCGCAAGCCTGTCTGAGGGCGCTCAGCCTGTTCAGCTTGCCTCGGCACAATAAGGTTTCTGGGAGCTAAAATATGCCTATGGACGCTATCACGCCACATGATGAGCTTCATGACGCTGAGCATAAGCCCGGCTTCATCCAGCGTTGGTTCTTCTCTACGAACCACAAAGATATCGGTACGCTGTACCTGATCGCAGCTATTCTCATGGGTCTGGTCGGTACTTTCCTGTCCGGTCTGATCCGTCTTGAGCTTGCTCAGCCGGGTATTGGCCCGCTGACACACTTCGTTCTGTGGGGTGTAGAAGATGCTACGCTCGACCAGAAAATCGAAGCTGCGAAGAACTTCTATAACGTCGTGATCTCCTATCACGGCCTGATCATGATCTTCTTCATGGTTATGCCAGCTCTGATCGGTGGTTTCGGCAACTGGTTTGTGCCGCTCATGATCGGTGCGCCAGATATGGCCTTCCCGCGTATGAACAACATCTCCTTCTGGCTGATGCCATTCTCTTTCGCGCTGGCTGTTATTTCTATGGTGGTTCCTGGCGGACCTGCCGGAAACGGCTTTGCCGGTGGCTGGGTTATGTATCCGCCATTGTCGACATCCGGTCATCCGGGGCCGGCCTTTGACCTTCTGATTCTGTCTCTGCACATTGCGGGTATCAGTTCTATTCTGGGCGCGATCAACTTCATCGTGACCATTCTGAACATGCGTGCGCCGGGCATGACGATCCACAAAATGCCGCTCTTTGTATGGGCTATGCTCATCACGGCCTTCCTGCTGGTTCTGTCTCTGCCGGTTCTGGCGGGTGCTCTGACCATGCTTCTGACCGACCGTAACTTCGGAACGACATTCTTCGATCCGGCTGGCGGCGGCGACCCGATCATGTTCCAGCACCTGTTCTGGTTCTTCGGTCACCCTGAAGTTTACATCATGATCCTGCCGGGCTTCGGCATCATCTCTCACATCGTGTCTACCTTCTCCAAAAAGCCAGTCTTCGGCTATCTGGCGATGGCTTACGCGATGGCATCTATCGGCTTTATCGGCTTCATCGTGTGGGCTCACCACATGTACACAGTCGGTATGAACGTTGATGTGAAGGCGTACTTCGTTGCGGCGACCATGATTATCGCGGTTCCGACGGGTATTAAGATCTTCTCATGGATCGCGACCATGTGGGGCGGTTCTATCGAGTTCAAAGTTCCAATGCTCTGGGCGATTGGCTTCATCTTCCTCTTCACCGTTGGTGGTGTAACAGGTGTTGTCCTCGCGAACGCTGGTCTGGATGTTGCTCTGCACGACACATACTATGTGGTTGCACACTTCCACTACGTTCTGTCGCTCGGCGCGGTCTTCACGCTCTTCGCTGGCTGGTATTACTGGTACGAGAAGATGTTCGGCATCAAATATAACGGCTTCCTGGCTGGCATTCAGTTCTGGCTGATGTTCATCGGTGCAAACGTGATCTTCTTCCCGCAGCACTTCCTGGGTCTGAATGGTATGCCACGTCGTTACATCGACTATCCGGATGCATTCGCGACCTGGAACCTGGTGTCTTCTATCGGTTATGCGATCGTTCTGGTTTCACTGTTCTTCTTCTTTGCAGTACTGATCGAAAGCATGATCCGTCGCCGCAAAGCGGACAATGTGGACGGTGTTGGCAACCCTTGGGGTCCTTACGCTACGACCCTCGAATGGACGCTGCCTTCTCCGCCTCCATTCCACCAGTTCAACGAGCTGCCACGCGTTAAGTAAGATGCGCTCAGCTTGAGAAAATTTGAAATCGGGCCCTGTTCGGGCCCGATTTTTTGTTGGAGAAAAGACAGATGGCTGAGTTTTCTTTCTCTGAACGTGCACCGGTCTGGCTGGTGACTCATGTTTCCGGTGGCGGACGTGCGCTGAAAGAGGGCGCAGACACCGGGCTGTATCTGTTCGGTCAGAAGCTCTGGTTTCTGAACCATGTTGAACTCTATCCCACGCTCTTTCTCATTGCGCTTGTGGTGGGGGTAATCCTTGGTCTGTCCTTGAGGTTTCTCGTGCGCGGCCGTCTCGTTTCACTCGCATCCATGTGGCTTTTGCTGCTGGTCGGGGCCGCCATGTCTTACGGCCATGTGTTCAATGCTGACCTCAAATATCAGGCTGCTCACGCAAACCGCACACCGCCTCCATTTGAAGGGCCTGACCTGTCTGGCCTGGTCGAGTTGGTGGGCGGCGCCAATCTGGCGACCTTTATCGTGCTTGGCGTGGCCGGACTTCTGATCTTCCTGATCTCCAAGGTCCGGCGCTTTCTGGTACCAGATCTCGGGTCACGTCTGAGCCTTGAGGGTTTCATCGTATCGCTGTGCGCCATGCTGGTTTTCATTCTGATGAATGTTGGCGAGGACACGGCCTATCTGGGGTATTATGATCAGACCGCGTATCAGGCCGGTTATGTCTATATGGCGTGGGTGGTCGTGCTCTGGCTTGGCCATGCCGTCTTCTACCGATTTCTGGAGCTGGTTTTACAAACCCGCTATTCGCGAACACTGGCGGTATTGCAGATTATCAGTCTGGCGGTTGCGCTGATCCTGATCAATTTGCCGCAGATGAGCGCCTATGCGGAACAACAGGCTTCGGGCTATATGGTCCTAAACATGCAGCCAGGGGTGATGGACGCCCTGACCAGATATGGGTATATGGCCCTTGTCGGATCGCTCGGTTTGCTGAGCACCACCATCATTCATGCCTTGCTGCAGAACAAAAAGAACTGATCAGAACTGATTTATGACTGACCAACCCATGACTGCCACGACGCCAGCGGCATCAGTGCGCGATTATATCGATCTCATGAAGCCCCGCATTATGATGCTGGTGGTTTTCACTGCGGCTGCCGGCCTTGTTGCTGCGCCGGCTGACCTGCATTTCGTGACGAGCTTCTCTGCGCTGCTCGCTGTAGCGCTGGGTTCGGGCGCTGCTGGCGCGATCAATATGTGGTTCGATGCCGATATCGACGCTGTGATGACGCGTACAAGCACGCGTCCGCTTCCTGCTGGCCGGGTTCAGCCGGGCGATGCGCTGTCGCTTGGCATTTTCATGTCGATCATCTCTGTCGTCATTATGACGATTGCGACGAACTGGCAGGCGGGTGCCTTGCTGGCGTTTTCCATCTTCTTCTACGCTGTGATTTACACAATGTGGCTGAAGCGTTCGACGCCTCAGAACATTGTCATTGGCGGCGCTGCAGGCGCGTTTCCTCCTGTTATCGGCTGGGCTGCTGTGACGGGCACAATGCCGCTTGAGGCATGGGCGCTGTTCGCGATCACATTCGTTTGGACGCCACCACATTTCTGGGCGCTCTCACTGGTTGCCAATAAAGACTATAAGAATGCTGGCGTTCCGATGATGCCGGTTGTCAAAGGCGCGGCGAATACGCGTTTTCAAATTCTGGCCTACACTCTGCTTTTGCTGGTGGTGACGGCTTTCCCGGTCTTTTTCGGTACGGGCGGTCTGATTTACACGGCGGTCGCAGCCATTGGCGGCGTGGTGTTCCTCGCTCTGGCCATCCGTGTATTCGCCAGCAAGGCTGGCGATGCGGACATGGAAGCAAAAGACCGTAAGACGGCGCTCAGCCTGTTCGCGTTTTCGATCCTGTATCTTGCGCTGCTGTTTGGCGCGCTGATTGTAGAACATGCCTTCGGTTTGCACTTTACCAGCCCTGCGCTGACCATCTGGGCGGGAGCGTAGCGCATGCCTCCTGTTGATCCGGAATACAGCCTCAAGCTGACGCAAGAGCAGGTGAAGGCCCGCAAGAAACGTAATCTTGTTCTGGCTCTGATTATTGTCGCGTTCATGGCGCTCGTCTTCACCATCACGGTGGTTCGCCTTCAGGAAGGCGTAGCGCGTCAGGCCTGGACATCAGCCACGGAAACGTCCGGCTGGGAGACCGCGCCTGGTATCCAATCGGGGGAGGGGGCTCCACCGGAACCATCTACGGAGAGCGGCGATGAATAAGAATCTTCTTGGCATGGGAATAGGCGGCGTTGCGCTGATCATGCTTGGCGCTGCGTTCGCGGCGGAACCTCTCTACAGCACATTCTGTCAGGTGACGGGGTTTGGCGGCACAACACGTGATGCGACCGAGCGCCCTGACTCTATTCTCGACCGTGAAGTGACTGTCCGTCTGGACACGAACATCACAGATGTCCCTTTTGACTTTCATCCGATTGACCGCGTGACGACTGTGCGCGTTGGCGAGACTGAACTGATCCAGTTCGAACTCACCAATACCTCGGATGTGCCGATCCGCGCCGTGGCGAGCTATAACGTGACGCCACACAAAGCGGGCCCGTATTTCACCAAACTCGAATGCTTCTGCTATGATGAGCAGACCTATGAGCCGGGTGAGACCGTAACATTGCCAGTTATCTTTTTTATCAATCCACTGATCGATGAAGAACGCCAACTGGACGATGTGAACACAATTACCCTCTCATATACCTTTTATCGGGTGGAAGATGGTAATGAATCTCTTGCATCTCTTGGCGATTTAGTTTCAGAACACTAACACAAGAACCAAACCGCGTACGTGCGAACAACTTTAGGGGAACTCCATGGCGCACGCCGAAGTCAAACACGATTATCACCTGGTGGATCCTTCACCATGGCCATTGCTGGCCTCTCTGGGTCTTTTCATTCTCGCTGTCGGCGCAGTGACCTTCATGAAGGGGCTTGCAACTGAGGTTTCCGGCGAAGAACTCACCTTCTTTGCTTATCTCGGTAACACCTTCTTCCTGAAAGGAACGCCGTGGATTCTCATGCTCGGCGCTCTCGTCATCATCTGGGTCATGTTTGGCTGGTGGGGTGACGTTATCAAGGAAAGCCGCGCAGGCGACCACACACCGGTCGTTCAGATCGGTCTTCGCTATGGTATGATCCTTTTCATCATGTCCGAAGTCATGTTCTTCGTGGCATGGTTCTGGTCTTTCTTTGAGCTGGCTATCTTCCACACAGCGCGCGCTGGCGCGACGTGGGATTCTGCTAACCCGCTTTATGAAGGCCTGTCTGCGTGGGCGAACTGGCCACCGCCAGGCGTCGAAACCTTCGATCCGTTCCACCTTCCGCTGATTAACACGCTGATCCTGCTGCTGTCTGGTACGACTGTAACATGGGCTCACCATGCGCTGCTGCACGATGACCGTGATGGTGCTCGCAATGGTCTGGTCCTGACAGTTCTCCTCGGTGCGATCTTCTCATGCGTTCAGATCTATGAGTACACGATGGCAGGTTTCACCTTCAGTGGCTCTCTGTATGGCGCAAGCTTCTTCATGGCGACGGGCTTCCACGGTGCGCACGTCTTCATCGGTACGGTGTTCCTGCTGGTCTGCCTGATCCGTATTCTCGGCGGTCAGATGTCTGCCAAGAAACATATCGGTTTCGAAGCTGCCGCTTGGTACTGGCACTTTGTTGACGTTGTCTGGCTCTTCCTGTTTGCCTTTGTCTACGTCACGCCACAGCTTGTTCTGGGCAATGGCCACTAAGGTCAGCAGATAGACGTTTCTGAGATGGGCCTGTCGAAAGACGGGCCCTTTTCTGTTCAGCCCTGACATCCTTCTGATAGGTTGAGTTTGTTATGACATTTCGCCCTTTGCCTGTGATGAGTTTCCTGCTGATACCGGGACTGGCCCTGTTGTTATGGCTGGGAAGCTGGCAATGGGCGCGGTATCAGGAAAAGATGGCCGCCGCAGAAGGTCTGGACGTGTCAGAGAGTTATTCACTCGACATTCGTTCAGCGGACTATCCGCTTCAGTTTGCCTATTCCACATTTGAAGGCCAGTCGGTCTGGAGATCGTTTCAGCCGGTTGAGGCCTGTCTCACAAATGGGGCGGATACTGAATGGTGCCCGGACGCGCTTGTCTTCGTGGATACGGGACTGGTTCAGGGGCTGGAGCCTGATGCGTCGCTGGTTCAGCGCCTTTCCGCGCCAGACCTGACACAGGCTTATTATGTGATGCAGCCTGGGCAGCGGTCCATGATTACGCCCGCAGACAAGCCCGAAGATCGCCTCTTCTACACGTCGAATGCCGAAGTTATGGCGACGGCACTTGGAAGCCCTTCGCCTGAACAGGCGCTCATTCTGGAACCTGAAAGCATCATCCAGTTCGCCTTGCGCGGCGACGAAGCGATCAGCCGGACGATTGCGAATCCGTTCGCAGATATCTCGCGCCTCGATAACCTGCCACCTCAACGCCATTTAGGGTACGCAATTACCTGGTTCGGGCTGGCGCTTGGCATGATCGGGGTGTATCTCGCCTTTCATATTGCGCGCGGACGGTTGCGTTTCCGCTAGATCGCCATAAACAGGCGGGCGCGAGAGAAGGGAACTGAGTATGGAATACGTTTCGACGCGCGGCGAAAGCTCATCTGTAAGCTTCGCAGATGCATGTCTTGCTGGTCTGGCTCCAGATGGCGGCCTGTATACGCCCGTGACCTATCCGAAAATTCAGCCGGCACAACCGGGTGAATCCTATCTGTCTCTCGCTACCCGTATTCTTTCTGCGTTTGCAGGCGATTCCATTCCAACTCAGATCATGTCTGAACTGGTGGAGAAAGCCTATGCGAGCTTTGCACATCAATCTGTCACGCCGCTCAATCAGATCGGCCCTGACCGCTGGATGCTGGAGCTGCACCATGGCCCGACACTGGCATTCAAAGATGTGGCGATGCAGATCATCGCGCAAATCTACGATCACCTTCTCACAGAGCGTGGTGAGCGCCTGACAGTGCTTTGCGCGACCTCTGGTGATACGGGCGGCGCTGCGGCTGCGGCTTTTGCTGGCCTGAAGTCTGTAGACGTATTCATTCTGCACCCGCACGAGCGGATTTCGCCAATCCAGCGTCGCTTCATGACATCGACCGGCGCTGAGAATATTCACAACTTCGCGCTCGATAGCGATTTCGATGAGTGTCAGGCGATCGTGAAATCACTGTTTGCTGACCATTCTTTCCGCGATGAAGTTTCCCTGTCTGGCGTGAACTCCATCAACTGGACGCGTATTGCCGCGCAGTCTGTTTATTTCGCAGCGGCGCAGGGCGCGCTGGGCGCAGACCGCAATCTTCGCTTTGTTGTCCCAACCGGCAATTTTGGTGATGCGCTGGCGGCTTATGTCGCGGCACGTTGTGGCATGTTGAACGGGCTGGAGCTGGTCTCTGCGGTGAACTCCAACACCACTATGGTGGATTTGATGAACACAGGCGCGCTGACTAGGCGTTCGGCTGTTGCAACGCACAGCCCTGCCATGGATATCGCGCTGCCAAGCAATGCAGAGCGTCTTCTCTTTGAAGTCATGGGCAAGGATGGCGCCAAGCTGAAAGCCTTCTATGACAGCTTTGCTCAGTCGGGCACGGCCGAACTTGATGAGCAGACAAAAGGCGCGCTCGGCTGTGTGGGCGTCAAAGCCGTCACCATTGACGACGAGGCCACTGAAGCCGAGATGAAACGCCTTCTGTCTGAAACCGGAACGCTGCAATGCCCACACACGGCTGTTGGGTCTGCAGCGGCTCGTGAAATTCCGACAGAATGCGTTGACGTGATCCTGTCCACGGCACACGCCGCTAAATTCCCTGAGACTGTAAGCGAGATTACCGGCAAGACGCCGCCGCTTCCTGATCGCAGTGAAGAATTTCTGGCCCGTGAAGAGGTTTACGAGCGCCTTCCGGCAGACTTACATAAGGTAAGAGAAGCTATTCGGGCGGGTGTGCGTCGATAGCAGCGCACACGGGAAGGCCTGATGTTTCAGCGTAAACGGCGTAAGGATGAAGTCGAGCTGGATGTTCCAGACGAAGATTTCATCCTCCGCCTTGTATCTCCCGACCATTTTGAAAGCTGGCGAGATGCGCGCGCCGAGAATGCGCAAATCCTTCAGCCCTTTGAGCCGATATGGGGCGCAGATGCGCTCTCAGAATTGCGCTATCGCGATATGGCTCGCGAAGCCCGCCGGTCCTTTCGGAATGCGACGGGCGCAATGATGCTGCTGATCCACCGTGAAACCGATGAGGTGATGGGTGGGATCAATCTGTCCAATATCAGACGACGCGCCGCGGAAATGGCGACAATCGGCTATTGGCTGTCGCGCCGTTGGGGCGGGCAGGGCCGAATGACGGCCGCCGTGCGCCGGATGGTGGACTTTGCATTCTATGATTTTCGCCTGCATCGCGTTGAAGCAGGATGTATTCCGGAGAATGATGCATCAGCCCGCGTTCTGCTTGGGGCCGGATTTGAAGAAGAAGGCTATGCGCGTAAATACCTTCGCATTAATGGCCGCTGGCAAGATCATCGTCTCTTCGCTATCGTTCGGGAAGAGGATGAGCTCTGAATTGAGCAATGTCGGCATCCGGAGGTTTTTCAATGACTGACCTGACAACACCTGTATCTGAACCCGCCGGCCATTCCGCCGCGCTGGAAGCGGCACAGGTGAGTGTATGGCATTGGGATGCGGCAAGCCGGAAAATCCTGATCCGTGCGCAGGGTGAACCTGTCATTCCGGACATTGAAGGCGAATGGCAATTGTCTGCCTTTCAGTCTCTTTTGCAGGGATTGTCAGCCTCTGCATTTCGAAATGCGATCGCATCCGATGACGGAAAAATCTCGCAGCGATTGTCTCTGGCCGATGGGCGCAGTTTTCGAATGGTGGGTGCGCGCAGCGCTGATGGTGATGCGCGCGGTTTGCTGTTCAGCATCGATGCCGTTGAAGAAGCGAAAATCACGCCTGATCTTGAAGCAGTATTTCAGCCGATTGTACGTCTTTCAGATGGGAAAACGGTTGGCTTTGAAGCGCTGGCACGATGGCGCGATGGGGAGGGGTGCCTCCAATCCGTCAGTGCGCTGCCGGGTGATGGGCGTTTGCTTATCGGTCCTGCCTTTGCGCTGCAAATGCTGGAAGAAGCGGCCTGTGCTCTGGAATTCTGGGAGGCTGAGTTTCCAGAAGACGGATTTTACGTTCAGGTGAATCTGACGGCGGATGATCTGTTCCGGCCTGAAGTAATCCAGAATGTCGAGAAGCTGATGGTCTCCGGACGGTTCAATCCCGAATCGCTTCGTATTGAACTGACTGAGCAAATGGCGCTTCGCGACTTTGAGGCCGGTGTTGCGGCGGTAACGGCGCTGGAGGCCTCTGGCGTGAGTTTGATTTTGGATGATTTTGGCTCCGGGCACTCATCTCTGGCCTGGTTGGCGTCTATTCCTGCCAAGGCGATCAAGCTCGATCCGGAACTGACGCAGCTGGCAGGCACGCCGCGCGCGGATGCGGTGCTTTCGGGCATTGTCTCAATGGTTCACGCCATTGGGATGACGATTACGGCCGAGGGCATTGAGAGCCTTGATCAGATCGCGTTTCTGAAATCCATCGGCTGTGAGTACGCACAAGGCTTTGCATTTGCGCGCCCTATGCCACGGGATGAAGCGACCGCTCATCTGCGAGCTGGAAAGGCGGGCTAGGCCCGGCCGACCGGCCCCCTTTGAAGGCGTGCCGGGGAAATACCAAGCTTTTGCATGGCGCGTTCCCATTTTCCCTCGAAATCCGTATCAAAAATGATCTCGTCATCGGCATCTACGACAAGCCAGACATTCTGCTTCAATTCGGCTTCAAGCTGTTTCGGGCCCCAACCGGAATACCCAAGTGCGAGCCGGCATTTCACCGGCGGTGCGTTTGACGCCATAGCGCTGAGCACTTCTTTCGTCGCTGTCAGGCGTAGCCCATTGGAAATGGGGATGGTCGCGCCAGCGCTTTCAAAGTCTTCAGAATGAATGACAAAACCGCGATCCTGCCCGACGGGGCCACCCTTTAAAATTGGGTCATTGCCGGGAGAACCGACAATCGGAATTTCAAGCTGGTCAAAGAGTTCAGGCAGGGTGATGTCCAGAACGGCTTTGTTCAGGACAATGCCCATAGCGTGTTCTTCATTATGGGCGCACAGCAGAATGACGGATTTTTCAAACCGTTCATCATCAATGCCCGGCATGGCGATAAGAAGCTTTCCAGTGAGGCCTTCTGTTTCGTCCAATTCCATATCAGCTCCAGTCCCCGAACCGGTATGGTCTCCCTAAAGTGTGAAGCTTGCAAGAGCGTAACCCAGAAAACTCTTTGGTCATGGCGGTTTCGGACTGGCCGAACGTCTCCTACATCTGTATCTGGAAACCAGAATTTGACCTGTAAGGAGACGTTCGAATGACAATCTCAGTTGGTGACACGCTGCCGGAAACGACTTTCATGACAATGGGGGCGAGCGGCCCGGAACCTGTCGCGTCCAAGGACTTCTTCGCAGGCAAGACCGTTGCTCTGTTCGCGGTGCCAGGCGCGTTTACGCCGACCTGTTCTGCTAAGCACCTGCCGGGCTTTAAAGAGAAAGCTGGCGAGCTCAAATCAAAGGGTATCGACACGATTGCCTGCACATCTGTGAACGATGTGTTTGTTATGGATGCCTGGGGCAAAGACCAGTCCGTCGGTGAAGACGTAGTCATGCTCGCAGACGGCAATGGCGCTTTTGCTGGTGCACTTGGTCTGGAAATGGACGGCTCTGGCTTCGGCCTTGGTACACGTTCTCGCCGGTATTCCATGGTCGTGACCGACGGCAAAGTAACCCAGCTTAACGTTGAAGAAGGCCCGAGCTTCGAGGTCTCCAGCGCTGACTATATGCTCGGCAAACTTTAAGATGGAAATTGGATGCCGTTAATTTGGGCGAACTGCCCATAACGGCATCTCAAATGTTTTCTTTTTCAGGGTGTGGATGACGTCCTTCTGGATGTTGCGCCGCACCAGATCGCAAGTTATCAGGGGCGGGGACTTGCGATCTGCGAAGTAGTCAGCAGAATTCAAATCGATTCTTATTTGGTTGGATTCTGAACGGTGTTTCGTCAGAAAGTGGGATGATCAGGGTGGAGGCATACTCTTATGTATGCTTCATTCGAAAGGGCGGCCGGTGCGCGAAAGCGGCGGACGCTACTGTGTTGAGTTTTGGGGGATGTGAATGAGTAGTTCGGGACTCATAGATTACTTTGTCGAGCGCAGACAGACACTCGAATCCCAGATTGCGGACCTTTATTCCGAACTTGATCGGATTTCCGACGCGCCGGACAAGCGGTCGACGACTTATCTGAAAATGAAGTTCTTTGCGCTGAATCAGGCTTTTGGTGAGCTGACATATCTGGCGCAGAACCGGACCGATCTTCCCGGCGCTTCCAAAACGACTGCAAAGTCTACGGCGAAGACGACGGCAAAGGCGGCCTCCAAATCAACCGTTCCAATGACAATTCCGGCTGAGCTGGAACGTGCATTCTACGATCTTTTTGACCAGATTCTTGTTCTTATCGCGCCGCTAGGATCTGCGCCGATAGCTGCGAGCGCAGATATGACGGGCGCATCCATGCAAGAGGTGCTGGGGCTTCGTCAGTCTTTGATGGAATCTGAGACCAAGCTCGACGCCAGCCGCAAATCATTCCAGCTGGTTCGCGCCGAACGCCAGAATGCTGAAGCGCGCCTTGCAGATACCGAGGCCCGTCTGGCCGATGCGGAAGCGCGTCTGAAGCGTCAGGAAGAGATTTCCGAAGCTGCGGTGGATCAGGTGAGGATTGCGGCTGATGAACATCGACGCGAGCTTCATGCGTTCATTCACCGAATTGGTGAGCTTGAACGTGAAGTCGACAAGCAAATTGGCCGAGTGGCCTCGATCCAGAGCTCCACGTCATGGCGCCTGACGGCTCCGGTCCGCTGGGCAATGAACAAGGTTCTGCATCGTGGTGAGGGTGTAGAGAGTGAAACAGCGATTGAAGGCAAACTGTTCGATACGATGAGCGTGGATGTGAATCCGAACGCGAAGTCCGAATGGGATGCCCTTCTGGGTGTGTGATCGCTGATTGGGGACGTCTGAAATGAGAGTATGGGTTGATGGTCAGTGCCTGCAGACGGCTAGTCGCTTCAGGGGTATTGGCCGCTATGTAGAAGAATTGCTGCGCGCGCTGGCTGCGAAGGATGATATCGAGCTTTTGATATCTTTCTCGTCATCGATGATGCGCCAAGCCCTTGATGCTAAGGAACGTGTCGCGCCGTACATTCCTGCGGAGAATGTCTTCATTTGGACAAACCCTGTGAACGAGGGAGAAGCTCACACCGGTTTTGATGAGAAGCGTCAACTGGCGCAGTATTCTCTTGCACACCATGTGAACTGCCTTGCGCCAGATGTAATCCTGAACGGCAGCCCGTTTGAGGGCAGTTTTGATTCCTCCTGCCCGATTCTGCCTGGGTTTGGATGTGATATCCCAATGGTGTCTATTTTTCATGACGCCATTCCGAACCGCTATCCCGAGCAATACCTGAAGGATAAGCGGGTACATGAGTATTATTATAACCGCCTGAAATACTATCAGGATTTCGATCGCAATCTCGCCAACTCTCAGTTCTCAGCTGATGAGCTGTCGGAGCTGTATCCGGGCATTGAGGTGAAGAGTATTTCAGCTGGTCTGGGCGCAGAATTTACCTCGCTGATCGATACGGTTGAAGCGGGTAAAATGAAGGCCCGCTATGGCGATTATCTTCTCTATGTTGGCGGTGTAGACTGGCGGAAGAACGTTCCGCTTATCTTTGATGCGGTAAAGCGTCTGCCGTCTAAACAACGCCGTGCTGTGAAGTTGATCATGGTCGGGGAACATAGCGAACATATTCTCGACAGCATGATGAACCAATGGCGAAACCACGGTCTGCCATTGGAAAATCTGTTCTCTGTCAGCCATGTATCAGAAGCAGACCTGGTTGCGTTCTATAAAGACGCCATGATGCTGATCCAACCTTCTTTGATGGAAGGCTTCGGCCTGACCGTTCTGGAAGCTATGGCGTGTGGCACACCTGTTGCGGCCGGTAATGCGGGCGCGGTGCCTGAAGTCATCGGCTATGACGATGTCCTGTTCGACCCGGAAAACCCGAATGAATTGATGACGATTATTCGTCCAATCGTTGAGGGGCGCGCAGACACTGCAAAACTCACTGAGCGCGGTCTTGAACGTGCAAAACTCTTCTCCTGGGAAAAGAGCGCGGAGATCGCGTCTGCAGAACTTCACCTTGCGGCCAGCAAGAAATCTATGCGCGCGCCAGATGTGGCCAAATCGCGTAAGGCGATTTCCACGCGTGTGAAACGACTTGGTCTGGACAAGGGCGAAATCTCGAAAGTTCTTGCATCAACGGAACCACAAAAGGCAGGGCAGCCGCATCTTCTTTATGATGCAACTCAGACCTCACTGTTTGACAGTGGCACGGGCATTCAGCGTGTCGTGCGCAACGTCGCTGTAGAGCTGATGAACCTGCCAAAAGGGCCGGACGACATGCCTTGGGAGATGGTCTTCTGTGGTAAGCAGGATGATGGTTTCTACAAAATTGGCGTATCAGAAAACAATCGGGTTTTGCCGGCTCGTAAGACGGATGAAAACCGGATTTTCCCAGGCCTTGGAGACCATATCTTCTTCCTCGACAGTTCGTGGATTGAGCAATCCCTGCAGCGCCATCGTCTGATGGGCTATCGTGCGCGCGGTGTAGATATCACTATCGGTCTGCACGACCTTGTGCCGCTCAAGGCGTCTGCTTTCTGTGATGCGGGTATGCCGCCGGGATTTGCCAGCTGGCTGGATGGCGCTCTGCGCTATGCGACAGGGTTTGTATGTGTATCCAAGGCGACGGCTGATGACCTCATTCGCACGCTGGAAGGTATGGAATTCCCGCGCGAAATGAAGGTGGGCTATTTCCATAATGGCGCAAACTTCAATCTGCAGGTCGATGCGGATGCAGCCTCCACGAAGAAGGACCAAACGCCTCACTTCCTGATGGTCGGCACGCTTGAGCCGCGTAAAGGCTATAGCGTTTCGATCCGTGCGTTCTCCAAGCTTTGGAAAGAGGGCGTGAACGTCAAGCTGACGATTGTGGGCAAAGAGGGCTGGAATATCCGCCATCTGCTCGACGAAATCGAAGAGCATGAAGAGTTCGACAAGCGTTTGAAATGGCATGAATACGTCTCAGATGAGAAGCTGGTCGAGCTGTATTCTGAGTGCGACTCACTCGTCGCTGCGTCCTATGCGGAAGGCTTCGGTCTGCCAATCGTGGAAGCGGGCCAATACGGTAAGCCGGTCATCGCCAGCGATATCGACGTGTTCCGCGAGGTCTCTGAAGGCGCAAGCGGTGCGAGCTTCTTTGAAGTCGGCAATTCTGATGCGCTCGCCGATGCGGTGAAGTCCTTCATCAAGAGCAAGTCCAAGGTCACCAAAGGCGAAGTGAAGCCTTGGCCGACCTGGAAACAAAGCGCCGAGCAAATCGAGAATGTGCTCGTCAATCAGGATTGGTATTATCATTACAAGCCGAAAGCGGGTGCAGGCTTCATTGACCGCGGCTCTATTGGCAAAAGCAAGATGACCGGGCCTCTCTCCAAGGCTGATACCAAGCACAAGATTGAAGTGATTGAGCCGCCATTCCGGGAGTCGGCGTCTGAAGACATTCGCATCAATGTGAAGCTGACCAATCTCAGCGACGTGCCATGGTCAAGCGAAGGCAATGAGCGCGGCGAATTCAAAGTCGGATTGGGCTATCACGCACTGAATGCGCGCGGAGATATGCTTGTTTACGACAACCCGCGGACGCGTATTCCATTCGTGATCGTGCCGGGAGAATCCATCTACCTTCCGATTCAGGTGCCTGTCAGCCAGCTAGAGCAGGGCGTGGCGCAGATCCAGATTGAGATGGTTCAGGAGGCCGTTAACTGGTGGGGCGTTGCGGAAACGATTTCGCTTGATGTAGAAAAACTTCTTGCTGAAAACGCCTGATATAAAGCGGTTTAAGGAATTCAGATGCCAATAACTGACAATAAAAAGCTCGTCTTTCTACACCTGCCAAAAACCGGCGGTACCAGTCTTCATGATCTGATTGTGGATGGTGTTGGAAAGAAGAACACGTCTCCAGAGCGTTTTAACCGCTTGCATGAAATGGATGCGGAGAAGTTCAACGAGTACAAGTTCTTCTCGGGTCATTATGACTGGCAGAATACTCTGAATATTCCGGGCCCGAAGGAATACATCACTTTTATCCGTGAACCGAAATCCCGCCTGCTGTCGCTGTATTATTTCTGGCGGAGCCATCGCTGGGAAGTCATCAAGCGCGGTAATCTGAAGGGCCCTGAAGTGGCAAAGAGCCACTCTCTGCTTGAGTTCCTGCGGTATAATGAGGACGGCATTCCGGGCAATATCAACAACATTATGGTCAAATCGCTCGGCCGCACCATCAATGCGCAGTTTGAGACCTTCGGGCAGCGCAAAGAACTGCTTGACCTTGCGCGTGAAAACCTTGGCCAGTTCCGCTTTGTTGGTTTCCTCGAAGCCATGGATAAATCCATCACACAGGCGATGGACATTGTCGGCCTGCCGTTCGATGGCACTATTCCGCATGCCCGAAATTCAGCGCAGTTTGGCTCTGCCGAAGACAAAGTGCACGAGAAGGTCGAAAAAGAACCGATGACGCCAGAGATCGAGGCGGAAATCGAACGTCACACCGAATGGGATCAGAAGCTTTATCAGATTGCCCTGATCGACCATTGGAAGACGGTGCCATATCACACGCCGATCGACATCAATATCGCCAATCAGGCCTATCGCAGTTCGCTGACCAAAGGTTGGTATAATCTGGAACCGCGCGGTATCTGGATGAATGAAACGCGCAGTGCGAAGCTCGATATTCGCGTTGAAGGCCCATCTCGTGGCTATCTGATCATGGATTTCACGACCTTCCTGCCTAATCCGGGCATGGAAAACGAGCTGACAGTTCTTCTGAATGGCGAGCAGGTCGAAACGCACAAAGTTGATGGTCCGGACGGTCGTGACTTCAAGCTGGTGCTGAACATTTCCGAAAAGGATTTCGGCAAAGTGGCGGGTCATTTGTCCTTCGAGTTCAAAGCCTCCAAGGCCTTCCGTCCTGCTGATCATGTCGATTCAGACGATGTGCGCCAGCTCAGCTTTAAACTTCTCGGCCTGCAATACGTCTAGCCAGACCAATCACGCAAGGATTTGCAGTTGGACAAGATTTTCTTCATTCACATCCCGAAAGCCGCGGGCACGTCTTTCCGCAAGACGGTTCAGGATCAGATCGGCCGGGAAAAAGTGCTCTGGCTTGGCGAGAACAACGTCTCCATGGACAAGTTCCGCGCGGATACGCCGGAAAACCTCGCCCATACGGTTGTTGGCGGACACATTCCCTATGGTCTGGCCAGCCAGACCTATAAGGATGGATACCAGTATTTTGCGACACTGCGTGAGCCTGTGAGCCGTGCGATTTCGCTGCACAACTTTATCTGTAGCCGTCCGGGCCATGCCCTGTATGAAGAGCTGTCAGAGATTTCGATCAAAAGGGCGATTGAGGTCTCCACGCGCTTTCGTAGCCAGATCAACAATCTTCAGTGCAATTATCTCTCTGAGAACCGTCAGCGGACCTCGAAAGCGGCACTGCGCTCCATTAAGAAGAACAATATCAAGGTGAATACGATGGAGTTCGGGCATTTGCTTATGCCGGAAGCCTCCAGCCTGCTCGGCCTGCCGAAAGCGCCGGAAATGGAAAAGCGAAACACCGCGTCCAAAGGCAGCTATGCAAAGCCGGAATATCTTGATCGCGAATTGCTGGAGATGATTATCGACCTGAACAAGGAAGATCTGGTTCTCTATTATTATATCAAAGGCATTTACGAGAATGCGCTTGAGCCGTCTTACGACAATCTCAAGAACATTCGCCTGAATGAAAGCTAGAAGCTTCTCGTTCTGACGGTCATGCGTCCGGTCGGGCAGGTTCTGCAAAACACAGAAGTATCAGGATGATCAAAAGGCGCGCGCGCATCTTCCTGGCCTGCCCATGGTTCGACGTATTTGCGGGCGGGTCTGAACGGACCTTTTCCGACCTTGCGCGCTATTTTCATGAGTATGGATTTGAAGTGGAGGTCCTGACCACCACGTCCAAATCACCTTATTCAGACTGGCAGACCGAACAATTTGCGCCATGCGAATATCAGCGCGATGGCATCACCGTGCGCCGTTTCCCCGTCGATGTAGAGCTGAAAAAGCATTTCCGAGCGCTGGAACTGATCGGGCAGGGCAAAGAACCGGGGCCCAAGCTTCAGGAAGACTTCTTTCTGCATTCCATCGGCAGTCTGGCTTTGATTGAATATCTGAAAGAGACCTTCGACCCGGCTGTGGATGTCGTTATGACCGGGCCATATTATCAAGGCCTCAGTCATCAGATCATCCGCGCGCTGCCCTGGAATGTCATCCTGCTTCCGGCCTTTCACGATGAACCGGAATTTTATTGGGCGCCCGTGCTGAAAATGCTGAAATCGGCACGTCGGGTCTTCTTCTATTCACAGCTGGAAAAGAACCTCGTCACGCAGGCTTATGGACATGAGCTTGGTCGAAAGCTGGAAGACTGGCCGGTGCTTGGCCTTCCCGTGGAAGCACCAAAGGAGACGGCGCCTCAAGCCGCTCTGCCAGCGCGCGACCCTTATGTGCTCTATGTCGGGCGTCTCGAGGCGGGTAAGGCTTTGCCAGAGCTTTGCAAATGGCATGTCGGATATGCAAATGCTGAACGCCGGGCAGAGCGCACGCCTTTAAAGCTGCGCATTGTCGGCGCGGGCAATGAAGCCCTTATCCCTGAACATCCAGACGTGTTGTTCGAAGGCTATGCCAGCGAGAAAGAAAAGCTGAGCCTAATGCGCGGCGCGAAAGGGCTGGCGAACCTGTCGCGCAATGAGAGCTTTGGCTATGTGCTGATGGAAGCGGCGCTACAGGGCACGTCGGTTATCGTAAGCGGTGATTGCCCTGTCACGCGTGAGTTCGCCATGTCATCGGGCGCGGGCATTCCGGTCAGCAGTCAGGACAATTACACCAAAGCGCTGCAGGCACTGGCAGATGATGAGGTAAGAAACGGCCTCGGACGTTCTGGCCGAAACTGGGTGAGGGATTCCTATAATCCGGCGAAGATCATCAACCGCTATCTGGAAGAGATGGGGCCGTGAAACTTCTTCTGGATGGTCAGACGCTTTCAACTGAGGAGTTTGAAAGAGGCATCGGGCAGGTTTTCCTGAACACGCTGGCAGAGCTATGCCGTCGCCCTGATGGGCCGCTCGTTTTTCTGGCGGTGAGGCGCGAAGCTGATCTGGAGAAGCTTCCGGGCTGGGTGCAGGCCAATATCATTCCATTGCACATTCGTATGCCCGATGTGAGCGGTGCAGCCGAACGCGATGCCGCCTATACGGCGCTGCTGGCAGAGAAAATTGAGGCTTATGGCGTTGAGGTCTATCTCAATCCGAACCCTCTCATGATGAATGTGGACTGTCCGCTTGATCTGCCGGTGAAAGCGAGCGCGGCCATCGTGCATGACCTGATCCCTATGGATCATGCTGAGAGTTATTTTCCGGTCGGACAGGAAGAGGCGCGGCAAGCCTTTGAAGTGCGCGTCGCAAACGTGATGAGCGCGTTCTCGCATGTTTTCTGCGTCTCTGAATTTACCGCAGACCGGGTGAGAGAGCTTGTTCCGGAGGCAAAGGCTCACGTTTCCGGAATTCCTATCGCCTGCAGGCCGAACGCCTTCTGGCCGTTAAGCTATAAGCCGCCTTTGGGCAGAAGCCGGGCGCCATTCGTACTGATGGTAGGCGGCGATGATGAGCGCAAAAATGTCTATGGAGCTGTTTCGGGCTTTCTGGCGAGCAAGGCTTTGCGCGAGGTTGATAACCTGTCGCTTGTCATCACCGGACATATCAGTGCGCCGCTGAAACAGCGTCTTGATGAACTGATTGAAGCGTCTGAGTTTAAGTCGTCTGTGAGGTTTGTCGGTACAGTGCGGCCCGCAGAGCTGACCCAGCTCTACCAGAGCGCCATTTGCACGCTTATGCCGTCTAAAAGTGAGGGCTTCGGTCTTCCCGTGTTGGAGGCGCTCAGCTGCGGCACGCCTGTCTTGCTGTCAGATATCCCGCCTTTCCGGGAAATTGGCGGTGATGGTCTGAATTATTTCGACCCATCCGATAGCGGGACGATTGCCGACGCATTGGATAAGTTTGTGCAGCGCCAGAAGGGCCGCAATCCGAATATCTCCAAATACGTCAAAATCGCGTCTCAGTTCAGCTGGGAAAAAACGGTTTCAGCCTATCTGGATACGCTGAGCGCGGCGATCATGAGTGATGCTGAGCCCGGTGTCAGGCCGCGCCTTGCTATGGTGTCGCCCTTCCCACCGGATAAATCTGGCATTGCTGATTTTGCGAATGCATTGGTCGAGCCGTTAAAGTCAAAGGCTGAGCTGAAATGCGCTATGGCGCATCCGGCTTCTGGCGAACCATTGGTCAGTGATGTGCAGTCTCAATTATCCCAGCTTGATGGGGTGATCGTTCAGATTGGCAATAACCACCATTTCCACTCAGATTGTGTGGATCTGACAGGTTTTGCCGGTACGCCGCTTTTGCTGGTGCTTCATGATCTGGAGCTGCATGAACTGCTCGCCGCTTACGATGAAGCAGAAGGCCGCGATGTTGCGCGTACGGAGATGCAAAAATCTGCGCGCATTCGCCAATGGCTCGTAGAGAGCGTGCCTGCAGGTGCGAAACTGCTCGTGCACAATGTGACCAGCGCGAAAAAGCTTTTTGAGGTTTGTGGGGATCGCAAAGCTGACCTGATGCTTGCGCCTCATCCACGTCATTCGAGCAAGGTCAGGCCCGGTAAGAAAAAGCGGTCAGCCTTTCGGATTGCGGTGCTTGGCAATGTTACGGCCGATAAGGATATTCTGCGGTGCCTGGATGGCTTTGAAGCGGTCAGTCATGCCGGGCTTGATGCAGAGCTTGTGATTGTCGGCCAGATGAATACGGATGATGAAGCCTTTGTCCGCCAGTTTGAAAACGCGCTGGCTGAAATGGAATTCGCCAAGCGGGTGACACTGACAGGCTTTGTGGAAGATAAAGAACTGGATCAACATCTGGCGTCAGCAGATCTGATCTGGAACTTCCGTTCCGTCACGCGGGGAGAGACATCCGGCGTATTGATGCGGGCTCTTGCATGCGGCAGAGCGTGCCTGGTCTCTGACATTGGCTGGTTTGCCGAGATACCCGATACTGTGGTGGAAAAACTGAGCCCGGACGGCAGTTTTGTCAGTATTCTGGCAGAGCGGACGATATTTTACCTGACAAACGGTCCGGCGCGCCGGTATCTGGAAGGTGAGGCCCGCAATTGGAGCGCAGCGCATCCGGATTTTAATGATCTCAGCGATGTTTATCTGTCGGCTCTGACGAGATCGGGTGGGGGATGAAATGACCTTTGAAGACATTTCTGCCAGCCGCCGCAATGTAACAAGGCGCTATGAACATGCACTCTGGCTGAGTGAGATGTTCGGCGAAGTAATATCTGAACTTTCCAATTCAGGAGGCTCGATGGTCGGCATGAAACAGCCAGGCAACGACGCAGTAATCCGAAACTTTTCATTCAGCCTGAGGGACAAATTCCATGTGAAGGAATTTCTGAGCCTTCCAGACCCTGTCTTTAACGACCTTCTGCAATTGGCGTATTTTGGATATTTTGGATTTGAGGACCGCCACTTCCACCCATGTGATGAAGTGTACTCGCGGTCTGCCCGCCTGCAGGCCATGCATGCCTGTGCGAAAGATAAACGCCATAAGATGGGGCTCTATGTTGCCGGGGGCTGGACGTATTGTCTGGCAGACAGAATCCTCAGAACGCCCGTCTTTTCTGCGCCTCGGCGGCTGATCGTGGACAAGTTTTTTAAAGACAAGCGGGCCAATGGGCTCTAAGGCTATAGATAGGGGACAGGCTTCAGTCAGCGGGTAGGGCATAAAACAATCACCCACCCGCCAAAGTCATCGCAGGGGGATTTTGCGATAAACACTCTCTAACCGGGTCAGGTCAGAGCGCTGCGCATAAACCAGCTTTTACACCTCGCCTGAGGGCGTATTGATCAGCTTTGCAGCATTGGCGCGCGACTGACCGGCTATTCACCAGATAAGGATATACACTGGCGAAAGTCCTGAAAGTTGAAACAGCTCAGACTGACACTGCGTGATACACTGAATGCAGTGATTCCATGCTTCAGGCGGACGCCAGCTAACTAATGAAATTTATATGAGTGATTCTACAATAACAGACATCAGGCCATCGCCGGAGCCGGTCATTTACCAGCCCAAGCAGAGCGCTATTGAAGCCCTGAAGGATGTCGTGCGCGGTGCGAAACGCGTAAACCTATGGTGGGCGTTGGCAACCGAAGACCTTCTGCAGAGATATAAGCGATCCGCGATCGGTATGCTCTGGATCCTGCTTTCCTTCGGTCTTTTTCTTTCCGTCAAATTTGCGATCTTCAGCGTTATTCTGGATGTCGACGTGGTCGATTATCTGAAATACCTCGCTACAGGGTATTTCATCTGGATATTTATTCAGCGCTGTCTCGTTGATGGGTGCGCGACCTTCATATCTTCAGAAGGCTGGATCAAAGGGCGCAAATTGCCTTTCTCCATTTTCGCGTTTCAAATGGTGACGCGGAATATTCTCACGGCACTTATCCAGGTTCTGGTGGTGGCGGTGATCCTTGTTCTTGGCGGCACGGAATGGACGCCAAATGCGCTGATCTCGCTGTTCATCGTGGTCATTTTGTACCCGATCAACGCCTTCTTCATCTCCATTCTCTTCGGCGTGATTACAGTCCGGTCGCGTGACTTCTTTTATCTCGTTCAAAGCCTCAACCATATCTTCCTGTTTTTGTCGCCCGTGCTCTGGCAGCCGGAAAAAATGGGAGCCTTATGGGATAATCTTCTGGTCTATAACCCGATCGCACACTTCCTGATTTCAGTGCGAACACCGCTCATCTATGGGACCATTCCCTGGACAAGCGTGTTTGTTGTTCTGGGTGTGACGGCCGCACTGGGCATTCTCAGCATGGCAGCCTTGCAGTTTGCGTATCGCCGGATCGTGTATTGGATCTGATATGACCTATCTGAAATTTAAAAATGTCAGCATCGAGTTTCACACGCATTCCGACTTTCTGAAGAATAAGGAATTGCGCCCGACAAACACCGGTGAGGGGGAGCAACCCAAGAGATATTCTGCGCCGAAAACTATTCGCGCGCTGGACGATGTGAGCTTTGAGATCAATCGCGGCGACCGTATTGCGCTTCTAGGGCGCAATGGTGCGGGTAAGTCCACACTGCTCAAGGCAGCGGCCGGCATCTTTCCTCCGACGAGTGGTGAGATTGAAGTTCAGGGCGAAGTGGCAGAGCTGTTCAATGTCGGTCTGGGCATGCGCATGGAAGCGACCGGGTATCGCAACATCACTTTGTCCGGGCTCGCGGCGGGTAAATCGCGCGAAGAGATTGAAGAAAAAGTCGATGAGATCGCTGAGTTCACTGAACTGGGACGGTTCCTGGCTTTGCCAATCCGGACCTATTCAAACGGTATGCTGCTGCGCCTGAAATTTGCGTGCAGCACGGCGTTTAACCCAGACATCATTCTTATGGATGAATGGCTGGGCGCAGGTGATGCTGAATTCAGGCAAAAAGCTAATGAACGCCTGACAAAGCTGGTCGCTGATGCCGGTATTCTAATGCTCGCCTCTCACAATAAAAACATGGTTCGCCGCGCATGTGAGAAGGCCATGTATTTCGAACACGGCAAATTGCTGGATTTCGACAATGTCGAGACGATCATCAGAACCATGAAACGTGCCCAACAGCAGCAGACCAGGGGTGGCCAGGGCCGTCGCAGGAACCAGCAATCGGCCTGATCAGGGCTTTGCTTTAAAGGGAGGGGCGATCCATGCTTTTGCCACAGACTATTCAGACCGCATATCATCTGTTTTTCGGCAAGCTGCTGGAAGATGAAGCCGTGCTGAAAGAGCTGGAGAATGTGAAAGACGTTGACCATCTGCGCCAGCGCCTTTCCAGCAGCCCGGAATTTCGCGATATGGTCGGTCACTGGACACAATATGTACCTGAAGCAACGCCTGCTGCTGACCGCGAAGTCATTGTGTTTCAGCACATCCCTAAATGCGGCGGCACCAGTTTTCACCAGATCCTGAAGCGGATGGCGAATGAGCGCGGCCTGAAGATGGCGGAAGAGCGCCATAACGGCCTTCTCAATTGGCCACTGACCCACCTTCTGGAGTGCGGGCTGTTTTCCGGTCATTACGATGCGCGCTCGATTGATTTTATTCCGGGCGAGAAAAAGATCATCACTCTGCTGCGAGACCCTAAAGAGCGGCTGGTTTCCATGTACCGGTTTCTTCGCGGCCATCCGACGGCAAATGTGCGCCGCATCTCTCCGGAGAATATCCGGCTGGCCAGTCTGGCGCGTCAGCTCAGCATGGAGGATTTCTTCCTGATGCCTGAGCTGGAAGCTCATCCCAGTCTCGACAATGGAATGGTGCGCCAGCTTAGCGATGCATTGCCATGCAAGCGCTGGGAAGCCTTCTTCCCGCGCAAACCTTTTCCGAAAACGATTGTAGATATCGATCCTGACAAGGCCCTGGAGATGGCGCAAACGCGTCTTGGCAATATGGCGGCTTATGGATTTGTCGAAGATATGGATCAATCCTGCTCACATATTTTTGCAGTGCTCGGCTTTGAGTTCGAGGGTAAAATCCTGCATAAGAACAGTTCAGATGCTTCATCCACCGCTGACAGGAATAAGGGTCTGAATTTCGTGATCGCGGAAGACGTTTCCGACAAACTGGCAGAGCGCCTGGAAGCCCTAACCGTGCTGGATCAGAAACTCTATGACAATGCTCGGGCGAATTGGCAGCCCTAGGGTAAGAATTAGAGAAATAAAACCAACAGGTTGTGCGCGGTAGAGGAAATACAGATTTCTCTAGTGGTGCGAGGTTTCAGAAATTTCTATTCTGAATTTTTGAGGCCTATCTAAATTAAGGCTTGCCTTACGGCAATCTGCGTGTGTTTTAAGCAATCAAATCTTTCGACTCTCTCTGAGTCGGTTTGGGTGGGGACCCGAAAAAGAAATCTATACAGCTCAAGCTAGTTTTAGCTTGTGTATAAAGGCTGTGTTTACTATCCCGGCGGTTGGGCCGGGGAACGAAGACTGGAATCGGTGAGGGATTCTATTCTGGGTGGTGTTGATTGTTGTTTAGTAACTAGGGGATGCAAAATGAAACATGGATTTTTCTACGACGGGTCTACTAAGGATTTGAACGTCGTCGAAAAATATGGATGGTCGGAACCAGAAGATAAATTCACCTGGAGCGAAGAAAAAGTCGCTCGCCTTGTCTTCGAATATGATCCTAGTGGGATCAAGTCTGACGACACAGTGTTGAATTTCGATTTCGAGCCTTACATCATTCGCCCAATGGCCGCTCAGCAAACGGTTGCAATCTATTGCAATGGTCGGCGATGCGCCTCACGGGTTCTGCGCTTTCGCGAAACCGTTTCCGTCAAGGTCGATCCGGAAATGCTGAAGAAAGGTCGTATGGAATTCGAATTCGATTTTCCGGAAGCTGTTTCACCGGTTGAAGTAGGTGAAAGCGGAGATGAGCGCCTGCTCGGAGTGAAGATGTTCTCGCTCTATCTGAGCGAATAACTTCCCTCAGCACCGGTCAGCAACGTGATCTGAAAAGCCACCTATTGGGCGGCTTTTTTATTTGGTCTTATGTTGATCTGCGCCTTTTCGGGCGAGCGCGTCTGCGCGCTCATTGCCTTCGTCTCCGGCATGACCTTTGACCCATTTCCAGGTCAGGTCTTTATGCTGGGCGGCAGCATCATCCAGCATCTGCCATAGGTCGGCATTCTTCACTGGTTTTTTCGCTGCTGTTTTCCAGCCATTGCGTTTCCAGTTGAAAATCCACTTTGTCAGCCCGTCTTTCACGTAGGTAGAGTCCGTATGCAGGGTGACGGCGTTGCCCTTCTTCACCGCATTGAGGGCCTGAATGGCAGCCATAAGCTCCATACGGTTGTTCGTGGTTTCGGCTTCTCCGCCAAACAATTCCTTTTCGTGCGTGCCGCTTTTCAGAAACACGCCCCAACCGCCCGGGCCCGGGTTTCCAGAGCAAGCTCCGTCTGTCCAGATTTCTACGTGTTTTGCCATGTTTCGTTCTGAGCAGGGTTTCGCAGATGGGTCAATTTAGCGAACAGGGCTGAACGCCAGAAAGGCGCGTTTTCCTGTGATAAATGCGCAGAAGCGGATGAGGCGATGAACGTGTCAGGCGGCCTGTGCGGTGTTCAGGAAGACGACCAGATCCGAAATCGTGATCGGTTTTGTCAGAATGCCGTCAAAGCCTTCTGACAAATAGTTCTCAACCTGATGTGTCATCGCATTGGCCGTGAAGGCGATGTATTGCGGGTGTGCCCGGTTCTGGCGCGCATCAATGCTGCGCATCGCCTTCATGGTTGAGATGCCATCCATATCCGGCATCTGAATATCCAGAAGAACGAAATCATATGTCTGGCGGTTATAGAAGTTCAGGGCTTCGCTGCCGCAGCTTGTCACATCGGGTGACAGGCCAAGTTCGCCGAGAAGAATTTGAATGACCTTGCGGTTCACCGGATGGTCCTCTGCGACCAGAACCCGGAAAGGCGAGGCATTGGCTTGTACGCTGTCACCAATCGTCAGAGGGATGGCGGCAGGCGTTGCAACTTCGGTTGGAACGCTGAATTCGATATAGGTGCCTGAGCCGATTTCGGAGGCAGCCGTAATGCGCCCCCCCATCAGTTCGACAAGCTGTTTGGAAATGGCCAGCCCCAGTCCAAGTCCGCCAAAACGACGTGTTGCGGAGGTATCAACCTGAACAAACGGGTCAAAAATCGCAGATAGCTTATCCTGAGGGATACCCGTGCCGGTGTCTTCAACGGAAAGACAGAGTTTCCCATTCGTGGCATCTGCTGGCATCTCATCGCACATCCACATTCGGACTTTGACATGGCCGCTATCGGTGAATTTCAATGCGTTGGAGATCAGGTTGAACAGCACCTGACGGATGCGGGCACCATCTCCGATGATGCGTAGCTCCTCAGGGATTTCTGTCGTGAACCTCAGCTCCAGATTAGGACGTTCCGTGCTGGCCTGAAAAAAGGCTCTGACGTCTTCGAACAGAGCGGCTGGGGAAAATTCGGAATTCTCAATGACAACCGTATCAGACTCAATGCGCGCGAGATCAAGAATGTCATCAAGCACTTTGGTGAGGAGTGTTCCGGAGCGTTCGATCAGGGATACCAGCTCGTTCTGACGACGGTTTAAATCTGTGTTCTTCAACGCGCCGGTGAGGCCCAGAACGCCGTTCATGGGCGTTCTGACTTCATGGCTCATATTTGCCAGGAAACGAGACTTTACCTCGCTCATTCGGCGGGCTTCATCGCGGGCTGCCATCAGCTGACGATGCTTGCGTAGCATGAAGACGATGAAGATGGCTGTGAGGATGAGCAAGAGCGCAAACAGGCCTGTCAGCCATTGGAAAAGTGAAATGGCGCGGCGCTGGAGAAGATTCTGCTGCGTCAGAAGGTTGGTGCGCTCTGATAAGCGGTCGGATTCTTCTCTCAGATACTGCATCTGACTGGCGGCGAGGGTCTGAACCTCATCATCCAGAACGGAAGCCTTCGTCTGATGAAAGTCGAGAATGGTCTCATAGGCTTCGTCGACCGCGCCTTCCATTTCAAGCAATTGGGCATACAGTCGAGTGTAATCAAACTGATTGCGAATGCTCTGACTTGTGGTCGGCAATTCTCTGAAAATGTCTATCCATGTGCGCGCAGTCTCTGTTTCGCCAAGGGCCAGGGCAGAGGTTATGATTGCGCGAACGAGAGGGACAAAAGCGCGGTCATTGCGCCCCACTAAATCACCGGCCGGCAAGAGACAGTTCAGCGCTGCCTGATAGTTCTCCTGTCCCATTTCAGAGAGACCGCAAAGATAAAGCGCATGCCCTCTGAGATAGGCGTATCCCTGATCAGGTTCAGAGGCGGCCATGAACAGTTCGGCTGCCTGATCGAGCTGATCCTGATGGCTATGATCCGATAAAAGCTGCCCGATGATGAGCGGCGTTGCGCTGACCGTATAGGTCAGTTTCAGGTCCTGAATGAGCCAGTATTCGCGTCGCAGAGCGGAGATCAATTCGGCAGGCTCTGCATGCATTTCCGAGGCGCGGATCTGCACCTGTGTCAGGTCAAACAAGACCAGTTCTGATAACTCATGCACGCTGGCAAAACTCTGAATATCGCGAACGATACGCGCAGCATCTAAATGCTGGTCCAGGCTGATAAGAAAATACGCTTTCAGGATCAGTGCGCGCGCATATTCTTCGGGTTCGAAGTCGCGAAGCGCGAGAAAGTCTTCAATTCTGGACAGGCCGGTCTGATAATCCTGATACAGAGTTGTTTCGTACCCAATGTCACTCAGTTCCAGAAAACGCGGTGGCAGGATTTTTCCGCTCTCATCGAGAAACACTTCCATTTCCGCAACAACGCGCGGGTAATGGTCTGGCCCCATGACGGAGTCGTGAAATACGAATTCCAGATGCCGCTCTAAAACTTCATCGTCTGAAAGTGAGGCGTGGAAGTCCTGAAACTCGTAAAAGGTTGCGGGCATGAAGGGCCGTGCCAGCACCGTCTGCATGAGTTCGAGTGCATCATCGGCCCAGTGGCTTTCAGCATTCAATGATGACTGAGCCGGGCTTTCGGTCTGTGCCACGGCAACTGGCGTCAGCGCGGTGGAGCCCAGTCCAAGAGCCAGCGCCGCGAACGCATAACGCATGCGACCGTCTTTCCTGACGCTTTGTGACCGTTTCATGCTTTTCACAACGTTTGCCCGACCTGAAATTGCTTTGTGCCTTAAAGCCAATCTTGAATTAATTATTGGTTGAGTCAGTCGTTAAGACCACGGATATCCGTATATTTTGTATCGTTTTTCGGGCGAGAGTCAGAAAACGTCCGAAATCTGCACGCTTTGTGCAGCCAGTTGGGCTTTGGGGCGGACGATTGCGACAAAGATCGCGCCGGTCATCAGGCCTGCCAGCGATCCAATTACCCATGCCGAAAAGAACGCCACAGTCATGCCCAGAAGGAGGTCATTCGTGGAGAGGTTCGGGTTCGAAAGGACCTGGAGAATTGTGCAGGTTGCTGACGTAATGATAGCGCCGGTCAGTACGGTCGCGAGGATATATCGGCGCGCTTTGTTGACGCCGCGATGCGCCAGCCTGCCTGTCGTTTGAGATAGCACGATCCAGGTTACAGGCACACTTATCGGGGCAACGAAGAAATTCAGGCCGCAAGCAATCAAGGCTATTGAAAACGCTTCTGCCATTGGCTCGGAATTCATGCCGACTGAGTCACTAAATGGAGATGACAAATCCCAGCCCACTAATGTCGCAATGATGTTCGCGATGAACAGAATAATCAGAGCGCTCAGCGAAATTGCTAAAACCGCGAAGATTGAACAGATGATACAGGCAAGCTTATTGCGTTTGATAAAGCGGTTGGGACGCCCAAACATGTCTTTGGCGCGCTGGGCACCTGTTTGAATATCCGTCACTCACTTGTCCCCCCGAAAGTGCTTTAAACGCCCGTTACCGCTCCATCATAGCCGTAATCCGTCACCGAATGTGCCATGCGGTGAAAGCCGAGCTTCTCGGCATATTCTACCGGGTTTTTAGGCCGGACCAAGGCATCAGCTGGTGTATCTGTCCAGTCGACGAGACGCGTCAGGAAAAAACGCATTGCTGCGCCATGAATTAGCGCGGGCAGAGCTTTCAGTTCGGCCTCGGTGAAGGCGCGTTCGCCATCATAGCCCGCCATCAAAGCTTTGCCCTTGGTCATGTTGAACTCGCCGCGCGCTTCAAAGCACCAGGCATTGAGCGCGATGGCGACATCATAGGCGAGCATGTCATGGCACGCGAAATAATAGTCGATGACGCCGGAGAAATGCTCTCCCAGGAAGAAGGCGTTATCCGGGAAAAGGTCGGCATGGATCACGCCCTGAGGGAGCTGAGCCGGATCTGGCCACTGATCCTGAAGGCGCTCTAAATCACCGGCAATCAGAGCGGCGAGATTTGGCGCGAGGCTGTTGGCTGTTTCTTCCCGGCCTTCAAACAGGGCAGGCCATGCCGGAAGAGACAAATCATTCGGACGACTGAGTTTGCTCGCGCTCAGTGCTTTGTGCATGCGGGCCATGGCTGCGCCGATCTGGCGGCACTGGTCGACATCAGGTCTGCGCGGCGACATGCCCTTCAGGAAAGTGACGATGGCCGCGGGGCGATCATTCAAGGTCTGAAGAATAGAGCCATCTTTGGCTTTTACGGGCTGCGGAGACGGGAAGCCTGCGTCCGACAGCGTATCCATCACGCCCATAAAGAAGGGCAAATCGTCCGGATTCACACGCTTCTCATAAAGGGTCAGGATGAACCGCGCCTGCGTTGTTTCCAGCAGGTAATTTGAGTTTTCCACGCCTTCGGCAACGCCTTTGAAAGCAACCGCTTCACCAATGTCATAAAGGTGGAGAAATGCGCCGAGCGCTTCGTCATCTACTTCAGTATATACAGCCATCGGCGGACCCTATCCTCTGGCGAAATGGGTTCAAGTAGAAATTTCTCTAAGTCTTTCGTGTTTAACGGGAAATTCTGAAAATGTAGAGCTGTGTTTGTGACTAAAACTAGGCACTTCTTGGCATTTTTGAGGTATTTTGCATTTGCGAAGCGACTTGCCTTGCATGGGGATTATTCAGCGATTTAGATACGTTCATCTTTTTAGAGAGGGACAATAATGCTTCGATTTTCACTTGCTGGCGCTTCGCTGGCAGTTTTGCTTGCTGCCTGCGAACAGCCAGGACCAGAAACCGAGACTGCAACAGCGCCGCCAGCTGCAGAGGCCACCACAGAAACCGCTGAAGCAGATACAGGCGTAGATCTCGCCGCTGTTCCGTTCACATGGGCGGGTAGCGAGCTGGAGACGTTCGGCAATATTACTGTTGCGGCGGAAGAGGGTGCAGAAACTGCAATTCTCACACGCACGGGCTCCGAGGAAGATGTATCCGGCGGCCGCACATCAGGTGCTTATGTCATGTATCGCCTGGCACGTAATGCAGACCTTTCTGGTCTGGTTCTGGACATTTCGGTCACCGCGAAAGCAACGACTGAGGCTCCAGCGCCGTTCATGGTCGCGTACTCAACTGCGGGCGCTGGTAATAGCGGTTGGATGGAGTTTGAAGCGACATCTGAGTTCGCGACATATTCCTTCCCGTATGAAGTTGCCGATGTGGAAGATACAAGCCCGGACTTCATCGGTGTGTCTGTGCCAGAAGGTGTCGCGATTGAAGTTGAAAGCATCAGTGTGGGGCTGAGCGAGTAAGCGTCTTTTCAAGCGTAAAAATAAAGGCGGAGGGTGAGAACCTTCCGCCTTTTTTATATTCTACCGGTTTTGAAATCAGGTGTCTGCGAGAACGCGCGGCAGTTTGAAGGTGACATTTTCATCCGTCACGCGGATTTCATCCAGAGTCACATCATAGCGCGCTCTGCAGGCATCAATCAGGTCCTCGACCAGAATTTCCGGCGCGCTGGCACCTGCCGTAATCCCAAGTGTTGAAACACCCTCAAACCAGCTCCAGTCCACGAAGTCGACCGAGGCGACGAGGCGCGCATCTTTGGCGCCAGAGCGGAGGGCAACATCAACCAGACGCTTGGAATTGGATGAGTTTTCAGCGCCAATCACCAGAACAAGGTCTGCGCCTTCGGCCATGGCTTTGACCGCTTCCTGACGGTTGGTGGTCGCGTAACAAATGTCTTCTTTGTGAGGTGCAGAGATAGTTGGGAAGCGCTGGCGCAACACATCAATCATCTCGGCAGTGTCATCAACTGAGAGCGTGGTCTGCGTGACGAATGCCAGATTGTCCGGATCTTTAACGTCGATTTTTGCCGCATCTTCCGGTGTTTCAATCAAACGAATTGAGCCTTCAGGCAGCTGACCCATTGTGCCGACGACTTCCGGATGGCCCGCATGGCCAATCAGCAGGATATCGCGTTGCGAATCGAAATGTTTCTGCGCTTCGACATGCACTTTGGAGACCAGAGGGCAGGTCGCATCCACATAAATCATCTCGCGGGTCGAGGCTTCGGCCGGTACAGATTTCGGCACGCCATGCGCGGAGAAGATCACCGGACGATCATCCGGACATTCAGAAAGCTCTTCGACAAAGATAGCGCCTTTGGCGCGCAAACCGTCCACCACATGGGCATTGTGAACGATCTCGTGACGGACATAGACCGGTGGGCCCCATTTGCGCAGCGCTTCCTCCACGATCTGAATCGCACGGTCCACGCCTGCACAAAAGCCGCGCGGAGCAGATAGTCGGATCGTCAATGAGTCCATGTTTTCCCATTACCTCTTGTTCACACGACACATTGCGCCGTTGCCAGTTTGTATTTGCGCCGTTATCACGCTCTAACAGATGGTATCTATTCAGAAAATGGCCAAGGAGCGGTCCCTCGTGCGTCTTTTAGTGTCTTCCCTTTTAGCAGGCTCTGCTCTGTTCCTTTCATCCTGCCAGGCATTCGACACTCTTGATGCACGCACCAACCAGGGCCCTTGCCCGGCTGCGGGGTCTGTTTACGAGGCTCAGCGCGTTGTTGCGCTCAATGGTGAAGGCGAACGCTATATCGATATTGAGTACACAGGCGAGATCAATGGTGTACGTCTTTTCTGCCGTTATGTAGGCAATGATCCGATCGAAGCGCAGCTTGAAATCGACTTTTCTTTCGGTCGCGGTGCTGCAGCTACCGATTATTCGCATGAATATAATTATTTCGTCGCTGTGACGCGTACCAATCGCGCCGTTATCTCCAAAGAGGTCTTCCCGCTCGTGGTTGAGTTTGAAGATGGTCAGTCTGTCGTCACGCTTCAGGAAGATGTGAGCCGGATTATCATTCCGCGCGCTGATGAAACCATTTCAGGTGCGAACTTTGAAATTCTGGTGGGCTTTGAGCTGACAGACGAAGAGCGCGCATTCAACGCGGCTGGCCGACGTTATCTTCTGCAGACTCAATAACACCTAACGCGTACAGTATCTTAAAAGGAAATTGATCATGGCGGACATCGCGTCCGAACTGTCCGCAGCATGCGGACAGGCGTTTGAGGCAATGGGGCTGGAAACGAAGCTTGGCGCTGTGCGCCGCTCGGACCGTCCCGATCTGGCCGACTTTCAGTGCAATGGCGCAATGGCGGCAGGTAAGGCTGCGCGCCGTAATCCACGCGAGATTGCAACAGAACTGGTCGAAAAGCTCAAAGATCATGAGCTGATCGCTGACATTACAGTCGCAGGCCCTGGCTTTCTGAATATTAAAGTCACTGAAGCTTGTCTGGCAGGACGCGTAGAAGGTGTTCGTCAGAGCGAAAAGGCTGGCGGCGAAGTCAGCGCTGAAACTCAGACCATTGTGATCGACTTTGGCGGGCCGAATGTCGCCAAGCCAATGCATGTCGGCCATTTGCGCTCTGCGGTGATCGGCGACACGCTGAAGCGCCTTTGTCGCTTCCTTGGCCATACGGTTATTGGCGATGCACACCTTGGCGATTGGGGCCTTCAAATGGGCCAGCTGATTGTGGGTCTTTCCGAAGAACAGCCAGAGCTTCCATATTTTGATGCCGCCAATGAAGGTCCGTTTCCGGCTGAAAGCCCGGTGACGATTGAAGACCTTGCACGCCTTTACCCGCTGGCATCCGGCAAATCCAAGTCGGATGAGGCCTATCGTGAGAAGTGTCAGCTCGCGACGGCTGAACTTCAGGCGGGGCGTGCAGGCTATCGCGCGCTGCTCAAGCATTTCATTGACGTATCCGTGGCCGCGCTGAAGGTCGATTACGATCGGTTGAATGTGTCGTTTGACCTCTGGAAGGGCGAAAGCGACGCTGACCCGTTCGTGGCGCCAATGATTGAAGACCTGAAATCGCGCGGCATTGCCGAAGAAAGCGACGGGGCGTGGATTATCCGCGTCGCGCGCGAAGGCGATAAGGGTAAAACCGAAATGCCGCCTTTCATCATGGTCAATTCACGCGGCGGTGTCGGCTATCACACGACAGACCTCGCGACGATTTTTGACCGTGCGCAGAACATCAAGCCGGACACGATTCTCTATGTGGTGGACCAGCGTCAGGCGCTGCACTTCCAGCAAGTTTTCCGTGCATCAGAAAAAGCGGGCTATTTCCCGGAAGCCGGACTGGAGCATATCGGCTTTGGCACGGTGAATGGTGATGATGGCAAGCCGTTTAAAACGCGCGATGGCGGTACTGTGCGCCTGTCAGACCTGAACGCTATGGCGCTGAACGAAGCTGAAAAACGCATTTCAGAAGCCAATCTGTCTGATGGCCTCTCTGAAGAGGAAGTCCGCGATATCGGCCTGAAGATCGCGCTGGCTGCGACGCGTTTCTCTGACCTTCAGAACACACGGACGACGGACTATAAGTTCGATCTGGAACGCTTCACCAGCTTTGAAGGAAAGACCGGCCCATACCTTCTATATGCGGCTGTGCGTATCAAAGCGCTGCTTCGCCGTGCGAAAGCGGAAGGCAATGCGCCGGGCGATATCCAGATTGTCAGCGATACAGAGCGTGTGCTCGCCATGCAGATGGATGGCTTCAACACCGCGCTGGACCAGTCTTTCGCCAAGCGCATGCCGCACTTCCTGTGTGAGCATGTCTATAATCTGGCGCAGTCGTTTTCTGCATTCTATGCGGCCCATCCCATCGCTGCTGAGAAAGACCCTGTGCTGCGCGCATCGCGACTCGGTCTGTGTGAGGCAGTGCTGAATCAGCTGGAAACCAGCCTCGATATCCTGGGTATCGAAACGCCAGAGCGCATGTAGCGCCTGAAAAGCGGGCAGAGCGGTGCGCAAATCGTTCTGCCTCCCATTCTCTGGGGAAAGCTGAAGCATTTGAGAGGAGTCAATTTGACTCTTCAGTCGGGAGTCATACTCTTTGACTCATGCGGAGTTAACGCATAGAGACACCATCTTCCACGGGAGACACGGGGTACAATCCCCGGGCCGAAGGCGCAACCGCCCCGGAAACGCTCAGGCAAAAGGACCGAGGAAGACCAAAACGCTGGAAAGAGGCGTCAGATTGATCTGATAGTCTCGCCGACGGAGCAAGTGGGTGCGTATCACCCATGAAATCTCTCAGGCACCGAGACAGCGGGGGCTGGCTGCACATGCGGCCACGAACCCGTTGGAGCCTGACATGACAGATACACTTACATTGGCAAAAACACCTTTGCATGGGCTCCATACGAAGCTCGGTGCGAAAATGGTGGAATTCGCTGGCTATGATATGCCGATCCAGTTTGAAGGTGTGAAAGCTGAACACCTCTGGACGCGCGAACATTGCGGCCTGTTCGATGTCTCACATATGGGACCATGTTTTCTCACGCTTGCCGGTGGACCACGTAATGACCCGCAAGCCCATATCGAAATCGCAAAACTCATTGAAACGCTCGTCCCGGGTGACATTCAGGGGCTGAAGCCGGGTCAGGCGCGCCTGACCGTTCTACTCAACGAGAATGGCGGCATTCTTGATGATCTGATCATCACCCGTCCTTATTCCGCCGACCGTCAGGGCTTGCTGTATATTGTTGTGAACGGCGCGATGAAAGAGCAGGACTGGGCGCTGATGCGCGCCAAGCTCTCTCCGCATGCCGAGCTTGAGCGTCTGGACAATAAAATCCTCGTCGCTGTGCAGGGACCAGAAGCTGAAGCAGTACTGAAGCCGTACTTCCCGGAAGTCAGCACACTGGACTTCATGGAAATGCGCCGCATGTTCCGCGATGATTCTGAGTGTCTGGTGTCACGCTGTGGCTATACGGGCGAAGACGGTTTTGAGCTGTTGCTGGATGAAGTCGAAGGCGTGTCTTTCGTCGCAGAACTTCTGTCTGATGAACGCGTGAAGCCCATTGGTCTTGGTGCACGTGACAGCCTTCGCCTTGAAGCGGGCCTCTGCCTTTATGGCCACGATCTCGACAGCTGTAAGACACCGGTTGAGGCGAACCTCACCTGGCTGATCCAGAAGAACCGCCGCGAGCGCGCAGATTTTCCGGGTGCAGAGCGCATTCTTAGCCAGATCGAAAATGGCCCGGTCATCAAACGCGTCGGCATTCAGCCGCTTGATCGCGCGCCAGCGCGTGAAGGCACTGAGATTTTCGCAGGCGACCGCAAAATCGGTGAGATCACTTCAGGTGGTTTTGGCCCTACGGTCGAAGCGCCGGTGGCCATGGGCTATGTCGAGCGCGAATTTTCCAAAACAGGTACAGAGCTGACCCTCATGGTGCGTGGCAAACCGCGCGCTGCGAAGGTCGCGAAACTTCCATTTGTTCCACACAATTACAAACGCTGAACGGGGTGTGAGATGACAGTTAAATTCACTGAAGATCACGAGTGGGTAAAAGTTGAAGGCGATACGGCGATTGTCGGTATCACCAAATTTGCGGCTGAACAGCTGGGCGATGTTGTGTTCGTCGAGCTGCCAGAAGTGGGCGCAAGCTTTGACAAGGGCGGCGATATGGCCGTGGTTGAAAGCGTGAAAGCAGCCTCTGATGTGTACGCGCCAATCTCAGGCGAAATCCTCGAAGCCAATGATGCGCTCACCGATGCACCAGAGACCGTGAACTCTGCGCCGGAAGGCGAGGGCTGGTTTGCGAAAATCAAACTCTCTGACAGCTCAGAGCTCGACAGCCTCATGGATGAGGCGGCTTACAAAGCATTCTGCGACGGACAATAATCCATGCGATATCTCCCGCTGACGAGTGAGGACCGCGCTGACATGCTGTCAGTGATCGGTGCGAAAAACGTCGATGAATTCTACACGGATGTGCCGGAAACAGCGCGTCTTGGTGGAACGATTGAAGGTCTTCCAGACCATCAGAGCGAATTTGCAGTTGAGCGTCACCTGACGCGTCTGGCTGCGAAAAACGTAACGGCATCTGACTCCGCATTCTTTGTAGGATGCGGCGCTTATAAGCACCATGTGCCGGCCAGTGTTGATGCGGTGATCACCCGCTCTGAATTCCTGACGACCTACACCCCTTATCAGCCGGAGATCGCTCAGGGCACGCTTCAAACCCTGTTCGAATTCCAGACACAGGTCGCTGAAATCACTGCGATGGATGTGGCTAACGCCTCTATGTATGACGGCGCAACAGCGTGTGCTGAGGCGGCTGTCATGGCGTGCCGTGCAACCCGTCGTAAGAAAGTGGTTATGTCAGGTGGTCTCCACCCGCACTATGCCGAAACGACCAAGCTGCTGTGTGAAGCTCAAGGCATTGAAGCGATCATCCTGCCTGCGGCCATTGATGGCGAGCTGGCGCTGGCAGAGCATGTCGATGATGCAACGGCCTGCGTTATCGGCCAGAGCCCGAACGTATTCGGCACCGTCACGGATATGACGCCGGTTGCTGATGCCGCTCATGAGAAGAAAGCGCTTTTCGTTTCTGTTTTTACTGAGGCTGTGAGCCTTGGTCTGGTGAAGCCGCCGGGTGAAATGGGCGCAGATATTGCCGTTGGCGAGGGCCAGTCCATAGGCAACTCGCTCAATTTCGGCGGGCCATATGTTGGTCTTTTTGCGGCTACTCAAAAGCTGGTTCGTCAAATGCCGGGGCGCCTGTGTGGTGAAACGGTAGATGCAGACGGTAAGCGCGGCTTTGTGCTGACCCTTTCAACACGTGAGCAACATATTCGCCGCGATAAAGCGACATCGAATATCTGTACGAATTCAGGGCTTTGCGCGCTGGCATTCACAACGCACATGACGCTTTTGGGCGGTAAAGGTCTGCATGATCTTGCCGTGCTGAACCATGAAACGGCATGTGATCTGGCCGATGCGCTGGAAGCTGTTCCGGGCGTTGAGCTGCTGACGCCGCGTTTCTTCAACGAGTTTGCGATCCGTACGCCAAAGCCTGCCTTTGATGTGCTGGAAGCACTTCAGGACAAAGGCGTGATTGGCGGCGTTCGTGCGTCTCGTCTCTACCCGCACGATGACTTCGACGATGTGATCATCTGCGCAGCAACTGAATGCACCAGCCTGGAAGACATCGCGCTCTATGCATCTGCCCTGAAGGAGATTCTGGCATGACTATGAACTCTTCTGGCCGTCCGACGGCGCCCGTAGCAGCATCTGATATCCAGAGCGTAGAAACTGTGTCCGGCTCCAAAGGTCTGTCACAGTTCGAGCCGCTGATCTTTGAAACAGACCGTTGGGGTAAAACCGGCGTGGACCTGCCAAAGGCGAAGGGCAAAGCCTCTCGTCTGGGCGGTGTTGAGCGCAGTGTAAGGCCTGAATTGCCGGGACTTTCTGAGCCGGAAACCATTCGCCACTATATGCGCCTGTCACAGCGCAATTACGCGATTGATCTGGGCCTCTTCCCGCTCGGCTCGTGCACGATGAAGCACAATCCGCGCCTGAATGAGAAAATGGCGCGTCTGCCGGGTTTTGCTGACATTCACCCAATGCAGCCACAGGCCAGTGTGCAGGGCGCACTGGAGCTGATTGACGAGCTGGCCACCTGGCTGAAAACATTGACCGGCATGCCAGCGGTCGCAATGAGCCCGAAAGCAGGCGCTCATGGTGAGCTGTGCGGTATGCTGGCTATCCGCGCGGCGCTTCAGGCGCGCGGTGAGAGCGAAACACGCAAGCGCGTGCTCGTGCCTGCCTCAGCACACGGAACCAACCCTGCAACGGCGGCTCAGTGCGGTTTCATCGTAGATGAGATTGATGCCAATGCGCGTGGCCGTGTCGACATGGATGATCTGCGTGCCAAGCTCAAAAAGAGCGATGACGTTGCCGGCATCATGCTGACCAATCCAAACACTTGCGGACTGTTCGAAACCGACATTAAAGAGATTGCAGATCTGATCCACGCAGCAGGTGGCTATTTCTACTGTGATGGTGCGAACTTCAATGCGATTGTTGGCCGTGTGCGTCCGGGCGATCTGGGCGTTGATGCGATGCACATCAATTTGCACAAAACCTTCTCCACGCCGCATGGCGGTGGTGGTCCGGGCTCTGGCCCGACGGTTCTTTCTGATGCGCTCGCGCCATTTGCGCCTGTGCCTTTTGTCATCAAAGACGGGAACGGCTTCCACCTGATTGAGGAAACCGAAGCAGAAGCCAAAGACAGCTTTGGCCGTATGGCGAGCTTCCACGGCCAGATGGGCATGTTTGTACGCGCGCTGACCTATATGCTGAGCCATGGTGCGGATGGTCTGAAGCAAGTGGCTGAAGATGCGGTGCTGAACGCCAATTATATTCAGGCAAAGCTTAAAACCATTATGACGCCTGCCTTTGATGGCTATTGCATGCACGAGGCGCTGTTCTCAGATAAATTCACCGCTGAGGGCATTGAGACGATCGATATCGCCAAGGCGCTGATCGATGAGGGCTATCACCCGATGACCATGTATTTCCCGCTGGTGGTACATGGAGCCATGCTGATCGAGCCAACAGAGACAGAGAGCAAAGCTGAACTCGACCGGTTCTGTGACTCGCTGGCCAGCGTGGCACGCAAAGCTGCACAGGGTGATGAGAGCCTGAAAGGTGCGCCATATCTTGCGCCGATGAAGCGTCTGGATGAAACGCAGGCGGCCCGTAAGCCGGTCCTGAAATGGACGGCGCCTGCACCGGAACAGGTCGCGGCCGAATAGAGACTTCAACGCTCACCCCAGCTGTTTCTGACCGCCGGGGTGAGTTCTTCCAACAAGATTGATCATCCTTTCGTGAGCGAGACAGAATAATGTCTGCACACGACCTTTTGGCCGATTGCTTTATCGGCTCCGGTGTCCCATATCGCTCTTTATGCTCAATGAGGAAAACACTCAGGCCTCCCCTTCAGAGGACGAAGATGTAGCGTCGACGGCAAAGCCGCCGCGATCGCTTGTACATCAGAGTGTTGCTGCCGTGTTCAGATCGGCTCTGGCTATCCTTGGAGCGGCGCTTATCCCAATTGGTGTGATCATCGCGTTTCTGACGCCCATCATCCCTGTGGGGCTTCCTATCGTCATTCTGGGTGTTGTTTTGCTCGCACGTAATGCCGTGTGGGGCCGACGCTTCGTTCAGAATACGCTGGCGCGCCATCCCAAGCTGGAACGATTTGCGCCAGACTGGCTGTTACGCCTCATCTTCGGTGAAGTTCACAAGGAAAGCTGAGCGGGTTAGCTCAATGCTTTTCCAGTGAGAGGATTTCCTCTCCCAGGCGCTCTGTATGGGCGCTCAATACAGCCTGAGCATCATAGAGGCCCTGATTGTAAAACACCGTGCCTGCTTCCTTCATGAAAAAGTCGAGAAGAAACCCTGCATCAAAGGATCCAATGTCCTGATCCAGCTCTTCACGAAAGTATCGCTGGAGAAGATCGATCAGTTTATCGCGCATGTCAGGGGCGAGCTTCATCTCTGATGACATTGGTGTCTCCTCACTCTTGGTTTCGGGCTTAGCTGAGGGCAGGGCGGGTCACAACAGCAGACAAACAAAAACGCCGCCTCGAAACCGAAGCGGCGTTGATGAATAGATATCAGATTTTCGCTTAGAGCGCAGTCTTAACCTGACCAAGCGCTGAGCTGAAAGCATCTTTGCCGCCAGTCTTGTCCGCAGAGGACCGAACAATATCAGCAGCAGCTTTCGTAGCCGCATCCGCAGCGATCTGTTTAACAGCGCGGGTCGCATCTTCTTCAGCGCGCGCAATGCGTGCTTCAACCTGAGCTTCACGGCGAGCCACCATGTCGGCCAGGTCTTTATCAGCCTGAACCAGCATTGCTTTGGCATCCGCTTCAGCCTGACGAACAATAGATGTCGCCTGGTCTGCAGCTTCCTGTTGGCGACGCTCTGCTTCTTTCAGCATAGCCGACGCTTCTTCACGCAGCTGTTGAGCGTGATCGAGCTCACGCTGGATTTCAGCAGCTCGCGAATCCAGTGCGCTACCAATCGCTTTAAACGCACCGAGGCGCCAAACGAGAAGCAGGAAGATGATCAGCGTCAGGAAAGCCCAGTGCGTGGTGTTCAGATACCACGGGTCCGAACCTGCAGCGAACGCAGACGGTGCAGCAAAAGCTGCGACAAGTCCGGCTGAGAGTGTGCGTGTCATTTTCATGCTGCAACCTCATCCATGGACTTCGCAACTGAAGCAGCGATGTCTGCTTTGGAAGCTGTCGTGCCAAGCTGCGACAGGATAGCGCCAGTGGTGCTTGCTGCGATAGAAGCAACATTTGCCATGGCTTTCGCTTTCATGTCGTCGATCCGGATTTCAGCCTCAGAAAGCTTTGCATCAAGCTCAGCAGTTTTGGCTGCGCTTGTTTCTGCGATTTTAGCGTCGATCTCAGACCGGGCTTTTTCCGCATTCAGGCGAGCTTCTGCACGAGCTGTTGCCAGCTGCTTGTCGGCTTCGACCAGAGCCTCATCGGCTTCAGCCTTCATCCGAGCTGCTTCGTCAAGGTCGGACGCAATCTTACCTTTACGTTGCTCAATCACGCCACCGAGTTTCGGCAGAATTAGGCGCGACAGGAACAGGTAAAGGAGGACAAATGCAATTGCCAACCAGAAGAGCTGTGATGCGAATGTGCTCGTGTCAAACGGCGGAAACGCAGGACCTGCATGTTCAGCGCCATGCTCGGCAAGGGTTTCAACCGCGTGATCAGCACCGTGGGTATCATTTGCCATGGGTGTTGACCTTAATCAGTGTTACGCGGGCCCG
>NHBK01000011.1 GCA_002173095.1 Hyphomonadaceae bacterium TMED5 | reverse complement strand
TTTCTCTTCCAAAACCTACAATGTCAAATAGCTGGACAACTAAAACAAATCGCTTCAGCGTCCTTCCGAAACAACCCCAACCAGCTGGCCAGTTCATCTCGGCGAGGAGCGGGATATATGCCCCTCATTCCAACCAGTCAACTCTCTTTTTTCACTTTCTTTTTGGAATAATTCGGCGAACCGGATCGTCCAGAAAAGTGTCAAAGAAACGCTCGTATCGGCCTCAATAAGTGGCCGCCCGGAAGGCGTCGTTGACTGAAGAAGCGCGCTTATAATCCTGCCTCGGACATGAACGCAAGCGCTTTATCCAAGAAAATTCAGATTTCTTTTCCACAGCCCGGCCGGGCTTTGTGGATAAGAGACAGATATGCCGCGCAAGAGCCCGTCATAGCGGGCAGTTATGACATTCCAACTGCCCGATAGAAAGATCGTATTATTTTTCAGAGATCGCTCAGCCAGCGTGAATATACTGTTTCATCGCTTCGGCTTCGGCCTCAACCGCAGAGATTTTCTGCTTCACCAGGTCACCGATCGAAACGATTCCAACCAATTTGCCACCTTCTACAATGGGCAAATGCCGAATCCGACGATCCGTCATACGCTCTAATCCCTCATCTATTGAGGTATCAGGCGTGGCGGTGATGACATCTTTCGTCATCGCATCGCTGACCGTCATAGATAATGCGGCGATTCCATTCTCGGAGATTCGGCGAATGATATCGCGTTCAGACAGGACACCTGCCAGTTTTCCTGATGCATTCATCGCAACAGCTGCACCGATCTTCCTGTCGTTAAGAATCGTTGCCGCTTCCTGAAGCGTAGACTCAGCGTTCAGGGTGATCACGTCGCGACCTTTGCCATTCAGAATATTGTAGAGTTTCATAGAGCGCTCCTTCCCGTCAGGCCTCATTGGCGGGCCCTTATATACAGAGTGTGCGCCTAAACATGTTTTTAAGCAAGCAGGGCCGGTGAGGACGACATAACAGCCCCCTGCCCGACCCTGCTCTTATATATATCGGCTATAGAGACGTGCTTTGCGTCAGGCCGCCGAACGCAACAGAATCGCGATCTCATCCTTCAAAGCGAGCCGCTGCTTTCGCAGATCTTCTTCTTCAAATTCACTACGCGCTTCAATACGGTTTTCAACGCGGTGAATTGTTCGGTTCAGCTCATGATAGGTTTCAGCCAGACGCGCAAAGTGAGCATCTTCTGTTTTCAGTCGCTGTAACAGCTCGACCGCTTCAGGAAATTCCTCAGTCAGTTCATGTGGTGTATGAGACATAGTATTCTCCCTTCCTTTTTATAAAGTAGAGATTGGAAGCTCCGCGCGCAGATACCACCGGTCAAAAACGCGCAGCGCGCTTGCGCCGCAGGCTTTACCATTCGGGAAAAAAAACAACTAACTTGCTCAGAAAACTGATCTGCGCTATATTACAGATAAGTCAGGAAACGGGCCATCTGAGCCTCGAAAATACGTACCAGACTGAAACACCTGAAAAATTTTCTTAATAATTTCTGACCTCTTCCGGCGCAGTTTCACAGGCTTCTTAACCTAAAATGCGTCTTTTCCAGATAGTTCTGTATGCGGAAACAAATCTTCGCATGACGATGCGGGGTGATGGCAGGGCAATCCGCAGCCCAGATGCACGTCGCTCCGTAATGGGGAAATAAGATGAAGCACGGTGTATGCACACTCTCAGCAGGTCTCTTCACGCTGGCTATGACTGGCCTCGCGCCAGCCATGACGGTAAATGCGCAGGCTGCGCAATACTCCGGACAATTCGAAATCCCGTATGGCATGGGGCTCGGTCTGGCCGAAACGCCTTATGACCCAACGACACGCGACGCCGCGGGTAACCGCCTCATCATTGATGGACGCATTGTAAACGGCAGCAATTACTCAACGCTTGGCAATGGGCTGAACACCGCATGGGGCAGCACCGGCGGCAGCGGCATGCTCGGTTACAATATGGCGATCGGCAACCAGCTGAACGTCATCACCAATGGCAATAACAACACCATCATTATCGACAGCACGCAGATCAATAATGGCAACCAGACAGCCATTCTGAACGGAGAGCAGGCAAACAATGACTAGCATCGCCAACACGACAAAGCGCAAAGCTGTACGTTTTGCAGCGCTTGCGTCCGCCGGTGCACTTGCTCTTGCAGGCTGCGTCAGCCCGGTTGCTGGCCCAGGTGGTCACTATGCTGCGCCGATTGGTGGCGCACCGGTGATCCCTAACCCGACACCCTATTCTGATGCGCTGAACTGCCTGGCAAACTATGCAGTTGCAAACAATCTGCGCGCACCTCGCGTCGCGGTTGGCCGCATCCTCGACTATACCGGCAAAGCTGACCTTGAAGGCGGCCGCCGCGTAACGCAGGGCGCGTCTCTTATGGCAATCTCGGCTTTCTCCAAAGCCGGTGTCAGCCTGGTCGAGCGTTTTGATACCTCGGTTTCAGAACTCGAACTGACCTACACCAATAACCGCCTGATTTCTGACGATGGCGCGAACTTCCGCGAAATCCACGCAGGCAGCATCCCTGGCTCTGACTATTATCTGGTCGGCGGCATTACAGAGATGAACTACAATATCCGATCTTTCGGCCTTGAAGCCTATGTCGGCGATCAGGACGCAGAAGATCTGAACGGCACGTCCACTGCGAAAATGTTCGTGATCAATGTCGGCCTCGATCTGCGCCTCGTTGATACGCAGACGCTCGAAGTTGTCGATGTCATCTCTTATCAGAAACAGATTATCGGCCGCGAAATCTCTGCCGGCGTGTTTGACTTCCTCAATGGCAATGTCTTCGACATCGGCCTTGGTGAGCGCGCACAGGAGCCAATCCAGCTGGCGATCCGTTCGGTGATTGAACGTGCAGTCGTTGAGATGACGGCGAACCTTTACGGCATGCCGGGTCCGGATGCCTGCGGTATGGCTCCAGACGTATCTACGACGGGTCAATCCGGCGGTTTCGCGCTGGTCCCTCCGACGATCACTGCCAACAACGCCTCGACGCGTGACGAAGCCAATCGCTGGAATGAGAATCGCGACGGCGCCCTTCGCAGCGCGCTGCGTGGCCGCCAGTAGGTCTGATTTATAAGTTCGATCAGGGAGCGCCCTTTTATGCGCGACATTAAAGTGAGACTTATGACAGGAAGCGCCCTGCTCGCGCTGGCAGCCATGCCAGCTTTCGCGCAGGAAGATTTCCCAGATCCGGCACCCGGCGCAGATGTCGTGGTGATCGATCAGGTCATTCTCGGCAATGTCCTGGCCACGATGGACGTGGTAATCGCTGACACAGCGCCTCACGCCGCATCCAATGCGACAGCTACCGGCAATATCGCGTCTGGCGAATCTGAGAACAACGATATCGATTTTGACGCAACACAGACCCAGGATGGGACAGTGGACGCGCACACGACGATGACGGGCGGCTCTGTTTACGGCGGCGGCAATGGCGCCAGCACAATCACGACCGCCTATGGCAACTCAGCGACGTCTTCGACCTCTAACGGTTCGACCTTTCACTATGTGACTCAAGAGAGCAATGCAGCTGTAAGCGCATCTTCAACCATCGATCTGCTGGTCGTTGATGATGTCTCTGCGACGACAACTGCTGCCGCAAACGTATCTCAACATACCAATACCTATGGTGAGAATCGCGGCTTCCAGACACAGACCGGCAATGCCGATGTCTCCGCTGCTAATGTTGTGAGCGTCGACACCAACACCGGTGCGGCGGCATTTGGTGCGGTGGCAACGGGTAACTCTCATTATGCGAGCGGCTATACCACGACCAGCTATACTGGCGCGGTTCAGACTATGGCAGACGGCACGCGCGTAAACGCTTATGGCGAAGCCAACGTCGCATACGCTTCCAACGTCGCACTTTCCGCGACAGCGGCTGGTAACAGCACCGAGGTGGAGAATCAGTGGGGCTATGCAACGCTTGGCCGCGATGGATCAGAAGTCTCACAATATAACGGTGCAGACATTGATGCCGATACATCTCTTACGCTCACCAACTGGACAGGCTCTTCGGGCTCTACATCCTATGGCGTAGGGAACTCTGCTCTGATCTCAAATATCGGTTCTGACACCGGACTTTATGCAATTCAGAACAATCAGGGCACGGTTCAGGCGACCGCATCCTTCAATGGCGGCGTCTCTGACGGCAGTGTCGGCTATGCCAGCGCAACTGCCATCGGCAATGCCGCGACCGCATCGCTTTGTACAGTCTGCGGCCAGGAAGCCACCGTTTATGGTTCGACGTCGCAGTATAATGACGGCAATGTCATTGCGACGGGCTATGTGAATTCCGGCCTTGGCGGCTACGCCTCTGGCGCGGCCTCTGCCATCGGCAATTCTTCAACTTATCAATCAACGACAATCGGCGACTAAGCCGCACGTCTGGAGGGACCAACGCTGCGGAGCGTTGTGTGATGGGGGGCGCCTTGGTCTGGTAACGGATCAGGGCGTTTTCAGTTTCACCCACTGCCCGACGTTTTCTCGCTCCTGATTTCAGACAAAGAAAAACCCCTTACGGCGGACCGTAAGGGGTTTTCTATAAGATCATGTAGCTGACTTAATCGCTGAGATACTGGCCAACGCCACCATCAAGCGTGATGGACGATGGCGGCAATGCGCGCTCAACCATGACCTGACGCTCAACTGTTTCATAGCGGGTCTGAAGCTGAGGCTCACAGATTTCACGCTCCACACGGGCTTCGACAATCTTGATGCCCGGGCCGTAACGGCGCAGCAGCGATCGTTCATTACAGTCACGCTGTGGAATTTGCGGCGCACACACCAGCCCCTCAAGCGGGCTCATGGCGAGCGCTTCACCGCGCGCACATGTAAAGCTTGAAGCATGCTGGAAGCTGGCAGCGCCATTGACCATTTCCCCGATCGTTACCTGCATGCTCGTACCCGCCATGCAGCGATACAGCTCGCCAGTGAAATCGGTTGATACGAGTTCAGCGTCATCAACGCGGGATGCCGGATGCGGCACACCGGTATCATCGAAACAGGTCGCCTGAACCGGAACCGTTGCCATTTCAAAGATCATGCGCGGCACGCAGATCTCTTCCTGAACCGCGACCTGTTCCTCAACCGTTTCTTCAACGGTCTGGCTGCCAGCCACATTCAGGCTGAGCGTTGTCTGCGGAATTGGGTCTGCCATCGGAATATAGCTGCCATTGGCATAAAAGACCGTGCGCGAGTCTGCGCTGGCAGAATAAGAGCTGGATGACGAGCTGCCACCAACAATCACTTGCGTACCTACGCGGGCAGAACCCGGCGCATACACAATGTTCGGACCTGGCACAGAAATACCCGGCGGCGTAATATCGTGTTCGCCGCCCGTGCAGCAGCTGCTGCAGCAGTCACTCTGCGCGTTTGCGACTCCGACCAGCGATGTCAGAACCAGTGCGGTACCAACTGTCAAAGTGTGTCGCCATGAAACATGCATTCGGCGTCTCCCTGAAAAGTCGTCAAAGAAGACGCTAAACATGAGCGTACTTCCCCCACGACGCGAAGCTTGCCTCATTTTTATACCCCCGACCCGTGGATAAAGCGTTTACGGCTTGGCCCAGACTTTGCCTTTCCCCTCTCGAACCTTTGAAAAAGAAGCCAAAGAGAAACAGAATGCTTGATAGGGCCGTACATCCTCACACTCACGCGATCCTGGATGCCTGGCGTCGTCTGTCTTCGGACAATGATGATGCGTCCAGCGATCCCAAGATTGAGGATTTCCCAAACCTCCTCGGAAGTCTGTTCGTGCTGAAGCGCACGGATGACAATCTCTGGACCTTTGCCAATGTGGGCAAAGACATCACGAACCATATCGGTCGTGAATTGCTGGACCATGACTTTGTGAAGCTGTGGCGTGGCCGGGATATGTCTCTTATTGGGGCACAGCTGGACGCTGTTCGCTATGGCTCCGCGCCGGGACTTCTGCGCGGCCGTGCGGAAACCCTGTCTGGCCAGGTTGTAGAGATTGAAGTCGCGCTCGCGCCGCTGCGTTCTCCGAACACGAATTCAGACCGTATTCTCGGTCTCTATCAGATGCTGGGCGGCGAAGGTCTTCTCGCTGGCCGCCCGATCTGGCGTCACTCTGTTCAGGCGATTTTCCCGCCTGTGGCGCCGCGCGAAGAACCGCATTTGCGGCTCGTCGCGAGCAATTAGATCACCGCTAAGCGGTAACCATTTGTGGGGCACTCACCGGCCGGCCTGTTTTAAGCAGGTCGGCCGTTTTTTCTGCAATCATGATTGTCGGCGCGTTGGTATTGCCTCCAATCAGGGTCGGCATAACGGACGCATCCACCACGCGAAGGCCCTCAAACCCACGTAGTTTCAAGTTCTCATCGAGCGGCGCTGCATCATCTGCTCCCATGCGCACCGTACCAATCGGGTGATAGATGGTTTCGCTTTTCGCCCGGATAAACGCATCAATATCGGCATCCGATTGAGGCGGCACATCAGGCAAAATCTCTTCACCGCGATAGGCATCAAAGGCAGCATGCTGAGCGATATCGCGGCTCATCTTCACCGCCTCTCTCATGACACGCATATCTTCCTGGCTATCCAGATAATTTGCATCGATCAACGGGTCCGCAAACGGGTCAGCCGATTGCAGACCGATCGTCCCCCGACTTTCCGGGCGAAGCTGGCAGGCATGAATGGTGAAACCGTCAAAGTCTGCATCGCCCTTGCCGTGATCAATCATAGCCGCATTCACGAAATGCAGTTGAATGTCAGGGCGGTCGAGCCCCTCACGCGATTTCAGGAACGCCCCCGCCTGGAGGAAGTTGTCCCGTCCCGGCCCTTTTTTGCGTAAGAGATAATTCAGCCCGACACCAAGCTTTTTAAGCCCTGACTGCTGACTGTATGCGGTGATTTTCTGCGTACATTTATGGACGATGGAGATGTCCAGATGGTCCTGCAGATTTGCGCCAATGCCCGGAATATCGGCAACCACATCAATCCCGTGCGCCTTCAGATCATCCGCCTTTCCGAGGCCAGACAGCTGAAGGATTTGCGGAGACTGTACCGCACCGGCACACAACAGGACTTCACCGTCTGCGAAGAGCTGTTCCGGCATGCCACGTTTACCGCTGACATACTCAATACCCGTCACGCGTTGACCGGTTACGAGCAATTTCGTCACGCGTCCGGCGCTTATGACTTCAAGATTTGGACGGTCCAAAGCCGGGTGAAGATAGGCAAAGCTCGCGCTCCAGCGTTCACCGTCACGTATGGTGAGCTGATATGGGCCAACCCCCTCCTGCTGAGCGCTATTAAAGTCCGGCGTATAGGGATGGCCGAGGGCTTTGCCGGCCTCGAAAAAGGCCTGATAGAGCGGGTCTGTCGCAGAGGGTGAACTCACATGAAGCGGGCCATCGCCGCCATGAAACTCATCTGCGCCCTTATCCAGCGTCTCAGATTTGCGGAAATATGGGAGCACATCATCATAGCCCCAGCCAGACAGCCCCATCTGACGCCATTGATCATAATCGCCTGCATGGCCGCGAATATAGATCATGCCATTAATGGAGGACGAACCGCCCCAGCCCTTACCTCGGGGCCACCAGAGCTTTCGATTGTTCAGATGCTTTTGTGGCGCGGTCCAGAAACCCCAATTATACGGCCCCTCATCGCTGATCAGTGACCCCACGCCAGCCGGCATACGCACCATAAGTGAATTGTCTTTTCCGCCCGCCTCGATAAGTGCCACACGGATATTCGGGTCTTCTGTCAGGCGCGCAGCAAGCGTACAACCTGCGCTACCTGCCCCTACGACAATATAGTCGTACGCATTCTGAAGCATCGACATATGCTCTTCTCTCCCTCGATAGTATTTTTTTGACCATGTTAAGTGTTTTCCAATTAACGGCAAGAATTTCTGAACCAAACGCTGGTATGGTCTCTGTGAAGTCGACCGGAACGCCCGCATGGAAACAGACGAGATACAGGCCCCAACAGGCTCAGCGGTAACCGTGCAAAAGCGGGATGGCCGCCTTATCGTGCACACGCGCATCACGCTTCCCGTGCGTTTTATCACCGAGAGCGGGCATGAAGGTGTGGGCGAGACCGTACAGTTTTCGACAAATGGCGTTCATTTCAGAACGCCTATGCCGGAACACCCGTCTGGAAATCTGGTCTGCTATATCGAAGGACTGGGACGTCTGAACGGCACAGTTGCACGCGTCTCAGGTCGCAATATTGCGATGGTGTTTGATACTTCGGATCTGAAGCGCGACCGCATTGCTGACCAGCTCATCTGGCTGCTCAACAAAGACAAATTCGATTTATCGGAAGATCGCCGCGCCGAACGCTATCGTGAAACGGGCAATCTGAAGGCGATTTGCTCCGATGGGCGTGAGATCAGTTGCAGCATTGTGAACATGTCGCTCACCGGCGTGGCCGTCACAACACCCGACAAACGGCCCTTCGTTGGTGAAGCCGTCGAAATCGGGAATAAACGTGGCACGGTCGCGCGCTATGTCGATGGCGGGTTTGCCGTCGAGTTCACGATCTGAAGCACGCAATAAAAAAGGCGAGCCGAAGCCCGCCTTTTAAAATCTTATATGGCGCGAGCCTTAGCCGAACAGGCTCTCAACAGCTGCACGCTCTTCACGGAGTTCTTTGTCCGTAGCGTCCATTTTCGCGCGGGAGAACTCGTTGATTTCGAGACCCTGAACGATTTCGTATTTGCCGTCTTTGCATGTGCATGGGTAGCCATATATGACGCCTGGCTCGATGCCGTAAGACCCATCAGATGGAACGCCCATAGACACCCACTCGCCTTCCGGCGTGCCGAGTGCCCAATCGCGCATATGGTCAATCGCAGCAGATGCAGCAGACGCAGCAGAAGATGCACCGCGTGCTTTAATGATCGCCGCGCCACGTTGCTGAACGTCTGGAATGAACGTGCCTTCGTACCAGTCCATATCAACCTGATCGAGCGCTGGAGCGCCTTTAACAGTCGTGTTGTGGAGGTCTGGATACTGCGTGGAAGAGTGGTTACCCCAAATAATAACGTTCTTCACATCCGTGTTGTGCGCGCCGGTTTTCTCAGCCAGCTGGCTCATCGCACGGTTATGGTCGAGGCGAACCATTGCGTGGAAGCAGCTCGGGTCGAGGTCCGGAGCGTTCTGTTGAGCGATCAGAGCGTTGGTGTTGGCTGGGTTGCCGACAACCAGAACTTTGACGTCACGGCTAGCGTGGTCGTTGATTGCTTTACCTTGTGGGCCAAAGATACCGCCATTCGCTTCGAGCAGGTCTTTGCGCTCCATGCCAGCTTTACGCGGCATTGCTCCAACGAGAAGCGCATAGTCAGCGTCTTTGAATGCAACATTTGGATCGTCGGTAGGAACGATGCCAGCCAGTGTTGGGAATGCGCAGTCGTTCAGCTCCATGCAAACGCCTTCGAGCGCGCCCAGCGCTGGGGTGATTTCGAGAAGCTGCAGGATAACTGGCTGGTCCGGGCCGAGCATTGCGCCTGATGCGATGCGGAAAAGCAGAGCGTAGCCGATCTGGCCGGCAGCACCTGTAACGGCGACGCGAACTGGTTCTTTCATGGAAAATCCTCGCTTGATCAATCTGTGGAATAACCTTGTGGGGCTGGCTTATAAGCCTGAATTGCGAGAGTCGATAGCCCCCTCATCTTCAAGGCACAAAATTGAAGCGAGAACGGACGAAAGTTGTAGGGAAAACGGTGAATGATCGCCCCGCGAGACCCGGAGATCCCGCGGGGCTGACCAGCTTATTCTTCTACAGGCGCATCTTCAGCTTCAGCGCCCTCACCTTTCAGATAGGTGTCGAGGAAGGACAGGAAGGCTTCAGAGGCGGTGATACGGTTCTCACGCTTACTAAAGCCATGGCCTTCATCCGGGAAGATTACGTATTCAACCGGAACGCCATTGGCGCGAACCGCTTCAACGATCTCATCACTTTCCACCTGAAGCACGCGCGGGTCGTTTGCGCCCTGCACCACCAGAAGCGGCGCCTGAATATTTTCCGCATGGAAGAGTGGTGAAATCGCACGGTGACGTTCGCCATCGGTTGCCGGGTCGCCCATCTCATCGAACAGCGCTTCACGGAAGGATTCCCACCATGGCGGAATGCTTTCCAGCGTGCGGACCCAGTTCATAACGCCGAAAATATTGACGCCGACCTTGAACACATCCGGCTCAAAGGCGAGCGCAGCACCGACCATATAACCACCATAAGATCCGCCCAGAATGCCGATCTGGTCTGCATTCACATAGTCCTGCTCAGCCAGCCAGTGTTCTGCATAGACAATGTCCTGAAGGTCCACATCGCCATGGCGACGGTCATCCATATGGAAGAAGGTTTTGCCATAGCCCGAAGACCCACGATTGTTTGCCGCCAGCACAACATAGCCATGATTGACCAGGTGCTGGATCATCGGGTTATAACCAGCGCGGCTCTGACCGCCCGGACCGCCATGCACCCAGACCAGAGCCGGTGCAGGGTTCTCTGCAGACGCATCGTGCGGCACATAGAAAATGCCCGGAATTTCGAGCCCATCAAAGCTCGGATACCGAATAATCTGCGCATCAACCAACGCGTCTTCTTCGATTTCAGGGTTCAGCGTGTCGGTCAGCTGTTCCGCCTCGCCGGTGGCAAGATCGACAATCATCAGATTATTTGGCGAGGTATCGCTACTCAGCATGAAGGCGATCTTCGTTTCATCATCATTGAAACGCACGCCGCCAATCTGGCCTTGCGGGATATCCAGACCCGGAAAGTCTACGCCATCAGCCGTTGTAATCTCGACCGTGGTCCGACCGTCCTCATTTACCCCGTGTACGCGATAATCACCTGATGGGGAAAAGTTGACATAGGACACATCCCAGTCCGCGCTGATCAGCTCGGACTTTTCACCCGTTTCAATGTCGTAAAGCCAGGCCTGATTGAACTCGCCGAATTCATCGGTCGCGTAAACAAGCCCGCTATTGTCCGGTGTGAAGGTGTAAGCGCCATGGGCGACATTGCCTTCATGCTCTGTGATCAGAGTCGTTTCGCCGCTCGCCACGTCATAAAGGAACACGTCAGAGTCAGCTGATGTACGCTCGCGGCCAAGCGCGATATAAGCACCGTCAGATGAAACCCCAGAAGGCGAATAGCCCTCAGTGTTTTCGAAGATCATCTCGCGGGAATAGTCGTCTGCACTATACGCATAGATGTCAAAAAAGCGCGGATCGCGTTCATTCGTAATGACATAGAATGAGCTGCCGTCAGCGCTCCAGCCACCAAAGCTGGCTTTAGTGTTTTCAGTGTCAGTGAGGTCGGTGACTGTGCCATCGATCTCCCGAACAAAGACGTGATCCAATTCATCGCCACCATTGTCCGCCATATAGAGGATGCGCTCATCTTCCGGGAAGAACGTGCTGGCAGAAACAGACTCAACAGTGCTCTGCGTCAGAGCGGTCTGCTCACCCGTTTCGATGTCCACCGTATATGCGTTATAAATGCCGGTCTCATCAGAGCTGATCAGAACTTTCGACCCATCCGGCGAGAACGCAAATCCGCCCGGTGATGAGCTGCGCAGTGATACGGTGCCGTAAAATGCTGCCGCGTCATATGTCGGTGTTTCTGCTGCTACCGTTTCAACGGTTTCAGTTTCAGCTGTTTCTGTTGGTGCTTCACTCGAGCACGCGGCCAGAATACCAATTGCCGCCGCACCCAGAAGAATAGTCTTCAATGACATAACTCACTCCCTTTTCCCTGGAAGGCAGCTAACTCGGCTTTTCTCTTCCGGTAAATAGGCAGACGCGCGAATTCATCCCTCTGGACGAGATACTCGGAGCAAAAACATTGCGCGGTGGGCTCTAGCGACGCACGCGAAACTTTTCTGGCTGCAACAGGGCTTGGCCCAACAGAGTGTCCCAGACCCCATGCTGGCGAAGGCCACCGCCAGGCGTGTCATCATCATCGTCATCATAGGGCATACGCATGATCGCAATGCCCATTGTGACAGACGCCAGTGTGATCGTCATGAGGATAATAAGGGCCGCCACCGCGATCCATTTTATATCTGACCCCAGAATAAGTGTGCGCAGATGAGCAAGATCCAGCGCAAAAATCACCACCACGCAGGCGAGCGCAATCGCGAAGCCCAGAAAGGCATGAAAGATCAGAAATTTGACGAGCTTCGGCATAGGCCAGCCTCTTTGCTGACGCCCATACTAACACGTTTCTCTGACCTCGCCCCTGTAGCAGATTGCCTCGCCCTGCCCGTGCGGATTTCGAAAGTGTGAGGCAACTATATGGTTAGCGCTTGCAAGACGCTGCACTTGGCTTACTCTGAGGGAAAACAGATTTCGTGCCCGGGAGAGCAAATATGCGTTTTGAAGGATCAGAGAATTATGTGGCGACAGACGACCTGCAGATTGCAGTCAATGCTGCGATCATGCTGGAACGCCCTCTGCTGATCAAAGGTGAGCCTGGAACCGGTAAAACCGTTCTGGCTGTGGAAGTTGCCAAAGCGCTCGGCACTGAGCTGATCGAATGGCACGTAAAATCAACCACCAAGGCGCATCAGGGTCTTTATGAGTATGACGCCGTCTCTCGTCTGCGTGATGGCCAGATGGGCGATGAACGCGCCTCTGACATTTCCAACTACATTAAGAAGGGCAAGCTGTGGGAAGCGTTCGAAGCTGATAAGCGTCCTGTCCTTCTGGTAGACGAGATCGATAAAGCTGACATCGAATTCCCGAACGACCTCCTGCAGGAGCTCGATCGCATGGAGTTCTATTGTTACGAGCTCGACAAGACGATCAAAGCGAAACAGCGCCCGATCATCATCATTACGTCGAACAATGAGAAAGAACTGCCTGACGCCTTTCTGCGTCGCTGTTTCTTCCACTACATCAAATTCCCGGACGACCAGACAATGCGCGACATTGTTGAAGTTCACTATCCGGGTATCAAACAAAAGCTCGTCAAAGACGCGCTTCAGACTTTCTATTCCATGCGTGACCTGCCTGGCCTGAAGAAGAAACCATCCACTTCGGAACTTCTGGACTGGCTTAAACTACTCATGAATGAAGATGTCGATCTGGACACGCTCAAAGAGCAGAATCCTGATAAGCTCACACCTCCGCTTCACGGTGCACTTCTCAAAAACGAAGCGGATATCCAGTTGTTTGAACGCCTTGCCTTCCTGTCGCGACGTGAGACGCGAGGTCCGCAGGGCTAAGCGAAAGGAAACGCCCGGGTGACGCAGAAACTGATCAATGAACTGGCGGCTCTGTTCGCCATTTTCTTCTCAATTTACCTGGGCGCCGTGCTGGCCTGGCATATCTACGCTTACTTTTACAGTGCGTAGTAATCGCTAATAAGCTGAAGCATTTCGGAACTGATCTGTCAGAAACACGTTTTGTCTCCATCGCAATCACGCGGACTGATTATAGGAGGCCAAAATGGCAGAGAACACTTCTAACGGCGGAAATGGGGCAATCTACTTCATCGTAGGTGCTCTGGTCGCAGTCGTAATCGGCTTTGGGGTTTATTATTTCGGCGGCATGGAAGGCACACCTTCCGACGATGCTGACTTCTCTATCTCAGTGAATGAGGACGGCATTGAAGTCGACGAATCTTAAGGCGTAATTGCCTGAAATATTAGGTTTTTGAAAGGCCGTCCCAAATGGGGCGGTCTTTTTTATTCTCGTTTTTCGATAAATTCTCTTGCGTTCTGTCCAAAATCAGTTATATTGTTTTTCAATAAGTTATTTCTGAAAGGCAATAAGAATGCACGCACGTTACAATGATGGCTATGACTCGTACGACTATGAGCGCCGCTATGATCGTGGGTACCGTCAGTCCTTCCGTAACAGCGAAGGACGTGATGGCACCGCCAGCAAGGTTCTTCTCATCCTGCTCGCGATCATCTTCCCTCCTCTTGCGGTTTTCCTGATGTACGGCTTCCGCGGAGAGTTCTGGCTGAACCTGCTTCTGCTGATCTTCTTCTACGTACCGTCACTGGTACACGCGGTCTGGCTCGTCGCCCGCCGATAATCACCCATCACCCACACCCAATCGGGATCCGGACTTTACATCCGGGTCCTTTCGGTGGTTTCGCCGCACCATCACAAGGCGATAAAAGCTTGGCCTCGCTCGCCATTCCTGCGAAACTAGGCCCATGACCGACTCACATCTTGCAGATTCACATCTCGACTGCGCGCCGACGAACATCGAAGACGCACTGAACGAAGCTGAAGCTGTTTGCGAAGCGCGCGGCGCGCGCCTCACAAAAATCCGTCGTAAAGTCCTCAGCCTCATGCTGGAACATAAAGAACCAGCCAAGGCCTATGACCTGCTGCAAAAACTGGATGGTGAAGGCGCGGCAAAACCCCCTACCATTTACCGGGCACTGGAATTCCTGCTCGAGATGGGCCTTGCCCATAAAATCGAAAGCCTGAACGCCTATGTCGCCTGTGGTCATTGGGGCCATAAACATATGGCCGTCTTCCTGATCTGCGATAATTGCAAAGCCATTTCAGAGCTACACGCAGACAAGACCTACGCGGCGCTCGATGAAGAAGTCAGCGCAGCAGGCTTTGACCGCTCTTCCAGCGTTATCGAAGTTCATGGCCTGTGCGCAAACTGCGCAGCCTGACCCACACTCACTCAAACGGGATATAGTCGGATGATTGAGCTTTATCGCGGCATCACCAATACCTGGGAATGTGACGAGATGGGGCATATGAATGTCCGCTTCTACGTCAATAAACAGACTGAGGGCCTCGCCATTATGGCGCATGCGCTGGGCATGCCGAATGCCTTTCAGCCGGGCCATTCCTCAACGCTCATTCCCGTCGACCAGCACATCCGTTTCATGAAGGAAGTGCATCCGGGTCGGCCTATTGTCATGGTTGGCGGCATTCTCGACGTCTCTGAAAATGAGATCGTGGTCTATCAGGAATTAAAACATGTCGTCTCAGGCGAAACGGCCGCGGCTTTCCGTACGCGTGTGCGTCATGTGGAAAGCAAAACCCTGAAAGGTTTTGCGTGGAAAGATGCAACGCTAAACGCCATCACCCGCCTGAAAATGGATGCGCCAGAGCTCACCGCGCCGCGGTCTCTTGATCCGGATGCGCCCTTCCTGCCGGATGAAAAAGCCCTGTCGCTCGTGCCTGATGAACTTGGCGTTCCGGTTATCGGCCGGGGCGCCGTGCCTATTCAGCATTGCGATTCTCACGGGCGCATGTTGCCGGAATTCTTCATTGGCCGCGTCTCAGACAGCGTTCCAAACCTGATGGGGCAATGGCGGGAAGAGGTCGCGAATGCGGCCGAAGCGAAAGGCGAAAAAATCCACTCCGGTGCGGCTGTACTGGAATATCGTCTGAAATATCGCCGCTGGCCAAAAGCTGGCGATCTGATCGAGGTTCGCACGGGGCTTGGAAAAGTCCTGCCTAAGGTGCACAGCCTCGTTCACTGGCTTATGGACCCGTCTACGGGCAAAGCCTGGTGCACATCTGAAGCCGTCGCGGTCACGTTCGACCTCGACACGCGCAAGGTCATTCCCGCAAATCCGGAACATATGGCACTGCTGGAACAGCGCGCTGTCCGGGGCCTAACAGTCTAGGCCCCGAACCGGCTTTCACACTTAATAGTCTTTGTGACGCTCTACCCATGATGCGAACGCAGACATGAAGGTCGTCAGGAACTCTTTTGAACCCTCATTGGTGATCTCACCCTCTTCAGACAGAAGCTTGTTCACAGCGCCGATATAAGCCTCAGGCTGCTGCAGAGTTGGCATATTCAGGAAAACCAGAGACTGGCGCAGATGGTGGTTTGCACCAAAGCCAGCAATCGCGCCCGGTGACGCTGTGACGATCGCCGCAGGCTTACGGTCCCAGACGCTCTGACCATATGGGCGGGAGCCCACATCAATCGCATTCTTCAGAGATGCCGGAACCGAGCGGTTATACTCAGGCGTATAGAAAAGCACGCCATCCTTATCTTTCATCGTCTCGCGGAAGTTCGCCCAGGCTGCAGGAACGTCCTCTTCCAGCTCTTCATTATAGAGCGGCAGATCACCGATCGAGACGAACTCGAATTTGAGGTTTTCTGGCGCCAGGCGCGTCATAGCTTCGGCGAGCTTCTTGTTCAAAGACGCCTTTCTGAGGCTGCCGACAAGAATGGCGATATTGTATACACTGTCCATATTATATGTCCTGATTTTTCCGCGAGTGTCCTATATAAACACCTGAAACTGTTGAATGTTTCATGTAGGAAGCGACGCCCCTTCAAAACAATTGCCCTAACGGAAAGTTGATAAGAATGCGGCCTTAAAGCCCTTCATTTTCCCGATTAAATTTGACCGCCTTACCCCTTCAAAGCATGCTCTCAAAAAAAACATACTTCTGGGAGGAAGCTTTGGCCGGAGATCACTATCTGGCAGGTGTCAGAACATCGCGTTCTGAACATCTCGAAATCGCACAAAAACTCGCAGCCGACATGATCGCACGCGGCGCTAAGCCCGATGATTCTGTCGCGGTTTTGATGCGCAATGACGTGCTCATGTTCTCACTCATCGAGGCCTGTCAACTGGTGGGCGTTCGTTATGCGCCGATCAACTGGCATGCCGCGCCGAAAGAGGTGACCTATATCGTCGAGGATTCGAGCTCGAAAATCCTCTATGGCCATGCGGACTTGCTCATGCCCGTCATGCCTGAACTGACACAGGACATTGATGTCATCGCCTTCCCCGTACCGCCATGCATTCAGCACGCCTATGGCGTATCCGACGAGATGCCGGACCATGTTGTTCCCGTCCCGCTCATACTCGCGCAATCCACCCCTTATCAGGGCGAAGCGCAGAAATATCGAGGCATCTTCGCCTATACGTCCGGTTCGACAGGACGCCCTAAAGGCATTCGCCGTGCGTTCAATCCTGAGGGCACAGACAGTTGGCAGACCTATCTCGGCCTCGCCCGCAATCTCATGCACGCCAATGCGGGGGACAAATTCTATGTCGCCGCCCCGCTCTATCACAGCGCACCGAATGCCCTTTCTGGCTTTGCGTTGGCGGCAGGAGATGTCGACATTTTCGTGGACGCGAAGTTCGACCCGGAAGCCTTTCTGAAGACCGTTCACGAGCACAAGATTACCCACGCCTATATCGTGCCGACCATGTGCGTGCGGCTCTTGAAGCTGCCTGCAGACGTGCGTGCAAAATACGATGTCAGCTCACTGCGTTTCACCATCTCGACGGGCTCGCCATGGCCTGTAGAAGTCAAAAACGCGATGATTGAATGGTTCGGCCCCATACTTCACGAATCCTATGGTGCGAGTGAAATCGGCTTCATGACGCTGATCAGCAGTGAAGAAGCCCTCGCCAAACCCGGCTCCGTTGGCAAAATCCTGCCCGGCGGCACGGTCAAGGTTTTGGATGACGAATTCAACGAACTCCCCACAGGTGAGGTCGGCACGCTCTATATCCACCTGCCCACCTTTGGTGATTTCGAATACACCAATCAGGATGGCAATCTGGACGGCCAGCGACAGGGTAATCTCTCAACTGTGGGCGATATGGGGTATGTGGATGAGGACGGATATATCTTCATTTCCGACCGCAAGAAGGACATGATCATTTCAGGCGGGGCGAACATCTTCCCGGCCGAGATTGAATGCGAACTCGTGCTTATGCCCGAAATTGCAGACTGCGCTGTCTTTGGTGCGCCCGACCCGGAATTCGGCGAGAGCATTGTTGCGGCTGTCACCTGTCAGCCGGGCAAAGAGGTCACGCTGGACAGCGTACGCGCCTTCCTTGAGCCCCGGCTTGCCCGGTTCAAAATGCCAAGAATCCTCGACATTCATGACGAACTGCCGCGACAGGATAGCGGCAAGATATTCAAAGCGAAGCTCAGAGCCCCGTACTGGGAAGCATCCGGCCGGCAGGTTTAACCCTGCCCGCCATGCTCTGGCGACTAAGACGCCAGAAGCTCCATCTCTTTGTAGGAAAATGTGCGAGAGCGCGTGAGGAAGCGTTTCTCGCGGCCATTATCGAGACTGAACATCCCACCGCGCCCCGGAACAACATCCAGAATCAGCTGGGTATGCTTCCAGGCTTCAAACTGGCTGGCGGAGATATAAACAGGCACGCCATCAATCTCACCCAGTTTCACATCGCGTTCTCCGACGTGAAAACCGTGGGACGGGTAGCACATAGGGCTGGAGCCGTCGCAACAGCCTCCCGATTGGTGGAATATAATTTCAGGATGATCGAGTTTGATCTCACTGATCAGGTCAAGGGCAGCCTGGGTGGCGGTCACTCTTAATGGTGCATCGCTCATTATTATTCTCCCGATTTGTTATTAAACGAGTTTAGCACTCTTTTCGATTCTAAAAAATCCTCCGACCCGCAAATAACAACCTGTGATTTACAGGCCGGAGGCAGGCGAGAGATGGTTACAAAGAGACAGAGAATGAGAAGACGAGACGCTCGTCTGCTGCTCCGCCTAGATAATCCGCGTCGCTGTCAATATAGCACAGATCCAGCGAGACATTGTCGGCTACGGCGTAGGACGCACCGAGATTCCAATGCGTGTAGTTCCCAGTATCATCTTCCAGCATCTGATGGCCGATCGAGCCTGAAAGCGTCCATTTATCTGACAATGGTTTTGAACCATTGATCTCAATATGCTGTGCGCTTTCTTCAGTCGCGAAGAAGTCATCAGTGAACATAAGCGTCACGCCAAGGTTGAAATCACCAAAGCTATGGCTGAGCCCCGCTTTCAGCTCGACCGTATCGAGGTCCAGCCCGCTTGGTGCATCCACATAGCCATAGCGCACAACGCCAAGGTCCAGCGTGGTGTTCTCACCAAGACCCGTCGTCCAGCCCGCCCAGAGATCATACTCTGTGCTAATGCCTGCAAAGTCGACATTCTCTGCGCCCGCACCGAAATAGAAATTGCCATGCGTGATGTTCACTGCGCCGAACACTGCCGGGTCACCGTCAGACTGTTCTACACCGCGCCATACATATTCTGTTGCCCCTGTCAGTGAGAATGAGACGTTGGCGCCGCCATCATTATCCTGTGCCACAGCATGTCCTGACAGTCCTGCAATCGCGAAAACGGCCAGCCCGAAAACTTTATTAGATACGCTGTACTTCATGGGATGAGACTCCTTATTCCTCCCGGAGGTTTTCTTTAGGTCTCTCGCCAATAAGGTTATCCCGGATGCACCTTCCCCGTCCGGTGTCCCGGCTTCGCGCTGATCTTTGGCGTCAGCTTGCGAAATGTCTGGAAAAAAGTGGCAGACCCCTTTGTGTGGGTAACCCCGCGCAAAGATATCAAGGGAGGGAACGTCCAAGCAGTGAAACCCGGAGTCTGCCAGTTAGATAGAGGGCTTAGAAGAAGCCCAATTTCTGAGGCGCATAGCTCACCAGCATGTTCTTGGTTTGCTGGTAGTGATCGAGCATTTTGCTATGGTTCTCGCGGCCAATACCGGACTGCTTATAGCCACCGAACGCAGCGTGCGCCGGGTAAGCGTGATAGCAGTTTGTCCACACACGACCGGCCTGAATGGCGCGACCGAAGCGGTAGCAGGTGTTGGCATCGCGGCTCCACACGCCAGCGCCGAGGCCGTAAAGCGTGTCGTTTGCGATAGAGAGTGCTTCTTCGTCATCCTTGAAGGTGGTGACAGAAACAACTGGTCCGAAAATCTCTTCCTGGAAGACACGCATTTTATTATGGCCTTCGAGGACGGTCGGCTTGATGTAATAGCCACCAGCCAGATCACCACTGAGATTAGCAGCTTCACCACCCGCCAGAACGCGAGCGCCTTCCTGACGGCCAATGTCGAAGTAAGAAAGGATCTTCTCTTTCTGCTCGGAAGATGCCTGCGCACCAATCATGGTTGCCGGGTCACGCGGGTCACCCTGAACAATGGCTTCAACGCGTTTCAGCGCACGCTCCATGAATTCAGAATAGATGTTCTCGTGGATCAGCGCACGTGATGGGCATGTGCAGACCTCACCCTGGTTCAGGGCGAACATCACAAAGCCTTCAATCGCTTTGTCGAGGTAATCATCGTCAGCACGCATAACGTCTTCGAAGAAGATGTTCGGAGACTTACCACCAAGCTCAAGGGTCACCGGGATAAGGTTCTCAGATGCATATTGCATGATGAGACGGCCCGTTGTGGTTTCACCCGTGAAGGCGATTTTTGCAATGCGTGGGCTGGATGCCAGAGGCTTACCCGCTTCAAGGCCGAAACCGTTCACAATGTTCAGAACGCCCGGTGGCAGGATGTCAGCAACGAGCTCTGCAAACACCATAATGGTTGCAGGGGTCTGCTCAGCTGGCTTCATGACCACACAGTTACCTGCAGCAAGTGCTGGTGCGAGCTTCCATGCCGCCATCAGCATTGGGAAGTTCCACGGAATGATCTGACCAACGACGCCAAGCGGCTCGTGGAAGTGATACGCAACCGTATCGTGATCAATCTCAGAAATGCCGCCTTCCTGCGCACGGATGCAGCCCGCAAAATAGCGGAAATGGTCAACTGCCAGCGGCATGTCCGCTGCCATGGTTTCGCGGATTGGCTTACCGTTATCCCATGTCTCGCAAATAGCGAGCAGTTCAAGGTTTTCTTCCATGCGATCCGCAATACGGTTCAACATGTTGGCACGCTCGGTTACAGAGGTCTTCGCCCATGCATCTTTCGCTGCGTGCGCTGCATCGAGCGCTGCATCAATGTCAGCCGATTCGGAACGCGCAATTTCACAAATGACCTGCCCCGTAACCGGTGAGGTATTGTCGAAATACCGGCCAGATTTCGGTGGCGCAAACGTGCCATTGATGAAGTTGTCATAGCGTTGCTTGAACGGAGACGTGGTGCGGCTGTCGCTGGAATGCAGAGTATCTGCCATAATCTTTCCTCCAAGAAATCGCGCCCGGTCTTGTGGTGGGCGTCTGTTGCATAATTTAAATTCTGAGGAGGAATTTTGTCATCTGGCTGAAAACAGTCGTGTCTCGCGACTGTCTCAGAAGTGAGACACATCAGTTAGACTGATCTGCATCTCCGGATAAAAGGCCGAGTTTCTTCGCACGACGGTAGAAAGTCGCTCGGCTTACACCCAGTTGACGGGCTGCCTCACTCATATTTCCGTCTGCACGTGCGATGGCACGAGTCATTTCGCGGCGCTCTGCGCTCTCAAATCCGACCCCACGCGTTTGTGCATCGTCGAGAAGATCGGATGTCGGTTTCGGCGTAAACGCCGAGCGGGCCGGAAGCCCATAAGCTTTTCGGGCTGCGCGTGTCGCGCCCACAACAAGGTCGTCACCATCTACGGCCAGCAGAACTGGCGCGCGCTTATTATCCCCTGCCCCACGCAGAATACGCAGGCCAGAATACACATCGCAGAAATGGTCCGCTTCGATCTGGCCGGCTGCATCGCTTACTGCCTGCGAGATCATGCCAGACATGGCTGAATTGAGATCATCCCGGCAGGCTGAGATATCCAGCACAGCAGCCAGTGAACCCTGCGCATCAAAGATCGGCGCACCCATACAATTGAGCGCCGTATTCTGGGCGCTGAAATGCTGATTCTGATGGATGGAAACAGCCCGGCCCTCAGCAATGCAGGTTCCAATGCCATTCGTGCCCTGAGTTTTCTCAGACCAGTCTGCACCAGCAACCAAGCCCATAGCTTTGAAGTCTTTGTCATCGCCCGGCGCGTTGTGAGTCTGAAGGATGACGCCGTCCATATCGCAGAGGAAAACTCCGCAGCCCGCAAGCGACACCATGCCTGACAGGCGCTCCATTGTGGGCTTGGAAACATGCAGAACGCGGGAGAGATTATCCCGGCGGCCTGCGAGCTCAAAATCGCTCCAGCGCTGGACTTTCAGGGACAGATCAGGCGCCAGACCATGCAAATGGACAGACCTCGCCCAGGACGCCACCACCATTGATTTGGCAGCTGCGTTGCCTGTGCCGATTGCTTTGAAAACAGTTTCGGCGTGCGGTGTATTATTCTGATCTGTTATCCGAGCCATGCCTGAGAGATATACAACATAAACTGAAATGTCATCACATTTTGATGATGCGCACTCAATCAGAACGCATCAGATACGGCAAGGTTCGTAAAAAAGAACCCCGGCAGCCAAAGGCATACCGGGGTAAGGGTGCATACGTAATGCGTTGTAACTGTAGTGATTTGCGAGCCGCTACAAGCTCTTAACGATGTCTTCCACCATCTTTTTGGCATCTGCTAACAACATCATGGTGTTGTCTTTGAAGAACAGCTCGTTCTCGATGCCCGCATAACCGGATCCCAGCGAACGTTTGATGAAAAGCACGGTCCGCGCATTCTCAACGTCCAGAATCGGCATGCCGAAGATTGGTGAAGTCGGGTCAGTTTTAGCCGCAGGGTTCGTCACGTCGTTCGCGCCGATAACGAAGGCCACGTCAGCTGTTGAGAATTCAGAGTTGATGTCCTCAAGCTCAAACACTTCATCATATGGCACGTTCGCTTCAGCAAGCAGAACGTTCATGTGACCAGGCATACGGCCCGCAACCGGGTGGATTGCGTAAGTGACTTCAACGCCTTCTTCTTTCAGCTTCTCAGCCATTTCCTTCAACGCGTGCTGAGCCTGAGCAACCGCCATACCGTAACCCGGCACGATGATAACCTTACCCGCATTCTTCATGATGAAGGCCGCATCGTCAGCAGAGCCGACTTTAACCGGACGGTCTGCACCGCCACCTGCAGGGCCAGCAGCGCTATCATCAGCGCCGAAGCCGCCAAGGATAACCGAGATGAAGCTACGGTTCATGCCCTTACACATGATGTAAGACAGGATCGCACCAGACGAACCAACCAGCGCACCGGTAATGATGAGCGCGGTGTTTGCCAGCGTGAAGCCGAGCGCCGCTGCAGCCCAACCCGAATAGGAGTTCAGCATGGACACAACAACCGGCATGTCTGCACCACCGATCGGGATGATCAGCGTGATACCCAGAATCAGGGCCAGAACGGTGATAGCCCAGAACATCCATGGCTGAGAGCCACCGGTCTGAATCATCAGCGCGATGAGCACAACAATACCCGCCGCCAGCAGAATGTTCAGCACATGGCGCATTGGCAGAATGATTGGCGCACCAGACATATTGCCGTTCAGCTTCGCGAACGCGATGACCGAACCAGTAAAGGTGATGGCACCAATTGCAGAACCAAGCGCAAGCTCGATCAGAGAGCCGGTATACAGATGGTCGATAGAGCCATCCGCTGCGAGCGCGGCAATACCGAAATTAATCGGCGCATAGAGCGCAGCAGCCGCCACAAGCACAGCCGCCAGACCGACCAGAGAGTGGAAGGCTGCAACCAGCTGAGGCATAGCGGTCATCGGAATTTTCTTGGCGATGATGGCGCCCACAATACCGCCGACAGCGATACCGCCGAGAATGAGACCAAGCGTGACGACATCCAGTGCACCGCCGGTTGCGAGAACCGCAAGCGTTGTGCCGATGGCGATCGCCATACCGATCATGCCGAAATAGTTACCCTGACGAGACGTTGCAGGGCTGGAAAGTCCGCGCAGGGACAGGATGAAGAGTATCCCGGAAACGAGATACAGAAGCGCAGCAATATTCGCGTTCATGAGACTCTAGCGCTCCTTTTTCTTATACATTGCGAGCATGCGGGACGTCACAAGGAAGCCACCGAAAATGTTGACGGCAGCCAGACCAGCCGCAACAGCGCCCATGCCTTTGGAGAGCCAGAGGTCACCCGTCAGCTCCATGCCTGCGCCCGCCGCAGCGGCGATAAGCGCACCTACGATGATCACAGAGGAAATAGCGTTCGTCACAGCCATAAGAGGCGTGTGAAGTGCCGGGGTCACAGACCAGACAACATAATAGCCGACGAAAATCGCCAGAACGAAGACAGCGAGACGGAAGATGATAGGATCAACACCCTCGCCTGCACCGCCAGCTGCAAAAGCCGGAACAGCCAAAAGGCCGGAAACACAAAGCGCGATAAGCGCACGAATGAAGGTCATCTGATCAACCCTCCTTAAGTGAAGCATGGACAGTTTCGCCGTCGCGGGTCAGAGCCATCGCGGCAACGATTTCGTCGTCAAAATTCGGTTGGAATTCGCCATTCTCACCCGTGATGAGCGGGAGGAATGCAACGATGTTCTTTGCCAGAAGCGAAGAAGAGTCAGCCGCGAGGCGTGCCGGCAGGTTTGAGAAACCAGCGACTTTTACGCCATTCACGTCGACGACTTCATCAGCTTTGGACAATGGGCAATTACCCCCCATCGCCACAGCCATGTCGATGATGACAGACCCTGGCTTCATGGACTTCACCATGTCTTCAGTGATCAGCGTAGGCGCTGCGCGACCTGGAATCAGAGCCGTGGTGATGACAATGTCCTGCTTGGCAATGTGGCTGGCCGTGAGTTCAGCCTGCTTCTTCTGATATTCCTCAGACATCTGCTTGGCATAGCCACCAGCAGTTTCAGCCGCTTTGAACTCTTCGTCCTCAACCGCGATGAATTTACCGCCGAGAGATGCGACCTGCTCTTTTGCTGCCGGGCGAACGTCCGTTGCAGATACGATCGCGCCAAGACGGCGCGCGGTTGCGATAGCCTGAAGGCCGGCAACTCCAGCACCCATGACGAAAGTTTTCGCCGGAGCAACGGTACCCGCGGCGGTCATCATCATTGGCATAGCGCGGCCGTAAAGCTCTGCTGCTTCGATGACGGCGCGATAGCCTGCAAGGTTGGACTGGGAAGACAGAGCGTCCATGGACTGCGCGCGTGTGATACGCGGTGTATATTCCATGGAGAGTGCGAGCAGTTTGCGCGCATTGTAATCGCCAAGGCTTTCCTTGATGGAATGCGGCTCCAGAAGACCGATTACGCCAGCGCCCTCTTTCACTTTTGCAAGTGTTTCAGACGATGGACGACGAACGCCCGCAACCAGATCCGCAGACCCCAGCTCAGCATCTGAAATGCTTGCGCCAGCTTCCTCGTACGCCGAATCCGGAAATCCTGCTGCGAGGCCCGCACCCGGTTCAATGACCAGAGTGTGCCCCGCCCCTATGAGCTTCTTAACCGTCTCGGGAACGGCTGCGACACGGCGCTCATCCACGCCGCGTTCTTTTAGAACAACTATTTTCATTTTACCTGCTTTTGGATGATTTTTGCCGAAAACAACAACAAAAGCGGCGTTCAGCGCAAGAAGATTTTACGCGTGTATAGTTTAGGGAGACAAAAATGTTGAATGTAGCTGCCAGACACCATCTTCAGATAGCTCTGTTTTTTATAGGTTTTTAACCATTAGACCTTCGTCTACATGTGTAACTACACTAACTATTTAATCTGGCTAAACTTTAACAAAATTGTCAAATCAGTCCTTCTGGCCAATGAAGGAATCAAGATTTCGCTGTACTCGGCCTTCTTCGCCGACTTCAAAACCTTCGACATAACGTGCCAGAAATTCCGAAATACCATCACGTATGACGTATGGACGTTCCATCGGTACGAAATGAGATGTGCCCGCCGGTTCAGTCAGCACGGTATAAGGCTGAAGCTTCATGAACCGGTGGACAGAAGGCTTGAGGAAAGTTGAATTCTTTTCCGCACGGATGAGCACAATCGGTGCCTCAATATTCTTGATCGCAGTCCATGGACGATGACGCAGCGCGCCGAAATTGGCCGCCTCCCATTCAGGTGAGCAGGCCAGCTCCCAGTCATCACCATCTTCAGCTGGCACTACGCCATCCGTCACATAGTCATGAAGGAAAGGCTCTCGCCAGCTCTTGAACGCGCCCCGCCCGGTCAGCGCTTCTTCGGCCTGTTGCTGGCTTTCAAAGCTGTTCCGACGCTTGCGTGCCTGTTTCGACATAGGCGAGCCATGCTTGGTCATGGTCGGCACCAGCGGCAAATGCATATTGCGATAGAAGCTCGGCGTCATCAGAACCGGGTCTGCCAGCACGAGACCTGTCACCAGATCAGGGCGCGCACCGGCGACAAGGATGGCAACGGCCGCGCCCATGGAATGGCCCGCCAGCACAGTGCCCTCCGGCGCCAGCTTTTCCAGCGCCTGGATAATGTCGTCGCGATAGACATTCCAGCCCACATGCTTTGCCGGGTTTGCCGGAACGGTAGAGCGACCATGTCCGCGCATATCCAGAGCCGCCACATGTGCCCGCAGGCCCAGCGGTGCCAGGATGGACTGGTAGGTCATCGCATTGAAGCCGTTTGCATGGAGAAAAAGACTGTCGACCGGGCGCACAGGATCACCAAACGCGATCCCTGCCAGACGACCGTCGTCAATTTCAACGTGGAAACGACGCATATACTTTAACCCCCAAATACCCGTCGAAGCAGATCTGTTGTCCGTTCAACCGGGTTGTTCCTGATATCCTGCTCTTCCTTGGCAAGATAAAAGAACAATCCGTCAAGTCCTTCCTCTACGGCACTGGCGATTAGCTGCTCTTGCAGATCGGCGCTCAGCGCGCTCAGACCATAGCGCGATGTGACTGAATCAAGCGTTGAAAAAGCCCCGGAAGATTCCAATGCCGAGCGCATATAAGGCTCTACGAGCAGAGCCAGATCACCCTCGGTGCGGCCTCGCAGATAATCCGTGGCGGCGGTATCTCCGCCATTCAACAACTGAACGGCATCCTGAATAGTGATGGACTGGACGGCATCAACCACAAGATCAGCCGCCTGCGGCGCGGCATCTTCTGCTGCATGGTTCAGGCTTTCCTGCAACTCATCCAGCGGACCAGACAGGCCAAAACGCGACATCTGGCTTTGCAGCTCACCCAGACGCCCCGGCAGAGGAATGCGAATCGCATCGTCGCCGAAATAGCCATTGCGTACAGACAGCTGCTCGCCCACCGCCTGAGCGCCGATTGTCAGCGCCTGACGCAGGCCAGAATCAATCTCACTGGAGCTGAGCGCTGAGGCAATATTTCCAGTCGTATTTGACGTGTTAGAGGTCGTGGTTGTCGTGTCTTCAGAACTGGAGTTCGACCGACTGCCAAAGATATTGTTGAAAATATCCTGCGCCGACTGGGCTGAAGCGGACTGCGCCGCACAGATTGTTAGTCCGGCTATCATTAGGTATTTCATCTGCACGCTCCAATTCATTTTCCGGTCAGAGACGCCAATGCGTTGCTCCGGTCAATATTGCCGTGCAGTGCGCCGCCTGTTCAACTCCTTGTCACGTTTCCCCAGCCTCATTCCGGCGCGAGAAGCTTGTCGCCTGTTGATATATCATGTCAGATAGCGGTCCAGAGCGAGGCAGGTCCCATGACTTTTCCAACCCGAAACGGCGCAAAACCCGCAGAGCAACCAGCACTGCGAACTGAGGCTCCAGCAGCCCATATGGACGCGCTATTCCGTATTCTGGAAGAGACTGACCAGGCACTGGAACCCATGACATCTCGCGGAATGGACGGCCGCACGGCGTCAATTCTGCGCGAAATCGAAAAGTCTGGTGCGATTGCCGTTCAGACAGACGGTGACGATTTATGGGTGGATGTGATTGACCGCAAAAAAGCGCTCAGCATTGTGGACGCGCTTTTACAGTCATACGCCCAGAAATAACACGCTCAGGGCGGCGGTTCTTCCTGGTGCTCATCCCAGTCCAGCACGTCTTTCGTTTCTGACTTGTCTGCACGTTCCTGAATGAGCGTGTAAATGGCAATGAATATCCAGCCGCCGTGAAACACAGCGCCACACGCCAGCGCGATATGACCATCAATCGGACCAATCGCCGCGCGGTCAATAAATTGCTGATAGGTCTGAAGGTCTGTCGGATGGATCTCAATCTTGCCGAGATACGCCATGACCTGAATCACAAAAATAAACGCATAGTTCCGGCGCAGCCGCTTTCCGACAGCGCGCCAATACCCAACGCGAAAGCGGGGGCGCATATAGTCCTCAGACAGGGGATGGCCCTTATCCTGCGGAATGGTGGCCTCCTGCCCGCGCAGGATTGGAACATAAAAGCCGATCTCCAGAATGCGGGCGCGGAATCGCCAGACATCGAAATACCGATAGCGACGCGCTTCCAGGTGCAGGAACATGGCCACCAACAGCCCCACCAAGACCAGCGGCAGAGCAGACGCTTCCTTACTGGAAAAGGTAAGAGACAACGCAATGCCCGTCGTCACCACCGCCCAATTGGTCGTCATATCCAGACGTTGGCGCCAGATGGTCGAGCGATAGGCTTCAGCGCGGTAAAGGTGGGCTATCGCGCCAATTTCCTTTGACCCGGCTTTGAACGGTTCGTCCGCTGTCTGCGTCTCGCTTTCACTCATAAGGTCAGCCTCTCACACATTGGTTAGCAAAGTCTGCTCAGGGCTGGCCACCCCCTGAATTTTCAGAACTTCCCTTGAGCCTTGGACAGATGCCTCAAGTCGCGCTACCTTCCTGTCTACAGGAGAAAACGCCCGATGTTTCTGAACTTCTTTTCTGAACTGAGAGACGCAAAAGTCCCGGTTACGCTGAAAGAATATCTCGCTCTGATGGACGCCATGGATAAAGGCGTCATCGATATGGAGATCGACCAGTTCTATTATCTTGCCCGCACGGCGCTTGTGAAAGATGAGCGCAATATCGACAAGTTCGACAAAGTCTTTGGACATGTTTTCAAAGGCCTTGAGTCCGTTGGCGACGCGGTTGAAGCGCAGGATTTGCCGGAAGAATGGCTGCGAAAGGTCTCTGAAAAATTCCTCACCCCTGAGGAAATGGAAAAGATCGAAGCGCTCGGCGGCTGGGAAAAGCTGATGGACACTCTGAAAGAGCGTCTGGAAGAGCAAAAGAAACGCCATGAGGGCGGCAATAAGTGGATTGGTACGGGCGGCACGTCACCCTTCGGCGCGAATGGCTATAATCCGGAAGGTATCCGGATCGGTCAGAACAAATCCCGCCACCGCCGCGCGGTGAAGGTCTGGGATAAGCGCGAGTTCAAAAACCTCGACGATTCCATCGAAATCGGCACGCGTAACATCAAAGTGGCCATGCGCCGCCTTCGCAAATGGGCTCGCACCGGCGCGCCCGACGAGCTGGACCTCGACAACACGATCCGCGCGACGGCGAAACAGGGCTATCTGGACCTCGTCATGCGCCCGGAACGGCGCAATTCAGTCAATCTGCTATTGTTTCTGGATGTCGGTGGATCGATGGATCCACATATTCGCGTCTGCGAGGAATTGTTCTCTGCCGCGAGGTCTGAATTCAAGAATCTGGAATATTATTATTTCCACAACTGCCTTTATGAAGGCGTATGGAAAGACAATCGCCGCCGCCACAATAACCGCATCCCGACATGGGATGTGCTGCATAAATTCTCATCCGACTATAAAGTCATTGTCGTCGGCGATGCCACGATGAGCCCGTATGAGATCACCTATGCGGGCGGCGCTGTCGAGCACTGGAATGAAGAAGCTGGCGGCGTATGGCTTCAGCGTCTGGTCCAGCAATTCCCGGACCTTGTCTGGCTGAACCCATCGCCGGAAAATTCCTGGCAGTACACAGCCTCTGTGAAGCTCATTCAGGAGCTGATCGGCCCACACCGCATGTTCCAGATGACCCTTGCGGGCCTCGAGGACGCGATGAAAGAATTGTCGAAGTAAAAAAGCTCAGACTGGGTATCCAGCAGTCCGCACTTAAGGTCGGCGGACTGTTTCCCAGTTTTGACCAACACACTTAAAAATACCGCTGCAAAGCGTAACAATATTTAATACGCATTAACTTTATAGCTCAACTCAAAGCATGTATAAGCCCCTCTGGGGAAGAACACATGCAAACAGACGCTGGCTTTAGTACAGAACAAGTTCAAATATTCAGCGAAAAGCTCAAAAAGCTTCTTCGAGCGAGACCCGATCTTCGGGCGCGCTATTCCAATGCACGCCGGTTGCAGAAAATCGCTCTGCACAATGCCAGCATTGAGCTGACCAATAAGTGTAATCTCTTCTGTGAAGGATGCTTCTTTTTCGAAGGCGATAAGTCCGCTCTGGAAAGAGAAGAAGAGGATTTGCGCAAATGGGAAGATTTGTTCAAACGCCTCGCAGCCAGCGGCATTAAGCATGCAAATTTAGCGGGGGCAGAACCGGCACTTCAGACGGCACGGATTGAAGCAGCGGCCCGGCATATTCCGCATGGTCTGGTTTACACAAACGGCACGATCCAGATCCCACGCCACATACCCTACGCTATTCTGATTTCAGTCTGGGGAAATGAAGCCCAGACAGCAGAACTTCGCGGCGGCAATCACCTTGCAAAGTCTATTCGCCTTTATCGCGATGACCCGCGTGCCTCGTTCGTCTTCACCGTTTCAAAACAAAACCTGACCTCTGTAGAAGAGGTCACGAAGCAGCTGACGGGAGACGGTCTCCGCGTCATCTTCAATATTTTCAGTCCGACTGAAAGCTATACGAAGAAGATCAAAGCCGGCGCCGGAAACGATAACCGCTTTTTCCGCTTCTCTACGGAAGACCGGAACATGATGCTGACGGCAGAAGACCTGGAACAGGTCCGGGGTAAAATGGATGAAATGATCGACCTTTATCCCGGTCAGGTCTTCCCCACCAAAGCCTACAACAAGCGCGCTCTTGGCTCAGAGCTGATATATCAACTTGATGGAAATGGGATAGCCACCAATTGCGCCGGATCGAATGCGAACCCCTATTACCAACTCTATGCGACGGATGGCTCACCGAACCGTAACAAGTGCTGCACCCCGAATGTGGATTGCAGCACATGTCGATTATGGGCGCCAGGTATCGCCACGCTGATGTTCCGCGTCGAAGAAGCCGTTCAATCAGAGCAGGCCTTCATAGACTGGATCGAATACTGCGAGACATGGGGCAAGCTGATGATGTTCGAACATGAGCTTACGCCCGATGGGCCACCAGCGCCTCTTCGTCAGCCAGAGGCGGTTTAAAGACCGCTCCAAACACATCAATCAGACTTTCGCGCATAGCCAGTGCGCCAAGCGTGTTGTGCGTGCTTACGCCATCCACCCAGCGCACGTCTGCATTCTCAAAGGGTTGGTAGTCTGCAGAATGGAGATGGTCCATGCAGTCATCGCCCGGCCCGTATACAACCAGCTGATAAGTATCCTTCATCTGCGGCATAAGCGTTTTCAGATCAAACCGTGAGAAATCGACATTGCGCGCAAGACGGCGCGCCGTGAGCCGAGCTCGGCGGTCTCCAAATCGCTCTTCGCCTTCCTCAGGGTTCAGCGTGACCGGCGGCGAGAATGAGATCGTCGCATCGGCTTTGAGGCCATGCGCATACAGCACCGCAGCAAAGCCACCGGCTGAGTTCCCAAACGTATAGACCGGCTTGTCCGGGTGGATCTCATCAATGATCTTCCTCAGGCCCTTTAGCGTCTCCTCAAGACCATTGCCCAGTTCATCAATGCCAAGGCAATAAACCGCGCGCTTTGCGTCATAGAGATAGATTGCTGTCAGGCCGAGCTTTGCAAAAAATGCATCCAGAAGACTGAAGCGGAACTCGCCACCATCGGCGAGCCCTGCGAACACAACAACCGTGCCATGCGGTCGATCACGGCCCACAATGGCCACCGTATTTCTTTCGGACGTCGGCACATAGGTGGGCACGCTTAGCTCTGAGGCTATGGCCGCTGCCTGCTGCGCAAAATGCCGACGCTCCGGCGCATCGAAGAGTTCAACGACGGTATCCCAGTCTTGCGCGCGTAAAGCGTCGCTCAGTTGACTATCGAGCCTTTTGCTGGCGGAGCTTATCAATTCCGTCAGCCCTACATCTGCGAGAAGGCGTTCACCGATAAAATCCGGCATTTTATTCGCCATCAGAAAGTCGCGGTGCTTCTCGAAGAAAGACTTCACAATGTCAGCTTCGCCGGATTTAGAGAGCACCTGCATCATCCACCAGGCCAGCTCGTGAACGGCGCCTTTGGCTTCAATCGCTTTTTCCGCTTCCGCCAGAATGCCAATCCAATCGAGTTCCAGCTCTTCAATGGATTGCTTGAAGCGGACAGGAAAACTGCGCTCAGCATCTTCGGCTTTCGAGTTTATAAAAGCCTGCACGGCATCGGCATAGCGCCCCAGAAGAAGATTGAACCCGAAGCAAAGTTCTTGCTGCAACGGATGCCGCAATTCATCGCCTTCAGAAGATTTACTCCACGCCCGGACCATGGGAAGCGGAAGATCGAGATATTTGCTCAGACGGCCATTGGCTTTCTCCGTGGATGCCAACAGCGAGATGGCTCGTTTCAGTGCCGTCAGCGCATTGCCGGTAAATCCGGCCTTCCAGGATGAAAGCGCAAACTGAAACTGAACGTCCTCTTGCCCATAGGCACGTTCCCGCCGCTTAGCTCCGCCATCCTGAAACTCATCCAGCAGGTCGACATTCTGAGCCAGTATTTCATCATAAATCTCTGGCAATGGCGCACCGTTGTTCACAGCACTTTCAAGACAGAATTGAGAAAACGCTTTAAAGACGCGAGCGCGGCAAAGCTCCGTCTCCCAGCTTTTCATATAACTCGCATCGATGTCCGTCAGCGCTCCAAAAGCTTCGTGAAAACGCTGGTCTGCCGCGAATGCGAGTGCGCGCTGAATGTCCTGCTGTAAACCACCTGACACGTGATCCTCGCTTTCTGTCTCCGGCGCCCGTGAAGGTATGCCGTCCGAAACGATGCAAAGGAAACATCCACTGCCCCAAAATCGTTCCGTCACACTGTTTAATTGGCGTTGATGCATGCGCCGTACCAACTGAATGCCAAGTTGATAGACACCCCGGATAAAACCCAATAGGTGTGATGACGGACTGACTGAACGGGGAATTCGGGTGACCAGACCACACGGCAAAAATGCATTCGCGTTCGTCATCGTGACGGTTGCGCTCGACATGCTGGCATTCGGCATCTTCATCCCGGTCATGCCCGCTTATATGGAAGAGCTGACGCACCTTGGCGCAGAAGACGCGGTGCGGATTGCCGGCTTTCTGATGGTGACCTTTGGTCTGGTGAATTTCATCACAATGCCGACCATTGGCAATCTGTCCGACAGGTTTGGCAGACGCCCGGTTCTGCTGGTGTCGGTCGCCGGGCTGTGCATCGACTTTCTGATCATGGCGTTCGCCAACTCACTGTTCATGCTATTTATCGGCCGGGCGCTGGCGGGCTTAACCAGCGCGACCTATTCCACGGCCAATTCCTACATTGCCGACGTGACAGAGCCTGAAGAACGCGGACGCGCCTTTGGCATGATCGGCGCTGCTTTCGGCATTGGTTTTATTCTGGGGCCTGTCATTGGCGGCTTCCTCGGCGAAATTCATATCCGCCTACCCTTTTTCGTCTCGGCGGGCATTGCGGCCTGTAACTTCCTCTATGGCGTGTTCGTTTTGCCAGAATCTCTCGCCAAGGAAGATCGTCGCCCATTTGAACTGAGGCGCGCCAACCCATTCGGTGCGTTCAAGCATTTCGCGCATCTGCCGAAGGTCTCATGGTTCATTGTCAGCATGGGCATTTTCGCCCTCGCACATGCCGTATTCCCGGGCTCGTTCAACTATTACGGCGCGATCCGCTATAATTGGGGCGAAGCTGAAATTGCGCTGGCGCTTGCCTTGGTAGGCATTGGCGCGGCTGTGGTTCAGGCGGGACTTTCCGGTCGGATGACCAAAGCGCTCGGCCCCAGCAAGACAGCGCTTATCGGCCTCTCCATCAGCACGGCGGCCATGTTCTTATTCTCAGCCTCTGTCTATGGATGGATGGCCTACTGTGTGATCGTCTTCTCGTCCTTTGGCGGCGTGGCGCAACCGGCCATGCAATCGCTTATGACGGGCGTTACACCGCGCAATGCACAGGGCGAGCTTCAGGGCGCGCTGGCCAGCGTAAACTCCATTGCTGGCCTCATTATAGGCCCCTTCCTCATGACGCAGGTGCTGAGCTATTTCGCTCAGCCAGATGCGGTCATCCACTTCAAAGGCGCAAACTTCTTCCTTGCCGGAACGCTGGCGCTCATCGCCATGGTGCCTTTCATGCTAGGCGTTCGCGCCAACCGCGAAACCGTTGCCCATATTGATGAAGAAGCCGTCCACTCTGATGAAACCGAAGGCGAGACCACAGAAGAGGTTTCGCAGGACGCGCGCACTTGATCAGACACCTGTTCGCCTGCCGCAAATCGAGATACACGGCGTTATGACTTCACCCCGCCCTGCTCTGTTTCTAGACCGCGATGGCGTCCTTAATCTGGACAAGGGCTATGTCAGCCGCGTTGAAGAATTTGAATGGGTAGACGGTGCAAAAGACTGCGTGAAGGCCTTCAATGATCGTGGCTGGTGGGTGTTCGTCGTAACGAACCAGTCCGGCATTGCGCGCGGCTATTACACCGAAGACGACATGCAAACCCTTCACGCTCATATGGCAGAAGAGCTGGCGGCGGTAGGCGCGAAAATCGACCATTTCTATTTCAGCCCCTTCCATGAAGACGGCGAAATTGAGCGCTATCGCAAAGACAGTTTCGACCGAAAGCCAAAACCCGGCATGTTACTCTCTGCCATGGGGGACTTCCCCGTAAACCGTGAGATGAGCTTTCTGATCGGCGACAAACAGACAGACCTCGATGCAGCCCATGCCGCCGGTGTCGGCGGCTTCCTGTTCAAAGGTGGAAATGTTCACAAGTTCGCCGAATGGGCCCTGGCAAGCTTCAATGAAGGCTCACGTTAATCTTCATCGGCGATCTCGTCAGCCTTACGCTTTGGCTTCACCTTCCAGACAATAATCGCCATGCCAAAGCCCATAAAAGCCAGCGTAATCGCGACTGGTCCGCCCCCCAGATAGGCACCATAGATCATGTTAAAAATGGCTACGATAACCAGAACCAGCGCAGCGGCCTGCTGCGCAGTGTAAACCTTCTTACCTTCAGACATTCTGTCCTCCCAGGCTTCAAAAGCGATATTTACAGTCCACCCATTCTGCAGATTTCTTTCCACTCTGCCTCAGTCACCGGCTGAACTGATAACCTGGAATTCTTCACCAGCACCATCTCTTCCAGTTCGGGATTAGCCTTAATCGCTTTCATCGACACCGGATTAGGCACGGATTTAACGGCTTTGATGTCTACGCACTCCCAACGCTCATCGTCAGTGGTCGAGTCAGAGTGCGCTTCTGCGCAAACTTCAACAATGCCGACAATCTCCAGCCCTTGCCGTGAATGGTAGAAAAAGCCCTGATCGCCCAGTTTCATCAGCCGCATATTATTGCGCGCCTGATAATTGCGAACGCCGCCCCATTCTTCGCCTTCATCACCCTTTGCGACCTGCTGGTCCCAGCTCCAGGCATCGGGTTCAGATTTGAAAAGCCAATAGGCCATCTCATTCTCCTATACTGGAGAAAAACTATGCCTGGCTGAGCAGCCAATCAATAGCCGGTTGATAATGCGGCCAGCCTTTATACCCGGCGACATCAGACGCTGTCTCGCGCCAGCTTTCTGCAAATGCGGTTTTGTGGGTGGCATTCGCCAAAATCGCAGGCAATGGGTCAACACAGATACGTATGGTGAAAAGGACCGCGCCCGTTTCAGGTAGCTTTCTGACCGTCTGGCGCTCCACCCTCAAATGAAGCTGATTGGCGGCCTCTGAGGCTGTAAGCGAGGCGAGCCTAGCCTTCATCGAGGCTGATGACGGCGTAAACCGCTCCGCTCCATACTGAACTGTCCAATTGAACCGTTCCAGAATAATATCCGGCTGAAGCCCTGAAAAAATACGGTTTATTCGGCTAGAAAGGTCAACTCCCTCACCAGGCAAAGCATGGTGCAGGCCTCCCAAAGGCTTCCCGATATTCACCTGAAGCGACCAGAAGGTCGGCGCGCACAGGCTGGCAGCCCCCAGACAATATGCACCATCGCGTTCGACCATGACACACACATCATCGCTGACCAAAGCCGCAGCCCTCTCCAGCGCTGTGTGATACGTCCCGGTCGAAGGGGTTTCAAACCCGAGGTTTGCACGGATCAAACTGGCGGCCTCTTCAACCGCGAGATGACTCCCGTCAGTCTCGGCATAGACCTGATCGCGCTTTTCTCGCATCAGCGCGCGTTTTTCCTCCAGCCAGACATCTGCTTCGGTGTCCGGGCTCAACCATCCCGTTTCAAAAATGGGTTTGAGCTGCGGCGCCATTCGCGCGGGCCCGTCGAGAAACGGCAGATAAGGCGGTTTGCGCATCACCGGACCTGCGCCTGCCCCCAATACGCATAGCCCAGAATTTTCGGCGTCTTTGGCAGATACATGGTCTGACCATCTGTGACGGAGAAACCGGTCTCTGCCAGCATTTGGGTCGGAATACGGGTCAGATGACATCCCCCGCCCAGCGCCTGCTGAACAGGCTCCAGCCTGCGCTGCCACTTCGCGACGTTCGGGTCAGGTGAGCCACCATGTTCAGAATAGATTAGCTTTCCGCCCGGCTTCAGCACACGGCGCGCTTCGCTCAGCGCGGCTTCCCATGGTGGGATCGTACAAAGAGTGAAGGTGAAAACGACCGTATCGACGGAGTTATCCTCCAGCGGCACGGCTTCGCCGCCCGCTTCCAGAAACTCGACATTCAAGCCGTCTGTGGCGTCTGAGGCTTTGCGCGCTCGGGAAATCATCGCGCTGTCAGGTTCAAGCGCAAACACCTGTGACACGCGCGAGGTATCATAGAGACGAAAATTCGCTCCTGCCCCACAGCCGACTTCCAACACGCGTCCTTCAGCCAGAGGAACGATCTTCTCCCTCTGTTTCATGATTGGTCGGGAGGAACAGGCGCACTGAATAAGCGGAGGCAGGATGTAACGACTGTAAAAGCCCATATTCGACGCCTTATAAGGACTGACCTTCCGGCCTTGCCCAGTCGCGAAGTCCGCGGCTTGCCGGTTCATTCAGCGCACGCGTGATCAGGCCATTCTGGGTCATGATGATCTCATAGCTCGCACCATCCACCATGGGGACATAGGTGCCAGAGCCGTAATACGCATCAACAGCATTCAGCCAGCCACCGCGCCTACGGATCATGTCGAACACGTCCACGCCCGGGTCTGAATGCATGGAATAGACGGTACGGGGCGCTTCCAGCTCTTCCTCCACCGAAGCGTACTGGCCGGACAAACGGTCGAGTCGGTAGATCGAGTCATACCCGATGACATTGCGCCAGGAGGACCATTTGATGACGCGGGCCTGGAGTGAAATTTCATCGCCGCGCACATCATAAGTCACCGGCATATCGTCTTGCGCGAGTTTAACCTGAGCGGAAAAATGCTGCGGCTCAATCCGCTGCAGATCAACAATGGCGACCGTTCGCTCCAGTGTCAGGCGCGAATAGGTCTGAAGATTCATCCCCATCATCGCCAGAAGTCCCGCGGCTGAAAGCACAATGCCCCCACCCAGCACGCGAGCCGTTCCGGAACTCATTTTGCGTTTGCCAATGCGGGAAAGCCCGGTCAACGTCACAACGAGACCAAAAAATCCAACAGCAACTGGTACAATCCACCAGATCATGCCGCATACCCCTGTCGTCACTACCTCTTAAGCTGAGTATATCAGCTCATGGCAGAGAAGACAGAGGCAAGCTGCAGACTGATCCCTTGATCAGAAACGATATTTCAGACCCGTACGAATAATGGTGAGCTCCAGCTCATCCTGAGCCTGAATGCCGCCGCGATCGACTGGCGTGTCGAATTCCAGATCATTTACAAGGCGCACTTCCGCGAATGTGGACCAGCGATCATCGAAATCAATTTCCACACCTCCGCCATAGACAAATGCTGCCTCCTCATCGGAGAGGTCATCTGTCGGATCTGCGAATGTGTAGGATGCAAGACCATCAAACTCGAATTGAGACACACCGATAAGGCCGTAAACGGCGAACTGGTCTGTCACCTGATGGCCGAACTTCACATCCAGACCATAAGATGAAGTGAGTTCAATATCCGTGACCTTCACATTGTTGAGGGTCTGGGTTTCAGCGGCTTCATCTGCATAAAACAGCTCACCCGACACATAGAAATTATTGCCGAGATCATATTCATATCCGCCGGATACGAACACGCTGACGCCAGTGTCCTGATCCGTCACTGTTGCGCTCGCACCGCCCGCAGGACCAGTATTCGGTTCATTGGTTCCTGTATTGCGGCTAGTGGATTGTTCAAGCGTGGTGGAATTCAGACCACCGCTTACGAAAAAACCTGTATCTGCCTGCGCCGTACCCGCGATTGCCAGAACGGAAGCCCCAAGCAAGATGGTTTTGATATATGTCTGTCTCATCTGTCTTTCCCTTAGTTTCAGCGCCTCGGCGCAAAACCAGAAAGACAGAAAAAACAATCACTTACAAAACACGTATCTGTCTGTTTTTACTTGTTATTTTTGAGCATTTCGTGAGCTTCACTCACGCAATTGAGACCTGACTTTACATCACAAAAAAGGGCGCTTCCGTGACCGGAGCGCCCTTTTGAAAAACAGAATGGTTTCAATGATCAGCTATGGCGACGCGCAAATACGCCAACCTCACCATCAGCCGCAGGCTGATAGAACTGTGAGTATTCCTGACTTGCCGCAGCAAACGCTTCTGCCGCATCGGACTTCTCAATTTCAAACGCGTCAAAACCAGAGCGAAGCATGAAAAGAAGCTGGTCGCGCAACACATCGCCAACCGCACGAATTTCGCCCTTAAAGCCCAGACGACGACGCAGAAGCTGTGCCTGACTATAACCACGGCCATCTGCATAGCGCGGGAAGCTGATTTCAACCACTTCCAGCTGATCCAGATAAGGCTCCAGCTTCAGCGGATCATCATCCGGCATCAGACGCACCATGATGGCATCTTTCGGATCCGCCGCTGCGATCTCCAGAAAGGAGTCGAGCGTATTCACTTCGCCCTGCGGCGCGGCGACGATTTCGCCCTTCTTAATCAGCGGCATAGAGAGCCTCCTTGAACGGGTCATGTCCCAGACGTTCGAGCGCATCGATAAAGCGTTCGGACGGTTCAGACCGGACTTCCCGGTATTTTTCGATTACGCGTTCCAGCGCTGGCGGTACGTCTTCCGCGCGAAGCCCCGGACCAGCAATCTGGCCAATCGCAGCTTTCTCATCAGACCGGCCACCAAATGTGATCTGGTAGAATTCCTCGCCTTTACGGTCGACGCCCAGAATGCCGATATGGCCGACATGGTGGTGACCACACGCATTGATACAGCCAGAGATTTTGATCTTCAGCTCACCAATATCATCCTGGCGCTCAATGTCTGCGAATGTGTTCTGCAGCTCCTGAGCAACAGGGATAGAGCGCGCATTTGCGAGGTTACAATAGTCGAGGCCCGGACAGCAGATAATGTCTGAAATCAGCTCATAGTTCGCCGTCGCCAGACCTGCAGCCTCAAGCGTCTGATACACCTCATACAGGTCATCCAGCTTCACATGTGGCAGAACCATATTCTGCTCATGCGTGATGCGGATTTCCTCAAAGCTGAACTTTTCAGCGAGGTCGGCTGTCACTTCCATCTGCTTGTGGGACACATCGCCCGGAGGCGCTCCGATTGGCTTACAGCTAATAGTGACAATGCTGTATCCGGCCTGTTTGTGCGCCCGTGTGTTCACACGCGCCCAACGCGCAAATGCAGCATCCTTGGCTTTGGCCTCTTCAAAAGCAGAAGATGCCTCAGGCAGGGTTTCAAAGTCTGGTGCAGCGAAGTAAGCGCTGATCCGGTCGATCTCTGCCTGCGGCAGAACAATCTTCTCAGCATCTTTCTGAGCTTCAAACTCAGCTTCGACGAGCTTTGCAAATTCGTCCGCACCGGTCTCATTGACCAGGATTTTGATGCGCGCCTTATACTTGTTATCGCGGCGACCAAAGCGGTTATAAACCCGCATCACCGCTTCCAGATAATCGAGCAGCTGATCTTCGCCGACAAAGTCACGAATGGTGACGCCAACATGCGGCGTGCGGCCCTGGCCACCACCAACAATCACTTCAAAGCCGGTCTCACCTTCAGCGTTCTTACGCATGTGCAGGCCGATGTCATGCACACGGATCGCAGCGCGGTCATGCTCCGCCGCTGTTACAGCGATCTTGAACTTACGCGGCAGGAAAGAGAATTCCGGGTGGAAGGTCGACCATTGACGGATGATCTCACACCATGGACGCGGGTCGGCAATCTCTTCAGCCGTCGCACCAGCGAACTGGTCGGACGTCGTATTCCGAATACAGTTACCTGAGGTCTGGATCGCATGCATTTCCACGCCAGCCAGCTCGTCCAGAACGTCCGGAATGTCTTTCAGCGCCACCCAGTTGAACTGAATGTTCTGACGTGTCGTCCAGTGGCCATAGCCTTTGTCATACTTGCGGGCGATGTGCGCAAAAGTGCGCATCTGATCCGCGCGCAGTGTGCCGTAAGGAATGGCAATCCGCAGCATGTAAGCGTGCAGCTGCAGATAAACGCCATTCATCAGGCGCAGCGGCTTAAACTGGTCTTCAGTAATTTCGCCCTTCAGGCGTCGTTCGACCTGACCGCGGAACTGCTCTGCGCGTTCCTTTACGATCGCGGCGTCGAATTCGTCATAGCGATACATGGATTATCCTTTTTCCGACCAGACAGCGAGTTCGTTGCCTGATGGATCTGCGAAGTGAAACCGTCGGCCGCCCGGGAAGGCATAAATGTCTTCCACGATTTTGCCGCCTGCGGCTTTGATCTGTTCAAGTTTCTTTTCGAGGTCATTGGCATAGAGAATGACCAGAACGCCATTCCGACCCTCATTCACCTCAGTCTGGCGGTTAAATCCGCCTTCGACTTCCGCGCCGCTAAAGCTGAGATAATCCTCACCCCAGCGCTGAAACTCCCATCCGAAGACCGTTTCATAGAACACGATAATCGGCTCTGGGTCGGTCATCGGAAATTCGATGTAATTGATGGAGTTCTCGACATTGCTCATAGCGCAGCCCCTTCTTTCGGCATGGCATGCGGAATGCCGAGTTCTGCTTCAGCTCGACTCACCCAACGTTCAACCGCCGGGAATTCGCTGAGATCAAACCCACCTTCATGGGCAAGGCGGGTATAGGCCAGCAGCGCAATGTCTGCGAGCGTCATGTCATTTCCAACCATCCAGTCGGTATATGTGAGCTGAAGTTCCATCACGCCGAGGGCACGGCGACCTTTCGCCATGAGCGCCGGATCAATCTCATCGTCTGACTTTTTGAGATAATGCTTCTGGAAGCGGCGCACAGCGATCGCTGTTTCATGGCTGTATTGTTCCCAGAACAACCAGCTCATCATTTGCGCCTTCTGGAAAGCATCCCCAGGGATGAGGTCGCTATTTTCGCTTTCCGCGAGATACAGCATAATCGCGTTCGATTGCGGCAGAACGCGGCCATCCGGCCAGCGTGCCAGCGGCACCTGACCAACAGGGTTTAGCGACAGAAACTCGCCGGACTGCGTTCCGCCCGCGAGAATATCGACTTCCACCCAATCATACGCAATGCCGAGGCGGTCTGCGGTCCATTTCGGCTTCATGCAATTGCCGGAAATGGAGTCGCCGTACAGGGTCAGGCGTGTGATTTCGCGGTTAGGCATTGATCACGCCCCGTTCGGCCTTGTGAAAATCAGGATGCGTTGTCGGACCAGTTGCGCGGATTGTCTCGCGCAGTGTTTCGCGACCAGCAACGCCGCCCTCATCGCTGACTTCCATCACATATGGATCCAGAATGCGGGTCTCATCAGTCACGGCCGCGCTCAACGCCTTATCAGCGGCCTCACCCGTTACGGTTTCAGCGTCTGAAAGGTCCTGAGACCAGTCGCCAGACTGAGTGCGATAGACGGTAGCGCCCGTCGCAACGTCCCAGGCAGTAATGACTTTTGGCACGTCTGGGCCAAGCTTAGGACGAACTGAACTCATGATAGCATCTCCAGCTGAGCTTGAAGTTGAAGCTTTGCGTCTTCAGGCAAGGCTGCCACATCGCCAATGATCAGCAATGCCGGGCCTTTAATGCCTTTGTCTTGAATAATTTGTCCGAGATCACGAAGCCGGCCATAGGCGCGAATTTCGTTCTCACGGGTACCATTTTCGATCACGGCGACGGGTGTGTCACCTGCACGACCTGCTGTGATCAGATGATCTGAAATCTGTTCAGATGTACCGACGCCCATATAGACAACCACGGTCTGGGTGGCACTGGCCAGAGAGGCCCAGTCAAGGTCCGGCACACCACCCTTTCGGGCATGGCCGGTCACGAAAGTCACAGACTGTGCATGATCACGATGGGTCAGCGGCAGACCCGCGCTCGCCGCACAGCCGAGAGCAGAAGAAATGCCGGGCACAACATGCGCCTCAATACCTTCAGCTTGCAGCGCCTGAAGCTCTTCACCACCGCGTCCGAAGATGAACGGGTCACCGCCCTTCAGGCGCACAACACGGCGGCCAGCCTTCGCTGCGGTGATCAGAAGCTCGTGAATGTCTTCCTGAGGTACAGAATGATAGCCTTTGGACTTTCCGACGGACACACGGTCCGCATCGCGGCGGATCAGGTCCAGAACGCCCGCGCCCACCAGATTGTCGTAAAAAACGATGTCGGCTTCCTGCAAAAGACGTAGCGCCTTCAGTGTCAGAAGTTCCGGGTCGCCTGGGCCGGCGCCGACAATGTGCACAACGCCGGTCTTGCCTGTGTCGCTAGTATTCAGCGCGGTTTCGAAATCAGCACGCGCTTCATCTGCGTGTCCGTTCAGGACTTTTTCTGCGACCGGGCCGCTCAGCATTTTTTCCCAAAAGGCTTTGCGGTCTTTCTCTTCGGAAAACTTCGCTTTCACAGCGCCGCGGAATGACCGGGCGAAATCTGCAAGCTCACCCATACGCTCCGGCATTAAGGCTTCCAGACGCGCACGAATGTTTCGGGCAAGCACAGGAGCCGCGCCGCCCGTCGCAATGCCCGCAACCACGCTGCCACGGTCCAGAATGCTCGGCACGGTGAAATCACAAAGGTCTGGCCGGTCGACGACATTTACAGGCAGACGAGCCGCCCGCACCTCGGCCAGATAAGCCTGAAGCTTTGCCTTGTCATCTTCGGCAATGATCGCGAATTTGGAAACGTCCAGCGCAACAGACGACTGATCAGAAGCGGTAAACTCAACACGTCCGGAAAACTCATCTTCCAGCGCAGGATCAAACGCGTCAGAAATCACGAAAATCCGCGCGTGGGTCTTCGCCAGCAAACGAACTTTTCGACGCGCAGTCTCGCCGCCGCCAAAGACAGCAACGTTCAGCTTTCGTGAGCCGAAGAAGACCGGGAAAAGTTCCAAATTAAACCCCTGCAGGAGAGTTATATCACATCTGCTTGCAAAATGACGTTTCGCACAATTGCAACAAGGCGGACACCCTAAGCCGACCCTTTAGATATTCTTATCTTACATTTTGTGTATACAGTTTTATGTATGTCCATCGAAGACGGAAAATCTTTCTTCTTCAACTGCGCAGGGGGAGCATGAAATACCATGCCTGAAAACAAAGACCGTTTACCGCCGTTGAATGCACTGAAAGCGTTTGAGGCCGCCGCACGACATCTGTCCTTCACCAAGGCTGCAGATGAGCTGGATGTGACGCCTGGCGCGATCAGCCAGCAGATCCGCCTGATGGAAGAATATACCAATGTCCCGCTATTTCGTCGTACGGGACGGCAGGTTTTACTGACAGATTCAGCACAGGCCGCCCTTCCATTGGTACGGGATGCCTTTGACAAACTTACCGAGGCTGGCCGCATCATGCGTGCGCCTGCGCGTAAGGGCAAAGTCATGATTTCCTGCGCGCCGAGCTTTGCAGCGAAATGGCTTGCGCCCAAGCTCGACCGTTTCCATTCCGAGCATCCGGAAATCGAAGCCTGGGTCTCTGCCGATATGGGGCTCACCGACTTCACGACAGCAGATACCGACCTCGCCATTCGCTATGGCCGGGGCGTGTATGAGGGCCTGAAATCAGAAAAACTGATGGAAGAGACGGTTTTGCCGGTTTGCTCCCCGCGCCTCATGGAAGGCCCGGACGCTATTCAGCGTCCGGAAGATCTGGCACGCCACACACTACTTCATGATGAAAGCAGTGAACGCGACCCATCCTGTCCGGACTGGTCCAGCTGGCTGACCGCGCGCAATGCAGACAATGTGGATGGCAAACGCGGTCCACGTTTCAACCAGTCCATGCTGGTAATTGAAGCAGCGGCATCCGGTCGTGGCATTGCATTGGCTAAAAAGGCGATCGCAGCGGCTGATCTTGCAAGTGGCCGTCTCGTTGCGCCCTTCCCCGATGGGTCCACACTGATCGATTTTGCGTATTTCATCGTCTGGCCAAAGGGGCGAACTCAGTCGATCGAGTCCCGGACCTTTATAAAATGGCTCAAAGCTGAGGCATTGAGGGATGAAATCGTGGGAGTTTAGAGATTCTCACGCCTCTGTTAGACGGGCGCGACTTGTTGCCTGATTGAGCCTGTGTAAATCCACTCCTAAAGCTGACTAAGACACACACAGAACTTCGTAACACTAGAAAGAGGACAGGCCGTTGAGCGAGACGCAAGCAGCCAGCCCGGTTAAAAAGGTCAATCCGAACGCACCTACCGAAGAAACGGTGCTTTCCGTACATCATTATACGGACCGTCTGTTCAAATTCAGACTGGCCCGCCCACCTAGCTTCCGCTTCCGTTCCGGTGAGTTCGTGATGATCGGCCTCCCGAAAGAAGACGGCAAGCCGCTCCTGCGCGCCTACTCCATTGCGAGCCCGGCCTGGGATGAGGAACTTGAGTTTTTCTCAATCAAGGTACAGGACGGCCCTCTGACCTCGCGCCTTCAGCAGATCAAACCGGGTGACAAAGTCCTTCTGGGCAAAAAGCCGACCGGCACGCTGGTGCATGACGCGCTCACTCCGGCCAAACGTCTTTACATGTTCTCCACGGGCACAGGCATTGCACCATTCGCAAGCCTGATGCGAGACCCAGAAACCTATCAAAAGTTTGACGATGTCATTCTGACTCATACCTGCCGCGAAATTTCAGAGCTCGCTTATGGCGAAGAACTGGCCGCTGGTCTGTCAGAAGACCCGCTTTGTGATGAGCACGCGCATAAATTCCGGCTGTATAACTCAGTCACGCGCGAAGACTTCCCGCGCATGGGCCGCATCACGGACCTGATCAAAAGCGGTAAACTGTTTGAGGATCTGGGCGTCCCGCCTCTGAACCCGGAAACAGATCGCGTTATGATTTGCGGGTCCATGCAGATGATTCAGGACACAAAAGACCTTTGTGAAGCTGCTGGCCTCGTTGAAGGCTCAAATGCAACGCCTGCAGACTTCGTCATCGAGAAGGCCTTCGCAGGCTGATCCTGCAACTATAAATACCTTATTTTTCAGGCCTCTGGTTACAGTAATCGGAGGCCTTTTTATTTCATAATACATTCTAGACTTGAAACGTCAGATTATCGGTTAAAGGACACCCAGCTTTAATCTGATTAATTTAGTCAGATATTCAGGCAACTGAGTACTGACACTATGATTAACGTTCTTTCCTGCATCACTCTTGAACACGATTTGCGGCTGGTTCTGCTCGCCGCGTTCATATGTATCGCAGGCGCCGCGACGTTCGAGCAACTTCTCAAGCGCGCCATTCACGCCGAGGGCAAAGCGCGGATTGGGTGGCTGGGCATCGGGTCCGTCGCACTTTGCACAACGGTCTGGTGCACACACTTCATCGCAATGCTGGCTTTCCATGCGCAGGTACCGGTCGTTCTGGACCCAGTTCTGACCCTGCTTTCTCTGGTTCTGCCGGTTGCAGGTTTCTTCTTTGGCATCGCAGCAGTGATCTATGGCCGCAATATCGCGTCCAATATTCTCGGTAATTTGCTGATCGGCGGATGTATTGCCGGCCTGCACTATCTCGGAATGATGGCCTATCGCGTAGACGGGATTGTTGAGTGGAAAAGCGAATACGTCATTGCATCTATCGTTCTGGCCTGCGGCCTCAGCGTCGCATCGGGCCTGTTCTACAAGAAATTCTACGACACCAAATATGCGGTATATTCCGTTGGCCTGTTTGCCCTCGCCGTTGTCAGCCTGCACTTCACGGGTATGGAAGCCATGGTCATCACGCCGCTTTCATTATCCAGCACACCTATGGATACGGCGACCTTCACCGCCCTCTCCATCGCCACAGCTCTGGCGGGTGCTCTGGTGATCGCGATCGGTGCGATCTGTTTCTTCCTCGATGCTGATCAGCGTCAGGAAGGCTATAACCAGCTCCTGAAAATGGCGATGACGGACACGCTGACCGGCCTGCCAAACCGCAATGCCTATATGGAAGATCTGGACGCACGTATTGAAGAGGTGAAAGCTCGCGGCAAACAGCTTGCAGTGATTGGCGTCGACCTTGACCGCTTCAAAGACATTAACGACTCTTATGGCCACCGCGCAGGCGACCTGGCGCTCATCACAATCGCGAAAGCCATGTCGCGCAATCTGAAGGTCACAGAAACCGTTGCGCGTCTCGGCGGCGATGAGTTTGCGGCGACAAAAGTCTTCGAATCCCGCACGGTTCTGAATGCCTATCTGAAAAAGCTGGAATGGGCGCTTCAAACACCGGTCGAACATGAAGGCTCGAACCTGAAACTTGGTGGCAGTATTGGCGTCGCGATCTATCCTGATGACGGCGAAAACAGCGACACGCTGCGCAATAATGCCGACCTCGCCATGTATCGCGCCAAGATCAATCCTGCGAGCAAGGTCTGCTTCTATGAAGCATCCATGGATGAGGAAGTCCGTCAGAAGCGCGAACTCGCAGCGGCGCTTGCACGCGCGCTCGACAATGACGAACTGGAGCTTCATTACCAGCTCCAGGCCTCCGTCGACTCCGGCAAAATCAGTGGTATGGAAGCACTACTGCGCTGGACCCATCCAAAACTCGGTCCGATTTCTCCGGGCGTGTTTATTCCAATCGCAGAAGAAAGCGGCCTGATTATCCGCCTTGGCGAATGGGTGTTGCGCCGCGCATGCGAAGAAGCTGTCACCTGGGAAAATGGCGATAAAATCGCCGTCAACATGTCTGCGCTCCAGCTGACACAGGTTGAGCTGCCTTCCATTATTCATCGTATTCTTCTGGAAACCGGGCTTCCACCTAAGCGCCTCGAAGTCGAGCTGACAGAGACCGCCATTCTTGAAGACAGAGACCGCTCACTGCACGTGCTGCGTCAGATCAAAGCGCTGGGCGTCCGCGTCGCGCTGGATGACTTCGGTACAGGGTATTCATCGCTGGAAATCCTGCGCTCTTTCCCATTCGATAAGATCAAGCTCGACCGCTTCTTCATGTCTGAAATTGAAAGCAGCGCAGAATCCACAGCGCTTGTCAGGTCCGTTCTCTCACTGGGTAAAAGCCTGCAGATTCCGATCCTTGCTGAAGGCGTAGAAAACGAAAATCAGCTTTCTATCCTGAAGGCCGAAGGCTGTGACGAAATTCAGGGTTTCTATCTGGGACGCCCGGAAACACTCAAAGATGTTCTCGAAAAGGCCGGGGCTGGCAGCCTGCGCATTCAGAGCATCAAACCAGAAGATCATAAAGACGGGGAAGACCAGAACTCGTCATCTGATGCGGCATAAAGGAAATGCGTGAGGCAAATTAGCCCGCCTCACGCAGATTTCTCTCTGGCACGCTGGACGCATCCAGCAAAACATACCAAATGAGCGCCAGACCAAGAGAATTCCCGATGGAGCCGCATCTTATGACGTCCTACGCCTCAGATCCGAGAAAGCACACTTCCGAAACGGCGGAGACCATGGCTGATGTGCGCTATGAAATTGATCGGATCGACCGCGTACTCGTCCATATACTGGCAGAACGCGTATCCTTCATGGATGCGGCTGCCCGTATCAAGCCAGAGCGCGCAGCTGTCTATGACAAAGCCCGTATTGAAGATGTAGTCGAGAAAGTCCTCGCAGAGTGCGAGAAAGAAGGCCTCTCGCCTTCAATCGCAGAGCCAGTCTGGCGCCTTTTGATCGACCAGTGCATTGAGTATGAATATGCGTCCTATGACGCGCGGAAAGAGCCTGACACCAGCAATTCGTGATCAATTTTCGCGACCGCTTCCAGCGTCGGAAGCAATGCGTCGCGAATATCGTTCAGAAGAACTGCGGCCTGCGTGCGCGTGACAATGTCTTCTGACCGTCCGACAGTTTCAGCTGCCTTGCAAACATCAGCCAGAGGCAATGCCCCAATGCCGAGCGCCGCGCCCTTAATGGTGTGAGCCGCATCTGCCCAGCGCGCCGGATCATCAGCAGCATTGAGCATTTGCCCCCAGGTTTCGACCTGACCTTTAAAGATTTCCAGCACTTCGCGCGCAAGCTCAGCATCACCGGCTGTATTGGCTGAAAGCTGTGTGCGATCAATCCACTTAATCTCTTCGGACACGGCAAGCCCCCTGTTTTTGTCTTACTATCCCCAATAGCAGGAAGACATTAACGAGGTTTCATTAAATAATGGGCGAGCCGATCTTGTTGTACATGTTAATTTCGGCGATAATCTTACGGTGTTTAGGGGTTCGGAGGCTGTAATGGTCGAAGTCTTAGTTATTCTGCGGGATGCTATTCTCGCCACAGTTCTGAGCTGGATCGGTGTGGACTATGAAGCGCCACGCACGGAACCAGCTGAAAATCAGCACGCCATGAAATTCAATCAGGAACAGCAGACCGCAACGGTGCTGCTCTCTGGTCAGTCTGGCGACATTTTCTTCATCGGCACCGAAGCGTAAACCGCTTCGGCTGATCTGTATTTGACCGCTTTTGCAAGATAAGCGGAACTTCTTCACATTTAACTGTAAATTTACGATTTCAGCGGGTCGCATGATTCTACGAATTGTTGCATGATCGACATCCCATGTCTGAATTGCGCGATGAATCATATCTCACTGCTCTGAAGGAAACCCAGTCAGAGCTCTCCCAGATTAAAACTTCTGGGGATTGGCTTGTTACGGCTGGCTTCAGCGCAGCCGCTTTCATTTTTATCGGCGCTGCCCTTATCGCCATCGCGGCACTCGGCGCTGATCAGGTTCTGGCTCTGAACCCGACCTGGTATGCAGCGGCGTTTTTCGTGCTGTCTGGTCCGGCCATGGCCGCCATTCTTGCGGGCTATCTTGGACGACAATCCATGCGCTCCGCGCGCGCGAACATGCTCATCCTGCGGGCCTCACAAATGCTGCTCATGCCGGCAGACACAGCAAGCCAGCGCATTGATACGATTGCAGGCAAAGTCCGTGACGAAACCGGAAAAGTAGACGAGCTGATCGAGACCGCGCACGCCTCACTTGCGACTATGCGCGAGACACTTGGCAGCGAGCGCGAACAGATTGCGAGGTTTGTCGATCAGAACACCACCAGCATTTCAGACATGATGAAAAAGCTGGCCGAAGAACGCATGGCGCTTGCTGAACTGTCCAGCGCGGTTGAAGCTCAGACTGCGGCGATTTCAGAAGCGATCCCTCGTCAGGCCCGCGTCATGGCCGAGGCGGCGCGCCTTGCTCAACAGGAAGTCGCTAAAGCTGATATGGCGGTCGATGAGCGCCTGATCTCTCTGGATGAATCAGGACGCAAGCTCGGCGAGAAACTCGCCAAGCTCAACGATATGTCTGAAGAGGCCGAAGCGCGCTCTGCACGTATCTCCCAGTCCATTGTGGATATGGAACAGAAACTGCGCCAGTCAGCTCAGACCGTACATTCTGCGCTTCAGGCCAGCGAGATTGCATCCACAGCAGCGACCGAAACCGGCGATGCATTGAACGCAGCCGTCGCCAATGCGCTTGATGGCACGCGAGAAGCGTCAGAATTCATTCGCCGTCAGTCGCGTGATGCGGTTGAAGAGGCCCAGAAATCCATTGCCGAGCTTAAAGCCGCTGGCGAACAGGCTGAAGTCGCGACACGTGCTGCCGCTCTGGCCGCCCGCGAACAGGCGAACGAGACTGAGCAGCGCATCACCGAACTGAACCAGCTTCTTTATGAAGCCGCGACCCGTGCGACCTCAACAGCCGAAGCCGGCCTTGAACGTGCACGCCAGCGTATTGAACGCGCCTCTGCACTTCTCAATAATGGCTGGGGCGACGAGGACTATTCCGCTCCACCGCGCCCGCAACCAACTCCACGCCCTGCACCAGCTCCGCAACCAGAACCCCCGAGTGTTCAGCTGCGTCCGCGTCAGGACCAACCAGCTGCGCCAACCGCTCCTGAACCGTTCAGCCCACCTCCTGCACCTGCACCGCAACGCCCTGTCGCACGAACGCCTCAGGCTGATGACGTTGTTGATCCCTTGTTTGATCCCGTCGAACCGCCTGCCCAGCGCTATAATCTGAATGGCGCCGCCTCTGAGGCCGCGACGGAAACAAGCGTAGACGTGCAGGAACGTGAAGCGCCGGATGCAGCCGAAAACTCTCTGTTCGACATTGCCTTCGACAATGCGTCTCAAAAGGAAATGGGCATTTCCTGGAAAGACCTTCTGGCCGGTCTGAACCCTGAGGAACCCGCAGAGCGCGATCAGGCTGCGCGCAATATTCTCAAAGAGATCGAGGAAACCGGCAATATTGAGCTGGATGAAGCCTTCTCTATGCGCGAAACGCGTAAAATTGCCGGGGCATCCCGCAAGGGCGAACGCCAACGCCGCCGTGCCGTACGCGAATATGCAGGCTCCACGGTACAGGGATTACGGTATCGTCTGGAAGATGAGCCTCAGTTCAATAGCTCTGTTGAGCGTTTTCTCACCAATGAGTCCAGCGATGCCACACGGCTTCTGACTGAAGCCGATCGTAGCCGCACTGCAGCCTCCTCCAGGCTTGCTGCATTCCTGCTTCTTGATACGGCGTACTCCGCCCTGCACGAGCGCTAAGCGCCTTTCGGGGTGGGCTGATCAGTTCATCAGATCGGGTAACTGGACCGCAATTGAATCAACGGCAGTGCGCGCAGCGCTGATCAGTGCCTGAGTGCCTTCTACATCCGGGCGCCCGGTGTAAGGCTCACGCATCACAATCAAGGTCTGGCCAGATACATGGCCTGAGCTGCCTTCCAGTAAAGTCACGCGAGCCGTAATCACAGCGCTCTCCGGGCCGATGACCAGATCGCGGATCGTCCAGCGCAGCTCATAGGCTGAAGTAACGGAAAACCGCTCATCGACGGCAACGCCTGTACTCTCAGGATCCAGCACAGATAAACGGTCCAGCAATGCAGCCTGAAGCAGACGCGACGCAGGTTCGCTCCATTCAGACCTGGCGAGCACATTCAGCTCTCCGCCTGGTCCCTCAAAGACAATGTCCCGCCCCAGAAGCAGGTTAGAGCCTTCCGGTTCGAACACAGCAACATCCGCTGTCAGCAAGACAGGCGCGCCCTCCACTGGCCGCGCCGTGCTGGAAAAGCGATAGAGCGCATCCGGCACAACAGGTTCAGGCAGGACAGACACACATCCGGCCAGAGACAATGCCAGCAGCGAAAAGGCAGCAGTGCGTTTCATCATCAGTCCTCCAGATATGGACGAGGCTGGCCCTGAATAAAGGCCTGAGGGTTTTGTTCGACTTCCCGCGCCACGCGGTCCAGTCGGCGTACAAGGCCGCGCAGATCCGTGGTCAGGCGCTGGATTTCAAGAATGGTCTGCGCGGTTGGCTCTTCGAGCGCCACACGAGTACTGTCGAGGCTCGCCTGCGTCTCTGAGACCGCCGTTTCCGCCGTTCCCAGCAATTGGCGGGCATCAGAGATCAGATCATTCGCGCCGGTTGAGATGTCTGAAATCGCAGTCTGAACATCTCCGCCGAGCGAACCAAAAATCTCAGCCGCTTCGGCGACAGCTACACCCGCTTCGGCCAGTGATTCCAGCGCGCCTTTTACATCCGTCAGTAATTGTTCGTCATCGGCGAGCGCACCTGTGAGACGCTCCACATTGTTGAGGGTCTGACGGAAGCTTTGAACATTTTCCGGGTCCAGAACCGCATTCAGGCGCGCCAGCGTGACCTGTGCATTGGCCAGAAGGTCCTGACCGCCCTGAAAGATTTCCTGAAGCTGGGTCTGCTCTGTTTCTAATACGGGTGGATTGGATGCATTACCCGGCATGAGTGACGCGGTTGGCGTGCCCGGACGGATCTGAATAAAGGTCACGCCCGTCAGGCCAGCAAAGTCGAGATAGGCTTTGGAGTCGGTTCGCACCGGGGTGTTCGCATCAATTCGAATGCGCGCGATGACATTGTCATTGCTTTCCGGATCCAGCGTGAGCTCCGTCACTTCGCCGACGCTGATGCCGAGATAGCGCACCTGCCCGCCTTCTGAGAGGCCGTTCACAGCCCCCTCAAACACGACGTTATAGACTGAGAATTCCCGGTTGAACTCGACTTTGCCCAGCCAGACGACGAAGGCGAACAGCGCAACGAGCGCAGCAAGAACTGCTGCTCCGATCAGGGCATAACTGGCACGTGTTTCCATCTTCTAATCCACCACTGACCGGCCGCGCGGGCCTCCGAAATATTCCTCAATCCACGGATCATCAATCCGCGCGATCTCTTCCAACGGGCCGATATACTTTACGCGTTTATCGCCCAAAACTGCAATTCGGTCACATGTCGCCTTGAGCGTATCAAGGTCGTGAGTCACCAGAAAAACGGTCAGCCCAAGCAGGCGACTAAGATCCCTCACCAGCGCATCGAACCGACCTGCTGTAATCGGGTCCAGGCCTGCAGTTGGCTCATCCAGAAAGAGCAGCTCCGGGTCGAGCGCCAGAGAGCGCGCCATGGCCGCGCGCTTGCGCATACCGCCCGATAGCTCCGATGGCCGCTTGTCTGCTGCAGACAGCGGAAGCCCCGCCAGACTGATTTTCAGGTCCGCCAGTTCGTGCATAAACCCAGCTGACAGATTCGTGTGTTCTTTCAGTGGCACGAGCACATTTTCCCGAACCGTGAGGTTAGAGAAGAGCGCGCCATCCTGAAACATGACAGACCAGCGCCGCTCAATCGCCTGACGTTCGCCAGACGACAGCTCAGACAAGGTCTCGCCGAAGACTTTGATTTTGCCCTTGGCGGGCGTGAGCAAACCGACAATCTCCGACAGGAGTACGGATTTACCGCACCCCGACGGACCAATCACCCCAACCGTTTCGCCTTTGATGAGGTTGAAATCGAGGTTCTCATGGACCACATGGTTGCCGAACTGGGTTTTGAGCCCGCGCACTTCAACGATGGTTTCGCTCATATGCCCAGCTCCATATACATCATGGCGAAGAGCGCATCTGCGACAATGATCAGGAAGATGGCATGGACCACAGAGGCCGTTGTCGCCCGGCCAAGCGATTGCACATCGCCGCGTACCTGAAGCCCCTGACGACAGGCAATCAGGGCAACAATCATCGCAAAGATTGGCGCTTTGGAGAGGCCGACCCAGAAATTCTGGATCACCACAATGTCCTGAATACGGGTAATGAAGAGAATGGGCGAAATATCGAGCGCGACCCATGAGATCATCAGTCCGCCCAGCATGCCGGACAGCGTCGCCGCAAAGGTCAGAAGCGGCGTCATCACCATCATGGCAAGGATACGCGGCGTCACCAGAGCCTCAATCGGGTCAATCCCCAGCGTCTGCATGGCATCGACTTCCTGACGCATTTTCATGGAGCCGATCTGTGCTGTAAACGATGAATTGGTGCGCCCTGCCAGCAGAATACCGGTCAGCACCACACCGAACTCACGCATCATCGCCCAGCCGACAAGCTCAACAGTGAACACCGTTGCCCCGAGCGTTTGCTGCAGCATGGTCGCGCCAATAAAGGCGATCACCATACCCACGAAAAAAGACAGGAAAGACACGATAGGCAGCGCCTCCAGCCCCGCCTCCTCCATAATCGCGACCACGCTGGTCCAGCGGATTTTATGGGGCTGCACCACCAGTTTCAGCGTTGTGAGAAGCGCCTCACCGATAAAGCTGAGCGTTTCGATCGTCTCACTGCAAAATTCGACCGCGCCTTCGCCAATCCGCGCAAGTACGTCGATAAAATTCTTTGGGCGATGCGGCTGGGTCTCTGGAGACAACTCTCGGCGCGCCACAATCTCGAGCAGCGCCTCTGCACCGGCATGTTCACCCTGAATGCCATAAGGTGCTGCATCGGTCTCTGAGGTCGTCGTGAGGGCTTTATGGACTAACAGCGCACCGGCAGTGTCAAATGCCTGCAATGCGCTGACATCAACGGAATTCGCAGATTGTCTGGCGACAGACCGTAATAGATCGCGCTCAAGCGGCGCAATCGTTGCGACAGTCCAGTCCCCTTCTATGCACAGGACGGTTTCACCGTCTCTATTTTCAAGGCTAAACGCACTCAAATCCTGAACACCTGCAAGAGTTTCCAGAAACAGACGGTATCGGAAACATACACTGCACACTAGTGGGTGAATGAGTTTCACTCTGGATAAGTGAGTTTCTGCTCACTTTCGTGGTAAATATGTCAAATCCTGCGATTGACCCTGCCCCGTGAACTGACATTGTTGGCCCATAAAAATACAATGGGAGGAGAAACAGATGACGTCACAGGTGACAGTCGAAGAGATCAACACATTTTTGCGCGAAGCCTTTGAGGCCAATGGCGGCGCGCTGGAAGCTATCGAAGTGTCCGATGGCACGGCGAAGATGAAACTGGCCTATAATCCGGCACAGTTGCGGCCAGGCGGGGTGATCTCCGGCCCGACGCAAATGTCGATTGCGGACAGCGCCACCTATATCGCCATTTTCACCAAAATCGGCATCACCCCATTCGCGGTGACGTCTAATCTGAACATGAACTTTCTGAACCCATGTATTGCGGGTGATGTGATTGCCACCGCAAACATTCTGAAGATTGGCAAACGCCTCGCAGTGGCTGAAGTCGACATTCGCGAAGCCAATATGACGCATCCCGCCAGCCACGCCATTGTCACATATGCTCTACCGAGCAGATGAACTGAAAAGGAGCGCGAGATGCCTGTACTCACACTTGGAGCCATTTGCGGCTTTCTGACCGTCGCGCTCGGCGCTTTTGGCGCTCATGGCCTGAAAGGGCACCTGACCGAAGAAGGCATGGGCTGGTGGGAAACGGCAACGCTTTACGCCCTCGCCCATGCCATTGTTCTGGTGGCGATTGGTCTCAACAAAGCCCGCGCAGCAGACCTTTTCGGGCCGACTATTGCGATTTTTATCGGGCTGTTGATCTTCGCGGGCAGTCTTTACGCCATGGCGCTCGGCGCGCCGCGCTGGTTCGGCGCAATTACGCCGATTGGCGGCACCAGCCTTCTTGTAGGCTGGGCATGGCTAGCCTTTGCGGGATTTCGTTCGGAATTTTAAAGGGAGAGCGTTGAACCTTAAGAGGTCGCAACGCTTTCATCGCGCCACGCATTCACAAGCTGGTCTGCCAGCTGACGTGTATGTTCGATTTCGCTTTCAAGGCTGTCCAGATCGTTTGCCGTTTCAACAGATACGGTTGCGTCGCGCTCAGCCAGAACTTCGCTCGCTTCGATGAAAGACCGGCGCGCATTGCGGGCCGTAATCAGAGCATCTTCGAAGCTTGCGACATCTGAACGAACGATTTCAGATCCGTCTGATAGGAAGTCGCTCGCCGCCGCATTCAGCGCTGTGAGGCCTGTCAGCGCGCTGGAAACATCGTTTTGAAGTTGAAGCTGAACCTGAGGAATGGATGCCGTGTCAGCATCAATCCGCTCATGGTATTCGTGTGATGCGATACCGGATTGCGCATCCGGGAAGAGAGAGCGCGTCAGAAAGGCCATAGGGTCATTGCCCTCAACCCAACCTGCTTCGCGCGCCTGATCAGAATAGCCTTCAGCCATGCGCTGAAGATCTGATTTTGGTCGGATAATTGATGCAGTGGTGCTCGCCGGTTGCATGGACACTGTCGCACACCCGGAACAGAGAACAGCGAGAGCTGCCAAGCTCACTATTCGCAAAACCATATCGCCCTAAACTCTCAATATATTTTATCTCAAAATACAAAACTGGAATTTTTCACGCACGTCCAGTCTTTATCTCGACTATGACCTCCTATAGGTGAAACATGCATGAATACTAAACCCGTTTCGCGTCGAAAACTATTTCCGCACACAGAACCTAGACGCGTAGGCCGTCTGAAGGTTTCAGACCTCCATGAAATTTATTGGGAAGATACAGGCCCAATAGACGGAATTCCTGTCATCGGACTGCATGGCGGACCGGGTGGCGGTGCCAGCCCTGAGATGCGCCGGTTCTTTGATCCGCGCGTCTATCGCGTCATCCTTTTTGACCAGCGCGGCTGTGGTCGTTCAACGCCTTATTCTTCTTTGGAAGAGAATACGACCTGGGATCTGATCGCGGATATTGAGAAGCTTCGCGAAGCGCTCGACATCGAAAAATGGCTTGTTTTCGGGGGATCATGGGGGTCCACACTGGCGCTGGCTTATGGCGTCACCCATCCAGAGCGCACCAGTGGCCTTCTCCTGCGCGGCATCTTCCTGCTCATGGAACGCGAGCTGCGCTGGTTCTATCAGGAAGGCGCGAGCAATCTCTTCCCGGATGCATACGATCGCTATATCGCTCCAATTCCGGAAGAAGAACGCGGCAATCTTCTCGAAGCTTTCCATAAGCGTCTGATGTCTGACGATGTTGAAGCACGCCTTGAGGCAGCGCGGGCATGGGCATGCTGGGAGGGTGAAACCCTCTCTATTCGCGGCCCGTCTGTGCGCCCACCGCGCTTCGACGACAGCGCGTTTGTCGACGCTTTTGCACGCATTGAGTGCCATTATTTCTACAATGGCGGCTTCTTCGAAAAAGACGGCTGGCTGCTTGATCAGGCACACGTGCTCAAAAATATACCAGGCGTTATCGTCCATGGACGCTATGACGTGGTTACGCCGCTGTCTTCTGCCTGGGCATTGCATAAAGCCTGGCCGAAATCACGTCTGGAAATCATCCCGGATGCGGGCCATTCCAGCCTTGAGCCCGGCATTGTAAATGCGCTGATCAATGCGACGGAAGAGTTCGTGGACATTCTTCGATAGGTCCGCGAAACCAGATACCAGATACAAAAAGGGAGGCCGCAGAGCCTCCCTTTTCTTTTATAGGCTTTAACCGCCGTCAGGAAAGAATTTGCCGATCATTCCAAGGATCAAAATGATCGAGATAAAGATCGGAACAACAAAGCGCAGCAGGACAAGCGCGATCTCAAGGTGAATACCTTTGCCAAGCTCATTCTCAAGAATGGATTTCGGCACGACCCAACCGGCAAAAATACCGATCAGCACGCCGCCCAGCGGCAGCATGACATCGCCTGACAGGAAGCTGGCATGGTCAATCATCTCCGGCATCCAGATATAGCCAATGCCCATGAAGAACATGATGACACCAAGACCAATCGCGCCCTTTACCCGGCCGATAGACTTCTGATCTTCAAGCCAGGAGACACCTGTTTCCAGAAGGGAAATGGACGAGGTGAAGGCTGCGAACAGCGCCAACGTGAAGAAGATACCGCCTACAAAGCTTGGCAGTCCGCCAAACGCGACGGGCATAGTCACGAAGAAAAGACCCGGACCCTGCTCAGGGTTCAGCCCCGCGCTGAAGACGATCGGGAAGATGGCGAAGCCCGCGACCAGAGCAACCAGCGTATCGGCCGAAGCGACCAGACCAGCGTTCTTCGGGATATTCGTATCGCGCGTCAGATAAGCGCCATAGGTGAACATCACGCAGCTACCAACACTCAGCGAGAAGAAGGCCTGACCGAGCGCCGCCATAAAGGTGTCGAATGTGATTTTTGAGAAGTCCGGCGTGAAGAGAAATTCGACGGTGCGGGCCGCGTCACCGGTGATGACTGCAAAAATCACCATGCCAATCAGCATGACAAAAAAGAGCGGCATGAGAATCTCAGCCGCTTTTTCAATTCCACCATGTACACCGCGCGCCACAATAAAGACGTTCAGCGCGAGAAACGCGCACATATAGAAGAAAATCTCGAGTTTATTGCTCGTCGTCTCACCGAAGTTCTCGCCGGAGGCAGCAGCATCAAAACCAGAGAACCCACCAAGGAAGGCCTGTGGAACGAAGTCGAACACCCATGCTGAAATCACGATGTAGAATGAAAACAGAAGCAGGGATGCGATCGCACCGAGCCAGCCCATGCCCACCCAAGCAATCGGCTTTTTGTTTTCCGTCACAATTTTACGAATGCTGGCAATGGATGAACGCTGGCCATGACGGCCCAGAGCGTACTCAGCCATAAGCACAGGAAAACCGAACAGCAGAATACATCCCAGATAAATCAGGATGAAGGCCGAGCCGCCCATTTCACCTGCAATGTATGGAAAACGCCAAAGGTTTCCTAGGCCAACAGACGAGCCAACGGCCGCCATAATAAACCCGAACCTGGACCCCCAATGGTCCGACTTTCCGACCGTAACCGGACCCGCCATCACACTACTCCGAAGCTAATGTTGCGAATGAATCTTTCGCACTCTCCCGCGCAATACCTTGCAGCGACCATGAAAAAGGTCAATCGGAACCGTGCGTGAGCGCTGCTAGAAGAGGCCGCTGACAGAAAGATGGCGATCCCTATCCAGATTGACTGCGCATATGACAGCGAAGGCTGCCATCACGGTCAACATGGCTGTGCCGCCATAGGAAATCAGCGGCATTGGTACACCCACCACAGGCAACATTCCGCTGACCATGCCAATATTCACGAACACATAGAAGGCTACCGTCACAACAGCTCCGCTGGCCGCCAGATATCCAAAGTGAGATCGACTGCGCGAGGCGATGATCAGCCCTAGCGCAAAGACAGACATCCACGCAGCCAGAAGCCCCAGAGAGCCGACAAATCCGAACTCTTCAGCGATAACGGTGAAGATGAAGTCCGTGTGTTGCTCGGGAATGTAATCGAGCTGGCTCTGTGTGCCTTGCAGATAGCCCCTGCCCTCATAGCCGCCAGACCCAATCGCGATTTCAGCCTGTTGGATCTGATACCCCGCGCCCAGCGGGTCACGGCTTGGGTCAATCGCGGTCAGAACACGTTCGCGCTGATAATCCTGAAGCACATAAAAATATGCGACCGGCGCCGTCAGCACGACGGAAACAATACCCAGAATGATGATCCAATAGCGAAGTCCTGCAAAGAACATCACCGCCGTCCCCGTCGCGGCCAACATGAGAGAGGTCCCAAGGTCTGGCTGACGGAAGACCAGGCCAACCGGTGCAGCGATCATGACAATGGCGATCAGATGGGGATAAAATTTGATATCCCCGTGCGCGCGCTGCTGGTGATAAAACCGTGCGAGCGCCAGCAATAAGGCGAGCTTCATGAACTCTGAGGGCTGAACCCGGATCGGCCCGATATCCAGCCAACGCTGTGCGCCGCCGCCCGTCGCGCCGAAGAATTCAACGCCAACCAGCAGCAATAAGGCGCCAAAATAGAGCGTGTAAGAAATCGCCGACCAGAAGCCGAGCGGCGTCATGGCCAATACAAACAGAAAGACGAAGGCAATGCCCAGTCGAACCGCGTGTTGCGCTGGCAAGCCGGCTTCCTGAGTATTCGTAATGGTGGCTGAATAGAGAACCGCGACGCCAAAAATGCCGAGCCCCAGAATGATGAGGATCATGATCCATGGCAGACGGAAAATGCGAGACAGCACATCGTCATTGGTCTGCGCGAAAGAATTGGCCATCAGATGGATTCTCCATCGCGGTCGACCGCGGCAATCTCATAACTACCGGCACGGCCCGAATTGCGAACAAAGGCCTCGCGCATCAGATCACGCGCGATCGGATAGGCCGAGCTGGAACCGCCGCCGTGTTCCACGACAACAGAAACCGCATATTTCGGATTGTCATACGGCGCGAAGCCCACAAACAAGCCATGGTCTCGCAGTCGTCGCGGCAGATCAGCGTTATCAATAACCCCGGTGGCACGCTCGGCGGCGGAAATCACTCGCACCTGCGCCGTACCGGTTTTCCCCGACATGCGAATGCCTTCAAACCCGATATCACCCGCACGCAGAGCCGTTCCGCCCGTCTCCGAGGTCACGGCAAACATGCCAGAGCGTAAATGGTCGAGAATATTGTGTCCCGGCAGAGACCCATAGACAGGGCTTGGCGGGATAATTGGCCCAGAGCCGACCATGCGCGGCATGACCTGAGAGCCATCACCAATAGCCAGACGAGAGGTCATGACTGCCAGTTGCAGCGGCGAAACCGTCAGATACCCCTGACCAATGCCATAGTTCAGCGTCTCGCCGTCATACCAGGGCTCGTTAAAGCGTCCCCGCTTCCAATTGTCATTTGGCACGACACCAGCCGCGCCGCCCGTCATGCCCAATTCATAGCTGACACCAAGACCATAGGCTTTGGCTTCTTCAGCGATACGTTCTGGTCCCAACCGACGCGCGATCTCATAGAAATAGACGTCGCAGGATTTCTGAATAGCCTCGTGAAGATTCACATTGCCATGGCCGCGCCGCTGCCAGCAGTGGAAGCGGCGATTGCCGAAATCATAATGACCCGGGCAGTAGACAGTTTCGTTCGGTGTTGTGAGGCCAGCCCGCAGAGCCGCGCCGCCAACGATCATCTTGAAGGTCGATCCCGGCGGGTAAAGCCCGTCATAAGCCTTGTGATAGAGCGGTGACCGTTCATCCTCACGCAGCGCGCTATAGTCAGCGCTGGAAATACCGTTCACAAAATCATTCGGGTCATAGGTCGGGTTGGATGCCAGGGTGAGAATGTCACCCGTTTCGACATCCATAACGACAGCCGCGCCTGTCTGGTCACCAAACAGCTCAATCGCCGCCCGCTGAAGATCTGCATCAATGGTCAGATGAACATCGCGGCCCGGCTTTGGCGCGTTCTCATCATCATCCAGACGCTGAATCGTACGCCCTTGCGCGTTTCGCACATAGCGATAATTGCCCGGCGTTCCACCAAGCCAGTCATCCAGCTCGCGCTCCACGCCCAGACGCCCAACCCGCATATTCGGGTGTTTCAGCACGCCCTGAATACGCGAAATGCGCGCGCGATCAGTTTCCGGGTCCAGCCCGTCCAGCGCTGCATCAATCTCTGACTGGTTCGCACGCGCGACATAACCAACAACGTGAGCAAAGTCCCGGCCTCGCGGATAGGACCGCGCCTGAGAAGCTTCAATCGTCACGCCCGGCAATTCAGGACGACGCACACTCAGCTGAGTGAACTGTTCATAGGTCAGATCGCTGAGAATGGAGACTGGAATGAAGGAATACTCCCGGCGGAAGTTTTCCAGAAGCCGGCGCTTCCTCTCATCGGAAATTTCAACAATGTCCGAAATCCGGTCGAGGGTCGCTTCGAGGTTCGCCAGGTCCTCGCGCGCAGCATACACATTCCAGCTTGTCCGGTGCGTCGCTAGCGGTTCGCCGAAGCGGTCATAGATGAGACCACGACGAGGAACACCCGGCACAAGGCTGATCTGGTTATCCAGCGCCCGCGCCTCGAACTCTTCCTGATTCATCAGCTGCAAATTCACAAGGCGCGCCAGCAGGCCGCCCGCGACCAGACCACCCGCCGCACCTGCGATTATAAGGCGGCGCGTCACATCAAGTTCGCCGGAATCAGATCTACGCTTCATGTATCTACCCGAGCATCACTGGTGAGACGAAACAGGGATCGCAGCGGATAGTATAAAATCGCTGCTGTCAGAAACCCGCCAATGATGACGCGGGTCTCAACGCTCCCAAGATATGCCCCCATTATCCATCTCGCAAAGAGGAAACTCACGACAAAAGCAGTTGCATCCCCAGCAAACCGGATCACACCGGTCTGGTCAGTCAGAGCGCGCTGTCGGAAGAGCGAGGAGATAACGAAAGCCAGCAAGAGGATGGACGACCAGCATCCAAGCGGCGCGTCCACGATAAGGTCCATGGCCAGCCCAAGGCCGATCAGCACAATAACGGGCCGGAAGGATAACCGGCTCGCACCCCAGCCGACCGCAGCCCAAAGCGCAGCATAGGGCCAGAAGATGATCAGTCCTGTCGGCGCGATCCAGATCACACCGATATACCCGACAGCCAGCACGATGGCTGCGCCAATAATGATGCGCGCCAATCGCCCTGTCCGGCTCCATGCAGACGGTTTACCGGACGAAAAAGCCATTACTGCGCCTCCGCACCGGGCGCCGTCACGACACCGTCTTCGGGCACTGGAATGATCGGATCATCCTCCGGGGCCTCAATAGTCTGGGTCGGAAGAAGACGTACAAAGTCGACTGGCGCTTCAGACAGAGATAACTGAGCCACCCAACGGTCATTGGCGATCACCGCCCTTCCAACGCGCAGCCCGCGCGGAAAGGCATTGCCTTCGCCAGAGGTCACAATGCTCTCACCTTCAATGAAAGGCGCTTGCTCAGGCTTGTCGATCAGCTCGCCATATTGAGAGCCACTGCCCCCGCCGAGAATGGCGCGCACACCGCTAATCTCACCCATAACAGGTACGCGGCTGTTAAAGTCGGTCACCAGCAGGATACGGGATGAGCGATTACCAACGCGGATGACACGCCCGATCACGCCCTGCGTATTCACAGCGACATCGCCCTCTTCCACGCCATGAAGCCCGCCTGCATTTGCAAGACGCGTTTCCGCAAAAGGACCATCGGTTTCAGTCACTACGCGCGCAGACACACCCTGAGGGATAGGTTCGCCCACCAGGTCGAGCAGATCTTCATAGCGGTGAAGGCGTTCTGTCATAGAGGTTGCCGCATCGCGCCAGATGGCGAGCTGGCGGTTCTCTACACGCAGGCGTTCGATTTCCTGCAGCAATTCCTCATCGCCGCCAAAATCGAACAGCGATCCGTTCTGAACGGCATTAGCCGAATGCACGACGATATCGTCCATGCCTGCGCGAACTGGCGTTGCCGTACCTCGAATAACGGGCGCGGTCTGAGCCAGAACGACAGCAAGTGCGACGACAATCGAAACGACAACCACCGTTCGTACGACACGGCGCTTTGCCCTGCGGTCACGCCCCAGCGATGCCATTCAACATGTCCTTCTGTTCTACGCCCAAAGGGCGCTGAAACTTATACGTCAGGAGACAGAATACCGCGCATGGAGGAATAATTCTCCAGCACTTTACCAGAACCCAGAACAACGCATTTCAGCGGATCATCAGCGATGGTCACCGGCAGCTGTGTACGCTCACGAATGACAACGTCGAGATTACGCAGCAGCGCGCCACCACCGGTCAGCACGATACCTTTATCAACGATATCCGCAGCCAGCTCTGGCGGCATAGCTTCAAGTGCAGTTTTCACCGCGTCGATGATCGCCTGGACAGGTTCGCTCAGCGCGTCTGCAACCATGGCTTCTGTGATTTCAGCTTCTTTCGGCACGCCATTCATCAGGTCGCGGCCTTTGATTTCCAGAGACATGCCCATGGAATCATCCGGCGCTTTCGCCGTACCGATTTCTTTCTTGATACGCTCGGCGGACATCTCGCCAATCAGCATGTTCTCATGACGGCGCAGATAGTTGACGATCGCCTCGTCCATACGGTCACCACCGACGCGCACAGAGCGAGAGTAAACAATACCGCCGAGAGAGAGAACAGCGACCTCAGTCGTACCGCCACCAATATCAACAACCATGGAGCCTGATGGCTCATCGATTGGAAGACCAGCGCCGATTGCGGCAGCCATTGGCTCTTCAATCATTTCAACATGGCGGGCACCGGCCTGAAGAGCAGACTGGTGAATAGCGCGACGCTCAACCGGAGTAGCACCGGTTGGTACGCAAATAATAATCAGTGGAGAAACAAAAGCGCGGCGATTATGGACCTTACGGATGAAGGCCTTGATCATTTCCTCGGCAACTTCGAAGTCGGCGATCACGCCATCCTTCATCGGACGAATCGCTTCCATCGCGATTGGCGTCTTACCGAGCATTTTCTTGGCTTCAGCACCGACCGCGTACGGTATCTTTCGATTTCCTTCCTTGCGGTATGCAACCACAGAAGGTTCATCAATCACGACACCTTGATTCTTAACGTAAACAAGGGTGTTCGCCGTACCGAGGTCAATGGCCATATCCGTCGACAAAAGGCCAAGAAGACTACCAAGCATATATCTACCGCCGCATTCTGCAGGGTCTGTTCAAGCCCTGCGCTTCAATCACTACTCAACCCCTTTTTGCTTGTGCCGGTTTACAATCTGTAAAGCAAGGGGGGTATTGTACAGAAAATTACTACAGACGGAACGAACCGTTCCGCCTGTATATCTTCCCATGAATGCTGGACTTTGTGTCGAAACGAGGGCCTAGGCGGCAATTCGCTTCTGACGACGGATCTCAAGCTTGTTCAGAGCATGCAGATACGCTTTAGCGCTCGCGCAAAGTGTATCCGGGTCAAAAGACCGCCCTGTTGCGACGATACCATTCTCAGACAGGCGTACGCTGACTTCAGCCTGCGCATCGGTGCCCTGCGTCACCGCACTCACCTGATAGAGCTCAAGCACAGCTTCGTGTGGAACGATCTCACGAATGGCATTGAAGACTGCATCCACAGGACCATTACCGCGAGCGGTCGTCCATTTATGGTTGCCATCAACTTCCAGATCGATCTCAGCAGTTTGCGGACCTTCAGAACCAGCCACGACACGCAGTCGCTTAAAGACGATCCGTTCCCCTTCATTCGACAATTGGTCATCGACCAGAGCCATGATGTCGTCATCAAAGACGTGCTTCTTGCGGTCAGCGAGATCTTTGAAACGTTTAAACGCATCGTTCAAAGCATCGTCTTCCAGATCATAGCCCAGCACAGCCAGCTTATCGCGGAATGCGTGACGACCAGAATGCTTACCCATGACGAGTGACGTTGCAGACACGCCGACATCTTCAGGGTTCATGATCTCATAGGTCTGCGCATTCTTCAGCATGCCATCCTGGTGGATGCCGCTTTCGTGCGCGAACGCGTTCTTACCAACAATCGCTTTGTTGTACTGAACCGGGAAGCCCGTGATCTGGCTGACCATTTTAGACGCGCGAGACAGCTTGGTCGTATCGATCCGCGTCATCGCCTGAAGTGTGTCGCGACGCACTTTCAGTGCCATGACGATTTCTTCCAGCGCGGCGTTACCAGCACGCTCACCGAGACCGTTAATTGCGCACTCGACCTGACGCGCACCATTGGTGACACCCGCCAGAGAGTTCGCAACAGCCAGACCCAGATCGTTATGGCAGTGTGTAGACCAGATGACTTTATCTGAATCCGGCACGTTCTCGATAATCCGGCGGAACAAAGCGCCATACTCTTCCGGGTGCGCATAGCCCACGGTATCCGGCAGGTTGATGGTCGTCGCACCGGCCTGAATAGCCACGTCAACCGCCTTGCACAGGAAGTCGAAATCAGAACGGGTCGCGTCTTCTGCGCTCCATTCCACGTCAGCGACATGATTGCGCGCCTGCGCAACGGAACGGCCAATCGCTTCCAGCACGGCATTCTCGCCCATTTTCAGCTTATGCTCCATATGAAGCGGGCTGGTGGCGATAAACGTATGGATGCGCGGGTTGGCAGCCGCTTTCACGGCCTCTGCACAGCGATCAATATCATTCGGTGTGGATCGGGCCAGACCGCAAATGATGGTGTCATTCTGTGATTGTTCAGCAATCTGACGGACGCAGTCGAAATCGCCTGCGGACGCCGCCGGGAAACCGGCTTCAATTACATCAGTGCCCATCTCGCACAGCAATTCTGCGAGATCGAGCTTTTCACGCATAGTCATGCTCGCGCCGGGAGACTGCTCTCCGTCGCGCATGGTCGTATCAAAAATTCGAATATGTGGTTGGTCAGTCATTCTTTGAGCTCACGCTGATCTTGGTTGCATACGAAATCGCTCCCCTGACCGCGCGGGCTCGTTCAGAGCCCTAAACCAGACGCAGGCAGGGGCTTGTAAGCCCCAGAAGTAGGAGAAGACCAAGATTCAGTTTCATGCGCGCATAACGCAAAGAATTGCCCATATAGTCAAGATAAATGACGTGGCTCTCACAAATTTTACTGCGAAAACCGCCTATTGAGGTTTTTCCGTCTCTGATTCCGCGTTTTCTTCTGGTGTAAAGCCACGCTTTTCAGCCAGATTTGATCGCGCAAACAGCATGAGCGGGATCCACAAAAGCGCCATGGCAACAACTGAAACGGCAGCAAACAATGGGTTGCCCGTCAGGCTCTGCGCCACCGCTTGTCCGAACAGGGCGATCATCAAAGTCTTTGGAATAATCCCAAGCCCCGTTCCCGCAAGGAAACCGGAAAAGCGTGCATCACTGGCCCCAAAGGCCATATTGACGACAATCGCTGGCGCAGTTGGCACATTACGGACGATCGCGCTGGCGATAAAAACATTCCGGCCCATAAAGCGTGACAGACGCAAAATCGAATCGCCGCCATAACGCTGGACCAGAGACATGCCAAAGCCGCGACCAATCCAGAAGGCCACGCTGGCAGAGACAAGCGTCGCGCCCCAGGCATAGAAAAATCCAAGCACAGAGCCAAAGGCCAGAACCGTCATACCGATCAGGCCAAACTGCGGCGCGCCAAGAAAAGCCAGCACGCAATACAAAACGGCAACGACCAGAAACATGTAAGGCGCAGTCCGGTGCTCATGCAGATAAGTCTGCAATTGCGCCATCAGCCCATCACCCTCGCCGTCGAAGAGAAACATCTTCCCGACGACCAGCATGAGAACAACACTGGTAAGCAAAAGACCGGTAATGATCAGCGCCCGCCAGGCAGACGCGTCCATACGACCGATAAATTTAACAATACGATTCATGCCAGCCCATTGCGCCGAAGCCGCGATCAGGTCAACCAAACATTGCGTCAGTTGGCCGGTTGAGAGCAGCTATTATTCAGGATTCGAACTCAAACCTGAAATCTTCTACCCATCCGACGACCTGATCGTTGAAGCCTTCATCCTTCAGGAAGTCGACAAAGACCTCCCGGAAAGGGGCCACACCGCCACACTGATCAGATATTTCAACAAGGTCTGGCACGACTTCTTCTTCGAACCCGTCCGCGACGCGGCGCATGGCATTCACGGCCTGCGCGATGCGCATTGTGCCCCAAACCGTCTGACCTTCGAAATAGCCCACCGCCTGGCGCACCTCGTTCAAATCTGCCCGATTGGACCGGGCAAAATCAGACAAAGAATACGAGATACGACGTTCCACAGCCGACTGTGAACACGGGTCTGAAGTCGTGGCGCAGCTCGCAACAGCCAAAGCCGCCAACGGCACTGAGAACAGGAATCGAAAAACAGAAGATGACATCATCCGCGCAAACTATCGCCTGCAACGCACGCTGTCATCTTACATGAATTTTGGAAATCGTGATTACTTCTTCGAGAGCTGCCAGAAGACGACAGACACGCCGATAGACACGGCAATAAGCAATCCAAAACCTACCAGTGCAGCAATTGCGAGCGGATCAACGGTGACGTTAGGCATATCAGCCTCCTTAAAACCATAATATCTTTATGGTTTTAATCGGATAGATAAGCAAGTGCGAATATAAGGCCAAAGCGTCGCAGGCTGTAGCTTAGCGAACCGTCCCCAGCATAGCGCCCAGAATGTTGGAATAGTCATCGGTCCATGGGCGACCGCCATCAGAATGAACCTCACGCCACAGCCCCGTTTCCAGAGCGCGATCGAGCGCGTCCTGATTGCGCGCAAACAGCATGGCATGGGTTGGTGTCACGTCGAATTCAGGCGCCGCCTTATCAGGTGAGAACATCTGAACATAGGAGACCATGCCCTCTTCTTCTGCAATGCGGGCAAAGACCTGCTCCAGCGCCATGTGACGGTTAGAGATATGCGCAATGAAGACCCCATCCTCAGACAGTTTATCCATATAGAGCGCCATGGCTTCACGCGTGATCAGATGGACCGGGATTGCATCTGAGCTGAACGCATCCAGCAGAAGCAGGTCAAAATAGCCCTGTTCTTCATAGGCGAGCTGAATACGGGCATCACCCACTTCGATACGTGCGTCCGGCTGACATTCCGACATAAAGGTGAAGCGGGATGGATCGGTCGCGATATCAACAACGATCGGGTCGATCTCATAAAACACCCAGTCCTGACCGGGCTCAGAATAACAGGCCACGCTGCCCACACCCAGGCCAACTACACCCACAGTCTGTGCGTCATTATACTGACGGAAGATCTGACCGATTGGCGTTGCAGGCGCATAATAGGTGAGCGGCGTAAGTGCGCGCGCTTCATTTGTCAGCTGCGCGCCATGAAGGGTCGTGCCGTGCATCATGAGACGATGACCACCGCCCTCAAGCACACGCACAATGCCGAAGAAACCGCGCTCACGCTGGCCACCGGAGACCGGGTCCATCACATTGGTCACAATGCCAATGGCGATAAAGCTGATCACCATGATCCAGCGACGTCCGCGGGCCAGAACGATACCCAGCACAGGCACAGCCGCCAGAAGCGATACGGTGCGTCGATCCGGGAAGACACCGGTTGAGCTGAGGATGAAGGCAATTGCGACAGCGCCAATCGCCATCATCAGGACGAGACGCCCCATCTGGTCGATCTTGCCCGTATTGACCGCAGGCAGAACCAGAAGCGTCGCTGCAAGAATAAGCGGGTATTCCAGAATGCTTTCAAAGATCACAGGCGCGAGCAATGCGTTGAACGCCCCGCCCAGAACGCCGCCAAGCGACATGATCAAATAGAACTCTGTCAGGCGGGAAACATGCGGACGACGCGCGGCCAGCAGGCCATGACACGCCATGCTCGCCCAGAACAGGCCAATCAGCGTGAAGCTCAGCTCCAGCACCCAGCCAAGGTCGACAACGCGCGGCAGCATGAACGCAACAGAGGCGATGATCGCTGGCGTAAAGCGCAGAATGACGGATTGCGGAATGACCGGCTTTTTGGAGAAGACGAAGACGAATGTCAGGAGGTAAAGCGTCAGTGGCGGCACCCACAGGAATGGCGCGGCCGCTACATCTGTTGTGATATGGGTCGTCGCGCCGACCAGAAGACTGGACGGAATGAAAGACAGCGCCAGCCAGATGCCGCGCTCTTTCCAGCTGAGGCTCGCGCGCTCAGCTGCCGCAGATGTGCCAGTGTTAGTGATATTGAGCTGACGCAACGCAAATACGCCGCTCGTCATCAGGCAGAAGAACAAAACGCCATAGCCGACCGTCCAGGCATTGCTTTGCGTCGCAACGCGCGTGAACGGTTCCAGCAGAAGCGGATAAGCCGCAAGGCCGATCAGGCTGCCAATATTGCTGGCTGCATAGAGGTGGTATGGGTCGCCGGCATCTGCGCGATTGGTGCGAGCATACCAGCTCTGAATGAGCGGCGCCGTTGCAGAGATCGCACCGAAAGGCAGTGCAATCGACAGCGCAAACACGCCCATCAGCCAGAGCGCAGGCTGATCCGCACTCGGGTCACCGAATGCATCAGTAATACCCAGTGGCAAACAAATCGCGCCCGTCAGAAGAAGCACTGCGTGAATACCAATCTGCAGCTTTACAGATTTCAGCTTTGCCAGCAGGTGAGCATAGCCATAGCCGCCCAGAAGCGCCGCCTGAAAACAGACCAGCGAGACATTCCACACAGAAGGCGAACCACCGAGCAGCGGGGTCGCCATTTTCGCAAACATGGGCTGAACGAGGAAAATCAATATCGCGCCGAGGAATACGCTCAGAACGAATGGCAGCGCGCCTATATCGAGTTTTGCCTTTGGCAGAACGTTTTCAACAGAAGGCACGGACTGAGACTCAGCTGACATGGAATTTCCCCGGATGTTCCCGGCGACCATATCCATGCATGGTTTCCCGATGACGAATTCGGCGCTCAAATTTGCGCGCATCCGTTTACGTTTCAAAAGTATTCCGCGATCACGGGCATTTTCCCGGGCGTTTAAAATCAGGTGTTGAACTCCCCCCTCATTCTTTCCTAGGACTCAGTTGAGTTTCGGATGGAAGAATAGGATTCATTCATGGTGCGTGTCTGGTTCGGTGATGAAAGTCAGGGTTTGAAGCGCGACCGGAATGAGTTCGTTCTCACCATCCACCGCAATTGCGCAGATGGCGCAGCATCGGAGAAATTCTATTGCGATGCGCTTGGCTTTCACGTGGTCGGGCTGACGCGCAATCCCGCTGGCCGCCAGATTTTCATGAACCATAAGCGCATGCCGTCATTCTCTCTGGCTTTGAACGAAGCGCCAGAAGAGGTTGGCGAGCCGGGCCAGCGAGACTTCACGCTGGATATTGGCATGTGGGATGAAGACGAATGGCGCGCCTGCCGTGATAAGCTGGGCGAGCTTGGCCTTTCCCCCGTTGCGGAGAAATCCTCCAACCCGTTTCAAATGTTCTCTGACTATCTGGACCCGGATGGATACAAGGTCCGCCTCACCTATACCAAGCGCCCGCCCAATACAGGCAATGGCCCGGACTTCGCCGACGAATAGATACAAAAAAGGCGGCCCTGAAGCCGCCTTTTCTTATTCTCGTGACCGGGCGTTTAGCTCGGGCTGATCATATTCGCAGGGATAACCCACTCATCGAATTGTTCAGCGGTCAGAAGATCGAGCGCCAGCGCAGCTTCTTTCAGCGTTGTGCCTTCCTTGTGCGCTTTCTTCGCGATCTTCGTCGCATTGTCATAGCCGATATGTGGGTTCAGAGCCGTAACCAGCATGAGTGACCGGTTCATCAGATCCGCGATATTGTCTTCGCGCGCTTCAATGCCGACCACACATTTGTCGGTGAAGGACTTACACGCGTCAGCAAGCAGACGAACGGACTGGATCATGTTGTAAGCCATAACCGGCTTATAAACGTTCAGCTCGAAATGGCCCTGGCTGCCAGCAACCGTCATGGTCGTGTTATTGCCCATAACCTGCGTGCAAACCATGGTCATGGCTTCACACTGGGTTGGGTTGACCTTACCCGGCATGATGGAAGAACCCGGCTCGTTTTCCGGCAGAGCCAGCTCACCAAGACCAGAACGCGGACCAGAGCCCAGAAGACGAATGTCATTGGCAATCTTGAAGAGAGATGCCGCAACCGTGTTCAGAGAACCGTGCGCGTAAACAAACGCGTCATGGGCTGCCAGCGCTTCGAATTTGTTCGGCGCGGTGACGAATGGCAGGTCTGTGTAAGCTGCAACTTCATCAGCGAAGGCTTCAGCAAAGCCGACTTTCGCGTTGATACCCGTACCAACAGCCGTACCACCCTGAGCCAGCGGCCAGAGGTGCTCCAGACCTTCCTGTACGCGCTTAATGCCGAGATCCATCTGAGCCACATAGCCAGAGAATTCCTGACCAAGCGTCAGAGGTGTCGCATCCTGAGTGTGTGTACGACCGATTTTGATGATGTCTTTGAACGCCTGAGACTTATCGTTCAGCGCATTGCGCAGATACTGAAGCGCAGGCAGCAGACGGTGATGAATTTCCTCAGCCGCAGAGATATGCATCGCTGTCGGGAAAGTATCGTTGGAAGACTGCGAACGGTTGCAGTGATCATTCGGGTGAACCGGGTCTTTAGAACCGACTTCGCCGCCCATGATCTGAATAGCGCGGTTAGAGATAACCTCGTTAGAGTTCATGTTGGACTGCGTGCCAGACCCCGTCTGCCAGATAGACAGTGGGAAATGCTCGTCCAGCTTGTTCTCAGCCACTTCAGACGCAGCTTTCACGATCGCATCTGCGATTTCAGGCTCGATATTGTCGAGCTTCTTGTTTGCGAGTGCCGCAGAGCGTTTGATCACGCCAAGTGCGCGGATAACCGGCGCTGGCATTTTCTCTTCACCAATCGGAAAGTTGATCAGCGAGCGTGCGGTCTGCGCGCCCCAGAGTTTCTGCTCTGGTACTTCCAATGGACCAAAGCTGTCCGTCTCTGTGCGCATCTTACCTGATTTGCCGCCAAACAATCCCATGGGTTTGCTCCTTCTGCGTGTCCTTAACTGTTTGCGAGCGTGTTAGCGCGACAGGCGAGAACTGGCCAGTGGATATTTAGTCTCACAAGCGGAACCAGCCCCCTGCCTCGCCCGTTTATCCATTGTGCAATCATGAGGAGACACACCATGGATAAGCAACACGCTAAAGGCGCCCTGAAAGAAGCTGAAGGCAATGTGAAAGAAGCCGCAGGCAAGGCAACCGGCAATGAGAAGCTGGAAACCGAAGGCAAAGGCGATCAGGTCGAAGGCAAAGCCCGCAAAGTGGGCGGCGACCTCAAAGACGCTGTGAAGCACGCCAGCAAGTAAGAGAATGAGCCGGGGTTCGCCCCGGCTTTTTCTTATGCGAAGTCCGGTTCAGCTTTGAAATGAACCATCTCGTCCGTAGCCGGATGGCGAAACGCCAGCTCCCAGGCATGCAGCAAAAGCCGCGACGCGGCGTGATAGGCCGGGTCTGGCGCATAAAGCTCATCGCCCAGAATGGGATGGCCGATATGCAGCGTGTGCAGGCGCAATTGATGGGTCCGCCCGGTTTCAGGGAAAAGATAGACCAGCGTTGAGCCTTCTCCCCGTTTCAGGACTTTCCAGCGCGTAATCGCTTTCTTGCCGCGCTCATAGCAGACCATCTGGCGCGGACTGTCTTCCCAGTTTTTGCGGAGCGGTACATCGATCACGCCCTCGTCTTCGGTCATTTCACCCCAGACGCGTGCGATATAGGTTTTCTCCACGCGGCGTTCGCGAAACTCTTCTGAGATTTTGGCTTTGATCGCCTCATTCCGCGCAAACAGAATGAGACCTGAGGTCGAATGGTCCAGCCTGTGAACAGCCGTGGCTTCGGGGTAGTGATCCTTTACCCGAAATTCCAGACAGTCTTTATGGTGCAGCGGCTTTCCCTGTACGGAGAGCAGACCGTAGGGCTTGTTCAGCACCAGAATATGATCATCGCGATAGACATAATCCAAAGGCGCATCCGGCGGATTGTATTTGAACGGCCGCTGGTTTTCCGGCGGCACATAATCGTCTATCGGATTGTTCCACGGATCGGGCATCAGTCCTCGGCAATACCGCGCTGCGTTGTCAGATAAGTCGCAAAGCTGGCAAGCCAGTGACTGCCGGAATAATGTTCGTCAGAGACTGAGGCGACGCCTGTATCTTTATGAATGGCAGCCGCCGCATGCAGCGCTTCGATACGAGGATCACCTTCCGGCAGGCCGGATGCAATGCCTTCCAGCGCCCATGCTCGGGACAGGTTCACGCCATCCAGATGCACAAGCTTCCCATCAGACGCATCCAGCACAACGCCCGGCTCCAGCCAGTCGCCTGATCCATCCAGAGGAATGTCCGGCAGGAAACTGCCAAGCCATGCCGCAAACTGAGCTGGCGGCATAATGCGGCGCATCAGGTCCGCTTCCATCAGGCACGGCGAGAGAAAGTCTTCGCCGGATGGTTCATAGCCAATCGGGCAGTTCCGGTCGCTCTGATAGAATTCCAGAGACTTCGAAACGATGAGGTCTTCAAAGGCGAAATTCTCAACCGTGCGCGCATAATCGAGCATGAGCCCAAACGCGAAGGCAGACTGGTTATGCGTGCCAGACCGTACCGGATAAGCAAGATTTGGCATCCAGGCAGAAATCCGATCCACAATCGCCGCTTCCAGCGGGCGCAATGTATCGCGCCATTCTAACAGCTGGGCATCTTCGCTTTCTTCCAGCTCAGCCACCAGCTGCAGATACCATGCAATGCCATACGGGCGCTCAAACCCGGCGCGGTCTGCATGAGCATAATAGCCAAGTTCAGCCCCAATGTTCTCAACGGTGAACGACTGCGCCAGCGCTTCGCGGATTTCCTCATTCATCGCCGTGTCAGGCTGGGTGCGCAGAATACGGGTCAGCAACCAATGACCATGCACGGCAGAATGCCAGTCAAAACAGCCATAGAATGCCGGGGTCAGCTCACGCGGCGGGGCCACATCGTCATCCGATGTCATAACATGGCTGATTTTGTTCGGATAAGGCCGGTGAATACAATCCAGCGCGAGGCGGGCAAACCGCTCTTTCACGGTGGATGGACCAGAGGATGTTTCCACGCTGACCTCTTCTGTAACTGTGTCGTTTCCTCCGCTTCCGCACGCGGCAAGCGTCATAAGCGCAAGTGTGATCGCAGAGACTGTGCGCATATATTTCATTCGGGAAACTCCTGACTCGTTCGAGGTCGGAACGAAAGCACAGCTCAACTGTTCCGCCAAGCCGGGCGATTTAATGGAAAAAGGGCGGCGCTTTGCGGCACCGCCCTCTCAAATCATTTTCTGATGGCTCAGATCAGCCCGCTTTGCTGAGCGCCGCTTCCGCTGCACGCTTCAGAACAACTTCACCAACCTGAATAGCATTCAGCGCTGCACCTTTGCGCAGGTTGTCGCCAACCACGAAAAGAACAAGGCCGTGCGCCACAGTCGGGTCCGGACGGATGCGACCAACGAAGACCGGGTCTTTGCCAGTTGCTTCAAGCGGGTTTGGCACGTCAGCCAGAACAACACCGTCGGCATTGCCGAGAAGCTCAGTTGCCTGCTCAACAGAAATCGGGCGCTCGAACTCCACGTTCAGAGAAAGAGCATGACCTGTGAAGACCGGAACGCGAACACATGTGCCGGAAACCGGCAGGTCCGGAAGGCCGAGAATCTTGCGGGATTCATCACGCATTTTCAGCTCTTCTTCGGTGTAACCGTCTTCGCCGAGCACATAGTTCAGCGGAACGACGTTAAAGCCGATCGGCACAGCCCATTTCTTAGGGGCTGGCAGTTCAACAGCATCACCGGAATTGGACAGTGCAGCGCCATTTTCAGCGCCAGCTTTGATCTGCTCGTCGAGTTCATCAACGCCAGCAACGCCGCCACCAGATACAGCCTGATAGGTGCTTGCCACCATGCGCTTCAGGCCAGCTGCATCATGCAGAGGCTTCAGCACAGGCATAGCGGCCATTGTGGTGCAGTTCGGGTTCGCAATAATGCCTTTTGGCAGAACGTCAGACGCTTCCGGGTTCACTTCAGAAACGATGAGCGGCACATCCGGGTCAGAGCGGTAGGCAGACGAGTTGTCGATGACGACAGCGCCAGCTTCAACAACTTTCGGCGCGAGCGCGCGCGAGGTTGAACCACCAGCAGAGAAGAACACCAGATCGAGGCCTGCGAAATCTGCTGTGTTCGCATCCTCGATAATAATTGTTCGGCCCTTCCACTCAATTTCCTTGCCTGCAGACTTTGCAGAGGCGAAGAGGCGCAGCTCGCCGACGGGGAAATCTCGTTCCGCCAGAATCTCGCGCATCATCTCGCCGACCATTCCAGTTGCGCCCACGACGCCGACATTCGGGTTGGTTGGGAAAGAGCGGGTGCTCATCAATCTATTCTCCTTATTGCCCACGCAACACTTTGCCCGTTACGCGGGGAACGCGGCATCTATCAGGCAAGAAGCAGGAAGTAAATTAAGGTATGCGGCAAATTTTTGCCCAATTGCTCTGCGAACATTCTGTCACAATGGTGTGTTGGTAGATTTTCGGTAGGGTGAGATATGGTCAATTCTGTTCTGTTCGTCTGTCTGGGCAATATTTGTCGTTCGCCTGCCGCTGAAGGAATAGTCCATAAGCTCTCTGAAAACTCTGGACTTTCTCTCAGTTTCGACAGCGCCGGAACGAGTGGCTGGCACACTGGCGAACAGCCCTATGCGCCCATGCGGGCAGCCGCTTTGCAGAAGGGATATGACCTCAGCAACCTCCGGGCACGTCTCTTCAAGCCGGAAGATTTTTCAAAATTTGACCTCATTCTGGCGATGGACAACGACAATCTCAAACAAATTGAGAAACAGCGCCCGGCCGGAGATGACACGCCAGTCCAGCTCTTCCTGGATTATGCGCCGGACCAACCCGTCCGCGAAATGCCGGACCCTTATTACACGCGCACCTTCAATCAGGTGGTCGAGCTGATCGAATATGCAGGCAATGGTCTGGTCAGCGCCTTACGCGGCGTTGGCGGTGGCGCCAGCGTAGCGCCCGCAGAATAAAGCCCAGCCATCAGCCCCGAACTGATTGCCATTCTGCCCCGCCTCCCCTAATCGGCAGGCATGATGTCTCAGCTCTCACGTCGACAGGTTCTGACCCTTGCTGTGCCGGTTATGCTGGCTCAGGCCGCGACCGCCTCCACAGGCGTCGTGGATACGGCTGTGATGGGACTGACGGGAAATGCCACCGAGCTTGGCGCGGTTGGCGTTGCCGCCGTGGTGATGAACTTCATCTATTGGGCCTTTGGCTTTCTGCGCATGTCGACAACCGGCCTTACCGCTCAGGCCAATGGCGCAGATGACAGGCTGGAAGTGAATGCACTCCTGCAACGCGCCTTGCTCACAGGCGCGGCTTTGGGCCTGACCATTTTATGCCTCTCCCCGCTCCTCAAAATGTTTGTCTTTCAGCCCTTCTCGGCCAGTGATGATGTCAAACATCTGGCGCGGGCTTATTGGGATGCGCGCATTTGGGGCGCACCGGCCGTTCTGATGGGCTATGGCATTACAGGCTGGCTGCTCGGCACAGGGCGAACGGGCTGGCTGCTCGCTTTTCAGATTGTCATGAATGGCACGAACGGAATTCTGGATGTCTGGTTTGTTGCCGGGCTCGACTGGGGTCCCGCAGGCATTGGCGCGGGCACGGCGATTGCCGAATGGGTCGCCCTTGCCTTTGGCCTCTTCGTTGTGCGCGCCGGGCTGTCACGCTCCGCCAGCCTGTTCGACAAAGCAAAACTGATCGCGCTGTTTGCTGCCAATCGCGACGTGCTCATCCGCACGCTGGCGCTCCTTTTCACCTTCGCCTGGTTTGTGAATTCCGGTGCGGGCCTTGGCACAGCCATTCTGGCGGGCAATGAAATACTTCTCCAGTTTGTCAGTGTTTCTGCCTTCATTCTGGATGGCTATGCCTTCGTGGCGGAAAAAGAAATCGGTGAAGCCTATGGCGCGAAGGATCGCAAACGCCTGACGCGCGCCATGCGCATAACCACGGAACTCGCGCTCGCATCCGGCGCGCTGATTGCGCTCACCTATTATATTGCAGGCGGCTGGCTGATCTCCAATTTCGTCAATGATGCAGAGGCCAGAGACATTGCTCTGCGCTTTCTGCCTTTCTGCGCGATCATTCCGTTGATTGGCGTGCCCTGCTGGCAGCTGGATGGCTTCTTCCTTGGCGCAACACAAGGCAAGGCGCTTCGCAATGCTGCCATCATCACGACGGTTCTCTACATCACGTCCGACCTTTTACTGCGCAGCCAGTTCGGCAATACCGGTGTCTGGTGCGCCTTCCTCTCCATGTATGTCTATCGCGCCGTGTCACTTGGCGCCTATCTGCCCTCGCTTCTGAAAAAGGCCGACAAACAGCCCCTATGAGAGGGCTATAAAACGGCTCTATTCCTGACATTCTGATTTTCAATCGAATGGGGTCTTGCCTATTCGCCCTGAAACCTAAATCAAGGACAGGAACAATCGGGCTGAAAACTATGACAGAACAAATCCTTCCGGCAGGCCACCCACAGATCCGACAAGGCAAAGTCGGTGTGCTTCTCATCAATCTGGGAACGCCGGATGGAACAGATTACTGGTCCATGCGCCGATATCTCTCTGAGTTTCTGTCTGACCCCCGCGTGATCGAAGTGCCGCAATTCATCTGGCAGTTCATTCTACAGGGACCGATCCTTACTTTCCGGCCATCCAAATCCGGCCATGCCTATAAGCAGGTTTGGACAGAAGACGGCTCGCCGCTGCGCCATTTCACCAAACTTCAGGCCGAAAAACTGAATGCGCGTATGGGCGGTGATGATCTCATCATTGATTATGCGATGAATTACGGAAATCCGAGCATTGCGAGCAAAATCGACGAGCTGAAAGCGCAAGGCTGCACGCGCATTCTGACCGTGCCGCTCTACCCGCAATATTCAGCGACCACGACCGCCAGTGTGAATGACCGCACGTTCAAAGCGCTGATGGAATTGCGCTGGCAGCCCGCACTGCGCACAGCACCTGCCTTCCATGACGACCCGGCTTATATCGACGCGCTTTGCACTTCACTGTCGGACAGCCTCTCAAAGCTCGACTTCACGCCAGATGTGCTGCTCATGTCCTATCATGGCATTCCGAAAAGCTATTTCGATAAGGGCGATCCGTATCACTGCCATTGCCAGAAAACGACGCGACTGGTGCGCGAGAAAATGGGCTGGTCTGAGGACTTTATCCGCACGACCTTCCAGTCTCGGTTTGGCCCTCAGGAATGGCTCCAGCCTTATACCGACAAAACCCTCGAAGCCCTGCCTGGCGAGGGCGTGAAGAACGTCGCCGTCGCTGCACCGGCCTTCATCTCTGATTGTCTGGAAACTCTGGAAGAGATCGCCATGCAGGGCCGTGACAGCTTCATTGAAGCGGGTGGTGAAAGCTTTGCCAGCCTGCCTTGCCTGAATGATTCCGCGCCTGCGATTGATCTTCTGGAAACACTGGTCAAACGCGAGCTGGGCGGCTGGATTTAACACCCAACTGCACACGGCTTGGAACTTTTTCTACATTGTAAGCGTTGGACTTTCGAAAGGAAGTTTCACGGACAATGCAAAATACAAAACAACAACTTACTCCACTCCACATCTTCGCGACGGCAGTGGTCGTTTTTGTGCGCGGCGGCGTGCATGCGGCGCGCTTCGCCTTTTTCGCGATGGAATGGATGGTTGTTTCGACCGGTCTCGCCCTGATGCAGATCGGCGAGAAGACACGCATCCGCACCAAGCGGGTCGGTCTTCTGCCCTACTACAAATCTGAGGACCTGAATTACAGCTGATCAGGCTTTCTTCACGAATTCAGACTTCAACCCCATCGCACCAAACCCATCAATCTTGCAGTCAATATCGTGATCGCCTTCCACAAGGCGGATATTCTTCACGATCGTACCGACTTTGACGGGTTTGGACGCACCTTTGACCTTCAGGTCTTTGATGACGGTCACCGTATCCCCATCCTGCAGAATATTTCCCACGCTATCGCGCCAGACCGGGCCTTCTTCAGCAGCCGGCGCATCCAGCGACCATTCGTGCGCACATTCCGGACAGACTAATAGCGCGCCATCTTCATAGGTATATTCGCAACCACATTTTGGGCAGGCTGGAAGCTCGCTCATCACTCTATCCTCTTAAACTGATGCATTCCCGTAAGCGGAGGCTCATTCAAAGTCGAGATGCTTTGACTGCGGTAAAAAGCCCTGTATTCAGCTCAGATGACTTCAGGAGACGCCCCGATGAGTACTGAGCCAGAGTGGATTGGCAAAGGCAAAGTCCGTGCGCGGCTTCTCGATGACGGCACGCTGGAAGCCAAATGCAATGGCATCACCACACAGGCCAAATACTACAAGCCTCTGTTCAAGGAATTTTTCCGCAAGGATTTCAATCGTGTGCGTCCCGGCTATGGCGATTACGAAGTGCATATCGTGATGGAATTTACCGGCGATCCACCCATTATGGATCTGGACAATCTGGCCAAAGCCCTGCTCGACAGCCTGACAGGGGCTGCCTTCCATGATGACAGCCAGGTCGCGCGTCTACTCGTAGAACGCCGCGAGGGAGAGCGCGAGCGGATCATCGTCCGCTGTCGCGCGCTCAACCAGTTTGACGCGCCGGGCCTAACCTAACGCCCACATGATCTGACGCCCGATTGTAGCGTGCAGAGCATTTGTTTCCTCACTCATCGGGTCAGCCACATTCAGATAGCTGGAAATGAGGATCGGGTCATTCGGCGCTGCGGTTTTATAGGCAAAGGCGACATCATTGCTCTGATTGTTAGAGCTGGTGCCGGTTTTATCCCCGCTCGCCCAGGGCGCATCAATGCCAGCACGCAAACGGGTCAGCCCCGTGCTCGCCCCAATCATCCAGTCCTTTAACAACGTCTGATATTCAGCGCTCAGCCCGGCACCGAAGAGGTAAAAGCCCATCAGGCTGACCATAGCGTTGGGTGTGGTCGTGTCGCGCGGATCACCTTCCGCATTCTCATTGAGTTCAGGCTCCCAGCGATCAAGACGCGTCGTCGTCTCGCCATCGGCGCGCAGCATGGCTGTAAAGCCTTCCGGCCCGCCAAGCGTACGCAGGAGCAAATTGGCCGCCGGGTTATCGCTTGTCTGAACCGTGCCACGGCAAAGCGCTTCTACGCTGAGACCACCGTCTGCCAGCGCCGACTGCGTCACCGGCGCATGAGACACCATATCGGCTTCAGTGAACTCAATCACACGGTCCAGCGCCTCATCACCGGCCTGAACGCGCTGAAGCACAAGCGCGGCGAGCAGCCATTTAAAGCTGGAGCACATGGCAAAACGCTCATCACCGCGATGAGTGATGGTCTCGCCCGTCGCCAGATTGACCGCTGACACGCCAAAACGTCCGCCATTCTGAGATTCCGCATAGCCAATCGCCGTATGTGCGCCCTGAATGCGCGCCGCACGCTCTGCTGCGGCCTCCGCATCGAGCTCATCATCAGACGAACAGGCCGCCAGCCAAGGCAGGCTCGCAGAGCCGATCACAAATGAACGACGTGAAATTCTGAAACTCATGACATCCCCCTGAACAGTCTCAGCCCAATTGCCCTTCCTCTAAGGCGATTTAGAGAAAGAAACGAGGTCTAATTCAGGAGATTTTATAGATCAGAAGCGTTTGAATGGCTTTGGCGCGGCCGTCGCGCTCGCCTTGGCAACCATTCGGCCTTCAGGGTCCAACAGCTCTGCTTCCATAAAGGCGGTCGATTTTCCGAATTTTAGAATACGCGCCACCGCTTCAGCCCGGCCCGGAAAAAGCGGGCGCATATAGCTGGTTTTCAGCTCCAGTGTCGGTGCAGTCATGGTCACATTCGACGCGATGATACAGCAGGTCGACATGGCCTCATCCAGCATGGCGGTCAGGAACCCGCCCTGGATAGCACCGGTTGGATTGGAAAAAGACGCGCTGACATCAAACCCCATGCGAATCGTCATCGCATCCTGATCGACAGCTAACAGCTCCATTCCAAGCGTATCGGAACACGGCGGGCGTTTTTTGGAATTGCGAAAACGCGCCAGCATCTCCTCATCACTGAGGCGAGGCTTTTCTGCAGGCGCGTCACTCACAGATCTTATTTCCGGCGGAACTGGTCGAGGCTCACGACGGTTCCGTCGCTGGCTGGCAGAGACGACTGGTCTTCAGCTTCTGCATCATCTGCCTGCGCGGTCTCAACCGGCGCTTCAGCCGCAATGGCTTCACGTTCGCCAGCAATATCAAGCGTTTCGGCCGTGCGGGCTGTACCCGGCTCGATTTCCATGACGAACTCAACGCTCGGATCAAGGAAACGGGTCACGGCTGCATATGGAATTTCCAGATGCTGAGGCACGCCTGAGAACTGAAGCACGACTTCAAAATGATTGTCGCCGACTTCCAGATCCCAATACTGGTGTTGAACCACAATGGTCATTTCTTCCGGAAAACGGGACAGTAAATGCTCAGCCATTTTCACACCCGGCGCGCGGGTGCGGAAAGAAATGTAAAAATGATGATTGCCCGGCAGGCCATTATCAGAGGCAGCTATCTTAAGCGCCTCTTTCATGACTCCGCGTTTGGCAGCCTGAAAAAGCGCCTGATATCCGATATCATCCGTCATGGGCTAAAATGCTCCGTATCCTTGCCTTTAGTTAGCGACCCGATCGCGATGACACAATGGGGTTCGTTCAGTGCGCGAATGATATTCCCCAGTTCAAACCCTTGACGGGAATGTTTCAGGCGCGGGTGAACTGCTTCTGAAAACTGTGATTTTTGCCGGAAAGGCAGCGCTCACATCAAGTTGTGAGGCATACTGTAAAATTACTGATGATGGCTCCTTGATTTTACTGCGTAAGAGGCGTTTTTGGGGCCATGGACTCTCCAAACAGCTCTTTGACGGAAGATATCAAGAAACGCGCCTCGCAATCTAAAGCGATGGTCACGCGTTACAGCCGTCGTAACCTGTTATCTGAGGCAAAAGTCTGGACGCTGGCTCTGTTTTGCGGACTGCTGGTCGGCCTGGCGATGGCCGGGCTTCGCGCCTGTATTGTCGGTATTGAATTTATCGGCTTCGGCGCAGAAAACGAGCGTATCACCAGCGCCGTCACTCAGCTCCACCCGCTGCGCGCACTTCTAATTCCCGTTATTGGCGGGTTTATTGTCTCACTGCTGCTTTATATTGGCTTGAAGCTTGGCATTCGGGGCGACCCTCGCATTGGTGGCATTCGCGATGTGATCGAAGCGCGTCGCCATGTTTTGGACCGTCGGGGGCGCACAACCCCGCTCGATTCCATGCACATGTCCCTCAAAGATGGTGTTCAGACCTTCCTCCTCGCAATTGTCTCGCTTGGCTCTGGCGCGAGTGCGGGCCGAGAGGGCCCTGCCGTACATATCGGCGCGGTGCTGTCTGGCTTTTTCGCCCACCGTCTGAAGTTCACGCCAGCTCAAATTCGCGCACTGCTCGGCTGTGGCGCGGCAGCAGCTGTTGCCAGCTCGTTCAACGCACCGCTTGCGGGTCTCCTCTTTGCACACGAGGTTGTTCTGGGCCGCTACCGCACGTCTGATATCGGGCCGATTGCCGTGGCCAGCGTGTCCGGCTCGCTCGTCACCCGCCTCATCTTTGGCAATGACGCGGTATTCAACCCGCCCAATTTCGACAATCCACCCATCATCTTCATGCTGGGCACGCCCTTTATGGGCCTCATTGCCGCTGGCCTTGCCATTGTCATGATCCGCGCATGGGTTGCTGCGCCGGCAGTTGGCAGCCGGTTTGCCGACAAGATCAATATCCCACACTGGATGCTGCCGCCCATTGCCGGTCTCATCATCGGTGTCTTTGCGCTCGCCTATCCGCAGGTTCTGAGCGTTGGATATGAAGCGACGGCCACCTCTATCGCGACCGGCTATAGCGCCATTTTCATGCTGATCCTCGCCATTGCGAAAATCGCGGCAACCACGCTTTGCCTTGGCGCGCGGTTTGGCGGCGGTGTGTTCTCCTCATCCATTTTTGTGGGGGCGATGATTGGCGGCGTGTTCGGTGCAGTCATGGCGGCCCTTACCGGTCATGGAGACCTCGCGCAGAGCTTCTTCACACTGGTCGGCATGGGCGCAATTTCAGGGGCTGTGCTTGGCGCGCCGATTTCCACCACGCTGATCGTCTTCGAGCTGACAGGCTCTTACGAAACTTCAGCTGCCGTTTTGATTTCGGTCTCTATGGCGACCGTGATCGTGCAGGCAACGCTTGGCGGCGGCGTGTTCGAGAAACAGCTCCGCGTCGACCGGTTCTGATCTAAAATGGGGTTTAGCACGCTTTCACTTGGCGCACTTGGACTGGCCATTCTGTTTGAAGTGCTGGGCACAGCCTTTCTACAACGCTCCGAACAGTTCTCCCGGATCATCCCGTCTGCCATCACCATTCTAAGCTATATTGCAGCATTCTATTGCCTATCCGTCGCGCTGCGCAGCATTCCGCTCGGCATTGCCTATGCGATCTGGGCCGGGCTTGGCATTATCCTCGTCGCGCTGGTCGGGCTCATTTTCTACAAGCAGACACTCGACCTTCCCGCCTTGATCGGCATCGCATTGATCATCGCTGGCGTGGTGACCATCAATGTGTTCTCAAAATCTGGCGGCCACTGACGCAGGACCAATCCAGCAACAAGCTTCTCTTAACCGGCGCAGAACATGATGCCGCTGACCTTAAAAGGCCTGCACTTTATGCTTCGCACTGTTCAGCTCATTCTGCCCGCGCTTATTCCGTCCTGGAATTTCTTTGACGTAATAGCCCCCTCCCCGCGCATTGAATATGCGCTGCTAAGCGCCAGCGATGAGCCCCCCACAGACTGGCAACCCTTCCGCCCCCGGCCAGAGAAAATCTCCGTCTTAACAATGGTGAGGCGGCTATTCTGGAATCGTCACTGGAATGAAAGCCTGTTTCTGGTCTCCTGCGCCGAACGGCTGTCGCAAGGCATCACGCCAGAGCATTCTGCCGGTGAGATTTTCGCCCGCATGAAGCGCGACCTCAGCGGCGCGGCGGGCGCCACACATTTTTGCTTTCGGCTGGTCTTTATCCATCGCGAGGGCGAAACGCTGACGCACGAGATCATCTGCGTATCCGAAGCGGAGCCGCTGACATGACGCTGGACCTCGCTATGCGCTGGACGGAAGTCCTGCTCGGCCTCGCCCTATTCCTGCCAAGCCTGGAGCATGTCTGGGCCGGCGGGAAAGAGCGCCTCCTGTTTAGCGCACGGGCAGTGCTGTGTGTGGCTCTCGTTTCCGGATTTTATGCGCCATGGGTGTGCCTTGCCATGAGTGGGCTTGCCATTCTCATCCTGCACCGGTTTGAGGGCCCCTATAATGGCGGGTCCGACAAGATGGGTCTTCTCATTCTTTTCTGCCTGACGCTCGCCCATTTCCTACCAGAACCACGCTGGAAAGAGCTCGCCTTTGGCTATCTGGGGCTGCAGCTCACGCTTTCCTATTTCATTTCAGGCTGGGTGAAGATCAGAAATCCGGACTGGCGCACAGGCCGGGCGCTTCGCGATGTGTTCGCCTTTTCCGCCTATCCGGTAGCGGAAAACCTGCGTGCACTGGCCAATCAGAAAGCCCTGCTTCTGGCGGGCAGCTGGCTGGTCATGATCTGCGAGCTGTTATTCCCGCTCAGCCTCGCCTCACAATGGACGCTTATCCCGTTTCTCATTCTGGCCGCGAGCTTTCACCTGTCCAATGCCATCTTCTTCGGGCTGAACCGGTTCGTGCTCGCATGGATCGCGGCATATCCCAGCATTTTATGGCTTCAGGACCGGTTTATCGGCGGCTGATATCCAGCGCGTGACTTTCCCCGTTCTCACCCCATGTTAGAGTAGAACGAAACGCGAATCATCCCCAAGAAAATCGTACCTAACGCATGTCAGAGAATATCCCGCTTTCCCAAATGGCTATGGCCCGCCCATCGGCTGGTCCCGCTGATTATCTTGAAGGGTTGAACCCTGAACAGCGCAAAGCCGTAGAGACCATAGAAGGCCCGCTTCTGGTTCTGGCGGGCGCAGGTACGGGTAAGACACGCGTTCTGACGACACGCCTTGCGCACATCATTCGCACTGGCCGGGCTAAACCCTGGCAGACCTTGTGCGTGACCTTCACGAATAAGGCCGCCCGCGAAATGCGAGAGCGCGCCATGAACCTCATCGGCAATGAAGGTGAGGGCCTGCGCTGGCTCGGCACATTCCACTCAATTTCTGCGCAAATCCTGCGCCGCCATGCAGAGCTGGTGGATCTGAAATCCACCTTCACCATCATCGATACAGATGACCAGATCCGCCTCTGCAAACAGATTATCGAAGCCGAGGGCATCGACCCGAAACGCTGGACGCCGCGCTATTTCGCCAGCCTGATTGATGGCTGGAAGAACCGCGCGCTTCTGCCTGCAAAAGTCCCTCAGGATGAGGCCTATCAATTCGCAGATGGCAAAGGCATTCGCCTATACGATATTTATCAGCGCCGTCTGTCTGTTCTGAATGCGTGCGATTTTGGCGATCTTCTTCTGCTCACCATCCGTCTGTTTCAGGAAAACCCGGATGTGCTGGAAGATTACCTCAACCAGTTCCGCTACATCCTCGTGGACGAGTATCAGGATACCAATATCGCCCAATATCTTTGGCTGCGCCTTCTGGCGCGCGGCACGGGCAATATCTGCTGCGTGGGCGATGACGACCAGTCCATCTATGGCTGGCGCGGAGCGGAAGTCACAAATATCCTGAAATTCGAACAGGATTTCGACGGCGCTGAAGTCATTCGCCTTGAGCGCAATTACCGTTCCACCGGCAATATTCTCGCCGCCGCCTCTCACCTTATCACGGCCAATCAGGGCCGGCTCGGCAAGACGCTCTGGACCGAAGACGACAAGGGCGAAAAGGTCAAACTGCGTGGCCTTTGGGATGGCGAAGCCGAGGCCCGCCTGATCGGTGATGACATTGAACAATGGCAGCGCGGCGGTGGCCAGCTGGCTGATTGCGCCGTGCTCGTGCGCGCCTCATGGCAGATGCGGGCCTTTGAGGAACGCTTCATCATGCTGGGCATTCCCTATCGCGTGATTGGGGGCCCGCGCTTCTTCGAGCGCGCTGAAATCCGCGATGCCATGGCCTATTTCCGCCTGATCCGTTCTGAGGATGATGACCTCGCCTTTGAGCGCGTGGTGAACCAGCCCAAGCGCGGCGTGGGTGCAACCACACTGCAAAAGCTGCAGGCGATTGCGCGCGGCGATGGCCGCTCGCTCTCTACCATCTGCCGCATGGTTCTCCAGACGGATGAGGTCAAAGGCCCGGCAAAACGCGGCCTGACCAGCTTCATGAACCATCTGGATATGTGGCGTGACAAACATCATGCGGGCGAGAGCCATACCGAACTGGCCGAGCAAATCCTCGAAGAATCCGGCTATACAGACATGCTGCGCGCAGACCGCAGCCCACAGGCGGCCACCCGGCTCGACAACCTGAAAGAGCTTGTCAGCGCCATGGGCCAGTTCGACAGCCTGGCGGCCTTTCTGGAACACGTCCAGCTGGTCATGGACACCACGGTCGATGGCGGCAATGAAGATGAAGTTCAAATCCTCACTCTGCACGCGGCGAAGGGCCTTGAATGGCCGCTCGTCTTCCTGCCGGGCTGGGAAGAGGAAGTCTTTCCGTCCAAACGCTCCATCGATGAAACCGGCAATAAAGGGCTCGAGGAAGAACGCCGCCTTGCCTATGTGGGCATTACCCGCGCACGGCAAAGCTGCCGCATTTCCTTCGTCGCCAATCGCCAGATTTATGGCCGCTGGCAGTCGGTTATCCCATCCCGTTTCGTTGATGAATTGCCGCATGAAAATGTCGAGGCCGTGTCAGAGACAGGCTATGGCCAGCGTCAGGGCTTTGGTGAAGCGGGCTTTGGCTCCACCAGCGACACGTTCGAAGATCTGGGCGAGCGCAGCACCTATTCCTCACCCGGCTGGCAGCGCATGAAGAATACTGATCGCAAGCGCTCCTCCCCACCTGTGATTGATGGCAAAGCTGAACTCATCGCCTCCTCTGCGCCCGGTAAATCTGCGTTTTCCATTGGTCAGCGCGTCTTCCACTTCAAATTCGGCTATGGCCGCGTGGAACAGATTGAAGGCGCGAAAATGACGGTCGACTTTGAAAAAGCCGGCACAAAAAAGGTCATCGCGACGTTTTTGGAAGCGGCTTAGCCCGCAGGGTGCATTAGACGCATGTCGTAACGCACCGCAGACGCTACAATAAACGTCGCGCATGGCCTCTGCGCAAATGCTTGCGTTGAGGAGCCTACGATGAAGTCGAAACACATTCAGTATGCATTGGCGGCGATTTTTCTGGGGCTCGGCGGGTGGTGCCTGATCGCGCCTCACTCTGTTGAACGCCTGGTCCTCAGACCGGAATATCAACATCTCTCCGCAACATCGGCATTGCTGCTCGGCTGCTTTGGGGCTCAGGCCGTTTTGGGTGGGCTCGTGATCGCTCTGTCGCAATTCACGCCCAGAACCTTCCTAATTTTCGGGCTCGTCGGGTCTCTGCCCTTCTTCGCGTTCAACTGGTATTTCGTGTATGTGTCCCAAATGTTCACGCAGTGGATGGTACTCGATTTTGCAGGCAATATCGGCATTCTGACGTGTGGTTTATTTGGATATTGGCTAAGTCGCCGCGAAGAAAGCCAGCAGCCGATTACCTAGGCTTCCCCTGACCAGAACTACCTCACTCAATCCAGCGGCAGTCACTTTTTCCATACGACCAATTTATTCGTCGAATGACATGAGGCGCAGGTCCCTACAGCACGAGAATATCCCGGGCGTTCTGCTAAAGTCCTGGACTTTTTATTCGTATGCTGACGCCGCGCAACCTTGACTTTATGCACCATACAATCGTCGCAGATTGCGGATGGGCGGACACTTGCAAGCACCTGCTCAACTCTCTCCAAAACTGTCATTTTATTCCTCCAGAGCTTCTTTAATCAGAGACAAAACTTCATCCTGAACTGACCACTTATTGCGACGAGCGAGCACACGAAGAACCCCTAAAGAGACGCTATCCAGCCGGCCTAAGTCTAACATTAAATCGGCTTCCGGAAGCGAGTTTTCATATACTTTTTCTTTTGCCTTTGATGCGTTTTCGGCCTGGCGCTCGCTTTCCGACATGCGCACGAAAGTAAGCTTACGCCCCTCAATGTCGACGTTTTTGGTTTTCCAGCCCGCATCCATCCAGACATTTGTCATCACCGAATTACTCCGATTATTCGACCACCAGGCTGGGTACTGACAACTTGGCGGAAGCGTAAAACCGAGGAAACGTTCAATTTCTTCGAAGGTCACTGGAATCTCGTTTCCGCGCTTGTCAGCTAAGAACTCTGCGAGAGGGGCGTATTTGGACATATGTAACTCCATGATTTAGTGGATTACTACGAATCATATTTAATATGTAAATAACAATATTACATATTCACTCCAAAAAACAATCCAACGCCGTTTCTCCCACCCCATACTCAAGGCATGTCGAACGCCGCTGACAATATGCCTTCTGATGACCCGCTGGAAATTGCCCGCCGGTTGAAGGGCTATATTGCGGGCACGCATCATAGCGCAAAGGGCGACTGCGAAGCCCCGCCAGAGGGCCTCAAATCCATCCGCCCTCATATGCAGCGCCGTTTCATGACCGAAAGCCTCAACCATGTGAAACGGCTGGAGTATATGCTGCGCTGTTTCATCCTGTTTCTCACCGCGCAGCTCATTGCGCTGGGACAGTTCACCCCTCACAAGCCACGCGCCGCCCGCAACGCCGCCGACAAATCCCTCGCCCAGCGAGAGGATGAAGCCCTACGCGACCAGCTTCGCGACCTGCCCCGCCTTCCCACTTTCACTGTTCTGACACCTGTCATTGAAGCGCGCGGACGTAAAATTCGCCGCAGCGCGCGCCATTACGCTTTTCTGCCGGATCGTCTTCAGCTGGTGGACGCCGGGCATTTATTTGCCCGCCTGAAACTTCTCTCCCATGTGCTGGAACACGCTGACCGGTTCGCGCTTAATCTGGCGCGGCGGGTTGTGGTCCCTCAACCGCCAATTGCCGTGAAGACGGGAATCTACGCCTCTGAATTTTCAGATGGCCCGCTGGAGGATTTAAGGCATGGACACCCGACTGCGCGAGTGTCTAGGGCCCCTGCCCTGAGCACGGCCCATCGCGAATATGGCGCTGCAGCGCGCGGTGAGAACCAAATCCCCAATCCGCTCAATTTTGCACCGCTGGCACATTTCTGCCCGCCGGAAGCGCTTTGGGCGTCGGCGCTTGACCGAGGGGAACAGCAAGACGTGAATACGCTTCACTATCTGGCGTCTGCGAAACTCGAAGATATCGGCTATGGCATACGGCCCGATCCGTATGCAGGCCTGCCGGACTTATCCTGTCTCTGGTCTGCTCCCTGAAAAGTGGTCCATTATTTGAGTTAGTTCCGGCTTCAGATATGGAGCTGAGACATGGGCAAGAGATCTACGCCTGAAGAGATTATT
>NHBK01000010.1 GCA_002173095.1 Hyphomonadaceae bacterium TMED5 | reverse complement strand
GCCGCCAACGTCACAGAAGTTAGCTGGCTCAGCACCGTAGAGTTTGATGATGTCCATGGTCGCCATAGCGAGACCAGCACCGTTCACCATACAGCCGATATTGCCGTCGAGAGAAATGTAAGCGAGGTCCCATTCGGACGCTTCGATTTCTTTTTCGTCTTCTTCGGTCGTGTCACGCAGTTCCATAATGTCCGGGTGACGGAAGAGGGCGTTGCCGTCGAAAGACACTTTCGCGTCGAGAACGCGAAGGTGGCCATCTTCCATGACGATCAGTGGGTTGATCTCCAGCATGGACATGTCTTTTTCGGTGAAGGCTTTGTAGAGGATCGGGAAGAGCTTGAAGCCGTCTTCCTTCGCAGAACCTTCCAGAGCGAGCGCTTTGCACAGCTCTTCACAGTCAGCTTCGGTCACGCCAGCTGTCGGGTCGATATTGATGGTGAGGATTTTCTCAGGTGTAGAAGCAGCTACGTCCTCAATGTCCATGCCGCCTTCGGTAGAGACGACGAATGCAGGCTGTCCCGTTTCGCGGTTTACCAGAAGCGAGCAGTAAAGCTCGGTCGCAATGTCTGCGCCATCTTCAATGTAAATGCGGTTTACCTGCTTGCCTTCCGGGCCAGTCTGGTGCGTGACCAGAGTGTTGCCGAGCATAGCTTTGACGTTTTCGTAGACTTCTTCAGGAGAGAAAGCGAGGCGAACGCCACCCTTTTCGCCAGCAGCAGCTTCTTTGAATTTGCCTTTACCGCGGCCACCCGCGTGGATCTGGCTTTTCACGACATAAAGTGGACCTGGAAGTTTAGCGGCTGCTTCAGCTGCTTCTTCAACGGAGAATACCGCTACACCTTCTGCGACCGGTGCGCCGAAAGATTTCAGGACTGCTTTGGCCTGATGCTCGTGAATGTTCATGGATGCTGCCTCTTATTAGTTTTGAAGGCGGGACGCCCCCTAAGACAGGTCCGGGTTATATCAATGCAAGCGGTTGGCGCAACTCCATCTTTAATCGAATGCGCTCTGAAGGGTAAATTTGACCAAAAAATTGAGTTTTATTTGATTTCGCTTTGACGAAGCGGTTTTTCAGCCCGTTTGATGGCAAAATAATTCCAGACGGGAATTAGCGATATGAATATATGCGCTGTCCGGGCGAAAGTGAGTCGCCCGGATGGCCGCTCAGGACGCCGGCATTTCCTCCGTCGCGTCAGGTGAGCGTGGGTCGATTTCTGCACCCAATACGGATGTTGGCTGAACGACTTCGAAGCTTTCGCGGTTTTCTTCCACGACCGGAGCCTTTGCCTGACGCCGCCAGACCATCAGGAAGAATAGAAGCAGGCCGATGATCGCTTCAAGAATGAACAGGCCTTGCGTTGCCAGTGGTGAGGACATGACGACACCGAAGACAATCGGGCCGAGGACTGCACCGGCCGCCCAGACGAATAAGAGCCCAGAAAGCATGCGCGCGATTTTGGATGGCTCACACCGGTCCGCGGCATGGGCAATGCACAAGCCATAAAAGGACAGCGCGCCAGCGCCCCATATGCCGATCAGGAATTGCGTCAGAAGCGAGCCGGGATTTCCGTCCAGAACCGCAAGTAACAGCGCAGCAACTGCTGAAAGTAGCCCCATGCCGCCAATCACAATGCGTCGGTCAATATGGTCAGAGATCAGGCCAGCAGGCCATTGGCTCGCAACACCGCCAATATAGGCGGCGGCCATTAAGGTCGCCGCAGCGCTGGCTACAGATGCGCCGCCCGCCTGTTGCGCATAAAGCGGCAGGAGCGAGAGAAAGCCCGTATTAGAAAAGCCTGCGATGAAAACGCCGATCACCGCCGAAGGGGCGACATCAAACATACGTCGGATCGGAAATGGGTCCGGGTCTGGCGGTGCAGGCTGCAGACTTTTTGTGATGCAGACAGGCATGAGCGCGAAGGCAAGGAAAATGCCGCACCAGATGAATGGTTCCAGCGCTTCTGCTGCGTGGCCGATGGCGAGGAAGGGACCGAGAATGAGCGCGACTTTCGCCGCAACGTGATACACGCCCAGAACCGAGCCGCGCTGTGAGGCGGGCGTTGCTTCTGTCATCCAGCTTTCCACGCTCGCAAACATAAGGGCGATACCAATGCCCTGCGCGAAGCGCGCAATCGACCAGGTATAAGGGTCTCGATACATGGCCATGAGAAGGGCCATAACAGCGCCGAGCGCCGCCGCGAAAGCAAACACCCGGATATTGGCAATGCGCCGGATCATGCGCGGTGCCATCGCCGCGCCAACCATGAAGCCTGCAGAATAAATGCCCGCGATCAGGCCGACCGTCGCATCTGAAACACCCGCTGCGCCAAGTGAGATTGGAACAATAACGCCCAGCAATCCGCCTGCCACCTGAAGCAAAGCTGCGGACAGAATGAGTGAGGCAACATTTCTGAAGGCGGTCATGCCGTATTCCTGAATTCTGCGGCGGTGATTTCGAGGCACCAGAACCATGGTATAGCATATGCATCAACCCTGAAATCTTACCGCATCTCAGAAAAATGTGGCGAGGGGTAAACCCCGCCGCCACTAAGTGATTTTTGTCTTATCCAAAGAACAGGCTGAACATGAGGCGGCCCGGCAGGAAGGTGAAAAGTCCGGCGATCAGCATGCCGCGAACGAACATGGACGTCATTTCCTTGCGATGCTTTTTGACGTCCCCACGGCGCACCGCAGCAATTCCCATAGGAAGGGCGATCAGCGTCCAGGCTGACAGCGCGTGGATAGGGCTGAAGTGAACCGGGCTGATTGTGCTGATGAAGAAAGACGAGATGGCTGTGACGGCCATGGCCGCAACCCAGCTCCAGCCGAGTGTGCGATGAAAACCAAATCCCTTTTTGGCGAACATCAGCACAAGGCCAATGCTGAAAGTTGTGACGGCTGCGGCGACGTGAATCTGAATGGCCAGAGATGTTTCCAGCAATGGTGTCAGATCAATTCGGAAGTGAGGCACCCAGTCATTCTCTCTTAGAATGTGGTAGGTGAAATACGTATAAATGACGAGCGCAACTGTGACCCAGATCTGGTTCGCGGTCGGCTTTGGAAGGCGGAACCCTGTGCGCGTTGTGTGTGAAGGTGTGATGCCTGTATCCGTCATGATGACTATCTCCATCTGCTCGTTAAATGATCCGGCGGTGTGCCGATGAGCCGATCATCACTGAGCTGACGGCGGAATCGAGCGAGACTTCACGAAAGGGATGACGAGCTTCGCGAAACGCGGCTAATGTCGTTCACGAAGCGCGAATGACAGGGCCAAAAACAGGGGGAAGAGTTTGCGTATCGCGATCAACTGGTCGAAGCAGGGGCGTGAAGCCCTTATCCTGCTGGCGATCGGCACCTTTCTGGCCATTATCAATCCGTATGGCGCGACGAGTTCGCTTCCAATCTGGCAAAGTTGGCTCTACTGGACCGGGCTTGTGGTCTACGGATCCATAGTCGGAACACTGGTGTATCGCTCCATTATGAAATGGCTCGGTAGCTGGCCCGCCTGGCTTGTGTTTCTGATTATCGTTTCGGTTTGTGCTGTCATGGTGACGCCGGTTCTGATCGGGCTGGAATATGTCATGGGTGGTCGCGTCCCATTGAGAGAGCTACCAGCTGTTTATGGCATGGTCTGGGTGATTTCGGCCGCGATGACGGGTGTCGGATATGTGACCCAATCTATGGGGATGGGGGAGAATAAAGACGGCGATGGTTCGGAGGGGGCTGATGGTTTTTCGGGCTTTATGTCCCGGCTGCCTTTGCCCTATCGAAATGCAGACCTTTATGCGCTTTCATCTGAGGATCATTATCTTCGCGTTCACACCAGCGCGGGTGAGCATATGTTTCTAGAACGCCTCAGCACGGCAATGCACCAGCTTGAACAGGCCAGGGGCTTGCAGACGCACCGGTCATGGTGGGTCGCTGAACAAGGGGTTCAGGAGGTGCGCAGCGCGTCAGGGCGACTGACCATCATTCTCAAGTCTGGCGTCGAAGTTCCTGTCAGTCGCACCTATGGGCCCGAGGTTCGGGCTGCTGGCTGGGTTGGCTAAGCTGACACTCGCGCCGGGTTTATGAGCTTGCGAACTGAATGCTGTCCGTTCCGTGCGGAATCGGCGCTGTGGTCGCTCCATCATTCAGCTTTTGCATTAACTGGCTGACAAACAGGATGTGGCTGCGCAAACGGTAAAGCTCGTCTGTATAGGATTCAGGTACCTCAACCTGGCCGACTTCTGCCTGCAATGCCTGAAGTGCTTCAATGACTTCTGCCCGTTCGCTCGTGTCATCTGTCGCCCATCCACGGCCTTCAAGCTCGCGCAGGTCCTTGTACCAGACATAGATTTTCCGGCGTGTCCGCCAGCGATAGAGCGGGGGCGCTGCTTTGACCAATGGGAAGACCAGTGTCAGCAATGGAATTGCCAGCACCCATGCGCGTTCCAGAAAGTTGGCAACGGCAAATGGGAAGACGGTACGCAGGAAACTTGGTCCCTGCTCATAATAGCGTTCTGCTTCCTCGGCGAGCGGTAGATCTGCCCGATCCGGGCCCGGAAAAGCGCCGGGCTCCGACAGGAGTGTGCCGCCACGATGCGTTTCCACCATCACTTCGATCAGCAGGGCCTGAATGGCAGGGTGCAGATCATGGCCGACCGCGACTTCTGCAACCGGGGCGATCAGCTCGATGGGGGCAGACGGAATATTGCCTTCAAGGTCCAGCCCGCCTTCAGGGAAAATCACACGTTTCAAAAAGGGCGTGCGGCGCTCATAGGCCAGGGCGCGTGGAAAGCTGAGAACAGAGATGGCAGGATCAGACAGCAGGTCTGAGATGTAGGGTGCAGTTGGCCCGGAGACCGCCATCAACACGTCGACTTCGCCATTTTGAAGCGCGGCTGCGCCTTCAGCACCTGAAACGGGGAGGATGGTCGCCTCTACACCATTCTCATCAAGCAGGCGGTTGGCCAGAAGGCGCGTACCGGAGGTTTCTGTGCCGGCGGCGATACGCAAATTATCGAAGCCGCGCAGGTCCAGTTCGTCGACATTCAGAATGCCAGTGCCATCGCGGAAGAAAACCCAGAGCGGTTCGTAGAAGATGGTGCCAAGCGACATGAGTTCGGCTTTGTCTTCTTCAGAAGAAACGCCGCCCTGCACGATTGCGGCGTCGGCGCCTCCAGAGCGCAATAATTCCAGATTGTCGCCCGACCCTGAGGTGTTGATGATTTCGAGTTCTATGCCTTCGGCTTCGAATGCCACCCGATACGTTTCGGCTGTCTGAGCATAGGCGCCGCCATCGGCCCCGGCAGCGAAGACTATATGGTTCGGCGGCGGCGGAGCCACGATACGGAAAATGATAAATGAAATGATCAGAGCAATCAGAGTTACAATGATATAAAGACGCACAGACCTCGACATAACGTCCTCCCACGCAGAAATCCTTATCGGTTTGCGTGGGGACTGCAAGTCTGTGTGTGCGGGGAGGGCGTAGTTTCAGACTGCCTGATGAGCCCCGAATGTGGCGAAATCACCATCTTGTTTTGTGGAACCACCCCATTCTGGCCGTTTATCACTGCAAATATTCTGGGAACCGTTCAGTCCAACGGGGGTTTGTTCAGCAGGCATTCATCTAAGAGGGAGACGCCGAATGGGACAGGTAAACTGGCTGAAACGCACCATCTCAATGGCGATGCTTTCCGGAATGGCAGGGGCCAGCATCTGGTTGGTTCTGCAGCAGAACCACTCACTCTTCTGAGTGAGGCGTCAGATGACCCTGTGAAGGGTCATTAACACTTCCCGACTTTTGACAATTCTTCGCACAGGCTTGGGTCATTGTGACAGCACGTCTCCACGAGACGGTTTAGCAGCGTAGCTACGGCGTCCGTGTTGGCAGAATAGATCATGTGTCGTCCCTGACGCTCCACTTCGATCAGACCGGACTGGGTCAGAATATTCAAATGGGCGGACAGTTTGTTTGGCGCGACGTCCAGTTCAGATGAAATCATACCGGCTGGCATGCCATCTTTTCCCGATGCCATGAGAAGTCTGAATGTTTTAAGGCGAATTTCCTGTGCCAGAGCATTCAGCCCGGTTAGCGTAGCACTCAAATCAGGCGACCGCTCCAGGTCTTCAAGTAATGGTTTCATTATTTCAGAATTTCCAGAATTATCTTGAGCTAATATTTATTTTTTCTACCTGAATACAGTAAGGACTATTTGCGATCTTAAATCCAGAGTTTTGTTCTGCTTGGTTCAATTGTCGCAAGTTTCCGGACATGTATCCGACTATATCGAAATAAAACACGTTTACCGAGGAAACTTCCGTCGTTTTTGGCTCAGTTATCTGAGTGGGCGGGTCAATTGCCCTGTCAGTCCGTTCTCAACGCCATGTACGCGCAGAAGCTCGCTGATCACGCGTTCCCGGTTGCCACGAAATTCAACAATCCGGTCTTCCAGACGGTCGTCTCGCTGATTTCGAAATCCGGACGGGTCGACCTTCCAGCCACCTGCTCTGACGAAGTCCAGCGTATAGGATGCATCAGCAACCTGGTCATGTAACGCCAGTGCTGCACGGTCGCCGCTGACTGTGACTTCGCCTGTTTCAAAATTTCGAAACCCACGTTCGCCGATCAGGTCAGCCGTTACGAGCACATTCATGACATCGCGTCCGGTGAGTGGCTCAAGCGTTGTGACGTCGAATGCAGACCGCAGGTAATACACTGCGGTTTCATCATGAATGCCCAGCGGGTATCGATCTGGATTGCCATCGAGTGCGATGTCCTTCAGGCGCTCAAAATGTTCGAGAGTTTCTTCGGTCACTTCCTTGGTTGCGTCATATCCGCGTCCGGAGCCTACGGCGCTGGCATACGCCTCATATGTGCTCAGAACCTGATCCGTGGGTGAGCCGCCGCAGGCGGTCAAGAAGAGAATGCCTGCGCTAAACGCAGCCTTCATGACAGCAGATTTCAAATCCATATCTTCCCCCGCAGGACATGCATCTGCCGACAATTCGGCAAATGACGATGGCATTACTCTACGCTTTAAAATCTTCGACTTTATGAATCCGAACGCGATTTCGCTGAATTATACATAGAATTATCGAATATTCCGCATCACGATTGTAGATGTCGACCGAGTGCGCCCGAGATTGGTGGTGAGTGGCGCTGGGGATGCGTGGTGTTTTAAGGTGTTATAGACAGGGGATGTGCATGCGCAGGCTTATGATTTTGATGGGACTTCTGGGGTTCATAATGGCCGCCTGTGGCGCAGAGGGCGATCAGATGATTCAGAATGAACCTGCAGAGGACACCGTGATCGTGATGCTGGGTGACAGTCTGACGGCTGGTTATGGCCTTCCGCCATCACAGGCGCTGCCCGCCGTTCTGGATAACCGGCTCAGGGCCAATGGTCATGCTGTCTCCGTCCATAATGCGGGTGTGTCAGGCGATACAACCGCTATGGCGCTGGCACGATACCGACACAGCGTATCTTCCCATGATGCGGATATGTTGGTCATCGCACTCGGCACGAACGATTTTTTGTTTGGCTTTCCGGCTAGCGTTGCGCGCCAGAACCTTTCCAAAATTATTGAGCGGGCAAATTCAGAAGGCCTGGACGTGGTGATTGCAGGCATCGAACCGCGTTGGCCTGAAGTGTATGAAATGCTGCAGGGAGAGTATGCCTCCATGTTCCCGCATCTCGCCGCAGATTATGAGCTTCCATACTATGAGGGGTTCATGCGCGGTGTCTGGCAGGAAAGCGATCTTCTGCTAGCTGACGGGCTGCATCCAAACGCCGAAGGTGTGGAGCGTATGGCCGAACGTCTGGCTGCTTTTCTCGAAGCGGAGCTGAATTAGGTCGCGTTCTCATCTTCATCGACAATGCGCTCGGCAGCCAGATAGTCCGCGCTTCGCATTTCATAAAGACGGGAGGCGGTCCGTTCAAATTCGAATGCGCCATCGCCCGAAACGTACAGCGCGTTTGGTTCAGCCTCGGCAGAGATGATGACCTTCGCGCGTGCCTCATAAAGCGCATCAATCAGCGTCACAAATCTTAATGCAGCGTTCCGGTTCTCCGGGCCCAGCACGGGGACATGCTCAATAAGAACTGTGTCGAAATGGCGGGCCAGAGAGAGATAGTCCGCGGCGCCAAGCGGGCGATCGCATAATTCGTCAAAACTCATGCGAGCGACGCCGGCAGCCTGTGCCGGGATAAGCCATTGCCGACCATGAACCGTCAGATGCGTTTCATGTGGTTCAGCGTTAGAGGTGAGCCTGTCCCAGGCCTCCTGAATGCATGTGTCAGCGTCGCTGCCCAAGGGCGAATAATAAACCGGAGCAGCGGTCAGGCGTTCCAGCCGGTAATCGCGGTCTGAGCGTATTTCGTGGACATGGTGGGTGTCTTTCAACAACGCGATGAAGGGCAGAAAACGCTGGCGGTTCAGCCCGTTCTTATAGAGGTCATCTGGTGGTCGGTTAGACGTGGCAACCACGACAACATTCAGGTCGAGCAAGTGTTCGAACAGTCGCCCCAACAATGTTGCATCGGCAATGTCTTTCACCTGAAACTCGTCAAAGCAGAGCAGTTCAGCGCTGGCCGCAATCTTCCGGGCTGCGGGTGGTATCGGGTCGTCTACGCCGCCTTTAACTGCCCAGCCTGTCGATTTGCGCTCAGCCGGAGACAGCTTCTTCCATTCGGTAATGAAGGAATGGGCTTCCTGCATGAAATCGTGAAAGTGGACGCGGCGTTTGTGTTCGACCTGCACGGCAGAAAAGAAGAGATCCATCAGCATGGATTTGCCTCGGCCCACACCGCCCCACAGGTAAAGGCCTTCAACCTTTTTAGGTTTGGAGAACCACCCCTTTTTGCCGCGATTTTCTATCCGATAGGCGAGGTCATCCAAGAGGCCTGCAATCTCGGCCTGTGCGGCATCCCGTTCGATCAGCCCTTCAGAGATACGCTCATTATATCTGTCCAGAACGTCGCTCATGATCAGCCCAGTATGCCTCCCAATTGTTGCAGGAAGTGCGGAAGCAGACTTGGTTGGACCAGAATCGCGATGATGAGGCCGATGACGGCGCCGCCTAAATGCGCGTCGTGCGCGATAACATTATTGGCCCGACCCATACCGTAAATACTGACCGCGACGAAAAGAAAAGCATACAAAATGGCGGGTACGGGAACGACAAGCACCAGGATCATCGCGAACGGCGCAAACAGACAGAAGGTGAATAGAATGCCGGAGATGGCGCCGGATGCGCCGAGCGCAGAATAATTGCCATCATTCCTGTTCCGCCAGAGCGCAAACAGGTTTCCGCCGACCAATGCGCCCAGATAGACGAGGAAAAAGCCCTGACTGCCCATGATCGATTCAACTGTCGGCCCAAAGAAGAACAGAGTGATCATGTTGAAGAATAAATGCATGGGGTCGGCATGCAGAAAGCCTGACACCAGTATGCGGTGATATTCCTGCTGTTTCAGAACAGCGCGCGTGTTCAGCAGGCCCCAGCGCAGGAAGTTCTCATTCGAAAAGGCGTAAATGCTGATCGCCAGGTTTGCGACGAGGAAAATCAGTGCCGCACGAGAAGCCAGAATACCTTCCAAGATCAGACCTCCTTCGCACCTGAAACAGCCACTGCTGGCCATGACTTATCGACTATTGGGCAAAGGTCAAAAGGAATGTCGGCGAATTCTGTCATCGAGAAGAAATAGGAAGAAAACAGGCGCAAAAAAGCCCGACGGTGAAACCATCGGGCTGGAACGCAGGTTACAAAAAGTGTGGTTAGGCGGCTTCTGTCGCCTTTTCGTTCATCAGGCTCTGCAGGAATTCATAGAATTCTTCCGGGCGCTGGATGAAACGGTTGAATGGCAGAGATTCTTTGGCAATCGCGGTCGGCGCGCAGTCGCAGCCCGCTGCGATAGCCGCTTTGGCGACAGCGTCACGATTTTCGCTGGCAGATACAACCGCCATGCGGAATTTACCCATAGATGCGACGCGGGTGAGCGTCATGGTTTCGTCGAAGCTGTCTGGAAGGCGCAGATCAAGCACGACGAGGTCGAATTTTTCAAAACGGATGCGGCGTTCGGCTTCCATAAGGTTTGCGGCAATCACCAGATCGAGCTGGATGCGCTTGCGAACTGCTTTTGTCCCCGCGATCATCAGCATTTCCTGAGCGCGATGATGATCTTCTACCCATAAAACTTTCATGATTATATCCCGTTCCCTGCGTGTCCCATAGGGTCATCCCTGTACCGGCACGAATTTGCCGGAATGACCTTTCCAGAAAGTAAATTTAACACTCGTCAACAGCAGTATCTGGCGCGAAAAAGGTTAATTTTCTTTCAAAAAATATTATTTTCGCAATCAGGCACGATTGGTAACCTTTTGCAGGTTTGGGGAGTTATGTTCGCTAAAAAATTGTAATAATCGCCCGTGATACCTGACATTTTTACTTTTGTTTCAGGATCGAAACGAATTTTAGAATTTCCGCCTAGGTAGAAAAAATGATTAAGAATTTCAGCCCCATTCCTTACCGCCCAAATGTGATCGTATGTTAACTTTTAATATGAGACCTATTGGAAATTAACGGTTTTATCGCGCCATTAAGGGGATTTGAACCGAATCTTTTGCCTTGGGGTGGCTCGCATTTCCGCGTTAGGCTGAATTTATGGACAAAAACGATTCACACGCGGCCAATACAGCGATCTTTCTGCCTGAACATGAGCGGGAAGACGCCCATATTGTGGATGTTTTGATTGAGGAACGTTGTCCAAGCTTCGTGTCACACTGGAGTTGGCCTGTTTTACGGCCATTTCTTTATTCCATGCTTGGATACAAGCGCGCCGTTAAGATGGCCGATTATATTGAAAATATTCGCGGCCGTGATTCCTTTGATTACCTGTCTGAAGACCTGGATATCCGCCTCGACCTGCAATCGTTTGATCGTATTCCAGCGACCGGTAAGGTGATTATTGCTGCAAATCATCCGACCGGCCTCGCAGATGGTGTGGCGGTGTGGGAAGCTTTGAAGCGTATCCGATCTGATATTCTTTTTTTTGCCAATGCAGATGCGATCCGCGTGAGCCCTCGAATGGCGGATGTGATCATCCCGGTCGAATGGGTGCCGGAGAAGCGGTCTCCAGCGAAAGCGAAGGAAACGCTGCGACGGGCAAAAGAAGCATTTGAAAATGAGCAATGCGTGGTGATCTTTCCGTCGGGCAGGCTGGCAGGAATGGAAGAGGGCGAACTTTCCGAGCGAACATGGTTTCAAACAACTGTGACGCTGGCTCGGAAACAGAATTGCCCGATCATCCCTCTCAACGTCGATGCGCGAAACTCCTGGCTCTATTATTTTCTGTCGAAGGTGAATGGAGAGCTTCGCGATATCACGCTGTTCTATGAGCTTTTGAACAAGAAGGACTCAAAGTTCAAAATGACGGCGGGCCCAATGATCCAGCCGCCAGACCTCGCTGGTGATGCAGCACAGGTCACAGAAGCTTTGAAAAATTACGTCGCCTATGGGCTTCGGGATGATGCGGATTTGTCATTCAGTGCGTATCGCACGGCGAATGCACCGCCCACTTTGCCAGAAAGCTGAAACGAAAAAGCCCGGGTGAGAGACCCGGGCTTTTCTTTATGACTTAACTCTGAAGACTAGCTCTTGGGAACCAGTACGACTTCCATTTCCGTATAGCCTTTGACGAAACAGCCGCGTGTACGCATTGGCTCTTTCGTGACGATGATGTCGTCAAAGCGCTTGAAGAATTCTTCCCAAAGAATTTTCAGCTGCATTTCGCCCAGACGGTTGCCGACGCAACGGTGAATACCGAAGCCGAAGGAGAGGTGGCTGCGTACTTTCGGGCGGTCAATCCAGATATCGTTCGGGCGTTCGAAATGGCGCTCATCGCGGTTACCGGATGCGTACCACATCAGCACCTTATCGCCGGCTTTGATGGTTTTGCCGTTCAGCTCGACATCTTCCAGCGCGGTGCGGCGCATGTGAGCCAGAGGCGTCTGCCAGCGAATGATTTCGGACACTGCGCTTGGGATTAGCGAGTGATCCGCTTTCAGTTTTTCGAATTCTTTCGGGAAGAGGTTCATGCCATACATGCTGGCTGTCATAGAGTTACGCGTTGTGTCATTGCCGCCAACGATGAGCAGGATGATGTTTCCGAGGTATTCCATCGGATCCATATCTTTCGTGTGCTCACCCTGAGCCAGCATGGTGATCAGGTCTGAACCTGGCTCATTGGCATTCACGCGCTGGTTCCAAAGCTCTGTGAAGTAGCCAAGGCATTCAAGAAGTTCTGTACGCCATTGTTCTTCACCGCCCGGGCAGACATCCGGATTGTCGCGGCCGGTTGCAACGTCAGACCAGCGGGTCAGTTTGCGGCGATCTTCGAACGGGAAGTTAAACAGCGTTGCGAGCATCATGGTTGTCAGCTCGATGGACACATTGTCCACCCAGTCAAACGGCTCGCCGACAGGCAGGCTGTCGAGCACTTTCACGGTGCGCTCACGGATCAGCTTTTCAAAGTTTTTGAGATTGTCCGGACCAACGATTGGCTGAACGGTTTTGCGCTGAACGTCATGCTTTGGCTGGTCCATTGCGATGAACATTGGCAGCGAGAAGTCTTCATCGAGGTCAACGAGCGTGATGCCGCTCGCTGATGAGAAACGTTTATGGTCTGTATCGACAGCCATAATGTCTTCATAGCGTGTGACGGACCAGTAAGGGCCTACAGCGCTTTCCGGGCAGTAATGAACCGGGTCTTCATTGCGCAGGCGCTCAAAGCGGCCCCACATTTCATTACGAAGCCAGAGCTCCGGGTCAGTGATGTCCAGATTGTCCAGATCGATGGCTGAGGCTGGTGGAATTGGTGCGCCCGGACGAACATGGTTTTCGCGAACACGTCCATCTTCGAATTGCGGAACAAAGCCATCATTTCCTGATTTTTTTTCTGTCACTTCAGTGGCGGTGTCAGCCATTTTTCTTCTCCCCGGAAAGGTCTTTCAGCTGACTATACCACAGCTGATCGCTAAAAACTATGACGCCTGCGTCATTTTTTTGAGGTCCAGCCAACTGGGTTTCGGTCTGGAAGAATTTTTCTCAGCGCACTATGTAACTAAATATCACAAGTTAGGCGTTTTCATGAATCGATTTTCTGCATCCCTCATCCTCTCAGCCAGCATTCTGCTAGTCGCGTGCGGGGAGTCCGCTGAGGCACCGGCCCCGGCGGAAGGGTCTGCCAATCACAATCGACTTTTGGACATTCGCGGTGGCGTGACGGCTGACACGCCAGAGGCGCCTGCCGAAGAAATGATCGACCCGTCTGCTCAGAACATTGATCCGTTCCGATATGGCCTTGGATATAATTATGAAGAGCGCAATGTGCTGGCTGGCCTGCTGGATCAGGCGCGCGAGCGGGATGGCTATCTGTTACGTTCGCTCGCTGTGACAGCTGACAGTCTTGCGCTTGTGAGACCGGGTAAGACAGCGACAGAGTATGAGCGCGCACTGACCTGCGCCGTGAAGGCTGACCTGCTGGGCCGCAATGGCGGCATACCGGTACACCGTGCGCTGAACCATTCCATCACGCTGTCAAAACTGGCGGTGACGCTGACTGAGGACGAAATCGCAAGCGAAGCGTTTCAGACGTTTCAGGAAGAATTTGTCGAGTTCGAAGAAACTTCGACCGCGCATGACCGCTTCTTGCGAAACCGTGAGCTTCAGGCAGAAGAAAATCGCCTTCGGACCCGTCATTATCTGAATTATCACCTGCTGCGCGATCAGGTGCGCGAAGAGGTTCCTGAAGGCCAGCTTCAGGGCGATGTGACGGCTTGTCTTGAAATGTATGGTGAAGATATTGCCGCCATCGAAGCTGCGGAAGCTGAGGCAGAGGCAGAAGAGCGGGGCTAAACGCCCCGCCCGGGTATTCTAGTTGTAGGCTGCGCCCGTCCAGACATCGCTGTCATAGCTGGATGTCATATTCATCTCATCGAGAAGAACGATACGGAAGATCAGATCCGCGCCGGGGCCGATTGGTCCGCCTGGGCGTGGGTTGTCGCCATATGCGATGTCCGATGGCAGATAAAGCAACCAGTCATCGCCCGGGCACATCATGCCAAGTGCTTCTGTCCAGCCGCGGATGACCCGGTTTGCCGGGAATTGAGACGGCTGGTTACGCGCGAATGAGGAGTCAAACACGGTGCCGTCGGTCAGGCGGCCCTCATAATGCGCCAGAGCGATATCATCGTTCAGAACATTGGTTTCGCATTCAGGGCCAGCGGCCAGCACGATATATTCAAGGCCGCTGTCTGTTTTGGTGACGGCGTCTGACTCATGATCCCAGCCATCATTGACGTAAGTCGCCCATGGGTCAGACGGGTCATCTGCCGGTGTGGCCGGCATGCGTTCTGCCGCTGAGCCAGCGTTCCCGCCAACCGGTTCACAGGCTGCGAGTGTCAGAGCGGCCGTTGCACCGAGTGCAAGGAGGATAGGTCTGATCATGGGGAACTCCTATAGTCAGATGGTCTTTAGAGTTTGCGCGGCGGGTAACCGCTTGCAGTCAAAGCTTCGATCACTTCCTGAGTGTGTTGCGCGTCGCGTGTTTCAATCAGAATGTCGAATTCAGCACCTTTGGCCGGCACATCGAGTGCCAGACGGTTGTGTGCAACTTCGATAATGTTTGCACCTGCATCGCCAATAACTTTGGATACCAGCGCCAGAAGACCCGGGCGGTCATCACCAATGATACGGATATTCACAAGGCGCTGGTCGCGGACAAGGCTTCGCGTCAGAACGGATGCCAGAAGGCGCGTATCGATATTGCCACCACACAGAACGAGACCGACGCGCTTGCCAGCAAATTTGGTTGGATGCGCCAGAAGCGCCGCAAGCCCAGCCGCACCGGCACCTTCGGAAATGGTTTTCTCAACCGTCGCGTAAAGGGTGATTGCGCGCTCGATATAGTCTTCATCGACGAGAACCGTATCATCGACGAGACGCTTGCAGACTTCAAAATTGCGACGGCCAACGGTTTTTACGGCAATGCCTTCAGCAATGGTCGCGCCGCCCATCTTTGGGGGCTCGCCGCGCAGCTCATTGTAAAGTGCCGGGAAGTCGAGAACTTCCACGCCAACGATACTGATGTCCGGTTGGAGCGCTTTTGCCGCCGTCGAAATGCCAGAGATCAGGCCGCCACCACCGATCGGCACGACAAGCGTGTCCAATGGCTTTGGCGCGTCGGCAAGCATTTCAAGGCCGATTGTGCCCTGACCCGCCATGACGAGCTTATCGTCAAATGGATGGATGAAGGTCAGATTGTCCCGCTCGCACACCATTTGCGCGTGCTCATTGGCCTCGGCAATGCCGGGGCCTTTCAGGATGACGCGCGCGCCAAAGTTACGCGTGTGCTGTACTTTCACGAAGGGCGTGTTTTCCGGCATGACGATTGTCACCGGAATGCCAAGGCGTTGGCCGTGATAGGCCACGCCCTGGGCATGGTTGCCAGCAGACATGGCGATAACACCGCGCTGCTTTTTTTCTTCGGTGAGGCCCATAAGGCGGTTCAATGCGCCGCGTTCTTTGAAAGAGGCCGTAAACTGGAAGTTCTCGAACTTTACCCAGACCTCTGCGCCCGTAATCTCCGATAACGTCCGTGACAGGCGCATCGGGGTATGTTCAATCTGTCCTGCGATAACTTCCGCAGCCGCCTGAACATCTTCGAGTGTGAGAGGGGTTTCGGTAACGTTCAACATAGTCCTACTGAGATTTCAGCCTTTCCAGCATTTCGCCCATTTTGGCGTGTACGGCCCCAATGGCCTTTAGTGGGCGGACCATCACTTTGAATTCGATGATTTGTCCAGCCTCATTCCAGGAAATCATGTCGATCCCATTGATATATAGGCCATCAATCTCTGTTTCGAACTCCAGTACCGCACTGTCGCCGCCATCAATCTCTTTCACATACTTGAAGGCGTCGCTGCCGAGCACTTGTTCAGCGGCCGCCAGATATTGAAATGTGATCTCTTTGCCCTGTTGCGGTGTGTGTACGACCGGTGAGTGGAAGACCACGTCATCGGCCAGCATTTCGTGCAGCGCCTTCAGGTCGTGATTTTCAAACTGATGATACCAGCGCTGAAGATTTGGGTTTGTCATGTTTCTCTCCCTTTCCCTGTTTGCTGTCATGTTTAGCGCTGTGTGAAAGCGCCGGAAAGGTTCACTCAGGGGCAGGGGGCGGAAATAAAAATGCCGACCCTTTCGAGCCGGCATTTAAAAGACGTCAGACTGGCGTTTAGCTGGCCAGCAGGCCTTCGCTCAATTCGCTCGGGTCATGTTCGGCCACGAGGTGTCCCGGTGCGATCTCAACGAGAGCCGGGCGGTACTGATCTGTGTTCTGATCATCTACTAGTTTGGACTTCATGAAACGCAGCGTCGCGCGACGGTCGAGCGGTGATGGCAGATCGCCCTGAAGCTGGATGAATTCGCGATCTTTCTCAGCGCGCGGGTCCGGGTTCGGAACAGCGGCAATAAGCGACTTGGTATAAGGGTGGCGCGGGTCATCATAGATCGCATCACGGCCAGCCAGCTCGACCACGCGGCCCAGATAGAGCACCATAATGCGGTGAGAAATCTCACGGACAACAGCAAGGTCATGGCTGATGAAGATCATCGCCAGGTCAAACTCTTGCTGAAGCTCGATCAGAAGATCGATGATTTGCGCCTGAACCGATACGTCGAGTGCAGAAACCGCCTCATCACAAATGACGAGTTTAGGCTTCAGGATCATGGCGCGGGCAATACCTACACGCTGGTTCTGGCCGCCGGACAGTTCGTGCGGATAACGATTGATCAGAGCCGGGTCGAGGCCGACGCGCGGCATCAGTTCGCGCACACGCGCTTCGCGTTGTTTGCCGGAAAGGCTCGGCTCGAAAACAGTCAGGGGTTCGCCAATCGACTGACCAATCGTCATGCGTGGGTCGAGGCTGGCAAATGGGTCCTGAAAGACAATCTGCAAATCGCGGCGATGGGCTTTCAGTTGGGACTGGCTGGCATCAGACAGTTTGGACCCAATCCATGACACTGAACCGCCGGTTGGTTCGACGAGGCGAAGCACAGCACGTGCGAGTGTAGACTTGCCGCAACCGGACTCGCCAACCACGCCCAGTGTTTCACCCGGCTTCAGATCAAAGCTCACACCATCAACGGCGCGCAATTCTTTCGTTTTGCCGAACAGTCCGCCTTCAGTTTTGATCGGGAAAGCGACTTTCACGTCTTCAGCGACCAGAACCGGCTTTACGTCATTTGAAGGCGGCGCCGATAGCGGCGTGCGCCCCGGACGGTCTGGCTGGTCGATGCGCGGCACAGCCTCGAGAAGCTTTTTGGTATAGTCATGCTTTGGCGCGTAGAAAATTTCATCCACTGTGCCGGTTTCCACAATCTCGCCGCGCTTCATCACGACAACGCGGTCACACATGCGGGCCACAACACCCATATCGTGCGTGATCAGAACAATGCCTGTGTCTGTGGTCGATTTCAGGTCATTCATGAGGCCCAGAACCTGCGCCTGAACGGTAACGTCCAGAGCGGTTGTTGGCTCATCGGCGAAGAGAAGCTTGGGCCCGCACAGCATGGCAATCGCGATCATGACGCGCTGGCGCATGCCGCCGGAAAGCTCGTGCGGGAATTGCTCCATGCGGCGGGCAGGGTCTGGAATACGGACGCGCTCCAGCCATTCAATGCACTCTTTATCTGCTTCGCTGCCGTTGATTTTGCGGTGGATGGACAGAACCTCGCGCAATTGCGCGCCGATGGTCATGTGAGGCGTCAGAGAGGTCAGCGGGTCCTGAAAGATCATGGACATTTCAGAGCCGCGCATTTTGCGGCGCTCATTCAGCGGCATGTCGAACAGGTCTTTGCCTTCAAACTTCACTGTGCCGTGCGTTGTGCCGTTCGACGCCAGCAAACCCATGGCAGCCAGAGCAGACTGGCTTTTGCCAGATCCGGACTCGCCTACTACGCCGACGCATTCGCCGGGAAAGACTTCGAAGCTCACACCGCGTACGGCGTGGACTGTGCCATCAGGTGTGTCGAAATCCACTGCCAGATTTTCAACACTCAGAAGAGGGGTCGCAGACGAGCTTTCCAATACTTTACTCCGGTTTCGGTCTCAAAATGATAGCGGGCTATCTTTAAGATGCGCATTCACCATTGAATATGTTCGCCCCATAGGGTTTGGTGCGTTCATAATATCAGGGAGAAAACGCCAATGCCTGTCATCAATTTTGTAACACCGTGCATATTCGATCATGGCGCCATCAGCAAATTAAGCCAAAGCATGGCGTCACTCAACATTTCCAGAGCATTTGTTGTCACTGACCCGGGCATTAAACAAGTCGGGATACTGGATAAAGTGCTGGAAAATATCAGCACTGAGCATGAAGTGTTCGCTGGCACAGAGCCGAACCCAACTGAAACGCAAGTCAAAGAAGTCACTGCGCTTTATAAAGACTCCGGTTGCGATGGCATTATCGCGCTGGGTGGTGGGTCCTCTATGGACCTGGCGAAAGCTGTCGGTCTTATGGCCACCCATGATGGCGAACTTGCAACCTATGGCGCGACTGTGGGTGGCGGCAAGAAGATCGGCAAAGTGCCGCCGCTCATCGCAATCCCGACGACTGCGGGAACGGGCTCTGAGGTCAGCGTTGGCGCCGTGGTTATTCTGGAAAGCGGTCTGAAGCAGACATTCGCTTCGCCTAAGCTTGTTCCGGCGACGGCAATCTGTGACCCGGAACTCACGCTTGGCCTGCCGCCAATGCTGACAGCCGCAACCGGTATGGACGCTGTTACGCACTGTATCGAAGCGGTGCTCGCGCCAACAATCAATCCTCCTGCAGAGGGCATTGGTCTTGATGGTCTTGGCCGGGCCGTTGGTGATGGATGGCTGAAAAAAGCCGTTCAGGACGGATCAGACCCTGATGCGCGCTGGCATATGATGATGGCGTCACTTGAGGGCGCGCTGGCCTTTGTGAAAGGGCTTGGTGGCGTGCATGCTTTGTCTCACGCGGCTGGCCGTATGCATGAGTTGAAGCTGCACCATGGTACGCTGAACGCGATCTTCCTGCCGCACCTCATGCGTGCCAATGCAGGCGCAGATGACAAAAAGTATCACCGCCTGCGCCAGATGATGAATTTGCCGGATGGCGCGGATATGGGCGATGCCATTCAGAAGCTGAACGATGATATCGGCATTCCGGCGCGCCTGTCCGATATTGGCGTGACGGCTGATCATGGCGCATCTGTCGTTGAATACGCGATGAAAGACCTTGCCCATTATGGCAATGTGAAGCCGCTCACGCAGGCAGACTATGAGAAAATCTTTGAGGCGGCGCTTTAAAGCGCTGCAGCTCTCATGGGTTCGAATGGGGTCGTGTAAATTACATAAGGCGAGCTGTTCAATCGCTGGATAAGTTCGCCTTGAAGGGTGAGGCTGGGCGCAGTTTCACCAACGCCCCGATAAGACAGTATGGCCTCGCCTGAGCTTGTCAGGCCTTCCAGATGAAAGCCCGAAAAGACCGGGCTTTCTGATGCCCAGTTTTCAAACCCAGCCCTTGCGGCATGGCGGTTTTCCCTGAAATTTCGAAGAAAGACGGCGCCTTCACCATGCGGGTCGAACCGGACGATAAATCGAGGCGGCCAGGGGCGGCCAAAGGCGCGAGCTGGGCTTGTGTCTTCAATCACTTCATTCTGAAACGTGAAAGCATCGAGGCGCCCCGTATCGGCAATATCGGTTACGGCGGTGGCGACACCAGAGAGGATCGGGTCGGAATTGCTGTCTGCAGGGCGCACCAGAACCAGCAGTACCAGCATAGCGCCGATCATGGCGATGGACGCAGCCACGCCAATCTCCAGAATAAGAACACCTGATTTTTGCCGGTGTTTACGCGCCATATCCAACCGTTCCGTAGCGGATGCCCGCATTATCGCTAGCATTGGGGCGGTCGGGTGTCGATGAAGCGCGCATAAGCGGCGAAAGGCTCTATTCGGTTTCGCCGTTTGCGGGAGTGGCGTTTGTGCTGTCCGTTTCCAGCCCGGTTATCTGATCTGCCGCTGCGCCCTTCAGAATTTCTGCCCGCTCTATACGTTCCTCGCGTTGATCGCAGGCGGTTAGGCCTGTTGTGCTGATCAGAAGCATTGGAGCGAAGAAGACGGTCAGGCGCATTCAGACGTTCACAGATTTTCGGCCGAGATAGGTCCAGCGACGCAGAACAATTTCCATCGGGCCGCGCTGAAAGAATTTCAGCCAAAGGCTCACAAAGCACAGGGTGAAAACCGCAATCCCAAGAGCGATCACAATGGCGGCTGAAGCACTCACTTCATCAAAGAGTCCAAGGCCAAACTCAAGGAAAACCGCGCTTAAAAGCACTGACTGCATCAGATAGGCTGAAAGCGTGGCAGAGCCTCCTCGCGCAATAAAGCGCAAGACCGGGCCTGTGCCGATTTGGCTAAGCTTCGCCAGCCATCCGGCATATCCCATGGTGGAAAAGCCAGACCCGGCCATAATGACCGCAAATGAGATAATGGCTTGTCCGTCCCGGTGGCTGTCGGCTGTCATGTAAATATACGCTCCAACCGCCGTGATAATCAGGCCGATGGGCAGGAAGATATACCGCGCCTTTTTCCAGAAAGGTTTATCCGGCTGGCTGATCAGGTCGAGCTTGTAAAAGCCAAGACCCATCATAATGAAACCTGCTGCTGCAATGCCCTGAATGAAGAAGGCGTTCGGAAGGATGGCGGGCAGAACTGAAAGTCGTTTCATGGCGACATTCATGAATGTGCCCTCGGCAAACACGGCGTCTAAGGCGGCGCCGAATTCTTCGTCTGCAGACATACCGCCTTCGGCGCCGGCTTGCGGGTCAGCATTTGCAGATTGCTCCATGAGCAAAGTCAAAATGCCGCCAAGAAGTATAAGGCACGTCTGAAACGCGATGAGGACAATGCCCCAACGAATGAGCGCGCGACCGGACAGATTGCGGCACAGGAAAATTATACTCCCCAGAATGGAGTAGATGATGAGAATGTCGCCTAGGAAAAAGAAAATATAATGCAGAAGGCCGAGGATTAAAAGCCCGCTCATGCGTCGGAAATAGCGCCCGCCAAACGCGTCGCCTGTGCGAACTGCCGAGGCCATTTGATAGCCCAGACCCGCACCAAACATCATCGAAAACAGCGAATAGGATTTCATCGCAAACAGGCCGACGACGAGGCTGACAGCGATGCGGTCTATGCCCGTTGTCATCTGTTCGTGCGTGTATCCTGTCATCAGGCTGGAGGAAAACATTTCAACATTCACAAGTGCGATGCCGATAAGTGCCCAGGCCCGAAGCAGGTCCGGCATGATGTCACGTGAAGTGGATGGTGGTTTTAGCATATTGTCCCCGAAGTCCGCCTTGTGCGGACCTTGGACGATTTCGTTCCGCTTGTCAGCTATTCAGAAGGTCGCCCTGATGCGCGGACAGAAATTGTGAAGCAGAAAAGCGCTGCGCGGCGGTGCGTGCGAATTTCAGCGTCAGGGCTTTGCGGCGGGCAGCAGCTAGTTTGTGCTCTGGCGCCGGGCGTATCAGCGCGCCGCCAAACTGGTCCGCGATGATCAGACCAGCATCCAGAGGCAAAAGCTCTGTCGGGAAGGCCTCATTCACGGCGAAGAAGAACTTGTCGCAGAACGGGCGATATTCATGCCATTTGCCATCGGATTCGAAGTCCGCCCGACAGGATTTGACCTCCACAATCCAGAGCTCGCCTTTCTCGGTTACGCCCATAATGTCAGAGCGCCGTCCATTGGCGAGCCGCATTTCTGTGACGCAGGCCAGCGACATCTGTTCCAGCAGGCGGACAGCGCCCAGTGTAACCGAGCGTGTTATGTCAGGCGTGGCCTGCATTAGCCGGTTTGCTCTGACGTAAATGGGCGCTCAATGAGTGAGGCCATGGCTTCTTTGAGCGTAAGCTTTTCTGCCAGAATATCGGCCACCGCCTCGCAGATTGGCATTTCAATGCCATAGCTTTTCGCAAGTGAGACAACGCCCGGAGCAGTCGCGACACCTTCGGTGACGGCCTTGCGGCTTGCCAGAATTTCGCTCGGGCTTTTGCCTTCGCCGAGGGCTTTGCCAAAGCTCATATTTCGTGATTGCGGTGAGGAGCAGGTCAGAACCAGGTCGCCGAGTCCGCACAGCCCGGCAAGAGTTTCTGCCTGCGCGCCCATGGCGGTGCCAAGGCGTACCATTTCAGCGAACCCGCGCGAAATAAGTGCCGCATGCGCTGATTTGCCGAGCTGTAGGCCTTCAACTGCGCCGCAGGCAATGGCTAGAACGTTTTTCACCGCGCCGCCGATTTCAGCGCCGATAAGATCCGGGCTGTAATAAGGGCGGAATTCAGGGCGGCCAATGCTCTCCATCCAACGATGGCCAAGCGCTTCATCTTCGCAGGCGAGGGTGACAGCCGTCGGCAGGCCCGCTGCGACGTCTTTTGCGAAAGATGGGCCGGACAGGACGGCAACAGGCGCTTGCGGGCGGGTTTCGCTGAGGACTTCGGCCATAAGCTTCAATGAGCCATGTTCCACACCTTTGGCGCACAGCGCAAACGGCATGTCGTCAGGAATAAGTCCATTGAGTTGGGTAAATACCGATCGTGCGAACTGTGCCGGGACGACGGCAAGAATGGCATCAACATCTTTCAGAGCAGCCAGATCAGATGTGGCTGGAATAGCCGGAAGGTCGACCTCTGGCAGAAATACCGGATTGCCCTTGCCCGAAGACAGCGCGTCAGCAACTTCGCCTTCGCGAGACCAGATCAGTACATCACGACCTGCAGCCTGAGCCGTATAGGCCAATGCAGTGCCCCATGCACCGGCACCCAGTACACCAATTCGATTAAAGGTCATGCTTCGCCCTGTATGTTGTCTGAATAAATGATTGATGATTCATTCAATCGTTCTATGGTCAGCGCCATGCCTGAACAGTCTGATTCACGTGATGCGATTTTAAGCGCGGCCATGACCCGTATCCTACACTATGGATATGGTAAAACGACAATGGCTGAGATTGCAAAAGACTGCGATATGTCGGCGGGAAATATCTATCGTTTCTTCAAGTCCAAGCTGGATATTGCCGAAGCGATGGCGCGCAAGTTCAATCAGACCATCTTTCAGGCGTTCTCGGAAATTGTGCGCCGATCAGATGAAAGCGCACTAGACCGCGTGCGCGAATTCTTTCAGAGCAGGTTAGACAGAACCTATCATCTTCTGGAAGAAGACCCGAAAAAACTGGAGCTTGCAGAGGTTCTGGGCAGTGAGCGGCCAGGCTTTGCGAATGAACAATTCGCACAGGAGCGTATTTATATTGTCGAGCTTCTGGAGCAGGGCATTGAGCGCGGCGAGATCGCGCCGCTCGACAATTGTAACTTCACCGCAGAGATGCTCCAGACCGCGCTGATGAAGTTTGAATATCCTCAGCTCTGGACGCAGCTCAGCATGGAAAAGCTGCAACGCGAGTTTGATGGGGTAATGGATCTGCTGATCAAGGCGCTGAAGGCCTGACGGATCAGTGGGGCAACCCGCGCTGAACGTTCGCAAATCTGTTTATTGGCAATGTGTCTGAAACGTGGTAAACATGTTTAATGACGGGGTTCTCCGCCGGATGTAAATTCAGGAGCCCTAAATGACTAAGGACACACAGCGCGAAGTGTTGAGCTTTGTAGCAGCAGTACCTCTGACCGCAGCTATTTTCCTCATTATCGTCGCCGGATTTGCTTTCGTAATGTGACCAGTACGAAAAGCGCCTTTCAGACAAAGCCCTTTTGGCTTGGCTCAAAAGGGCTTTTCGTTGTGAGGTTTAAAACAATTCGTTTTCTCTTGGCTGGAAGCCCGCAATCAAATGGGTTTCGGTGTCTTCCACGACTTCCAGTTCCCCAAAATCGAAAGCGCGTCGGTCAAACACCAGATCAGATGGGCGAAGCATGCGCGAAAGGTCCAGACCTTCCAGCGTGGTCGCGCGAGAGAAAGCCACATAGGCCTGACCGTGTGCGAACATGCCGTGGTCAAAGTCGATATAGACCTTTTCCAGCGTCAGCCCCTGCGATTTGTGAACTGTCACGGCATAGGCAAGTCGCAGTGGCAATTGCTTGAAAGAGCCAACGACTGACCGGTCGACCTTGTCGTTCTCGCGGTCCAGTTCATAGCGATATTTCTCCCAGGTCGCAGGCTCGATCTTACAGGTTTCACCGTCGATTTTGACGAGCACCGCATCGTCCTCAAAACCTTCCACCGTGCCGATTGAGCCGTTCACATACCGGCCTTCAGAGTCGTTCTTGATGGTCATCACCCGCGCGCCCTGTTTCAGCTCCAGTTCGCTTTCGGTCGGGTGGGTTTTTTCGTCAAACTGGCCTTCGACCTTGGCCGGAAAAATATAGGCGTCGCCATCCAGTGCATTCAGGCGCGCCTGGTTGATGCGGAAGGCGGCCGCATTGTTTGGCGTGAGTACGATATGGGTCGCGCTGGCTTCAATGGCGGAGCGCCCGGATACCCGGCTGTTCAGAACCTCAACGTCGTCTTCATCAAGCCGCGCGCGGCGAAGACCATTGAGGAGTTTCAGGAAGGCCGGGTCGCTCTGGCGGTAAACATGCTTCAGCGCGACGAGCGCGAATGCACCAGTCTTAAAGGCCTCGGCCTGAAAGAAATATGGATTGCCATAGCGTTCCAGAAGAATTTCTTCTTCATCGCGGGACACCACGGGCGGCAATTGGTGCAGGTCGCCAGACAGCACCATGCGCACGCCGCCAAATGGCTTTTTGGAGCCGCGGTTTAGCTGAAGAGATTTATTGATCGCGTCCAGCATGTCGGCGCGGACCATGGAAATCTCATCAATGATAATGGTGTCGAGCTTTTTGATCAGCCGCGCATTGCGCAGGCGCTTAATATCGGTGTCATCCAGCAGACGCGGCGGGAATTTGAAGAAGGAGTGGATGGTCTGGCCACCGGCATTCATTGCGGCAATGCCGGTTGGGGCCAGAACGATGGCCTGCTCGCCTGCATCGAACAGATATTTGCGCAAAAGCGTTGTCTTGCCCGTGCCAGCGCGGCCGGTCAGGAACACATTGCCGGTAGGCGAGCGCTCTTCTCCGCTAATCCATTTCAGGGGTGCAGAGCTGGCAGTTTCCGACAATTCGCTCTCCTTCATCTTGATACGGATGGACCAAAGGCGCACAACATGGCGAGCAACCTATCCGGACACAGCATGACACCTGATCAGATTGAACGCTATAAGCGCCATTTCCTCGTGAAAGAAATCGGCGGTCCTGGCCAGCAAAAACTTCTCAATTCCCATGTGATGATTGTGGGTGCGGGCGCGTTGGGCGGTGTCGCGGCGCGAATTCTCACGGCGACGGGCATTGGTCGGATCACCGTGTTTGATAAAGACCGGGTCGAGCTGTCCAATCTTCAGCGCCAGACGCAGTTTTCAAAGCGCGATGTCGGCGACACCAAAGTCGGAGCGCTTTTCCGAAGCCTCAGCACGTTGAACGCCGACACCCAGATTGATGCGGTTCAGGACAGATGGACCTCCGAAACCGGCTTGCCTGAGGTGGACCTTATTCTGGACGGTTCGGACAATTTCGAGACGCGCTTTGCACTGAATGCGGCCAGCCGCGCTGAGGGCATCCCGTTGATTTCAGGCGCGGTCGCGGGCTGGACGGGGCAGGTTCTGGCCGTGAATGACCCTTCTGAGGCCAGCTGCCCATGTTATCAGTGCTTTGTTCCGGCAGAGCCTCCGGATGCAGGAAACTGCAAGGATCTGGGCGTTGTTGGAGCAATCACACATCTGGTGGCGAGCCATCAGGCTTTGCTGGCCACGCGCTATCTGATTGGCGAACAGAAGAATTTATTTGGTCGTCTGACCATTATGGATGGTCTGGGCGGTGCGTTTCGCACAGTTAAACTGCCTCAGGACCCATCCTGCCCTGTTTGTAACCCCTGATACGGCTTGCGCTCCGTCTCAGCCTTGCATAGACCGGCCCGCTGTGCATTTGTCGTGACAGTTTCATGACATAGTCGGGCGGTGTTATGTTTCGTAAGGTTTCTGTAGTGGTTCTGGTGCTGTGTGCAGCACTCGCAGCGGGCTGGCTTGCCATGCGTCGCGCGGATATCCCCTACGCTGAACTTGAACCGGAATATGTCAGTGACGCGTCTCAGTTTCTGACCCTGCCCAACGGCCTCAAAGTACATTTCAAGGATGAAGGACCGGAGGGCGCGCCCGCTATCCTCCTTTTGCACGGTTTTGCCTCTTCGCTCGATACCTGGGATGGCTGGGCTGACAGTCTGGCCGATGACTATCGCGTGGTACGTGTGGATCTGCCGGGGCATGGCCTGACGCGTGTTCTTCAGACCACTAATCTGACGACGGGCGGAATGGTTCGTTTCGTTTCCGATATGGCTGGGCAGCTTGAACTGGAAGAGTTCGTGCTTGCTGGCTCGTCTATGGGCGGTCATGTGGCGTGGGAATATGCCGTTGAGCACCCTGAAGCCCTTTCCGGACTGGTGCTTGTCGATGCGGCTGGCTTGCCGGACGGCATTGGAATTGAGCATAAGCGACCAGCGCTTTTTGATACGCTTTCTAATCCGATGGTCGCGCCTTTTCTCCGGTCACTGAACCCGAGACCGTTTGTGAAATCAGGGATGGAATCGGCCTTTTCGGACCAGTCCTTCGTCACAGATGACTTAATTGATCAGTATGCGGACTATAGCCGTGCGCCTGGACATCGCGGTGCGTTGATCGAGCTGGCATCGCGCGATGATCTGACGAATGAAGAGGCTGAAGGTAGCTTGTCGGCGTTGTCATTGTCTGTGTTGGTCTTGCATGGCGCAGACGACCAGATCGTTCCGCTCGCGCACAGTGAAACCTTTATCGAGTTTATCCCGAATGCTGAGCTGATCGTTTATGACGGTATCGGGCATTTGCCACAGGAAGAAGCCATGGCGGCGTCCCTGTCTGACCTGCGAGCGTTTCTGGATGGCGTATTCGCAGAAACAGAAAACCCGCAGCCAGAGGCTACGGGTTCTGAATTTGAATTGGCAGAATAAGTCAGCCTTACAGCATGGATGGAATGACCCGATCCGGTGGCTTATGGCCGTCGACAAAAGTTTTGATGTTGATCAGTACCTTCTCACCCATTTCCGTGCGGCCTTCTTCAGTCGCTGAGCCGAGGTGAGGCAGAAGCACGACATTCTTCAGAACTTTAAGCTTCGGGTTGATCGCTGGTTCGTGCTCGAAAACGTCGAGACCCGCGCCAGCAATTTTGCCTTCTTCCAGTGCACGCGCCAGCGCCGCTTCGTTGATGACCTCGCCACGTGATGTATTCACGATGAAGGCGTGAGGCTGCATCAGCTCCAGTCGGCGGGAGTTTAGAAGGTGATAGGTCGCAGGCGTGTGCGGGCAGTTTACGGATACAAAGTCCATGCGAGCCAGCATCTGGTCGAGGCTATCCCAATAGGTCGCGCCGAGCGATTCTTCGATCTGTGGGCTGACCTGTGTACGGTTGTGATAATGGATTTGCATGCCAAAGGCTTTGGCGCGGCGGGCAACAGCCTGGCCAATACGGCCCATGCCGATAATGCCGAGGCGCTTGCCTGAGATGCGGCGACCCATCATCCATGTGGGTGTCCAGCCTTTGAACTCGTCATTCTCAATGGCTTTGGCGCCTTCCATCATGCGGCGCGGAACAGACAGAAGCAGCGCCATCGTCATGTCGGCTGTGTCATCTGTCAGAACGCCCGGTGTGTTGGTGACGGTAATGCCGCGCTGGATAGCGCTTTGAACATCAATATTGTCTACGCCCGCACCAAACTGAGCGATTAATCGAAGATTGTCCCCGGCGTGAGCCAGAACCCGGCCATCAATTTTGTCGGTCACGGTTGGCACCAGAACGTCAGCCTCAGCAACCGCTGCGGACAGCTCGTTTTGCGACATTGGGTGGTCTGATTCGTTGAGGGTTGTGTCGAACAATTCCTTGAGGCGGAGTTCAACAACGCTCGGCAAACGCCTTGTGACTACGACTTTTATTTTCTGCGATGACATCGCGTCCCCATCATGTTGTTTTCTCTGCCATAGCAAACCAGAGCCAGAAGGCCAATCCGAGTCTGCGATGGCAAGGTTTTGTTTAATCTTATTTACGGCTTATTCACCAAGATAGGTAAAGAATTTCCGGGAATTTATCCTCGGGAATTAACCAATGTTTGCGAAGCTGAAAAGCCTGGTCGTCGCGACTCTACTGCTAAGCGCGCCGGCATTTGCACAATCCGCCCAAGGCCCTGTCACCGACCAGATGGTTCGGATTTCTGCGTTCTCAGGGCTGCCTGTTCCGCGCTTTGAATCGCTGAAATACGCAGCTGTTCATGGGCGTGCGGGACCGGGTCTGGAATACCCTGTCGCATGGCGATATGAGCGCCGCGGCCTTCCGGTCATGGTGATCCGTGAAACGCATGACTGGCGTATGGTGCGCGACCCGTCCGGTGATGAAGTCTGGATGCATGAGCGTACGCTGGGTGGCCAGCCGAGCGTTATGATTTATGGCGATGAGCTGGTGACTCTGCACCGCTCGTCCAACGCAGACTCGCGTATTGTTGCGCGTATGGAAACAGGCGCAATTGCAACGCTTATCGGCTGTGAAGAGACGATGTGCGAGATTTACATTAACCATCGCCGCGGCTGGGCTGATAAAGAATTTCTCTGGGGCGCACCGGGTACCGCGCCGGAAGTTATTGATTTTTCTGTACCATCTTCCGGGTCTTCTGAATCTGAAGAGCTCTTGCTCGGTGTATCTGCCATAAATTGAGGCATGGCGATGTGTCTCACTCAGCCCATGGGTTGACCTTACAGGCGGTTTGACGTTTCTGGCAGGCTTCAGATCGGCAGAACCGACGGTAAGGAATTCCAAGTGGCTGAGACATTTACAAGAAAATCTTCTTATACGCGCGAAGAGCTTATTGAGAGCGGTAAAACCGGTCTCTTTGGTGAGGGCAATGCTCAGCTGCCAGCGCCTCCAATGCTCATGATGGACCGCATATCCGAAATCACCATGGATGGTGGTCCGCATGGCAAAGGCAATATGGTTGCCGAACTCGACATCGATCCAAGCCTCTGGTTCTTCCAGTGTCACTTCATTGGCGACCCGGTTATGCCTGGCTGTCTTGGCCTTGATGCGCTGTGGCAGAATGTTGGCTTCTGGCTTGGCTGGAGCGGTTCTCCGGGCAAAGGTCGCGCTCTTGGCGTGGGCAATGTGAAATTCACCGGTCAGGTTACCCCTGATGTGAAGCTTGTTCGCTATGAGATGGAATTGAAGCGCGTGAAGCGTGGCCGCCTTGTGCTTGGCGTTGCAGACGGTCGTCTTTATGCTGACGATAAGCTGATCTACACGGCTGACGATATGCGCGTCGGTCTGTTCCAGCCGAACAAAGACTGAGACCTGTTATGAGCCAGGATACACTCTGGCTTGCGGTTGACGATCACGGCAATCCGGAAATCTTTTCTTCGATTCAGGGTGAAGGGGCGAGCCTTGGCGCGCCCCGCACTTTTGTGCGCCTGTCGGGCTGTAATCTGCACTGCAAATGGTGCGATACCGCCTACACCTGGAACTTCGAAGGCACCCCATTTCCTCACGAAGACGACGTGAAATTCGTTCCGACTGAGGAACGTCTCTCGCGTAGCTTTGAAGAGATTGCGGCTGAGGTCGCGAAATCTCAGCCCTCTGGCATCGTGATTACGGGCGGCGAGCCCATGCTCCAAAAGGGCAAGCTGGCGGCAATGATTACCGCCATCAAGAATGAAAGCGGGCCTGTCTGGGTGGAGATCGAGACCAACGGGTCTATCGCGCCGCCTGCTGACCTTGTCCCGCTGGTCAATCAGTTCAATGTGTCGCCCAAGCTGTCGCATTCGGGAAATGAAGCCAGAACTGCGCTGAACCCCGTGTCATTGGCCGTCTATGCTCAGCTTCCACAGAGCTGGTTCAAATTCGTAATCGCGACGCCGGATGATCTGGATGAAGTGCTGTCTCTGACGCGTCAGTTCCGTATCCCGCATGAGCGTGTCTATCTGATGCCGCTTGGACGGTCCTCTGAGGAGGTGCGTACGCGAAGCAAATGGCTGACCGAAGAATGCCTGCGCCATGGGATGAACTTCACAGACCGGCTGCATATTCACCTCTATGGGGACACGCGTGGCACCTGAGTTTGAGGTCCGGCCCGGCGATTTTTCTGATCCGCAGGTGATCTCGCTCTTAGAGTTTCATGTGGCTGAGGCCTTTGCCAATTCACCGCCAGAGCTCGCTTATGTGCTGGATTTGTCAAAGCTGCAGGTGCCTGAGATTGAGTTCATCACCATCTGGCAGGACGACGACCTTGTCGGCATGGGCGCGCTTAAACATCTCAGCGATGAGCAGTGCGAGGTAAAGTCCATGCGCACGCATCCGGACCATCTTCGTAAAGGCGTTGCGCGCAAAGTGCTGGAAACGCTGATCGGAATGGCAAAGTCTGGCGGATATAAAAGCGTCAGCCTGGAAACCGGAACAACAGAAGAGTATCGCCCGGCGCTTGGGCTCTATCTCTCCTTCGGTTTTAAGAAGGGGGAGGCGTTTGCAGACTATGCTGTGTCTGATTTCAATACCTATTATCACCTGAATTTGGCGTCCTGACGGGCTTTAGCTTACTTGACGTCTCAAGCGCGCGGGCATAGCCAACGTGTTCAACATTACGTCTTGGAGGACACATGTCTGACTGGAATATGCCGGAAGGCAATCTGATGGCCGGTAAGCGCGGCATCGTCATGGGTGTCGCAAATCAGAACTCTATTGCCTGGGGTATTGCAAAGCAGCTCGCTGCGCAGGGGGCTGAAATCGCCTTCACCTACCAGGGCGAAAGCCTGGAGCGCCGCGTGCGCCCGCTCGTCGAATCCATTGGTATGGACTTCATGATCCCTGCAGACGTGACCGATGATGCCAGCATGGATGCGGCTTTCGGTGCGGTGAAAGAAAAATGGGGCAAGATCGACTTCCTCGTCCACGCGATCGCTTTCGCGGGCAAGGAAGAATTGATGGGCTCCATGGTTGCGAATACCTCTCGTGAGGGTTTCCGCCGCGCTATGGATATCTCTGTTTATTCCTTCATCGATTGCTCACGTCGTGCATCTGAGATGATGGATCCGGGTGGTTCTATCATATGCCTGACTTACCTCGGCGCAGAACGTACGGTTCCTTCCTATAACGTGATGGGCGTTGCGAAGGCGGCTCTGGAAGCGTCTACACGCTATGCAGCACGTGACCTTGGTAAGCAGGGCATTCGTGTGAATGCGATTTCTGCTGGCGCTATGCGTACCCTGTCTCTGGCGGGTATTCGCGGCGGTAAATCCCTCATGGGTACGGGCCGTGAATGGTCACTTCTGAAAGAAGACACGAAGATGGAAGGTGTTGCGGGCGCAGCGCTTTATCTTCTGTCTGATATTGGTCAGTCCATTGCGGGCGAAGTTCTGCACGTTGATGCAGGCTTCCACGCAGTTGGCGTGCCTGACCCATCTGACGACGAATAGTCAGTGTTTACGGCGTCCTGTGGCTGCGGTCAGTTAAAGGCCCATTGCGATGGGGCGCCGGACAGTATTGTGCAATGTCACTGCACAGACTGTCAGAAACGTAGCGGCAGTGCGTTTGGCCTTGGGGCCTATTATTCCCGCTCTGCCGTCACGATTGCGGGTGTATCCCGCCGTTTTATCCGCAAGGCCGCTTCTGGCGCGGATTTCATCCAGTTCTTCTGCCCGAATTGTGCGACCACGCTTTACTGGACGACCGAGCGTCATCCGGACGGTATGGGTGTCGCTGTAGGGGCATTTGACGATCTGGCTGATACAAAGCCGGTCCGATCAGTCTTCGAAAACAATCGCTGCGCCTGGCTTGAGCCATTAAAAATCCCGACCTTTAAGAAAGGCCGGGACTCCGAACAGATCAGATGATCAAAGCGCTTACGCGCCGCCACCCAGAAACTTTTTACGCTTGGCTTCCAGCTTGCGGGAGAAGTTCTTAGCGCCTTTCGCGCCCATGCGTTTTTTCGCGGTCTGTTTTTTAGCTGCTTTGTATTCTGCCCATTTATCATCGCTGAGCTTCATGGCTTCAAAGTCAGATTTGATCGGTGTGGATTTCTTTTTCATGGCGCATCCCCTTTTTAGAAAACGAAGGAGCTCTAAGGCTGCCCGGTTGAGAATACAACTCTGCCGTTACAGAAAACCCTCAATCCCGGCGAGGCCGGATGCATTGCTAATGGCGGAGGCTGTGTTTCCATTAATACCGCCAAGGCCATAAATCAGGGCGTTGCTCTGGTGGCAAAGCGTTCGAAATTTTATCGGGCCGAGGGCCGGTCCGGCGCTTGGACTATTGGATGGGAAAATCGCTGAATAAAGGACAGCCTCGCAAACGGCTTCACGCAAAGCGCGAGGCGAATGGGCAGATTGGGTCTGAAACAGAAACTGCCCTTGCCATTTGCGCGCCTCACTGGCCCGCGCTTCAGGCCAGTGCACGCCGTCCGCTTTGATGTGTTTGGCGAGCATGGGGTCATTCGCGATGAGAAGGGGGATGCCGCGCTTATTGCAGGCGTGTCTCAGCGCGCGGCCGGTTTCGACTTTATCAGATGCGCCGAAATGCCGATAAATGACACCCGTGCCAGCGGGCAGTGTTTCTGTCGGAGCAATCGGGTCTGACACGCGGTTTGGGTCTGTCAGAAAGAATGCGCCCGGCCAGGGCGAAGGCATTTGACGAGACGCTTCGCGCACGGCAGACAGCATTCTATATTTTGAACGACCTGACATGTTCTGAAAGTGCCCCATGAGCTTTGCTGAAAACCTCGCCGAGATAGAAGACCGCATTCTGAAAGCCTGTCAAAAGGCTGAGCGTGAGACCCGCCCGGAACTGGTCGCCGTTTCAAAACGCCAGCCTGATGAGCGCATCGAAGCGGCGCTGGCGGCGGGTGTGCGGATTTTCGGCGAAAACCGCGTGCAGGAAGCGCAGGAGCGCTGGGCGACACGTCGTGAAAAATATCCAGACCTGAAGCTTCGCCTTATCGGGCCGCTCCAATCTAACAAGTCTGAAGATGCGGTCGCGCTGTTCGATACAATCGACGTGTTGGATCGCCCGAAGCTCGCGCGTACGCTGGCGGATGCTATTCAGAAGCTCGGCAAAAGTCCTGAAATTCTGGTTCAGGTGAATACGGGCGAAGAGCCGCAAAAAGCCGGTGTTCTGCCGGGCGAGCTTGAGGCGTTTCTCACTGAAACTTGTCCTGATTTTGGTATCAGCCCGGTTGGCCTGATGGCTATTCCGCCTGCAGAGGAGCCTCCGGGCCCCCATTTTGCTCTGCTCGCAAAGCTTGCTGCTCGATATGACCTTAAGCAGCTCTCCATGGGTATGAGCGGCGATTTTGAGACGGCCATTCTCTATGGCGCGACGCATGTGCGTGTCGGCTCAGCCCTGTTTGGCGAGCGCGATTATTAGGCTCCATTAAAAATAGAAAAACAGTTTGACGAGACTGCTTTATCGTATTAACTAACTGACTGGTTAGTTATTTATGGAAGTCAGATGCAACGAGCCCGTACAGATGAAGCCAAGGATGAGCGCCGCCTTTCCATACTGATGGCGTCACTTGATGAATTCTATGAGAAGGGCTTTGCGGCGGCCCGAATGGACGACATTGCGCGCCGAGCCGGGCTCTCAAAGGCGGCTGTGTATCTCTATTTCAAAAACAAGGACGCGCTGTTCACAGAGTTGCTGCGTGAAATTTCGTCGCCGAAGCTCGACTATATTGATGCCTTCTTCGGCCGTGATCTGAGCTTTGAAGAGGCGATGAACCAGTTCGCAGAGTTCCTGCCCACCGTTATTCTCAATTCGCCTATGCCCAAAATGCTTAAAGTGATGATTGGCGAAAGTGGTGGTCACCCCAAGCTGATGCGGGAATTTCGTGAGACGGTTCTGGATCGCGTGATTTGTGCAGTCCGCACATTTCTCGAGCGGGCAGAAGCGCGCGGCGAAATTCAGCTGATAGATGCAGACCTGACGGCGCGCCTCATCCTTTCACCCATGCCGATGAATGGCATGTGGAGGATCCTCTTCGAATCCGATGCTGAGGCGCAGTTCGATGTCTCAAGAATGTTCAAAATTCACGCGCTCTACATGATCAGAGCCTTGTCCCCGAGCGGAGATTTACATGCCTCTTAAACGCGCTCTTCTGTCTGGATTTTTGCTGGCGCCTGCCTTGTTGCTCACCTCTTGTTCAGAGCCCGAGGATGCTGGGCATATCGGGTATGTGGAGGCTGACTGGATTTATATCGCCTCGCCGCAGTCGGGATGGGTGGTGAGCCGCCTTGTAAATGAGGGCGATCTGATCGAGCCGGGTGATCTTCTGTTTGAACTGGATGATGAAACTCAGCTTGCAGCTTTGGCAGAAGCGGAAAGCCGTGTTGCACAGGCTTATGCAGAAGCGCGCAATACCGAGACAGGCGCGCGGGCACCAGAGATCAGACAACTTCAGGCGCAACTTGCCGATGCTGAAGCCGCTTTGGCGAACGCAGTTAGTGAACGTGATCGCGTTTTGCCGCTCGTCGAACAGGGCCTGGAACCACGCTCACGCGGAGATCAACTGATAACCAGTGTGGAGCGTGCTCAAGCGGGTGTCGAGGCTGCAGAAGAAGCAATCGCCAGTGCGCGTCTGCCTGCAAGAGATGGCGTTCAGGAAGCGAGCCTTGCTGCAGCGCAAGCGGCGGAAGCGGCGCGTGCGACAGCGCAGATACGCGTGAATGATCGACAGGTTTTTGCACGCTCTGCCGGCCGGGTAGAGGAAGTTTTTCAGGACCCGGGTGAGTTTGTGAATGCCGGAACGCCCGTGCTGGCCGTGTTGCCGGATGACGGACTGACTGTTCGTTTCTTTGTGCCGCAAGCGGAGCTGCCTCAGTTCTTTATGGGCAAAGAAATTAGTGTCAGCTCTGATGGGAGCGGGCCTGTAATGGCTGTTATTTCCAGAATTGCTTCGGATGCGGAATTTACCCCTCCGGTGATCTATTCGGCGGATGAGCGCGACAAGCTGGTGTTTGAAGTTGAGGCGCGTCTGCCTGCTGGTTCAAACCTTCGTCCCGGGCTTCCGGTGGATGTGGATTGGTAGCGATCATGTCTGGCGATAGCGATCTTGCCATTGATGTGCGCGGCCTGGTGAAACGCTTCGGCGACAAGGCCGCGGTCAATGGTGTCGATATACAGATGCCGCGCGGAAAGGTGTGGGGATTTCTTGGCCCGAACGGGTCCGGGAAAACCACCACCATTCGAATGATTTGCGGGCTTCTGAAAATCAGTGAGGGTGAAGGCTCCTGTCTTGGGTATGACATCAAGAAGGATGCCTCCCGCATCAAGTTGAAGACCGGATATATGACCCAGAAATTCTCTTTCTGGTCAGACCTGACAATTCGCGAAAATCTGGAGTTCGTCGCGCGGCTCTATCAATTGCCTAAAATGAAGCGTGTCGTGGACGAAACGCTTGAAGGGCTGGGGCTTGCCCATCGTCAACGCCAGCTCGCCGGTGCTTTGTCTGGCGGGTGGAAACAGCGCCTCGCTCTGGCTGCGGTCACCATGCATGGTCCGGATCTGCTTTTGCTTGATGAACCCACAGCAGGTGTCGACCCACAGGCGCGCCGGGATTTCTGGGATGAGATTCACCATCTCTCCCGCAATGGCATGACCGTTCTTGTCTCTACCCACTACATGGATGAGGCAGAACGCTGCGATCGGATTGTGTACCTTGCCAATGGGCAGAAGGTCACCGAGGGCCGCGTCCAGAACATCATTGACCGGTCTGGTCTGGTGACATGGCGCGCGGAGGGTGATGCGGTCCGTGACTTGTCGTCCGAGATCGAAGGTCAGGATGGCGCAGAGCATGTCGCCTATTTCGGCTCTGCCTTGCATGTGTCCGGCACGGATGAGGCGCGTCTTCGCGACACAATCTCACATTTCCAGCGACCGGATGTGGAATGGCATGAAGTTCGCCCAAGCCTTGAGGACGCGTTTATCGCGCTGATGGCACGTGCGGGCGTAGACCAGAGGGATCATGGCTGATGGGTGCATTCTTCCGCATATGGGCTGTGATGATGAAAGAGCTGACGCAGATGCGTCGGGACAGGCTGACTTTCGCTATGATGTTTGGCGTGCCGATCATGCAGCTCATTCTGTTTGGCTATGCTATCAATATGGACCCTAAAAATCTGCCTGCGGCCGTTGTCGCGGAAGAGCAGACGCCGATCGTTCGCACCATCATCCATGCGATGGAAAATTCCGGATATTACGACTTCATTCTTCAGACTGAGGACCCGGATGAAAGCCAGACCCTGCTTGCACGCGGCGACGTGGCCTTTGTTGTGACCATCCCGACCGGATTTACGGAGCGCCTTATTCGAGGCGAACGCCCGGAGCTTCTGATCGAAGCAGATGCGTCTGACCCGGCCGCGGCATCGGGCGCAGTGAGCTCGGCGCAAACGATCATTGCCTCGGCGCTGGCCGATGAGTTGAATGGTTCATTGTCATATCTCGCACAGGGGCCACCGCCTTTCGATCTACGTGTACAACGGCTCTACAATCCGGAGGGGCGCACGCAGTACAATATCGTACCGGGACTTCTGGGCGTCATTCTCACCATGACACTGGTGATGATCACAGGCATGGCAATGACCCGCGAAGTTGAACAGGGCACGATGGAGAATCTTCTCGCCATGCCGGCCAAGCCGGTCGAGGTGATGCTTGGGAAGATCTTCCCTTATGTGGGCGTCGGGGCGGGGCAGGTCTTTGTAATCCTTATGGCGGCTCACTTCATTTTTGGCGTGCCGTTCGTTGGGAATCTCTTTGTGCTGTTGCTGGGTGTTGGTGTGTTTATGCTGGCAAACTTGGCGCTCGGTTTTACCTTTTCGACTCTGGCTCAATCCCAGATGCAGGCCATGCAGCTGACCTTTTTCTTCTTCCTGCCATCCATTTTGTTGTCCGGCTTCATGTTCCCGTTCCGGGGCATGCCTGAATGGGCGCAGATGATTGGTGAGGTCATGCCGCTCACGCATTTCCTGCGCATTGTACGCGGGGTGATGCTGAAGGGCGCAAGCCTGGGTGAACTCTACATTCAGATGCTTGCCATGCTCGCTTTCGTGATTGTTGTCATGGCGATCGCCATGTCGCGTTATCGCAGGACACTCGACTGATATGACGACCAGATTTCTTAAGATCTTCGCCCTCAGTGCCTCCGCCTTCGCTTTGGCGGGGTGTATCACGCCGCCGGACCGGACGGCGGAGCTGACGCCTGCGCCCGAGATGAGCTGGTCCGACGCCATGACTGAATATGGCCTGTCTGCGCGCGCTGAGCGGTCAGCCAGTCCGTGGTGGTATGTGTTTAATGACGAAACGCTGAATGCCTTGGTCGAAGAGGCGCTGGCCCAAAATTTGTCACTGGCGCAAATGCGCGCAAGCGTTCTTGAGGCGCGCAGTGCATTGACCCTGACTGAGGCCGGTGCGCGCCCGGCCGTGTCTGCGCGAGGTCAGGCCTCGGCTGTGCGTATGTCGGAAACAGGGCAGCTGCCCATCGGGGCGATTCCGGGCTATTCCGCAGAACAAATGCTGTATTCAGCTGGATTTGATGCGAGCTGGGAGATTGACCTCTTTGGCCGTCAAAGCCTTCGCGAAGATGCATCGCTCGCTCAGATTTCGCTCCAAGAAGAAAGTCTTCGCGATGCGCAGATCAGCCTGACGGCGGAACTTGTCCGGGCATGGGTTGAGTTACAGTCTGTCCGCGCTGAACGCGCGCTGTTGCATGCCAATCTGGACCGCCAGCGCGACATTCTGGAAATGGTTGCCCAGCGCCGTGAGCATGGCGAAGCCTCCGATATAGAAGTCGAACAAGCCGAATTGCGTCGTCTTCAGACGGCGGTATCAGAACCCTCCCTGAATATGCGGGAACGCCTGGCGCGAAATCAGATCGCTATTCTGACGGGGCAAACCCCGTATGATTTGACACTCGAAAGTTTGCCGGAGGCGTCTCTGCCTGATAGCCCGCAGGCCGCATTGTCTGGCATGCCTTCAGATGTTCTGGCGCATCGGGCCGATGTGAGGTCAGCTGAGCGCCAGTACGCACTGACCGCGCGTCAGCTCGATCTGACCCGGCTGGATACATATCCGAGTTTTAGTCTCATTGGATCTGTAGGCCCTGAAACTACCGACATATCAGAGTTTCTATCACCCGAAAGCCTGGCAGTAAATCTGGCGGCGATGGCGAGCTGGTCCCTTTGGGATGGAGGGCGTCAGGCGGCCAGTGAAGCGGTTGGGGAGGCCCGATTGCAACAGGCCGAGCTTGCCTATGCTGAGGCGGTTTTGACAGCGGTAAATGACGTTGAGAGCGCCGCAGTCCGGTATGGCGAAACGCTTCAGCTCGTGTCGAATCTTGAAGCCGTCCTGGCATCTGCGGAGCGCCTGAACGGATATGCGCGGGGTCGCTATGAAGGCGGAACAGGAACGGTTCTTCAGGTCACCGAAACGGAACGTGACCAGATCGATGTTGAGCGCCAGCTAACAGAAGCCCGCCGTGATGCACTGTTTGCGTACATCGCTTTGTTGAAGGCGCTGGGCGGGGCCAGCTAAAGCCTATTTCCGCATACGGAATAATTCGTATTCGGGCAGGTCTGTCGGCTCTTCTTCGCACTCATATACGCCTTCCGGGTAAATGCGCGGGGTCGGAAAACCGGGGCGTGGACGGATATTGCCCCAGACCGGGTCCATATGGACCATGCGAACGGCCATGAGTTCTGCTTCTTCGGGCGTGTCGGCTTCGACGATCAGTTCGGTGTCAAAGCCATAGAGTTTCCAGCGGCCTTGTTCCCGCATCGGAAAATATTCACCCTGCAAATCCACTGCATATAGCGCCATGATCATTCCCTCATTTGTTGCGCGCAGGGAAACGCATAATCATGGCAGTGACAAGGCGCATAGATGTATGGTCGACTCAGGGGCCCTGAAAGCGGGTCTGGCGATAACCTAAACGGCCATGCTCGACCATCTCGGTCCATCCAAGCTTTCGGTAAGTGGCGATAGCGGACTCATTCAACGTATCCACATCCAGTTGGAGTGGGCCGCCTGCAACGCCGCGTGCAACCTGTAACAGGCCTTGAGCAATGCCGCACAATCGCCAGTCTCTTTCGACAAACAGATGCGAGACATAGCGCGTGCCCGCATGAAGAATGAGGAAGCCGACAACGCCCGCCTGTGGTTCGCTGGCCACCAGAACGCTGGCATTCCTTAAGCTGTAATGAAGGGCTTCAAGTTCCTTCAGCGCATCGCGCCAGGGGAAGTCATACAGACAATCGGAAAAAACGCGTTCGATATCGGTGTGATCGTCGCGGCTGTGAGGCCGAATTTCCCATCCGGCAGAGACATGAGTCAGCATAGCCATTCGTACATAGTATGCTGAAAACGCTGAATTGAAAAGTCGGCCTCTGAACAACTGGATGCGCCTAGAGACAGATCGTGCAGCCCTGTGGTGTGCAGCATGTATCGGTGAAGCCGGAAGACGCTTGCTCGGTTGACGGTGCGCTCGCGGTTGCAAGCGGCGCCAGTGCAGAAAGGCTAAGGCCTGCGATAGCGGCAAAGACCAGTTTTTTCATGAAAAGTCCCTCTTACAGAAAACCGGGCGAAACCTTCGCCCGACCTGATAGAAATAGGGACAGTGTTCGACACTCTGTTCAAGTGCGTAGGAGGGTTCAAGTCGCTGATGACGCCGAGGTTTTTGTTTACGTCAGCTTTCGAGCCGCTAGGCTGTAAGTTAGGCGTTTATGGTGAGGGGCTATGGTCAACGCAGTTTTGGTTCAAGGGTCGCAATCGGAATATGACGATCAGCCCGGTGTCTCATACCATTTTCCAAAACGTTATCTGCGTCGTATGGAAGAGTGCGTCGGAGATTGGGTAACGTTTTTCTCCCCTGTCAAAGATACGGGTGTCAGCAAAGAGGCACGCGGCGCGTTTTTCGCGGTTGCTCAAATCGAGCGAATTATTGCGGACGCAAAATTAGCTGATCATTTTTACGCTGTTTATGTGCCGAATACTTATGCAGGCTTCGCGAACCCTGTGCCGCGACAAATGTTGGGGCGATTTCTAGAGCCAGCGATGTCAGGCAAAGACGGAAAGGCGAATGTGGGAGTTGCGCTTCAGGCTGTACGGCATATCCCTTTCTCTGCGTTTCAAGAAATTGCCGAGCTGGGTTGGAAAGAGATCGAAATCGAACTTCCTCGGTACGATGAGATAGACTCAAAACGGAAAGGGGTCGCCGAAGATCAGACGCCGTTCGAGTACGATGTCGAGCGTAAAATTGTGGCTGAACTGGTCAATCGAAAGGTGCGCGACGTTCGTTTTCGGGGCTCCGTCTTGATGGCTTATAATAAAACGTGTGCTGTGACTGGATGGAGTTTCGTAAATGGTGGCGGGCGCGCCGAAGTCGAAGGTGCGCATATCAAACCGGTTGCTGAGAAGGGGCCCGATACAATCGATAATGGGTTGGCACTCTCGGGCACCGTTCACTGGATGTTTGATCGTGGACTAATTTCTATTTCGGCCAATGATGAGATTCTAATCTCTAGGAAAGTGAATGACCTGGATGGGGTTAAACGGATTATAAATCCGACGGGGAAACTCATTCGTCCAAAACGCCCTGAGCATCAGCCGCATCCTGCATTCATTGAATGGCACAGAACGCGTTTTGGATTTGCAGCGTAACAAAAAAAGCCCGGTCATCGCGCCGGGCTTTTTATTTGTTTTGCAATATTACGGGCTGGCCTGCGCCAGCTCTCGCGCGCAGAGATACAGTTTGATTGCAATCGGTTCACTGGAACGATTTCTTTAAATCAAACAGCCTCAACCTTCTTCATGCGCTTGCGCTCATTCGGGTCGAGATAGACTTTACGCAGGCGGATGTTTTCCGGCGTAACTTCCACCAGCTCATCATCCTGAATGTAAGCCAGAGCACGCTCGAGCGTGAGCTTCATCGGAGGCGTCAGGCGAACCGCTTCGTCCGTACCGGAGGCGCGAACGTTGCTGAGCTTTTTGCCTTTGAGGACGTTCACTTCCAGATCGTTGTCACGGGAGTGTTCGCCGACAATCATGCCGCCATACACTTTTTCCTGTGGCTCAATCATGATCTTGCCGCGGTCTTCAAGGTTCCAGAGTGCAAACGCAACAGCTTCGCCTTTTTCCATAGCGATCAGAACGCCGGTGTGACGGCCCTGGATTTTGCCTTTGTGCGGTTGGTAGTCGAGGAAGACGCGGTTCATGATGGCTGTACCGCGCGTATCAGAGAGAAGCTCGCCCTGATAACCGATCAGACCACGCGTTGGTGCATGGAAGACGAGGCGCGTACGACCAATGCCTGATGGACGCATTTCAACCATTTCGGCTTTACGCTCAGAAAGTTTCTGAACAACAGCGCCGGAATGTTCGTCATCAACGTCGATCACGACTTCTTCGATAGGCTCAAGCTTGTCGCCATTTTCGTCTTCTTTGAAGACCACTTTCGGACGGGAGACACCCAGCTCAAAGCCTTCGCGGCGCATGGTCTCGATGAGAACGGAGAGCTGAAGCTCGCCCCGGCCAGCGACTTCAAAAGCCTCTGCTTCAGTAGAGCGGCTGACTTTCAGGGCCACATTGCCTTCAGCTTCTTTCAAAAGACGGTCCCAGATCATACGGGAGGTCACTTTAGAGCCTTCGGTACCCGCCAGTGGTGAATCGTTCACACGGAAGGTCATGGCAATGGTTGGCGGGTCAATTGGCTGAGCCTGCATTGGCTCATCAACGTCGAGCGCACAGATTGTGTCGGCAACCGTCGCTTTGGTCAGGCCGGCGATGGAAACAATGTCACCTGCAACGCCTTCATCGATTGGAGAGCGTTCAAGGCCACGGAATGCCAGAACCTTGGAGACACGGCCCTGCTCAACGATTTCGCCTTTACGGTTCAGCGCTTTGACAGCCATGTTTGGCTTCACTGTGCCCGCTTCCACGCGGCCCGTCAGAATACGGCCGAGGAAGTTGTCAGAGGCGAGCGTTGTCGCCAGCAGTTTGAAAGAGCCTTCAGAAACGCGTGGTTCCGGAACGTGCTTCATGACTAGCTCGAACAGGGAGTCCATGTTGGTTGTCGGATCGTTATAGTCGAGCGACATCCAGCCATTCTTCGCAGATCCGTAGAGGATCGGAAAATCGAGTTGATCATCATCAGCGTCAAGGTTTGCGAACAGGTCGAAAACTTCGTTGATCACTTCGTCCGGGCGGCGCTCTGGCTTGTCGATTTTGTTGACAGCCACGATAGGACGCAGACCGACTTTAAGAGCTTTGGAAACAACGAATTTGGTCTGAGGCATTGGGCCTTCAGCCGCGTCGACGAGAACGATACAGCCGTCCACCATGTGCAGAATACGCTCAACCTCACCACCGAAGTCGGCGTGGCCTGGGGTGTCTACGATGTTGATGCGATTGCCATTCCACTCAATGGAGGTTGCCTTCGCGAGAATGGTGATGCCGCGCTCTTTCTCCAGATCGTTGGAGTCCATCATACGGTCAGAAGTGTTCTCGTTTTCACGGAACGTGCCTGACTGCTTCAGGAGTTCGTCGACGAGGGTCGTCTTGCCGTGGTCGACGTGCGCGATGATTGCGATATTTCGCATGGACATGAGTTACAGGCCTTGGAAGGGAGGAAGTATTGCGCCGCACATAAGCGAAAACACCGCCCTTGGCTATGGTCTGTATAAGGAGAAGTGCACAAAGTTGGACCTTAAAGCCCCGTTCAGGCGTTCAATCTGCGGTTATTGACGATCTGAAGAGGGATATTGGCCGGTGAAATCATTCAAGAGCCAGTGTGCAGGTGCAGCGTGTATGGCGCTGGTTGGATTAATGCTTTCTGGCAATGCGCTGGCGCAGGACTGGCGACACCCCAATGCGATAGACATTCCGGCACATTCTGGCGGGGAAAACCGCTCCGGCCTTCTGGGGAATACGCAGGTCGATTTTCTGGTTCCTCAGCGCGATGGATATCACTCAAGCGTTCAACGGTTTGTGGATGGCTTGAATGCGGACCCGGCCTTTGAAGGATTTCACATCTGGCGGTCCGCTTCACAGGCGGATCGTTCGGCAAATGGCGAAGTGCAGATAGTATATGGAGAGGATTCCTACATAGCTGATGCGAATGCTGTTGCGCGAACCCTGTCCGGCCTGACGGGCAATCGCGTCTGTGTCAGCTTTCAGCCGGGCTCGCGACTGGAAGGCCTGGGGCATATCAATGTGTATCTTCCACGGCATCTGGACTTTTCGGTGCTGGCGGGCGGCCAGGAAACACCACGCGCAGGCAGCTGCCATGAAACTCGCACACCGCAGGCGGGCGCTTCCGTCTCAGACTATGCCAAACGAGAAGCCCGCTAATCGGGTTCAGTCTTGCGCAGTGGCAACTGTTATTGCCGCGACGGGAGCCTTTCTGGACGACGTTTAACGTATGTGAGGACGCGCCAGAAGGAGATCATCATGATCAGATCCACCCTACTGACCGTCACCCTGTTTGCTGTTGCGGCTCCGATGGCATTTGCAGGTCCGGCCGAACCGATTGAACGAAGCGGCAACCGTGTCGCTGGAGTAGAACATGACGCCCGTCCACCGCAGGAGAATGGGCGTATGCAGATGGCGGATAATCGCCATGAGCGCCATGAGGGTCCGCAGGCGGGTCCCGAACGTCGCGACGGTCACAATGGTGGTCGTGAGTGCGATAACCGCCAACATGCGGCTGGGCCTCAGGGCAGTCGCCGCGATGCGCCGCCACCGCAGGCACGTGATGGCGGTCGGGGTGAGCCACAAGGCCCACAGTCTGGTCGTCCTGGTCAGCCAGAGCCGCGTCGCACATTTTAAGTCTGCGGGGTGCAGACCCGGTCCTGTCGCCCAAAGCAGGACAAAAAGAAAGGCGCCCAATGAGGCGCCTTTCGCGTATGGATATGACGGTCAGACCGAAACTGTGAGGCCGACGTCAATATTTCCGCGCGTTGCGTTGGAGTACGGGCAAACCTGATGGGCTGTTTGTACCAGTTTCTCCGCAACAGTTTGCTCAACTCCCGGCAAAGACACATTCAGAGTCACAGTCAGGCCAAATCCGCCTTCAGAGCGAGGCCCGATGCCGACTTCTGATGTGACGCTGGTCTCCGCTGGAACTTTGAACTCTTTGTTTTGTGAGGCGACTGCTTTCATCGCGCCGATGAAGCAGGCTGCATAACCCGCCGCAAACAATTGTTCCGGATTGTTCCCGTCGCCGCCTGCGCCGCCAAGTTCCTTAGGAGTTGAAAGATTGACTTTCAGGCTGCCGTCCAGGGTTTGGGCCGCCCCGTCACGTCCACCGGTGGCTTTTGCCTGGGTTTTGTAAAGTACATTCACACTCATGATTGGCTCCATTATATCGTATACGATTGAATAGTGTGCGATATATAAAAATATCTGCTCAGGTGTCAATGCTTGCGATTAAATCGCGTGCGATTTATATTCAGCTGATACAAAAGGACCGCCCGCTATGGAAAAATGGTTTGAAGGTAGGGAGCTGAACTTTGAGGAGTTTCTGTGCTTCTCGCTGTACTCCACTAATCACGCAATGAACCGCGTCTACGCGCCGATATTGAAAGAGTTGGGGCTGACCTATCCGCAATATCTGGTGATGCTTGCGCTCTGGAAGAAAGACGGCCAATTGGTAGGCGAGCTGGGCCAGAGAATGGATCTGGAATCAAGCACGCTGACCCCTCTGCTAAAGCGACTGGAAAAGTTGAACTATGTGCGCCGACGGCGCGACGTCGAGGATGAGCGCAAAGTGCGTGTAACGCTCACCTCAGAAGGGCATGCCTTGCACGAGCGGGCGGCCTGTGTGCCGGGGCAGATTCTCGAAGCGATTGGAATGACGCCGGATGAGATTATTGCTCTGTCTGCGCAGATCAACAAAGTACGCAAAAACCTTGAAAGCTGGACAGAGGCCGAGGGCTGAGCATTAAAAAAGGCGCCCAATGAGGCGCCTTTCGCTGTTTTTTGAGCTGGGGGCTAAAGTCTAGCTGCCCATCACTTCTTCAAGGAAGGTGATCAGCGCGCTCCAGGAGCGTGCATCCACATTCGGGCTGTAGAACATGCCGCCTTCTTTGTCGTTTGCCAGCTTATTGGTGAAAGCGTGGCCCGTATCTGTATAGGCAATCAGTTGAGTGTCCGCACCTTTGGCCGTCATCTCATCCAGAACGCCTTTCATCTGATCAGGCGTCGCCATTGGGTCGTCATATCCGTGCAGGATGAGGACTTTCGCGTCGATGGTTTTATCCGCGGGCAGATTGTCCGCCGCGAAGAACAGACCGTGGAAAGATACAACAGCCGTCACATCAAGGCCGGCGCGGGCTTCGTCCAGCGCGCACAGGCCACCAAAGCAATATCCAATGCCAACCGTCTTGTCTTTGCTGACACCAGTCTCGCTCTGAGCGGTCGCGATAGACAGCGCAAGACGTGACTGAAGCAGAGCGCGGTCACCAACCAGCGGGTTCATCAGTGCTTCGCAGCCTGCCGGGTCAGAGGCGCGATTACCCTTGCCGTAAATGTCATAGGCAAATGCCGCATAGCCGAGGTCGGCCAGCTTTTCACAGACATTGCGCTCATGGTCTGATTGCCCGCCCCAGGCATGACCTACAACGATCAGGCCGATAGGCGCTGCGTCGCCCGGCGTCGCCAGATAACCTTCATAAGTGAGTTCTGCGTCTGAATATTCGACGTATTTCGTGGCCATGCGCCAGTCTCCCTTCCTGATATTCCTTCACCGCAAAGAGGTAGAGGCTGGGGCGGGGGAGTTCAACGGGAAAACTACCCGTCGCTTATCGCTGCCGCGTCTGTTGAGGCGAAGTCGATATCCCTCGCCACCCTAAACCCGGTAAGAGCATTTCGTTGATTCGCTCCACGTCGCTGAAGCCGAGAGGCCGACCTCAGCCACTCTGCAGCAATCGCAAACGACCCCCCTTTAGTCGGGATAATGTTATCGAAAGCACACTGTTCTACGGGCCTTGCAGACCCATCGGTTGGAATGTTCCTAAGATTATCGACATAACAATCCTGAATCCATTCAGTGACGTTCCCATGGACATCATACAATCCAAACGGATTTGGCGCGAAACTGCCCACGGGAGCCGCGCCAAAAAAGCCGTCGTCACAATCTGGGTTTCCCTGAGTGTTGAACTCTGAAAGACGTGTAATATCGCTCCCGTTCGCGATATCACACAACTCGGCCTCGCCTTTATCATTCGAAAACCTACCCGTCGTGCCCGCGCGCGCCACATACTCCCACTCTGCTTCGCTCAGCAGTCTGTATGTCTCTCCAGTCGAGCGGCTCAACCAATCCGTATAGCTGTGCGCTTCATGCCAGCTCAGGCCGGACATAGGCATCAAACCCTGACTTGCCGCGTCATCGCGCTGCATCGCATAGGACACAGGACACCCGTCAGCATCGACGCAGTTCCAGTATTCCTCCCATGTCACTTCAAAGCGACCAACCGCGAATGAATAATCGATCGTAATCTGCTGTTGCGGGCCTTCGTCCGGGTAACGGCCCTCTTCCGTTTCAGGCGATCCCATCAAAAATGTGCCTGGGGGAATAACGACCATTTGCGGGCCATTTTCGCCCGGACTAAAAGAGTCCGTGAAAACGTCTCCCGCTCGATAGTCGTCTGGGAGGCGCTGATGAATCTCAACTTCGCTGACAGAGGCGTGTTGCACTCTGGAGAGGCGATCGGGCGACTGATTGAGCCCACAAGAGCCAACGAGCAAAACTAAGCAAGCTGCTTGCATTTTCATCGCTATCTCCACCTTCCGACAATTGGCCCACGTTAAGGCGTGCTAGTGGCTCAGTTCAACGACAATCGGCCAATTCGGAACGGATTGTGCAAATGGGGCGTTCACTCTTCAATCCCGGAGAGATGAGATGAAATATATCAGCAAGCGCCTGTTCGACGGAGAGGCCATAGAATATTGCGGTGACTTTCACGGCCTGCATAAATTCATGGCGTGGATGACGCTGCTGTTTCTGGGCGTGTTCCTGATTGGTATTTATCTTTTCATCAAGATGAAGGTGCGCTTTGCCACAACAGAATTCTGCGTCACCTCACGGCGCATTGTGCTGAAGACCGGCTTGTTCACCGCGCATATGATTGATCTTGAGCTCGACGCCATTGAAGGCGCGCATATTTATCAGAGCTTTTTCGGGCGTATTTTTGGGTATGGCGATGTGATTGTGCAGGGGCGCGGTGAGGGTGGTATTGATTTCCCTATTATGGCCCATCCAGGCAGGTTTGTTGCCGCTATTGAAGAGGCTCGCATGCATGCGCAGGCCGCGCCGATGGAAATGCTTTCCGAAGAATTGCATCACGCGCAGGCAGCTGAATGAACCAAGTCACGACAATTTTTCACTTGGAATCTCGGGTTTTGTTTTCGTTTCCCCAAGATGCTTCATCAATATCGAAATGTGGTGAAACAAATTTGCAAAATTTTGTAATGTGGTCTCGTTCGATATCAAAATGAAGGAATTGTTTTTTTTCCGCAAAAAAGGACCGGACATTTTGGTAGTGAACCTGGCGCGTCTCTCGCCATTGGTCAACGACTTCGCGCTCTGATTTGCGGCTAAAGGCCATTGCTCGACGAATAAGGTCGCCTCCTCTATGGTTCAACCTTGATTTGATCCAATTATCTTCGTTCCTATCATTCAGGATGAAGTATGACTTAGGAAACGCTTCGTGCATTGCTTCGAAGTCAAGAATTTTTTCAAGTTGTACTGTCTCAGAAAAATAGAAAATATCAGAGAAGGCGGTGAAAGCCTTGCAAAACTCATGCAAATCATTGGTGGTTTGAGCGCAATCCATTTCAAGCGCGAGGTATCGGTATTCCGATGACAAAAGGCGATTGGGTCTGTCAGAAACGAGAGAGTGTTTCTTGAATCGCCAGTGTGCAGACTTGATACCACTCTTTGATAATAAGCGGTGAAAAGAAGTTGTGCCGCATTTGTTAAATCCGATAAAAAAGATCTTTACGTCCGGATTTTTCACCTGACTGATTGCATTTTTCAAATTTATAAAAGCTGTAGCCACAGTCGCCCCCGGAATTTTGCACTGACAGTTTTATGCTTAAACTGATGTGCCGTCGCGGGCATGATTAAATCAGGGCAATGAAAAGTTGCTTTTTGCATTAACTTTGAACGCAAGTGATGCCTCTTTCGGCTTATGAATTATTGAATCCAGCAATGAGTGGTCTGTGCTCGAGGGGTGCTTTTTAGTCATTGACTTGTGCCTTTTATACCGAAGCTGCCCTGTTGTTTTGTAGTTGTAGTTTGCAAAAGAAGATACGCCTTCTAAATAAAAAGAAGGCTCGATTCATTTCGACCGAAAGGTAAAAGAAAATTGCATCACGCGCAGGCAGCTGAGTAGTTATCAGCCCGTAAGTCGAATTGCTCTTGCTTCAATTCAGGCCGACCTTTAGGTCAGTCCAGAGATAAGAACTCTGGAAATTCTCCCTATGAGCAAGCTCGTGGCCGTGCTCGGCCCGACAAATACCGGAAAAACGCATTACGCGCTGGAACGCATGCTGGCTTATCGGTCGGGCATGATCGGCTTGCCTTTGCGCCTGCTTGCCCGCGAGATTTACGACAAAGTGGTCGCTCGCAAGGGCGAGGCTGCGGTTGCGCTGGTGACCGGCGAAGAGCGCATCTGGCCGGAAAAGGCACGCTATTTCATCTGCACGGTAGAGGCTATGCCCTTATCGCAGAAGGTGGATTTTCTCGCCGTCGATGAAATTCAGCTCGCCTCAGACCCGGATCGTGGTCACGTTTTTACGCATCGCCTTCTGCATGCGCGCGGCGTGCATGAAACGCTTCTGCTCGGCTCTGAGCCTATGCGAAATGCGCTGCACAAGCTGGGGCTGGATGTCGACACAACGCATAGAGAGCGTTTTTCCGAGCTGACTTATACGGGCCCGACAAAGATCACGAAATTGCCGAAGCGTTCGGCGATTGTCGCGTTTTCTGCAGACGAAGTGTACGCCATTGCTGAGCTGCTAAAGCGCCAGCGCGGTGGTTCAGCGGTGGTGATGGGCGCGCTCAGCCCGCGCACCCGCAATGCGCAGGTGGAGATGTATCAGTCCGGCGAGGTGGATTATCTGGTCGCGACAGATGCCATCGGCATGGGGCTTAATCTGGATGTGGAACACATCGCTTTTGCATCGCGCGCAAAGTTTGACGGGCGGCGCAGGCGTCAGCTCACATCCACAGAGGCCGGGCAGATTGCGGGTCGGGCCGGGCGGTTCCGCACCGATGGTACATTTGGCGAGACAGCGGACTGCCTGCCCTTCGATGAAGAAATGGTCGCTTGCATTGAAGCGCATAATTTCGAGCCTGTGGAACAGATCCAATGGCGCAATTATGATCTGTCCTATAAGTCGATTGACCAATTACTCCGTTCACTGACAATGCCATCTGGCGAGTCCATTCTGCGCCAGACGCCGGATGCGCTGGACGAAGCGACATTACGCCGTCTGGCTATGGATACAGATGTTCAGACAGCGACGCGCTCCCCGGCACATGTGAAACGGCTTTGGGATTTATGCTGTCTGCCAGATTTCCGGCGTACGGGCGTTGACGGGCATTTACGTGTGGTACAATCGCTCTGGTCTCAGCTCGCAGAACCGGGCGCGCGGCTTTCTTGCGACTGGATGGAAACCGCTCTTTCACGTTTGCGTTCCACTGAAGGCGATCTGGATGTATTACAGACGCGACTTGCAGCAATCCGCACTTGGACGTATGCCGCCAACCGGTCGGACTGGGTCGAAGATGCTGAAAGCTGGCGCGCCCAGACGCGAGAAATAGAAGATCTTTTGTCAGATGCTCTTCATGAGTGTTTGACTCTTCGCTTTGTAGACAAGAGAACCACCGCATTAATGCGAGGGCTCAGCCGAGAGGATGCAATGGAAGCCGGATTTGGCGATAACGGTGAGATCACGATTGAAGGCCATGTGGTCGGTCATCTTGAAGGATTGGTATTCCGTCCTGTGACAGATGCGAAGACCATTGAAGGTAAAGCTGTGCGCAATGCTGCGCTACAGGCTCTGAAACCCGTTCTCTCTCAAAGACTGTCAGACATCGCGAAAGCGGATCTGGTTGCGTTTGCTATCAATGATTATGGCCAGGTGCTGTATGCGGACAAACCTGTCGCGCGCCTGACAAAAGGTGCGGACTGGCTGTCGCCGCGCGCTGAACTCATTGGTGCAGAAGATTCCGCGCCGGAAGAACGCGAAGCTGCGCGTGCGCGCTGCGAGAGCTATGTCACCGAATATTCTGCAAAGCTTCTGCCTGCGCTTCTGGCGCTTAAGCGACAGCTGAATGATGCAGAGCTTCCGGGCGTTGCGCGTGGTCTGGCGTATCGGGTTCTGGAATCCGGTGCATCGATCGATCTGCGCAAGGATGAGCCACCGGTTCGTTTGTCTGCTGAAGAACGTGAAGCGTTGAAAGGCTGGGGCATTCGTGCAGGCCGTGTGGCGGCTTATGCGCCGGAAACGACAAAGCCTGCGCAACAGGCTCTGATCGCGCGTCTATTCTCTGTCTTCAATGATACCGATGTGATGATCGCGCCAACGGGCGCAGGCTCATTCCCCGTAGAAGTGGGCTGGAGCGACGCTGCGCTCAACAATCAGGGCTATATCAAGTTTGGTCCGCGTGCGATCCGCGCCGACCTTGCTGAACGTCTGGCCTGGGAAATCGATAAGCGCCGCAAGGAAGCGGGCAAGAACCTGTTCGAAATTCCAGCTGAGTTGGCTTCAGTTGTGTCCTGTCCGGGAGAAGCCTTCGTTGAAGTGCTGAAAGATTATGGTCTGGCACCTGCTGAACATGATGCTGAAACCGGTGCGGTGAAGAATTGGCGCTTTAAAGCGCGTGCTCGCCCGGAAGGTCGTCCGGATCGTGGTCCGCGCAAAGGCCCGCCAAACCGCGAAGGTGGTCTGCGTCCAACAGGTCGCGGCAAGGCGGCGACAGGCAAGGGCGGTAATCGCCCGCAACGCAATGACCAGCGCGGTCAGGCCAAGGCGCGGGCAGCTGAACGCGCTGAAGCTCGCAAGCAGGACCCGGATAATCCGTTCGCTGCTCTGGCTTCGCTTCTGCCACCAGAACCAAAGCCTAAGCCGAAGCCGAAGAAGAAAAAGCCAAAGGCCGCAAAGCCTGAAGCTGCTGCGACTGAGCCAGAGGTGAAGGTTGAAGACGCGAGCGTTGAAACGCCTGTGGTGACACCGGACACAGCTGCGCCAGTAGAAACGCCTGCGGCCCCGGAAACGCCTCCTGCCGAAGGTGGTTCTGAACCCGAAACGCCTAAGAGCTGATTGCCTTGGACGAGACCGAACAGCGTCTCGATATCTGGCTGTGGCGAACACGGTTTTTCAAAATGCGCGCAGACGCCGCCAAAGCGGTGTCTCAAAAGGGCGTACGCATTGACCGGACCGGCATGGTGCGCAAATCCCAGAAACCGGGCGCGACAGTGTGTGAGGGCGATGTCCTCACCTTTCGCGCGCGGGGGCAGGTCTTAACCGTGCGCGTGCTCGGTTTGCCTGCGCGTCGCGGACCTGCTGCCGAAGCACAGGGTTTCTATGACACACTGACAGAGGAAACCGGCGAGCAGGGTTGACGTGATCGATCAAGTGCTGTCGTTTTTTCCCGGGAAGTTCAAGGACATTCAAATGCTGAGCTGGTTGAAATCACTCTTTGGGTCAGAGTCTGAACCTGAAGCTAATGCGGGCCGTACAGAGGACCCGAAAGTCGCTGCTGCTGCGCTGCTCGTTGAAACAGCGCTGACAGACGGCATTTACGCGGAGATTGAAAGCACACGGATTACCGAAGTGCTGATCAAGACTTTTAACATCAGTCTGGAAGAGGCGGGGGATATCCTCGATGAGGCTGAAGATCTGGCTGAACAGGCGACGGGCGCGCACCAGTTCACAACGCTGGTGAAAGAGCTGCCGATCGAGAACCGCATCTCATTTGTTGAGGGGCTTTATTATGTGACCCTGGCTGACGGAGAGAAGTGTCCTTTCGAGGATGCCTTCGTTCGTCACGTCGCATCATTGCTTCATGTGGCCGATCGTGATCGCGCTGAGGCCAGACAGCGAGCAGAACAGCAGTCTTTAGCTTAACTCAATTGACTTTCTGGCATTGCGGTCGCATGTGACCACCTGCAAATGCTCGGAGAATGTTTGAATGACTTATATCGTCACTGATGCCTGTATTAAGTGTAAATACATGGATTGTGTCGAAGTTTGTCCGGTTGATTGTTTCTATGAGGGCGAAAACTTCCTCGTTATTCATCCGGACGAATGTATTGATTGCGGCGTGTGTGAACCGGAATGCCCAGTTGAGGCAATTGTGCCTGATACAGAGGATGAGCCGGACGGCAAATGGCTGAAGATCAACTCCAAATTTGCTGAGGTCTGGCCGAATATTACCCTCATGGGAACACCGCCGGCTGACCGGGATAAGTTCGCTGAAGAGAAGGGTAAGTACGAGAAGTACTTCTCTGAAAAGCCGGGCACGGGCACCTAGCTTTTATAAGACTAGAAATCTGCTCCATTGAGAGCTCTCAAAACGCCAATGTATAGCGCATTGGCGTTTTTGCTATTTTTGGGCTATAATAGAGTTCAGGCGTAGGCGGGCCGATCTGCCCGCGAACAGACGAAGTGAATACTGAATCGTCATACAGACGCTGGGTACTATTCTTTTGATAACTTTTGTGCTATATAGCACGCCCGCGCGATATTTTCTTAACGAAAGGTTAACAACGCTTAACGCTACCAATCAAGATCCTGTCTCGATTGGATGAGTTGGCTGTTGGCGCGTATATGTTTGCGTTGAGAGGTAATAAAAAGATGGCAAAACGAGCTCAAGACAACAAAGCAGCGTTCGAAGTCGGTCAACACGTCGTTTACCCGGCTCACGGTGTCGGCAGCATCACCGGCATTGAAAAAGAATCAGTCGCTGGCATTGAGCTTGAAGTCTATGTCGTTTCATTTGAGCAGGACAAAATGATCCTCCGCGTTCCGACCGCTCGCGCTGTTGCTTCTGGCATGCGCGCTCTTGCCGGATCTAAACTGGTTGACGATGCACTGCGCACGCTGGGTGGCCGCGCTCGCATCAAACGTACCATGTGGAGCCGTCGTGCTCAGGAATACGAAGCAAAGATCAACTCGGGTGATCTGATTTCAATCGCTGAAGTGGTGCGCGACCTGCACCGTGCTGAAGACCAGCCAGAGCAATCTTATTCTGAGCGTCAGCTCTATGAATCTGCTCTGGACCGTATGGCCCGCGAGCTTGCCGCAGTCGAAAACATCGAACGCGACGAAGCTATTGAGAAACTGACAACGTCTCTCGCTAAAAAAGCGGCCTAATCCCACCTAAAAGGTGATCCAAGCTAATTGAGACAACGTATCTCCTATAGAACAGGAGATACGTATGTCCGTTAGCGATTTGTCGAATCCCGCTGCAGACCGGCGCTTTGTCAAAGCCGCTATGGCGCGGCCTCTGCTTGAGGCCGACCAGGAGGCCAAGCTCGCGCGCGACTGGCGCGAGAATGAAGACGAAGCGGCATTACATGATCTGACTATGGCGTATATGCGCCTGGTGATTTCGATTGCCGGGAAATTTCGTCATTATGGTCTGCCAATCAGTGACCTCATTCAGGAAGGCAATATTGGCCTGATGCAGGCGGCTGCTCGGTTTGAACCGTCCCGCGAAGTTCGCTTTTCCACCTATGCGACCTGGTGGATACGCGCCTCGATACAGGATTATGTTCTGCGGAACTGGTCCATTGTGCGTACGGGCACAACAGCGGCGCAGAAATCTCTATTCTTCAATCTTAAACGTATTCGCGCCCAGATCGATGATCTGAATGACGAAACACTTTCGGCGGAATCGACGGCCTTCATTGCGACAGAGCTTGGCGTGAAAGAAGCTGAGGTCGAGAAGATGGCGGCGCGCATGTCAGCCTCTGACCGTTCATTGAATCTGCCGATTGGTGAGGATGGTGGTTCGCAGTATCAGGACCTTATTCCCGATGATGCAGAGACACCGGAAGAAGCCTATACGCGCGTGCATGACGGAGAGCAGCGATCTCAATGGGTGCGCGAGGCCATGTCTCGTCTGACGGAACGAGAGCAGGTGATTATTCGCCGTCGGCGCCTGACTGAGAACACTGAGACGCTGGAAGCGCTGGGCCAGGAGCTTGGTATTTCCAAGGAACGCGTTCGCCAGATCGAGCAAGCCGCGCTTAATAAGCTGCGTTCAGTGCTTGGTGAAATTGTCGGCGACCCTGAAGCGGCAGGGATACTTCCTGAAGCCTAAAGGGCGGGAAGCGAACGGATATTCTGCGGCGCGCCGACATATATCGTTCCATTTCGTATCCAGCCTCGCAGCTCCACTTCGCCTTCGCTGTTTTCAAGGCAGTCGCCGAACGGGCTGTCATATTCTGCGCGCAATGGCTCGCCTGCCAGCTGATATTCGCAGCTTCCATCCGAAAGCTCTTCATACACCAGACGTCCCTGTGTGATTGCAAATTCGCCGTCCAGCCGCGCGATCTCGTCTGGTGTATGGAATGGTGAGTAACGCTCCCAAAGGCCAGTTTCGGTCATGCGCGCCCTGTCTTCTGCGTCCAGAAGTAATTCGCTGCCCCCCGCCGTATCGGCATAGAGCCGCACCCATGCGGCGCCGCGCTCAATCATTTCCAGATTGACCCAGATGTCGTCGCCTGCTTCGGGCGAAACATAGACCTGCGCGAGTGCGCGCTCATATCGGTCTTCTGTCATGCCGGGATAGTAGAGCTGTACCTCCCGACCTAGGGTGAGGCGTTCCAGCGCCCGCTTTGACTGTTCAGCATAAGGGTGTTCGAGCCGCTCATTCCACGCAAAAGCAGGGGCTTCAACGCTGACAAGGCGTACGACCAGCCCGGTTTCGAGCACCAGGCTGTCACCATCTATGACGCGGGCGACACGGCCTTGTTCGCCGCGTAACCAGTCATCCCTGATATCCTGCCCACAGGCTGACAGAAGCAAAGCCGCCAATGTGAGCAGACCACAGAGGCGCATCAGTTTTCCGGTTTGAACTCAACAGGCGCAGGCAGACGGCGTTTTGTCTTATGAGATGTTTCTGCCCGATCACCAGTAGATTTCGTGCCGCGCATATAATGGCGCTGCCATTTATCACGCATGGCTTCTTCCTCGCGTCCGGCGAGGCGCTTGTTGAAGTCTGCGCGGCTGTCTGCCCAGGCCTGAAACTCATGTTTCAGCTCCGCATTGTCGTCCAGCATACGCAGCTGAGGTGTGATCTCTTCCAGTCGGTCATGTTCCATCAGTGTGATGAAACAGAAAGGCTCATCCTTTTCGAACCGCACTTTGCCTGGCCGCGTCATTTGCCAATTCATGGTGAAAGGGAAGGGAAGCCAGTCGGTTTCGACCAGACCAGAAAGCGGAGCGATGCCATCTTTTGGCCAGTTCGGCGCACCAGAACACCATACAGCCCAGCCTGGCGGTGTGCGGAACAAATGCCCTGTATGCATGGTGACAATGCCGCGTCGGAAGTGGCTTCCGGCAAAGGACTTCACATGGGCTTCGCCTGCAGAACTGGTGATGCGGATCGCATCTTCCAACTCGCCGCCATCCCATTCGATTTCGATATCGATAGGGCAGAGGATTTCCCAACCTGTAGAGTTCGCCATTGTCAGCGGCAGGCACCGATAAGGGTGTCGATCCTGAAAAGCATCCATCCATTCGCGTCGGGAATTGCCCGGTACGATTTTTGGGGCGTGGGAATAAATTCTGTAACAATCCAGTTGCATCGGGTCCTCAGGACTGGCCATGGTCTCTGCCGATGAGTTCAACAGTAAGGAATGCGGGGACGCAAGAGTAAGCCATGCCAATGACTTCCGATGATCTGTTTGCGGTGTTTGATAAGCTGGATATTCCGGTCCGCACCCATCAGCATGCCCCGACATTCACCGTTGAAGAGGGTCGAGACCTGAAAGCGGGCATGCCGGGCGGTCATTCGAAAAACCTGTTTATGAAAGACAAGGCCGGCCAGCTCATCCTGATCTCGGCTGAGGCAGAAACACAGCTGAAGCTAAACCGTCTTCACAAGGCCATTGGTACAGGGCGTTTGTCTTTCGCGCCGGCGGAATTGATGGAGACCCATCTAGGCGTGGTGCCGGGATCGGTGACCGCCTTCGCGCTCGCAAATGATACAGGTCATCATGTGCGCTTCCTGCTGGAGAAGACGCTGAGCGATTTTGATCTTCTGAATTTTCATCCACTGCGCAATGACTTGACGACCGCCATCTCCCGCGCCGATTTTGAGCGCTTTTTGGCGCATACGGGGCATGGCTGCGAAGTGATCGACTTTTCCGAACTGGAAGACCTTTAAGTCGCTATCGATCTTCCGGTGGCACATTTTTCAGGCGCTCTGAAAGCGCGCGAATGTCATCCATCTCGTAATTGAGCAAGTGGCGTTTGTCAGATGGCGGCTGATGCTTCCGAGAGACGCCTTTGCGCCAGTCTTTTGCGGGCCGGATGGGGCGGGAAGAAAACCCGCCGCCGCAATTCGGGCAGACATTGGAGAGCACCTCATCGACGCACGTTTTGCAGAAAGTGCATTCATAGGTGCAGATCATGGCGTCCATAGCGTCGACCGGCAGATCTTTATCGCAGCATTCGCAATTGGGTCTCAGTTCCAGAGCCATCAGAATTCTCCGCTCAGTTTGCAGCTATATACATGTCTCAAAAGCTTGTTTGCTATCGCAAGCTTGCAGTCAGGGGGCCGGAACTGATAATTCGGACACAGAATTATGTTTCTGGATGGTGCTCCGGCTTGTGTATGCCCGGTATGTCACCATCTGAGGGGAAATCGTTTCGACCAAAAGGTCCACGGAGACACAAATGGATTTAAGCACCGGCGCGACGCCAGACGTCATTGTTGAGGGTACAGACCAGTCTTTCATGACGGATGTTGTGGAAGCTTCGAAAGATGCCGTTGTACTCGTTGATTTCTGGGCACCCTGGTGTGGCCCATGTCGTCAGCTTACCCCAACGCTGGAAAAAGTCGTTCGCGACAATGGCGGCAAGGTGAAGCTCGTCAAAATCAACATGGATGAAAATCAGGGCGTTGCTGGCCAGCTTGGCGTACGCTCCATCCCTGCTGTATTCGGCTTTGTTGATGGTCGTCCTGTAGATGCTTTCATGGGCGCTCAGCCTGAACCTCAGGTTCAGCAGTTTGTGGACCGTCTTTTGTCTTCTACGTCCGGCGCGCAACAGCTCGATCAGGCGGTTGAGCAGGCGGCGCAATTGTTCCAGTCCGGTGATGTTGGCGGCGCAGCGCAGCTTTATTCTGCCGTTCTGCAGCAGGATCAGACTCATGTAGAAGCGCTGGCGGGTCTTGCGCGCTGTTATCTCGCAAATGACGACCATGAGCGCGCTCAACAAATTCTGGACATGGTCCCGGAAGATCAGCGTTCAAACCCGGATGTGAAGGGCGTTATCACCGCGCTGGAACTGACGGCCACTCCGGCTGAACCGGATGAGCTGGCCGATCTCCGCAGCAAAATTGCAGCGGACCCGGAAAACTTCGATCTGCGCTATGAACTGGCAGAAGCGGAAATTGCTGCGGGCAAGCACGATGAAGCCAGCGCTACGCTGTTCTCAATTCTTGAGAAAGACATGAGCTGGAATGAAGGCGCTGCCAAAGAACTTCTTCTGAAGCTGTTTGAAGCGGCTGGCGCGAAAGCGGAAGTGACCAAAAAAGGTCGTCGCAAGCTTTCCTCTCTCGTCTTCTCCTGATTTGGACTGGAATTTTCGGCTCTCAGACCCAAATCTAGGGAGAAGAGGGCCGAAATGACTGAACGAGACATTCAAAATATCGAAGATTTACCGGATGTGTTTCCGGTATTTCCGCTTCTTGGCGCGCTCCTGTTTCCGCAGGGATTGCTGCCCCTGAATATTTTTGAACCGCGCTATCTGAATATGATCGATGACGCGATGCAGGGTGATCGTTACATCGGAATGGTTCAGGCGCTCGGCGCGGGGCCCAAACATCATCCGGAAATCGCACCTGTCGGAACCCTTGGCGAAATCGTCAGCTATTCAGAAACACAGGATGGGCGCTATCTGATTACGCTTCGTGGTGTTTCCCGTTTTCAGATCGATGAAGAATTGCCGCTCGCCGCGCCGTATCGAGAAGTGCGTGCTGACTGGTCGGTCTATGAGCGCGATCTGACAGAGACGGATGTTCTGAACCCGAAATTCCGCGATGAACTGGTGTCAGAAATGGATGGCTATTTCGAGCGAAACAATCTCGCAGCCGACCGCACCTCATTGGAGGATGCTCCCATTGAGGCTCTGGTCAATGCGCTTGCTGCGGGCTTCCCGTTTGCGCCGATCGAAAAACAGGCTCTGCTGGAAGCTCGTGACTTGAATAGCCGGATGGAATGTCTGATAGCTTTGTTTCGCATGGACGATGCCGGAAATGGAGACCCAAAATGGCGGAACTGAATGCTGACGGGCTGGACCCTAAGCTGCTGGAAATTCTGGTTTGTCCGATTTCGCGCGGTCCGCTGATCTACGATCCGGAAGCATCTGAGCTGGTGTCTCAAAAGGCGGGACTGGCTTACCCTATCCGCGACGGCGTGCCGATCATGCTGGCGGATGAGGCTCGCGAACTGGAACCGTCCGAAGTTACCGAATAATGCCCCACCCAACACGTCTGCGCTTCCGGTCGGATGAGAAATGTCTGACCGTCGAATATGACGATGCAAGCTCTCACGACATTCCGTATGAATTGCTGCGCGTGGAGAGCCCTTCGGCCGAAGTGCAGGGCCATGCGGGCCAGAAGCCGCCGCCTGTCATGGGCAAAGCTGATATTGGCGTGAACCGTGCTGAACCGGTTGGGCGCTATGCTGTCCGAATCATCTTTGATGATGGGCATGATTCAGGCTTGTTCACCTGGCCGCTGCTTCAGGATTTTGGCGCACGCAAAGACGAGCTTTATGCTGCCTATCAGGCACGCGTCGCAGAGTTTCAGGGTAAATAGGCCCTAGCTCGCCATCCGGTTTTTAAGGAAAATCGTGACGCGATCTGATGATGGCCGGCCTTCAAACCTGTCATCAGGATTCACATACACTATCAGCGTGCCTTCATCGGAGAGGTCGAGTTCTGGCACACTGCCTGTGCGAACTTCAAGCCGGTGGATATCAGCGGCCTCGTCCGGGTTGCCAACAAGGCTTTCTCCGGCGATGCGTGCTGCATCCTGTAGCCAGCGGGCTGTATGGTGGTCGAGATCTTCAATAGAAACAGAGATCGGGTGTCCTGTCCGTAAAGACAGATACAATGTCAGGCTGTTGGACATATCCGCATTGAACCTTGGGCGATCAATTGCTTCTGGTTCTGCGATCGGGTCCACTGGCATGCCCTGTGGGTGAGAGGCGCTGTAGAGTATGACGCCTCCAAGGTCGGTGAGACGGACAAACAGTCGGCCAACATCATTCTTTAAAAACTCATCGCCACGTGGGCCAGGCACGGTTTCAAGTGCCCAGACTTCGGTCTGACCGTCCTGTTGGAAAAGGGTGAGATTACCGCGTCGTTCCAGTCGGAAACTCCGCCCATCAAGGGTCTGAAACGCGGTTAGTCCATCCTGAAAAATCGGATTGGCCGCAAACAGCGGGCCGAAGACTGGCTCGCTTGCATCGGTCTGTTCCTGTGGTGCCGGTGCAAGAGCCGAGGACTGCGCACTCACAGGCAGACTCACGATCAAACCGCCGAGAAGGGCAGTCGTCAGAGCCTTTGAAAATGAGTATGCGAGTACAGGTTTCATTACAGGAATATGCAAAATAAAAAAGGCGGCAATGGGGCGTCAGTCCGACCTTCCCATTACCGCCTGTAATTGTTTGCTATTCCGTTATGGCGTGGCCTTAGCCTGCAATATATTGCGCGCCATTCACGGTCATGGTTGCACCGTTGATGAAGGCAGCTTCTTCGCTTGCCAGGTATGCAACCATGCTCGCAATCTCTTCCGGAGCGCCAAGGCGACCCGTTGGAATTGTCGAGATGATGCCCTGAAGCACTTCAGGCTTCACAGCACGCAGCATTTCCGTGTCGATATAACCCGGAGCCACAACATTGCTGGTAATGCCTTTCTTCGCGCCTTCATAAGCCAGAGCTTTGGTGAAGCCGATCAGGCCTGCCTTGGCAGCAGAATAGTTCGCTTGCGTGAACTGGCCCTTCTGACCATTGATCGAAGAAATGTTGATAACGCGGCCAAAGCCACGATCACGCATGCCTTCCCAGACATTGCGCGTCATGTTGAAAGCGGAATCGAGGTCAACATTGATGACCTTGCTCCAGGCTTCCTTGCTCATTTTATGGAATGGTGCATCCCAAGTGATGCCGGCATTGTTCACCAGAACATCGATAGCGCCGAGTTCGGCTTCGATTTTGGCAATGCCTTCGGCGCAGGCGTCGAAATCACCTACATCGAATTTGAATACAGATACGCCGATTTCTGCTGCACAGGCCTGTGCGGCTTCATCATTACCAGCATATGTGGCTGCGACCTTGTATCCATCTTTTACCAGACGCTCGCTGATTGCGCGGCCAATACCACGCGTGCCGCCAGTGACGACTGCGACTTTACTCATGCTCTTTCTCCCCAAGCTGAGATGCTGCTGAGCTTTGTCCTTTTGGATCTGTAAGCTCATGCAGCAATTATGGTGCATTCACGATTGGAAACTACGTTCCGGGTCTTTTCGCCCTTGATATACTTGAAAGGCCAAGGATTTCCGTCCTTGTCAACGCCTATTGCAAACTGGATTTAGATTATTCCAAATTAACATAGAAGTTGATTTATCCGTCATTTGGATAGATGGAAGTCTGGTTTTGCTGCAAACGCGAAACTGTGATTTAAAGACTTTATGATACAAAGCGCGAAGAAGACGCATAAAAGTCTGATGGAATAAAGATTCCTGCAAAGGCGAGGGAAGGTAAAATACGTGGCGGATACATCGAACATTGATGACCCGATCATCATCAAAAAATACGCCAACCGACGGCTCTACGATACGTCGTCCAGCTCTTATGTGACGCTGGAGCATCTGAGCAATCTGGTACGTGAGGGCAAGGATTTTGTGGTGCAGGACGCCAAGTCTGGCGAAGACCTGACACGTTCGGTTCTGTCTCAGATCATTTTTGAGCAGGAAAATAAGGGCGGCAATGCATTGCCGGTGAATTTCCTTCGTCAGGTTATCCGGTTTTACGGCGATAGCGTTTCATCTGCGCTGCCAACTTATCTCGACATGGCGATGAATAATTTCACCAAGAATCAGGAGCGCTGGCGTGACCTGATGGCGGGTGGAACGCCAGGCAATCCGATGGCTCTGTTTGAAGATCAGGCGCGCCGCAATTTCGAAATGTTCGAGCGCTCCATGAATCTCTTTACCGCCGGTACGCCGGTGCGCCCGAAAACGGAGGCAGATGATGAGCCGCCAGTTCGTAAAGCGCGCAACGCCGATAAGGCTGAGGAGGCCGATACGATAGAGGCGCTTCAAAAGCAGATGGCGGATATGCAGGCTCAGCTCACCAAGCTCTCAACGCCTCCGAAGACAGACTAAAAAAGAAAAACCGCTCCCGATTGAGAGCGGTTTTATTTTGCCTGAATGGTCGTTGCGCTTAGCGGCGGCGCTCATCCTCATCTTCCGGGTCATCAATTCGGAACAGGCGTGGGTCAACAGAGACACCAAGCTCCATATCCGTCAGCTGAACCGTGGTAATCGCGCCGGTCATGTCTGTCGCTTCCCAGCGGGCCAGTTGATAGGTGTCCGGGTCGAAGAAGAGCTCCAGTTCACCTTCAGCCTCGCCTGCGCGGTCTGCAATGCGGATGGCGGTGAAGCCGGGCTTTTGCTCGATCGACAGAATTTCAGCATGTTCAGCCAGATTGGTGTTCCGGCGCAGAATGAGGTTTAGCGGTGTAGAGGCCAATGGCACACGGTCTACCGTTTCCAGATCGCGGTCCTCAATGGCGAGCGTTGTGCCGTCTGATACGATGAGCAGAGGGATTGGCGCATCATATTCAAATCGCAGACGACCTGGACGGTTCAGATAGAACGTACCTGTGGACACATGATTGTTCGGGTCCAGCTGAGAAAAGCTGCCGCGTGCTGTATCAATCGCATTCAGCGCTTCGTTCGCGCGTGCGAGCGCTTCTTCCCGGTCAAACACCGGCGTAGCGATTTCGACTTCAGCCACTGCTTCTGTCGTGACAGCTGCGGGCGTTTCCATCTGGGCCGTCTCCGTCAGGGCGAAGGGCGAGCTCAGAATGGCACCTGAGAGGATCCAGTTCGCAAAATTGAACATTTGGCACTCCATTACTTATCAGGCTTTGTATCTAGAATGCCCTCTTCACCACAATAGGGCTTAATTGCGGCGTGTCGCCTAGATTCGTTGCCTGACGTTCAGCAAAATTATAAATCCGACAATGAATTATCTCGTTCGGGCTAGAGTAATGTTCCATAGCTTCAAACGTTCCATTCGCAGTGCTGTTCTGCTGTGACTTTCATTTGCGAGCGCTGTTGCGCAAGAGGCGATGGCATCACACAGGCCTGACTGTATGTCGCCGTTCTGCAGAAAAGAATCACATTGCTCGGGAATAAAAAATTGAGAGCAGCCGTCAGTTCGTCATGAACAGCCATAAGGAGGCGATCATGATGAAACGACATAAACTGGCGAAAGCTGTTTCGGCGCCTGTCATTGCAGGTCTTGTTGCGCTGAGTGCGCCGCAGGCCTCTGCCCAGCTTCTGGGTCTGGGCGTGAATACAGATGCGCGTGTCGGTTTAAGCATTGGCAATTCTCCGCCGCCACCTGCGCATCACCACACCACCTACAGCTATACCTATGCGGGGTATCCATCCGGCCAATGGTATGCGGAGCCGCACTCACATGGCGCGCACCGCTATAACACCTATTATGCAGGATATGATTGTCATACGCGCTTCCAATACACGTGGGAGCATGGCCAGCGTGTGCGATATGAATCTACATTCTGCTATGACCAATATGACCGCGTAGAAGAACGCCGCGGCACACGTGTCGTGGTGCGCCTGGATTAGGCGGACCAATCAGGGGGCGGGGCGTTAGTCCTCGCCCTCTCTCTTTTTCAGGATCTCGCGCTTACCGGCATGGTTCGGCGCGGAGATAATGCCCATATCTTCCATCTGCTCAATCAGCGATGCGGCGCGGTTATAGCCGATTTTCAGGCGGCGCTGGACATAGCTGGTGGATGCGCGGCCATCGCGCATGACCACCTGAATAGCCTGTTGCAGAAGGTCCGCCTCTTCATTGCCGCCCAGCATGGCATCCATAACCGGTGAACCACCGCCGCCATTCGGGTCGTCTTCCGGTTCTTCGGTGATGTCTGTCTGATAGTCCGGCTCGCCCGTAGACTTCAGGAAGTCCACAATCTGGCCGACTTCCTCATCCGATACGAACGGGCCGTGAAGACGTTTAATCTTTCCGCCAGATGCCATGTAGAGCAGGTCACCCATGCCCAGCAATTGCTCTGCGCCTTGTTCGTTCAGAATGGTGCGGGAGTCGATTTTGGACGACACGCTGTAGGAAACTCGTGTCGGGAAGTTCGCTTTGATTGTACCGGTGATGACGTCTACAGACGGTCGTTGCGTTGCCGTAATCAGGTGAATGCCTGCCGCACGGGCCATTTGCGCAAGGCGTTGAATACAAGCTTCAATCTCTTTACCGGCAACCATCATCAGGTCGGCCATCTCGTCGATCACGATGACAATGTTCGGGATCTGATCGAGCGGAATTTCCTCCGTTTCATACACCGGGCGACCTGTATCTGTTTCCCAGCCGGTCTGGACTTCTTTGGTCAGGCGGCCGCCGGTACGCTTCAGCTCTTCGACTTTCTCGTTAAAACCAACAAGGTTACGCACGCCCGCCTTGGACATCATCTCATAGCGGCTTTCCATTTCGCGCACCGCCCATTTGAGTGCAGTCACGGCCTTTTTCGGGTCGATTACGACCGGGGAGAGGAGGTGCGGGATGCCTTCATAGATCGAAAGCTCCAGCATTTTGGGGTCGACCATGATGAAGCGGCACTTCTCAGGCGGTAGCTTATACATAAGCGACAGGATCATTGCGTTGATACCAACCGACTTACCTGAACCCGTCGTACCCGCGATCAGCAAGTGAGGCATTTTTGCGAGGTCTGCGCAGACAGGCTCGCCGCCAATATCTTCACCCAGCGCCATAGGCAGGCTCTGTTTGGCATCATTAAAGCTCGGGCTTTCAAGAAGCGTCCGCAGATATACCGTTTCACGGCCTTTATTTGGCAGCTCGATACCGATGGCGTTTTTGCCCGGCACAACCGCGATACGCGCACTGACGGCGCTCATGGAGCGGGCAACGTCATCTGCCAGTGCAATCACGCGAGAAGATTTTACGCCCGGTGCAGGTTCTAATTCGAACAGGGTGACAACAGGGCCGGGGCGTACATGGGTAATGCGACCCTTAACGCCGAACTCGTTCAGAATACGGATCAGATGGTCAGCGCGTTCCAGAAGGACTGGCTCATCAACTGTGTCTGTGCGCTCTGGCGGTGTGGCGAGAAGGTCAAGCGATGGCAGACCCGGCTTGTTCACACGAGGCTTTGCTTTTTCAGTGCGGGCGCGGCGCTTTGTGCGCGCTTGAGGTTGTTGCTGCGGCTCAGGCTCAGGGCGCGACGGTTCAGGCTCTGGCGTTTTCGCCTTGGGTGCACTGTCTTCTGCATAGTCATAATAGCTGAAGGCGCCGTCGCGATCATCCGGAGTAATTTTACCCCGAACATATGGGTTGTCGTGCTCGCGCTGCTGGAACAGACCTGCGCCCCAATCGCGGGTCCGCTGTACGCCTGACACAATGCCATCGCCCATCATGCGCCCCAATGGACGGAATGGTAGTGCCAGCCATCCGAGAATACGCAGGACATTGAGCCAGAAAATCCGGCCAAGGCGGGAAAGGTCACGATTACCAAGGCTTGCGGCGCGCGTGATCAGGAAAAAGCAGAGAAGACCAAGGGCAATTCCTGTCACGATTTTCGTATACGGAATCTGAAGCGCCATGAAAGGCAGTTTGGCTAGCCCATAAAGTAAATCGCCTGCCATGCCGCCAAGTGATGTCGCCAATACCCAGCTGTTTGGGATTGGCCAGCTTGCAAGGCACGCGCTGGCTGCGAAGACGCCCAGCGCGCCAAGTGCCCAGTTGGATGCGCTCGGCTCACCGATCAGCAGCATACGCTTCAGGCCAGCGGCGAAAACAAGAAAGGCTGCGAGCATAGCGCCCCAGCCCAGGAATTGATGCATGAGGTCTGCAACAATAGCGCCGAGCGGGCCAAACAGATTGGTCACATCTTCGCCGGTTGCCGCATTCAGGCTTGGGTCCTGCGGATTATAGTATCCGACTGCACCGCACAGAAAAACGCCCAGCGCGAAAATGCCGAAGCCGGTCAGGATTCGCCAGATGGGTTCTCCGGTAAAGTTCGTGCGTGTTTCAGACATAGCTGCAGCAGAGGTTGAGGTCGGCATTCTGGCAAGTCTCAGCGGGGGGTTATTGGTGAATTTCTCTCTGAAAGTGCCCGCTCTTGCTTAATGGTGAGGAAACGTATGGCAAAAAAATGGATGTTTCTGTGACATTTTCTGTAAATAAAAACCCCGGGCCATTGCTGGCCCGGGGCTCTTAATTCGGATGAACCGAAGCTTACTTGGTGAATTCCGGGTAAGCTTCCAGGCCAAGCTCGTACTTGTCGAGGCCTTCGAGTTCTTCTTCTTCGCTCGTGCGGATGCCGATCGTGAACTTCAGGATCAGCCATGTGATCGCAGAAGTAACGATGACGAATGCACCGATGGAAACAACACCGATTGCCTGCCAAACGATGTCACCACCGTTCCAAGCTACAACCAGCGTGCCGAAGATACCTGCAACGAGGTGAGCTGGGATAGCGCCGACAACGTCGTCGATTTTCAGCTTGTCGAGCAGTGGAACGAAGAACACGATGATCGCGCCGCCAACTGCACCGATGATGATCGCTTCGTACAGAGCTGGAGCCAGTGGCTCAGCCGTGATTGCAACGAGGCCACCAATCGCACCGTTCATGACGATGGTTGGGTCCATCTTCTTGAAGAAGATCGGGCAAAGGATTGCAGACGCTACAACACCGCCAGCTGCAGCAAGGTTGGTGTTTGCGAAGATCGTAGAAACGTCGTTGATCGCTGTTGGGTCGCCAGCAACGAGCTCAGAACCGCCGTTAAAGCCGAACCAGCCGAGCCAGAGAATGAAAGTACCAAGTGCAGCGAGTGGAATGTTAGAACCCGGCATTGGGTTAACTTTGCCATCAACATACTTGCCAGCGCGTGGACCGATGAGAAGCGCACCGACCAGAGCCGCCCAGCCACCGGTAGAGTGTACAAGCGTAGAACCCGCGAAGTCAGAGAAACCACCTTCTGCGAGCCAGCCGCCGCCCCACTGCCAGGACGCCTGGATAGGGTAGATGAAGCCGGTGAGAACAACTGTGAAGATCATGAAAGGAAGGATTTTCACACGCTCAGCAACTGTACCAGAAACGATAGAAGCAGCAGTTGCTACGAATACCATCTGGAAGAACCAGTCAGACGCCGCAGAGTAGTCGCCCTGCATTTCGCCGAGGTCACCTTGAGACCAGACTTCTGGCATAGCCAGAATGCCATCAATGATCCATTTGTCGTTGGCACCGTTATAGATCACGTTGTAACCGCAGAGGTACACCATGATACCTGCGATAGAGAAGAGCATTACGTTCTTCACGGCCTGCGTAGCAGCGTTTTTCGCGCGGACCATACCAACTTCAAGCATACAGAAACCAGCTGCCATGAACATGACAACCATGCCTGAAATCAGGAAGAGGTAGGAGTTATCGACGTAAGCCGATACGGCGGATGCTTCCTGAGCAAATGCTGAGCCCGTAAGCGCCAGCCCGCCCAGAATGGCTGCGCCCGCAGAGCGGCCAGCCCATTTCCAAACTGTTTCTTTCATTGATTTCCCCAATCGTTAATCAGGAGAAGCAGATTTCTCCACTTGCTCGGCGGCCAATTTGGCAAATGGGCGACCGTCATCGAAGTGTCTCAGACCATCTCTTGGGTGGAACTCACGAGATGGTTAGCCCTTGAGCAGGCTGCGGCTGAATCGCCCAAAAGCGTTGCACAGCTAGACGCAAGAATGTGCTGCACCTATATCGAATATCGTTCACAGGAGGGATAAATGCCCACAACTCAGCCCATTAGATCGCAGATTCTCATTGTCGGTGGTGGTTCGAGCGGCGGCGTGCTCGCTGTGCTCCTGTCTGAGCTGGGCTTTGAGGTGGCGCTCGTAGATACGCGGGACCCGGAGCTTCCATTTCTGCCTGATAGCCGCGCTTTTGCAATCGTGCGCGGCGGCTGGCGCGTACTGGATGCCGCCGGTGTAGGGCAGCGCCTCGTTAACCAAGCTGAGCCGCTTCTTTCCATGGAGGCGCATGATGCAAACGGCATGTTGCCGCCGGCATCCAGCATGTTCGGCGTGGAAGATCTGCCCGCCGGTGCCCATGAAAACGAGCCTTTAGGCTATATGATTGAGGTCGATCTGCTCAATCAGGCGATCCGTGATCGGGTCAAAGAATGCAGCGCAATTACAGTGTATGCCCCGGAAACGGTATCAGACCTGAAAACGGATGAAACTGGTGCACATGTTACGCTGCAATCAGGCAAGGAATTGCATGCTGAACTGGTCATCGGAGCTGATGGCGTAGGCAGTGCGATTCGTGAACTTTCAGGTATCAAAACACTTGGTTGGAGCTATCAGCAGGCTGTTGTTGCGGCGACGGTTCAGCTGGACTGGCCGCATCATGGCGCGGCGCGCCAATGGTTTCAGGATGAGGGGCCGTTTGCCATTCTGCCATTGACTGAGAACCGCGGGAACCTTGCCTGGTTCCGTCGTGAGGCTGCCGGTATTGCGACGGCGAAACTGTCTCAGAGCGAGCTAGAGGCAGAGATCAATCATCGTTTTGGTGACCTTGCCGGGCCGATGAAGGTTATGCGTGACCCGCTGGCCTATCCACTCAGACTACGCCTTGCCGAAAAACTCATCGCGCCGCGCGTCGCTCTGGTTGGTGATGCCGTGCGCCGGGTGAACCCGCTGGCTGGACAGGGCTTTAATCTGGGCCTGAAAGACATTGCAGCACTCGTGGAAATTCTATGTCAGAGCCGCGCTGCTGGTTTGTCGCTGGCTGACGGTGCGCAATTGGAATCCTATCAGCGCTGGCGCCGGTTTGATGGCGTTGCAACGGCACTGGCGATGGATGGCATTAATCGCGCCTTTTCCAATTCCAGTGCTTTGCTTTCGCCATTTAAGCGTCTGGCGCTGACGGTTGGCTCGGCTGTTACGCCGCTCCGTCAGAAACTTGCGCGTCAGGCGAGTGCAGATCAGCCGGATTTGCCTGCGCTCGTGCGCGGTGAGCCTTTGGATACTCTGGTTTCTTGAGGCTCTTTACTTAAAAGCGTAGAAGAACACCGCAGGAATCATCGGTCTTTTTGATGCGCGAAGCCGTGTCTCTGGCGTCTGCGCGTTCAAAGGCGCGCATGTTTTTCGCCAGATTTTCGATCCCGTTTTTCAGCGCGTGGTCCATCATCTCCTGCGCGCTCATCATCCCGTAAGGGTCGACGATACGCCATAGGCCGTCCGACATGATGAGGACGTGGGTGCCTTCGGGAAGCGTGCGCGTTTCGATCACCAGATTATCGACTGCGAGTGGTGAGAGACCAAAGAGGACATGTTCGGCTTCAGTGTTCTGACGTGCGCGAATGGCGCGAAGGCCGTTCATTTTGTCGTCTGCGGACATGGCATTCAGCTCGCGCGAGGTGCGGGCTTCGAGTTCTGACTGCTCATGCTTGGTCAGAACTTCGACGCCGCCCTCAGGCGGCAGGATCAGTGCGACGCAGTCGCCAAGGCGAGCGAAATGCGTGGTTTCGCCCTCTCGCCACATCCACATGCCAGACGCGATGGGCCAGACTTCACGCGGCGCTGTATCCAGATCAATCTTAGTGGCCTTGGCGGCTTTCTTGCGGAGGTTTTCCAGAACGCCGGAAAAATAGCTGCGCACATCACCCGATGGCGCGGTCATCATGAGCTCGCGATTCAGATATTCTGCGATCCAGGCTGCATCGCTTTCCTCGCGATCAAAAATGCGAAACGGGCCTAAATCTGTGGCGCCGTCCAGAACCCATGCCGTGCCGGTTGATTCATCAAAGCCGAACCGGTCATCGCCGGTGACTTTCTTTGAGGCTGCCGTCAGCCCGTCACCCGGCCAGTTGATCGTTTCAAGAACTGAAATTGACATGAGAACCCTCCTGATCGCCGAGTAGCACACATTTAGACGATCAGGAGGGGAAGCGACAGCTATTAGCTGCCGCTATAGTTGAGTATGCGGTTTCGACCCGCATAAACCTCTGTGCGTTTGGTGCCCGTTGAATATCCGGACCCGTCAGCCCAGCCATAGCCAACCTGAACATCCCAGCAGCCGGCCGAAACACGGAAACTGCGATCATAGCCGGGCGGAACAGTTTCACCGGCGCTCAGGCGGTTCAGGCCATAGGTGTAGTGATCGCAGTCAGACATGGTGACGACGGTCAGTTCAGAATAGGATGTGTTTCGGATGGTGATCATGCCCACTGGTTCGCCTTCGCGAATGAGCGGGCCACCGGTGACGCCGCAGGCTGCGAGCGTTGCGATGAGGGCGATAGTGATCGCCGGTTTTGATAATTGTTTTAGCAATGTCCCCTCCAGCCTGTTTCAGGCAGATCTGGAGAGGATGATATTCAAAGTCTGGCAGAAGAAACTCCCCTGAACCGGGGAGGTCCGATTTACGCGTCCGCCAGTGCGGATTCGTCAATATCACCGGAGTGATAGACGTTCTGAACGTCGTCGAGGTCTTCCAGTGCATCAACCAGATTGACCAGTTTTTCCGCGTCTTCGCCCGTCACTTCGATATAGTTCTGAGGCTTCCAGATCAGCTTGGTGGATTTCGCTTCATGGTCCGGGAAGGCGGCATCCAGATTGCCTGCAACTTCCATAAAGTCGTCGCGTGCTGTGTAGATGACATAGACTTCTTCTTCGACTTCCACGTCTTCTGCGCCAGCTTCAATCGCGGCTTCCATTACGGCTTCTTCGTCGCCAATAGCGCGCTCGAAAACGATCTCGCCAACCTGATCAAAACCGAAGCTCACAGAGCCGGTTTCACCCAGATTGCCGCCATTCTTGCCAAAGGTAGAGCGCACATCGCCAGCCGTACGGTTTTTATTGTCCGTAGAGCATTCCACGATAATGCCGACACCAGCCTGACCGAAGCCTTCATAGCGAATGTCGAAATAGTCACCGGAATCGCCGCCAGCACCTTTATCAATAGCGCGCTGGATATTGTCTTTAGGCATGGACTCGGCGCGCGCGTTCTTAACCGCGAGGCGCAGACGAGGGTTGCCGTCAATATCTCCGCCGCCGAGTTTAGCTGCGATGGTGATTTCTTTAGAAAGCTTCGCAAAGGCTGCGGCGCGTTTCTTATCCTGCGCGCCTTTGCGGTGCTGAATGTTCGCCCATTTACTGTGGCCAGCCATGAATACTCCTACCGGATTCTGGGAAAGCTGTGTTTCAAGACGCACCGTTTAGCCCATGAGGGCGTAAAGGTGAAGTGGGGCAGGGAAACCAGCGTTCCCGGTCGCTGTAATTGAAGCTTTGAACTCACTGCAGAAGCCGCTAGCGTGGGGCTATTCGTGGTGGGAGACGAAAATGAAAACTATTCTATTGGCAGCGCTTGCAGGCGCTATGGCGCTGAGCGCGCAGGCTGAAACCGAAATGCTGGTTGAAGAAGAGGTCCAGTTCACAACGCCGGGACCGCGTGGCTCTCTGTTTGCGCTCGAAGGTGAGCGCATGTTTGGCGAGAACCCGGTCGCAGCTGTGCTGATCACGCGTGAAGACAGTTCTGCAACCCTTATGGAAATGATGTTCCGCTGCGCCAGCAATGAATATGTCTATCTGGGGATGGACCATTCGCCGGTTCTGCCTGTGACAGATACTAAACTTGCGCTTCTGGCTTCGCAGTCCGACAGCATCATCACGACCAATCTGAACGGGTTGATCTTCTCACCGATCACAGATGATCCGTATGACGCGCCTATGGCCGCGCTTTCGGTTGAACTTTGTTCTGCTAGCTGAAAACTTCGACCTGATTAGAGGTCGTTTTATTCCGGAATGATTTCCTTCAGGCGTCCGCCAACGCGGATCGGGTCGACGCGCACAGCGAGGCCTGTTTTGTCATCCGTTTCGATCATCACGCCACATGCTGTGCCCGGGCCTTCAGCAGGGCCCATGCGCTCGGTCGGAAGACGGGTTGCAAAACGTTTGACCGAGCCATCTTTTTTCATGCCGATAACGCTGTCGTAATCGCCACACATGCCAGCATCTGTCTGATAGGCCGTGCCGCCCGGAAGAATTTGCGCATCGGCTGTCGGAATGTGCGTATGGGTGCCGACAACGAGGCTCGCGCGGCCATCACAGAAATGGCCCATCGCCATTTTTTCAGATGTCGCTTCGGCGTGTACATCCACGATTACGGCGTCGGCGACCATGCCCAATGGCAGCGCGTTAAGTTCGCGCTCAACCGCCTGAAACGGGTCATCCAGCGAGTCCATATACAGGCGACCCAGCACAGAGATCACAGCCACACGGCGACCATCGGCCAGTGTATAAAGGTTTGCGCCCTTGCCCGGAGCCTCAACACTCGGCGGGTAATTGCACGGGCGAAGCAGGCGATCTTCACGCGTAATATAGGTGAGGGCGTCGCGCTGGTCCCAGCTATGATTGCCGAGAGTGAGACAGTCCGCGCCATAGTCGAACAAGTCCCGCGCAATGGTTTCAGTGACGCCAAAGCCGCCTGCGGAGTTTTCTGCGTTGACGACAACAAAGTCGAGCGACAGGTCACGGCGCAGATAAGGAAGATGTTCTTCCAAAGCCTTTCGGCCCGCTTTGCCCACCACATCACCAAAAAACGCCAATCGCATAGATTACTCCTTTAACCGGGCGATATGGACCAGACGGGCTCTGAAAGCCAGAGTGGAGCTGAAACAAAAAGAGCCAGCCCTTTTGAGGCCGGCTCTCTTCTGAGGTGTTTATTTGAGTTCTATGCGACGCGTACGTCGTTCAGGAAGCTCAGCACTTCTTCTTTCAGAACATTGGACTGATCATTCAGAAGACGAGACGCATCACGCATGCGAGTGGCTGTCATGCCAGCTTCCTGCGCGGCGTCATTTACGCCGTGAATGTTATTGTCCACTTCAGCCACGCTGCCAGCCGCATGCTGAATGCTCTCGGAGATCTGCATGGTGGCGGCATTCTGTTCTTCGATCGCCACAGAGATCTGAGAAGAGGCCTCTTCCAGTTCAGTAATGACCGCCAGGATGTCACGAATGCCTTCGGCAGACGCGCTTGTGGTTTCCTGAATGGCGGTGACCTGACGGGAAATGTCTTCGGTTGCTTTAGACGTTTGTGTGGCCAGCTCTTTCACTTCGCTTGCAACAACCGCAAAGCCTTTGCCTGCCTCACCTGCACGGGCCGCCTCAATGGTCGCGTTAAGGGCGAGAAGGTTAGTCTGACCGGCAATATCGGTAATGAGGCCGATCACGTCAGAGATGGCGTTCGCCGCAGATTCAAGACCAGAAACACGCTCACGCATGATTTCTGCTTTTTGAACCGCATTGCCAGTTGCGCCACGTGCATGTTCCATTTTGCTCTGGATTTCAGCGACAGACATCGTCATCTCTTCGGTGGCTGCCGCAACGTTCTGAACGTTGGCAGATGCATTCTGAGACGCAGACGTAATGCCCTGAGACTGGCTGGCAGTTTCTTCTGCGATGGCAGACATGGAGGTGGCGTTATCCTCGAGGTTTTCCGCAGCTTTTGTGAACTCGGCGAGCGCGCGGCTGACAATCTGGTCAAAGCTGCGTGCACGCTGGGCGAGTTGCTCGCCAATGGCCGCGCGGCGCTGTGCCTCGACTTTGTCGGCTTCTGCGCGGGCTTGTTGTTCGCGCGCCATCTCTTCAGACGACACCATAGCCTGACGAAATTTCTCAAGTGAGCGCGCCAGAGGGCCGATTTCATCACCGCGTGTCTGGAAAGGGATAACCGTTTCAAGATTGCCATCGGCAATGGTCGAGGTGACGCGAGCAATTTTGGAAATTGGCTGAGAGAGCGCCCGGCTGAAGAAGGCACCAACCGCGCCCAGTATCACGACCAGCGCGGCAGCGACGATGAGGATTTCATTTCGGAACGTAGCCACCGGAGTGAGCATTTCGGCTTCGTCGATTTCCGTTACGGCATACCATTGTGTGCCTTCGAAATTGACAGGAACTGCAGCGGTGATGACCGTGTGTCCGCTATAGTTCTCGCCAGTAAATACTTCGCCAGAGAGGCTGGCCGTTGCGATAGGCTGAGGGTCAACGCGTCGGGAGAGGATGGTTGATTCACCAGCGTGCGGCGCGTCAGTGCGCAAATACCCGTCCTGACCAATAAGGAAGGACTCGCCGGTTTCGCCGAGGCCTGCAGTCGAGCCCATGATCTGGTTCAGCTGGTCGATTGGCATCTGGAAAACGAGTACGCCCGCCTGATTGCCGTTTTCATCCAGAATGGCGCGGGAGATAAAGCTCGCAGGCGCGCCATGGCTTGGTGCGTAGGCCTGGAAATCGAAGAAGGCGTGCTCGCCGCCGGAAAGGTCGTCGGCTGCTGCGCGGAAGGCATTGCCGAGGTCGCTGCTCGACCATTCGCCGGTGCGCAGGTTCGTCGCGTAATCGAGTTCCTTGAACACCGTGTAGACGAGATCCCCATCGGTGTTGAAAAGAAAAATATCATAATAACCGCGTGCTTCCAGGAAGTTGCGGAACCAGGGATGGTGTTCGGCGTGAGCCGATGAATAGGTGGAGCCATCGCTTGCGGCGGTCAGCAAATGTTTCTCACCGAGCGGGTTTGGGTTGGACGTGATATAAAGGTCCTGCAGCATTGCCCTCTGGTTTGCGCCAAGGTCGTTCCAACCGGCTTCGAAATCGCGAAGGGCTTCCAGCGTATAAGGGTTGTCAGCGACTGTATCGAGATCCTGCTGAATTGAGGAAAGATAGTCTTCCAGCGCAGTAGCATTTGCTTGCGCGAGACCTTCGATTTTGGATTCTTCTAGCTCGATAATGGAAGATGAGGCGGTTCGCATCACGATCACGCCAAGTGCGGTAGCTGTTATTATGATCGCGCCAATCACAAGTGCGAGCATTTTATAGGTAATCGAAATCCGACTAAGCATATCGCGTATCCCAATGAAGAATGATTGGGGAGGCGTTTACTTTGCTGTCTTTTCGAAACTGTAAATATCATCGATGAATTATTGTATATAGATCAAAATTTAAAGTGATCGTGTTTAGTATAGTTATGTGTACTTAAATAGAAATTCAGTATACATTCAACCGCGAGCCCGGCTCAGGAAAAGCGGGATAGAGCCCTTTTCCGTGACCACCCAGTCCAGTGGGATATCGGTCGGTTCAGCCGGGATGAAAGGGAGCTGCTGTCCGGAATAGGCGATGCCGCAGACAAAGGCGCGTCCCTGTTTGCGAATACGTTCCAGAGCACGGTCATAATGGCCCTTGCCGTATCCCAGACGGTTCCCGGCGGCATCAAATCCGAGCAATGGCGTTATCACGAGTGTCGGGTGAGCTTTTGGTGCATCGATATCTGGTTGGGTCAGGCCGAATGGGCCCTGTTCAAGTGGGGCATGTGCGCCACTGAAGCGAAAGGTCATTTCCGTTTCGCTCTCAACCCGAGGCAGTGCGATATCGGCGCCCATATCAGAGAGACGGTTCAGCAAGGGCGCAGGATCAATTTCGCTTCCAATGGCGATATAGCCAGCAACCACCGGGCCGAAGCGTGACAGCAGTTTTTCCGGAAAGTTTGCGGCAATCTGTTCGGATGCTTCCGGCATTTGCTCGTGTAGAGACTTGCGAAGCTCGCGAGCTGTCTTTCGAAGTGCGGTTTTGTCCGGTGCCATACCCGTCTCTTCTCTTTGAGGGTTACCGGAAGGGCAACCGCGTGCGCCGTGCAGTATGTTTGTTCCCGTCGACCCAGCAAGCTAGGTGGGCACCGGTTACCTGGACCACGATCCAGGCAGTTCTGCCAGTTCCCTGACGTGAATGTAAGGTCGCCGGAATAAAGCCCTGCACGCACGCCGCAGCCGCCTGACCCTAAAATAAGGTGTCACCATGGCTGCGTGAAGAGGAAATTACTTCATTTTCACGCTTTTCGGAGAATCCTTGCGCAATGGTCCCGCTGGCCGCAGCCGAACTTCGCTTCCAAGGGGAGCAAAAAACGAATATGAGCGGTCGTAGCTGAGTTGTGTGTTGGAAGAAGAGAACATGTTCGCAAGATTTTCGGCTCTTATCCTGATCTTGATTGCGCTGATGAGCGGCTCGCTGGCGCAGGCGCAGACAGACGCTTTGCGGTCTGAGGCGTCAACGCTGACACGCCAGATTTCCCAACGCGCTGCTGAACTCGCATCGTCATCTCCCGACCTGGCTGCGCTTCGTTCTGACCTGATCAGTATGCGCGAAAGTGTCATTACTCTGGAGGGCGAGCTTCAGACGTTGCTTGCTGAGAGAGAAGACCAGCTTTCCCGTCTGGGCGTTGAAGTTGAAGGTGAAAGCTCCAGCGTTTCCCGCCAGCGTGACAGCCTCACAACGGAAGTCGAGCAACTGAATGAAGCGCTGAGCCGTACGGCCCACAACTTATCAGAGATCAGCCGTCTGGAGGGCGAAATCGCCGATTTGCGCCGCCAGCGTTTCTATTCTGACATCTCTGTACGCAGCGATATGGTCGCGATGCCGTCGACATGGGTGGCTGCATGGAATGAACTGGGCGCAGGCTATGCGTCGCTGGACGATGATGATCGTCTGATTGTTCAGGTGGAGGCTGCAGAATCCTTTTCCGCGATCACGGCCTTGAAACTGGTCGGTGCATTGCTGGTCGCTGTCGGCATGGCAGTACCCATCCGGCTCTGGCTGCTTCGCAATGTCGTAGCCCCGATAGGGCGAGCCGGGCATGACTCTTCATTGGGTGTTGTGGTCGGTTTCGCGCAGACCGGTATTCGCGCCTTGCCATCTCTGCTGGCCATGTTTGCGCTTTATCATGCGGTGCAGTTGCTGGAGCTGAATTCGCCGTTATTCCACATTCCAAATGCGTCTTTGTGGATCACGCCCTGTGCTTTTCTGATCACTGAAGCGGCGGTCACCGTCTTCCTGTCGACCTCCACACCGGTCCTGCCATTTCAAATGACTCATCAGGGGCGTTCGGCCGTATTGCGTGTTCTAATCCTGAGCATCGCCGGGCTTCTGGCGCTGGACCATTTCTATAGTGCTGAAGTGAATCTTCTGGCGGGCCTTGAGACACTGAAAGTCGTTGAGAGCGGTCTGGTCGCCATTCTGCTGTCAGTGCTGACAATATCGATCTGTTATGTCTGGCGCCGTCATAGTGCGCCTTCGGATGCAGAAAACCACACCATAGTTGACTTTTATGTTCCCCGTCCGATCCGCGGGATTGTCGTTCTTGTTGGTGCGTTGAGCATTCTGGGTGCTCTGTTCGGTTATGCTGTGCTGGCCAAATTCATGGCGACCCGCGTTGCACTCATTGGCGGTGCATTGCTGTTCGGCCTAATTGTACGCGAAGCCATCAAACAATTGGCGCGCTTTCTGACCAATCGACTATTGCGGGCGCGTATGCCAGCGGCTGACGGATCAGACCTTATGGATTTCTGGGTCGGATTTCTTGTCGATGCCTTCATGCTGGTTGCGATTATTCCGGTCCTTCTTCTTTTATCCGGACTGGAGCTGGAACTTGTTGAGCGGATTATGGTCGCGGCGGCGACAGGCTTTTCAATTGGTTCGGTCAAAATCTCGTTCATCCAGATTGGTATCGCTGTCCTCTCCTTCTTTGTGCTGATCGCCATAACGCGGCTATTACAGCGCACGGCAGAAAGACGCGTGCTATCGCGTCTTCGTGTTGATCAGGGCATTCAGGCGTCGCTCAAAACACTGATCGGTTATGTCGGACTGGTAATTGCCTTCATGACGGGCGTCAGCCTGCTGGGCTTTGATCTGTCAAATCTCGCCATTATTGCAGGCGCGCTCTCTGTAGGTATCGGTTTCGGCCTGCAGAGTATTGTGAACAATTTTGTCTCCGGTCTCATTCTCCTGTTTGAGCGCCCGATCAAAGTGGGCGACTGGGTGGTGACGAGCTCCGGCGAGGGCATTGTAAAGAAGATCTCTGTCCGCTCGACTGAAATCGAGACGTTTGATCGATCCTCAATCCTGGTTCCGAACTCTGAGCTCATTGCCAATAGCGTGACGAACTGGACGCATAAAAACCGTCTTGGCCGCGTAAGTGTGCCGGTGGGTGTGGCCTATAAGGAAGACCCGCAACGAATTCTCGAACTTCTGTCGCGCATTCCATCCATGCTCGATGAAGTTCTTGAAGTTCCAGAGCCTCAAATCCTGTTCACAGGCTTTGGCGATAGCTCTCTGGACTTTGAACTTCGCGTTTATATTGCAGATATAAGCCGAAGCCTGATCACGCGAACGCAGATCCGAGTCGCGATCTTCAAACTATTCAGAGACGAAGATGTAGAGATTCCTTTCCCTCAGAGAGATCTTCACATTCGTGACGCTGACACAGAACTAGTGGACATGTTCAGAAAACCTGATGCCGACGGTCGGGTTTAGAGGTTAGTAACGCTTTAGTCTTGGGCGACTTTTCCGAATACTTTGATTTGTTTCCATATCATTGATTTCGGTGCTTCTGGTATCTTGTTTAAAAGTCCAGATTTTCACTCGCAAAGACAAATTGAATGCAATCTAAATAAACTTCACGTCAATGTTAACCTAGGTTTCACGGGCTAGTGATAGCGTCTTCTCATCAAGGCTGACTGTTTCAGAAAGTAAGGTCGGCCTTGAGATGGTGTGAAAAGAAAATAGAGGGAAAACCCAAATGACGCTGAAGCATGCTCTGATGGCAGCTGCGACTGCAATGACCCTGATTGGCGCTGGTGCTGCTCCGGCTTTTGCAGGACCAGTTGTAACGAAACAAGTCGCTCCGGAATACCCGCGTGGTGCAGAACGCCGTAGCCTTGAAGGTACGGTTGACCTCGCATTCGAAGTGAACGCGTCCGGTCGTATTGAAAGCGTTGAAGTTGTTGGCGCTTCTATGCCTGGCGTATTCGATAGCGCGGCTATCGAAGCAGTTGAGCAGTGGGAATTCGAAGAAAACAACGCTGGTCGCGGCGAAGTTACAATCGCATTCCAACTCTGATCTGACAGGGCCCGATTGGGCCCTTTCTTGCGTAACACACAATGTAAGGGCAGGCGCACGGCGTCTGCTCACATACACGGGGCAGCCTGTCCGGCGTTTATCGGACCGGCCGTGTTGGGATAAGTTTTAGGGGCGAAGAGAGAGAAATGGCAAAGTTTAATTTTCAGCTGATACGCTTCCGTCTACCGGCGGCATTCGGTCTTGCCGGCGCAGTCGTGCTGATCGTTTCAATCGTGAGCGTCATGGCTCTCAGCTCTTCCAGCAACTCCCTGAAAACAGTTGCAAATGAGACGCTGCCAATGCTGTCTCGTTCTGCCGAGCTTGCGCGTAATGCGCAGGTGCTGACGTCTGAAACGGAAAACCTTGCCGTTGTCCGGACAGAAGAAAGCCGGGTAGACCACCAGACATATATCACTGATATGCTGGTCAATATTCGGGAAGATCTGAACGCGCTTCGAAATTCTGAAGATGTAAATGTTGAAGCCGTTGAAGACGCCTATACTGAAATGTCTATCGTTGTGGCCTCACTCGGTCAGATGGTTGAGGGTCGCCTTCAAACTGAACTGGCCCTTGATGGAGTTCTGCGCCAGGCACAGAGCTATCGCGGTGATGTTGTGAGCGCGGTTGAAGCGCAGCTCGACACTGCTGACGAAGCGGACATTGAAACCTTCCTGCGTATTTCGCTGTCTGCGAACCAGCTCAATTCGTTGTTTGCTGAGGCGAGCCTGTTGGATACTCCGGAAGCTGTAACTGAACTTGAAGATTTTATGCTCGACCAGGTCGACGAAATGGTCGTGAACGTCGCCATTCTTGGCGGTGCTGTAACGGGTGAGCTGCGTAACTCTGTTATGACACTGACTGAGCTTGCCGAAGGTGAGCAAGGTGTTCCGGCTCTGCGTGTGAATGCGCTGGAGCAGGCAAACCGTGCCTCTTCTATCGCTGAAGAAGCAAGCGTTGCTGCTGTCGCTCTGCAAACTGCAGCGCAGGGCCTCGCCGATGACCTGCAGGCGTCTGCAAATGACAGCTCGTCCAATGCAGCTGCGACAAGCGTTGTTGCGTCCATCTTCCTAGGGCTGATCGCGCTTCTCTCTCTGGCTGGTGCTGGTGCAATCGGATACTTCTATGTTGAACGCGGCATCTCCCGTCGTCTGACCAAGCTGAACGTGGCTATGGCGCAGCTGGCTGATGGTGAATTCGATGTCGACATGCGGGGCACAGACGGCGCTGACGAAATCGGTCAGATGGCTAAAACACTCCGTGTCTTCGAAGAAAATGGCCGCGAGCGTCTGCGTCTCGAAGAAGCTCAGCGTGCCGAAGAAGCTGCTCGTGCACAACGCTCTGCAGCGATTGAGAATCTGATCTCAGACTTCGACAACACCATGCAGGAAACGCTGCAAATGATGACCGGTGCGACCCGCGAGCTTGAAAGCACGGCGTCTGTCATGAAGTCCTCTGCTCAGAATGCGGCACATCAGACCGGCTCTGCGTCTCAGTCTGCTGACAATGCCTCTTACAATGTGGGCACGGTTGCGTCGGCTGCTGAAGAGCTCTCAGCGTCTATCGTCGAGATCACCCAGCAGATCCATGAATCAACAAACATCGCCAGCGAAGCTGTTCAGGAAATGACAGTATCTTCTGAGCGTGTTCGTGGCCTCGACAAAGCAGCTGAAGACATTGGTGCAGTTGTGGAGCTGATCAACAATATTGCTGGCCAGACCAACCTTCTCGCCCTGAACGCAACCATTGAGGCTGCACGTGCAGGCGAAGCGGGCAAAGGCTTTGCGGTTGTTGCAAGCGAAGTGAAGGCGCTTTCCAGCCAGACATCGAAAGCAACCGAGCAAATCGCTGAACAGATTACGTCTATTCAGAATGCATCCGGCATGGCGGTGGATGTGATGGAGAACATCTCCAAGCTCATCTCCAATATCGACAATATCTCCTCCACGATTGCGGCGGCGATGGAACAGCAGCGTGCAGCGATTGCAGAGATTTCCCGCTCTGCTCAGGAAGCTGCAGGCGGCGCTCGTTCGGTCAGCGAACACGTTCAGTCACTGTCTGCCACGACTGCCGAAACCGGCGAGTGTGCAGGTCAGGTGGAAGCTGCATCTCACGGCATTACGCAGGAATCCGGCAAGATGCAGTCTGCAATCACAAACTTCCTTACGCGAGTTCGTGCCGCATAAGGCGCAGCTCTTCAGGCAAGGCGTTTATACAAAACCCCGGCAGCTTGCCGGGGTTTTTCTTTGTTCAGAGGTCTTCGGTGTTCGAATAGACTTCAGACGCGCTATAGAGCGATGGACTGACATTCGGATCGAGGTCCGACATGATGATTTCCAGCTCTACCGTGCTTTCCTCACGCTCACTGATATAGCCAGTGCCGTAAGCGGCCGCGCCATGCACGCTTGTCTGGCATCCCAGAAGACCGCAGCTGCGTGTCGTCACGGGGTGGTAAGCGCCTGCGCCGGATCGCAAATCCCGGTCGTGTTCTGAATGCCCAATCTGCGAGACCAGTTCAAACGTTGCATAGCCATTGATCAGGGTGAGTTCCGCCGCCCGGCGCATGGCCAGAAGGCGGGCCTCTTCAATGTCATCATCGCGAATAAGATAGCGAACGAGGTATCGGTTTTCTTCCAGCTGGGTTTCTGAATAGCCAGAAGAGGTCTCGGATCGTGCTTCGCTATAATCCGGAGTAGAGGCGCAAGCGCCTAAAACGAGCGTGGCGGACAGCGCGATATACAGATTGCGTTTCATCTCAGTTGTCCTCCGTCTCGTGCTGCCACCCAGCTTCGATGAGCTGCTCTTCTTCAGCGAGTGATAAAGGCGCGGCTGCCATCAGTTCATCCAGTGCGTGTTCAATCGCCTCGCTCCCAGGGCCCGATGCCGTCTGGAACGTGTTTTGAACACCCTGGGCAGGCTCGCTATAAGCAGCCTGTTCCACCTGCCAATGGTCTGCGCGCTGACACGCGATGAGCCGCGCGGCTTCAGATGCACTGGTGAGGTCTACAACGCGGCAAGGTTCACCAGAGGCGCTGATAAAGCTGAATTGCGGCGCATATTCAGCGCCACTATCAGAGTGCGTCTCACCGCTGGCCGTGGTGCGCAGCACCTCTCCCAGGTCAGAACTCGCCAGAACCATGCTGCCCGAATTGTATCGTTCAGGCGCAACATCATGTGCCGTCAGTATCGGCAGGGCCGTAGCGGTCATAGCGGCGACCACAAGACCAGCTGCGATAGCGCGGTGTTCGTCGACAAAACGAAGTCCACGCTTCCAGAGCGGGAAGCTTATGATCTCAGCGCTCTCTGGCTCTACGGCCGCACCTGATTTCAACCGGTCAAGCGTCCCCGAAAGGCCTTCGCTCATAGGCATCTCGTCTATCTGACCCGCATAGTCGGCAAAGTCAGAATCGGCGAGGGCAAGCGCTTCGAGACGCTCAGCAATTTCAGGGTCGTTAATGAGAAGGGCTTCGACTTTCTGGCGATCTGCCTCGCTCAGCTCATCATCCAGATAAGCACTCAGGCGGGCATCAATGTCATGTGTCATGTCAGTCATGGTATCCAACCTTGTCTGCAATCATGGCGCGGGCCCGCCCGACCCGGCTCATAATGGTTCCAATAGGTACGTTGAGCTGCGATGCGGCGTCTTTATAGCTCGCACCGCCAATCGCGATGATGGTCAAGACTTCGCGATAGACGTCCGGCAGGGCTTCTATTGCGCGTTGGGTGTCGGCCACCATCATGTTTGCGCTGGCGACTTGTTCGCTTGAAACGCTCGTGCCGGCGTTTTCTGCGAGTTCTGGGGCTGCGGTCTCGCGCACTTTCCTGGCCCGCAATCCGTCGATCCAGAGGTTCCGGCAGATCCGGAACATCCATTTTTTCATCTGCGCATCGTCAGGCACGCCCTTGTCGAGGACGCGTTCTATGACGGTCTGGGTTAAATCGTCAGCGTCGCTGGCATTGCGCGTCAGAGAGTAAGCGAAGCGGCGCACATGTGGCACGGCCTCTAAAATCTCTGCTTCGAACTGTGTTTTTCTGCTCATGATATTGGACAGACGGTCTGCATCGAACTTTATTCCCAATGGTACGAAATTTTTTATGTCCGCAGACGTTGGTGTAGCAGGATAGCTGCCATCAGGAGAGCTTTATGCGTTTAAAATCATACACCAGCCTGTCTGCCGCACTGGCTTTGTTCAGCAGTATCGCTGGCGGATTGATGGTTACGCCAACTGCTGATGCGCAGGTGCTGAGAGATTTAACCGGGCGCGTTGAAGACCGTCTGGGGGACACTATTGCTGATCAGGTCGATGATCGCCTCAATGACCGCCTGCGGGATGTTGAAGAACTCCGCCTGCCTGAAAATCTGGATGAGCTGGTGGAGATTGATCGTCTTGAAAATCTCCTTGAAAGTGATCGTTTCCAAATTCTGAGCTCCAGCTTTATCGGAAATACGCTTGAGGACACGATTAATCGCCTTGGCGGAGCCGTTGCTGGCGTTCGTCAGGCAGCGCAGACCCGCCGCGCATTTGCGCGTTCCATCGATATTGAGCGCTATGATGATCTGCCCGCCATGCGTGATGAATGGGTGGTGATGGTTTCAGCTGATCAGGCAGCAGCGCTCGAAGCGCTAGATCTCACTGTGCTGGAACGCAATGATCTGTCTGCGGCGCAAAGCAGCCTTTTTGTACTTCGTTTTCCGTCTGAAAATGCAGGTCGCGTCCGGAATGATCTGGCTCAGCTTGGCGCAGATATTCTGGAACGAAACTATGTGTATCGTGCGGCTGGACAGGCTGCTGTCGTCAATGAGGCGGGCGAACAGGCATCTCATCTGCCTGCAATAGACGCCTCATCAGCCCGCTTTCGTCTGGGCATGATTGATACCGATGTGGAAGAAGGTCACGAGGCCCTGGCCGGTCTTTCGCTGCGCGAGGCGGATTTCGTCTCACACGGCGATTTGCGTCCAACCGGACACGGCACGGCGGTTGCGTCCATTCTCTCCAGTGTCAGCGGTGCAGGTGACGATAGAAGTCTGCTGGCGGCATCTGCGTTTTTTCTAAGTTCGGAAGGACAAACTGGCGCGACCACCTCAAGCCTCATTCAGTCGATCGACTGGTTGGTGAGCGAGGGCGCCGATGTGATCAATGTAAGTCTTACCGGGCCGCCTGATGCATCGCTGGAACGTTTCATCACCCAGATGCAGGCCCGCGGCGTGGTTTTTGTTGCTGCGGTTGGGAATGGCGGCCCTGCTGCTGCGCCGCTTTATCCAGCCGCCTATGACGGGGTGGTCGGCGTGACCGCTGTTGATGAGGCGGGCCAGGTTTATCGTTGGGCCAATCGGGGCGCATATGTCGATATCGCAGCCCTGGGTGTGAACGTCACCGTCGCCGCGCCTGACGGCGGAACCCGCCGTGATTCCGGAACGTCTTTCGCATCACCTTTGGTGTCCGCCTTTCTTGCGGGTTGGGCAGACGGTCAGTTGAGTGAAGGTGATGTCAGTGCTCGTCTTGCAAGTGCCGTCAGCTGGGCGCCTGAACAGGGCAGAGATGCCGGATTCGGGATCGGCATTCTCACCCTGTCACCTGAACGGGACTAAGCCGATCAGAACTGCGCGCGCAGGCGGATCTCGCCCACATGCTCATCATAGTCTGCGCTTGGCAGGTTGGACTGGCGGTCGCGATAGCTATAGTCGAGATCCAGCAAGAGCGGACCGGCAAGTTCAAACTCAAATCCCGCATCTGCTGAAATGATATCATCCTCGCGTGTTTCGGAAATCGCAGGCGTGATTCCATCATAGTCTCGCGTTTCCCAACCCGCACCGATCTGGAAGCGTGTGTCCCGGTCCATGATCTGCGAGCGGTGTGAATAATTGGCGTTCAGCTCTCCGCCGGAGAAGTCAAACGCGTCAGACATGGCGTCTTCTTCTTCAAGTTTCGCCGTGAGCGAGACATAACGATCCGTGCCGCCAATGAAGTAATAGGCGTCACCTCGTAAGCCTTGCCCCTCCGCATCGCGCAGATCATCATTCAGGAAGTCTTTATCGGTGAACTCCAGTGCGCCGCGCAGAAACAGCGTGTCCCCGATCAGGCGCGTCACATAAGGTGAGGCCAGATGGTAGTCCAGATAGCCGTCGCCATCGAGCCGGGCATGGACATAGTTATAGAGGAGGCCTGCTTCTACGACGTCAAAGTCGAAAGCTGCTTCCAGGCTGCCGCGATGGGTTTGCAGTGAAAACTCATCATAGTCCTGATACTGAGTATCTGCGAGTTCATACCCTGCGCGCAGGGTCAGGCGGCTCGTCGGTTTGAACTCAGCATTGCCTTCCAGACCAAGCAATAATGCATAATCGCCCTCGCCAGTGGACTGGTCGAGGTCTGCAATACCGACATCGGAATCATAGCTGGCACCAATGCTTGCTTCACCGGAAAAACTGACCGGCTCGTCGGCCATAACAGGCAGAGACGTGAAGGCCAGAATAAGGGCGGCGCCAGCTGGTGCAGGTTTCAGGGCAAAAATCATCAAAATACTCCGCGAAAAGATGACCGGCAGGCGTGGGCGGCTAATGGGCCTGCCGGTCCAGGTGGGGCTTAGTTTTGGGGTTAGAGGCCGATGCGGCTGCGAATGTCTTCGGCGATGTCGCCTGCAATATCGCCGGACACGTTTTCGGTGATGGTGGCCGCAATATCCTGTGCGATTTCACCGTTTACAGTGCTGGCAATATCGCCGGCAATTTCAGTGCTCACAGCACCTGAAATGGTTCCCGCAATGTCTGAGTTCACAGCGCTTGATACGTTCGATGCGATCTGGTCTGACAGCTGGGAAGCGACATCACCGGAAATGTTTGCACTCTCTGTAAACTGAGAGATGTTCCCACCCAGATTGGTGATTTCGCCGTCGAGTGTCGCGACTGTTTCAGAGCTGCGTTGCAGCGTAGCGTCAATTGTTGTCTCGCCGGTTTCTTCAGTCTGAGCGAGAATAGCCTCAGCCTCAGTTGTGGCGGCGCTGGCCAGTGTGGCCGTGCCATCGGCTGTGACTTCACCAATCGCAATGACGCCAGACGCTGTCGCATCAATGTCATGGCCGGTTGTGGCAGCAAAATCAGCGGCACCTGTGCTCAGGGCCTCGAGCGCTTCAGGAACTTCCGCGTCTGGAAACTCTTCTTCGAGGGTTGCCAGGGCTGTTTCTGCACGCTCGACGAGTACGCCATTGCCTTCGCCTTCAACGGACACATCCGTTTGGGTTTCGCGAGAGACGGTCGCGCCTTCCGGGGTCGCTTCAACGCTCGTCGATGCTGAACGTTCGACGCTCACGTCGACGGAGCCGAGGCGCTCGGATTCAGCGGATACGGCACCAGAAGTGCTGGTTGAGAACTCGCCAGAAACCTGAGCTTGCGCAGAAAGGCCGAGAGCGGCTGTCAGCGCGAGGGTTGAGATGGAAATCGTTTTAAGCATCACACACTCCTTCGTCATCGTGTTGATGCTGGAGTGACGTGCCGGCGCAGATTTTATTTCATGAGTGACGAAGAAATCTGAAAATTACGAGAAAGGTCACCACTTTAAAGTCGCAAAATCTATCCCATTCGATGGCGTTGCGCGGCTAGGGGTTAGCTGGCTTCTTCGACGCGATCTGCGATTTTGTTGATGCGGGCCGCGGCTTCTGAAAGCGCCATGGCAGCCGTGCGTTCGACCAGCGTGATGCGATTGTCGAGGTCTTCGACATCAGATGCCCCGGTTGAGGATTCCAGCTCATCGACCAAAGACAGACCAGCAGCAACGAGCAGGCGCATATCGCCGACATCGCCAATTGTGTCTTCCAGTGCGCTGAGGCGCGCATTCAGCTTGCGGCCCAATTCCTCAAGGCGCTCTTTCTGACCTTCTGCACACGCGATGGAGTAGGTCTTTCCCCGGATGATGATATCGGCCTTGGACATGAGCTTCTACGATCCTGCTAGTGTTTTTGCGGCTGGGCTTGCATGGCGGCTTTGACCTCAGCAATGGCAACGCCCAATGCGCGAGAGGCTTCGTCCGCCAGAGCTTCAAGTTCCTTCTCGCGGGCTCTGGACGCATCAAGGTCCATGGCGAGCTGAGCGCGGTCCCTGCGAAGGGCTTCAGCTTCGGCTCTGACCAGTCGTTGAGGGGAATGGGAATCTGACAACGAGTCTACACTCGCTTCCAGCCGGCCAAGCGCCGCTTCCAGTTCCGCAACTGCGTCTTTCAACTGAGGCATAGCTTTTTGCCAGTCGGATAAGGTTCAAGAATCATCGCTATTATTCCCACAAATAGGGTTCGGAGCAAATATCAAGCCTTGACGAAGGCCACCAGACTCAGTTTCTGCGCGTTAACGCATCTCAGAGGATACAGATCATGTCGAATGCCCCAGTTTCGCACATGGATATGGCCAACGCCATCCGGGCTCTTTCAATGGACGCCGTGGAAAAGGCGAAGAGTGGACACGTCGGCATGCCGCTTGGCATGGCAGACGTTGCAACTCAGCTTTTCACCAAGCATCTGAAATTTGACCCGAAGGCGCCTGAATGGGCTGACCGTGACCGTTTCGTCCTGTCAGCTGGCCATGGTTCCATGCTCATCTACTCGCTGCTTTTCCTGACCGGTTATGACAGCGTGTCACTCAGCGATATCGAGAACTTCCGTCAGCTTGGCGCAGCAACCCCAGGTCACCCGGAAAACTTCGTCACGCGCGGTGTTGAAACGACGACCGGCCCGCTCGGTCAGGGCGTTGCGACGGCTGTCGGTATGGCGATCGCTGAAAAGCACCTTAATGCGAAATTCGGCGATGATCTGGTTGACCACAAAACCTGGGTTATTGCTGGCGATGGCTGCCTCATGGAAGGTATCAGCCAGGAAGCGATTACTCTTGCTGGCCATATGAAGCTGAACAAGCTGGTGGTTCTGTTCGACGACAACAATGTCACCATTGACGGTACGCTGGATGTTTCTGACGAAACGGATCAGATCAAACGCTTTGAAGCGGCAGGCTGGGCGACGGCTGCGATTGACGGTCACGATGTGACGGCAATTGATCAGGCGCTGGAATGGGCGAAAGCCTCTGACCGTCCTGTTATGATCGCCTGCAAAACTCGCATTGGTTATGGCGCTCCGACTATTGAAGGCACGGGCAAAGCGCATGGCGGTCCATATGGCGCAGACGAAATCGCGGGCATTCGCAAGAATATTGGTTGGGATCACGAACCGTTCGTCGTGCCAGAGGATATCCTCGCTGAATGGCGCACGGCTGGCGCGCGCGGCGCAGCTGATCGTGAAGCCTGGGAAGGCCGACTGAGCGGTGCTTCCAGCGCTGCTGAATTCAACGCGGCGATCGACCGGGTTATCCCGGCTGAGCTCGCTGACGTTATGGCTGCGCACAAACAGTCTGTGTCCGATGGGCAGGACAAAAAGGCGACTCGCCAATGGTCCGGCGCGGCGCTTGAAGTCGCAACCAAAATTCTGCCAACCATGGTTGGTGGTTCTGCTGACCTGACAGGCTCAAACAACACCAAGACCAGTTCTACCGGTCCGCTGACAACTGGCGACCCGACAGGCCGTTACATCCACTATGGTGTGCGTGAGCACGGCATGGCTGCGGCAATGAACGGTATGGCGCTGCATGGCGGCGTGATTCCGTATTCTGGTACCTTCTTTGTCTTCTCGGACTATTCGCGCGCAGCGATCCGTCTGGGCGCACTCATGGGCACACCAGTCATCCACGTCATGACCCACGATTCTATCGGTCTTGGCGAAGACGGTCCGACCCACCAGCCGGTTGAACATCTGGCGAGCTTCCGCGCTATGCCAAACATTCACGTCTTCCGACCATGTGATGGTGTGGAAACGGCTGAATGCTGGGAAGCGGCGCTCGCACGTACGGAAGGCCCGAGCATGATGGTTCTGACCCGTCAGGGCCTCGCACCAGCCCGTTCCGGTGAAATCGGTGAAAACCTCTCTGCCAAGGGCGGTTACATCATCAGCGAAGCCGACGGTGAGCCTCAGCTGGTGATCGTCGCGACCGGTTCTGAAGTCGAAATCGCGCTGGAAGCTCAGAAAACACTGAAAGCTGAAGGCGTTGCAGCGCGCGTCGTGTCCCTGCCATGCTGGGAACTCTTCGCTGAGCAGGACGAAGACTATATCGAAGGCGTTCTGGGCGGTGATCTGCCTAAGCTCGCAGTTGAAGCAGGCGTCCGCACAGGCTGGGATCAGTGGATTGGTCGCAAAGGCGGCTTTGTCGGCATGAACTCTTTCGGTGCAAGTGCGCCATACAAAGATCTGTTCGAACATTTCGGCATCACGCCAGCAGGCGTCGTTGCTGCGGCAAAAGCGCTGGTCTGATGCTTTAGACCATTTGAGAATTTGAAAAAGCCTCCCAGTCGGGAGGCTTTTTTGTTTTCAGGACCAAGGCAAAAAAAAGCGCATTCCCGGGCAACAGGAATGCGCTTTCTCAGTTAAAGCCATCTGGGCGTTGATGGCTTGGGTAAAAGGTGCGTCCCCCACGGACCAGCGCCTTCGGGGTTGACTGACAACATCATGTGTCGCTTGTCATATGTCAGATGACATATGGGACTGCTTTTTATGGATGAATTCTGTCAGGAAGATTTTGACGTGGTTGCGCAAAGCTATCGGGTGGTCAGTGACGCCGATGCTTTTGATGATCTGGTCGAGGCCTGGCAGCAGCGTCTGGCGCGCAATGATTCGTCGTCAGCGCAGGAGGATGTGTTCGCGCGCCACCTTCTGAGACATGTCGAAAAAGCCGATAAACTGGTGACGGATGTACCGGGTGGTATGGTCGTTGACCCGGTCGACAAGCTCCTGTCAGACACATCATGCGCCACACTGGTCGTGTCGGCAGAAAAATACGTGCTGGGCACGAATATGCATTGGGGGGCCTTATTCGGTCACGCGCAGGGGCAGAAAATCGGCGAAGACTGGCTTGCCTCAGAATCGGTTGAAGCCTTTCGCTCCATTCTTCGAAATCTGAAAACCCGCGGAAATTTACAGCACGGCATTGTCCGCATCTGCACAAGTGAGATGGAAGACCGGATTGCAGAAATTTTCCCGGTCGACGCACGCGCAGGTCAGGAGCCGCATGCCGTGGCTGTTCGTGTACTCGATCCGGAGTGGACGCCATCGGTCAAAGCCGGAATCATTGAGGCCTTCGGGCTGACAGAAGCTGAGGCTGAAATCTGCCGGGCATTGTTCCGCTTGCGGGATACGGCGGCCATCGCAGAGGAACGCAATACCTCCACGCGCACTGTGCGTCTTCAGCTGACGTCTGTCTTCAACAAGATGGGCGCTTCATCACAGGTGGACCTTGTGCGCTTGCTTGCGCTCATCTGTGTGCGCATGTCCAAGGCGAGTGAGAATGAAATTCCCGTCTGGCAGGACCCCTATCGCCGGGAACGCACCTTCAAGACGTCGACCGGGCGCAAGCTGGCCTATTCCTGGCTTGGAGCGCGCAATGGCACTCCAGTCGTGCTGCTGCACGGCAATTCGGTTGGCGTTACCCTGCCAGAAGAGGCGGACCGCTTCTATCGTAAAATGGGCGTGCGACTGATTACGTTCTCGCGTCCGGGATTTGGCCATAGCGAGCCGCGCCACGAACTGTCTGTCATTGATGATACAATCGATGCCCTGAATGAACTGCATGCGCATCTTGATGTTGGTGCGCTGCATTTCATGGCCCACACCTTCACCGGTCTGGCGCTGGCACGCTTTGGCACGCTCTATCCGCAAAAGCTCGCCAGTATTATCTCAGTTGGCGGCTTTTTCCCGATGAATGACCGTAAGCGGCGCAAGCATTTGCCACTGATACACAACACCTTCCTGGATCTGGCAGCGAGAGCGCCATGGGCTTGCCGTATGCTGGCAAAGGCCGGGCAGCGCATTATGCGGGAAAAGGGGATCGACTGGTATCTGAACCGCGCTTATGGGCACTCCGAGCAGGATTTGCGCGTTATCAATCACCCCGTCTATCGTGCCATTCTCAGAAACGCGTCCGCGCATGGCCTGAGCCAGGGCGCAGAAACGTTCGCCCGTGAATTTGAGTTTTGTCATTATGACGGCTTTCCCGAGCTTTCACGTCTGAAATGCCCGGTGCATCTGGCGGTGGGCGATTGTGATCCGCAAATGACAAAAGCCCGGATCGATGAATTTTGTCAGGTCCAGCCATCTACACAGCTCACCATCCTGCCCGATTGTGGCGAGTTGATCGTTTATACCGGTTGGCGTGAGATCGCGGGAATTGTTGAAAGCCTGGTGAAAGAGCCAGCGCTGGCCTGAGACTACGCAGCTCTTCTCTCCGGACACGAATTCCGATAGCATGCTTTCCGTGACGGAAACCGTCGATAATAAGAGGCGCTGAGGCCGCTCAGCCCGGATAATAATACGACGGGAGAGATGTTCTGAAATTTGATAATCCGCATATTGGTGCGAACTCGCCGCGCAAGGGCAATGCGCTGACGCGGTGGATCGGTTCTATGGGGCTGCGTCTGATGGGCTGGAAGCTTGCGGGCAAGCTGCCGGATGATCCCAAAATCATTCTCATTGGTGCGCCGCATACCTCAAACTGGGATGCGCTGGCGGCAACCTTTTCCATGCTGTCAGTCGGGCTTCACTATACCATTCTTGTGAAGAAGGAGTGGTTCTTCTGGCCTATGGGCATTCTGTTTCGTGCCGTGGGTGGCCACCCGGTGGACCGCAGCGGTAATGCGGGCGCGGTGGTGGATCAGATGATCGAACTTCTCGAAAGCCGTGAGAAAGTTGTCGTTGGTTTTCCGCCAGAAGGCACGCGCTCACGCGTTGAACGATATAAAAGCGGGTATCTGCGTGTCGCCTATGCCAAGGGTGTGCCAGTGTTTCTGGCGGCCTTTGATGGTGTCGGTAAACGAGTTGTCCTCGACCGCTTCATGGAGCTGACAGGCGATCTTGAAACCGACAATGCCAATATCAAAGCGTATGTTGATGCGACCTGGACCGGCATTCATCCGGAGAAGCAATAAGCGGGTTAGTGGTCAATCGCGAAGGCTTGCGAGGAAATAACCCAAAGTTGCGCTCAAAACCCGGTCTCTATGAAAGATTTAACCAGCTGTTACTGGACGTCCCCGCTAGGACGGTCTAGAGAACGGCCAAATTTCTGTTCCGTGGGGGAACATTCTACATTGGTAATTACTGGAGGTAAGCATGGCAGTGCGCGTCGCGATTAACGGTTTTGGACGTATCGGTCGACTGGTGCTCCGTTCGATCATTGAGCACAATCGCGAAGACATCAAAGTCGTGGCGATCAACGATCTTGGTCCAGTTGAAACCAATGCTCACCTTCTTCAGTACGACTCTGTACACGGCAAGCTTCAGGTTCCTGTCGAAGTTGACGGCGAAACGATTAAAGCTGGCAATCAGGAATTCCTTTGCACCGCAGTTCGTGACCCGAAAGAACTGCCATGGCGCGAAATGGACGTGGATATCGCTCTGGAATGTACCGGTATCTTCACTGCACGTGATAAAGCTGCAATGCACCTGGAAGCTGGCGCGAAACGCGTTCTCGTTTCTGCTCCTGCTGCTGGCGCTGACAAAACCATCGTTTACGGCGTGAACCATGATTCACTGACGAAAGACGATCTGGTTGTCTCTAACGCAAGCTGCACGACGAACTGCCTGTCACCGGTTGCTAAAGTCCTGAACGATGCCATCGGCATCGAAAAAGGCATGATGACGACCATTCACTCTTACACGGGTGACCAGCCAACGCTCGACCGCATGCATGGCGACCTCTACCGCGCACGTGCGGCTGCAATGTCCATGATCCCGACATCTACTGGTGCGGCGAAAGCTGTTGGTCTGGTTCTGCCAGAACTGAACGGCAAGCTGGACGGTTTCTCTATGCGCGTTCCAACACCGAACGTGTCTGTGGTTGACCTGAAATTCATCGCTAAGAAAGACACCACAGTCGACGAGATCAACAATGCGATCCAGGCTGCGGCTGATGGCCCGCTGAAAGGCGTTCTCGGCTATACTTTCGCGCCTAACGTTTCTACCGACTTCAACCATGACGACCACTCGTCCATCTTCCACATGGGCCAGACAAAAGTCATGGACGGCAATTTCTGCTCTGTTCTGTCCTGGTATGACAATGAGTGGGGCTTTGCGACACGTATGTCTGACACAGCCATTGCGATGTCTAAATTCCTCTAATCGGAAGACAGACAATCTGAATTCTGAGAAACCCGGGCCGTTTGGTCCGGGTTTTTCTTTACCGGGCGAAATCACAAGCTGTGCGTGTGAGTCGGGCGCTGAACTGACTGAATTTCGCGCACTCCGTTAAAAAATGGGAAACTCTCTGTGTTCAGCGCGGCTCGCATGCTGCAGAATACAGAAATGCTGCACACGCGATATTCCGGTTCTGGACTTTGCCACCGGGTTGGGTATGTGTTCACCGGGATTGTTGATGTTGAGTTGATTGGGGGCATTCTTGTCTCAAGGTATTCCAAAGGAATTCTGGGACGCACGTTTTTCTGAGGAAGGCTTTGCCTATGGCGCGCGCGCCAGCCGTCTGCTCCTGTCGTGGGCAGATTTGATCAGGAAAAACTGCCGTACAGCACTCGTGCCTGCAAGCGGTGAGGGCCGCGATGCCGTGTTCCTGGCCTCGCTGGGTCTGGATGTCACTGCGATTGATATTTCGACCGCTGGTCTCGCCAAAACCCAAAAGCTTGCAGACGAAATGAACGTCACGGTGAAGACGGTCGAGGCGGACCTGTTTAAATGGTCCTGGCCAGAAGCTGGCTATGATCTCGTTGCGTCTATGTTTGCGCACATGCCATCTGCCATCCGACCACAGCTCCATTCCGTCTACATCAAGTCGCTCGCTCCGGGCGGCTTTGTTTTTGTGGAAGGCTTCACCAAAGACCAGATTTCCTATCAGGAAAAATATCAGTCTGGCGGCCCGCATGACGTGGACATGCTGTATGCTGCCGAGGACATTACTTCAGATTTTGCGGCACTCAGCCAGCAAAGCTGTATGACTGGCGTCGAAACGCTCAGCGAAGGTTCATATCACACCGGACCAGCAGCCTTACTGCGGGCGGTTTATCAGAAAACAGGGGACATGAATGACTGACTTCAACCGTATCGATGATGCAGGTGATCTGACCGGTAAGGTCGCGCTGACCCGTGTCGATTTTAACGTTCCTATGGCGGACGGCAAAATCACCGACGATACGCGCCTTGTTGCAGCCGTCGAAACCGTCAATGCGCTTCGAAATAAGGGCGCTAAGGTTGTTCTGCTCGCACACTTTGGTCGCCCGAAGGGTGAGAAAGTCCCTGAGATGAGCCTTGCGCCAGTTGCGCCAGCTTTTGCGAAAGTCATCGGTCACCCGGTGTCCTTCTTTGAAGACTGTAAAGGCGAGGGCGCCAAAGCGGCGATTGAGGCTCTGGAAGAAACCGGCATCATTCTGCTGGAAAACACCCGCTATTACAAAGGTGAGGAAAAGAACGATCCGGAACTCGCAAAAGAGATTGCCGCGTTGGGTGATCTCTTTGTCAGCGATGCGTTTTCTGCGGCTCACCGTGCACACGTGACAACGGTTGGACTGGCGCAATTCCTGCCAGCTTATGCGGGCAAAAGCATGGAGCGTGAACTCGATGCGCTGAATGCGGCGCTTGGCACGCCAAAACGTCCGGTTGTTGCAGTCGTTGGCGGCGCGAAAGTGTCGTCTAAAATCGATCTGCTGAAAAACCTCGTCTCCAAAGTGGACTATCTGGTCATTGGCGGCGGCATGGCGAACACCTTCCTGGCGGCTGACGGCGTCGACGTGGGCAAATCCCTCTGCGAGCACGACCTTGCGGACACTGCAAAACAGATCGACGCAAACGCCAAGGCCGCAGGCTGTGAAATTGTTCTGCCGGTTGATCTGGTCTGTACAAAAGAATTCGCTGCAAACGCGCCAAACCGCACATGCGGTCTTGATGACGTTGCCGCCGACGAAATGATCCTTGATGCGGGTCCTGCTACGGTCACGCGTCTGGAATCAGTCATGGATGAGGCGAACACCCTCATCTGGAACGGCCCGCTGGGCGCGTTCGAAATGGAACCTTTTGATGCGGCGACGGTTGCTGCGGCCAAGGCTGCAGGCAAGCGGGCTAAGGAAGGTTCACTGATCGCAGTCGCAGGCGGCGGCGATACAGTAGCCGCACTCAATCATGCCGGGGCAGCTGGCGATTTTACTTTCATCTCAACGGCGGGGGGCGCGTTTCTTGAATGGATGGAAGGCAAGGCACTGCCGGGTGTGGAAGCTCTGAAGAAATAATTCTGACTGCAAGCTTAGACGTTTAAACGATAACAGGGACAAGACGATGACGAATGCTGAAATGGGAAAACAGGCCGCGGAAAAAGATGGCTTTATTGCAGCGCTGGACCAGTCTGGCGGCTCTACGCCTAAAGCACTGAAACTCTATGGTGTTGAAGAAAACGAATACTCTTCTGACGAAGAAATGTTCGGCAAAATTCACGAAATGCGCGCGCGCATTATCAAATCTCCGGCCTTTACGGGTGAGAAAGTCATTGGCGCGATCCTGTTTGAGCGCACAATGGACGGCGAAATCGACGGTACGCCAACAGCTGAATATCTCTGGAAAGAGTGCGGCGTTGTTCCATTCCTGAAAGTCGACAAAGGCCTGGCTGACGAAGACAAAGGCGTTCAGGTGATGAAGCCGAATCCGGGTCTGGATGAGCTTTGCAAGCGCGCCGTTTCGAAAGGCATTTACGGCACGAAAATGCGTTCCAACATCAATGCTGCTAACGCTGAAGGCATTGCCGAAGTAGTCGCCCAGCAGTTCGAAGTTGGTAAGCAGATCCTCTCTCACGGCCTGATGCCAATCATCGAGCCGGAAGTGAACATCAAGATCGCTGACAAAGCTGAAGCGGAAGACATTCTGCTCGCTGAGATCACGAAACAGCTTGATGCTCTGCCAGAAGGTACTCAGGTCATGCTGAAACTGTCTCTGCCGACAAAAACAAACCAGTATAAGCCGCTGATCGACCATCCGGCTGTTCTGCGCGTTGTTGCTCTGTCTGGTGGCTATAGCCGCGAAGATGCGAACAAAATGCTCTCTGAGAATACGGGCATGATTGCCAGCTTCTCTCGCGCGCTGACCGAAGGTCTGTCTGCGAAACAGTCTGATGACGAATTCAACGAGACGCTGGCGACCTCTATTGACGGCATTTACAAGGCGTCAAAAGCGGGCTGAGCCTTAACAGCTGATTGAGGAAGCAATCGTTCCTTCAGACATAAGAAACCCCTCGCCAGATGGTGAGGGGTTTTTTGTGCGCGAAAGTCTGGGGCGGTTACCGATCAAAATACGGAATGCACGTCACCGTCTCCAGCGCGAACTCCTCGCCCGTGTCCGTTTGCCGTGCATAGCAAAGGTGTTCGATTAGCTTCAGTTGGAAGGTCACTGGCATGGCCACGCTGTGCGTTTCGTTCGGGTTGAGCGGAGGCGGAAGTACCGTCACCAGAGGTGAGGCGGTCGGATCATCTGCACCAAGGACAATATTGGCCCTGCCCAGAATCTCTCCGAGTTCAATTTGCAGCGCCGCAACGTTCTCATCCTGCGGCGATGCGAGCACAGCAGGGGCGCCTGAATAGGCGTGAGGTGCTGGTTCGCTCGGCGTGGCGCATGCGCATAGTCCCAGAAAACCAGAGAGCGCGAGTGCGGATCTTAAAAACACCATTCTGATCAAGCCTTTCTAGCTTAAGGACGCGTAAGATCGCGGCTGTTTTGCAGCATGTCCTGAACCTGCGTATTTGGCGAGGTGCGAATTGCAAGCTCACTGCTTGCTACGCTGCCAAAGGCGCGTTCAGGTGTGGAGGCCTCTGGTGTCGGAGCGGCCGTCGTGACGGCTGGCGTGCAGCTGCCATTGGCGCGATAGGTCAGCGCGCTGGCAAGCAGATCTTCGCTTGGGTCGCCCAGCTCGGTCTGGAGTGTATCGCCCACGGCGCAGCCTGGAATAGTGACGCCAGTTGAGTTGCCGCCATCTGCAGGTGTGAAGCCATTTGCATAGTCACCAAAGCCCGCATCATTCGTGCCCTGGAACTGAATGGTGTAGAAGGTCGTCCCGCAATTGTCGGTCGGGTAGAAACCGTAAGGCTTACCGCATGTCGTGCCGCCAATCAGAATGACTTCAATGTCCACGCCGCGCAGGCCATTGATCACCGCCTCACTGGCGCTACAGGTGTTGGCTGTCGACAGGATGAAGACACGGTCGAGATTAAGCTCTGGCAGCGGGTAACCTGTCGCAAGACTGAAGCCGAGCCCGGTGGAGTAGAATGGGAAAGGCTCATTCAGCGCGCCCGTAACGGGGTTGCGATTGCCCGCATCATCATTGAACCGCAATAGCTCAAAAGTCCGGCCATCTGTCGCCGCATCGCCTGCCACCATGTACGCAAGCTGTGAGGCCACGGCGAGGAGCCCGCCGCCATTATAGCGAAGGTCCAGAACCAGGTCGGAGACGCCTGCATCCGCCATTTCCTGCATTGCGGTTGCGATCGCTTCTTCCGAAGAATTTGTGCTGAACGTATTGAAGAGGATGTAGCCAACCTTGTCGTTGCCCTGATCAATAATGGCTGTCCGGTTCACTGGCGCGGGCGTGACATCTGCCGAGGTGACAGACACCATTCGAGCATTATTGTCTCCGACGTCCTGGACGACGAAGTAGTGGGTTTCTCCGGCATTGGCCGGGAAAAGGCCCGCATTCAGCACATCCACTTCGGCTTGTGTGCCGCCATTGATAACGTCAACGCCATCAATCTCGAGAATACGTGCGCCGCGCTGAAACGGTGCTTCGCCGCCGCTGGTATCAGATGCGGGAGAATTCGGCTCTGTGAAGACGACACGCACGTCGCGGGGCGGCGTCGAAGCGTAGATCGCAAAGCGCGCGCCATAACCGGAGGTCGGCGCGGCATTGCGCTGCTCCAGATATTCTTCGGTGGACTGATAGAAATGGAAATTGTCTTTGTCAGCGCCGCTGGCGGTGGTCTCTGTTGTGCGCAGGACTTCGAAATAGGCCTCTGGCGTTGCATAGGTCGTCGGGTCGCGATCGGTAACCTCATTGTTCCAGAGATAGGTCTCATCGGTCCAGGAGCGAAGCCAGAACAGTTCTTCTGCTAACGAGCCTTGCTCATCTGTGTAAGGGTTACCTTCCAGGTCGAACCCGCTGCGAGGTGCTTCGCACTGACCTTGAAATGTGCTGGCGGGCTCAAAGACGCCCGGCGTCCAGGTCGGCGCTGAGGATGTGGGCGTTGGAGTAGGTGTTGGAGTAGGTGTTGGTGTCGGCGTCACTGTCGGTGTAGGCGTGAAGCCGGAATTTCCGCCTCCTCCTCCGCCACCGCCGCATGCGGCCAGAAGGCCCGCTGATGCTGCAATGAGCGCTGTGAATGCAATGTGTCTGGATGCCGCCATTTTACTCTACCCGATGTTATTCTTCTGTAATTGAAACTATGCCGCGTGGCGGCGATGTAAACTCGGCAAGTGCAATGGTTTGATCGAAATTCTGCATTTTCTTCGTGAGCTTTTGCGCTTTCTCACCTGATGGGAGAATGACGTCCTCAAATTCCTGTTTGGCGCAGGAATTCTCGCCGGGGATATGGTGATAGTCTAATATTCTGATATTTCACATTTTATTGAGCGACGCTTACATGCGCGGCTGGCCTTCCTAGCTTCAATGCAATCGCAAATGGGAAAGGACTTATCGTGCTTAATCTGAATCTGGACGGCAAAACCGCTTTCATCACCGGCTCTACGGCAGGCATTGGCTATGCCATTGCAAAAGGTCTCGCAGAGCAAGGCGCTCGGGTTATTCTGAACGGACGCTCAGCAGACAAAGTTCACTCCGCCGTTGAGAGTTTGCAGGCTGAAGTGACCAGCGCAGAGATCACAGGTATTCCAGCCGATCTTGGCACGGCGGAAGGCTGCGCCCAGGCGGCAAAAGCGGCAGGCAATGTCGACATTTTCATCCACAATGCGGGTATTTATCAGATGGCGGATTTCTTCGAGGCTGACGATGAGGTCTGGGAAAAGCATTGGTCGATTAATGTGATGGCGGGTGTGCGCCTTGCGCGCGCGCTGACGCCGGGCATGGTTGAGCGTGAATGGGGGCGGGTCATTTTCCTCGCCTCTGAATCGGCCTTCAATATTCCGGCGGATATGATCCATTATGGCGTTACGAAAACGGCCGATGTCGCGCTGGCGCGCGGGCTGGCCAAACGCCTTGCAGGCACAAATGCAACGGTGAATTCCCTGCTGCCGGGCCCAACCATTTCTGATGGCTTTGAGGAGTTGTTCGCTGCCGAAGCTGAACGTACGGGCAAATCTATGGATGAGCTGGGCCGCGAATTCATCAAAGCTGCGCGTCCGTCATCCATCCTTCAGCGCGCGGCCAGTGTCGAAGAAGTCGCCAATATGGCTGTCTATCTGTCGTCAGAGGCTGCGTCTGCCACAACAGGCGCTTCCGTTCGCGTTGATGGCGGGGTGGTCGATTCCCTTTAATGGGCTGGAACGATTTCCAGCAAATATCCATCCGGATCGCGGGCAAATCCGAGGATCGCGCCGCCAAGCTCTTCTGAAGGGCCGGGCTCGCGTACAACCGGGTAGCCCGCCTCGCGAATACGGCGCGCCGCATCTGTTGGATCGTCAAAACTAAAAACCAGTTTCACTGGAAGGCGGGAAAGGTTTCGGTCTTTCCCGTCTTTGAACTGCATGAGCACAAGGCGCGGCCCGCCATTCGGAAAGTCCAAAACGATCTCATCCATGTTGGACAAATTGAGCGCCAAGGTCTCCTCCATACCGATGACGTCCCGGTAGAATGCAGCGGACACATTCAGGTCACTGACGGCTATGCCCATGGCATAGATTCTCGACTTTTCGTCCGCTGCGTTCATTTATTCCCTCTGAGTTCTGCTCAGCTTACTGGCAGAATCTCAATCAGATAGCCATCCGGATCGCGGGCAAAGCCGACAATTGCGCCGCCGACTTCCTCAGAAGGGACGGGTTCACGAACAATCTCGTATCCGGCCTCGCGGATATCGGCTGCAAGTGCTGTTGGGTCTTCAACCCGCAAGACTATCTTGACCGGCAGATTGGTGACATTGCGCTCAATACCATCTGTGTATTCCATCAGCACGATCGCGCTGCCGCCATTCGGCGCGACGAGAACAATCTCATCCATATAGTCGAGAGAGAAGGTCGCGACCGGGCGCATGCTCAGAACGCCTTCATAAAATGCCGATGAAGTTTCCAGGCTGGTCACGCCAATACCAATAGCTGAAACCGCAACTGGTACGGCCTGTTCAGCATCTGTCATGTCATCACCTTGCGCCATAAACGGCGCGGAGAAAGCAAATGCGGCGGCCAACAGGCCAGTTTTGATCTTATATTTCATGATACCTCCCTATATTTATCTTACAGATCGACCAGAATTTCTTCTAAGACAAGTCTTGACCGCGTAGCCGGTTCTGACATCTGTCTTTCCGCATGGATCACCGCGCACGCCTTTACCTCATCACCCCGCCAGCTTTCACGTCTCTGGACGCGTTTGAGACGGAACTCATGTCTGCTCTGGATGGGGGCGATGTCGCCTGTCTTCAGTTGCGCCTAAAGGCCGAAGACGGTGTCAGCATTGATGTGGACGCCACGCGTCGTCTGGGCGAGCGGATTATCGAAAAAGTGCAGGCGCGCGATATCGCAGTGCTTATCAATGATCGGGCAGATATCGCCGCTGAATTGGGTGCCGACGGCGTGCATGTCGGCCAGTCCGATATGAGCGTCAAAGAGGCCAAGAAATGGGTGGGCGAGCACGGTATTGTCGGTGCGACCTGCCATGATAGTCGCCATCTGGCGATGGTCGCTGGCGAACAGGGCGCCGACTATGTCGCCTTTGGCGCGTTTTACCCAACGCAAACAAAAGCCGCGCCGACGCAGGCCGAGCTAGAACTTCTGACCTGGTGGCAGCAAATGATGGAACTGCCATGCGTCGCAATTGGTGGCATTACGCTCGACAACGCTGAGCCGCTCGTTCAGGCGGGCGCAGATTTTCTCGCGGTGTCCTCTGGCGTCTGGAACCATGAAGCGGGCGCGAAAGCCGCTGTGGAAGAGTTTAACGCCATGTTCGACCGTCTTTCGGGTGAAGCATGAGCGAGAAATGGTGGGAAACCACCCCGCTGAAAGACATGAGCACTGAACAATGGGAAGCGCTTTGCGATGGGTGCGCCAAATGCTGTCTCTTAAAGCTGGAAGACGAAGATACGGGCGAAATCGCATATACGCGTCTTCACTGTAAGCTTCTGGATGCGAAGACCTGCCAGTGCGCCGATTATGAAAACCGCAAAGCTATAGTCCCTGACTGCGTGAAGCTGACGCCAGATAAGCTCAGCGAGCTGAAATGGATGCCAAAAACCTGCGCCTATCGCCTTTTGAATGAAGGCAAACCGCTCTTTGACTGGCACCCGCTGATTTCAGGTGAGCAGGCTTCCGTGCATCGCGATGGTCACTCCATTATGGGCCGGACTTTCTCTGAAGAGACCGTCTTTGAAGACGATCAGTTTGACTGGATTGTCGACTGGGAAGGCAATGAGCCCTAGGCCCTCCACACCTTAAAGCTCAGCTTGGTTCACTTATCAGTGTAGCCCAATTGATCGCGCCTGCATGCGCGGTTAGCTGTGGTGCAATCAGGTCTGGAGGCACACATGAAACTGATCGGAATGCTGGATTCGCCATTTGTGCGGCGGGTCGCTGTCACGATGAAATTGCTTGAACTGCCGTTTGAGCATGAATCGGTATCGGTAATGCGCGACTACGAAACCTTCCGCACCTATAACCCGCTCGTCAAAGCGCCGACCCTGATCATGGATGACGGCACGATTCTGATGGAATCCTCGCTCATTCTGGAGCTGGTGGAAAAGCTCGCCGGGCCGGGGCAGGGGCTGATGCCGGAAGGGCTGGACGATTATGTGCGTGCCCAGCGCATTATTGGCTTGTCGCTCATCGCGGCGGAAAAGACCGTTCAAAAAGTTTATGAGCATAATATGCGGGCCAGTGAGAATATTGATCTGAAATGGCTGTCACGTGTTGAGACGCAATTGGCCGATGCCTATCGGGCGCTGAATGCTGAATTGAAAAAGTCGACGGACTGGTCATGCGGACCGAAACTGACACAGGCCGATATTACAGCGGCTATTGCCTGGAAATTCACTGAGCATGTGTTTCCGAAGCTTGCAGATGACCGGACCTATCCGGCCATCGCGGCCCTGTCAGAGCGCGCTGAGGCGATCCCAGAATTCATCGACACGCCGCTCGAGTAGAAACAAAAAAGCCGCGAGACCTGCTCGCGGCTTTTCTTACTTCAGGGCGGATTCGCCTAGAATTCTTTAGACAGGCGTACGCCATAGAATTGTGGAGTGCCGGAGATAAAGGTCGGAATGCCGAATCCGTCACCGGTATTGCCTGCATCAATCAGATATTCTTCGTCCAGCGCGTTGGAGATATAGGCTTCAATGCCGAAGCCGTTATCGAAGTCGAGCTGGGCGTTGAGGTTCAACAGACCATAGCTGTCCTGGCTGATCAGATCGCGCTCTGAGTTGTCGAAATAGACCTGAGACTGCCATGTATAGCTTGGCACCAGTTTGAGATCAGCAAAGCCGAGATCAAACAGGATACGCGCAGACACAGACGCGGTGTGGTCTGGTGACAGACGCAGCGGATTGCCTGCATATGGCGCGCCAGCTTCATCGTCGAAGCGTGCATTATTGTAGCCATAGTTTGCGGTCAGAGCGAGCATGTCATTAACGGCCCAGATACCCTGAACCTCGAAACCGGTTGAGGTCGCATCACCAGCATTGATAGGTTCAATCAGGCCTTCATCTGTGACTTCAGTCGTCTGGAAGTTTGAATAGTCATAATAGAAGGCTGAGGTTTCAACGCTCAGATCTCCGTCGAGGAAGAGCCCCTTCATGCCGAATTCGAACGCGTCGACAATCTCGGCGTCGAGCGTCGCAAAGCCGGCGCTTGGTGCAGAGGCAGAAGCCGTGATGACTTCCGGACGACGACCGCGTGCAAAGTTGCCGAACAGATTGACCTCGTCAGTCAGCGCATAGCTGGCGGCCAGACGATAAGTGATGTCATCAAAGGTATCAGACGCTGAGATCAGACCGCCGGAATCCTGAACGAACAGGCCGCCGAATGTCAGCTGGCTCGGGCCATTCAGAAGCTCGACCAGCAGGGCAGATTCCTTGTCGTCGCGGGTATAGCGAATGCCGCCCGTGACTTCGAGGCGATCGGTCAGTTGGTAGGTCATGTCCGCGAACAGGTCGATGGACTGTGTGTCACCATAATTGGTGAAGGCTTCTTCGTGGATTGGCTTCAGCGGAACGACCAGCGTGCCACCAGACTGCAGGAATGCTGTCAGGTTGATTGCAGGCAGATCTTCGACATCCGGCACGGTCGGAGCAACCAGCAGGCCACCAAGCAGAGCCTGAACCGCGCGCTCGTCAAATGTCAGCGGAACATATTGTTCGCCTTCTTCGTCAAACCAGCTCGCGCCGACAAAGCCGCGAAGACGGTCGCCGCTATCATAGTTCAGGCGGAATTCCTGACTGAACTGATTGCCCTCATAACCTTCGCCGAAAATCAGAAGGTCGAGACCGAAACCGTCCGGGTCGAACACTTCAAAGCTGTCAATGTCGCGCCAGCCGGTGATGGAGGTCAGGGAGAGCTGATCATTGATGTCGTATTCGCCGATCAGGGTCAGGGAAGACACGATACGGCGCAGGCCCAGTTCCTGGCCATTCATGAAATCGCCAAACGTATTCAGGTTTGCCGGATCCCATGCATCCGTGCTTGCGCCCGGTGCCGGTTCGAAATTGCCGGATTTGAAGCTCGTGCCCGATGGGTCGTCACGCTGATAGTTGGCGATCAGGTCAAAGCTCAGATCTTCAGTTGGGGTGAAGGTCAGCGAACCACGAATGGCAGCCATATCCTGGCTGTTAAAGTCTTCTTCTTCCGGGTTCAGGCTTTCAACATAACCATCACGCTGGCGGATGCGGCCTGCAAGGCGGCCAGCCAGAACGCCATCAATCAGAGGGCCGGTGACGTAACCGTCGAGATAACGCTCTTCATAATTGCCGAGACCAGCCGTGAACTGACCGGAGAATTCAAACTCAGGACGGGCCTGAATAACGTTCACACCGCCGATAAGTGCGCCGCGACCAAACAGAGTTGGTTGTGGGCCTTTAGCGACTTCCACACGTTCGATATCGAACAGCTCGATGACAGACCCGCGAGAGCGGGAGATGGACACACCGTCCTGGAAGATCGCAATACGCGGCTCAATATTGGACTCGCCCGAGTCAGAAGTAATACCGCGGATCACGAAACCCGGATTATTCGGGCTCTGCTCCTGAACTTCAAAGCCCGGAACGAAGCGTGCGACCTGATCGAACTCATCAAGGCCAAGATCGTCCATAATGCTGGCATCAATCGCGGTGACGGCCACAGGCACATCGCGAAGGCTTTCTTCGCGTTTCTGAACGGTCACTGTGATCGTGTTCTGAATGAGAGGAGACTGAGACGAGCTTTCCTGTGCCTGTGCTGGCGCGGAAAGAGCTATTGCTGAGATGAGAGATGCAGAGCTGAGAAGCAAAGTTTTCATGAATAACCCCCGATTGGTGATGTGTGGGAGCTAGGCGAAACCTGCAAAGCTTTGGCGACAGTCTTGTTTCACTCTCGTGACAATTGATGACGCGGACGTCATTTCTTCGTCATGTCTCTTATCTACCACAAATACTTGGGCGCGCCGTGGACGGGCCTTGACCTTTTTGGAACAAAACGAGAAACATTAAGTCGCGATTCACCATTACAGGCGCAGAACGGGCTTATGGGAACACCTGTCAGAATACTCGGAATTGACCCGGGCCTGCGCCATACCGGATGGGGGCTGATCGTCTCTGATGGTCCGCGTCTGTCCTATGTCGCGCATGGCGTGATTTCGCCGGATCCGGACCTCGCATTGGCTGAACGTCTGGCCGTTATCTTTAATGGCGTGAGTGAGTTGATCGGACTGCACAGTCCGCAATTTGCAGGCGTTGAGGAAACTCTGGTGAATGCCGGTGCCCAAAGCGCGCTGAAACTTGGCCAGGCACGTGGGGCGGCCATGACGGCGCTCGCAGTTGGGTCTGTTGAGGTTGCAGAGTTTGCGCCGCGCCGGATCAAACAGGCGATTGTTGGCACGGGTAAAGCCGACAAAGATCAGATCGCATTTATGGTGCAGCGTCTATTGCCGCGCGCCGGTCAGGTTAAGGCCGATGCTGCTGATGCGCTCGCCTGCGCCATTTGTACGGCCCATTACAGGCCGGTCGTCGCAAGGGGCGTTGCATGATTATTGGCTGGCTGAAAGGTGAAGTCCTTTCCACCGGAACAGACACGGTGCTGATCAATGTAAACGGCGTTGGCTATGTCGCGCTTGCCGGCGCTAGCCTTTTGGCGAAGCTTGCGCCGGGCCGCGAGGCAGAGCTTCACATTGAAACCCGCGTCACAGAAAACTCCATCCAGATGTTCGCTTTTGAAAGCGATGAAGCGCGCGCATGGTTTGTCCGTCTGACAGATGTGCCGGGCGTGGGCGGTAAGGTCGCTCTCGCTGTGCTGGACGCTATTGGGCCGAACGGCCTTATGGATGCCGTCACTTTGGGGGATGCGGCGAGCCTTACCCGTGCCAAGGGTGTAGGTAAAAAAGTAGCCGAGCGCATAGTTGGCGAGCTGTCTGGCAAAGCGCCGCCAATGGGCCGGTTCGGAACGCTGCCGGGCGCTATTCATACAGGCGCGGTGAAACCGGCCTCTGCCGTGCCGACAGGCGCGCGCGCTGAAGCCGTTTCAGCGCTGGTGAATCTCGGTTATCAGCAGACAGATGCTGCGCGCGCCGTTGCGGCCGCAGCGCAAAGCGTGGATGCTGATGATGTGTCTGCCCTTATCAAGGCGGGCCTTAAGGAACTGACGAATTGAACGAAGCTGAGCGCCTTTCAAGCCCTGAGCTCCAGCCCGGAGAGGCGCTGGACCGCGCGCTGCGTCCACAGACCTTTGATGATTATGTCGGCCAGAGCCGGGCAAAATCCAATCTCAAAGTGTATGTCGATGCGGCCCGCAACCGGGAAGAGGCGCTGGACCATGTACTGCTGTTTGGCCCGCCGGGCCTCGGCAAAACCACATTGGCGCAAATTCTGGCCAAGGAATTGGGGGCGGGCTTTCGGTCCACCTCCGGGCCGGTGATCGCAAAGGCGGGCGACCTTGCCGCCATTCTGACAAATCTTGAGCCTAATGACGTGCTCTTCATTGATGAAATTCACCGGCTTCCGGCAGCCGTAGAGGAAATCCTCTATCCGGCCATGGAGGATTATGCGCTCGATATCATGATTGGTGAGGGGCCGGCGGCGCGATCTGTGCGGCTTGACCTTGCACCTTTCACGCTTGTCGGCGCGACGACGCGGGCCGGTTTGCTCGCCACGCCTTTGCGTGACCGTTTCGGCATTCCGATGCGGCTTGAGTTTTACGAGCCTGAAGACCTTGCCCGCATCGTGCGTGCGGCGGCGGCCAAGCTGAATGTCACCATCACAGAAGACGGCGCGCTTGAAATTGCCAGCCGCGCACGGGGCACGCCGCGTATTGCGCTGCGCCTTTTGCGCCGTGTGCGCGACTTTGCCGATGCTGAAGGTTCCGCTATCACAAAGGAAGCGGCTGACCGCGCGCTTCTGCGTCTGGAGATTGATCCCGATGGGCTGGATAGTCTTGACCGGCGCTATCTGCATGCGCTGGTCAAAACCTATGCCGGTGGACCGGTGGGCGTGGACACGCTGGCTGCTGCCCTTTCAGAGGCACGTGATGCCATTGAGGATGTGATCGAGCCGTATCTTATGCAGAAGGGATTTGTGGCCCGCACGCCGCGTGGCCGCACCGCAGCCCCCGGCGCTTATGAGCGCCTTGGCCTGCCAACGCCCATGCAGAAACCGGCTGGCGATTTGTTTGATTAGGTCGATCTGACTGGAGGACGCGATGTATCTGTTTCAGAAAATTGAACAACGTGCCCTCGATAAGCATGGCGCAGAAAAGCTCGAAGAGACGCTATCGCGCCGCTGCGCTGTGCGCTCGGCTGATGAAATCGCCGCGACGCCGAATGACCGTTTTCTGGCCGAAGCCACCCGCATGATTTTTCAGGCCGGCTTCAACTGGGATGTGGTCGACAAGAAATGGCCGAACTTTGAGACATCCTTTAACGGCTTTGATGTGCATTACTGGGCCATGATGGCCGATGAGGAAATGGGCCGGCTGATGCAGGATAAAAGCATTATCCGCAATGCCATGCGGCTCGCCTCTGTGGGCAAGAATGCGCTCTATTTCAAAGACGTCATCACAGAACATGGCAGTGTTGGCGCGTTCTTTGCCGCCTGGGACCCGGACCAGTATTTTGAAAACGTCGTAGCCATGCGAAAGCGGACAAGCCGTCTTGGCGGTACATCTGGCATGATCTTTCTGCGCCGAATGGGGCTGGAAAGCATTGTGTTCTCTGAGGATGTGGTGCGCGCGCTGATCGCCAATGGCGTTGTCGATAAATTACCGAACTCAAAGCGTGATATGGCCGCGACGCAGGAGGCTGTTTCAGCCTGGCGGGCCGAAAGCGGGCGAACACTGTCTGAGATCAGTCAGATATTGGCGATGTCGGTTTAGGGCGTTTCGCTCTTCTTTTTCTGGTCCATATGCCAGAGCGCGCCCAGCCATGCGCCCTTCATGAAGGCAAGAAGGGTGAGCGCGGTACTCACCATGAAGATCAGAAGAAGCGGGAAGATATAATAGGCCGCCTTGCCGGATGTCATTGCTGAGAGAAAAATCAGAGGCGCAAAAAATGGGCCGAGCGAAAGTACGGTCAGCCATGCCGGCCCGTCAGCGGCCCTGTCATGGTCGAAGGTCTCTCCGCAATGGGCGCACTGGCCTTGCAGCTTCAGATATCCGGCAAACAATTTTCCCTGCCCACAGGCGGGGCATTTTCGGGTCAGGCCGCGAAGAATGGGTTGGAGTGCTGACATGCAAACGTCTTATAGCCGTGAGGAGGTTAGCTCCACATCAGCGTTTGCCCACAGAATGTCAAACCGCGCACGAACCTCTTCTGCGTCTTCGTCTTTGCCTTGCGCGCTGAGCGATTGCATCAGACCGAATGTGGACCATCCATTGCGTGGATAGTGCTGAAGGTCGGCGCGATACACGGCTTCAGCCTCGGCTGGGTGGTCCGCTTGCAGCAGAGCCTCTCCCAATGACTGGCGTGATGGGTAATACCAGAATGGGGGCTCCATATACGGCATGGTATCCTGCAAGGCGACGGCGCTTTCGAAAGCAGCAATACTGCCGTCCAGATCACCTTCTGCCATGGCAATTTCACCGGCCAGCAAATGGCTGGCAATGGTGAGCAGAAGTGTCGCCGGATAATCTGCGCCGTCCAGATAAAGAACTTTATCATTCAGCAAAAGTGGCGCCAGTGCAGCTGCCTCTAGATGAGCGGCTTCTGTATCGCCGGTTCTGGCGAACGCGACGCCGCGCGCATAACGCCAGATCGCGTTGGAATACCCAAGGTCTTCGCGCGGTTGAGGTGCATTCAGTATCTCATCCCAATAGGCAAACTGGGTCCATGTGAGCAGAGGAATGGTGTGGAAGAGCTCGACCGTCGGAAACTCATCTATGGTTTCAAGGCGAATATGCTCGGCAATTCGAAAGCCTGCATCAATCGCGATTTCACTCTGCCCGGCCATAGAGGCAGAGGCCCAGAGAAAATGAATATTGTGCGGGTAATAAAGCGCCGGGTAAAAGCCCTGCGCATTGCAAGCGGCGATATAGGCTTCATCCACGGCCGCCGCTTCAATGTTTACTCTGGCCGCATCGTCATAACGGCCAATCCGGAAATAGATATGGGACGGCATGTGGACCAGATGTCCGGATGCAGGGACGAGGGAATATAGCCGGTCTGCTTCATCCTCTGCGCGCCCCGGATCATCGGAGGCTTCAACCGCATGGATATAAAGATGAAGCGCGAGCGGATGATCCGGACTGCGCGCAATTACGGTTTCAAGCGCTTCGATAGCCTGTTCGGCTTCCGGTCGCGGGGTTGAGCCGTCAGACCAGTAATCCCATGGCATGGTATTCATCCATGCTTCGGCGAACATTGATGCGATATCGTCGTCATCCGGGTAAGCCGAATAGAGCGTGCTCATGGCTTCGGCATAAGCCAGGTCATAAGGAATACGGTCCGCCACTGGTTCGGGTGCATACCGGCTGGCGAGCGCCGCAATCATATTCTGCTCGATTTGTGGGGCGTTCGGCGCCAATTCCTGTGCACGCTGGAGCGCGGCGTAAGCGGCAATCTGCTCAGCGTCCGACATGACAGGCTTGCCGTTTGCCGTGACGTTTATGTTTGGGCCGGTCACTAGGGCTTCGCCCCAGAAACACATGGTACATGTGGGGTCGAGCGTTTGTGCCGCTCGGAAAGACCTGATCGCTTCGGCATGATTAAAACCGAACGCCAGAACCATGCCCTGATCGAAATAGCGTTGCGCATCTGCATCTGAAGTGGTGATGGGCCGGTGATAGTCCCCCATACCTTCGAACAAAGGCGCGCCAGCGCGTTCTGCGAGAGTGGGTTCATTGGCTGGTGGTTGGGTGTCAGCGCACGATGACAGCAATAAAGCGAGCGCGCTTATGGCCGACGCAACATATCTTTTCATGTCATTCCCCCCATCAGCCTGCCAGAAAAGCAGGGCGATTGTGAACGAGTTTAGCATAAAACGGCGAAGTTGACGACTGCGCTTAAGCGTTGAACGCCCAAATGGATTGAGGTCTCCCACCAGATGACTTGGTGCTCAAAGACTGCTACCGGCAGGGCATGACTTGTCCTGATCTTGATGCGCAGAATTTTGACGCTGAACGCCAGCACTGGAAACATGTGCGGGTCTATTATGAAGACACTGACTTCACCGGTCTGGTCTATCACGCCAATTATCTGAAGTATTTTGAGCGTGGCCGGTCGGACCATTTGCGCGATGCGGGTGTCAGTCATCAGTCGCTGCTCAATCGGGAAGACCCCGCGGCCTTCACCATTTTGAAGGCCGATATCGATTTCAAGAAAGCGGCTCATGTCGAAGATGAGCTTTGGGTGCGAACCCGTTATCTGGGCGTGAAGGGCGCACGCATTCTGTTCGAACAGGCTGTGCTGCGCGACGGTCAGGTTTTGGCACAGGCGCAGATCACTGCGGCCACCATCCACGCCGATGGACGACCACGTCGGCCCATCCCTGAAATCGTCGAATTGCTGAAAGATTATGTCTATCAACCAAGCAAATCATGAAAAGTCAGTCAGTTCGCTGGCTTTGTCTTGATTTTGCCAAAGTGGTTGTCGACACAGGCGAAGCTCGCTTCTGTGCGGGCAGTGGCAGCATAAGAGAAAGTTGGACGCGCCCATGGAAACAGAAACCCTGCAGGCCATAACCTCCCATAATTTTTCGCTCTATGAGCTATTCCTCAGAGCCGACATCATTGTGAAATCCGTCATGGGCCTTCTGGTGCTCCTTTCGGTCTGGTCCTGGGCGATCATCATCGACAAGTTCTTTTCTGTCGGTGGCGCTGTAAGCCGCGCGAAACAGTTCGAAGAAGCCTTCTGGTCCGGTCAGCCGATTGAAGATCTTGATGATCACATCATGACCGACTCCAAAGAGGCGATGGCACGGGTCTTCACCTCGGCAAAGCGTGAGTGGCAGGATGCACGACGCATCAGCCAATTCTCCGATAGTCAGAGCGAGGCGCTGATCAATCGCGCTGAACGCCTGATGACCGCTGCAACCGACCGTGAAATGTCCCGCCTTGAAAAAGGTCTTGGCGTACTGGCGACCATCGGGTCCGTTTCGCCATTTGTGGGGCTGTTTGGTACGGTCTGGGGGATTATGAACTCCTTCCGCGAGATTGCGGGCACCGGGTCTACCAACCTTGCCGTTGTCGCGCCGGGTATCGCCGAGGCTCTGTTCGCGACCGCGCTGGGCCTCGTCGCTGCTGTGCCAGCCGTGACCTTCTACAATAAATTTTCGTCTCAGCTTGCCGGGTTTGGTGATCGTCTCGACACTTTCACGCAGGAGTTTGTCGTGCGTCTGTCCCGTCGGCTCTATGAGCGTAGAGGCGAGGGCTGATCCATGGCCATGATGCTTCAGGGCGGAGGCGGAGGAGGGCGTCGTGGACGTCGACGCCGCAGCCTGAATTCAGAGATCAACGTCACGCCCTTCGTGGATGTGATGCTGGTGCTTCTCATCGTCTTCATGGTGACAGCGCCGCTTCTGGTGACCGGCATTGATGTGACCCTGCCGAATGCGCAGGCACGACCATTACCCCAATCCAGTAGTGAAGTTCTGGCGCTGACCATTTCCGAAGACGGCACGCTTTTCCTTCAGGAAGAAGAGATTGCCCTGGAAGAGCTGCGCCCGCGCCTCGCTGCCATTGTTGAGACTGGATACAACCAGCGCATTTACGTGCGCGGCGACACTGTGGTGCCGCTGGGCCTCGTCGCGCAGGTTTTTGCAGAGATTCAGGCAGCTGGATTCAATAACGCCGCAATTGTGACCGATTCAAACTCGAATTAGGCTGAATGAAATATTCGCTCCCCGTTTCCGTATTGGCACACCTCGTTCTCGGGGCGTCCGGACTGTTTGTCTGGACCAATGCGCCGCGTGGATCTTCGGAAACGTATGTGGATGTGCCGCTGGATATCGTATCGCTGGCGGATGTGACGAATATTGAAGAAGTGGTGCGGCCAGAGCCGACACCGGAACCCGAGCCTGAAGACGATCTTCAATCCGAAGAAGGCGAAGACGAACCGGTCGCTCAGGCGGAAGTGACGCCTCAGCCAGAAGCCGAGCCAGAGGTCGAGGACGTTCCGCCGATCGAAGAGCCAGCTGAAGAAGAGGTCCCGCCAACGCCGGACCCGACACCTGAACCTGAAGAAACAGCTGAGCCTCCGCCGCAAGATGAACCAACACGCGCGCCGCCAGTTGTTCAGAGCCGTGAAGAACCTGCTGACCCGCTCGCTGACCTGCTGGATGGGCTGGATGAGCGGCTCAATCAGGATGTCCGCAATGACAATACTCGCCGCCAGCGCGCTCAAACCCAGACTCAGGAATTGGAAGACCTCGATCAGGAGGCTCGCCGGGGCGCAGGCGCCCGTACAGCGAATACGGCCACTGTGACGGACTTTGTGAAATCCCACATTGAGCAATCCAATTGCTGGCGCTCAACGTCTGACCTGCCAGACTGGCAAAATCTGGACGTGACCGTATCATTCCGTCTCGACGCTGAAGGCCGGCTGACACGTGGCCCGGAAGTTATCCGCTCTGCACGGCCCGTGAATAGCGATCAGTATATGCGCTCAGCAGCGCAACGTGCTCTACGCGCCGTGACCAATTGTGAACCTTATCCTTTGCCAGCCGATCAATATGAGCTCTGGCAAAATGAAGACATAAACGTGACGTTCAATGAAGAATTCTAATTCTCACCGGAGGACCCCAATGATCCTGAAAAACGCTGTCGTCAGCATTGGACTGGCGCTTTCAGCCTGCCTCGCGGCGACCCTGCCTGCGTCTGCGCAGCTCGAAGTGGAAGTGAACCAGGCGTCTGCACGCGAATACCGCGTTGCTCTGCCGGACTTCAACGCAAACACTGCTGAAGCGCAGGCTCTGGCCGATCAGATCACAGCCATTATGCGCAATGATCTGCGCTCAACGGGTCTGTTTGATCTGCTGCCGCCGGATTCTTTCATTCAGCGCGATTTGTCTGTGCTCGTGCAGCCGCGCTTCGCAGACTGGCGCATTATCGACACGGAATCTCTGGGCGTTGGTGAAGTTGAAATCATGCCGGATGGACGTATGCGCGTCGCATTCCGGCTCTGGGATACGTCACTGGAAACCGAGCATCTTCTGTCCGGTCGCCGTGGTCGCCAATATGTGACGACGTCTGAAAACCTGCGCCGCGTCGCGCATGTGCTCGCAGATGACATTTATACCAGCCTGACAGGCGATGAAGGCTATTTCGACAGCCGCATCGTTTTCATTGCTGAATCCGGTCCACGCACGGCGCGCGTGAAACGTCTGGCGATCATGGACCAGGATGGCGCAAACGCCGAATTCCTGACCAATGGCCAGCACACGGTTCTGACGCCGCGCTTTTCGCCGACTGATCAGACCATCACTTACATGACCTATGAGCGCGGTCGCCCGCAGGTCTATCTCTTCGACATTGAAACCGGTCGTTCTGAAGGTCTTGGCCGCTTTGAGGGCATGACTTACGCGCCGCGTTTCTCGACAGATGGCAATTCCGTGATCATGTCTCAGGCGATCAACGGCAATTCTGATATTTACATTATGGACCTGAACAGCCGTCAGCGTACGCGTCTGACGGACCATGCTGCGATTGATACATCGCCAAGCATGTCTCCTGACGGTCGTCAGATTGTGTTCAACTCAGACCGTGGTGGTTCACCGCAGCTTTACGTGATGAACACAGATGGCTCTATGCGTAACTGCCCGTCAGGTGGCCGCGATGTGGCCTGCCGTATCACTTTTGGCCGTGGCAATTATTCTACGCCGGTCTGGTCTCCGCGTGGTGATCTGATCGCCTTCACGCGTCAGGCAAATGGCCGGTTCTATATCGGCGTGATCGAGCCGGATGGGGAAGGCGAACGCCTTCTAACGGAAGCCTATCTGGATGAAGGTCCGGCATGGTCTCCGAACGGCCGCGTCATCATTTTCTTCCGTGAAGATCGTCCGGGTGCAGCACCTGCTCTGTATACGGTTGACCTGACGGGTCGGAACCTGCGCCGGGTGAATACACCGGGCGATGCATCAGATCCAGCATGGTCGCCAACACTGCGCTAAGGATTTGTGCGATCGAGATTAAAAAAAATCTTATGAAACTGAAGCTCTGTCTCAGAGTTGACAAAATCTGAACATAAGCACTGACTTAGCAAGAAGGTTGTGGAAGGGTCTCACATGAAGCTTGTAAATTTGAAACTTATTTCTGTGGCGGCTGTAGCGTTGACACTGGGGGCATGTGCATCCCGGCCGCCGGTTGAAGAACCAACGGAAGTGGCGCCGCCGCCAGCTCCAACTCCGACGCCAACACCGACACCGACGCCAACTCCAACGACACCAGTCGTTCAGGGTCCGGCACCGGGTACGGTTCAGGACTTCATCGTGAACGTTGGTGAGCGTGTGTATTTCAGCACCGACCAGTACAACCTCACATCTGATGATATGGCGGTTCTCGATCGTCAGGCTGCATGGCTTGAGGCTTATCCGTCTGTTCGTATCCTCGTTGCAGGTAACTGCGATGAGCGCGGCACGCGTGAGTACAACCTCGGCCTCGGCGAGCGTCGTGCAAACTCAGTGAAAGATTATCTGGTGTCCCGCGGTATCTCTGCATCCCGCATTGAGACGATTTCCTACGGTAAGGAACGTCCGATTGATGGCCGCTCGACTGAAGCTGCCTGGGAAATCAACCGGAATGCTCACACTCAGATCGTGTCCGGCCAGGTCGGCTGATCTGAACTGACATTGTAACATCAATAAAAGCAGGGCTGCCTCATTTCAGCCCTGCTTTTTTGTCTAGTTATACGCATGAAAAACGCACTTCACATTTCCGCAGTCGCACTCGGACTGGCGTTGATGTCCGCCCCGGCATTTGCGCAGTCGGCTGCACCGATCCGTATCGGCCCGGGTGGTTCAACCTATCAGACAGCTGAAGACACGCAGAGTGTCATGGCGCGTCAGACGGCTCGCATTACCAATCTCGAAGCCGAATTGTCACGACTAACAGGCCGGATCGAAGAGCTGGAATTCCGTCTCTCGGCCAGCGAGCGTGCGCGTGAGGAAATCACTCAGGACTATCTTTCCCTGAATGAACGCATTGCCGCGCTGAATGAACGCCTGAATACGACGGAAAACTCCGTCCTTCAGGGGACGCCGCGCCCTAGCTTTCAAAGCAATGCTCCGCAGGTTCCGAGCTCCGACCCTCGCGAGCTGATGGGGAGTTCAACCGGCTCTGTTTCAAATTCGGTAGATGAGTCGCCATCTTTCGGCTTCAATACTGAGGATGATGTGCGTCTTGAGCGAGATTCTGCCGGACGTCTGCCAGAGGGGAGCCTTGGGTCTCTGCCGGCAAGCCGACTTCCGGGCGATGCAGGCGCGCTTTATGAAACTGGCCGCAACCGTCTTCTGAACTTTGATTATGCGGGTGCAGAAGTGGCTTTCCGCGCTTTCCTTGACGAGTTCGGTGAAGACCCGCAGGCCGGTGAAGTGCATTATTGGCTGGGCGAAGTGCTTTATCAGGAAGGCGATTATGCAGGATCTGCGAGCTTCCTGACCTCTTTCGTCCGTGATTTCCCGGATGACCCTCGCCGGGCAGATGGTGTGGTCAAGCTTGCGCGCGCTCTTGTCGAAACAGGCGACACGCAACGTGCCTGCGGTTTTCTTGGCCGTATCGAACAGGTTGATCCGAACGTGTCTGATCGCACGCTTCAGGCGGCGAATGTTCAGTCGCAACTGGCCGGATGCAATTAACAAAGGCCCGGTCCATGAGTGACCGGGATATCTCTGATTGCCTGACGCGCTGGTTCGATATGCATCAGCGCGATTTGCCCGAGACGCGGTCCCTTCTGGTGGCCGTGTCGGGTGGCAGCGATTCTCTCGCTCTTTTAAGTGCCCTTTCTGAGATCGCTTCAGAGTGGGGCCTGGACCTTGCTGCGGCGACAGTCGACCATGGCCTTCGCGCTGAGGCTCGTGATGAGGCTCAGATGGTCTCGCGAGTCTGTACGCAGCTTGGCGTGCCGCACGACATTCTTTCATTGAATTGGGCTGATCCCTCAGCGGTGACCCAGGAAGCGGCGCGAGGTGCGCGTTATCGCGCTCTGGCGGCGCATGCCCGCAAGTTGGGCGTAAAGGCCATCGCGACAGGCCACACACACAATGATCAGCTTGAGACGGTCTATATGCGTCTGCGCGCAGGGTCTGATGCGTGGGGGCTTTCTGGCATGTCAGACATTGCGCCTGTCCCGGTCTGGCCAGAGGGCATGGGGCTGAAGCTTATCAGGCCGCTTATGCGCGCTGATCGCGAAGACCTTCGAACCTATCTGCATACTCGACAGGTCGAGTGGGTGGACGACCCGTCGAATGAAAAACTGGTCTTTGAACGTGTGCGTGTCCGCAACTTGCTTTCTGATCGCCCTCAGCTTGCTGGTCAGCTGGCGGATACCCAAAGCCTCGCGGCGGCGCGTCGATTAAAAATCAGTCAGGCTTTAGTCGAGTGGGCCGGGCAGGCTCTGAGCTGGCACGTAGGCGGTGCGGTTGCGTTTAGTGCAGCTGACTGGCTGTCGCGAACGCTGGAGGAACGGCTGGTTTTGCTCAAGGCGCTGCTACCGTCCATTGCCGGGAAATTTCGCGCGCCGCGCAATTCTATCCTTGAACCGGTTCTTGAGCTGGAAGGTCTTGAGCGCGGGCGAACACTCGGTGGCTGCTATATGAAACGCACTGCGGATAAGGTTCTGATCGCGGCAGAACCAATCCCGGAGTCGGATCAGTCTATTGTTTTTGCTGGGAATATGATGGTCTGGAATGGCCGGATTGGCTTTGAGCTTCCAGAGGGAACGGGGCGTACCCTCAAACTCGCCCAATGGGGGAAACGAGGCGTTCCGGCAGAGCTGACTGGTTCTGATCTACCTGATTATGACGTTCGCCGGTCGCTACCTGTCCTTCTGACGGGTGAAGAAAATGCGTTTCGCATTCCGCATCTGGAAAAATGCGCTGACATGAAGGTTTGCGATCTCGCGCCAGAGCGCTTTCTCAGCCTGCTGAGCTTTTCAACTGACTTTTTCGCTAAGGAAATTGGTCGCAGGGAGTCGTTTTCCTGAAACTCTTTCCCTATGTTATAGTTACGTATGATATCGAAGATGAAAGCCTGAACCTATGAATATGCGCAATATTGCCCTCTGGGCTGTGATTGCTGCCTTGCTGATCGCTCTGTTTTCTTATCTCAACACGCCAGCCACGTCTGAGGCCGGCAATGAGATCAGCTATTCAGAGATGGTCGACCAAGCGCGCAACGGCCAGATTAGTAGTGTCGAGCTTCGCGGAAACGAGGTTGAAGGTACCTACACGACGGGGCAGAAATTCACCTCGACGATCTATCTTTACGACTTCGACGCCGTCTCCCGTCTGACGGATGCGGGTGTTGATGTCAGTGTTGAAAACCCAACACGCGGCTTCGACTTGTGGAGCATTCTGACCTCCCTTCTTCCGCTCATCATTATTGTGGGTCTCTGGTTCTTCCTGATGCGTCAGATGCAAGGCGGCGGTGGTCGCGGGGCGATGAGCTTTGGCAAATCCAAAGCCCGCCTTCTGACAGAGCGTCATGGTCGTGTGACCTTTGATGACGTTGCTGGCATTGATGAAGCCAAAGAAGAGCTTCAGGAGATCGTTGAGTTCCTGAAAGACCCATCCAAATTCCAGCGCCTTGGCGGTAAAATTCCAAAAGGTGCGCTGCTTGTTGGTCCACCAGGTACAGGTAAAACGCTGACGGCCCGCGCCGTTGCGGGTGAAGCAAACGTGCCATTCTTCACGATTTCAGGTTCTGACTTCGTTGAGATGTTTGTGGGTGTTGGCGCGAGCCGTGTCCGCGACATGTTTGAGCAAGCGAAGAAAAACGCGCCATGCATTATCTTCATTGACGAGATCGACGCTGTAGGTCGCTCCCGTGGCGCCGGTATTGGCGGCGGCAATGACGAGCGTGAGCAGACGCTGAACCAGCTTCTCGTTGAGATGGACGGGTTCGAAGCGAATGAGGGCATTATCATCATCGCGGCGACCAACCGTCCAGACGTGCTGGACCCTGCGCTTCTGCGTCCGGGTCGTTTCGACCGCCAGATCACGGTCGGCAATCCAGATATTATTGGCCGCGAGAAGATCCTCAAAGTTCACATGCGCAATGTGCCAACTGCGAAAGACGTGATCGCGAAGGTTATTGCGCGCGGTACACCGGGTTTCTCAGGTGCTGATCTTGCAAACCTTGTAAACGAGGCAGCCTTGCTGGCGGCGCGTCGCGGCAAGCGCATGGTGTCCATGCGTGAGTTCGAGGACGCGAAAGACAAGGTCATGATGGGCCCGGAGCGTCGCTCTATGGTTATGTCTGACAAGGAAAAGCGTCTCACTGCTTATCACGAGGCAGGCCATGCGATCGTTGGCCTCAGAATGCCTGCGACGGACCCTGTCCATAAAGCGACCATTATTCCACGTGGCCGCGCACTCGGCATGGTTATGCAGCTGCCGACCGATGATAAACTGTCTCAGACTCGTCAGGAAATGACGTCTCGTCTGGCTGTTCTTATGGGCGGTCGTGTGGCTGAGGAAATCGCTTTCGGTGAAGACAATGTGACCTCGGGCGCTGCGTCCGACATTCAGATGGCGACGCGTATCGCGCGGGCTATGGTGACACGTTTCGGCCTGTCCGATGCAATCGGTCCGATCGATTATGGCGAAGGCGATGACCCATATCGCCCGACGCAGGTTTCTCAGGACACATCCAAACATATTGAAGAAGAAGTGCGCGCACTTGTTCAGACAGGTATGGATGAGGCGCGGCGCATTATGACGGACCACCGTGATGAGTGGACGGCGATTGCTGAAGGTCTTCTGGAGTACGAAACGCTGACTGGCGACGAAATCAACAACATCATCAAAGGCATCAAACCTGAGCGCCCGGATGATGAAGATGATGAGCCAGGCCCATCTTCAGCGGTGCCGATTACCGGTAGCCGTAAAAAGAAAGATGGCGATGGCGGAGTTGGCGATGGCTCTCCGGAACCAGCTTAACAGATCAAAGCCCGGCCTTGAGCCGGGCTTTTTCATTCTGATTGAAATCCACCCGCCTTTGGGGCAATCACACGTCTTATGAGTGCTTCTGAAACGACCGAAAAAATCAATGGCCGTGTTCTGTCTGTCGCTGGGTCTGATTCCGGTGGTGGGGCGGGCATCCAGGCCGATATTAAAGCCATCACCATGAATGGCGGCTATGCCATGACGGCCGTGACCGCGATCACCGTGCAAAACACGCAAGGTGTTTATGGCGTTATTCCTGTGCCGCTCGACGCGATAGCCGGGCAAATCAGGGTCACGCTGTCAGACATAGGCGCTGACGTGATCAAGACGGGCATGCTGGGCGATCGCAAAACCATTGAAACGGTGTCGCGCCAGCTGAATGAGCTGGCCCCGGATATTCCGCGCGTGATTGATCCGGTTATGGTGGCGACGTCGGGTGACCGTCTTCTGGCGGGCGATGCTGTGGATGTCCTTAAAAGTCTTCTTGTGCCAGACGCGGCCCTGCTGACGCCCAATGCGCCAGAAGCTGAAATCCTTTCTGGGCGCGCTGTCGAAAGTGTTGATGGGCAACGCCGTGCGGCTGAACGCCTTATGGAAACGGGCGCCAAGGCTGTTCTTGTCAAAGGCGGGCATATTTCCAGTGATGTGATCACCGATGTACTTCAGACCGAATATGATGAGTTCTTCTTTGAGGCGCCGCGTATCGATACTGAGAGCACACATGGCACAGGATGCACGCTGGCTTCATCCATCGCGACCTATATGGCGCTGGGGAGCAGCCTGCCGGATGCAGTGGAAGCTGGCCGGGAATACCTGTTGAAGGCTCTGGAGAGCGCTAAGCCGTTGGGTAAGGGGCATGGGCCGGTCAATCATGGCTGGCCGCTCGGCAAGGAGCGCTGACGCGCTCAGAATCGTCGCACGAGATAAACCCCTGCAAAGAGAAACACGACGCCCAGCAGCCGGAGCGGCGTGGCGGGCCGGACGGTCTGCCCAAACGCGCCGAACTGGTCATAGAGCACGGCGGCAATCAACTGACCGGCTATGACAGCGCTGACCCAGGCTGCAACACCTATGCGTGGTACAGCCAGCGCAGAGCTTGTGACCATGATTGATCCGACAAGCCCGCCAATCCATGCCCACCATGGAAGGGTTGAAAAGCTCTGGGACAGCGCAAACCGGTTGCCCATGAACAGATTGACGAGGATCAGCCCTGTTGCGCCAACGATGAAAGAGATGGTCGCAGCCTGAACCGGGCCCCCAATCGCAGAGGCGAGCCGTCCGTTGATGGCACCCTGCGCCGCGATCATCATGCCGCTGAATAATCCGAGCCCGATGAGAATATTATTCCACTGCATTTGAAACCTTTTTGCGCGCTTCGCGTCCTTAGTATTTCTGAACGAAATCGAAGGGCTTCTGTCTGGATTAACCCTGTTTAGCAAACTATTGATTGCGTTCCACTCGATGAGCCCAGAAGGGACGAGCCATGACTGAATACCCGTTCTTCCAGATAGATGCTTTTGCGTCCAAAGCCTTTGAAGGCAATCAGGCCTGCGTCATTCCGATGGATTCCTTTCCCGACGATGACGTGCTGTTGGCCATTGCTGCAGAGAACAATGTCGCGGAGACGGCTTATATTGTTCCGAGCGAAAGCGGTCGCTGGAAAATCCGTTGGTTCACCCCGGGATTGGAAGTGCCGCTTTGCGGGCATGCGACGCTTGCTTCGGCCCATGCCTTGTTCTCCCATATGAATGTCGACGGAACGCAGATCGTTTTTGAAACGCGCAAGGCGGGCGAGCTGACAGTCGACCGTACTGAAACCGGGTATCTTATGGATTTTCCGGCCCCGCCCGTGGCTGAAGCGGCCATTACGGATGAAATTTCTGACGCACTTGGTGTCCGTCCAATCGCGGCCTGGGGCGGTCCATTCTACGCGGCCATGTTTGATAGCCCGGAAACGGTGAAAGCGCTGGCGCCGGATATCAAAGCGCTCAAGGCGCTCGGCTCTGATGTGCCATCTGACCGTGGGAATTTTGGCTGTTTTGCCCTGGGCGGAGACGATGTCGATGTCACCTCGCGTGTGTTCGCGCCCGGTTCTGGCATTGATGAAGACCCGGCTACCGGAAGCTGGCACTGCGTGCTGGCCGCCGTTATGGCGCAAAGTCAGGACAAGACGGACGTTCGTTGCTTTCAGGCTTATCCGGGCCGGGGCGCACATATTCATACCCGACTTGACGGAGATCGTGTAAAGATAGCCGGAAGGGCAGTAACAGTGATTGAGGGGATTTTCAGGCTTTAGCGCCAGAAGCCCTCAATTGGGCGATCTGGGGGTAGAGGTTTGATCCGTTCATTGCTGATTTTCGTCATTGCGGCGATTGGCGTTTATTTTATCTATAATGCGGGCATCTATGCGGGCTTTGTGATGAAGCAACGTCCCGATGGCATGGATGCTTTGCTAGAGGATATTCCGTTTCTTTTACGGTTTGCCGGGGCGTTCTTTCTGTGTGCGGGCTCTGCGCTTGCCTTATTGGGCGTGCGGTCCGCGCGCTGGATGATTGCGCTCGGCACCGCATGTATCAGCTTCCTCACGCTTGCGATCATCTTTGTCGGTGGTGATCGAAGCCTCTGGCAGGATGACGCCATTTCGTCCGGAATCCTCATTCTTCTGACATTGCCTCTGTTCAGGCTGCGATAAGCAGGAAAATAAACGCACTGAGTCGCAGGTCTCCGACTTCTTGGTCATTGACCTGTCGCGACAGGAGAGTAGGACAGGGAAAACACATTCTAAGCCAGCGAGTTGGATAAAATGTCTGAAGCCTATGACGTCGTAATTATCGGGGGCGGCCCCGGCGGATACAATTGTGCGATCCGGTGTGGTCAGCTCGGACTGAAAACCGCCATTATTGAAATGCGTGACACGCTTGGCGGTACTTGCCTCAACGTTGGCTGTATCCCGTCCAAGGCCCTGTTGCACGCATCTGAATATTACGCGGCGGCGCAGTCAGAATTTGAAGGTATGGGTATCGAAGTATCCGGCCTGAAGCTGAACCTTGAAAAAATGATGGCCCAGAAGGAAGAGGCTGTGAAAGGCCTGACCCAGGGCGTCGCCTTCCTGATGAAGAAGAACAAGGTCAAGCATTATAATGGCAAGGGCAAAATTGTCGGTAAGGGCGAAGTCGAAATCGCTCTTAATGATGGCAAGACCGAGAAAGTCGGCGCGAAGAACATCGTCATTGCGACGGGTTCTGAGCCAACTGTATTGCCGGGCATTGAAATCGATGAAGAGCGCATCGTTACGAATACCGGCGCGTTGTCTCTGAAAGAAGTGCCGAAGAAACTGGTTCTTATCGGTGCAGGCGTCATCGGCCTTGAAATGGGGTCTGTCTGGTCTCGTCTCGGTTCTGAAGTGACTGTTATCGAATTCCTCGACCACATCATGCCGGGCGCTGATTCTGAAATTTCAAAACAAGCTAAGAAAATCTTCGAAGCTCAGGGTCTGAAATTCCAGATGAGCACGAAGGTGACTGGCATTGAAAAGCTGAAAACCAAGCTCAAAGTGAATGTTGAGCCAGCTAAAGGTGGCGACGCGGACGTCATCGACGCTGACGTTGTTATCTGTGCAATCGGTCGTAAGCCATATACTGAGGGCCTCGGCCTTGAAACGGTTGGTGTTGGCGTGAACCAGCGCGGCGTTATCGATACGTCTGGTCACTTCAAAACCAATGTTGAGGGTATCTGGGCGATTGGTGACTGTGTCGCTGGCCCTATGCTGGCGCACAAAGCTGAAGATGATGGTGCAGCGGTTGCTGAACTCATTGCGGGTAAAGCAGGTCATGTTGATTATGACCTCGTCCCAAGCGTTGTTTACACCAAGCCGGAAATCGCATGGGTCGGTAAAACCGAACAACAGCTCAAAGACGCTGGCATCAAATATAAAACGGGCAAATTCCCATTCATGGCGAACTCCCGTGCGCGCACCAACCACGAAACCGATGGTTTTGTGAAAGTTCTGGCTGACGCAACCACAGACGAAGTTCTGGGTGTACATATGCTGGGCGTCGGTGTGGGCGAGCTGATCGGCGAGATCTGCGTCGCTATGGAATTCAAGGCGTCGTCTGAAGACATTGCGCGCACCTGCCATGCGCACCCAACCCTGTCTGAGGCGATCCGTCAGGCGGCTATGGGCGTCGAAGGCTGGACAATGCAGATGTAATTCCCGAGTTTTTGACTCAGGTTAAATGCCTTCCCTCTAATCAGGGAAGGCATTTTTTTTGGCGAAGTTTCGGGAAATGCTGAGTTATTCGCACAGTAAACAAAGGTCTGACGGACTCGGTCGGGCAAACATGTCATGCATTTGTCTTGTTACGGGCCAATGGCGGTCCACAGGTGTAGGTTTCGAAACGCATGGCAAAGGCGTCTTGTTCATCCGGTCCAAAGATCGAGACAGAATCCGTTGTTGTTGTGTCCCTCGGTGGGGCACCCGTTGATGCGGTTTTGTCCGCATTCCCTGAAAACACCTGTAGCACGCTGTCGTCGACCGCTTTTCTGAGCGGGCACTTTTCTGGATTTTCCAGTTCGACGCTTCTCATTATTTCAGCTGCCGACGTGTCTGAAGACATGTTGCTGCGCGTTAAGGACCTTCAGAGTACATCTCCGTGTCCGGTCCTTATTTTCGCGGCAACGGCCAGTCCGGAAATGGCTCAGAATGCTTTACGCTCTGGTGCCTCTTCCTGTGTGATCGACGGTCTTCAGCCGCATCGCGTTGAAACTCTGGCGGCAATTTCGCGGGAACGGTTTGAGCAAAATCGTGCGCTGAAACAGGAATTAGAGCAGACGCGCGGGACACTTGAGACGCGAAAGATCATTGATCGGGCAAAATCTCTCATTATGGAACAACGTGGCCTGAAAGAGTCTGAGGCATATGAGCTGCTTCGGAAGACCGCGATGAACCAGAGCAAGTCCATGCGGGAAGTAGCTGAGAGCTTTCTGACCGTTTCCGGAATTCTCGGATAACATTACCAACACATTGTGCAGATGCACATAAAATGACCGAATGGTTAGTGCGGTGCACCAAATGAGGGCAGCGCGGAATTTACGTATTTTTCGTGACAGTCGGCCCGTTTACAGCGTGCAGCATCACTGCTCGGTTTAGCTCATGAGCACGAGCTCTGGAAAATGCAACGGGGCGTTTTCCATCAACCGGATCTTCCGGTGAGTTACCCAAGGGCGGGTATTTATCAAACTCAATCAAGCGGTTCACTGACTGGTGAATTCGGTTCGGATCGGGCGTCGGGCCTGTTTCGTGTTTCCGGATTTTCAGTCATCGAGTTCAACTGGGGAATACCAATGGGTCAACGCATCAATAAATTTCTGATGACTTCTGTTATCGCTCTGACTGTGGGCGCAGCTGCATATCAGCCTGCTTTCGCACAAGAGGAAGAAGAAGCCGTTCAGGAAAACGTCATCGTAACGGGTGTTCGTGGTCAGCCACGCACGGTTACAGATTCACCTGTGCCAGTAGATGTACTGAGCGGCGAGGAACTGGATAACGTTCCTTACACAGACGCCAACGACATCATCCGTACGCTGGTTCCATCTTACTCTCTCACACGTCAGCCTATCTCTGACGGTGGTACATTCATTCGTCCTGCATCCCTGCGTGGTATGCCTACGGATAAGACGCTCGTTCTCGTAAACGGTCACCGTCGTCACCGCGCCGCTCTGGTTCAGATCGGCGGTTCTGGTACGCAGGGTCCGGACATCGCGACCATCCCGGCTGTCGCTCTCGCAAACGTTCAGGTTCTGCGCGACGGTGCTGCGGCGCTTTACGGTTCTGACGCTATCGCAGGCGTTATCAACTTCATCCTGAAAGAAGACTCTGAAGGTTTCACCCTGACGAGTGAAGTTGGTCAGTACTATGAAGGCGACGGCTTTAACTTCGTGACGTCTGCAAACATCGGAATGGGCATTGGCGAAAATGGTTTCGCGAACTTCTCATTCGAAGTTTCTGAATCTGAGGCGACATCACGTGGCGAACAGTATTGTGAATCATGGGCATGTGTGGACGTAAATGATCCGGCTTTTGGTGGTTTCCGCACCGACCTGGCCGGATATGACGAAGCAGCATTCATTGCGGGTCTTGATGACGCAAACATCGGCCCTGGTGATGTAGTTCAGCCTTGGGGCCAGCCAAACTCCAACGCAGTTCGCATGTTCCTGAACACAGGTTACGACATCAACGCGACAACCTCGCTTTATGGTTTCGCGAACTACTCTCACAGCGAAGCTGACGGTTCCTTCTTCTATCGTTACCCGGGTAACGGCACGATCGAGAACATCCGTCTGGAAGACGGTTCTGTCTGGAGCCCGCTTTACTTCTTCCCAGGTGGTTTCACACCGCGTTTCTTCGGTGAAGTTATCGACTATTCTGCAGTCGGTGGTATCGAAGGCGAGTTCGCACCAGGCTTCGGTTATGACATCAGCGCTCGCTTCGGTCACAACGAAGTTCAGTACACGCTGATGAACACAGTGAACCCATCTCTCGGCAACGAATCTCCAACAAGCTTCCACCCGGGCGATCTGATCAACGAAGAAATGCAGCTGCAGGCTGACTTCTACAAAGAGCTTGATTTCGGTCTTGGCAGCCCACTGACCTTCGCGTTCGGTGCCAGCTATATGGACGAATCTTATGAGCTCGTCGGCGGCAACCCAGAATCTTACGAATCTGGTCCATACGCGACGCAAGACCCTTGGGGCTTCTGTGACGCTGGTGCGCCAACAGCCGCAGGCCTCGCGGTCATTGCTAACGGATCTACGCTGGATTGTGCGGACGATGATGACCCGGTTTATCAGGTCGTTGGCGTCGGCTCTAACGGCTTCCCGGGCTACTCTCCGGAATTCTCTGGCGAATACACGCGTGATTCTTACGCGTTCTACGCTGACCTTTCTGGTGACGTAACGGACCGTCTCTTCCTGCAAGGTGCACTGCGTTTCGAGGACTATTCTGACTTCGACTCAGAGCTTGTCTGGAAAGTTGCTGGTCAGTTCGACGTAACCGATGCGATCGGTATTCGTGGTTCTGTTGGTACGGGCTTCCGCGCGCCAACACCTGGTCAGCAAGGTACGACTAACGTTTCAACCCGTCTGCCTAACGGTTTCCCGGTTGCGACAGGTCTGTTCCCAGCTGGTGGTCCAATCGCTCAGGCCCTCGGTGCTACAGAGCTCGGCCCAGAGAAATCTACCAACTACACGCTCGGTGTAACCGGTAGCTTCGGTAACGCGTCTATCACGTTCGACATGTACCAGATCGAACTTGAAGACCGTGTGAACGCGATCTCTACTCAGGACGTATCTTCTGACCCAAGCGCTGGTACAGCTTACGACAACTACCTCGCTCTCGTTGGCGCTGGTGTTGCAGGTGCTGAATCCATCGGTGGCGTATTCTACTTCCAGAACGCATTTGATACGACAACGACTGGTTTCGACCTCGTTGGTACGTACAACATCCCTTGGGAAAGCGGCGCATCTACGAGCATGACTGCGTCTATCAACTATAACGAAACTGAACTTGGCGACATTGCTATCGGCGGCCTTTTCAACGCTGAAAGCACGTTCGACTTTGAAAATGCTGATCCAAACTGGCGCGGTGTGTTCTCTGTTCAGCACGAAACTGGTCCTTGGACGTTCCTCGCTCGTGCCAACTATTATGGCTCTTACGAGAACTCCAACACCAACGTAGTTGATGTCCAGGAATTCAGCCCAGTCGTTCAGTTCGACTTCGAAGCTGCTTATCAGGTCAACGACATCGTTCGCGTATCTCTCGGTGCACGTAACGCATTCGACCAGTACCCAGACGAAGCGAACTACGCTCTGATCGGCGACAACTGCTGTGGTCGTGTTTACCGCTCAGATTCAGCCGTCGATTGGCAGGGTGGTTACTACTACTTCAAGCTGAAGGCTGACCTATAACGTTTTCGTGAAGTCAGTAATAAGCCTGCTGCATGAATGAGGCTCTTTGAGGCAAATTTGTGCAGCTGCGAAAAAAAACAGTCAGAGGCGGGGAAATCCCGCCTCTTTCTTTTTGAACTGAATAGGTTGGTCCTGGGTGTTAGTTAAAACTCTGTCTGGGATTTGGTTTTGTTGGGTGATTATAGTTGGCTTCAGCTCGTCCAGATGGTCGTCATTTTGATGGCTGCTGGACTGGCCGCTGGGTTAGTGGCCGGGCTGTTCGGTATCGGAGGCGGGTTCGTCGTTGTACCCGTCCTTCTCGTTGTTTTTGGGTCTTTCGGAATTGATCAAAGCGTCTTGATGAAGACGGCTGTGGCGACGTCTCTCGCTACAATTTGTGTGACCGGCGCGAGGTCCGCATATGCGCACTATAAAAAGGGTGCGGTCGATATGCAGATCATCAAGGACTGGGCGCCTTGGATCGTTCTGGGTGCGATCATTGGAACGTTGCTTACGCGCGTTCTGGACGGGTCGTCTCTCAAGATCATTTTCTCTGTGGGCGTATTCCTGATGGGCCTGCACTTCGTCTTTCCGTCAAAGAACAATGTGCGTTTCCGCTTCAGCGCAGAAATGCCTCAGGGCGCAGTGCTCGCGCCGATTGCAACGGGCCTTGGGGCTTTCTGTGCTATGCTCGGCATTGGCGGCGGAACGCCAGCCGTAATGATCATGACCGCGTGTGATCGCAAGATCCACCAGGCTGTTGCGACGGCGGCGGGCTTTGGCGTGCTGATCGCTGTGCCGGGTACAATCGGTAATATGATTGTCGGCTGGGGAGCCGAAGGCCTGCCAGCAGGGTCTGTCGGTTATGTAAATCTCATCGCAGCAGCTGCCGTTGTCAGCATGTCTGTTTTCACCGCGCCCGTTGGCGCGAAACTGGCTCACAGTCTCGATGGCGTGAAGCTGAAACGGTATTTCGGGGTCTATCTGATCCTGACGTCCATCTGGGTGTTCTACAAGGCGGTCGCATAGCGCACCGATACTACTGAGGAAGATTAAGGGAGTAATTCATGGCTTTTGATATTTCACGTCGTTTCCTGCTTACCGGTTCTGCCGGCGCAGCTGTTGCGGGTCTCACCGCTTGTGCAACTTCGAGCGCTGGTTCTGCAGTCGCTCAGGGCGCTTTCACACCTGAAAATGCGTCTGTTGAAAATCCGTACCTGCTCGGTGCACCAGAAGGCGTTGCCCTTCTGTCCCGTAACGAGAATCCATATGGTCCTGCGCAATCTGCAAAAGACATGATTGCTTATGCTGCGTCAAAAGGTGCGTATTACACCTCTGGCGAAGCGACCATGATGCTGAAAGAAATGATCGCTGAACGCCATGGCGTCACGCCAGATCATGTCGCGCTGTCCACCGGTTCGGGCGAAATTCTCAGCGCGATCGCTCTTCATTATGGTCCAAACGGGCCGATCGTTGCGCCGCGTCTCTTCTGGGATACGACAGCGCTTTACGCTTCAAATCTCGGCATGGCTGAAATTTCCCGTGTGCCGCTGACGGCTGGTATGGAAATCGACCTTCCGGCAATGGAATCCATGGTTACAGAATCCACCGGCCTTGTTCAGCTGTGTAACCCGAACAACCCAACCGGTCTGGTTCTTCCAGGTGATGTCATCCGTCCAGCGGTCGCGCGCATGGCTGCGAAAACAACGGTTGTTGTCGACGAAGCGTATATTGAGCTCGCAAACGATGAAGAAGGCACGACCTGTATTCCGCTGATCAAAGAAGGCCATGACGTTATCGTCACGCGAACCTTCTCCAAAATCTACGGTATGGCCGGTATCCGTATGGGCTATTTGATCGCGAAGCCAGAAACGGCTCAGAAGATTCAGTCTGTTGTTATGTCCTGGACCCCATCGACATCCATCGCAGCAGCAATCGGCAGCTATAACGACATGGACTTCATCAATTTCTCAAAAGGGAAAATCGTTGAAGCTCGTGAAATGGTAACGACCACGCTCGACGCGCTGGGTCTGGAATACCTGCCATCACAGACGAACTTCGTTTACTTCAAATCCGGCAAGGAAGCGAATGCCGTTCAGGAAGCAATGGCATCGCGTATGATCTCCGTTCGTGGCCAGTATATGGACTATAACGAGTGGACGCGTGTCTCTATGGGTTTCATCGAAGACGTAGACCGCTTCTGTAAAGCTCTTCCGGAGGTGCTCGCGTAAGCGATAGCCGCAAGGAGCGAAACAGGCGGGCGCCGGGGGGCATGCCCGCCTTTTTTGTGTCTGTCGTTCTAAGTTAAGCCCGCGGGTGGGCGAGCTTGTGAGCCTGTGTCAGGCGGGCGTCTTCCACACCCAGATAGACTTGCGTGGTCGATGGGCTGGAATGGCCCATCAGCGCCTGAATGGAGCGAAGGTCGCCGCCATGGGCCAGAAGGTGGCTGGCAAAGGCATGCCTCAGCGCATGTGGTGTTGCGCTTTCGGGCAGCCCCAGCGCGCCCCGCAAATTCTGCATTAAAAGTTGCGCCGCTCTCGGCCGCATCGGGCCACCGCGCACAGCAAAGAAATAGGGGGTCTCTTCAGACATTTGATAGGGGCATTGTGCAGCATAGGCATTCAAAGCCTCGCGCGCCGTTTCGATGAGCGGCACGATCCGGATTTTCTGCCTTTTGCCCAGAACGCGAAGCTCAGCGGGTGCTGGCGTCAGATCGCCTGTCAGAGACAGCGCCTCTGAAATACGAAGGCCGCAGGCATAGATCAGCGTCAGAAGTGCCGTGTCGCGCGCAGCAATCCATGGCGTTTCGTTCAATTCCCCGGCAAGGTCGATCAGCCGCTCTGTGTCCGTCTCGCTGGTCGGGCGGGGCAGGCGGGATTTTAGCTTTGGGCCGGACATGGCCAGCACTTTGGCATTTTCCAGCCCATGCGCAGCGTCCAGCCAGCGATAGAACGCCCGCAGCGCTGACAAGGCCCGCGAGAGTGAAGCAGCCGCATCCAGCCCATCGGCGCGGCGCTCAGAAAGCCAGCTTCTGACGCGGCGCGGATGAGCGTCTTCGAGATCCTGCCCCGTGGCGGCAACACTTCGCTGTCGGTTCAGAAACCCAATGAATGACCCAACATCATGGGTATAGGCTGTCAGTGTATTCGCAGACACCGCTCGTTCCTTTTCCAGATGGGAAAGGAAGTCCTGAAAAAGCTCATGGGCAGGGCGGTTTACAGCATTCATATTGCAGATTGTCGTGGAAGGGCGTTAACAGCCTCTTTTCTTGAGGGCCGCATGCGCCCAATCTTGTGAAATGCGTTACGCCCGGGTCCTTTTTACACTGCCGCTCCCAGAGCCATTCGACTACGCCATCCCTGATCATATGGATGTAGCGGTTGGGTCTGTTGTGCGCGCGCCTTTGGGGGCGCAGGAACGCACCGGCATCGTATGGGGCCTTGGCGAAGAGCCAGAGGGCGGCCGGGAGCTGAAAGAGCTCTATATGGCCTATCCAACGCCGCCTTTCAGCGAAGCCTTTTGCAAATTCATCGACTGGTCGGCGAAATACACCTGCACCAATCCGGGGGCTATTCTGCGCATGGTATTGCGCGCACCACAGGCGCTTTACCCGTCCAAAACCGACACTGTGGTTCTGCCCAACCCGAATGCGGACATGCCGAAGCGGCTGACAGCCGCGCGCGAGCGGGTGATGGAGTTTGTCTCCGAAAACCCTCCCATGACACAGGCAGAGCTTGGCCGGGAGGTTGGTGTCTCGACCTCTGTTGTCAAAGGCCTTGTCGAAATGGGCGCGCTGGCGACCGATGTTCGCCCGGTTGATCCACCCTATCCAGTGCCCGATCCGGACCAGGCGGGCTTTGAGTTGACCGATGAACAAAGCGAGGCCGCAGACCATATCTGCCGGAAAGTCCGTGAGCGGAGCTTCAATGTTTCCCTCATTGATGGGGTAACGGGTTCGGGTAAAACTGAGGTCTATTTCGAGGCGATCTCTGCCGCGATTAAAACCTCCCCGGATGCGCAAGTGCTGATCCTTCTGCCTGAAATCGCGCTGACACAGGCGATTATGAAACGCTTTGAGGCACGGTTTGGTGCGCGCCCCGTTGAATGGCATTCGGGGCTTTCAGACGCAGAGCGTCGCCGCGCCTGGCGCGAGGTCTCCCATGGCCGCGCCCGCATTGTCGTCGGTGCGCGGTCTGCGCTCTTTCTGCCGTTTCCGAACCTCACCCTCGCCATTGTGGATGAGGAACATGACGGGTCTTACAAACAGGAAGACGGCGTTATTTATCACGCCCGAAATCTATGTGTGGCCCGGGCCCGGTTTGAAAACTTCGCCGTCGTTCTGGCCAGTGCAACGCCCGCACTGGAGACCCTTCACAATGCGCGCGTCGGTCGTTATGACTATCTCCGGCTCGCCGCGAGGCCGGGTGTTTCCCGGCTTCCCGATGTCAGCCTCATTGACATGCGGGTCGAAGCCCCCGACCGAGGGGATTGGCTCTCGCCCGCTCTGGTTCGCAATATGGCAGACGTACTGGAAGCGGGTGAGCAGTCTCTCCTGTTTCTCAATCGACGTGGCTATGCTCCGCTCGTTATCTGTAAGGCGTGCGGCGAAAAGCTGAAAAGCCCCGGAACGCAGAGCTGGCTCACCGAACATCGCTATACGGGCCGGCTTGTCTGCCATCTGACGGGCTATTCCATGCGTCGGCCAGATGCCTGCCCGAAATGTGGCGCGCGCGATGCCCTCATGGGCGTCGGCCCCGGTATTGAAAGGGTCGCGGAGGAGGTCCGCCGCAAGCTCCCACAGGCGCGGCTGGAGCTTTTATCGTCAGACACCATCCAGTCTGGCGAGGATTTGCGCGCGCTCATCACCCGTATGGAAAATGGCGCCATTGATGTGCTCATCGGCACACAGATGATCGCCAAAGGCCATAACTTTCCCGGCCTCACACTGGTTGGCGTGGTCGACGCCGATGCCAGCCTGAAGGGCGGCGATTTGCGCGCGGGCGAGCGCACATTCCAGCTCCTCTCTCAGGTTGCGGGCCGGGCAGGGCGCGCGGAAAAGCCGGGCCGTGCCCTTCTCCAGACATATGACCCGGAGGCTCCGCTTATGCAGGCGCTTGCCGCCACAGATCGCGACAGTTTCCTCGCCTGCGAAGAAGAAATGCGCGAAGTGATGGGCATGCCGCCTTTTGGTCGTCTCGCCGCGCTTATTCTTTCAGTGCCGGGCGAAGAGGATATGTCCTCCCAGCTTGCCAGAGAGATTGGCATGGCCGCGCCGAATGCCGACGGGGTTGAGGTCTGGGGCCCTGCACCTGCGCCTATCAGCGTTCTGCGGGGGCGCTGGCGCTGGCGTTTCCTCGTACGCTCGGAAATGAATGTCGACCTCTCAGCCTATATGTCGGCTTGGAAGGCGAGCGTGAAACTGCCTTCTCAGGCGCGGCTGAATATAGATATCGATCCGTATTCCTTTCTCTGATCGCGCGAAGAGGGCTTGTATCAAAGTCGTCTCTTCCTATTTTGTTAGCATGATAACTAAAGAGGTGCCGCCATGCTGCACGTTTACGCGAAAATCACGCCCAAGCCCGAACATTATGAGCACGCAAAGTCCGCAGTAGAGGCCATTGTGCCCGCCACGGTGAAGGAGACCGGCTGCGCGCGGTTTGAGTTCTTCACCGATCCGAACAGCACAACTCTGCATCTGGTCGAAACATGGACAGACCAGACTGCCCTCGATGCGCACTATGCCCAGCCCTACACCAAAAAGGTGTTTGCGGCCTATCAGGACTGGCTCGCCAAACCACCCGAAGTGCAAACCATGACGCGACTGGCCTGAGCCATGTTCTTCCTCAAAGATTTGCCGACGCCAGACATGACGAGCCAGTATGCCCGCTATTATGCCCCGCTGGAGCCGGAGCAGATTGTGGACGTGCTGACAGAACTTCGTCGGGCCAGCCTGTTGATCCGCGATATTGAGGCCTATTTCCGGGAGCGGGATTTTTCGCTCCTGAGGTTTCTCATCCTGATTATCATCGATCGTCAGTCCGACAGGGATTATCTGCAATTCTCCGAGATTGTTGAAAAAGTCGATGTCTCTAAACCCGTGGTGACCCGCACCATCAAATGCATGGTCGAAACGGGGCTTTTGAGCATGCATGGCGATGAAGCCGATAAGCGCATCAAAAATTACTCACTTACCGATGCCGGAAAGGCCTGCATTCAGGATCTCTTCCCCGGCTATTTCAAGCTGCTGGGTGCAGCTGCAGGAAAGTCAAATTCATGAAAAACCGCAGAACCGGCCTCCATATTTTTCTGGTCTGGGCCATTGTTTATTCCGTTGTCACCAGTTCTTTGCTGGTCATGGGCGCGCTGCCCTTCGCTTTGCCGTTGCCACTTAAAACGCTTCTCCTGACCGTGGTTTTAGTCCCTCTCATCATGTTTGTGTTCGGCCCGATGACGGCGCGCATTGCACGTCGCGCCTTCCCCGAGACAGAAGCGCGCATTGAGGAGCTGATGGACTAACTGTCCACCGCGTAACCTTGACAGATGGTCCGTCTGGCGGTGTGAGAAAGAACACGCCATACGGGCAAAAAGGGGCGGCACTTATGTTCTTTCTGAAATACCTGCCGACGCAGTCGCTCCTTCTGAATTATCGCGAGCATTTTCCCGAAGGTTCCGAACCGCAAATTGCCTCCCAACTGGAAATGCTGCGCAAGGCGAGCCTCCTGCTGCGCGATCTGGATGACTTTTTCCGCGAGCATGATCTGTCGCTCACACGGTTTCTGATTCTGGTCATTCTGGATGGCGCCAGCAACGGCCTCTCCCATACCAGTATTGTCGACCGTATTGATGTCTCCTCGCCGGTGATCAGCCGCTCTCTCGGGGCGCTGGTGTCCGATGGCATGGTCGAGGTCATCACCGATGCTGAAAACAAACGACTTAAGCTGAACCGGCTGACACGGGCGGGCCGCGAACGCCTTTTGGCGCTCATGCCCGGCTATTATGAGATTTTGCTGCGGGGCTAGCTCGCTTGCACGTCTTTGTTTTACCCTCACCCTTAATCCCTCTCCCAGCGGGAGAGGGAAAAGCCCTTCTCCTTTGGGGAGAAGGGTTGGGATGAGGGGCGGAAAATGAGCAAGGAAACAGACCGCGCACGCCGCCTCCGCCAAACCGCAACGACAGGCGAGCAAGCAGCGTGGAAAGCGCTCCGTAGACTGCGCGATGAAGGGTTTCCCGTTCGAAGGCAGCACCCGATAGACGGCATGATCGTTGATTTCGCAATTGAGCGCGCAAAGCTCGTCATAGAGATTGATGGCAGCATTCATAACCGGGAAGACATTCAGCTGCGCGACGCAGAGCGTGATGCGCGCCTTTCCGCTTTGGGTTGGGGTGTGCTGCGCATTCCCAATGACATGGCGTTTCATCCTGATCATCTGATTACAGCTGTGCGTGAGCAGCTGGGCCTTGGCTGACCCCTCACCCCCGGCCCCTCTCCCGATAGGAGAGGGGATAAGGGAAAGCTGAGACTGGACGACACTTTTGACCTGTTCGTATTTTACGCGAGCTGTTCAAGCAGTGATGATGGCAAAGGTTTTGTGCGCTTGAGCATTTTGCGCAGATTGGATTGGTCCAGTCTTAGCTCAAGCGCCAAGGCTGCTAAGCCAATCTCGTCTGCCCGAGTTCGCAAAGTAGCGACTACATCATCCCTTTGGCGTTGTGACTCCAATTCTTGCTGACGAAGCCAGAAGACACCTCGAACAAGCCGTATTGCCTGATTTCGAAAGGCGGAGATTTCGCCGTTGATAATCCTCTTGATGGTTTTGTCACCAACATTGGAAACATCCGTCATGCGCCTATAGCCAAATTCCAACAATCCAGCTTCAATCGTTTTGATTGTTTCCTTCACATCGAAGATGCCGTCTTCATAACGCAAAGCGGTATCGCCCTCAGCCCCAATGAAACTGTTTTCTTCCCAGTTGTGAGCTTCTTTACCGATGTGACGAACCGCAAAAGCTTCGATGTGTCTTCTGACAAGCTTACCAGTCTGAGACTTCTGACCTCCCAGAAACTTCGCTTCATCCTGCAAGTGATATTGCGCTATCGATTGCGCGTAGGTTTTTAGCCAAGTTTCTGGAACTGGTTCGCCTGTAATTCGGTCATGAGCCTTCTTCGCCGCTTCACTCGCATTCTTGCTAAATGGTGCGACAGGTCGAGGCGGGTTGTTGTGTTTCAGACGCCAATTGCTCGCCCGCTCATCAGAAGCAGAAAGCAGTTCCATCCTCTGACATTGAAAGCAGAGCAGGAAATTGAAAGGGCGTACCTGTTCCGAGTATTCGGCATTCTCATTCTGGTCCTTGAACCAGCGCACCAATGCAGGCGTGGTCGCGGAATAGCGACTTGCGGCTGGAATGTTCAGTCGCTTGTCACTTTCGAAATTGATAACATTCTCCGGAGTGTCGTGTGCGTGTTGACATATCTTCTGCCAGACCTCGTTGTGCCAGAAGTCAGACTTTGAGTTTTTCCTCCATCCGTTCGGTGCATCATAGGGGGGGAGCAATTGTCCCAGTCCATGCGCGGACGTCTTCCGCATCTCGACCTTGCCATTCTCAGAGATATTGAACAACGCATACCGCTTGGCAGACACCGCGTAAGCGTAAAGAGGCTTGAGCCATTTCTTGCCTGTTTCATCTTTGTCATTAGCAAAGTTTTCCTCTTCGACCTGAAGAATGGATTCTGGCTCAGTTTCAGAACTGGTCAGGGCGTAGGGATTTAGCGGCTTAAACCAGTCCATGATGCGCTGAACGGTTTGAACGAAGTCCCCTTCGAACTCTGTTGCTGGTGTGAAGGCAATGCCATCGGTGTCACAGAATATCCAATCGAGCTTTTCTGATTTGGCTTTCCATTCAGACAAAGCGAGCATCAATCGCGCTGCGCCTGTAATCAGCGTTGCAACAAGTGGATGGAAGTACTTTCCGGGGCGCTCTTCAATTTTGGACTTTATCAGCGCCTCAGTGCCATCAAAGCCGTAACGTTTCAGCTCTTCCAACTTCTCCAAATCTTCAACGAGCGTTTCTACAAAAATTCCGTAGCTCGCGGAGTTGGCCAGAATTTTTAACGCAAATTGTTCAGCATCTAATCGCGCTTTTTCGGCCTCATCAGCGGCACGCTGTTTGCGTTGTTTCACCTCGCGTCGAAGCTCAATAACTCGCCTGAAAAAGTCCTTTTCTAATGGGGCAACTCGATTGTCCGGATTGCCTTGCAGATTGACTGGCTTGAGCGTTTGTTGTGGTCGATTGGGAATAAAGCGTATCGCTTGAACTACTGTCGGCGCTTTGTGCTCCGGATGGAGAAACTTTGATGCGAGACAGTCAGCCAAGGTGAACCACAATGGCTCCGGGCTGCTCAATCTGTTGATTGCGATGTTTGCGGACTTGCCTGCTTCATTGCGTGGCGCTCCGTAGGAGTAAACTGAACGCACTGGAAGCACATCATCATCAGGCATAATCTGAACGATACAATGCAGCTTCTTCCAGTTGGCCGGGTTCTGCAAATCTTCCGGTGACCAGTTTTCCAGAATGCTTCTCACATCATCGGTCGCAATTTCTTCGGTCATGCCGTCAGAAATGATGAACGCCCAAAGCCCCATGAGCGAATTAACGGTCGGGTACATCGATAGGAAATCACAATAAAATGCAGGCAGTATTTCGCGGCGTCTGTGAACCTCAGAGCGCCCACCATAATAGGTGCTCATTATCTGTCCGATGCGAACGGGGTCAAAATCCGGCTGCACCTGCCGCCAAGGTTTAATGCCCATTTCTTCCAGATACGATTTCCCCAACGACGCCTCGCTTATGAGGTCATGCGAGGTCACATTGCTCAGGTCATGTTCTTTAAGCTTGGCCTTCAGTTTGACATAACATTCCCAAGTCGCCTGCACGTCAGTCACAGCATATTCAATGTACTGGTCCGACAAGAGGCTACCGTGTTCGTCGGTTTTCTTCTTGGGTGTGGCGACTTTCAGCGCATCGCACAATTGTTCAAGTGAAAAGCCACCTGATAGCAACACACCCGCAAGCGTTCGCACATCAACGAAGAAGCTTGGAAGTTTCGCAGGTGGTTTGCCTTTCTTCCTTTTCCCAACATAGCCTTCACGTGGCTGAGCGAACTGAATGAAAGCTGCGCGGGAGGAAAGGTGTTTCACTTTCACCCTTGGTCGCTTCCACTCATCCTCAGAAAGTTGAAGGCTGAAGCCATGCTGGAACAAGCGGTAACGGTCTTTGCTTTTTGCAGTGCCGTGCTGGATTGCCAGTCGTGACAGGTCGAAGGGGAGATTGAAGCCAACAATCGACCCATGCAGTAGAGCACATTCTTCATAGAACTTGTCTTCAACAAAGTCCCGAACTGACATGAACTCGAAATCGTTCCTCTTAGCGAATGAGCTAAGTGTCTCAGTCTCTTCTGGCTTCAAGCCCTCTTCATCGTAGAAAAGGCCCGTCTCAATCAGCTCTGAGTTTTCAAAGATTTTGTAGACACCAAGGCGCAAGCTTTGAGACTCACCGGTTGTTGTTTCTGTGTCGAACACCAAAACCCTGTCACTAGGTGTCGGTTTGCCGCGACGAGAGAATGCGCCCTTCTTCTGAGGCGCATTCCGCGTCGTGTATGCTCGCAATTGTATGTCTCGCGGTTCGCGAGTTGGTGAGCTGAATTTGCTAGTCATGACATCTTCTTCCGGTCCTTAGCTCATTCTGGTCCGGATTCAATTTCAGCGGGATTAAGCTTTTTCAGCGCAATTCGTCGGACTTGGTACGCGACGACTTCAAGAATGTCCGACAAACCCAAAAGCATTCGACCTTCGTTTTCTTCGGGGCTTTTTGAACCTTTCAGAAACGGTGGGTGCTCAAACTGCTCAGTTCGCTGGAAATGGTCATGACAATCCCGGCACGCAATTATGGTTTCGGGGTTGCACTCCCGCCTGCCATAATGGTGTTCGTCGAGCCGCGTTCCATCTCTTCCGCAGAAGGGACATGTGCCATAGCTACCATTCTGACGATTTCGGAGCTTTTCGGCTCGCTGTCGCCGTTTGAGGTATCGGGCGTAGTTTTCAATATCGTCCATCACGCATACCCCAATGGCTTGTAGAGAATAGCGATATCGAATTCGCCAGCTTCGTACATTTCATAGAGGCGGTTCGGGTCAGTCTCGAATATGTACGACCTCCCGCTAGTTGACCTCACCTTCAGCCCTTTGAATGGCTCAAGATGTGAGACGTCATTGGAATTCAGAAATCTCGTGACGCTCACCAGATACTGAGAAATCTGGTCACGGGCATCTGAGGACACCTTCACATTCCGGCTTCTGCCATTTGAGAACATCGGCATTGCGAATTGGCGACGGTCTTGGATAATTCGAATTCTGCCCGACTTTTTCTCGACCAGCGCATTCTCTCTAAGGAATCGCCCCAATCGTTCCGGTGCAATACCGAGCCTTTTCGCGGTAGGAGTCATACTTGCTCCCCTGAGAATGAGTTCGAATGCGCGATGTAAAGGGTCGTCGGTCTTTATTTCGCTATGCACTTGGGCTTTCGACTTGCGTCTCAATCCACCGTGCCCCCGAGATTCCGCGGTTGTGCGGCCTAGTTTTTTGCCACGCTCCATCCGTCTGGCATATTCCGCAACATGGTCTCTTTTCCGTTTAGCCATTGTCAGCTCCTGTAAGTTAAACAGGAGGCCGAAATAAATGTCGCGCGAATCCCCAAATGCGCTGTTTTGAGCGCATCAGATGCGGCAATGCCTTGAAAAGAAAGAGCAATGACGGGACTAAATTCTGAGGAAATAGAGGCCGCACTCACGCACCGTGGGCTGTCTATTCCTCAATCCACCCTCAGAAGCTGGCGCGAGAGCGGACTGCTGCCACCAGCGAAGCGCGGCGGTTTGGCCCGATACCCCGAACACACCGTCGAACAGGCGATTGCAGCTGACAGATTGTTTAACCGCAAGAACCAGAATGAATTTGTGGGCTGGAACTTATGGCTGGAGGGCTTCGAAGTTTCAGAGAATTTTTGGCGCCCTCACTTTGAAAATAGCGCTCGAAGCTCATTTCGCACCGTTCGGAAAGTCGCCTCACTTTTGACCTCAGCTGACGACAATAAAATCGATGAGTTTGAAAACGGTCTGGTCGATGCTGCGGCACAATCAATTGCTCCCAAACCGCTGAAAGCAATTGTTAGGCGAATGGATGCGGATGCATTGTCGGGCACCGTGTCTTTGGTAGCGAGTGCTTTTGCAGGGAACTATCAGGATGATGACGACGCCGACACCGAAAAATCTCGAATAGATGGTGTGGCGACACTGTCAGGCATGTCCCGAAAGAACCGCCACACGATTCACGGTGAGAGCATTAAATTCCGGGCGACTCTTCAGTTATTGTTGAGGTCACTTGCAGCGACCCCGGAAACCTATCTCGACGCCTCATTGTTTGGCGGCAATCGATTAGCCGAACTTCATGTCGCCAGAGATTATTTCCGGCACGGATTTGAAGCCGGAGCAAACTTACACGAGGCGATGCGCTGGATTTATGGAAACAACGCATTTGGCTTGAAACTGGCGCACTGGTTCCGATTTGATGCACCTATTGCAGTACAGGCGAGTTTGATTTGTCTCGCGTTAGTTGTTCTGAGAGAAGAGTCTGATGCTTTCCACACCCTCAATGAAATACGGGAACTCAAAACAGCTTCTGAGGAGTTCAAAGCCCAATCTTTGATAGTTCAGCAGCTCGGAACAACACATGCTGAATACGCAGAATTGCTGTCTCCGAAGTCACTCAAAGCAGCGCTAAGAAGCGAAGAAAATATCAACGAATTATCTCAGAAAATCAGACATGTGAGGGACAGTCTGCTAGTATGAACAGCTGAATTCACGGGGTGTTTTATGGCGGATGGAACGACGCTTTTTGGCTATACTTCAGAACCAGATATCTGGGTAGAACGGCAAAAACATTGGGAAAGCAAAAGCCGCGAATCTGAGCCTAAGCGATTAAAGCGGTCGCGGCGAAAACACCCGCTCATTCTTTCCGGCCACAATATCGCCTTGCGAATTCATCGGGGTGCATTGCTCATCAAAGATGGCTTCACTCACTATCCGCAAAAACAGACAGAGCTGAAATTCTATCCCGGTGATTTGGAGCTCCCACCGCGCATCATCTTGTTAGACGGAACAGGAAGCTTTTCGCTGAGTGTCATTGACTGGCTGAGAGAGCAGAACATTCTCCTTGTCCGAGTGAACTGGAATGGCTCGTCCGCTGTCACGGTGTTTGGAGATGGAACACCGACTGACCCGATGAAGGTCAAATGGCAGATTGAGCAGTCGCTCGATGAAACGGCACGTTTGAAATTTGCAACGGATATCATCACGAAGAAGCTGAAAGCTGCGCGTCAGACGCTGAAGGCGCGTCTATCAAGTTCTGAACATTTCCATACGGCGGATGAGGCGTTGAAAGCGGGTCTCGACAGTCTGAAAAGCAACCCTCCCAAAACAATCGGAGATGTGTTCGCAATAGAAGGACCGTGCGCTTACCAATATTTCCGTGCTTGGCAGGGTGTCACCCTTCAATGGAAAGGCGTGAAACAATATCCTATTCCACCGGCATGGGAGAAGTTCGACCAAAGGTCATCAGTTCTCACGGGCCGAAAAGCTAAGAACTGGAAAGCCACCAACCCCGTAAATGCCATGCTGAATTATGGGTATGCTGTACTCGAAAGCGAACTGCGAATTCAGGCACTTATCGAAGGGTATGACCCACGGTTCGGCATACTTCACCAAACCAACAACTTCTCAGGCGACGCTTACATTTTCGACCTGATGGAGCCGCTGCGTCCAAAGGTGGACGCGGCAATTTTACAGTTCATCGCGTCCAACACATTTCACGCAAAAGATTTTGTTCTAAGGAAGGATGGCGTGTGCCGACTTGGCTCGGCACTATCGGGAAATTTGCTCGCAACAATCCGAGCAAACTGCGCTCTATGATGGATATACAATATTATAAAATTCTATTTAGTCTCGAAAACGATTGCTCTCTAAAATTGTCTCCGCTACGAAGTTCTCTGATTTAACAAAATGTTAACGCTGTTGAGCGGGACGTGCGTAAATTCATTCAAGCAATTGCTATTATCCTAATTTTGGCTGCTCAAGGGCTTTGTTCCAAGGCTCTGGCTCAGGAAGAATGGACGCTCTCTCCCGACGAAATTGCGATTCTGGAAGCTCAGATACTGAGTTCTGACGAGCGAAGCGAGAGCCCGTTTTTGAGCTTGTACATGGGAAACTGCAATTCGGTTGGGGCTTGCGGCCTCGGTGGCACAGCAACAGAACGCGCAGCGCAGAGATTTAATGCTGAATCGTCAGCCCCCATGCCTCCGGTTTCTTTTGCCGAAGATGGTTTTGCTCCAACGATTGTGTCTTTGAGTGCGTCTCCAAATCCTCTTGATATGGATTCAGGACAGAGGACCATTACCGTAAGCTATGATTTTTCTGACGCTGGTGGTTCCGGTTTGGACAGAGCGATAATCTTCTTAAGTAAAAGCGGAACCAACAATATCACGACATCAACGGATTTATCCGGCGATAGCGCCACAGGCACTGTGCAACTGACATTGCCCGCACAAGCTCCAGCAGGAGAATATAATCTTCAAGCATTAATTTATGACAATGCAGGCAACCAAGGTGGGGGCGTTGGAGGAACTTTACAGGTAATCAATTCCGCTGCTGACGAATTAGAACCAGTCATTGTCTCAATGTCAGCTTCACCGAATCCATTGAACATGGACTCTGGTCAAAGGACTGTTTCCATCGCCTATAACTTTTCGGACGATGGTGGTTCAGGTCTCGACAGAGCTATTATCTATTTAAGCAAGACCGGAACAAACAATATTGTCACTTCCACCGATTTAACGGGAAATAGTGCTTCTGGGACTGTTCAACTGAGTTTGCCAGACCAAGCTTCGGCAGGTGAGTACAACATTCAAGCCATTATATACGACAATGCCGGGAACACTGGCGGAGGTATCGGCGGAACACTCGAAGTAATCAATTCCGCTGCGGATGAGATAGACCCAACAATTGTCTCAATGGTTGCGTCTCCTAACCCGTTGGATATCGAAACTGGGCGGGCCGTAACAATCAATTACAACTTTGCTGACGAAGGCGGCTCTGGATTGGATAGAGCCATCATCTATCTTAGTAAGTCGGGTACTTCTAACATCACCACTTCGGTAAACTTGTCTGGAAACAGCGCTTCTGGCTCCGTTGAGATTACTCTATTGGAAACTGCTCCTACGGGAACATACAACGTTCAAGCTCTAATTTATGATAACGCAGGTAACACTGGCGGTGGAGTTGGCGATACTTTAACGGTCCGCAACGGTCGTCCTCAGTTTAATGTCACGTCCACATCATCCGGAACCATTACGGGTTCATTCGACGTTCGAGTGGAGTCGTCGCGGCCTGTTACAGGGTTCGACCAGTCCGATATTTCTCTGGTCAATATAGCGTCTAGTGCGTGGAATTGTACGAGTTCGACCAGTCAGCCTGCTGTTTGCACGGGCTCCCTTGCGCCAGCGAATGATGGAGAGGTTCGTGTATTTGTTCCTGAAGGTGTTGCCCAGGACGTAGCAGGAGCAACAAATGAAGCGTCCAATATTCTGACGCTTCAGTATGATGGTTCTCATCCTACTGTTGCTCTGTCATCCACGGCAACAGAGCCAGTGTCTGGGGCCTTCCCACTGACAGTGACCTTCTCTGAGGATGTGACCGGGTTCGAACTGTCTGACCT
>NHBK01000009.1 GCA_002173095.1 Hyphomonadaceae bacterium TMED5 | reverse complement strand
TGCACGAGAAGAAGCTCTCTTCTCTCCAGCCGATGCTCCCGATCCTCGAAGCTGCTGTTCAGTCTAACCGCCCACTCCTCATCATCGCAGAAGATGTTGAAGGCGAAGCACTCGCAACTCTCGTTGTGAACAAGCTCCGTGGCGGCCTGAAAATCGCAGCTGTTAAAGCACCTGGCTTTGGCGACCGTCGTAAAGCTATGCTTGAAGACCTCGCTATCCTGACCGGTGGTACAGTTGTTTCAGAAGATCTCGGCATCAAGCTTGAGAACGTTTCTATCGACATGCTCGGCACAGCTAAGCGCGTCACCATCACCAAAGACGACACAACAATCGTTGATGGCACAGGCGAGAAAGACGACATCGAAGGCCGCGTGGCTCAGATCAAACGTCAAATCGAAGAAACAACGTCTGAGTACGACAAGGAGAAGCTCCAGGAGCGTCTCGCTAAACTGGCTGGCGGCGTAGCTGTCATCAAAGTTGGCGGTGCTACAGAAGTTGAAGTGAAAGAGCGTAAAGACCGCGTTGATGACGCTCTGAACGCTACACGCGCTGCTGTTGAAGAAGGTATCGTCACAGGTGGTGGTACAGCTCTTCTCAAAGCTGCTGCAGCTATCACAGTGACAGGCGTCAACTCTGACGAACAAGCTGGTATCGACATCGTTCGTAAAGCTCTTGAAGCTCCAGTTCGCCAGATCGTTGAGAACGCTGGTGTTGAAGGCTCTATCGTTGTCGGCAAAATCCTCGAGCACGGCGGCAATTCATTCGGCTTCAACGCTCAGACTGAAGAATACGGCGATATGTTCGCATTCGGCGTAATCGACCCGGTTAAAGTTGTTCGTTCTTCTCTTCAGAACGCTGCTTCTGTTGCTGGCCTCCTCATCACAACTGAGGCTGCTATCGCAGACGCACCTAAAGACGACGCTGCTCCTGCAATGCCTGATATGGGCGGCATGGGCGGAATGGGCGGCATGGGTGGTATGGGCTTCTAAGCCTCACTCACTCAGCCCTTACGGCTTAAAGAGAACGGCGGTCTTCGGATCGCCGTTTTTTTATGTCTCAAATTCTGAATGCTTTTCGCAAAAACATGCTGCGAGAAGCGGATTTTGCCGAATCCTCATTCGAAGATTCCGTCCGTTTTTAAATTGGGATTTCAATATTACACCTATTTCATCGTTTTACGATAATTTCACTTGACGTTTTTCGAATAATCTTTATTGATAATCAACAAGGAACAAAGAGGGCCGGTCGGCATTTCATCACTGCCCCCTACCCCGAGCTGTCGAACGCCTCGTCTTCGTACCTTTCACGTTTGCCTCCCCAGGGCAGGAGAACAGGTCTTCGGACCTGTTCTTTCGTATGTGGCAAATCATTGGGGGTTTTCCCGAACATTCAGCGCAAATCCTGAATGCAGATAGATCCACACTACAACGCCCTGCACCGCATAGACGTGAAATGTATTGGGAAGATATGGAATCAGGCGCCAAAGAAGGCCGGAACAAATAAAATTGAACGGGCGTTGAATATAGATCAGTAAAACCTGACTAAATCAGTTGTTTTACTTTGTTTTGAAAGAGGTAGGCCCAAATTATAAACGGCGCAGTGTTAAACTGCGCCGTTTGTTCTTTATAGAGCAGGACGTTTCCTCCCGAACTGCACGTAAATAAGGCCGTACCTTCACCAAACTGTCAACTAAAAAAATTCCAATTCGCCAATAATTTGATCGTTTCTTGCTGAATCTCTATGCAGTACGAGAAACGGCGAGGGAAAATTCTCTATATACAGCGTTGTTCTGCAAGAATAGAAACTCAGGGTTACCGATAGCAACGGGGCCAAACCCCTCCTCAGTGAGGGAAATTGCGGCAGAATTTGCCAATTCTTTGGGGATAACCAGTGAATCGCCGACGGCCTCAGCGGATTCCCCAAAGCGTTGAATTTCTCCCGCGAGCGACTTGCCTCCGGTCAGCACAGACATGGAATGCGCCACCCGGCGGGCCTCTAAAATGTCCAGAAGGCGTTTAATGGCCTGCAGGGATGATTCGTCCCAGTCAGCTGAAAGCGATGCAGACAGCTGAGCCTGTGACTTCAGCATGACGCCATCATTCAGAATTTTGAGGTTATTCGCCTTCAGCGTCGCGCCTGTCGTGGTGATGTCCACAATCAGTTCTGCCGTGCCCGATGCAGGCGCCGCCTCTGTCGCGCCCGCGCTGTCGATCAGGCGATACTGGGTCAGCCCCTTCTCTGCGAAGAACCGGCGGCTGGAGCGAAGATATTTGGTCGCAACGCGCATACGCCGGCCATGGCGGGCACGGAAAGCGTGCCCAACATCTTCCAGATCTTCAATCGTATCGACATCCACCCAGCTTTGAGGGACGGCCGTGACCATGTCTGCAAAGCCAAAGCCCAGCGCTCGCAGCAGCCAGACTTGTTTGTCGAAATCATCTGCATGTTCGCGCAGCAGGTCTTCGCCCGTAATGCCGAGGTGCAGACTGCCATCGAGAAGGCCTTTGGCAATCTCGGAGGCAGAGAGCAACAGAACCTGAACTTCAGGGGCGCCTTGCAGCACGGCAGAATAACCGCGCTCACCGCCTACCTGTTTCAGTTTCAGGCCGCAGTCAGCGAAGAATGCTTCAGTCTGTTCTTTCAGACGTCCTTTGGACGGAATAGCCAGCGTGATCGTGCTCATGCGCCCTCTCCTGCTTCAGCTTTGACGGCTGCTTCAACACGGTCCGGGCGGATAACCCCGCCCACGGCTGGAAGATTGTGCTCGCCTTCGCTCAACCAGGTCAGAAGGCCATCATACCGGCCACCTGTTGCGAGCGGACGCTCTGATGAGAGCGAGGTGTGGCAGAGCTCAAACACCATTCCATCATAATAGTCGAAGCGACGTCCGAACTGGACAGAGACATGCGCCTGAGACCAGAACGGCATATTCTTCTGGCTCAGCGCCTCGAACAGCTTTTCTGTTTTCTCAGTCATTCCCTCAAGGCCGAGTGAGAACTGGCTGACCAATTCTTTCAGACGCGCAAGGAACACGCTTGGCGGACCGCTAATGCCGGTAAAGACATTCAGAACTTCACGCGCTTTGTCTGGCATATCGCCCGCGCTGGCGGCTTCCGCTCGTGCCTGAAGGCGTTCCAGGATTTCATCCTTAGTGCGGCCGCCGACAATCTCTGTGCCTGACAGCGACATGACCTCATCGAGCAGATCACGCGCGGCATCGGCCGGAAGGTTGGCCAGCGTTTCTGCCAGTGCTGAATGCCTGTTGTCTTCTGCGCCGCCCGTTTTTAGTAGCGCCTGAAGGCCTTCACGGCGTCGGAAAGCACGGGTCACGCGCGCGTTCCAGTGACGCGAGAGCTCCAGCGCATCAACAACGGCATGGAAGATCGACACATCGCCCAGATAGAGCTGACCGTCACGCACGCCGGCGCCAGCCACTTCTTCGCACATTGTGCTGAGCGTCAGCACATCGCGCGCGAGCTTGTCTTCATGGCCGAAATTCTCAAAGCCTGTCTGATCGAATTCAGCGCGCTCAACGGCGCTGCGAGGCTGACGGAAGGCACGGCCGCGATAGCGGTAAGATACAGGTGCTTCATCGCCTGAAGCGAGGAAATACATCGCCGCAGGAAGCGTCAGGTCCGGACGCAGAGCTAATTCCTCGCCCGGCGTGTCAGAACTGGTGATCAGGCGGTTGCGAATGCTTTCGCCCGACAGCTCAAGCGGCAGGGCAGCCGGAATGAGGATGGGTGGATCAATCCACTCACCGCCAATGGCCTCAAACTGAAATGACGTCACTCGCCTGCCTCCAGCATGCCTTTAATGGTTGCCACCATTTCAGAACGGTCAACTTCGACCTGTCCCGGACGGCTTTCGCGCCATTCGGTATTGTCCTTGATCGCTTTGGCCTTTTGCGCGCCCACGATCAGATCTTTGACTGTGACCGTGCCTTTATTGCGCTCATCTTCACCGACGATCACAACAGCTGGTGCGCCGCGACGGTCTGCATATTTCATCTGCGGACGCATGCCTGAGCTGCCCATATAGACTTCAGAGCGAATGCCTGCCGCGCGCAGCTGATGCGCCAGCTCATGGCTGTCAGCAACATGCTCGCGGTCGAGCACCAGCACAACGACAGGGCCAGACAGCTCGTTCAGTTCACCCGTCAGCGACATGGCTGCGGCCAGACGGGAAATACCGATAGAGAACCCCGTTGCCGGAATTTCTTCACTGCGGAAACGAGAGACCAGGCCATCATAGCGGCCACCGCCACCGACAGACCCGATGCGCACGGACCGGCCTTTTTCGTCGACAATCTCGTCGAGCAGTTCGCCCTCGAAGACGGGACCGGTATAGTATTCCAGACCACGGACAATGGTCGGGTCGAACACAACCTGATCATCCTTCGCGCCCATGGATGCCAGAAGCGCATCGATCTGGGTCAGCTCGGCAATACCGCGATCATAGGCTTCATTGCCAGAGACAACCGCCGCCAGAGAATCCAGCGTCTCGCCGCGTGTCGCACAACCCGCTTCAGCGAAAGCCAGAACGCGCTTAATGCGTTCCTGATCAAGCCCTGCTCCCTTGGTGTAATCGCCGGATTCATCCTCACGGCCTTCACCAAGAAGGTCCGCCACACCTGAAATGCCGAGACGGTCAAGTTTGTCGAGCGCGCGCAGAATGGTCAGGCGCATCTCTTCATCATTGGCGTCGATCGAGTCCAGAAGGCCGGACATCAGGTCACGCGTATTCACACGTACATTGAAGTTCTGCGCACCAGCCGCTTTCAGAGCTTCAGCCATCATGGCAATCATCTCTGCATCAGCCGCAGGGCCTTTCGCGCCGACCGTATCCGCATCGCACTGCATGAACTCGCGGAAGCGTCCCGGGCCCGGCTTCTCATTGCGCCATACAGGCCCATAGGCGAAGCGACGGAAAGGCTTTGGCAGTGTGTCCCAATGTTCGGCTGCAAACCGCGCCAGCGGCGCTGTCAGGTCATAGCGCAGCGACATCCATTGTTCGTCATCATCCTGAATGGCGAACACACCCGCATTCGGCCGGTCCTGATCTGGCAGAAACTTGCCGAGCGCGTCTGCATATTCAAACGCACCTGTTTCAATGCCCTCAAAACCCCAGAGACGATAAACCGACGTCACCCGATGGATCATATCGAGTTCCGCTTTCAGAACGTCTTCCCGTTTATCAGGGAAACCTCGCGGTTTGCGCGCGAGCGATTTCGGGTTTGGAGTTTTGTTTTTAGCCATAATGTTTCGCCGGATTTTTCGCCGGGATAGAACCTTGTGAGCGCCTTGCCAACCTCAACTCTTATAAGAGGCCCAATTTTAAGCGTTTTCCGGGGTTAAAAGCAGTTCAGATTCATATTTTTTAACGCTCGTCATGAGAGTCTGGCCTCATGAAAATGTCATCTCTTCTTCTGGCGATCAGCGCATGCTGCATGCTCACCCCCATGGCTCAGGCTAATCCATCGCTTGCACGCGACTGGGCGGAGGAAGCCAAAGAGCTGAATGCAGAGATGAGCCATGGCGAGGAGACAGCGCTGTCCCCTGAACTTGTGTTCCGCCTTCAGCGCTTCGGGCGAACCGCCTCACGGCTCGCCATTTCCGGTTCGGAGACCACACCACTGCCGCATGATCTGGGCTGTATCTTCCGAGGCATGGCTGAAGAAACGACTGTACAGCTCAGCGCGATGGACGACGCAGAGAATACGAGCGATGTGCAGGCTGCGCGAGCGCGTATTGTTCACATGCTCGATGATGCAGAAATGGTCGGTGAAGCCGCTGCATTGTCACTTGAGGCTGGCGAACTGATAGACCTATCGCTTCATAGTGAAGTCGGCGCCCAATGCTCAGCTGGCCATCTGCCAGAGTCTCAGGCGGCGATCACTCGGTCGATGAACTGACGTCGAGCGTTTCATCCGCCGTTATTGGCGTTTCAGTCGTTGAAAAGATCAATGCGCCAGCAGTCAGGGCAATAGCGAGCAACATGCCCGCCAGCAGTCCAATCCGCTGTCTGATCAACTTCAACACTGTTTCTTACTCGCCCAATTTCTCTACTGAGAGATATAATCTACCACGATTGAAGGGCTAAGGATTTGCGGCAAAATAGCCGGGTCTGAACCGTCTGCTGAATAGTAGAGGTAAAGCGGCACGCCTGCGCGGCCATGACGAGCCAGCTCATCAGCGATCATGTCATCTCGTGACGTCCAATCTGCAATGAGCAGAGCGACATTTTCATCCTCCAGCGCGGACTGTACGCGATCGGTCAGAAGCGTGGTGCGCTTATTCACCTGACAGGTGACACACCAGCTGGCGGTGAAGTCCACCAGAACGGCGCGGCCTTCCGCCTGAAGGTCAGCAACCGCTTGCGGCGACCAATCACCATCATAGCCCGCATGTGCTGCGCCTGCTTCACCTGCAACAGAATAGCTGGCCGTAGACCGCAGCATGAGCGCCGGGAAGACCAGCGCCAGCAGGATGACCAGCACGCCAGCGCCAAGCACCAGGTTGCGTGTAGAGCCCTTTTCCGGAGCGGCTTTGAACATCCAGATGCCAAAGGCAATAAGGGTCGCGGCACCGCCCACCAGAGCCACCGCATCTGCGCCAGACTGTTGCGCAAGCACCCACAGAAGCCAGATTGCCGTGAGGAAGAGCGGGAACGCAAAGAATTGCTTCAGACGTTCCATCCACGCACCCGGCTTTGGCAGGAGCTTAGCAACGCCCGGGAACAGGCTGATCAGCAGGAATGGCGTCGCCATACCGATACCCAGCACAGCAAAAACCAGCATAACCACCGGCAGTGGTTGATCCACAACCGCGCCAACAGCTGCGCCAAGGAATGGTCCAATGCATGGCGCGCCGACAAAAGCAGCCAGAAGCCCGGTAAAGAACGCGCCCTGATGGCCGCCACGCTCAGCAAGGTCTGAGCCCACACCCATGACAGAGCCACCGACTGAGAACCAGCCAATCATATTCAGGCCAAGCACGAACATAAGAAGCGACAGCCCGGCAATCACAACGGGGTATTGGAGCTGAAAACCAAGGCCTGCCGTTTCACCGGCCGCACGCAACATGACCAGCACAATGGCAAAGGCGAGGAAGCAGATCACAACGCCCAGCGCATAAAACAGTCCGTGGGCGCGGATCTCACCCATTTGCGCTGAACCGGAAAGCGACAGAATTCCGCGCGCCTTGATGAACAAAACCGGCAGAACGCACGGCATCAGATTCAGGATGAGACCGCCTAGGAACGCGCCGCCCAGCACACCAAGAAGCGCCACAAAATCAAGCGGAGGCGCGTCTAGGACGGGCTCTGAAAGTGTTTCACCTGTCGCTCCCGCCTCGACCAGGCCCGGAGAGGCCGTCAGGTCAAACGCAACGCGGTTTCCATCTGTATCTTCAACCACCAGCACGCCAGCAAGATCACCCGGCAAACCGGAGCGACCGCCCGGTTGAAGCTCAAGCGTAATGCCGTCTGGCCCAAAGCTTACAGGCTGCTCTGGCGGGTGTAGGATCTGATGATCGAGCGGAAAGAAGCGAATGTCAGCAATGTCAGCTTCAAGCGCAGCGCGGACGATGTCGCTCACAATGGACAGGCGCCAAGGCGTTTCACTGCGGTCAATGAAGGCTTCGCCATCCAGCGCCATCGGGATCTGGGCATCGACGCGATTGAAGTATTCGGTCGTTTCCGCATTTGGAGAGGCGTTATCTGATACCGGAATCGTCAGGGAAAATGGCGCATCTTCAGGAATGCAGATATCTGCGCAGATCAGGAAGGTCGCCGTACCGTTCAGCGCAATGTCGCCGCTCGCATCCTCAGGGATGGTGATATCCAATGGCAGGATCAGCTCGTCTTCATATCCGTAATTCATCAGGATATCGAGCGGTTGAGGGTGAGGCGCGGGCCAGACGAACTCCCCGGTCTCCACGTCAGATGTTTCGTCCCAGATCAGCTCAGTCGGAAGTCCGGAATCGCCTGCATTGATCCAATAGACATGCCAGTGCGGATCAAGCTCAAGTACCAGCGCCACCCGATAGGTTTCGCCAGGCACGACAGAGTCCTGCTCAGAAACCAGCTCCACAAGCGCATGGCCGGAATCCGCAGGCTCGGCAAATGCTGACTTGCCGGCGAACATCATCAGCACGACAGACAGAAAGACGGCCAGCCCATTCAGAAGGGCAGAGTTGCGCAAAGAGATCATGATCAGGTCCGGTTTCCAGAAGACTTTTATTATTTACAGACGAATAGAAACTGAATGATTAGCAGAAAAGGCGTATCGCGCTTTTGTGAGCCGATGAAGTTACGACGTGATCGGATAAGAAAAACGCGCGAAGCTCAGTACTTCGCGCGTTTTATTGTTCCGTAACTACGGAAAGTCTTATGCGTTGCCAGCGGTCTGTTGAGCCGGGCCAGTGCGCATTGCGCGCTGAATGACGCGAGACCAGTTCAGCAGAGATACGAGGTGAGCGTAGATCGCACCCATCGCACCATTGTCACGCAGCTCATTGAACTTCTCAGCAGAGAGCTGGTTCAGCTTCTCTTCGGAGATCGCCCAATAATCAGCAATTTTCTGTGGCTGCGTTTCGTTGCCGTTCGCATCACGTGGAGAGAACGTCACAGCTTTTTCTTCGAACAGGTCGTGAGACTCGATCAGTTTGATGAAGTCGACAGTCGCGCGGCGCTGACGTTCGAATTCTTTACAGAACTCAACAGCATCCTGCGTGTATTTTGTCGGCTGGCCGTTCTCGAAGAAAGGCATTTCCGGCGTGTCGGTGATCATCTCAGCTTCAGTGTCAACGCAGAGAAGCAGACGATCGCTGCCCTGATCTGCTGCGAACACGAACGGATAACGACGAACGAATGCAGGAACGTAGAAGTCAGCGTTTACGCGACCTTCCGGATCCACGAACAGGTTCTCAGCCTGACGCACACCCATAACAGCAACAGGCGTTTTCTCTGGGCCGACAAAAATGATCGGATAAGAGTTTGCGCAGAGACCAAATTCGCTGACCGTAAGCGGTACAGCGTGTGCTTCGCGCAGAAAGCCCAGTGGCTGGTTTGGACGGCTGACGCCGAGCTTGCCATGGGTTTCAGGATTGAGTGGTTCCGGCTTGCGATAAAACATTACGTTGCCGGATAGTGCAGGCCCTTGTCCGGCCGGATTCGATTCCATAATAGACTCCCAATACTGAGTGCAGCAGGCTCCTTAAAGGAAAACAATTTCTGCGACAACCATCTGAACCCTTACACGGGCAATGTCTTTCACATGCGGCTATCTTTTTTCAGCAAACTGCCTCTTTCCGGCGAAAAACTTTCGCGAACCTCTCTTTTGGGGTGCAGTCTCGCCGTATTGGCGCTGTCTGCCTGCCAACAGGAATCAGGGGCACTCTCTCCTGAGGCCGCCACCGTTCAGCGCGAACAATTCTATGTTGAGCTGGAACAAATGGAAGCGCGCCTTCCAGAAGCCGTAGCCAATTACCGCTATGGTCGCCCGGCATGGAATTCCCGCAGCTGGGTTCGCAACTCCGGCGTGCCTGCCACTGGCGAGTTTGAAGATGCCCGTGTGCGCAGAATTATTGCCCTGGAAAACCTGTCTGAGTTTCAGGTACCCATGGAAGACGATCCGGATTTCTCACCATTCTGGGAAATTCATGGTGCCTATGTCCGCGCCGTTCAGACGGCTCGTTTTGGCTATGGTCAGGTCGGACTAAGTTATTCACGCCCCTATCCGGCAGATCATGTCTCAACGCCATTTGCAGATGTGCTCTCGCTTCAGCGGTCGCTGGAAGCCGGCGAAGGCAGCGGGGACATTCCATCCCTTCTGGCGCGCCTGCCTGAAATGGCCAATGACCTTCAGAATGCGCGCCGCCGACTGGAATTTGATTCCGCTGCAGGTATTTCACCGCCCCCGGAAGTGCTCACCCTGATGATCGCGTCGATGAACACCTCGGCATTCCGTAGCGAAGACAGCTATGCCGAATGGGATCAGCGCTGGCGGGCGGCAGAAGTCGAAGAGATGCCGTATTCCGACTGGATCCTTGAGCTGGAAGAAAGCGTAGAACCGATGATCGTGCCAGAAGTGGACGCCTTATTAGCGACACTGAACGATCTTTTGCAGGACTGGCAGACGACAGACCGGCTCAGCACGTTCTCGCCCGACTATTATGATGCGGTGATTTCACAAGCGACATCCGGCCTTTCAGATGCCGCAGCCTGTCAGGCCGATGCGAGGCGCCTCAGCGAATCCACTCTTGAACGCCTGAACGACACAATCGAACTCGGCTGGCACGCCCATGCCGAGATTGATGAGGACGGCAATCGTCTGGAAGACGGCGTAGCCGTGCCGGGCAATCTTCTGGCCGCGCTTCAGCTCTGGCAGACACGTGCGCCACTGGTTCCGCCACCGCCCGCAGAGACAGATCTCGGCGAAGGTGAACCATCCACGCCCGCTCCACCGCCTGAGCCGGGCCCCGCTTTGCCGACATCCTTTGTGCAATTGCAGGAGGCCATCGACTATCTGGAGCCTTACCTGTCTGCTTATTCAGTGCAGAGACTTCCCGGCCTGGCCCTGACACCAGTCATTATAGACCCAACGCTGCGCCCTGCCCCGGCAGTGCCGAGCCGTCTTTATCCTGAGCCGCGCTATTACGACCCGGACCAGCCTGTGCCTCTTAGCGTTTCAGTCGATTATCTGAATGCCCACCCTGTCGCGCTTTCGGTTGAACATTTACTGGCCGTCTTTTATCCGGGCCATGCCTTGCGCGAGCGAAGAGAAATCGAACGCGAAGACATTCCAATGCTCGCTCGGCGCATTCACTCGGCCGCTTTCGACTATGGCTGGTCACTCTATGCCGTCAGCGTGCTGTCTCAGCGCGGCGCATTCAACGATACGCCTCAACTCGAAGCCGCAATGCTTTACGCCCGCCTATCTGCCTTCACAGAAGCAGAAGCGGAAACAGGTTTGCTGACCGGCGAACTGAGTGAAGCTGATGCGATAAACCTGATGACCTTCCGGTTAGGCATAAGCCAGTCCGAAGCCCTAAGGCGTCTCAATGTCTTCCGTGTGGAGCCGGGCCTGAGCTGTGCGGCTTTGGAAGGCTATCTGCAGTTTACGCGTATGCGTGAGCGCGCAGGCGGTGTGCTCGGCAATCGACTGAACATTCGCGAATTCCATAATGTTCTGCTGGAACAGGGGTCTCGTCCGCTGCAATTGGTCGAACGCGATGTGGATGACTGGATCGCCGATCAGGTGAACTGACACAGAATCATCCCAGTCTATGGCAGTTCTTGCCGCATTTAGGCCACAGAACGCGTAGCTTTATAGGGTTTCAACCACTGGGAGGGGAATATGCAGACCACTTTGAAATTCGCGCTTCTCGCCGCCTGCGCATGTGTGTCGCTCGCAGCGTGCTACTCGAAGCCACCGGAACATGTTTTAGAACAGGCACCTGCAGGGGGACCGCCCCCACCTCCTCCACCGCCACCTGCTCCCTCATCAGAATTTGCCGTACAGCGATCCGTGGTGGTGACAGGCAATGTTGCGAACACTGAAGCCCCGGTGGTGATGCCCACCTCTATTCCCGGCAATGTGGATCGCGACCGGTATGAGGATTTTGAAACGAACCCGGTATTCCGTGTTTCTGATGAGCCCGTCTCCACCTTCTCCGTGGATGTCGACACAGCGTCATATTCAGTGATGCGTCAGTTTCTGAATATGGGTGTGCTGCCGCCGGTCGATGCCGTTCGGGTCGAAGAACTGATCAATTATTTCGATTACACCTATCCCGTTCCGGAAGACCGTGACCCGCCATTCTCTACCAATGTAACGCTCACGCCTTCGCCATGGTCGGACAGCAATATGCTGATGCAGATTGGTGTGCAGGGCTATGAAATCCCAATCGATGAGCGCCCACCAATCAATATGACCCTGCTGGTCGATGTGTCTGGCTCCATGAGCTCATCAAACAAGCTGCCGCTGGCAAAGCGCGCACTCGCTATGCTGATCGACCAGATGAATGAAGAAGATACGATTTCCATCGTGGTCTATGCCGGTGCAGCGGGCACAGTTCTGGAACCAACGCCGGGCAATGAACACGCGACTATCCTCGCCGCGCTGGAGCAGATGCGCGCAGGTGGCTCAACGGCTGGCGGCGAAGGCTTGCGTCTGGCCTATTCACTCGCGGAACAGAATTTCGATGAGGATGCGGTCAACCGCGTCATGCTGCTCACTGATGGTGATTTCAATGTCGGCATTACGCAGGACGAACGCCTGGAAGACTTTGTCGCTCGCAAGCGAGATACAGGCATTTATTTGTCGGTCATGGGCTTTGGCGCTGGCAATTATAACGACCAGATGATGCAGACTATTGCGCAAGCTGGAAACGGCATGGCCGCCTATGTCGACACGCTGAATGAAGCTCGCCGTCTGCTCGTCGATGATCTTGTCGGTTCAATCTTCACCATCGCAGAGGACGTGAAGGTTCAGGTTGAATTCAACCCTGCGCGCATCAGCGAATATCGCCTGATCGGCTATGAGACCCGCATGCTGAATGAAGCCGACTTCAATAATGATCAGGTTGATGCAGGTGAGATCGGCGCTGGCCACGAAGTAACGGCCATTTACGAGGTCACACCGGTTGGCGAACAGGGCCTGATGAATGAGCGTCGCTATGGTGAGACGCAGGATGCCCCGGAGGCGTCTGACGAATGGGCCTTCGTACAACTGCGCTATAAGCCGCCACAGGAAGACGAATCCATTCTGGTTCAGGTGCCCGTCACTGATGATCTGATCTTTGCAGAAATCGAAGACGCGCCAATCTATACCCGCTTTGCAACGGCTGTCGCAGGCTTTGGCCAGATGCTGCGCAATGACCCGTATCTGTCTGAAGAGTTCGACTATGACGCCATTATTGAGTTGGCACTCAGCGCACGCGGAGAAGACGAATACGGCTATCGCAGTGAGTTCGTTCAGCTGGTAAGAGCCGCTGAGACAGCTGCCGCGCAAGCAGCCCTAGAAAACCCGGGCGCAGGCGACTAACGCTCTCGCCTACTTCCCCCCCGAAAAAAGAGGTCCGGTCCCATTGGGGCCGGACCATCAGTTTAGGCGGCGCGGTGTGCGCGTTGGGTGTCACATACAGGGTCCAGACCTTCGCGGAGGTCTGCAATCTTCGTCTTGCGGTCCAGAACACGGTCGCATGGGGCAAAGAAGACCGCGCGCGCGCCATAACGCTGCGCATCACGATAAGCCCAGATCGGCTGAATATTGTCAGGACGGCCATCCAGCTCGACAATGCGGATGATCCGCCAGCCAAAGCCGGTATGTGTTGCGAACATGGCGATACCCTCGCCTGCAGCCCAGTTTGAATCCGGCGAAACACGCTCGAATGAAAGGGATCGACCTGACTGACCACAGAAGTTTACCGTATGCATGTTCTCTCTCCGTTCTCTGTGGATATATCTATTCTCTTTTTGTTCTCATGTAAATATACATGTGGAACAAAATTAGAATAAATTGAAGAACAGGTGTATATTTACTTTTTGTTTACTTTAGTTACCGGAAGGTAAAGCTTTATAGATCGCGCGCGCAGAGAACAGAATTCCACTGTCATTTCTGAGACTTGCCTTGAGGAAACTCACGCGAGAAGAAGATTTAAGCCGCGTGACGTCCACCTGGGCCCCTTCCGGGTCGCCCTGTGCAACGTTCTCAAAATCAACAGTAAGCAGGCGATGCTCGCCAAGACATGCTCTGGCTTCTTCGGAAAGAGCGCCCAGCAGGAGTGTCATACAAGTCAGATCACGGTCAGCCATAAATCCCTCTAACCGGTGTCCCCTCTACCTACAAGACAAACAAAAAGAGCCGCCCTGAGGGCAGCTCTTTCAGAAGATAAATTCCTGCAAAGTCGATCAGGCGACAGCTGTGCCCGATGTACCCTCTGGCTTACGCGTTCCCAGAAGATCTCCGAGATGACCAAAACCCGTCAGGCCATAGGCTTTTTCACAATAGGCTGAGATGGCCGGGAACATGCCCGAAATCTCAGAATGGCCGAGGCCCATTTTCTGAAGGTTGCGGATCATTCCGGTCGCAACGGCCATACGTCCGCCTGGCGTCTGTTCGATCAGACGCGCAATCTCACCCGTTGCCGCGCCGGTTTCAGCACCCGCCTTTTGCGCAAGCTTCTGCGCAGCCGGCACTTTCTTGTAAAGCGCGGACACAAACGGAGATCCCTGACGCTCGGTAGCGTTCAGAACAATTCCGAGTGCAGCACGCGCGCGTTTGTGCGGCATGCCGGTCGCTTTAGCGACATGTTTGATCATGTCTTTCATAACATAGCTCCATGCTGAGGCTTGCCCCCATTAAACACCCTCAGGGATTTCCGGATGGTTAAGGCCTGACTGCCAGCGGGAGCGAAATTCAGGTTAACCCGTTAACGAACTGAGCTATTTTCTTCACCAAGATGAAGTTTCCGGCCCGTTCTGTTTACCTGAAGCGCCTCAAACATCTCCAAACCTGCCAGCACGCTTGCTGGTATTAAGGAAATGGGAAATAGTGAAACCGTTCCATAGAATGGGCATGAGGGGTTTTAAAATGCGGATTTCCAATTCCGGCGCGATAGCTGCGCTGATGACAGGTGCAGTCTTTCTGGCTGCGTGTTCCACAACCCCGCCTCCGCCGCCTCCACCACCGCTGGCACCGGTCGAGCCGGTCGCTGAAACCGGTATTCCGTGCGCGGACCGGAACTTCCCCGTCTATTTCGCATCGGACCAGACATCGCTCGATGCAGATGCACAGGCGGTTATTGAGACGGTTGTCGCTGCGGCGGGTGATTGCCAGCTGTCTGCGATTGAGATTTTCGCACATTCAGATGCGATTGGCTCAGAAACCATCAACATGACGGTCTCTCAACGCCGTGCAGACGCGGTTCTGGACGCCATTATGGAAGCTGAACTGGATGTTGCCCGCATTGCAATTGTCGCTCTGGGGGAACAAGGCGCCATGACCGATGATGACCTCATCCAGCCGATGAACCGCCGCGTGGACGTGTTCTTCCGCGAATAGTCAGTCTGCCTGGGCTGTTTTATTCTCTTTGTAGCGCCCTGTGAGGAATTCGTGGCGAACCCGTAAAAGGTTCGTCGCGATAGACACTTCCATCAGAAAGCTGATCAGCCCTGTCGCCAGCGCCGCCATGACGATGACAAACAGAACAGCGATCAGAATACCGGCTGTTTCACCGAAGAAGCCGAGCACAAAGACCAGGCCTACAAGAATACAAATCAGCACCGCCGAAAGAGAGCAGAAAAGAACGGCGCGATTGCCAAGGCGCATTCGCCGGTCGAGCACTTTCAGCTCCTGCAAATGGCGACGCTCTTTGTCTGCGCTTTCACCGCCCTCGATCAGCTCTTCCAGCTTGCGGGCGCGGTCGATCACCCGTCCAAGCCGGGCTGTCACAACATTCAGGAGAGAGCCGGTCCCGACGAGCAGAAAGATCGGCGCAATCGCCACCTGAATGGCCGCAGAAATATCCTCAATCGACAGAATCGGTATCATGGCTCGTCCCTTAACGCTGTTGTCTTGTCGCAACATGGCCCGGCAATCATGCGCTGCTCTCAATACGGAGCATTTCGCTGAATCAGTGATCACCAGCTTCTGAAGATGAAATAACCCTGATTTAGCAGGTAATTGCAATGCGTTTCCGGGCCCAGACGACCCGTTCGCTGTAACGGGTCCGGTGACGGCGGGCGGCAATTTGCTGACCGACAACCAGAACGTAAACGGCATTGAGCAGACCAACTATTCCATCAGCACGCGCTATGCGCGCAACTGGTCGATGGGTGAAACCAAAGTCCGTCTTGGTTTTGCAAGCTTTGATGATGACCAGTGGGAATTCGAAGACGAAATCGATTTTGAAGACGCCGTCATCGAAGGCGAAATGGCCTTCCTCGACATCCAGGATCAGGAGCTGTCTTTCGAAGTTCAGCACGAAATCGAAATCGCTCAGGACACTGAGATCGAGTTTGGTGTGTTCTTCCGGGATAAAGACCGTGACACTAATATCTCTGAAGGTGAGTACGAAGTTGAAGACCTGCTGAACCTTGAAAACTATGACCAGTTCTTCAATCAGCCACACAATTACGGCTTTGAGTATGAAGACTTTGAGGCGCCGGATGGCGGCATCTCCACCATTGAAGAACAGCGCGTTGATTTCTTCGCTCTGATCGAAGGTGAAAACGGTCCGTTCAAATGGGAAGCTGGCGTTCGTTATGAAACCACTGATGTTTCAGTCAACGACATGACGCTGGATGAAAGCTATTCAAACGATTATGACTTCTGGCTCCCATCCGCGCATATCCGCTGGGATGTCACGGAAGCTGACCGTATCACAGCCTCTGTCGCCCGCACGGTGCGTCGTCCGAACTTTGACTTCATCTCTCCGGCTTATCTGGACGGCGAGTATGGCGATAACGACTTCTTCGGTAACACCAACCTTCAACCAGAAACCGCCTATGGTTTCGACCTTGGCTATGAGCACCGCATTGGTCGCACCGGCGTATTCGGCGTGAACATCTTCTACCGTGATGTCTCTGACCTGATCGAAGTTCAGAACACCGGCGCTTACGCTGAAGAATTCTGTGACGATTTCGAAGACGATATCGGCCTGACCTGTGACGCCGTCACATCTGGCGATGCCGCAGCGGTTGCAGCCTTCGACCAGTATCTGGACGACGAAGCTGACAATATCGCTTACGTCTACACGGCGGAAAACACTGGCGATGGCGAAGTCTACGGTATCGAGTTTGATCTCTCTACGCCGCTTGATTTCATCGGCATGGACAATACAGGTGTGTTCGCAAACCTGTCCCTGCTCGACTCCTCTGTCACCGACCATATTGGCGACCGTCAGTTCAACAACCAGTCTGATTATGTCTACAATGTCGGCTTCATTCAGGACCTGCCGGACATGAATATGGCCTTCGGCGCGACCTACCGTCAGCAGGGTGATGCAATTGAGCGTCTTCTCGCTGAGGAAGTCACAGTGAGCTATGGCGCCGACCTTGAAATCTTCGTTGAGCGCAGCTGGGGCGATAACTTCACCCTTCGCTTCGTAGGTTCAAACCTGCTCGACTCGTCCAAAGACGAAGTGTTCAACAAGTTCGACACCAATGCTGACCAGATCAATCGCGACTTTGACGAGTACGAGCTCGAAACAGAGTATGCTGGTCCGGTCTTCCAGCTGATGGGCCGCTGGGCATTCTAAGCCCACACATCTGACACGACAGAAAGCGGCGCTTCGGCGCCGCTTTTTTTGTGCACGAACGCCCCTGACCAAGATTTGATTAAGTATATCGGGTCAGGATCGAAAGCCTTGAGATGAAAGGCATGACAGTGCAGCTGATTTATCGCAAAGCGCACGACCGGAAACTCAAATCCGGCGCATATACTCGCATTCCAGGCAGCTGGATGATCCGCGAAAGTGCGATCACCACGCATGAGTCGAAAACATGGCTGCATGACTGCCCAATGTGCGGGGCGAAAATCCGTTCGGCCAAAATGCCAAATGGCGGCTGGGCGCATTATGAAGCGCTTGGCGGATTACAGTCTTTGAAGCACCCATGTTTCTATGTCGGCGAAGACGTTCGCAATGGACGCGATGAGAAAACGCTGGATTTGTTTGACGCGCTGTAACGCCGCGCTACAAGGCGGATATGGCCAGAACGCTTCTCTTCAATAAGCCTTTCAACGTGCTTTCCCAGTTCACTGATCAGGGAAATGAAGGGAGCAATCGCCAGACCCTTTCAGATTTTGTAGATGTGCCGGGCGTTTACGCGGCTGGCAGGCTGGACCGCGACAGTGAAGGTCTTCTTGTTCTGACCAGTGACGGCAAACTACAAAACCGCATTGCCAGCCCGAAATTCCAGCATCCGAAAACCTATTGGGCACAGGTGGAAGGCTTGCCAGATGAAGCGGCCCTCAAGGCATTGGAAAAAGGTGTTGAGCTGAAAGACGGGCTGACCCGCCCTGCCCGCGCCCGACTGATGGGCGAACCGGAGGACTTATGGCCACGCAACCCGCCTATTCGCGTTCGCAAATCCATTCCGGATAGCTGGCTGGAAATCACCATTACGGAAGGCAAGAACCGACAGGTTCGCCGGATGACGGCAGCCGTCGGCCACCCGACTTTGCGACTTATAAGATATTCGATCGGGGATTGGACCCTATCCGGGATTGCGCCCGGACAGTGGGAAGATATTTAAGCAAACAGGCTCAGCGTTGAAGACGAGCTTCCGCCGGTCAGACGCGTCAGGCCTGCCTGAAGGTTCGCAATTTGCGCCGTCAGATAAGCAGGCGGCGTGCCATCCGCGTTTTTGCCCGGCGAATTGGAGCTTTCTTTCAAAGCCGTGAGGGTCGGGTCATCAATCGCCCAGCGATAAGCAGTCCGAAGACCACGGAGGGCGCCTTCAAGAACCTCAAGTGCCTCAGTTCGGCTTTCTTCATCATCGAAAGACAACGTATCGAGCAGACCAAGCGTTACGATTTCCGGCCCGTCATTAATGCTGCTATCGCTGGATGTGACGGGGTTCTCCATAATGACACTCGTTGAGAGTCCAAGTGCCGCCAGAGCGTCCTGGCCGGAATCGCCCGCTTTCAATTCGATCTGCACACCGTCCGCAGGTGAAATCACCAGAGACTGCGCACCATTGCTACGTCGAATGTCCGCTGTGCCATCAAGCACCAGCGCAGCATTCAGTTTGAAGGTCAGTGTGCGAAGGTTATCGCCCTGCTCAATCGTGATTTTCTTATCGCGTCCGCCATCAACGGACACATAGAAATTATCGCCAGGTCGCAGAGACAGACGATCAGTTATATTCGCCGTATCCGCGAGCACCATGTCACCGTCTGGCAGACCAAAGGCATCAAGCGTGTCAGAGTATGTGTCAGACAGGACGAGGTCGGTTGCGCTGGACACGCCGCCACGGCCGGAAAGGCTGGTCGACCAGCCTTGCGTTCCATCGGTGACATCGAGCTGGCTAAGGAAAGCAGACTGGTCTTTATCGGACGTGCCTGTACCGAACACACCCTCACCCGTACCGGCGACAATGACATTGCCGTTGGTGACCTGAATGCCTTCAACGTCCTGATAGCCTTCGCCACCAAGGCGGGTCATCCAGTTCAGCGACGGCGTACCACCGGAAACATCAAAGCTTGCGACAAATCCATCGCGGTCAGACTGCGTACCGGTCGTGAAACCGTTGGCATCTTCGCCAGTCGTTCGCGTGGAACCGCCGACAAAGACAGTTCCATCATCGGCAATTTCAAGCGCACCAATCGTGCCGCCATTCAGATTACCGAGCGAATAGCTCCAATCGCCCGTATCATCCACATCGCTGGCATAGCGGCGGATGACTGCTTCGCCATTTTCTATGCTCGCCACGATGACAGAGCCATCATCAGCGACTTTAACTTCCTGAACACTGTCATTTTCGGCTGTACCAAACTGACGGATCCAGAGCTGGTTGCCTTCAGCATCCAGCTTTTCAATAAAAGCGTCTTTACCGCCAGCCAGCGCACCTTCCGTCAACGTGCTGGCCGTTGTACCGCCAATCACAAGAGAGCCATCTGATGCAAAGGCGATTGTATTGCCCTGATCATCGTAGTTGGCCGCACGCTGGCGGGTCCATTGTTCAATGCCGTCTTCGTCATACATGGTGACGAAAGTGTCTTCGCCGCCACCAATGGCATTGGTGATAAGATCGTCTGAGGTTTTACCCGTAATGGCGATCATGCCGTCATCGGATACAGCAATCGCGAGGCCTTCAGCAGAGCTGGCAGCACCCAGCGTGCGTGACCAGACGAGCTGACCCTGGCTGTCATAGCGCGCCATGAAAGCATCATCTTCGCCGCGAACTTCGCCGTCACCGATAGAGCCCGCCGTCGTACCGACCACAACATAGCCCCCGTCCGGGTGTGCCGCCGTAGCGTTGATCGTGGTTTCCTTCGGCTCATCGCTGTCATCGTCTGAATCGACTTCGTCAGCCAGACGCGCGGCAGCAGCCCTTTCCACAGTACCCGTGTCGAGCCCCGTCCAGATCGAGATCTGGCCACCACCATTATCGCCAAGACCTGACTGGCCCACCATGATCGCAGCCGTCTGCGTGTCAGTGGCGCTGAACGATAATTGTTCTGTCGACGTACCGCTGATGAGGAAACCAAAGGAATCCCCTTCAATCACGCCATCTTCGTCTTCAACACCAATTTTCTGGCGCTCAAAGCGGGACTGAATACCAGCCTCTTCCAGCTTGAAGTTGATGAACTCAGCGACGTTATCGAGGTTACGGACCGTTTTGCCGGTGGTCGCTTCCATTTCTGAAAGGTCGATCGTCACGTCGATTGTGGTGTTCACTTTCTTCGCGCTGACTGTGAAGACCTTATCGCCCGTGAAGGCTTCGACTTCAGCGTCATACTCACCCTCATGAAGCACTTTGGTGCTGTATTCATAAGTAGAGCGCTGAATGGCAACTTCACTCTGAGCAGACGAAATACGGTCACCCGCAATCAGAATCGATTTTTCAATGTCGACGCTGGCCAGAAAGCTTTTAACCTCTGCAATGCCTTCCAGAAGCCGCTTTTCGGCGCGGTCTTCCTGCCCGGCTGGCAGAGTTTCATCGACAGCAGCCTGCGCGATCGAGGTCAGCAGCTGAAGCGCCTCATAGGCTGCAATGATTTTTTCTTCGTCTCCGCTCGCCGCACGCGCGGCGGTCGCGACACTGTCGGAAATGAAAGATGACGCACCCAGCGCCTTGATCAGAAGCGCATCCTGATCAGTCTCGACACGCCATGGCAGGTCACTGTCAGACGTCTCTGAGGCCTCATCTGTTGCAGAGGCAGAACTGGTCGAACTCGCGTAGGTGGACGCGAGGCTCAAATTGATTTTAGAGTTATACCAACTCGTCAGTGACGAGAGATCGAGCGTTACCAGTTCCATTTGCGTCATATGTCCACGACAAATCACCCACATCATGAAGGCGAGACTTGATCATTATCTCTCCGCGAAATAACGAAAGTCCTAAGAGTTCTGTGAAATTTGCTCGATTCTGGATGTAACCATGCGTTCCCGCCGCCAATCACATCTTCGTCCCTTTGGCTGGCTGTCGGCACTTATCTTCAACAGCCTGATCTTCGGCTGTGCGCTTTTACTCATCATGATCATCCTGGAAACCCGTCAGGACAGCTCTTCTGAGTTCGAACCGACGAGTGATGCGCTCCTCGCAACGCAGCAGGAAATGGGCAAAATGTTTGCCGACCTTGTCCCCAATGGCGCCAATCAGAGAAGCTTCTGGGCGGGCATGGTCGACCGCGAAATCCGGGCTGATGACTTAACCAGCGCGCGTGGTTTTCTCCTCGCAGCCCCCCAAATGCTTAACAGACAGGACGCCGCTGCTGTCACGGCTGCCACGACTACCGACACGACGGGCAGTCTGGATGAGCGCCTTCTGGCAGCGGCCAAACTCTTCCTTCCGGATGACGTCCGCGCGCGCTATGAACGCGCCGTTTCTCCGCAGCCGCGAAGCTTCACACGCACCGTCACTCCAACAGACGAAACGGAGGATTCCTCGGGTCTGGAAGAGGAAGTCGATACGCCAGAAGCCATTGAAACTGCACCAGATTTCTTCGTTCTTGGCGATGCGCGTGATCTGGCATATCTCAGTGCCGGCTGGGTACAGGGCGACCGTACAGATGTATTCTCCCTGTCGATTTCAGGGCTCGGCCTGATTGCCCGCGAAGGGCTGCTTGAAGACTTGGAGCTTGATGAGCGCTTCTATCAGGGCGCATCGCTTCTGAAGTCTGCGATCCGCGCGAACCGCCTCGACCCGGACTTTGAGAACCTTTTACGTTTCCATTTAGAGCGAGCCATGCCGGAAGATGAGCTACGCGAAAACCTCGAAGCTGCCTTTGCCGGAAACTCCAACCTTCTCATCCAGACTGATGTGATTTTCGAAGCCTATGCTGACGCGGTCGACACTGACCGGCTTCGTCCCTTCCTGATCGATCTGGAGCGCATTGCTGAACTTGCAGATGGCCGGACAAACTCTGCAGCTCTCATGCTGCTGGAAACCGTGTCAGGCCAGCGTGATCTGAAGCGCGCCGAGCTGATTTCCTATGCAGGTGGGGATCGCGCCATCGCGCTCGCCAAACATTATGGCCCCGACGCACTGGATGCCGCCGCCAGCATTATTGACTGGTCTATGCATCTCATCATGCTGATTGCGGTGCTGGCAGGCGGAATTTTTGTGCTGGGCTGGCTGGCATTCTCAACCTTCCTGCGCAGCTTCACCTTCGGCAAAACGCGCACAGGTCTTGGCGGATTTATGCCTTAGCCGAAGTCTTTGGCCAAAAGGCCATAGAACAGGCTGTCCACCCATTTGCCTTCGGCCCAGTGCGTCTGGCGATGCACGCCTTCACGGGTGAAACCCAGCTCATAGAAAAGCTGCTGTTTTGGCTCATCAATCGAATAGATTTCAGCCCAGACCTTATGCAGGTTCAGCTCCTCAAAGCCGTAGCGCAGCAGGGTGCGGCCCGCATCCGGCGCATAATCCTCATCGATATAAAGATCGTCAATGCCGAGATAGATTGAGAAGTCCGCATTGCGGTTCACCCAATCGATATAGCAAAGCCCGGCAGCGCCCATCAGCTCGTTTGTTTCGAGGTCAACAATGGAGAACATACGGATATTCGGGTCGCCATTCACCTTGGTATCGAACCATGACTTTTGCTGGGTCATGTTGAGCTCGCGATACTCGCGGAAATACCGGCGCATGCGCGGGTCATTGCGCCATTCTAGCAATTGCGGAAGATCGCCCTCTTCAATGGCGCGAAGGCCCGTAATCTCTCCAGTCAGCATTAGTCCACATGCTCCCACATGAGTGCGTCACCCTTTTTCAATGCCGCTTTGACCGGCTGCCCGATCACCATATCGACTTCAAAAGGCTCAACTGATCCTTCAGGGCGTGGGCGCAGGGCTTCCAGATGGGTTTCGCTCAGCACTTCGCCCGCAGCGATATCCTTCGTCAGGCGCATGCAGCGGCGTTGAACAATCGAGCTATCGACCTCATTGGCTTCAATGCGTTTAATGCCATCACCAAGTGCCAACTCCAGCTCACGCGTCCGGTCCACCATATCGCGCCAGCTCACAGGGTTCATAGAGAATGGATGGTCCGGGCCGTCGCGATAATTGTCGTCGGTGAAGTGTTTCTCCACGGCGCAGGCACCGAGAGCTACAGCGCCGAGGACAGCGGCATGGCCGGGCGTGTGATCGGACAATCCGAGCGGCATGCCCGGATACTTCAGAGCAAACGCCCGCAAAACATTGAGGTTCACATTGCCGAAGTTTTCGAGGCTTCCGGTATAATTGGTGTTGCACTGCATAAGGCAGAGCTGGCGTGTCTTGCCGAGCGCCGCTTCAACTGCGCGCTCAACTTCTTCCATGTCTGCTGCGCCCGTGGCGAGGAATACCGGCTTATTGCGGCTGCAAATCTCTTCAATGAATTGCGGCCAGCTCACATCACCAGACCCGACCTTGAAGGCTTTCAGGAACGGGTCGACCAGCTCAATCGCCGCCATGTCATACGGCGTCGTCATGAATTCAATATCCGCCTTTTTACACTCCTCGACGAGTCCGGACGTCCAGTCACGCGGCGTCTGATATTTCTCAAACACCTCATAGACGGACTCCTTCCATTCCGACTGGTGCGCCATTTGCCCACCAAGCGAACGAAAGCCCTCGTCTGAAACGATATCGCGCGCCAGAAAGTGCTGGAACTTCGCACAGTCTGCGCCAGCTTCCTTCGCCAGCCAGATCAGATCCTTGGCGCGGGAAAGCTCTCCATCATGGGAGCTGGCAATGTCGGCGATGAAATAAGTCGGCTCGTTCAGGCCGACAGTGCGGTCGCTGATTTTGAATTCGTGGTCGTAACGCATTGAGCATCCTCGTGAACGAGTGAACGGACAGTATCCTGTAAGCTTGGAAGTTTTCTTCCCAGCACGGTTTCAGCTTTCGAAACATCGAGCCCGCAGGACAAAGCACGGATTGGAGTAAGATCACGCGCTGTGGTTTCGGTGACCCAGCTCGGATCGATATTCATTTCAGCGGCCAATGCGCGGATGAAATCAGATTTCGAGCTGATATCGCGAGAGGCCAGATTGATGAGGCCGGTTTCTTCAGAAACCAGCAGCTCCACAATCGCAGCGGCGCAATCGCCCACATGCATGGTGGAGGTGAAATAGTCCGCAAACAAATTCATTGGCTTATGCCCACGCAGGCAGTCGAGCGCCCAACGGCCAAAGCCCTTTTTAGCGCCGCAAATATTGGTGCGGATGGTCAGACTATTCTCAGCCTTGCGCGCCATGCTTTCGGCGGCAAACTTGGTGACGGCATAAGCATTCACCAGCGACACCATAGCGTGCTCATCATGCGGCAATGGCAAATCGCCAGTGAAGAAATGATCCGTCGAAATCTGAAGGAAGCGCCCTTCTGTCTGGCGGCTCCAGGCGGCGAGTACACCGGCTGGGGCGCCGTTTACGCGATAGGCCGCTTCAATATCAGCTTCACAGCTGCCAAGGTTCACATTGGCCGCGCAATTGATAACAGCATCCGCATCCACACGGCAGAGCAGTCTGAACAGCGCCATCTGATTGGTGACATCTACTTTGAGGTCTGCTCCCGAACGCGCAGCGCCATAGGCCCGCAGCCCTCTTTCCTTGAGAGCGGCCATGACTTCGGTCCCCAGAAGACCGGTTGCGCCGAGAACAAGAACCTTCATTAAGCTGCCCTCATCACTTTTGAGACGTCAGAGACTTCAGCCTGCTGGTCAGCAGCAAGTCGTGCCGGGTCGATGCGCATCTCGTTAATGGCCGGAATATCCGGGCGACGCATGCACATAGCCAGATAGTCGGCCGCACGCGCGAACGGGGCGGCATCGCCCATCGCCGCATAAAGCGCGCGGAACATGTCGACGTCTTCCGGGTGATCAAGCGTCCAGCGCAGGCGCTCCATACCGCCGCCCGGGCCTTTAATGGAAGCATGCTTCAGGTCAGGATGGCGTCTGATCCACGGGGTAACGTGTTCGCGCTCATATGGGTCTTCAGCAAGATGATTTGCGGCGTGCAAATGGCCTGCATGGAAGACTTCACAATCCAGGCCGTGCGGGAAAGCCGGAGGCATGTTGTTGCATCCATAATCGGCCTGCGTTTCCTTCCAATAGCGAATGGTCTCGCCACAGATTTCCGGGTCGATCAGCGGACAATCAGAGGTCACGCGCATGACCGCGGTTGCGATGACTTCACGCGCGGCCTTCGCATAGCGAGACAGCACATCTTTTTCAGACCCGCGCACAACGGTATAGCCCCAGCTTTCTGCAGCTTCTGCAACAGGGTCGTCCTGAGGCAGGTCCGGAATTGCGGCGACAACGATATCTGCGCCAGGGATCTGATCGCAGCGATCGAGACAGCGTTTCAGAAACGGCTCACCGCCAAGATCCATCATGACTTTGCCTGGGCAACGGGACGAGCCCATACGCGCCTGAACGATGACAGCCAGTGTCATGCAGCATCTCCGGTTTCTGTAGATTGAGCCTCAGTGCGCGAGAACAGCGCCTGAATACGCTTTGAAATGACAACGCCGAGGCGCGTCAGGCCGCATACCCAGAAATAGACCGCCGCACGCGGACGGCCAGTAAAGACCGCCTTGATGGGCCGCCAGATTGGGTAGCGAACGAATAGGTGAAAATACATGGAATGGGCACGATCCGGATGGGTGCGGATGAACTCTGCATCGCGGCGTCCATACCAACGGAACTTGCCCATATAGTCACTGAATTCAGGGTGGTGATATTGCGGCACAATGGTGCGCCCTACCCCGAAGGTGAAACGGCCCGTGTCGACAATGCGCTTGAAGAGGTCAGCGTCATCAGACTGATCCTTATTGGCTTCATCAAAGCGAACGGCCTGCAAAACCTCTTTGCGATAGAGTGTCGGCGCGACGCCAATCATAAGCGAACGAGGCCCCGGCTGGTGCTGAAACACAACCATGGCGTCATGTTCTGCGCGGTTCCAGAAACCATTGTCTTCAATGCCCACAGCGGCCTGAACCACATCCAGACCGAATTCTTCCATATCCTTTTGGAGGGATATCAATGCGTCTGGTGCGGGACGATGGTCGGCGTCAATGAAAGCGACAAGGTCGTGGGTAGCGCTGTCCGCCCCCAGCTGACGGTCCGGCGCGAGCCCGCGTCCACCAGAGCGGATCACCCGCGCGCCCATGCGTTCAGCTATCGCCACAGTGTCGTCAGTAGAGCCACCATCGACGACAACCAGCTCCGCCGGATTGCACGCCATGATCGCCCGGATGGATTTCTCAATCCGGCTCGCTTCATTTCGTGCGCATAACACGACGGATACGGGCGACGTTGTCATGGCCCGATCTAAACTGATTAGCGCTAAGGATTGGTAAAGCAAACCACGCGTATGATTAACGCGATGAATAAATTTGAACCAAATTGAAGGGGTTCAGAACATGAGTCTTGCTGCACAGAACGACCTGTCGCTGAAGGGTATTACACGCGATTTCCGCACACCGCTTCCAGACCTGAATGGAAAATCTATCCTGATCACAGGTGGCACGGGTTCATTCGGCAAAATGCTGGTCCGGATCATTACTGAAAACTGGACGCCGCGCCGACTGGTTATCTTCTCCCGGGACGAGCTGAAGCAATACGAAATGGCTCAGGAATTCCCGATGGAGAAGCACGAATATCTGCGCTATTTCATCGGCGATGTGCGCGATCAGGCCCGTCTCGAAATGGCGATGCGCGATATTGATTTCGTGATCCACGCAGCGGCTCTGAAGCATGTTCCAATCGCTGAATACAACCCGATGGAATGCGTCAAAACCAACATTATGGGCGCTGAAAATGTCGTGAATGCCTGCATTCGTTCAGGTGTGCAGCGCGTCGTCGCCCTCTCCACCGACAAAGCCGCCAGCCCGATTAACCTCTATGGCGCAACCAAGCTGGCATCCGACAAGATTTTCTGCGCAGCCAATAACCTTTCAGGTCGAAATGGCTGCCGCTTCTCTGTCGTACGTTATGGCAATGTGGTCGGTTCTCGCGGCTCTGTCGTGCCATTCTTCAAAAAGCTTGTGGCTGAAGGCGCTGAATTCCTGCCAATCACTGACGAGCGCATGACACGGTTCTGGATTACTCTGGATCAGGGCGTAAATTTCGTTCTTTCCAGCCTTGAGCTGATGCAGGGCGGGGAAATTTTCGTTCCGAAAATTCCATCTACAACGGTTGTAGAGCTGGCAAAATCCGTTGCCCCTCACCTGCCTCACAAGGTTATCGGTATTCGTCCGGGCGAAAAACTGCACGAAACAATGGTCGCCGAAGATGATGGCCGTTCAACGGTCGAGCTTTCAGACCGCTTCGCCATTCTGCCAGCGCTCGACACGAAACTGATGACAGCATGGCTCGATCGCGGCGCAAGTCAGATGGAAGACGGCTTCTATTACGCCTCTAACCGTAATCCGGAGCGCATGGATGCACGTGGCCTGATGGGTATGTTGAAACTGGCTTACCCTGAAATGGGCGCAACGACGCAAGCGAGCTCTGACCCGCTGAACAAGACGGCCTGATCGGCTCACAACACTTTTGAAGAGAGCCCGCATTCATGGATGCGGGCTTTTTTGTGCCTCAACCGAGGTTGAACGCGCCTTTAATGCCGTCAATCAGCAGCTGAATGGAGAGCGCAGCCAGAATGACGCCGAGAATACGGGTGAGCGCACCAGAGACACTGTCACCCATGAAACGGATAAGCGGACCAGCCAGCAGGAAAGCGACGAGCACTAACACCATGTTCAGGCCAATCGCGGCCAGAACCACGGCCTGATAAACAAGGTCACCGTCAGAATTACCCATATAGAGCATAGCCGTCGCAATCGTGCCCGGCCCTGCAAGCATCGGAATACCCAGAGGAAAGACAGAGATGTCCTCTTCTGGAATATGATGCTCTGACATATGAGATTCAGCGCGATTTTCCCGGCGCTCTGTACGTTTTTCAAAGACCATATCGATAGCGATAAGGAATAGAAGCGCGCCGCCAGCCGCACGGAATGCATCAATCGAAATGTGCATTTTATCCAGCAGCCAGGAGCCGCCCATTGCGAAACCGAAAACGATGATCGTTGCAACAATCACCGACTTTATCGCCATGCGTCGCGCATAGGCAGGACCACCCGGTGCCGTCATGGACGCAAACACGGGCGCAACGCCAAGCGCATCGATCAACACGAAAAAGGTGACGAAGCTTGCAGAGAACAGAGAGATCAGATCGGTAGACATGCGGCCCGTCTACGCCTTTAAATCCAAAGTTCAAGCAAAAAAGTGTGTAACTTGCGCATTTTTATGGAAGGCATCGCCCCAATAAACGGATTTTCGTAGAATTCCGTTGCGGCGGCAACCGCATATGTGCCGGGGAAATCTGAACTATTTCCGTGCGATAGGTCAGCTTACAGCTCTTTTCATCCCCCTCACCTCTTCACCTCAGGCGAAAGCTGGTAAACCATAGCGAAGCAGCGCGGGGATGGTAAAATGGCAGCAGGGCACGGCAATGAAATCCTGATCAAGGACGCGATGGTCTTCCTGTTCGCAGCCGGGATCGCCGTTCCTATTTTTCGTTTCGCCAAACTGCCCGCTGTCATCGGCTTTATGGTGTCTGGCATCGCTCTCGGCCCATTTGCGCTCGGCGCGTTAAGCGAGCGATGGCCCGTATTGGAGTATATCTCGATCTCGGAACCGGAGGCCGCCGCGCCTTTCGGCGAGCTGGGCGTACTCTTCCTTTTATTCCTTCTGGGACTGGAGTTCTCATTCGAGCGCTTATGGGGGTTGCGCAAAACCGTGTTCGGTGTGGGCGGCCTGCAGGCGCTTCTCAGCACGATTGCGCTCGCCCTTCTCGCCTATTGGACGATTGCACCGGATCCCGGGCTCGCGGCCGTAATTGGCCTTGCACTCGCGCTGTCATCCACGGCCATCGTCATGCAGGTGCTGGTCGACAAGAAGATCGCAGCCACCCCGGTAGGACAGACCAGTTTCGGCGTTTTGCTGTTTCAGGACATTCTGGTCGCGCCCATTCTGATCTTTGTCGGCCTTCTGAATATGAATGAGGGCGCAAGCCTTGCCGGCGTTCTGCTGGAGGCGCTCATTCAGGGGCTGATCGCAATCGCCGTGATCTTTTTCATCGGCAAATTCCTCTTGCGGCGCATGTTCAAAATGGTGGCCACAGCGGGCGGACGCGACTTCATGATGGCGCTTACCCTGCTCACCGTGGTGGGTGCAGCGGCGATTACCGCGAGCGCAGGATTGTCTCTGGCGCTGGGTGCATTCCTTGCCGGACTTCTGCTTGGAGAAACCGAATTCAAGCACCAGACAGAAGTCGACCTGGAGCCATTTAAGGGGATTTTGCTGGGCCTGTTCTTCATGACAGTGGGTATGGGACTGGACCTGCCTGCCATCCTCTCCCAACCCGGATTCATCCTTGGCGGACTTTTCGCGCTCTTAAGTATCAAACTGATTGCGGCATTCGTCGCGGTCAGAATATTCAACAAAAGCAATGGACTGGCTATCGAAAGCGCAGCCTTCCTCGCCCCGGCGGGTGAATTTGCTTTCGTTGTTACGGCAGCAGCTGGCGCAACAGGCATCCTTTCCAGTGAGCTTAGTGCGCCCCTCGCGGCGATTGCCGGCCTCTCAATGCTGCTCATCCCAGTCCTGTCTCAGCTGGGCGCAAAAATCGCCTCCATGACCGCAAAAGAAGACGAACCCATCGCTCTTGAAGAGGATATGTCGGAGCTGAAAGGCCATGTTTTGCTTGCCGGTTATGGCCGCGTCGGACAGGTCGTCTCACGGATTCTGGTCCAGGAATCAGTCGAAATCATCGCGCTGGATCGCAATGCACAACTGGTCTCGCATGCACGCGATTCAGGGCTTCGCGCCTATCTGGGAGATGCATCGCGCCCTGAACTTTTACATTCAGTGGGCCTGGAAGGTGCATCAAGCTTCATCGTCACTGTCGATAACCCAGCCATTGTAGAAGCGATGGTGAAATCAGTGCGCAGTGTCCGCCCGGATATTCCAATACTGGCCCGCGCGCATGACCCGGGACATGCCTCAATACTTGAGACTGCAGGTGCCAATTACGTCGTACCTGAAGTTATTGAAACCGGGCTTCAGCTGTCCGGCGAAGTACTGCACCGCTTCGGATATGACAGCGAAACCGTGCGCAATCTTCTGGCCGCCGATCGCGACGAGCAATACCACCGCGCAACATCCGAAGACACGTAGAACACTGTTCTATAAAGAAAAAAGGACCCGAAGACAAACTTCGGGTCCAAGTGAGCGACTAGGGAAGACCAGATCCATAATCGCCGAAACTGTTAGGTCGCTCTTAGTTCTGGAAGAGCGACAAGATGGTCTGCGAATTCTGGTTCGCAATCGACAGCGCCTGAACACCAAGCTGCTGTTTAACCTGTAAGGCCTGCAATCGTGCGCTTTCCTTGGACAGGTCAGCGTCGACCAGATTACCCACGCCCACTTCCAGACTGTCATTCAGTTTGGTCACAAAATTGACGTGCGTATCGATACGGTTTGCAGTTGCGCCCATCCGCGCGAGCGCCGCGTTCACATTGTTGAGCGCCGTATCAATCGTGCTGACCAGTCCCGAAGACAGCGTTGCCGTGCCCAGGCTGGACGTTGCAGGGAAGGTGATAATTGATCCGCCAAAAGATAGATCCTCGGTATCGAGCGTAATCTGATCAGCGACATCAATGTCTGCGATGAAAGAAATACCGTTCGTCAGCGAACCATCAATCAGGTTCGCGCCATCAAAGGTGGCATCACCGATAATCGTATTGATCTGCTCGATAATCGATTTGAAGTCTTCGTCATACGCTGAACGCGACACCGCCGAAATGGACGGGTCGGACGCTGCAAGCGCTTTTTCCCGAAGTTCGATCATGAGATCAGAAATGGCCTCGCCACCCGCGAGAGCCACATCCACGATAGAGTTGGCGCGATTGAGGCTGGTCTGAACCGCCCCCAGCGCGCCGATATCACCGCGCATATTCTGAGCAACCGAGAAAACAGAGGCGTCGTCACGTGCACCGGACACCTGATAGCCGCTGGCTACCCGGTTCTGTGTCGTTTCCAACTCGCTATTGGTTTTGTTCAGCACTTGCAGTGCGCTCATAGCGGCGGAATTCGTGTGTATACTCGAAACCATTTGCATTCTCCCAGCAGAAGATTGTTAACTTCTTCCGCTTCGGAGACAGTTTTCGCGCCGGATGGTTAAATAAACGTTGGCAGATTCAAAAAATTCACACTCGTACAAATAGAGGTGATCAGATTTGTTGATCGACCATCAGCCCGTAGGCCTCGCCCATTTGCTTTGCGAGTTCGAGGAATTTCTCTTCTGGCCACTGCCGCAGAACTTCACCTGAGTCCGGGTCAATGACTTTCTGGACAAACTTGCCAGTGTCCTGATCGCGTTCGATGACCAGTTTCCCTTCAGGGCCAAACTGGCGTTCCGAGAGCGCACTCGCCAGTGCTTCACGGTGTTTCTCAGTCGCATCTTCTTCTGCGACCTTTTTAGTTTCCGCAGGCGCCTTCCGATCTGAAAGGGCGGTTTTGACCTCCAGCTCCAGACCCGCATCGACTGCAGAGGCTGGCTTAACCGGGGTAATATCAAAATCTCCTGCCATTTTAGTATTCCAGACAATTCATTGGGGCGAAGGGACTGGCGAAAAACACCGCCAGCCCCAGAACCCAGGTCCTTATTAGAAGAAGGACAGTGCGATGCTGGAAGAAGAGTTCGCGATAGACAGAGCCTGAACACCAAGCTGTTGCTTGGTTTGCAGAGCTTGAAGTCTCGCGGATTCTTTCGCCAGGTCAGCATCGACGAGGTTACCGATACCAGCTTCTGTCACGTCAGACAGTTGCTGAACGAAGTCAGAGTGAACACCCAGAGCTTTGGACGACGTACCAAGACGAGCGAGCGCCTGGTTGAGGTTGTCCAGAGATGTTTCGATCGTGCTGACAGCTGCAGAAGCATTCGTGACTGTGTCCAGAGACGCAGTTGCAGCGAGGGTCAGAACACCGCCACCGAGTGACAGGTTCTCATCGTGAACAGTGATGACAGATGTGCCATCAGCATCAGCGATTGCCTCAATGCTTGCAGTCGTGCCGTTGATCAGGTTCGTACCGTTGAATTCAGCATTGGAAACGATCGTAGTGATCTGGTCACGAAGCGCTTTGAAGTCTTCGTTGAATGCTGAACGCTGAGCTGTTGTGAGTGAAGAGTCAGCCGCTCCCAGAGCTTTCTCTTTCATGTCGATCATAAGATCACTGATGGCTTCACCAGCAGCGAGAGCAACATCAACAGTAGATGTTGCGCGATCCAGAGATTCCTGAACGACGCCATAACCAGCCACGTCAGCACGCATGCCCTGAGCAATAGCGTAGATCGCGCCATTGTCTTTAGCAGAGCCAACTTTAAGGCCGGTGTTGATGCGAGACTGAGTTGTTTCCAGCTCTGAATTGGTAGAGTTCAGTTGCTGAAGCGCAGCCATCGCGCCATAGTTTGTGTTTACGCTCACCATTTTGGTGGTCCTTTCTGGTTTGTGGCCCTTCGTATCCATCCCAGGGCCGCTCTAAGCATTTTGCTCGAGGGATTCTCCCCCGCTCTGACCAAGGCAAAAGGTGGGCCAAACCGCATGGTTAACGGCCATTTTCATGATCGCCCGTGAGCACTGAATTCCTATGGTTAACGGATTTCGGGGTATACCTAACGTTTGGTAAACTCCTGGGTCAGGCTTGCCGCTCGGCATAAAGTGCCGGGCAAACTTTTCCTACACATACATTGAATTTATTGTATTTTTTATTTATCGCTGTATAGCTGGAGCGGATCTAGGCAACTTTTGGACCAATTTGCCCGAGCCCAATCGACGCGCCAGAAACGAAAAAGCCGGGCCAACGAGGGCCCGGCAGTCTGTGAGAAGCTTATGCTTCTTCGTTTTCGTAGTTACTGGTCTTCCCTTATCGGAAGAAGGACAGGGCAATGCTGCTAGATTGGTTAGCGATAGACAAAGCCTGAACACCGAGCTGCTGCTTGGTTTGCAGAGCCTGCAGTTTTGCAGATTCTTTTGCGAGGTCTGCATCGACAAGGTTGCCGATACCTGCCTCAGTCACGTCAGAAAGCTGAGTGACGAAGTCTGAGTGAACACCCAAAGCTTTGGACGACGTACCAAGACGCGCGAGCGCCTGGTTGAGGTTGTCCAGAGACGTCTCAATGGTGCCGACCGCTGCGGATGCGTTCGTAACCGTGTCGAGAGACGCTGTTGCAGCGAGCGTAACGACGCCACCGCCCAGAGACAGGTTCTCATCCTGAACAGTGATGACAGATGTGCCATCAGCGTCAGCAATAGCTTCAATGCCTGCGGTTGTGTTGTTGATGAGGTTCGTGCCGTTGAATTCGGCATTGCCAACGATCGTAGTGATTTGATCGCGGAGCGCTTTGAAGTCTTCGTTGAACGCTGAACGTTGAGCAGTCGTGAGGGAAGCGTCAGCAGCGCCGAGAGCTTTCTCTTTCATGTCAATGAGCAGGTCGCCGATTGCTTCACCAGCAGCAAGAGCAACGTCCACTGTAGAAGTAGCACGGTCCAGAGATTCCTGAACAACGCCATAGCCAGCTACGTCAGCGCGCATGCCCTGAGCGATAGCATAGATAGCACCGTTGTCTTTTGCAGAACCAACTTTCAGGCCCGTATTGATACGGGATTGAGTTGTTTCAAGTGCGCTGTTGGTTTGGTTGAGCTGTTGCAGAGCAACCATTGCGCCGTAGTTTGTGTTTACACTCGCCATTTTAGCGGTCTCCATTCTGGTTTTATATAGCCAGGCTTTTTGCCTGTCCGGGCTTTTTGCCCGTGGACCAGTATCGCAAGCGGCGGGCCAGTTTTATGCTTAATCGGGAAATCGCTAGACAGCGCAAAAACGGACGAAAAGTGTTAATGGGAGGGGGAAGCTTTATTAAAGTTTTCAGCATCCCCGGCAAAAATTGCCCAGCGGCACTTTCTGCCCGGCACATTTTGCAAAAGCGATTTAAGATTCTGTTTTTATTGAATTTTATGTAAAATTTGTACGTCGTATATTTCGTGAACTCGAACAAAAGAAAACGCCGGACCCTCAGGGCCCGGCGAGATAAGAAGGCTGCCACCTTCTGTTTTATAATGTTTACTGCGGCCCGCGGCCTGTCGCTTCTTACTGGAAGAAGGAGAGCGCGATGCTGCTTGCCTGGTTGGCAATAGACAGAGCCTGAACGCCAAGCTGTTGCTTGGTTTGCAGCGCCTGAAGCTTCGCAGACTCTTTCGCGAGATCCGCATCAACCAGGTTACCAATGCCAGCTTCAGTCACGTCAGAAAGCTGCGTGATGAAGTCTGAGTGGACACCCAGAGCTTTAGAAGACGTACCGAGGCGAGCCAGCGCCTGGTTCAGGTTGTCGAGAGAGGTTTCGATCGTGCCAACAGCCGCAGAAGCGTTCGTAACTGTGTCCAGAGACGCAGTTGCTGCGAGCGTAACGATAGCACCGCCGAGAGACAGGTTCTCGTCCAGAACTGTGATCACGGATGTACCATCAGCATCAGCAAAGGCTTCAACGCTGTTGGTAGAGTTGTTGATCAGGTTCACGCCGTTGAAGTTAGCGTTAGAAACGATTGTTGAGATCTGGTCACGAAGTGCTTTGAAGTCTTCGTTGAAAGCAGAACGCTGAGCTGTCGTCAGAGAAGCGTCAGCTGCGCCGAGAGCTTTCTCTTTCATTTCGATCATCAGGTCACTGATGGCTTCGCCAGCAGCCAGCGCCACGTCAACCGTAGAGCTTGCACGAGCGAGAGATTCTGAAACAACGCCAAAACCCGCAACGTCAGCGCGCATGCCCTGAGCGATAGCGTAGATAGCACCATTGTCTTTTGCAGAAGAAACTTTGAGACCTGTGTTGATGCGAGACTGAGTTGTCTCGAGGTCTTTATTGGTGGAGTTGAGCTGTTGCAGCGCAACCATAGCACCATAGTTAGTGTTTACACTCGCCATTTTAGCGATCTCCATTCTGGTTATGTAATGCGAGCGTTTTGCTCGCCCAGGCGTTTTGCCTGCGCTTTAGCTGAGCAAGCCTGATGCCAAATGGAGTGGTTAATCAATTTTGGGGAAGCGCCCGGAAACACGGGCCAAAATCTTACAAATTTAGATGCAATTCACCCGTACCGTACTTATTGCCGGGCAAAAGTTTCCTGTGCCGGCAAAAACTGCCTGCCGGGGTAAGAAAAAACCGCCGAGGATTGCTCCACCGGCGGCCGCCTGAACTTCTGTTGCGTTTGCATACGCATTTTCCAACTCATGGGATAAACGTTTCGGGGGGATGGGTGCACCCATCCCCCGTCTACGTTTGGAGGTCCTACTGGAACAACTGGTTGATGATCTGTGGCGCCTGATTGGCGATAGACAGAGCCTGAACGCCAAGCTGCTGCTTTGTTTGCAGAGCCTGAAGTTTTGCACTCTCTTTTGCCATATCAGCATCGACAAGATTACCGACACCCGCTTCAAGCGAATCACGCAGGCTCGTTACGAACTCTGTGTGAACATCAAGAGACTTGGATGAGGTACCCAGACGAGCAAGTGCCTGGTTCAGGTTCTCAAGCGATGTTTCAATCGTTGAAACCAGAGCAGACGCGTTCGTCGCAGTATCCAGTGACGCGGTTGCAGCGATCGTAATGACGCCACCACCAAGCGACAGGTTTTCATCCTGCACAGTGATGTTGTTATTGCCATCAGCGTCAGCGAAGGCTGTGATCTCAGCAGTGCTACCATTGATCAGGTTCACGCCATTGAATTCGGCATTGCCGACAATGGTATCAATCTGATCACGCAATGCCTTGAAGTCTTCGCTGAAAGCAGACCTTTGAGCCGCGGTGAGCGTTTCATCAGATGCAGCAAGCGCTTTTTCTTTCATATCGATAAGAAGGTCGGAGATAGCGCCCCCGGCCGCGATTGACACATCAACAGTAGAACCCACACGGTCGAGACTATCCAGAACAACGCCAAAACCAGACAGATCGGCACGCATGCCCTGAGCAATGGCGTAGATTGCACCATTGTCCTTGGCAGTCGCGACCTTAAGGCCGGTATTGATACGTTCCTGGGTCTCAGTAAGAGCCATGTTTGTGCTGTTCAGTTGTTGCAGGGCGACCATCGCCCCATAATTGGTGTTTACAGAAAGGGCAGCCATTTTAGATTCCTTCCATTCTGGATAGGCTTTGACCTGACCATTTTAGTCAGTTGGACATTTTGTCCTGCCGGAAGATGCGCAAATGGCGTGCCGTTTTGGTAAACCGGACCTTAACGACGAACCCCCTTATTTCATTGAATTTTTTGATTTAATTCATCGATCGAGCAATGTGTCTGGGCAAGCTTTGCCGAGCCCATACAGTGTTACGGCGCTTTTTGCCGTACCTCATGCATCCCGGTAATTTCTTCCCCCTCAATACGAGGGCAGATCACGATGAAGAGAGTTGTCTTCCATCATCGGGCCGATATGGTCCCGCTATAAAAACGGGAGAAACGCCAACATGACCGCACACGGCATTCAGCATGCAGAACTCTTCGGGCTGCCTCATTCCTATTATACTGTCATTGCGCGCAGTTATCTGCGCAAGCAACAGGCCGGCGTTAAAGAGGTGTCATCCCGTGACCCGCGCTTTATCAGTGAAATCCTGCCGCAGATCGGGCGTGGCATTATCCCGGTTCTGCGCCTTGCTGATGGGACAGTCATCCAGGACAGTCTCGACATTATTGAATATGGCGAGGCCAACGCCCCTCGCCTGCCCGCCACCCCAGACAGCCCAAAACAAAAACTGATTTCAGCTGTGTTCTTTCTTTATGGAAGCCAGAGCCTTTTGAAAGCTGCCATGCATTATCGCTGGAGCTTTTATGACCAGCAGAAAACCTTCCTAGACCACGCCTTTGGCTTTGGTGATGATGGCGCAGCTGGAAAAATCATGGATCGCATGCGCAGCTATCTGCCAATACTCGGCGTGAGCGAAGCTACCATCCCAGCGATCGAACGCAATTTTGAAAACGTGCTCAGGATTCTGGACCGCCATTTCAGCCAGTATCCATATCTGTTCGGCGGCTGCCCAAGTCTTGGCGATTATGGCCTGTTCGGACCGCTCTTTGCCCATCTGGGCCGCGACCCGGTGCCTTGCGCGGTTATGAAGTCGATTGCCCCACATGTATTCCGGTGGACCGAACGCATGAATGCCTCTGTGACGGACCAACCTGAATTCAACATGGACGAAGCCTTCCTGCCGGGCGATCAGATCCCGGAGACGCTCTATGAATTGATCGACTTTATCGGCAGCGAAGTGGGAGACGAGCTAACAGACCGTATCGACTTCATCCGTCAGTTCCAGGCAAGCCAGGACATTCAGAACGGCGCACCCGTAACGGACACTCCGAAGCAAAGAGCCATTGGCACAGTAGACGCGCGCTATGGTGGCCAGACCATCACCGTCGCCGTCCAACCTTATCTTCTGTATTGCCAAAAGCGCGTGGAAACGGCTTTCGCTGAGATGAACTCTGCAAACAAAGACTGGGCGAGTAGTGAGTTTGAGAAAGCTGGCTTGTCTGTTCTTCTGAATTGCGAGCTGCCTTTTACTGTTGGCCGCTCTGCTAATATCGAAGTCTGGGAACGCCGCGCCGGCTAAGCGCGGCGGCCATTTATAGCGGGGAATTTATTCCCCGTTCAGGCCCTGCATGATCAGACGATTAATGTCGATCAGATCCTGAATATCTTCACCTTCGCGCATAATCGCAGAGGTGTGCTTGTTTATAAAAATAGACAGCGAAATGATGCTCGCCCGCAATTGCGCTGGCAAAGCATTATCTGGTGATGCGCAATCCATGGACATTGCTGACCAAACCCGACGGTTATAGTCCAATGCTTCCATAAGTTTACGAAGGTCTTCTTTGCCTGTCTTCTGAGCATCGACGAGTTGCGCCGTTACCTGAGCAAACAGACGATATTCGACCTCACGCGGATTCTCTGTTCGCCTCGCCGTCTGCTGATACGCCTTGATGGACATACCCCAGGCACTCCTCTTCATATGCCATTATATTCCGGCACCGAGTGAGTGCCTTATAATATTGACCCGCCATCACCTCCTTGGAACAGGAGATGCATTCTTTGAGAGTTTCAGGGTTTTTGATGACTGACATGAATTCAGTCATACGCACCACGAACTCTTCATATTGTGTCGAGACGTCGCTCGGATCGAGGTACATCATCATCACCGGGAAATAGATCCGGCGTGCTGGTGTGTTTGCCTCTTCCGGCTGCATGATATCTTTCTCGCGCAGAACAGATGCTTTGTTCTGCAAAAGCAGCACACCACGGCGGTCGCCATTCTGGATGACAGCGCCGTTTACAACGAATTTTTCGCCGGGCTTCAGCGAGAGTTTGAGTGGCATGGTTTCCTCCAGCCAGAACAGAATTTCTCAACCTGTCTACCGTGATGAGGTTAATGCTTGTTTTAAGCGCGGTAATTTCAAGTTAGCCGTTTCTTAAAGAGACCGTGGCAATTCGGTATTTACTGAGAATCGGAGCGCTACATGACAGAAGCCATTCAACGCCCTTTGTTTGAAAAGGCACTGAACACGTCCGCCGTGGCTGTACCCCTGCCTTTGGACTCCGCAGGTGACGCCGGCAAGAGCCAGGCCCTTCAGACTGTGTTGCGTTACAAAACCAGTCAGGCAGACACCAAACTCCGTAAAGCTCTGCCGATTATGAAGCGCGCTGTGCGTAAGATTAATGAGGGTGAATACCGCGAAGCGGCCAAGCTGGGCATTGCAGCGCTGGATATCGATGAGAATATCGCGCTGGCCTGCCACATTACCGCAATCGCACTCGACAAGCTGGGCGTCGCAAGCCTCGCACTTGAGCTCTATGAGCGCGCTCTAAAGCTCTCTCCGAACGAACCAGAGATTTATCAGAACCTTGGACTGCTCGCATGGCGTATGGATCTTTACGACGTCGCCGAGAAATTCTTCCGTATTTTCAGCCGCATGATGCCAGACGCCGTCGAAGGCCCGAACAATCTTGCCTGCGTTCTGCGCGATAAGGGCCAGTTCGAAGACGCCATCGAAGTGCTGCGCGCTGCGATCTACACCAATCAGGGCAGCTCACTTCTCTGGAACTCGCTTGGCACTGTCATGATGGAGCAGACAGCCTTTGATAAAGCTGTGCTCTTCTATGAGCAGGCTCTTGAGATTGAGCCGGACCTTGCCCGCGCCTATCACAATATCGGCTATTGCAAGGCCACTGAAGGCCACCATGACGACGCGCTGACCTATCTTCGCAAGGCGCTCAACTTCGGCACCATGCCACCAAACGAAGAGGCAGAAACCGAACATGCGATTTCCGTTTCTCTCATCGGTAGCGGCAAGCTGGATGAAGCGTGGGATGCCTATGAATGCCGCAATAATCCGCGCTATGGCGGCGCGACCTCCTATTCCTTCCCAATTCCGAAATGGGATGGCGAAGATTTAAAAGGCAAAAAAATTCTGGTCGTCGGCGAGCAGGGCCTGGGCGATGAAGTCATGTTTCTGAATATGGGCCATGATCTGATCGACCATCTCGGGCCGGAAGGACATCTGACGATTGGCGTTGTTCCCCGTCTGGAAGCGCTAATGCAGCGCTCTTTCCCCAAGGCGCAGGTCACTAAACACTCAACCATCCGCTCGAACGGTATTCCACTGCGTAGCTGCCCGCTCATCACTGACTGGGACAGCTATGATTATTGGGCGCCTATGGCGAGCGTTCTGCGCGTCCTTCGCCGCGATATTTCTGCCTTCCCTACGGAAGGAGGCTATCTGACGCCGGATGCAGAGCGTGTTGAACACTGGCGCAATGAACTCAGCAAACTTGGCGATGGCCTCAAGGTTGGCCTGCTATGGAAATCCATGCTGATGTCCGCCAAGCGTTCTAAGTACTATTCTCCATTCTCACAGTGGAAAAATACGCTGCGCACAGAAGGCGTCACCTGGATCAATCTTCAGTATGGCGATTGCGCTGATGATATTGCACGTGCGGAAAAGGAATTTGGGGTCAAAATCCATCAACTGGACATCGACCTGAAGGACGACCTTGATGATCTGGCCGCGCTCTGCGTCGCGCTTGACCTGCTGGTCGGCCCGATGAACGCCACGACCAATATTGCAGCTGGCTCTGGTGCAAAGACCTGCATTATCGGCGCACCGAATGCATGGCCATATCTCGGCACCGGCAATCTGCCTTGGTACCCAACAGCACAAGTCTTCTCTCCTGATACAATCTCAGACTGGAAGCCTGCTATGGCGAAGTTTGAAAACTGGCTGAAGGCCGAAGTGGATGGCGGCAATTCCAATCGGATCAAGGGCGCAGCCTGACCCCGAGGAGATCATAAAACAGAAAAAGCCCCGCCAGATGCGGGGCTTTTTTTGTTTCAGATTTCCCAGTTCATATTCGCCTGCAGCTTTTCGGCCGGCGAGTCCATTTCGATATCAATTTCATATTCTGTTTCCAGAGGAACGATGATGCGCACTTCGGTCCAGTTCCCCACTTCACTGTCTATTTCCAATTTGCCGCCATGCATGTCGACAATCTGTCCGACGAGATTAAGCCCGACGCCTGTTCCCTGAATGCCGGTAGACGTAGATGCCCGGAAAAACCGCTCAGTGACGCGCTTCAGTTCATTTCGTGGAATGCCCACACCATGATCCCGGAAACTGATGACTGCGCTCCCGTTTTCCTGGCCACCCGTAATGATGATGTGCGGGTTCTTCTGAGAGTATTTCAGCGCATTCCCGAGAATATTTGTCAGAACGTGATCCATCAGGTCCGGATCACCGATCAGCGTTTCGGGAAGCCGCTTCAGGTCAACATCGATCGTGAAGCCCGAAGATATCTCTGCGTTCCGCTCAAGAATTTCTTCCACCAACTGCTTTGGATTATAGGCTTCCGGGTGACATTGAATACGACCGGACGCCAGACGGGACGCGTCCAGAGCCCGCTCCACAAGATTGGAAAGGCGCTTCACCGATCCACGAATTTTCGTCATCCGGTCACGAATTTCTTCGCTATGCATGTCACCCATGCGCGTCTCTACGCGACGGGCGGTACCGTCAATTACAGCAAGTGGCGTGCGGAACTCATGGCTGACCATTGAGACAAACTCATTCTGCATTTCGTTGAGCTTGCGTTCTGCCTCCAGCGCCTGTTCGAGCTTCAAAGTCTGCTCTTTCAGCTCTGCCGTACGCGCGTCGACCTGATCTGCCAGATGGTCTCTGTGAAACTTCAGTTCTTCGTAAAGTGCCTGTAATTCGTCGTTAGCGCCCGACAATTCATTGTTTGAATTGATGAAAGCGATCATCGTTTTGAAGTAGTTTTTGACCAGCAAATACACCACAGACAGGATCATGATGAAGTTCACGGCCATAGCCGAGAACACCATGTTTCCGCGCGTCATGAAGAAAATGACGAAGGCCGTGCCACTAATCCCGATCGCGGCAAGTGCAGACCGGGGCAACTGAATTGACGCGAAGATTGTGCCGATCAGCGTCACAGAAATGAAGAAGGCGATATGGCTCTGTTGAAATGCGTCTCCATAGGGAAACAGCAGCACACACCAGGATGACAAAGCCAGCGCACTCCCCGCCATGAGAATGCTCACGCGGTTGAGCTCTTTCAGCGCAAGTTCCGGTGTTTGAAAGGTTTTTGGCGAACGCCACCAGGCGATACTGCGCAAAAGGAACAGGGACACGCCGACCAGGGGCGTCCAGATAGTGAGGAGATCAGGCGCATCACCGTAAAATGCGACCGCCACGCCCACAACATTTACGCTGACGATGAGATAGACCAGAGGAATCTGACGCGACATCGCATCGAGCTGCATGCGGAGCAGCTCGGGCTTGTCGATATGAGACCGAACGAGGTCTCTGAGTGTGAATTTCTGGTTCATAGGCCTACACTTCTGCAGGCGAATGGGTAGCAGCTAAGTCTTAAGATTAACGAAGCTTATCTACACAATTTCAAAGCAATGGATTGACGTGCAGCGTGCGCCGTTAGTCATCCGAAAGCAGGAAATGCGCATTAAGCGTCGCAACTGGACGAGATCGCTCTGCCTGCCAGGCTTCGGCATGCACATTGGCAATGCGACGCCCCTGTTTGGTAACTTCGGCACGTGCATAGAGATTCTCAGACCGTGCCTGACGCAGGTAATCAATCGTCAGATTGATCGGTTTGGCCATCTTCGCCTCTTCCGAAAGAAGAAAGAGTTGGGCCATGGCCGTCAGCTCCAGAAAGGCGCCCGTCGCGCCGCCATGAAGCGCGCGAATGGTCGGATTGCCGATGATTTTCTCATTGAATGGCAGGATGGCCGTCATCTCGTCACCCATGATTTCACACCTGAAACCAAGGAAAGACGCGAAGGGCGTGCGTTCTAGATAAGCCTGCAGCTTTTCCTGACGCAGATAAATGTCCTCACCCATAATCAGCCCTCCCCTTCCGAATCACCGGGGAATTGTTTGATCGGGTTCAGAGCAAAGGATCCGGACGCTGTTGCGATCACTCTGTCCTTTGTTTCGTGATATGCCCATGCGCGCGTGAAAGCGACAGTACGCGTCATATGATAGCATTTAGCCTCAGCGATAATGTCTCTGCCCACCTCAGCCGGGCGCATATAGTCAATGCGCAGATCGAGCGTTGCCGTCGATTTCATTTCAGAAAGTGCTGCAATAACAGACACTCCGGACACATTGTCCAATAGCGCAGTCACAACGCCGCCATGAATAATTCCGGTTTCGATGTCGCCTATCGTCTCAGCCTGATAAGGCGCGCGTGCAACGGCGCGGCCCGGCTCCAGCTCAACAAGTTCAAAACCAAGCGTCTTGGCGTATGGCACCTTATTGATAATGTTAGGCGCATACTGTCGAATGAGGTCGAAGAAATCAGGATCTGCTGTCATACAGTCATCCTATAGCCAGTGTCTGCCAAAGGGAAAAGATAATCCTTATGAGCGAAAAACCTGATATTTCCGGTTATTGGTCAGGCTGGTACAGCTATGGCCTTGATATCGGCAATACGAATATTCCGTTTTCTGCTTTCGTTGAGGCGGCGGGGACAGGCCTGTTCATTGGTACAGTGATGGAGCCCAACACTTTTGCATCACCTGCACTGGTCGAACTCACCGCAGATATCTCCGGGGAGATTTCGCGAGAAACCGTGTATTTCGACAAAGTCTATCATCCTGGCCCTGACGTACATCAGGAAGTGATCAAATATCTGGGCAATCTGAATGAAGATGGCACGCTGATTTCCGGTGAATGGCACGCTGGGCAGGGCATGAGTTTTACTGGCGGGAAGTTCCAGATGGAACGCTCTTCAGGTCTGGAGTCCGAGGCGCTGTCCGCAAGCCTGAAGATAGATCGCCCGGATAGCTGACCCGCGCCACAAGGCAACTTCTACAATCTTCTGGATCAAAAATTCCCCATAAACTTGAATTTCTCGCCTCTACATGAGAGGCTTTGTAAGTCTTGTTTTCATCGGGGGACGAAAATGAAGTTACGCATCAGCGCCATCTGTCTGTCACTCGCGCTGGCAGGATTGAACACAGCCGCAGCCCAGAAAAACAATCAATGGGAACAGCATGTCTATGATCAGATCATAGAAGCCTCTCGCGACCTTGGCGTGGCCAGCCGTGAGAATGGTCTCAGCGCGACGGTCATCGAGTATTTCGATGGTACAATTGATTCCGGCGACCAAAATCAGGTGAATATTCCGGTTTATCCCAACCGAACGTATGCCATCATCGCGGCCTGTGATCAGGACTGTACTGATATCGATCTGATTGTTCACGAGCAGAATGGAAATGAGGTCGTAGCTGATCGCGAGATCGATGACCTGCCGATCGTCGTTTTCCAGACGCGTAGCGGATACACCTATCATTTCCATGCAGAGATGTATCAGTGCTCAACCAGCCTCTGCTATTATGGTGCAGCGCTCTATGAGCTGAATTAACCTGAACCGTCATCCTGCAGACTGATTAAATCTCAGCCTTTCCGGCAAATTCGCAGCGCTATTCCACTAAGGTCTGGCTCCGCTTCATTGAAACTTTAGCCCCGGACCATAAAATATGGGTCTGAAACAGGGCAAAAGAATCGATGCAACTCCAGTCCAAGACGTCTCGCACTGCTTCGTCGGCAAAGCTGCCGGGCAAACGAGAACGCGCAAAGATGGCAAACCGCGAAGCCATACTGGATGCAGCCCGACTGGTGTTTGCTGAGCTTGGCTATGATGCCACGACCGTGCGCGACATTATCCGACGGACCGAACTCGCCAGCGGCACTTTCTATAATTACTTCAAATCCAAAGAAGAAATCATCGAGGCGCTGGCTGAGTCCTCTGTGAAGGAAATTGGGAGGCTTCTGCGCGAGCTGCCGCGCGAAGACATGTCCTTCAAGGATTATCTGCACGGGGCTTTTGGTGCCTATTTCAAATTTCTGGCCGACAAACATACTGATGTGTTCAAGCTGAACCGACCTCAGCTGGACGTTCCGGAACTACGCGTCGATACACCTGAAATGCGCGCAGTATATCTGGAAATCCGTAAGGATATTGAGACCGTGCTGAAGTCCGAAGGGTCACCAGATATCGACGTGACCTACCTCACGGCCTCGGCCATCGGCATTGCCCGAGAGCTGGGCGACTGCATGCTGGAGCGTATTTCCAGCGATCCTTCAAATCCTGAGGCTCAGGTCGATCAGGCCACACAATTTGCCACCAATCTGGTATTGTGTGGCGTTCGTCATGCTTTTGATTAAATTCCCTTCTAAGAACAGAAAAGAATCGGGTCTTCGGGAGACATCATGAGCCTCAAAGCTTTCATCGCGAAATCATTGCTGAAACTTCCGTCTGACTGGCTGATCAAAATGTCGGGCGGTCGACCTGTCGAGATTGGTGGACGGCGCCTGGACCCGCATTTCCAGTTTATTGCCCATGGCGCTCGCAAACAGCCGCCAATTTCAACCCTGCCTGCGGCGACGGCGCGTGCAGCATCCGCTGAAGGTCTTGCCATGCTGGCAGGCGGCCTGCCTGAAGGCGTGAGCTCTGAAGACACGCATTTCACGACTGAAGGCCGCGACATCCCTATCCGGATTTATCGCCCTTTCGGCCAAAACCCGAACATGCCCGTCATTGTGTTTTATCATTTTGGCGGCGGTGTAATCGGCGATCTAAATACGAGCCATGAATTTTGCGGCCTGTTGAGCCATATCTGCAAAGCACCCGTGGTTTCTGTCGATTACAGACTGGCACCTGAGCATAAATGGCCAGCAGGTCTCAACGATGCGATCGCCGCCTATGAATGGGCGCTGCAGGAAGCTGAAACGCTTGGCGCGCCTCCGGGACAAGCGGCGATTGCCGGCGACTCTATGGGCGGCAATTTCAGCGCGATCATCGCGCAGGAAATGCAGAAAGACCATAAGCCCCTGCCCGTTCTGCAGGTGCTCATCTACCCGGCAACAGATGTCGCTTCAGACACCCCAAGCATGCATTTATATGCAGAGACCTATCCACTGTCGAAAGACACGATGGATTGGTTCATGGCGCAATATCTGCCAGACGGTCAGGACACTGAGGATTCCCGTATTTCTCCGCTTTCAGAAACCAATCTGGAAGGCTTGCCGCCTGCAATCATCGTGACAGCAGGCTTCGACCCGCTGGTGGATCAGGGGCGCATTTACGCAGAACGCCTGACGGATGCAGGCGTGGATGTGGAATATCGCTGTTATGACAGTCTCGCTCATGGCTTCACGGCATTCATGTCCGTTTCACCGGCGGCGCGTAAAGCCTGTGAAGAGATTGCTGTCCTCGTTCGCGATCACTTACGCGTCTGAGGCAGACAAACGCTCGGCCATTTCTCTTTGTTTTTCAGCAATTGGCAGCAGGACAATCAGCTTCAGACCTGACAGATCGTCCGGGCCGGGCTGTTTCTCAGCAAGAAGAATATCGCCGCCATGCATTTGAGCGATACGGCGCGCCATGGACATACCAAGGCCAATGCCCTGATGCGCCTTCCCCTTCTCAACCTGCTGAAACAGGTCGAACACAATGTCTGAATAGCCCTCTGGCAGGCCTTTTCCTGAATCGCTGATCTCGATTTTCTGTTGGTCACCGGCACGGCAAACACGCACGCGAATTTCAGGTTTGCTGTCACCAGGGTGATAGAGCAAAGCGTTCTCAAACAGATGATAAAACATTTCCATGAGGCGCACTTCATGGCCAAAGCCAAATTCATTGCCTTCAAAAACAAGCTTCACATCGCGCTGACCTGACGCCATCTGCGCACGTTCCAGCGCTGAATTGACGAGCTTGTGCAAATTGACCTCTTCGGGGGCCTCAAGACCGCGTCCCATGCGTGCATATGTGATGACCCCGTCCAGCATGTCAGAGACGAGCCCCAGGCTTTCCTTGACCACCTCCATATGCGCAGCAGCCTGTTTTATGTTTCCGGCCAATAATTCGCGTTCATAAAACTCCAGAAACTGACCGACATGGCGAACAGGTGTACGAACATCATGCGCGATCACAGAGGCTACTTCTGCCAACAATTCTCCGGAGTCGGCCTGGTCGAAAACAAAGGGTTTTTTCATTGAACTTTCTATCGTTAACCCGAAAGGACTGAATACATATTTGCTGAACAACTAAAGTGTTTGTGCAAAAAGTCTGAAGAGATAGTGACCATCAGCATATTACTTTAATGCACTGCATTGAGTCTGTGGGGTCTCGCAAGAGTTATCCAGATATAACCGTACATAGTCCCCAGCAGATACACGCCTCTTCCAGTGTTCACGCCACCTCTTGTAATCAACAGTGTCAGAAACTCTGTGGAAGGATTTCGTAATATGATTGCAACATAAGAAATACCAAAGTATCGTCCCGTCGAAAATCTGAGATATTACATGCGGATTCACTACGTTGAAGATAATGCGAGGGACGCAGAAATCCTGACCGATATGGTCGGAGGAGAGGGAGATATTCAGTTGAATATCTCCGAACGTATTGAAGATTTCGAACGTCTTTCAGAGGCAGGGCCTACGGATTTTGTGCTTCTGGATGTGCGCCGACCAGACGCCATTTCCATTGAAGATGACATTCAGCGTGTCCGCGCGTTTACCAACGCGCCTATAGTATTCGTCACATCTGACAATGCAGATGACATGCGCCGTGAAGCCTTTGCCAGTGGCGCAGAAGCTGTCATCGACAAAACAGATCTGAACTACAAACTGCTGAAACAGATGATCGTGAATGCGACACTGAAACATCAGGTTCAGACCGAAGTTCCCGAAAGCCGTCTTCGCTCGCGTGAAATGAAGTCGTCGGTAGAAAGCCTGCTCGGACCGTTCTCATATATTGAACTCAGCCTTCAGACTCTCTTGGAAACGATGGAAGATGCGGGTCGATCCAATACAGCTGAATATGTCGCGCACCTGCTCGAAACCGTCCGCGCCATCCGCGCCTATTCGCAGGATGACCTCAGTCAGGCGACGCGTACGCCAATTCACGAACTGCTTCTGGATACCGCAGAGCGCGTCTCAAAGACGGCGCGCGCCAAAGAAGTAGACCTGGTTCTGGCGACAGAAACATCCTGGTTCACTCAAATTGGCTCACGCCCACTCGCATCGCTCGGCGTTCAGCACTTTATTGCGGGCCTTCTGCGCGCCTGTGAAAAAGGCGACCGCATGTCCATTCGCTCTGAACGGGACAATGAAGGCATTGCGCTGAACATCTTTGTGTCTCGCGCAGTGATCTCGTCAAAAGATGAATTGTTCGACCTGACAAAAGCGGCACCCGCTCTGGGCCTTGATTCAAAGGCATCACTTCAGCTTGGCCTGACGCTTCTCTCTGTTCCACCAGAACAAGTGGACGTGCACGTCCATAAGGGCAATCTGTTTATTAAAGTTCAAATCTAGGCTGCGGACTTAGCGTCCAAACATTTGAGAGCTGCGCTCATCAAAGACAGCCTGCTCTTTCTTTTCTTCTTCCACACGCGCTTTGGTCTTTTCCATGGAAAGAAGGTGTTCGAGCTTTTTCAGCTCCGCATAGGCGGCATTCATGGCTTCCTGACATTCAGCATGCGCCTTCTCCGCCAGCTTGAGCGCTTCATCCAGATTAGCCTTACGCAGTTTCTGGCGATCAAGAAACGCAGCAAAGCCCAGCCCTGCCATAGGCGTGCCGTCAAACATGCTGGCCTCTGCTTCAATGGAAGCCTCACATGCAGCCATTTCCGCGATAATCTCCCCACGGGTTTCAAGCGCGCGGCGCATTTCTACCGCCAGCGCATCTACATCCTTGCGGGCACGTTTAATAAGGGTTTCAAGCGTTCTCATCAGGCACTAGCCTCATAGATCTGGCGAAGCGCATCAAACACGGCATCCGGGGCGGTCGGGTCTGAATAGCTCTGGGTCAGAAATTCATCCAGGCCCTCATTCAGTCGAATTGCGCGGTCTGTCTGCTTGTCAGCGCCTGGCGCATAGGCGCCAATCCGGATCAATTCTTCCATATCTGTATAGGTGGCGACAAGTCTGCGCACATTGGTGACCAGTTCTGCTTCTTCTGGCGCTTGCAGCTGCGAGGCCAGTCGAGAGAGAGATTTAAGGACATCAACCGCCGGATACCGCCCGCGCTCACCGATTTGCCGTGACATTACAATGTGACCATCCAGAATACCGCGAACCGCATCTGCGACCGGCTCATTATGGTCATCACCATCGACCAGAACCGTGAACAGGCCGGTGATCGCGCCCGTGCCCTTTGGCCCCGGCCCTGCCCGCTCGAGCAATTTCGGAAGCTCTGCAAAAACCGAAGGCGTATAGCCGCGCGTCGTTGGAGGCTCGCCCGCCGCCAGACCAATCTCACGTTGGGCCATCGCAAAGCGTGTCACACTATCAAGAAGGCAAAGCACCTGCTTTCCCGTGTCGCGGAAATATTCAGCAACCGCCATGGCCGACATGGCCGCGCGCTTTCGCGCTGGTGCTGGTGCATCAGACGTCGCCGTCACAATCACGGAACGCGCCAGACCATCTGCTCCAAGCGCGTCTTCGACGAATTCACGGACTTCACGTCCCCGCTCACCGACCAGACCAATGACAATCACATCTGCATCGGCGCCTTTGGCGAGCATGCCCATAAGTGTGGACTTACCAACACCTGAGCCCGCGAACAGACCAAGACGCTGGCCGCGCCCACACGGCGTGAACAAATCCATGACGCGCACACCCAGATGAAGACGCTCTTCAATTCGGGTACGCATATGCGCAGAAGGCGGCGGCGCATCCACAGGTTTGGCGTAACTGCCTCGGGGCAGAACTGGTCCGCCATCCATAGGCTTGCCGAACGGATCAACCACGCGACCTAACCAATGCTCCGACGGATAGAGTACGGATGGTTCACTCTGGAAGAAAACTTTCGCGCCCGGATAGACCGCATGACTATCTTCACAGGCCAGCAGAATAGCGAGGTCTCCGCGAAAGCCTACAATCTCTGCGAGCGGTCCATGTGGGTCGCCAATATGTGCCAATGCGCCAAGACGAAGGGCAGATCGTGGCCCGCTTGCCTCAATCCTTAATCCCTCCAACGCCTCTACCCGACCGGACATCTGAACTACGGGGGCGCGCTTTACTTCACGTATCAGGTCTTGCAACATATCGAGAATCGCTTGGTTTTGAGGGCTCTTGAGCGAATCTTGCGCCCCTAGCGCTAAGACGCGGTTAACGACTTAAAATGACACGACGGAAATCTTCGTTAAAATCTTAGGCGCGAAAAAGACATCGCGTTAACCATTTCGTTACCACCCGCCAGTTTAACTATATCTGGACACCGCTAACGCGTTACACTGTAAGTGATTCGGGAGACGACTTGATGCGCGTACTATTGATTGAAGACGACCACGCAGTCGCTCGTAGCATCGAGCTGATGCTCAAGGCAGCTGGGTTTAACATTTACCAGACAGACCTTGGGGAAGAAGGCGTCGACCTTGGCAAGGTGTATGAATATGACATCATCATCCTTGACCTTTCTCTGCCTGACATTTCTGGCTTCGATGTTCTGAAGCAGCTCCGCATGAGCCGCGTGAACACACCAGTTCTGATCCTCTCCGGTAACCCGGACATTGAGGCGAAAGTTAAAACGCTTGGTTATGGCGCTGACGACTACCTCACAAAACCGTTCAACAAAGACGAACTGATCGCCCGCATCACTGCGATCGTCCGTCGCTCTAAAGGTCACGCTGAGAGCGTTATCCGCACCGGCGAGATCATTGTGAACCTGGATGCTAAAACGGTTGAAGTTGGTGGCGCTCGCGTTCACCTCACCGGCAAAGAATACCAGATGTTCGAGCTTCTCTCCCTGCGTAAGGGCACGACCCTCACCAAGGAAATGTTCCTTAACCACCTTTATGGCGGCATGGACGAGCCTGAATTGAAAATCATCGACGTATTTATCTGTAAGCTTCGCAAAAAGCTTCAGCAGGCTACCAAAGGTAACCACTACATCGAAACTGTATGGGGCCGTGGTTACGTTCTTCGTGATCCATCCCCGAATGCTCAGCCACTTCGCGACGAAGAAGCCGCTTAAGAGCAAACTCCCAAATCACACGATTGAAAACGGCGCCTCAGGGCGCCGTTTTTGTTTATTGGGCGCATAAAACCACCCCGATACCCAATTCAGCCCCGTATCGCAATTGACAATCATTCTCACTATACATAGCAAGATTACATCTTGATAATGATTTGCATTTGCTAATGCTGAAGGGGAAATTCATGTACTCACAATGGCTGAAAACCAGCGCTGGGGCGCTGGCTCTCACGGCTCTGCTTACCGCTTCTCACGGCGCATACGCGCAGGATGCGAGCGCGACTTCGACCGAAGATGCAGAAGCCCGCCAGGAAACCGTGACAGTGACCGGCAGCGTGGATGCATTCGGCGCAACGAAAACTGACATTCCGATTGTTGAAACCGCACGTTCTGTTTCCGTTGAGCCCGAAGATGTGTTCATCGAGCGCGGAGCACTGAACCTCTCCCAGACTGTTTCTTATGTGACGGGTGTCACCGCAGAAACCTATGGCTTCTCAACACGAGGTGACTGGGTGTCGTCTCGCGGGCTGTCCATCCCGCGCTACCGGGACTCGATTCAGGAACTCTTTGGCAGCTATAACACCACCCGCGTCGAACCCTGGACGGTCGAACAGGTGGAAATCCTGCGTGGCCCGGCCTCTGTTCTATATGGACAAGGCTCGCCGGGCGGTCTTCTCAACGTCGTCTCCAAAACACCTGAAGAGGATTTTGGCGGGTCTCTTGCAGCAGAACTCGGCAATTTTGAACGCTATCAGATCGCAGGCGACGTAACCGGGCCTGTTCCCGGCAGCGATGGCCAACTGCTCTATCGCCTTGTCGGGCTTTACCGGAATACCGGCTCTCAGGTCGACTATGTAGATGAGGAATCCGGTGTATTCATGCCGTCTCTCACCTGGATACCGTCTGAAGACACTCGTCTCACCATTATCGGTATCCATCAGGACACCAAGGGCGATGTCGCAGCTCAATTCATTCCGGTCGAAGGCACGCTTTTCCCGCATAATGTAACCGGCGAATATATCGATCAGGATGTCTATGCCGGCGAACCTGACTTCAACTTCTTTGACACCAAGTCTGATCAGATCACCCTGCTGGGCGAGCACCGCGTGAATGACGTTTGGAACATTGAAGCGACGGCCCTCTGGCGGTCTGGCGAGGCCGATTACCAGCAGGCATGGCCAACCTTCACCGGGGCCGGACAAAGCCGCTATCTAAACCAGTATTTCGGCGCTCCGCTCTTCACCGAGACGACGGTTGCGCGCACATTCTACGCCGCTGACAATACATCAGAACAATATGCGCTGGATCTTCGCGCACGTGCTGACTTCACCACCGGCTCGCTCACTCATAACATGCTGATGGGCGCGCAATATCAGGACGTAGAAACGGATAGCAACACGGCCTATTACTTAGGTGGCGGCGTACTGAGCGGCGATTTCTCCTATGTGTTTGATCTGGCCAATCCTGTTTACGGCAACTATCCGGACCAGTCGGTACTGGATGCCATCTATAGTGACGGCACGCCTCAGCAGGTTCAGGACCTGGGTCTTTATGTATCCGATCAGATTGCGCTGGATGACTGGCGCTTCACGCTCGGCCTGCGCTATGATCAGGTTGAAAACGATACCGGCGCAGTCGTTCAGGACGATGACGCCGTGTCCACCAGCTTTGGTGTGCTCTACCGCTTTGACAATGGCCTTGCCCCATATGCCAGCTATTCTGAAAGCTTCGAGCCGGTTATAGGAACGGACCTTGCGGGAAATCAGCTCGATCCAGAGGAAGCTCGTCAGTACGAATTCGGCCTGAAATACGAGCCTCAATCTTTCCCGGGCCTCATCACGCTGGCCTATTATGACATCGAAATCAGCAACCTGCCCAACCCGAATGCATTGCCAAATGACGCGGCCCAACAGCAAGGTATTTCGACCCTTCGTGGACTGGAACTGGAAGCTCGCATGCAGCTAGATAATGTCTTCCTGCAGTTTGCAGCCTCTACAATCGACGCTGAAGACCCTGATGGTTTTAAGCTTCCGGGGCAGCCAAATGGCACTGCATCTGCCTGGGCAACATGGCGACCTGAAGGCGCGCTCAACGGTTTCCGCATTGGTGGGGGCATCCGTTATGTGGGCGAAAGCGTCGCTGAAGATGGCACGGTGAGATACGTCACGCCGGATTACACATTGGGAGACCTCATGATTGGTTATGAGTGGGATCGCTGGGATTTCCAGATCAATGCGCGCAATATCGCGGATGAAGAATACCTGACATCATGTCTGACGCGCGGGGATTGCTTCCCGGGCCTGCGTCGCACCGTCGTCGCCCGACTAGCTTATGAGTTCGGCTCGTGAGCGGCGTTGAGCTTCTGATATTTGCGTTGAGCCTTACTGCATGTGCAGCAGGGCTCTTCCTGCTTTTCACCGCATGGAAAAACCGCAACAGCCCGATCAGCCTGTCTGGTGGCTGGGCCCTGCTTTTGCTGGCCATGGTTCTGTCCTTCATCGCCAATTCTGACCGCGGCGTTGCGCAGGTCTCTGTGATTGCGATGATGCTGGTGTCCGTATTCTTCATCTACATCATGACGGCGGGCCTGCCGTCACTTGATTTTGAGAAGAGCCGCAGAAAGGTTGAGGTCGAACCTGAAAACCCTGCTGCCACCGGCCTGAAAGTGCTGGGCAGCCTCTGGACCTTCATCGTAACCGGTCCGCTCGCAGGGATGATCGCCCTGTTTGCAGGTGCCACCGTTTTCCGGTTTATCATGCCTGAAGATGGCAACCCGATTACCGCAGGCGTTATCTGCATCATCCTGTCGGCGACCCTCTGGGCCGTATTGAGCACCTTCCTGCTCATCGAGAAAAGCCCGATCCGACGAACCCTTTATGCTGTAGGCGCGGTCATCGTCACCGGCGCAACGGCATTCATCTAGGAAAGGCTGAAGATATGAGCTCTACACTCTGGCCTAAGGTTTCGAGCGCCTTCGTTGATCGCTCTCTGACGGCGCACAGCCTGATGGGACTGGTGATCAGCGCCATTCTCTACATTGTCTGCGTCAGCGGCACGGTTGCGGTTCTGGAAGATGAATTCGGCTGGTGGGAACGTGCGGACACTCCGGCAGTGACGGAAGTTACGCCTGCCGCGGTGCAGAATGCGATCGATCATGTCGTCGCGACGCAGCCTGAAAGCGAGCATGTGCTTCTATACCTGCCGCGCGAAAACTGGCCGCGCTTCGTCATTGGCGGAGATGATGGTCTGGAAACCGCGAACGCAAATGGCGAAGCCGTTGCCGGGTATGATACGGCATGGAATGAGTTTCTCATCCACTTGCACTACTATCTGAGCATTCCTGAAGACCTGCCGGGCCTTCCTGAGAACTTTGGCCTGGGTATGATTATCGTCGCTATTTTCGGCGTGATGATGGTCGGAATGTCAATTTCGGGTCTGCTGGCACACCCACGTATTTTCCGGGACGCGTTCCGCCTGAAACGTGAAGGGCAACAAAGGCTTGTTCAGGCAGACATTCACAACCGTCTGAGCGTCTGGACGCTTCCGTTCAACATCATCGTAGCCGGCACAGGCGCACTGATTGGCCTGTTCGTTGTCATTGCGCTTGTCATGTCACTCGCAAGCTATGGCACGCCTACAGGGCTGACAGATGCCGTTTTCGGCTCAGAAGGTGAGATTGATCGCACCCCTGCCCCATTGGCTGATGGCCCTGCGGCTCTGGCAACACTTGCGACACTCGAACCCGACGCGCGCCCATTCCTGCTGGTGATTGAAGATCCGGGTACGGTGAGCCAGATGGTCGAAGTGATCGCGGAAATCCCTGACCGTCTCGTCTATAGCGAACCCTATATGTTCTCAGCCGATGGTGAGCTGACTGAGGTTGAAGGCAATACCGATGGCCCTGCCGGTCAACAGATTTTCAACTCTGTCTACCGTCTCCACTTTGGTGACTTTGGCGGCACGGCAATGAAGATTGCTTACATCGTGCTGGGCACATTGCTCTGCATTATGGTCGCGACGGGTCTCAACATCTATTTCCTGAAGCGCGCCGAAAAAGGCCGCCCTCAGCCAAAGCTCGCCTCTGCCTGGTCTGCTCTGGTCTGGGGCACGCCATTCCTCATGGCTTTCACACTCTTTATGAGCGTTGTGGGGCTAGGCGAAATGGCCATGGTTGCGGTGTTCTGGCTTGGCTCTCTGGCCATTCCACTCATCGGCTTTGTGCTCGCAGATGCTGCCAAAACCGGCGTGTGGACCCGCCGTGCAACAGGCGCAATCATGGTACTCACCGGTGTTGTTCATAGCGTGATGAACGCCTCAGCACTGTCCAACCATACCATGCTGGTGCTGAACGCCTCTCTCATCATTACGGGTATCTGCCTGTTGATGGGGCCGTTCTGGACGAAAGAAAAAGCCGCTCCGGTTCGACCGCAGCACGCTGAATAGACACAGCATACCAATCAAAGAAGAGCGGCGCCTTATGGCGCCGTTTTTTGTTGGGCGGCATGTGCATGCCTGAGGTCACGTTCACGCGCTCTGGCACGCTGCGTACGGCTCTTATACCAGGCCTGATATGGCCGCTCGATCATAAGGTGTGCCGCGCAGGCTGCGATGAAGGTCAGCCCCAGCGTCGCGCCCATCGTCAGATCATTTGCATAAATGCTGATACCGAACGCTTTCTCGAACACAAAACCAAGCACCAGATAGGCTGGGATATGGATGAGGTAGAGAAGATAAGACGCATCACCAAAGAGCTTACCGAAAAAGCCAAGCTCTTTACGCAGCCCAAGCGCGCCATAGACCAATAGCGCTGCCGGAACGCCAGCGATTACAGACCGCCATGTATGCAGATCACCGCCTTCGACAAACAATAGTGTCGCAAGCGTCCCACCCAGCCCAAGCGCAAAGGCCGCGTTCGCAAATCGACGTTCACCCACAAGATAGATGTGAGCAATGACCACACCGAACAAAAGCTCGCTGACAGCTGGGTGGAAAATCACGTTCATTCCACCAGCCTGCAGCCCTGTCGCGGTAAACAGAATTGAGAACAATGCCCAGCTGAGCATGCAGACAAACAGAAGGCTATTGTCCTGCCCTTTGCCGCGGAAAACCGCTGCAAACAGCGCGTAAAAGAGCAGCTCAATCGTCAGCGTCCAGGCAATCGAAATTGCATACTGATCCGATGGCAAAAGCAGGATGGAGCGCACGAGCACTTCGGTGGATGGCAGTTTGCTCGCATCACCGGTGAGCATCCAGAGACCGAAAGCCAGCGCGATAAATGCAGCAAGAACAATCCAGTAAACCGGATAAATACGGAAAAACCGGCCCGACACAAAATTGCGTGCAGACCAGACCGGCGCGCGTGAGGCGGTGTAATAGATGATGAACCCCGAGATCACGAAGAAGATATCTACGCCCAGCGCGCCGCCGCGAAACACTTCGAACAGAACGGGATTGCCTCCCTCACCGCCGCGTGCTGCCGCCTGAATATGAAAGCCAGCGACCAGAAGAGCCGCCAGACCGCGCAATAAATGTATCCCGGAGAGCATGAGCTCACCCCTCGCCGCCTGAGTTGATCTCAGACCGGTTCCCGCATTCCGCCCACACACCGAACGCAATACAGGGCCATTCTGTCCCAGAATGACTTCCGCCCTGAATAGTCATGGGAGAAGCTGCAAGCTGTACGCCAGCGATATTTTCAATCACTCCTCGAATATTCAGAGCTGCTTCGATGACAGCATGCATGACAGCTGATCAGGTTTCAGGATCGGGTGAAGTGATTCCAATTTGCCGGCCGACTCCAGTCGTGTATGGCTCGGTATCACCAAGTGTTCTGTACAAAAGGCGATCAGAATGACGGACCAGTCCCAGATTGCGGCAGAAGGACCAACTGCCGAACAAAAGCGTTCAACCTTTATCGCAGTGATGATCGTCTTCCTGCTGAGCGCACTGGACCAGACCATCGTTTCCACCGCCATGCCACGCATCGTAGCGGACCTTCAGGGCCTGGAAATCTATGCCTGGGTCACCACGACGTACCTTCTGACATCGACCGTAATGGTGCCTATCTGGGGCAAGCTCGGCGATATGTATGGCCGTAAAATTGTACTCATTTTCGGGATTTGCATCTTCATCATCGGATCCTGGCTTTGCGGTATTGCTGGCGAATTTGGTGATCTGCCGATTTTAGGCTCCGGCATGATCCAGCTCATTGTGTTTCGCGGTTTGCAGGGCATTGGCGGAGGCGCGCTGTTCACCTCTGCCTTTGCGACGATCGCAGACCTTTTCCCGCCTCGCGAACGCGCCAAGTATGCGGGTCTGTTCGGCGCCGTATTCGGACTTGCCAGTGTGCTCGGCCCGATCATAGGCGGCTGGTTCACCGACCATGGCACAACAGATATTATGGGGCTCCACATCGCCGGTTGGCGCTGGGTGTTCTATATCAATCTGCCGACCTCCCTGCTGGCGCTCTTCATGATCACGCAGAAAATGCCGGATATCGGCACGCGCACGGGCGGAAAGGTCGACTATCTGGGCAGTCTTCTTATCGTGGTTTCCCTCGGAGCACTGATGCTGGCCCTCACCTTTGGCCCAACCGATGGCTGGCTGAACTTCACCGTTGATGGCCTGATCGTCCTTGCCGTCTGCACAGGCATTGGCTTTCTGATTGTCGAGAAGAAGGTCTCAGACCCGGTACTTCCGCTCAATCGGTTCAACAACAAAGCCTTCACCACATCGATGATCTCGTCCTTCATCATCTCTATGGCGTTTATGGGGACCATCATCTACGTCCCGCTTTATCTACAGCTGGTTATCGGCATTCAGGCCACCAATAGCGGGTTCATCATGCTGCCGCTCATGGGCGGGTTGATTTTGTCATCCTTCATTGTCGGCCGACTGGTCACCCGAACCGGTAAGTATAAAGGCTTCCTGATTGCCGGCGCGCTGATGCAGTTTCTCGGCCTGTGGCTCATGACATTTCTGACAGAGGACTCCCATGCCTATGACGTGCTGTGGCGGCTCTTCCTGATCGGCGTTGGTCTCGGCCCGTCTCAGAGCCTCTTCACGCTGGTGTCCCAGAGTGCGTCAGCCCCGCAGCAAATGGGTGTAGCCACCTCTACAGGCATGTTCCTGCGTCAGACCGGCAGCGTGGTCGGGGTCGCAATTTTTGGCGCGCTGATGACATCTCACCTGACCCATTCGCTTGCCGCGCAATTCCCGGACATGGCCGGAAACATCAATCTTGGCGAACTTCAGGCGCAGTATATGTCCGCCGAAACAGCGGGCGCAGCCGTAGAAATGCCGGACTTCATGAAGACCGCATTTGCGGGCTCAATGAGCTTTATCTTTTCCGGCGGCATGGTGATTGTCGCGATTGCGCTCATCTCGATACTTTTTGTACCGGTCATTCCACTACGCGGGCGTGGACCGGAACTCAAACCGCTTCGCGAAGCGGAGAGCGCTTTAGAGGATGCAGCGCCCGGCGCCCCGGTCACGAAAGACTGATACAAAAAAGCCCGGTCTCATTGCTGAAGACCGGGCTCTTAAATGGGTTGGAATTTCTATTATCAGGCGGCGCGGAAGCCTGCGCGGCGCGCGCCTGTATCGTCACCGGCTTTGCCCGCTTTTTCATAGAGACCGCGATGCGCTTTGTTTGGAGAGAATGTATCAACCACGCCCACAACTGTCTCAGCAGCGCCGAGCAGGAGGAAGCTCTGATCATTCATCTGCGCAGACAGGCGGTTCAGAATGTCTCGCTTGGTTGGCAGGTCGAAATAGATCAACACGTTCCGGCAGAAGACAATGTCGAACTTGCCCAGCGCGGTCATCGGATCGAGCAGGTTCACATTCTTGAACGACACTTTCGAGCGGATCGTGTCTGAAATCTTCCAGACATCTCCCTGTTGCGTGAAGTAAGACATGAGCGTGCGGATCGGCAGACCACGTTGAACTTCGAATTGGCTGTAAATGCCTGCGCGCGCCTTTTCCAGAACGCGATCAGAGATATCGACCGCTACGATCTCAACCTGTGCACCACCGGTAAGGGCCGGGTTCTGATCCAGCATCATCGCGATGGAATAAGGCTCCTGACCTGTAGAGCACGCCGCACACAGAATACGGATACGCTGGCCCGGACGCTTTTCGCGAAGTTGCGGCAGGACAGCCTGTTCGAGGTGATCGAACGGTGTCCTATCGCGGAAGAAGAAGGTCTCGTTCGTCGTCATTGCATCAACGATGGTCTTCATCAGACCTTCGTCGCGACGACGACGCGCCATGCCAATCAGCTCCTCGACGGATTCCAGACCTTCCTTACGGGCGATCGGAGAAAGACGGCTTTCGAGCAAATAGAGCTTATCGCGCCCCACCACGATACCGGATCGGCGTTTCAGCTCAGACGTCACAAAATCAAAATCAGTCTGGTTCATGCCTATACTCCATGAAGTGATTTGCCGACTGCGTCAGCAATTTCGTTCAGCGGATGGACAGAATGTGCAAGGCCGGCATTGTAAACCGCACCTGGCATACCCCAGACAACACTGGATTTCTGGTCCTGGACGAAAGACCGCCCGCCCTGATCAACGATCGTGGCGACGCCCTGACATCCATCAGCCCCCATCCCCGTGAGAACGACTGCGCTTAAAGCCCCGCCATACACACGGGCCGCAGAGTTGAACAACACATCTGCCGCTGGACGGCAGAAATTAACCTGAGGGTCCTGATTAAGACCAATTGTATTGGTCGCCCCTTTTTTCTCAACCACCATGTGGAAGCCGCCCGGCGCAATATAAACATGATTGCGAGCGACTGGCTCACCCTGTTTGGCCTCGGAAACCTCGTGGCTACAGGTGGCGTTAAGGTGATCAGCCAGAATAGACGTAAAGGTCGGCGGCATATGCTGTACGACCAGAATTGGCAGATCAGTTTTCTTACAAAGCTCCGGAAGAACCGCCTGAAGCGCTTGCGGACCACCTGTTGAACTGGCCACGACAATTGCCTGAGGCTTGTTCCAGCGGGTTGGCGCTTTACGAAGCTCTGGCGTCTTTGGAATCTGAATAGCCGGGCGCGGCGCTTCGTTCGGCTTCATGGACACCGGTCGCAGAGGCTGAGGCGCAGGGAAGGCGCGCTTGGATTCCTCTGGACGGCCCAAAAGCCGGATTTTCTCGATCAGACCATCCCGATACGCTTCTGCGCCGCCAAGCTGGCTCGCTTCTGGTTTCGGCAGATAGTCCGTTGCACCCTTGGAAAGCGCCTGAATGGTGACATTCGCGCCCTTATGGGTGAGCGTTGAAGCCATGATGATCTTGGCTTTAGGCGCAGCACGACGAAGGTGCGGCAGAGCCTCAAGCCCATCCATACGCGGCATTTCAACATCAAGAATGATGATGTCTGGCTTATGCTTGATCGCATCAGCAACCCCGGCCATGCCGTCAGCACTGACGACAATAAGCTCGATACCATCGACACCGGTCAGCCACCGCCGAGTGAGACCGCGCACGACGGCGCTGTCATCAATCAGCTGTACGCGGATTGGTGCCCCGGTCTGGGGTTTTATGTTGAAGGCTGTGGCCATTTAACGACCCTCAGACCAGGCCGACTTCGGCGAACTTCGATTGAATAATCTCGCTGTCGAAAGGCTTCATAATGTATTCGTTCGCACCGGAACGAATTGCCTCAGCAATGTGATCCATATCGTTCTCGGTCGTGCAGAACACGACAATCGGAGACTCGCCGCCCGGCTCACGACGCAGAGCGCGAAGGAAGTCGATGCCGTTCATGACTGGCATGTTCCAGTCGAGAAGTACGGCATCCGGCATGTGATTACGGCACGCTGTCAGAGCTTCGTTTCCGTCTGCAGCCTCTTCCGTAGCGAAGTCGAGATCCTCAACAATGCGGCGGGCCACTTTTCTTACGACGCGAGAGTCATCAACAATCAAACACCGCTTCATTTTTCTTCCCTTTCAGCGCATTACGCGGCTTTTGAACCACGGTCCGAATCTGCGTCCGTTTCAAATGCCAAAATTTTATCAATATCAATGACGACCAGAAGGCGGTCTTCCAGGCGATAGACACCTGATGCGATCTGCGCCCATACAGGCTCCAGATTCGCTGGCGTATCTTCGCGGTCAGCATCCTGAAGCGTCATTACTTCACCAACTTCATCAATGATGAGGCCGAAGGACTCAGCGCCCTTTTCAATACCAATGGCCATGATGCTGGCATCTTTATCGCGTGGCGGCAGACCGAGACGCGAGCGGGAGTCGATCGCGGTTACGATACGGCCACGCAGATTGAGAAGACCTGCAACTTCTTTTGGACCCAGTGGAACCGGCGTGATGGATGTTGGCGCGAACACGTCGTGAATGCGCGCTACCGAAGCGCCGAAAAGCTGTCCACCAATCCAGAGCGTGATATATTCTGTGCTGCTCATGCGGCTTGTCCTTTAAGGCTAGCAGTTTGATCGAGTACTGCGAGAAGTCCGTGACGGTCAGATTTGCGGACACATCCGGCAAAGTCTGGCGCAGCGAGCTTGCTCTGATTGTTTGACATTGCGATGCGTGGAACGTCGCCCCAATCTGCATCCGTAGACAGTTTTTCCATGAAGCGGCGTGCTTCGGCGTCATTGTCGATGTCCGCAAGGACAACATCAAAGTCGCTTGGTTCGATGTCAGATGCGATCGCTTCTTCAGCAGAAGACACAGTCGTCACGCGATAGCCGGAGGCTTCAAGAAGCGGTGCCAGCATATTGCGGAAGAAGTCATGGCTTTCGAAGAGCAGAAGAGATTTCGGCTCTTTCGGGCCTTCAGACATTGCTTCAGCCCAGTCAAAGTCAACCTGGCTGAGGAAGTGACCGATATCGATAACTTCTGTCGCCTTGCCGTCGATAACCGCCGTGCCGAGAACGCCCGGAGATTCATCGCCGATAGAGATGCGAAGCACGTCTTCAGTGATGTCGAGGACGCGATCCACACCGATACCGACAACGCTGTCACCATTATTGACCACGAGAACCGGCTGACGGCCTTCCTCGTTCGCCATCAGGCTGCCAGACATCGGGATAACCGGCATGAGCTGGCCACGATACTGAACCACAGGTCCTTTATTCGTCATTTCGAAGCGATCGACTTCGATCTCTTCAAGACGTGTGACGAGAGACAGTGGGCAGGCTTTCGGTTCAGCCGCACCCGCAGAGAAGACGAGCAGGCTCGTTTTCTTCTCACCGCGCGCAACGGATTTCTTAGCTTGTTCAACCACTGGCTTGGCACCTGCTGTTGATTTGTCGAAGGCTGCCAGTTTGGAGATGCCATTCGGATCAAGGATCATGATCACGGAGCCATCACCCAGAATGGTGGAGCCGGAATACTCAGTCACATCGCGCAGAACGCTGGAGATTGGTTTGACCACGATTTCTTCGGTATCGAAGACTTCGTCGACCACCAGACCGAAGCGCTGAGACGCAACCTGCATAACAATGACGAAACGGTTGGACTTTTCGTCCTCTTCAGCGTCCAGTTTGAGCGCGGAAGACAATGGCATGACCGGCAGAAGACGATCACGCAGACGAAGCACTTTCGTACCGTTGATGGATTCGATGCGGTTATCGCTGTTAGAGCCGGTGCGAACCAGCTCAACAACAGAGAGCTGAGGCACAGCAAAGCGCTGGCCGCGTGCTCCGACGATAAGCGCAGAAACAATCGCCAGTGTGAGTGGAATTTTGATGGCAAACGTTGTGCCTTCACCTTCACGAGACACCAGATCAACTGCGCCACCGATGAGTTCGATGTTCGTGCGAACAACGTCCATACCTACGCCGCGACCGGAGAGGTTCGTGACTTTCTCAGCTGTAGAGAAGCCAGGCGCGAAGATCAGGCGATGGATCTGCTGTTCCGTCATGCTGTCTGCTTCATCTGCAGAAATGACGCCGTTTTCGATCGCTTTCTGACGAATGCGTGCGGTGCGAAGACCGGCACCATCATCGTTCAGCTCGATAATGATGTGACCACCTTCATGGAACGCACGCAGAGTGATTGTGCCCTCTTCCGGCTTACCGACGGCCAGACGGTCAGACGGCAGCTCAATTGCGTGGTCGCAGGAATTGCGGATCATATGGGTCAGCGGATCGCGGATCAGCTCGAGGACCTGACGGTCAAGCTCGGTCTGATCACCTTCCATAACCAGTTTGATTTTCTTGTTCAGGTCGTGAGACGCATCACGAACAATACGAGGAATTTTCTTCCACGCATTGCCGATTGGCTGCATGCGGGTCTGCATGACAGCATCCTGAAGCTCACCTGTTACATTAGACAGGCGTTGCAGCGGCGTTTTGAACTCTGAATCGTCCATTGTGCGAACCATCTGCAGCAGTTGGTTGCGGGTCAGAACGAGCTCAGACACCATGTTCATAAGGTGCTCGAGCACATCTACATTCACGCGGATGGACTGGCTGACACGCGGCGCACCCGGATGCGCATCTGTATCATTTGCAGCGAGGTCAGCAGCAATGTCTGCAACTGCATCAATTGCAGAGGTCGCAGCCGCAGCAGCAGGCTTGGCCTCTTCGACAGGCTCAGCTTCAACAGCAGCTTGTTCGTCGTGATCTGGCGGATTGGAGAAGTCTTCAACTTCAACAGACGCGAAAGCAGCTTCCAGCTCGGCAAGAGACACTTCACCCGGACGCAGTTCGCGGCCAAGATCTTCATCCCAGCGCACATCCTCAGCAAGATTATCCGGGCGCGGTTTCTTAGCGCTCTCGTCTGCTTTTGGTGAATCAGCAGCTTCAGCTTTAGCTTCGACTTTAGTCTCATCCTTAGCAGGAGCAGCCCCGGAAAGCTTACCTTCAGACGCGTCTTCAAGACGACCGATCAGGTCGGCGTCGCTGCCCTCTGGTTCAGTTTCGTGATTTTCCAGATGTGCCAGCAGAGCTTTAATCTGGTCGATGGATTCAAGGACCAGTGTCACCAGCGGAGGCGTAACCTCAATCGTGCCATCCCGGAACTTTCCGAGCAGTGTTTCGCCAGCGTGTGCGACAGCTTCAAGGCGCGGAAGCCCCAGAAAGCCGCACGTGCCTTTGATCGTGTGCACAAGACGGAAAACGTTATTCAGAATACCCTGATCGTTCGGTTCAGCTTCGAAGCGAACCAGTTCGGAGTCGATCACCTCCAGGGATTCGGCGGTTTCCGTGAGAAATTCACTTAATAGGTCGTCCATGCAGCCCACCTGATCAATTATTGTTGTTGTTCAGTTGGGATGGAGCATGCACGAACTACGTTAAAAAAAAGCTTTCACGCAGCAATATAATTTCGGTATCTCTTAAACCGAGCAGGGGAGTCACCTTTTGAGGCAAGTCCCCTGCAAAAGCAGATCAAGGACAGTTACAGTCCAGATGCAATGAAGGTGATTTCTTCTTCAGCGACGTCAAAGCTGAACTTGCCACCAAGCTCGTCAATAATCATCGTTGTGAAGTATGGCTGAATGGTGCGTGGGTCCCAGCCATCTTCTGGTTCTTTGTTTTCAAGTGCAGCGCGCACATCCGGACCAAGACGCGCCCGACGGCCGGTTGCCACGACTTCAATTGCCAGAGTGTCGGTCTGATCCATGGTGACTTTAATCGTCCCATCACGCGACAAAGATGCCAGGCCAAGCATGATCAGATTCATCATCACGCGAACCTGTGCAAAGGACAGGCTGGCATTATTGATGTTCCATTCGATCTCACCTTTGTGGGATGCGACATAACCTTCTGCAATGGACTTGGCTTCGTGAAGCTCTGCATTGCCGTGAGACATGCCCATAGAGCCGAAAGCGTAGCGAAGAAACTGGAGACGTGCGAGCGAACGTGATGTGCTCTGTTCCAGCAATTGTTCAGCCTGCTCGCGCATATCCTGCGCAGAACTGTCCTGCATGAATTCCAGCGCCGATGACGCCGCGCCGACAGGCGATACAAGGTCATGGCAGATTTTAGATGCCAGATAAGATGCGAGCCGGTTTGGTTCGAGCAGCATGAGCTGAGTATCCTCTCATTTGCTCCGTCCGTCGGCACGAAGGCGAATGGCGGGCGGATGACAAAACGTGTTTTCAGAAATAGCGCGCGAGCGCGCCTGTTCGTTTACGACAGAGAAACTAACCGATTCGTCAACGATTTACGGAAGAGGAATCTTCACTCAGGTCAGAAATTTCATCCCGACCTGTGCGCGCGCTGAAAAAAGCCAGTGCAAACAGTCCTGATGAAAGAAGCACGCAAAGGAAACTGGCGGTAGGAAATGCAAACCACCCATGCCCCGTCATGAAGGACGGGCCAGCAAAGCCAGAAAAATGAACCACTCCGACCCCGAGCAGGAAAACTCCAAACCCGAGACCGGAGATGATCAGAATACGTTTAAGCATTAATCAGGGAACAATGACCCAACGGCCCGTGTCATCATATACATAATGACCAGACGGCTGAGCCGCGACCAGACGCTCACCCGTGAGACGCGCAACGTCCGTCAGGTTCACACCCTCACGTGAGGCCATATTTGCATAGGCTGCACGGCGGCCGGCATTGATCTCATCAACCTTGCGGGACACAGCTGCATCCGCGCCTGAGATGATCCCAAGATAACCGTCAATGCGCTCACCGACGACGCCCTGATCCATGGCACGCTCGATAATCGGATCGAGCGCCATAGCTGGCGCGACGAAAGGTGACATTAGTAGAGCGGCACCGGCAATGACTGCCGCAAACGCCGTTTTAAACCATTTCATCATATTCACTCCCGTCAGAACAGATCCGGATTGTCGGCGATAAGGTCTTCAACCTCTCTATCCAGACGTACCCGTACTTCCTGATCAATCCTCACATTCAGATTGATTGTAATCGGCTCTGTCGGCGCAGCGACCCTTACGGTCGGCGTACACGCACAAACCAGAACAGGTAGAATTCCGAAGATAACTCTCAAATCTAATCTCCTGTAACTCGCTGACCTTCCTTCCTTGCGTCGGTCGGGTCAATCATTCTGTTCCGTTTCCCGCTGCTCCTGGAGCAAATCGATAATCATATCTTGCGTCGACTGTACCGAAGTCGAGATTGACCCAGCATGAACAAGTTCTGCGAGCTCTGAGTCTATGGAGATATTGAAAACGAACTCCTGTCCATCAAGAACTTCAGGACTTTGCCCGGACATACGCAGGTCGAGCACGATATTGCCCGCCAGATTGCCATTTGCGCCGAGCGCCAGCACTTCATATTGGAAGTTTCGCAGCGCCTGAAACGCCATTTCAGCATATTCATTCGCGCTGCCCGCAGACTCACCCACATCGCCGCGATAGCGAATACGCCCTCCCTCAATGGAGTTCAGATACGCATCCCGGAAGAAGGCATCCGGTCCGACAATCTCAATGGGAAACGAGCCCGACGCGACGCCTGAGATATCCAGATCGGAAAGCTCGAACAGATTGAGAAGACGGCTCAGATCCCAGTTGCGCGCATCAATAGTGAGCAATTGGGAGTCGCTATCGAACCGCCAGATGGTCGGCTCAATGCCAATCTCACCGCCAATGAAAGGAAAGGTTGCCGATTCCAGCTGAAAAGCACTCGGCCCCAGAAGCGCAATTTCCGCCACGCCATTCTCAAGGACAATGGTAGGCGTGAACTGAAACGCCTCCAGTTCCAGGCGCTGTCCCTCTTCGGTTTTGAGACCAATGAGATCAGTAAACGCCAACTGCCCTGACAATCCCTGCAGAGAACCGAGCCGGAAGGTATCAAAAGACAAACCCTGAATATCGATCACACCCGTGGAGTTCATCTCATCTCCGCGCCAATTGACCTGAGCTTCAGGAATAATGGCCCCAGTCGCGTTCACCGCTATGCCACGCAATTGTTCCGACAGATGATGCAGCTGCAGGGCGCCGCGCTCAAAGTCCAGCTGCCCGCCCGAGAGAGATAACTCACCTGCATTCTCGGCAATCCGGTGTTGAACAACGACATCACCGATAAAGGCGTTGCGTTCTGCAAGGCGCAGCCGCCCCTGCAGATCAACATCCGTGCCGGTCAGGTGGCCCGTCCCAGACAGCATTAAAGGCTGATACAGAGCGTTTTCAGGTGAGTTCTCAGAGTCAGAGAACTGAGCCCCGAGCAATGAATAATCGATAGCTATGCCCTGAGATCCGGAAAGCCCATCACCGCGAAGTTCAGCGATTGCTATGGCAACCGGCAAATCTTCAAGAACGACAGCGCCATCAATTAAGGCGAAGTCCAGCGCGACACCATCATCCAGGCTCTCAAGCGAACCGGTGAAGGTTTCAGAGGCAAAATCGAACTGACGCGTGGTGCCATTTCCGAGGATCTCAAACGGCAGCGCAAACTGTTCGCTCGAAACGCTGGCTACAAAGCTATTGCGAACGGCCCACTCAATCGCAGGCGCGACAAGCGCGATCTCGCCGCGACCAAAATCAGCTTCGAATGGCAGAACCAGTTCTTCGGCAAAGAATTCGCCGCGCGTTATGCCTTCTGCCTGAGAGAAGACCTGATCATCCGCGCCGCAGAGTTCTACATTGGCAGGGCCAAAAACGATGCTTGCGGACTCAAGCGCCATGAATGACAGATCAAGACACGTGTCTCGCAGAAAGCGAAAGCTCCACCCTGCCCCGGAGTTCAACCCCTGCAGCTCCATCTGGACCTGCGCTGCAGAAAAATCGGCACCAAAAGCCGGGCCGCTATAGCGCAAACCGCCAATCGCCGTGAGTGTGTTCTGCGCGGAATTTGCCTCATAGGTCAGCTGGCTGAAGTCAATTTCCAAAGCTCGGTCATCCACCTGCATTTCTGTCAGGTGAGTTCTGCCAGCGCGCATACTCAAAACACCGTCTGCCGCGTTCTGACTCAGATAGAAATCATCCATCTGCAGATCTATTCCGCGCCGGGAGTCTGAATACCGCGCAAGCCCGCGCAAGGTCAGTCCTTCAGGCGTGAGTTCGAGCCAGTTTGCATCTCCCAGCGCCTGCACTCTGAAAATCTCATTGCGATTTTCGCTCTGAATACTGGCGGGGCGAATGGAGGTGAGTTCAAAATCCAGAGGCAGCATGTCCAGCGTGGTATTGAATTCCAGCCCGGTGGAAAAATCTCCGAGCAAGTGCCTCAAACTGCGATCAAGCGCATCGGCATGCGTAGAAAGTGGATCGGGCAAACTGAGACTTGCCAGAAGCACATCCTGAAACGCTTCATCCAGCTTTGCGCCTGTCACACTCAGAACGCCATGCGCTTCAGCTGAAGACTGCAGGAAATCCCTTCGCGCCGTGGCCAATTGTCCGGTCAGCACCACGCGCTCTGACGCCGCCAGCCCTTCAAGGTTCAGCCCGCTAATAACGGAGAACTCTCCCTGCAGGTCGTCATCCAATGTATCGAGCGTAAACTGTACTTCGCCGTCTGAGGCAGAGATATTTCCAGATCGCAGCGTCACAAACTGCAGGCTCGCCTGCACCGCATTCATGATGAGCGCGTCAATGCTGATCTCACCGCCATCAAGTTCAAAACTGACATCGCCGCGCGTGTCGAAGCCGGTCACACTTTGCGACGGGCTCACCAGCCGGTCTGCCGCAAATACCCAGCTCGCCTCATACGCATTATCACTGCGAGGCGTGATCGTCGCATTCAGGCTGACATCTGAAATATCCAGCGTTTCGAGCGCCGCGCGGTCCAGGTCGACCTCGATATTCCCCGATATACGTCCTTGCGCCAGCACAAGGTCTGCCTGTCCGGCTGTCAGTTCGAGAGAATTGTCATCAAGCTCCAGCGAGGCAGGCTGAAGCGCAATGCTGGTACGGATTTCACGCTGAAGCGAGCCTGACGATGACACCACGCCATTGACCGGCCCGGCATCGGTCAACACGCGCACGTGGCCATCGACCAGCGCGAAGGGTGGTATTTCCATGCCTGAGGACGAATCCGATGACGACGCGCTATCATCAGCTTCCAAAGCCTCCAGAAGGCTGACCCGAACCTCGCCGCCACGCGCGTCAATCGTCAGCGCAGGACGATCAGCACGAATATAAGTGATCTCAGGGGACAGAAAGGCCGGCCAGGTCAATGACAGATCCATTCCATCGACCGTCACAGAATCGGCACTTTCTGCCGATAGCTCGATTTGCGAGAGTTCAATTTCACTTAACGTCAGCCGATCAATTGTCAGTAAACAATTCAGACCTCTGCTATTGCACACTTGACGAACGGCGAATTCTGCAATGGAAATGCGTGCGAACCACAAAGAAAGAGCGACGGCAATTATACCGACGCCACAAGCTCCTAGGAGCAAACTGCGATGTTTTACACGTCGCCCGTGTGTCGGATTTTCAGTTGCCATACAAAATCGCTTAAACGTTAAACATCGCGCAGGGAATAATGGCACAATTCGTGAATAAATTGGTTGCTTGTTAACGTTTCGGGTGAATTTTTATCAATCAGTGTGTTTTCTGTACACAAAAATGGAGTGTCTCAGTGGTCGGAGTATTTGATCCAAAGTCGGAAACTACCAATTCCGGGAAAATCGGGCGGCTAAAATTATCAATCGGTGTTGTTGCCCTCGCCGTTGGCGGCATGGGTCTTCTGAGCTGGCAAGCGACGTCTTCCCCCTCCCCGACTTCGGAAACTCCAGACGTCCAGCTGGCGTCGCTGAGCGCAAGCGAAATTGCAGCACCTGCACTCACCGCAGAACCGCAAGTCATTCTGACATCCTTTCAGGAGCTTGAGCCGCAGCCGCTGACATTCGAACGTACAGACGCACTTCAGCCGCGCGACACGCTTACTGATCTGATGGACCGCCTTGGCGTAGATCGCGGTGAAGCAAACGCAGCGCTCTATTCCCTCTACGACAATGACTATATCGACCCACGCCGTGTACGCGCGGGCCTGGAAGTTACAGCTCACCTTGAAGCGGCTCCAACCGCAGAAGACCCGGAAGCAACGCGTCTCATTGGCCTGACACTCCGCCATGAGTCCGAAGCAAGCCTGGTTGTCTCCCGATCTCACGATGGCGGCTTTGCAGCCCATGAGCTCCACACACGTCTGGCGCCCGTTACCCGCCGTGTTGCAGGCACAGTAGAAACCAGCCTCTACGAAGCAGCGCTCGATGCCGGCGCGCATGACACGCAGGTTTATGACTTCGCTCAGATCTACGCTTATGACGTCGACTTCCAGCGCGAAATGCGCGTAGGCGACCAGTTCGAAATCATTTTCGAAGAATATGTCGATGAGCGCGGCAATTATGTTCGCAGCGGCGATATCGTCTTCGCAGCACTGAATGGATACGCCACCAATCGTGAATTCTATCAGTTCACGGCCTCTGATGACGGCATTACGGACTATTACGACTCAAATGGCGAAAGCGCCCGTAAATTCCTGATGAAGACACCTATTAACGGTGCGCGCCTGTCTTCGAACTTTGGTTATCGCCGTCACCCGATTTCGGGCTATAGCCGCCTGCACAAAGGCACTGACTTTGCGGCGCCTACAGGCACGCCAATCATGGCTGCGGGCAATGGCACAATCGAACGTGCATCTATGTTCAGCACCTATGGCAACTATATCCGCATTGGTCACCCGAACGGCTATCAGACGGCTTACGCGCACCTTTCCGGATATGCGCCAGGCATCCGCTCCGGCGTTCGCGTCCAACAGGGTGACATTATCGGTTATGTCGGCTCAACCGGCGCCTCCACCGGCCCTCACCTTCACTATGAAGTCATCCAGAATGGCGAGCATATCAACGCTATGTCTCTGGACCTTCCAACAGGTCGCCAGCTTGAAGGCCCGGTCCTTGAAGAATTCCAGCTGGTGCGTGAAGACATCGACCGTCTGCGGGGCGTAAACGAGACACCAACCGTGTTCGCATCTTCTACGGAAGCTGTTGAAACAGGTGGCGAAGGCTCTCTCTAAAGCGCATTCAAAGAGATCATCAAAAGCCCGCTCTTCGGAGCGGGTTTTTTATTGCCCGCTGAATTTGCATCCCGGTGCCGCGTGCGTTAGGTTCCGCAACTGAACTCAAGCACCCGCCTTGGATGCGGCCTTGCAAACTCACTTCCGAAAGAAATGGATACTTTATGACCGAAGTCAAAAGCGGTGACACCGTAAACATTCACTACACTGGCTCGCTTCAGGACGGCACTCAGTTCGATTCAAGTGCAGGTCGTGAACCACTCCAGTTTACGGTCGGTTCCGGTCAGGTCATTCCAGGCTTTGACACTGCCGTAACGGGCATGACAGTCGGCGAGAAGAAAACTGTGACCATTCCTGCAGATCAGGCTTATGGCCAGCCAGACCCGCGCGCTGTTCAGGTTATCCCGCGCGACAACATCCCGGCTGACATTCCGCTGGAAGTTGGTCTTCAGCTTCAGGCGAGCGGCCCAGCTGGTCAGGTTATGGTCGTTACGGTCAAAGAGATCGGCGAAGAGGAAGTCACTCTGGACGCGAACCACCGTCTGGCAGGCGAAGACCTGACATTCGATCTGGAACTCGTTTCCATCGGCTAAATCACCGATTTAACGAATTAGAAAAGGCGAGCCGATGGCTCGCCTTTTTTTGTTTTGAGGCATTCAAGCTTATTCAGCCTCGATCCGGACCGCTTCTTCAAACTCAAAGTTCTGAGATCCCACACGGTAAACACGCGGCGCAATGTATTGGGTCGACGGTTGATAGCCCAATTCAGTCCGGGGATGCGGAACTATACCGCTGCCGTTTGACTGGAACCGGTAGGTTCGCAGCACGTCATCGGTATCTTTATTGGCCATGCGGACTTCATATTGCCCCGGAACATTCAGGTCCGCGCGGGTGAGGTTCGGCTCAGACGGCGATCGTCCATCCCATACCTGCGTCATCGGCGCGCGATGACGATCCATCCAGTTATTGCCACTCAGCGTGAAGGTCTGATACCGGTTTGTACCGCCAATAAGCTCTCCATCGCGCAGGATCTGAATAATGACGGGCGTTCTGTCAGCCTGACCCATTACGTCATTTCCACCCGCCCAGAAGGTGAGCTGCACATTGTCGTTCGCACCGTCAAAATCAAAATAGGCCCATTGCTGCCACGGACCGCTGAAATGCGTCTCTGAGCGTGTATTTGAAAACGGGTCATCATTTGCGGCAACCGATACATCGAAGGAAAACTCAGATGCTGGCTGCCCCGCCACTGAATACAAAATAGTGTAAGCGCCCGGCGCAGCACCATCGATGAATGAGAGGTTTTCCGGACGAAGCTGCGTAAACACCGCACCATTTGAATTATTTCGTTCGAAGAACACCCAATCACGAACCGTCTCGCAGTCTCGCATCATGTTGATCGTTCCACCGATCATGCCGCTTGGTGAAAATATGACATTCTGGTCCTCCAGCCCGATATGTCCATTTTGGTTGATGCTGAGCTCCAGCATGGATCGCATGGACAATGTTGGCGGATAGGTTTGCGCGCTGACAGCTGGCGCAGTCATTGCCAGCGTTGATGCTGCGGCGGCGACAGCAACTGTAGCTGACACTGTTTTAATGGATTTTTGCATTTCGGGCCCTCCGACTGACAGGCGCTTCTGATCGTCAGAGCACCCAATTGCCTTGGATACGCGCCATGGCGGCCTAACCGGCCAAAGTAATCACATAGCTGTGAAAGTGAGACGCGGAACCGGCACCCCACACAAACGCTACCTACATAAAGAAATATATTTCTATATTTTTCAGATACTTACATCGTAAAGGAGTATTCTCATGTCTGGTAGTCTCGAAGGCAAAACCGGGTTCGTCACAGGCGCCGCCAACGGCATTGGCAAAGGTATTGCCCTGACCCTCGCGTCAGAAGGCGCGCAAGTAATGGTCAGTGACATTGAACCTGCAAATGAGGAAGGCCTGGCAGTGGTCGAGGAGATCCGTAAGGCGGGCGGCAGCGCTGAATTTATGACCTGCGACGTCAGCAAGGAAGAAGATATCAAAGCGCTGGTCAAAGCCACGACGGAACTTTCCGGTACGCTCGATTTTGCGGTTAACAATGCCGGTATTGGCCCAAAAGGTCTGCTTACCGAAAGCGATAATGACGTCTGGGACAAAACCAATGCCATTAATCTGAAATCTGTTTTTATCTCGCTGCGCGAAACGCTGAATGTTCTGCGTGATCAGGATAAGGGCGGCGCGATTGTAAACATCTCTTCTGTGGCCGGCCTCGACCCACTACCGCAGATCGGCATTTACGCAGCAACGAAACATGGCGTGATCGGGCTAACCAAAGCTGCCGCAATCGAAAACGGCGACAAGAATATCCGGGTGAACGCCATCCTTCCGAACGGCATTCGTTCAAAACTGATGGAAGGCACGCCCAAAGACGTCATGGAATCTATTCTGGACCCGCAAGCGATCAAACGTCTTGGGGAACCCGAAGAAGTCGGCGCGGCTGTTGCTTTCCTGCTGTCAGACAAAGCCAAGTTCATCACTGGCGTCAGCCTGCCGGTAGATGGCGGCTTCCTTGCTGGAGGCTAAAATGCAAAAAGCCGGGTGGCTCACCCGGCTTTTCTTTATCCATTTCCTGAAATCAGGACGCTGTTTTAAGAGAGGCGACAAAAGCCTGCATGGCAGAGTCGACTTCAGTGATCCGCTGAGATGTGGAGCGCGCACTATTCGCGGTTTCATCCGCCATACGAGCGCTTTCACCGGCGACCCGCATGGTCATTTCAGTGTTCTCACTCATTTCACGAACGGCCGTGCTGGACTGTTCTGCGCTTCGCGCGATTTCTGAAGATGCCGCTTCCTGCTGAGAGACAGCCGCCGCAATGTGGCCTGCGCCATCAGAGACGCTATCAACACCCGTGCGGACCTGTGTCAGAGCTTCGGAAATAGCCGCCACGGTCTTCTGAAGCGTATCAACATTGGTCGCGATACCATCTGTTGCATTGCTGGTATCCTGAGCGAGCTTTTTCACTTCAGCAGCAACAATCGCAAAGCCACGGCCAGCTTCACCAGCACGCGCCGCTTCAATGGTTGCATTCAGCGCCAAAAGGTTTGTCTGGTTCGCAATACCATTGATGAGGCCCGTGATCTGAGAGATCTGGTTCGTCACATCGAGCAGTTGCGCATTGGTGCTCATCACCTGGTCCACATTGCCCGCAATAGCATCGACATGGGTATTATTCTCAGACACGCGCTGCGAAATATCGCCAATGGTCGCTGACAGCTCTTCAGCCGCCGCAGCAACAGCTTCAACGTTTGAACGCACCTGTTCCGGGCCAGCACCGCTATTGTGCACAGCGTCCTGAACGCGGCGGGTTTCATTACCCAATGCATCGGACATATCACCAATAGATGCGATGGATTTCTGAATTTCAGTGAAGGTCGCCTGCACGGTGGAGGTAAAGGCATTTGCCAGTTCTTCACGCTCAGCAGCCGATTTCTCGTTGGCGCCTTTGAAGAAGTAATACATCACATTCGCCGCATCGGTAAAAATGGAGCGCATAAGCAGACGCATATATTGCGGACGCTGATTTTCCAGACGCTTTGGAAGATTGTCCAGGAAGGTGTTCACCAGCGCAAAACAATATTCGTGATAGCCAACCATATACTCGAAAAAGTCGATCTGGCTCGCCACTTGCTGTGTGATCGCATCCTGCTTGGCCAGATACTCGACATCGAAATTGCCCGTCAGGATGCGCTCAATCTTGAAGCGTTCCAGCGCATCGACTTCCGGCGGAAGCTGGGTCCAGTTCATTCCAACAGCGTTATTGTGCGTGTGCAGAAGCATAGCTTCAAAATGCGGCATCAGAATTTCGAGCGTTTCACGCCCCATTCTGGATTCTTCTGCTGAGAAATTCTTATTCTTATCTTCGATACGAAATGCCATGCTCATCGCACAAATTACCCCTGAACGGCCAAAACTCGTATCTCTGGTTTAAACAAACATGGTTAAGAAACCGGTCGGATAACTCAGTAAAGTTGATTCAGTTTGGAAACACAGCTGCCGGTCTTCTGGCTCTTATCCTAACAAAGCTGTAAGTTGCAGCTGCATCAAAAAGCTGAAAACTCTAAATCCTCACGCAATTCGGGGTGTGATGAACGACTATGAAAAAGAGAGCTACAGCTCTGCTGCTGTCACTTATGGTATGCGCGCCAGCCCATGCTGATCGTGCGCCGTACACCTTACAGCTGCTTGATGACATCAAGCAGGAAGGCATGACCCTCTATTTCGAGGCAACGTCTGACACGTCACATCATTTTTCACATGGCCATCACGCACCCCATAGCGATCCGGACAAAGTGAAGAGCGGATTTCACCTGTTCGAAATTCTGCTCAGCTGGCTGTCAGAGCATGACGATGAAACCAGCTTTGAGACCGTTCAAGGCATTGGCCAGGAGGGGACTATTCACACAGTGGGCGCGGAAATGACCCGCGTCATTGAGAAGGCGTTTGGTCGAGACATGCTGGTCTGCATCTCTGAACTGGAGCCAACTGAATTTGCGCGGGCCTATATGTTCGGCAATGAAACCCTTCCCGAAGGACAACGCGGGCCTGACTTTTCAGCTGAAACCCGCCTGACCATCCGTCAGATCAGCGAGAACCCAGGCTCCGGCCTCGCCTGCGCGCTGTAAGAGCGCAAAGAAAAAAGGGAGCTGTTTCCAGCTCCCTTCTGATCTTCTTCAGTTTACGGCCTGAGCACCCTTCACAATGCCCGTTGGCATGCCATCCATGATCAACGCGCCAGCCTCAGCGGAGACCTTCACCGTTTCACCGTCTTTCACGCGGCCCTCAAGAATGAGCCGTGCAAGCGGGTCTTGCAGCTCACGCTGAATGAGGCGTTTGAGCGGACGCGCACCATAGATCGGATCATACCCGCGATTTGCGAGCCAGGTTTTAGCCTCAGCATCCAGATCGATCGTGATGTTCCGGTCTGCCAGCAATTTAGAAAGCCGGTCGACCTGAATATCAACGATACGGTCAATCTCATTGCGGCCCAGCCGTTTGAAGAAGACGGTCTCATCAATCCGGTTCAGGAATTCCGGACGGAAGTGAGCCCGGATCGCTCCTGAGACCGCCTCGCGTGCAGCTTCAGAGATTTCATCCTCGCCGACATCATTCGCCAGTGCATCTGCACCGAGGTTCGATGTCATGATGATGAGCGTGTTCTTGAAATCCACTGTCCGGCCCTGCCCGTCTGTCAGGCGGCCATCATCCAGAACCTGCAAAAGCACGTTGAACAGATCCGGATGCGCCTTTTCGACCTCATCAAACAGGACAACCTGATATGGGCGACGGCGAACCGCTTCGGTCAGAGCGCCGCCCTGATCATAGCCGACATAGCCCGGAGGCGCACCGATAAGACGGCTCACCGCATGCTTCTCCATATATTCGGACATATCGAGACGCAGAACCGCCTGATCATCATCAAACAGGAACTCAGCCAGCGCTTTGGTCAGCTCGGTCTTACCCACGCCGGTTGGACCGACGAAGAGGAAAGACCCAATTGGACGGTTCGGGTCCTGAAGACCCGCACGCGACCGGCGGACAGCATTGGACACCGCTTCAAGCGCTTCTTCCTGACCGACAACACGCTTACGCAAATCATCTTCCATACGGAGCAGTTTTTCACGCTCGCCTTCCATCATTTTGTCGACAGGCACGCCCGTCCATTTAGAGACAACAGCTGCGATGTTTTCAGACCGCACGACCTCCGAGACGAGACCATCTTCCGGCTCACCCTCGCTATCGCGCGCTTCTGCGTCTTTCACCATCTGCTCAAGCTTTGGAATCTCACCATATTTGAGTGCGCCTGCGCGCTCCCAATCCTGACGACGCTCGGCTTCCGCCAGTTCAGCGCGGAGCTTATCGAGCGTCTTCTTGGCCTCCGTTGAGCCCGCAAGCTTCTGCTTTTCAGCCTGCCAGGCGGTCGTAAGTTCAGCGGACTTGGTTTCGAGTTCAGAAATCTCACCACCGAGTTTAGAGAGACGATCCTGAGAGGCATCGTCTTTCTCTTTCTTCAGGGCTTCGGCTTCAATACGTAGCTGCATCAGGCGGCGGTCAATCTCATCCAGCTCTTCTGGTTTGGAATCGACCTGCATGCGCAGACGCGATGCGGCCTCATCCATCAGGTCGATGGCTTTATCTGGCAGAAAACGGTCCGTGATATAGCGATTGGACAGCGTTGCTGCGGCCACAATCGCACCGTCGGAAATGCGCACACCATGGTGCACTTCATAACGTTCCTTCAGACCACGCAGAATAGAGATCGTGTCTTCAACCGTCGGCTCGTCCACAAAGACAGGCTGGAAACGACGTGCCAGCGCAGCGTCTTTCTCAACGTATTTGCGATACTCTTCCAGCGTGGTTGCGCCGACACAATGAAGCTCACCGCGCGCAAGCGCAGGCTTGAGCAGATTGGACGCATCCATGGCGCCATCAGATTTACCTGCACCGACCAGGGTGTGCATTTCATCGATAAAAAGGACGATCTCACCTTCGGCGGCCTGAACCTCGTTCAGGACCGCTTTCAGGCGCTCTTCGAACTCGCCACGGAATTTAGCACCCGCAATCAGCGCGCCCATATCTAGCGCGAGAAGACGTTTGTTCTGAAGGCTTTCCGGCACATCCGCATTGATGATGCGCAGCGCCAGGCCTTCTGCAATTGCCGTCTTACCAACGCCCGGCTCACCAATGAGCACAGGGTTGTTCTTCGTCCGGCGAGACAGAACCTGAATGGTACGGCGAATTTCTTCATCCCGACCAATCACCGGGTCGAGCTTGCCGGAGCGCGCATCCTGGGTGAGATCGCGCGCATATTTCTTCAGGGCTTCATAGCCTTCTTCGGCGTTCTCAGAATCTGCCGTGCGGCCCTGACGCAGCTTATCAACCGCTGTTGCGAGGGCTTCCGGTGTTACGCCGGATGCGCGCAACACATCGGCCGCTTTCGTGCCCTTTGCTTTCGCAATGGCAATAAGAAGACGCTCTACCGTGACGAAGCTGTCGCCTGCATCTTTGGCGTCTTTTTCGGCTGTCTGGAACAGTTGAGCAGTCTCACTGGCCATATAGAGCTGGCCATTGCCGCCGGACACAGCCGGAAGCTTTGCGAGCGCATCATCAAGGCCTGAACGGACAAGATCCGGACGGCCACTTGATGCGGTGATCAAGTTAGCTGCCAGCTGGTCTTTATCTTCCAGCATGGCCTTGAGAATGTGTTCAGGCGTGAACTGCTGATGCCGCGCTGCAAGCGCGGAAGATTGAGCTGCCTGAATGATTGCACGTGTGCGCTCAGTATAGGTTTCTGGGTTCATGGCTTAACTCTTGAACTGGATCATGCGCGGGCTGCGCTGGGTACCCGAAACAAGTGGTGTGTCTTTTTTACCACACAAGAGGTGACCACATTTAAATTATGAACATTATTGTCGCAGGGCATGACTCAGCAACAAATTCATTTCACCAGGACCTGAGTTAACGCCGTATAGTTTATGCTTTTAAACCAAAGACTGAATTTCGTAATGAAAACAGGAATACCTGCCTCGATTTTACTGAGCAAATTGGTCAGATATTAACAATTTACGTATCTTATGGTTTTGTTCATTCGGGGGTGGATGACGCCACGGTTGGGCGGCTGGCTTGCTGGTCGCCCCCACTTCCGCCCGGAAATTCAATAAAAACAATAATCCAGCTGTCCTGTCCGGTCAGTCACTAGGGAAGACCTCGTCCGCCCGAGCTAGTCGCTGCACGGCATTCCGCACAAGGGCAAAAAAAAACGGGCCCGTGTGAGGCCCGTTCTTCAAATGCTTTTTTCAGCGACGACTCAGACTTTGATACCCCGAACAAGGTTAGAATAGTCATTCACCATGTACTCAGAAATATCAGACGGCTTGTAAATGTGCTCGCCAATCTCAGAAACCGGGGTCACCTCTGCTGCGGAACCGGTGATGAAGCATTCTGAGAATGTCGACAGCTCTTCCGGCATGATCGCGCGCTCAATCACTTCGATCTGACGTTCTTTTGCAAGACCGATCACAGTCTGACGGGTCAGACCATTGAGGAAGCAATCCGGCGTTGGCGTGTGAATTGCGCCATCACGGATGAAGAAGATGTTCGCCCCCGTCGCTTCCGCGACCTGACCGCGAAAATCCAGCATCAAAGCATCGGCATAGCCTTCGCGCTCCGCCGCGTGCTTGGACAGCGTGCAGATCATATAGAGGCCGGCAGCCTTGGCATGGCTTGGCGCAGTATCCGGTGCCGGGCGACGCCATTGCGCGTGGGTCAGACGAATGCCCTTCATCTTATCGGCGAAGTAATCGCCCCAATGCCAGACAGCGATCGCCAGGTGAATGGTGTTATTCTGCGCAGAAACGCCCATCATTTCTGAACCGCGCCATGCAATCGCACGGATATACGCGTTCTCCAGACCGGACTTTGCCAGCGCTTCTTTCTTTGCATCTTCGATCTGATCGACCGTGAACGGGATCTCGAATCCAAGAATTTTTGCAGAGTTGTGGAGGCGTTCTGTGTGCATACGGGATTTGAAGATCACACCGTTATAGGCGCGTTCACCTTCAAATACCGCAGAACCATAATGGAGTGCGTGCGTCAGCAGGTGGACCTTCGTATCCCGCCACGGCACGAATTCTCCATCCATCCAGATATAGCCATCGCGATCGTCGTACGGGACCAATGCCATTTTCCTTCTTTCAACCACTCAATAAAACAGAGACTTCAGTGAACCTACTGAATAGACCGATGAGCGCGCTTGGCAATGGAAATCGCACTGGCAGAAAGTCATAAACTCGTGTCAAACTGCCACAATGAGCGTCAATCCGTTATCAAACAAGTCACGCGCCGAACGTCTGGATGGCCGGTTATTCCTCACAGAGGAAAACCTGGACAGGGGAACTCTCACCCTTCTGGCGGCCGCGAGACGTATTGAAGTGCGCCTTAGACACGCGATTTCATCTGCTCGCCTGTCGGACACAGAAGTCGCAATCTTGATGGAAATCGCCAATGCGCCGGGTCTCGACGTTGCCAGTCTGCGCCAACGCGTGGGCGGCACGACGCCCACAATTGCTCGCCTGCTTGCAGGGCTGGAGAAGAGAGATCTGCTTGAACGCCCCAAAGCCCATAGCGACGGGCGCCGCAAGGCCCTGCGGCTGAGCCCTGAAGGTGAAACATTGATCGGCAATGCACTCGCGGCCATTCGCAAAGACATGACGCATGTTTATCGCCAGTCCGGTGAGCCCTCCGTTTCCGGCGCGATTGAACTCTTGCAAACCATCACAGAAATTCCGGAGGCTCCTGAGCAGGAATGAACCGTACGCCCAGCCATATTCTCGTTGTCGACGATGATGACCGTATCCGCGATCTGACGCGCCGGTTTCTAAGCAATCTTGGCTATCACGTCACCGCCGCAGATAGCGGATTGTCTGCGCAGAAGCTATTGAAGCAACTCGTCTTTGACCTGATCGTGCTGGATGTGATGATGCCGGGCATGGACGGATTTGAGCTGTTAAAGCATTTGCGCCAGACGGACCCGACAACGCCGGTCATCATGCTCACGGCGCGCGGCGAAAGCGGTGATCGCATTGAAGGGCTGAAACTCGGCGCTGACGATTACATTCCCAAACCCTTCGAACCAGAGGAACTGGCGCTACGGATTGCGGCCATTCTGCGCCGTGTGGTCGTTGAAGAGCCGATCGAAGAAGTCGAAATGTCGGGCCTTGTTTTCAACATTGCACGCGAAGAGTTGAAAGATGGCGCAAAACTGGTGCGCCTGACTGATGGTGAAACGCAGCTTTTGAAAATCCTAGCCCAGAATGCGGGTGAACCTGTGAGCCGTGAAGCCCTCGCCAATGGCACCAGCGCCGGCGCCGATCGCTCTGTCGATGTTCAAATCACCCGGCTTCGCCGCAAGATCGAACCTGACCCGAAAGAGCCAATCCACATTCAGACCGTGCGCAGCATTGGCTACCGCCTGATGCCGGATGCCTGATCCATGCTGAGACTAAGGGATTTCACACCTAGGGGCTTTTACGCGCGCAGTCTTCTGATCGTGCTCCTGCCGCTTGTCCTGCTACTCACCGGCATGACCTGGCTGTTTTATGATTCCCATATCGAACAGGTCAGCCGGAAAATGTCTCAGTCGGTCTCCGGTGAAGTGGCAGAAGTGACCCGCATCATGACCTCCGCGACGGATTTGCGCCCAATTGAACAGCGCATGACCGATGTGGAGCGCACCCTGCGCATGAGTGTCGACCTACAGCCCAATGGCCAGCTTCCTCCACGGTTGCACCCCCCATTCTGGCGCGAAAGTCGGGATACGATTTTGCGCCATGAGCTGGAGATCAGCCTCGAGGACACACCGTTCTGGATAAATACCGGCTATTCGGACTCGCAGATTCAAATTCTGGTGAGCCCCGAAGGCCCGAACCAGCCTGTGCTTCAATTCCTCGTCGACCAGAAACGCGCCTTCGCCACCACCGGGCATAATTTCATTTTCTGGGTCATTTTGTTTTCTGTGCTTCTCATCATCATTGCGATTGGCTTCCTGAGAAATCAGGTGCGCTCTGTCCTGAAGCTGGCCGCCGCAGCGGAAGCCTGGGGGCGCGGTGAGGATGTCGTCGAACTGAAGCCTTCTGGCGCAACCGAAGTGCGTCAGGCGGCGCTTGCCATTCAGCAAATGCGCGATCGCATCACCGCTCACGTTGACCAGCGTACCGCCATGCTCGCAGGCGTAAGCCATGATCTGCGTACACCGCTGACCCGGCTAAAGCTTCAGCTGGCACTGTTGCCACCTTCAGAAGACCGTACAGCAGCCAAGCGCGACCTTGATGAAATGGCGGCCATGCTTGATGAATATCTCGCTTTTGCCCGCGGCGAAGAAGGCGAAGCCTATGAGGAAGTCGACCTGACCGCACTTACAGAAGAAGCCGCACTGGTGTTAGGCGAACAGGCCGAAATGTCGATCACGTCAGTTCCGGATATGAAAGTGCGCCTGCGTCCTCTGGCCGTGAAACGTGCGCTATCTAACCTCATCAATAACGCAACGAGTTATGGCAATGTCGTGCTGATCACCGTCAAAGCAGAAAACAATATGGCCATGGTGATCGTTGAAGACGACGGCCCGGGGATTCCCGAGGACCGGATGCAGCATGCGTTCAAACCTTTTGTGCGTCTGGATAGTTCACGCAATCAAAACATAAAGGGCGTGGGACTTGGTCTTGCTCTGGCACGCGATGTTGCGCGCAGCCATGGCGGAGATATCCACCTCAGCCGGGCGGGCCTCGGAGGCCTTCGCGCGGAATTCCTGCTGCCCATTCAGATACTGGAAATGCCGCAATAAAAAAAGGCGGCCCGAAAGCCGCCCTCTTCTAATTTTCAAAGTATGTCTGATCAGTCTTCAGCGCCCGAAAGCTTTCGGAACATGAAGTACAGGCCAAAGATCAGACCAAAGCCGCCGATCAGCGTCAGGAATGGACCGGCATAAAGCTGGCTCTCATCCACTGGCGTTTCAGACTGAATGAGCCCAGCCCAATCCATCGCGCCGAACACACACATCGCACCGCCAAGTAAAGCGAGCAGGATGAATGGGAAGACACCAAACCAGAAGCCAGCAGCCGTTGGTCGACCACCAGAGATATCTTCAACTGGCTCGACATAGTCGACACCATTGTCTTCGCCCGGGAAGTGGTCTGAAACCAGCGGGTCAACAATGGTCACGCGGCGAGCTTCAGCTTCTTCTTCGGTCAGCTCATGGTCTTCGTCGAGCGCATCTTCTGCCGGCACTTGCCAGATGCCACCTTCGCCATCTTTTTCAGCGCCAGAATCTTCAGCATCCTCGACCAGAGCCAGGGCGACCTCTTCCTCGACCGCATCTGCCTGGGCGATGTCTTCCTCTGTCGCTTCAGCTTCGGTGAGTTCCGGCAATTCTCCTACAACTTCGCCAGCCGCTTCCGAATCTTCCTCGGCCTCAGCATCAGCCTCAGCATCAGCCTCATCCTCAGCTTCAGTCAGCTCAGGAAGGTCTTCAGCTTCTTCCGTTTCAGCTTCCACGTCATCTGCGCTGCCGTCTTCTGAAACCGCCTCAGATTCTTCCGCTTCTGCGTCTTCAGATTTTGCTTCGTCGACATCAGCGTCAGCAATGACGGCGTCTTCCAGCTCAACATCAGCGTCGGAAGCAGCGTCATCACTTTCAGACTCTACTTCTTCAACAACGCAATCGTCTTCGTCCTCATCTAGCTCCTCGGAGACCTCGATCTCCTCAGGCGTGATGGCGTCGTCCGTTGCTTCTTCAGACGTGTCTTCGCCACTTTCGGACGTCTCAGCCGTGTCCTCATCTGACTCAACTGATCTGGCGGGCTCGTCGAAGGTTCCTGCTGGCTGGCGAAAGCCAGCGGGGGAAAGCAGCACCCCCTCGGCCGCTTCATCAGTTTCTTCGGTTTCGTCTTCAGACTCTGCCGTATCCGTGTCTGTTTCTACTTCCGCTTCTGTATCAGCGTCTTCAGGTTCGTCATCGCGGCGAGAGAGGTTAGATGCAGCGATCGCCGCCGCGAGAAGAGTATCATCTACCAGGCTCTCGCTGTCTTCCTCATCATCCTCATCGGCTTCGTCAAACGCCATGTCGTCTGACGCATCCCAGATGGATGGTTCAGCAGTAGATGGCTCTTCTGTTTCAGTCGTTTCGCTATCGTCTTCCTCAGTCGCGTCAGTCGCCTCAGCGTCTTCGACAATTGCAGTCTCGACAGTTTCTACTGCGTCTTCGGTATCAGCGTCGTCAGCAGGGTCTGCATCTGAAGCCTCAGCAATCTCGGCTTCTGCGTCTTCCGCAGCTTCTTCGATCGCTTCGTCTTCCACCGGTTCAGCTTCAGCATCCTGAGAAACCGCGTCAGCGATCAGCGAGTCGATGGATTCTGCTTCGTCAGCTTCATCTTCGATAAGGTCTTCAGCTGGGTCAGCTGCCGCTTCGGCTTCAGGCTCAGTGTCGCCAACCTCTTCAGTCGTCTCACCATTGCTGTTCGCGGCCTGCTGCACATAAGGCAGGCTGGCATTAGCCGCACTTTCGCGAGCTTCTTCGGTCAAACGGTTTTCGATGGAAAGCGCGCCATCGGCCAGCGCCAATACAGACGCAGCCGTATCGAGCTTTGGCTTGATGATCAGGCTTGGTGCTGCAGGGGAACCTGACGGGTGGCTGAGGAACATATTCTTCTCAGCCGCACGACGGCGGACAAGCGCATCCAGAACAATAAGGCGACCATCAATCTCTGCCTTACGCCAGGCGCCAAAGCTTTCGGCTGCGGCCAGCATCTCACCGGAATTGACATATTTCAGCACATCGCTGGCGAGGTAAGCATCCTTGCCAATATTCCATGCGAAGGAAACGAGTGCATCGAACTCATTCTGGTTCAGCGGCGCGAGGACAGAATTGGAGACAAGACGTTCGGTTTCCTGAAGGTCATAACGCAGCAGATATTCTGCCTCGCGTTCTGTAACCTCCACGCCCTCACGGGCTGAACGTGTGTGTCCATATCCTACGATCCACCCCCCATCAGGAAGACGTTCGGAACGACGGTGAAGACCTTCGAAATTCTTGATTAGCTCAAGACCGGTCTGTGAAATTCGGTTTACCTGACCCATGAATTGCTTCTTTCTGGCACAGTGTGGCGCTTTCTGACCTAAGACATGCAAGTTCGAAACCTACCGCCTAAGTATTCACGGTATCAGGAAGACGGTGGCAAGGCCTAAAAAGCTTAAAAAGCCTATAATATCGACTGTGGTCAGCAAAAAGACTGACGACGCTACGGCAGGGTCAGCTCCAAGGCGTTTCAGGGTCAGCGGAATGATAATTCCAGACAGACCAGCCCACATAAAAGTCGCCAGCATTGCGAGCGCAATGACCACGGACAGCCGAATATCCTGGAACCAGAAACAGGCAATAACAGCCACAGCGAGAGAGAAGACGATACCATTGATCAAAGCGTTCAGCGCTTCTCTCACAATGGTTCGCCGGGTCGTGGTGCCTGAAAGCTCTCGCTCTGCAAGAGCACGCACTGAAACGGCCAACGTCTGAGACCCGGCATTACCACCAAGTGCGACGACCACAGGCATCAGAACGGCCAGAGCGACGATACGCTCAATCGTAGCATCAAAGATGGATATCACCATGGATGCGATGAACGCCGTGAAAACGTTGACCGCCAACCATGGCGCACGTGACCGGAAGGTCGACAAAACCGTATCCAGCGCTTCCGATGAGGAGACACCTGACAGCGCCAGAAGGTCTTCGCGGTTTTCTTCCTGAATAACGTCAACAACGTCATCAATCGTAACCATACCTGTCAGCCGACCAGATTCATCGACAACCGGCGCAGACGTCAAATCGTATTTCTGGAAGGCGTAGGCGACTTCCTCCTGGTCCATATCCGGGCTGATCTCGATCTCGATCGGATGCATGATCTCGCCCAGCGGCACAGACCGCTGATTACGCAGAATAGTGTGCAGCGATACCGCTCCCAGCACACGGAAGGCTGGGTCGATGACATAAATTTCGAAGAAGGATTCTGGCAAATCGTCGGCATGGTCACGTGCGTGATCAACTGTCTGGCCGACGGTCCAGAATTCTGGTGCCGCCAGAAAATCGCGCTGCATCAGACGACCAGCGGTTTCTTCATCAAAGGCCAGAACGCGTTCGAGCTCTTCGCGTTCGCTGCGATCAAGGCCTTTCAGAATATCAGCCTGACGCTCCTCCTCGAGATCGTCCAAAAGAACGGCCGCGTCATCTGAATCCAGATTATTCAGCGTTTCGGCAAGGAACTCATCAGGCAAGCGATCCACGACAAGTTCGCGATACTCATCACGAAGCTCAAGCAGGATCTCGGTTGGAAAGCGATCGGCCAGCATGTCCGTCGCATTGCCAATCATGGTACGCGGCAGGACTTCCAACAGGTCTGCGGCATCCGCCGGGTGGTGCTGTTCAAGTACGTCGAGGATTTCACCCGGACGGCCCGTTTCGATCGCGGCCTCAAGCTCTGCGACCTGTTCGGCCTCGATCTGGTCTTCTGTCAGCTCCGGCTCTACGGGCTGCTCAAGCTCTTTATCAGGTTCCATGGCAGCCTCCGCAGAACGTCCCGTCGTAGGACGTTTAGTCTCAAAGACTTGGCGGCGGGTCAATAACATTTCGCCCGAACACCCTAATCCTGGCTTATCATGTAAGATTGCGTTGGAATTGAGACTATTTTCGCGCCGTCAGGCTCAAGAGAAAGGACTTTTTTGCGCACGCTGGAAAAAGGTGATTCTTTTCTGAAATATGCCACCGCTCAGATCGCAGCCTTGAGCGCGATCTATCGCGAAGCGACGGCGAAGCGGAGATCAAACATAATTTGAGCTTAAAACCATACAGCGGCAGACCTGCCGCCGGGCTTTGCCCGCCCGGCCGGAGCCGCTGCGCGGCGTGAGGCGAATGCAACACAAAACATTCCTGAAATCGTTCCACTGGAACGATTTTTAAAACCAAGTTTTATGGGAATGTTTGGTGCGGTCGAGAAGACTCGAACTTCCACGGGTTGCCCCACAGCGACCTCAACGCTGCGCGTCTACCAATTCCGCCACGACCGCACGCCGAGGTGAGCGGCGCTATTAACCCGAAACGAGACCCTTTGTGAAGGCCTTTTTTTGACAATTTTCACATTAGTGTTTTCAGAGCGCTTTACGCGCCTGTTCCCGCTTTCCAGTCCTGCGCACTGGCAGGCCCGGTGACACGCACAGACATGCGCTCGCCTTCGATTTCGATGTCGCCTTTGGCAATGGGGTGATCATTGGCGAGAATCCACACTTCATCGGTTTCGCGCACATCCAGCGGAATCACCGCACCACGACCCATTCTAAGCAATTGAGAAACGGGAAGCTGGGTACGGCCGAGAATCACCGCTATCTCGACTTTGACTGCATCCAGTTGACGCGACATGTGCGAACACCATTTTCTGTGAGACCTGATTGTCGGTTGTCAGGGTAAGTAAGGAGTTAATAGAGCGGTGTCTCTGAAATTAAATGATCCGATTGAATGGGCTGTTTCAGACGAACTCATTCCTTATGAAGACGCTGTCGCGGCTATGGAAGCACGCGTACAGGCTATAAATGCGGGCGAAGCCGGTGAACTGATCTGGTTCCTGCAACACCCTCCCCTTTTTACGGCCGGCACGAGTGCCAAACCGGGTGATTTGCTGATGCCAGACATGCTGCCGGTTTATGAAACCGGTCGCGGCGGACAATTTACCTATCACGGCCCCGGCCAACGCATTGCCTATGTCATGCTGGACCTGAAAAAGCGCGAACGCGATGTACGCAAATTCGTATGCGCGCTGGAGCGGGTCATTATCGACACGCTCGCCAGCTTCAACATTAAGGGTGAAGCGCGCGATGGCGACCGGATCGGCGTCTGGGTGGACCGCAGTGTGCCCGGCGGCATGGAACGCGAAGACAAGATTGCGGCGCTTGGTATTCGCCTGAAAAAATGGGTCAGCATGCATGGGCTGAGTTTTAACGTCGAACCGGACCTCACCCATTTCTCAGGCATTACGCCATGTGGGGTAAGCGACCCACGTTATGGCGTGACCAGTCTTGTTGATCTTGGCTACCCCGTCAGCATGGATGATGCCGATATTGCCATGCGCGAAGCGTTTGAAACGCAGTTCGGGCCATTGGAGCCAACCAAAGCGCCGATTTAAAGCTCAGAGCTGGCGCACATAATAGGCAACGGCTTTTTCAGGCGAGAAAGCCTGCCTGCCCACCTCTTTAAAATTGAGGCGCTGGTGAAACCGGTGTGAGCCCGGATTGTCTGGCATGGTATTCACTTCACAGCCCAGCGCTTCGAAACTGTCTGACCATTGCATAGCCGCATCATAAAGCGCTTCACCGAGACGTTTGCCGCGCGCCTCCGGGGCAAGCGCAATGCGATCGACATAATTGAGCGTCAGGCTCTTGCCTTCCAGCCAGGTTTCGAACCAGCGAAGATTTGCGCTTTTATAGGCAAGCTCACCCGGCGGGATGAGCGTAATAAAGCCCTGCGGACTTCCGCTTTCGTTCTCAGCGACCAGGCAGGTTGAGATGGAGATGATCTGTTTCAGGTCTTCCAGCGTTTCTTCGCTCACACCCGGCGTGGACGCCGCATTGATTGCATGCAGCGTCTCTAAATCGGATTCAACAAAGAGCCGGATCTTCATACGGCTTTAAGCGCGTCCCGTACGGCCTGAAGTGCGTCTTCAGCTTTATCACCATCCGGACCACCCGCCTGCGCCATATCAGGACGGCCACCGCCGCCCTTACCGCCAACAGCTGCCGCAGCCACTCGAACGAGTTCGACCGCAGAGATTTTATCCATCAGGTCTTTCGTCACGCCGGTTGCGACTGCCGCTTTGCCGTCATTCACGGCCACGAAGACCGCTACGCCGGAGCCAAGGCTGCTTTTTGCTTCGTCCATCAGCGTGCGCAGTTCCTTGGCTGGAACGCCATCGAGCACGCGCGCCATCAGCTTCACGCCATTGATCTCTTCAGGGCCCTGAGCCGGGCCAGTCGCAGGACCAGCCATAGCCAGCTGGCGCTTCGCATCAGAGAGGTCACGCTCAAGTTCTTTACGCTGATCATGAAGCGCTGTGACACGGGTCACCAGCTCCGACAGAGGTGATTTCAGTTTGTCTGCTGCCGCCTGCCCAAGCTCGATCTGGCCACGCATATGCTCAAACGCCGCTTTCGCCGTTGTCGCCTCAATACGTCGAATACCTGCAGACACGCCGCCTTCAGTGAGGACAGTGAACAATGCAATATCACCTGTACGAGCAACGTGCGTACCGCCGCAGAACTCCATGGAATAGTGAGACGGCGTCTCGAGTGCTTCACCCATGGTGAGAACGCGAACGATCTCGCCATATTTTTCACCGAAGAGCGCCAGTGCGCCATTCTCAATGGCTTTTTCAGGTGCCATTTCAGCCGTAGAAACCGCGGTATTCTGGCGGATGACTGCATTGACCTGATCTTCAACAGCTTTCAGTTCTTCGCGTGCAACCGGCTGGCCATGGCTGAAGTCGAAGCGAAGACGATCAGCCTCAACAAGAGAGCCTTTCTGCGTAACGTGCGTACCCAGAACATTGCGAAGTGCCGCGTGCAGGAGGTGCGTGGCAGAGTGGTTTGCACGAATGGCGTTGCGACGCTCCACATCAATGGACAGCGTTGCATGGTCACCAACAGTGACTGAGCCAGATGTCAGCTTGCCGATATGGACGTGGAGACCACCACCGCGCTTTTGAACATCGGTGACCGTGAACTCAGCGCCAGATTTGAACGTAATGGAACCATGGTCGCCAGACTGGCCACCGGATTCTGCGTAAAAAGGTGTCGCGTCGAACAGAAGCTCCAGCTCGTCCTCTCCAGACGCATCCAGCAATTCGCCGCCCTTCAAAATTGCGAGGAGTTCGCCTTCACCTGACGTTGTTTCGTAACCTGTGAAACGCGTCTGGCCGAGACGGTCGATCAGATCAGTCCAGACCTCTGAATTGACTGAATCTCCAGAGCCTTTCCAATTGGCTTTACCGGTAGCGCGCTGTGTCGCCATAGCGTCTTCAAAACCATCTGTATCAACAGACAGCCCGCGACCGCGCAGAACATCCTGCGTCAGATCAAGCGGGAAGCCATAAGTGTCGTAGAGTTTAAATGCGGTCTCGCCAGGAAGCGCGTCGCCCTCGCCCATCGCACCCGTCGCTTCATCCAGAAGCGCCAGACCACGACCCAGCGTACGCTGGAAGCGGCCTTCTTCCTGCTCAAGCTGATTACGAATAAGCGCTTCAGCACGGATGAGTTCAGGATAAGCCTCACCCATCTCTTTGATGAGCGCGCCTGTCAGTTCGTGCATTTTCGGCTCTTGCGCACCCAGAATGTGGGAGTGACGCATAGCGCGTCGCATAATGCGGCGCAGCACATAACCGCGACCTTCATTGGACGGCAGAACGCCATCTGCCAAAAGGAAGGCGGACGAGCGCAAATGGTCTGCGATGACGCGGAAGGAGGCCAGCTCGTCGCCCGCCGCTTTGCACTTATAAACGTCTTCTTCCGCTGCGATCAGCGATTTGAAAAGGTCGATGTCGTAATTGTTGTGGACGCCCTGAAGAATGGTCGAAATCCGCTCCAGACCCATGCCGGTATCGATGCTCGGCGTTGGCAGGTCTTCACGCGTACCGTCGCCATGCTGGTTGAACTGCATGAAGACGAGGTTCCAGATCTCGATAAACCGGTCGCCATCTTCTTCCGGGCTACCGGGAGGGCCGCCCCAGATGTGGTCGCCATGGTCATAGAAGATTTCAGAACATGGGCCACACGGACCGCTATCGCCCATGGACCAGAAATTATCTGAGGTCGCGATACGGATAATCTTGTCTTCAGAGAAGCCGCCGATTTTCTTCCAGAGATCAAAGGCTTCATCGTCTTCAGCATACACTGTGACGAGGAGCTTTTCTTTTGGAAGCCCGAAATCGCCGGTGATCAGGTCGTAAGCGTATTTGATGGCTTCTTCTTTGAAATAGTCCCCAAAGGAGAAGTTGCCGAGCATTTCAAAGAAGGTGTGGTGACGCGCCGTGTAGCCAACATTGTCGAGGTCGTTATGCTTACCGCCAGCACGCACGCATTTCTGAGACGTTGTAGCACGCGGCGCGAAAGGCTTCTGAACACCGGTGAAGATGTTCTTAAATGGCACCATGCCCGCATTCACAAAAAGAAGCGTTGGGTCGTTATCCGGAACGAGAGGCGCAGACGGCTGCACAACGTGGCCCTGCTTCTCAAAATAGGAAAGAAACCCTGATCGAATATCCGATACGCTCGTCATAAATAACGTCCTGACAGTTCAAATGCATGCTGCACCCGCCATGGCAGGTGCAGCTCTGTGAATCGGATATATAGATGCGCGGGGCATTCGCCAACCGGCAGATCAGAGAAGCTTACTCGTTGACCGCGATATCGCCGTCATCTTCTTCCTGTTCACCCGTCAGCATGACATCTGCGATAAGACCGGCATGGGCACGGATCTTATCTTCGATCTCGTTTGCAATGATTGGGTTCTCACGCAGGAAGCGCTTCGCATTCTCGCGGCCCTGCCCAAGACGCTCTGCGCCATAAGAGAACCATGAGCCGGACTTATCAACGACTTCAGCTTTAACACCGAGGTCCAGAAGCTCGCCCATTTTCGAGACGCCTTCGCCATAGATAATATCGAAGTCCACCTGTCGGAATGGAGGCGCGGTCTTGTTCTTCACCACCTTCACGCGGGTCTGGTTACCGACGACCTCATCACGGTCTTTGATCTGACCAACTCGGCGGATATCCAGACGAACAGATGCGTAGAATTTCAGCGCATTACCGCCAGATGTGGTTTCCGGGCTACCAAACATCACACCGATCTTCATACGGATCTGGTTGATGAAGATCACCATACAGTGTGACTTGGAGATTGAGCCGGTCAGTTTACGAAGAGCCTGGCTCATCAGACGTGCCTGAAGGCCCGGTAGAGAGTCACCCATCTCACCCTCAAGCTCCGCACGTGGCGTCAGCGCCGCAACGGAGTCGATAACGAGCACGTCAATCGCACCGGAGCGGACCAGAGTATCGGTAATCTCAAGCGCCTGCTCACCTGTATCCGGCTGTGACACCAGAAGGTCATCCAGATCAACGCCCAGCTTGCCGGCATACACAGGGTCGAGCGCGTGCTCAGCGTCAACGAAGGCGCAAACGCCGCCATTTTTCTGCGCTTCGGCAACAACGTGAAGTGCCAGCGTCGTTTTACCGGAGCTTTCAGGCCCGTAGACTTCGATGATCCGGCCTTTTGGAAGGCCGCCAATGCCGAGCGCAATATCAAGGCCGAGTGAGCCAGTTGAAACGGCCTCAATATCCATTGCCTGATTGTCGCCCAGTCGCATGACTGAACCTTTACCGAAATTACGCTCAATCTGAGTGAGCGCAGTCTGGAGTGCTTTTTGCTTATCCACGCCGTTACCTTCCACGAGTCGCAGTGCCGCTTGTGCCATTTGTAATCTCCTGTGTAACCGAGTCTCTGGTCAGCCAAAAGCCCGAGTCGAGTTATTCTGGAGAATTTTGTACCACATTTGTTCCATGAGAACAAACGGGAAACAGAACAAAAAAAGAGCCCACCATATCTGGGGGCTCTCCTGGCGGATTACTACTAGATCACGCGGCTTCGAGTTCTTCTTTCACCCGTTCTGCGAGTTTCGCCATACGGAACGGCTTTGGCAGGAAGGAGATGGACCGTTCTTCATCCAGCGTTTTGGTGAGGTCCCCCTCAGAATAGCCAGAGATAAACATAACCCGCGCATCGCCCAGATACTCACGTGCCATTTTCAGAAGGTTCGGCCCATCAATACCCGGCAGGATGACGTCAGAGATCAGAAGATCAATTTCGCCCTGATGTTCGATAATCAGCTCAAGGGCTTCCTCGCCATCGGCCGCTGAAATCACCTCATAGCCGCGGGCCTGAAGCGTAGAGACCGCGATATTGCGCACGCCGTCTTCATCCTCAACCAGCATGATCAGACCACGGCCAGCCAGATCGCGCGGCGCTTTATTGCCCTGCGCCTGTTCTGGCTCCTGGCTCTCCTGCTCTTTCTCAACTTCTTCGGCAGAGAGCGCTGGAAGATAGATAAAGAAGCTGGTGCCTTCTCCAACCTTACTCGCCGGGCAGATATAGCCGCCGGACTGTTTCACAATGCCGTAAACGGTCGCGAGGCCAAGGCCCGTTCCCTTGCCCTGCTCTTTTGTGGTGAAGAATGGTTCGAAGATATTCTCCATCACTTCTGGCGGCATGCCCGTACCGTTATCTGCAATTTCGATGCAGAGATAATCGCCGTCCTGAACGAATTGGAAGCCCTTCTCATGGGCGTTCTCTTCTGTCGCCTTGCTGGTGGAAATGGTCAGTACACCACCGCCCTTTTCAACCATGGCATCACGTGCATTTACAGCCAGATTGATGATCGCGTTCTCAAGCTGGCCTTTATCCGCGCGGATCATTGGCAGATCACGGCCATGACGTAGTTTCAGCGTGACGCGCTCATCCAGCAGCGGACGAATGAGGTAATTCAGCTCGTTCAGAACGTTCGAAACGTTCAGCATCTCACGCTTGAAGGTTTGCTGGCGGGAGAAGGCCAGCAGCATTTTCACAAGCTCAGCAGAGCGCTGGGACAGTTCCGAAATCTGCTGCAGGTCATCAAAGCTTGGGTCGCCTACCGGATGTCGCGCGAGCAAATTGTCTGTATAGCCCATCACGGCCGTCAGCATGTTGTTGAAGTCATGCGCGACACCGCCCGCAAGCGTGCCGACCGCCTGCATCTTCTCAGAATGCGCCAGACGATCCTTCAGCTGCGATTCCTCAGACGTATCGATGGCATATGCCATAGCCGGGCGCCCGGAGGCATCCAGCGTAATGAAGACATTCACAGCATGTTTTTTATCGCTGTTGGTCTGCAGCTGAACGGAACCATCCACTGCTGAAAGGAGAAGGTCATTCAGGCTGACGCCTTCATCCTGTGTGGTGAACAGGTCAGAAAACTTACCGCCCGGAAAGGCCTTACCGTCGGTAATCTCCACCAGCGCGCGGTTCGCATCAATAATGCAGGCTGACGAAATGCTGTCCCCCTCAAGACGCGCCACACCGAAAGGCGCATCTTCGAACAACGGATCATGTTCATCACGCGGTGGCCGCGATGAAGACATGGCCGTGAGCCGGTCTTTCGCGCTCGTCTTTGCGATAGATGGCACAAGCACGATTGAGCGGGATACAGAATCCACACCCTTGCTGCTCCATGTGGTGACCGTTTGCATCTGCGTTTCCACACCGTCGCGGGCGCGGAAGAACATGTCGAGCCAGAGCGGCTGGCTGGATTTCTTGTCGCGGCGGAAAATCTTCACAGATTCCGGACGCAGAATATCTTCGACTTTCAAATCGCCCAGCTGGTCTGGCAGGCCGAGGAAATTGCGCAGCCAGCTATTCATATAGGTGACCTGACCATTAGCGCGGGCGACATAAAAGCCGAGCGGCGCTTCCTCAATAAAGAGCGCACGGGCATCTGCCGCGCCAAGCGCTTCGCTCATGCCGGCAAGGCGGCGCAGACGCCAGAGTGTACGTCCATGCTCAAGTGGCGAAACAGTCGCTTCAAACTGGACCGGCACATTTTCAGAGCCAAAAGCGATGGCTGGAAGAATTTCATGACGCGCCTCGCCAGCATTGGCCGCACGTGACAGACGATAAATAGGCGCACTAAGGCCCGGATTAGCCCCAAGCAGACGGTCAACCGTCAGCGCGCGTTCGGCCTCATTTGAAACGCCCACATCGCGCATAATCTCAAGATAAGCCGCATTCGCAGATACAGCCCCGCCGCCCTTTTCCGTGATGATGACGGCTTCATCGAGCGCATTGATCCACGCATAAGGCTGTTTTTTCACCGAAGCCGCGGCCTCAGTCACACCGCGCGCCGGGAAAAGTCCCAGTCGACGCCCGGCACCGCGCAGCACCCAAACGAGGAACACCATACCACCAGAGGCCAGCGCAATCAGCAGGACTGGCCCTGTCTGACCGACGGCATCTGGAATGATGATCGCGACACAGGCGGCCACGACTGCAATCATGAGTGAGAGCCAGAACAGCCCCTGAAAGAGGTCCAGGCCACCTGATGTTGGCTCTGTGGTATCATCCGGCAGGTCCGATGTGGTCTTCATATCGGCTTTAGCATCTACGGCGTTTGTCATTGCGGATACTCTTCTAGATAGACACCTATAGTGTCACGATTCGGGGTTCGGCACGTCATGGCGGGCGTCTGGCTCACCATCTGGATTTCTTGGCGCGCATAACGAAGCTGATAATCTTCGCCACGGCTTCATAGTGTTCACGCGGAATAGTCTCATCCACCTCAACACGCGCATAGAGCGCGCGCGCGAGCGGCGGGTTCTCGACCAGAGGAATATCGTGCTCCTCGGCGATCTCGCGAATACGCAGGGCAAGGTCGTCTACACCTTTGGCGATAACCTTCGGCGCAGGCGTGTCATCATCATATTTCAGAGCGACGGAGTAATGGGTCGGGTTGGTGACGATCACACTGGCTTCAGGCACTGCCGCCATCATGCGGCGACGGGATTTCTCCATGCGCAACTGACGGATTTTCGCTTTGACCTGCGGGTCACCTTCAGACTGTTTGTGCTCGTCCTTGATTTCCTGACGGGACATTTTCATGCGCTCGTCGAATTGCTGTTTCTGAAACAGATAATCGATCGCCGCGATAATGCCGACAACGAACAGGGTCGCGATCAGCAACCGGCCAGCGATGCTTTGAAGCGCCCCGGCCAGCATGGCGAGTTCCATCGCGCCAGCACGTTCAATGAGAGAGATATCCGGCCAGACGGCATATAGCAGCGCGCCCGCAATCGCCCCGAGCTTCAGAATGGATTTGAAAAGGTTCATCCAGCCTTGCGGGCCCAGAATACGCTTCAACCCTTCCATCGGGCTGAGCTTGGAAAGCTTGGGCTTCATCTTCTCGAACGTCCAGGCCGGACGGTTCTGGATGAGGTGTCCTGTCAGGGCGGCAAAGGTGAGGATACTGAAAACAATCGCAGCGGGCGGCGCGATGGACCAGACAAGCGCTTCGGTCAGCTGCATGGCGCCGCCATCTTCAAGACGGAAAGCGTGTGGGTGATCCAGAAGACTGACCAGAGGGCGCGCAATCATGCGCATGATCGGCCCGGACGCAGCGATAAGCAGCGCGATGGCCAGCATCATAAACCAGATCGGCACATCCTGGCTTCGAACGGCGTCACCTTTCTTTCGGGCATCGTCTAACCGTTTCTGTGTGGGTTCTTCTGTCTTCTGACTCTTATCCTGCTCCTCTGCCATTAGCCGGGTCTCCCCGTGACAAGGAAATGGTCAAAGCCATTCAGCCAGGCGGTAAAGCCTGCGCCCATTCCAATCATAACGACGACCATGCCAAGCATGATGGAGCTTGGCAGGGCGATGAAGAAAATCTGGATCTGCGGAATAAGGCGCGCAGCAAGGCCCAGCGCCAGATTGAAGATCAGGCCGAAGGCAATGGCTGGCGCTGCGATCTGCAGGCCCAGACGGAAGGTTTCAGTGAAAGCGGTCACCCCATACTCAGCGACATCTGCCCAACTTGGATACTCCCCCGGCGGGAAAAGCGTATAGCTCTGCACCGCGCCCTCCAGCATCCAGCGATGAACGCCTGCGGCAAAGACCAGCACAATCGCCATCATAGAGAAGAACGCACCAAGCACGTTGCCCTGCGCCTGCTGGCCCGGGTCCATCTGCATGGCAAAGCCAAGACCGGTATGCATAGCTGTAACCTGCCCGGCAATTGCTGCAGCGGCCATGAACATACGCGCGGCCGCGCCAAGCATTAGGCCGATCATGATCTCGCCGATCACCAGAAACAGAGCCTCACCAAAGCCCGCGGGCTGTGACGGCAATTCGCCCATTAGTCCGGGCGCCAGCGCAAAAACGGCCAGAAGCGCAGCCGATAGCCGGAAACGCGCCGGTACAGCCGTTTCTCCCCATCCGGGCGCCAGCATCAGAACTGAACCTAAACGGGCGAATAGAAGCGCGCCAGACCAGACATATGGGAGGAGTTGTTCCAAACGCCCCCTCACATACTGGCTATTCGGGCGAAGACATCCTGCGCGAACACCGCAATCAGCCCGCCCATAATTGGAAAGAAGATGAGAAGCGCGAGGAAGATCGCTATGATTTTAGGGACGAAAACGAGCGTCATTTCCTGGACCTGCGTCAGCGCCTGAATCAACGCAATGCCAACGCCCACGACAAGACCAATGATCATAGCGGGTGCCGCCATCACCACTGTTGTCCAAAGGGCGTCCCTGCCGATATCGAGCACTTCAGCGCCAGTCATGGAATCTTACTCCGGAATCCTCTACTGTTAACCAATCCGAATAAAAGGTTAACAAAGCGCTTAAGATTTGAGGCGAACCGGCAATATTTGCCGGGCCGGAGCAGAATTCAGCAGACCTCAGGGCGTATAGATGTGGAGAAGCTCTTCACCCGCCATATACCGCTCCAGATTCTCAATGAATGTCAGATCACCGCGATACACGGTTTCCTGCGTCTGAGGGCTGTCATGCGGGGTGATTGTGATCTTTGGATGCCGCCAGAGCGGACTGCCTTCCGGCAAAGGTTCTTCGCGAACAACGTCCAGCACAGCATAGCCCGGTTTACCGGAATCGAGCGCCGCGAGCAGCGCGTTTTCATCAACCAGCTTTCCGCGACCAATGTTAATAAACAGCGCGCCGTCTTTCATGGCCAAGAAGAACGCGTCGTTAGCTATATCCTCGGTTTCTGGCGTATGCGGCATAGACAGCATAACGATGTCGGCTTCGCCCAACGCGTCGTGCAGCTCGCTCAATGGCCGGATAATATCAGCGTTTTCCGCTGGTCTTGCCGTGCGCTTAAGACCCGTGACATGACCACCCATCGCCTGAACGCGCGCGCCGACAGAGACACCAATCGCGCCATAGCCGACAATCAGCCATTTCGAGCCCGCAATTTCGCGCTGATCGAGCGCTTTCCATTGGCCTGCCGCCTGATTGGCGCGATGCTCTGGTCCGCGTTTTACCCAATCCAGCGCATGCCAGATAACCCATTCGGCCATCGGCTCAGACTGTCGGTGATTAGTAGTGTAGACACCCGCTTTTGCGCTAATGGCGCTCAGCGCCGGGTTATCAACGCCCGCCGCGGCAGACTGAAACCAGTCGAGCTCACCCGCCTCCATGATAGCCTTGTGGAATGTGCGACCATGTCCACCCAACCAGGCCTCAATGCTTCCGAACACGATATTCGGGGCCGGTGTTTCCAGAACCTCACCAGACTGCGCGTCTTTGAACTCACCCTCAGGGGTAAAGAGAATAAACTGGATACGATCAGCGAAGGCCTTAAGCGTTTCGCGGCGACGGTCATACACATTGGCATGCAGGAGACAGCGTTTCATCGGGCTAGTTAGCGCGCGTCAAACCGATTTGGCAAATGAGAGATTTTATCAAAATTCGATATTTTCGGGCTTCCCAGTGCCCGATTACGCCGTTTTAATGGGATAGTTTTTCAACCCAAGCGAAAGCGACGATCTCTCATGCGCAATCTTCTTCTTGCTTCAGCCGCTGCGCTGACGCTCGCCGCCTGCGGCCAGTCGGGCACGCCCGCCTCTTCAGACCCAACCACGAGCGAAGCTTCTGCAGTCACGCCAGAACAAATCGCTGCAGAGTCTGCGCGCCTGACCGAATGGTTTGACGCGAAATATGAAGAACAGCTTATGTTCAGCCCGGAGACGCTGACCATTATGGGGCGCCCGGAACTGGCCGATCAGGTTGACGACCGCTCTTTTGAAACATGGCTGGAACAGCTGGAATGGGCGCGCGCGGCAACCGCCGCGCTTGAAGCCGAGTTCGATTACGACATGCTGGATGAAGAATCTAAGCTGTCTTATGACCTCTGGTTCTACATTCAGGATATGGGCGAGAAATCCTATGAATGGCGCCACCATTTCTATGTCTTCGACCAGATGTCTGAGGCACAGGCCTGGCCAGCTCAATTCCTGATCAACTATCAGAATGTTGAGACAGAAGAAGACGTCGCAAACTATATTTCGCGCATTAATGGCTTTGCTGGCGAGCTCAGCACACTGCTCGGCAACGCACAAATGGCCGCCGATATGGGCATTCGCGCACCGGGATTTGCTTATGAGGAATCCCAGAACCAGGCTGAAGCCATCATCACAGGCGCGCCCTTCACTGAAGGTGAAGATTCAGCGCTCTGGGCTGACCTGAAAACCAAAATCCAGGGCCTTGTTGAGGCCGAAACCATCTCACAGGAGCGCGCCGATGAACTGCTCGCAGAGGCCGAAGCCGCGCTCATGGGCGACTTCCTGACCAGCTATCAGACGCTTATCAGCTGGTTCGATGAGGACATTGCGAACACTGAAGACTCCTTCAGCCTGACCGCCATTCCAAATGGGCAGGCCTTTTACGAATATCTGCTTTCATATCACACCACCACCGACATGACGGCGGACGAGATCCACGAACTGGGTCTCGCCGAAGTTGAACGTCTTCGTGAAGATATGATCGCAATCAAAGATGAGTTCGGTTTTGAAGGCAGCCTTCAGGAGTTCTTCGTCTTCCTTCGCGAAACCAAGGATGATGAACGCCTCTACTTCCCGAACACCGATGAAGGTCGTCAGGGCTATATCGATGCGGCCACAGCAGACATCGACAATATCCGCACGCACATCCCGGAATTCTTCGGCATTCTGCCAGAAGCAGACGTGGTTGTGCGCCGGGTTGAATCCTTCCGCGAGCAGGATGGTGCGGCTCAGCACTATTTCCCGCCATCTCTGGATGGCTCCCGTCCGGGCACGTATTACGCTCACCTTTCTGACATGACGGCTATGCCGAAGCGTGAAATCGAGGTGATTGCGTATCACGAGGCCATTCCGGGCCACCATATGCAGATCGCGATTTCACAGGAGCTGACGGACATTCCTCAATTCCGTACACAGCAATTCTTTGGTGCCTATACTGAGGGCTGGGCGCTCTATTCAGAATGGCTGGCTACAGAGATACCGGGCACCTATGAAGATCCGCTCTCTGAGTTTGGTCGCCTTGGCTCTGAAATGTGGCGCGCCATACGCCTCGTTGTAGATACGGGCATGCACGCGCGCGGCTGGACCCGCGAACAAGGTGTTGAATATTTCGAAGCGAACTCGGCCATCACCTCAGCTCAGGCACTGTCTGAAATCCAACGCTATCTGGTCATGCCAGGCCAGGCGACCGGCTATAAGGTCGGCATGATCTTCATTCAGGATTTGCGTAAGAATGCGGAGGAAGAACTCGGCGAGGATTTCGACATTCGTGGATTCCACGATGCCCTTCTCGGCGGCGGCAGCCTTCCACTCCACCTGCTCGAAGTTCGAGTTGATAACTGGATCGCAAGCGTGAAGGCCGAAGCGGAATAAGCTCTCACCTTAACGAGACGGTTTTCAAAACGCCCGATCGAAAGATTCGGGCGTTTTTTTGCATCAGTGAGTCGAAAATCGCATGCTGATTCCACACGCAGAGAGGGAATTCCCCATTGGAATATTGTTAATTCCCCAGAAGAATAGAAATTAATTTTTGTCCGGATTCAGAATATTCTGAACAATTTCAGGTCGCTAGTTACACACCTCGAAAAAATCATCCTTAAATTGTGCAATATTTTTATGCGAAGCTTGATATTTTTTGGGCAAAATGCTAAATATATATCAAATGGCACCGAGGTTCGCGCCCCGTCATCCTGTCCCCCACACTTGGCCGCGACTTCGGTGCCTACTAAAATCACATAAAAACAATACACTTAAGGGAGGCCAAGGCTTCCCTTTTTCCTGTCGGTCTTATGCGAACTTTAGCATATATATGCGCCTTTAAATTAAGCACATAAAAACATATCCGCCCGGAAGAAGCCCCTATCAGAACGGGTTAAGTGTGTAGCCCTGCTGCTGCAAAAGCGCGTGTGACGTCATCGCTGAGAGCGAAATCGTTACCCTAGGCAACAGGTCTTCCGCACTCACATCGCGATAGGCGGCCGTCTGACCGCACAGTTCAAAGGTCACGCCGGCATCAATCAGCTGTGCTATTAAAGGCCCGTTCGGGTTCTCAGCGCCATAGGCCTCGTCATTCAAAAGGTCTTTAAAAGCGCCACCATGAACGACCACCGCAAGGTGGATATTTTCTGCCGGAACGCCTGCGTCCACATGCATATTCAGGAAACGCGCAGGCGTCACAAAGCTGCGACTGACCGCCCCCTCTTCAGCCGCGCTGGCGACATCATATGCAATGTGAAATTCAGTCTCACTCGACAGCCGTGGGTCTTCTACGCTCGCAATATTGCCATAGCCCTCAATCACCGTGCCCGGATGAAAATCGTCTGGCCCGGCTGACGCCATCATCAATGATGAACTTGCCAGAATTGCTGTCAGAAAAAATGCGGCCCGCATATCAGCCTCCCTGTTCAGATCATCCGGACTGGCGGAAAGCCCCCGGAATGTGCCAACTTTATGCTGTTAAATCTGATTCAGTCCAATTGGGGGGCTTATGAAAAAGACACTTACCGCACTTGCGATCATTCTACCGCTAACCGCCTGCTCTACTCAAAGCGCAGTCGAAACGGCTCCAGCCGTTGAAACCGCCGCGATCACCGCCGCCGACGAAGCCAGCATCGCAGCAGAAAGCGCTCGCCTGAACGCATGGTTTGAAGACCAGTATGAGGCAATGCTGCTCCGGTCGCCTCAATCCCTGACCCGGATGGGACGTTCGGAACGCATGGATGAGTGGAATGACGTTTCAGACGAGAACGCGCTGGAAACCTTCGCGCTCACAGAAGCCGCCTATGAGGAAATGGTCGCCGAGTTTGATTTTGACCTGTTGGATGCAGACACACAGCTCTCCTACCGCCTGTTTGAATACCGCTATGAACAGTCTCGCAATGGTCTGCCTTATCGGAATTACGGCTATACGTTCGACCAGATGAATGGCGCTCAGAGCGAAGTACCAGCCTTCCTCATCAACCAGCACCAGATCCGCTCACTTGAAGCGGCTGAGGCCTATATTGGTCGACTCAATGGTGTTCATGCCTATATGAGCCAGCAAATCGCGAATGCGCAGGCGTCGGCAGAACTCGGCATTCGTCCACCGGCCTTTGTTTATCCCTACGTCCTGAACGATGCGATGAATGTGCTGACCGGCTACCCATTTGGCGAAACCGAAACCATGACCGACAGCCCGCTCATGGGTGACTTCCGAAGCAAGGTCACCGCGCTGCTGGAAGATGGCGAAATTACAGAAGAACAGCGCGACGCGCTGCTTCTTGGCGCCGAAGCCGCACTGATCGATTCCGTTGGCCCGGCCTATATGGAACTGATCAGCTTTATTGAGGCGGACCAGCAAAATGCCACGACGGATGACGGTGTGTGGCGCTTCCCGGATCCGGAGGGGTATTACGCCTCCCGACTGGAGCGCATGACCACCACTCAGCTTTCAGCGGCGGACATTCACGCACTGGGCCTCAGCGAAATGGAACGCATTCACGGTGAGATGGAAGCCATCATGACCGAAGTCGGCTTTGAGGGCAGCCTGCAGGAATTTTTCGACTTCACGCGCACAGACCCACAATTCTTCTATCCGAATACAGCCGAAGGACGGGAACGTTATCTGTCTGAAGCGACGGCGATGATCGATACGATGCGCGAAGCCCTGCCGGCCATGTTCCACACCTTCCCCGAAGCGAGCATGATTGTGAAAGCGGTCGAACCGTTCCGCGAACAATCTGCAGGTAAAGCATTCTATTCCCGCCCTGCACCAGATGGGTCACGCCCCGGCACTTATTATGCGAACCTCTATAATATGGGGGATATGCCGATCTATCAGATGGAAGCGCTCGCCTATCATGAAGGCATTCCGGGCCACCATATGCAGATCGCCATCCAACAGGAGATGACCCAGCTTCCAAGCTTCCGTCGCTTTAGCGGCTATACGGCCTATTCAGAGGGCTGGGGCCTGTATTCAGAATACTTCCCGGTGGAGTTCGGCTTTTATGAGGACCCGTATTCTGACTTTGGACGCCTGGCTATGGAGCTCTGGCGTGCTGCGCGTCTGGTTGTGGACACAGGCATTCATGATCTTGGCTGGACCCGTGAGGAAGCGATTGACTATCTGCTGACCAACACGCCAAACCCGGAAGGTGACTGCCGCAAAGCCATTGAGCGCTATATCGTCATGCCGGGTCAGGCGACTGCTTATAAGATCGGAATGCTGAAAATTCTGGAGCTTCGCGAATATGCCCGCGCAGAACTTGGCGAGGCCTTTGAGATCGCGGAATTCCACGATGTGGTGCTCAGAAATGGCGCAGTTCCGATGGCCATTCTGGAAGAACTCGTCGAAGAATGGGTCGCGGAAAAGCAGCAAACGTAAACGTCTTTCAGCGCTTAAGGCCCTGTTTATTGTGAAAAGCCCCAAATTCGGGGCTTTTCTGTAAACACTTGATTCAGAAATTCCTGAAACCTGTACTCGTTCAGTCATGCCGACCGGAATCGCAGGCGCGCGCGACGGTCAGAAGAAGCATGCTTTGAAAAGAACGGGGATTGAAAATCATGAATCTTACACGAGCTTTCGTGTTGGCCGCAGGTGTATCTTGTCTTGCGCTCAGCACCACTCCTGCTCTCGCTCAGAGCATTTCCAATGAAGAATTGCTGGAACGCCTTGAACGGCTGGAACAACAGAACCGCGAACTGCGTCAGGAAGTCGAAGAACTCCGTGCAGAAACGGATCTTATCCGCGTTCCGGAAACATCCGTCGAAGCGGCGGCGACAAACGAAACGGGCTTTGTCTCTACCAATGTAGACTATTCCTTCCGTGTGCTCGACCACGCTGAAGACGTGAACACGAAGCCCGTCCTGCAATTGCAGGCGCGCCAGGACGATGAGCTGACAAGTTCGCTCACCCTGTCTGGTCAGGTTATTGCGATCGCAAACTATCAGAACAGCAATACCGACGACAAATTTGGCTATCTGATGCGTAACCCGACATCTGCCAACCAGATTGGCGGCGACGTGTCTGAAGCGCTCATCCATTCCGCCAATATTGCCGTCACCGCACAGGTGAATGACTGGATCACCGCATATATCGAAATGCTGTATGCGCCGGAACAGAATTTCGGATCAGGCACAATCGTCGCGACAACCCGCAACTAGTTCGTGGGCCGCCGTGCATATCTGCTCTTTGGCGACCTTGATCGTTCACCATTCTTTGCGGCGATCGGTAAACTCGATACGCCATTCGGCCTCAATGACACCGTCAGCCCATTCACCAACTCCACCAACTGGCACGCCTTCTCTGGCCTCGCTTACGGCGCTGAGTTTGGATATATTCGTGATGGTCTCATGCTGCGAGCTATGGCTATTCAGGGCGGCGCTCAGTTCCGCGCTCACAACACGCCAGTCAATGACACAAACGTTCCATCCCGCGTGAACAACTTCGCTGTAGATGCCCGCTATACAATGCCGTTCGGTGAAAACAGCCAGGGCATGTTCGGCGCGAGCTACACGCATGGTTCAGCTTACTGTCAGGCCTATCCGGTTTTCCACTTCAATCCGTGCACGGAAAACAACCCGGCATACTCGGTATATAGCCGTCTGAATTTCGGCGACATCGAATTTCTGGGTGAGTTTGCCTCCACCACGGAAGAATGGCCGGGCTCTGCCGTTCCAGACCCGACTAACCCACTCAGCGTGTATGAAGCGCAACGCACCAGCGCATTCACGGTTGGTGGTCGTTATGGCTTTGGCGAGTACCTGCCGAACGGACGCCGAATTTCTGCAGTCTCTGCAGAATTCTCTAACTTCATCGCAGGCGATGATGGCGCGCCATGGGAACGCCAGAACCAGCTCGTTCTCGGCTATGCACGTTATCTGGGTGAAAACCTCAACCTGTTCGGCGAATACATCCATGTCGATGGGTTCGCGCCTCTGAACTTCGTGTCCGGCGGCAACTTCCCCGATGGCAGCACATGGTCTGACCGTGACGCGACGACAGACGTGTTCATGCTGGGCGCGCAGGCCGCCTTCTAAACAGACTAACCCATTAAACCTGAAACACCCGCCAATGGCGGGTGTTTTTGTTTCCGACACAGAAACGGAAAGCGCGGCTTGCCGAATCCGACTCTCCCCGTGATTATGGCGCCCAATCCGGGAGAGAAGTGTTGAGTGAATTTATTCTGGTCATTGATGAGGGAACCACCTCAACCCGCGCTATTGCGTTTGACCGCGAGCTAAACCCCAGAGGCAGCGCACAAGCCGAAATTCCGCTTACCTTCCCCAAAGATGGATGGGTCGAACAGGATCCGGAGGAAATCTGGTCCACCACACTCAATGTCTGCAAGGCCGTGATCGCCGAATGTGGCGGCGTAGATAATTTCGCAGCCATCGGCATTGCAAACCAACGCGAGACGACACTCGTCTGGGATAAGAAAACCGGCAAAACTTTCGGCCCGGCCATCATCTGGCAGGACCGGCGTACCGCAGCCGCCTGTCAGCCGCTTCGTGATGCAGGTAAGGAAAAGGAAGTTCAGGCGCTTTCCGGACTTTTGCTCGACCCATACTTTTCCGCCACGAAAATCCGCTGGATTCTCGACACCTATCCCGAAGCGCAAAAAGCAGCCGATGAAGACCGCGCCGCATTCGGCACAGTCGATAGTTTTCTGCTTTCGCGCCTGACCTCTGGCCGCGAACACTCCACCGATGTGACAAATGCCAGCCGCACGGCGCTGATGGATCTGGCGGCATCCTCATGGTCCACGCATTTGTGCAAAGTTTTCAACGTGCCGTGGTCCGTCCTGCCGAGCATTGCATCGACAGGCGGCGAATTCGGTGAAACCGACAAAAGTGTATTCGGAAAATCGCTTCCCGTTTTGTCCATGGTTGGCGACCAACAGGCCGCGCTTGTGGGCCAGGCGTGTATCAATCCGGGCGAAGCGAAAATCACATATGGGACGGGCGCATTTCTTGTCGCCAATACCGGCACTGAACTGCCTGTCTCTCAGAACAGACTTCTGGCCACTAGCGCATTTCAGGCTCAGGGCCGTATGAATTTCGCGCTGGAAGGGTCCATCTTCAATGCAGGCACGGTCGTCAAATGGCTGCGTGACGAACTGGGGCTAGTCTCTCACGCCGCAGACACCGAAGCCATGGCGGCAGAGCTGGAAGACAATGGCGGGGTTTATTTCGTACCGGCCTTTACCGGGCTTGGCGCGCCGCATTGGGCGCCGGATGCGCGCGGCCAGATTTCAGGCCTCAGCCGCGGTAGCCGTGCCGCGCATATCGTTCGCGCAGGGCTTGAAGCCGCGGCCTATCAGACGCTCGATCTGCTCAAAGCCTTTGAAAGCGATGGGTGTAGCGTAGACGTGCTGCGCGCCGATGGCGGCATGGCTGAAAACGACTGGTTCCTGCAATTCCTCGCCGACATCACAGACTGCCCGATTGAAAAGCCGGCCTATCCGGAAATGACGGCTTTGGGCGCTGGCGTTCTCGCGGCAGGCGAACTTGGATGGATGAGCCTCGATGACTGGCATGATGCACGCCAGATCGCTGCTCGTTTTGAACCCAAAATGTCTTCAACACTTCGCGACCACAACGTTGAAGGGTGGAACCAGGCCCTTGCCAGTGCAATAAAACACTAAGGTTTTTTGCAACAGGGCACTGTCATGGTTGAACGCACAGGCAAGTTTGTTTCACTGCTGATCATTGCGGGCCTGATCCCGTTTATCGTCGCAGCCTGGGGCGCACTTCGCCCATGGCAGCTGGCAGGCGTTCTATTTATTGATGAGTCAGAAAACATTATCGCACTTTGGCAAATGACGCTTCTTGTGCTGCTCATCTATGGCGGGGTGATTTTCTCATTCCTCGGCGGCGCACGCTGGGGCACCGCCCTCGCAGACGAGGGCGAAAAAGCGCCCTCCTTCACCATGTTTATGGCAATTCTACCTGCCTTTATCGCGACTGTGTGCAGCATAATGGGCGTGAGCGGGCTATTATTCGGTGACCCGCTGAATGGCGGTGTAGGCGTCACGCTTCCAATTGCACTGTACATTCTCGCAGCCGGATATCTCATCCTGCTCGCCTTTGATGTTCACACCACCTACCCGATCCTCTATGTGCGCCTTCGCATTTTCGCCTCTTTGGTCGCGATAGCCTGTCTTCTTACAGGGGCAATCTACGCCAGCTAAAGTGCGCCGACACGAACACTCGGGCTTGTGCGATCTCCGAACCACCAGAGCGTTGCTGCCGTGGCTGCAAAAACCGCTGTTTCGACAATCCGGGCTTTCAGGGCTTCGCCAACGTTGAAGAATACCAGCGCAGTGATGAGCCATAAAAGCAGAGTCAGTGCCGGACGCGTCAGTGCGCGGATCGCATCCACAAAGGGATAGGCAGAATTCAAAGCGGCATCCGCTTCCACGCTCGCTCGTAGTCCCTCCCAGGACCCTTCTGTGTCCGCCTTCTGGATATCCATCTCGGCCTCAGCCTGACGCGCCTGCATGGTTAGTCGCGCCATATCGGCTTCATAAACCCAACGCGCCTGCTCAAATTCATTTTGCTGACGCGTCTCGAAATAGCCGGCCACACGGCCAAGCACGGTTCCGACTACGCCGAACAGACCGCCACCGGCTGCGCTGGCAGCCATGCCAAACCACTCACTCTCCATCATCGCCCCCATCGATTTCAGCGCTCAACGCGCTTTGCGGCCACCAGCCCTGCCCGCCTTCATCATAGGTGAGCCGGTAGAGCGGTTCCTCATTCGAAAGGTCGAGCTCCACAATAGCGGCGCCCCTTGTCGCGCGCAGTTCATCGCGCACGACACGATCATTCAGTGCAAACATGCTCAGCTCCTATAGGTGTAACTGTGAGAGGACACAGAGGTCATGGCGCGATCACCTGAGCCGTTCGTCGCGACCGCGGCGAACAAACCCAGTTCTGGTGACCAGCTGACACCCCACCAATTTCGATCAGAGGCACTGACACCCAACGACCAGGTCACGCCATCAGCTGAGCTCATCACCCTGTCTGAACTCCCGGTCGCTGACACGGCACAGAAGAGCCCCAATTCCGGAGACCAGCAGACAGAACTCCATTCATTATCTGCCGCGCTCGTGCGAGCCGTCCATGTCACCCCATCAGGTGAGGTCATGACGCGGCTGCCCGTTCCAGAGGTCGCCACGGCGCAAAACAGGCCGAGTTCAGGTGCCCAACACACGCCAAGCCAGCTTTCATCGGACGCGCTGGCACGCGTTGTCCAGACGATACCGTCAGGCGAGGTCATCACCCCATCTCCGCTGCCCGTCGCGGCGACGGCGCAGAAAAAACCAAGCTCAGCTGACCAGCACACAGATCGCCAGCTATTGTCTGCGGCACTTGTCCGGCTCGTCCAGTTGATCCCATCAGGAGACGTCATCACGCGATCGCCAGAACCAGACCCGGCAACACCGCAAAAAAGACCAAGATCAGGGGACCAGCATATGCCAAGCCAGTTATTGTCCGATGCACTGGTGCGGCTGGTCCAGTTCACACCATCAGGCGAGGTCATCACCCGGTCGCCCGTACCGGAATTGGCAAGCGCACAGAAAAGCCCCAGCTCTGGCGACCAGCATATTGTTCGCCAGCTATTATCCGATGCGCTGGTCTGCGCCGTCCAGTTGATCCCATCTGCAGACGTCATGACCCGATTGCCAGTGCCGGTCGCGGCGACAGCGCAGAACAAGCCCAACTCGGCGGCCCAGCAGACCGCATACCAGTTATTGTTGGCCCCGCTCGTGCTGGAGAGCCAGTCCTCACCAGCGACATACTTGCGAAGCACAACGTTTGGCGAGGAAAGCCCAATTCGGTCACGGATATATTGGCTGTGCGCGGCAGGTATGAGCGCCAGCTCGTCCAACGCGCCCTGCACACTAGATGCCTCCAACCGCCCTGAAAGCGCATTGTCATAGGCCAGACCAGCTGGAAACTCGGCCATACCATCGGTTTGCGAAAGGCGGAGCGCTTCTGTGAAAACGCTTCCATCGGCTGAGGTTCGAATGACGAAGTCATCATCCCCGACAAGCCCCACTTCAGCGCGCGAAGCATAGCCGGTCTGGAACAGAAGAGAGAGGACATTTCCGCTCGCCTCTTTGTTCAGCTTGAACCGCAAATCTCCGCTTCCGCCGCTGGATACGTCCTTCGCGGTGAATAGCGTCGCATTCAATCTGGCCAGCAATGGATTAGCCTCATCGGCCGTCGCGCCAAGACCTATGTGCGTCAGGTCCTGAAGTGCTTTTGGGGTGGAAGATATCCATACCGTTCCGTCAAAGACGAGAAGGAGTGCTTCATCCTCCACCCAGACGCGCCAGCCTGTGAGCGGCGCAAAGAACAGCCATTCAGTATCAGAGAAGAGCGCAATTTCGCCTGAGTGCCCGGTCCAGTCACCGGTCGCACCACTGGCGACGAGATATCGCCGGCCTTCCTGCGGATCTGAAGGCGGCGCGGCCAGATCACGGTCCTGCACTGAGAGCTGCAATAGCCCATCCAGAGCCCGCAGACTTTCATTCAGCGTGACGTGTTTCTGCGCCTGATTGGATAGCAGATAAGGTAGTTCGAGATTGGGCGTAAAATCACTGACCGCCATTAGAAAACCGCTCCTCAGTTTTGAAGAGCGGCAGTCTTGTGGTCAGTTATTCAAGGTTGGATAAGTTTATTCAGCAGCCCGCATGAGCGCCTTGAGATCGAAGGCTTCACCGCGAGACAGCGCCGCAATCGCGCCACGATATTCAGCTTCCAGCTTATCAACATAAACAGATACCGGACCACGGGATTTAATCGCGCCAATGCCCTGACCGCAGCCCCAGATATCTTTCCAGGCTTTGGATTTCTGATTGCCGCCAGACCCGAAATTCATCTTGGACGGATCACTTTCCGGCAGGTCATTCGGGTCCATGCCAGCCTTGGCGATGGATGGTGCCAGATAGTTGCCGTGAACACCGGTAAACAGGTTGGAATAAACAATGTCTTTAGCCGCGCTGTCGACGATCATATTCTTATAGCCATCGTCCGCGACGGCCTCGTCACATGCGATGAAGGCAGAGCCCATATAGGCAAAGTCAGCGCCCATAGCCTGCGCCGCCGCAACTGCGCCGCCATTGGCGATGGAACCAGAAAGCGCCAGCGGGCCATCGAAGAATTCGCGGATTTCCTGAATAAGCGCAAAGGGTGACAGCTTACCAGCGTGTCCGCCTGCGCCCGCGCATACGGCGATCAGACCGTCAGCGCCTTTTTCCAGCGCCTTATGTGCAAATACGACATTGATGATGTCGTGCATGACAATGCCGCCATAAGAGTGAATGGCCTGATTGACCTCCTCACGCGCACCGAGAGAGGTGATCACGAATGGCACTTTGTACTTCACGCACATTTCCACATCATGATCGAGACGGTCGTTGGATTTATGGACAATCTGGTTCACGGCGAACGGCGCAGCCGGGCGATCCGGATTTGCGCGATTATAGCTGTCCAGCTCCGAAGTGATCTGATCCAGCCATTCATCCAGAAGGCTTGTCGGGCGCGCATTCAGCGCCGGGAAAGATCCAACAATTCCTGCCTTACATTGCGCGATCACCAGTTCTGGCTGCGAAACAATGAAAAGCGGTGAACCGATAATCGGCAGACGCATATTCTTGAAAATAGCAGGCACTGTCATGGGCGTTTCCTTCGGGATGTCTGTTTTAGACTGTCTTTACCTGAAACTAACTCGCTCGATGGTCTTCGCAAGGCTGACGTCGCGGCAGGTCTAGAAAAAACACCCCATACCAAAAGTTTCAGAATGGAAAATTTTAACGGCTAGTTTTGCCAATCGGCTCTGACGATAGTTACAGACCTGTATGTCACATTCCGGTCAAACGGTGAGTGTGATCGGATAGTATGCGCAGAACAGGTTTGCGTCGGAGTTTAGTGTTGTGACCGGACTGTCTCCAGAGCCCGTCAGGTTGAACGCACTGCAGGATTCAGGATTGCTGGATCCGACGCCGGATGCGCGTTTTGAAAACATTGCCGCTCTGGCCCGAGGCATCTTCGAAACGCCGATCGCACTGGTCACTCTGGTCGACCACAAAGAACAGATATTCAAAGCAAATATTGGCTTGGAACATATCCACGCAATTCCGCGCGAATCCGCCTTTTGCGATCATTCCATTCTGCAGACCCGCGTTCTGGTTGTTGAAGACACTCTGAAGGATCCCCGATTTCAGAAAAATCCTCTGGTGACAGGCGAAACGCACATCAGGTTTTATGCCGGCGCTCCTATAATCACTTCAGAAGGCCATGCCTTTGGCGCTCTCTGTGTCATGGACAACGAACCTCGCGAATTCACATCGCGTGACCGCCAGCGACTGCAAAGCATGGCCAGCATTGTTCAGGGCATGTTCGAAAGCCAGGTCGCCGAAAGCAGAGCCAAAAAGCACAGAGCTGAACAACGACGCGCCGCCAAGCTGCACCAGGTTATTCTGGATTCGACCGACGTTGGCTTTATGAGCTTCTCTCCTGTCCACAAAGACGGCGAGATCGTGGATTTCATGATCACTGCCGCGAACCGGGCCAACGAACGGATAAACGGTTACACGCCCGCCGATCTGGTTGGTTCCACCATTTTGCAATGCTTCCCCGGCCTCAGAGATGACCCACATTTCGATGACTATCTCACCGTGATGGAGACCGGTGAATCCATTCACCGGGAAATCCATTACACCAAAGATGGGCTGAATGACTGGTTCGACGGCACTTTCGTGCGGTTTGACGACAACACGCTTACGGTCAGCTTTTATCCGATCACCGACAGGGTCACGTTTCAGCGGACGCTGGAACAAATTGCGAGCCTGGCCCCCGTCGCCGCAACCAACCCATCTTCATATATCAGAGAATCGCTGGAAATCGGTACCAAAGCTCTGGGCATGTCTCACGGCTTCTGCGCCCAGATTGACGGTGAAAATTACACGCCGCGCGAAGTGTTCGGCGACACTGATATGCTGCAGCCGGGCGTAACTGTACCGCTGAACAACATGATGTGCGCGCTCGTCGTCGAGAGCAAAAACGTGGTCGCCATTCCCGACCTCAACGCACCGGATATTTCCGTCTGCGCGACAAGCCCGAACACCATGTTCAAATCCTTCATCGGTGCACCGGTCTATCGTGGCGGTCATCTGGATGGTGCAGTGAGTTTTGCCAGCGGGCAGACGATGCCGCAGCAGTTCCAGTCATGGCAGAAAAACCTGATCTCCATGATCGCGCTAAAAATCGGCAACGCTCTGGATCTGGAAGCTGCGTTCAAGCGTGAACGCGAACAGAGTGAGGACCTGCGCGCCGTTCTGGACCATCTGCCTGCCCGTATCTGGTTCAAGGACAATCAGAACCATGTCATCCGCGCCAATGCTGCCGCTGCCAGCTATGTCAAAGCATCCAATACCCGCGAAATTGAAGGCCAGCCGCTCGCCCGATACTTCCCGGAGGATGCGGAGAACATGCAGGCTGCCGATAATCTGACATTTGCCAATGGCGTGGCAGAGCGCAATATTGTCGCCTCCTTCACCGGGCCGCTCGGCGAAACGCGCTGGAAGTCATCTGACCGCATTCCCATTCTTTCGGACCCCGAAAATCCACGCCTTCTGGTGTTTGTAAGTGACATCACCGAACAGAAGCAGACGGAAGCAGAACTCGCCCGGCTCAACCAGAGCCTTTCCGAATTTGCATTCGTCGCTGCACACGACCTGCAAGCACCGCTGCGCAATTCAGCTCTGTTTGCAGAATTGCTACGCAGCGAATTGGACGTTCAGGACATCACTCTGAATGAAGAGGCCAATTCCCATCTGGAAGAAGTGGAAAAAGGTCTGGCGCGTATGCGCGAAATGGTCTCTGACCTTTACGATCTGTTCCGTCTGGACAGTCAGACGATCGAACTGAAGCCAGTTGATCTGACAGATGTTGCGTTGGCTGCTGCCGATCAGGTTACAAGCGCACTCACAGAGCTGGATGCGAAGCTGACCATAGAAAAACTGCCTATCGTGAATGGCAATTCCAGCCTGTTAATCCAGCTTTTCCAGAACCTGCTCTCAAATGCCTGCAAGTACGCAGAAGTCGAAAATCTGGTCATAAGAGTGCACGCCGAAACCGATATTGCTGAACGCAAGGTTCGCGTCTTCGTCGACGATAACGGACAAGGCATTCCGCGCCACGCTATGCGCACGGTTTTCGAACCATTCAAACGCCTGCACCAAAATACAGATATTCCTGGCGCGGGCGTCGGACTTTCACTGTGTAGAAAGATTAGCAATATACACGGAGCCGAACTGTACGTGGATTCCAGCTATGAAGATGGAGCACGTTTCGCAATGGCATTCGACTTTTAAGGGACGCTCAGATGGAGGCAGAAAGTTTATCTGAGGATAGCTTACCTGAATTACGGGTGCTTCTGATTGATGATCATGTGGCGTTTTCGAAACTCGTCACACTCTATGCAAACCGATCAGGCAAAGCACTGTTCGACGTGTTGACCGTGCAATCCATAGACGAAGCCGCGGACATTCTGAAAACTCGCGATTTCGACCTTCTTCTGCTGGACGGACGCCTTTCAGACGACAGATCGCCGACCCGGAACGCAGAGCTTGTAAGCGAAATATACAAAGGCCCAATCATCCTCTTCTCAGGGATGATCCCAGCCGATTTTGATACGTCAGAGGAGTATCATCTCTTCAGCGGCGCCATTTCGAAAGATGATTTGCCAAAGCCTCACTTTACCGAGGCGCTTATCCGAATTTCCGGGAAAATTGATGTCAGCTAAGCTGGCCGAGCAAGCCTTCCAGCTCACGTTGATGGCCCTCAAGGCGTGTCAGCATGTCGGCATTTCCGTCTTCCACCAGTCTGTCCATCCAGAAACTCAGCACTGAATTCTGGCTTTCAAGCCATTCCCTTAGGCGCTCTGTCTGAGCCATATCTCCGCGGGCATTCCAATCGCTTTCCATGATGTATCCTTTCAGAGCCGAAGTCCGTCAGAACTTTAGTTGAGAATAATTCTCAATCTCAGTCAAGCACCCATATGCACCTGCGTTGAAACATCGCGCCCACACGAGGACGTTTCCGCCTCAGGTTGATATTTATTGCTTTTCGATAATTTTGCTTTATAATGAAGCTACACAATTCAACATAAGGAACCGCACCGCATGACACTCAACATTCCTGAAAGCCTACTGCTCCTGTCCCGCAAAGATGATACAGGCGCTCAGCAGGGCAATTTTGTTGAGTATGCTTTGGCGGGCGGCGCACTGGCCGAGCTTTTCCTGGCTGAGAGGCTGGATGTTCATCCCGACAAACCAAAGCGCATCAATATCATTAGTGAAGCTCCGTTGGGTGATGCCTATCTGGATGACTGCCTTGCTGAAATCGTAAAAAAGGGCAGCGGCAAATCTGGTGAAGCCTATGTCACTCTCCTTGCAGGTAAGTCCTATCTCGCAGCGACGCTCGCCCACACTCTGGTTGATCGGGGTATTTTGCGCGCCGAAGAAAAATCATTTCTGATCTTCAGCTGGACGAATTTTCCTGAGGTCGATTCCACCGCCGAAACGGCGATGAAAGAGCGACTCGCTGCGGTCATGTTTGATCGCGCCGAGCCTGAAGTGGCCGATTGCGCGATTATCGCACTCGCACAGCGAACAGAACTACTTTCAAAGAATTTCGACAAAGAAGAACTGAAGGCAAACTCACGGCGCATCAAAGGTCTGGCAAAAGGAGACTTCCTGCCAACAAAGGCGGCTGTGAAATCAATAGATGCGGTACAAACAGCGCTTATCGTTGCTGCAATAACCCCGGCGATTGCGGCCAGCACGACAAGTTAAAGCCGAGCTAAAAGCAGATTTCCGCTACGTCATTGGTATAAGTGTGGCGTGCTGACACTTGACGCCTGCATCATTCCGCTCTCTTTCTCCTGCACACATAAAAAACATATACAGCAGCGTGAGAGGGACATTCATGGCTGATGACACTTTGAGCAGTTTCAGCGCCGCATTTCCGCAGGCCGAGGAAGCCCAATGGCGGGCGCTCGTGGAAAAGGCTCTCAAAGGAAAAGGGCCGGAAGCACTTCAGCGCAAAACCCGTGATGGCATCACTGTTAAACCGCTCTACCGTGAAAGCGATTGGGCCTCTGCAGAAGACCCGAACGGCCTTCCGGGCGACACCCCATTTGTACGCGGCCCTGTCACGCGCAAAGACCCATATCTGCCATGGGATATCCGTCAGGTTGTCGCTCACCCGGACCTGAAAGCAGCCCATGATGATCTGATGAAAGATCTGGAGCGCGGCGTCAGCTCGATTGAATTGCGTATTGATGCCAGCGGCCAGAATGGTGCCGCTGTGCAATCCGTTGCCGACCTCACCACCCTTCTGGATGGCGTGATGACGGACCTTGCTCCGCTTGCACTTTCCAATTCCGCCCAGGAAGGTTTTGGCCTTGAAGGTACAGCGCTTATGGTTGCCTGGTGCGATGCGCACGGCAAAGACAAAGCCGCTCAGAAAATTGCCTTCAATATCGACCCGATCGGCGAACTCGCGCGCGCTGGCGCTCTGGCTGTGTCCTGCGATACGGCGCTCGCTGAAACCGCAGAGTTCGTGAAATCAGCTTCGTCTGACTTCGCTTCATCCACCTTTATCCGCGTAGATGGCCGCCCGGCACATGAGACTGGCGGATCTGAAGCTCAGGAACTGGCCTTTGCGCTGGCAAGCGGCGTCACCTATCTGCGCACGCTGATGGATGCAGGCCTGTCGCTGGAAGAGGCGAATAATGCGCTTCTCTTCTGCCTCGCAGTTGGCCCGGATTACTCGCTGGAAATCGCAAAGCTGCGCGCCATGCGTCGTCTCTGGTCCCGCGTGACGGAAAGCTTTGGCGGCGAGCCGCTGGCCATGACACTTCAGGCTGTCTCCTCCCGTCGTATGCTGACCCAGCGCGATCCTTGGGTGAACATGCTGCGTAACACCGCATCCTGCTTTGCGGCAGGCGTTGGCGGCGCAGACATTGTAACCCTACGCCCATTCACAGACGCTATCGGTCTGGCCTCTGGCCTTGCGCGCCGTATCGGTCGCAACACGCAGATCATGGCGCAGGAAGAAAGCTCGCTTGGTAAGGTCGTCGACCCTGCTGGCGGCACATGGGCGATTGAGAAGCTGGCTGACGATATTGCACAGGCTGCATGGACACTCTTCCAGCAGATTGAAGGCGAAGGCGGCATTCTGAAAACGCTTGAAAGCGGCACCTTCCGTGCTGGGCTTGCCGATACGCGCAACGCCCTGATGACCGACATTGCACGTCGCAAACAGCCCCTCACCGGCATTAGCGAATTTGCGCTTCTGGACGAAGAAGTCCCGCCAGTGGTCAACCCGGACGATCTGCCGAAAATCACCACGGTGATGACCGGCCCAACCACGGACTCCCGCGCCTTTTCCGACCTGGTGAAGTCCGCAGCAGCAGGCGCAAGCCTGACGGCGCTTCTGGCCCATGAAGCTGAAGACCACGCGCAGTGTGATCCGCTCTTCCCGATCCGACTTGCTGAACCATTTGAACACCTCCGTGACTTTGCAGATGCGCAAATGGAAAAGACAGGCAAGCGTCCGGAAATCTTCCTCGCCTGCCTCGGCTCAATCGCTGAACACAATGCACGCGCCAGCTTCGCAGCGAACTTCTTCGCAGCAGGCGGCGTCGCAGCGGCTCCATCTTCCGCGCCATATGACAGCCTGGATGCCATGGCTGCTGACTTTAAAGAGAGCGGCGCTCTTCTGGTCTGCATTTGCGGAACCGACGGCCAATACGCAGAGCTGGCTGGCGACGCCGCCAGCGCTATTCGCGGCATTCGTGAAGATGCCCGCATTTATCTGGCAGGTAAGCCGGGTGATGCCGAAGAGGGTTATCGCGCTGGCGGCATTGATGACTTCATCTTTGTCGGCGTGAACGTGCTCGATAAACTCGAAATTGCCCATGCCGAACTCGGCCTTGGCACAGACGCATAGGAGAAACCGATGACTTATCCAGATTTCACAAAAATCGATCTCGGTTCTGCGTCTGCAAAGGCCGTCACGAGCCCCTCTTTCACTGAAGAAGATATCTGGCAGACGCCAGAAGAAGTTGGCGTGAAGCCGGTTTATACCGCAGCTGACACAGCTGGCCTCGACTTCCTTGATGATTATCCGGGCCTTGCTCCGTTTGCGCGCGGTCCCTACCCGACCATGTATCCGCAGCGCCCATGGACGATCCGTCAGTATGCGGGCTTCTCCACGGCTGAGGATTCAAACGCTTTCTATCGCCGCAACCTTGCGGCCGGTCAGAAAGGCCTCTCGGTCGCATTCGACCTGGCAACCCACCGCGGCTATGACTCAGATCATCCGCGCGTAATGGGCGATGTCGGCATGGCCGGCGTGGCAATCGACTCAATCTACGATATGCGCACGCTGTTTGCCGGCATTCCGCTCGACCAGATGTCTGTCTCCATGACAATGAACGGCGCGGTGCTTCCGGTTCTGGCGCTTTATATCGTTGCCGCTGAAGAACAGGGTGTGGACCAGTCCAAACTGTCCGGCACCATTCAGAATGACATTCTGAAAGAGTTCATGGTGCGCAACACCTATATCTATCCGCCGCGCCCGAGCATGCGGATCATCTCTGACATTTTCGGCTACACCTCTGAGAATATGCCGAAATACAACTCCATCTCGATTTCCGGCTATCACATGCAGGAAGCAGGTGCGTCAGCCGACCTGGAGCTGGCTTACACCATCGCTGACGGTATTGAGTATATCCGCGCAGGTGTTGCTGCTGGTCTTGATGTGGATGCGTTCGCGCCGCGTCTGTCCTTCTTCTGGGCGATTGGTATGAACACCTTCATGGAAGTCGCAAAAATGCGTGCTGCGCGTCTTCTCTGGGCCAACCTTGTGTCCAAGGAATTCAGCCCGAAGAATGACAAGTCGATTTCCCTGCGCACCCACTCGCAAACCTCTGGCTGGTCCCTCACCGCGCAGGACGTTTACAACAATGTCGTACGCACCTGCCTTGAAGCAATGGCCGCCGCTGGCGGTCAGACCCAGTCTCTGCACACCAACGCATTTGACGAAGCGCTGGCTCTGCCAACCGACTTCTCAGCCCGTATCGCGCGTAACACTCAGCTCTTCCTGCAGCAGGAAGCTGGCGCGGCAAACCTGATCGACCCATGGGGCGGCTCATACTATGTCGAGCGCCTCACTCATGACCTTGCGAACCGCGCTATGACGCACATCGCTGAGGTTGAGGAAATGGGCGGCATGGCGAAAGCCATTGAGGAAGGCCTGCCTAAGCTTCGCATTGAAGAAGCAGCGGCCAAGACACAAGCTCGCATTGATAGCGGCGTACAGACCGTAGTTGGCGTCAACAAATTCCGCCTCGATGAGCCGGAAGATGTGCCAGTCCTCAAAGTCGACAATGCAAACGTGCGCCGCATGCAGATCGACAAGCTAACGCGCCTGCGTTCAGAGCGAAATCAGACGGAAGTGGAAGCAACGCTGCATGCCATCACCCGTGCAACAGAAAGCGGCGAAGGCAATCTTCTGGACCTCGCCATCAAGGCAGCCCGCGTGAAAGCGACTGTTGGCGAGATTTCAGAAGCCGTCGAGAAAGTGGTTGGCCGTCACCAGGCCGTTATCAAATCCATTCAGGGGGTTTATGCTTCCGGTATGAGCGCAAAATCCGACACGGTTGAAACCGCCCGCAAAATGGCTGACGACTTTGAAGTCGCTGAAGGCCGTCGTCCACGCATTCTCATCGCGAAGATGGGACAGGACGGGCATGACCGCGGCCAAAAAGTTGTGGCGTCCGGCATGGCAGACCTTGGCTGGGATGTGGATATCGGTCCGCTGTTCCAAACCCCTGAAGAAGCTGCGAAACAAGCCGTTGAAAACGACGTCCACATTGTCGCGGCGTCCTCACTGGCGGCCGGTCACCTCACCCTCGTGCCTGAGCTAAAAAAGGCTCTGGCTGACCTTGGCGCACCTGAAATCATGATCGTTGTGGGCGGCGTTGTGCCTCCACAGGATTATGACGCCCTTTATGAAGCGGGCGCCGAAGCCATTTTCGCACCGGGCACGGTGATCGCGGATTCAGCGATGGAGCTCCTCAAAAAGCTCGGACCGAAACTCGGCCACGCCGCAGCGGCGGAATAAATCCAGACTTAGCGGTTGAGGAAGGGATTCTTCCTTAACCGCTCAGCTGCCATTTCGGTGAAGCTCCGAATTTTTGCCGATGCCGAACGCCCTTCAGCGTGCACAATATTGATCGGCAGCTCATCTGGCTCATAATCTTCCAGTACCGTTTTCAGCTTCCCGTCAAAAAGCTCTGGCCCGATCTGATAGGACAGAACGCGCGTCAGTCCGCAGTCGGACTGTGCGGCCCGTATGGCCGTAGACGCATGATTGACGTTGAGATGAGGCTTAAGCTTCACCCTAATGCCGTCCCGGAACTTCCATTCATCAACAGGTGTCACAGCGCGCGCTGAGATAATGCGATGGCCTTTCAGCTCAGATGGATGCTGAGGAATACCATTCTTACCCAGATACGTCTCACAAGAGCACACAACCCTTCGCACAGCACCGACGCGCCTCGCCAGAAGATTGGAGTCTGACAGCTCTCCAATCCGGATCGCGACATCAAACCCTTCCTCCACCAAATTCACCATCCGGTCCACAAATGTCGCCTCGACGCGTACATCCGGATAGGCCGACATGAATTGCTGAATGACGGGCAGAATATAATGCTCACCAAACAGCACTGATGACGTGACACGCAAAACCCCTTTTGGCGTTTCGCGCGCGCCCCGGGCATTTTCGACCGCCCGTTCAAAATCAGCAATCAGACGCTGTGCATCTACGAGAAAGCTCTGCCCCGTATCCGTCAGCCGCACGGCGCGGGTTGTCCGATGAAAAAGCGCCACACCGAGATCTGTCTCCAGATCGCTGAGAATGCGCGTCACCGTTGGCGGACTAAGCTGCAGCGCGCGACCGGCCCCCACCAGGCTTCCAGCTTCTGCAATAGCGACGAAGACGCGTAGGGGCTTCAGATCATCCAAAACATTGTTCCAAATAATGAAATTATAATTTCCATTTTTGGATTATTATTTTTCTGAGCGCAACGGCCATTTTCAATCCATCGCTGAAACGCACACCGCTCAGCTAATATGATGGAGAATACAAATGTCCCGAATTCAAATTCCACAATCCATTTCTGAAGCACCGGAAAAGTCTCAGGAGCTTCTGACAAACGTGGAGAAGAACCTCGGCTCTGTACCAAACCTTTACCGTCTGGTTGCCACCAGCCCGGTCGCACTTGAAGGCCTGCTGGGACTTGGCGGCGCACTCGGCCGCAGCTCGCTGACAGCCGCAACCCGTGAGCGTATTGCTCTGGCGATCTCTGAGTTCAATGGCTGTGAGTACTGCCTCGCCGCACACACCTATATTGGTCAGAACCTCGTCAAACTCACGGATTCTGAGATCCTGTCCAACCGCAATGGTCATTCGTCTGACGCGAAAGCTGACGCGGCCATTCGTTTCGCTCTCGCGATCTCCAAAACCAAGGGCAATGTCAGCCAGGACGATTTCGAAGAAATCCGCGCAGCCGGATATAGCGACGCCGCTATCATCGAAATCATCGGCCTTGTCGCACTGAATGTTTTCACGAACTACGCCAATAACGTTCTTCTGACTGAAGTTGATTTCCCAGTCGTCGAAGAACTTTCCATCTAGGATATTGGTGGGAGCGATACCTCCGGATTTGAGCGCGTGACAGGCGTTTGATCCCCTAATCCTGAAGCTCGAACAATGAAGGAGGTATCGCAGATGCGACCACCACTCCCGCCTTTCACAGCGGCAACCGCCGCCCGGAAAGTCCGGCTCGCAGAAGATGGCTGGAATGGCCGCGACGCGGAAAAAGTGTCACTGGCCTACACACTAGACAGTGTCTGGCGAAACCGGGACCAATTCATCAGAGGTCGCGCTGAAATCATCAGCTTCCTCACAACGAAATGGCAGGCCGAAACCGAATATCGGCTGATCAAAGAACTATTTGCCTTCCAGTCCAATCGCATTGCTGTTCGCTACGCTTATGAATGGCGATCTGACGCCGGACAATGGTTCAGATCCTATGGTAATGAGAACTGGGTGTTCGACGATACGGGCCTGATGAAGGAACGTCATGCCAGTATAAATGACCTGCCGATTTCAGAGCATGAGCGCCTGTTCCACTGGCCGCAGGGACGTCGCCCGGACAATCACCCCGGACTCAGCGAACTGGGCCTTTAGAAGGAATCGCAATCAAAACCGCCAAACTGGCGGCGCCATTCGGCGTCGCCCTTTTTGGCAGATTTAAGCCACGCGGTTCTGTTCAACCCAGAAAGAGCTGAACGAAGACACAAAGCCCTTATAGCCCTCAACGCTGTCGGGCTTCATGACATAGGCATTCGCCTCATGCTCATACGAGCTATTGATATCATCCGGGTTGGCTGAGCCCGAGAACACAATCGTCGGGACATGTTTGAGCGCCGCATCTGAACGTAAATGTTCCAGTAAGCCGAACCCACCCGCTCCGGGCATGTTCAAATCCGTAATGATGGCAAGAGGACGCGAAATTTCGTCGAACTTTTCTATGGCGTCTTCAGCTGACACCGCGAATATAATATTGGCCTGTATGTCTTCTTTTTCGAATGCAGTTTGTAGAAAAAAGCGGTCGTTCTCATTGTCTTCGACGACCATGATTTGTTGGATCGACATATCTGCTCCGTTGGTTAGGCGCCGTGAAGTGATCCGCATGCATTGGCGCAAGTTCCGGCGCAAAAGGTCACTGAGATAGACTTGTAGCAACACCTATTGTATTAAATTTCTTTCAAATTTCTACCTAATGTCGCAAAATTCTTTCTAGGAATTTTTATTATAACCAAAGTAGATAACACGAACTGCGGGAAAGATAGATCAGTAAGATTATGACCGACCGCACGCTTCAACTGCTACCGCCTATCGTTATAGCCCTGTTTTTAATGGGATTTACGATAACAAGCTGGGTTCGTGAGACCATTCTGTCCGATCTGGCAGATGCGCAGGAGAACCTGTCCCATGGCGTGTCTCAGCTTGAAATCGAAATTGGCTATGGGGGATGATTCATAACCTCAAAAACGCCATTCTTCGACCCGATGAGCCTCAATACATCGAAAATGCTCACGAAAATGCGGTCACAGCACGCAATCTGGCGCTACAGGTCGAAGACATTGCCGAAGAGCTGGGTATGGAAGAGCGCCTGCCCCTGACACGGCAAATGATCTCGGCCTATCAGTCACGAACCGAAACAATTCGAAATATGATTGCCGAAGGGTCCAGCGCTCGTGAAATCGACAATGTCGTCAGATATGACGACACACCTGCACTCGCAGAACTTACACGTTTCGAAACCTCGCTTACACGCACACTTTTGGCAAAATCGGCCTATGTCCGCCGGCTCGGTCTTCTGGTTCTGTTCAGTCTGATCGTTATTGCATTCATACCCATTTATCTCATCCATCAGGAACGGGCCGCCCGCCGAATTCGGAAGTATAATGGACAGCTACTCGCCTTAAACCAGGCACTGGGACAACAAGCGACCAAGCTTGAACAATCCAACCTCGCCCTCAAACAGTTTGCCGGGATTGTTTCTCATGATCTGAATTCGCCCGCCCGACAGGTGAAAATGTTTGCAGACATTGGCCTCAACGCCGAGACAAATCCGGACAAGCAACATCTGGCGCTGGAACGTATCCGCGCAGTCGCCATCGATATGCAGGAACTGGTTGCGCGCTTACTCGAGTTTACGAAATCTGCGTTTCAGAAGCCGTCTCCTGAAATCACAGATCCGGTAGAAATTGCGCAAAAGTCGGCAGAGAATGTTCGTCAGATCAGCCCAAATTCACCTGAATTCATCATCGAAGACATGCCGGACATGAACATTGACCCCGTTCTCATGGCGCGTGTGTTTTCCAATCTATATTCCAATGCCGCTAAATATGTCGCGCCAGGCGTTACACCGGTCGTAAGAACAAGCTGTTCGATCGATAGAAATGAGGTTCTGATCTCCGTTTCAGACAATGGGACTGGCATACCAGACAATTGTCGGCAGATCGTATTCGACCCGCTACGCCAGCTGGATTCCAAAAATGAAGGACATGGCATCGGGCTTTCAATCGTCAGAACCATCATTGAAGCGCATGGCGGCACTATCGAGCTGGACCCGGCGCATAAGAGTGGAAGCCACTTTCTCATCCGGCTGCCGATTTCAGTGTTGCCACCGCCTCCAGCCGCTGGCGCCAGAGCAGCTAGCTAGCCCGCTGGCTAACTGCCAGCTCATCCCAACAGGCCAGCGCATGCCCCGCATACATTAGACCGGGGCCACCGCTCATCTGAATGCCCATGGCAAGAATATCGCCCAGCTCTTCACGCGTACCACCGGCTTTCATCATGGCTTCAATGTGAAAATTGATGCACGGCTCACAGCGCATAGCCACAGCCATAGCCAGTGCCACCCATTCCTTTTCCTTGACGCTGAGCGTGCCGCTGTCCTTCACGGCTTTTGACAGCGCCCCAAACTCTTTTGTTGTTTCGGGAATAGCTTTGTTTAGCTCACGCAGCTCAGTCCGCATGTCTTTTATCTTGTCACTATAGCTCATTTTCAGCTCCTGAACCGAGTTTACGTTCGTATATTCGAATATTCAGAAAACAGAGCAAGGAGCCCGATTGCCGCAATAGGCAAAAGTCCGCGTCTCCGGTATCAGATAGGACATGAGCACTCTGTATCAGTCCTTCCCACTTGGCCTGGATGCGCGCCTACTGATTGCCCTTCGCATTCAGAAGGCCGCGCTCATCCCGCTGGTTCCAGATCGTCTGATCAAAGCCGGGTTCGACCCGATGGAAAGCCTTCCCGCCTCCAGCCCTGTGCGCAAGCAGGGGTTTGAGCCGGATGCACGCGCTGCATGGCGTATGATGGCGCGACATCCGGACCTGTTCGCCGCAACAGACACGCCACAAAAACAGCAAAGCGCAATACGTACACTCAGCCGGTTTCGGGACCGCTGGGCTCATCAACAGCTTCTCACCGAAGATGAAACCCGGCGCTTTCTCCTCACCGGCGCTGAACTGCTTGAGACACTCGCACAGGCAGAGGAAGCCTTTGCCCTGCGCGCACTGGCCCACCCGCCTGTCGACCGGTTGGGCGAGCTGCAGGCTATTCTGTCTCAACTGCCGCTTTCTGAAGCTCCGGACTTTGAAAGTTTAGCGCTTCATCTCGACATGGAGGCAGGGGATTCAAGCGACGCCACGAAGCTGCGCGCGCTCCTTGTCTGGTCGGCAGCCTCAGACCTGATAGCGGCGCGACCACCCAATGCGCTGAATGTGATACAGGGCGGTAAACGTGCAATTTATCTCGGCTGGTCGATCACGCTTGATCATACCGCCAGCTGGACTTACTGACTGAAGACATGGAAGTCGATCTGAGTACACGACGCGGCCTTGCCCGCGCCATCACCAAGGTGGAAAGCCGCCGCACTGACCATCAGGCCGAAGCGCGCGCCCTGTTAAGCTCAGTCATGTCCAACACCGGAAAAAGCCAGCGCATTGGCATTACCGGCGTTCCGGGAGTTGGAAAATCCACCTTTATCGACGCATTCGGCACCATGCTCACTGAGCTCGGATATCGCGTTGCGGTTCTGGCGGTCGATCCGACCTCACAACGCTCAGGCGGCTCCATTCTGGGAGATAAGACCCGCATGGCGCGGCTCTCTGTCGATGAGAAGGCCTTCGTTCGCCCCTCACCCGCTGGTGACACGCTGGGCGGCGTTGCGCGCAAAACCCGCGAAAGCCTGCTTATGTGCGAAGCGGCTGGTTATGATGTCATTCTGGTCGAGACTGTGGGCGTTGGTCAGTCTGAAACCGTTGTCGCCAATATGGTCGACTTTTTTCTGGTTCTGATGCTGCCCAATGCTGGCGACGACCTTCAGGGCATCAAAAAAGGCGTTCTGGAAGTTGCCGACCTCATTGCCGTCAACAAAGCCGACATTGATGAGCGCGCCGCTAAGCGCGCGCAGCGCCATTATCAGAATGCACTTCACATTCTTGAACCTGTCGACCCGGCTTGGTCTCCACCGGTTGTAACCTGCGCAGGCGCGACAGGCGAAGGCCTGAAAGAGCTGTGGGAGACCATCGAACTCCATAAGAAGAAGACAGAAGAATCCGGTTCGCGCGACAAACGCCGAGCCGAACAACAGATCACCTGGATGAATGAGCTGATTCAGGATGGCCTGATGGCCGCCTTCCGCGCTCACCCAAATGTGGTGGCCAAACTGTCAGAGCTGAAACACGCGGTTGAAACCGGCCAGCTTCCAGCCTCCGCCGCCGCAGAACAATTGCTTCAGGCGTTTGGCGTGGAAGGATTTTGAGCCTCACGCTCGGCATCAAGCTGGCGCAGGCCAAGCATCAGAATTGAAAGCGCCATCTCTTTGGCCCGGCTTTGCGGCTTACCCAGCATTTCACTCAGCGTCGGACCAAACAAACCAACGCCAAGCGCCAATGTGATGCACACCAGCATGACATCCTCGACAAATTCCTCCGGCACATTCTGGTGATGGAATTTCGTCTGTGTCACCTCGCGTACCGCTTGCCGAACATTCTTCAGACGATGTGTTTCGCCTGAAAGTTCCAGCCACGCCGCCAGACGCGAGGCCTGCTTCTGCTCAAAGGCTTCGAACAGCGTCGTCAGGGCTGACGCCCTTGAGGCCTCAGTGTCTTCTGTCAGCTCAATGGCCAGCACGCGCTCAATCAGGTCGGCAATCATGCGCTCCATGAGCTCAGCGTGCACGCCTTCAATCGTACCGAAATGATGGAGCACGGTCGCATTCGCAACGCCCGCCTCTTTCGCGACATCGGCGAGGCGCAGGGCTTTGGGCCCACTCTCCGTCAGAATGCGCTCCGCCGCTGCGAGGATATTTGCGCGGGAATCTTCAGGCGAACGGCGAACGCGTTGGGGCTTATCTTTTCTTATCGACATTTTTGTCAGTAGCGGCTATATGGATCGTATTGAACATATCGGCACACTAACGACCCGGAACACAAACAGGAATTGTCAGATGACGGAAAAGCGCACACCTGAGGACGTTTCCATTTCACCGCGCGACATCAAATTCACGCTCGATGGCGCGAAGAACCCTCATTGGCTGGACAATGACCCTGTCGGCACCGCCATTATGAATACGCTTTCTCTGACCTTCCCCGATGGCGAGCGCATGTTCATGGATTCAGTGCGCGCTTATCGGGATCGGGTGTCCGGCAAACTGCTTCAGGATGTGAAGGACTTCATCAAACAGGAAGCCATTCATTCCCGCGAACACCATTTGATGAACCAGCTGATCGATCGCGAGAAATACCCGGTTGAAGAGATTGAGGGCTTTGTGCGCGACCGTATCGCGTTCGCCCGTTCTGGCGGCCCGATGCGTATGTTGATCGGTACGATCTGCCTTGAACACTTCACTGCCATGATGGCGGATATGATGGTCGAGCATCAGGAAATGTTCCGGAATACCGACCCTGAAATTGAAGCCATGTGGCGCTGGCACGCTATGGAAGAAACCGAACACAAAGCGGTTGCCTATGACGTGTTCCTGGAAGTCAGCAAGGACTGGTCCGGCTTTAAGCGCTATATGCGCCGCTGTATTTCCATGCTGATCATTTCGAACAATTTCACGACCAACATCACCAATTATTCCACGATGCTGCTGGTTGCTGAAGGCTGGGACGAGAAAGATGCCAGAAAAGCGGTTGAGAGCTTCCTCTGGAAGTCACCCAACCTGTTCGGTCGAGGCTGGAAGGTCTGGCTGTCATGGTTCAAACCGGGCTTCCACCCATGGGACCACGACAACCGTGCACTGATGACGGAATGGAAAGCAGAATTCGACGCCGTCGCTGCGGAATAGATGATAGTGAGCATCAAAAGCCCGTCGCCCATGCGTCGGGCTTTGTCGTTTCACATTAGTCTGTGATTTCGAAGCTGACGTCCTGAATCAAGATGTGCGCATCGAACGGGATCACGCCGAAATAGTCACCGCGCCCATAATTCATCTCAGGCACATCATAGTCCATTTCCAGTGTAAATTCGCCAGCCTCAACCTCGAACTCCACCCATCCGGAATGACCACGCTCATTCGTAGAATATTGCAGCCAGACAGGCGTAGCATCCCGCGCAATGCCTGACACAGTGATATGAACAGAGTGGCCGGAAAGCGCCGCTTCACGCTCGCCTGTCAGTTCGATATGCGCCACGCCAGTATTCCCGCCAACACGGTCCTCATTGAACTGGCGATTATTTCTGCGCAGCAAATAGCCGCCCTCATATTCACTCACCTCTACAGGCCGCTCGCGCTGGAAGGCCGCAGCTTCGCCGAGAATAGTCAGGAGACCGGCCTGATTGGCTTCAGAAACCGCCGGCAGATCGGCAGGGTCGACAACTTCGATCTCAATATCGGGCTGAGAGACGTCTCCAGACAGAACATCATCGAACAGGTTTGGATGGATCGCCGCATATTGGCGACCTGCATATTCTGCAAACTCCAGCGAGAGGTGATGCTCATCATAAGCGTATGGCACGCCGTCTGGCGTTTGGGTTTCACAGGCGGCCAATTCGCGACCCGGGCAGTTCACTTCAATCCGGTCTACATAGAAATCCGTCAGCGACATCATTTCGGCATACATGGCCTCATTTGTCGGATCGGTTTCGAAATAGGAAACATTCTCAGCGTCATTACAGCCATCTGTTGAGCCGGTTTCCTCAATGATCCGAGAGCACGGCACATTGGTGTTGATATAGCCGCCATAAAGAATGATCGGCAGCTCGCCTTCATGAATGTCCTTCAGATCCGCCATCATGGTGAAGAGCGTGTTCTTATTCGGGTCGAAAGGCTTGTTTGCGCCATACACGACCACATCCAGCTGGTTCACAAATTCCGGGTCGAACAACGCATCCAGACGCGCCTGACAATCTGCATTGTCCGTGCGCCAGCCTTGCGCTTCACGTCGCTGGTTCTGGCACCGGTTGATCTGGCCGAAGGTAATGAAATTCAGCGTCGGGTCATCGCCATAGCCCGCTGAGATAAAGTTATAGGCATCTGGTTCGTGTGAATTGCCGAGGAACAGCACATTGCGTGCATCCGGGCTTTCTGGCTGACAGGCCTCACCATCAGGGAAGTCAGCCACATTGCATTCCGCACGGAAGTTCACGAACCGCAATTGCTGGCCCTCGCGGATCTGGTCTGGTGTCAGCATAATGTTTGGAAAGCGCCATACCCAACCGCTCGACATGACGGCATGACCCGCGACTGCAGACATGACGAAGCCGATCGCAATCGTACGCCACGCAAACCCGCCCTGAGAGAGCGCCTTGCCTTCGCGTACAGAATGATCGCGGCGATAAAAGCGGCGCTCAACGCCATAATGCACGCCAACCGCCAGAGCGAGCATGACAACGAACATGCCGACTTGCTCGAGCACATTGAAATCGAGGCCCGTCTCATAGCGATAGAGCACAATGACCGGCCAGTGCACGAGATAGAGCGCATAGGAAATACGCCCGAAGAACAAGCTCACCGGATTGGTGAGGATAGCGCGCCCGAGCGGGCCCTGCCCGTTCTCACCACAACCAGCATAGAGCAGAAGCAAGGCACCGACGGTTGGCGGCACCGCATTCCAGCCCGGGAAGAGTGTTTCGTCACCGAACAGGAACACACAGGCAATTGTGATGACGAGGCCTGCAAGCATCAACACATCGCGAACAATCGCAGATTTCAAAGGCGCAGCAACCAAGGCATGGCGCACACCGAAAGCTATCACGGCACCTGCGGAGAACTGGAAAATACGGAACGGGAAAAGATAGAAGGCCGCTGATGTGTCGACGCCGGTAAACCAGAGCGTCACGAAGAAAGAGATCAACGTCACGCCGAGCAGCATCAGAATGAACGGTATCTTCTTCAGCCAGGTCGCGCACATCACCACGAATAGCGGCCAGAAGAGATAGAATTGTTCCTCCACACCCAGTGACCAGGTATGCAGAAGCGGCTTCATATCTGAAGACGTGTCCCAATACCCTGCCTCAGAATAGAAAAGAATGTTCGACACAGAGAAGAGCGACGCGATGGCCGACTTCGCAAAGGCTGCAAAATCAAAAGGCGAGAGAATAAACGCGGCAGCAATAAAGGTCGCGATCACCGTCACATACAGCGCCGGGAATAAGCGCCTGATCCGCCCCAGATAGAAATCGCTAAGCTTGAAACTGTCTTTCTGTTTCTTGCCCCAAATAATGCTGGTGATCAGAAACCCCGAAATCACGAAGAAGACGTCGACGCCGACAAAGCCGCCCGCGAGCGCGTGAATGTCGAGGTGAAACAGGACAACGGCAATAACCGCAATGGCCCGCATGCCATCAATATCAAAGCGATATCGCATTCCGGCCATTCATTCCCCCACTACTAAACATGCCTTCTTTCCCTTCTAACCAGCATCATGGAAAAATCCAGCCAATCTGCCCGGAAGTTCTGCGTTTAAAAGCGGCGCTCGAAATTCACCCAGCCATAACGAATGTCAAAACCTGACAGTCACGAGAAATTATGACAGACTGCCACCAGAACGGGGATTTTCATGGCAAAAGTTATTGGCCTTGGTGGCATTTTCATTCAGTGCGCAGACGTGGCTGCGACCAAAGAATGGTATAAGAAAGTCATTGGCGATGCGCCGGGCGAATATGGTGGCTGGAGTTTTGTCCAGTCCGACGCGGCAAAAGCCTTTCCAAAGGGCGCGCAATCCATTTTCGCCCCGTTTGAAAAGTCCGACTATTTCAAGCCGTCCGAACTGCCCTTCATGATCAATCTCATGGTGGATGACCTAGAAGGCGTGCTGAAACGCCTTGAAGCCGAAGGCATTGAACAGATCCAGCCCTCTGAAAGCTATGAGTATGGGAAGTTCGCCTGGCTGATGGACCCGGACGGTCGTAAAGTGGAACTCTGGGAGCCCGTCGAGCCGAGCGAGACTTAGCTTTGACCTGACAAGTCAGAAAAAACCTGAAACTCTGCCCTAAAACAAAAGGGGAGAAACATGGAAAACTATTCTGAATACGACGCGATGGGACTTTCAGAACTCGTCGCAAAAAAAGAGGTCAGCCCAGACGAGCTTCTGGATGAAGCGCTGTCACGCGCCGAAAAAGCCAGTGAAGACCTGAACTGCGTTTCAGCGCTCTTTCCGGACATTGCTCGCGCCCAGATCGCCGAAGGCCTGCCTGAAGGACCACTCTCGGGCGTTCCATTCATGACGAAAGATCTCGGCGTAGAGGTCAAAGGCGCGCCACTCACCTCCGGTTCGCGCCTTTTCAGAGACTTTGTCGCCGAGCGTAATTCCACCATCGTAGAGCGCTATCGCAAGGCAGGGATTGTCACCTTCGGACAGACGACCAGCCCGGAATACGGCCTTACAACCTCAACCGAGAGTGCGCTGTTCGGGCAAACCCGGAACCCGTGGAATACGAAGCGTACGTCCGGCGGCTCTTCCGGCGGCGCGTCGGCAGCAGTTTCAAGCGGCGTCCTGCCGCTCGCACAGGCAAGTGATGGCGGGGGATCTATCCGCATCCCTTCAGGCTGTACCGGCCTATTCGGCATGAAGCCCTCGCGCGGGCGCATTCCCATGGGCCCCGGCCGGACAGAAGGCTGGTACGGGCTCTCCACCGTGCATGCCGTCTCCCGAAGTGTGCGTGACAGCGCCGCCCTGATGGACCTCACAATGGGCCGCGAAATCGGATCGCGTTATGTCGCACCTGATCGCTATCCACCATATCTGGACCAGTTACAGGACAAGCCGCGCCCCTTACGCGTCGCTCTGTGGGTAAACGCACCAAACGGGACAAAGCCCGATGTGGATGCCCATAAGGGGCTTTATGACACTGTTCGGCTTTTGCAGGATCTGGGTCATTGGGTCGAAGATACTGATCCGGGGCTGGATGGAGCACTTCTCGGTAAGTCACTCGTCATGGTTATCGCTGGCAATATTGCCGCGCTCACGGCAGACCGCGCGCGAGCGCTGGGCCGCGAAATTCAGGACGATGATTTAGAACCCCTCACACACGATATGGCTCAGCTTGGTCATTCGGTTCCGATGGCCGAAATGACGAGAGCCGACGCAGCCTTCCAAGAGGCGGCGATTAAATTCGAAAACTGGATGGATGCAGGCAATTACGATGTCTGTCTCATGCCCACAATGTCCAAAGAGCCGCTATTCCTCGGCGACCTCAGCCTCTCGCGCGAAGACAAAGAGGCTTATACACAAGCCGTCACAAGCTTCGCGCCGCACACTGCGGTATTCAACATGACAGGTTGCCCAGCCATGTCTGTGCCATTGCACTGGTCTAACAATGATCTGCCTATAGGCATGCAATTTGGTGCGCGCTATGGCGATGAGGGCATTCTCTTCCGGCTCGCTGCGCAGTTGGAAGAGGCAAAACCCTGGTTCAATAAAAGGCCACCGGTATTTTATGACTGACGAGATGAAATGGCATAAGGGCGGCTGCCATTGCGGCGCCGTCCGTTTTGAGGTCGCGCTGCCTTCATGCATTGAAGTTGAAGACTGCAATTGCTCGATCTGCATGAAAGCACAGAACGCACATACTATCGTGCCGGCCAGCCGTTTCCGCCTGATCTCGGGTGAAGACCAGCTGACGGCCTACACCTTCAACACGCATGTCGCGAAGCACACTTTCTGTTCTGTCTGCGGAATTAAAAGCTTTTACACGCCGCGCTCAAACCCGGATGGATTTGCCATCACTTGGCGGTGTCTGGATGAACCGGGTGCGTTCCAGCAGGTGGAAATGCATGCCTTTGATGGCGTTCACTGGGAATTAAATGCCAGCGCGCTTGCGGAGAAGTCGAAAGGCTAAACTCAGCTCGCTGATTATTGCATCACAAACATATAAGACAAGACGAACGCCTTCAGATTGAAGGCCAGGTGCCCGATCCACGGCAGCAAAACACCGCCCGACCAGATACGCATATATCCAAGGCCCGCACCCAGGAGAAAAATCACCGCCATACCAAAACCGGTATATTGCTGATGCAGGAAGGTGAATCCGATGGCTGAAATCAACACGACCACCCAGTCAGCCCAACCACGTGCCAGCATTGTACTCATGAAGACGCCACGAAAAAGAAACTCTTCAATGGCGGGCGCAACCACAATAATCAGCAAAAACACGCCCAATGCCTGTGAAGGCAAAAAAGCCGCCGACTGCCCTTCGCGGTAAAGTGCTGGCCCCTGTCCATCTTCCGGGATGAGTTGGCTGGCGAAATCGTAAACCAGTTCTGGAACAATCATCACACCGAGACTGGCGACGAAGATTGAAAGAGTACCGATATGACCCGGCATAAGGACGTCGCCTGCCAGCCCGTTCCGCCTGAAATGCAGGAAACAGAACCAGCCAACAATCAGTTCGACAAAGCCACCGCTTGCGAGACGCGCCGGATGGTTTGCATCAAGCAGCATGCCCCAGATCATCCGCGCACTTTCATAATCCAGATTCATATGAAGCCGGACCAGCTCAGTCAGCAGATACTGAACAACATGAAAACCAAACACGGCCCAGAACACAGCCGCTGGAAACATATCCCCCAGTTGCTGGTTGCGTTGTGTCATCTGATGTCCTTTCAACCTGCGCGCACATCAGCGCTTCAGGCTGCTGCCCCGGAACTGAGCTCTTTGGCCTGCGCCACCCATTCTTCGCGGATGACCCGGCCCTGATAGCGCAAATAGCTATCAATCCATGCGGCTTCCCCCGGCGTCCAGGCTGCGATCTGACTAAAATGGAATATACCCAGCTCGTTCAGAATGAGTTCGATCTTCGGGCCGATACCGCCAATGCGTTGCAGATCGTCTGCGTCCCCATCAGGGGCATCAAGTGATGTCGGGCGAGTTTCTTCTGTGGCAGTGGAGGCAGCGGCTTCAGCGACTGAACCAGATGGAGCCTTCGGCGCAGAGGGCTCGACATCTGCGTCCGGGTCGCCAGACGATGCCTCGAGATATTTCAGGCGACCTTCCAGATAGCGATTGCGCCAGCGAAGGCGTGCCAGCTCCTGCTCCGCATCACCATGACCGGAGGTATCACGAGATAATTCCGCTTTCAGGACCGTGATTTCAGACCGGAGCGTTTCCAACTCGATCGGGTCAACTGGCGCCGAAGCGTCTTTGACAGCGACATCATCATCCATCGCCCGCCCACCGGTATTTTCAAGATAAGTCACACGCGATTGCAGATACTTATTCTGCCAGGACAGTCGTGCGGCTTTGGCCGCATCCTCACGATTCATTTTTGCGGGCACCGGCTCAGCTGCAGGCTGGTCTTCAACCTTAGACAGGCGAGCAACAGCTTCTTCCAGATCCGCTTTCAACGCAGCGTTTTCAGCTTCAAGGCTCTTCTTTTCCGACAGCGTAAGCGCCGCTTCAATACGTTCGGCCGCCACCACGCCTTCAGGCTCACCTGCAGGCACTGGCTCTTCAGCCTCTTTCAGCTGGCTTTCCAGCACCGCCACGCGAGCTGAATAGTATTTTTGCATCCACGCATCGCGTTCCGAAGTTTGCACAGCAACGGGTTCAGAGACGACCGGCGCAGCGTCAGCATCTTTAACCAGCTCAGCTTCCAGCACGCGAATACGGGATTTCAGATAGCGCTCATTCCAGATCGCCCGGGAGTCATCTTCACTGACTTCCAGTTCTGCATGCTGAACAGCAGCGTTTTCCGCTTTGGCTGTTTCAACATCGGCTTTCAGACTGTTCACCAGCCCTTGCATCTCCGTCATGCGGGATTGGGCCGTTTGAAGCGCCGTTTCCAGCTCATCAGCGCGCTGAATTTTCTCGCGCTGTTCAGCCGACAATCCCGGCGCGGTCACAACGGTTTCGGGAGCGGTGACAGTTACAGTTCTGGCTCGCGGAAGAAACGCACCGCGCACAGCCCAACCCAATATCAGACCGATGATCCCTGCACCTGCCAGATAAGCCCACAGGCTGGTCAGCAGTTCAATCATCCTCCAACTCCCTCAAACGCATTGAGATTTGCCGATCCTGATCCATGCTTACCGTCACCGGCAAACCTGTCTGATCTGTACGAACCTCTGATAATTCAATCTGATCTAAAGGAACTCCGCGAGCAATGAAATAGCTGGCAAACGCCGTTTGACGATCTTCTGTGAGGTTTTGGAGTGCAATCCGACGTCCATCTGCATGTGTTGCAGCGTCGACAACAAAGCGGAACTGATCACAGGTCTGTAATACGGTCTGCACACCATCCAGAACCCGACCTGTTTCCCGACTAAGCTCATCACTGGCGTATTCGAAATTGATCGGCCCCAGCGTCAAGGCTTCTTGAAGTGCCGTTTCGCATACGGCCTGATCTGGCGGCGCACCGGTTTCCAAAAGCGCTCGGAACGCATCAAGCGGCGTTGCGGCCGGAACAGTGTTCAGCGAGAACTCTGTTGAGACGCCCACCCGCACAAAATCCTCTCTCAGAAAATCGATTACCGATGGCGTCGCACGACCTTCAATGACCAGCTCATCGCCCATATAGGCCATGACGCCGCTTTGATGGTTCAGAAAATTTGGCAGGGCGGCTTCGACGCCGCGCACCCAGTCCGTTTCGCGCATGGGCCGTATGCCCATTTCATTTTCGACCGGACCATCGAATAAACGGTCAGCCAGTTCATAAATCTCTGTCCGCTGGGCGGCGTCAGGAACAGCGCCTGACAGAATAAGACGGTCGCCCGTCAGCCGCGCCGTCCAGACCGGATTACCTTCAATTTCGACATTCGCGCCATAGCCCGAAGGCGGCCGCGCCATCCGTACAGTGATGTCATTGCGGACTTCAATATCGCTCACCATACCTGTCAGCAAAATGCGCCGCTCAGTGAGCACCAGCTCTCCGTCCAGCAAACGCACAAGCTGGCGCAGCCCCAGGCTCGCCGCCCCGATCCAGTCGCCTTCCGGCACCCCATCGCGATAGTCCACGTGAAAGCGCAAATGATAAGGGTCGACATGTTCGGCTTCGAGGACTTCTTGCAGGCGCGTCTTTGCGTCGGGCGATGGAAGAAAGCCGGCCAGCACAATATCATCACCATGCTTGGTGGCTGTCAGCGTATAAGGCGAAACAGGCGGCATAAGGAGCGTCTCATCGCTTACATGGCGCAGCCCGCCGCGAAACCACCCTCCGCGACCGGAAGATAATTGCACGCGCTGCAAAGCGCGATCCTGCAATTCTGCTGTCGGTGCCTCTCCGCGCAGCACAGCCGAATGGCCCGTCACCTCGACCTGCGCCCAGTCATATTCGGGCGGGGCTAGTGCCTGGCTCGCATTTTCCTGCAATCGCGCTTCAAACTTGTCAGGTGTGACCGGACCAGCATATACCGCAAACCAGCACACCACCGCGAAGGCCATCGCCCCAGCAAGGATCAGCAGCGCATAAATTAGGGTTCGCCTGTGAAACATGTATGTGTTCGCTGTCTCCCCACATTGCGGAGCAAAATTTCACTCGCGCACGGTCCTCAACCTGATCAGAATGGATCGCAGCGAAACCGGGCAAAGATATGACGACGAACCAGAAATCAGAGGATAATTCAGCGCCATTGGTGATTACCAGCGGGGGCAATCCTCAGGTCAAAATGCTCAAAACGCTTGAGCGCAAGAAAGGCCGCCGCGAACAGAACGCCTTTCTGGCCGAAGGCGCGCGCCTGATTGAAGAAGCGCTCAGCTATAGCTGGGAGCCAGTGCAGATTATTTCATCGCCCGAAGGCATGGAACGAAGCTATGTCGCAGACCTTGTCTCGCGCGCTGAAAGTCAGGGTGCGCAATCGCTTCTCATGCACCCTCGCCTGCTGGCGCAGATCGCGCGCAAGGACAACCCGCAAACTGTGCTTGCCACTTTCCGACCGCGCACACTGTCGCTGAAAGATGTTCCGGCGAAAGACGTCAAATCCGGCACGCTTCTGGCGCTCTATCAGGTTCGCGACCCGGGCAATCTCGGCACTATTCTGCGCACATCTGACTTTGCCAATGTAAATGGCGTCATTCTCATCGGCGATTGCTGCGATGCCTATAGCTTTGAAGCTGTCCGTGCGAGCATGGGCTCTCTCTTTGCCATGCCGTTTTACTATGCCAGCGAAGACGACTTTCTGGCGTGGAAGAAAAGCTCCGGCCTTACCATGACCGCCGCCAGCATGAATGGCAAAACGCCCCATCATGAAGTGGCTTATGGCGATGCAAGCATCATCATTATGGGCAATGAACAGAGCGGCCTGCCAGACCATTTCGAAGCCGCCTGCGATACACTCGCTCACATTCCCATGCGTGATGGTGCAGATAGTCTGAACCTTGCAACAGCAACGGCGCTCATGGTCTATGCCGCCTGGGGCAGCCGGGGGTATGCGCAATGAGTGGGACACCAGTAATTTCTGATCCGGTTCTTCTGAAAGCAGATGACTGGAGCGATTATGAGCTACTCGATTCCGGCAATGGCCGGAAGCTGGAGCGCTTTGGCAGCCAGACGACCGATCGCCCGGACCCTCAGGCCTTCTGGGCACCGAACAACCCGACCGATACATGGACAGCCGACGCTGTCTTCTCATCCTCTGGCGATGATGAGCGCGGTAACTGGATCAAAGCCAATCCAAAAATGCCAGATGACTGGAAGATGGGTTGGCAGGGCTTGTCTTTTGAAGTGCGCCGCACGCCGTTTCGCCATCTGGGTGTCTTTCAGGAACACTCCGTTCACTGGCGACACGCGCAGGAGAAAATCCGCGCTGCTGGCCGCCCGATCAAACTGCTCAATCTGTTTGGCTATACCGGCATGATGAGCCTTGCCGCCGCACAGGCCGGCGCGCAGGTGACCCATCTGGATGCCAGCCCGAAATCCAATGGCTATGGCAAAGCCAATCAGGACCTTTCCGGCATTGGCGATAAGCCGATCCGATGGATTGCAGATGACGCGCTAAAATTCATGCGCAGGGAAGTTCGCCGGGAAAACACCTATGATGCCATCGTTCTGGACCCGCCAAAATTCGGTCGTGGTCCGAAGAATGAAACCTGGCGTCTGGAAGAAAACCTGCCCGAGCTGTTAGAGCTGTGCCGCGTCGTTCTGTCTGACCAGCCATTATTCGTCATTTCGACCGTTTACGCCGTGCGCCTGTCCTATCTCGCACTGGCGCAGTCACTACGTGACCATCTGGAAGGCCTTGGTGGCACCATCACAACCGGTGAAATGGTCATTCCGGAAAGCTCACGTGATGTGAACCTGCCGACCGCCATTTTTGCCCGCTGGGACGCCTCCCAATGACAACAGCCGTGACGCCGCCGATTGAAGTAACCGCAGACCTGACCCGCAATGATCAGATCGACTGGTTCTCTTCCAATCTGTGGCGCAATACGCGGCTCTGGCTGATCGTATCGGTCGTACTTGGTGTCGTGGCATGGCTGCTTGATGGCATGTCGTACGGGTTTTCAATTTATCAGCTCTTCGCCTTCGTCATCCTTTTGGTGATGTTCGTTCCGCTCATGGCATTGCTTGGGCAATTTACCCTCATGCTGGTCAGCTTTTCCCGCCTCACAGAGACCCAGCGCCAATGCGTCTACACCTTCGATGAAGGCGGCGCGCTGATACAGGATGCAGACGGCAATCTCATCGGGTTCAAATGGGATCAGGTGCAGAATGTCAGACTCAAACCAACTGGACTTTCCATCCTCACCGCGCATATGGGCGCACGCTGGGTTCCATGCCGCGCTTTCAGCGATGATGAGCTGGCCGCCATGCGCGCGCTTCTCGTCCGTCAGAATTTGTTGAGCGTTTAAACGACACTCTGGAGTGCTGGAGCAATCAACCGGAATCGGGCATAGTGATCCTGTGCACGGCCCGTGCCTCCTCCCTCCATTGGGAAGCAGTTTCCTGCAGGGCAGATCTAACTCAAACCACTCTTTTGAGAGCGGCGCATAAGGAGGGATTGCGAGAAACGCTCATCAGGAGACGGTTTCGACATGACACCCTCAGCACCGATTTATTATCTGAAGCGCAAAGCAAAAAAGCTAGCGCGAAAAGACGGCATTCCCCTCAATGCGGCACTGGACAGCATTGCCCGCGATGAGGGCTTTCAGGCGTGGAGCCATCTGGCGGCTGCCGCACCCGAGAAAGACATTGCTCGTGAGATGTTTAGCGAACTCAACGCAGGTGACATGGTCCTGCTCGGGGCGCGCCCGGGACAGGGAAAGACCCTGTTCGCGCTAAAACTCGCACAAGCTGCCCTTCAGGCGGATTGGCACAGCCATATCTTCACACTGGAAGACCATGCCCAAACGGTAGACAACCGGCTGTCCGGTCTGGGTATTGCCGCGACACCGGCGCTTACAGTCGATACCTCAGAAGAGATTTGCGCGGACTATATTCTGGAACAGACAGGCCAGACGCCGTCCTTCATCGTGGTCGATTACCTGCAAATGCTGGATCGGAACCGATCTCTGCCCGATCTTTCAGAACAGCTGACCGCCCTGAAGCAATCAGCCAAAATGATCGGGCATATCATTGTGATGATCTCACAGATCAGCCGCAGCTTTGAAGATGCACACCATGCTTTGCCGGGCCTCGCGGATATCCGTCAGATCAACCCGACAGACCTCAGCGTCTTCACCCATGCCTGCTTTATGAGTGCAGGCCGCGCCGAACTGACAAAACTGAATTAATCAGAGCTGGCGTCTTCGTCTTTGGGCGGTTTACTCAATCCCGGAAGGCCAAGACGCCAGACCCCTTTGAAATCATCAGGATCGACCTCACGGCCTTTGCGATAGATTGAAATCTGCCCCTCTTTGGCGAGGCGCACCGCTTCGGCGCGCACATCGCGAATGAGCTTATTCCAATTCTGGGCGGATACAGCGCGGGCGACGTCTTCCGGCGAAACCGTACGTGCCTCTTTTGCGTTATTCACCTGCTCAAGAATTGCATCTCTCACAGGGTTTTTACCGCCCTGCGGAGAATTCTCGGCTTGTTCCGTTGCGTCAGTCATAGACGAGGCTTTGCGGAACTTTTAGGGCAATGTCCAGACGAAAGACAAAGAGTTCCCCATGACTGACTTTTCAAATCAGACCGGCCTTGGCGCGGTGGACTTTGAAAGCGCCTTTGCGCTCGAGATCACGCCGCAACCCAGCGACATTGATCAGCTGGGTCATGTCAACAATGCCAGCTATGTGCGCTGGGTGGAGCAAGTTGCCGTTGGACACTGGGAACATGTCGCGCCGCAAATCCTGAAAGACAATTTCGTCTTTGTGCTGTTGCGCCATGAAATCGACTATCGCGACCAGATACTTCCCGGCGAAACCGCCATTGCACGCACCTGGCTCGGCTGGGCAAAAGGCCCGCGTTTTGAACGTTTTGTAGATATCCGAAAGCCGGGCGCGAAACGGTTCTCTTCATTCTCCCGCATGGAATGGTGTCAGCTGGACATCGCCACCCGAAAGCCAAAGCGCATTGGCGAGGACATTCTGAACGCATTTCAGGTTCCGGGTTGATCGACCAAATTTCAACTCGCCTCTAAAACGAGTTGAACGCATTCGCGATCACTGTCAGACAGAACACATGTTCAGTCTGTCGCCTCCCAAGTGTGGACCTGCTCCGGGTCTGGATACGCATCAGAATGCGGTGCCCGCGCTGACTTGCGCAACAGGCATAGCGCCATATCTACAGCGACTTTGCCGGACCCGTTCTGCCACGCTTTCCGACATTGCAGACTTTGGCGGCGAAACGACACTTCGCACCGCGATCATGAAAGTCCGCGGTCTGAAAGCTGACCACGATGAGACCGATGCCCGCCGCATTCTGCGACAAGCCAAAGCCGATGTGCATTTATCGCTCGCCAGTCTCGACCTCTCCTGCGAATGGGATTGGGAAGCTGTCACCCTCTCATTTTCTGATTTCGCCGACGCCGCCGTTCAGGCCGCGCTGCGACTTGCCTGTTTTCGGGCGGATGAAAAAGGCTGGATTGAGTGGGCCGACAAAGACCAGATCGTTCCGGGGCTTTTCATTCTCGCACTGGGGAAACTCGGCGCGAAAGAGCTGAACTATTCCAGCGATATCGACATTGTCTCCATGTATGATGGTGAGCTGTTTCCAACCGGAAAAATGACGGCAGGCGAAGCCGCACAACGCATCATTCAGCACATGTCGCAAATCCTCGAACAGCCAAGCGAGCACGGATATGTTTTGCGCGTCGACCATCGGCTGCGTCCGGACCCAAGATCTACGCCCGTCGCGGTCTCAACGGCCTCTGCTGAACTTTATTATGAGAGCGTCGGCCAGAACTGGGAACGCATGGCCTATATCAAGGCCCGCAATTGCGCTGGCGACTTTCAGGCGGCGGAAGCCTTTCTCACCGAATTAGAGCCCTTTGTCTGGCGTAGGCATCTGGACTTCTGGGCGCTTGAAGACATTCGCGCCATTAAACAGCAAATCCATGCGACGGGCGGCCATCAGGGGCTGAGCGACCCGGAATTTGATGTAAAGCTCGGCCGGGGCGGCATTCGTGAGATTGAGTTCTTCGCCCAGACACAACAGCTCATTCATGGCGGACGAAACCCTGCCCTTCGCAATATCCGAACGATTGATGCGCTCACCGCACTGGCGGCCGAAGGTCATATCACTCAGGAAACAGCGGACGATCTCATCGGTGCCTATGGTCTGCTGCGCGGCGTAGAACACCGTATTCAGATGCTGAATGACGAGCATACGCACAGCCTGACCGACCGCGAAGAGCAACGCACCCGCGTGGCCCAGCTTTGCGGCTATGACGCCCTGCCCCCGTTTGACGAAGATATCAGCGAGCTGCGCAAAGGCGTTCACGCCCATTATTCAGATCTGTTTCAGGCGACCACCCCGCTTTCGGGCGTTGAAGGCAATCTCGTCTTCACAGGTGTAGATATCGACCCTGAAACCGTCAAAACGCTTCAGGGGCTCGGCTTTTCAGAACCAGAGCGCATTATCGCTGATGTGCAGGGCTGGCACCGGGGAACCATACGCGCCACGCGCACGGCACGTGGTCGCCAGCTTCTTACCGCGCTGGAACCACGCCTGTTTCAGCTCATGGCGGATACCGGAAACCCGGATGCGGCCTATTCAGGCCTCAAAACCTTCCTGCATGGATTGTCGGCGGGTATTCAGACGCTTTCACTTCTGACGGTCAATCCGGTCATCCTGTCTGACCTGATCAATATTTTTTCCATGGCGCCGCGTCTGTCGCGCGATCTGGCAGGCCGCCCGGAACTGCTTGAGAGCCTTCTGGATGGCGGTTTTGTCGAGGACTTGTCGGAAGATACATGTGGGCACTTCTCTGCAATTGCAGATGTTGGCCTTTCCGGCGGTTATGACTTTGAAGACGCGATGAATGAAGTACGTCGCAATTTTCGCGACGCGCATTTCCGTATCCGCTTTAAATTGCTGAACGAGCCAGACGTCGCCGAGACGGCCGACCGGTGCTTTGCAGACCTGGCAGATAGCTGCATTCAGGCGCTTACGCCTGTCGCGCTGCGTGAAGCGGAAAAGAAACTGGGTGACGCGCCCGGCCGCTGGGTGATTTGCGGCCTTGGAAAGCTGGGCAGCCGCAGCCTCACCGCCGCATCAGACCTCGACCTGATGGTGGTTTTCTCTCCAGACGACAAAGCACAAGGCGCGACGCAGTTTTTCACGCGAGCGACGCAGCGCCTGATCACAGCGCTGTCCGCCCAGACCGAGGAAGGCCTGCTCTATGAAGCCGATATGCAGCTGCGCCCATCCGGGCGCGCTGGTCCCGTGGCCGTGCGTCTCAGCGCATTTCAGGAATATTATGCCAATGAAGCCTGGACGTGGGAGCATATGGCGCTCACCCGGCTTCGCGTCATTGCCGGTGATCGCAGTCTTGCCGCTGAAGTCACAGCAGCCAAAGAAGCGCTTCTCTCAACGGTTCGACCTCCGGCGCAGCTGAAAGCCGATGCCCGCGATATGCGCGACCGTCTGATCAAGGAACGCCCGCCAAGGCATGACCTCGACATCAAGCTGACCAAGGGCGGCATGATTGATGTGGAGTTTCTGGTTCAGATCCTTCAGCTGACCAATCCAACTGTAAACTGGGGCACGCGCACTGTGTCTGAGGTGCTGCGCATTGCGGTTGAGGAAAAGCTTTATTCAGAAGAAGACGCTGACACCCTTTCGAAAGCCTATCACACCTATTGCACCATTCAGGCCTATCAACGCGCCGCGCTCGATCAGATGCTGCCAGCTGCAGAATGGCCTGCAGCTTTGCAACGGATTACTGCAAAATCTCTAAAACTGAATGATTTCAGCGCCGTAATTGATGCAATTGAGCAACACCAACTGCGTGTTTGGGACATGTTCTGCAGAAAACTGCAGTAGGTGACGACGGAATGCACAACCCCCATGCGTTGAACCGTTAACATGGCACGGAACACATCCGGCCAGAGTTAACTGAGGACAACGTTATGAAAAAATCTCCCCTGATTGCTGGCGCACTTCTCGGCGTATCCGTTCTTGGACTCGGCATCGCCGTAGCTCAGGAAGGCCCGGGCGGCATGGGTCGCGGTGAAGGTCACCGCCCTCCTGCACCGCGTCTGGCTGAAGTTGATACCAATGAAGATGGCAACATCTCACTGGAGGAAATTCAGGCAAAGGAAACCTCCCGTTTTGCGGATATTGACGCAAACGGCGACGGCCTGGTCAGCGCTGAAGAAGTTCTGGGTTTCGAAGAAGCCCGGCGTGAAGCTGAACGCCGCGAGCGCGAAGCCCGACGCACAGCTGAAATGATTGCTCACCTCGACACCAATGAAGACGGTGTCCTGTCCCTCGAAGAGTTCACAACGCGTCCACGCGAAATGTTCTCCCGTATCGACAGCAATGGTGACGGCATCATTGATGAATCAGAACGCGAAGCTATGCGCGGTCAGATGCGCGAACGCCACGGCGATCGCCCACACGGACCACGCTTTGGCGAGAACGACCGCGGTGAGCGCGGTCCGCGTCCTGAGTAATCTGGTCTAACAGGTGGGTTGTCGGTTCTCCCTCGTTCCGGCAACCTGCCGTTTCCAGTGGTGGGAAACGTGTTGATGATTCCAGATGATGAGGCCCTGTTGAGGCGATGTGCGGACGGCGACCGCCAAGCGTCAGCTATGCTCATCAATCAGTATAGCCCGAAGGTTCTTGCCGTCGCGCAACGCATGCTTGGCAATCGCGAAGATGCAGAAGACGTGACTCAGGAAGTCTTCATCAAGGTCTTCCGTCAGGCCGGAAAATGGGAATCCGGCAAGGCGAAATTTTCAACCTGGCTTCACCGTGTCACGGTGAACCAATGTTACGATCGACTGAGAAAGAAACGTGAAACTGGCATGGACGAAGTTCCTGACATGGCAGACGACGCCTCCGGCCCGGCAGGCCAGATGCAGGAAAAGCAAACCGAAGTCCGCGTGAAAGAAGCAATTGAAACCCTTCCCGAACGCCAGCGAGCAGCGTTGCTCCTTAGTCACTATGAAGGCCTCTCAAACCCGGAAACCGCCGAAATACTGGATATTTCGGTCGAAGCCGTGGAAAGTTTATTGTCGCGGGCACGCAGATCCTTACGTCAGATACTGGCAGGCGAACGTGCAGCATTGATGGGACGAATGGAATAGTCAGATGAAACTCGAACGTTTTGAAACTCTGCTAGATCTGCATGGCCCGGAGCTCTCCTCATGGCCCGAAGCGGAACAGCCATCTGCGCGCGTTCTGCTCTCTGAGTCAGCCGATGGCCGCTCCATTCAGGAAGATGCGCTCTTCATGGAAGACGCGCTGAACTCGTACTCGGTCGCCATGCCGAGCGCTTCGTTTGAAGCGAGCCTTCTTGACCTGGCGCCGAGTGCACCTCGCGCTGCCGTAAAAGAAAGCCTGCTCTCACGCATATTGAACATTCGCGTCATGACCTCTGCAGGCATGGCACTCGCCAGCATGGTGTTTGGCGTATTTATCGGACTGTCCGTTATGGAACCTGTCATCCTGGATGACGAAGCGGACGCATTCCTGTCAGCCGCCGCAGGCAGCTTTGACAGCGAATTCTGGCAAGAGGAAGACGCCGGATGAGTGAAACGAAAAAGCCATTCCCCGCGCTGTTCATCATCTCTATTTGCGTGAACGCCATTCTGGCGGGTGTGCTGGTAGGGGTCTGGTTCTCACAGGATAAGCGCGCAACACATAATGATCGTCCGCGCGGCGAACAGACGGAACGCATGGGCGGCCCGTTCGAGGAAAGCCTGGCGCGCAACGCGCTGCGTGAACTGCCCAGTGAAGCGCGCGATGAGATGCGTGAGGCCTTTGCTCAGGAATGGCGCGAGACCGCTCCGCTCCGTGAGCAGATGAGCTCAGCACGCGAAACCATCGCTGAATTGCTGGCAGAAGAACCTGTTGATGAAGACGCGCTGCGCGTGGCGTTCAATGAAATCCGGAACGCAGAGTTTCAACTGCGCGAGCGCTTCTATACCCGCCTGACCAATATGCTCATGTCGCTGCCTGAAGAACAACGTCGCGATCTGGTAGAGCGCTCATCCCGCCGGTTTGAGCGAACTGGCCCACATTCGGAGCGCGGTGAGGAAGATGGTCGTGAACGGCGTCCTCCGCCACCAGATGGCGGCCCGTTCGGACCCGGCTTCGGAGATCGCCCACCGCCGCCTATGCCGGGAGATGAGCCTCCGCCACCTCCGCCCGAAGAACTCGAAGACTGATCAGCAACAGCTGGATGTGGAGTTGGAAACCAGCTTCGCATCCGCTTCTGCGAATACATCCGGCGCGCCGCAGCCCGGAAACCGGCCATAATGCATCTGACCATCACCGATGACGCGGAAATGCTCAGCAAAGCGGCTGTCGATCAGCATGGACAGCGTGTTGCCACACACCGGCTCAACCTTACCCTTTTCAAACACATGGTCACAATCGAGCTTGAAGGCGCGTTCCATGCCCTCAACGCCACCTTTATAGATCACGGCCTGACCGTAATCCTCACAGCCCGCATCCAGCGCAGGCAGCTTCATCAGACGCCCAGTCACGGACGCAAAGCGGATAGGTGACAGCTTTTCCTGAAGCTCACGATCCAGAATGCCCAAACGACGGTGTTCAACGATACGCGGGTCGGTGAAGCCAACCTCTTTGGCCATAGCGATATAGTCGTTCCAATAGAGCGCACCGGAGAGGCACTCACCATAAAGAACCGGGTCTTTCACCAGCTCATCCGGCATACGGCGATCAGCATAGACATCTGCGAAATAAAGCTCACCGCCGGGCTTTAAAAGATTATAGGCCGCCTGAAAAACAGCTGGTTTATCCGTGCAGAGATTGATCACACAGTTTGAAATGATGAGATCAAAACTTTCTGGTTCCAGATCCAGCGTTTCCAGCTCTTCCAGATAGCCTTCCACGAACCGGGTGTTTGGCGCGCTATAGCCAAACTTTTCGGCATGCCAGTCTTCATGAGCACGCGCGACATCAAGCTGCTCAAGCGTCATATCCACACCCGTCACATGCCCGGTCTCGCCCACCAGTTTCGCAATGGCGAACACGTCACGTCCCGCGCCCGAACCAAGGTCGAGCACTTTGAGCCCCTTCAGAACAGGCGGGATGGCAAGGCCGCAGCCATAATAACGAGAGGCCACATTGTCATGAACTTCGGCGATCGCGGCGCTCACATCAGCGCGCGGTGCTTCCAGCGTCGAACAGGCATCGGTTTTGAGGTCGCAACTGCCTGCCAGCTCTGAACCATAATAGTTCTGAACAATCTCGTGTTTCATTTTTGATTTCCCTATCAGGCGGAACAGGACCCGCCGCCGAGCACACAGAAGCTCGCGCAGAATGAATGGTTGAGTGATACGTCCTGACGCGCCTCAGCCAGCGTTTCGCCAAGCTCAAAGCGTTCGTCATATGGGATGAGCGTACAGGCCAGCACAACAGGCCTGGCGGCGCCCTTGCGTTTAACCACCATGCGCTGAGACGCGCACATGATCTCGCCTGGGTCCTTACTCAGAATACCCCAGCATTCAGTGGTGATTTCCGGCGGATCGTCGGCTGGTTCCATTTCTGGAAACAATACAAGTTCGCTCGCATCGTCCGGGTCGATATCGACGCCCAGCTTTTCCATGAGTTCGCCATAGGCCGCACGGGCTTCGGCTTCATCCTCATGCCACATGGTCCGCCCTGCAATGGCGACACGGAAGCCATTTTCAGCCAGCCAGGCAATGCCGCGGCAGGTTTGCACAAATCCATGCTGACCACGCTCTTCGTCGTGCTTTTCAGCTGAATAGTGATCAAGGCTCACCCGCAGCGTGATCTGGTCTTCATAAGTTTCCAGAAGCTCCAGCAGCCCCTCCTGAATACGTGGGCGCATCATAGGCTGCATGGCATTGGTGAGAACCAGCACAGAATGCCCATCAGAAAGCGCCGCACGCAGAATGTCGATAATTTCCGGCGCCATGAATGGTTCGCCGCCCGTAATACCGATCTCCACCGGCGCTTCGCCCGCCGCCTTCAGTTCATCCAGAAAGGGCTGAACATCGGCCAGGGTGAGATAGACCAGCCGATCATTGCGAGGTGAGCTTTCGATATAGCAGTTCGCGCACTCAATATTGCAAAGCGTTCCGGTGTTAAACCAGAGCGTTTTCGTGCCGGTATAAGAGACGCTGGCGCGACGTTCGCCTTTGGCTGTGATCTCCGGGTGAGAGAATTTCGTCGCGGGAGGATTGGAAAGCAGTACTGTCATGCGATGCGAGTGTAGGGCATTTGTTTCAAACGAAAAGACACATCTTGCTCACGACGCTGCGAGATCAGCTTTGATTTGCCTGCAGTTTTCAGCGATCAGCCAAAAAATAACGCGAACACAACAAACTCACGCACCAGTAGACATTGCCCCGCCCCGCCCCCATCTGCGAACAAACGGAGGTGGATGGTGCAGATTTCAGAAAAGATCAGCTTTAAAGGCCATGACGGCGACATGCTTGCCGCACGGCTGGAACGCCCTGTCAGTAAGCCACGCGCCTATGCGCTGTTTGCACACTGCTTTTCCTGCTCAAAAGACATTTTGGCGGCTACGCGCGTATCCCGTCACCTGACCCGTCACGGTATCGCAGTGCTGCGCTTTGACTTTACGGGCCTTGGCGCGTCCGAAGGTGAATTTGAAAACACCAGCTTCACATCCAACGTGCAGGACGTTATCGCGGCGGCAAATTGGATGCGTGAAGAGTTTGGCCAGATTGACCTGATTGTCGGACACAGCCTTGGCGGTGCAGCAGCCATCGTCGCAGCAAGCCAGATTGATGATGTCCGCGCCGTCGCCACCATTGGTGCGCCCGCCCATGCTGACCATGTGCTGCATCAGATCTCGCACCAACTGGACCGGATTGAAGATGTCGGACAGGCGGATGTGACACTTGCGGGCCGGAGCTTCACCATCAAACGTCAATTTGTGGATGATGTACGTGAAGCAAAAGTGCTCGAAGCCACCCGCGCTCTGAAGCGCCCGCTTCTCATCCTGCATTCCCCGATGGATGAAACGGTGGGCATTGATAATGCCACAGACCTGTTCTCAGCTGCCTATCACCCGAAAAGCTTTATCAGTCTCGACCGCGCAGACCATTTGCTGACCAACCCGGATGATTCTGAATTTGCCGCTGACGCAATTGCCGCCTGGGCCATGCGCTACCTTGCGGGCAATGAACCAGATCAGCCTGATGCAACAGGCGACCATAATCTCGTCACCGTTCAGGAAACGGGCGAAGGCGAATACGCCAACTTCGTTTCAACCTCGTCGCATATTTTGCGCACCGATGAACCTGAAAGCCTTGGCGGGCTGAACACCGGCCCCGGTCCATTTGAATATCTGAGCGCCGCTTTAGGCGCCTGCACATCCATTACATTACGGATGTATCTCAACCGAAAAGGCTGGTCGGTGGACAACATTAAGGTGAATGTGACCCACTACAAAGCAGAGTTTACTGATGAAAATGGGCGCAATCCAGACGTTTTCACCCTCGAACTGCATGTTGAAGGTAAACTTTCAAGTGAACAGAGAGACAAGCTTATAGAAATCGCAAATAAATGTCCGGTTCACAAAACCCTTAATCATGCCTCAATTATTGAGACCCGCCTAAAATAGGCGGAACATTACAAAGTTTAGACGAACGTTAACATGGCGATACCGACCATCGAATGCATAACTGAACTTTAATTGGAAACATTACAAAGCTTGCGCCACATTCGCACCTCGAAAAGGGCAAACCGTCTAATCAGGAGATAAGACACTGATGCAAATTCAACCACGGACGAAATTCCTAGGATTGTCTGCTGCGCTGGTCGCCGGAACGGCACTGGGCGCAACGCTTATCGGACCAGCACTTTCACAGACCGCCACTGGCGAGCCGATTGTCATCGAGCAGCCACGCGGCGCACCACTCTCTTTTGCAGAGCTTATTGAGCAGGTCAGCCCGGCCGTGGTCAGCGTGAATGTTGTGTCCGAACGTGAAGTCGCAGGCCCGCAGGGCATGAACCCGCAACTGTTCGAATTCTTCCGCAACAACCCGAACTTTGAGGAGTTCTTCAACACGCCCGAAGATGGCGAACCGGAAACACGCGAAGCACGCTCCCTCGGTTCCGGCTTCTTTATCTCTGCCGATGGCCTGATCGTAACGAACAACCACGTTGTCGCTGACGCAACTGAAATCCAGGTCGTGCTGGAAGACGGCCGTGAACTGGAAGCCGAGCTCGTCGGCACGGACGAGCGTACAGACCTTGCAGTCCTGCGCGTAATTGAGCCTGGCACATTCTCATTCGTTGAGTTCGAAACCGACGCGGACGTCCGTCGCGGCGACTGGGTTGTTGCACTCGGCAACCCGTTCGGTTTTGGCGGCACGGCCACTGCAGGCATCGTCTCCGCTGACGGTCGCCAGCTGCGCGGCGCAGGCCCTTACACAGACTACCTCCAGATCGACGCTGCGATTAACCGCGGTAACTCTGGCGGTCCGACCTTTGACCTGAATGGTCGCGTCATTGGCGTGAACACAGCGATTGTTTCACCAAGTGGTGGCTCAGTTGGTATTGGCTTTGCCATCCCGGCAGAACTCGCCAATCAGATCACCGATCAGATCGTTGAAAATGGTCGCGTGATCCGCGGCTGGCTCGGCGTCTCTATCCAGAACTTCTCTGAAGATATGGCCGAAGCACTTGGCTATGAAGGCGAAACCGGCGCACTGGTTGCTCAGGTCGTGACAGACAGCCCGGCGGCTTCCGCTGGCTTCCGCCGCAATGACGTCATTCTGGAAATCGACGGCGTCGATATGGATGACTCCACGCACGTTACCCGCACGGTTGGCGGTCTTCTGGCAGGCTCCGAGCACGAGTTCAAAGTTCTGCGCAACAATGAGATCATCACCATCGATGTGACCGTTGAAGAACTGCCAGACAATGTTGCTGATCTGCCAACAGATCAGGGCAGCACGACAACACCGGACAGCCCGGCAGATACGAACACCGGCAAAGTGCTCGGCATGTCGCTCAGCCCGCTTTCAGATGACCAGCTTCGTCGCCTCGGCCTCGACAATGGCGCTGAGGGCCTGCTGATCCGTGACGTCGACTCCGGCAGCACGGCATCACGCCTCGGCTTCGCAGCTGGTCAGGCCATTCTGGAAGTGAACTTCCAGCCGGTCGCGAGCGTTGCTGATTTTGAATCACTGGTTGATGCAGCCCGTGAGAGCGGCCGCGAAAGCGTGCTCATCTCCGTGCGCCTCAACCGTCAGACAAGCGTTGTTGCGCTGTCTATTGAGGACGAAGAATAGGATTCCCTGATGAACATCCTGGTAATTGAAGACGATCAGGAAATGGCAGGCTTCGTGGAGCGTGTGCTCCGCGAAGAAGGCCACTCCGTAAGCGTCGTCCATGACGGAGATTCCGGCCTGAGTATGGCCCGCTCCATGGATGCCGACCTGATGATTGTTGACCGTATGCTTCCGCGCAAAAATGGTCTCGATCTGGTTCGGGAATACCGCGAGAGCGGCGGCGCCTCTCCTGCGCTCTTCCTGTCCGCGCTGGGTGATGTTGATCACCGCGTTGAAGGCCTGAAAGCAGGTGGCGATGACTATCTGACCAAACCTTTCGCACCAAGCGAGCTGGTTGCACGCGTCGAAGCGCTTGGCCGACGCGGCGGATCGGAAACACCAATCACTGTTCTTAAAGTCGGTGATCTGGAAATGAACCTTCTCGCCCGCACCGTGAAACGTGGCGCAGAAAGCATTGATCTGCAGCCGCGCGAATTCCGACTTCTGGAATTCCTCATGCGCAATGCCGGTCAGGTTGTGACCCGCACCATGCTGCTCGAAAAGGTCTGGGATTACCATTTTGATCCTCAGACAAACGTCATCGACGTTCACATCTCGCGACTGCGCGGCAAGATCGACAAAGAGTTCGACCGACCATTGCTTCACACAGTCCGCGGTGCGGGGTATCGCCTTCAGGCATGAAGCTCCCACTGCCCTCATTCGCACGGACCACCACCTTCCGATTGGCGGTGGTCCATGCCGTGGTGTTTCTCTTCTTCACCTTCGGCCTGCTGATCTATCTTTTCTACTCTACCGCAGGCTATATGCGGTCCCAGTCCGTCAAGGAGCTGGATGGGGAAGTGCAGGCGCTTGCCGCCGCTTTCAATTCCGGCGGAATGGACCGACTTAATCAGTCCGTCGTTGAACGCTCTTCAGTGCCCGGCCCGTATTTTTACGTATTGCAGGATCCGTTTGGCGATACGATTTCCGGTGACTTCGCAACCATACCGGACGACCTCCCTGTCGAAGGCTCCCGCGAAACCAATTTCACCTATCAGACCCTCAACCGTAATGGCGAGGTGGAAACCCGTTCAGCCAACGGTATCATCATCCGGCTGCCGAATGATGCGAACCTCATGGTGGCCTATGACCTTGGCACACGGCGCCAGATCGTAGACCGCATTACGCGAACAGTCTGGACGGCCCTGCCCATTGGACTGGCCATGTCCCTGATTGGCGGCTTTCTGATTTCCCGTTCCGCAGCGCAGCGCGCCGAGCAGCTCACCCGTACCACGGATGGTATTATCTCAGGCGACCTTTCGCGACGTGCGCCCGTTGTCGGGTCTGGCGATGAGTTTGACCGCTTGTCTGAGCGCTTGAACGCCATGCTGGACAAGCTGGAACATCTTATGATGACGACGCGCCATGCAGGTGACGCCATCGCCCATGACCTGCGCTCACCACTCACCCGTCTGCGCAATCGCCTCGAAGCCGATTTGCGCGATGGCGATGAAGCCGACCGCGAGGAAAGCCTTGAACGCACGATCGCCGAAGTCGATGCGGTTCTGGCCACATTCAACGCTATTTTGAGCCTGTCACGCATTCAGGCCGGCGACGCGGCACGTTTCGATACGGTCGATGTCAGCCTGCTGGCGTCAGAGCTTTGCGAGCTGTATGAACCCGCCGCCGAAGATGACAATCTTGGCTTTGCAACCGAAATCGAGCCGGGCGTGTCCATCACTGGCGAGCGTTCTCTCATCGCGCAAGCCATGACAAATCTCCTCGACAATGCAATCAAATATACACCTGCTGGTGGTGCCCTCACCCTACGTGTCAGGACCACTGCAGATGACCATGCAGAGATATCTGTAACCGACACAGGCCCCGGTATTCCGGCCGAAGACAGAGAGCGCGCAACCAAGCGATTTGTCCGGCTCGAAGCGAGCAGGACTCAGCCCGGAAATGGCCTCGGACTCGCCATGGTCGACGCTATCGCCCGCCTTCATCGAGGAAATCTTGAACTTTCTGATGGACCGGGCGAACCGCCCAATACGGGCCTCCGAGCGGCACTCATTCTCCCAAAGCCCTGAAGTATACGAATTATTACTTCATGTAATAACTATTATTCCCTTTAGTGTACGTGGTTTTTTTGTCACTAAACGCATTTTAATTTTGTTATATACTTTTTAAAAATCCATTTAATGCTACCTAACTCCAACAAAAGCGGCCTCGAGCTGCATATAAAAAGACATTGAGGTTTTAGGGAGTTTAAAACCATGAAAATTAGCCATGTATTGGTCGGCAGTGCGTCCGCCATTGCTTTGTCATGCTCAGCATTCGCCTTTGCTCAGGAAGCAGAAGCGCCTGCACCTCAAGAACGCGAAAGCGCTGTAAGCCGCGTTCTTCAAACGGTTACTGTAAGCGCAACTAAAAAGTCTGATGTAGAAGATGTACAATCTGTACCTGTTTCAGTAACCGCGTATAACTCTGATACGCTGGACGCACTGAACGTGCGTGATCTGGAATCTCTCAGCTATTCTTCACCAAACGTGTCTCTCGATGACGCTGGCACGAGCCGCGGCACAGCTAACTTCGCTATCCGTGGTCTTGGTGTGAACTCTTCTATTCCGTCCATCGACCCTGCAGTCGGTGTATTCGTTGACGGCGTTTATATGGGCCTCAATAGCGGTCTCGTACTCGACCTGTTCGACATGGAAAGCGTTGAAGTTCTGCGTGGCCCACAAGGTCTGCTTTTCGGTCGTAACACGACTGGTGGCGCAGTTCTGATCACAACCAGCAACCCGACAGACGATTTCACGGCACGTGCTCGCGTGACGTATGAAACACCGATCGACGACGATCGCGGCGCCGGCAACACCATCATTCAGGGTATCGTTTCAGGTCCTCTGATCGAAGGTCGCCTCAACGGTAAACTGTCTGTCTTCTACAATGGTGATGAAGGTTACTTCCAGAACCTTGCAAACGGCGAAAACCACGGTGAGGCTCAGTCCTATATCGTGCGCGGCGCACTGGACTGGTTCCCAACCGACTACATCTCCAACCTGTTCAAAATCCAGTATGGCGATGGACGCAGCGATGGCCCATCCGGCCAGAACCGCGGTCTGTTCGAACGTGACACGTTCGACTTCTCCATTAACTATCCTGGCTTTGCGACGTCTGAGAACACGTTCATCTCAAACCAGACGACTGTTGATGTCGATTTCGGCAACGGCACGATCACCAACATCTTCGGTTATCGAAGCCTGAACAACACGACTGGCGGCGACATCGACTCTACACCGCTGACGCTCTTCCACTCTGACACAGAGCTGGAAGCAGAACAGATCTCTAACGAGCTGCGTTACAACGGTCGTTTCGGTGACATCGACCTGACAACCGGCCTGTTCTATTTCGAGCAGGAAGTTGGTTATACGGAAGCTCGCGTCATTCCTGCATCTTCCGCTGCAACCTTCTATGGTGGCGGCCGTCAGGACCACACGGTTCTGGGTGTCTTCGGTCAGATCGATTATGACTTCACGGAAAACTTCACGGGTATCTTCGGTCTGCGCTGGTCCCGTGAAGAAAAAGATGCGGCTGTGACTTACATCCGTCCGCGCCCGGAATGCTCCGTCGTTGACGAAACTTGCCCAACTTCCGGTACGAACCCGTTCATTCCGGGTGAGTCCAACGGCTTTGACGATGGCGACACATGGGAAAACTGGACACCGCGTCTGGGCTTCCAATACTTCATGAACGACACCACCCAGTTCTACGGCAACTACACTCGTGGCTTCCGTTCCGGTGGTTACAACTTCCGCATCACGTCTCCGACCGCGTTTGAGAACCTGTTCCCAGCTGGTCAGTCCCGTGCATTCGACGAAGAAACTGTCGACAGTTTCGAGCTCGGCAATAAGTGGGAAACTGAAGACGGCCGCGGTCAGGTCAACTCTGCTGTGTTCTTCACGCAGATTTCCGACATGCAACGCGAAGTGAACCTGTCAGACCCAACGGCCGGCGTTGTTCAGAACATCGTCAACACCGCTGATGCTGACATTCTGGGTGTGGAAGTAGAAGGCCGCTATGCGGTTACCGACTCCCTGCTCGTCACAGCGAATATCGGCCTCATCGATGCTGAGTACACATCTGTCGACTTCGACATTTCTGGCGACGGCGTTGTTTCCGCAGCAGATCTCGATCTTGCGATCCCACGCGTTCCAGAGCTGACCTATGGTTTCGGCTTCATCTATGACCACGACCTCGGCAGCAATGGCGCGCTCGTGACCCGCGTGAACTTCCAGCACAAAGATGAGTTCGCTTACACGGACAACAACTTCGGCTGGATCCAGGAATATGACGCGCTCAGCGCGAACGTATCCTGGGAAACGCCTTGGGACGGCATCTCCATGTCTGTCTTCGGCGACAACCTGCTTGATCAGGTCAGCGCTGGTAACGACACGCAGCTCCCATTCGGTAGCAACGTTGCTCCATTCGTTCCAGGCGGTGAAGCGCTCGGCAATGGCGTGAACGCACCGTTCGATCAGTACCCAGCCGTTGGTACGCTCTCTCCACTGAAACGCGGTCGCGTTGTCGGTATCGAGCTGACCTACGACTACTAAAAGTTTGCACGAGAGTGCATTCCTCCCGAACTGAAAAGGGCGGCCCTCGGGCCGCCCTTCTTTTTTAGGTTATGCTCAAAAGCTTAGTCGAAAACAGGCGCGCGCTTCTCAAAGAAGGCGGTTGCCGCCTCCTTGAATTCAGCTGAACTCAGCTGATTACCAAACGCGACCATTTCCTTCTCCATCTGAGCGACAATGGCATCGCGTCCAGCACGAATGAGCTTTTTGGATTCAAACAATGCATTTGGCGGCATTTTTGAAATCTGTGTGGCGAGCGTCATCGCCTCACCCGCCAGTTCAGCATCCGGATAGATGCGAGAAATCAAGCCGATGGAAAGCGCCTCTTGCGCCGTCAGGGCGCGCCCTGTCAGCAGAATATCATTTGCCCATGCCATGCCCACAGCTTGCGGCAGAAGGAGCGATGATCCCGCTTCTGGCACAACGCCAATCTGCGCAAACGGCGCCTTGAAGGTCGCCCGCTCACCCGCAATCACCAGATCGGCATGCAGAAGCATGGTCAGACCGACACCAATGGACGGGCCGTTGACCGCAATGATGAAAGGCACGTTCACGTCACGAATAGCACGCAGGAACCGACCAACCGGCGCCTCGCCTTCGCTCGGGCCTTTCTGGAAATCGCGCAAATCGTTTCCGGCCGTGAACATCTCATCGTCAGAGGTGAGAAGCACGGCGCGGATATCGCGGTTTTCATCGGCCTCAAACAGGGCGTCAGCAATCGCGCCATACATATCCTGAGTGAGCGCATTCTTGGCCGCAGGGCGGTCAATTTTGATTACGCTGACCCGGTCATGGCGTTCAACGCTGATAAATTCAGACATGGCGTTTCCTCGTTTCTATTCTGGCAATTTGCCGTCAGACGCGCGCTAACACACCTGCCGCAAAGTCAGACAAGGTATCATCGCGTGCGCCCATCACAATAATGCGGTCGCCGGGCTGTGCCAGCTCTACCAGACGGTCGCCGCATTCTTCGCGCGTCATGAAGACTTCAGCATTTTTGCTGCTGACATTCACCCGGCGCACGATGTCTTCACTGGTGACAGACCGGTCTACCGTTCCGCCGAAATAGACAGGCTGCGGCATGATGAGAATGTCCTCATCGTTCAAACCCTCTACAAACGTTTCGATGAATTCATCGCGCATTTTGCGGAGCGGCCCAAACCCATGCGGCTGGAACATGACGAGCAGTCGCCCGTCAAAATCATGCAGCGTGCGAAGTGTTGCACCGATCTTGTCCGGGTTATGCCCGAAATCATCAATCACCGTGACGCCAGCCTCAGACGTGCCAACGATATCAAACCGGCGACGAATGCCAGTAAAGCGCTCTATGGATTTACAGGCATCGTCAAAGTTGACGCCCACGCGCGTGACAGCGGCAATCGCCGCCAGCGCATTATAGACATTGTGAACGCCCGGCATTTGCAGCGTCACGAAAGCCATTTTCTGGCTCTCATCGCTCATCTGCGCACGAAAAGAGATAGAGGTCGGGCCGGGCTCAATATCGCTGGCCGTAAATTCCGACATCGGATCTTCCAGTGAGAAAGACACACATGGATGGCCCATTTCCTCACCATGGCCGAGCAGCTTCTCATCCAGATGGCGGGTCTCGTCATTCTCATCATTCAGAATGGCGACATCAGACCGGCGCGCAAAGCCTTCAAACAGCTCGCGAAGTTCGTCCATTGTCTTGTGATCGAGCGCGATATTGTTGATCAGAGCGACCGTCGGGTTATAGCGCGCAATGGAGCCATCGCTCTCATCGACTTCGCTGACAAAAATCCCGCCCTTACCGACAAGCGCACTGGCAAACAGCGCGTCCGGGGAGACGAAGTTCTTCATCACCGCGCCATTCATGACAGTCGGATCATAACCAAGGTCTGAAAGAATCCAGCCAATCATGCCCGTCGTGGTCGATTTGCCAGACGTACCCGCAACGCCAATGCTTTTCGGCGCGGCATTGAACAGGCTTGAGAGAAGCTCTGCGCGGCCAAGGCGCGTACAGCCAAGTTTCAGCGCCGCAGCGACATCAGGCACAGTGTCTTCAACGGCAGCAGAGGCGACAAGGATCTGGTCTTTATCTTTCAGGCCAGAACCATCCTGCGGGAAGAGTTTAAAGCCCTGCGATTTCAGATAATCGAACTTCTCTGGCGAGCGACCCTGATCATATGCCCGGTCAGAGCCTGAAACTTCAGCGCCCTGCCCTTTCAGGATCATTGCGAGTGGCAACATGCCACTTCCACCTATGCCGCAGAAGAAATAGCTTTTGGCCTTCTGGCTCTCACCGGATAGGGTCATTTCGAATCACTCATCTCTTACACTTAGAGGTCTATATGGGCAGTTCTGGTTTGACGATAGGCGTGGTCGCCCCGGCAAAGGGCATAGACCGGGAAACCGCCGAAAAAGTGACCCGTTATGCGTATGAGCATTATGGAAGCGAAGTGGAATTACGCTTCCACCCGCAATGCTTTTTGCGCCACGGCCATTTCGCCGGCACGGATGAAGCCCGCAGCCTCGCCTTTCTGGAATATGCAAACTCGCCGGACATTGACGCCATCTGGGCGGCGCGCGGCGGCTATGGCTGTATGCGCCTTTATGATTCCATGTTCGAACGCCTGAACGCCAATGCAAATGCCAAAGCCTATATTGGCTATTCAGACTTTGGCGCCGTGCTGGCTCGCCTCTATAAAATGCAGATTGGTCGCCCGATCCACGGCCCCGTCACGGTCGAGATCAACCGCACTGGCGGCGAAGCCTGTATTGCGCGCGTACTGGACTATCTGACCGGCCGCAGCCTTCAGGGCATTGAACCCACTATGCGCACCCCGCACCCGCGTGTGGCGATCAATCTGACGATTATTGAACATTTGATTGGAACGCCATGGATGCCAGACCTGTCTGGTCATGTTCTGATGGTGGAAGATGTCGGCGAGTATGAATACGCTATCGACCGGAAGATGTTCACGCTCTGCTCGAATGAGAATATCCGCAATGTGCATGGCATTGCGCTTGGCCGCTGCTCAGACATTCCGGAAAACGAAATCGCCTTCGGCATGACCTATGAGGAAAGCGTTCAGGACTGGTGTCACCGGTCTGGCATTCCTTATCTAGGCCGCGCGGATATCGGCCATGACGTCGACAATAAAATGGTTGTCTGGGGACAAGGGTAGGGCTCCGGCCTTCCCACACAGATCTTCCACACACTGACGGAAGACCGGAGCCATCAGTCAGGGGGCTGAAGCCTGACTGAACTCTGTAACCCTGCTCATCCGCCCCATTGATAGCTGGCGGAAATTTTGAAGTTCTGACCCGGTTCAGAGACGCCCGCATAGACGCGCTCATAGTCTTCACCGAACAGATTATCGACACCGAAATCGAGACGCAGACCGTCGACTGATGCGGGCTCCCAGCTCGCATAAAGGTCGAGCACCGTGTAGCCGTCGCGTTCTTCCACAAGGGTGCCGGTTCCGTCATCGCGTTCAAAATCAGACGCGAACTGAATGCGAGTACCGACCCGCATATTCTGATCTGCCAGGATCAGGCCCGCATTTAGGGCCACCCGGTCAGGAGTGAGTGTCGAAAGGTCCGCGCCCGTTGAGAGGTCCGTCCCGTCGATTGAAGAATAGCTCAACCGCGCAAAATAAGACGGCGCCTCATAGGCAAGCTCCATCTCTGTGCCAGACAGCTCAGCCGCATCAACATTGGAGGAATAGGTCGTCCCCGCCGTACATGGATAGAAGCTCGGCCCGATAAAGCAGCTGGCATCATAGGCGAAATCGACGGCAAGATTGATCAGGTCTTCAACATCACTCTCATAGTAAGAAAATTTGCCCTGCAGTCGGTCGCCCGATGTCAGCACATCGGCAAAATCCACCCCCATGCCGAATTCCACCGTCTCACTGGTTTCTGGCAAGAGCGCATCATTTGGCACAAAGCTGTTGGAGACAAAGACATAGCTGCCGGTCGTCGCATCAAACAACATTGGGTGCGGTACAGAGAAATGCACCCCATCGAGATACAACTCGTTCACAGACGGCGCGCGCAGACCTTCAGCATAGCTGCCGAAAACGCGGAACCAGCTGACCGGACCATAGCTCGCCGCAAGTCGGGGTGAGACTTCTTCCGTCGCATCCACATCACCAGAACTTTCAGAGCTGCTCTCAAAGGAGTCGTATCGAATACCTGGAATAATCAGGACTTCACCCGGCAGGCCGAAAGGCTGTTCGACCCGCGTTTCCAGCTGAGCATAAATGCCGGTAAATTCAGAGCTCGCATTTGGCACACCGCCCCGCGTGCCGTCTGTGGTGTCCGTGTCGGAACCGGTCTGCTCATCCTCATACCAGTCGCCACCAATGGTCAACACAGTGTCCAGACCGAACATCTCAAAACGGGATGCATTTCGCGCACTGAAACCGGTTGTTTCGATCTCGCGACCGAAATAGCGCGGTATCGTCGGGTCATATTCATCGACCGCATTATTGGCCTGGTACACAGTCAGCTGGGCGTCGATCCAGTCCGTTTGCGGGTCAAAATACAGCCCCGCTCGCAGCGTATCGCTCTCAATGTCTTTTTCGACATCTCGATCCAGCGTGTCATCGCCACTGGAACCGGTACCCTGCCCGTTATTCGGCTCGATCGCGGAGTTGCTGAAGCCCTGCCATGAAAACTCCCCGCGCAAGGCGTCAGTGAATTGATAGCCGAGCTTTACAATACCGCTTTCAATTTCATCATCGGATGGCAGCAAGGCGCCAGATCCCAGCTCGATATCGCCGGATGACCGCAGCGTCAGGCTGGCAAGCCCGTCAAAACCGCCCTGAACGCCAAACACTGTGAAGCTGCCAAAGGTTTCTTCATTCGCGCTTTGATAGCCCGCACGCATCCGCGCACCAAAGCTCTCGCCCTCGCGAAGAAAGTCTGCTGCATCCACCGTTTCAAACGCGAGAACGCCGCCAACTGCGCCTGAGCCATACAGCGCAGACGCCGGACCGCGCACGACTTCAGCCGTGTTAATCAGTTCAGGATCGAGAAAGAAACGACCATCATGTCCGGATATGAAAGACTGGCGCGCGCCATCCAGAAGAATGAGCACATTCTCGCCTGTCAGACCACGAATGCTCGGCACCTCACCTGTTCGGCGCGGGCCACCTGAGAACTCTACGCCCGGCACATCGCGCAGCAGGTCAGACGGGCTGGATGGGATCAGGCTCTCAATCTCATCTCGGGATACGACACTCACCTGGCCCGGATATTCAAAAACCGGGATCGGGTTCGACGTACCATAAACAGTTACCTCATCCGCCCGCAGCTCTTCTGGTTCTTCAGGTTCGGCTGCGTACGCGGCAGGTGCCATGAGAACGACGCTCAGCGCGACGCCTTTCAGCAAATCCCGGGCATTGAGTTTTCGGTCAGACATATGTTCCCCAACATTATTTGCGAATGATTTGCAATTGCGTAAAGCTATAATTATGAGATTGCAAGTCATTCTTAATTAGAATATCAATTTCGTAACTTCAGAGGGGAAACGAGATGCCATCTCAGATGATAAAAACTCTAGTCGGCGCTTCAGCCTGCGCACTGGCAACCGCCTGCGCCACAGCTCCAGTCCAGGATCCGGTCGCAGCACAGACCTATCAACCCGCCACACCGGCCGCGCACTTCGAGCAGGACCGAGCGGCAATCCTTGCCATGGCGGGGGATTATCATGTCCGCTTCCAGTTTCAGGAAACCGTACCGCTGCTCGCCGGATATGAGCTTGCAGATGAGAAACTCTCTGGCGGATATGAAGTGGTTCGCGTCATTGAGGATGATGGTGAGTTCATCAGCCTTCAGCACATTCTGGTCGTCGGCCCGGCGGATGCGCCAGTAGTTGTCAAACACTGGCGCCAGGACTGGATGTATGAACCCTCGCACGTCCTCGTTTTTATTGGTGGAAATGCATGGGAAACGCGTGAGATTCCCGCAGCGCTATCACAGGGCAGCTGGTCACAGACGGTTTATCAGGTGGATGATGCGCCACGCTATGGCGCGGTCGGCCAATGGAGCCATGAGGATGGGATATCCCAATGGACACCGCCTGCCGAATGGCGCCCCCTTCCCCGTCGTGACATGACCACACGCGATGATTATCACACGGTAGACGCCATCAATCAGCACACCATCACGCCCTTTGGCTGGGTGCATGAGCAGAACAACACCAAGCTGATCCTCGGACATGGTGATCCAATCGCTCTCGTGCGGGAAGTTGGCGTGAACACCTATGCGCACAGCGATGAGTTCGACCCGACGCCCGCACTGGAATATTGGGATGCGACATCAGACTATTGGGCTTTGATCCGCGCGGAATGGGCGCGCATTGCAGCCGAAAACGAAAGTTTTGCCATTACCGTGCCGGGCGAAACGGATGAGCTTTACGGTCCACTTCTGACCATTGCCGAAGATGTCGTGTCCGGTGCAATGACGGCAGAAGACGGCTTTGAAGAAGCCCGCTCAATCATGGCAGAGTATGTGACGAGTGATTTTGGCGCCTTGCCAACGCGCCTGCGCGAGACTGACACTCTGCTGGACTAAGCTAATCCATCGGTCGATGGCCGGGAGTTAGCTTCCGGCCTCATCGCCGCGATAAACGCCCTGCTCTCGCAGCGTATCTTCAATTTCACGCGGGATATAATTTTCGTCATGCTTGGCGAGTAGTTCATTGGCGTCAAACGTGTAGGCATCTGTAAACACGCCATTGGCCACCACGCCCTGCCCTTCACGGAACAGGTCTGGCACGAAGCCATCATAAGCCACGGCAATTTCACCGCCAGCATCTTCGACCACGAAACGCAGCTCGCCATTTTCAAGCGTCTGAACGGAGCCCATCTGCACGAGACCGCCAATACGGGCGTGCTCACCGGTTTCCGCACCGCCGCGCGCGACGAGATCGGCCGGCGTGTAGAAGAGCTGCACCTGACTGGACAGCGCGGTCAGTGTGAGGCCAACAGCCCCAACCAGAATAACGCCTGAAATAACAATCAGCCAGAAACGACGTGCACGAGCGCGCATGAACTACTCCTCAGTTTCGCCCCTGTCTGGAGCCAATACGCGGCAGGATCAATGTGGCACGAAGTCCACCTGCCGGGCTGTCTTCCAGAAGGAACTCACCTGAATAAAGCTCTGCAAGCTCTTTCACAATGGAAAGTCCGAGACCGGTGCCGGGTGTCGTCTCATCCAGACGCACACCGCGCTTCATAGCCTGTTCGCGCTGTTCCAGTGTCAGGCCAGGACCATCATCATCAATATGAATGGTCAGCTGGGTTGCGGAGGTCGCCTCAAGGCTCACATCGACCCGCGTCGCCGCCCATTTGCAGGCATTCTCCATGAGATTGCCAAGCATATCATCAAGGTCCTGACGCTCACCGCGGAAGAGAAGCGCTGGAATATCATCCGCGACGACACTAATACCCTGACGCTCATAAAGCCGGTTCAGAAGGCGACAAATATCTTCAATGGCAGGCTTCACTTCAGAGCGCGCACCCAGCGCCTGCGCACGAGCGGCGGCCTGCGCACGGCTAAGATAGTGCTGCACATTGTGAGACATGTTTTCGGTTTGTCGGCGCACCAGCTGCGCCAATGGCTCATCAGACCCGGCCGTTTCATTCATCAGAACAGCGATGGGTGTTTTCAATGCATGAGCGAGATTACCCACCTGCGTACGGGCGCGCTCCACAACCTCTTTATTATGGTCGAGCAGCTTATTCACTTCCTCCGTCAGGGGCTGAAGCTCAATCGGATAATTCTCCGTCAGGCGCTCCATTCCGCCTTCGCGTACAGCCACCACATCATGACGGGCCCGCACCAGCGGCTTCAGACCAAGTCGCACCAGCACGATGAGGAAGACGATCAGACCTACAGCAAAGATCGAAAAAGCGACAAATAGCGGCGCGACATACACATTGACCAGCGTATCATTGGCCGCGCGGTCTTCAGAGGCGACAAGCAGATATGTTCGCCCGCCATAGCTGATCAGACGCGATGCAATTCGTAGCGCCTGGCTCTCATCAAACAGACCGATCAGGTCAAAAAATTCCAGATCTTCTGAGGTCAGAACCTGCTGAAATTCAGCCCGCCCAAACCAGAGTGAGTCAGACTGCGTTGCAGCAAATTCGCTGCCGAGCGAATCCAGAAACGTCACGACTTCATTGTCAGCGTCGATTTCGGCAACACCCCAGAACCGGCCGGAGCCCAGGTCAAAAAAGTCCGGGTCGGCTGGCATTTTGCGACGTTGCAATGCCCATAGGCCATTGTCTGAAATGATCAGGTCGTCGGATGTGATACCCGCAGAAAATGCAGGCTCATCGGGGTCGCGAACTTCCAGAACCTTGCGGATCGCTTCGCTGGAATTGCCCGGTGTTATTGAAGGCGCGCGATTTTCGGCGAAGTCATTGCTGGGCGCATTCTGCGCATTCGGACGACCGGGACGGTTGCCTGTGTTGTCTTCACTGCCCTGATCGACGGCCTTGATGCAGAGCGTCGGGTCAATTGAGCAATCAAACACCGCACTACTCAGCGCCAGCACATCCTGCTCAAGCTCAAAATCGAGCGCCGCCAATTGCTGGCGGCGATTCAAAACGGCAAGGATTAGCGCGATCACAAGCAGCATGATCAGGCTGTAAGCGGTCGCGCCCAGCAAAAGTCGTCTGGAAAGTGAGTGCGACCGCACCATGATCAGGCTTCGTTTTCAGGATTGATCAGTCGGTAGCCAAGGCCACGTTCGGTGGAAATCCGGTCAGATCCAACTTTTTTGCGCAGACGCCCGATGAACACCTCGATCGTGTTGGAATCGCGGTCAAAATCCTGATCGTAAATATGCTCAACCAGCTCAGTCCGCGGAACAACGCGGCCCTGATGGTGCATCATATAGGCAAGCACGCGATATTCATGCGCGGTGAGTTTGATGGCTTTGCCGCCCACCGTGGCACGCGCAGATTTGGTATCCACACGCAGATCACCGCATTCCAGCGCAGACGTCGCGTGACCGGATGCGCGGCGCAGCAGAGCACGCACGCGTGCAAGCAATTCTTCCGTGACGAAAGGCTTGGTGAGATAGTCATCGGCGCCCGCATCGAAGCCTGCGACTTTTTCCGACCAACGGTCACGCGCGGTGAGAATGATGACCGGAAAATCCCGGCCATCTTCACGCCAGCGCTCAAGCACGGTGACGCCATCCATTTTCGGAAGGCCAAGGTCCAGCACCACGGCATCATACGGTTCGGTATCACCCAGGAAGTGGCCCTCTTCGCCATCTTCAGCAGAATCTACGGCATACCCGGCATGTGTCAGCGTGTCCGTCAGCTGACGGCGCAGATCCGGATCGTCCTCAACAACAAGAATTCGCATGAGATGTGCTCCCCTTAAGTCCGGCGCAGAATCTGGCCTGAATTTGCATCAACGACGAGGTCAAGAACCTGACCATTCGAGGTCTGCCATCGGATAAGATACCGATTCCCGCTGATTGCGTTTGTATTGATCGGACGACCGCCACCCATTTGGCGACTGACACGGGAATAGATCTCACCGAGGCTCAGCGCGCGGCGCGCAACATCCATATTGGCCTGCGCAATGTCCTGAATACCCGGCATGGCCAATTCATCTGTGATCAGAAGCTCTGTCTCAGCAGCGTCCACGACGATCTCTGAAGTCAGTCGATCTGATTCTGTTGCCATAAGGTCTGCTTCTGACGACGCAATCGCCGGCAGGGACAGAGCTGTAGCAAACATAAGACTGGATAAAATACGTTTCATGAGTCCGCTTTTAGGTATCTATGGCTGAACCGTCTCTGAACAGAATGTACAGGAAACTCTGCAGAAGGCACAAAAACAGTCACACCAGAGGTTTTCCTCAGTTCAGACTAACATTCAGTAACGCCGCCCGCCAACGCCCTAAGGACGCGGAGGCACATAGTCACGATGGTCCCAGTTTTTCACGAAGTCTTTCAGACCTGACAAATCCTTATCCGGAAGAACAATCTGAAGCGTGACATAGAGATCGCCCGGTTCAGACTTTTTCTGCACACCATGCTTTTTCATACGCAGAGTAGACCCGCCCTTTGCACCCGCAGGTACGTTCAGGGATTTACGGCCCAGTGGAGTTGGCACTTCAACTTTGCCGCCCTCCACCGCTTCAGTCAGCGAGATAGGCAGGGTCAGACGCAGATTGTCGCCATCGCGTTTGAAGTTCGGATGGTCCTTCACGCGTACTTCAATCAGCGCATCGCCCGGAGGCGCGCCGCCAACGCCGGGATGCCCCTGTGAGCGGAGACGAAGGGTCTGGCCGGACTTCACCCCAGCAGGGATCGTTACATCAAGGACTTTGCCATCAGACATGGGCAGACGGCGCGTCGCCCCCGTAATGGCATCCATAAAGTCTACATCAACGACATATCGGGCATCCTGACCGCGCGTGGCCTGACGTCGGCGCTGTCCGCCACCGAAGAGACCAGAGAACAGGTCTTCAAAGCCATCAGCTCCCGGCTCGCCACGACCACCGCCGCCATAGGAGTGTGTCCGGAATTCTGCGTTTCCGAAGGGAGAGCCACCACCGGCGCTCTGCCCAAATGGGTGCCCGCCAGTAAAGCGCGCCTTTTCCTGACCTTCTGCATCAATCTCGCCACGATCATAGCGGGCTTTCTGGTCTGGGTCGGACAGAAGATTGAACGCCGCCGTGGCGCGTTTGAATGTCTCCTCTGCCGCCGGATCGTTAGGGCGGACGTCAGGATGGTTTTCCTTGGCCAGTTTTCTGTAGGCCTTTTTGACTGCAGCCGCGTCCGCACCTTTTTTAAGGCCTAGCGCTGCATACGGGTCCCAACTCAATGACAAAATCCTTACTTTACTCACGGGTTTACGTAGTGATCATTACCCTAATTCAAAGGGGGATATTTGCCCTTTTTGCAACAGTTTGCTGCGCAGAAGCCACCCCTTAACTGCCTACCGCAATTCTGCTGTACAAATTTGCGCCTGAAGCGTATCTGAAAACCTCCTTCGTGTTGCCGCGGTTGCTGAAGTCGACATCACGAAAGGAACGAGCCATGGCTCAACAAAGAACCCGCGCCTGGCGTCGGGCGCAGCGTATCCGTGCGGGCGGAGACCGCTCTCAAAACAGCATTGAGGTCAACAGCAAGAAGCTGATGCACCCCAAGCGCTGGTACGAGGTATATTTCCGCAGAAACAAACTGCGCCGTGCGAAACAGATTGGAATGATCTGGCCGCATCGCGAATGGGACCGGTTGTTGAAGGATGGACTGAAGCTGAAACTGTTATTTGTCTGCAGTAAAAATCAGTGGCGCAGCCCAACGGGCGAACGGATATTCTCTGATCACCCGGGTGTTGAAACACGGTCCGCAGGAACCTCGCGCAGCGCAGCCCACAAAATCACACTCGGCGACATTCAATGGGCGGATATGATTCTGGTCATGGAAGACAAGCACGAACAACGCATTCGTGCTGACTTCCGGCAGGCCGTGACTCACAAACCGATCCACGTTCTGGATATTCCAGACAAATATCCATTCATGGATTCAGAGCTTATCGAACTGCTCTACAGCGCAGTCGGCCCATTGATCGCAAATAAATAATCTGCACTGACGCAGTGAAAGCTGCGTCAGATCGCAATCTGTGTCGCCACCCCCGGCCCGATGCGAGCCGATATTTGCGCAATGCTGACCATTCCATCGCCGGCAATCATACCGTCATCAGATTGCATGCCTTCGGTATAGACCCAGCTCGTGTCGTTGGTTTCAACCGAACGGACAAGGTCACCCTCAAGATAGATAGAAACCGCAAACCGAAGCTCATCTTCGAGCATTGGCACGTCTGCGACATCCCAACGATCCGCCGAGTGACGCGCACGCCGCGTCCAGCTGAACGCGATGTCTCCAGCGGCATTCTGTGCCTTTCGCAAATGCCCCGGCCTCAAAGGTAAGAGCGCTCTGCCGGACACACTTTCAGAAAAGCTGAGGCTTTCCGTCTCCCCGCCGGGCCGAGAAGCCTGCCAGACCAAAGTCTGGCCAAGCTCATGATCAGAGAAGACAGCCGCCTCAACGGAACTGTCCAGCAGAACCAGACGTGCTCCGGTCTCAGCGCCCAACTCGGCGAGATCATCGGTTCCCCCTATGCCCGCCAGACAGGATGAAAGCCGCCGGCAATCTTCTGATACCAGCTGAGCTGTTCTGAACCCGCAAACCATCCAGCCAGCGGACGTCTCAATTGCAAACAGATTTGCGCCATTTAAAAGCGCCGCTTGTGACACGGAAGACAAATCGGCCGACGGAAATTCAACCTCCAGCGATACGCCGTCTCGCATGCGATCAGACACCCCTGCCGGGAGTGGCGTCATCAGCCGTCCTATGACTGCATTTTGGCCGATCTGCGCTCTGAGGCTCAGCTCTGTCTCACTTGCTCCGGCCTGAACATTGATCGTCCCTGCATGAGGATAAGCAAAGCCCGCCACCCAGGGCGCGATCTCATCCTCACGGCCCGGAAGAGAGGGCAAATCCATCAAGGCGATATCCGGTCTGGAAAGATAAAGCGGCGCGGCGCCTGCTCCCGCTATGCTCGGCACCGCATTAAAGCCGGAAACAGGGCGCGACAATGCAAGACTGAGATGCCCGGCGCGCTCAAGCTGCGAGACCTGCAAGGCTTCATCCAATCCCGGCAGGGAGACCAGATCACCCACCTCCAATTCCACACATTCCGGCGAGAGGTGCAGCGTCCAGTCCATGGTCGCTGGCAAGAGCTCTGCCTGCAAATGCTCTGTCAGAGCCTCCGCAACATCTGGTGATAGCGCCATGGGCAGTTCTATGCTGACCTCCTGATCCCCTTCATAGCTATCTTCGGGCACATAAGATGCCGGTTGATAGGCGGCATCCGGGTCCAAAACCGTGAGCTGAACACGGCGCGGGGTATGATCAAGCGACTGACGCTGCCCCGTGAACGCGTCACGGCCTTTGCCCGGAATAGCGAAATCAGCCTCGGCGATCGCCAGAACATCCGGCCGATCCGTATTGGCGATATGAAGGCCGGTTTCGCTCTGCCAGCATATCCCGCCATAGGCAGCAAGCGGCAGAGAAAGGCTGCGTTGCACGCTCTGGCGGCCATTAATAACCAGCCCATGAAAGCTGCCCTCCAAACCAGATACATCTATCTCGGTTCCGGCTTCACGCCCCAGTTCAGCGACAAAGCCTGCCAGATCAGACTGAACCAGGCGCCCATTCAGCCAGTGGCCCAACTGCCAGCTCGCACCATCTGACCATATGTCACTACGCTGCGGAAAGGCCGGAAAGGGCCGCGCATCAAACGCCCAGACAGATATACAATCCGCCTCCACCATAGGGGCGCTATAAACGGCTGAAACCGGGTTATGTCCTGCGCCAAACGACCAGAAATCATGAAAGGCCAGCAAAGCCGCCGACTGAATGGCATCATCCCGGCTGCCATCTGAAAAGGGCGGCAATCCGCTTTCTGAGCTTTTCGGATCGACGAAAACATTCGGCGCGTTCGTGCCCTTATCGACCGCACCGCAACCAATCTCTACAAAGCTTATCGGCTTGGATTGCGCGACCCATTCGGTGGGCGTGGAGGCACGAACACCGGCAGGCCGCTCATAGTGCGCGCTCTGCCACCAGTTCCGGATATCCTTCACGCGGAAAATCCAGTCCTCACCGTGAGCTGTATCTGAAATCGCTGTTCGCAGCTGAGCCGTGCGGTCTTCATCCCTGGCATAAAACCAGTCATAGCCTTCGCCGCCTTCAATATTGGCTTGCAGATAAGTCGCGTCGTAGATCGACTCATAAGTCGCGGCATCGAGATGCGCGCCATCACGCCAGTCAGACAGCGGCGCATACCAGTCCAGCCCGATGAAATCGACATTGCTATCCGCCCAGAAGGCGTCCAGCGGGAAGAGTACATCTCCCGTGCCATCACCTGGCACATAGGCGCCATATTCGGTCCAGTCGGCGGCATAACTGATCTGGGTTTCACTGCCCAGAATGGCGCGCACTTCAGCCGCCAGTGACACCAAAGCCTCTACCGCAGGATAGCTCCCAACCTCATCACGAAGCCGGGTGAGCCCAACCAGTTCAGACCCAAGCAGAAACCGATCAACGCCCCCTGCAAGGTGAGCCAGCATGGCATAATGCAGAACGAAGCGCCGATAGCTCCATTCTGAAGGGCCGGAATAAACAACCTGGCCATTTTCCAATGCGAAATCAGTCGCGCTGGCAGAGCCGAAAAACGCTTCCACATTGCTTCGGGCAGAGGCTGACTTATCACCTGTTGAGCTGATCCGTCCGCGCCAAGGAAAAGCAGGTTGAGCCGCCTCACCGGAGAGACCCGTCAGGCCATTGTCCGGTGGAATATCCATCAGGAGAAAGGGCGAGATGGTGACCTTCAGTCCTCGCGAGGCGCACTCCCCCAGAAAGGCGAGAACGCTTTCATCGTCCGGCGTACCGCCATAATAGGGCCGCCCATCATCATCCTGACTGATCAGCCGCGCAGTGTCTCTCGTTTGCCCGGCCACGTTCCATTCGCGCGGCAGAGTAATCCGGTCAGGCGTCTCCACGCTCGGCCGGATTTCGCACTGGCCGCAGCGAAGATCATCACCAAACCAGGCAAGCGTCAGATTGATCGCATCGACATTTGGGAGTTCTGCGTCCAGCTGGTCCAGCGCGCGGATGACATCCACCTCACCCGTCGCAGAATTTCGGTTCAGCGGCGTTTCCCAGCCGGGATACTCAATCTTGCGGATGAGGTCCGGCGCATACACCCATTCACCGCTTGCAGGGATGAAGTTTACCGAGCGGATTTTGTCACGCAGACCGGGCTCAGTTGAGCCTATGGCAGGCCGTGTGACCTCAAAGCCAAGCTGAGGCAGGCGCGCCCCATAATCATCCAGTGGAAAATCCTCAAAGACGATATAAGCAAGACCATTATAGGCTGGCGCGGCCCCTTCGATCGCCTCAATTAGTGGATCGACCTGTTGAACAGCCGCGCCCGTATAGAGACGATAATTCAGCCCGGCGAGCGAGATTGCCTCGCCATTTGCCCAGACACGGTCCAGCCCGGTAATCTCGCCCTCACACAGCGCGACAGCAAAGCTGATCGTATAGCTGTACTCGGTGATGCTCGGCCCGCCCTTGCCCGAGACGGAACGATCTGACTTTCGCTCTTTCAGATGCGTCGCCCAGATCACCTGTCCACCCACCCGCATGCGTCCAAACACTTTCGGGATTGGCGTGCCTTCGCGGCTTTCCATAATGGTGAGGCCTGAAATCTGACCGACCTCACCCACAGAGCCGGCCAGCGCGCCATCAAGCGCGCGTCCTGCCACGCCGCCAAGTGCAGCGCCCAGTTGCGCGCCGGACAGGCTAAGGCCCAGAAAATCGAAACCATTCGGCAGGAACGCAGCTCCAAGGCGCGCGCCTGCCTCAGCAAAAACGAGCTGAGCCATAAAGTCTTCCTGAATATATTAAATGTTCAGAGCGGCGGAAATCGAAATGCCGCCGCAATACGCCGCTTCCACCATGGAACCAGCGATGTCTCGCACACAGCCCGCCCCCAATAGGCATGGATGATGCGTGCTTCACCGCTCACAAGGGCGGCATGTTTGGCGGGGCAGCCAAGCCCCATGCGGAATAGCAGAAGATCACCCGGCGCAGCAGTGCTCACCGGGATTTCTTCTAAATGCCGATGCGCCGCGCCAAGCAGCGTTTCCTCGCCAAGCGCTTCTGCCCAATCCGGCGTATATGCCGGCGACACCTCAGGCTCGCTGCCATAAACCTCTCGCCAGACGCCCCGGATGAGGCCCAGACAATCTGTCCCCGCACCTTTAACACTGGCCTGATGCCGATAAGGCGTGCCCAGCCAGTCGCGTGCTTCAGCGAGCAGTTTGTCCTGCACGCTCATCGCTCTATCTCCCGCGATGACCCGTCGCGCTTTTCGCCCGGTCCGGAAATGACAGCGTCATTTCCCGGCATATGCGGGAACCCACAGAAGCGAGCTGCGTTTGAAAAGACATCGCGGCAGGTTGCAAATCGCTTGTCGCACCTCGGCTGAGGCGCGGACTCTACATCCACGCCACATCGAGCATCACCGAATTCTGCGTCGCACCGGCGGGCGAACACACGCCCGACGGTGCGCTCCAGATCGGACTTCTTACTGGCAAGGCGCACGCTGAAGCTCTGCCCCGCTTCGGAAATCTCGGTGAGATACCCGCCCCACATCCAAAGCCCATGCTGAGGTGCGGCCCAGTCGACATGATAGATCTCGACGTTCGCCCCATCCCACACGCCTGCCCGCAAATCTGCCTCTGACAATCCATCAGCACTGAGCGCACCTTCCAGGTCGAGCGGTTCAGGCGAGAGGGACAAAGTCTGGCGCAGACTTGATGAGGTCAGGGCCAATCCGGGCAAATAAGTTTCACCTCGAAACTCGACCGGCTGATCATGATCGGTCGCCAGAACGGACTGCTCGCCTGACTTAGATGTGAGCTTCCAACAGGCACACAGCGTTGAGCCAGTCGCAAACCGATTTTTCATCTCATCTGAAAGGATACGCATTTAAGCCTCCCGCACTTCGACAAGTGACAGCCGGACGAGCTGCAGCGCGCCCATAGCCGGTTTGGAAAGCTCCAAAGTGTCCGTTTCAAACCGTGCCAGTACGTCGAATTCAAACCCGGCCGAAATGACGGCGCCAGAAGCAGGAGCCGCCGCAAATGTCATCTCACCTGTCGTCTCGTCCACAGTGAACGCCATGGTTTCCGTCCCATCGACAGCCACTCTGAGAGACGCTGCGACAGGCCGGGTCACAAGCTGTCCCGTCGCCGTCCCATCATCCCTGATCAGCTGAAAGACTGTGGTGTCTCCATCGCCCGTTCCGATGTGCTGATCGAGCGGCGTGACCGTTTCTGCCGTTTTCCAACCAAACGGATCCTGAAAGCGAAAGGCCTGATGCGCCCCGGAACGCGCATTGAAGAACCGGGTCAGCACCTCACCATCCTCCGCAGTCAGAGGCACGCCGCTCACCTGCCATTTCCGCAAAGGGCTTGCCCATTTGGCGTTTCGGATTTCTGCGCCTGAGGCGAGCTGAGTGATCTCCGTTCTCCAGACAGGGCCACCGCTTGTCTGAAACCCTATGGGAGGCTCAAACCGCTCATCAGAGATCGCGGTCATGACCAGCGCCCTCCCGCCGCTACGACCTGACCCAGTGCAGAAGCGATCTGCCCTTGTGCCGCCAGAATGCTGTTCGCATCGCTGCCTTCAGGCATAGTGACATTGATCGCCACCGGAGCGGCACTCGCCGCACCGCCCACCACACCATTGATCACCTGATCGAGCGCCGCATTAGCCGCGAGCCTGGCAAGGTCAGCCAGAATGGAGGTGATGAGGCTTTCAAAATTCAGCTCGCCCGTTCTCGCCGCTCTCGTCAGCGCATCTTCAATCCGGTCACCGGCTTGTTCAAACGCCTCAGCCATCGCATCGGCTGCGCGTGGCACGGTGATATCCGTCAGGCCGGCGAGTTCGGTTTCGAAATCAAACAGGTCATCCAAAGAAGCGGACAGATCAAAAACCGCATCAGTCGCGTTCGTCGCCATGACTGGCCTCCTTATCGGGAAATTCTGCGATCAGACGGGAGAGATCATTCCGGCCAAAACCGGACCGTTTCCTGTATGATGTGATGAGCCGCCATTCACGCAGCGAAAGCTGCCAGAAGGCGGAAGGGGAAAGCCCGGATCGCAAACCGATCTGCAAAAGCTTGCCCCAATCTGTCCGGGCAGTGCTCATCAGCTTGTCGCCTGCGCAAAACAGGTCAATACCGCCTGCATGGCGAGTTTCGGGCTCAGCTGCAGCTCACCCACACGCGCCGCGAGATCGGCCTCGCCGCCACCGCGCAGCAATGCCGCCAGCACTTTTATAAGATCAGCCGCCGAAACAGCTTTCAAACGGACCGTCAGATCTTTCAGACTATGACAACCAAGCGCAGCCTCTATCTCTGCCAGAGCGCCAAGCGTCAGACAGAGCCTTCGCTCTTCGCCATCAATCGTGAGGCCGGTTTCACCACGTTGAGGGTTCATCTACACCTCCGCCATGGTGATTTCACCGGCGCTTTCCAGCGTGATGGAGAAGGTCGCTTCGCCATCATAGTCACCGCCATAGCTGAGTTGGGAGACAATGAACGGGCCGGTAAATTCAGAGAAATCCGGAACGATGAGTTTCCAGTTCACCGCCTGCCGGGCCATAAACACATCCCGCATACGCGCGTCAGAGGCTTCGTCCCGAAACACGCCGGAACCCGAAACGCGGACCGATTTCACACCCGCGCCTGCAAGCAATTCACGCCACCCGCCTGAACTGCCGGTATGGGTCGCATCCACGAGCCCAGCATTCAGCTGAATCGACTTTGCGCGCACCCCTGCAATTGTTTCAAATTCTCCTGCATTATCAATGCTCTCGATCTTGATGAGCACATCCTGCCCAGCCTGTGTCGCCATGGGTCCAAAATCCTTTCACTTTTTTTTACTTTTCGGGGAACCGCAGGGCCGCTCAGGAATTCTCTCCTTGTCCCACATGGACTTCCCCAAGTTTTGCGGCAGCCCGTACCGCAAAATCTGACCCGTCGGAGCTTCCCCCCGTTCCCCCGACAGTGCTCCGGCGGGTCACTTTTTCCCTCAGACAAGAGATGCCGGCTCGCTCAGCGCCCTGAAGCGCAGCAAGCCTCTGAACGTCGTTCCGTCAGGTCTCAGAAACACATCTGAAAACACTGGATGAAACAGGATGAGGTGATGTCCCGATGGCGACAGTTCAGCCGCGCGCAATGCATCAGCGATGAGACCGATAAGACGCATGGCCTCTTCCCGGCCGCCCGATCTGGAGAAAATCTCCAGACTGATGCGATGGTCCAGAAGGCCATCCGCGTTGGGTGCATCCGGACGCGTTTCATGTCGCAGCGCCCGAATAAAGGGATAAGCCGCTCGGTCTTCTGAACCAGTCACAAACCTCAATGGCGTACCGAACGCCGAGGCAATGTTGGTGTCGTCCGACAAGGCGCGTTTGAGCTCATCCTCAAGGGCGTGTTGAGCGCTCATATCCGCACCTCCCGCCAGGAGATGAGTATGTCGTCCAGGCGAGCCTGAAGCCGGTCCTGTGCCTGATAGTCCGTCGCGTCCCGATTTTCATAATCGTGCGCAATGATCAGTTTCAGCGCATGCAGAATGTCATCCGGCACGTCTTCGGCTGCACCAAAGCCCGCCACCCAGTCGATCTCGATCCATTCATGGACACTGGACGGCCATGGCCAGGCTTCAGCTGGTTTCAGTTTGAGGCGCGGGGAAATTCCAGCCTGAAGCTCAAACGCATCGCTGACGTCTTCAGATGTTTCGCCATCTGTAATGCGCACGCCGATCAAGGACTGCGCCGGGCGTTGTGGCAGGCACAGCGCGCCATTTTTCACAACGCCAACCGGCCAGTCCTCCAGCTTCAGACGCAGCTCTCGACTGATCAGCGCCATGCCGGTTGAGGCTTCAATACGGGCCCGCGCCGCCGCGATCAGGCTGGTGATCAGAGCATCGTCGAGCGTGTCACCAATGCGGGCAAAGGCCTTCGCATCGGCAAGACTCAAGGGTTCACCGCTGGGCGGTGTCAGTGTTTGTAGATTCATTTTGAGTTTTCGCCTTAGCCAGGTCTTCTTCGTTCAATGTGCCCGATCGCGCAGACGCAGCCCGAGCAGACCTAGGAAGCAGCCATTTTCATCAGTTTGATCGCATCGAAATTCTGCACACCGCCGCCAACGCGCTTCGTCGTGTAGAACAGGACATACGGCTTGGCAGAATATGGATCGCGCAGAACACGCGCGCCCTGACGGTCAACGATCAGATAGCCTTTACGGAAATCGCCAAACGCAATTGGCGTCGCATCAGCTGCAATATCCGGCATGTCTTCCATCTCAGTGACGGGAAAGCCGAGCAGGCTTGAGGCTTCACCACCAAGACCCGGCGCAAAGATGTATCGGCCATCGCCATCCTTCACTTTGCGCAGCGCTGAAAGCGTGCGTCGGTTCATCACAAAGCGTGCGTTGCTCCGGAAACCGGGCTTAAGCGCGTAGATGAGGTCCAGCAGTTTCTCGACTTCCATATCGGTCGTGAACGCTCCCGAAGCACCAGAAGCGATATAACCAATCTGGTCCCAGGCATGAGAGGCATCTGCGACCTGCGTATAGTTCAGAATGCCTTTCGGCTGGTTGGTGCCTGTGCCGGAGATAAACGCCGCGTTTTCCTGAGATGAAAACGCCTCCTGCGCCTCATCTGCCAGCCATTCATCAATATCGATATAGGCATCATCAAGGAGCGCCTGTGTGGCCGCTGGCATGGCATAGAGTTCTGCCGCCGGGAAATCGAGAAGCGAAAGCGTCGGGGCAGTCGTCTCCGTACGCGAACCCGTTTCTGCCGCCCAGCTGGCCGTAGAGCCAAGGCTGACAGGTTTGCGGAAAGTCGCAGAACTTGTCTGGCGGACAGATGCAATCTGGCGCATAGGGCTGGCCGCCAGCAAACGCGCCTCGATGAGGCGATCCAGCTGAGGCGGCGCAACATAGCCACCCTCCGCATCATCACCCATATTCAGCGATTTGGTGTTGAGGCGGGACAGGCCGCGCTCATCACCAGAGCGCAGATAGCTGCTCCAGCCTTCCGGCGCCGCCTCGGGCTCATCCTCGGTAAAAGGCGCCGCCGCATTCAGTGCGATACGGTTGAGCGCTGATTTCGTCTCGGCCAGAGAGCTATCAATGCGAGCGACTTTTTCATCCAGCAGAATATCTGCCGTTTTGGACTCGATTGATGCAAGACGTTCGTCATTTGCAGCCTTGAAGGCTTCAAACTCGGCGAGCAGTTTGGCTTCAAGCGCCGCGGACTCTGGGTGTGCTTTGGTTTCCATTCGGTTCTCCATTGGGGGTGTATCAGGTGCCCACGGCGCGAAAGCGCGCCGACTGGGCCATTGGGTTTGCGGTGAGTGAAATCTCGACGAGATCGACCTCGATCAGGTCGCGGCCACCATCAGGGCGATAGCGCCAGCGTTTTGGCCGAAAGCCGATAGACAGACCATCCAGACCAGAGCGGATGCTTTGAAGCGCCAGCTTCCCGTAAGGCTTTGCATCGTCGACCAGTCCGCGCACTTCCAGGCCGCGTCCGGTTTCGCGCAAATGCGACCAGACCCCGGCCAGTGCGCCGCTTCGATGGCGCCACAGCATGGGAATGCGCGCGCCGTCCGCTAGTGAGGCCGCAAAAGCGCCCGGACGCACCCGGTCACCCATCTGGTCGGTTTCCAGAAAAACAGAGGCCAGCCCTTCAATCAGCATGGGCAACCTCCTGCGGGCGGAGCCCTGCAATGGCGCGCTTTTCATCCGTGCTGATAAAGTCCGCCGTCTGCAGACGCCGCCAGAGCGCATCGCGTTCCGGGCCGAGCGCAGGCACGGCATCGAGATCTGCCACCAGTTCAACAGCGTCAGCTGTAACACCGGAGAGCCAATCTTCCAGCGCACGACGCGTGCGCTGCACCAGCGGCAAAATCGTCAGCCGCCAGAAGGCCAGATTGGCTTCGCGATAATTGGCATATGTATTGTCACCCGGAATACCGAGCAGCATGGGCGGCACACCAAAAGCGAGCGCAATTTCACGCGAAGCTTCGCGTCGGGCTGAAATGAAATCCATATCCGTTGGCGTCAGCCCCATAGGCTTCCAGTCCAGACCGCCTTCCAAAAGCATGGGCCGACCGGCATTGCGCGCACCGGAATGTGCGGTGTCGAGTTCATCCTTCAGGCGGGAAAACTGATCGGGCGACAAATGTGCGCCTTCTTTGCCATAAATCAGCGCGCCAGATGGACGAGCCGCGTTATCGATCAACGCCTTTGTCCAGTTCGCCCCGGCATTATGGATGTCTACGGCACGGCCCGCCGCCTGAAGCGGCGACATCGCGAAAGCATGACTGGCCGGGTCCAATGCGCGAAGATGCAGAACATTCATCCAGCCATGGGCATTCGGTCTTATGGTTCGGCGTCCAGACCGCGTGCGGATGGCATATCCGACGCCAGTCTTTAAAGGCTCAATCGCGGCAGGCGGAATGCGCTGCAGACCGGCAATCGCATCATCTGCGCCCATGACCAGTTCCAGAAAGGCATTTCCGCTGATCTGAAGATCGCCATAAATCGCCTCTAAAAGCGATTGTCCGGTTTCGCCGCGACCGGGCCGTTTCAGAAGTCGTGTGATGGTTTCATGGTCTTTCGCACACAGCTCGCAAGCAAGACTTAGCGGCACACTGGCCGCCGTTTCGGCAATCATGCGAATACAGCGATAGCTCACCGGGTTCTGACGAAAGCCCGCCTCGACCAGACGCTTGGGCGTGGTCGCAGACCAGTCCGCATCACCAAGCCCGGCCAGAGCGACGAGAATATTTGTTCGTGTTTTGTTCTCTTTATTTTTCCAGAACATTTAAAGCTCTCACATCATGGCAATGCGCGGCATGGCGCGGTTCAGAAGAAGTTGGCTGACACCCCAGACGAGGGTGTCCAACCGGTTTGGGCTGGCACGGCTTGAACCAAACGAGATGAGCTCGTCTTCCAGCTCACGAAGATGGCCGACATGATGCACACGTCCTGCCTCATAAAGCGCTGCAACCGGACCGGCGCGCAGGCGCTTTCCAAGGCGCGCATGGACAAGCCGGATCGCCCGCCCGGTTCCGGCACGCGCAAGCACACTGCGGACCATTTCACCGCCCTGATTAGCCTCGGCCAGAATGAAATCCGCATCAAAGGCGTCGGCCAGAAGGCTGACCTTTTCCGCCCAGATGTCCGGGCGAACACCCTGAATACTGGCATCGGCCAGAATGAAAGCGTCCTCGCCTGCCCGACCGACAGCGATGATGCCACACGCATCTGAGGTTTCATGCGCCATAGCGGGCGGGTCGACCGCGATGAGGATATCATCAAGGTCTGGGGCTTGCTGAACCCGCCGGGCATCAATCACCGAGAGACGAAAGAGCGCGCCTTCGACATCTTCGACCAACTCGCCTTCCAACTCCTGTCGGGCGAGCTGAGACGAACCATATTGCGCGTGCATCTGGTCCAGAAACCCGGGCGCGAGATTGGCGGCATTCCGCCTGCTGGCCCCGCGCGTTTTCACGCAAGTTTCGTCCGCGAGCAGCCGTTTGACCAGTTTGACCGGTTTAGGCGTTGTGGTCGCTACAAGCCTTGGATGCTCACCCAGGCGCAGGCCGAATTGCAGCATGTCGAACACATGCTCGCCCTTATCCCAGGCTGCGATTTCATCCACCCATGCGGCATCAAATTGCGGGCCACGCAAACGGTCTGGCTCTTCAGCGGAAAACGCATAGCCGACCGCACCATTAGGCCAGCTCAGCCGGTGGCGGGAGGGCTCATAAACCGGCTTTTCCAGCTCATGACCAATCGCCAGCAAACCGCTATCGCCGCTAATCATCACTTCGCGCACATCATTCATGGTCGGCCCCACCAGAGCGACCCGGCGGGCGCGCCCTGCAAGCACTTCGCCGCGAAGCCATTCAGCCCCTGCGCGCGTTTTACCTGCGCCGCGCCCGCCCATGAAAAGCCAGCATCGCCAGTGTTTCTGTGGCGCGCGCTGATCGCGCCGGGCCCAGAAGTCCCAGAAGGTGAGAAGAGTGATGACCTGAAGATCACTCAGCGCCTCTACATAGTTCTGGCGCATTGAGGGTCTTTGCGAGGCGATCAAATCGGCGAAGCAGCTCTTTTCTCGCTTGCGCGATATCGTCTGCATCATAGGTCACGCCTCGTTTGGTCTCTGATTTCTGCGCCTCCTCGAGTTTCACCTGCGCTTCGACAGCTTTGATCAGCTGCAGCGTCGCCTTACTCAGGCTTTCAGCGCCTTTTATGTCGCCAGCCGTCAGCATGGCCTGTGCCTCAATGATCTGCTCACGCAGATTTGCGGTCAGTGCGCTCAGCGGCTGGCCTTCGGGTTCGGAAAGGTTCGGTGTGTTCGTCGTCATGAGGCAGACTATAAACTCGCCTCGGCGATGTAGGATTAATTTCCTATTTTACAAACGCGCAAGATAGCCTCCACCCCGGAACTCTCGCCCTGCCCTCTGCGTCAGTCCTAGAAGACACGAGCATTCAGGCGGGCTTTTCCCGCACCTGACCAAGAGGATTTATTAAAGATGACACAGCGCCCCCGTGGGATTGAACATATCGGCTTCACCGTTCCGGACCATGATGCCGCCGTGAGTTTTCTCAAAGAGGCGTTTGGGGCGACTGAACTGTTCTCGCTCGTCCGTAAAAGCGATGATCCAATGGGCGCCGATCAACTGAATCAAAAGAACGGCCTGCGCCCCGGCTCTGCGATTGTCGCTGTCAGTATGCTGCGCCTTGGTAATGGCCCCAATCTGGAAGTGTTCGAGATTGATCGCCCCGGCCATCAACACCCGCTCGGCATTTCAGATGTCGGCATGCACCATGTCAGCCTGAATGTTGACGATATCGATGCCGCGTGTGCGCGGTTTGAAAAGGCGGGCGGCGAACTAATGTCCGGCCCGTATGCGCTGACTGGCCAGGAAGAAGGCCAGGGCAATTTCGGCCGGTTTGGCCTCACCCCCTGGGGCATGCTGATTGAGTTCGAACAATTCGAAACGCCAATCCAACTGGATGAAGACGCGAGCGAAGAGCGCTGGTACCCGGCCCGTGAAAGCTGACAGGGAACCTCTACGCTCCGAACCGCGTTACTTCCGCAGACAAACGCCTACGGGCGCAAAGGAGTATTCACATGAAAGCCCATCTGGTTATCGCATCCGCCCTCGCAGCAAGCGCCACGCTGGCCGCCTGCCAGACGGCGCCTTCTGTTGCTGGAACACCCTGCGCGACGGGTGAGATTGAGGCTCAAGTCGTCGCTATTGAAAGCGATTCCGTCGTGGCAATTGGTCCGCAGGGTGAGATGAATGTGCTTCTTTCCTACCTGCCGGAAATGCCGGAAATCGGCGACACGCTGCGCATCAGTCAGGACTATGTGGACGGCACCTGCCAGCCGCGTGTTTTCACGCCAGCTTACTAATTTGAGGGTGGAAGGAATGGTCACTTATTAACCATCCCTGCCCATCAAATAATCTATTAAATTGTTCACCCACCCAAAAGCCCGTTCAGGTTGAATATTTCCCCCGTTTACTGAACATGTTTTCCAAACTTATCGGGTGGGGAAAAGATGTTCAGACGAGCTTCAATAGCGTGCGCGTTGCTGGCGGCGACGCCAGCATTTGCCGACGAAGAACTAAATCTCGGAAATATGTCAGCCGCAGAGCTTGAACAGCTCAGCGCAAGAATTGTCGCTGAGCAAGAAGCGCGACGCGCTCGGCTGGCAGAAATTGACGAACAGATGGCTGCACTCAATGCGGAGAGAGCCTCGCTTTTAGGAACCTCCCGACCTCAGGCCGCGACAGAGAACTCCGAAGCTCCTGACACGGAATCTGAGCCGACCGGGGACGCTCCCGCTGAAACAGATCAAACCGGCGAACCGGTTACAGTGACTTCACCTCCTCCCGATGGGGACAACAATTCCGAAACCGATCAGCAGGGACCTGTTGAGGACAGCAACGGCGAAGTAGACGCAGACGATTCAAACGGAACAACAAACAATGGTGATAGTGAGGGCGAAGGTCTGTCATTGTCATCGTTAGGCTTTGGAGGCGGAATAGCGCTCACACATAACCTGAGCGGTACTCGAGTGGCAGATCTTCACACCTACCGACAAGATGACGATGAACTCTATGTGCAAATTACTGAAAGCGAAGAGCAGTCGGTTCGGTTCATTGCTGAAACGCATTACCTCTTTGAAGATGTAAGCCTCAACGACAACTGGGACAATGAAGGCAATATCGTCTGGACGGAGTGGCTGTCGGATCTGGCAATATGCGGTTTATTCTCGCTAAAGTTTGGAGACGACACTGCCTCCAGACGCGGATGTGGCCCGTTCATTGCCGGGTTTGCAAGCGAAGACACCCTGATTGAAGAATTTGGAATTGGACACATGGTCAGCTTCGGAATCGGCACCGGAGATGATGAGAAAGCGTTCAATCTGGGATATGGAATTATGTTCGACCCCGATTCAGAAACGCTGGATACGCGCCTGCTCCAACCAGGCACGATGTACGTTTTGCCCGAATTTGCTGACGCCGTCGAAAATGACGCTCTTAGCCTTGTCACCAAAGAAGAAACCATGGGCTTCTTCGTTGTATTCAGCGCCAATCTTTAATCCATACACGCCACAGGCCTGACATAGTCAGACCGTAAGTGGCGAACATGAACATACTCATTCTCACCTATGGCACACGCGGTGACGTGCAGCCTTTCATAGCTTTTGGCCGCGGGCTCGTGGCAAAGGGGCATGATGTCTGGTTGGCAACCTCCACTCGTTTTGAAGGTTTTGTGCGTGAGAATGGACTGAAATTCTTCGGCATTTCAGATGAGCTGCTCGCAATCCTCGATACACCTGAAGGCAAGGAGATGATGGAGAGCACGCGGAACATTTTTGATATGGTCCGCCACAACATCACCCTTGCCAAACGCATGCCCGCCATGCTGCGCAAGCAGCTGGACGATAGCTGGTTCGCTGCCAAAATCGCTAAACCGGATTTCGTTGTGTATCACCCTAAAGGCATTGCCGGACCGGTTATTGCCGAGGCTTATGACTGCCCGGCCATTCTGGCACTGCCCTTCCCTATGCTGGTCGCGACGGAAGACCGCCCTCAGATTGGCTTCCCCGCCCTGCCCTTCGGCAAAGGGTATAATCAGCTCACCTATTCGATTGTGAATACGCTGACCTCATCCTCACTTTCCGGACCGATGAAAGCCTTCCGGAAAGACCATGATCTGCCAGAGGCCAAAACCTATAAAAGCACCAGCTATCCGGATGGTCAGCGTATGCCATCCATGACCTGTGTCAGCCCGTCTGTCGTGCCCGAGCCGGAAGACTGGGACGATATGGACCGCATGGTTGGCTATTGGTTCATGAAAAACACATCCGACTACCGCGCGCCCGCTAAGCTGGCTTACTTCCTCGCGAATGGCGCACCGCCCATCTATATCGGCTTTGGGTCCATCTCGGGCAAAGAGCCAGAAAAGCTGGCCAATATCGCGATAGAAGCACTGAAAGCGACCGGCCAGCGCGGCATTCTTGCGACGGGCTGGGGCGGGCTGAAACCCGGAGACCTGCCAGACAGTATCTTAGAGATTGAAAGCGCGCCGCATGACTGGCTTTTCCCGAAATGCGCCGCAGTGGTGCATCATGGCGGCGCTGGCACGACCGCAGCGGGCCTGCGCGCGGGCATTCCTTCAATCATCACACCATTTCTGGGCGATCAGCCCTTCTGGGGCAAACAGATCGAGTCCCTCGGCGTCGGTCCTGCCCCGATTGATCATAAAGCGCTGACCGCCGATAATCTGGCCGAGGCCATACGCACCGCAATCACGGACCCAGTCATGCGCCGCAAGGCCGATGCCCTTGGCGCACGCCTTCGCAATGAACACGGCGTCAAAAATGCGATCCGCTTCATAGAAGAGATCGCAGCCCAGCACGCAAGCTGATCAGGCGCGGATGATCTGTGCCCAAGGTCCACGAATAGCGAAGGTCACGTGCGGCCCCTGCATATTCACGAACAAGGTTTCCCCATCCGGAGAGAAACAGGCACCCGCAAACTCGGCCCGGCCCGGATCAACATTCTGCGCGATCGGATAGACACGACCATCTGGCGACACACCGCGCACACGCGGCAGGTTATCACAGTCCTCACAAATGATGAGATCGCCCCAAGGCGCGCCGACGATATTATCGCACATATCCATTTCTGAAGCCGCTGGGCTTTCATAATGCAGGGTGAGTTGCCCCGGAGCACCCTCTTCGCCATCTGTGCCCTCAAATTCGCTCGGCACATATTTCCAGATCTGCCCGCATTCAGCTGCGCCGCCCGACGTACACGCGAAATAGACAGCATTACCGGTCTGTTCGACGGCGAAGCACATGCCCTCGCCACGCGCAAAATAAGCTGCGCCCAACGCATGGCCGCGCTGGGCCAGATCACCATTTGGCGATTCAACCTCGTCGATATTGAGCCATTCCACATCCAGGCTTTCACCTTCGGCAAAACTCACAACACCTGCCCAATTACGTGTATCGGCCTGCGGTTGTCCCTTAATAGAGAGCACCTGAAGTCGGCCGCCTGCTGAAAGCTGGCCCGGCACATCCGGCAGGAAGCGATAGATGAGAGACGCGTCTTCATCCTCTGTCTGATAGACAATGCTGGTGCGCGGATCAGTTGCCGTCGCTTCCCGGCGGAAGCGACCCATAGCCGTCAGAGCGACCGGTTCAGCTAAACTCTGCTCCATTGCCGGAACTTCAAACACATAGCCATGGTGTTTTTGCGCATAACTGCCCGGATTATCGAGTGTTTCCTCACATGTGAGCCAGGTGCCCCAAGGGGTCATGCCGCCTGAGCAATTACGCAGCGTACCGGCAAGCGAAAGGTGTGAACGCTCGACTTCGCGCGTGCGCAGATTGAAAAGAAGCGTTGTCGTTCCGCCCGGCAATGGATTGCCATCAGCGCCAATATCATACGCGCGCGCGAGAACATCATCGCTGGCCTGACCACCTGCAAACGGGCCTTCGCCTGCTTCATCATAATCGACCTCGTGATTGCGCACGAGAATGCAGCGATCAGGATCCCCTTCAACCGGGAAACACGCCATGCCGTCGTGAGAATATGGCACGCGCAGGCCATCACTCATCACCTCTCCAGCCGGAGAATGCATGGTGTAGGTGAAGCCTTCAGGCAGATCGAGAAGTCCGTTCGGGTCCGGAACCAAGTCATATCCCGTCGCTACATCCGTCGCGTCATCAGACGCTGCACACCCGGCAAGTACCGAATAGGCTGAACTGGCCAGCCCCAGCGACATAGCGGTTTTGAAAAAAGCACGGCGGTTCGCATCCATAGGAAACCTCAATCATCGGATCGGACGAAAATATTGAGAACGTCCCTAACCTTCAAACATGACGTTCTGGCGACACTCACCGCCATTGCCCCGCTCAATTTCACGCCTTATGCCTGCACGCAGATTTCGAACCGCAATATTTCAGTTAAAGAGACCGCTATGTCCGATCCGGTATCCGGCACGAACGATATGATCGCCAATATGACCCCTGTGCTTCAGGAGGGCGAATACGTCTTTTGCACGACTGACGACGAAGCACGCTATTCGGCCTGCGCTGACAAGGCGATTGCCGTGTTTGCTGAACCAGAAGGCGCGTCTCTCATCCTGCCAGCCGGCATTGCTGCGCTTATGGGATTTGACGCCTCCGCGCCTATGCGCTGCATCAGCCTGATGGTGAATTCATCTCTGGAAGGCATTGGTCTGACCGCTGCCGTCGCCGGGGCACTCACAGAAAATGCCATTGCCTGCAATGTTGTAGCGGCTTTTCACCACGACCACATTTTCATCCCTGAAAAGGATGCCGAGACCGCGCTGAAAGTTTTGGAAGCGCTTCAGGCCTCTGCCTGAAAAAAGGGGCGGATGGACAATATTGGGCCTTGTCCATCCGATTGGGGGTAAGTTTGGGCGAAATATCTGTCCAGGCAATTGGTCCCGAAAACTTCGGGCAAAAGTATCGGAACCAATCTGTCCGCCTGGCAGATATTAAAGTCTCCGCGTGCGTCCCCACGCCAACTTAGACTCTTTTTGAGGAAACGTACCTGCTTCCGCATCGTCAGATTAGCGCCTTCAGAAAATGAATGCGTCAGAGAGAATGCCTAATTTTAGGGGTAGGCATACCTAAATTTCAGCGTCATAACACTACCCTGAGACCATTATGGACCAAACCTCATCCATAAATGCCCCAATAGCAGGCGAAGCTGGGAGACAATATGCTCGTCGAAAGGGAAAGCCAGCTTGAGTCACTACTGTCCGCGCTGGAGGCATCCCGCGCCGGACACGGCCAGATTGCGCTGGTATCCGGCGAGGCGGGCATTGGAAAATCCACCATTCTTTCCGCCTTTCGGGTGGCATCCATCAGCGCCTATCCGGACATTCGCTGGTGTCTCGGCAATTGCGAAGCCTTGTTCACGCCAAGAACACTCGGCCCGATATTCGACATGGCACCAGAATTAGGCACAGGGGTCATTAAGGCACTGGAGTCTGAAGGTGGTCAGGCTGAACTGTACTCAGCCATGCTGAATGCCCTTTCAGATGACGCGGCGACTGTCATGGTCTGCGAGGACGTCCACTGGGCCGACCATGCAACCCTCGATCTGATCAAATATCTTGCGCGCCGTATTCAGACCCTGCCAGTGCTTTTGCTACTCACATTCAGAAATGATGAGGTCAATCTTCAACACCCGCTCACTCAGGTATTGGGTGATCTGCCTGGTGCAAACACACATAGACTTCAGCTATCGCCTCTGTCGGAAGAAGCCGTCACCTCCCTTGCCAGCGCGCGTGGACGGGAAGTTGGAAATCTCCACAAGATCACCAATGGTAACCCATTCTATGTGACAGAGCTGCTCGCCTCAGAAAACAAGAACGACTTCGTACCTGCTTCCGTGAAAGACGCGGTGGCCCTGCGTCTCGCCCTTCTTCTGCCGGAGGAAAGGGAGATACTGGAACGGTTGAGCGTTCTGCCAAATGCGCCGGAATGGACCTTTCTGGAGACATTGCTGGGGCGTGATGACATCGATCTGGTAAATCGTTGTGTCACCAAAGGCCACCTTGTCGAAGATGGTGATTATGTGCGTTTCCGCCATGAACTGTCGCGACTTGCAACAATGGACAGGCTGTCCCCGGCACGTCGCCGGTCGTATCACTCAGACTGTGTCGCCGCACTGACCAAGTGTCCCAAACGCATTCCTCTGGCCCAGACCGTCCACCATGCAGCTGGCGCGCTGGATAGTGAAATGGTCCTGCAATATGCACCACTCGCCGCACGTGCCGCGGCGATCGCTGGCGCCCATAGCGAGGCTGCCGCGCATTTTGCGACCGCGCTGAAATTCATCGATTCCGCTGAACCGGAACTCGCAGCAGAACTGTATGAGAGCTGGGCCTATGAATCGGCTTTGTCCGACCATTTCGAAGACGAAGTTCTGAATGCCCGGCGTCATGCCATCACGCTCTGGCGCGCTCTCGAACGCCCCGACAAAGTGGGCCATAACCTGCAACAACTATCCCGACTGCATTGGTATCGCGGCGAAAGTAGCGAAGCTGCGCGCAATGCCGACCAGGCCATCCGCGTGCTCGAAGCCATTCCCGCATCATCAGAACGCGCTATGGCCTATTCGGTGCGCTCTCAGCTGCACATGCTGAATGATCAGATGGATGATGCCGTCAAATGGGGGCATGTCGCGCTGGAAATCGAGGCTGAAAACCCTGATCCTGAAGTGCGTATGCACGCCATGAACAATATTGGCACCGCAATGGTGTTCCGGAATCGATCGGAAGGATTGAAGTTTCTCCAGAACAGCCTGGAGCTCGCCTTGTCAGGTGGACATCATGAGCACGCGGCACGTGCTTACAATAATATGTCAGAATATGCCGTGGAGTTTCGCAATTTTGCGCTCGCCGAATCCATTCTCAGCGACGGTCTGGCCTTCGATACAGAGCACGACCTTGATGCATGGTCGCGATACCTTTCAGGCCGACAGGCACAACTGCGTCTCGAACAGGGACGCCTGAATGATGCCGTTTCAATTGCGCACGGCATTTGCTCACTGGACCAGCACAGCCTTTTATCCTGCCTGCCAGCCCGGCAGGTTCTGGCCTTCGCGAAAATGCGCCGTGGCGACCCCGACACAGAGACGCTCATGCGCGATGCGCTGGCCGATGCGATTGCAACCGATGAATTACAGCACATCGTTCCCGCGCGTCTTGCCATCGTGGAATGGGCTTTCCTCCGAAATTATCCTGATCAGGCGACAGAGCATATGCAAAAGCTGCTGGAGCTCTCGACCTTTGATCGCCATCCATGGAATATCGGCGCGCGCACAGTCTGGGCACACCGGCTAAGCGTCAATGATATCGAAATCGATTTCGACGTCATTCCGCTCCCACATACACTGGAAATCCAGGGCGATTATGAGGGTGCTGCCAGGGCATGGGACAGGCTCGGCTCTCCATATGAGGCCGCATTGGTGCGCATGATGCAGGGCGGCACCGGGCCGCTTAACGCTGCGCTTCAGGCCTTCACCGACATGAATGCCATGGCCGCTGCGCAAAAGGTTCAGGACCTCGCGGAAAAAACCGGCATACGCATTGATGCCGTCAATCGCAAACGTGGGCCGTACAAGGCTGCGCGCACCCATCCATTGGGTCTTACAGCCAAAGAGCAATCGGTGCTGCGTCTTCTGGCAGAAGGTCGGTCCAATAAGGAAATCGCAAAATCACTGAACCGCTCTCAGCGCACGGTGGAACACCATGTCTCCTCCATTCTGGGCAAGCTGAATGCGCCAAATCGGATGTCTGCCATCCTCAGAATTCAGAGCGAACCCTGGCTAATTGAGCCTGCTGACGCAGTTGTCTGATTGCTGACGAAATTCAGCCATTTTCGACGTGAAGAATAATTCACGCGGGGCCAGCCCTGTGTGGCGCTAATATTCACGCGTTATTCAGCCAATGCCCTGCAACAAAACCGGATGTCGCGCGTATTCAATCCATGTCCCTCAACGCCAGAAAAAAAGATTGATCTTGAAACACACAAGAAATCTTAAAGCCCACAAGCTAGACTGGCTGGAAAGCATTCGCTCTTATTTCTTCTGGGAGCCGAACAGGGCCGCTATGGGGCGATACGGGACAAAGATGGTTACGACTTACCGCGCGGATATTGAACAGGCACGCCGTACGCGCCTGCGTCGTCGCCGCGCGACCTTCGTCGCCCTCATCCTCACCCTTACCATTGGCGCGCTGATCTCAGGCGTATTGCTTTGGCGCTATCTCTTTTCAGACCTGCCGGTTCTGCCTCAACCCGAAGAGTTGTGGGAAGTGAACCGCGAGGTTTCCATTGAACTTGTCGACATGGACGGCACCCGGCTTTTGCAACGCGGCCCGCTATATGGCGAAGCGGTCAATCCTGAAGACCTGCCTGACTATATCGTTCAGGCCTTCATCGCAGCCGAGGATCGTCGCTTCTATGAACATGATGGGGCGGATTTCTTCGCGATCTTCCGCGCGGCCTTTGCGAACTGGCGCGCTGGCACGACCGTACAGGGCGGCTCCACCCTCACCCAACAGGTGATCAAAAACCTCGTTCTTACGCCCGAACAAACCCTACGCCGAAAGGCACAGGAAGTCCGGCTTGCCATGCAGCTGGAAGGACGCATGTCCAAGAACGAAATCCTCTCGCTCTACCTGAACAGGATTTTTCTCGGCAATCGCTCCTTCGGCATTGATGCGGCCGCTGAAACCTATTTTGGCAAAGAACCAGAAGATCTGACCCTCGCTGAAGTCACTTTCATCGCCGCGCTTCCAAAAGCACCCTCGCGCATGGTTGCCGATCCGGACCTTGTCGATGCGCGTGAACGCCAGCGCTATATATTGAGCCAGATGGTCAATGAGGGCTTCATCACCCTGGAAGAAGCACAGGCCGCATCCGAAGAACCTATCGAGTTCGTGCCGGGTCAATCCGATAACCCGCTTCTGGAACATGTCGCAGACTACGTGCACGACGAACTGGAACAGCTCCTTCCCGAAATTCCACCAGATGCGGTGGTGACCATCACGATTGATCTGGCCGCACAGGAAGCTGCTCACGCTGCCCTTCAGGAAACCATTGAAAGCGAAGGCCATGACCGTGGTGCGCGCAATGGAGCAGCTATGGTTATGGGCGCTGATGGCCGTATTCTGGCCATGGTCGGCGGGCTCGATTATGCGCAAAGCCAGTTTAACCGCGCGACACAGGCCATGCGCCAGCCCGGCTCCTCCTTCAAAGCCTTCGTCTATGCTGCTGCAATGGAATCCGGCCTCCACCCTTACACGGTGCGCGTGGACGAACACCGCGAAGTCGCACGCGACTGGTCGCCCCGAAATTATACCGGGCGCTATGTCGGCCCGGTACGACTGCGCGATGCACTCGCAAACTCCATCAACACGGTCGCTGCACAGCTGACCATGGAAGTGGGCGCCGACAATGTCGTTGAAATGGCGCACCGGCTTGGCGTTGGCACGGATCTCGAGCCGTATCCTTCCATCGCGCTCGGCTCGGATGAGACAACCTTGTTCGACCTTGTTCGCGCCTATGGCGCCTTTGCCCGCAATGGTGATCGGCTCGACCCATTCCTCATCCAACGCGTTGAGAATACGCGCGGTGACGTGATCTATGAGCGAACCAACTATCCTCCAGCGCGCGTGCTGAATGAGCGTGTCGTTGAAGACATGAATGAGATGCTGGGCCGCGTCGTGACACGCGGGTCAGGCCGCCGCGCTCTGATTGATGGCTGGACGGTAGCCGGCAAGACGGGCACCACCCAAAATTGGCGGGATGCCTGGTTTATTGGCTACACGTCACAGGTGATTGCGGGCGTCTGGCTGGGCAATGACGAAAATGAACCCATGGAACGTGTGACAGGCGGCTCTCTGCCAGCACAGGTCTGGCACGATATGATGTCCGACATTCTTCAGGGCTACACGCCCACCCCTCTGCCCGGAATTGGTCGACGCGATAATCTGAGCGACGAACAACTTGCCCGAGTAGACTTTTACAATGAACTGGGCGATGCCTTCCTTGCTGCGCAGCCTACTCAGGTTGCCGTACTCAGTTCACAGCAAGCCCGACAGTAAGGGCACATCTTTCGGGGGAAGACATGCTTCGGGCACTCATCATTATCGTCGTCATTATTGGCGGACTGATCGGGCTCAGCATGGTCGCCAGCCGCGGCGGACATGAAACCTATGACGCGCAATACTTCACGCCGGGGCCTGTGATCGGACTTCTGAAAGGCCTGTCAGATGATGAAACGCAAGGGCGTGGTATTGGCACACCGGGTGCAGAACGTGCGCGCGACATGATCGAAGCGCGTATGAGCGCGCTGGAAATGCTCACCCTTGGCAATTCTTATCGGCATGGGTTCACCGTCGAAGCCGATGAAGCTTTCAGCGATGAAATCAGCGCCGGAGACACCGTTCAGGGCGTCAATCTGATTGGGGTTGTGCAGGGCTCAAGCGGTTCAGATCAGTTAATCATCGTCACGGCGCATTATGACCATATGGGTCTTCAGGATGGCGAAATCTTCAACGGCGCAGACGATAATGCCTCCGGCGTCGCCGCCGCCATGGCGATAGCCCAGCACTTCTCACGTACGCGCAAACAGCCAGAGCATACAATGCTGTTTGCGTTTGTGGACGGTGAGGAACATGGCCTTCTTGGCGCACGCGCTTTCGTTGAAACCACAACGCTTCCGCGCTCCAGCCTCGCCTTCAATCTGAACCTCGACATGATGGCACGTGCAGATACGGGCACGCTCTGGGCGTCCGGCCCACATCACACCCCTGCACTCATCCCGCTGATTGAAGAGGTCTCAGCTGAAGCGCCGATTGATTTCCAGATCGGGTTTGACGGCACCGATCCTGAGCAACAGGACTGGACTGAATTGTCAGACCATGGCGCATTTTACGAAGCAGGGATTCCGCACCTTTATATCGGCGTGGACTATCATGCGGACTATCACCGCCCGACGGACGACTTCGAGAATATCGACCAGAACGTCTTTCTGGCAGCTGTCGACACGGCCATTATGGTCGCCCAGCGTATTGATGCTCAGCTTGATGAGCTGACGACGCCGGTCGCCCAAGCCCAATAGGCCCGCCCTTTAAGGATGCATATTCTGAATGACGGACGCCGCATTATAGGCGTTCGCATCAGTCGGTTGCGGGCCGCGTCCCATCAGAATTTCCATGGAATGAACGACATCATTTGAGGCTCTCGCGCCGCCTGGAATTCCGATACCAATGCCAATTCCAACACCTGAATAACCGCCAGAGCCAACACTGCCACCGACCGAGACGGATGGACGAACGGCGCGGCTCTCATTCGGCTGAGTGGTGTTTTCGCGAACAATCTGAAACCAGTCAGAACCGGTTTGCTGAGTGAGCTCTGCGGCACGCAGGAGCGCATACTGGCGCGCGGTGGTGATATCGTCCGCGCGATAGGACACATTATAGCGTCCGGTCTCTATCGGCTGTTCGGAATACCCCTGCGCAGAGGATGATGCGGCCTGACGATAAGGCGTTGGCGCGCTTGCACATGCGCCCAGAACGACTGGCAGGGCCAGCACAAGGCTGAGTTTGCGAAGTGTCATGACATTTCCTCCTCTGGCGCAGTCTAAACCTCAACCGGGCCCGGGTCATCCTTGCTCTGCAGTCAGTGTTTACGGCGGCTGAACCAACCTCGCGCCGCTTTGCGCTTTATGCCTGCTCCGAAGATCAACTGTTCATGCACAAAGACCAGCTTGGCATGGACATTCTGCGAGATCACAAACGGATAGATATCCTGCATACCCATAGACCGGTTCACATGGTTGAGACTGGTTCCAATCTCGAAGGCCTGTCTTAAGAGTGCGACCGAATTCGTTTCGCGATAAGCATCAAACTTCGCTGATGGAACGCCATTATGGGTCAGCCGCGCAGAGACAGCACTGTCGACAATGTCGGTCAGGTGCATGGCGTGCGCAGCCGTTTCAGCCCAGTCCTCATGTGGATGGGAAGAGGCATAGCGCGTCACATAATTCTGCTGAAAGTCAGCTGGAGCACCTTCGGCATAATGCCGGTCCAGCGCCGCACCATAGTCCGCGCGTTCATCACCAAACCGCGCGCGGAAGGCATTGAGAAAGCGCTCATCACTGGAGAGCCTGAGGAACAGGAAATGTGCGATTTCATGCCGGAAATGGGCGGTCATCGTACGAAGACGTTCAGAGAGTTCATCGCGGCGGCGTTCCCGCTCCACCGGATCGCTCTCCATCACATTGATCGTAATTTCACCATCAGCATGCCCCATAACAACCGGCACTCGCCCTGCTGATGTTTTCTCTGATAGCAGATTAAAGGTCGGGCGCGCACCTTGATCAGCATTGGTGAACCAGCCCCAACGGCCAAGATTGGCCAACACCCAGCGCTTGGCTTTTTCCGCATCCTGCCAAAGCCTGACATTCTTATTCCGGAAGGTGTCCGGAATGGTTGTTGTCATGGCGCAGGACCGGCAATAGCCAGCCTCATTTTCGGCCTTCCAATTGCAGCCAATCACCTGACGATTGGCGCAAAACTTCGCCCCGCTGACAAATTTCTGAGGCTCGGGATCGAAGACCAGCTCGGCCCCGCAATTGCACGTCAGATTGCTAAAGAAGGCCTGCTGGCCGCACTGCGCGCAGTGAAAAATTTGCATAAATGTGTCTCGATGGAAGTCTTGTACGTTTCAAGACAGAAACGCCTGTTTCGCTCAGCTGTTCCAGCTTGTCGATAAGAATTCCATCGCTCGCTACGCGCCTATGGCGTCTGGAAATCAGTGACCTGTCCTGCGTCATTAAAATGGTGTGTCAGACCGCTTGTTACAAGGCCAGCGACCAGCTCTGCTCGCGGATCACTAAGAGGCTCGTAGAGAACCGCCTCGATCGCCTCCAACGTGTCGGGCTTCACGCCCATCTCTTCAAAGACAGACACGACCAGCGCCGTGTCGAAGCCCTCGCCTTCATTCTCAGCGACTGCCGCCTGGAAGGCGCGCCAGATGTCATAAACATCGCTGTGCTCAAGTGATGTTGCGGCCATGGTGAAGATAAGATCGCCACACGCATAATGGACCTGTCCTGCAAGGCTCGTGAGAGGCCCTTCGGCGAGCCCTGCGGCACACTCATCCAACGCCCGGTTCAATTCAGACAACTGATAAGACGGGCCAGCCACGCCAGTGCGCATGAGAATTTGCGTCGCCATAGTGTTCGCAGAGCCTTCATGGATCCAGGAATCGCCGCCTAATCCCGGCATAGCGCCCTCAACACCCTGAAACACATGCGCGCCTTCATGGGCGAAAAACCATAAAATATGCTCGCGAATGGCGGACGGATAGTCCCTCAACACCTCGCCGGAAACGTTCATCACGATTAGATTGCTGCCAATCACACTGCCGGAGAAACTGAATCCAGGATGATCGAACCCGCCAAAGGCAAAATAGAGCGTCACTTTCTCTGGAAGCGTATAGCCAAACGCCTCTTCATAGCCGCCGAAAATGCCGTTGAGATCGGCATCTAGGCTATCGGCGATCTGCGCCGGCAATGCGTCATCAATAACACCGATATAGCTCTCACCTTCTTCCAGCGGCGTATCGCCGATCATCACATAATCGCCTTCGCCGCGCGTCCAGGTCTCCACCTCGCCCGTGTACATGCTGCCATCCAGAAGCATGGGCTGATCTGTAAGGACACGCACGCCGAGCGTGCCTTGTTCGCCTTCCCAGGCGCCGAGATTGCCTTCGAGCGCCAGTATCTCATCACCGGTTGCAGCACCTAAAAGCTCGAACTGCCCCGTATAGAGCGCCAGACTTCCGTCGCTGAACGCCAGCCATGGCGAATAATCGCCCATAATGTCACCCGTATAGGGTGAGATGACATAGCTTGCTTCAGAGGTCGGGGCGTCGAACACCATGGCATCAAAACCGCCAATGCGTTCAATCCCGGGGCTACCCTCCTGCGGGGCCCATGTGCTCGTCCGGTAATCTCCCAGAGAGCGGGAGAAGAACATCGCCTTTTGCGGTTCAGCAAAGAAGTAATCGACAGCCCAACTGCCATCATTCAGATCACGCAGCTCTGCCGTCACCACCGTGTCATCCAGAAGGCGCATTGGCAGCGAGCTTTCGCCCGCATCATTTGGTGATGGAGATGGCGCGCATGCTGCGAGCGCCAAACCTGCGATCAGTGATGCAAATGACAGCCTTATCGAAATGGACATTCTGAGTGCTTCCCCGGGAGCTTTTGAACCTGATTCCAGTCTTAGAATGGACAGCTCAATTTCAAACTCAATTCCTGTCCGGACAGCCGGATAGAGCCGTCTGGACCCCGGATTTCGCTACAGAATCCATTTTTAGGCGAAATGTCTGATATTCTGGTCGCTTCTTTCTTTTGACCTTGCAGTTCGAGCTGCTATAGCAGCGACCAGTTTCTGAAGAACGAGGATATATCACATGGCTAAGATTAAGGTCGAAAACCCAATCGTCGAGATGGACGGCGATGAGATGACCCGCATCATCTGGCAGATGATCAAAGATCGTCTGATCCACCCTTACCTCGATGTGGACCTGAAATATTTTGACCTCGGCATCGAAGCTCGTGACGCAACAGACGACCAGATCACTGTAGACGCTGCGAACGCTACGAAAGAGTACGGCGTTGCAGTTAAGTGTGCGACGATCACACCTGACGAACAGCGCGTTGAAGAGTTCGGTCTGAAAAAAATGTGGCGTTCCCCGAACGGCACGATCCGTAACATTCTCGGCGGCGTTGTTTTCCGCGAGCCTATCGTAATCTCTAACGTTCCACGCCTCGTTCCTGGCTGGACCAAGCCGGTTGTTATCGGTCGTCACGCATTTGGTGACCAATACCGTGCGACTGACTTCCTCGTTCCGGGCGCTGGTAAGCTGACCATGAAATGGGAAGGCGATAACGGCGAGACGATCGAAGAAGAAATCTACCGCTTCGAAGAAGCTGGTATCACGATGGGCATGTACAACCTCGACAGCTCTATCCGTGACTTCGCTCGCGCAAGCTTCAACTATGGCCTGCAGCGCCAGTGGCCTGTCTACATGTCTACGAAAAACACCATCATGAAGAAGTATGATGGCCGCTTCAAAGACATCTTCCAGGAAGTTTATGAGACTGAATTCGAAGACAAGTTCAAAGAATTCGGTGGCACGTATGAGCACCGCCTCATCGACGACATGGTTGCAGCCTGCATGAAATGGTCTGGCGGTTATGTCTGGGCTTGTAAGAACTATGACGGCGACGTTCAGTCTGACACGGTTGCTCAGGGTTATGGTTCACTCGGTCTGATGACGTCTGTTCTGATGACGCCAGATGGCAAAACGGTTGAAGCTGAAGCGGCGCACGGCACCGTGACACGTCACTACCGTAACCACCAGAAAGGCGAAGCGACTTCCACGAACTCCATCGCATCTATGTATGCATGGACACAGGGCCTCACACACCGTGGCCGCATGGACGGTACGCCGGAGGTTTCCAAATTCGCTAAAACGCTTGAGCAAACCATCGTTAAGACGGTTGAAGCTGGCGACATGACGAAAGACCTCGCACTGCTGATCGGTCCTGAACAGGGCTGGCTCACGACAGAAGAGTTCATCAACAAGGTTGGTGACAACTTTGAAAAAGCGATGTCTGCGTCTTAAGTCACAGACACAGTTAAATAGAAAAGCCCGCCTCACTGGCGGGCTTTTTTATGATCCAAACTTTTCAGAATTCACAAAAATCTACCTTAGGTATAAAATGGCCAAAAGGGGAAAGCTTGTGAAACGTCTCGGACTGAAAAGTGCATTCTCAGTTGCTGTCTTCTTCACGCTGCCAGCAGCAGCGCAAACGACATGTCTCGGAGCGAATTGCGATTCAAACGACATAGAACAGCAGATCCAGCAGATGATCAGCTCGTCGCTCAGCTTTACTGATGATCCAGCAGAACGACAGCAATGCTATGATCAGTGCGGAGCTCTCTTTGTGATGCGATACAACGCATGCGAAGTAGCTCTTGCGCAACCCTTCGACCCCGACCGTTATTCGATGAACGGGCAAACGATGGCCGAACTCTGCCAAAGCATTGCCTGGCAGGATCTCAATGAATGCATCAACCCCTTTGCTGCATCCAATTGCAACGATGATGGACCGTAACGTTCATCTTCTGACTAAAGTCCGCTATGCCTGCCTCTATGGCGGGCTTTTTTTATGCCTGCTCTCCTCCCCCGAACAGGGGGTCGCAATGCGTCCAAGCTTTCTCTAACCTCTGTACACGACTGTTTTTCCCGGCCATTCTGGTTCCGGGACAAATCAGCAAAAGCTGCGGGGGATGAAAATGGGGCAAGTTCCGGAAACTGCAAAACGCACACAATCGCGCTTTGGACGCAGTGTGATCGTCATTGTCCTAATTATCGTCGTTGTGATCGGTGGCCGCTTCCTGCAGAGCCGTCTTGATCCGGCCGTGGCCGCACGCGCGCCAGAGTGTCTGGAACTGGCCGACGAAGGCCTCGCCTATACCAATACCTGCGACGTGGAGATCAATTTTCGCTATTGCTTCACCACCCATCCGGCAACCGGATTTCAGAACTGCCAGACCATTGCTCTGGCACCAAACGAGACCAGCCATTCCCTGTTCTCTGAATATCGTGCGGTCACCAACGCCGATGGCGTTTATGAATACGCCTGCGAGACCCCGTACCTGCCTGTCCGCATTCAGTCCTACACAGATCGTCATGTCGATATGGATGCCTGTCGGCTCGACGGAGAGGCGCCATGAGACGCAAAGGTCGTATTTTCGAAGATACTGTATCTAAAAGCTGGGCTGCGCTTCTGACTGGCGGCTTTCTGATCGTAGCCGCGCTCATCCTTTTCCCCAACACTGTGGGCTTCAGGATTATGCCAAGCGCATTTGCCGAGACTAATTTCTGCGTCGGTCGCAGTTCAGACTGGACCTATTCCAACAGATGTGAGTTCGACATCAACCTCCGATACTGCCTGCTGGACCGGGACAGCACCAATATTGAAGACCGATGCGAGAGCATCCCCATCCCGCAAGATGGGAGTATTTCGGCCATGCCATTGTTTGAAAGCCTGAATGACTATGCAGGCCTCAGCCAGTTCACCTGCCGCGATCCATTCTGGCCCGCCACAGACCAGACTGGACAGATAGTGTGCTTGAGGCGTGAGGAAGACTAATGTCAGATCACCGAATGGGAGTGGCCTCATGAGTGCCGACAACATCAAACCCAAAGGCAAGATTAGCCCGCTAGTAGGCATTATTGCTTTCGTTGTGATTGCAGCCTCAATCTTCGTTCTCAGCGGCTTTCTTGGCAAACAGGCACGGCCTCACCGCTATGCGCTGGTCAATGAATGCATCGGCGAACCGGCCAATGGCCAGTTCTTCGTCAATATCTGCGAAACCGACATCAATCTGCGCTATTGCGCCCGCGCCATCTCCAGCGAAGACAATGATGTCTGCCGGACAGAGCGGCTCGCGCCGGGCGTTGGCTCGGAGACCTATTATCCCACACTCCGGGACCTGGGAGATGACTTCCGCGATCGTGATGTGTGGGCGTGCGAAGCGCCATACCAGCCAGACATGGTTGTCACAGCACATAACAGCGCGCTGTTCCGCGAAGGCTGTCGCCCGGCAGATAGCGCAGGCGGCGAGTAAATGTCTGATCAGAATGCGGGCGACGCTGCGCCTAAGAAAAAGCTCGGCTTTGGATGCCTGTTTCCTATTATTGCCGTCGTCGCACTTGGCGCGATTGGATATGTGAATATGCGCCTGTCAAAGCCCGAGCGACTGGCCGATGTGAATAGTTGTATCGGACCGCAAGACGGCGATCCCATCTATGCAAACACCTGCGACACCCCGATCAATCTGCAATATTGCTTCTTTTCCGAGGCCGGTCCTGAACGCGATATATGCCGCAATACAGAGCTTGCACCGGGCGAAGGACTGGATGAGCAGGTACTGAACGCCGATTTGCGTGAATTGGGCGGCTTGTTCCGTGCCGACTTCCTGGCCTGCGAGCTGCCTTTTGTTCCCGGTCAGTATGAGTATTGGAACACACGCCGAATGACGCCGGGCTGTGTACCTCCGGATGACCCGTTTGCCGGGCGACACATTTCACGTCCCGGCGCGGCTCCAAATGCTCCAGATACAGAAGAAACGCCCGAGGATTTATAGTCCTGACCGGGCTCTGGAATCGCTGAGAGAAAAAAGGATTTTAAAATCCGCAGATCGCCTCTTGATTCCCTCGCAAAAAAGCGTAAAACGCGCCGCTCAGTCGGAGTGTAGCGCAGTCTGGTAGCGCATCTGGTTTGGGACCAGAGGGTCGGGAGTTCGAATCTCTCCACTCCGACCATTTTCCCTTCTTCCCCCAAAAATTCAGACAAACTTTTTTCACAGGCGAACTTTATTGCGCCGTGATCAGAACTTCTGGCAGAAGAAAATTTCTTGTATTTCAAGTTTCTAGGCGCATTCGTGCGCCAATCTATCCTTAGGTGATATTTTTTGTTGCAAAACACTGTAAAGTACGATTTATACGCCCTTCACATCGGGAGCAGTTACCCCGTCCCCCTCGTTACTGCTCTTGATGGAATACCCGAAAGTCAGGCGTCGCGTGTCTCCCGCGTCCCCCCTTCCCCCTCCACCCTGTGGTGAGGCTTTTCCAGTTTCGGAAAAATCGCGTCGTCTGGCTTTCACCCTCCCTGAATGATCCCCAAACGAAAACACCGGCCCATTGGACCGGTGCTTTTTGTTTCATGTCTTACGACGGGCCGGGATCAGTTTTTCGCCTGATCCACATCACGCACCGCGCCGCGCGCAGCAGAGGTTGTGAACGCCGCATAAGCCTTCAGCGCAGATGACACATAACGGTCCCGGTCAATCGGGGTGTAGGCCTTCTCGCCGCGTACGGCCTCCTGAGCGCGGCGGTTCTCGATTTCCTCATCGCTGACGCGCAGAGAAATGCCACGGTTTGGAATATCGATGTCGATCATATCCCCATCACGGATCAGCGCGATTGCGCCGCCCTCGGCAGCCTCAGGAGAGACGTGCCCAATGGACAGGCCAGACGTACCACCAGAGAAACGGCCATCGGTAATCAGCGCACAGTCTTTGCCGAGGCCCTTGGATTTCAGATAGCTGGTCGGATACAGCATTTCCTGCATGCCCGGGCCACCGCGTGGGCCCTCATAGCGGATAACCACAACGTCACCGGCGACGATCTTATTGGTCAGAATGGCTGATACTGCATCATCCTGGCTCTCGAAGACGCGCGCCGTGCCAGAGAACTTCAGAATGCTCTCATCCACGCCAGCCGTTTTCACAATACAGCCATCACGCGCGATATTGCCGTAAAGCACGGCCAGACCGCCATCCTGACTGAAGGCATTTGCCTTACTGCGAATGACGCCGCCTTCGCGGTCTGTATCGACGCTCTTCCAACGGTTTTCCGTGCTGAACGCCGTCTGGGTCGGAACACCGCCCGGTGCAGCGCTGTAAAAGCTGAGAACGGACTCAGATGGCTCGCCCGCAATATCCCAGCGATCAATCGCATCACCAATGGTTGGCGCGTGAACCGTCGGCAGATCGCGGTGTAAAAGCCCTGCGCGGTCCAGCTCGCCCAGAATGGACATAATGCCACCAGCTCGGTGAACATCTTCCATGTGAACATCCTGCTTGGCAGGCGCGACCTTACACAGGCACGGCACTTTGCGAGACAGTTTGTCGATATGCTCCATGGTGAAGTCGACTTCACCTTCCACAGCCGCCGCAAGAAGGTGGAGAACTGTGTTGGTTGAACCGCCCATGGCAATGTCGAGGCTCATCGCATTCTCAAACGCGCTGAAGCTCGCAATGGTGCGCGGCAGAACGGTGTCGTCATCCTGCTCATAATAGCGTTTGGCATTGTCCACGATCAGGCGACCTGCTTCCAGGAAGAGGCGTTTGCGATCCGCATGGGTTGCCAGAACCGAGCCATTACCCGGCAGGGACAGGCCCAGCGCCTCGGTGAGACAGTTCATAGAGTTTGCCGTGAACATGCCAGAACATGAGCCACATGTCGGGCATGCAGAACGTTCAATCGTCTGAACATCTTCGTCAGATACGTTTTCATCTGCAGCGGCGACCATCGCATCTACGAGATCGAGCGCAACATCCTTGCCCTGCAGCTGAACCTTGCCCGCTTCCATCGGGCCACCGGACACGAAGACAGCAGGAATATTGAGGCGCATAGCGGCCATCAGCATACCTGGCGTGATCTTATCACAGTTGGAAATACAAACCATCGCGTCGGCGCAGTGTGCATTGACCATATACTCAACGCTATCTGCGATCAGCTCGCGCGATGGCAGAGAGTAAAGCATGCCCGCATGGCCCATTGCGATGCCGTCATCCACGGCAATCGTATTGAATTCTTTGGCTACGCCGCCAGCATCTTCAATCTCACGCGCAACCATCTGGCCCAGATCTTTCAGATGCACATGGCCCGGCACGAATTGAGTGAAAGAGTTCACCACCGCAATAATCGGCTTTCCGAAATCTCCGTCTTTCATACCTGTGGCACGCCATAGGCCACGGGCACCGGCCATATTGCGGCCATGCGTAGATGTGCGGGAACGGTAATGCGGCATTTTCTTACTCTTTCGGCTGACAGACTGACGCGCAGACCTTTTGCGCGGGCTGTCTATCCTCCTGCCCTATCAGGCCGGATGCCTCATCGCAAGAATTGCCGGTTCAGCAGGCGTTCAAATCGGGCAGTTTTTTGCGGCGCCAGGGCCACGCTGTTCGTATCGCGATCAGGATTTTCGAAATACACACAGTGTTTCGGAATTTATTTCCGGTTTCACACCACCCGTCATCCACACAAAAAAGCCCCGAGTGCGAAACTCAGGGCTTTCATGTTTATTCAGGCATACTGCCAAAGCGGCCGGACTGGAAGTCGACAAAAGCCTGCCGGATTTCATCGACCGAAGTCATCACAAATGGCCCATGGCCCACCACCGGATCACCCAATGGCTCACCTGTCAGGACCAGAAGCCGCGTGTCTTTCGCCGCCTTCAGATTGACGCCGCTGCCTTCAACCGAGAACCGGCCAATGCGCGCTGCGCTGATACGTTTGCCATCCGTTTCGACATAGCCAGACAGCACAACGACCATGGCGTTATGGCCTTCTGGCAGGTCGAGGCTCACATCACCGGCTTCCGGAATTTTTACATCCCAGATATTCATTGGTGAGAAGGTCGAAGCCGGGCCCTTATTGCCCTCAAACTCACCTGCGATGATGCGCGCTGTGCCGCCATCAAACCCGATTGCCGGAATCTCCGCATCCAGAATGGCCTGATAGCGAGGCGGGTCCATTTTGTTTTTCTTCGGCAGGTTCACCCAGAGCTGGATCATCCGGAAAGGACCGCCCTTTTCGGAATACGCCTTGGAGTGAAACTCTTCATGGATCACGCCGCTACCGGCTGTCATCCATTGAACATCGCCCGGGCCAATCGTGCCGCCGCCGCCATGATTATCGCGGTGGCTGACCTCACCATCATAAACGATGGTCACGGTTTCAAAGCCGCGGTGCGGGTGCTGGCCCACGCCGCGCGGAGAGCCCGTATTTGGCTCAAAGAAATGTGGGTCGCCATAGTCCAGAAGCAGGAAAGGACTGATCGCATCTGTATCACCATCATAGCTGAACAGCGTACGGACGCGAAAACCGTCGCCAACCCAATGGCTACGGTCTGCTCCCATGATTTCGACGAGTGATTTGGTCATCACATTCTCCTTTCCGTCGGGCCGCCTGAAGTAACGGTCCGGCTTGTTTCTTGGGAAGGATATGTTTCGAATCCGTCATCTCACAAGTAGGTTCCCCGGAGTACCTATCTCTCATCCCAAACAAAAAAGCGGAGGCCGAGGCCTCCGCTTTCTCATAGAATAGTTACTTCAGCTTACTGAACGTAGTTGAAGCCCATGAAGAAGTAACGACCACGCGGGCCAACCGGCCAAGCGGTCTGAGTGGAGAATGGCTCTTCATCAGCAAGGTTGTTGATGCCACCGAAGAACGAAATTCGCTCGTTGAACTCATAAGAGCCGGTGAGATCGAAGATGAAGGTTTCATCGAAGAAAGCATACTGACCGTACAGGTCGATGTCTTCAATGCCAGCAACACTTTGCTCGTCCTGATAGGTGGTTTGCAGTCCGAGAGTCATTGGACCACGTTCCCAGCTCAGCAAGAGGTTACCAGAGAGCTCTGGCAGCATCATCTCACCGACAGCAGGGTTCACATCAGAAGAGTCCAGCGGGTTGTAGTACTGGTCGAGCTTTTCTTGATAAGAACCAACCAGACGAGCACCGAAGGTGTTGTCCATATAGTCGAAGCTGTAAGATGCAGAGAAGTCTACACCTGATGCTTCAAGGCTCGCAAAGTTGATCTGGCCACTGGTCAGGCCATTAAGACCACCGAGGCTGGAGCCGCCCGTGCTTCGAGTGTACTGGCCACAGAAAGGCACGCTCGGGAAGCTTTGTGAGTCCAGACAGCCTTCAAGAATGTCACTCGCACCAACTGAACGAATGGCATCTTCAATCTCAACTTCCCAATAATCGACAGTGAATGTCAGATTTTCCACGAAGCTTGGCTGGAACACCGCGCCAACCGTGAGAGAGTTTGCAGTCTCTGGATCGAGATCTTCGTTACCACCTGAAACCCCGGAGAAACGTCCAGTGATAGGGTTTTCCCAGATGTAATTGCCGTCGCCATCAACGATATCGCCGAGCGCTACACCAGCAGCCTGAAGGTCTGCGATACAGTTATCCATGCGATATGCGCTGCCGTTGTTGATGTTGTCCAGGCCGCAAGGGTCCTGGTTTGCACCGACAAGAATAGGCAGAGGCGGGTCAAACAGTTCCGAAATATTCGGAGCCCGAACAGCTTCTGAAACAGTCGCCCGGAAGCTCAGATCAGAAACCGGTGCCCAGGTTGCACCAACTTTCCAGGTCGTTGCGCCGCCAGAGGTCGAGTAGTTCGCATACCGGACAGCACCGTCAATGCTCAGCTCTTCAGCAAGCGGCAGGTTAGCCAGGAGAGGAACGCGTACTTCCGCATAGACGTCATAAACGTCATATGAGCCGCCCGTGTTGAACTGTTGTGCGTTGTCCGTACCCAGAATTGAGACTGCGTATGGATCGACGTCTGCAACCAGTTCACCAGGTGCAACCGCGCTTCCCGCAGGCAGGATACCAAGCAGGTTGTCGCTCAGAACGTTGTTACTGGACTCTTCACGATACTCGACGCCAGCCGCGTATCCGATTGGTCCGGCAACAAAGTTCTGCAGAACATCAAATTCGCCGAAAGCGACAGCAGACAGAACGGTTTGCTCAACTGTCAGTTCTTCGCGTGTTCTTGCCGTCACAAAGTCCTGAGCCTCTGGGCTGGCAGCATTCAGACCAAATGGATTGAGCGGCTGACACTGTCCGTCACCAGGCGTGAAGGTGAAGTATTCATTAGAATAGTACACGCCTGACCCGCGCCATGCGCTCGATGCGGTAAAGTAGTCAATCTCATATCCGGTGGTCGGATCGATATCAGAGCGACATACCGGAGTACCATCCGGCCCCATCACAACGTCCATCGCAGCGAACAGTCGGTCAGTATATACCGTGCTCGCATGCTGGGTCAGCTGGAAGCGACCATGGTTCGCTGCAACTTCAACCGTGTGACCTTCGACAGGCTCCCACTCGAAACCACCAACAAAGCGATAGGTTTCACGGTGTGTATCTGTCGTATCTTCGTTCAGGTCGATCGGGTCTTTGGTCAGCAGCAGATAACCAGTTGTGTCTGCTACAGGCTGCAGTGCATCCGGAATGTAAGGGTTGTCGCTATAAATCCAGAGCGTGTCGTAGAACACGTCATAGTCACTGTAAGCTTCCGTGTCTGACGTTGTGTATTTCGCTTCGAAGAAGCCCGTCAGTGTCGGCGTGAAATCATAATGACCATTCAGGTTGATGACATTGCGATCAGTTGCCGGGAACAGAGTATCCTGGTTGAAGGCTGCGCGTGCGCCCATACCGCCTGAGCCGAGGAATGAACCATCAGCAATCAGGCCGTCCTGAAAGACAGAGATTGTGCCATCCGGATTGGTGACCCAACAACCAGCCAAGTAGCCGATTTGACCACTGAAAGATTCCTGACAGTCTGGGACGCCGTTTCCGTTAGCATCAATATAATTGGTGCCACGGCCACCGAATGCCGGCGCAACGAGGCCCTCGTTTGCAGTCAACCAGTAAGACGGATCGGACACGATAGCGCGAGCCGGCGCACCAGCTGCGCGCGCAATCAGAGCCAGCTCAGCTTCTGTAAGAGCCAATCCATCGAGCGCAGGATCGTCTGCGGACGGAATACGGCCGCCATAAGACCCATAAATTGAGTTGAAGTTTGGCGTATCCGCGTTCAGCTCGCCCGGCTGAAATCTCAATGCCGGGTTCGCCATCAGAGAATCAACGCCGTTATCGCGAGACCAGTCACGGTCCCCATAGGTCAGGCCGCTATCACGCTCGATGCTTGCCGTGAAAACAATGTTACCACGGTCATTGTCGAAATTGTCACCCATGGTGATGTCGAATGAAAACGTATCAGCATCGCCCTGTCCGGAAACACCGTACTGACCAGTCGCTTCAATGCCTTCGAAATCGTCTTTCAGAATGAAGTTCACAACACCTGTTACGGCGTCTGCACCGTAAACAGCAGATGCACCGCCTGTTGTTACTTCAACGCTCTCAACAAGCGCACGAGGAATAGTGCCGACATCAACAGCCTGAGAACCGCGGAAGCCAGCCACGTGACGACGGCCATTGACCAGTGTCAGCGTACGTTCTGAGCCAAGGCCGCGCAGGTTCAGCGCGTTAGAGCCGCTGCTTGTCGTGTTTTCACCCGTAGTCGATGAAATCAAAGCCGGAATATCGTTCACAATATCTGCCAGGTTCAATTCACCTGACATTCTAATGTCATCGCTGTCTACAGATTGAACCGGAACCGATGAAACAAGGTTCGGGTCTGTCGGAATGCGAGAACCGGTAACGACGACCGTTTCCTGTCTAGCTGTTCCTTCTTCCTGCGCAAATGATGCACCACTCATCAAAGCGAAAGAAGAAACCGACGCCAATGCTGTCGCAATTTTTATTTTCATAATAAGCCCTTCTGATTCCCCAAAAATCAGTTGTTACACACTCGTCACTTTCTAAACGGGCTGTCATGTCAGAAAAGCCGCAAGAATAAATTATCACTCGAAAGCGCATTCTCGACAGAAATTGCCAGAGTTTTGGCCTTCATCGGATCAATAACCGTGCAAAGCAGTTGGAAGCCGACAAAACTGTTCAACATTGCAATTTTGTCACAATCTGAACGGATGATTTGAACTGGCTCAGTGCCCTGCTGACACTCACTCCACCTGCAAAAACTGCAAGTCCTACTGAAATAGAGCGCCACGCACGCAACCGGATATGGAAGCCGCGCTCAGTTTAATCGCCAAAACAATAAGCTATTCAGGCCCGTGCCTGCCTACGATGGTAAGCGATCACGAAACGTACATCCTTCACAATGGCCGGCAACGCGATGGCAATGAGTACAGCACTCAGCGGCAATAACGCCAAAACACCCATTTTGGTGACAAGAAACGCGCCGAGCGCTCCACCAGAAAAGAATGCGATCAGAATCACCAAAAACAGGATGACTTTCATCTGGTCACCGGATTCCGCCTCATCCGATGTCCCCATAATCAGCCGCCCTAAAAGGATACCAATATCGGTCGAAATGCCCGTCACATGAGTCGTGCGCACGATTGCCGTAGACGCTTTGGTAATCAGCGCGTTCTGAAGCCCCATCAGAAAACAGAATATGGCGATCAGAAAATTTGCCAGTGAAGGCTGGCCTAACAAGAACGATCCCAGCAAGACAATCAGGAGCAAAAGACAAGCCTCCACCAGCAGCGGAATGCTGAACTGCGCATGGATTGAATATCTGCGCGCACACAAAATAAGAATAGTCGTGCACATCGCGCCAAGCACGAAACAGGTCAAAAAGCCCAGGAAAGATAGCGCCAGAGCAAATTCGCCGCGTCCGCCATCATACGCAGCCGAAGACAAAATACCGGTCATATGGGATGTGTATTGTTGCACCATCACGAAACCGCCAGCATTGATGTATCCGGCAAGGCAAGCGAGCAATATGCCCAATTGCCAATTACTGGCAGGTGTCCGTTTTTTACCGGCAAGTTTTGAGAACGGAACGGGGCTAAGGCGCTGCATTCTGGCAGGATATCACGCCAAATTGGGAATTGTCAGCGCCACCCCTTCAGATTGCCCACTTGCCAAACACCTCAGTCTCACCGAAATAGCGCGAATGGCGTCACCCCCAGTACTTTCACTCACCGATGTTCGACTCACCTTTGGCGGTAAATCCGTTTTTGAAGGCGTCACCTTCTCCCTTGGCAGCTCAGACCGCATGGTTCTTGTCGGCCGCAATGGCGCGGGCAAATCCACTCTGATGAAGATCATCGCCGGCCGGATTGAAGCCGATGCAGGCGAAGTCTGGCGCCAGCCCGGTGTCCGCGCGCTGTATCTCGCGCAGGAACCAGACCTGTCTGGCTATGACCGTCTTGTCGACTATGCCGTCGCAGACCTGCCTGCCATACATAAGGACGACCATCATATCGCCGAGTCAGAGCTGATGGCACTCGGGCTCGACCCGGAAGCGGACCCGGCAAAGCTATCTGGCGGCCAGAAGAAGCGAGCCGCCCTCGCTCGCGCATTTGCATCGGACCCGGACATTCTTTTGCTCGACGAGCCGACCAACCATCTCGACATTCCAGCCATCGAACAGCTTGAAGGACGCCTTGCCTCCTTCCGCGGCGCCATTCTGGTGGTGAGCCACGACCGACGCTTTCTGGAAGGCATCTCAAATTCCTGTCTCTGGCTACGTCAGGGCACGGTGCGTAAATTCTCTGGCGGCTATGAAAAGTTCGACGACTGGTCAGCCGACGTCGAAGCCGAAGAGGAAAAGGCTCTGGACCGGCTGAACACGCAACTGAAAGCTGAACAGCGCTGGCTTGAGCGCGGCGTTACTGCCCGTCGCAAACGCAATATGGGTCGTCTGCGCAAGGTTATGGATATGCGCGCCGAACGTCAGGCCCGCAAAACCGGCCTGAATGAAATCCGCGCGACTTCCGACATGACACTGGAGACAGCCGAATCCTCCGGTAAGCGTGTCATTGAAGCCCGCAAAATCTCCAAAGTGTTCTCTACGCCCGCAGGCGACTTGCCTGTGGTGCAGGACCTTTCCATTCGCATTCAGCGCGGTGACCGGATCGGCATTGTCGGCCCGAATGGTGCGGGTAAATCCACTCTGATCAAACTTTTGCTGGGTGAGCTCGAACCGGATGATGGCTCTGTAAAGCTCGGCACCAATCTGGAAATCGCCTATCTGGACCAGAACCGCGCAAAACTCGATCCAACCGATACGCTCTGGCAGACACTCGCCCCACAAGGCGGCGACCAGATTGTCGTACGCGGCACGCCGCGTCACGTCGCCAGCTATGCGCAGGACTTCCTGTTCAAATCCGAACAGCTTCGCCAGCCCGTGTCGGCCCTGTCAGGTGGAGAGCGCAACCGCCTGCTGCTCGCCGTCGCACTGGCCAAGCCGTCCAACCTTCTGGTGCTGGACGAGCCGACCAATGATCTCGACATGGAAACGCTGGAACTGCTGGAAGACATGCTGGCCGAATATGATGGCACACTCATTCTGGTCAGCCACGACCGTGCCTTTCTGGATGGCGTCGTCACCTCCTGTCTTTCACCGGTTGGCCAAGGCCAATGGCTTGAAACACCGGGTGGGTATTCAGACGCAGTTCGACAACTGAAAGAGATCAAAGGCGCGCGCGCGGGCGGCAAAGCCTCTTCGGCGACATCTGGCGCAAAGTCAGAAAAACCTGCCGCGAAATCAAAGAACAAGCTGTCTTTCAAGGACAAGCATCGCCTTGAACAGCTCGAAAAACTAATGCCTCAAATGCAGGCCGACATCGAAAAGCTTGAGACCGAACTGGCAGACCCGGACCTCTTCACCCGCAATGCAGACCGCTTCCACAAGGTCTCTGAGACCCTGGAAGCCAAACGCGCCGAATTGGAAGACGCCGAGATGGAATGGCTCGAGCTGGAAGAAAAAAAGGAAGCTTTAGAGGGTTAATCCCCAGCTATTCCCGCTGGTTGTATAAATTTTGCTTTCTAAATCTGAGCATTCGTTAACGCTCTGAGGCTAGTCTCATTCGGGTATTCAGGATGAGATTTTACCGATGTCACAAGCCAATGTACTAACGTTTGCGCGTCTGAAGGACCTTGCAGCTGAAGGATCGAGTGACAAGCGACGAGAGCTTCTGCGCTCTATCACGGACATGTTTCTCGGTGATCCATGCACACGCTCCGACACGGAATGCATGCTGTTCGATGAAGTCGTTGGCGCCGTCGTAAAAGACATGCAGGCCTCTGTACGGGCCGAATTGTCTGAAAAACTGGCTGAGTCAAAGTCTCCTGTAAATGCGACGCTGCGTCGTTTCGCGATGGATGATGACATCAATGTCGCCCGTCCGATCCTTGAGCGCTCGACCATGCTGTCTGATGAAGATCTGATCGAGATCGTCACCACACGCACTCAGGAACACATGCTTGCCATCTCCAAACGCGCAGGCGTGAGTGAGAAAGTATCCGGCGCGATTGTCGACCATGGTACTGAGACGGTTATCGCGTCCCTTCTGGAAAACCACACGGCCCGTATTGGCCGGGATTCTCTGGAAAAAGTTGCCGATAAGGCGCAGACATCAACTCTGCTGCAAAAAAGCTTTGTCGGCCGCGAGGACGTGCCGCTCGACCTTCTGAATGAGCTCGTAATGGTCGTTGAAAAAGACCTTCGCGACGAAATCATGAACCGGTTTGAAGGCGTCTCTGAGGCGGAGCTGAACGCAGCACTGGCACGCAGCCGTCGTCTGGTTCGCCAGAATTTCGGCAAGCAGTCCCGTGAACAGAAAGCCGCTGAAGCTCATATCGATAAGCTACAGAAAATCGACACGCTTACAGTCGGCCATTTGCACCGCTTCCTGCAGGCAAATGAAATCCCGCATTTCTGTGAGTCTCTGAACCGTCTGTCAGGCATTGGCTATCAGTCTGCTCTGAACATCTATACCAAGCGCGATGTAGACGGCCTGGCTTTCATCATGAAAGCCCTCGACGCACCTCTCCCAACCTTCGCAACGGTTGCGGCCTATGTTGCCGGCAAGGAAAACGCCGTGAACATGGTGAAAGAGTATGCAGGCATTTATCGCGACGTGTCCGCAGATGCCGCCGCGCGCGCTTTGCGGTTCTGGAAAGTCCGCGCATCCTCCACCGAAGCGGCTTAACCGCTTCGGCTACGCTGTCCGCGGCTCTACTTATTCACCACCATCATCATCGACATCCATGCCGGTCGCTTTGGCATGGGCGAGCTTTTCAAGGCGCGCCTGCTCCACACGTGGAGACAGCTCTGGTGGAGACATGATTTCAGGCGGGTCCTGCTGCTGCATGTAGACCGTACGGCTTGGAAAGGCGAAGCCCGTGCCTGCCTTTTCAATAATATCCATCACCTCTAGCGCCAGACGCTCTTTCAGTTCCAGCCAATCGCCCCAGTTCGTGGTGTTGGTGAAGGTGTAGATAAGAAAGTCGATGGAGCTGGCATTGAACGTATCCACCCGCACGAACAATGCTGTCGCCGGAGGTTTCGCAAAATCCGGGCTCGCCCAGAGATACGCTTCAATCTCATCGCGAATATATTTCAGCTGATCCACAGTCGTGCGGTATTCAACGCCCACAGCCCATTTGATCCGGCGATGCGTCATGCGCGAGAAGTTCGTGACGGCGTTGTCTGACAGCTTGGAGTTCGGCACATACATCGGGCTTTTGTCAAAGCGACGGATCAGTGTGGACCGGAAGTTGATCTTCTCAACTGTGCCCTCACACACCCCATCGACCGAAATCCACTCGCCCGGCTGGAAGCGCTTTTCGGTGAGGATCAGAATGCCTGCAATGAGGTTCTGGAACAGATCCTGCGCGCCCAGACCGACAGCAATGCCAAAAACGCCGAGGCCTGCAATGATAGGCCCGATCGGAATGCCCCAGATATCCAGAACTGCGGCAACGCCGATAATGACGAATAGCACCTGTAGAGTTTTGACCAGCCAGTCGACAATCGCTGGCGAGAGTGTGGCGCGCAGTCCCGTAAACAGGAAAGAGAAAGACCCGACAGCACGATTGAAGGTCCAGAAGATGGACAGCGCCACCATGGATCGAAGGATTTTGTCTGCAATCGCCTGTGCCGTGTCCGGCAGATCGACAACTTGCGTGGCGATATAGATACCCACAATGACCGGTACAATTTTCAACGGCGCAGAGATCGTCGAAACGAGCGCGTCATCAAGATTGGTTTTCGTACCTGCGGCGGCGCGGGAAATCGCGCGCACAACGGTGCGTGCAAACAGTCCACGAATAATGAGCGAGAGCAAAAGAATGCCGACGGCGGTGATAATATCGCCATAAGACAGGCCGAACACGCCCTGATCCCAAATGCTCTCAATGTAAATAAATGCGTCCTGCGCCCAGCCCGGCAGGCCATCAGCCCATTCAGGTAAAGGCAGATCGCTCACCCAATTCGGCAGATTTGATGTACTCATCCCCAACTCCCATGCGTTCCCGGCAGGCGTTCTTTAACACCGTCGGCGCTTCGTCAATATGTGGTCGAAAGCTTACTGGGGCGAAGGCGCACTTTTTCACAAAGAACCGCTCATCAAACATGTTGATGTTTGTGGACTATATTTTTCTCGGTGAACGCTTTATGGATACATCATAAAACGATACACACTGAAGTGTGGGAGGAAACCTATGATTTTACGTACTACAGGGCTGGCCCTGCTTTTCGCATCGCTTGCAGCATGCAGCCAACCAGAACCGGAGGCACCTGCGCCGGAAGCGTCTGCCACCGAAGAGGAAGGCGCTCTGGAAACACTGGCGACAGAAACCGCCCAAGCTGATTCCAGCGGGTTCACGCCTGCCGATTATTCTGTCGAAGACCACTGGCTTTGCCTGCCTGAAAAGGCTGGATCTGACGCCTGCTCAACAGATCTGACGACCACTGTCATTGATGTGGAAGACGGCGAAGTTGTTGTAACGACCGAAGACTATGAAGCCGCTGCAGAACCTGCAATCGACTGTTTCTACGTCTATCCAACGACTTCAACTGATCCCGGTGGAAATTCAGACCTTCAGGCCGACCCGGCTGAACTGAACACCACAGAAGGCCAGTTTGCCCGATTTGGGTCCGTCTGCCGCCAGTTTGCGCCAATGTATCGTCAGATCACACTGGCCGCTTTGCGCGCCCGCATGATGGGTCAGGCTGTCGAAGCGAGCACTGAAATGGCGGCTGCCGATGTCGCTGCGGCCTGGGAGTATTATCTGGAAAACTATAATGATGGGCGCGGCGTCATTCTGGTCGGTCACTCTCAGGGCTCAAGCGTCCTGCAAGGCCTGCTCGCCAATCATATTATCGGTACGCCAGCTCAGGATCTGATTGTTTCCGCCATGCCAACGGGTATCACATACCCTGCGGGCGAAGACGGTACATTCATGGGTATGCCACCATGCGAAACAGCGTCCCAGACCGGATGCATCATCGCGTATTCCGCTTTCCGTGAAGACGTTCCGCCATCCGCAACGAGCTTTTTCGGCGTGAACACACCTAACGGTCAGGCCATGTGCGTGAACCCGGCCGACGTGTCTGGTGATGATGGCGTTCTTGAGCCATATCTCAGCCCGGGCGTTGATCGTTCCGGCGCGCCTATCTCCTTCGCTGAAGGCGTGGAGGTCTCCACCCGGTTTGCAAAAATGCCAGACTTCCTGACGGCTGAATGTGTGAGCAATGGCACGCATAACTATCTGGCCATCACCATCAATGCAGACCCGGAAGATGCCCGTTCTGACGAACTCTATGGCGATATTTTCAACGCCGATGGGTCCATCAACGAAGCATGGGGCCTGCACCTTCTGGATATGCATGCGCCAATGGGCAATTTGATCCGAATTGCTCAGGCACAATCCGATGCATGGGTTGCTGCATACAGCGAGTAATCCGTCATCACGACTGCAAAACACAGCCCCGATGCCTGACGCGTCGGGGCTTTTTTGTGACACCTCCCAGCACTTCTCAGAAGAACTGACTTTGACTCTTGCAGTCTGATTTCCGGCCTTGTTAGCGTGCGCAAAACGAACCCGGAGTATTTCATGACCTTCACTTTTCGCGCTGGCCTGATGTCTGTTCTCATGACTGCAGTCTGCGGCGCTGGCTTTGCCCAGTCCGCCCCTGCTACGGACACCACTCCTCCTGCTGGCAGTGAAGACAGCGCCATTTCTGAAGCTGATCAATATCTGGCCAGCTGGCTATTGGTCCACGCGCTGGACCGTAAGTGTCAGGTGCTGGGATATTCTGACCGGCGCGCGCTGGTCAGCGAGATTCAATTCACGCGTCAGAACTGGATGGCAGCCAATCCCGAAGCCGCACAGACAGAAGCTGGTCAGGCTGAAATTGCCGAACGCTATGAAGCCCTCGCGCTTCGGGCCATAGGCGACGCTGAAGAGATCAGCTGTGAAGACGCGATCAACTATATCTATCAGGCGCGCCAGCACTATATGCGGTCCATTTTGCGCCTGATCATCGGTGCGGCGGGCAATTCGCAATGGGATACCGAGCCAGCTGCAATTCAAACCGCCTGGCAGGCTCTGGTGAATGAGATTGGCAGCTTTATTGGTCAGGACGAATTCATCGAGCTGCGCGATCAGATTCAGGGCGAAATCGCAGCGACGCCGGACGTCGACAAAGACGCAGTCTGGTCACAACTCCGCCCACTACTGGTCGCCGCCTATTGGCAAATGGGCCTGAACGCGACGAATTACAGCTTCTTTCCAACCAATGACGCACCCGGCCAGTTCGAGTTTGTCGCTCAGGACGATGGAGCGCCCCTGCCGTTTGCGCTTTCAGCTCCCGCTGAAATCCAGATTGTAAGCGATGCGCAGGATCGAACAACGGCGCTTTCTGCTTCAGGGCTGAATGATGACGGTCAGGTCGTGGTATTCGTAATGAAATACGCTGAAGTTTGGCCCGATGAGCTGGAAAGCTCGCTTCTGCTTCAGTCTGCCCAGTCAGCGCAGGCAACCGGCACGCCGCCCTCCGTTAGAGCGTTTCAGGCCGAACAGCTTCCAGACGAGACCTGTCCGACAGATTTCTGCTTCATCTTCCCGGCTGAAGCCGACCCATTCCAGACAGACGCAAACGGCCAGAGATTTGTCTCACAAATCCTGTTCACCGCACCTGCCCCGGTAGCCGAAGCCCCAGCCGCAGCTGCGGAATAAGAGCTTACCCCGTTTTATTCGTGGACGACCGCCGGAATTTCGGCGGTCGACGTGTTGCAAAGAAGAAATCCCCATTGCCAACGCCCGGTGTCCAATGATCAGCCACTGCCTCATCCCGGAACTGTGCGTGACTGAAATGATAAGGCTTGGCCCGAACCATCCAGTCTGAATTCTCAGGCGATGCAAAATCCGTGGGTAGAATGCGCCATCGCACGCGCGCCACTTTCACCTGACAGGCAATATCCTTTGCGGCCGTCAACAGGTCATCTCTTGAGGCGGAGCAGGTTTCCAGTCGCGCCAGATCTTCAATTTCCAGCGCGGAAGCAGACAGCTCACTCTCTTTGCAGAGCGACACCGCCAATAGGCCCGTATATTCCCCTGCTTCCTCAACAGCATATATGCGCTGACATTCTTTGAAGTCAGGATCGCTAAGCCGGTATCTCCAGATTTCGCCCGTTCGCGTCATTTCGAAATTCTCGCCTGCCTGCATCGCGTCGCTGAACCGGTCGAGCTTTTCAGAATCTCCTCGGCGAAACGGATTGACCATGACAAGGCCGGATGTCTGCACAGTATCCGTAAGGGGCGAAAGTCGTGACGATAGGCGTTCTCTGGAGCGCAATGCGTTACCCAGGCCTGTCTGGCTGAGAGAGTTGAAAACTTTAGAGACGCCCAGCTCGAACCAGCTCAATCCTTTTTCAAGATAAAGCTTACCCTCTTCGCCGCGCCACGGCATCACGCCAATGCGCGGATAAACCGGGGCAGAAAGCGCATTGTTGTTGAGGGTAAACACGCCCTCGCCTTTATAGTTATTCAGTGTATGCCGCATCAGCCGAATACCGCTGCCCGGCGAGGACAGTCGCGTCACTGTGGTATGTGCTGAAATTAGACTGATCCGGCGATCGCGATTTCTCAGGACACGGCGATGCGTCCCAATCGTACCCTGCAACACACCATCGGTTTCCAGTGCATATCCCGCAGGTTCTAATTCCTGTTCAGGGTTTTCGAAAAAAGCCCAATGCCAGCCCGCGCGGGAGCGGCGGGGAAATCCGCAGATTTCAATCAAATCCATGAACCCGGTCAGGTGAGATGGCGTTAGCGGCGTTATCAAAATCGTGTCCTGACTCTGGTGCTAAACCAGACTAACCAGACCGATTTTAACAAAGCGCTTAGACCGGCACAAACTTCTCTTTAAAATGACTGCTCGATTGGCTCTTCCGAATCCTGAGTTTCGGCGCTAAAGACCGGTCATGACTGTTACTGCCGATCTCTCCGCCAAAATCATCGCCGCCATGCAGGCTGAGCAATCCCAGACCGATGCTGCTGAACACGGCATCAATACTGAGGAATGGGACCGCCTGATTACCCGTCTGGGTCGGCATCCAAACCTTGTCGAGCTCGGCATTTATTCAGTGATGTGGTCCGAGCACTGCTCGTACAAATCCTCACGTCGCCATCTCTCCAAATTCCCGACCAAGAATGCTTCGGTTATTCAGGGTCCCGGCGAGAATGCGGGCGTGATCGACATTGGCGACGGTCAGGCTGCGATCTTCAAAATGGAGAGCCATAACCACCCGTCTTACATCGAGCCTTATCAGGGCGCGGCAACAGGCGTTGGCGGCATTCTGCGTGACGTCTTCACAATGGGCGCGCGCCCGATCGCTCTGGTCAATGCGCTGCGCTTTGGTGACCCATCTCATCCAAAAACGCGCTCACTCGTGGCAGGCGTCGTGTCCGGTATTGGCGGTTATGGCAATTGCGTCGGCGTTCCGACCGTTGCAGGCGAAACCCAGTTCGATGCGGGCTATAACGGCAACATCCTCGTCAATGCGATGGCTGTGGGCCTCGCCGATCAGGACAAGATCTTCTATGCGCGGGGCGCAACGCCGGGCAACCCAATCTTCTATGTCGGCTCCAAAACCGGCCGCGACGGCATTCACGGCGCGACTATGGCGTCTGCAGAATTCTCTGAAGGTGACGAGGAAAAACGCCCAACCGTACAGGTCGGCGACCCATTCACCGAGAAACTCCTCATCGAAGCCTGCCTTGAGCTGATGGAAACAGATGCCATTCAGGCCATTCAGGATATGGGCGCAGCGGGCCTTACCTCTTCATCTGTCGAAATGGCAGACAAAGGCGGCATTGGCGTTGAGATGGATCTCGACAAAGTGCCTCAGCGCGAAGATGGCATGACCGCCTATGAGATCATGCTTTCTGAAAGCCAGGAGCGTATGCTCATGGTTCTCAAACCGGGCAAGGAAGACATCGCCAAAGCCATTTTCGATAAATGGGACCTCGACGCTGAAGTCATCGGCATGACGACCGATACCGGCCATATGGTGCTGAAGCAATTCGGCGAAGTGGTCTGCGATATTCCGGTGCCGCCGCTTGCAGAAGATGCGCCAAATTATGACCGCCCATGGGTTGAGCCAACACCGCGTGCGGAACTGGATATCGACGCCTATGATGCGCCGGAAAGCCTGACAGACGTTCTGTTGAAGCTTATGTCCTGCCCGGACATGGCCTCCAAGCGTTGGGTCTGGGAACAATATGACCGCCATGTGATGGGCGACACGGTCGATAGCTCCACCTCCGGCGGCGATGCGGCGATTGTCCGTATTCACGGCACCAACAAAGCGCTGGCCATCTGCTCAGACTGTAATCCGCATTATGTGGCCGCTGGCCCATTTGAGGGCGGTAAAGCCGTTGTTGCAGAATCCTATCGCAATCTGTCTGCGGTTGGCGCGAAACCGATTGCCATCACAGACAACCTCAATTTCGGCAATCCAGAAAAGCCGAACACGATGGGCTATATCGTCAAGGCGATTGAAGGCATGGCAGAGGCCTGCCGCGAACTCGACTTCCCGGTCGTGTCTGGCAACGTCTCCCTCTATAACGAGACAGACGGTGTCGCTATTCCACCAACTCCGGTTGTTGGCGGCGTCGGCCTCATCGAAGACGTGACCAAAGTTACAACGCTTCATGGCGCGCAGGCTGGTGATGCTCTGTTCCTGATCGGCGAAACGCATGCGCATCTCGGCGCGTCACTCTATGCGCGCGAATGGCTGGGCCTCAAAGGCGAAGACCTCGGTCCACCGCCGCCGGTCGATCTGGCGCTTGAGAAGAAAAACGCTGATGCTGTTCGCAGCTGTATCGAGAGCGGTCTGGCCAACGCTGTACATGACATCTCCGATGGCGGCATTGCCTGCGCGGCAACGGAGATGGCGCTGTCCAGCAATCTGATGACACGCGTTCTGACAACATCCGACACGGCGCTTGGCGCTCTGTTTGGCGAAACTCAGGCGCGCTTCCTTATCGCAGTGTCCGCTGACAAAGCCGAAGCCTTTGCAGCACACTTTGATGCGGCGGACGTGATCTACCAGCAAGTTGGCGACTTCATTGGCGAAGACTTCTCTGACGAGCCTGGCATCTTCCTGTCGATTGATGATCCGCAGGAAGGCGACTTCATATCGCTCGCCACGCTGCGTGACGCACATGAAGGCTGGATGCCGAAATTCATGAGCGGCGAGTAAGCCCTTCGATCAGACAGATTTAATAAACGGGACCTGATCCAATCGGGTCCCGTTTATTATGTGCCATGCTCTAAATCGGGCAACTGAACGGCGTACTGCCACCCGCCATTCCGATATAGTTTTCAGACGCCGCAAAAATGGTCACGGCCGTATCGGCCGATTTACCAGCCCCCGCAAACACGCCGAGCGAGATCGCCTTCACGACCTCGCAGGCCATACCCGCAATGGCGAGTTTCACGGCAGGTGCAATCCCCCGGTCATCCATTAGAATAATCGCCATGGAAACAGCTGCGTAGACACGCGCGAGACGCTGACCATAGGCCGCAACAATCCCCAGCGACACGCCGCCCAATCCACTCACAGCACCAGCGGCACCGGCCATCATCGCAATCAGATTGATCAAAGCGATGATGCGGTCCAGCTCCTGAAGGTCGCGCATCATCCGTTCTTCTGCGCTGCCGCCGCCAGACCCGTCGGCCAGCATAGCGTAAACTTCACCGGTCTCTTTCTTGATCGTCCAACTGGCCAGCACAGACCCGTCTTCAGCGGCAAAATGGAGCGCGCCCGGAAAACTGAACGGGTCGCTGATACGGTCTTCAAATGCATCCCACTCTTCAACACGCTCTGGCGCCATTCCCGCATCTCGAAAGCGCCTCAGGCTGATGGGCGCGAGTGCTTTGCCCTCAAGCAGAGAGACTGTGCTATTCGGAAACATTGCCGCCTCGCCCATGGCCAGTGCAGCCGAAGACCGAAACGCGACCTCAACCAGCGTCTCCCGGGATGGCGTCAGAACCGCAGCATCAGCAAGCGGCATAATATCAACGCGTTTGATATAACGGTTTGAATTCACCACAGTATGACTGGAGAACAATACGGTTCTGAGCCCGTGTTCAGCCGTTGCAAAATCGTCTCCGGATAGTTTGCCAGCACGCGCAAGGAAGGTTGCCAGTTCACCCGGCAAAACATCAACGCCCTTTTCCAGCTTATCGACCAGCCCGTTCACATCCGCGGGCTCTTCGGCAGTGGCCCTATCCAAGTCTTCAATAGATAGCTTGGCCGTCAGCACGTCATCAAGCAGGGTTGATAGCGAAGGCGATGGTCCTTCAAAGGCAAGGATATGCGACCCAAGCATGGCGCCATGCAGGCTGTTCAGGTCCTCTTCGGTGACGTCACCATATCCCGAATGGCCGAACAGAACGCGAGTGACCTCATTGCCGCCAACGGCAACGGTCAGGTTCACAGCGACCAGCTTGCGCATCTGTCCACGCATTTCGACGTCGGGCACCAGATAGTCTGCGTCCGAAGCGAGCTGATCAAGGGCCAGATCCACTGTGCGGGTTTCACCGGCTTCACCACCTGCCGCGCGATATGTCAGCTGATAAGGCGCCAGCGCCTCATCAGACATCAAAAACGCCTGAATGACACGTTCAACCTCTGAGGTGTCCCCCTCAACAACGCTTACAGCCTGACCATTCGTGACGTCAGCAAGCTCGTTGAAGATTGCGCTGGTCGATGCGTTCGGGCGAGAAATCAGCTCGCCATCTACATCCATGATCAGCGTTCGTGGCCCAGCACGCAGTTTGGCCAGCCCACCTTCATCCGGTTTTGCATCAGTGACGTCACCATCAGTCGCGTACACAACCAGATTATAGGGTTCATCCGCAGCCTTCAGCAGCTCGGTCCAGAGCGTTGATCCGGTCTGGCGAACAGTCACGCTGGCATTTGGGTGCACCGTTTTAGCAATCGCTTCAACGTCCCGCTGAAGGCGCTGCATTTCCGGTGCGTCATCACCGCGAAATTCTCGCGGCATGGAAAGGGAGTCGTCTGCAAGGAACAGAATTCGAGGCGCAATATCACGTGACCTCAGAATGTGGGTCACGCTTTCGCCCTCATCCGTCAGACTGAAATCGGCGGCCGTCAGGCCTTCAACCATTTCGCCAGCACCATTACGTGGCCAGACGCGAACTTTCATATCCGGATAGGTGCTGGCATCGACCTCCATCTCCGCCGAGGCAACACCAGCTGCAAGTCCGGACGCCTCGCCTGCGCCTATTGGCTGACCATTGATGAGGACCTCATTGTCGTCAGACAAAGTGATCCTGTCCCCTTCCAGGGTAACAGTGTCGCCCATAGTGAACTGGCGCTCCGGGTCCAATTCCTCGCCATCCAGCGCCTGTACTTTAAGAATAGGTGTAAAGGCACGCAGATCGCTGATCCGGGAGCCGAGCACCTGCATGGCATCGACACCCGCTTTAAAGCCAATACGAAGCTGACGTCCGGCCACTTCATCTGCCTGCCATTCCCCGCGCGCAATCTCGACCGGCTCATCCATGCTGTCAGACATCGTAGCCGAAAGAGAGACAGACACGGCCAGATCACTTTCAGCCGCTGGCGTATCATAGGTCCGCAGGTCTTCAGGCCATGCCGTCAATTCGGCTTCCGGGCGGTGAGGGTCTGCGAGCAACACAGCGCCATCGGCCTGGGTGATGCGTACAACCGGATAGCGGCCAAAGGAGCGATCATCATATCGGCCACGTCCGATGTCCTCGAATTGGTCGTCACTCAGCAGCCCGCGCAATTGCCGGGCAATGTCTTCTGTGCCGCTATCATCGATCTGGACCGCGCCCGCACCTTCAGCAGGTTCTCCAAGACGATCTCGCCAGCTGGCCATTTGGGCAGCAGAGAATTCGGGATCGAAATCCTGTTCGAAATCGCGGAAGAACAGACCTGCTGTTTCAGCACGCCCTGGTTTGGCGATATCGACGACTTCCGCGTCCGCACCTGTCTGCCTGATCAACTCTGCCAGCAGCTCGGCTTTTTCTCGCGCTGTGCCCGCGCCCGCACGCAGCGCGGCGCGCGTGCCATATCGGACAACATTCCCGAATGAAAACCTGTGTGATTCAGTTGAAATGAGACGGATTTCATCGCGCACAAAGCCATGAATGGCAGAAAGGTCGCCCGTCTGGACAAGAGAAGCAGCGCGTCCCGCCGAATGGTCCGGGCTCTGACGCAAAGCCCTCTACATTTCGCGCCAAACGGCGTAGGGCCCGAGCTCTGCTGTTTCAAGAACCTCTTCGGGCTTCGAACACGCCCCCAAAAGTGGGCCCGCACTGGCCAGAACCAATCCGCTTACGCCAAGTTTCCAAGACGTGCCAAGCACGGCACGACGCGTGAAATCCACACTCATGTGTCCCCCATTTTTGCTGAAAAAGGCACTGCCACGCCCCGGCAACGCCTTTAAATTTTCTACCCAGTCTCAAAGACTGACAGACTTTGGGGGGCGATTGGAACCCCGTTTCCCTGATTTTTTTCAGTTCTACTGCCCAGAGACAAAGGCAAAAGTGCCGGCTCCTCGCGGGACACCGGCACTTCTGTTTGGCTGTTTTTTGATCAGAATGTTCGCGAAACACCTACGGAAATCACGTCTGCATGTCCGGAGTATACGCCCATGACCTGATCAGCATATGAACCGGTCTGGTCGAAATCTGTTTCGTCAATTTCCACCCGGTTATAGGCCGCATCAATCGTCCAGAAGTCGTTGACGTCATAGCTTCCACCCAGTGCAAAGATCTGACGGTCATTATCTGGAATGCGTGCGCTGCGATCTTCCGGCTGCACCGGTGTTTCATCATAGGCATAGCCTGCACGCAGCGTCAGTCTGTCATTCACTGCGTAGTCTGCACCAATGCTATAGCGACCGGCGTCTTTATAGCTCAGCTCTTCCACTGCATCGGGCTGGACAGGGTTCTCAAAATCGACCCGCAATTCTTCAAGGCTCGACCATTCGGTCCAGATAGCGTCGGCATAAACGGCCAGACGTTCAGTTGCCTGCCAGCGGGCACCAATTTCCGTTGACGCTGGCAAGTTGAGAGCAGCTGTACCCGGCGTGTCGGCGAACGCACCGCTCGCCGTCAGCAATTGCGCCTGCGCCGGAACGGTAAAGTCCGCATCGCCTTCAAGCTCATGGTCGATCTCTGACCGATAATGAATGCCGAGCGTCCAATCGGGGTGCGGCATCCAGCTCGCGCCGACATTCCAGCCTACTGACCAGTCCTCGCCTTCAATATCGGTCAGCCCGTCAGCCGCCTGAGGCGTTAGCCCTGCGCTTGCACATGTGGTCGGGTCCACTTGCGCGAAACATACCGCGCCGAAATCAATGGCGCTGCTCAGTTCGGCTGTCACATATTGGAGATTCAACCCAGCACCGACGGAGAATGTATCGGTAACAGCATAAGCTGCACTCGGATTGATATTGATCGCCTGAAGGCTGGATTTGATTGCCTGATAGCGACCCGGCCAATCCGCTTCATATTCGGTGGCGAGCCCAAAAGGCGCTGTCACCGAAAGGCCTAAACGCCAACGCGCATCCGGAGCGTAAACGACATGGCCATACGGCACATAGCCATCTTCCAGAAAGCCACTCGTATTGCCACCGAGCGGCGCGCCAAGGGCGTCTACCGACCCCGTATCGCGATAGCTGGACGTTCCAAGAATTGCGCTCAGGCCAGCGCTGACCTGGCTATCTTCAAAACCAGTCATCAAGGCCGGATTACCATAAGCTGCAGAAGCATCTTCTGTCTGCGTCACCCGCCCGGAATTCGCACGCCCCAGATCGGATGCGCCGTATTCACTGATGGCGAAAGAGTCTGCGAGAGCTGTCGGCGACAACATGGTTGCGGCGAGGAGCCCTATGCCCAATAGTTTCGTTTTCATGGCTGTTTCCTCTGATTATTGTTTTCAGAGAGTCAGCTCATGCAATCGGGGTTTGGTTCCGAGATAAATGATTTTTAATTACAGGGTTATCTGAAGTTTTTTGCATCTGAATACTTGTAAGGCTACTCATGCCGACTGGCTCTCGTTTCAGCGCACTCAAACAAGTCAGACATGCCACCGAATACAAAAACGCCCTCAGCCAGGGGCTGAGAGCGCTTTCTGTGACACATGTTCAGATCTTAGAACTGATAGCCAACGCCAAGCATTACGCCGTCAGTGTCTGTGTCCTCGAATGCGTAATAGGTGTAGTCACCCTTCACATACCAGTCATCTGTCAGCGCATATTCAAGACCAGCACCGATAGCTGGACCTTCTTCAGCGTCTGCAATGCGTGCGACAGTCGTGCCGCCCGGGGTCTGAACCTGCGCGTCAACGTCGATATAGGCATAGCCTGCGCGAGCGTAAGCATTCAGACGATCAGTGATTGGAACATCTGCACGGCCATACAGACCCACCAGATAATTCATTTCTACATCGCCAGCAGCGGCAATCGTGTCGTTAAAATCACCATCGTTATTGTCGTCGAGGTTAAATTCATCCTCGTCGACATTATAGTCGAACTCACCGTCATCAACGCCGGTTGCGAGTTCACCTTCAAGGCTGAACCAGTTGTTGAACTGATAGCCGGCACGCGCTGCAATACCATTGGTGTCTACACCTTGTTCAGCACCATCAGGCTCAATGTTGAGATACTGATAGCCACCTTCTGTATAAAAGCCGGTGTCCTCCTGAGCGGCTGCGGTTTGAGCACCAAGAGCCAGTCCGGAAATTGCAGTTGCTGCGAGCAATGCCTTCATCATTTTACTACTCCTTACATCCTGTTTCAGGTTCGCCATTGCTGGCGGGATGAGGGGAGAACGGCAGCAAACCCGGACCCGTTCCGATGACATTTCGTCCATGATTCACCGTTGCACAGAGGCAACGGTTCCATATTGCATGATTACAAATCAAAACCCCACAACATGCTGTATTTTTAGTGTTTTTCAGAGATTCGACTCAAAAAATCCGGACATAAAGTGTTCCGGATACGGATTTTCATGACTGCGATTTAATGTTCGATTCCGATTTTGAAGAGTTCGTGACATTCAACAAGCGATCAAAAACTGAGCATTTTCCAGAAGCAGAATTCACTCTTTCAGCAGCGATCTGCGAAATTACTTTTCTTTCACCTGTTAATTGACCAGCAATTCCTGCCTGATATAGCGTAAACATATAGAACGCGTTTCCCCAACGCTAGAACTGTGCGCACTGTTCTCCATCCATCCCTCCGGTTCAGATGGGTTCAGTGCGCCCGCTTTCCCGCAAATTTTCAGCCTTTCAGCCAGTTTGGCCTCGCTTTATGCCTTCGTTTCATAGCGATTGAGGGACATCATGCCGGTTTTCCGCAAAAATACGGCACAGCCTGCGCATTTCTATTGACCTTCATGCATCCACACCGCTTCCTGCCTGCAACGGAGGACTTTTATGAAGAATTCACTCATTCTGGCCGGAACAAGCGTGTTCGCTCTGGCGATGGTGGCAGCGTGTACGCCCGCCTCAGACGCACCTGAACCTGCCCCATCAGAAGATGCCGCAGGACCGACAATTGAAGATGCGCGCGCCTTCATCGAAAATGCTGAAGAGACGCTCGCCAATCTGAACAAAGAAACAGCACCGATTTATTGGGAACAGGCGACCAACATCACGCCCGAGACCAACGCCGCAGCCGCAGCAGCCGGCGCGCGCACGACCACAGCCCGCGTAGAGTTTGCAAATGCGACCCGTGAGTTTGTCGATCTCGATCTTCCAATCGATCTCCAGCGTAAACTGCAGATGATTCAGTCTGGCATGACACTGCCTGCCCCATCTACGGAAGGCGCAGCCGAAGAGCTGAACACCATTACGGCTGAACTCGACGCGACCTATTCAACTGGCAATTATGCCTTCCAGAACAATACCGACGAAGTCGCCAGCATTCTGGACGAGGCCTATGAGGGCACGGACTATACCTACGACATGTCCGCGCTGACACTGGACGAGCTGTCCACTGTTATTGAAACCTCCCGCAATCCGGACGTCCTTCAGGAAGCCTGGGAAGGCTGGCGCACGATTTCTCCTGTGATGGCACCTGAATATGCCCGCATGGTCGAAATCGCGACGGCCGGCGCGAACGAGCTCGGCTATGACAATGTCGCGGATATGTGGCTGTCTCAGTACGATATGCCACCAGAAGAAATGGAAGCCGAAGTCGAGCGCCTCTGGGAACAGGTATCTCCACTTTATGACGAGCTTCATTGCTATGTCCGCGGCGAACTAAACGACTATTATGGCGATGAGGTTCAGCCTGCGAGCGGCCCGATCCGCGCTGACCTGCTCGGCAATATGTGGGCACAGTCCTGGCAGAACATTTATGGCATTGTCGCGCCGGAAGATCTGGCCGGTCCAAGCTATGACCTGACCACGCAATTGCGCGTGAATGAGTACACGCCGATCCAAATGGTTGAGACCGGCGAAGCCTTCTTCTCATCTCTGGGCTTTGAGCCTCTGCCAGAAACTTTCTGGGAGCGCTCTATGATCGTTCGCCCGCCTGATCGTGATGTTGTATGTCACGCGTCTGCATGGGATCTGGATGACGAAGAAGACATCCGCATCAAAATGTGTACCGAGGTCAACGCTGAAGACTTCCAGACGGTTCACCACGAACTGGGCCACAATTATTATCAGCGCGCCTATCGCGGTCAGGACCATCTCTTCAAAGAAGGCGCACATGACGGCTTCCACGAAGCAATTGGCGACTTCGTCGCTCTATCCATCACGCCGTACTACCTCCAGCAGATCGGCCTGATCTCTGAAGAGCAGGTTCCAGGCGCCGATGCCGACCTCTCTCTTCTTCTGGATACGGCGCTCGACAAGATCGCCTTCCTGCCATTTGCGATCACGGTCGACCAATGGCGCTGGGGCGTTCTGGACGGGTCCACACCAGAGGCTGACTACAACACAGCATGGTGGGAACTGCGTGAAGCCAATCAGGGTATTGTGCCTCCGGGCCCTCGTCCGGATGACGCGTTCGACCCGGGTGCGAAATACCACATTCCGGGCAATACGCCTTATCTGCGTTATTTCCTCAGCTATATCCTGCAGTTCCAGTTCCATCAGGCGGCCTGCGAGATGGCTGGCTGGGAAGGTCCGCTTCACCGCTGCTCAATCTACGGAAATGAAGAAGTGGGCGAGCGTCTGAACGCTATGCTGGAAATGGGTGCGTCTGAGCCTTGGCGTGACGCGCTGGAAGCCTTCACCGGCACGCGCGAAATGGATGGCTCCGCTATCACAGCTTATTTCGACCCACTCATTCAGTGGATGCGTGAAGAAAACGAAGGTCGTCAGTGCGGCTGGCAATAAGCTGCCCTGACAGCTAAATCCCTGAACACCCCGGCCATCTGGTCGGGGTGTTTGCATTTAAACTGGGCCGATAGTTCAGATGGTTTTCGACAAAATTGAATATTAACAGCCAACCCGACTTTAAGAGGTTTGGCGCATTCTTTCCCGAGCAAAAAAGTCAGGCTTTCATCGGGGATCGGGATGAAGCTCGCTATCGAGCCAGTACCAGCACCATTGTGGAACTTTAACCTCCGGGAATTCATGCCTGAATCCGGGTGGGACAAGTTCCATAGATCCCTGTTCAATTTCAATGACTTGTCCTGCGCGGTATGCAGGAAGAAGGTCGACCAACCCTCATCGCTGCATGTTGACGAAGTCTGGTCCTATGACTGTCGGGGACGACGCGGTGTTGCGCGCCTGGAAAAGGTTCGACTGTGCTGCTGGCATTGTAAAAAGGGTAAAAACCTCGACCGCTCCGAGCACGGACACCGCACCAAAAGCCGGATACTGCCCGATGCGGTAGACCATTTCTGCAGGATCAACAGTATGAGCCGTCAGGCCATGATGTTGCATATGAAGCGAGCCTTCAACGTTTGGGAAGACCGCAACAAGCTCGAATGGAAAGTCGACTGGGGCAGCTATTCCAAACTGCTTCATGTGTATTATGAAGAGCTGCCCTCACCTTGCTGGTTCACACCAACTGCCGAATTGGTCTGATTTATTCGACTTCGCGAGCCGGGACCGCGTGTGAGCAAATATCCAGAATTTCCGGCGGATGACGGTAGAAGAACTCTTCGTTGCGCACCCGTTTAGACGTTTTGAACGCCTCAAATGCTTCAGACCCGGTGATCATAACTTCCCAGTTCGGGCGCTCTTCTTCTGGGATATCTGAGGCCATCTGAACCGAAACAATGGTGTCACCCACTTCTGGCTCCTGAATAACGCCGCCCGCAATTGCCGGGTCACCGCGGTGAAGCGCCTGAATATGTTCCATGCCAGACAGCACGCGACCAAACACTGTCAGGTTTCTGTCGAGATAACGTTGCGCGTCCAGAACCACATAAAACTCAGTGCTACCTGAATCCGGATCATTGCCTCGCGCCATTGCCAGCGCACCCGGGCAATGCAGCAACCATTCCAGATCAGCCTCCGCGTTACGCCCGACAGGGAAGCCGCCCATATGGCCGACTTCCGGCGCAAAAAGATCGGCATTGCCCAAAGGGGTGAACCCTTCTTCAGACATAGCTCGGTCATTCTCATTCGTGAGTGTTGGATAGGCCTCCACGCGGTCATCGGCCAGACCGCCCTGGGCGACAAACCCATCAATCACACGATAGAACGCCTCGCCATCATAAGTCCCATCACTGACCAGCCCACTGAACTGCTCGACATGGCCGGGCGCGAAATCATCGTTCAGTTCAAACACTACCTCGCCGCTTTCCAGCGTCATGATCACCAGATTTTCTGCAGGAACCGGGCGATAACTCGGTGCGTCCACCTCTTCCTGAGCGAAAGCGATCGTGCTCGTCGCGGCCAGAAGCGCCGCGGTCAATGCGTATTTCATCAAAGCTGTGTCCCCGAATTATTTTGCCTGAACAATAAAGAGACTGCGCTCTATCTGAGCGTTAGGCAAGTCGGGTCAATCCGCGTCGCTCTGACTTCATTGACCCTTGCCCCGATCCCCCGGATAAAGACACTGAATGCGGGGAAAAATGCAAAAACGCTCAGATATTCAGTATCTCCGCGCGCTCGCGGTTCTGGTGGTGATTGTATTCCACCTGTCCGAACGCGTACTGCCCTACGGCTTTCTCGGCGTCGATATTTTCTTCGTGATCAGCGGGTACGTGATTACGCGCAGCGTATTTCTGCGTCAGGATGCGGGCGCGCCATTCAGCATCAGATCATTCTTTGCCCGGCGCTATCTGCGCCTCATGCCCGCTTTGTTTCTAAACATTGGTGCGACGCTTATCGCTGCGCTTATCCTCTACCCTCCGGAAGATCTTATCAGCGTCGCCATGTCTGCTGTGTATGCCGTATTTGGCTTTTCAAATATCTGGTTCTTCACACAAACAGATTATTTCGCCGCGCCGCTCGAAACCATGCCGCTTCTTCATACCTGGTCACTGGGCGTTGAGGAGCAATTCTATCTTGGTTTCGCTTTTGTTTCGGCGCTCGCATTCTATCTCACACGAAGGGTAAAGCACCTTTTCCTCTACGTCTGGGCCGGGCTATCGACCTGTTCCCTCATCTTCACCTTTGCCGGCGCTGGACTGGCCTCTAGTCTGCCCATTATCAGCAATCTTGACCTGAATAATGCAGATGCCGCCTTTCGCTTTTTCATGCTTCCGGCACGCATTTATCAGTTCGGGCTCGGCATTATTGGCGCCTATCTCGTTCTGCACACTTCGACGATCAGAAAGATTCCGCCGCTGACCGCAGCGGTCGTTTGGTCGGCTTGCACTGTTTCGGCGCTGCTGCTCGTACTGATTGGCCCCGTCCTACTCGTTAGCGCGGATGTGATTGCGCTGCTGGTTAGCATCACCATCGCCGTCGCTATTTGCGCTGCCGAATACACAAAACTCCGCATTCCGCTGGCTCATAATCTTTTGCACTGGATTGGGGACCGCAGCTATTCGCTCTATCTCGTGCACTGGCCCATCATCGTATTCGCGGCATTTTATGTCTATCGCCCGTTTAATGGTCTGGACTATGCGGTACTGACCATTCTGACCTTTGCAGCAGGTGCCTTGAGCCATTATCTCGCCGAACGGAAGCGAGCACCCGCCGGAAAGCCCGAATTCATCTCCCAGAGGAAGTGGCGCAGCTATGGCGTGTTCGCCGGCATCGCAATCCTCATTCCGGCCAGCCTGTTCATAGCGGGCAATGACGGACTACCGTTCAGAATGGCCGAGCAGCCACCCTCTGAGTATTTCATCTATGACCGCGCCTTCAGCGAGGAGGTCACACGCATTGGCGAAGGACCTCGTCGCGAACAGTCATCTTTCCGCGTGATCAGTCCTTCGGGCGGGAACATCGCGCAGCGCGTGCTTGTACTCGGTGATTCCCATGCGAACCATCTGAGGCCCATGGGCGAGTACTTTGCATCCACCTACGGCGTTGAATGGACAACGCTCCACTATCCAGGCTGCCCTCCCATATTCGGAACGTATAAAATCTACGGTACTGAGACGTCCGGACGTGCCGATAGTGCAGACAATTGCGAGCGACACACCGCACGTATTGAAACCTATGTCCGGGAACATGGCGCAGAATATGACTATGTCATTCTGTCTGCACGATGGAACTGGATGTTCGACCATGACGGATTTCAGGACGTGGACATTCGCCACGACGCGCTCGTCACAGCCGCAGCACCCGATGACCACAGCATCGAAGCCTCCAAGCAAAACTTCATAGACGGCCTCGACCGCACTATCCGCGCCATTCGGGACACCGGCGCTCGTCCAATCCTGTTTACTCAGCCACCCGTCAGCCGGTATCCCGTCGCCTATTGCGATCAGGTGCCAGGCTTTCTGTTCAACGCACAAGCTATTCAGCAACGCTGCTCCACAGGCGCGTATGGCGAAATCATGCGCCGCGGCGCTTTTGTCACCGATATTGCGCGATCCGGACAGACACGCTCAGGCGCGGAATTCGAAAGCCTCATCGCGACCGATTTTCTATGCGATGAAACCCAGCAACGGTGCTTTTACTACAAAGAAGGCGCCCGCCTGTTTGACGATGACTCCCACTATAATGTGAACGGCTCACTCTATCTGGCACGCCAATGGGAGAGCATGGACAGCTTCCCGTTCCGATCACTCGCCCGCTAAGGCGGACTTCCATTCAGGATACACGACCGAGACCAGATGGTCCGCCCATGTGCCATACCAGTCATAACCGGTCCGTCGTTCCTGCGCGATGTCCTGAAGATCATCTACACGAACGCTGTCACGATTGGCCAGAACGACAGAGTTATCCGTGACATCATAAAACCGTGCCCATAGAGGCGGCGCAGTCTCATCGGGAACCAGACGTCGGTCACGTGTTGCAATGTGATAGCGGAAGGCCACAGGCTCCGAGAGCTCATACTCATCCAGACGGACACCTTGCAAGGCAACGCGTTGAAGCCAGCTGACGCCGCCCTCAATGGCCGCGACCACTTCAGGAGAAGGCTGATCAATGCTCATCAGATAGCGCAGAATTTCCACCGTCTCCTGAACTGCAATAGATGGCAGTTCAAAGCTTCTGCCCATGGCGGGTTCCAGCGTATTCGGCGTGTATTGCCCCGCCCAACCGGCAAGGCCATCTTCCTGGCGAATTTGCAAACGCAGCAGGCAATTATCGCCTCGCATCATAGCGCGTCGCGCACGCTCTCGCGTTTCATCTGAAAGGCTCGCAAACGGAAACTCGCCTGCAGACATTGGCCGCAGCATTTCCAGCGGACCAGACGTCACTTCATCCGCAATAGTGATCAGCGGATGATACCGCCGGATTGCAGGCACAGTATGCGGCCAGCCTCCGCACTCCGTCTGATGGACTAAAAGGAAATCGAGCCCTTTAAGTGCGCCCGTGCGATACATCTCCTCGCCGGTCTCCTCATAGGCACCCATCAGATAACTGATCTGGGTATAGATGTTCCGATTGTCGAAACTGCCAGCTTCTTCGGTTTTGTCGACAATCAGCTGTGCCTTTTCACGCGTGCTGAGAATGCGAAGAGGGTCGAGGTTTTCAATCCATCCGCCATGGTCGCGCTGCATAAGCAGAATATTGTTGGCAATTTCACGTACCTGTCCCGGACGATAGCGAGGGTAATCATTGCCATACCGGTTCTGCCAGTGATGAACGGCATCATTAAAGCCATCCACATCCAGCCCTGCTGACGATGTCTCAACAGATGCAGCCTGCGGGCTCACACTGCCCTGCGATGCACATCCGGCAAGACCGCCCACGGCAAACAAGATGGCTAAAAACCTGACCGTTCTGATCATTTTACTCTCCCCCGATTTTTGAGGATTAAATGACACCGGTGTCAGCTCCGTCAAGATATAGCGCACTATTGCCGGAGATATCAGATTTCAGTCGCTAAATGGAATAACGTCCTGGGTCACGCATCCTCGCCGGGAGGCGCGTCTTCCTCATGCACGATCCCAAGTTCCAGATCGACCAGCTCATGCAGCTCACGGAGCATATCCGTTGGTATTCGCACAAAACGATTACGCCAGAGATCGAAGACATCAAGATTGCGCGCAAAAGCGTTTCTGAACCGCGTATCATTCTGCATCGCGTCGGTATCGCACTCGCCCGTGAGTCGGATCTCTCCGTCGTCTCCAACAAAGGCTGTACGCAGATAATAGTCGGAAAACTCTCTCTCCAGAGGCGTGGAAGATTCCCGCAGCTCTGCGAACCGAAGTTCGTTCAGCGCAGTCATCTCGTGAAAATCAGTGATGGCCAGCCGTAGCTCTTCAGAGCTCAGCTGGCTCAGTCGCCCTGTCGAGATCAGCTCCTCTATGGCGCTGAGCCTTCCAAGAATGTTTGGCATTAAACTCGTCATTGACGCGAAATTGCAAATCGTTTCGGCATCGATTGTGTCTTTATCGCTGAAATAGCTATCCACAAAAACGCGCAACGCTTCATCTATGCCCGGCATGGCAATTCTGGGCTCTGCAAGTTGCGCTTGTGCGGCAACCACCTCTTCGTGCAACTGCATCAAAACCGCTCGCTCAGACCGGCTGGCAAGACTTTGCGAATTCCAGTTGCCGAGCAGAACGCCCATATAAACGCCCAACACCACGATAATGAAATCTAACAGAACCGCGAACCAGTTCTGTTCACCCACATGTCGAGATAAACGACGCAGGATCATTGGTCTGCCTCTGCGTGATCAATACCCAGAACCCGGTCGATGTGAGCGTCCAGCGCCTGTAATTCAACCAACGTCTCCATGACAGATGACTGGTACCAGGCGTCATAGGCGTCCGCATTTATAGCAAACAAATTCAGGAAATTGTGATCCGCACGCATCGCCTCAAGATCGCACTCAGCGGTCCAATCTACGCCGTCCTCCTCTTCCGCCCAGAAGGGCTCCAAAGAGAAGTATTCCGGAAACAGGCCGGGCAAGTTGTAGGTGATGGCTCCCAATTCTGGCAAACGAGCCTGCTTCTTCGTGGACAGCGAGTGGAAGGAGGCGATAGCGCTTCGCAGGCGCGCATCACGAATGCTGCTGAGACGCCCATTCGCGATCAATTGGTCGACTGCACTTAGTTCACCGACAGGATTCAACACCAAATGTGAGCCTGCTACCGCCGGGCAAAGGACATTCAGTGGCAGATTGTTTTCGCCCTCATAGATATCCATGAAGATCAACTGCACCATCTCGGAAAAGCGTTCGATATGGTAGGGGCCACCGGGGCCGATGGCAGCCTGTGCAATCAGAACTTCCTCATGCAGCTGCTCGAGCACAGCGCGCTCAGAACGCGCCGACGCGTTGTCTGAATTCCAGTTGCCGAGCTGGATACCAAGATAGACACCGAACACCACGATCAGGGTTTCGATAACAACCGTAAACCAGTCCTGCTTGCGGATGGAAGTGGCGAGACGACCAAGGATCATGAAGCCCCCTCACTCTCGCCTTCCAGTTCAGCAAGGGCAGCGGTCATTCCCATCAGAGCAGTATTGCCCATCACATAGTGAAAATAAGCGCCATCTTCCCACGTAAAGAAGAGCTGTAAAAAATCCTCATCCCGACAAGCTTCACTCATTGGCACGATCAGCTCCCAGCTCCTTACCAGCTCCGGCGTAGCAATTTCACCGGAAAGAACTGTTTCCAGAACATCCTGCGGACCGCTATTGCCCAGCTCACCCGGCCGAACCACGTGACCAATCGCAAACTCCAATCCAGAGTTATTCGCATTCAACTCTCTCGAACGCTCAGACAGTATGTTCAGACCGGTCGAAAGCGACAGCAAAATTTCCCGCACTTCTGCGGACTGAAAGGTCAGAAATCTATCATTGCTGATGAGCTGGTCCAGTGCCTGCGTCTTTGTAGAAAAGGCGTTCAGGGTGCGAAGCGGCGCAAAGCTGGCCTCCAAAATTGCGCGCGCCTCGTCATCTTCGCGGCACGTGCGCAACACCTCAATCGCGGCCTGAATCGCAGGCAGGCGCTCTTCAACGACCTCAATCTGATACTCAATAGCCTCAAGATTGCCCCTGACTTCCATCAGTGCCCGATCAAGTGATTGTTCATATTCCACACGCTGCTGTCTGGTCGAGTTCCAGTTGCCAAGCTGCACACCCAGATACACACCAAACACCACAATCGAGGTTTCGATGATAACAGCGAACCAGTCCTGTTTGCGAATGGAGGTTACGAGGCGGCGCAGGATCATGGGCTTTCGACCTCTCCCGCGAAGGATGGCTCACATGGGCGCCCTGAGACGCGCGCCACCTCCGCGCACATCCTTTGCGCGCTTTCGAGTGTGCCTGACCACCATTCGGTCAGCGCAAGCTGACTTTGGTGACCGAACAGAACGTGCTCCAAAAAATCCGGGTTCCGGGCCAGCGTCTCAGTATCGAAAACAATTCGACGCTGCCTCGGCGCGGCTTCATCGAACACGCTGGAGGCCCCTTCAAAGGATGTGAGTTCAGGTCTGCGCAGCAGGAATTCACGCACATAATCGGTCTGTCCGGCCATGTAGTTTATCTGCGAATAGTAACTCGCCACCGCCGCCCGCATCTGCGCATCACCGAGCTCGGCAAAAAGCCCGGTGCTGATGAGCTCGTCATACACAGTCCGGGTGGGTGTCACCGACGGCGCCACGGTGATAGACCTCAACGCAAATTCGAATGTCACGCTATCAAGCTCGTCGCAACTGCCGCCATGAAGGCACCGCAGAGCCAGAACGCGCTCCTGATTGCGCTGTTCGAAATTTTCGGTATAGCTGGCGACAAAGGCAACAACCTCCTCGACTTCATCCTGCAGCCTGTCAATTGCGGCTGCCTTCTGAACATTCAGGTGACGTGCTTCATTCCAATTGCCGAGCTGAATACCAAGAAACACGCCCAGAACGACAATCGACGTCTCAATGACGACGGCAAACCAGTCCTGTTTGCGGATGGAAGTGGCGAGACTACGAAGGATCATTCGCTTCCCTCACCAAGTATTTCCCGTAGGTCGCGACACTCTTGCAGCACGCTCCTCATATTGTCAGCGCGGTACGACATCATATTGAGAGCTCCGGCGACGGCGATCCGAAAAGATGGATCTTCGAGGGCCTTCGCCTCAAGAAAGAGTTCGTCCTGCCGCTTCATCGGCAGAACCGGACCAATCGCATTGTAATGATCCATCGTCGCAAGATAGCTGTTCGTCCGTTCCGTCACACGTTCGAGAATGGCTTCCGAATGTCCAAGACCTGCCCGAAAATCATTTATAGCCGCTTCCAGATCACGATCCCTTAGCGCGACTTCGCCCCTTTCCGGGCGAGACACCAGTTCTCCTAACCCTAGAGGGTCAATCGCTCGGGACTGCTGCACAAAGACAATGACGCGATAGATATTCTCACGGTCCTTTTCTGTCAGTTCTGCATTTTCGAGCTGGTCGAGCGCGAGCGCCCCGTCACTGAGCACGTCGCCATAAAACGTCAGCATATTTTCCAGATATTCAGCTGTTTGATCGAGTGTTTGTGAAAGCTGCACAATGTATCGATCAGCATCAGCCTGCTGTTGTCGCGCCGCATTCCAGTTGCCGAGCTGAATACCCAGATAAACACCCATCACAACGATCAGCGTCTCGATGACAACGGCGAACCAGTCCTGCTTGCGGATGGAGGTGGCGAGGCGGCGCAGGATCATTGGTCCGCCTCCACATCTTCACCAAGATATTCGGCCAGAACGGCATGCATGTCATGCAGCCGCTCATCGAACGCTTCGTGATATCCCAGCATCATCGCCAATGTGAAAGTGGCGGTCTCAAGTTCCCTCAACAGGACCTCATCATCCGCAGCCTCGTCAAAGCTGGTCAGAAGCCTGCGCGATCCCTCATCCCAGGCATAATCGACATGCAAAGACATTTCCCGCAATGCGCCCATATAAAGGGTGCCAAGGTTCGCGATGCTTGTTTCGCTACCCTGAAGATAGTCGGCAAATTGCAATATCTGATCTTTCAGCACCACATCGTCGACGAGGGCAATCTGCCCGGCTTGCAGCTGGTCGAGTGTCGCGCGAATGGGGCAAAGGTCTGTCCACCCACCAATCCTCATGAACCGCTGTTGAAACGCTTCCTCTCCGCCCTCGCCGAGTTGCCGTGTTCGTAACTCTTCAAAAGTGCTCCGTGCCCGTTCGACGTTTTGTGCCATAAAGCTCATGCAATCGGCTTCGTTTTCGAGAGAGAGCGTCATCTCCTCATAGAGACGCTCAATCAGCTGCTGACCTTGCGCCCGGTCAGCCCGTGCCGCATTCCAATTGCCAAGCTGGATACCGAGATAAACACCCATCACAACGATCAGCGTCTCGATGACAACGGCGAACCAGTCCTGTTTGCGGATGGAGGTGACAAGGCGGCGCAGGATCATTCTGAGCCCCCTCTCTCCGCCTGAACGATGTCCAACACTTCCTGGGCGCCGGCTTGCGCTGACTGGTTCGACCTGACTGAATACTGGCTCACCCAATGATGGAGCGCGGCGTGCCGGCGAAGCAGATCAGCTTTGCCCCGGATCATCGCCACCTGGTCTTCGAGTGTCAGATCAGGAAAGAGATGAGCCGTCTTCTCGTCATATCGCATCCAGTCAAACTCAGCTGCAAGGCTGGTTTCGAAGGGCATCACCCAGTCGGTATTCACCAACGAACCTTCAGCGAGGGACTCAAAATACGTGCTGAGTTCAATCAGTTTGCCAACAAGTTCCGGACTTTCCAGAACAGAGAAGTTTCCCGTAGATGACAAATCTTCATATGTGCCCCAGAAGACGGTGAACCCTGACATCAACGTGCCTTCACCAAAATAGGCCCGCGCTGCGGCCACAAGCTCTTCTGGTGGTGAATTCGGGTCGTTCAGCGCCGCTGTAAACCGTTCGATGATCGCTATTGTTTCAGTGGCAGTCGCTTCAGTGTCCTCCGAAAAAGCGATCGTCTGGGAGAGGTCCGAGGCCAGCCGCTCAAGGTAATACCCGCGGCTCATCTCCTCTTTTTTAACATCGTTCCAATTGGAAACCTGGAGGCCGACAAACACACCGACCACGACGATGATGAAATCCAACACGACTGCAAACCAGTTCTGGGCTTTGATATTCGAAGTGAGGCGACGCAGGATCATGGCGTGGGTTCCTCCGGTTCATGGACAATGCCGAGTTCCGCATCAATGGCCGTGTGAAGATCCCTGATTGCCACATCGAAAAAGTCGTGAACGAAGCTGCTTGTGTCCCGCAGTGTGGAATAATTCTCCATCAGATACGTCTGAAACCCGCGGGAGGCTTTCATCGCTTCGAGATCGCACGCGGCCCGTACGTCCCACCCGTCATCATCGTCTGCGTCTTCCACCAACTCATACCAGATCAGCTCGGGATAAAGCTCAGCCAGATTATCTAGCTCGGTCGACTTTAGCCGCACCCACTCGCGAACTGCGTCTTGCTTGCCTGCGAACCGCATCATGGCGAGCCGGATCTCGTCATTCTCGATCGAAGCCGCGATGCCCGACTGTATGACTTCAGTAAGCGTTGGCGCCTCGTCTGCAGGGCGATCAATCACATGAGACCGCGAAAGGGCGAAGCACTGACCGGGCGTCAGATCGTCGGCTTCCGCATAGCCCATAATGATCGGGCGCGCGGTCGCTATTCCATCAACATTCCGCTCTAAAAAGGTTCGGGTATAGGCACGGACGCGTTCAATTTCATGGAGTTCGCGCTCCAGGCGCACCAATGTGTCCCGCGCATAGGCGCGCTCAGATTGCCTTGAAGCGGACTCGCTGATCTGAAAGGCGAAGAGTACACCGGCCACCACAATCACAAATTCGATAACAACAGCAAACCAGTTCTGTTCACGAATAGCGGTTGAGAGGCGGCGAAGGATCATGGTCCGCTGCCTCGTTTCAGCATGCGGTCATCCACATCAAAGCCGGATAGTCGCTCATACAATTCAATGAAGTCCTGATAGGCAGAGGGATCAACACATTCACCATAGGTCTGGCGCAAATTGCGAAACATCCGAGGGATTATCTGTTCGAACTCCTCAACCGTCGCGCCCCATTCATAAACCCGGCCATCTGTCTGAAACTCGTATTGATCCAACAGATCAGACAATTGACTGGCATGGACAAACTGCACACCGTCCAGCGCGGAGATTTCACCCAGCATGGCGATCGCTTCGCGCCGCTGCAGCGGTGTTATCGCCCCCTCGACCGCAAGATGTGACAACCGCCCTTTTAGGCGCCAGATCTCATAGCCATTCTCAGTCATTTGCGCGATTGTTCCAAAGAGATAGCTAAGCGTAGAGAACACTTCCCGCTCCAAATACACGGCGGATTCGCCTTCCGCGAATGTCTCCCATGAGGTCGTACTCACAGGCCTAAGCGGCGTGCGCAACACCATTGGGAGCGTCGTGATTGGATTGTCAGCATTCAATGAGTCAGACAGAACCGGGCGCCAGATCTCGTCATCTTCTTGAAGACGCAAAAGCAAATTGGCTTCCTGCTCCAACCGGCACGGTTCGATAGCTTCACGTTCATTGAAAAAAAAGAGCGCGACCAGAAGGTCGTTTTCGATCGCTTCCATGGATTGCTCCATTTCCGCTTCGCGATTCATCACCGTCACCAGATGATTACCAAGCAGCGCAATCACAACACCCACGACAACAATCGCGACTTCGAATCCAAAGGTTTTCCAGCCCGAGCCCATGCCCGCCAACCGCCTGAAAAAGCGCATTTTCCCGCCCCGGTTTTTGTTCCCGCTCAACTGTATGCACAGATTGCACGGCTTGTCTGCCCGGACACATTATATCTGCGCTCGGTGTCGCCTGAAATTCCCACATAAGGAGAATGTCTTCGGGGCTACTTCGCCCGGACAGTGTTCTTGCTTGAGAACCGCCTGATATTGCCGGATTTTGTACCCTCAAGGGGTGTCTTAAATGAAGTCGCTGATCCGTTTCATCATCATTGCAATCGGCCTGAGCGCACTCGCGCTGTCACCGATTTATGTCTCTTATGAACAGCATGAAGTGCGCGGCGATTTCGTGAGCCTTGCCTCTGGTGCATGCGCGGCTCTGCTCATCATTCTGATCAGCGTGCTGGAACCCACCTTCAAGCGTACGCTTGTCACCTCTGTGATGGTTTCGCTTTTCACCCTGCCAACTATTGCCCTGCTCGCGCTTTATATTCGCGGCCCGATGATGGGTATTACCGAGCCGCAAAGCACGCCAGTCGTGCATTCTGCCGTGGTGTTCTTCACCGGCATTCTGCTGCTTCAGGTCTTCGGCTTTTCAGTTCACCTGAAGTCGCTGGTGCGCTTTCTGAAAAAGTCTTTCACCATTGGTCAGCCGCAGGCGGTTTAATCCGGCGTCAGCGCTGCCCCGGATACCAGAAGCTCATATGACAGGCCTTGCACGCGTTATATAGCACGTCTGACTGCGCAACGAGGGTTTCAACATCCCGCTCTGCAGCCGCATTGGCGGCTATCTCAGCTTCTGCAGCGAAATAGGCCATCATGGTCGCAAAGCCTTCAGGATTGGCATCCACATAGGCCTGAACCTCCTCTGGCGGCACAAACCCCTGCCCCTCAAACCCGAGCTCTGCTCCAGCTTCGGCGACTATAAACGCGTTATATCCCGCAAATTCCTGAGCAGACTCCCGGAGCGCCTCCGCACCGGCTTGCATCAAGGCCCATTGATCATCCGTCAGCTGCTCTGCATCCAGATTTCCGTCTTCATCATAGGCCCAGAAAGCCGTGTCGCCATAATCCTGAAAGGCGGGCTGAAAGACATTCAGCATAGCCTGATTGATTGTCGTCGCGGCAGGTTCGGGCGAGGCGGCGACAGGTTCGCTCCCATGGCCGTGCGAACACGCGACCAGGGCTAACACCGCCACACTTCCCATCTCCCAAGCAAAGAGACGCATAGCTTCCTCCCATTTTATTATTGGCGAAGGCTATCACGATACCAAACTACACTCAACTTGGATTAGCCCCGTTCAGGCGCGAAAACAAAAACCCCTTTTCCAGGACAGAAAAGGGGCTTTCAGTTGTGTTGGTTCAATCGTCGGCGATTGATTTAATCGGCGAGAATCCGGATCGTATTCTCGGTTTCATTGCTCACCACGATATAGACCGGGTTAGAGAAGGTTTCGCCGAGATTTCGAATACGGAAATCATCCACCGCCACACCGGTATTGATCACCTGCGCAGCAGAGAAAGACGCCGCCAGATCGGTGTAATCAATCGGATCGTCTGTCTCAAAAATCAGCATCATCGGATAGTCGGCCAGCGTGACGACAATATCCGGCGAGAACAGGCTCAGCCCGTCTGCGCTGGTATAGAAGGTGAAATCGAGCTCATTCGGAATGCCGCGTGTCCATGTGAATGAACTGGTCGCAGGTGTGCCGGACTGGTTGGTCCACAACATCACGCGGTGGTCACCTTCATCGACATTATCAGACAGAAGAAACGCCACGATCGGCTCGTCATATCCGCCGAGGAAGGCGACATCTTTCACTTCCAGACCAGCCGGAATGTCGATGTCATATGTCTCGACCGAGAACGGGTTGGACGGTGTCGCGCCTGTATCGAGCCAGATATTCAGCTCATTCGTCGTAGAGTTGAACCCGCCATAGCTATTCTGGATAAACCCACCGCCGAATTGCATGGTGAAGCGCGCAAAATGGCAGTATTCACCCGTTGCATCCAGCTCGATGCCAGTACCGAAATCGCCGTAGGTCGAGTTCTGGAGGTTTTGATACAGTCGAAGGCCTGCGCCACCGACCAGAAGGTCCATCGCACTGTCGCCAGGGTTCTTCGTCGGCACCACGTCACAAGTATCAGGCACGGACAAAGTCGAAATCTCAGAGAGGAACGGGTCTGTTGCATTCTGCGTGTAGAAGGTGATTTCACTCGCATCGCGGTCCAGAACAAAAACCTCCGTCCCGATGACAGAGTCATCAATGTCATCAGCCTCATAAAACTCCAGATCAGCTGTTTCCGAAATGCCGAGCGCGAGCGTCCCAGTGGATGGCAGGTTGGAAATCGAACCGTTTGTGCTGGACTGATGGAAGATCTGATAAGACCCGCTATCCAAACTCAGACCGACGAGACCAAACCCTCCGGACCCACCACCGAAGTTTCGCGTAAACTCGCGAACAAACATGGGACTATCCCATGCCGTGGTTTCAAAACTCAGGGTCTGAAAGCCAGCAAACTGCGCCCCGAAATTCAAATCCGTCACCGTGATGTCGATGTCTTCGCTGTCTGATGCCGTACCGTCGCTGACGGTCAGGCGGAAGGTCAGCGTTTCATCATTGCTCACCGCAGGTGCCGTCACGCTGAGTGTGTCCGTGCTCGCACCGCCAAGTGTAGCGGAGGTGCCAGAAACCTGTTGCCAGGAATAGGTCAGCGTATCGCCATCGGCATCGGTAGACCCGGAGCCATCAAGCGTGAAACTTGCGCCCTCTTCGAAGCTTGTCCCCCCGGAAGAGGAAATCGCCGCAACAGGCGCTGTATTGGTGGAAGTTGGCGTAGGTGTTGGCGTGGGTGTCGGTGTAGGCGTTGGCGATGAACCGCCGCCTCCGCCGCCACCAGAACATGCCACAAGGCTCAGAGCCGCGATCAGAGCGATCGCGCTGGACGTCATTTTCATAAATCCCCCCGAAGGATATTTTATAGCCCGCCGCGCACTACTTATAATTGTTGAACGCGTTTATCTATATGTTGTAGGGGGGATTTTTCAGCCTGCCAAGTAGTTTATTTCCTCAGCATGTGCCGGCTTTAATCTCGCGCAAAGACAGCATCGCTTTAAGCCAGACGCTCTTTCGTCGTGGTGAATTTGATGTCTGGATTGCGATCCATTGTGTAGTTCGCATCCCAGGCGTCCTTGCCCAGATATACCGGATCGCCATCAAGGTCGGTGCCAGACTGTGACTTGTTCTTATCCATAAAGGCTTCGAGCAGCTCATCCGGGCCGGAAAGCCAGCGCGCCACATTGTACGGCGCGGTTTCAAATTCCACTTCCAGACCATACTCGGCCTGTACGCGCTCTTTCATGACCTCAAACTGAAGGCCGCCCACCGCGCCCACAATCATGTCGGAGCCAATTTGCGGGCGGAAAAGCTGCGTCACGCCTTCCTCAGCAAGGCTTTCCAGCGCCTTTTTGAGGTGTTTCTGCTTCATCGGGTCTTTCACCCGCGCACGGCGCAAAAGCTCTGGCGCAAAGTTCGGAATGCCCGCGAATTTTACATCGCCGCTTTCAGACAGCGCATCACCCACACGCAGCGCGCCATGGTTTGGAATGCCGATCACATCGCCCGGATAAGCAGTTTCAGCGATCTCGCGATCCTGCGCCAGAAACATCATCGGATTATGCACATTGAGCAGTTTACCAGATGAGGTTTTCAGCTTCATGCCGCGTTTGAACTCACCAGAGGAAATACGGAAAAAGCCCACGCGGTCGCGGTGGTTCGGGTCCATATTCGCCTGAATTTTGAAGATGAATCCGGTGACCTGTTTGTCATCACGAACAACAATCTTCTCCTGACCTTTTACCTCGGCCTTTTGCGCACGCGGAGGCGGTGCGAACTCGCCAATCGCAGAGAGCAATTCGTGCACGCCGAAATGACGGAGTGCCGAGCCGAAAATCACCGGCGTCATATGCCCTTCCAGATAGGATTGGTGATTGAATTCCGGCAGGCCATCGGCTGCTAGCTCGGCCGTCAGTTCGAGTTCTTCAAGAACGCTCGCATCCACCAGATCAGACAATGAGTTTGAGCCGGTCATCTGAATGCGCTCAGCCGCGTGCGGATCTTCTTTGGAATCTGCTGCCAGTTTCTTGAACAGGCAGAATTCATCCGTGCGCAGATCCTTCATTCCCGCGAAGCGTTTGCCCGAAGCGGCTGGCCAGTAGAGCGGCGCGACATCCAGAGCGAGCTTTTCCTGAACCTCTTCCAGAATATCGAATGGGTCCTGTGCCTCACGGTCCATCTTGTTCACAAAGGTGATGATGGGAATGTCGCGCATACGGCAGACTTCAAACAGCTTCAGCGTTTGCGGCTCGATACCCTTCGCGGCGTCGAGCACCATAATCGCAGAGTCCGCTGCGGTGAGCGTGCGATAAGTATCCTCAGAGAAGTCTTCGTGGCCCGGCGTGTCGAGCAGGTTGAACATCTTATTGTCGTGCTCAAACGTCATGACGGAGGCCGAAACCGAGATACCGCGATCGCGCTCAATCTTCATCCAGTCAGAGCTTGTCCGGCGGCGTTCACCACGCGCAGCCACCTGCCCCGCCAGACGGATCGCGCCGCCTGCCAGAAGGATGTTCTCGGTCAGCGTCGTTTTACCGGCGTCCGGGTGAGAAATGATAGCGAATGTGCGCCGGCGTTCGGCTTCGTCGTGCAGGGATAAACTCATCCGCGCGATTTAGTGGGGAATGAGCCAGATGTCGAGGTGGTTTGCCTTACTCTGCTGGCGAAAGCGGCAGTCCGCGGGCATTCCACTCGCGCACATAGGCGACCAGAAACATCATCAATGTCATGGCGAGCATAAGCTCAGAGTATTCTTCAAAGCTCTCATGTTGAAGAAGAACAGCTGTCGCGAGGGTGAAAACCAGCGCACAACGGCTCGTCTGAAGCCATGAAATGAAGGCATGAATATCGCGCAGAATAAGCTGACCACGCTGGCGCTCCAGCCATTTACGTGCCGGTGCAAGAACCGAAACCGCACTGAGAGCGATCAAAGCAAAGCCAATCGCGGAATAGACCAGATTGAGAGACTGAAGCGACGAAAGGCCGAACATGAGCTGGTCAAGGCGATGAAGTTCAGCACCGGCAAGCACAAAACACCCCACGCCCAGCACCATAAAGGCATAGCGGCTGAGCGCTGTATCGACCCGTGAAATCAACAATGCATCAAAGGCTGCCACTAACAGGCATAGCGCCGTCACAATGCCAACCAGCCCCATTGAAACCGTATCTGAGCCAAACACCCAGGAGAGTTCCAATGGAACATGGTCATGCAGCATGCTTGCCGCAGCCAAAACCGCAATGATGGGCCCAAGCACGAGAAAAGCCATAAGACGCGCGCGCAACTGCCCCTTCGCACCTTCTGCGAATATATGAGCCAGCGCGATGACCAAAGCCATCAACGCAGCGACACCAATGAGAACAATCTGGACCATGAAGCTCGGCATTCATTACGAAACAGGTCTGTTCACCACAGCAAGTTTCGGGCCTGTCCGGGCTCAGTAAAACCGAGCCAGAACCAGGCGCCTCGCTTCAAAGTCTATCGAAATGGCACAGCTTCCACAGGCAGCTCACCGATTTCCGGCAATGCGATATGGCGAACAAGTCCGATCCGGCGATCAATCGCGAAAATATCTCCAGACCCATCCGGCACAAAGGAGAAAGCCTGACCTTCAGCTTCGAGTTCAATCGTCGCCACATGGATGAGAACCGGCCCCATAGTCGGGCGTGCAACGACATACATTTCCGGCAAATCATGACCCAACAGATAGAGCAGACCATTCGGACCAATCGCCCCGCCAGAGGCCGCATAAGGGGCCATACGCTCCACCACGCTTGCAGGCATTTGCCAGCCGCCTTTACGACGCCATTCACGGTCAAACACAACAACGCCGGAGAATTCAGAGGATTTGAACTCCAGCCCGCCATTGCCGGAATAATGCGCAAAGCCGGCAATCCGATCCTCGCCGAAATCGTCAAACCAGGTGAGCGACCCTTCTTCCATCAGGCCCAGAGACCAGGTGGAAGAATTCTCCAGGGTTTCAGCGTCAAACACTTCCACCGAAGACGACATTGGCGTGAGTGAGTAGTTGGAATTTGCACACCAAAGCTCACCCTCACGGGCATAGCAGGAATTCATATGGCGCAGCAGGCCGCGCGGCGCAGTCATGAAACGATCGACCAGTTCGCCCGTATCGCGGCGATACTTTCCGATGGTTGAGTTATCGACGGGATAAAAGAATTCATCATCTACGGCGACACCCTGATCGGCCTCAGGCGCCTCATAGACGCGCAGCGTTTCCGCCGTGAGGTGCTGAACCTGCGGCGGCGCATAGTTTTCCAGCGAGCCAAGCTCTGGAATGTCCTGTGCGAGAGCAGCGGCGCTCATCACAGCAAACATCAGAGCCATAGCGCCAGACTGAAGAGAGAATCTCATCATGTTTCGGGTCCTTACAGTTTGACCGGACCGACAAAAGCCAGCCCGGTCATTCAGGTTCAGATTGTGTGAGAGCTTAGAAGCCGTAGCTCGCGCCCAGATAAACGGTCCGACCGACATACTCATATTCAGAGTTACGGTACTCATCGCCGCCCTGGAATTCGGTCGTCGGCTCATCATTGAGGTTCACACCCTCGAGGAAGACTTTCAGACCATCGCGCACTTCATAAGACAGACGCGCATCCCAGCGACCAAACTCACCCTGATAGAGGTTCACGTCCGGATCGCTAAGGTTCACATCGGTCAGGAAGCTGCCGTTATAAGCATAGCTGAGAGACGCATCGAAACCGTGGTTCTGATAGAAGAAGCTCACCGCATAGGTCTCTTCTGCCTGGTTCAGAAGTGGCAGGGTCTGGCCATTCACTTCAGTTTCACCATCAAGGAAGGTTGCAGACGCTGTGACACCAATGCCGTGCAGCATATCTGGCAGGAAGTCATCCAACTGAGTTTGAGCGATCAGCTCAAGCCCCTGCAGAGTGGATGATCCGCCATTCACTGTGGTGGAGATGTTCAGCTCGGTCAGGATGGATGTGTCCACCGCACCGGCAAGTCCGTTTGCCGCCAGAGCCGCCTCGATATCAGCCGCTGTGGTATAGCGTTCAGACAAGCCAACCAGATCGTCTTCAATATCTTTATAGAAGACAGCCGCAGATAGAAGCGTCAGGTCATTTGGATACCATTCAATGCTGGCATCGAAATTCCATGACATGCGGGCTTCAAGTTCAGGGTTACCAACAGACAGGCTACCATTGCCCAGCTCTTCGCTATAGCTCGCGCGCGGCGCGATATCGTCGAAGTCAGGACGACCAAGTGCACGCGTGACAGACCCGCGAACGATCAGATTTTCAGTGACATTCCAGTTTGCCAGAACAGATGGCAGCCAGCTGACATAATCGCCCTCATTGGAAACGCCGACAATCTGATCGTCTTCCAGAAGATAGCCTGAGCTTTCGACATCGGTTGCCTCCATACGCAGGCCCGCAATCAGTTCCACCGGACCAAGCGTGTGAACCCCCATACCGTAAGCGGCGATAACACGCTCGGTAATGTCATAATCTGACGAATATTCCTGAACGAATGTATCGCTTGTATTCTGTTCGAAATACGCCGCATTCGCAGGGTCGTTGAAGAAGGCGTTCATCGCATCGACATCCATGAAGATGTTCGGCGCACAGCCCTGATCAATACAGTTCGTGAAAATGCCATTCGTGAAGGTGGAGGATGTACCAAGGTTCAGGTCCAGCGAACCACCGTCATAACGTGTGCGGCTGAAATCCCAGCTACGCTCGGTCTCACGAGCTTTAAGGCCAGTTTTGAACCAGGTGTCTGCATCCATATCCCAGCGCAGATCGAACTGACCGGTCAGGCCGTCTTCATCCATATGGCTGTCCTGAAAGCGCGCGCGACGGAAGTCGATCAGCGAAGCATCCTGACGATCCGGCGTGCCTGCATCTGGCGTGATGGAGACGATACCATCGCCATTGATGGTGAAACTGTTCGGGCCGAAGTCACGACCAGAGCGCCATTCCCAATAAGAATATGGCTCATCAATGCTGTTCTGATTGGCCGTCAGTTCATAGTTCAGCGTGAAATCGTTGATGATGTTCTCACCGCCAAAAGCAAGCGTGAGAACTTCTTTCTCCGCATCTTCAAGGCGCAGGTTTGCAGCAATGCGGTTTTCGCCAGACGTGCCGCTGGTCGCCGTGTCGAACACAATGTCCGTGTCAAAGTTCTGCTCATAACGGTTACGGTGCTGGAACTCATCCCATGACGCATAGAAGGCGCGCGCAAAGTAGCGGGAGTTGTTGTCAGGACGGTATTCAAACACACCATTTACGTTCAGGCGTTCCCGGCCAATGACGTAATAATTGTTTTTGACGTTTTCCGGCGCATAACCGCCTACACTGCCCGTCGTGGCGTCGGCATCATTGTACGCCCAGTCATCCTGATAGAAGCCCGGCGCGATATATTCACGGTCGGACCATGACGCTGCCAAAAGCCAGCCGAAACGGCCTTCACCGAACTTGCCGGAAAGCGTCGCATCCAGACCATAAGGGTCTTCGCCGCCATAGGCATTTGCCATCGGTTCGATTTCTTCAAAGCCGTAACGGATGGTGCCATAGCCCCAGAAGTCTTCTTCGCGGTCGAATGGGGAACGGGTCTCAATGTTCACCGTGCCGCCAATGCCTTGCGCATCCATGTCTGCTGTCGGTGCTTTGATGACCTGAACCGCGCCCAGCACACCGCCAGAGATAATATCCAGCGGAGCATTGCGGCCGCCGCCTTCGGTTTCCGGAGAGCCGATATTTGCACCGTTAATGGTGACGTTATTCAGGCTCGGATTAATACCGCGGATCTGAACATAGCGTCCCTCGCCCTTTTCCACGAGCATTGAAACGCCAGCGATGCGGTTCAGGCTTTCGCCCACATTGTGGTCTGGCAGCTGACCGAGCTCGTCTACGCTCAGCGCGTCGATCAGCGATAATGCGTTGCGCTTGTCATCAATACCGCGCTGACGAGAGAGCTGGCTGCCGATAACTTCTACAGTATCCAGCCGTTGGTCTTCTTCGGCGCTCGCTGCGTCTGTTTGCGCGAACGCTGGCGTTGCGACGAACAGAAATGCCGTCGATGCCATCATCAGTTTCTTCAATGTCATGGTGTGCCCCTTCCGCTTCCCATTAAGCTGAAGGCGCGTAGTCAGCTCCTATGACGGACTGACGTCAGTTTGGTATCAGATTGTCGACATTTTCATGAAGCTTTTCAGACGATTAGTCCGCACACAGAGTATCGTGATGTTTCGTAAAAATGCGCGATGCTTTGAAACTTCAGGGCAAAAGGCCCCCGTCTGGTTTCTCATCAGACCCGACGGAAACGCTTTTCGAGCTTTTTCTCGATCAGCCGCATATTCTTGCGATGGCTCTTAAAACCGAAGTCGAGGAAGTCACCCAGTAATGGGACCAGGCCAATGACAAAGTCGACGCCGAGATTGGCCATCATCTGAGCCTTGGTGCCCCAGCCCATGCCCAGCTTTTCCGCCAGGCTGATATGGTACATGCCCATCGCGCTGGTGAAGAGATCACCCACGCCCGGAATGAGGCCGATAATACCATCAAGGCCAATACCGAACCCACCGATTGAGAACTGGTCGTCCATCAGCCGCGCCAGAGCACGCGCCTGTTGCAACGCTTGCTCCTGCTCTGGTGTGAGCACCTCTTCCGGGTCGAGAATTTCCATACGCTGAGTATATGTCGCTGAAGTCATATCTGAGCAACGCGCAAATATGATTTCGGTTCGATCAACGGATCAGAGCTTTGACGGCTTCGGCCACCGGCGTGTCCCCATCGGTCAGCTCAATCAGTTCGTGACATATCTCTGGCGTGTCGATGAGTTCGGCCAGCACAGCGGCTACATTGCCACGCGCCACGCTGCCATATGTGAGCGCGAGCCCGGCAGAAACCTGTCCATCGCCATCTTCATGGAGAAGCGTACCCGGGCGCAAAATCACCCAGTCGAGGCCGCTCGCCACCAGTGCGGCATCAGCTTCTTTCTTCACCTTCATATAATGCTCAAAGCCCTCTTTGAGCTCACCGCCTCGCCCAGCTTCAGGGAAGGCAGAAACCAGATACGCCCGGGAAATACCGGCAGCCTTGCACGCCTCAATCAGTTTGACCGGCCCCTGACCATCAATTTCAGAGGTGCGCTCTACGCCGCTGCCTGCTGCGCCTGCGGAGAAGACAACAATGTCGCTGCCCTCAATAGCGGCCTGCATCTCTTTGGCGGTGATCTGCATCAAATCACCCTCGACCGGTCGAATGCCAGCCGATTTCAACTCTTCCGCCTGTTCGGGCTTTCGGTGCAGTCCAGCCACCTCATGGCCCGCTTCCACCAGCATGGGCCACAGCCTGTGTCCGACACCGCCCGTTGCCCCAATGATGAAAATCTTCGCCATAATAAACCTCAATTATAAAATACTGTCTGGCCGTTGAGGTGAGGACGATCTGAAGATTTCCAACCGTCAGACATAAAAACATATAGAGCGCTTGCCTGATCTCAGCAGACACGCTCATATCCTGACGGACGCGTCATTTTAGAAAAGGCTGACCAGTTTCATGTTCAGACGAAAACCGGCAGCCCTGCGCTCCATCCTTCTGTTTTTTCTTGATATTTCCGTCATCATCGCCGCCGTCATCATGGCTGGCGGGATATTCTACTGGCTGGGGCTTCCGGAAACCGCGCGGCAAATCGCAGGCGGTGTGTCCTTCATCCTGATCCTCACGCTGTGGTTCTGGCCGAGCCGCAAAAAGCTATGGCGCCGACTGGGTGCAATCCTCATCTTTGCAGCGTTCTTTTCCGTTTATTATACAAAATCACCGGTCGAGCAGGACTGGGTCGTGCTCCATGAACGACGTGCGTCTGCGAGCTTTGAGGGCGACATCGTCACCATTCACAATTTTCGCGATGCCCGGCATCAGACCGGCGTCGACCCGGATGTAAACTGGATGGATCAGAGCTTTGATCTTTCCACAGTAGAGACAGCCGAACTGATCGTTCAGCCCTTTGGCGACTCTCCATTTCTCGTCCACATTTTCATGACATTTGGCTTTGAAAATGGCGAACACCTCGCCGTTTCCGTCGAAGCCCGTCGCACCAGCTGGGAGACGTTTCAGCCGATAGGCGGCTTCTTCCGTTTCTTTGAAACCTACCCCGTTTTCGGCACAGAGCGCGACCTGATTGGAAAGCGTCTGGCAAATGATCCGCCAGAAGAAATGTATTTCTATGATCTGGAATTGAGCCCGTCAGAGGTACGCAGCATTCTGGAAGACCTTCTGAACTTCACGAATGAGCTCACCGCCGAGCCAGACTTTTACGATACGCTGGAAGAGAGCTGCTTCACCGGGCTTGTGAACCAGTCTGGCGCGCTAAAATCGCGTATTCCGTCATGGGATGTCCGCCGGTGGATACCGGGCTATGCGCTACCCCTTATGCGAGATCATGGCCTGATCTCAGATGAGCGCCCGATTGAGGAATTAGAGGCCGCTGCGCATTTGCGGTCAGACATCTCTCACCCGTTCAGCTTTGAGACAGATCGCGATTTCAGTATCTATCTTCGTACCCAGATCGGACAAGACTGACGCAAGGGACTGTTGCGCATAGCGCAATAATTGAGCCAATAACCGTGATAGCGGGCGGTTATACGACGTAGACTTTACTGAGGTTAAAAAACTTATCCACAAACCATACTTGAACAAAGTGGGATAATCGATAGCCTCTCCTCGTGAGAAAACTGACCGAAACCCATGACTTTCTTGTGTTTGATGCAATAGCGCGAACCGGAAGCCTCTCTGCTGCTGCCGAACAACTCGGCATGTCGCTTTCAGCCGTTTCGCGGCGCCTGCAACATATTGAAGGCCGGCTCGACCTGCGTCTGGTCAACCGCACCACGCGCACCTTATCACTGACCACCGAAGGTGAAGAGTTCAGCCGGCGCGCAGCCAGCGTTCTGGATTCCGTCCATCATGCGGATGAAATGTCCGATGCCGACACGTGTACCGGAACAATTCGTCTGACGGCTTCCGTTGCGTTTGCACAACGCCAGCTCGCGCCACGCCTCGCACAATTTCAGGCGCTCCACCCGAAAGTAAGCTTTGAGCTGATCACAACAGACCGCCTGATCGACCTTGTCGAGAACAAGCTCGATCTTGCCATTCGCCAATCCTATCGCGGCGGCGCAGATATGATTGCCCGGCGCATTGCAGGCGATGGCGAAATTTACTGCGCCTCACCTGAATATGTCAGCCGCCATGGCGCACCGTCTGCGCCTTCAGACCTTTCATCCCATCGCGCCCTTTGCGTTGGCAATCCACCGCCTCGGGTCTGGCCGCTCAATCGGGACGATAAGCATATTGATGTGCCCATCACTCCGACTGTCACCAGCACGGACGGCGAAGTCGTTCACACCGTTGCACTGAAAGGCGGCGGCGTTGTGCTGAAGTCTGCCTGGGACGTTATTGACGATATTCGCAGCGGCAAACTGGTTCGCGTCCTGCCCGATTGGTGGGGACGCCCCAAAGCGCTTCGCGCACTTTTGCCCATGCGAAAACATCAGCCAGAACGCGTGCGCATCTTCCTCGACTGGCTTCAGGTCGAACTGCGCAGCGCGCAGGCCACGAATGCTGATCTTGGTATTTTTCCGCCAGACGATTGAACGTTAGCATGCAGTCGCACGCCTGATCACACATCTTAGCCTGACCGCTCTGTCACCTACTTCCCGATTTCGTGAGTTGAGGAACTTCGCGTCCATCCTCACGTCTTTTCTTCATGACTTTCAAACAGGAGAATTACATGAAAACCCGCACACTCGGTTCAACAGGCCTCGACATTTCTTCCGTCGTTTTCGGCGGCAATGTATTTGGATGGACGTTGGATGAAACCGAAAGCTTCCGCATGCTCGACGCCTGCGTCGAAAATGGCATCACCACACTCGATACGGCTGATGTCTATTCGCGCTGGAAGCCGGGTAATCAGGGCGGTGAAAGCGAAACCACTATCGGCGACTGGCTGGCCTCCAATCCGGGTAAGCGCGAAAAGGTTCAGATCTTCACGAAAGTCGGCATGGACCTTGGCGACGACAAAACAGGCCTAGCGCCCAAATATATCCGCGAAGCCGTAGAAGCCTCTCTTTCACGTCTGAAAACAGATTATATCGACCTGTATTTCTCTCACCGTTTCGACCCGGAAGTACCGCACGCTGAAACGCTCGGCACATATAAAGACCTGCTGGATGAAGGTAAAATTCGTTCCATCGGCGCGTCCAACTTTAATGAAGGCCAGCTGGAGGACGCGCTGAAGGTTTCCGCGGAGAATGACCTTCCGGCCTATCAGGTTCTGCAACCAGAATACTCGCTCGTCTCGCGTGCCAGCTTTGAAGGTCCGCTTCAACGCTTCTGCGTGGAGAAGGGCATTGGCGTTGTAACTTACTTCTCGCTGGCTGCGGGCTTCCTGTCCGGTAAATATCGTTCGAAAGACGACCTTGCAGGCCAGTCCCGCGGCATGATGGTGGAAAAATATCTGGAAGAAGGTGGTGTCCGCGTTCTGGAAGCCATGGACGACCTCGCCGCCACCAAAGACGCAACGCTTGCAGAGCTCGCCATTGCATGGCTGCTCCACAAGGAAGGCGTGACCGCGCCGATTGCCAGCGCGACCAAGGAATCTCACCTGAAAAGCCTCGTCAAAGCGGCAGAGATTTCCCTCACGCCGGAAGAAGTCGCGTCTCTGGAAGTCTTCTAAATCCAGTCAGAGCCGGGCGGCGCGTCAGCGCTGCCCGATCTCTTCAATCACGTCCAATACAGCTCGCAGCTTTGGAGACTCGTCCAGAGGCTGGGTCTGATACTCGATGATGCCGAAGTTTTCGGATTCAAAATAAGTCGGCTCAACACCCGGCTCATTTGTTCCGCGTGGCCTGATACCCGCGAAGTGGACAAACAGACCGCCGCCTTCTTCCTGCCAGACCTCAAATAGATCCTGATAAAGATCGTACATGAGTTCGTGGTTTGAAATCGTGTCACGGGTATAGCTGGACCCGATGAAATGCTGGCCTCCCTCATAGGCGACGAGTGGAATATCAAACTCTGCAGCCAGCTCAGCGTCATATCGGATGCTATAACGCAATCCGTATTCATCCGCGGTGATGTCATAATCACCCTCACCGCGCACCCAATCCGTAGCGTCTGCGAAATAGTTTTCGACACTCGACTGATCAAACGCCGTTGGCCCGGTCACGTCCGCCATATATGGCCCAATAGCGAATGCATCCACACGCTCACCCGCTGGACTAGCCCCTTCTTCATTCACGGATACCGGCGTTTCGAGCAGGAAGCGGTTCGGATAATAATTCGGCGCAGATGCCCCGACCTGTCCTGCAATCACGCAATAGATACGACCGGATTCAGCTCCCCAGGCGCTTTTAAAGATATCACAGGCTTCCGCCAGGCGGGTTCCCACCCAGCTATTGACGAACATCACCTCGTCAACTTCTTCATTATTATTCCAGGCCGCAGGCTGGTTCAGAACACCCGGCCAGCGCGCTTCAGCGGCCGCAAGGGCTTGATCCCGGCCTCGATAATAAGGCTCATCCCAGTTCCAGATTTCATTGCCGAGTTCGATACAAAGCTGTCGCTCGGGGTCGAGACGTTCCAGCACCAGTTCCGCAAGATTCTGCATATATGTATCATCAGCAGCGACCGGCAAATTCAGCCAGAAATCACTGGCACTTTCGTTAGAAAGATCGATAGCCACTTCATAAGGTGCGCCGAGTGCACCACCCCAATGGCTATAATTGTACGGCTTGCGATCTGCCCATGGGATTTCCGGGCCATAACTTGCCTGCTCCCCAAGAAGGTGAAGCGGACGTATCACGTTGAACGGCTCAATAAAGTCCAGATAGGTCTGATTGAAGGTTTCGCCCGCAACGGCATCCGGACGCATGACCGAGATGTTTCGTATATACTCGCCATTCGAAGATGGGTCCGTGTCTTCAATTACGATCCAAAACGCACCATCGCCAGGATAGTCGGCGGTGATCGAATTCCCGGATTGAGTGGTGATATCGGCACCAATCACGGAAACAGTGCCCTCACCCTCCCAGCTGATCTCGTAAGCGCCAGACGGATAAACATTTGGGAGATCAGCGCCATCTGCGAGATAGACCCAAAGCTCATCAGCCGTTCGACCATCTGTGAGCGTCATTGATGTCGCCCAGCCTAACGCGTCCTGTTGGACCATATTGCGGTCTTCGGTCGATCCAAATTGGCCCGCCATAATTGGATGGAAAGCACGACTCGGTGCCGTTTCACCAATCTCCGCTTCGAATCCAGACTGAAGGAACAAGTCATTCAACGTCCATGCGGTCGTGAAATAGCCAATCGGTGCCACGGCGTTGCCAAGGCGGAACGTTTCCGGCCCCGGATACATAGCCGACGATGTTGGCGTCGGGGTCGGCGTTGGAGTTGGCGTCGGTGTTGGGGAAGGCGACGGCGACGGCGTAGGTGACGGCGTTGGTGTCACACTTGGTGTCGAGGTCGGAGTGGGCGAACCGCCTCCGCCGCCTCCACCACCACTACACGCGGCGAACGCAAGAAAAGAGGCACCCAGACACACAGATACTGTCGATTTCAGAAAATTCTTTCTCACACCCACCTCCAGCGAGAAAATTTACTACACATAAGTGGATTTTCTTGAATTTTATGAACGCATAAATAATCTCGATTAAACTGAACTTGTATACATCCAGTTTTACACAAAAAATTCAGTATAAATGGCAGAAGGTGCTCAGTATTTGCGGTCTTTTCCGCACAAAGAGCAAAGGTGTTGGAAGCCCCGTCAGGATTCGAACCTGAAAATAGCAGACTTGCGGGTCCGCTGCGTTGCCAATTTCGCCACAGGGCTGTGAAGAACTCTCTTGTAACGCAAGTCTTTCTATTTTCCGTCGTAGAAATTCTAATTTTTCCTGAGTTTCAACTGTGCTGAAGCAAAGCCCGACCGCAACACGCGTATCGCGCGAATATTCTGCATCAAATGCGGGAATACGGTCGATCCATTTCCCATTTACCCGCGAACGCTTGCTGAAACAGGCAATGCATTCCACAAAGGAAGCGCATGTGCCCGGGGGATTGGGCGAAAGAAACGGCAAAGAGCATGGGCGCTATCTATACCTGGTTGATCGAAAACTGGATTGAGCTGGCTGGCTTTGTCAGCGGCGCACTCTGTGTGTGGCTGCTGGTCAAGCGTAATATCTGGACCTTCCCGGTTGGTATGGTGAACTATGTTTTCTTCGCCATCCTTTTCATCGGGTCTGGCCTTTATGCGGATGCAGGCCTTCAGGGTGTCTATTTCTTTCTCGCCTGCCTTGGCTGGTATTGGTGGCTGAAAGGTGGTGACGACCATCAGGGCGTAGAGGTACACGAAGCCTCACCTCTGACACTCATCTTATGTGGTGTGGCTGTGCTGATCATCGCTGCGGCAATCCAATGGTTGCTGCACACCTACACCAACTCAACCGTTGCAGGCCTTGATGCGCTGACCACGGCGATGAGCCTCGTCGCACAATTCATGCTGTCTCGAAAGTGGATCGCCAACTGGTGGCTCTGGATCGCCGTCGATGTGATCTACATCCCGCTTTATATCTATAAGGGACTCTGGCTTACCGCGATCCTCTATCTCGTCTTCCTTGTCATGTGCGTTGCAGGCCTGATTGAATGGCAAAAGGCGCGCACCGACAAACCGGCAAGGGCCGCTGCCTGAATCAAAAGAAGGCGATGCATGCACCGCCTTCTCTCATAAAACCTGATTTAGAACGCTTAAGGCGTGATCACCGAAAGGCTTTCGACGTCGATTTCCGGGCTTTCCATAAAGTCCTTTTCGACCTCGCCGCGAATTTCCACGACACTGTTTTCAGTCACCGGTGAGGTGAAGCGGTCATTGTCGATTTCCACCCGGATTTCTCCTGTGGCATCCGCGAAGATATACTTCTCATCTCCAACCTGTTCATTGATCGTGCCCTGAAGCTGCACATAAGCATCATCGCGAGGATCAGCGAGAACATCAGAAACCGTATTCATATTGCTGGAAGACGGGCCAGTGTATTGAGCACTAGCCGTAGCAGTAACCGCGCCAATAATACCAATTGCAGCACTTACTTTCAGCAAAACTCTGGTATTCATCCTGTTCAATCCTTCTGTTAAGTCACTCTCCCAGTTTACACCCACCGTAAATTTGGAGCGAATGCGAAGCAGTCGCAACCGGTATCACGTAAACGTCAGATGGCTGGCGCGCATTTCTTGGAAGTTCTGTATTGCTGCAATTCCTCTGGCCTGTTTTCCCCGCCTCGCTGAAGGCGCGCCTTTGCAAACGCATTGTTGTCACCGGGGCTGAAAGCACAGGCACAACCACGCTGGCGCTCGCTCTGGCAGAGGACCTGAACTGCCCGTACGTGCCTGAATATGGCCGCGAATATACAGAGAAGCGCGCAAACGTGACAGATGCCCCATGGCGGGAAGACGAACTGGTCGAGATCGCACGCGAGCAGAACGAACTTGAAGATGCTGCCGCCCGTCGTTCCACAAATGGCTGGATCGTTGCCGACACAGACGCGCTGACAACGGCGCTCTGGAATGAGCGCTATTTCGGAACACGCTCACAGAAAGTCGATGCGATTGCGCGCCAGCAAGTGCGCCCCTTTGCCTATATTCTCACGTCAGATGATATCGCCTTTGAGGCCGATGCCATTCGCGAAGGCGGCGAGGAACGCCACACCATGTCCGAGCGCTTCCGCGAAGAACTGGAAGCGAGCGGCGTAGCGTGGATGGAAGCCAAAGGCGGACGCCAGCAAAGACTGGATGCCGCCCTCAGCTTCATCCGGTCGCTATAATCATACCGAGACCAGATTGAACGCCTGCGCGGCATCCCAAACACCGGTCAGCGCCGTCAGCCGGGCATAGTCACGGAAATCACGTGGCGGGCGACCGAGGGCCTCCTGCACGCCATAGCCGATCTGCTCATTTCGGCCATCCATCACGGTCGCGAAAAGATATTCCAGCAGCCAGACCATTTCCGGTGGCATACCCATTCCCTGAATGCCTTCTAGAAAGGCTTCATGGGGAATATCTGCGAACGATATGGTGCGCCCGAGTGCGCCTGACAGCTCTTCTACGATTTGTTCAAAGCTCAACAGGCGCGGACCAGTCGTTTCATAGACTTTGCCCTCATGTCCTTCTTCGCTCAGCGCGGCGGTGACGACGTCGGCCACGTCATGAACATCGACAAAAGGTTCGCAAGTGCCACCTACGGGCAGTGCGATCTGGCCATCCTGCACCATGCCGGTGAAGGCCCCTTCGGAAAAATTCTGGTTGAACCAGGCGGATCGTACAATGGTCCAATCCATGCCGGAGAAACGAACAATCTGTTCGCAGGCCAATGCCTCTTCTTCGCCCCGGCCGGACAGCAGAACCAGCTTACGCACCCCTTTGCGATGGGCCATCTCTGTGAAGGCCGTAATGGCTGGGCGCGCCATGGGCATGGCCAGATCAGGCGCAAAATTGACGTACACCTGCGTCACGCCGTCAAGGCATTTGTCCCAACCGGCCGAATCCTGCCAGTCAAAAGCCGGGTCGGCCTGACGTGATCCGATACGGACTGAATGCTCACCATCCCAGAGAGATTGAACGACACGTCGTCCGGTTTTCCCTGTTCCGCCAAGCACAAGTGTGCGCGGGGGTTTCTGGCGTTTGATTTCGAAGAGTTTTACTGGGTAGAAAATTGACTTCATGACTTGCTCCTTCTGGACAGAACAAGTCTTTCAATACCGATACAAAGCAGGCCCATCTTGACGCCACGCGACAGAGTTTTGGCCGGAAACGTCACATGGCGTCATCTGCCTATGCGCCGGAGCGGAAGCTCCCTGGCGGCCTGCCTTCCCAGCGCCTGAAGGCCCTGTTGAAGGCACTCTGTTCGGAAAATCCAGTGAGAAATGCGATTTCAGCCAGCGAGTAACTCGTGTCGCGCAAGAGGTTTCGCGACAACATATGGCGCGACTGGTCCACCAGTGTCTGATAGGTAATGCCCGCATCCGACAGGCGGCGTTGCAATGTACGTGCGCTGAGCCCCAGCTTGTCTGCGATCATTCCAATCGGCGGCGGACCGTCACTCAACGCCAGTCCAATCTCTTTGCGCACCTGACTTTCCAGATCCGCATCGCCTTCTCTCTCAGACAATTCCTTTTCGATATGGCTGTCAAAGAATGAGGAGACATGTGTGTCCCCGAGCGGCGTCTTGCGCAAAAGGTCTTCGGTACGAAAAACATAGCCATAATAGTCCGCGTCAAACTTCACCGGGCTGCGAAAATACTCCTCCAACGCCAACGGGCAGCCAACAGCGCTATGGCTGTAATGCACGGAGACGGGGCCGAAATCAGCTCCATACGCCTCACGACAGAGAGACATATACGTGACCAGTGCAGCCTCATTGGAAAGCAGCAGCCCACGCACCGGCGGGAACTCACGAAAGTGAATCCAGCGCGTAAACTCGCCATCCTGCTCAATTCGAAAACCAGCGACGTTCTTCACAAAAAGGCGCGAATGGCGCTCTATGCGCTCAAACGCGGTGAGCAATTGAGGGGCGGTTTTCCAGGCAAGTCCAACGGCGCCATAATCCTCGCATGTCATGGAGCTGGCAGCGTTCGTATGAAACTTGATCTGAGGGCCTTCTGCGTCGGCAAGCTCTTCCATGAAGGCAACGTATTTGCGCACGGAAACCATCACGTCCGGATCCGATAAATCCGCTTCGCTCAGGCCCAATTCAGCCAACAATGACGCACGTGGAACAAATGCCGAAGCAGTCTCCAGCATTTTGCGCACGAATAATGATGAAACTTCCCCCATAGACAGGGGAAACTAAATTGGATTTTCAGGCTTCACAAGAAAAACCGGACCATGTCAGGGGGGTGCGGGCCAGAGCACCCAGCGCAGGGCATCCTCTTCGGTCGCTCGATAGATGGTGTAATGATCTTCATCCGGTCGAGGGTCATACGTCCAGCTCATATCATCTGGCGCTGACTGCTCCAGAATATCAGCCAGCGCATCTGTATGCGGATAGATGTCTTCAGTTCCCGCAGCCGTGAACCAGAATGTCAGCCCCAGACCAGACAATGCCGGCAACCGTTCAGGCGCCAGGCGGACCAGCTCGTGATTATCCCAGTAAATGGAAGGGTCCATGGCGATATACCGGTCAAACAGCTGAGAATCCCGGAAGAGCGTATCTACGATAAACAAACCGGCTGCGGACTCGCCAATAATCGCCGTCTGCCCGCTGGTTCTGTAGGTAGAATTGATCTGCGGCATCAGCTCGCCACGAATAAACGCCCGAAACACCGTCGCCCCATCATCAATCGGCGCGATCTGCGCTTCGCTTTCATCCTGAGAGTCCGGCGTCAGGTCGCGTCTACGGAAGGTATTTTCAATCCCGACAACAATCATGGGCGCCAGCTCACCGGCGGAGACCAGAGCGTCCACCCGGTTCACAATATGCGGGAAGTCCTCGCAGATACCGCCATCCGGCATATAGAGCACGGGATAGGCGTCATCACGCTCTTCATAACCTGATAACCTGGCGGCGTGTAGACCGGGATGGTGCGCGGCTCGTCCAAAATTTCAGACTGGATGGTCAGAATGACGTGTTCTGGAATAGGATCATCATGATAAGCGCATTGGCGGCTTTCAGTTGAATGGCAGGCCGCGAGCAGGCCAAGGCCTGCCATCAGAATAAAAGCGCGGATCATATTTGTCCTCTGAACCTTGGGTTATCGGTCAGGCACCGCCCAAAATGGGCAAAGAGACCACAACCGAGTTCCAACGCTGGACCATGACCGCATAGTGACGCAAAACAAATTTCATGAACTTCCCGATTGATCCCTCTGCGATCATACCTTTCCTGATTGCCATCACACTGGTGGAGGCAACGCCCGGCCCGAATATGGGCTATCTGGCTGCGCTTTCGGCTAGCGAGGGACGTGTGGCGGGCCTGAGGGCCGTTGCGGGCGTCACCATCGGGCTTTCGGTCTACATGCTGCTATCCGTTTTCGGGGTGGCGCAGGTTATCGCTCGCTTGCCCGCCGTTTATGCGGTGCTGCGCTGGGCGGGCGTGATCTATCTGCTCTATCTGGCATGGGAAGCCTGGAAGGATGCGAGCGAAACCTCACCTTCCAGTTCAGATGATGGGTTTTCCTCTCCCTTCTGGCGCGGCTTCCTCGCCAATATTCTGAACCCGAAAGCGATCGCCTTTTACGTCTCTCTCTTGCCCGGCTTCATGAATGCTGAGCGCAGCGCGTTATGGGTGCAGGCACTCATACTTGGCAGCTTACATATCCTCATCAGCGTCATCATTCATGCTGGCATCGTGCTGGGCGCTGCGCGTTCAGGCAGTTTGTTGGAAAACTCGCCCGCCAAAACCAATGTCCGCAAAGCACTGGCTATTTTGATTGCACTTATCGCACTTTGGGTGGCCTGGGAGACGCGACAATAACCGCAAGTCGGTCTTGAACAGAATGTGAGTTGCTGTTCGCCGTATAGAAAGTCAGACTAATTTAGTCGGGAGTTTCACAGGCGGAGAAACACACACTCATGATTTTAAACCCCATGACTTTTCTGAAGAAGGGCCATGTCGCAAGCGCTGCATTGTCTTTTACCATGCTGAGCGCGCTGAGCCTCACAGCGCAGGCGAGCCCAAGCGTTGAAGAAGACGCACAAACAGAGGTTTCCGCTCAGGCGCTAATCCCGCTGGAGATGGAAGTCTTCGCCCCGGAAGGCACGCCCCTGCCCCGCTTCATGGTAGATGCCGCATGGCCAGATATGCCCGCAACCATGATTATCGGTCAGGTGCCGGGTCTTGCCGTCGACAGCGAAGACAAAATCTGGATGCTGCATCGTCCTCAATCGCTTAGCTTTTCGGATGTCGGCCTCGCACAAGACCCGCCAACCGCGCTCTGCTGTGAGCCCGGCCCAACCATTATGACCTTCTCAGCAGACGGCGAGTATCTCGGCGGCTGGGGCGGGCCTGAACACGCGCCAGAGATTGAGGGTGTCAATCAATGGCCGCGCAATGTTCATGGCCTCTTCGTTGATAAAGACATGTCCGTCTGGGTAGGTGGAAATGGCGATGGCGACCATGTGGTTCTGAACTTCACCGAAGACGGCGAGTTCATTCGCCAGATCGGCACACATGGCCTGACAGACGGCAATACGAATGGGTCCCTTCTCGGCAATCCTGCCGACATCGCCAATATGAATGGCTATGTTGTCATCGCCGATGGCTATATCAACAAACGCATTGTCAGTTATGACGAAGCGTCTCTGGAATTCGATGCCGCCTATGGCGCTTATGCGCAGGATCCTTCTGGCGGCACGCGCGAAGGCAGTTTCGACCAGTCGCAAGCGTCCAGCACCGCGGATGGCGGCGCAGACCCGGAAGCGACCAGCTTTGGCGATATCGTGCACTGCGTGGTCAGCACAGATGATGGCCGCGTCTATATCTGTGACCGCCGAAACAATCGCGCACAAATGTTCCAGCGTCAGGCCGATGGCTCGCTCGAATTCGTTGAAGACATTGTCATCGCCGAGGAAACGGGCGGCACACGCACCGTCTCTGACATCGATTTCTCACCGGATGGTGAGTTCATGTATGTCGCCGATATGATGAACTCCAACATCTGGGTTCTGGATGGTGACACCCATGAAATCCTCGCCCGTATCGGCCGTGTTGGTCGCTATCCGGGTGAATTCACCTGGTTGCACTCAGTTGTCGCGGATTCCGAGGGCAATCTCTACACGTCCGAAGTCGGCACTGGCCGCCGCATTCAGAAGCTTGTCTTCATGGGCGTCGAATAGGCAATTCTCAGATTGTGGCCGGTGAGAACCGGCCACGGCTTGCTCCCCCCGTCCAGCTAACGCCAGATGCACCTGCAACAGATCAGACAGGTGCGATTTTGGACGAACCACACGGCGTACACGATTATCAGGCAGACCCACGCAATGCTGACATTCTGGCGTCAGTAAACGGCGAAATGAAACATCGCGATGAAGCGACAGTTTCAGTGTTCGACAGTGGCTACATTCTGGGCGATGGCGTGTGGGAAGGTCTGCGCGTCAAAAGCGGCGGTATCGCCTTTCTGCCTGAGCATATGAAACGGCTATATGCGGGCGCAAAAACCATCGACATGGATATCGGCCTCACAAAAGAAGAGATGGCGAAGCGCCTGTTTGACTGCCTCAAAGCCAATGAGATGACAGATGGCGTGCATATCCGGCTCATGGTAACGCGCGGCATTAAAAAGACGCCGTATCAGGGCCCACGCTTTACCATCACAAAGCCGACTGTGGTGATTATCCCCGAATACAAATCGCCCGTGCCTGAAGTCATCACGCGCGGCCAGAAGCTTTTCACCGCTCATGTCCGTCGTACCGGCCCCGCCGAACAGGACCAGAAGCTCAATTCACACTCAAAGCTGAACTGCATTCTCGCCTGTATTCAGGCTGAAAAGGCCGGCGCAGATGAAGCGCTAATGCTGGACCCGGCTGGCTTTGTCGCCACCTGCAACTCCACCCACTTTTTCATCGTCCGCGATGGTGAGGTCTGGACCTCTCCGCCAGAATATTGCCTGGGCGGTATCACGCGCGCCAACATCATCCGCGTCTGCCGGGAAAACGGCATACCCGTCTTTGAAAAACGCTTTTCGCTGTTTGATGTCTATTCTGCAGACGAAGCTTTCATCACCGGCACATTTGCTGGTGTCTCACCAGTGCGGGAAGTCGATGGCCGGGAGATTGCCGAACTGAACGGCCCAGTCTCGCAGAAAATTGCCGGGCTTTATCAGGCGCTGGTGAATGACAATCTGACGCCCATCAGCTGAAGACATTTGAGCCATAGAAGAGATCGCTCTATCTATGGAACATGTCTCATCTTCTAATCGTCTATCATTCGCGCACAGGCGGCACGCAGCAAATGGCCGAAGCCGCCCTGAAAGCGGCGCAGGCTGAAGGCGAAGCGAAATTACTGCGCGCCCGCGAGGCACAGGCCGAAGACCTTCTAAAGGCCTCGGCTTATCTTTTTGCAGCGCCAGAAAATCTGGCCGCACTTTCCGGAGAGATGAAAGAGTTCTTCGACCGCACCTATTATCCGGTGCTCGGCAAGCTGGAAGGCCGCCCCTATGCGCAAATGGTCTGTGCGGGATCTGATGGCGAGAACGCCGTCCGCCAGACGGCGCGCATCGCAAAGGGCTGGCGACTGAAAGAAGTTCAGGACGCGCTGATCATCTGCACACACGCACAGACCGAAGAGGCGATACTCGCCCCTAAAACCATTTCAAAAGACGACCTGCAGAAATGCCACGATTTAGGCGCAGCGCTTTCCGCAGGTCTGTCCATGGGTGTCTTCTAAAGCCCTATTCTGCAGGCTCGGTTGCAGCATGCAGATATTCAAGAACTTCAGCGCGCTGGCGCGGATTGCGCATGCCAGCATAGCTCATCTGATTGCCCGGAATGTATGCGCGTGGGTTTTCCAGATAAGCGCTGAGGGTCTCATCACTCCAGACAATACCAGAGTTTTGCATCGCCGTTGAATAGGTGAACCCTTCGCTCGTTCCGGCAGTGCGCCCAAATACACCATAGAGGTTCGGCCCGGTTTTCGGCGCTTCACCCGCACCAAAGGAATGGCAGGTCGAACAGATACGCGCAGAGTTCGGCATCGCCGGACCGTCAGCAAAGGCTGGCAGAGACATGACAGATGCTGTCATGCAAAAGACGGACAGGCTGAAGAAAATTTTCATTTGAAAGGCCCCATTACAATTCAGGCCTTACCCATAACAAAACTAAGGATATTATTTTACTGCGCAAATTGTCTCATCAGTGTTTTCTAATACAGGCAGCGGCCTAACATGGATAAAGCGAGCCGTTTCCCGCCCTGAAAGATGCAATGAATGGAACACTGGACTGAATTTGAAGCGCCCATACGCCTTGGCGTATTTGCAGGCCTTTTGGCTTTGTTCAGCGCGCTTGAATTTATCATCCCCGCAAAAGAGCGCGTAAAACCGCGCCTTCGCCGCTGGGAAACTAATCTTGGTCTTCTGGTTTCGTCGTCTGTTTTAGTCCGCATACTGCTGCCCCTTGCGGCGACAGCCTTTGCCTTCGACATGCAGGCGCGCGGGCTTGGCCTGTTCAACTGGCTGAACCTGCCCGTCTGGCTGGAAGTTGTTCTGGCAATTTTCTTACTGGATTTTGCCGTCTGGTTTCAGCACGTCATCATGCACTTCACACCGCCGCTCTGGGCATTTCACAAAGTCCATCATGTGGAAGAAGACCTCGACGCCTCAACCGGCATTCGGTTTCACCCCGGCGAAATGCTGTTTTCTTTCGGGTTTAAACTGGTCGCCATTGGCCTGATCGGCGCGCCCGCGCTCGCCGTTTTCCTGTTCGAAGTCATCCTCAATGCGGCCAGCCTGTTCGAACATGCCAGCATTCGCATACCCAAGCCGATAGATAGCGCGCTGCGCAAAGTTATCGTCACGCCGGATATGCACCGCGTGCACCATTCCGTGTACGAAGACGAGACCAACTCGAATTTCGGATTTTGCCTGTCAGCCTGGGACCGGTTGTTCAAAACGTATCGCGCACAGCCCCGTGACGGGCATGCCGATATGAAACTTGGTTTGAATGAACGCCCTTCTGGCGGAACAACCGGTTTTATCTGGGCACTTTTTGTGCCCTTCCGGAAAAATCAGGCCGCGCGCACCCAGAGCGGCTCCAGCGATGCATGACCGCCGACAGGGCGGCGCTGATTGCGCACACGCTGTAAATGTTGCTCATCAATGAGCGTAAGTCGCGCCTGAACGCGCGAAGCATCTTCCTCACCCGTTTCACGGATGAAGAAAGCAGTATTGGCATGTGTTTTAACGGCCAGAAGAGCCGCACAGTCTGCATAGACAGCTTCATCAACGCCGAACTGATCACTATCGATCACAACCGCCTTGGCAAAGTCTATCGCATCCCGTGCAAACAGCAGATCCGGACGGCCACACCCCAGTTCCGTCCAGTTGGCCAGCAACCGTACTTCGGGATCACCGATCTCGAGAACACGATCATTGAATAAAAAGAGCATTAGCACCCACTCCGTCGATAGGAGTAGAGGCTATCTCATTGCTTTTAATACTGAGCTTTACTGGTCCAATGAATCAGTCGGGATCGATTAAGACTTCACGCACCGTAATTTTGGAATTCATTCATAATTGACCGGTTCTGTGAGGAAATTCCTCCCGTCACGGTCTTCTATTTCCACAACCCACACGTCTGGGTCGTAGGATTTGCGACGTGTTACGATCTCGTCAACATCAAATTCTTTTGCCCATTCGCCAGCTTTTGGCAGCCAGTCAAAAGTTTTGACCTCAAAGGATAATGGCGAAGGCACAAACAGAGCCGCCGTGCCATCCAGCCGGGCCACTTTCACCATCACATCACCGCGCTCTGAATCGCCGGACTGCATGATAAAGGCAGAGGCCCCGCCAACGGATACCCGTCGGACAAGCGCATCCACCCAGAGCCGGGTTGGCAATCTATCGGACATTTCAGGGCAGCCCCTTCATTCTGGCATCGGTCTTGCGGCGTGTGTGTCAGATTAGATCACGGGTCTCCAGATGACACACTCACCTCTTGATATGCTATCCGCTACCAATCCGGACGTTTACGCAAGCACGATCAATTCGATCACTCTGACAGCCAGCGCGGCCACAGAGGGACACTTTCTGATTTCACCCTGGCTCGGCCTGATTGGCCTCGGTGCATTGGTCATCTCCGGCGCGGTCGCTGTTATCCGCGAAATTCAGATCGAGGAAGAAGAAGAGGCGCGCTAAGCCTCTTTTCGCCTTACGCACGCGCAGGCATGACCTGCACGACATTCCCACTTTCCCTCTCTCGCATCATTCCCAAAACGCCTGTCACCCCAATTTGTGAGTAAGCAGTCACATTTACGACACAAAGTAAGTGATTGCTCGCATGCATATAGATGGAGGGATGCATGTCGGACTTTATTCTAACCCTGAGCGAGACCTCGCTTCAGATGCTCTGGTTCGCCACTCAAATCATTCTTGGATTATTGCTCGCAGATTTCGTGACCGGCTTCTTCCATTGGCTGGAAGATCGCTATGGCGGCCCGTCCTGGCCCGTTATTGGGCCCATCATCCGTTCAACCATTCGCCATCACAAGAAGCCACGGCGCATGGTCACCCGCACCTTTTTCCAAAGAAACGGGCTGACCTATTTCCTTGCCGCCTGTTTCGCCGTTTCATTTTTGATTGTCGGCTGGGTCAATCCACTCACCATTACGGCGGTTTTGTTCGGCGCGATGGCCAATGAGTTTCACAACTGGTCGCACAAAAAGCCCTCTGAAAACGGGCCGCTCATCACCTGGCTTCAGAAAACACCCTTTGTGATTTCACCATTTGAACATGCCAAACATCACAGAGGAAAGAAGAACACTCATTATTGCGCCGTTACGGGTTGGATGAACGAACCTCTGGAACGAGTACGGTTCTGGCGCAAAATGGAAGCTATTATCCGAGCATTTGCTCGCCTGCGGCCACGCCGTGACCCGACAGTAAGACGTCGCCCGATCACTGCATAATTCCGCAGTTCGAACATGGTTCAGCCGCACCGCATTTACGAAGCGGAAAGACTGATTAATTATTTTTTGCGGCATGAATCACCTGCTCTTTTCCCTCGGAATGTCGCTCGCACTGTCAGCGCCAGCTTTTGCTGACACTGCGCCGCGCGTCTTCCGTGACGCCGAGCAGGCCTTTCTTGAGCGCACCTCGCTTCAGGCCGCCGATGAGAAATGCGGATACTTTACGGATCTGGAGCGCGCTGCCCTGACCTCAGGTCAATTACAGGCGCGCGGTACGCTTCTCCGTGCGGGCTTCACGCCTGAAGATCTGAACCTCGCCGCAGAGGAAGTTGCGCGCTATGCCAATACGCGCGAATGCGGCAATGCTGACTTCATGCAAGCCGCAGGCTATCTGCGCGATGCGTTCTCCGCTTTCGTGGGCACAATGGTGATGAACTTCCCCGGCCGCGATGCGGACTGGAATGCCTCTCGCAGCCGCTGGGATACCTGGCGCATTGTGCAGGATGGTTCGACACCGGACTATCTGTTCCAGTTTGGACTGCTCGCCCCACCGATTGGCGACCCGGACGATTTCCCCGCGAGCTTTTCCCGCCCGCTGGACAATCCACTTATCGAAGAGCCTTTCGATCTGGCCGTCGATCTGTTCCTCACCGAACAGGATGTCGAGCCCTCGACGGCGCGACTACTGATCCGCAATCCGGACCGCGCCTCCGAGCCTTGGCTTGGTGCTGTATTTGCTGATGAGCCCGGCCCGCCGCCACGCGCTGTGACGCGGTCTTACTGGCCTGCATCGCGTGAGGTCATTGTGGATGAAGACACAGAAGAACGCCGTATGCGCTTCACTTTCTCCGACGAGGCGACGGAAGCTTTAATGTCTCTGGACCCGCGCGAACGTGTGGAAATTCTGATCCAGCCCAACCCGCGCACGGGCGAGACTGAACCGCGTGTTCTGACGGTAGAGGTCGGCGACTTTACTGCGGCCTATTACTTCTCGCGCCTGCCAGCGCTTTAAGACTGGGCGCTCAACGCCGGAAAGCGGACGATCGCACATGTGCCTTCGCCCTCTACGCTCTCAAACGTGACACTGCCTTCCATGGCCTCTGCGAGCATTTTCACGATGGAAAGCCCAAGGCCTGTGCCTGGACGCTCTTTCGCATTTTCGCCCTGAAAGAATGGCTCGCCCAGTCGGGCCAACTCTTCAGCAGGCATGCCCTCGCCATGGTCACGGACAGACATCTCAATCGTATCTCCGCTCCGCACGACGCTGACTTCAACTTCTTGTCCCATTGGCGAGTATTTCACAGCATTGGACAGAAGATTGATCAGGATCTGGCGCAGCGATTTGCGGTCCAGATGCGCCATCAACTCAGCATCATCATTCGGCGCAAGATTGACCGTGACTGAGTGTGCTTCCGCCTGCCACTGCAACAGACGCACCGCATCTTCAGCTTCCAGCATGACATCAAGGTCTTCCGGTTCAAGGCGCAAACGCCCTGACCGCCCTTTGGCCGCCGTCATCAGGTCATCGACAAGAAGTCCCAAATGTTCTGCGCCTTGTTTGATGCTGCGGGCAAAATTCTTATAGGGCTCTGCAACAGGTCCAGCTGGCTCTGACAGAATAAGGTCTGAATAGCCGCCGACCGGGTTCAGCATATTGCGAAGTTCATGACCAAGGCTCGCAACCCAGATCGCCTCTTCATTATAGCCCTGCCCTGCCAGTTCAGCAGCAGCGAGCTGTTCAGGCGACACCAAAGCCGCATTCTGGTGCGGGCGTGTGATGACAAGGCGATACCCATCGCGGGTCGACAGAAAATCAGCGGCAAGTTCTTCGCCAAACTCTGGGCGCAGAACAACAGGCTCACCCGAACCGATATTACGGATTGCCGAATACGGATCGACCAGAATGTCCTGCATGTTTCCGTATGCCAGTTTGGCAGAGGTCATACCCGGAAGAAGACGCAGATCGCCAATCCATGATTTCACCCGGCGACGCTGATCCATTGAAATGATCAGAACCGGCGTATCGGACAGTGTGTTAATCCATTGATCAATCTGACGGTTCTGCTCCCGGCGCTCTGCGATCCCCCCGCCAGCAGACGCAGCAAACACACCAATCTGAAGCACGCTAATCAGCGCAGCGAGACCGATCAGAACACCAAAACTTTCTGTAGCCGGCATTGGCAGGCCGAACACCGAAACCGCCGCAATGCCGAGAAACCCAATGCCCGCAAAAATACTGGCTTCCAGCCCGAGCCGGAAGCGCGCCAGAGACAGCGCATGCATTGGCCCAAGCGCCAGCATGATAATAAGCGGCGAAACGGCAGCGCCAGAGAACAAGACAGCGACCAGGCCAACAATGATCCAGGAAAAGACAATCCAGATCTCACTGCCTTCACCGCGATTGGTTGCGCCGGTAAGAATGTGGAGAAGTGCTGGCAGGGCTGCAAAAACAGCTGCAATCACCGACAGCTGCAGGCTTACACCCGTCGCAATACCTGCTATGGCTACAGCAAGGCACAAACCAACCCACAGGGAGCTGGCCAGAAGTGGAGAAATCCAGAAATCCTGCCCTCCTGTTTTTTGGTCCATGTGTTGCAACCAATCTGTAAACACTAATTAACCTCTGTTACACAATTCTAAATCAAAGTTCAGGTTCAAGTGCACATTCCGGTGCAAAGCACCCAAAACAACCGGCGTACTATCGGGGGAGTCGCTTATGTCGCTAAGATACGTTTTCTCAGGACTCGCCGCAGGATGCCTCTTTGTTCCAGCTCCGTGTGCATTAGGTGAAGACACAGAACCGCGTCCTGAGCAGCAGGATTCAACCAGCAGCACTCATTCGACATCCCAAATTCGCCTGCCATTTCTGGGCAGCATCAAGGATGACGCCGAGGCCGAAGACAACGCAGCCTCAACGGCTGAGATCGTAGCCGACCCATTGCAGACACCTCCGGACATTCCGGCAGATGGCGCAGAGACGGCCGCATCCGCAGAAACGCTGGCAGAAGCCCCTGTCATTCTGCCGCCTGATCCAGACCTTCTGGCCCAGTCTGCCATCGCCTATGGCAGCTTCCAGAACGATGTGACCACGCTGAAAATCGAGCTGGAATCCCAGGCCGATATTGCGACGGCGTTGGATACACTCGGCACCCACAATTCTGAAAGTCTGGCCGCTGGCTGGCTCGCCTATTCTGCGCTTCTGGCCTCCCGGTCTGAAGCCTATGAAGAAGGCGTCCTTCAGGCTGCAGACGCGTATGGTCGTGAGCGACTATTGCTCGGCATGCGCAATGACCCGACTTATGCGCTTTCCATTCGCGGCGCGGATGATGCGATGGATCTGGTATTAGGCGCGACGGATTCTGATGCCCGCCGCCTCGATGTTGCCGGACAGTATATCCGCGAACAGGCGTATTCCCTGCAACAACTGGGCTGGGCGCGTGCGCGCCTTCCGGGACTTCCGGCAGACGATGCCCGTATTCTTCGCGAAGCCGCTGAGATTGGCCGCCCGGAAGCACAACAAATCCGCGACCTGTTCATTTCGTCAGACGTGGACAGCGTTCTCGCCAATGCCAGCTCTCTCGGCGGCTCTTCATCGCTCTGGGATACAGTCAGCGCCGCCAGCGCAGGACTGGAGCTACCCGGAATTGGCGAAATTCAGCCCGCTGCCCCTGCTCCGGCTTACCTGCCACAAGGCGATTACCAGATTGCAGATGATCACCGTCGTACTGGCGGGAATATCGCAACACTGGCTGCCCTGCAGATTCTTGAGGAAACCAATTCAGAGAATGAATTCCTCGCTGCTGGCCTGAATGACGCTCAAACACAGGTTTGTTTCGAAACAGCCCATATGAACCTTCTTCAGTGTGTGTCTGCATCTCGAAACGTATTTGAGCGCCCATTCTGTATTGGCGTTCACGCGCTGATCGATGTCGGCGAATGCGTGGGATCGCTGACCGCAGAATAAGGTTTCCGGCCTTACCCCCTTCCCTTCGCGCGTAAACTGTACCATCTGGCCATTTATGAGCGTACAAGCACAAGCCGACGAAATTCGAGACACCTTCGCTTTCCTTGATGACTGGGAAGCGCGGTATGAACATATTATCGATCTTGGAAAGTCTCTTCCGCCCCTCACCTCAGAGGATATGACTGACGTCTATAAAGTCCCCGGCTGTGCAAGCCAGGTCTGGATTGTTCCGGATGACAGTGAAGGCAGCGAAGTTAAATTCCGCGCCCAGTCCGATGCCATTCTTGTTTCCGGCTTGATCGCCCTGTTGAGCGAACTCTTCAATGGGCAGGACGGCGCAGACATCCTTAGCTTTGATGCCCCGGCTTTTCTGGACGAGATTGGCCTTACAGACGCGCTCAGTGCGCAGCGAGCCAATGGCCTGCGCTCCATGCTTGAGCGGATCAGAAACCTCGCCCGGGCCAGCACAGGCGCCGTCTGAAGCTAAACAGATATGGTATCAGCAGGTTGAGGCCGCCAGACGCCGCGCAACACAGTCTGCGCACGCGGTGACAGACGCATAATCTGCTGTACTGCCGCTTCCAGATCTTCCATCCATATATCGAACTCCGGCTCTTCGCGCATGTCTTCAATGAAGTGCACGGCATGAGCGACGGTCGATTTATCACGGCCGAACATCTCACCCACGCAAGCCAGACTGTAAGAGAACGAAGTATGGGCGATATACATTGCCACCTGTCGCGCCCGTGCGACCGGCACGGCGCCTCGATCGCCAGAGACGAGTGCCTCTCTGGGCCGCCCCGTCACACTGCTGACCAGGTCTGAAATCAATCGCCCCGTTTCTTGTGTATCCTTCGTCATATCCCACCAACTTTGTCTGACTATCGTTTAAGCCAGGACCTTAAGCGATAATTCCGTTCGTAGGATTATATTCCTTTCCGCCGACAAGAGTCCATACTAAAACACCCCGTGCCATGCGACCGGGGCGGACAATGGCTGAACTTAAATCGTTGGATCAGTATACGTTCTGATGAACCGGCGCCGCATTGCGCGCCATATCGGCCGTGACAAACATCATCTCGCGGCGAGGACCATCACAGTTTTCATCAAACTGGATCCGGTCAAAACACAAAATACACTGGCGGCCATTCTCATCAGGCTGAAGCGGCATACGCATCCAGTGATGGCTTCTGCGGTGCCCGACAGGCGTGACGCCGAACACAGGAGAGTTCGTTGCCTGACAGCGACGCAGCGCGATCGCCCACGGAACCTCATTGCCGCATTCATCAGAAACGCAGCGCCCGCGGCACTCTTGTCCAAGAATATCTTTAAGACTGGAGCCAGTGAGACGGAAAGTGAACTCCTCACCCTCTTTCTGCTCGAGTATTGAAATACTCGACAGACAAAAGATCAGATCGGCAGGGCTAATCTCTTTACGAACAGGCAAACGTCCTTCTGAACATTTGCCTGTCCAGTATTTCAGAAGCTTAGCCTGATCCTGGGAAAGAACCTGTTTCAGTTTCCGGTCCATATCGCGCCTGTTTGATTAACCTTGATGGTTAACATCGGTTAATTCGAATCAGTCGCCAAGCCTAATTTTAACCTTTATTCACTTTTTCTTTGTAATTCTTGTTTCGAAAGCGAAACGATAAGCAATCATCGACTCTATATTAGGCTTTTGATTGCCCCAGGCCCATTTGCTTAGCAAGTTCGGAGCGCTGTTTGGCGTAGTTTGGCGCTACCATCGGATAATCCGCAGGTAAACCCCATTTCTCGCGATACTCTTCCGGTGACAGATTATACTTGGACCGGAGATGGCGCTTCAGGGATTTAAAGCGTTTTCCGTCTTCCAGACACACCAGATAATCTGGCGTAATGGATTTGCGTACGGAAACAGCTGGCGAAATGTCTTTCGGCGCTTCCGCAGGTGAACCAACGGACAGATCGCGGATCGTCGCATGCACCCGTTCGATAACATTCGGAAGGTCGCTCGCCTGTACAGGATTATTACTTACATAAGCGGCGACAACTTCAGACGTCATCTGAATTAATTGTGCGTTCGTATCTGCATCCATTTCGTGGCTTAGTGTTGTTGTCATTGTTAGCCTCCCCGAGCCCTTTTTAGGGTCTGTTCTGTGCTTTTAAGGTTCTTACTATATACAATATAATTATCCAAAAGCTTCTGAAATCAAGACGAAATAAACAATCAAGGTGAAATATTATTCGCAGCACAACTTCTTATGAATATAAAGCATGAATATTGCATCGCACAATTAGAACGATTGATCTAATACTTTATTCTTATAATACTCATTGAATTCGTCCCTTTATATCGGGGCTTTCGCAACGTTATCCGTCGGGGAAATCGGCCAGAATGCTGCGAAGCAATATGCAAGGTAATTTTAGAAACTTCTGAAATTACGTAGTTTTATAGACGTGTTCATGTTTATCTAAGGTTGTATATACGTGAATCTTGCCTTTAACTCAACGTCCATGCTGCGGCGCAACACAAAAAAGGCGCCGAAGCGCCTTTTCCAGATAGCTGACTGAAAGATCGAGCTTAGTTAGGGCCGGCAATAAGTGCCAGAACCATAACAACTGCCAATACAATACTGGTCCAGATTGCCATACCTGCAGACAATGGCCCCCGGCTGAGCTCACCCTGAGGGCTGAATGTCGCTTCGATTCTGTCATATACTTTGCGCGACAGGCGTTGGGCAGCACCGGTCATAGCCGGTCCAACCTTCGCCCAGACATCACCAACCCATACCAGGCCGTAATACAGCGGTCGGCGGTATACCCAGTCGAAATCGAGCACGACACCGCGTTTCTCTGGCGGATATAGCTTCACGCGGTTCAGCACGATGAAGGCCAGTGCGGCGAAGACCAGAAGCTGCATCTGCGTGAGCACGTGATCGGTGGTCCACAGACTTTGATCCAGATAAGCTGACGCCTCTTCCTGATATGGCAGTAATCCATAGAGGAATTCCGTACCGCCCAGGAATGGGAAGCCGAGCCACACACAGAAGAAGGCCGCAATACCCATCGCAAGCAGCATATTGAACGGTGCTTCTTTAGGTCGCTTACCGCTGTCATGTGCGAAGAAGGCAAAGAATGGGATTTTGATACCAGAGTGCTCAAGCACGCCCGCGGACGCAAAGAGCAGCATCATCCAGATCACAGTCATATGCTCGTGACCGACAGCGCTCATCGTCAGAGACTTTGCAACAAAACCTGAGAAGAGCGGGAAAGCCGAAATCGATGCTGCACCGATGATACAGAAGATCGCAGTAAACGGCATGGTGCGGTAGAGGCCGCCCAGCTCAGTCGCCTTCGTCGTACCTGTGCGGTACATCACAGCGCCCATACTCATGAAGAGAAGGCCCTTATAGATGATGTGACAGAAGGCGTGCGCAGCAGCGCCGTTCAGCGCCAGCGGCGTGCCAATACCAATCGCACAGACCATGAAGCCGACCTGGTTGTTCAGCGAGTAAGCCAGAACCTTGCGCAGATCGTTTTCAATAACCGCGAAGAAGACCGGGAAGACGGTCATGATCGCACCAATCCAGATCAGCGCATCTTCGCCCGGGAAGAACCGAAGCAGAGCATAAACAGCCAGCTTGGTCGTAAAGGCAGACAGCACAACCGCGCCCGTCGGCGTGGCCTTAGGATAGCTATCCTGAAGCCAGTTATGCATGAGCGGGAATGCAGCCTTAATGCCGAGTGCAACCAGCAGGAAGATGGCGCCCGGATCGTCAGACAGGCTAAGACCTTCACCGTCAGACAGGAAGGCATCAAACTCAAGCGTACCGAACTCGCCCATAATGAAGGCTGAGCCCATAAGCAAAAGCACACCAGAGAATATCTGAATGCCCAGATAACGCATGCTGGCTTTGTAAGCTTCCGGCGTACCGGACTTCAGAATGAGGAAAACAGACGAAATCGCTGTCAGCTCCCAGAAGATGAACACCGTCATCAGGTCGCCAGCAAAGGTCGCTGCAATGGCCGCGCCTGCATAGATAAGCGCCATAGAATCCTGCAGCGGATCCTTCTGGTGAAGCGCGTAAATCGAGTTTACCGTGGCAGCGATCAGAAACGCCAGACCAAATACAATAGAGGCGCGCTCAACCTGATAGAGGACCAGGGTGAGATCGAGCATACGCAGCGTCGCCAGCGGCTCGCTGATTGCGCCATGCAGAACAAGCGCTGCGAGGCCGAGCAGAGGACCACCAATGGTGATGATCGCGCGCGGCAGGCTCGGGCGAACCACATAAGCCAGCATACCGGCCAGAATGACGATAAAGCCCGGATTGGTATGCGCGAGAAGTGACATCAAGCCTTCACCCATTGTCAGACTCCCCTTCTTCCGGCTCGTAATAGTTTTCCGGACGGCCCAGAAGCTTACGCAACGGCCAGCCGCTCAGAACCACGCCGCCAAAGGCGATGAAGCCGTAAAGCGCGTAGAACATTTTGAACTCGGCAATGTGGATGTATTCGTGTCGATGCACGAAGAAGTCCGCGACCGCCAGGCCCAGCGACAGAACGCCAACAAAGATAAAGATGATGAGCCCGGCTTTCGGATGGCTCGTCCAGCCGAAATAGCGGTCTCCGGAATACTTTGCCGGCTTGGTGTCCGGTGTCAGTTCATCTGTAGAGGTCTCGCTCATGGGCGCGCTCCAAACACAGGTGAGAGGAAGTCGGAGATCACATTGACCCCGAAGAACAGAACGAAGCAGCCGATTGCTGTAATCGTCAGCGGAAGAACCGTGAGCATTGGCGCGCCCCCCGGACGTTTGAAGCCAGCGACCTCAATCGTATCTGGTTTAGGTGGCAGAAGCGCCAAAAGAGCGATTGGCAGAAGATAGGCCACGTTCAGCAGTGTAGATGCGATCAGAACGAACACCACATAGACACGGTCCGCATCAATCGCGCCCTGCATCAATTCATACTTCGCCCATGAACCACCAAGCGGCGGAACGCCAATAATGGAGAGCGACGCGATCAGGAAGCAGGTGAAGACGATTGGCATGCGACGGCCAAGGCCGCGCATCTGGCTGATCTCTGTCTTGCAGGTCGCCACATAGATTGCACCAGCACACATGAAGAGCGTGATCTTGGCCATTGCGTGCATGGCGATCTGAAGCGCCGCGCCGCTGGCACCCGCCGTGTTCGCCAGCATGGCACCCACCGTCACATAGGACAGCTGAGACACAGTAGAATAGGCCAGACGGGCTTTCAGATTGTCTTTGGTCAGCGCGATGAGCGATGCCACCACAATGGTGAAACAGCCCACCCAGAGCACAATTTCAGTGCCCGGCAGTGCTGAGAGCAGATCCAGGCCGAAAATATAGACCGAGACTTTGAGGATGGTGAACACACCCGCCTTCACAACCGCCACGGCGTGGAGAAGTGCAGAAACCGGCGTTGGTGCAACCATCGCGTTCGGAAGCCAGAAATGGAACGGCATAAGCGCCGCTTTACCAACACCAAACGCAAACAGAAGAAGCAGCACACCGCCAAGGGTCGGACCAACCTTACCTGCGAGCAGACCGCCTGGAACAAAGTCCAGATTGCCAGCGAGCGCAAAGGTCCAGACAACGGCCATCAAAAGAAGGCCGATGGATGTACCCAACAATGTCAGCAAATAAATCCGTGCGCCACGGCGCGCTTTCTCGTCACCCTTATGCGCGACCAGCGGATAGGTCGACAGCGTCAGAACTTCGTAGAACACAAACAATGTGAACAGATTGCCCGACATGGCAACGCCCATTGCGCCAAACAGCGCAATACCGAAGCAGATATAGAAACGGGTCTGATTACGCTCTGCATTGCCGCGCATATAGCCGATGGAATAGAGCGAGTTCAAAATCCAGAGGCCACTCGCAATCATGGCAAACATGGCGCCCAGCGGCTCCAGTTTGAACGCGAAGGTCAGGCCAAGGGCAATGTCTGGCGATTCCAGCAACAACTCTTCGCCCGCGCCGACACGGAACGCCATGACCGTACACAAGATGAACAGGCCAACAGCACCAATCAGCGTGCAGGCTTCGCGAACATCCGGAAGATTATTGAAGATCAGCACGGCACCGGAAACCAGTAGCGGCACAATAAGAATAAGGGCGATCAGAATCTCAGGGCTCATGGCTGACCTCCGGAGAACGCAACACTGGCAGCACCATCGGTGAGAGTTGTGATGAAGGAGGCATCAAGGCCGTAATAAATACAGGCCAGAGCCAGCACCCAAAGCGGGATGAGAACCATGAGCGGCGCTTCCTTAACCTGAAGCTGAGCAGGTCCCGGCGTCTTGAAGAAGACCGTCTCAAGCAAGCGACCGACATACAGAACCGCGAGAACCGACGAAATGCCGAGCACCACAACGACCCACCACCAGTCCTGAACCAAAGCGGCCTTGAACAGCGCAACTTTAGAGAGGAAACCAGCCGTCAGCGGCACGCCAACCAGGCTGAGCGCTGCAATACCAAGAGCTGTCGCCGTCCAGGGTGCCTTACGCGCAATGCCTGCAAAGTCACGCAGTTGCGAAGACCCAAGGCTCAACACCACGCCAGACACGGCCATGAAGAGCGCGCCCTTCATCATTGCGTGGTTGATGAGGTGGAACAAAGACGCCGAAACGCCATCTGCACTCGCCAGAGACAGACCGAGCAGCATATAGCCGACCTGCGCGACAGAAGAGTAAGCCAGCATACGTTTGATATCGGTCTGGAAGATCGCCTGAAAAGAACAGGCAATCGCCGCGATCGCCGCCAGCGGCGCCAGCACCCAGGTAAAGATGATTTCCTGAAAGCTGAGTTCAGGAGAGAACACAGAGAATAGGAGACGAATAAGCGCGTAGAACGCCACTTTCGTCGCCGTCGCTGACAGGAAGACCGTCACAAAGTTCGGCGCATAGGCATATGCGTTTGGCAGCCATTGGTGCAGCGGGAACATAGCCGCTTTCAGACCCAGGCCGACAACGATGAAGGCAAAGCCCGCATGAATGGTTTTGCTGTCGGCAACTTCCGGAATGCGCGCTGCAATGTCAGCCATGTTCAGCGTACCGGTCGCGGCATAGAGGAAGCCAATACCGATCACATAGAAGGTGGCGCCAATGGAGCCCATGATCAGATAGTTGAAGCCCGCAACGAAGGCCCGGCGATCACGGGAACCGCCAATCGCCACCAGCACATAAGTGGAGATGGAGGAGACCTCGAGGAAGACGAACAGGTTGAACGCATCCGCTGTGACCGCAACACCCAGAAGGCCTGCGAAACACATCAGATAAGCGGCAAAGAACAGCGCACGCTTTTCCTTGTTGACGTCTTTTACAATGGTCGGAAGTGCGAAAATCGTCGCGAGAACACCGATAGCCGACACCAGAAGCAGGATTGGCGCATTCAGCATATCAACCGCGAATTCAATGCCCAGAGGCGGTGCCCAGCCACCAAGAGCATAAGAAATCCGACCGGTTTCCATAACCTGCTGCAGCAGACCCAGAGCACAGATCAGAGAGAAGACAATACCGCCGAGCGCAATCGCCCAGGTGGCACGCCAGCTTGGAATAGCCGCGCACACAGGCGCGAGCAGAAGCGGCACAATCACCAGCAGAACTGGCAGGTGACGCACAAATCCGTCTGGAAGAAGAGAGACTAAATCAAATGGCATGGCTTAGGCAGTCTCCGCAGACGCTTCAGTATCAGCATGTTTAATATCCGCTTCCCGGACTTCATCCATCTCGATCGTGCCGTAGGATTCGCGAATACGAACCACCAGAGCGAGGCCCACAGCGAGCGTCGCAACGCCGACCACAATCGCCGTCAGAATGAGAACGTGCGGCAGCGGGTTGGAATACAGTTCTTGAAGCGGTGCACCACCAACATGACCCGGCTCGATATAGCCATCCACGAATGGGCGGCCCAGCTCGTCCACGCCTTCGTTCGCACTGTGAGCAACATCATGTCCAGCTGCAGCGGCGTGATCACCACCGTGCCCCGCACCATGACCGTCATCCTCATGGCCGCCATGTTCCTGCAGATAGTCATGCCCGAAGAGAATAGGCGCGGATCCGCCACGGATTTTACCGAGCGTGATATAAAACAGAAAAACAGACGTCTGGAATACGGAGAGACCGATCAGACGTTTGATCATATTGCCAGCCTGAAACGTCACATACAGGCCGATCATCATCAGGAAGATGACTGCCCAGTAATTGTAACGCTCGAAGATGAATTCGGCCATTATCTACCAGTCCTCATCGTCGATTTCCGGCGCGCGGCCGGCGAATGAATAGAAAATCGTCAGCATGCTGCCCGCAACCGCAAACAGAACGCCAAGCTCGATCACGATAATGCCGATATGCTGGCCCCAATGCCCTTCCGGGCCTTCAGCCACGAGGAAGTCATAGTCCAGAAACAGCCCACCATTCAGCATGGCGACGACACCGACAGAGCCGTAAAGCAGAAAGCCGAACAGAGCGAGATATCGCGCAAAAATCGCAGGCACCAGCGTCAGCGCATCTACGACACCAAAGATCAGCGCGTAGAGAATGATGCCAACAGCGAAGATTACACCCGCCTGGAAGCCACCGCCCGGCGAATAATCGCCGTGAAACTGCACATAAAAAGCATACAGCGTGATGATCGGGATCAGAAACTTCGCAGTGACGCGAAGGATGACGTGATGGTCAGAGGTAGAGCTCATTCTTCCTCTCCTTTCTGACGTTTAGCCAGTGAAGCGGACAGAGACCGCTCACCAAAGCCGAGCAGGAGCGCAACCGCAACGCCGGCAATAAAGACCACGCCGGTCTCACCAAACGTATCGAAGCCACGATAGCTTGCCAGCACAGAGGTCACGACGTTCGGAATACCGATATCTGGATAGTTACGCTGCAGATATTCCTGCGCGAGATACATATTCGCTGGTGAGTTCGCATCACCAAAGCCCGGCAGATCAATCGTGGCATAAAGCAGAACACCGCCGGTCGCGATGACAACGAGCGCAGGCGCAAGACGCTTTAGCGGCTTGTCTTCCTTGGCAACGCGCACCGTCAACAGCATAGCGCCGAGGATCAGAGCGGAGGAAATACCGCCGCCGACCGCCGCCTCGGTAAAGGCAACGTCCACTGCATCAACAATAACAAACCAGGTCGCTGAAAGGAGCGAATACACACCAGACAGCATAACCAGCGCAAAAAGGCTGCGCAGACGGGCAATCGCAATCGCGGTCACCGCCATCATGCTCAGAACGCAGATATCAATCAGAACGACTGAAAGATCGACCTGCGAGACAGCTGTTGCAGTGTCACTCATGCCTCACCCTCTTCTTCAATTTTCTTTCCGGTAAAACGGCCAATTAGCGGCTCAAGGCCGGCCGTATAGGCCGCATTGGCAATCGCATGCGAGCTGACCGGCGATGTGAGCGTCATAAACAGGCCGATCAGAGCCAGTTTAAATACGATCAGAAATCCCGGCGCCAGAAAGGCCATACCAACGAGCAGCGTCAGCGCGCCAAGTGTATCGGTCACACTGGCCGCGTGCAGGCGCGTATAGAAATCAGGAAAACGCAGAACACCCACGCCCGCAATAATGGTGGACAGACCGCCAATCAGACACAGCACGCCGCCCACAATCTGGCGCCAGCCTGATGATGCGAGAGCCGCAAGAATATCATTCAGAAATTCCATCACTGGGCCTCCCCATTCTGCTCTGCCTCTGGCTTGATCAGGGACACCTGGAAGGAGCGATATCTGAAGAATTTCAGGATCGCGATCGTGGTGACAAAGTTGATCAGCGCATAGAGCAGCGCGATATCAAGAAAGTCCGGGCGCCCCATAAGGAAGCCCACCAACGCGAGCAGAACAACAATCTTCGTACCAACAGAGTTCACGGCCAGAACGCGGTCATACAGCGTCGGGCCGATAAACAGACGGATCAGCAGAAGCACTATTGAAACAAACAGCGCGAGCGCTGCAGCGGCTAATAATGTCATGATGTGGCTTCCGTTTCCGAAGCAGGCGCTTCAGTCGGTTTGGCTTTAGGTGCTGGTTTGGACTTGGAACGACCGTCACCCGCAAGCGATGCCCGGCGATCCATATCTTCGAAAGCTTCAGGCTGAGCACCATCTTCGAACAAGCCGTGCACCAGCATGGAATCGTCATCAACGCGCACGGTCACGGTACCCGGTGTCAGCGTGATGGAATTTGCGAAAATAACTTTAGCGAGGTCTGACCGGCAGGTCGTTTTCACTTTAACCAGCGTTGGGTGGATATCCAGATCAGGCTTCAGAACAGCTTTGATAACGGTGAAGTTCGCCTTGATGATCTCAGAAATCAGATAAGGGGTGTAAAGAATAAAGGCGACGATACGGTGATAGGGTGAGGCTTCGCGGTCTTTCAGGCCCAGTCGCACAGACAGGATCAGCGTGATCACAATCGAAATTGCGCCCAGCGATAACACGACCGGCTCAAACAAGCCTGACATTCCCAACCAGAGCAACGTTAACGCCGTTGCCAAGCCCAACACATATAGCATGTGCCCGTAACCTCGATCTTCATTCACCCGGGGCTATGCCTAGTCGGTCAAATCCGACTTGACCAGAAGGTTATCTAAATTTCTTGGGAATTTTTTCGATGCTGCCAGCCGGATGCTCAGCGACTGCCGGGCGATCAGGACTTGTCTTTGTTCTGTGCGCCAAACACCAGACGCGCCGTTCTGAGCGAAGTCGAGAACTGATACGACTTACCCGCGTCCTCATCTTCAAGATCGGCAGGACGAACGCTGAAACTGGATGACAACGACCAGTTCCAATAGCGCAGAACCGTCTGGGCTTTGGCGACGCTCATCATCTCATAGATCTCGCGAATGCGCTCATATTGCGGATGAAGGACACCCGGACCGATCTCCGTCGGACGACGCATAGCCGCCCAGAGACGCATAAGGAAATGGCGTTTCAGACCGGTCGCCTTACAGAAAACAGCAATGGCCTCACCACCCGGATCGGTCAGAATTTTAGCCGCCGTCACAGGCTTGATGCCCGCCAGATGGCCAACTTCCTGCGCGGTATCGCGTGTCAGACCCTGTTTTTCTGCGACCTCAATCGCTTCCTCAAGGCTCTCATACGGACTGCGCTCAATAGCGGCGCGGCTCCGCTGACGACGTTCAATCAGCTGAAGCGTTTTGCGTGTCACAGGATCAGCCCAGCCCTCAGCGCTGGCCATAGCGAAAATATCGCCGCAGATATCGATCAGCTCAGACCGGTCTGCTGCAAATTTCATCAGGATTTTGCGACGCTCATCCTCACCTGACCACCAGAACATGGTCATGGCGTGGTTTGGTGTCATTTCATCGCGATCAATCATCAGCGCACACAGATGCGGATGAGCGCGAGAAAATTCCATCAGATCATCCATCGCGGTTTCAGACACAAAGGACCGACGCGATTTCAGCATGTCTTCAATAGCTGGCAGATGACGCAGCTCGACCAGCGTATCACATATAGAGGGGCCCAGCGTTTTGCGTTTTGCTATCGCTTCTGCGTGAGAGGGCGATGAATGGCGAAGAATGAAATTGATATCCGAATCGTCAAAGGATTCATTTGATTGCAGCAGCTCTCGCGCAACCTCAATATCGCACATCGCCAGATAGCGCAGCACACGACGCGGCGCTTCCTGTGTCGGCACCAAACGTTTGGCACAAAAGGCGCGCTCGGACTCTTCGGCGTCGAACAACATTTCCAGAAGAATGTCGCCCGCCATAGACCGGTCTTGTGGTGGAATACGAGAGGATGGCATGGCAACCACATCGATAAGACGTCTGAGCAGCGTCATCCGGGCACGACGCGTAGTCGGCTCAGGAACAGTCTCCGTCAATATCAGTGCAGGATCAGTTGCCATTCATCTCAACTCAGTTGTGAGCGTTAGATTACGTTGGAAAGCCTTAACAGCATCTGACCATGCAGCGTAAAAATCGCAGTCTTCCTCTGCATATCTGGCCCTATAGCTAAAGCATCTGCATGAGATGGCGATGCTTATCTACTTAAACGTGCGGGATGCAGATTTATCAACAAAATGGCAGCGGTGATCGCCGCAACAGTCAGATAGAATACTGAACCATCATCTGAACCTGTGTTCCCCGGTAATTGCAGTTCAATGCCCAGCCAGGGCGACAAATGCAGCGCGATCAGACTTCCGAAAATTACCACGGCCAGTTTTGCCCCTGATTTGCGCCAGGGCGGGATCAGTATCATCAGCGCGGCGAGCAGTTCGAACACGCCAAACACAACGCGACCCGTCGGCTCAAACCATTCATACCCGCTTTTCAGTGCCAATATTGAAAACAGAATATGCTCGCCCGGCAGATCGTAGAAAATCACCTGCCCCGGATCGGGCTGCGGCCATGGATGGACCGTCCAGTGCAACAAAATGGCGATCAGAAACAGTGAAAGCACCCAGCTGAGTACCTGTCTGATAGCTCGCATTCACCTGTCCTGTCTTACCTGACGCCCGGAAACATTCTAACGGTGTACATTGCCGTGAGGTCAAGATTGTGGCCGATAAGGAATGCTGACAAGGATGCCATGACATGGCAACGATCAGTTTTTGAGTGGGATACGTTTGGCGGGATGAACGAAGAGTTCGATAAACTCGATCAGGAAGTGATGGAGGGCGCACGCTCACCACTTTCGGGTATGGATGCGGCTATGGCGGCGGGAAAGGCCTTCCAGTCCCGCAAGCGCGTGAAGCGCAGCGTGCACCGCGAACTGCCTGCCTATCTGGTTGTTCAGTCCTGCTGGTTCATGGCCTTCGGCCTGCAAATGGTGCTGTTTCCCTATTTGATCACGAATTACATTCCGCGCGAACTCCTACCCTTTCCGCCCGGCACATCGCTCGGCATTGCCAATATGGCGCTCGCCCTGCCCTCGGTTCTGTTTCTGCTGATTGGCGGCGTAGTCGCAGAGCGCGCCGACGGAAAGCGCATGCTCATGCTGCTGCATTCCTTTGCCTCACTTCCCGCGCTAGTGCTCGCAATTGCGGTACATGAGGCATGGCTCGCCTATTATCTGATGGTCGCCTACGGCGTGGCCATGGGCACGCTGGGCGCCTTCATGATGCCCGCACGCGATTCCATTCTGAACGAAGTCGTCGACCGTCGCGTCCGCACCGGGTCAGGCGTTACCCTGCAGCGCGGCGTTGCTTTTGCAACTCTGGCTCAGTTTGCAGCGCAAATCTGCGGCATTATTCTTGGCGGATATGCCGATAAGGCGACGAAAATGCCGGACTTTCTGGGCGGCTTTCTCGTTGGTCCGATCTCAACCGAACACCTTCTTTACATCCAGGCGCTGATCGTCGCCTTCGGGGCAGTAGCTGCGCTCTGGCTTGCGCGTGGACGCAAAGTCGTCACTGGCAGAAGCGGCATGACTGCCGCCTTTGGCGATATGATGGACGGCTTCCGCACTGTGCGCGGCAACCCGCAACTGCTTGCCATGACGCTTTCCATGTTCGGTGTCGGCATATTTGTCATCGGATCATTTCTGGTGGTCCTGCCCATTATCAACCGGCGCGTTTTCGACCTCGGCCCGGATGGCATTCGGGACATGTATATGACCTTCTGGTTTGGCGCGTTTGTGTCCTCAGCCATTCTGTCTTTTGTGAAAAACCTTAAGCGTCCGGGCCGCCTTCTGCTGACCGCTCAATTCCTCGGTTCAATGGTCATTCTGGTCATGCTCTGGGAGGGCATTAAAGACTATCACGCCCTCTTCCTGGGTGTTGTCTTCATCTGGGGCCTGGCAGGCGGGGTCTCCATCGCGATGAGCCGTTCGATTGTTCAGGCTGCAGCGCCGAAAGATCAGCTGGCGCGCGTGCTCTCCATCTATCAGCTTGGGTTTATGGCGGGCGCACCGATTGGGGCGTTCTTCATGGGGATTGCCGTTGACGTGTTCGGCCCGCACAAAATTGCCTTCGTGCCCGCGCTTGGCATGGGCATTATTGTCCTCTGGATGGTCTTTGGCTCACCGATCTGGAATATGAAAACCGACGAACCGAACCGCCCTAGCTCAGATTAAAGCTGATCGACAGGCGCGGCTCATCCGCGAAGTTCACCGGCACTTCATGGCGCAGCCAGCTTTCCCAGAACAGCGCATTGCCAACCTGTGGCTGCACATAAATGAAACGCTTACGCTCCGGCGCGATATCCGTTTTCAGCGGTGGTGAGTTCATCATGAAAGGCAGGCGCGGGTCTTCATAGCGAATAGCAGATGAGCCCTCAGGCAGATCCAGATAGAAGGTGCCCGACAATATTGAATTGGGATGGATATGGCCGGAATGCCCGGCGCCTGGGTCCAGTACATTCACCCAGAAACTATCCATGCTGAGCTTATGATCGCCGAGCTCAAAACCCAGCTCTTTTGCGAACTTGTTCGCCGCCTTAACAAGGCGCTTTTCCAGATCAGCAAAAGCCGGAATGCGCTGCGGCAAATCATTCAGTGAGGCGTAAGACGTATAGCCGAGATAGCCCTGCTCTTCGCACCATTGCTGGCCGGCCTTATCTTCCTCCGACAGCATGATCACACCTGCCTTCAACTCGTCGAGGAATGCCTCTTCTTTTGCAGGATCAGCGATCTGGCATTCATAAATGTTTGTCGCGAATACGCTACGTGTGTGTGCAGTCTTCATGGCAGTGCCCCAGATGTTTTAACGTTTGCGTATAGAGACGCTTCTCTAAGCTGCGCAGGCGATAGCGCTCATGGCCAGTTTCGTAAAGATATCCGGAAATTTCGTTTACACATCTTAATCCCCCTAAAATTTTTAAGGGCTAGATTACAGTGTAAAGGCAGAAGGATTATTCCATGATTGCCCTGCTCGAAACACTCGAACTGGAACATGTGGCCATTCTGAACACACTAAAAGCTGCCCGCATGGCGGGTGTGCACACAGAAGCTGGCCGCGAACTCCTGGTGAATGCACGTGCGTTGATTATGGAGCATCTCCGCAAGGAGGATGAGTTCGTCTACACCCGCATGCACGACGACCCCGAAGCTGGGGCCGTGTCAGATCAGTTCTGCGATGAAATGCGTGGACTGGCTCCCGTGCTGAATACATTTTTCGACAAATACGAAACCAGCGAGCATGCGAGCGAATTCTCCGGAGAGCTCGGCCGACTGCTCGGCATTCTTCAAAAGCGGATCACGCGGGAAGAATTTCTTCTCTACCCCACCGTCCGCAAGGCCCAAACCGCCGCCTGACCCCGGTTCGGACGCAGTTTTGGCCGCGTCATTTGCGTCCGGATACAGAATTCTTTGAAACGCCTCTGGTCAGACATGATCAGTTTGCTATGTGACGTTCGTTTCAAAGAGGAATTCCCCGATGGGCTTTAAATGCGGAATTGTTGGTCTTCCGAATGTCGGTAAGTCGACCCTGTTCAATGCGCTCACCAAAACGGCCGCCGCGCAGGCCGAGAACTATCCGTTCTGCACCATCGAACCGAATGTCGGCGATGTGGCTGTACCTGAGCCGCGCCTGAAAAATCTGGCTGCGATTGCAGGTTCAAAGGAAGTCATTCCGGCGCGTATGAACTTCGTTGATATTGCGGGCCTCGTAAAAGGTGCATCGCAAGGCGAAGGCCTCGGCAACCAATTCCTCGCCAATATTCGCGAGACCGATGCCGTCGCATACGTTCTTCGCTGTTTCGAAGATGAAGACATCACGCACGTTGCGGGCCGTATCGACCCGCTCGATGACTATGAAGTCGTTGAAACCGAGCTGATGCTGGCTGACCTCGAAAGCCTCGAAAAGCGCCGCGTAAACCTTGAGAAAAAGGCAAAGTCCGGCGGCGATAAAGAAGCCAAGGAAGCCCTCGAAATGGTGGATCTGGCTCTGTCTGTTCTGCGCGAGGGCAAACCAGCGCGAACCGCAGAGGTGCCAAAGGATTCCCGCAAAGCCTGGAAAATGCTTCAGCTCCTCACGGCCAAGCCTGTCTTCTACATCGCCAATGTCGATGAAGACTCCGCTGGCGAAGGCAATGAATTCTCAGAGCGCGTCAAAGCACATGCTGAGTCTGAAGGCGCACCTGTTGTCGTGATCTCTGCCAAAATCGAGAGCGAGATCGCCATGCTCGACGAAGAAGAGCAGGAAGAGTTTCTGGAAACGCTCGGCCTTGAAGAGCCGGGCCTTAATCGCGTCATCCGCGCCGGCTACGACCTGTTGGGTCTTCAGACCTATTTCACCGTCGGCCCGAAAGAAGCACGCGCATGGACCATTCCTGATGGCGCAACCGCGCCGCAGGCTGCGGGCGTCATTCACGGTGACTTCGAAAAAGGCTTCATCCGCGCAGAAACCATCGCCTATGACGACTATATCGCGGGCAATGGCGAAAGCGGCGCGAAGGAAGCGGGTAAAATGCGCGCTGAGGGCAAGGAATACATCGTCAAAGACGGTGACGTTCTGCACTTCCGCTTCAACGTTTAAGCTCTAGCGAGGCCGCGCCGCCTCGATCGCCTGACTGATGGCCAGTCCTGTCAGCAGCGCATCGAACGTGTCCGGCCCCAACACGATCTCCAGATCACGCCGGTCAGCAACGCCCTGATTAAAGTCTGAGACCGTTCCGTGGGCCGAAAGATCCTTTCCATGGATCTCCGCCCATTCGGTAATGTCTTCCGCCTCATCCATTTGTTGAGCCAGAACAGCATAGTAATACAGCAATTGACCTGGCGTCGGCTCACCATGGCCAGGCTGCATCTGAATACGACGACGCATACGTCCGCGCGTGCTGACAAAGGTGCACATATACGCATCCTCGCCCAGCGGCTCGCAGCTCAGCTCCAGCCTCGACCGGCGGATCGCATCCTCGATAAAATCGATCATGTTCTGAAATTACACTGAGTCCGCAGTTTGCGCGACTGCTGCGGCTAGGTCTGCATGACGGCACGTATCAGCGCGATACGTTCTGCGTCCTTCGGCCGATTGAAACGTCCAGCATGTTCAGATATTCTGAGAGGTCCGGGACGCGAAACGCTCGCCCCTCAAAATCGACCACGCGACTTGTCTGAAATGAGAAGTCAGACCAGTGGCCATGCTTTTGCACCTGCATGCCAGCCATAAACTCTATATCGATGCCATAAGGTGCCTGCCGGATAAAATGTTCCGACCGAAACCGGTCAGTCCCGCCATCGGCGTCATTCCTCCATCCCGTTCGCTGGCTCAGGCGCAGGGCATCTTCACTAGACAGAAGAATATCAATGTCGCGAACAATGATCGACGGCACGTCCAGAAGGGCACGGCCTGCGCTTCCATAAAGCCACCATGGTGCCTTGCTCTCCCCCAGAACCTCATGGGTAAACAGCAGTGAAGCTTTAACCTCAGGACTAAAAGCGCGTGCAGTCATATGGGCTCCATATCAGAGCGCGCAGATACAAAAAAGGCGACCCGCAGGCCGCCTCTTTCAAATCTTAAACCAGCTAATGCTTAGTGGTTGGTAGAAGACCGACGGCCATGAACCGCATCGTCAGCTTCTTCAGCAGCTTCCTCAACAGCTTCGATCGCTTCATCAGCAGCGTCTTCGATAGCTTCGAGTGCCGCACCAGCGTCTTCACCTTCAACAACTTCAGTTGTCTCAGCAGCCGCTTCACCTTCTGCCATCTCACCTTCGACAGCAGCTTCGCCTTCTACAGCAACTTCACCTTCAGCACCTTCTTCCAGAATTTCTTCTTCCGGCAGAGGCTCTGGGAAAGCAGGAGCGTTTGGAGAGTTAGATGCGAGGTAAGCAATAACATTCATACGCTCCGGGTCACGACGCAGACCAGCGAAAGACATAGCCGTGCCAGGAATTGCGTTACGTGGCGCCGCCAGGAATTCGTTCAGCGCTTCATAAGTCCAAGGCGCATCAATCGCAGAGATCGCGTCAGAATAGTTGAAGCCCGCATGTTGTGCATGACCTGAACCTACAACACCGTGAAGGTTAGGACCCGTGCCGTTCGCACCGCCATCTTCAATAGTGTGGCAGGTAGAACATTTAGAGCGGAAAGAAGCTTCGCCGTCAGCGATGTCAGCCATAGCGAGCATAGCACCGAGGTCGAACACCTCTTCTTCTGCTTCGCCGCCACCCGCACTTTCTTCTACAGGAAGATAGTAAGCGAAGGTCGCTGCAACGCGTTCGTTGAGAGAGTGTTCTTCTTCGCCATGACCACCACCATGATGTCCGCCCTTCTGGAACACAATGTTCGACAGAGTTGGCAGAGCCAGAATGATGAGAGCTACGGCAAGAAGCGCGCCTGCAATTTTATTCAACAGCATGTGTCACGAATCCCGTTTGATCCTGAATCTTGGGTGCTTCTGGCACGCAGAGGCTTTACGTTCAATATTCAGTTTAGCCAAACTTGCAAGGATTCGCTATTTCGCGGCGAAGAGCCGCATGTTTTTCTGGGTAATCCGGCCAGAAAAAATGTCCTCTTGCTGAAACGGGTTTAAAGTGGTTTGCCTCCTTCACCGAAAGAAAGAGGTCCCAATGTCTGGTAAAATTGCTTTCCAGGGCGAGCGTGGCGCGAATTCCGAAATCGCCTGCCTGCAAGCCTACCCCCATTTAGAAGCCCTGCCGTGCCGGACCTTTGAAGACGTTTTTGCGGCTGTAGAAAACGAAGTGGCCGACCTCGCCATGATCCCGGTCGAAAATACGATTGCCGGTCGCGTGGCAGATATCCACCATCTGATCCCGGCGTCCAAACTGCATATGATTGCAGAACATTTTCTGCCGATCCGGTTTCAGCTCATGGCTCTGCCGGGTACGGAGCTTTCTGAAGTCCGCCGCGCAAAATCCCACATTATGGGGCTTGGTCAGTGCCGCAACTTCCTGCGTGAGCACAATATTGAAGCTGTCACCGCCGCAGATACAGCTGGCGCTGCGCGTCAGGTCGCCGAAGCGGGCGATAAACACACTGCCGCCATCGCGCCCGCGCTTGCCGCAGAGGTTTATGGCCTTGAAATTCTCGCAGAGAATATTGAGGACGAAGACCACAATACGACACGCTTTGTCATTATGAGCCGCGAACCGAACGACCTGACCGATGTGACTGGTCCTTGTAAAACCGCGCTCATGTTCACCGTCCGCAACGTGCCAGCGGCGCTTTATAAAGGCTTGGGTGGTTTCGCGACCAATGGCGTCAACGTCACCAAGCTGGAGAGCTATCTGACTGGCGGATCCTTCACTGCAGCGCAGTTCTACGCCGAATTTGAAGGACATCCAGAAGAGCGTTCTGTCCAGCTGGCATTGGAAGAACTGGGCTTCTTCTCAACTCAGGTCCGCGTCTTCGGCGTCTACCCTCAGGGCGAACGCCAGATGGACATTCTGCCGGAGTGATCCACGATAACAGCCCGGTCTCTCATATGTGAGGCCGGTTGAGCCCCTCGTGTTTCGCCATCAAAATCGCGCTGAGCTATATACTGACCATGACAGGTCAGGAGCCTCAGATGAACACGAAATCCATTTTTACAGCGCTTGCAATCGCACTGGCGCCAGCTGCAGCCCTTACCCCTTCTGCTCATGCTGCTGAAGACCCGGTCTATACGGGTCTGTTCAGTAATCTTGCTGTTCAGGGATATGACCCGGTTGCTTACTTTACCGTTGGCGAACCGGTTCAGGGACGCCGCGAATTCACCACCGAGTATATGGGCGCAAACTTCCGCTTTGCCAGCCAGGAAAACCTCGATCTTTTCCTCGCGGATCCGGAGGCCTATGCGCCACAATATGGCGGATATTGCGCCTGGGCGGTCTCTCAGGGCTATACAGCCAAGGGCGATGCGAACCATTGGGCCATCGTCGATGACCGCCTCTATCTGAACTATAATGCAGATGTTCAGAGCGACTGGAATGAAGACCGCGAGGGCTTCATCTCAACCGCCGATAAAAACTGGCCAAACGTTCTGAACTAGCTTCACTTTTCCAGATCCCGGACCCCCGTCCGCCCCGAAGCCTTCCCTGCGACCAGACAGATGGTGTCCCCGAAAACACCCCCCATCTGATTTCTGTGGGAAGGTGGTCCGGGATCTGGATCTTTTTTTCAGGCTTCCACCCATGCTTTCATCACATGATGTGCAATCGCGAAGGGTGGCGGGCAATAAGCATCCGGGTGTTCACCCGCAATCATCGCGACCACTTCATCTCTTGAGAACCAGCGCGCATCTTCGATCTCTTTCGGGTCGATCTCGATCTCCATTGTGTCGGCGACCATGTGCAGGCCCACCATCAGTGACGATGGAAATGGCCAGGGCTGACAAAAGAGATAGTCCACGCTTTCCGGCTGGCAGATAACGCCCGCTTCTTCTTCCACTTCGCGGCAAGCGGCCTGTTCCACGGTCTCCCCCGGCTCAACAAACCCCGCCAGACAGGAATAAAAACCATCCGGCCAGCCAGCAGACCGTCCCAGCAGACACTGATCACCCTTGATTGGCAGCATGATGGCCACGGGATCGGTGCGCGGGAAATGCTCTGCCTCACAGGCCGGGCAAACGCGCTTCCAGCCAGCTTCGGTAATCTCAGACCGGCTGCCACAGCGCGCGCAAAATCCATGACCGCGATGCCATTCGGAAATTGAGCGCGCCGTTGAAACCAGATTGGCTTCCAGCGCTGAAAGCGCGGCGGCCGCGGCGCGCATATCTTCAAACTCGCCAGCGCCTTCTAATAGCGTTCCAGCCAGGGTGAACTGCTCCGGCACACATAGCGCAAAAATCGGCGTGCCGCGTTTGTCTTCCCCCATGAAGATGCGCTTAGCGCCATTTGCAAAACGCGCTGCGTCCGCTCCCAGCCAGACAAGGCCACGTGGGTTTGGCGCAACACGCGCGCCAGCGCTCAAAGGCGGGCTGGCCTGCCCCTCCATAAGCGGGCTTCCATTCTGCATGAGAAAGACCAGCACATCATCGCGCTGAAACGCAGCATCGAGCCAGGTTTCATCCGTCCGGCGGTGGGCAGCACGGTTTAGCGGCTTGGACGCCAGCGGCATGTCGTTCGAAGTGATCATCTTCCATCCCAGTATTTTTGTGGTCCTACATGCACTCTTAGAACCCCGGAATGCAACTTCCTGAATTCACATCTTGCAAAACCGGCTCACCTTCGCGATATAGCCGATTGGAGGCTGGCATGGACGAGTGCCTCGCCAACCGGGTCAGGTCCGGAAGGAAGCAGCCCTAACGAGATTTTCTCGGGTCGTGCCAGTCTCTGCTTATCTTATTCGTTCGGCTTTTCCTGATCGCAAAGATCACGCATACGCTGGCCGATCAGACTATCCCAGCTTTCCAGTTCATCCCGTATCCGCGCAATGAAGGCATCGTTTTCATAAGCTGGTTTGTTGACGTCATAAATGTCGGCATATTCGCGCATACGCTCACGGTCAGCGACATCGAACACCTCTGTCATCTGCGTTGAAAGTTTGCGTGAATACCCGAGCGCCTCAAACGCAGACCGGCCCATACGCAGCGAACTGTCATAGGTTTCGCGAACAATATCACGGCAACCAAGCGACCAGAGCTCATACACATGAGACCGATCAATCGCGCGGGCGATCACATGAACGCTCGGATACGCATGCAGCACATGGCGAACGATTTCATTGATCTGCGCCTGATCATCTATCGCGACGATCAGCACTTTTGCTTCACTGATACCAGCAGAGTGCAAAAGGTCCGGACGGCTGGCATCCCCGAAATAGGTTTTGATGCCGAAGCGCTGCAGGAAATCGATGTGACGGGAGTTAAAATCAATGACGGTAGAGTGATACCCGGCGGCGCGCAGCATGCGATCGATAATCCCGCCCATGCGTCCCCGCCCGGCAATGATCACCTTATTATGCTCTTCAATTGTATCCTGCTCACGTTGCACCTGAGTTCGATCATAAAGCGGCGAAATCACCTGTTCCCGGAAGATAAACAGAAGCGGCGTCAGCAGCATGGTGATAGCGATGGCGAGCAGCAGCGTATCGGCTATCGCATCAGGCAAAATCGCATTGCTGGTGGCAAAAGATAACAGCACGAAGCCGAACTCTCCGACCTGAGACAAACCAAGTGCCAGCAACCAGCGCTGTGAGCCGCGCACTTTAAAAATCGTGCCAAGGCCGAACAGAACACACGCCTTCAGCGCGATCAGACCGAGCGCCAGCCCCGCCACCAGCCATGGCTCTGACGCCAGAAGCGCGAAATTGATCCCCGCGCCCACCGTCATGAAGAACAAACCCAGCAAGAGCCCACGGAACGGCTCAATATCGGCCTCTAATTCATGGCGGTATTCGCTATTGGCCAGAACCACGCCCGCTAGGAAGGTTCCAAGCGCCGGCGAAAGCCCAACCACATACATTAGAAGCGCAATGCCGATCACAATGAACAGCGCAGACGCGGTGAACAGCTCACGCATATTGGCCTTGGCAACAAAGCGGAAAAGTGGCCGCGTCAGATAGTTTCCGCCCAGAATGACAGCGGCAATCGCGCCAATGGACACCAGCGCGGCCTGCCATGGCGCAAGATGCGCAACAAGGCTGATAGAAGTGGAGTGTTCAGCGCCATCGCCATGATCACCAGCGACGGCGTGCGCCGCCACCTCAGCCAGCTCAGGTGATGCCAGAAGCGGCAATAAAGCCAGCATCGGAATAACGGCAATGTCCTGAAACAGCAGAACTGAGAAACTGGCACGCCCGCCATCTGCCTGCATCAGGCCGCGTTCATTCAATGTCTGCAAAACAATCGCGGTCGACGACAATGCCAGAATACAGCCAATCGCGAGAGAATATTTCCAGTTCAGGTCAAAGGCGCAGGCAATCCCGAAAATCAAAAGCGCGGTGATCACCACCTGCCCGCCACCAAGACCCAGAATACGCGCACGCATTTCCCAGAGCCGCTTTGGCTCCAGCTCCAGACCGATCAGGAACAGCATGATCACCACGCCGAATTCAGCAAAGTGCTGGATCGAAACCACATCCACATGCAGCAGTGACAAAAGCGGACTGATAAGCACGCCAGCGATCAGATACCCCAGCACAGAGCCCAGCCCCAGGCGCGTTGCAATCGGCACAGCAACAATGCCTGCCGTCAGAAAAATGAAGGCGAGCAGCAGAAAGTCGGTCATGTCAGCTAAATCCCAGCAAGAGTGTCATCTTACAGCGCAAAGTTGGGTGTGCAATTCGCAGAAAATGCAAATGAGTCTCTCAGGTCTGAAACATCACAGAAAATGTCTCTTCCCCCCTCGCCCTTGCGGTAACTCGTCTATATTCTCCTACCGATGAGTGAGTCTGACATACCACACGAACCTGATGACATGACGGCGTCCATGTTTGGCGACGAGCCTGCTGCACCCACCAGCAGCAAATCTGGCTATCTGGTTCTCGCGCGGAAATATCGTCCGCAGCGCTTCTCCGATCTGATCGGTCAGGAGAGCATGGTGAAGACACTCGCCAATGCATTCCGTACCGGCCGTGTCGCCCATGCCTTCATGCTGACCGGCGTACGCGGCATCGGTAAAACCACGACCGCGCGACTTCTGGCGCGCGCACTTAATTATGAGACTGACACGGTTCACGGCCCAAGTCTGGAGATGGATCCGCCCGGGCGTCATTGTCAGGCCATCATCGATAGCCGTCATCCAGACGTATTGGAACTCGACGCGGCATCACGTACGGGCGTGGATGATATGCGTGAACTTCTGGACGGCGCACGCTACACGCCGGTCTCTGCGCGCTATAAAGTCTTCATCATTGACGAGGTGCACATGCTGTCGAAATCAGCATTCAACGCACTTCTGAAAACACTCGAAGAACCACCCGAGCATGTGAAGTTTGTCTTTGCGACCACTGAAATCCGCAAAGTACCGGTCACAGTCCTCTCACGCTGTCAGCGCTTTGACCTGCGCCGTCTCGATATTGAAACGCTGAGCCAGCACCTTTCCAATATCTGCGAAAAGGAAGGCGTGAAGGTTGCCGGTGAAGGCCTCACCCTGATTGCACGCGCCGCTGAAGGCTCCGTCCGCGACGCTCTCTCCATTCTCGATCAGGCAATTGTCTCCAGCGAAGATGGCGCAGAAGTCCCGGTTGACGATGTTCGCGATATGCTGGGCCTTGCCGACCATTCCCGCCTAATGACGCTGTTCGGCCATGCCGTAGATGGCAGCCATCAGGCTGTGCTGGATGAGTTCGCGGGCCAGATTCAGGCCGGCGGCGACCCGCTGACCATTCTGAAAGACCTGATCGAACTGTCTGTCGAAGTCAGCCGTGCAAACGTTCTGGGCGATGATTACGCGGCGAGCGGCCCTGCCGAGTGGACACGCCTCACCAAAGAAATTGCTGCAAAGCTCAGCCCTGCCCAATCGACCCGCCTCTGGCAAATCCTGATGAAGGGTTTTGAAGTTGCTCAGATCGCACCGAATGCGGCCACTGCGGTTGAGATGATCCTCATTCAACTGGCCGCCGCCGCGCATGTGCCTTCGCCGGAAGATGCAGTCAAAGCGATCATCGCCGCCCAGCACGGAGCCGCGCCGCGTGTTCCGAATGGAGATCCACCGTCAAAAAATGACGATGCGGGCGTCACTTCAATGGGACAGCCCGCAAGCTTTGAAGGCATTCTCTCCCTTCTTGAATCACGTAAACGCGCTGACATTCTCTATGAGATGGAGCGTTTCGTACGCGCCGGCGAAGTTCGCTATGGCTTCCTCTCCCTGCAGCTTGAAAAAGGCGCAGGCGGGAGTCTGATCAGCAATATCCAACGCTTCCTGAACGATGAAACGGGCGATCACTGGGAAATCGAGCAAGTCCGCTCTTCTGCTGAGACCATTCAAGAAAAGAAGGAACGCGAACGCCTTGAGCGCATTCAGGACGCTATGCAGGATGAGTTCCTCTCAGACCTGATGGGCCGCTTTCCGGGCGCAGAAGTGCTCGACGTCTACACACCAGACGTGGCAGAAGACGGCGAAGAAAACATTGTGCATGTGGATTTCTCATCCCAGCCCGTGAACAGAAAGGAAAGCCGATGAAGGATCTCGGCAATATCATGCGTCAGGCCCAGGAAATGCAGGCCAAGATGCAGGAAGCTCAGGAAAAAGCTGAGAACGTCACCGCTGAAGGCGTCGCTGGCGGCGGCATGGTCCGTGTAACCCTCAAAGGCAAGGGCAAGCTCGCCGACCTGACCATCGACCCGACACTCATGGGCGATGACGCTGAAATCGTTGAAGACCTGATCAAGGCTGCGCACGCCGACGCGCGCAAGCGCCTGGACGAAGAGCTTGAGAAAGCCATGAAGGAAGCCACAGCAGGCCTTGGCGGCATGCTTCCCGGCTTCAAAATGCCGTTCTGATCACGCAGTCGGGGATTGGACACCATGTCGGATGAGGCTCTGATCGACGCGATACGCGCGAAACTCCGCCGCCTGTCTCAATCCCCCATGCATTTGCAAAAGGCGCTTTCAGACAAACTTCTGGCCGATGCGACTGCGCGTCTGGCGCATGAACCCCCAGAATTTTTGGTGACGCTGTATCGCGCCATCGGAAATGGCGGCTTCGGCCCAAATTTCGGCCTGCTTGGATTGGCCGATGGCTGGACCGATGAAAAGAACCGCGACGCGGTTCAATGCTATGAAGCCTTTCGCGACGCGTCCAACGACACGCCTTTTCCGGACTATCTCCTGCCCATTTGTATCTATGGCGGAGGCGCATATATCTGCGCAGATTGCCGCTCACCAGATGCGCCGCTCTGGCTCTATGACCCGGCGCAGGAATTTGACCGCCTCACGCCTTATGGCCAACAGCTCAAGGGCTGGTTGTCGAGCTGGGCAGGCTGAACAAAACACAGGCCGTTCAGGCCAATCTGAAGCTAAACGCTGGAAACCCGCATCCGAATCCGGCAATTTCCTGTTTTCAGCGGTCAGTGCAGAAAGCCCTCATGTCCAAGAACCTTATCGGCCCGGAATTACAGCGGGTCATAGATCTGATTGGAAAACTTCCCGGTCTCGGCCCACGTTCGGCGCGCCGCGTAGCGCTGCACCTTTTAAAGCGCCCCGATACGCTGCTCGCCCCGCTATCTGAAGCTCTGGCTGAGGCGGCAAAAGCCATCACCAAATGCTCAGTCTGCGGCACGTTTGATACGATTGACCCGTGCACAGTGTGCTCTGCGCCAAACCGTGACCTCAGCACAATTTGTGTCGTGCAGGATGTTCCGGACCTCTGGGCGCTGGAACGCGCGGGCGCCTTTCGTGGCCGCTATCATATTCTGGGCGGCGTGCTGTCTGCACTGGATGGCGTGGGACCAGAGGATTTGAATCTGGAGCGTCTTGTCCGCCGGGCCTCAGAGCCAGACGTCAAGGAAGTCATTATCGCCCTGTCGGCCACTGTAGATGGGCAAACCACCGCGCACTATATCTCTGACCGGCTGGAGCCGTTGGGCATTACGATTACGCGCCTTGCCCAGGGCGTACCTATGGGCGGTGAGCTTGACCATCTGGATGAAGGCACGCTTACGGCGGCCCTGATGAGCCGCCGCGGTCTGGATTAAAGTCCAGCTTAGTTCGTGTGCAGAACGAAGCGTCGGTTCGTTGGCTGAACCGGACGATAGGAATGCGGGAAAATCGTCTCAAACACTGCAAACTGGTCAGCTGATGCTGTCAGCGGATGTTCGAATACCGTCCAGGATACGATCTCGCTGCATGGCGGCGTAGTGAGCGAGCCCTGATAGCGATAGGATTCCCACTCGCCCGGCAGGAAGTCGTTCAGATTGACCGACATGGTTGGACGGGCATGGCCGACATTTCCCGGCATCACGTCGATCAACTGATCGAGAAGCGGGTTAGACGCGCCACGCTGGAAAAGAACGCCAATCACAGCCAGACGCCCATCAGCAGACTGGTGCACCAGATGCACTTCGAGCGGATAACGCTGACCGTTCAACGTATGCTCTGAGCCGGAATGGAAGTGGAATTGCAGGAAGTTGTAATCGACCCCGTCGATTACGATTTTGCCGGCATTATCCAGCGCGACCTGAAATGTGTGACCATTGTTCTGAACGTCAGTGACGGCCGCATTGCGCCAGTAAACCGCTGGTGGGTTGATGGCGGCCTGAACCGCATAGCCATTCAGATCGATGGGCGATTGCTCGGTGCCTGCGCAACTCTGATAATCATGGGAGATTTCGGCCCAGTGAGCCGGCCCGTGGGCACCTTCATATTCCCAGTGATTTCCATTTTCCTCGGCCAGCGCCATAGGCGCCAGACACAGAGACAGACCTGCTGCTAATGCTAACTTCATCGCGTACCTCTTCTCGGGTCTTGGCAAGACGTGTTTTCACACTTTGGAACCGTCTTGCCACGCGGCGGTTAACATTCACCCTAATGGCATTAATGAAATTGCAGATACCACGCGTCTCAATCAGCAATCACGATGCGATATACTGACCCATTATACTCATCACTGAGCAGATAGAGGTATCCATCCGGGCCTTGCGCGATCTGCCTGAACCGCGAGCCGAAGTCGTCAAACAGAGCTTCCTGCCCAACGAGTTCGCTGCCGTCCATATCCACACGCTGGACTTTCATACCCGCAAGCGCAGCGACGAACAGATCACCCTGCCAGTCCGGATAGACGTCACCAGTGTAAACTTCCATACCGCCCGGCGCGATGCTCGGCACCCAATAGAGCATTGGCGATTCCATGCCTTCGGCTTCGGTCTGTGTCGTGATGATCGAGCCATCATAATTCACACCATAAGTGACTTCCGGCCAGCCATAATTCGCGCCTGCAATGTCGACATTGATTTCATCGCCGCCCATTGGGCCATGTTCCACAGTGTAGAGCGTGTCTGTTGCCTCATCGAACACAACGCCCTGCACATTCCGATGTCCATAGGACCAGACATGCGGCAGCCCCTCTGCTCCATCTGCGAACGGATTGTCAGCCGGAATAGTGCCATCAGAATTTATGCGCACCACAGTGCCAAGGTCTGACTGCGGGTTCTGCGCTTCGGCCATATACCGGAAACCTTCGCCCAGAGTCAGCACAAGCGTCCCATCTGGGAGGAAGGTCATACGACCACCAAAATGGGCCGGCGTTGCGCGCAGGCTTTCCGCGACAAACACGTCTTCGCCCTCTTCAAGCGCGGTCATGTCCTCTGACAGTCGAGCCCTGTAAATGGCGGTTGAGTTAGCTGCGGCACTACCTTTGGCATAGCTCAGATAGATAAAGCGATTGTCCTCAAACGCCGGATCCAGCACCACGTCGAACACACCGCCCTGACCGGCGACATACACATCAGGCAAGCCAGTGATATCCACGCCTTCTTCACTGCCCGGCGCGACATAGCTCAACTCACCATCGCGTTCGGAGACGAGAAACCCGCCCTCTGGCAGGAAGGCAATACCCCAGGGAAAGCTGAACCCCGTTGCCACGGTCTCAAGTTCAAACGCCACTGGACTCGCAGGCGTTGTTGCTTCGGCCGGTGCTTCGATCGGCTCACTCTGCCCACAGGCTACAAGAGATGTGGCGAGCACAAGGCCAATGGAGCTGGTCAGCAGTCTGGACATATCTTTTCCCTATTCCGCGGCACGCGCAGTTGTTTTGATTTTCTGAGAGAAAACTAGACCGAATCTGTCTCATGCAAACCGCTTTTCTCAAATGCATTCACACGCCTCTCACATGAACAATACGTAATTCCTGAAACTTCGTTCCCGTCTGGGTCGTTGATTGGGCAGAACAACAACAGGAAGGAGCAAGACATGAAAACGCTTGTAATTGGTTCCGTGTCCGCGCTCGCACTGATTGGTACGCCCGTACTGGCTCAGAGCGCAGATACACAAGGCGATGTGCAGACTGAACAGCTGAACGACCTCCAGCTGCAGAAAGTCAATAATTGGGAATTTGAGACCACAACCGAGTACCGCAAGGTCGCTCAGGCTCAGGCAAATGTCGAAATGACATCGACCAGCGTCCCGAAACCAGACCCATTTGCAGAAGACTTTCCGCCGACAGTTCTTCATTCCGGCGCTAACCCGGAACTGAAAGAAGGTCAGTATGTTGAGCGTAGCACGCTCGCAATGAGCTCTTCAGAGCATGAAGGTCACGCCAATCAGACGGTCGAAACCGGCGTCGGTGGCCCATATTACGCCTCTGAGGCTGATGTCGCACGCGACGCTGAGCTTTCAATGAATGTCGTGGACGTGGCGATTGCTGAGCCACAGTTTTCGACCTTTGCAAGCCTGATCGCAGGTACTGACCTTGCAGAAGAGCTGATGGAAGTGAATGCTGTGACCGTGTTCGCACCGACGAACGCAGCTTTCGAGGCGCTTGATGAAGCCACTTTCGCATCGATTGCGAACGATCCGGCAGAGCTTGAAGCCGTGTTGAGAGCCCACGTCGTGGAAGGTGTCTATCTGGCCGATGATATTCCGGCAGACGGCATTGAGCTCCGAACGGCTGGCGATTCTGCCATCAATATCGAACGCGACAATGATGGTGGCATCAGTGCTGGTTCCGTGGCTGTGTCTTCAGCCGACATCATGGCCTCTAACGGTGTGATCCACATCATCGATAATGTGATCATTCCGGAGGAAGATACAGCGCCGCTGATCCAGTAATCAGATTGCTGATCTGAAATTCAAAAAGCGGGAGGCCCAGGGCCTCCCGCTTTTCTTTGGCGCGTTGGATTCCCCTACCACGTCCGAGAGACAGTGATACCATACGTCGCCGGTTCATTGAGGAAGACATTGGTGAACAGGCCATCGGAATCATCGGTGAGATACGCACCGGTAATGACCTCTTCATCCATCACGTTCTTGCCGAAAATTTCGACATACATGTTGTTTTCCTCATTCGTGAACCGAACGGACAGATTGAGATTGTCCCAGCTGTCCAGACGGTCATGAGGCGTATTCCAGACCCGTGTGAAGGATTCTGACTGATAGTAATAATCCCCGCGCAGGCTCATATCCCAACCGTTGAATACATCGTCGACAATATATTCCGCACCGAGGCTCAGCGTGGTGTCAGGTGAGCCCGGAATGGAGTTGCCATCGAGGTCTGTTTCAAAGCCGGAACTTGGTGTGAATGCGCCATCCGGAAGCCCGAATGCACCTTCAAGCCCCATGAATGCGCCCAGGCAAAGCCCACCGGTATCCCCCGGATTGAGAACGCCAGCCTGTATTGCTCCCAAAATCGTTGCATAGCCCGCCGCTGACACGACACAGTTGGAATAATTGGACGCGTTCTTGATGACCACATAGTTCGGATCACCATTCGTGCGGTTCAGTACGTCGATCGCTGAGGAATCCTGAATCTCTGTGTTCAGAAGTCCCAAATTGGCATTGAAGATCAGATTATTCGTCGCATTCCAGATGGTCTCTAACTCAAAGCCCTGAATGTTTGCGTCGATGTTGAAATTGGCAGATGTCTGATTGATGATCTGAGTGATCTGATATCCCTCATAATCATAGAAGAACCCTGTCGCATTCAGCTGCAGAGCGCCTTGCATCAGCGTGTTCTTCGTTCCGATTTCATACGAGTTGATGAATTCCGGGTCGAAGGTTTGCGGGAAGGCATTGATCGTCGCGGATGGCTGCGGTGGATTGATGCCGCCGCCTTTATAGCCTCGAGAATAGAAGCCATAGATCAGCGTATCGTCGGTGAAATCCAGCTCAGGCGACCAGTCGAGACCAATACGGCCCGTCACCTCTTCGAACTGAACATTATAGATACCATTCGGCGCTTCAGCGGTTGGGAATGGCTCAAAAATGTCAGACCGCGTTGTCGACGGCACGAAGAAGTAGATCGGAATGTTTTCCTGACTCTTATCGTCATTTGTATAGCGCAAGCCGACCGTAAGCTGCAGATCATCGGTCAGGTCGATATAGCTCTCACCAAACAGAGCGTATGAGCTCAGTTCATAAGGAGAGATAGAGCGGTAATAATTCCGCCCCGTCGCATCGATGTTTCCGATGATAGGGCCGGCACCATCGCCGCTTGTATCTACCGGCGTTGGTCCGCCAAAAATGGCCCCGCCCAGCGCATTGTTGATTTGCGTGACAGCTGTCAGCGAGTTGGAAAATACGTAATAGCTCTCATTCGGATTCTCAGCGACGCCGGACTCATAATCGACCCAGATGGCACCCAGATTGAAGTTGAACCGGCCATCATAGTCAGACTGAATACGCAGCTCATGACTGGTCTGTTCTGTATCTGCGCCCGAAAGATCATAAGAGCGTAGCTGATTGTCGACACCCAATTGCGGGTCTGTCACCACCCCACCCGGGAAGAGCGATTGATAGATAAAGTCCGCTGTCGCGGCATCACCGATCAAATTGACCAGTCCAAACCCTGCAGTCGTATTGTAAGCCGATGTTGGCAGCAGCTTGTTATGGTCTTCCTCTGACAGAACCGAAGAGGTGTTATGGCTGCCGAGATAGGTCAGCGTCAGATCATCTGTCAGGTCATATTCCAGCTGCAGCGTGTAGAGCGTCTGATCAGCCTGATAGGACGGGTCTGAAAAGGACTCGATTTCCCGCATATTCGGGTTCAGCGGGTCCGTCGCGGCATCACCGTCCAGAAGACCGGCAAGAATAGCAAGACCGCCACCAAGGCTGGCCGCAGTGTTCAGACGATCAAAGGAATCGCTTAGCGGCGCTTCCTGACACCCCGTTGAGGTGTAGATCTGGTCTTCCTGTTCAATCGGAATACCAAAGAATGAGGTTTCAAACGGGTCTTTATTACAAAGCTGCTTGCCAGACCGCAGGCGGTTATCGTCTTCCTGGAAGTGCTCGACCATGAAATAGCCGCGCAGATCATCGGTTGGCTCCCAGGCCAGGGTCGCACGGATACTACCAAGGTCGCGCCCATCAATATCATTTCCAGTGACAGTATTGGTCGCAAATCCATCGCGGGTCAGATACGCGCCTGCAATGCGAAGCGCGGCCGTCTCGCCGATTGGGATATTCACCATGCCCTCAGCGCGCAGCGCATTGTCAGAACCAAGCGTCACCTGAAGCTGGCCCTGATATTCCTCAAGCACAGGCTTTGCGGTGATGACATTCACCACACCGCCCGTTGCGTTGCGCCCATAAAGGGTTCCCTGCGGCCCGCGCAGAACTTCCACGCGCTCAACATCGAAGAACTCGGACTCGAACAAGCGGTTCGCTGTCAGTGGCACGTCATTCTGGTGGATGCCGACACCGGTATCACCGGATGTTGCAACAAGGTCGGCACCAATGCCGCGAATTCGGAAGTTCGAACCGGTGAAATTGCTTTTAGTGAATGAAACGTTCGGAATGGACCGCACAAGGTCCGGGCCACCTGCAAGCTGGAGCCGTTCCAGCGTATCTTCGTCAAAGGCAGACACCGCAATCGGCACGTCCTGAATGGACTCTGCTGTCTTTTGCGTGGTCACCATGACGGTTTCGTACCGCCTTTCTGCTTCCTGCGCTGTTGCAGAGCCAGAAATGGACGTATACGCAAGTGCGGATACCCCTAGGAACAAGGCGCACTTCACCTGTGATCTGAAAGTCATGTTACTTCTCCTCCCCTCGAAGCTGCGTCTCCCTCATTTTGACGGGGTGACTGCAGTTTGTGTCTTTTTGCACAATCGAGTTTGGAACAGACAACGCCGATCCTTTGGAAAAGTCAACGCGATGATAAGGAAAGCTAGTTTTTTCATTTCAGCTTCTTTTGAAGCCGCAAAGGACTCAGAAAAGCTTCCCTTACGTCAACTTAAATTGGAGCCCTGAATACATGTCCGGAACTTCTGCGCTCGTCTTATTTTCTGGTGGACAGGATTCCACTGTCTGTCTGGCATGGGCTCTGGCCCGCTATGATCAGGTCTCCACAGTCGGTTTTGACTATGGCCAGCGCCACTCCATTGAGCTGACCTGTCGCCAGAATGTTTTGAAAGCCTTCCGGGAAAGCTCGCTGAATACGGATGGCCTTGGCGAGGATGCATTGCTCGACCTCAGCGTGTTGGGACAGATCTCGGAAACCTCGCTGACCCGCGAAGCCGAAATCACCATGTCTGAACAGGGCCTGCCCTCAACCTTTGTTCCCGGACGTAATCTGATCTTCCTGACACTCGCCAGCGCTGTCGCTTACCGACGCGCTGCAACTGTGATGGTTGGCGGCATGTGTGAGACCGATTTTTCCGGCTATCCGGACTGTCGCCGCAACACGCTGGATGCGCAGGAACAGGCCATCTCACTCGGCCTCGACCGCGAAATGGTGATCGAAACGCCGCTCATGCACAAGACAAAAGCCGACACCTTCGCGATGGCCAAAGGCCTGGGCGGCGATGAATTGGTGGAAATTGTTGTCGAACACACTCACACCTGCTATCTGGGCGACCGCTCGAAGCGGCATGACTGGGGCTATGGATGTGGCACCTGTCCGGCCTGTGATCTCCGGGCGAATGGATGGGATGACTGGCAGGCTGCCGGATGCCCGACAGACCCTGCAGGCTAGACCTCGCATAACAGATTTGGATTTCAGACGTGACGTCGCAAACCACCCGACCTGAACCGGCCTCCGGTTCAACAGCACCGAGCCTTTCCGGGCGCACCTTTGAGGTGTCGCGCGCCGGCCATTTTGAAGCCGCGCACCATCTTGCGCCGAAAGACCCGAACCACCCTTATGGCCAGCTTCATGGTCATTCATTCCGCGTGGAAATTGCTGTATCTGGTGTCGTAAAAGAAGGCGAAGACTGGGTGGCAGATTTTGCCATTCTTGGCGACGTACTCGCCAATGTCACAGGCATTCTGGACCATTCTTATCTGAATGAAATCCCTGGGCTGGAACTGCCAACCCTTGAGCGCATCTGTGTCTGGATTGCAGATCGCGTCCTGCCGGACCTTCCGCGTCTCACCCGTGTGAGCGTTTCCCGTCCGAGCCTCTCTGAGACATGCACATTAAGGCTCGGCGAAAGCTGATAAGCGCTTCAGCGATTAGCTGACGCTGTCAGAACTTGAGACTTCGTATTCGCTCGCCAGACGGCGTGTGAAACGGTCGAACGCGCGGCGCGCATCAGACCAGGTCGTACGGCCAATCGAGTCTTCGATTGAATGGCTGTAATAGTCATATTCAACCGACGCGATGACTTCACCATTCGCATCCACGACTTCGCCAACAAGGTCAGCGCCGCCAATGCTGATGCTTTCAAAGCTCAGGCCATCACCCATTTGTTCAAATGTCGGACGGTTTGGCTTCGCATCAACGATAGTGATGTTGATGTCGCCCATGCTGGCAAGCTCATCGCCGAATGTACGGGTCAGATCTTCTGTCAGCTCTTCGATGAGCACCTCACCTTCGCGAACGCCATAGTCTTCGTTCAGCGTTTCAGTGAAGTCTTCAGAAAAAGAAATGTTGATCTCACCTGCCTGAGCAATCGGCGCGATCATCAGCGCGGCTCCGGCCAGAAGTAATGTCTTCATAATGTAACCTCCTCAAATATAGATTTGGTGAGTCCATTATGACACGTTTAGCCGCCTTCGCCTAATAACGAAGTGTTCATGGAATAAAATTTTCGCAGTTCGCGCGAATTTTAGTCGTCGTCGCGCTCATCTTCACTGGTTGTCACCAGATCAACGCCTGTTCCAATCACTGCACCGGTAATTTCGACCCCTGCTTCGACCGTTTCCGCCGCGAGGCCAACCGCCGTAGTCGCAATGCAACCAGAGAGAAATGGCAGTGTGAGAGTGGCGAGTGCGAGACCCGCAAGTTTGCGATGTGCCATGATGTTACCCGTTCCGTTCCTGCGCAAATTAACCATGCATTGCGCAGCCTGTACACGGGCAGATAGCAGCCCACCCTTAAAAATGAGTGAGCTGCAACATTAACTTTAGACCGTATCGACGAGCACCAGCTCCGCGTCTTCAATGGCTTTGACGCTCAGGGTTTCAGGCCCTGTGATCGCCACGCCATCACGTGCGTTCAGCTCTTCGCCATTGATAACGACCTTACCCGTCGCCAGAACCATATAGCCAAAGCGTCCGGTTTTCGTCTCAACTTTCAGCTCATGTCCGGCCTGAAGCGTCGTGCCGAGCACTTTGGCATTCTGACGGATAGGCAGAGCCTCATCAGCCTCTTCGCCAGACGCAAGAACCGACCAGACATTCGCACGGTCTGCCTTAGGAAACGCACGCTGTCCCCATTGAGGCCGTCCGCCACGCTCATTCGGCATAATCCAGATCTGGAATATTGTGGTGGTTTCATCTTCCAGATTGAACTCAGCGTGCTGAATGCCGGACCCGGCGCTCATCACCTGAACATCACCGGCTTCGGTGCGTCCTGAATTACCCAGATTGTCCTTATGGCTGATCGCGCCCGTTCGGACATAAGTGATGATTTCCATATCGGCATGGCCATGAGGCGGAAACCCTGTGCCAGCGCGGATCTGGTCATCATTCCAAACGCGAAGCGCGCCATGATTCATGCGCTGCGGATCATGATAATGCGAGAATGAGAAATGATAATGCGCGTTCAGCCAGTCATTCTCAAACTGGCCGAGGGAAGAGAAACGGCGAATATCGATCATTTCGATCTCCTGTCAGACTAAGTTGAACAGGAAGATAGTCAGGCGCGCACTCTAAGATAAGTACGTACCCGTCAGTAACCGCTTAAGACAGACACTTCAGCACAAAGACTTTCGACCCCGAATTCACGCCCAACTTCGTCAGATGCGGGCCATATTCAGATACCAGAAGCTCTGCACGCCCGGCGGAAATATAATCATTCACCTTCGCCTCATACCGGCCATCTTCAAGCGATTGATCATTGAAGCTGAATGCGAAGAGGTTTCCCGGTGCCAGCCATTTGAATATGTCATCGAAAACCGAGAGCGGTGCAGCGCCATAACTAATGACACCAATCGCTGTGATTGCATCATACTGGCCGGGCACAATCTCACGCGCGGCGTCATCACCTGCGGCCCACAAGTCACGATAGACGCCCTTCTCTCTGGCCGCACGGAGCATTTCAGGCGAAAGGTCCACGCCATCAATTTTGCTGAACCCTGCTTCACTCAAAGCCTGTCCGGACAGGCCCGTACCGCATCCAAAATCAAGAATCTGGCCATACGTATCTGGCAATTGCGATTTCAGCGCAGCGGCGACGCGCACAGGCGTCGCATAACCGGTTTCCAGAATATCTTTATCGTAAGAGCTTGCCCATTCATCATAGACTTCACGCATTGCGTCATTGCCTTCGACGCTGAAAATTTTGCTGAGAAATGTATCTGCCATAGCTGCGAGCTAATCAGCTGCGCGCCGTACTGTCCAATACGTGAAGCAAGCCAAAACGCTCAGGGCGCATCTGCCAGAACGCCTGTCAGTTCACCGTCCTGACTGGTCAGAATGTTTGCATTGATCTGGCCAACCAGCGTTTTCAGCTTCTCATCCGAAACATCGCCCTTCAGCTCAGCATCAGCGATCAACAGCGTTGTCAGGTCACCCGTTCCATTCGGCACGCCATCCTTGATGAAGGGCGCCGCAGCAAAGGCGATGTCCTGCCCGCGCGCTGAAAGAATGCCCACATGGCCGCTATCATGGACGGAGGTGATATAACGCGCATAAGGCTCAGCATTGTGAACCAGTTGCGCGCGCAGTTCGGTACGCTGCGGAAGAATGTCTGATTGCTCAATCTTATGACCAAGGCGACGTTCTGTCTCCAGAAACTCCCAGGCATTTGGCGTGATCACGTCGGCTAGTGGCAAGAGCTCGCTCACAATCGCAGCGGCCACTTCTTCAGGCACATAAAGCCCTTTGCCATCATCACCCATTATCGGATCAACGACCACAAGCCCGCGACCCGATACATGCTCAGAGATCAGATCGGCGGCAAACTTCACCTGCTCAGCGCTGGTAAAATACCCTGTCACCACGAGATCAGATCGCGCGGGCAGATCATTCGCGACCAGCCCACCGGCAACGCCTGTGAAATGGTCAAACGGCACGCCGCCACCGCCCGGCAATCCCCATCCAGGGTGTCGCCCAAGCAAAGTCGTAGGCAGTAAAGAAACGCGATATCCCAGTTGCGGCAGTATCTTCATAGCGAGACTGCCCCCGACGCTGGACCCAGCGACAAAGGAGGAAATGACGAGGGCGTTCTTCATGGTTGCACACTGAACCTTATTTTATTCTGTCCGCCAACAGCACCTTATATCTGGTGATTGAAATCCCTGCTGCAATGCGGCAAACACGGGATACGAAAAATATGACATGCATCGGGGATACTTAAACTCATGACGACTTCTGCTAACCGCCCACGCCGTTCAGTTCTCTACATGCCGGGCGCAAACACCCGCGCGCTGGAAAAGGCAAAGACCCTGCCAGCGGACTCTCTGATCTTCGATCTGGAGGATGCGGTGGCTCCAGAAGCCAAAGCTGAAGCGCGTGAGAATGTCTGCGCGGCCGCGAAGGCTGGCGGGTATGGTCACCGTGAAATTTGTATCCGTATCAACGGCCTCGACACAGAATGGGGCATGGATGATTTGAAGGCTGCTGTCGCAGCTGGCCCTGATGCCATCCTCGCACCAAAAGTCGTCAGCGGCGCTGATATTAACCAGCTCAACGACGCCATGACAGCGGCAGGCGCTTCTGAAGACATGCAGCTCTGGGTCATGATCGAAATGCCAAAAGCAATCCTCAATATCGAGGATATCGCCGCAGCTGCCACTCGCACCCGTATGACCACCTTCATCATGGGCACGAACGATCTGGCAAAAGAGCTGCGCGCCTCTGCCAAGCCAAACCGCCAGCTCGCATTTGGCACATCACTTTCCATGTCCATGCTGGCTGCGCGCGCTTATGACATCGTCGCCATTGATGGCGTATTCAACGACATTAAAGACGAGCATGGCCTGCGCGATGAATGTGAAGAAGGCGCGGCGATGGGCTTTGACGGCAAAACCCTCATCCACCCGTCTCAGCTCGAAATCACCAATGAGGTCTTTGCACCATCCCCTGCGGATGTTGAGCATGCTCAGGCCGTGATTGCAGCCTTTGCAGACCCGGAAAATGCGGGCAAAGGCGTTCTCAAAGTGAATGGCAAGATGACCGAACTTCTCCACCTTGCAGAAGCTAAACGCGTCGTTGCCGTTTCCGACGCTATTCAGGCGATCTCAGGCTAATGTCCGACGAGCACTTCCAGTTCTCATCCTTTCGGGAGAATGTGCTCGAACACATGATTACCGCTGAATGCCTTCAGGAGCTCTGGAGGCAAGAGGTGTTTAACTGTGAAGTACTAAAAGCAGACGTTGACGGTGCCGGTTTCGATATCGTGATGGAAGCGAACCACGTTCTCCGTCATATCCAACTTAAAGCATCCCTTCTTGATGGTCGAACGCGGCAACAAAAAATAAACCTTCACCTCGCCTCCAAGCCTTCAGGTTGCGTCGTATGGATGGTCGTTCATCCCAAAACTCTGGATTTCGACCATTTCTATTGGTTTGGCGGCGCACCTGGTGAGCCGTTGCCGGATATATCAGACGCTCCCGTCGCAAAACATTCCAAGGCCAATGCGGAAGGCTTTAAAGCCGAGCGCCCGAACCTTCGAATTCTGAGCCGCGCTCGGTTTGAACGCGTGGAATCCGTCAAAGAACTAGTGAATAAGCTCTTCGGTCAAAATCCCACGTACATGGATGCTTCATGAAGCACACCATCCTCTCCTATTCGGATAAGCTCTTCACACCGTCGGAGAGCTTTATTCCGCGCGCCTATAAGGCCTTTGACGCGCTGAAGCCGGTCTTTATCGGCCATGACCGCAAAGGCCCGACGCCGGAAGGCTTTGAGGCGCTGGAGCTGGATGCCTTTCACGGGCCGCTCGGTGCGACGGGCTTTAAACAATTTGGTCTGATTTCGGCTGAATTGGAGGCCACGCTGCGCCGGTTGGACCCTGTGGCCATTCACGCCAATTTCGGCAAATCCGGGGCCTATGCCCTGCCCCTTGCGCACAAGCTGAACCTGCCGCTCATCGTCACCTATCATGGCGGCGACGCGACCAAGCATTCCAACACCAAAGACAGCCGTTTGCGCATTTATAATCGCAGACGGAAAGCGCTCTGGGATGAGGCTGCGCTGCTTCTGCCCGTCTCTGACTTTATTCGCCGCGAACTGCTCACGCACGGCGCGCCGGGTGAGAAAATGGTGGTGCAGCATAATGGCGTCGACCCGGCAAAATTCACGCCCGGAGAGAAGCAGAATGTGCTTCTGTTTGCAGGCCGCTGGACGGAGAAAAAAGGTATTGAAACCCTGATCCGTGCGCTCACCAAAATCGACCGGGCCATCGTGTCGGACTGGCGCATTCGCCTGCTGGGTGATGGCGATCTGAAGTCAAAACTCCTTCCGCTTCTGAATGAGGCTGGCGTAAACGCCGAGCTTCCGGGCTGGATTCCGGCCGATGACATGCCGCGCTATTTCGAAGAGGCCGCAATCGTCTGCGTACCGTCCAATCGCGCTGCCTCCGGTGACGCCGAAGGCCTGCCCATGGTCTGTATGGAGGCCATGTTTGCGGGCTGCGCCCTCGCCGCGACGGCCCATGCTGGTATCCCCGAATGCGTCGTAAATGGCGAAACTGGTTATCTGGTCGAAGAGCGCGACGCTGACGCGCTGGCAGAACGGCTGAGCGGTTTAATGGCCAATCCAGACCGGACCCGCCAAATGGGCGAAGCAGGCCGCGCCCGCGCAATGGACCATTTCAATTTGAATACGCAGTCGGCCAGGCTGCAGGATCTGATCATGTCTGCCGCGCAAACTGCCGGAACGCTCCCGTTCTAAACGCATCGCCCCTGCGCGGTTGCATGTAGACGCCAGCCATGTTCGGCTGCTCGCATGAAGAACATCCTCCTCATCAATGGGCACCAGCCTTTCCCGACCTCACCCGGCAAGCTGAATGAGATGTATCTCTCTCGCGCCCGGGCGGCGTTTGAAAGCGAAGGCTTTGCCACACGGCTCGTCAAAACATGCTACGCCTATGATCTGGAAAAAGAGGTAGAGAGCCAGCTTTGGGCCGACCTGATCTTCCTTCAGTTTCCGGTCAATTCTATGGGGCCGCCCTGGTCGCTCAAGAAATACCTCGATGAGGTGTATACCGCTGGCATGGATGGCCGCCTTGCCAAAGGCGATGGCCGGTCGCGCAAAGACCCGACAAAGCAATACGGCTCCGGCGGCCTGATGGGCGATACCCGATATATGCTGTCGGCCACGCTGAACGCACCGCGAACCGCCTTTGATGACACATCCCAGCGCCTGTTCGCAGGTCGTTCAATTGATGATCTGCTCGCCCCGCTTCACATCAATTTCGCCTTTTTCGACCTGCAGCCGCTGCCGACTTTTGCCGCCTTCGACGTGAATAAAAACCCGACTTTTGAAGAAGATTTGAGCCGGTTTGACGAGGCGATCAGCGCGGTGGTTCAACAACTTCGCGCATAACCGCGTCCCAGCTGTCTTTGTCCGGCGCGCACAAAACATTGCCGCCCCGGCACGTCGCATCATAAGGCGAGCCACCAAATCGGACGACATAGCCGCCTGCTTCCTGATGGATCAGAACGCCAGCCAGATGGTCCCATAACTGCCCGGCCGCATTGCCCATGACATGATATTTGCCCATGGCCAGCAGCCAATAGTCAAACACCGAACAATTCGTCGAAAGGCCATGCCGGAATTTAGAGAAACGCCCCGGCATTTCGGTACGCAAAGGTTCTGGAAAGAAGCTCCATGAAAAGAGCCCTTTCATCTCAGAGATTGGCGCAGCAGGCAGAGTTTTAGCCCGCACCTCAGCCCCATCCGCGCTACGCTGAAACGCGCCGCTGCCCTTCACGGCCAGAAGCTGCTGCTTCTGAACCGGGTCATGCAGCACGCCCGCAATGGTTTCCCCCTTTGCGACCACGGCGATAATCGTGCCAAACATGGCAAGGCCATCAATAAAGTTCATCGTGCCGTCTACCGGGTCGATCACGAAAGCAAGGTCTGCCTCAGCCAAACCATCCATAATGGATTTATCGGCCTCATAGCTTTCTTCACCGACAATCAGCGCGCCGGGAAATTTAGCGGCGAGCTGTTTCTTGATGAGTGCTTCTGCGCGCGTATCGGCCTCGGTCACCACATCAATGGACCGGTCTTTCACCGATATGTCTGCTGCGGCAATGGCATGGAAACGGGGGAGAATTTCGCTCGCTGCGGCCTCTTTGGCGGTCGCAATGAGATAGTCGAGATCACTCCCCGAAAAGCGCATGCTCTAGCTGCCCTTCCATTGGGTTTTGTAAAGGTCAAAGCGGCGATCGCGCAGGTTTTGGACGCTGCCTTCCGCCCGTGCCCAGTTCAGGTCCTGAAGGTCGAGATCAGACATGATCACCGTCTCAACATTCTCACTGGCCTCCGCGGCGATACCATCGCGCGCGAATGGCAGATCGCACGGCGTCAAAATGGCGGACTGGGCATATTGCACGTCCATATTCTCAACGTTCGGCAGGTTGCCCACATTGCCAGAGGTCACGACATAGCACTGGTTTTCAATCGCCCGCGCCTGACAGCAATAGCGCACGCGCAAATGGCCCGGACGGCTGTCTGTACAATATGGCACGAAGAGAATTCGCGCACCCTCATCGGCCAGTTTACGCGCCAGTTCAGGGAATTCTGAATCGTAGCAGATCAGAACGCCAATCGGGCCGCAATCTGTCAGAATGGTCTGAAGCTCATCGCCGCCTTTAATGCCCCACCAGCTGCGCTCATCCGGCGTTGGATGGATTTTCTCCTGCGCATGGACAGAGCCATCACGCAGGAAGACATAGGCCACGTTCTGAATATCGCCATCATCGGTACGGGTCGGGTGAGACCCGCCAATAATGTTGATATTATAGCTGATGGCGAGCTGGCGCATTTCATCCACGAAACGCGGCGTGTATTGGGTGAGGCTTTCAATCGCCTCAACAGCTGACAGGCGTTTTTCCTCAAAGGCCAGAAGCTGAAGCGTGAACAGCTCCGGGAAGACCACAAAGTCACAGCGATAATCCGCCGCGACATCTGTGAAGTATTCCACATTGCCCATGAACTCTTCAAAGTCCTTCACCATGCGCTGCTGGAACTGAACCGTACAAATGCGCACAGATTCTGTCTGGAAGTGCTTTGGCTTTTTCTGATTGGCATCATCGGTGTAATACGGATTGCGCCAGACCATATGGGTCGCAAAACCGCCCGACGGCGTATCATCCGGGGCATAGCCTTTCAGAACGCCGATACATTCAAAGCCCTGCTTCAGATGGAAGCTGACAGTCGGGTCGGTGATTTTCTTCTCTTCGACCGCTTTTACGTAATCGACAGGGTCAGGATATTTGCGTTTGCGACGCGCCCAGCCCGGCAGGCGGCCACCAAAGACAATGCCTTTAATATCCCTGGATTCACACAGGCTCTGGCGCGCATCATAAAGGCGCTGACCAATGCGCAGACGCCGGCGATCCGGGTCCACGCACACTTCCATTCCATAGAGCCATGACCCTTTCGGGCTGTGCCGCGCGCCATACCCACCGCCGGTGATGGAATCCCAGGTGTGAGCGCCCATACAAAGGCGCTCGGAAATTCGGAAGCTGGCAGCATAGCCGACAATATCGCCATCATATTCGACAACAAACTGCCCGCTTGGAAACTTGGTGATCTGCCCCTGAATCATGCCCGGTGTGTAGGGTGGCTCATCCTTATAGATCCGGCCCGTGAGAGCGACGATGCCAGGAATGTCGGCGAGCTCAGCATTACGGACTGTGACGGAGGATTTACGGCGTTCTTGAGACATACAGGTTTTGAGCCTTAGTGTTTTGATTTTGAAACAGGTCTGTCAGACCAACAGTTTATCAGTCATTTCAGTTCCCTGCGAACTGATTTATGGCTGGTTTAGCAGGGCTTATCTGGCGCGACCAGAATGGAAGGCCTGTCTGGTTCAGAAAGTCTATGGGGGACGACATTGAAACAAGTTTACGCCTCACTTTTCGCACTCACGCTTTGCGCCTGCCAGCCAACAACAGACGCCCCGACAGCTTCTCGTCCCGCAGGCTCTCCACCCGCCGATATTCCTCCGCTTGAGGTCGTCTCTGGGTATTACGGTGAAAACTGGAATGTGGATGAGCTATGGCCCGGCGAATATCCGGATGGTTTCTCCGTCGAAGGCGCCAATGTCATTCTTCCCGCACGCTTTGAGCCTGATCCCTCCGGCCCGCCAGATCTGTCCTGCCCGCTGGACCAGAGCGCGACCATTCATCAATGGAATCATGACCGCGTAGAAACCGACGACCTTTATTTTATCGTCGCCAATCAGACCCTGCCTCAGCGCGTGAATACCGAAACCAGCATTCAGGTCTGGCTTGTGGATGATCCTGAGCAGGATGAAATACTGGATTTGACGCCGGGCGATACTGTCACCGTCCTGCGATATTATGGCGAAGGCTTCGGGGAAATGGCGGTAGACGGTGTCCGCTATGCGGTCGACCTGACAGACCTGTACACATATCTGGAAGTAGATGAGACGCCATTGGAAGAGCATCTCTGGGCACTCATCACATGCGACGACGATACTGCAACGCGCGCATGGGTTCTGTTCAGCGAAGCAATGAACGTCCCCGGCATCGTCTATTGGAGCATGACCGGATACGGTATCGCCTCAGACCTTGAATAGGCGCGCAATTCGCGCCATTCACACCGCTGACCGATCAAGACAAACGGACATCCGATATGACCTATACCGTGCTTCACAACCCAAGCTGTTCTACCTCGCGTAATGGCCTCGTCCTGCTGGACGAAAAAGGGATCAGCTATGACGTCCGCAAATACATGAATGTCAGCGAAGCGCTGAGCGTGGATGAATTGCGCGACATCGCTAAAAAGCTCGGCGCCGACAGCCCGCGTGCCTTCCTGCGCGACAAGGATGCGAAAAAATTCGAGCTGCCAGACACGGCAAGCGACGATGAAGTCTATGCGGCCATGGCCGAAAATCCGCGCCTTATCCAGCGCCCGATCGGCATAAATGGCGACAAGGCAGCGCTCGGTCGTCCAATCGAAAACCTGTTGGATATCGTCTGATCCGGCGCTCACATAGGGCGCGCAGGTTTGTGATAAGCAGTTGTGCAGAGACGTGTGTTAGGCAAAGCCAACATACGAGGATCAGACAATGCGGAAAACGGGCATGCGCATTCTAAAATGGATCGCAGGAATACTCGCCACCATCATCATTCTGGCGGTGGTGGGCTGTTCCACGGTTGGGCTGCCCAAGGTCAGCGCAACGCCCGAGACTACACGCCCTCAGCCCGACCTTCTCGAACCCATGGGCGTTATGGATCAGGTGCGCACTGCAGAGGACTGGACGGACGAACGCGCCCCCTTCTGGCGCAATATGCTGCTCAGTCAGGTCTATGGCACTATTCCTGAGCCGGTTCAGGCCGAACTCCTCTCTGACGGTGTCATCACAACTGATCTTCTGGACGGCCGAGCGACGCTTACAGCCGTTCGGCTCAAACTGACAATTGGCGCTCATGAGTTTGTGCAGGATGTGCACTTTGTCATTCCGAACACGCCCGGCCCGCACCCCGTCATTCTGGGCGCAGGCTCATGCCCGAACACAATGACCCTGCCGTTTGAAGGCGTCACAGTGGATGAAGGCGTCAGCTATCCGGACTATTGCGAAATGAGCAATCCGGTCATGTCCTCGCTCGCCCATTTCATCTTCGGCCGGTATATAGAAACACCGCCGCTTGAAGAGATTATCGACCACGGCTTTGCCTTTGGCGCATATTATCCGGGCATGGTCGTTCCGGACTCCACCATTACAGGCATGGAAGCCTTAGGCTCTATCCGTCAGGGCACTATGGAACACGGCCCATATGCTGCGATTGGCGTCTGGTCCTGGGTGGCGTCCCGCATCATGGATTATGTGGAAACCAGCGATACGCTGGATGCCGAACGGGTGATTCTGTTTGGCCATTCGCGTACAGCGAAGTCCTCACTTCTGGCAGGCGCGCTGGATGAACGTATTGCTGGCGTCATTTCTCACCAGTCCGGAACGGGCGGTGCAGCGCTTCAGAAGAATAATGTCGGCGAAAGCATAGAAGAGATCACAGAAACCTTCCCGCACTGGTTCACACCCACTTATGCGCTTTATGCCGGACGTGAAGCGGACATGCCGTTTGACCAGCACGCGCTTGTGTCACTCATGGCGCCTCGCCCGCTTCTGCTGGGGAATTCAGCACGAGATCGCTGGGCAGACCCGCGCGGCACATTCTCAGCGGCACGTGCTGCCGGAGAAGTTTACGAGCTGCTGGGTGCTGAACCCTTTTCAGCTCGCAACCTCAATGATTTCCAGCCCGATGCCACGCTAGCCTTTCAATTCAGGCCGGGAACGCATGGCATCACGCCGGAAGACTGGTCGCCATTCCTCGAATGGCTGGACCATCACTTTTCCGAATAGGCCTCAAAACTCCGCAGAGAAACCTACGCGGATATTCTGTCCCGGTGCTGGAAGCGCGTCTTTCAGCACAGAGGTCGAATAACGCACCTCTTCATCTGTCAGATTGCGGGCCTGCAGGAAGACACGTGCGGTATCGAGATTTGGAACCCAACCAGCCAGATCATAACCCGCAGTCAGGTCGACCGTCGTATAGCCATCGGTATCCAGAAGGCCTTCGCCCGTCTGATTTTGAGCAGCCGCATGTACAAGGCCAATACCGGCATCGAATGCGCCCCAGTCAGCGCTGATATCCGTATTGATGGTGACAGGCGGCAGATACGGAACATTGTCTCCGCTTGCGAGCTCTGCATTCACAAAGTCCACGCTGGCCTTCACATCCCAATGCGCACCCAAAGGCCCCTCTTCGAGATGGTAGGAGCCGTAAATCTCACCACCATTGAAGTCCGCATCTTCCTGCGCGAACAGATAAACAGCGACTTCATCGATTTCATCAACCAGCACACCGTCGACCAGTGTTTCGCCCGGCGTCAGGAAGATAAAGCCATCAAACTCAGTATGGAACAGGTTCAGACCAAGGCTCAGATTGTCATCCTGCCAGCGCACTGTGCCCTCATAGTTGAGCCCCTGCTCGGCATCGAAGTCTGGATTACCCACCTGATACTGATCCGTCGCAAGGTGTGCGCCATCCGCAAACAACTCGCTCTGGTTTGGCGCACGTTCTGTCAGTGAGATTTGCGCCCCAATAAAGAAGCCGTTCTCCCAGTGCTGGTGAACACCAATGGACCCGCTGAGCAGGTCAAACGACCGCTCGCCATAGACCTCATTGTCACGCGAGACGTTTTCCAGACGCGCACCGCCCTCAACACCGAAGCCGTTTTCCCATTCGCGGGTTTCATAAACAAACAGGCTCAGCTCTTCTGAATCTGTCGGCGTGATGAAGGCCTCTTCACCATCAGCGCGGAATTCCGTGCTGGAGAATTGAAGACCTGCCGTACCGAAGACTTCGCCAAAAGCATGATCCAGCTCTACGCGGCCTTCATAGCCTTCACTGAAATACTGCGTTCCGATTTCACCCGGTGCTTCATATTCAGCGTGCTCATAATCGGATGCTGAAAAGCGAGCATCAATCGCGCGGACGATACCATCCTGGAAACGAAGACCAGCCTGCAGATCAATGCGGGTCTGTTCGAGGTCGATGAAAGCATTCTCGTCAGCATGCTCTTCTTCCTCGTGATCATGATCTTCCTCGTCTTCGTGATCTTCTTCGTGCTCATGATCATGGCTGTGACCCGGCAAGCCATATTCAGACTCCTGACGACGCACGGCGAGGCCCACATAGCCATTTTCAAAGATGTAAGACAGACCCGCAGAATAAGTGTTCGTCGACAGGAAGGAGTTCGTCAGCGTGTCGCGAATTTCCTCTTCTTCCTCATGATCTTCTTCGTCTTCATGGTCTTCCTCGTCATGGTCTTCATGACCTTCGGCTTCATGGAAAGCCTCAGACTCGGCAAACCCCGGAATGTCGTAATCATCAAAATCGCGCTGAGACGCAGACAGGGTCAGTACGAAATCGCCAAAAGTGAACTGGCCACGGCCTGCGATTTCGCTGCCGTCATTCACGCTGTTATAAGCTGAATAGAGCTGTCCACTGACCGCCTCTTCCGGCAGATCTTCAACAATCAGCCCATCAATCACATTGACGACGCCGCCAATGGCCTGACCGCCATACGCCAGCGCAGCAGGGCCACGCAGAATCTCAACGCGCTCAGCATCGATACCGTCAGAACTGACCTGATGATCAGGAGACGCCGCTGACGCATCAATCACGCCGAGCCCGTTTGTCAGAACAAGTACGCGCTCCGAACCAAGCCCGCGCAAGATTGGGCGACTAGAGCCCGCACCGAAAAACGTCGTCGACACACCTGGCTGTTTGTCTAGCGTATCGCCCAGCGTGCCCTGCAAATCGGCAACCAGCTCATCGCGGCCAACCGCCGTCACATTAGAGATCAGCTCACCTGCGGTGCGCTCTGCGCCCGGCGTGGTGACAATAATTGTATTCTCTCGCAGCTCTTCATCAGGCGCCTGTGCGACAGCCGTTCCGGCGAATGCGCACACGAGTGGTAGCCAGCTAATATATTTCATCCAATACCCCGTTAGGTTATAGCGTCACATTGCACGGATGTTATTTCCTAACAAGTAGAGTCCGGGCCGTTTTTTTGAGAAAATTGTACGCCCTCACGCGCTCGTGATCAGCGAAACTCGCAGCTTCAACGAAGGCAACCGCACGTTTTGGAATAGAATTCGCACCTACTATGCCCGAAAAGAAGTTTGAGCAGCTTTTTTCATGACACCGGTAGAATTATGGAATTTTGTCCCGCCTTGCCTGTGGATAAAGCGTTTTTTTGCGGTTCTGATCTCGAACTCGATGAAAATGTAATAATTTTTTCGAGCCATCTGTTAACAACTTCGCTGTAGACAAGTCTCACTAGGGAGACCAACCCATGGAAATCACCGCAACTGCCTGGGCAGCGGGGATGGCGAGCGCGCTACTCTATTTTGTCCTGGCATGGCCATTAGCCAAACTCTTCTCTTTCGGGCGTGGATTATTCCAGAGCTTTCAGATGAAGCTCGTGGCCGTGATGATTTTTGGCGCCGTGATTGCGCCACTCGCAGAAACGCACGCCCCTTCCATTCGTGACAATGCGCTTGATCTCATTTCCCGATCCGAAACCGCGACCAGTGTATATAATCAAATATTGTTCATGCTGACCTGACACCTGATTGACAGCCCGTACGCTTTCCTTGTTGAACGTCTTTAAAGAAAGACAAACAAACGCGTATCGGGGTCAGCGACATGAAATCATTTTCCGGCAATTACTTTGAAGACTTCACCATTGGCCGTGTCCTGAAACACGCAACGCCTCTGACGGTAAACGAAGCCGATCTCGCGATTTATCGCTCCCTCACCGGCTCGCGCTATGCGCTTTATTCTTCAACACCGTTTGCTGAAGCTGCCGGTTTCGACCGCCAACCTATCGATCCGCTTATCGTCTTCCATGTGGTGTTCGGCAAAACGGTTCCGGATATCTCACTGAATGCTGTGGCAAACCTTGGCTATGCCGATGGCAAGTTTCTGGCCCCCGTCTTCCCGGGTGACACACTTTTTGCGACGTCTGAAGTGATTGGCCGCAAAGAAAACTCCAACGGAAAAACCGGTGTGGTTTATGTGCGCACCACCGGCACAAACCAAAATGGCGAAACCGTTCTGACCTATGTGCGCTGGGTGATGGTCAATAAGAAAGACGCCTCCAACCCTGCGCCTGAAGCCGTCCTTCCGGACCTTCCGAAAGTGGTTCCTGCCGACCAACTCAGCGCCGGCGCAGACTATGCCAGCTATGATACCGAACTCGCTGGCAGCCCTCACCTCTTCGAGGACTATGAGATTGGCGAGCAAATCGACCATGTCGATGGCATGACGATTGAAGAATCTGAACACCAGACGGCAACACGTCTTTATCAGAATACGGCTAAAGTGCATTTCAACCAGTTCGAACAGGCAAAAGGTCGTTTCGGCAAACGCCTCATCTATGGCGGGGTCGTCATTTCCACCGCACGCAGCCTCGCCTTTAATGGCCTTGCAAATGCCGGTCAGATGATCGCCATCAATGGCGGCACACACTGCAACCCGCTCTTCTCAGGTGATACCATACATGCCTGGTCAGAAGTGCTGGATAAGGCAGACCTGTCTGACACGGTTGGTGCGCTGCGCCTTCGACTTGTGGCAACCAAAGACAAGCCATGCGCCGACTATCCGTACAAAGGCGAAGACGGAAAATATCTTCCAGACGTGCTTCTGGACTTTGATTACTGGGCTGCCGTCCCCAAATCCCGGTAATGCTCGGATCTGCTGAACCCATTTTTGCCATCGCCGTCGCCCTGTCGGCGATTGTCAGCCTCATCGGCACAGGTGCGCGCAAGCAGGCCGTCACTGAAGGCCGTGCCCGCGCATCTGATTTGTGTGAGCTGACGGGCATTATGGAACCGCGGGCCTTACAGGATGTGTTTGGCCCGCCCACCATGAATGGGCTCTATCAAACCACACTCAAACGCGTTTCAGAGGTCCGCCAACCCATGGGGCTTCTAATGAGCGAAGACCGGCTGGACCTTGCCTGCATCGCCATCGCAGTCGTCAGTTTTGTCATTTCCCATCAGCTAACGGGGCTATTTGTTCTTCTGTCGGCAGGCTATCAGCTCGCCGGATGGGTAGTTTCGAACCGCCTGCCTAAACAAAAATAGACCAACATTCCACTTCATTGCATCGAAATCGCGACCAGATTGGGACGTGTAACTGAAGCACTTTCGGCTTCTTATACGAAATAATACACCTCTGAGTTTTTATGAACTCGTTTAAAAAACGCTAAGTTATACGTATTCTTAACTCAGGTCTGCGACAACTTGTCCAAACAGAGCTGGGAGATCCAAGGGGATGCTAGGAAAAAAAACGTCAAAGGGACTAGACGACTCCGCCCGTATGGCGGCGCTTGATCAGTCGCAGGCAATTATTGAGTTTTCACCGGATGGGGTGATCCGATACGCGAATAGTAATTTCCTTCAAACGGTTGGATATTCGCTTGACGAAATCTTAGGAAAACATCACTCACTTTTCGTCACGCCGCAAGAACGCGAAGCTCCGGAATACAAAGCTTTCTGGGCGTCATTGAAAGCGGGCAAATTTCAGTCAGCTGAATACCGACGCATTGGCAAAGGTGGTAAAGATGTCTGGATCCAGGCATCCTACAACCCAATCCTCAATAATGATGGTCAGGTTGTCGGCGTCATGAAAATCGCCTCCGACACAACTGCGGAAAAAATTATCTCTGCAGAAAATGCTGGCCAGATCGCAGCGTTGAACCGCTCTCAGGCCGTTATCCACTTCACACCCGAGGGTGAAATTCTTTTCGCGAATGACAACTTCCTTCATGCGGTTGGCTACACACTGGAGGAGATAAAAGGTCGCCACCACTCCATGTTGGTCTATGAAGATGATCAGGGTGCTGAATACGAAAAGTTCTGGCAGGCGCTAAGACACGGCGAATTCCAATCTGCTGAATATAAGCGTAAAGCCAAAGGCGACCGTGATATTTACATCAACGCGACGTATAATCCGATTTTCGACCAAGACGGCAAAGTCTTCAAAGTCGTCAAATTCGCGACTGACGAAACTGAGCGCGTCAAACGCCGCCTTGCCCTTCGCGAAATTGATGGTGATCTGTCTCGCATCCAGGAGGCTATTGATCAGGTGAGCGATCAGATCAAAACCTCTCTGGCGTCATCCCGCGACACCGCCAGCGGCGTTGAGAATGTCGCCTCCGGCAGCAGCCAGCTTGCAGCCTCGGTTCAGGATATATCTCAACAACTGAGCCAGGCAGAAAAGGTGTCCGGAGAGGCGGTTTCCAAATCCCGGACGGCAACTGAATTCATAAACAGCCTCACAAACAGCGCCGAACAGATCAACAGCGTCGTGAAGCTGATTTCAGACATTGCCGCACAAACCAACCTACTCGCGCTAAATGCGACAATTGAGGCCGCACGTGCGGGCGAAGCGGGAAAAGGATTTGCTGTCGTGGCCAGCGAAGTGAAACAACTTGCCTCACAATCCGCAAATGCTACCGGCGAAATAACCAGTCAAATTCAAACTGTTCAGAACGCGACGCGAGAAGCTTCAGAAGCAATTCTTTCTATTGAAGAGGTCATTCGCGGTGTGAACGACATTTCCATGTCCATTGCTGGCACTATGGAAGAGCAAGCCGCTGTGACGAGTGACATTTCCGGAAACATGTCACACGCCAGCAAAGCGGTAACAGACATTACTGACAGTTTTGAGGCCATTTCGATATCCATTCAGGACATTCAGGAAACGGCAAACAAGCTCAAACAAATGTCCGCCTCTATTGCTGCCTGATCAGTTTCAAAACCGTCACGGATGAACGCCTAATTATTTAATCAAGTCAACTTCATCGTAAACCTTTTCAGTTACCGTACGGGCCATAAAACAAACCTTAGACGGGTGACAGAATGTTCAAATCTCTGCGCAGTTCAAATTCCGCCGACGCAAAGCTGAAAGCCATTTCGCTTTCACAAGCTGTTATTGAATTTAATCCAGATGGCACGATTGTAGATGCCAATGAGAACTTCCTGAAGCTTATGGGATATGAGCTATCTCAGGTTGTTGGTCAGCATCACCGAATGTTCGTGGATCCGGATGAAGCAAAAACTGACGAATATCGAGACTTCTGGCGTTCACTTCGCGAGGGCGTATTCCTGTCAGAAGAGTTTCGTCGGATCACAAAGGATGGCAAGTCCGTCTGGATTCAGGCGAGCTATAACTCGATCAAAGATAAAGACGGCAATGTCACCGGCATTATCAAAGTCGCGTCAGACATTTCCGAGCGTAAGCGCAAAACCTCTATCGACGCCGGCACGCTGATGGCGATCAATGAATCACAAGCTGTGATCCACTTTGACCGTGACGGAAACATTCTAGAAGCAAACGAGAATTTCTGCAAAACCGTCGGCTATCCCGTGAGCGAGATTATAGGCAAAAAACATGCTATGTTCATCGACAAAGCAGATCAGAATGCCAGCTATGAGAAATTCTGGGACGATCTTCGCGCCGGTATTCCTCAAATCGGCGAGTACAAACGCATGTCGAAGTCTGGCAAGGCCGTCTATATTCAGGCGACTTACACGCCCATCCAGAATTATGCCGGCAAGGTGTACAAGGTCATCAAGTTTGCGACCGATGTGACGTCTCAGGTCGAAGCGCGCCTGGCGCGTGGCGAAACCTCCAAAGAAATCGACCGCGAGCTTTCTGAGATCGAACAAATCGTTCGCAACGCCGCAGGACAGGCAGAAGAAGCCGCAATGGCATCTTCTGAAACTGCTTCCAGCGTTGAGAACGTCGCTCATGGTTCTGCCCAGCTGGCCTCTTCGGTTGAGCAGATCTCAACTGAAGCCACCAAGGCGCTGGACATCTCCCGACATGCCGTGAACGAAGCCAGCCAGGCTGGTGCACGTTTCGACATGCTCGCAAAATCGGCTGATCAGATTGGCGAAATCATCAATCTGATCTCTGACATCGCAGAACAGACAAACCTGCTCGCCCTGAATGCCACAATTGAGGCCGCTCGTGCAGGCGATGCGGGGCGCGGCTTTGCGGTCGTTGCCAGCGAAGTCAAACAGCTGGCGACTCAATCTTCCCGCGCGAGTGAAGAGATCGGCCAACAGATTTCCTCCATTCAGGATATGACGAGAGAAGCCGTTGAATCGATCTCTGCGATTGCAAAAGTCATTGAAGACGTGAGCTCAATCTCCGTCTCCATCTCTGGCGCGGTTGAAGAACAGGCCGTGGTCACACGCAATATCTCTGCGAACATGTCTGAGGCGACCAATGCGGTCACCAACATCAATCGCGGCATCAATTCTATTGCAGATGCGACCCGTGAAATTCAGACCTCCACGCAGAAAGTGAAGTCACGATCTGCATCTTTAGCTGGTTAAAATCGACCAAGGTCGTAAATGACGGGCACGTTAGGGGATTTACCATCTTAGATTGCCTAACGATCTGAAAATCAGAAACTTTCCATTTGGCGGCTCCTTGTGAGCCGCCATTTTCCGTTAATCGGCCTTTAAAAATTCCGGAAGGCGCAAAAAGCCTCAGGCAATCCTTTACACTGTAAACACTCCTCAGCTCTTCGTCGGAGCGCTCTTTGAGAAAATACAAAATAAAAGGGCTAAATGATGCGATTAACTTTTAAACAAACAGACCAGAACGCCACGCGGCTGAAAGCACTTCACCGTTCACAGGCAATCATCGAATTCAAACCAGACGGCACCATTGTGGATGCCAACCAAAATTTTCTTGATGCTGTGGGATATGAGCTATCCGAAATAGTGGGTCAGCACCACTCAATGTTCCTCTCTCAGGAAGACCGCTCATCTTCCGATTACAAAAACTTCTGGCAACGGATCGCCCAGGGCGAATTCTTCGCCTCAGAATTCCGCCGCTTCACCAAAGCGGGCAAGGAAATCTGGATTCAGGCCAGCTATAACCCACTCATCAATTCCGATGGGCAGGTTACCGGCGCGATCAAAATCGCGACCGATATCACCGCTCAAAAGCTCAAAAGCGCTGGCGACCAGGGCCAGGTGAACGCGATTGACCGTTCCATGGCGGTGATCCATTTCGACCTGGATGGCAAAATCCTCGATGCGAACGAGAATTTCTGCAATGCCGTTGGCTACGCCCTCGATGAGATTGTGGGCCGCCACCACTCCATGTTCGTTGCACCCGAAGATCAGGGCACGGCCTATACCGATTTCTGGCGTCAGCTGAAGGCCGGTCAATTCCAGTCGGCTGAATATCGCCGCCTCGGCAAAGGCAATAAAGAGATCTTCATTCAGGCGACATACAATCCGATTTTCGACATGAATGGTCGCCCGTTCAAAGTCGTCAAATTCGCAACAGACATTACTGCGCAGGTTCTGGCTCGCCGCAAGCGCGCCGAGACCTCACAGCATGTCGATACCGACCTCGCCAAAATCCTCGAAGCCGTGACAAACGCGGCCGCTCAGATCACCGAAGCCTCTGCCGCAGCGCGCGAAACCTCGAACAATGTCGAGAATGTCGCCGCAGGCAGCAGCCAGCTTGCAACCTCTGTTGAAGAGATTTCGCAACAGGTTGCCCGCGCAGGGTCTGTGTCGAGCGAAGCGGTCGACAAGGTCAACACGGCCAATGAGGCAATCTCTTCTCTTTCTGGTTCTGCACGCGAAATCGGACAGGTCATCAAACTGATCTCCGATATTGCAGAACAGACCAATCTGCTGGCGTTAAACGCCACCATCGAGGCAGCCCGCGCAGGTGATGCGGGCCGCGGCTTCGCCGTTGTCGCCGGCGAAGTTAAGGCATTGGCGGGTCAGTCCGCGCGTGCCACGGAGGAAATTTCCGGTCAGATTCTGGCCGTTCAAACCTCCACCGACAATGCTGTCGCCGCTATATCAGCAATTGCTGACGTGATCGCCCAGGTGAACAGCATCGCCGTGTCCATCTCTGGCGCGGTAGAAGAGCAGGCCTGCGTCACACGCGATATTTCTGACAATATGCGTGATGCCACGACCGCCATCACCAATATCTCCCAAGGTGTGGACGGCATTGCGCAGGCCACAAACCTGATCAAGGACTCCACCGAACAGGTGAAGATCATGTCAGGTGAACTGGCCGCCTAGGATGATTTGAGGAAACTCACCATCCAGCGAGCCATCAGGTCATTGTCATCGGGCGTTTTGAAGCTCGAAAGCGCGTCATCCACCTGCGCCTGAGACAATGGCCTGCCCTTGCGGGCCTCATAAAGGTCGGTCAGGAATTTATCATCAAACTCGGGATGTCCCTGAAAACTCAAAATAGGTCCGCGTGAATAGATGAGCGCCGCATGCGGTGCGAACTCATTTCCCGCCAGTATTGTCGCATCTGCTGGCGGAGCGAGCACCTGATCCTGATGGCTCACGCCGACGGAGAAGGTGTCTCGTGCGTCTGGGCCCATCCATGCAGGCTGGGTTTCCACCTGATAGGTATGGCGGCCAAGCCCCCACCCCTTGTCTGACTTGCGCACATCGCCGCCCAGCGCATCTGCGATGACCTGATGACCGAAACAAATGCCAATCATCGGCACTTTCTGTTCAGCCGCAAAGCCAATCCATTCCTTTAGCGGGCGCATCCATGGCGTTTCATCATAAACGCCAAAGGCAGACCCGGTGATCAGAATAGCCTCCAGACCTTCCGGATCAGGCAGCGCATCGCCCTTCACCACAGAGACCGTTTCAAACGTCATCTCCGGGTCAGACTTCGCAAACAACGCCTCAAACATGACCGGATATCCGCCCGGATAATCGTCCCGAATGTCTTCTGGTGGCAATCCGGTTTCAACAATAGTGAGGCGCATGAAACGGGTCTCCTGTCAGGGCTCCCTCACTTAATGTCATCATCCAGAAAGGAGAAGGGCACCTCCCCCATCAGTACCAATCTAATGCCCTGCGCCGCCCCGCCGAGCACCGAAGCCCCGGCCTGCACATAGAATATGATCGCGGCCAGGCTTTTCGCACTATCGGCCGAAGAGAACCAGAACTGGGTGATCGCAAAACATAAGACCGCCCAGATCATGAACCATGGCCAGTTGCGGAAAATGAACCAGCCCGTCAGAAGAATGGCCGGTAAAATAACGGCCATTGTGAGAATTACCAATCCCATGGCTTCAGCTCACACGACCGAACAGGCCGACAATGAAAAGTGCCAGCCCTGCACCACCGGCCAGCCCGGCGATAAACGGGACCGCCGCAGGACGCAGCAAAGACGCGCTGTATTGCAGGATCAGCCCGGGCATCACCAAAAACAGAACGCCTTCCAGTATAGCGCCCCAGCCGATCAGCGTGATCAGCACAGCCAGCGGGTCGGTCCAAAAGCTGTGAAAACCAACCACACAGCACCCAATGGCGAAAACAACTATGCCCGCAAGATAAGAGATGGCGGCGCTCGCCTTCATCTCGTCAATGATTTTTACCCAGCGCTTGCGCATTGTCAGGCCGGAAAGCCCCGCTGCAAGCATATACCCGCCAAAGGCCTTGGCCAGAAACAGTGTTAGAACTGAACCCGTTGTGATCATGGTTGCCCCTCCCCTGACCGCGTTCAGGCGCAATCTGCCACAGAATGGTTAAGCGAGGAATATGAAAAACAGGCCCGCCTGAATGCGGAAAAACCCTTCTCCAGAGGGAGAAGGATTGGGATGAGGGAAATTGTCGTGCACTGCTAACCACAGTGCGCATTGAAAGCGGCTGCGGCGCGCAGGGCGACATCATGTAAGGCGGTTAAGTCGTCACAGACCTCTTTCGATGCATTTTTCAAAAGTGCATCCGGTGGGTCATGCGTTTTCAGCGGCAGAATTTCGTACCTGTCATCGCTAAGAACGTCTGGCCTTTGGTTTTTCGAAGATGTGCCCCAACACTGCGCCGGGACTTTGATGTCGCTTGCGGGGTCGACAGACGGTGTCTCGCCTGACACCAGACGCCCGACCCAGACCTGCGCCAAGCGCATGGCGCGGGGCTCAATGCTGTCCAGAATATCCCCCAGCCGTTCAAGCCGCATAATCAACAGGCCGGACGACAATATGGCGTCATTCCGAGGCCTCGGCGTGCGCACAGAACGCCCATCCCCCACCGCCCTACCGCCCTCTACCCCAAAGGGGCGAACGACTTCGCCATCTGGCAGGCTGATGCGAAAGGCAGGAAGGCGCGGCTCATATACCGGAATACCGCGGGCGATCATATCCGGATGATTGGGCGCTGAAGCGGCCCCGGAACCGCCTCCGCCAAAAGGCAATCTGCAGGGGCAGGCAAAGTCTGAAAGGCGTTCTGTCTCGACGCGATGAAGGGTCAGATAAGCCAGCCAGATGATGAGGCATCGGAGCATATGCTCGGCGCGCTCAATCATTCGCGTAAAGCGGCGCGCATCATACCTGAAGAAATCTGTCGGCATGCCCTCTGGCGTTTTCGCGCCAAGGGGCCGCCCCCATTGAAACGGAAACCAGCTGGCCTGTTCGATATAGCGTTCTGTCCGGGTTTTATACTCGGCAAAATCTGGAGGAAGAGGAAAACCCGGCGCGTTCATACCGAAAGTATAAGGTCATACCGCAGGCGTGGGATTACTCCCCCGCCTGTTCTTCAATCCAGGCGCGGATGCGGGTTTCCAGAAGGCCAAGCGGCAAAGTGCCCTGCCCCAGAACTTCGTCATGGAATGCGCGGATATCGAAATCATGTCCAAGTGCTTCACGCGCTTCATCACGCAGGCCCAGTATGGTCAGCTCACCAATTTTATAGGCAAGCGCCTGGCCTGGCCAGCTGATATAGCGGGTGACTTCGGTTTCGATATTGAGCGGCGCAAGCGCGGTATTTTCAAGGAAGCAGGCTTCGGCCTCTTCCCGCGTCCAGCCCATGGCATGCATGCCTGTATCGGCGACCAGACGGCAGGCGCGCCACATCTCGTAAGACAGCTTACCGAAGCGCTCATAAGGCGTTTTATAAAGCCCCATTTCACCGGCCAGTGTTTCAGAATACAGCCCCCAGCCTTCAATAAAGGCAGTGGAGAAGAAGTTACGGCGGAATTCCGGCACGCCCTCTAATTCCTGCATGAGGGCAATCTGATGATGGTGGCCCGGCACAGCCTCATGCGCAGTAAGTGCGGGCAGTTCATAGAGCGGGCGCTGGTCCATCGCATAGGTGTTCACCCAGTATTCGCCGGCCTGGCCCTGATCCATATCGGCCGGAAAATAGAGCCCGGTTGAAAAGCCAGGGGCGATGGCCTCTGGCACTGGCACAACGCCATAAGGCTGGCGCGGCAGCACGCCGAAATAGCCGGGCATATAATAGTCGAGATCCTTGGCGATGCGTGCAGCACGCATCATCAGCTCTTCTGGGGTCTGCGCATAGAATTGCGGGTCTGTGCGCAGAAAGGCGAGAAACTCTTCAAAACTGCCCTCAAAGCCGACCTCTTCGATGATCTCATCCATCTGGCCACGAATACGGGCCACTTCTGAAAGGCCAATCTCATGGACGGCTTGCGGGGTGAGGTCTTCGCGCGTTGTGTGAAGGACAAGCACCGTCTGATAATACGCTTCCCCGCCCGGAACCGTGCCAATGCCCGGCAACTCTCGCGTATGCGGGGCATAATCCTCTTCAAGGAAGGTCAGAATGTCGGCAAAGGCGCCCTGAGCTATCTGCGTGGCTGCGCGCGCCTCTTCGGTGAGTTCAGCCTGTCGGTCCTCAGAGATATTGTCCGGCAGGCTGAGGAAGGGCGCAAAGAAATGCGTCTCTTCAATCGGGGCATCCACCTGCGCGCGGAGCTGATCCGTGCTGTCTTTCAGCGGGTCTTCATACGCCACAAAGCCCTCGACAAGGCCGCGCTCTAAATTGGCGCGCACATCATCAAGATAGGCTGGCACGGCATTCAGGCGCGCAATGGTGGCAACAACATCAGCTTCGTTTCGAATCACGGTGCGCGAAATGCCATAGGTCACTTCCAGCTGGAACCCGGTATGCCCGCCAATGCGCATGCGTTCTTCATCCAGTACGAATGTCGTCAAATAGTCTGATATCTGCGTAGCGAGAATTGCGCGATTAAGACTGTCCTGTTCGGATAATGCCTCGCTATCCATGCTATTGAGGAGGTCATAAAGTCTGGTGAGTTCGCGCTGTGCTTCAAGCGCGCCCTGAGGTGTCAAATCCGGCCATTCAGATGCTGCAACCCCGGTTTCACGGGCACGCGCGTCCGGAGAATACTCCAGAACTAAGGCCTCATACTCTTCGACAATGTCCATGATTGAGGTCTGCGCCGTCGCTGAGGCCGCACTGAACACGGACACAACGAGACAAAACGAAGAAAATGTGATTTCACGAAGAGACATATTTCACCAAGACATTGACTATATTGATTTGAATTCTAGAACCTGAACCACACACATACCGGATCTCAAGGGGGCCGAATTGGCAAACGACTGGAACGACACACGTCCGTTGTCACCGCACATCATGAACTGGAAGTGGCATGTCACCATGGCAACTTCCATTTTCCACCGTGCTTCGGGCATCGCATTGTATCTCGGAACCTTTGTGATCGTCGGATGGCTGATCGCAATCACCATGGGCGAAAGCGCGTACGAAACTTATGCGGGTATTATTGGCTCACCAATCGGCCTGCTTGTCCAGATCGGCTTCACCGCTGCTGTGATGTACCACCTCGCAAATGGCATTCGTCACCTGTTCTGGGACGCTGGCAAAGGCTATGCGCCGGGCTTTGCGAATGTCACCGCATGGATGACCATTATTTTCGCCGCTGTCGCAACGGCTGTCGTATGGGCTTACATTCTGACTAGCGTGGTGGAGTTCTAAAATGGCTGGGAAATCTATCCGTACACCGCTGAGCAGCGTTCGTGGCCTTGGCTCTGCCAAAGAAGGCGCTGGTCACTTCATCAAACAACGTGTCACCGCAATTGCGCTGATCGTTCTCGTCCCTCTCTCCCTTCTGACGCTGATGTGCGCCATTCAGGGCGGTTATGAGGGCGCAGTGGACTATGTGTCCAACCCACTCGTGGCGATCCTTTTTCTGCTGACCACCGGCGCAGCTTTCTATCACATGCGTCTTGGTATGCAGGTCGTGATTGAAGACTATATCGCCAAGCACACCACCCGCGCTGTTCTGCTCATGCTGAACACATTTGTATCCATCGCTTTGTTCGCTGCTGCGGCCTATTCCATCGTCCGGATCGGACTGGGCGCTTAAGCAGAACAACCGATAAGAGGCTGAACAGATGACTTATACCTGGATTGATCACACTTATGACGTTGTCGTCGTTGGTGCTGGTGGCTCTGGCCTTCGCGCCGCTCTCGGCAGCGCCGAAGCCGGCCTGAAAACGGCATGTGTGACCAAGGTTTTCCCAACGCGTTCGCACACCGTTGCGGCTCAGGGCGGCATTGCTGCCTCCCTTAAGAATATGGGCCCGGATGACTGGCGCTGGCACATGTATGACACCGTTAAGGGGTCTGACTGGCTGGGCGACCAGGACGCGATTGAATATCTGGTGCGTGAAGCACCTGCCGCTGTTTACGAGCTGGAGCACTATGGTGTGCCGTTCAGCCGGACAGAAGAAGGCAAAATCTATCAGCGCCCGTTTGGCGGCCATATGCAGAACTTTGGTGAAGGCCCACCGGTACAGCGTACCTGTGCCGCAGCTGACCGTACCGGTCACGCTATCCTTCACACGCTTTATGGTCAGTGCGTAAAACAGGACACTGAGTTCTTCATCGAGTATTTCGCGCTCGACCTCATCATGGATGATGATGGCGTATGTCGCGGTATCACGGCTCTGAAAATGGATGACGGTACACTGCACCGTTTCCGCGCTCAGAAAGTGGTTCTGGCGACCGGCGGTTATGGCCGTGCCTTCTTCTCGTGTACATCTGCCCACACCTGTACGGGTGACGGCAACGCAATGGTTCTGCGTGCAGGTCTTCCGCTTCAGGACATGGAATTCGTTCAGTTCCACCCAACCGGCATTTACGGCGCGGGCTGCCTCATCACTGAGGGTGCACGCGGTGAAGGCGGTATTCTTCGTAACTCTGAGGGCGAGCGTTTCATGGAACGCTATGCGCCGAATGCGAAAGACCTTGCCTCACGTGACGTTGTTTCCCGCTGTATGGCGATGGAAATCCGTGAAGGTCGCGGCGTTGGCGAGCATAAAGACCATATCTATCTGCACCTCGACCACCTTGATCCGGCTGTTCTGCATCAGCGTCTGCCAGGTATTTCTGAGTCTGCGAAAATCTTCGCGGGTGTGGACGTAACCAAAGAACCAATTCCGGTTCTGCCAACGGTTCACTACAATATGGGCGGTATTCCGACCAATTATCACGGCGAAGTTCTGACCCTGAAAGACGGCGATCCGGATGCGATCGTTGAAGGTCTCTACGCTGTGGGTGAAGCGGCTTGTGTATCCGTACACGGCGCGAACCGTCTGGGTTCTAACTCTCTTATCGACCTCGTGGTCTTTGGTCGTGCAACGGGCCTTCGCCTTGGTGCAACCACCGAAGCTGGCGCATCTCAGCCAGAATTCACCGAGAGCACGGGCGAGAATACGCTTACACGTCTCGACAAATACCGTAACGCGTCCGGCGGCACGCCAACGGCTGACCTGCGTCTTCAGATGCAGAAAGCCATGCAGGCAAACTGTGCGGTCTTCCGTACCGGTGAGATCCTGTCTGAAGGCGTTGAAGCGATCAAAGAAGTCTATAAAGGCATTCCGGATATCGCAGTGTCTGACCGTGGCATGATCTGGAACACCGACCTCATGGAAACCCTTGAGTTCGACAATCTGATCGCACAGGCAGCTGTCACCGTGAACGGCGCGGTCAACCGTACGGAGAGCCGCGGCGCACACGCCCGTGAGGACTTCTCTGATCGTGATGACGATAACTGGATGAAGCACACGCTCGCATGGTGTGATGAACTGGGTAATGTCACCATCGATTACCGTCCGGTTCACTCCTACACCATGTCTAACGACATTGAGTACATCAAGCCGAAGGCCCGCGTGTACTAAGCGCGTTCGACAGTTCGAAATCCAAAGAAAGCCGGGCACATGCCCGGCTTTTTTAATGGCTCACCCATTGCGACATACGGGCTGCGCTGACCGACCCGAACTGGTCAGACCCGCAAACGGCCAGTGTGTTTGACTAGGCGATCACGTTTTCGGTTTACCTCAAATCGTAAACAGCTGCGTAAGATTTCTTAAAACTTTGCCGCCCTTAATCGCACACAAGGTTGTGATTTTGGGTGGTGGAACATGGCGAACCGCGGCGGTCGTTTCCGTAAATTTGTAATATTCTCGGCAGCATCGCTCACTGTCCTCGCAGCGTGTAGCGGCGGTGGTGGCGGCGGCGGAAACTCCAACCCTCCGAGCGGCAACACGCCGACACCAACGCCGACACCAACGCCGACTGTCTCACCAACGCCTACGCCCACACCGACGCCAACCCAGCCCGTTGCGTCAGATGATGTCTTTTCGACCGCAGAGAAAACGGCGCGGTTTCTGACACAGGCAACATTCGGCCCGACGCCTTCTGAAATTGAGACGCTGACAGGCACCAACGCTTCAGACTGGTTTCAGGCCCAGCTACTTGCGCCGATCAGCCAGAACCTGCCCTATGTGACGGCTTTCCTGGCCTCACCGGATGGCCGACATGAAAATGGGTATCCAACCTTTCCGGCCACCAATTCCCCGCGCGCGTCCTTCTATCTGAATGCCATTCAGGGCCAGGATCAGCTGCGCCAGCGCATGGCCTTCGCCTTCTCGCAAATCATGGTCATCTCCAATATTTCCGATGATGATTTATCAGGTAAGCCCGAAGCCGTTGCCTATTATCAGGATGTGCTGGCCACTCACGCACTCGGCAATTTCCGCGATCTTCTGGAGGCAGTCACCTATATCCCGGCCATGGGTGAGTATCTGACCTTTCTTCAAAACCGGAAGGGCAATGAAAACACCGGCCGCATGCCAGATGAGAACTATGCCCGCGAGGTGATGCAGCTCTTCACCATCGGACTAAGCGAGTTGAACCTCGATGGCAGCGAGCGCACGGATGGCACAGGCGCGGCGATCGAAACCTATACCAATGACGACATTACCGGCCTGGCGCGCGTCTTTACCGGGCTCAGCCTGAACGCTGATGCCTTCTGGTACACAGACCTTCCCGACGATGCATGGACCTCGCCCATGGTCGCTTATCCAGACCAGCACTCCAGCCTCGAAAAGACCTTCCTTGGCACCACGATACCGGCTGGCACCGGGCCAGAAGAGTCCATCGATATCGCCCTCGACACCCTGTTCAACCATCCAAATGTCGGCCCGTTTATCGGGCGCCAGCTGATCCAGCGTTTCACAACCAGTTCGCCTGCCCCGGACTATGTGAGCCGTGTCGCAACCGCCTTCAATTCCGGCAGCTATACCCTGCCGAATGGGGATGTGGTTGGCACCGGCCAGCGCGGCGACCTTGCCGCGACCATTGCCGCTGTTCTGATGGATGAGGATGCCATTGGCGATGCAGGCCTCACCGGAAACACGTTTGGCAAGATCAGAGAACCGGTCATTCGCTTTGTTCACTGGGCCCGCGCCTTCAACGCCGCCCCGCTGGCGCCTGAAAATGCCTATTATTTGATGATCAGCCATTCTGGCGATCTTCTCTCTCAGTCGCCTTATGGGTCGCCAAGTGTGTTCAACTTTTACCGGCCCGGCTATATCGCTCCCGGCACGCTGTCCGGCGAAGCGGGACTGACGGTTCCGGAATTGCAGATCATGAATGCGGGCACCATCCCCGGCTATGCCAATTTCATGACCTATTTCACACATGGCTATTCGGGCTATTCCTCCAATGTAGAGGATCACACTTTCCTGCCGGATTATTCCACCGAGATTGAGCTGGCCGATGATGTGGATGCCCTGCTCGACCACCTTTCCACCTTTATGACCTATGACACGCTCAGCCCGGAAACCCGCCAGAATATCGCTGATCTGGTCTCTGCGATTTATGTCTCAGGCGATACCGACCCGGAAGACAATGGAAGGCTGGACCGTGTTAAAGCCGCTGTCCTGCTGATCATGACTTCACCAGACTATCTGGTGCAGCGATGAGGAAAAATCCGATGAAACTCTCTCGCCGTGACATGCTTCGCTATGCAGGCGCCGCAGGATTGTCCGCTGCCTCGGCTTCCGGCTTTGTTGGGGCGCTCTCTTCCTTTCAGCAAGCCAGTGCCGCCGAAACGGATGGGTATAAGGCGCTGGTCTGCATCTTCCTGTTCGGCGGGATGGATTGTAACGACACCGTCCTGCCCTATGACCAGACGAGCTATGACCGGTATGCAGAGATACGTGGCTCGCTTCTGAACCAGTATGAATACATGGCGGGCGGGTCGACGCGCAGCCGTGACAGACTGCTGGCGCTAAACCCTTTAAACGGCGCTGATTTCGGCACGCGCCAATTTGCCCTGCCAGAGGAACTAAGCGGTATTCACGGCCTGTTTGAACAGGGGCGCGCATCCATTGTGGGCAATGTTGGCCCATTGATCGCGCCGCTCACCAGGGACGAATATTATGCCGGGTCGGCGCTGCGGCCCAAACGGCTTTTCTCTCACAATGACCAGCAGTCCACCTGGATGGCCAACCGGCCAGAGGGGGCCCAATTTGGATGGGGCGGTCGATTTGCCGACGCGGCACAGGCCGCACTTGCCAATTCGAACGAAGAGTTCACAGCCATTTCCACCAATGGAAACTCGGTCTTTCTGACAGGTAGTGACGTGCAGCCCTATCAACTCGGCACGGATGGCGCGGCGGAATTCGATATTCTGAACCAGCTCGCCTATTTGCGAAACTCGCAGGAAGGCGAAGCCGCCTACCAACGCCTGCGCACATTCCTCGAGGCGGGCGATTATCGAGACAGCCATTTGATTGGTCGCGATGTGGCCAATTCCATGAGCAATGCGTTGCATGTCAATGAAGCCTATAATGAGGCGACACAGAATGCGGCAGAACTGCCGGTCGTATTCGGATCAGACCGACTGGGTCAGCAACTCGCCGCGGTCGCCAGAACGATCCAATCCCGCGATGACCTAGGCATGCGCCGCCAGGTTTTCTTCGTCGGCATGGGCGGGTTTGACACCCATTCCGGACAAGCCTCTACCCTGCCCGTTCTACATCAGCGCCTCGATAATGGCATTACCAGTTTCATGCAGGTCATGGATGCCTTCGGCCTTGGCGACAGCGTCACGCTGTTCACAGCCTCCGACTTCGGGCGCACGCTCGCCATTAATGGCGACGGGACAGATCATGGCTGGGGCGGACACCATTTCGTGGTGGGTGATGCGGTACAGGGCCAGACCATTTTCGGCGATATTCCGCCTTATGATTTCGACCATGACGCCGATGTCGGCAGCGGTCGCCTCATCCCGTCGGTTTCTGTCTCTCAATTTGCCGAGCCCTTGGGGCGCTGGTTCGGGCTAAGCGATGCCGAACTTGCCGTCGCGCTGCCTGACCTTCCTAATTTCAGCGCGCAAAGCAAACTGAACCTGCTGACGCTTTGAACGCCTGATAAACCTGCAAAACACGGCGGCGCGAATTTCGCCTGAAACGGGTACTTTCAAATCACGCACCTCTGAGCTAAGCCTTCCTTTAGGGCAGGTATAGTTTGGGGGGAGTGTGATGGAACGCTTCAGCTTTAGTTCAGCGCTTTTGCATTTTGTGAACACGAAAGGCCCAGGCGGCTTTGTGTGGAAATGGCTTCTGGCCAATGCTGTCATTGTCGGCGGCGCGACCATCATATTCCTGTACTTCTATTTCGATGCCCTGGCGCCATTCCTTGGTATGGCTGCAACAGGCGCAGAGCCCACGCCCGAAGAAGCCTTGTCTATTATGGGGCCAATCTTCGGCATGGGCATACTTGCCATGCCCGTGACGATGGCGCTTATGGCCATGTTCGAAACGTCGGCGCTGCGCCGGTATGTGCGCAATGAAGGGTTCTCGCTGAAATTCGGCAAGGAAGAATGGCGTACGATTGGCGTCTATTTCCTCTGGATTGGCACTTTCATCCTGGCATTCATCATCATGGTGATTGCCATGATTGTTCTGAGCGCAGTTACGATTGTGGCAACGGCTGCCTCACCGGAATCGGCCTTTGTCGTCGCCATGATTATCCAGCTTCTGATCTATGCACCGCTGGTCTATTTCGGCATACGGCTTGCCCCTGCGGCGGCGCTCACGCTGCGCGATGGCAAGGTCAAATTTTCAAGCGCCTTTAAAGTGACAAAAGGCCGGTTCTGGAAGCTATTTGGAGCCTATATTATCGTCTATCTGGCGATGTATCTGGTGACCTCTATTCTTCAGATCGCAGCTTTCGCGATACTGTTTGGCAGCGCACTTGCCGCGAGCGGAGATTTCAGCACAGTCAACGTGAGCGACATCCTTGAATCGCCTGTCGCGTTCGCTGGATTTGGTGTAATTTTGCTGGCCTATGTCCTGCAGATGGCCCTGACTCAGTTCATTTTTATGGGAATTGCATCGCGCACGGTGATCACAGACCCGGACTGGGATGGGAATGTTTCCTCGACTGCCGAAGTTTTTGATTAATCAGGGCAGACTTTCGTCAAAAAATCGGTCGACACATCTCGTCATCAGACTAAATCTGTCATAAGTCTCTCACACGACTTAATGTTAGGGCTGGCGCAGAGTGCTGCGCGATATGATGAATTAAGGACGGATCATTATGGTTCAGCTGACGCTTCCAAAAAACTCTCAGGTACAGACAGGCAAAACCTGGCCAAAGCCTGACGGAAAGAACGTCAAGAAGTTCAAGATTTATCGTTACGACCCGGAAGCTGACGGCAACCCACGCTGGGACACTTATTTTGTCGACATGGACAAATGTGGCCCGATGGTTCTGGACGTCCTGATCTACATCAAGAACAATGTCGATGCGACGCTGACCTTCCGCCGCTCTTGCCGTGAAGGTATTTGTGGCTCTTGCGCCATGCTCATCGGCGGCCGCAACACCATCGCCTGCACCAAAGGCTGGGATGAGATTGCTGGCTCCAGCATCACGATTGCACCTCTGCCGCACATGCCGGTCGTCAAAGACCTCGTGCCGGACCTCACCAATTTCTACGCACAGCACGCTTATGTGCAGCCCTTCCTTAAAACCGATACGCCGGAACCTGAGAAAGAGTGGAAGCAGACACCTGAAGACCGCGACAAGATCGATGGCCTTTATGAGTGCATTCTCTGCGCTTGCTGCTCTACCTCCTGCCCGTCTTACTGGTGGAATGGCGACAAATATCTCGGCCCTGCAGCGCTGCTTCACGCTTACCGTTGGCTGATCGATAGCCGCGACGAAGCTGCTGGCGAGCGTCTGGACGATCTGGAAGATCCGTTCAAACTTTATCGCTGCCACACAATCATGAACTGTGCGCAGGTTTGCCCGAAAGGCCTCAACCCTGCAAAAGCGATTGGCGAGATCAAGAAAATGCTCGTCGAGCGCGTGGCTTAAGCTTCGCACCCATTCAGAAATCAAAAAAGCCCGCTTTCGAGCGGGCTTTTTCTTTGCCGGATTGAGAGGCTGGGCCCGCCCCTCACTCTGGCTATGGGTTTGTAATGTCGATTGGATCGACCTGCGCCGTCAGCTCCGCAATGCTAAGCTGATCTGCGTCATACGGCGTTCCGAGCGGGGGCTCGGTGTAAGCCATATTGAACCCGGAGCCGAGCTGTGATGCAGCCTGACTTGCCGGCACGGGTGGCGGCGGAGGCGGCGGCGATGTTGGCGTCGGCGTAGGCGTAGGGGTCGGCGTGGCTGTCGGCCCCGGCGTTGGTGTCGGGAATGGCGAGTTGTCAGACCCGCCTCCGGAACAGGCCGCCAGCGAAACGCCCAGAAGACCTGTCAGCAGCGCCGCCTTTGAAACCTGCAAAAGTGTTCGCGAGTGTGTCATGGTGTGCGCCTCCTAGCCTGTTTCACCCGGAATAGGGTCGTTCAGGTATGGGAAGCTGTTCTGCAACTCGCTGGCACTGATCGGGGCACCATCTGTGAATGGTACATTTCCGACAGGTGCATCTTCCGGTGTACACAGGCCCAGATCCGTTGGTTCACCCTGAATTGGTACAGGATAGCAAAGCGCCCCCATCACCACACGCAGCGCAATATCGACCGTGTCATCTCCCGGACGTCTGCCATTCGGGAAGCCTGCAAGGTCATCGCCTGCAACGCCGAACGTGCTTTGCGCGTCGCGCGCCGTTGGCGGGATAGCCATATTGAGGCGCATCATTTCAGACCCGACCACATTGGCTGGCTGGTTCAGCCCATCAATGCCCGTAAGGAAGGCTGCGACGAGGTCATTGCGCGGGAAATTGCTTGGCGCCAGGTCTTCAATATTCGTTCCGAGCGAAGCATTCACAGCGTCGCGGAACAGAATATCGAGCAGGGCTGGAAGCGTTGGGTTGGTCACATAAGTGGCCAGCGCACTATCCTGCGTCGGTTCGGCGGCGTTGAACAAATCCTTGTCCGGAAGGCCGATCACCACTTCATTCACCAATGGCGCTGACAGACGGGACTGCTGAACATATGCCCCGCCATAAGAAGAGGTCTGCTCATAGGTTGGCGATGGATCTTCGATTTCAGCCTGTGGCAGGCTCGCTGTCGTCCATCCACCGATAATGCTGTCACTGTCCGGGTCATCAATACAGTCGATTGGAATTTCAATCGCCAGAGATGTGACATTGGCCTGACCGACCAGATCATCATTGGCCCGGTCCTGCGTAATGCCACCCGGGAAGGTATCGCCATTGTCATTTAGCGGCACGTCGCCATCAATCGGCACCAGGTTCACCAGGTCGAAAATCGCGCCCAGATTAACGGCGAATGCCTCGGCGCGCTGGCCTACAAACACCTGACCTTGTGAGGAACAGCCCGGAATAGAGACCGGATAGACAAATTGCGAGGCATAGCCCGGATAGTCCGGAATGGTTTTATTGCCTGCATTGTCAAACGGCTTGGAGAATGTGCCGAGCGAAACGCGCTCGCCAGTACGGCGGTCGCCCGTCACCATGAACAACTCATAGCTCTCGGTCTCGTTCAGCGTGCCCTGCGATCCCGGATTACCAATCGCGCGCAGTGGAACAGGAACGCTTTCCCCGCCCACGGTCAGCGCAATGCCAGTACCGTCGGAAAGATTATTGTCGAAATCAAACTGGAAGGTCAGGTCTTCAACAGCATCCGCATCGGTATCAATGTGGATCTCATATAGCGCATCCGGGTCCATGGTGAAATAGTTCGGCCCGCCATATGGCGCCTGAAGCGGCTGGTAATTGGCAATGAAGGTCACATAGTCCTCACGCCCCGGCTCATAGCTGCGGAACATATAAAAATCGGTGCCATCCACCTTTGGCTGCTCGGTAATACCCGGCGCTTCGCGGTGACTGGACGCGTAAGCTGTGATGCCCGCAGCCATCGCCGCGCCCGTAATAAGTAGAAGTTTAAGTCTCATCTGGAGCTCCCGTAAAAAAGATCGTGAGACTCCGGTTACGTTCCGTTTCCGGGATCGGGTGCACATGTTTATAAAAAACTGCACCTTTTTTCTGATTGGCGACGTAACTCCTGAAGATTTGCGAACAAAAAGGCCAATCAGAATGTTCAGAACAGCTCTCATGACCGCCCTGTCTCTCACCTGCATGCAGCTCGCCGCACAGGCACACGATGCCTGGATCGAAGTGGATGACACAACACATGCGATGACCGCATCCGTATTTGTGGGCCATGCCCCTGATGTGGGCGACTATGCGCTGGATGCGGCGAGACTTTCATCTCTGAACCTCCACACCGCTCATGGGACACGCTTTCTTTTACCGGAGATGATGTCTGCACGTCAGGGTGAGCCCCTGCCCCTGCCCGCAGAGCTGACAGGCCCTGCCATTTTGTCTCTCACGACGTTCCGGTCCCGAAGCGAACTCGCATCAGAGCCATTCAATGCCTATGCAGCAGAGGAAGGCATCACCCCCATACTCGATTCACGTCTGGAAAACGGCGATCTGGCGGCGCCTGGCACCGAAGTATATTCGCGGTTTCTGAAAGCCCTCATCCTGCCAGAAGGTGATGAGGCATGTGGGGTCGAAACGATCAGCCAGCCGGTGGGCCATGTGCTGGAAATTCTGCCGCTGACCAGCCCGGGCGCGGGATGTTCCGAGACCCTTCAGTTTCAACTGCTGTATTTTGGACTGCCTGTTGAGGGCGCAACACTCCACATCAACAGAACGGATGAAATGATGGAGCCAGTAAAGCTCCGGACCAATGAGCAAGGCATGATCGAGATGGAGCGGCCAGACGCAGGCGACTGGTATATCCATGCCGCATGGGCCATGTCGGTGAATGAAACGGCCTACAACGCCGATTTCGCCACCAGCTTTGCAAGCCTCAGCTTTGCCTTGGACTAGACCTGATCGGGCTTTGGGAAAGTCACGCCTTCAGAGCCACTTTCCCAGAGCTTGTATTTCGCCATCACACCTGCAAACCGCTCACTTTCCATGAAATCGTGCAGCCATTTAAGCAGCGAAGGCAGGGGCAGATCATCAAACCAGTCTTTGTCCGGAATGCGGAACTGACGCACAAAAGGCGCGATACCGGCATCCAGAAAAGTGAAATACTCACCGCCCAGATAACCAGTCTTCTCAAGCCGGGCATTCAGGTCTTCCAGCACTTTCAGACCTTCAGCGCGATGCTCGCTCGCATCCACATCTTCATAGCGCGAGGCGTATTTATACCGGTCCAGATGGTGTTTGAACGGACCGTCATTGCGGGCAAGCAAAGCATCCGCCGCGTCACGGTTTTCCTGCCAGGGCGACAGCCAGCCTTCCGGGTCAGCCGCCCGCAAAGCCCAAAAGGCCACATCAAGGCTCTCTTCCAGCACTTTGTCGGGTAACACCAGAACTGGAACAGTCCCCTTTGGGGAGGCTTCCAACATGGCAGCCGGTTTATGCTTTAAGTGAATTTCCCGAAGCTCCACCTCAAGCCCGCTTGCCTGCAGGGCCAGCCGCGCCCGCATGGCATAAGGGCAGCGACGAAAGCTATAAAGGACAGGACGGGACATGGACTAGATGTCCTCTATATCCCGTGGTTCAGCGCGTTCGCGCTCTAAACGCTTTGCCTTTGGCTGCGCAGATGGGCCCATAGCCACTTCACCGCGCTTGCGCGCCAGTTCCAGCTGAAGCTGGCGCTGACGGAAGCGCTCTTTGTCATTCTCGGTAAATTTGTCGTGACAATAATCGCAAGAGACGCCCGGCACATAATGCTCAGACTTCTGACCTTCAGGGCTGACGCCCCGGCCACAGGCATGGCAGCTGATATATTCGCCGATTTCGAGACCGTGCTTAATGCCCACGCGTTCGTCAAAGACAAAGCATTCACCCTGCCACAGGCTTTCCTCTTCTGGTACGACTTCCAGATATTTCAGAATGCCACCTTTAAGGTGGAAGACATTCTCATGGCCGAGCTCTTTCACATAGGCCGTCGCCTTTTCACAGCGAATGCCACCCGTGCAGAACATAGCGATTTTCTTGGCGTTTCGCTCGCCCGGACGACCAACATGCTCATCCACCCATGCAGGGAATTCGCGGAAGGTTTTCGTTTCCGGATCCACCGCGCCCTTGAACGTACCCATGTCGAATTCGAAATCGTTGCGTGTATCGATGACCAGCGTATCCGGATCTGAAATCAGCTTATTCCAGTCTTCCGGCTCTACATAGGTGCCAACCGTTTTGTTCGGGTCGATGCCCGGCACGCCCATGCGCACAATCTCTTCTTTCAGACGCACTTTCATGCGCTTGAAAGGCTGCGCATCCGCGTGGGAGTATTTCACTTCCAGCTGACCAATAGCCGGGATGGCCTGAAGATAGGCAATCATCTCCCCCATCGCCGCCTCAGTCGGGCAGGCAATCGTGCCGTTAATGCCTTCGCTGGCGATCAGCAGAGACCCACAGGCTTTAAGCTCATCAGCGCGCGCGCGGATCTTTTCCTGCCAGCTTTCAAAGTCAGGAAACGGGGTGAATTTATAGAGTGCTGCAACGGTATAATGGGCCATGAGCTGCGCAATATCTCAAACAGGGCTATCTCGGCAAGGCGACAAATTGGGCCATCGCAGCTCCAAGGCGAAGAATTACGTGTTTCGCAAAGGTATTATTTTTCGTCAGGCGATCAAAATTACCGGCTTGTCAGAAGAGTTTTCCAAATACGTGCTAGCGTACTCTTTTTGGTTCCCTATTGGCGGAAAAAGGAATAGCGAAACCGCATGTCTACTGCGTCACCTCCTTCGCTTAAAATTTCCACCCCAGAATTCGTAGCAATGACGGCCTGCCTGATGGCGCTGAACGCGCTGGCCATCGATGTCATGCTGCCGGCTATGTCAGAAATCGGAACGGCGCTTCGGGCACCGTCTGCCAATGACGCGCAGCTGATCGTTGTGGTCTATATGTTCGGCTTCGGGCTGTCCCAGCTCGTCTGGGGGCCTGTAACCGACAGATTTGGCCGAAAGCGCGTTCTTACCGGCGTTCTCATTGCCTACGTCCTTTTCAGCATTGGCTGTACTCTGGCGCAGGACTTCACTTCATTCCTGATCTGGCGCTTCTGCCACGGCATTGCCTCCGGCGGTACGCGCGTGATTGCGACCAGTGTTGTGCGCGACCTTTATGTGGGGCGCGGCATGGCGCGCATCATGTCTCTGGTCATGACGGTCTTCATGGTTGTGCCGATCCTGGCGCCTATGCTGGGCCAGCAAATCCTCTATATCTTCCATGTCTGGCAGAGCACGTTCAGCGTTCTGGCTGCGGGCGGCTTTATCATGCTCGTCTGGTCCTTCTTCCGCTTGCCGGAAACACGACCACCAGAGAAATGTACGCCGATCGACCCGGCTTCTGTTCTGAACGCTTATAAAACCGTGTTCCAGACGCGTATTGCACTTGGCTATGTTCTGGCCAGCGGCATTATTTTCGGTGCGCTGTTTGCGTTTGTGTCGTCCTCAGAACAGATCTTCAACGATGTGTTCGAGCGTCCGGACATTTTCGTCTATTGCTTTGCGATCCCCGCAGCGGCCCTCAGCCTTGCGAATTTCACCAACTCCCGCATGGTTGAGAGACTGGGGCAGAGACGCATCTCGCATGCAGCCGTGTTTGGCTTCTCCTTCTTCAGCATTTTGCTGCTCGGAGCGGTTCATTTCTTTGGACCGAATCTGATCGTCTTCATGATCCTGTTCGCCCTGATTTTCATGAATTTCGGCTTTATCGGCCCGAACTTCAATTCCATGGCGATGGAGCCTCTGGGCCGAATCGCAGGCGTGGCATCTGGCCTGTTGGGCTTTGCGACCACTACCATGGCCGCCTCTATTGGCGGGTTCATCGCGCACCAGTTTGACGGCACGCTTATCCCTGTTGTCACCGGCTATGTCGGGCTTGGTCTGATGACGCTGATCATCGTTCTCCTCACGGAGAAGGGTAAGCTGTTCTCTTCTGGCGAAGACGAGACACCAGACAAGGCATAAAGTGAGTGATCAGGTCTCGCGCGTTTCGTAATCGCTACGGGCGCGCGTGATTGCCTCCCGATTCTCCTCGGCCCAGATCCAGACACTGCAAAACGCCTTGCTGAGCCCAAGCCCCAACTCAGTGAGTTCATAGACCACTTTGGGCGGGACAACAGGAAACACGGTCCGCGTCACCAGCCCGTCACGCTCCATTGCCCGAAGCGTCTGGGTCAGCATTTTCTGACTGATTCCTTCACAGGCACGGCCAAGTTCACCGAACCTGCATTCCCCCTTTTCTGTCAGAATTTCGATCAGCAGCATTGTCCATTTGTCAGCCACGCGACCAATGATTTCCGTGACCAGCCGATCCAGTTCAGGGTCCGGATTCGGAATTGCCTTCAATTCTGCTCGAAGTTTTTCCTTAGACAATTCAATACACTCTCTTTTGGGTAAGTATAATTCTTTTGGGTGCCTACTTTCTAAATTATACCAAGAAACTCATGTGTCGCCAGAGTTATCGAAAGGTGTCACTCATGAACTTCACCAACAAAAAAATTCTGATCACTGGAGGCAATTCGGGCATTGGCGAAGCGCTCGCTGAAGCCCTTCAAGCTAAAGGCAATCAACTGCTCATTACCGGCCGCAAGCCAGAATCGCTGAAAGATACACTCGACCGCAATCCTGAAATGCATGGCTACAGTCTCGATGTGGCCGACCAGACATCGTTAAAGGCGTTTATCGAGCGCGTTCTGAACGACCATCCAGACCTTGATGCTGTCATTCTGAATGCAGGGATTATGGAAGACGAAGATTACACCGCCGATCCGGTATCTCTCGACAGCGCGAAGCGCACGATCTCCACAAACCTGAGCGCTGTGATTGATCTGGCTGCAGCTTTTATTCCTCAACTGCGATCCAGACCCGAAGCCGCACTTGTGACTGTATCCTCAGGTCTGGCGTTTGTTCCCAAGGCCTCAAATCCAGTCTATTCGGCAACCAAGGCAGCGATCCATTCGCTCAGCCAGTCCTGGCGCTATCAGCTTCGAAACACCCATGTCCGGGTTCACGAACTGGCACCTCCAATGGTGGCAACAGAACTGACACCCGGCCAGTCAGAACGGGAAATGGCGATGCCGTTGGCCGACTTCACAGAAGAAGTCGTGGAGATTATGTCGGCCGAAACAGTGCCCGACGAAATTCTCGTTAAGCGCGTCCACTTCCAACGATTTGCGGAAGCTGAAGGGCGTTATGCGCAGACTTTTGATGCGGTAAACAGCTAATAAAAAAGCCCACCTACATTGGGTGGGCTTCTTATGCTTTCCGGACGTTTCCTCCCCGGAAACCGTATGCTCAATCAGGCGTTTTCAAGCTCGCCTGCATTCTTCTCAACGATAGACACGACATCTGCCATGATTTCGTTAAGCTTGTAATCCTTTGGCGTATAAACACGTGTAACACCAACTTGTTTTAATACAAGCTCGTCTTCCGGGGGAATAATGCCGCCCACAACGAGAGGGATATGGCCAATGCCAGCCTCACGCATACGGGCTGCAACATCACGCACCAGATCGACATGGCTACCAGACAGAATGGACAAGCCCACAACGTGCGCTTTTTCCTCTACAGCCTGGCGGACAATCTCTTCCGGCGTGAAGCGGATACCGTCATAGCGGACATTCATACCGACTTCGCGGGCTTTGGAAGCGATCTGTTCTGCGCCGTTTGAGTGGCCATCAAGGCCCGGCTTGCCCAGAACATAGGTCAGTGTGCGACCGAGAATCTCAGACACGCGCTCAACCTCGGCTTTGATTTCGGCTTCCTTGGATTCAGGATCAGCAGACAGAACCAGTGAAACACCCGTCGGACCGCGATACTGGTCAAAGACCTCACGCAGAACGCCGCCCCACTCACCCGTGGTGACACCGGCTTTCGCCGCGGCAATGCTAGGCTCCATCATATTGCGACCTTCAACGGCCGCAGAGCGCAGATCTTCTAGCGCTGAGTCGGCCGCCTTTGATTCGCGCGCCGAGCGCCACGCCTTAAGTTTCGCAACCGTCTCCGCCTCCAGAAGCGGGTCAACTTTCTGAATACTCTTCTCGCCAGCAGAGAGCGGGCTCTCCTCTGTCTCCTTATACGCATTGACACCCACCACCATGTGATCGCCGCTTTCAATGCCAGCAACGCGTTGACGCTGGCTCTCAACCAGCTGAGCTTTCATATACTCTACAGCATCAACAGCTCCGCCCATATCGTCGATCTTTGCAAGCTCTTTGCGGGCTTTTTCGGCCAGCTCATTTGTCTTGCCTTCGATGACATGGCTGCCGTCAAACAGGTCTTCAAACTCGAGAAGGTCAGTCTCATAAGCGAGAATTTGCTGCAGGCGCAGTGACCATTGCTGGTCCCATGGACGCGGCAGGCCCATCGCTTCGTTCCATGCTGGAAGCTGAAGCGCACGGCATCGCGCGCGCTTGGACAGCGTCACGGCCAATGCCTCGATGAGAATACGATAGACGTTGTTTTCTGGCTGAGGCTCTGTCAGGCCGAGTGAGTTCACCTGAACGCCATAGCGGAAGCGCAGGGATTTCTCGTCCGTCACGCCATAACGCGTGCGCCCGATTTCTTCCCACAAATCCACAAAGGCGCGCATTTTACAAAGCTCGGTGACGAACTTCACGCCCGCATTCACGAAGAAAGAAATACGGCCATATACAATGGCGAAATCTTCATCCGGCACCTGCCCGCCTTCCTTGGTGGCGTCGAGCACTGCACAAGCCGTGGCCAGCGCATAGGCCAGTTCCTGTTCCGGCGTCGCACCGGCTTCCTGAAGGTGGTAGGAACACACATTCAGCGGGTTCCATTTCGGCGTCTCGGTGTAACACCAGCTCACCATATCTGCGATCAGGCGCATGCTTGGTTTTGGCGGGAACACATAGGTGCCGCGCGACAAATATTCCTTGATAATGTCGTTCTGCGTCGTACCGCGCAGTGCCTTACGGTCAGCGCCCTGCTCATCAGCAAGAGCGACGTAAAGCGCGAGCAGCCAGGCGGCCGGCGCGTTAATCGTCATGGATGTGTTCATTTCCGCGACCGGAATCTGGTCGAACAGCGTACGCATATCGCCCAGATGGCCAATCGGCACACCCACTTTGCCCACTTCACCACGTGAAAGCACGTGGTCGGCGTCATAGGCAGTCTGGGTTGGAAGGTCGAACGCAATCGAAAGCCCGGTCTGTCCCTTAGCCAGGTTTTTACGATACAGCACATTCGATTCTGCAGCCGTTGAATGGCCTGCATAAGTACGGAAAATCCACGGCCTGTCCGGCGCGTGTTGGTATGGCGTCTCAGTCATTTTTTGTTTCTCCCGCCCGCCAGATAACCTCACCAATGTGTGCAATGCAACACAATCTGAGGGGTTGAAGGCTCGTACTTTCGGCCAAGAACTGAAATATTTATGCTTAATGCGCCGTTATTACGGGGATTTGAGCAATAGCCCTCCGGAAAAAATATTGCGGCGCAGCAAAGCCTCTTGACTCTTTCCCTTCATCGGTCAGGTTACCTCACCTGAGCCGTACGTTAAAAAAAATCGACGACGGACTAATTTGTATCGTTCTTGGGGAGAACTTAATGTCTTTGACCACGCAGGCACGTGAACAGAAAGATATCTATGATGTTGGTGAGATTCCGCCGGAATTTCACGTGCCGAAATTTATGCATGCATGGGCGATTCGTCGTGAACGCCATGGTCGCCCTAATCAGGCTATGCAGCTGGAACAGGTGCCTGTTCCTGAGATTGATTCTGACGAGGTTCTCGTTCTCGTTATGGCCGCTGGCGTCAACTATAACGGCGTCTGGGCAGGTCTTGGTGAGCCGATCTCACCTTTCGACGTTCACAAAGCTGACTTCCACGTCGCCGGTTCCGACGCCGCAGGCATTGTCTGGGCTGTTGGCCGCAAAGTCACCCGCGTAAAGCCGGGCGATGAAGTCGTCATTCACTGCAACCAGGATGATGGCGATGATGAGGAATGTAATGGCGGCGACCCAATGTTCTCGCCAAGCCAGCGCATCTGGGGCTATGAGACACCAGACGGCTCTTTCGCGCAGTTCTGTCGCGTTCAGGCCCGTCAGTGTATGCCTCGCCCTAAGCACCTCACATGGGAAGAAAGCGCGTGCTACACGCTGACGCTCGCGACTGCTTACCGTATGCTTTTCGGCCACCGTCCGCACGTTCTGCGTCCGGGTGAGCACGTCCTCGTATGGGGTGCGTCTGGCGGCCTTGGTTCGTTTGCGACACAGCTTTGTGCTGTGACCGGCGCCCACGCCATTGGCGTCGTCTCCGACGAATCCAAACGTGACTTTGTGATGAGTATGGGCGCAAAAGCCGTGCTCAACCGGAAAGACTTCAATTGCTGGGGTCAGCTTCCAAAGGTCAACGGACCTGAATTCAACGACTATATGAAAGAGTCGCGCAAATTCGGTAAGGCGATCTGGGAAATCACCGGCAAGAAAGACGTCGACATGGTGTTTGAGCACCCTGGCGAGTCCACAATGCCAGTCTCTGTTTTCGTCGTGAAACGTGGCGGCATGGTTGTGATCTGCGCGGGTACCACCGGCTTCAACCTGACCATGGATGCACGCTTCCTCTGGATGCGTCAGAAGCGTGTTCAGGGTTCTCACTTTGCGAACCTGAAGCAAGCCTCTCAGGCGAACCAGCTGGTGATCGACCGTCGTATTGATCCGTGCATGTCAGAAGTCTTCCCTTGGTCAGATATTCCTGAAGCGCACGAGAAAATGCTCGATAACAAGCACCTTCCGGGCAATATGGCCGTTCTGGTCACCTCTCCTAAGCCGGGCCTGCGCACGGTTGAGGAAGTTCTGGAACATGGTCCGCTCAAGCCTGCTTAAGGCCGAAGCGACACCGAAGAATCAGAAAAGGCCTGAGCAATGCTCAGGCCTTTTTCTTTGATCAGATGGCAAATCGATCAGGAGAATGCCATCTGGTCATTGAGAACGGACATACCAAGGCTTGCGACAGCCTGGCTCGCCAGACGGCGGGATTCAGTACGCGCTGCCAGAAGGCTGCGCTGTACCGGTTGATCTTCCTGTTCATCGATCGGTGTGATGCCGGTTTCCATCATGATGCGATACCCCACACGATCGACCAGACCTTCAATCAGCTGAATTTCGGTCTCATCGCAGAAGTCCTGCAGACGATCACGCACGCTCTCGCCAATCTTCGTGCGAAGATGGGATTTGCGGTTCAGGCACATGAACCAGTTGAAATTGTCCTTATTGGCCTTTTCAGCATGGCGACGCACAAGGTCGATCAGCTGGGAATATGGGCGGCTGGCCTGCATGTTCGGGCCATTGGATGGCATGATCTGATAGAGATCGACCGGGCTTTCCGTAACCGTGGTGATGACAAGATCTGCCAGCAGGTGCGCGGCGATCACTTCAGGCTTCCACATGGAAATCGTGTCGATAATGACCAGCTCAACGCCTTCGCGCGCAGCGTCTGCAAAGGTCTGACGGAACGCGATCTGCCAGTCCTGCACATCTGGCTGACCACCAGAAAGCACAATGTCACGAACGCTTGGTGAGTTCAGATCTGCGAACTCACGAACGGCTTCAAAGCGTTGTAATGGCTTGGTGGAGCTTTCCAGCTCAATAATACGGGTTTTGATACCGCGCTGTGTCAGCGCAGTTCCTAAAACGGCTGCAAGCGTGGTTTTCCCCGTACCACCCTTAAAGCTTCCAATCGTCACGACCTTCATAACGTCTCCCTGATCTGAGACCGCGCTTGTGCGCGTTTCCAGCCTAGCCCAGCAACAACCATACCAAGCTGGAACAGATTCTATCAGAGCGTAACGTTAACCCTAAGTCTCACAATTGCGAGCCGCACTTCTTCAAAATTTTCCTGTGATTACTTCACCAAATCCCAAATTTGTGCCGCTCGAACCAAGAGAAGGGTCTTAAGTTAGCCCCCACTACCGTTAACCCTTATACAGAAAAAGGCCCGGGAATGCCGGGCCTTTCTCCTAAATCGGGAATTTTTTTATAAATGTCTCTTTTCAGGACAGTTTTGCGTGCATTCTAGAAGCCGATCAGCGTCGCATAACGCTCACGGTGGAAGCCTTCGCCGCCAAAAAGTGATTCCAGAACGCGTGCGCGCTTGATGAAGAAACCTGCATCATGCTCGTCCGTCATGCCGATACCGCCATGTATCTGGATGGTCTCATTGGTCATGAGATGCGCCAGAGAAGACGCTTTAGCCTTCGCCAGAGAGGCCATTTCAGCCACATCGTCACGGCCAGCATCCAGCGCATCGAGCGCCGCTGCCACACATGAACGGGTGAGCTCCATTTCAGAGAACATGATTGCCGCACGGTGCTGCAGAGACTGGAAAGAGCCGATTAGCTGACCGAACTGCTTACGCGTTTGCAGATATTCATGCGTCATTTCGAAGGCCGCTTCACACAGGCCCAGCATTTCAGCTGCAAGACCAATACGCGCACGGTCCATCACCGGGTCGAGAATATCCCAGCCCGCATCAACAGAGCCCAGAACGTCTGCTGCCGGCACAACCACGCCATCAAACTCAAGGTTTGCTGCGCCGTGATAGTCGAGCGTATTCAGCTCAGTCACTTTCAGGCCGTCGGTATCGCGTGGCACCATGAACAGAGTGATACCGCTTGTATCGCCCGGCTTGCCGGATGTACGCGCCGCAACGATGAACAGGTCAGCAAAATGACCGTTGGATACGAAGGTCTTCTTGCCGCTCAGCTTAAAGCCACCGCCATCAGCAACAGCCGTCATCGCGATCTGAGTTGGCGCATGATGGGCGTGCTCATCAACTGCGAGCGCGGTTGTCAGTTTGCCTTCAGCAATTTTCGGCAGAACGGTTTCTTTCTGTGCGTCAGACCCGCCAAGCACGAGCGCTGAAACGCCGACAAGTGCCGTTTGCAGAAGCGGAGATGCCGCCAGTGTGCGACCCTGTGCTTCCAGAACCTGCCCCAGGCCGACATAGCCGAATTCAGAGCCGCCATAGCTTTCCGGAATCAGAACGCCATACCAGCCCATTTCGGCCATAGCCGCCCAGCTTTCCGGGTCTTTGCCATTGGCGCCCGCATTACGCTGTGCGCGGAAGTGTGTGAGTGAAAGCTGCTCTGACACAAAGTCACGAGCTGCGTCTTTGAGCATTCCCTGCTCTTCAGTAAGTACGAATGTCATCTGTTATTCCTGATCTGTTTGATCTGAAATCGAAATCGTCTCGGTGCTTTGAGCGTCTCGCGGGCGGCTGTTTTTCTGGATAGCGACGACAATCAAGCCGATCACCAGCCATACAGTACCGACAAAAAGAAGACCGGAACCCCACATAAAGTGAACTAGCCCAAGGCCGCTTCCGTCAGGATGTGCCCGTTCGAGCCGACCAACTTCCCAAAACAGTCCGGCTGCACAAATCCACATAATCAGTGGCGGCGCCCAAGCTCCCGAGTACTTCAATTTCTAGCCTTTATGCTCTTTGAGACCGAGTACGCGTTTCGCGATCACGTTGAGGTTCACCTCAGAGGTGCCGCCTTCAATCGAGTTCGCTTTCGCACGCAGCATGGCTTTCGGCGCATGAAGCTCCATCTCAGAGAAGCCTTCGCCCTCCCAGCCAAGGCCCTGATAGCCGAGCGTTTCGACCGTCATTTCTGTCTTGTACTGGTTAAACTTGGCCGCCGCATATTTGATGATAGAGGCGGTGTGACCGACCTCTTCACCCGCTTTGGACTGTTCAGCCATGCGAGCAACCGTCAGCTTGAAGGCTTTCTCAGACATAACGAGGTCTGAAAGGCGCATGCGCAGATCATTGTCCAGAAGGTGACCTTCTGCATCTGTGCCGACATATTTCTTCGCAATCTCATAGATTGGCGGAATGCCTGTACGCTCGCCACCAAAACCGGACGCGGAAATGTTGGAGCGCTCATACTGGAGAAGGCGTTTGGCAATTTCCCAACCACCATTCAGGCGACCAACAAGCTGGTCTTTTGGCACTTTCACATCGTTGAAGAAGGTTTCGCAGAATGGAGAAGACCCAGAGATCAGTTTGATCGGACGGGCTTCTACGCCTTCGCTCTGCATATCAAACAGAAGGAATGAAATGCCTTCATGCTTGGTAGAGGTATCTGTACGGACGAGACAGAAAATCCAGTCAGCCTGATCCGCATAAGACGTCCAGACCTTCTGGCCGTTTACGAGCCAATGGTCGCCCTTGTCTTCACATTTGGTCTGAAGTCCGGCGAGGTCAGAGCCTGCGCCCGGCTCAGAATAGCCCTGACACCAGCGGATTTTGCCTTGAACGATATCTGGCAGGAATTTCTGTTTCTGCTCTTCGTTTGCGTATTCAAGCAGAACCGGGCCGAGCATCCACAGACCAAAGGAATTCAGCGCAACACGTGCTTTAATGCGCTTCAATTCCTGTTGCAGGATCTGGTTTTCTTCCTTGGACAGCCCGCCGCCGCCATAAGCTTTTGGCCAGGTTGGCGCCGTCCAGCCTTTAGAGGCCATGCGCTCAAGCCAGAGCTTTGATTCCGGGTTTTTGAATTTCTCGCCGCGACCGCCCCAGACAACTTCATCTTCTGTCTGTGGTGTTCGCATGCTCGGAGGACAGTTTTCTTCCAGCCATTCCCGGGTTTCCGCCCGGAATTGGTCCAGAGTTGGGTCCATGCCGTCTGCCATTTTTGTCTCCCTCTAGACGCCAGAGCGTATCCGCTCTTTTCATTTGTTATGATAGTAAACTATCTTGATATGCTTTAGACTACTAAGAGTATTCCGGTAAATCCAGACGTACTCAGCTTAAAAACACACGCTGAAATCGCATTTTCACCCAGTATTTTGTTAGCGCACACAAACAAACACGTTCACTATCCATGCATGGGTATGCCGGGTTTGCCCTCCCGTTACGTCACGCGTTGACGCGCACGTAAAGCCACATACACTCATTTGAAAGCAGAGCGGCCAATGCAGCCGCCGCACATGGGAGGAGAGACAAAATGGCTTATGAGGGTCATCCAAAACTGCCTAAAGCCTGCATTATCGGTGCAGGGCCGTCCGGCTTCACAACAGCAAAACGCCTGAAGGATGCGGGCATTCCTTATGACTGTTTTGAAGTGTCCGACAATATTGGCGGGAACTGGTATTATAACAACCCGAATGGCATGTCCTCCTGCTATGAAAGCCTGCACATAGACACGTCAAAATGGCGCCTGGCGTTTGAGGACTATCCCGTGCCGGAAGACTGGCCGGACTTTCCGCACCACGCCCAATTGCTGCAATATTTCCACGATTATGTAGACCATTTTGGTGTGCGCGAGACCATCACCTTCAACACAGGTGTCGACGCCACCTCACGGCGCGAAGACGGGCTTTGGCAGGTCACACTCAGTACCGGTGAGACACGGCTTTACGATGTGCTGATTGTCGCCAATGGCCATCATTGGGACCCACGCATTCCTGATGAGTATCCGGGCGAGTTCAATGGCTATCAGACCCACAGCCATCATTATCGCGACCCGTTTGAGCCATATGACTTTCGCGGTAAGCGCGTCATGGTGGTGGGCGGCGGCAATTCGGCCATGGATATCTCATCAGAGCTTTCCCAGAAGCCGATTGCAAAAGACCTGTTCATTTCCCTGCGCCGGGGCATTTGGGTCATGCCCAAATACATGAATGGCAAACCGGCTGACAAAGCCGTTCTGCCGAAATGGATGCCCGCCGGGCTGGGCCGTAAACTGGCGCGCAAGGTCATCAAGAAAGCCATTGGCAATATGGAAGATTACGGCCTGCCAAAACCCGATCATGAGCCATTGGAAGGCCACCCGTCTGTCTCCGGTGAATTCCTCACGCGGGTTGGCTGCGGTGACATCAAAGTGAAAGGCGCGATTGAGCGCCTGGACGGTGATGGCGTGGTGTATACCGATGGCTCCCGCGAGCCGCTGGACGCTATCATCTGGGCGACCGGCTATAAAATCAGTTTCCCGTTTTTCAATGAAGCCGGCCTGACACCGGACAAGGATAATCGCTTTGACCTGTTCAAGCGTATGTTCCGCCCCGGCTATGACAATCTCATCTTTATGGGCCTCGCCCAGCCCCTGCCCACGCTGGTCAATCTGGCCGAACAACAGTCGAAACTGGCCGCCGCCTATCTGACTGGGCAATACGCTTTGCCAGAAGACGATGAGCTATCGGAGTTGATGCGCAAGGATGATGAATTCCATACCGGGCATTTCTACAGCTCGCCGCGCCATACCATTCAGATCGACTTCAATGCGTATTGCCGGGATCTCGTCAAAGAGATGAAGGCGGGCGAGGCGCGCGCGCATCTGATCGGCAATGCCCTGCCAGTACCCGCGCGTACGAGGGAAATGGTTTAGCGTGAGCCCATCTGCAATGCGGCGTTAAACTCGGCCTGAGACTGCGTAACCACAACCGATTGCGAGCGTTCGTGAAACTCGACATTTGAAGTTGGGATCACCATCAGCTCGGAGGCCGGGGAATCGCCGGTACGGATAAACAGCTCTGTGTCTGTGACGCTTTCTACCTGACCAAGGCGCACGCCGTCAGTCGAATAGACGGAAAATTCGTCAGCTTTCGGTGCGGGCGCAGCAACTGCGCCGCCCGGATTTGCCTCAATAGCCTGAGCCAGCACAACGCGGCCGATTTCCGCTTCCCGGATCAATGCCAGTTCATCGCGCTCAAGCTGATGAGCGAGCGCGGCGCCGGAATATCGGATATTATAGGGGCGGAGCGTTGCTTTCAGCTGTCCTGAAATATTGGCCTCTGCTGCCTGCGTGTTCACTTGAGGCGCGGCCAGTTCCGATCGAGCCTGCGCGGAGCCCGCGATAAGACCAGCGGCCAGAGCAGTAAGTGCAAGATATTTCATGACAGACCTCCTGTACGTGCACTCAGAAAACGAATGCGGCAGGCAAGAGGTTCCAATTCATGAGCTGAATTTAGCAGTGTTTCCCCGTCAAAGACGCGTCAGCGACGACCTAGAAGACTGTTTTCAGGGCCGGTTTCATAGCCAAAAATATTGATCATATGGACGAGCATGATCACGGCAAAAAACGCAGCCAAGACCATAATCAAATGCCAGGGCAGACGTTTCGGCTTCATATCATCATAGGGTTTGCCTGCCCGGTGAGAGGCAAAAACACAGAAGGCAATTCCCGCCAGAAAACCGATCAATGTCAGTATAAATTCAGCACTAAGCACTATTAAGAGACTTTCCTTCAGAAAATCGGGAACATGAACCGGCCTGCCGCTTTATATACACTTGGGGCGAACATACCGGGCATTCTGTACGACATACAGAATAGAGAGAAATATTGGTTCAGCCCCTCCGCTCGCAACCCGCACGGAGAGAAAAACTAAATGGCAGAACCTTCGCCCACAGCAGAATTCATGGAACCCGTCACCGACATGGTCGAAGAGATCAATGGTGACAACCTGATCGCCTTCGCTTCACTGGCTGGCGCTGTCATTGTGGCGATTATAGTTCATGCAATCATTTACTCCCTGCTAATGCGCGCGAGCGGCAAATCCTCAGACCGTTTGTTCTTTCGCATGCTTAGAAAGACCCGCACGGTCTCTCGCATTGGGATCGCCATTCTGGCGGCTGAAATGGTGCTGCCCATGGTCAGCATGCCAGATGAATGGCGGGTGATCATTGACCGGGTCATCATCATTGTTCTGATCGGTGTTTGCGGCTGGCTGCTCAATCAACTCGTCAACGCCGTTACAGATGCGCGGCTGCAGAAATATGACCTTTCCGCAGAAGACAATCTTGAGGCGCGCAAAATCTCCACCCGCATGAATGTGCTGAGCCGTATGATGACCATGCTCATCCTGCTCATCACACTGGCGGCCATGCTGATGACCTTTCCAAGCGTTCGCTCGATTGGCATCTCGCTGTTTGCCTCTGCCGGTGTTGCGGGCATTGTAATTGGCTTTGCGGCCCGACCCGTTCTGTCCAATCTTCTGGCAGGTATTCAGATCGCCCTCACCCAGCCCATACGCATTGGCGATGCTGTCATTATGGAAGGGGAATGGGGCTGGATTGATGAAATCACCTCCACCTATGTGGTGGTCAAAATCTGGGACTGGCGACGCCTTGTTGTGCCGCTCACACAGGTGATCGAAAAGCCGTTCCAGAACTGGACGCGCGAAAATTCCTCCATCATTGGCAGTGTGACCTGGCATCTGGATTACACCGCACCTGTCGGCGACATACGTGAAAAGCTTCAGTCTCTGCTCAAGGAGAGTGAACGCTGGGATGGTGATGTGGCCGTTCTGCAGGTCATCGATACCACAGAAGAAACCATGACGCTGCGCGGGCTGATGAGCGCCAAGAACTCACCCATTGCGTGGGATTTGCGCTGTGAGATCCGCGAGAAGATGATTGCCTGGCTGCAGTCTGATCATCCGGGCGCCCTGCCACGTCGTCGTGGCTTGCTGCACATTGATGAGACCAGTGCCGTACCAACGCCGACGGAGTCTCCTGCGCCCGAGCAAGATTCTGGTATGTCAGAGAAAATCGACCATCCGGATGATGATGTTTGATCCGGCTTCACATAGCCCGAACAAGCATATCCGGGTCGAGGTGGGCACGGGTGACGCCATGGTCGGTTTTATCCCAGAAATAAGGGGCTGATTTCAGTTCCCAGATTGCCTTGCCGGCCGCGATTGTCTGGAGCGGCCAATAGGCTGGCGCACTGAGTATGCTCAGCCATCGCCTCACCCCACCCCCAGAACTGATCAAAGCGCCTGCGAGCAAATGCATGGACAGACCAGAAACACAGAGCGCGATGGCGCTTTCCGGCGCGTGCCAGCCCGGTACGATAATCTGCGCCAAAAGCCACAGACAAAGGGGGCCATGCACAAGCGCTGAGACGATGCCGCTAAGCAGTAACAGACTGGCCGACACATAGTTGAGCGCGCCCATTTCCTGCATGGCCCGCGCGGGCGACACTCTGAAGAACACACAAGCTGTCTGCAAAAACCCTTTAATCCAGCGCGAGCGCTGTCTCACCCATGGCATCACGCCAATCGGCGCTTCTTCATAGGTTGGCGGGGCAATCGCCCCGACCCGATAGCCATGCCGTGCCAGACGCAGGCCAAGATCGGCATCCTCTGTCACATTGTGCGGGTCCCACCCGCCAACATCTTCGAGCACAGACTTACGAAAATGATTGCTGGTACCCCCCAGAAGAACGGGCAGTTTGAGCTTACAGAGCGCCGGCACGACCAGACCGAATTGCACCAGATACTCCACCTCGAACTGGCCGGATATCCAGCTCTCCCCACCATTATGCGGAATAAGTGGCGCTTGCACGCAGGCAAGCGGTGGCTGGCGGTTGAGTTCTTCAGAGGCCTGAAACGCCCGGACCGCATCTTTCAACTGGCTCGCATGCATGGCGTCTTCGGCATCATACACGGCCACATATTGCCCGCTCGCCTGTTGAAGCCCGTAATTCAGCGCGCGTGGCTTTGTCCGCAGTTCGCCCTCCGGCACTTGCAGAATTTGAAAATGCGGTTTCAGCGCGCATGCATTCAGCGCATTCAATGTCTCGCCGTCACATGCCTCAAGCAGGATGAACACTTCCAGCTGTGAGACGGGATAATCTATCCTCTCCAGCGCCGTTATGAGGTTTGAAACGGCGGCTGGCTCTCTGAAAACGGGCACAAGAAGCGTATATTTTGGCCAAAGCCTATCGCTGGTGTCCCTGCCCTTTAAATCCGGGCTCGTCGGTCTGCCCCGGCCCGCAGCACCAATCAGGACAAGCAAAAAACGGTAGAGAATGATGAGCGCAAAAGCGATAAATGCCAGCGACTGAACCGTGCCAAGCGCAATGTCCGGCGCGTAGAGTGCCGCCAGCCCTGACATGGCTCCTGTGCGACCTAGCCATTTTAGCTGTCCCGCACTGAGCCCGCCCGCACAGGATGCCTTTGGAAAGGCGCAACGCAGATAGGTTTCAGCATGCTCACGCCAGAACGCACGCTGATCTGAAATATGCTTCCGGGAATAAGATTTCAAACCGCCTGAATGCGGAGCTGCCCCCCAGCCATCTGCCATCACTGCCCACCTCGTTAACGTCCCGTTAACAGGCTAGCGAAGTTATCCACAGGTCGTCGAATCGATTCAACGATAGGGCGAGCCCCTTCAGGCAGGGATTGAAATCAAAATGCCTCCACAAAAAAAGCCCGCCTTGAAGGCGGGCTTTCAATTGAAGTTTCAGTCGCTTAGCGGCTCAGGTCAAAGAAGACCTCGTAAGGAGAGACACCAGAGCGGTCGACGACGAGGTGCTGATAGGTCACGTCGATATCGTCCAGAGAGTCGAACTGCTGCAGCGGACGTTTGCTCTCATTATGCTCAAGCATATAGCTGGTGCGCAGATACTGGCTGAGCTCGATCGCATCTACCTGCATGTCACCATTCAGGTCAGCTTCGCCGGTTTCCAGAGCCGCATTGAAGAAGTGAGCCAGATAGCCACCAGCTTCAAACTTCGACGCAACAAGTGAAATCACATCTTCCTCAGAAGAGAACAGACCCATCCGGCCCGGTGATGAAATCACGTCTTTTGCGAAACCACCAGAATAGCAGGAGTCCAGAATGATGAGCGTGCGTGCCGAAGGCATAGTGTCAAACAGCGCGTTCAGCTGATCGTCTGTGATATCCTGATCATAAAGCACGAGCGTTTCATCAATACCGTCCAGATCCGCATCATCCGGGCCGCTTGCACGGTCCTGACGGCTGCCATGACCGGAGAAGAAGAAGACCAGCGTGTCATCGTCGTCCATGCGTTGCGAAATCTGAGCAAAAGCCTGCTGCAGACCCGCCATTGTCGCCTGGCTATCGGTCAGAAGGATAGAATTCTGCGCATTCATACTGCCATAGTCGCGAACGGCGTCACGGGCGAGCACGGCATCCTGCGCGGTGTATGGCAGGTCGTTATAGAAGCTTGGATAGTCGCTAATGCCGACGAAAATACCAAAGACTTCCGTGCCGCCGGCAGAGTTGTTGTTATAGCGCGTGGTTGGCTGTGCACCTGCTTCATCCAGAACGGACAGCGTGTAATTGCCCGTCTCACCGGCATCGTAAGACGTCGCCGTGATGGAATACGTACCCGTTGCTGGCGCGCGGAACTCAACGACAGAGTTATCGAGGCTACCCTCAAAATCGTCATTTTCTTCCACAAAGCCTGCAGGACCGCTGACCACCAGATAGGTATCAATCGGACCAGAGTTCATCTCAACGCGAATGGGCTGACCTGCCTCTGCGGTGAAAGTGTAGATATCCGCGTATTCACCGCCAGACAAAGTACGGTCTTCTGACGACAGATTGGCTGTTACGCTGCTGCCAACCTGAAGCTGGTTCGTGCTGCTGATCGGCGCGGTTGGACGCGTCGTGGTTGGCGCAGACGAAGAGCCACCAATATTCAGCGTGTAGGCACCCGTTTCACCCGGCGCATAGCTGGTCGCGATGACCGTATAGTCACCCGTGTATGGCAGGTTCAGCTCAAGCAAGCTGTTTGTGCCCATATTCGGCGCGTCATCATTGGCATCAATCACACCGTCGTCGCCGATCAGGCCAACCCAGGTATCAAACTCGTTAGAGGCCATTTCGATGGACATACGCTGACCGGCCTGACCGCTAAAAGTGTAGCTGTCATAGAATTCGCCATCGTCGAGCTGCTCATCGCCGCGTGCGAGCGTGCCGGATTCGCTGCGTGCGCCGCCAAAACCGCCTGCGTTCTGGTTCGGATAGCCAGAATATCCAGAGCCACCCTCAACGCCATATTGCAGATTGTAAGACCCGGTTTCACCGACCGCGAAGCTGGTCACGACCACTTCATATTCGCCAGCGCTCGTCGCCGTGGTCTCAATGCGGGACTGCGAAAGGCTGCCTTCCCAGTCATCATTGTCCAGCTGCTCGCCCTGAGGCGGTTTCAGAATGAGGTATGGATCAAACTGGTCAGAGGTGAGATCAACAACGATCGACTGACCTGGCTGAGCGGTGAAGAAATAGCTGTCCTGATACTCACCAGACTGGAGCTGCTGATCTCCTGGCGCGAGCGAGCCAGAGGTGTTTGCGAGCCCTGCATAAGATGGCGTTGAGCCGCCTGTTGATGTCTGGAAGCCACCAGCGCCGGTATCATAGACCAGTGAGTAATTGCCGGTTTCACCCGCCGCAAAGCTGGTGACGCCAACTGAATAAGTACCAGAGACAGGCGCAATAGTTTCAATGCGCGAATGAGTCAGGCTGCCTTCCCAGTCATCGTTCTCGAGCTGAGACCCATCTGGCGCGATGACCAGAAGATATGGATCAAAATCGGTTGCAGTGAGGTCGATGGTGACGGTGTCGCCAGCATTGGCGCCAAGGTCGAACGTGTCGATATATTCGCCAGAGGAGAGCGTTTCATCGCCGTTCGCCAGCGTGCCTGTGATCGCCGGGCCAGCAGAGCTATATCCACCAGATGGCGCAGAATATCCGCCAGTGTTGAAGTTCAGAGAATATGAGCCGGTTTCACCAATCGCAAAGCTGGTGACCAGGACGTCATAGGTACCGCCGGTCGTCGCGACTGTTTCAACACGCGAATGCGAGAGGCTGCCTTCCCAGTCATCATTGTCGATCTGCTCGCCCTGAGGCGGCTTCACAATGAGGTAAGTGTCGAAATCATTGGATGTAAGATCAACGGAGATTTGCTGACCAGCGGCCACGTTAAACGTGTAGCTGTCAACATATTCGCCGCTTTGAAGCTGCGCGTCGCCGCGTGACAGCGTACCGGAATTTGATTGTGCGTGCGCCACGCCCGCCATGCCCATTGCAAGACCTGCAAGAAGCCCGACCGTCCCAGTCGTGCGTTTCAGCATGGAGAGTGTATTCTGATTCAACATAAGAACCCCCTTGAGAATTAACGTCCTGATTACCAGAAGTTAATCGAACCGATAAGGCCTGTAGTGAAACCTTATACGCGCCCGTTACCAACCCCCGCAACGTGGATTGACATTACAAAAACGTACTTAAACCAAAGCTGAACGGCACATTCAGTCTCGTTAATATTTGATGTTTTCTGACGATTTTCGAAATAAAAAGGCCCTGCTGCGCGAAGCAACAGGGCCTGATTGTTCAATATGATTGCGATCGTGCCGCGCTGTACTTAGTACAGCCCGCGATCAGCCGCGACGAGATAGTAATCGCCCGTTTCATCCTGAGAGAAGCTGGTCACGATAACCACATATTCACCGGCTTCTTCAGCAATCACCTCAACATGGGAGTGATCAACTGATCCATTGAAGTCGTCATTTGTGACCTCTTCGCCAGATGGCGTGATGACGGTGAGATAGGAGTCAAACGTAGATGAGAAGAGGTCGAAAATCAGTGCTTCGCCTTCGCTCGCTTCAAACGCATAAGCATCGCGATACTGGCCATCGATGTGAAGGTCATCCTGTTCATCGAGCGTGCCCGCAATCGCCTGGCCGTAAGGCACCGGAGAGACTGGCGTAACCGGGCCACCCCAGACTTCGCCTTCTTCCTGGCTGTATTCCACGAAATACCCGCCGGTTTCGCCTGCATCATAGCTGCTGACCGTGACGATATAAGTGCCATCGACACGTGCACGATCTTCCAGACGGGAGTGACCGAGACCGGAATAATCGTGATTTTCCAGCTCTGTTCCATCCGGCGCGATCAGGCTTAGATAGGTATCGAACTCAGAAGAATAGAGGTCGATAATGATCTCATCGCCGGCAACAGCTTCGATTTCGAAAGTGTCTGTGAACTGACCGCCTTCGCCAAGTTCATCACCGTCTTCGAGCGTGCCCTCAATGATTTCATTCGGGTTGTTGGCGCTGATGTCATAGATCAGGAAATAGTCGCCATATTCACCTTCAGAATACGCCGTCGTCACAATGGTGTAAGTGCCCGCTTCAAACGCTGTGCGTTCAATGCGCGAATGGGCGAGGCTGCCCTCATAATCGTCATTGGAAAGCTCATCGCCTGATGGCGTGATCAGGTGAAGGAAGGTGTCAAAATCCTCAGATTCCATGTCGACAATGATACGCTGGCCCGCTTCCACCGTGAGGGTGTAGCGATCCTCGAACGCGCCGCCTTCGCCAATGCCATCTTCAAAGGACAGCTCACCTGCAATCGTACCACCATCTGACGTCAGTTCGACCGGTGCGCCGCCCAATGGCTCATCGCTGACGGAATAGGTCAGCTCGTATGGACCGGATTCATTTGGGCCAAACGAAGAGGCCAGAATGGTGTAAACACCACGCTCTGTGGCTGTTTGCGCAATCCGGGAGTTATAAGACGCACCGAAATCGTCATTATAGAACTCTTCGCCACTTGGCGAAATCAGGGTGAGATAAGAGTCGAACATATCTGAGCTCAGGCTCACGATCAGGGTTTCACCCTCATCAACGGCGATCTCATAGGTATCGAACAGCGTATTGTCGTCAGACTGAAAGCCGTCGCCCAGATCCAGCTCGCCTTCAATCGTACCCGACACTTCATTCAGAGTGACCGTTTCACCGCTCATCCCCTCATCAGAAACCATATAGGTCAGCACGTAAGGACCAGTTTCACCGGCGCTATAGCTGGAGGCCTGAATGATATATGTGCCATCCACCGGTGCATCCGTAATGATGGCAGCGTTCAGATCATCGCCAAAGTCGTCATTGATGACCTCTGCGCCATCCGGCATGACAACGGTCAGGAAAGCGTCGAACATGTCAGAGTCCAGCGACACAACCAGCGTGTCACCTTCGCTCAGTTCCAGCGAATAGGCGTCATAAAGCTCACCGGTAATGCGCGCGCCATCGCCCAGATCCAGCTCGCCTTCAAGGCTGATCTCTGATGGGTCCAGCATGACAACCGGGCCACCAAACGGTTCCTCGCTGAGCGTATAATCCAGCATATATGCGCCGCGCGCAGATGCAGAATACCCGGACACCTCAATCTCATATGCGCCCGCTTCAGACGCTGTCAGCATGAGGCCGGAATTCAGAGAGTCGCCATAATCATCATTGGTGAACTCTTCGCCCGATGGAGAAGTTACGCGCAGGAAGGTGTCGAAATCATCAGATTCCAGACGCACCATCACGCTATTGCCCGGCTCCATTTCGAGCGCGAACACATCAACCAGCTTGCCGCCCGGAAGAATGGCGTCGCCTTCAGCGATCTCACCGACAATGACATCTGCATCTGAAGTCAGAGGCTGCGCTTCGCCGCCAAATGGCTCTTCGCTTACGACATAGCGCAGCGTATAGCCGCCGGTTTCACCCGAGTTAAAGCTGGTCGCGTAGAAAGAATACGTGCCGCTCTCTTCCGTTTCCATGACGAGGCCAGCATTGAAGCTTTCGCCGAAATCATCATTGGTGATTTCCTCACCCGATGGCGTGATCAGCGCGAGCAGCGGGTCAAACTCTTCTGATTCCAGGCTGAACAAAATGTTCATGCCTTCTTCAATCTCGACCTCATAAAGGTCGAAGAACGAGCCATGCTCATTAAAGCCATCACCCGCGACGAGCTCGCCAATCAGGGTTTCACCATCTGCACTGATCGTGGTTGGCGTGCCGTCATTGAGTTCGAGCGTTTCATAGCTCAGCTCATAGGCGCCTTCGCTATCATCATAATAGCTGGAAATGGTGACCAGGAACGTGCCCGCCTCATCCGCTGTGACCATGAGGCGCGAGTTCAGACCCTCGCCTGAGTCATCGTCGAAATATTCAGCGCCGCTCGGCGTGACGACGGAAAGATAGGCATCGAAATCATCTGACATGAGATCAATGAGCAGCATATCGCCTTCGCTCGCTTCGATCTCGATCGTGTCGGTATAGCCATCAACAACGGTGTCGCCTTCTTCCAACGCACCGGTGATGGTTTCAGCCTGGGCCACACCCGCAGCACCGAAAGCCAGCAGTGCCGCTACTGCTGTCTGGCTTGTGATGCGCGTCATCCAGGATTGTGAATTATGCTTGAACATTTCGTCCCCTCGATCTGAGTTCATTGAACAGAGTTAACAGACCGAGACGGAATTTATTAGCCCCTTTTAAGGCGTTCCGCCCAATTCGTCCGCAGCCCCTAAGATGGGCAGACCTTATTCATTTCAACATAAACTGAAGCTGAACAGAATCTGACATCGCGTTCATCTTACGGATTTGGCGCTGTTTTTAGGGGTGTTTCAGGCCGAGACCGCGAGTTCCCGGTTGATCTGATCGACCATTCCCGCACCCTCATAGATAAGCGCAGAATATAGCTGAACTGCGTGCGCGCCCGCATCCAGTTTGGCTTTCACATCTGCCGCGCAGGCAATGCCGCCTGCCCCGATCAGGTCGAAACGCCCTTCCAGACGCTCAGCAAATGCACGCAGAACGTCCGTCGAAGGTGCCAGCAAAGGTGCACCGGACAGACCGCCCATTTCGCCCTTATATTCGCTTTTCAGCGTTTCAGGGCGCGCCAGCGTCGTGTTGGAAATAATGAGCCCGGACAGCCAGCTGCCCGCCGCCTCAACCACGCCCACAATGTCATCAATCGCCACGCTGTCGAGATCAGGCGCAAGCTTCAGGAAGACCGGCTTTGATTTGCCATTGGCGCTTTCCGCCGCCGCAACAGACGCGCCGCATCGTGTGAGCAGTTCTGTCAGTGCAGATTTATCCTGCAAGCCGCGCAGGCCCGGCGTATTCGGCGAAGAAATATTGATGGTGATGTAATCGCAATGCGGGAAGACCGCGCCAATGCCGGTCTCATAGTCTGCGATTTTGTCTTCGCTGACTTTGTTCGCGCCAACATTTGCGCCGAGTTTCGCTTTGCCGCGATAGCGCTTCAAATTGGCAACGAAGACATCAAGACCTTCATTGTTAAAGCCCATACGGTTGATGACCGCACGATCCTCAGTCAGGCGGAACAGGCGCGGGCGTGGGTTTCCGTCCTGCGGGAGCGGGGTCACTGTTCCGCATTCCACAAAACCAAATCCGAAGCGGGACATCATGCTCGGCACATCGGCATTCTTGTCAAAACCTGCAGCCAGCCCGACAGGCGATGACAGCTCAATACCGGACTTCGGCAGAACTGTTTTCAATGATGCGTGTTCGAATGGCGCAGGAATAGGGGCAAGACCCGTTTTCAGTGCCTTGATGGTCATCTTATGCGCCGTTTCCGGCTCGAACTGCATGAGTACGGACTGACCAAGCTTCAGCAATGACATCTCTTTCCCCTGCGATTCACCGGATATGGCGCACAATTACCCCTTTGCAGGGCCAGTGGGAACCGCCATTTCAGAAAACCCTAAAATAGGTTGATATTCCTACTCTTTATGGTATCAAACGGAAAACATACCCATAGGAGTTGGGGATGCGTCATACAGATATGTGGAAAGGGCTGGATCTTCTGGCAAACCGCCACGGGCTAACACCATCCGGTCTTGCGCGCGCTGCGGGCCTTGATCCAACCTCCTTCAATAAATCCAAACGCACCTCACGCGATGGCAAGGCACGTTGGCCTTCAACCGAGTCTGTTTCGCGCGCCCTTGATGCGGTCGGCGCAACCTTTGAAGAGTTTGCCGATCTGGTGGAGGGCCGCACAGGGCGGTCCGTGCCGCTGATCGGCCTCGCACAGGCTGGTAATGATGGCTATTTCGATGATGCCGGCTTTCCGCTGGGTTCAGGCTGGGAAACCATTCGCTTTCCTGGCCTTGGCGATGAAGCCGTCTATGCGCTGGAAATCACCGGCGACTCTATGGAGCCCATCTTCCGGGAGGGTGACCGGGTTATCGTCGCGCCCGGCGCCCAGATACGTCGCGGTGACCGGATCATTGCGAAAACCCTGAACGGTGAAATCCTGGCCAAAACGCTGGGACGCATGACGGACGAAACCGTCGAACTGATTTCAGCCAACCCCGCCTACCCTGTCCGCAAAGCTGCGCGTAACGAGTTGCGATGGATGGCGCGCATACTCTGGGCGAGCCAATAAGCGCGTTTACCCATTCTTTTCTCTCTGAGTTGAAAATAGGGAAAATTGGGATTTCCACAGGTGATTAACGAATCGTTAAAACCGCGGCTTGCCCGATTCTGCGAATACGTCGAGTCTTTCTTTAATCAAGAAAAGGACCACTCCCAATGGCCCGTATAAGCACGCAAAATGCACTCGAAATCTGGTGTGATGTAACATCTCAGATCGTTGCCGGGGACTGGCCGGATCTGACGCTCCGTCAGCAAGCCATCCTGATGCAGGTGTATCTGAAGCCTCAGCCGCATACAGTGCGCGGTCTCGCACATGCACTGAATATCACCAAACCTGCGGTCACCCGCGCGATTGACGCCCTGTCCGGCCTTGATCTGGTAAAACGCAAGAAAGACCCGGACGACCTGCGCAATGTACTCATTCAGCGCACGGTTAAGGGTTCAGTCTTTCTGAGCGAATTCTCGGAGCTTTTTATCAAGGAAGCAAATCGCTGCGGTCTTGTGACCAGCGAAGAAGATACAGAAAAGGCGGCCGCTTAGGCCGCCTTTTCAAATCGGTTAGCTTTCAACCGTTTCAACACTGCCATCAGCGACATCATCCGTCGCAGAGCGCGCCATCATAGCGCGAAGGCCAGCATCATCGGATGCGTCTTCAGACGCTTCAGAGCTTGAGTTTGCCTCTTCTGTAGGGCGACGACGGCGTGTGCGACGACGAGGAGCAGGCTTTTTCTCTTCATCAGACGCGTCAGACGTTTCATTTGCAGAAATGTCTTCTGGCTGCTCGCCATTGCCGTCCACAACTTCCATCGCATCTGAACCGTCAGCAAACTGAGAGTCGCGCGACGATTTTGAATTGTTGGAAGAATTTTCGTTCTGGCGATCATCCTCGTCACGACCATCCTGGTCGTCATTAGACATAGGACGCTCTTTAGGCTGGTTTGCAGCCATAATGCGGAAGTAATGCTCAGCATGCTGAAAATAAGCTTCTGCGGCAATTCGGTCACCCGAAGTCTGCGCATCGCGAGCATACTGGAGATACTTGTCGTAGATCTGGTTGGCGTTACCGCGAATTTTTACGTCCGGGCCATTGCTCTCATACGAGCGGTTGCTCGGATTGCTTGGCTTACGCCCACGCCCTCTTTGGCGTTTCATATATCCATCCTGCGTCTGCTGATAGCCATTTAGCTAGCGGGGTAGGCTTCCTTTTTCTCAACTCACATTTGATGTGTTTGTGAAGGGTGCCCCAGTCACGAACTGAATAAACAAGTTCGTTCTCTTCTGCCTAGCGTCGAAAAACGATTCCGCCAAGTCCTTTTTCACAGTTTTCTAGCCAGAACCACACGATTGTGCCCCGAATAGTCCTTCAATCTACTTAATTCTGCAAAGCTATGCCCGGAAACTATAGTTGAAACCTCTTCAGCCTGATCAAATCCAATCTCAAACAGAAGCCAGGCACCCGGTGTCATCTTTACAGAACACAAAGAAACAATGTCCCGATAGGCAATAAGTCCGTCAGCCCCGCCATCAAGCGCAAGCATAGGATCATGCTCACGCACTTCCGGGTCCAGCTCATCAAGCACCTCTGTCCGGATGTAGGGCGGGTTGGAGATTACGATGTCTGCTTCGGCAATGGCATTTGCGGCCGTCGCCCAACTGCCCTGTAAAAAGGTAATCCTGTCCTCAAGCTTCAGTCGCGCCGCATTCTCTTTCGCAAGGCTCAGCGCATCCGGGCTTAAATCCAGCGCCGTGCCTGTCCAGGTCTGGCGTTCATGCAGAAAGCTCTGAAGGAGACACCCGCTTCCCGTACCAAGATCCACGACTTTACCTGCCATTTGCGGCGCACGCTCCAGCGCGGCCTCGACCAGTCGCTCACTGTCGCTACGGGGGGCCAACGCACGCTCATCCGTGAGAAAAGAGAGCCCCATAAAGTCGGTAACACCCAGAATGAGAGAAACCGGCGCATGGCGCAGGCGTCTTTGCAGGAAGTCTTCGAAACGTGCTGCGCTCTCCACTGGAATGGGCTCACCTTCATTTAGAATGAGGTCCGACGACGACATATCGCATGCCCCCAGTAGCAGGAATTTTGCTTCGGCCCGCGCTTCATCCAGCCCTGCCGCACTCAGGCGGGCAATCGCCTTACGCAGCGCGCTGCCATAGGTTTCAGACATTGCTATGCCCGCTCCAGCTGATCGCCCTCGCGGACAGTGCCCGACCTGGTCACCTGCGTATAAAGCCCCATGGTGATACGGTCGAAATTCTGCTTCAAGAGAGGAACCGTATCAAGGTCATAGACGCCCGTTTCCGGGTTCGCATGGGTCGCTTTGCAACGAATGGTCGGCTTAACGACCGTCAGCTCAATCTCATCGCCCAGACGCAGTTTATCACCCGCCTGCCAGTCATCTTCAGCCCAGGCCCCCAGACCTTCAAAATGAAGGTTCATACGAAAGCGGAGCGGATCAACCGGCTCGCCCAATTGCCCGGCCACAGCCGACACACTGGCAAGATTGAGCAGAGAGACATGCCCGCTCGGGTCATCCATAAATCGATAGGACCCCGGCGCTTCACAGACACGAAGCGGCCCCTGAAACGCATCACCGAACTGCGCCGTCAGAAAATCAGCAAATCCCGCCCGGCCCTCATCTTCAAAAAGATTGAACGCGGCGTGTTCGCCCCCTGCACCGGTAACAGACATCACACCGCTCGCCTCATCAAAGGCTGTGCGAATGTTGGCGACGACAGCGCTGCGCGCGAGGACAGTGAATTTCTGTTTGCTGATATGTTGCGGGTCGGCCGCATCAAAACCGGACGGGCCATTTTCAACGGCAAACATCCGGTCCGCCGGAAAACAGCGATCAAGCTCCAGCTTCGCCTCACTCACACGTTCCGGCGTAAACCCTTTCACAGGGTGCCGGTAAAGTGCGGAGACGATGCCAGCCATTAATTGTCGCTCGCTTCCATATCGGCGAGCTTGGCCGCCTGATCTTCAGCCAGCAGAGCCGAAATCATTTCATTGAGATCATCGCCCGCAAGAACCGTATCCATTTTATGCAGGGTCAGCTTGATACGGTGATCTGAGACACGGTTTTCCGGGAAGTTATAGGTGCGGATTTTCTCAGAACGGTCACCAGAACCGACCTGCGATTTACGCGCCTCAGCGCGGGCCGCATCTTTCTCTTCGCGCTCTTTCTCGTAAAGGCGAACCTTCAGAACTTCCATAGCCTTGGCGCGGTTGGCGTGCTGGGACTTCTCTGAAGAGGTCACAACAATGCCCGTCGGAAGGTGGGTAATACGAACCGCAGAGTCCGTCGTGTTAACGTGCTGACCACCCGCACCGGACGCACGCATAGTGTCGATACGGATATCTTCCTGTTTCACATCAATGTCGACATTCTCAGGCGCGGGCAGAACCGCCACCGTCGCCGCAGAGGTGTGAATACGTCCGCCGCTTTCGGTTTTCGGCACGCGCTGCACGCGGTGCACGCCAGACTCAAATTTCAGCTTACCGAACACGCCATCGCCTTCAATGTCGGCAATGATCTCTTTATAGCCGCCGGCATCACCTTCAGAGGCCGAAATGATATTCATCTTCCAGCCCTGAAGCTGGGCATAGCGCTGATACATGCGGAACAGATCGCCCGCGAACAGTGCCGCTTCGTCGCCGCCCGTACCGGCACGTACCTCGATGACCGCGTTTGCGTCATCATCACGGTCTTTTGGCAGAAGCAGAAGCTGAACTTCGTTTTCAAGTTCAGGAATGGTTTCTTTGAGCGAATAATATTCTTCGCGCGCCAGTTCAGCCATGTCCGGGTCATCGCCCTCCATCATGGCTTCAGCTTCATCAAAGTCAGCGCGGGCCTGTGCCAGCTCGCGCGCCTTTTCAGCTACCGGGCGCAGTTCAGAATGCTCTTTGGACAGCGCAACGATTTCGTCCGGATCCGTCACAGCCCCCATACGGGCTTCGACTTCTTCAAAACGATCAATTACCTGTTCCAGGCGGTGGGCCGGTATACTTGCCATGAAATGATGAGCTCCTAGAGGCGCCTGAGATAATCGAAGTCAGCCCTGATGAACAGGGGGCAGATGAGACAATCAGCTATTCACATAGGTCGACGGCTTACCCGGCATGACCTCCATGGGTTCAATGTCGTACCGGCTGATATTGAGGGAAACCTCTTCCAGCTCATCCACACGTGAACTGCGATACCGGATATGGTGCCAGACGGTCTCGCTATCCTCATCCAGAAAATGCAGCAGGGTGAAAGACATGCAGGGAAACTTCTTTGCGCTGAAGTCTTTAGCCAGCAGGAAGAGCGTCTGCCCGTCCTCCAGCCCGAACAGATAAATATCTGACGCGTCTTTGCCGCCCGGATACACGCAAACGCTTTCCGCATTCACCACAAAAGCATGCACCCTGCCGCCATTGATGGCCGAGCTGAGCTTTGCCTGCGTGCGCGCAGTCTCGCCGCGAATATCGCGCACAACCAGACAAACAAGGCCAAGGCCGACCAGACCAAACACGCTGATAATGGTGAAATCAGCGCCTTCAGAGAAGGCCAGCGTCAGCCAGCAGATCGCGCCTATAAGCCCCACAATAATGGGAAGGCGCGTAAAGCGCTGTACATGCATGCGCAGGCTGGATTTCGACATTTCCCGGATCAGTCGCAAATAGCGTAGCTCAGAGGCCGTAGCCGCTCGCTCTACCGGTTCCAGAAATACCTCGTCATCATCCTGCGCATCATTCATCAGCCGAAAAACACCCTTATCAGTTCGCGCACCACAATCACCACCAGACAGAGCGATGACGCAACAAACGCATAGAAACGAAACGCCACAATATTCGTCGTGTTCTGGATAATGGAATGCACGACGCGCAGAATGACATACCCCCAAAGCAATGCGACATTGATTGTGTCATGCCCACCCCCAAGCGACAGGAAAAACGCCAGCGCATAAAATAGGGTCGGCTGCTCATGCAGATGGTTATAATTGTCCGAAATCCAGACCGTCTTCTCAGGAAGAAGGCTGCGCAAATGCCGCGTATCCTGTCCTTGTTGCGGATGAATTTTCGCTTTCTGCATGGCCGGAATACGGGTCAGAAGCACCCAGAACCAGACAATCAGTGTCCAGGTAATCATCGCCAGAACGGGCAAAAGCGCCGCGCCGTTCAGGCTCTCCATAACTGTTGGCATATCTCACTCCCTTGTTTTTCTTTCTTGTAGCGCAATTCGAAAACCGGGGCAGTTGAAATCTCTGAGATATAGGAGTAACACAGAATACTACTTAAAGTTGTATTTTGGAGGGATAGATGGCTGACACAGCAACATTGCACGAACCGAGTGGCACCCAACCCGTTGAAAACTGGGGACTTACTGCCGTTCGCACCGCGCTTCAACCAGATGGGCGGACACGCGATTTGCCCTTTATGCGTACGGCAGGTCTGTCTGATACGCTACACCTGATCGATACCGGCAAAGGGTTTCTCAATCTGAGCTGGCAGGCTGAAGCCCCACTCGATAGTTATGATGGCATTGTACATGGCGGCATGCAGACGGTCGTCGCAGACATTGCACAGGGCCATGCCTTCTCAACTCTGCTGGATGCCCCATGCGGCTTTTCTACGGTCGATCTGTCTTCGCGTTTTCTGCGTCCGATGAAGTCTGGCCAGACCTATCGCGTTGAAACGCGCGTCACCGAACAGACCCGCAGAACAGCGCTGATCGAAACCACAATCCATCGCGAGGACGGCAAGCCTGTCAGCCACTTCCTGGGCAGCTGGCAGGTGGTCAATCGCGAATTCAAAGTGAAAGCAAATTGAAGCTATTGGGCCGCTCTATCCGGGCGGCCCTTTCGCGCTCGGCCTATTCGCCGGTGAGCGAGGCCAGATAGGCCGCCACATTCAGTGCATCTGCCTCTGTACGCGCGCCCATTGGCATACCGGACCGGCCAGCAGCCCCCGTTGCTTCGGTTAGAAACCCGGTTGGCGAGTCGAGAAACGCCACCAGATTGGCCTCATCCCAGACAAGACCCGCTGTATTTGCGGCCTGAATAGGCGTGGAATAGCGCGCAAAGTCGGAGCTTCCAGCCACACCACCCGCACTGCCAAACAGATTAGGCCCGATCGGGCTCACACGACCGGCCAGCAAAGTGCCGTCTTCTGTCTGCACATAATGGCAGGTCTGGCACTGCGTATTGAAAACAGTGGCGCCAAGGTCTGCATCGCCCGTCCAGTCATCTGCATGAACTGGTCCCGCCAGCGCAAAAACAAGGGCTGAAAGAGCTAGTCTGAATTTCACGACGATTCCCCGATCTATATTTAATGATAGTCAGGTACACTCTTCATCAGAACAGGGAATAGTCAACCATTTTAGTCAGCTTATCGGCAGGTCCGCAGAATGACCGACTAGTCTTCATCACCCTTCAGCTCTGCCTGTTTGGCCTGATTAGCGACCTGTAAGGCCATCATCAGGGACTTGGCTTTCGGCAGCAGAATGAGGCTCGCCACAATGGTCACTATGACGAGGATGAACATTAGAAGGATCTTCCACCAGAGCGGCTGATCGGCCATCGGAATGATAAATCCGAACGGCGCAAAGAAGATCAGAACGATGAAACCGACGAAGAATGCCGGGCCGTCTGCGGTATCTGATTGCGTGAAGTCCTGCCCGCAGGCCTCACAGCGATTTTTGAACTTCAGATAGCCGCGAAAAACCCGGCCCTGACCGCAATTCGGGCAGCGCTCTGAAAGGCCTGCCGAGATAGGAGAAACTTTGCTCATAGCGCTCAGATGACGGTTTGCCCGTGAAACGTCAACGCGACCTTTGAGCACGATAAGGGCAGCTCAGCCTGAAAGCGATAATCAGATCTTCCACCAATAGCCCGTAAGTGCCGGTATCTCATTTTCGATATTGGCCGGTTCGAAGCCGATATTGGAAAGAATGAGTTCGCGCTCTTTCGGCAGGTCGAAGTCATATTCCAATGGCCGGTTCGACAGATTGTAGACGCACAAAATGGTCTCATCACCCTCAATGCGCTTATAGGCGATGAGGTATTCTTCTGCCGTGATGAAAGCCAGGTCGCCAATCCGGATCGGTGCCACATCACGGCGAAGACGGATCGCCTCGCGGGCAAAGACCAGTGTGGAATCCTCATCCGCTTCCTGCACATCAGGCGCCAGGGCTGCGTGCGCCGGGTCCACTGGAAGCCAGGGCTCAACCTTGCTGAAGCCTGCATAATCTTCGGTCGACGACCATGGGAATGGCGTACGCGCACCATCGCGGCCAAGCGTATGCGGCCAGTTCTCAATGGCTTCAGGGTCTTGCAGAAACTCAAATGGCACATTGCCCGTGGGCAGCCCTAATTCCTCGCCCTGATACATGAACACCGTGCCACGCATGCTGAGCAGCAGCATCAGATAAAGCTTGGCATGAAGAATGGTATTCATGCCCTCCGACCAGCGCGAGAGTGCGCGAGGCGCATCATGGTTTGAAAAGGCCCAGCTTGGCCAGCCATGAGCCGGGTCCCCTTCCCAGCTGGATAGCGAGTTGGACACAGACCAGCCCGTCAGATGATCCAGATACAGAAAGTCGAAATTGTAAGACGTGTTCAGCCGTGAATGCCCGGAGGTATATTCGCGCTGAAATTTGAACGGATCAGGGCTGGAAACCTCAGCGACCGTGAACTTATTGCCTTCATAGCTATCCAGCACCCAGCGCATACGCGTGAGGAAGTTCACCGTCTCATGGTGGGTTTCGCTGTAAATATGGTCCTGCATATCGAAGCTGCGCACGACGTCTTCGATCGGGCGGCCAGATGGCGGGTTATCGCGCAATTCTGGGTCATGCATGAAGCAATTCACCACATCCAGACGGAAGCCATCCACGCCGCGATCCAGCCAGAAGCGCGTGACATCCATCAGCGCATCCTGCACGCGCGGATGATGCAGATTGAGGTCCGGTTGGGAGCTCAGAAAGTTATGCATGAAATATTGTTTGCGGCTGGAATCCCATTGCCAGGAGGAGCCGCCAAAATAAGCCTGCCAATTGTTTGGCGGCGAACCATCGGGCTTGGCATCGGCCCAGATATACCAGTCTGCCTGATAATTGGTCCGGTTTTTCCGGCTCTCCTGAAACCAGTTATGCTGGTCAGATGTGTGAGAATACACCTGATCAATAATGACTTTCAGGCCCAGCTCTTTTGCGCGGGCCAGCAAATTGTCAAAGTCTTCCAGCGTGCCGAAAATCGGATCGACGTCACAATAATCAGACACGTCATATCCAAAGTCCTTCATGGGCGATGTGAAAAAGGGCGACAGCCAGATCGCATCCACATTCAGGGACGCAACATATTCCAAACGCTCGGTAATTCCCTTGAGGTCACCAACGCCATTACCCGTCGTATCCTGAAAACTGCGCGGATAAATCTGATAAAACGTGGCACCGCGCCACCATTCATTCGGCGAAGACGTTGTGAAGATATCAGCCAAACAGGGCTCCGTTTACTCAAAGGGAGTGACTACTTTGCGGACCAGACCTTTCCGGTCAACCACACAACCCGCCATTCCTCGCCTCAGTTCCCGTCTTGAAGAACAATGCTGCAAATTGGTCAGAAACTGACGCATTGAACATGATTTCCGCAATCATCTGACCGGAAACGCAACACGCCGCAGACCATACAGTCCGCGGCGCGTCAAAACTCAACGATGATGAAACGACTTAGCGCCAGCCTGCCCGGTCAAAGACGCGAACGGCTGTGGCCTGATTGGTACCAAGCGCGGTGACGTGCAGATCATCCTCTTCAAACGAGCCGAGTGCTGTCACCTGTGGGGCCGTCTCAGCCTCAAGGTTGATCGGGTATTCGTTATTACCCGCAGAGAAGGCCTGCTGAATATCCGGACGGGTCAGGAAGTGCAGCAGCGCGATCGCATTCTCACGATTGCTTGCATATTGGGTCAAGCCGCCGCCAGACACATTCACATGTGTGCCGGATGTGCCCTGGTTCGGGAAGATAATGCCGATATTGTCATAGACTTCGCGCAGCTCCGGATTATCGGACGCCGCAAAGCGGGCGATATAATAGGTGTTGGCAAGGCTGATGCTGCACTCACCCGCTGCAATCGAGCGCAGAATGGATGTATCATTGCCTTGTGGCGGGCGCGCAAAGTTTGCGACCACGCCCTCAGCCCATTCCTGAGCCGCGTCTTCACCGTCACGCTCTACCATAGAGGCCAGCAGCGAGATGTTATAAATATTGGAAGACGAGCGCATGCAAATCTGGCCCTGGAATGCCGGGTCCGCCAGATCTTCATACGTCTCCAGACCTTCCGGCAGGCCTTCAGACTTATTGTACACGATGACCCGCGCACGCTTGGTGAAGCCGTACCAGAGACCGTCTCCATCACGAAATTCTTCAGGCACGCGGGACTGAAGCAGTTCATCATCCAGCGGCTGGAACACATCGTTTTCGACAGCGCGCCATAAACGGCCCGCATCCACCGTGATGAGAAGATCAGCCGGAGAGAATTCCGCCTCGTTCACAAGACGCTGAATCAGCTGTTCGGATTCACCTTCGAGAAGGTTCACCTGAATGCCGGTTTCCTGCTCAAACTGCTCATAGAGTGCTTTATCGCTGTCATAGTGACGTGCGGAGTAGACATTGACGAAGCCCGCATCCTGAGGCGGCGCTGCGCTCGCACTTCCCGACGGCTCCTCTGTGCTGCTGCCACCACAGGCGACAAGGCCAAGAGAAAGAATAACGGGAAGGAATGAACGGTAAGCCAATGCGGTCTCCCTTTTGAGAACGGTTCTTACCTAGGGCTTCCGCAATTCATTCTCAAGAGCGTTCATTGCGACTTTTTAGCAAAGAGGAAGGCATTGCGCCGACGAAGGCTCAGATTTCCTCTTACGCCACGTTCCGGCAGCTCATCCATTTCGGCATCTACGCGCACATAATGAATGCCCGGCTTATCCACCGGAGAAACGAAAATAACCCGGCCCGTGCTGCGATAACGCACATCGCGCACGACCCAGTCACCCGTTTGCGAGGGTTCAAACCGGACACCCGATGGGCGGATGATCAGATCAGAAACCAGCGCATCTGCTTCCGGGCGCAAGTCTGTCTTGCTCAGCGAGAAACGACCGCCATCGGTCACGAATTCATCGCCTTCCATATGCCCCATCAGACGCTGCGCATCGCCGAACAGGCCTGCGACTTCTACATCAACCGGCGTGTTGATCACCTCATCCGGCGTGCCTAGCTGAAGAATCTGCCCCTTCGCCATGACGGCAATCTTGTCGGACATCTCCAACGCTTCTTCCGGGTCGTGCGTCACAAGAATGGAAGCGCTTTCGGCTTCTTTGAGCAGAAGACGCGCCGCCTCACGCAGCTCACGCCGGAGCATAATGTCGACGCTGGCATAAGGCTCATCGAGCAGCATGACCGCAGGCGCTGGCGCAAGTGCGCGGGCAAGCGCCACACGTTGCTGCTGGCCGCCAGACAGCGTGCCGGGCTTTCGATCATCATATCCAGACAGGCCGACCATTTCGAGCAGCGCGCCACGGCGCTGATGGCGCTCTGCCGGCGCAAGTGATTTGAGGCCAAACTCGATATTGTCCGCAACGCTCATATTCGGGAACAGGGCGTGCTCCTGAAACACCAGACCAACAGGGCGTTTTTCGGGTGCCGGATGGTAAGCAGCAGATGCAATGACCTCGCCTTCAAGGCTGATCTCACCACCCTTCAGACGCTCCAGCCCCGCGACAAGGCGCAGCAGGGTCGTCTTACCGCATCCCGAAGGACCGAGAAGTGAAACAACCTCTCCCTTCGCTACAGCCAGCGAAAGATCACGGAAGGTCGGGGCGTCCCCATAGGAATGGCTAACATTATCGAGAATGAGTGTCATAAGCATTACTTTGACTATTCGGAGAGCACGGTCTAGAGCGAGAAAATGAGCGCGTCAAAAGCCATTCCAATAAAAACAACCACAGAGCCGCAGAAACACCTGCGAAAGGCTTTGCTGGCGGCTGCGCTAATTATTTTTTCTGCACTGCTTATTCTGCCGATTATTGGCGTCGTGATTGGCGCTTTCGGCGAAAGCGATGGCACCTGGACGCACATCACCGAGACTGTGCTGCTGGATTATCTCTTCACCACGCTCGCCGTGCTGATGTGGGTCGGCGTTTTGACGACGCTGGTGGGCACGGGCGCCGCATGGCTGGTGACCAGCCTTGAATTCCCCGGCAGGCGCACACTTGAATGGATGCTTGTCCTGCCGCTTGCATCACCGGCCTATATTATCGGCTATGTCTATACTGACCTTCTGGACTTTGCAGGGCCTGTGCAATCCTTCCTGCGCAGCCTGACCGGCTGGGAGGCGCATGAATATTTCTTCCCGCCCATCCGCACGCTTGAGGGCGCAGGGATTGTACTGGCCTTTGTGCTCTACCCTTATGTCTATCTGCTCGCCCGCAGCGCCTTTCTGAACCAGTCGCAAACCCGATTTGCTGCGGCCCGTTCACTCGGCGCATCACCTCTGCGCGCCTTTTGGAGCGTCGCCTTACCAGCCGCACGCCCGGCCATTCTGGGCGGCCTTGCGCTGACCCTCATGGAAACGGCAGCAGACTTTGGTGTCTCTGACTATTTCGGCGTCACCACCTTCTCGACCGGCATTTACCGGGCCTGGTATGGCATGGGCGACCCGGTTTCGGCCCTGCGTCTGGCGGGCTTTCTTCTGTTGATCGTGGCCATATTGCTGTTCGCCGAACAGCGTTTCCGGCCGTCCCACACCTCAAATGACATTGCCCGCGATACGCTCGTCACGCGCATGCGCCCGGGCAAACTCATTCAGACTCTCGCCTTTGTCGGCTGTCTTCTTCCGGTCTTCATTGGCTTTATCGCGCCGGTTGCCCGCCTGATCTGGCTCGCCGCAGGTGATGTCGCGCGAAATGGTATGCCAGAGATCATCGACTATGCCGTTCACAGCGTGTCCCTGTCGGTCACAGCGGCCATCATCACACTCGCTTTATCTCTGGTGCTGGCCTATGCGCAACGCGGACGCAGCCGGAACGACAAGCACCGGGTTACAGGCGCCGCGACGCGCCTCGCCACGCTGGGCTATGCCCTGCCGGGCACGCTGCTGGCTGTAGGTCTTCTCCTGCCTATGACGACGATCGACAAAACGATTGCCCGTGCCTTTCAGGAGCATTTTGGCTGGAATCCGGGCCTCTTCCTCACCGGCACAATCATCACGCTGGTTTATGCCTATGTGATCCGCTTCCTGACCGTGTCCTACAACACGGTTGAGCCAGCCGTGGGCGCTATTCCACGCGCCATGGATGAGGCTGCACGTACGCTCGGCTCGCGCCTCTCTCGGATTGTGTTCGAAGTTCACCTGCCGGGGCTTAAGCCTGCGCTTTATTCTGCAGGACTTCTCGTCTTCATCGACACTATGCGGGAACTGCCTGCAACGCTGCTCCTGCGCCCCTTCAACTTCGAGACACTGGCGACGCAGGTTTACCGCCTCGCATCCGATGAACGCCTCGCAGAAGCTTCCGTTGCGGCGCTGGCTCTGGTTCTGATTGGTCTTATCCCGGTTGCGCTTCTGAACCGCGCATCGCTGAAATCTTAGCCCCTCAGACGAGGCCTTTTTCTTTCAGAATACGTTCTGCAAGCGCCAGATCTTCCGGCGTATCCACACCAGAAATACTGACCTCAGGCGGGGGCACTTCGACCACGCGAATGCTCATCCCGGCTTCCAGCATACGCAGCTGCTCCAACCCTTCCAGCGCCTCATAATGGGCTTCCGGCATAGAGGCGAAACGTTTCAGCGCGGTGAGTGAATAGGCATAAAGCCCGATATGACGCAGAACTGGCGACAAGCCGCTCGTCACGCGCAGTTTTTCTTCCTTACGCATGGCTGGAATAACGTTTTTGGAGAACCAGAGCGCGCGCCCATCCGTCCCGCAAATACAGGTCGTACCTGAAAATGGCGCGAGTTTTTTATGCTCGCGCAGATCATCCAGCGCCTTCCAGGACAGGCGCACAACCGGTGTTGCAGCATCATCGCCAAAGTCGAGCGCGGCGCGGCCCACCTGAGCCACCATTTCTGGCGGCGTAAACGGCGCATCACCCTGTAGATTGATCACGACTTCAGGCTCCACGCCCAAAGCAGACACAGCGGCCAGCGCCCGGTCTGTTCCGGTAGCCACATCTTCCGGCGTCATGACGACAGGCACGCCTTCAGCTTCGCAATGAGATTTAATGCGCGCATCATCTGTCGCGACCACAAACCCCGCATCACCAATAATGTCCGCTGCCGCCTTTGCCGCATCCGCTACGCGCAACACCATAGACCTGCCAGCAATCTCAGCGAGTGGCTTTCCGGGAAAACGGGTAGACCCGTAACGGGCGGGAACGACGATAAGTGTGCGCATTGAAGGACCCCATAGGGCTTTGATGAGAGCTGCCCCTCACTTGCGTCACTCCGGCGCCCTGTGTCAATTTCCGTTGAACCGCGATGAAGCGGCAAACCGGGGGCGCGACATGAAACCATTATGGCAGATCGGCTCACTCGCCTTTTTCATCTGCGCTCTGACCGCCTGCACTCAGCCCCGGCCCTCAGATGAGCAAGTTATCATTGAGAACTATACCGAGGCGTACAATCAGGCTGACCTCGAAGCGATGAGCGCCCTCATGAGCGAGACCATTCAATGGCTTGCCGTCGAGGGCGGCGAGACAGCGCTGATGGCCGATGGCAAAGAAGACCTCACCACACAGCTTGAAAGCTATATGCGTTCCGGCGGCACGAGGAGCACGCTTTCAGGCTGGAGCCAGAATGGCAGTTTTGTGTCTGTCATTGAGACCGCGCACTGGAGCGCTACAAATGGCGAGGAGCGTTCCCAATCTGCCCTCGCCGTCTATGAAATCAGAGACGATCTGATCCAGCGCGTCTGGTATTATCCGGCAGAATAATCAGCGCACCGCTTCGACATTTTCGACGCGTTGAATAGTGGTCTCGGTGTGACGCGACCCCATAGCTGAAATATCTATTGATACCGTCATTTCGGAGATAAACCGGCGTCCGGACGGGCCCGCCACGCATGTACCATTGAGGTCGAACGTATGAACACGCGCAACGATGATCGGCTTGAAGGATTGCGGCAGATGATAGCTGAAGCTTGAAATTTGTCGTGTCGCTTTATCCACGACCGCCGTCGCCACCGTACGTTCAACAACTTGCCGTTCCATGGAGTCGGCATCCGGGCGCGTGGTTGGCGTATAAGTAAAGGTGGCGGTCGCCTCATCTTCTGAAACAAGCGCGACATTCCCCAGAACCTGTTCCTGCATGCCATCGCACCAGATATCGCCTTCATCATCAGACAGACCTTCCAGAATGTCTTCCTCGCTGATCTCTTCAGACCGCTCTTCTATCTGCAAAGGCGTAGCCTGCATTGGGTCGAAGGAATATCTGAACAGCATATCGCCATCCCCGCTCACCACCGACATATCATACCGGTGAGCTTCATCCTGCCCATCAAAATCGCCGACAGCCTCGCGGAACAGGTCAGGCCAGCTTTCATCTGCCTGCGCGACACCGCTACACGCCACGGCGCTCGCAAGCGCCGTTACCACCAGATTTTTTTCATGAACACATCTCCCGAACACACACGCAATCGAGACACATCCGGGAATAAACGCAAATTAGAATTCTGTCAGAATTGAACGGATGGATGACGCGGGCAATTTTCACGCTATGTTCTCAAGCATGGCTGATGGCGCATCCCGCATTTTTCTCCCTGACCGGTTCGAAAACTGGTTCGCATCACGCGGATGGTCTCCGCGCGCGCATCAGCTGGCATTGGTCGAGGCAGCAGGACGCGACGAGAGTAGCCTTCTAATCGCGCCAACCGGGGCGGGCAAAACGCTTGCCGGTTTCCTGCCAAGCCTGATCGACCTTGCCACCCAGAATCCCTTGCGGAATTCGCAGCGCCCTGCCCTGCACACGCTCTATATTTCGCCGTTAAAGGCGCTCGCCGTCGATGTGCATCGCAATCTTCTGACACCCGTTGAGGAGATGGGATTGGATGTGCGCATTGAGACCCGAACGGGTGACACACCCCAGTCCAGACGCCAGAGACAACGCGCCAATCCGCCAGATATTCTGCTGACAACACCCGAACAATTAGCGCTGTTTCTCGCCTCCGATCGAGCAAGCGAGTTCTTTGAAGATTTGAAATGCGTGATCATTGATGAGATCCACGCCATAGCGCCCACCAAACGCGGCGACCTGCTATCGCTGGCGATTTCAACCCTGCGCCGCTGGGCGCCCAATCTGCGCCTGACAGGGCTTTCGGCCACCGTAGCGTCGCCTCAAAAGCTGACCGACTGGATGGGCGGCGCGACCACCATCACAGCGGCAGGCGGGGTAAGCGCAGATATTAATCTTCTGGTCTCAAAAGAGCGCATTCCATGGTCGGGCCATTCCGGCCGGTTTGCCATTCCAGAGGTCTATGAGGAGATCAAAAAAGCCCGGCTTGCACTGGTCTTCGTCAACACACGCTCGCAGGCAGAGCTTTTGTTTCAGGAGCTGTGGACAGCCAATGAGGATGCCCTGCCGATAGCACTCCACCATGGCTCCCTTGCCGTTGAACAACGCCGCAAGGTTGAGGCGGCCATGGCCGCCGGAAAGCTGAAAGCGGTTGTCTGCACCTCCACGCTGGACCTTGGTATTGACTGGGGCGATGTGGACCTTGTCATCCAGATGGGCGCGCCGAAGGGGTCTTCCCGCCTGATCCAGCGCATAGGCCGCGCCAATCACCGTCTCGATGAGGCCTCTCGCGCGCTTCTGGTGCCAACCAATCGGTTTGAAGTGCTGGAATGCCGCGCCGCCAAAGAAGCCGTCGATGCGCGCGAACTGGACGGGCCTGACCGCGTGCGTGGCGGACTGGACGTGCTGGCCCAACACATTATGGGGCGGGCCTGCGGTGAAGGCTTTGAGATGAACGCCCTGTTTGAAGAGATCACCTCTGTTGCGCCCTACGCCCATATTGACTGGCAAACGTTTGAGAAGACGGTCGATCTGGTCGCGACCGGCGGCTATGCCCTGCGCGCCTATGATAATTTCAAACGCATTGTGAAGCTTAAAGACGGGCTATGGCATGCCCGCACCGCGCGCGATGCACAGGCGCACCGGCTGAATGTCGGCACAATCATCGAAGCGAATGTTCTGAAAGTGCGGCTGGTCAATAATCCGCGCCGCACACCTGACGGTACGGTCCGTTCAGCAGGTGGGCGCGCAGGACGTGTACTGGGCGAAATCGAAGAAGGTTTCATGGAATCCCTCACCGCGGGCGACACTTTCCTCTTCGCCGGAGAAGTGCTGCGGTTTGAAGGCATGGCCGAAACCGATGTAATCACCACGCGCTCCAGCGACCCGGAACCGGCCATTCCGTACTATGCGGGCGGCAAGTTTCCGCTTTCGACCTTTCTGGCCGATCGCGTGCGCAAACTTCTTCAGGATGAAGCGAGTTGGCCGCATCTACCCGATCAGGTGGCCGAATGGATACGCATTCAAAAGCTTCGATCCTTCATCCCCAGCGCAGACAAAATGCTGGTCGAAACCTTCCCGCGCGCCGGAAGGTTCTACCTCGTCTGCTACCCGTTTGAGGGACGCCTCGTGCACCAGACACTCGGCATGCTACTCACCCGCAGGCTGGAACGCTGGGGCTATCGCCCGCTTGGCTTTGTCGCCAGCGAATACGCTATGGCCATATGGGGGCTGGAGGATATGAGCGGGCTTTCAATGCATGACCTCTATCATGAGGACATGCTGGGCGATGATCTGGAAGAATGGCTGGAAGAGAGCTTTCTGATGAAGCGCACCTTCACCCAATGCGCGCAGATTGCCGGGCTTATCCATCGCCGCCAGCCAGGGTCTGAGAAGACCGGCCGTCAGGTCACCTTCTCAACCGACCTCATTTACGATGTTCTACGCAGCCATGAGCCGGACCATATTCTGCTACAGGCGGCACGCGATGAGGCCGCAGAAGGCCAGCTGGATATTCTGCGACTTGGCGCGCTGCTCACCCGCGTGAAAGGCCATGTCCAGCATGCAAAGCTTGAGCGTATTTCGCCCTTTGCCGTGCCGGTCATGCTGGAAGTTGGCCGCGAACCTGTGGCAGGCGTTTCAGCGGCTGAAGCCATTCTGAAGGAAGCCGAAGAAGACCTTCTCGCCGAAGCCTTTGGCGATGACGTGCCGGGCGAGTTTTAACACACCACCGGCTTGCCAGCAGACCGCCAGGCGCCAATCGAGCCGACATAGACATCCAGCCCTTTTTGCCCCGCCGCCTTAAGCGCCGAAGCCGCAAGGCTGGCACGCGCACCCGACCCGCACATCACGGTCACCCCTTCCGGGGTCACGAACCGCTCCGGGTCTTTCAGAATTTCACCAACATAGGCATGCAGCGCGCCTTGAATATGGCCTGACTCAAACTCGTCTATCGAGCGTACATCCAGAAGCACCCAATTATCCGACGACTGTCTCACCCGGCTCGCGACAGAGCCAGTGTCCACTGTCGCAATAAAATCGGTATCAGCACCGCCCGACGCCATGCCCAGCACACCCGTCACCGCGCCAACAATATTGGTAAAGCCAATCCGGCAGAGATGGCGCACCGCATCCCGCGCCTGATCGGCGCTTTCAGCGACGAGGCCGATCTTGGTTTTCTCGTTCAGAAACCAGCCGCCAAACGCAGCGATCATTCCAATCGGCAAACAGACGCTTCCTGAAATATGTCCTCCCAGATGACTGGTCGGGTCACGTACATCCAGAACCACATCGGGCTTGGTCTCGCAAAGCTGCGCCAGCCCCAAAACCGGAATGCTGGCCGGCGCATCACACTCATGCCCACCATGCAGGTTAAGCTCTTCCATCAGCCGGAAGTATGGAGGCTGATAATGGTGCTCGCTGGCTTTGGCCTTCACGAATTCGTCTCGCGAAAGCTGAAGGCGCGGATTGTTTGCGCGTTCATGGCCAATAGTCGAAAACTCGCGCGCCGCCATGCCTGAGCCGCACACAGACCCGGCACCGTGCGCCGGATAGAGGATAGCCTGATCACCAAGGCCCATAAGCTTCTGAAGGCTATCATAGAGCAGCCCCGCTTTCTCTTTTTCCTGCCCCTCATAGAAGTCTGTGCGACCAACATCGCCAATAAACAGGGCATCGCCCGTGAAGACGCCCACCGCACCTTCTGAATATTCAGTGTCGAAAATTGCGATGGAGATGGAGTCGTCTGTATGACCTGGCGTCTTCAGCACTTTCAGCTTGAGGGAGCCGATGTCGACCTCAGTGCCCTCATCAGCGGTCTCTGCATACTCAATTGGCCCGTCCGGGTTCGGCCCGTGCCAGACTTTTGCGCCCGTAACATCGGAAAGCTTTTTCGCGCCGGTGACAAAATCCTCGTTTCGATGGGTCTCGAAAATATGCCGAATGACGAGCCCCTCATCCTGAGCGAGCTGCAAATACTGTTCGAGATCAATCTGCGGATCGATCACAGCGGCCTCTTTGCCCGCACCGATCAGATAGGAAAAATGCGGAAGGCCCGGCGTCTTAAACTGTTTGAGGATCAACGATTTACTCCCGGTTTGATACATCGGGGAACCAACGGGTCAGCGCCAATTAAGTTCAACCTTTTCTGAAACACCGTAGAATTGCCCTTGAGTGAAATTGACCTTTCGCGCCTGACAGGCGATCTCTCTTTGCAAAAAGGGAGAAACGCCAAATGTCAGATCTGCTATTCGAGAAAAAGAACGGTATCGCCACCATCACATTCAATCGCCCGGAAGCGATGAATGCCCTGTCTCAGGAGACGTTTGAAATCGGCATTCCACTGCTGGAAGAGCTGGCGCAGGATGATGAAGTCCGCTGCGTGGTCGTCACAGGCACGGGTGATCGCGCCTTCTGTGCGGGCGGCGATGTGAAAGCCATGAATGCAGGTCGCGGCGCTGACCAGACCACAGAGCAGAAAGTAAACCGCCAGCTGGGCATTCACCGCATGTCCGGCCTGCTGAACTCCATGCCAAAGGTTACGATTGCCGCCGTGAACGGCGTGGCGGCCGGTGCTGGCTTCTCAATTGCGCTGTCTTGTGACCTGCGTATCGCATCTTCAAAAGCCCGCTTTACGACGGCCTTTGCAAAGGTCGGTTTTGCAGGCGATTTCGGCATTACATGGCCGCTGGTGCGTGCACTGGGCGAAGCCAAAGCCAAAGAACTTCTCTTTCTGTCAGAAATTCTGCCAGCCGATGAAGCCCTGCGCCTTGGGCTCGTGAACAAGATCGCACTGGCTGAAGAATTTGACGCCGCAGTGGAAGAGCTCTCCACCCGCATCGCATCCGGCGCACAGCTCGCCTATCGTTATATGAAAGAGAATGTCCGCCTGGCATCGACTGAGAACTATCAGACCATGCTGGAACGCGAGGCCTTCACGCAGATTTATACCGGCGAGTCTGAAGACCATAAAGAAGGCGCGCGTGCCTTCGTTGAAAAGCGCGCACCGAACTTCAAAGGTCGCTAAGCCCGCCTTCCACACAAAAAATGGGGCGCCCGAAGGCGCCCCAGTCTGTCATAACGTTACGAGGGAACGCTATGACGTGCTGGCAGTGCCCATACGGGCTGGAAGTCTGGGTTCTGCCAGCGGCGCCCGGGTTGAAAGCATCAGCACACCAACGCCAAACAGTGCAGACAGCGTTGAACCAGAGAGCACGCCCAGTCTCACATCATTCATCATCTCAAGAGATGAGAAGGCGAGCGTGCCAATAAACAGTGACATAGTGAAACCAATGCCGGTGAGCAGCGACAGGCCATAAAGCTGCGGCCAGGTGATGCCTTCCGGAAGGCGCGCCATGCGCAACTTCACAGCAAGGAAGCTGCAGAAGAAGACACCGATCTGCTTACCGAAGAAGAGGCCTGCAGCCACACCAAGTGCGAGCGGAGACAGGAAGTCTTCAAGCGAGAGACCAGCCAGCGACACACCCGCATTCGCAAACGCAAAGAGCGGCACGATGAGAAAGCTCACCCATGGGTGCAGACCATGCTCAAGGCGCAGGAGCGGCGAATGATGGTCTTCCTTGCGGCCCTCAATCGGGATGAAGAGCGCGGTGATCACACCAGCCAATGTCGCGTGTACGCCGGATTTCAGCACGCACACCCACATAATGAGGCCAAGCAGTACATACGGCGCAATTTTCTTCACGCCGAACCGGTTAAGCAGGAACAATCCCGCCAGCGCAGCACCTGCAAAGCCAAGCGCCATGACGGACAGGTCTTCTGTATAGAAAAGTGCGATAATCATGATCGCGCCAAGGTCATCAATGATCGCGATGGCCAGAAGAAGAACCTTCAATGCGGTCGGAATTCGGCTGCCCATAAGCGCCAGAATGCCGAGCGCAAAAGCAATATCGGTCGCAGCGGGAATCGCCCAGCCATCAATATTCTCAGGCGACCCTGCATTGATGAAATAGAAGATGAGCGACGGGCCAACCATGCCACCAATTGCGGCGATCAGCGGCAGTACCACGCGATCAAAGGATGAGAGCTGGCCCTGAAGCACTTCGCGTTTGATCTCCAGACCAATCACGAAGAAGAAGATCGCCATCAGACCATCATTGATCCAGAGCACGAGCGGCTTATTCAGCTCCAGTGCGCCGATCTGCAGGACGACCGGCGTCTGCAGGAAGGCCATATAGCCGGAACTTCCGGCGGTATTGTTTGCCAGAATAGCCAGAAGCGCAGCCGCGATCAGCAACAGGCCGGCGCTGGGCTCCCAATTGAAAAATTGTCGTGTCTTGTGAATGACCGCATTCATGGTTCGTCCAATACTCCTTGCTCAGAAAATCGCGCAGTTCGACTGTCACGCGCCCGAGGGGACGCGAGGTATTCCGTTTAAATTCAGAGCATTGGCGCCGTGCTCAACCCTGCACCCGAATAGGGATGCGCAAGATGGTCTCCGGGGGTTCGGTCGGGAGGAAGTAACTGGGACCCCGGAGACACGGTGGGTGTATTGTGAATTTGGGTCACAGACTTATATAATTCAAATAGAAAGAAACTGAGATTTTAATCAGAAAAACCGATCAATGAGACCCACACTCCGACAGCTGCAATACTTTCTCGCCATCGCTGAAACCAAACGGTTCGGCGAAGCAGCCAGACAGCTCAATGTGAGCCAGTCTGCGCTCTCGGCTCAGATCGTGGAAATGGAAGCCAGCCTTGGCATTACCCTGTTCGAAAGGGGCCGTCATGGCGCACTCCTCACGCCTGTCGGTCAGGAATTAGTGCCGCGAGCGCGGGTCATTCTTCGGGAAGTTGAAGAGCTGAAAACGCTTGCCCGACAAAGTGGCAGCGAATTATCCGGGCGCGTCCATCTGGGTGTTCTTCCATCTATCGGACCTTATCTTCTGCCCATTGCCGCGCGCCAGCTTCACCAGAATTATCCGGACCTTCGGCTCGTCGTCCGGGAGGAACGCACCAGCGATCTGGAAGAAGGCCTTCAGACCGGCCGCCTCGACACAATTATCTCTACAGCACGAGAACACAGAGACGTGGTTTCCATCCCGCTTTTCCGCGAAGAGCTATGGATTTGCTCTGCGCCAGATGACCCGCTCAGCCAGTCAGATGCACCCGTCAGCCTGAGCGAGATCCGCGACCGGCCTCTCCTCAGCCTCGGTCAGGGCCACAAGCTGAGCGATATTGTACGTGCTATTGCCAATGAGGCGGGCGCCTATATCAGTTCTGAATATGAAGGCACGAGTCTCGATGCAGCCCGGCAAATGGCCGTTATGGGTGCGGGCATCGCGCTCCTGCCAAGCCTTTATGCCTTTTCCGAGGCACGCCGCGACCCCGACTTTATTGTCCGGCGCCTGGACCACCCTTCAGCTGTCCGCGAGATTGCTATCTGCTGGCGACAGGCCTCACCATTAGCCGAGTCCTATCAGGTTCTGGCAGACGAGTTATCGCTGACTGCGCAGCTCATTTTATCCCGACCTGAATCGCGCCCGTCAGGGACATAAAATTTCTCCATACCAGCTATCGGTATTTTGAATTGGCGCTGATTGCAGTGATCAGACTAATCACATTCACACACCCATTGCTTCGGCGGAATTCCGGCCCAGAGGTAGTTTTCGAGCAACTCTCCTCGTAGCGCCTCTACCCCCTTCCGTAGCGTGCGCATGGGCGGGAAATGTGATCCCGACCGTCGAAGCACGGGGCCGGTTTACCGGCCCCGTTTTCGTTCTGCGCCGCTTTCTTGACCGTGCGATCGAAACCGGTCACCTCTTAGAGATGCAACCGCGCCTTCAAACCAGCGATGAGGACGCACACCCCATGATCAGGCTGTGCGGACATGACTTAAAGCCCCTCGCAGAGGGCGCTTTGTGGTGGGCTGCGCAGAAGACACTCATCGTCTCAGACCTTCACCTTGAGAAGGGCTCCTCATTTGCGCGCGCAGGACAGCATTTGCCCCCGTATGATACGCGCACCACGCTCGCCCTGATCCGCCGGTTGATTGGCGAGCTGAAGCCAGAACGCGTCATCTCACTGGGCGACAGTTTTCACGACCCACGCGCCCATGAGCGACTTCCTGCTGAAGACTGGGAGGCAATCTGCGCGCTGACACATCAGCTGGACTGGATTTGGGTGGAGGGTAATCACGACCCTGACCCGCCTGAAGGTCTGGGCGGCACGCCGAGTAAGGAATTTCGCCTTGGGCGACTGATCTTCCGTCATGAGCCAACCGGCGAAACAGGCGAGATTTCAGGGCATTTGCACCCCTGCGCGCGCCTGATGGGCCGCGGCAATAAAATGGTACGTCGCCGGTGTTTCATCACCAATGGCAATAGCCTCATCCTACCGAGTATGGGCGCCTTCACAGGCGGGCTGAATGTGCTGGAGCCGGTGTATCAGCCACTCTTTCCGACGGGGATGAAAGTCTTCATGACAGGCACAGACCGCGTCTATGCCATTCCGACATCGAGACTTGTTGGAGACAGGCTTCAAAAAGCCCGCTGGCGGCTTTAGAAAATACCTTCAGCTTCATCAGCTGCCGCCTCGATCTGGCGAAGCAGAGTTGGCGTGACCTGACCGGATTGCGGATAGCCATTTGCAGACTGGAAGGCGATAATCGCGCTGCGGGTCTGATTGCCAAACCGGCCATCCGGGAAGCCCGCATTATAGCCAAGCTCGTTCAGCATGGTTTGGGCATCGCGAACCATAGTATTGAGAGACAGCTCGCCGATTTGCGCGCTTGAGGTCGCAACCGCAGCCTGCGCAGGTTCCGGGAAGATGCCATTGGCCAGCTCATCACGCGGAGATGGCGTGAACGCAGCGGCGCGATCAAGCACGCTTTGCGCGACCGTTGGCGACAAGCTTGCAGCGAGCTGGGAAACATTGGCAGAGGCACCGGAATCACCCATGCGCTCGGCTACAGCATACCAATACAGCGCATCTTCTGGGCTGGCCGTGACGCCCAGACCCTGCTCATAGAGCACACCCAGATTGAACTGGCTGTCCAGAAGACCGTATTCAGCGGCGGCGCGGAACCATTGGGCTGCACCGGCATAGCTTTGTGGCCCGCCCTCACCTTCAGCAAAGAACACAGCGAGGTCATGCATGGCGTTCACATTGCCGCCTTCAGCTGCGCGAGATACCCATTCGCGGGACTGCGCAAGATCACGTGGCACGCCCTGCCCGCGCTCATAGAGCTTGGACATGCGATATTCCGCAATTGCGAGGCCTGAATCGGCAGCAGCGCGGACAAGCACAACACCTTCGCGGATCTGGCCAGCATCAATGAAGCGCATGCCTTCCTGGAATTGCGAAACCGGGCTTGGCGTTAAAGTCTGCGCATTAACCGGTGTACGCGGCAAACCCGCATTTATAGCTGGTGACGCATCAGCCAGTTGGCTTCGATTGAGATCGCGCGTGGTCGCCTCAGCCGTATTCGGCGCAGGTGTTTCAAGGCGCGCCTCTTCCATAGAAGGCTGACTGGATGCCGGCTGGGTTTCGCGCTGCGTCGATGCCGGTGCAGGCGCAGGTGCAGAAGCGCTTGGCGTTGGCGATGGAGCCGGGCGCGTCGCAGCAGGCACAGGGGCCTCTTCGACAGCTTCGATTTCAGCAGCACTTGGCGCGTCAATCATGCCGGCATCAAGCTCATCCTCTGGCAAAGCAGAAGACATTTCGCCATTGAGCATGTCTGCGCCAGCTTCAGATGGAACGAGTGGCGTAGAGCCATCAACAGACCCGCTCGCATTCGCGCCATCCAGATAGCTCAGACCCGTATCCTGCTTGCCGCGCATCATCATATAGCCAGCCGTTCCAACGGCCGTCAGCGCTATGACAGAGGCAGCTGCGACGAGTGGAATCTTGGAGGATTTGCCACCATTGCCGCCAGATGTATTTTCTTTGCGGCGGGATTTGCCATTGTCTTGCGCCGCCAAAGCCGCAGCCCGCGCGCGAGACAGATAATCCCCCGCAGGCGCATCGCCCGGAAGTGTTCTGACATTGTCGTCCGAACGGGTTTCGTCATACTCGGCATCGTCCAGGTCGAAACCGCTGCCCGGCACGTCTGCCGCGAACCCATCATCATGGTCCATCGGCTCCAGGAAACCATCGTCAGCGTCAAAGTCTTTCGTATCCAGCTTGTCGTCAGTGAGATTTGGATTGTCCCAATCTTCATCAAACGGGAGATCGAAATCGTCTTCGCTTTCAGCAGCAACAGGCGCAGGCTTGGACTCAGCTTTTGATTTTGGAGCCTCTTCCGGTTCCGGAATGGTCAGGCTGGCAAGCGCAGCCGCCTCACTCGTCGCAGCAGGCGCAGGCTCGGCGGCAGCAGGTTTCGGCGCGGGTGCCGGAGCGTCCGTTTTGCGATCCGCCGCATCAAGACGGGCCTCAAAGCTGTCGAATGAATAGGTCTCCTGGCTCTTCGGCGCCATGCCGTCCGGGCTGGAGAACTCTTCAACCGCCTGAAGTCGCTCAGCCAGAGAGGCCATAGCGCGCTGGATCGGGCTGATAGAGGACGAAGCAGCTTCCTCAACCGCAGAAATTCGGTCTGTTACACGGCCAAGCGCTTCATCCATATTGTCGCGTTGGCGACCCTCAGACGCTTTAATCTCTTCAGAGATACGTCCAATGCTTTCATCCTGCCGGGCCTGCAGATTTTTCGTCAGCGTGGTGACGTGTTCGGTGAAGTCGCGGATCGCTTTAGCGCTGCGCTCTTCAGAGGATTCAACACGGGCGCTCAGCGCATCCGCCAGCTGGTTCATTTTCTGCGTCAGCGGCTCAAGTGATGGCGCATTTTCGCGCCCTTCAAGCTCACTGATCCGGCGATGGAAGGTTTGTGCCAGCTGGCTGATCTGATCACGGATCGGGCCAGCCAGATCTGATTGATTGCGCTGTTCCACAGCCATGACGCGTTTGTCGAGTTTATCTGCGAAACTCGCAACTTCTTCGCCGATAGCCTCTACCGCCTGCGTCTGACGCATTTCGGTGCGGCGCATACGTTTGCTGATCTCAGAGACAGCCGTATTCATTTCAGAGAAAGCTTCGGTCGAAACAGAGGTCGCAGCCTCGATCTGTGTTGCGAGATCGGCGCGCGTATCCTGAACGGTTTGCGCCATCTCGTCTTTCACACCACGCAGGCGCTCTTCCAGCTCCGCACGAATACCTGCGAGGCCTTCATTCTCGAAATCTTCGGCAAACTGCCCAAAGCGATCATCAAGCTGAGCCACAGAGCTTTCCAGCCCTGCCAGCGCGGCATCTGTTGAGGTCTCTGCATTATTGAGACGCTCTGTGATCGTGCTGAGCTTTTCGTCAATCTCTTCTGTATTGTGTCGCGCCTGCTCTTCCAGACGGGAGACCAGATCGAACGCCTTGACGCTGCGCTCTTCGCTAGCGGCGATATTATTGCCGAAACGCTCAACGCTCTGAGAGACCTGCGTGAGCGTATCACCGACATTGCGGTTCACATCAGCAACGTCCAGTTCGACCTGCGTCATGCGCTCTGCAAGATGACGCGCAGTCCCTTCGGTTCTCGCCGTTGCTTCAGAAACAGTGCGCTCTACACGCGCGCTTGCCTCTTCGATGGAAGAGGCAACATCATTCTTCAGACTATCAACCGTGGAGGTGACGGTCTCGCTGACTTCCCCAAGTCGCCCGTCAATGTCTGTGAACTTTTCTTCTGAGCGCGCTTTATGTGCTTCAGCATCGATACGGGCCTTTTCAACCCGTGACGACAGACCTTCCAGCGCATGCTCCAGAGACCGAAGCGCACGCAGGCTCTGATGAGACGTATCTTCTGCTTCAATCTGGTCGATACGGCGCTTGAGCATGTCCTGCGCCTGCTGAATTTCATCGGCTGCAAAATCGAGCCGGCCTTCCATAGCCGCCTGAGATTTTTCAGCGTTTTCAAGACGGCTGAGAAGCTGCACTACAGACTGATCAATGCCCGTAATTGCAAGGCGCGAGCGCGCCTCAGCGGCTTCGATGCGGCGCGTCAGATCGTCCAGCGCCTGACCATCCACCCGAGCGCGTCGGTCATCATTTGCGGACGGAGATGGCGTTTGTTGTTCAGGAGCAGACGGCATGTTTTCACCTGGCTGGTCCGATTCAAGCAACAATCGATTGAGGTAATCGCCCAGCGTCACGCCTTCGCTACGTGCCGCCTGAAGAGCAGCTTCACGAGCTTTGGCATCAATGCCTTTAACACTCCATGGGCCGCGCGTTGCCATGGTCAAACCTCATTCTGACGGATTACCGCACCATTAATTCAAACCTTAAAAGCAATGCTTCGCGTTAAGGGAGAGTTAAGACTGGTAAAAATCCAAGCGACTCCAATGAACTCCACTGAAAGGTGAATCCACAGTCTCGATAGATTTCTGAAATTGTTGACGTTGACGTATACGTAATGCGGGATATATTCATCCCCATGAACAGCGAAAACGATACCCGAAAGCCCGTCGATTCACGCACCTATGCGATCAGCCAACTGGCCCGTGAATTCGGCGTCACGCCACGCGCCCTTCGCTTCTATGAAGACAAAGGTCTGCTCTCACCGGCCCGCGAGGGCCTGAACCGCGTTTATTCCAACCGGGATCGCGCGCGCCTCAAACTCATCCTCTCCGGACGCAAAGTGGGCTTCTCGCTCAATGATATCCGCGAGATTCTGGATCTTTATGATCTGGGAGATAATCAACGCGCTCAGCTGCGTGCCGCTTACAAAAAGCACAAACAGCAGATCGAAGTTCTTAATCAGCAACGCCTTGAAATCGACGAAGCGCTGGATGCGCTCCACAAAGGCGTGGACTGGCTGGAGAAGAAACTCGACAGCATCGGCCCGTCCGAAGACGAATCTGAAGCCGCCCGCGCCTATGACGCCGTCGCTCGCGCCCGGCTCGAAGGCGAAGACCACGCAGCCGCTGAATAACCAGAAGCGCCGGAACCATTCTGGCGCTCACCATTTTTATCAGAACACGTAATTACAGGATCTGACCTATGCCACGCTATCAGGCACCCGTTCGCGACATGCAATTCATTCTGCATGACGTCCTTTCCATTCAGAACTATGACAATCTTCCGGGCTTTTCCGACGCCCCTACCGATCTGATCGACCAGGTATTGGAAGAAGGCGCCAAGTTTGCCGAGAACGTTCTCTTCCCGCTGAACTATTCCGGCGACAAGGAAGGCTGCACGCGCAATTCTGACGCTACGGTAAAAACGCCGGAAGGTTTCCCGGAAGCCTACGCTCAGTTGGTTGAGAGCGAATGGCTCTCCCTGTCTGCGGACCCTACCTATGGCGGTCAGGGCCTGCCGAGCGTTCTGAACGTTGCAATCAACGAAATGCAAAGCTCTTCCAACATGGCATTCTCCATGTATCCGGGCCTGACCCATGGCGCCTATCAGGCGCTGCTGGCCGGCGGCTCTGAAGAGCAGAAGCAGACTTATGTCACCAAGATGATCAACGGCAAATGGTCCGGCACGATGAACCTGACCGAACCGCAGTGCGGCACGGATCTCGGCCTCATCAAAACCAAAGCCGTTCCGCAGCCTGATGGGTCTTACAAAATCACCGGTCAGAAAATCTGGATTTCCGGCGGCGAACAGGACCTCTCAGAAAACATTATCCACCTTGTGCTGGCCCGCATTGAAGGCGGCCCGGAAGGCATTAAGGGCATCTCCCTCTTCGTTGTGCCGAAGCATATTCCAAACGACGATGGCACACCGGGCGAGCGCAACTCGCTTTCCTGTGGTGGCCTGGAAGAGAAAATGGGCATTCACGGCAATGCGACCTGCGTCATGAACTATGACGAAGCGACAGGCTGGCTTGTCGGCGAAGAGCATAAAGGCATGCGCACCATGTTCGTCATGATGAATGAAGCGCGCCTTGGTGTTGGCCTGCAAGGCCTCGCACAAGCCGAAATTGCTTATCAGAACGCGTCTGACTTTGCGCGCGACCGCGTTCAGGGCCGTGCCCTGTCCGGCCCGGCCGCACCGGAAAAGCCAGCTGACCCAATCATCGTCCACCCGGATGTGCGCCGCATGCTGATGGATAGCCGCGCTTTCGTCGAAGGTGCGCGCGCCTTCATCTACTGGACAGCCCTTTATGGTGACCTGTTGCATAAATCTCCGGACGAGAGAGTCCGCGAGAAAGCTGGCGACTATATGGCTCTTATGACGCCAGTCCTGAAAGCCTTCCTGACGGACCGCGGTTTCGTGACCTGTTCAGATTGCCTGCAGTTGCATGGCGGCATTGGCTACACCCAGGAAATGGGCGTGGAGCAATATCTGCGCGATGCGCGTATTGCCCTCATCTATGAAGGCACGAACGGCATTCAGGCGCTCGACCTTGTCGGCCGCAAACTGGCCGCCGATTCCGGCCGCGCAATCTTCACCTTCTTCAAGGAGATGGATGACTTCATCGGTGAGAATTCCGAAACCGCAGAGATGAAAATCTATCTCGACGCGCTCGGTGTCTCTAAGAAACAACTGGAAGAAGGTACAACCTGGCTGATGCAGAACGGCCTGTCGAACTTCGACAATGCGGCCGCTGCCTCTACCGACTTCCTGCACCTGTTTGGCTACACCGCACTCGCCTATATGTGGGCGATGATGGCGAAAACGGCCCTCGAAAAAGACGATGGGTCTGATCCATATTACGCCAACAAGCTGAAGACGGGCCGCTATTTCATTGAGCGCATGTTGCCAAAAGCAGGCGCGCATCTGGAAATGTTAAAAGCGGGCTCTGAGAGCATGATGGCGCTCGACGCCGCAGACTTCTAAGCCTCGTCGCGCAAACCCGAAAAGCCGCTCCTTTGGGCGGCTTTTTTTATGTGCTTTCCGCAACGTCACGGGGCGACAAGCGGCACCAGAGTTCCTATATCGTTGACGCTAACGTAAAATAAGAAAATACCGGAGGAACCCCATGCTGCAATCTCCTCTCGACAACCCGAAAGCGGGCTGGCGTCAGGATGAAGAGATTTCGATCTTTTCAGAATCCATTGGCCAGTTTTTCGAAAAGGAATGCATCCCTCACGTCCAGCGATGGCGCAAGCACGGGATTGTTCCAAAAGACATGTGGCTCAAAGCCGGTGAGATGGGCATTCTTGGCGCATCCGTGTCTGAAGATTATGGCGGCATGGGAGGCGATTTTCGCCATGAAGCGATTATCGCTGAGCAGATGGGCTGGAAGGGCATAGATGGCTTCGGCGTCACCCTGCATAACGGTATTATCGCGCCATATATTGAGAGCTTCGGCACTGAAGAGCAGAAGCAGAAATACCTTCCGAAAATCGCAACGGGCAAGATCATCACCGCCATTGCGATGACCGAACCGGGTACCGGCTCTGACCTTCAGAACATCAAAACGACCGCCAGAAAGAATGCGGACGGTTATGTGCTGAATGGCTCTAAAACCTTCATCTCAAACGGCCAGAACGCAAACCTTATTCTGGTCTGCGCAAAGACCGACCCGAGCGAAGGTGCAAAAGGGGTCTCCATCATGCTGGTGGAAACCGAAGGCGCAGACGGGTTTGAGCGCGGGCGTAATCTTGAAAAGATTGGCCAGCACGCCGCCGACACCTCAGAATTATTCTTCAATGACGTCCAGCTCGGACCGGACGCCGTGCTTGGCGATAAGGAAGGCCAGGGCTTTTTCCAGCTCATGCAGAAGCTCCCGCAGGAGCGTCACATTATCGGCGTTCAGGGCATGGCCACGATTGAGCGCGCCATTCATGTGACCGTTGATTATGTGAAACAGCGCAAAGCCTTCGGCAAAACCATCTGGGACTTCCAGAACACCCAGTTCAAACTCGCCGAATGCAAAACCGAAGCGACAGTTGCGAAGGTCTTTGTCGATAATTGCACCGAGCTGCTTCTCAAGGGCGAACTCGATTCCGCCACCGCCAGCATGTCCAAATACTGGGTGTCCGATTTGCAATGTAAAATTGTCGATGAATGCCTGCAATTACATGGTGGCTATGGTTATATGGATGAATATCCGATCGCCCAGATGTACGCAGACAGTCGTGTCCAGCGCATTTATGGCGGCGCAAATGAAGTCATGAAAATGCTGATTGCGAGGACAATGTAATCCATGCCCGACTTTAATCCGGCAGAGTTTTTCGCGACGAATTCCGAGGACGCCCCTGCGGCGGCGAAGCATTTGCAGTTCGAGTTTCAGGACGCAGATGTCGAGCGCGGCTGGATCCGGATTAAATTCACCCCGCGTCCGGAGTTTCTGAACCCGGCAGGCGTCGTTCAGGGCGGTTTTCTGATCGCCATGCTGGACGACACAATGGGCCCGGCCGTGCTGGTAAAATCCGAAGGCCAGAAGATGACAACGTCGATTGATATCCACGCCCATTTTCTACGGCCCGTAAAACTCGCTCCCGTCTATTGCGAGGCGGAGGTCACACGGCTCGGCGCGAGCGTGGCCTATATTGAGGGCAAACTTTTCGATGAACAGGGGCGCCTGTGTGTGCGTTCTGTTTCTAGCGCAATGATCATGAAATTTCCGAAGCCGGAATAAGCATCCGAAAGGGAGAAAACCAAATGGCAGATGCATATATTTTTGACGCGGTACGCACACCGCGCGGGAAAGGAAAGGCGAGCGGTTCTCTGCATGAGATCACATCGCTCAGCCTTGCAACGCAGGCCCTTCAGGCGCTGCGTGACCGCAATGACCTCGACACATCCAAAGTAGACGATGTGATCCTTGGCTGTGTCGCACCGATTGGCGAGCAAGGCTCCGATATCGCCCGCACAGCCGTTCTGAACGCAGAATACGCTGAAAGCGTTGCTGGCGTTCAGGTGGACCGCTTCTGCGCGTCTGGTCTGGAAGCCTGCAATATCGCAGCGGCAAAAGTCATGACCGGTGAAGCCGATATGGCGATTGGCGGTGGCGTAGAAGCCATGTCCCGCGTACCGATGGGTTCCAACGGTGGCGCATGGCCATCTGACCCAAGCGTTGCGATCAAAACCTATTTTGCGCCGCAGGGCATTTCAGCTGACTTGATCGCCACGAAATACGGCATCTCCCGTGATGACGTTGACGCTTATGCTGTTGAAAGCCAGAAGCGCGCCGCAAAATCCTGGGCTGAAGGCCGTTTCTCCAAATCTGTTGTCCCCGTGAAGGACCAGATGGGCGCGATCATTCTCGACCATGACGAGCATATGCGCCCGGATGCAGACATGCAGTCTCTTGCTGGCCTGAACCCAAGCTTTGCCGGTATTGGTGGCATGGGTTTTGATGAGGTGGTTAAACAGCGCTATCCGGAAATCGAAGCGATCAACCACGTACACCACGCAGGTAACTCTTCTGGTATTGTTGACGGCGCATCCGGCGTTCTCTTCGGCACGAAGGAAATGGGCGAAGCGCTTGGCCTGAAGCCACGCGCACGGGTTAAAGGCTTTGCCTCTATCGGTTCTGAGCCAAGCATCATGCTGACAGGCCCGGAATTCGTGACCTCCAAACTGCTGAAAAAGCTCGGCATGGAAGCGTCTGACATCGACCTTTATGAGCTGAACGAAGCCTTCGCATCTGTGGTTCTGCGCTTCATGCAGGCGCACGATATTTCCCATGACAAGATCAACGTAAATGGCGGCGCGATTGCTATGGGCCACCCACTGGGTGCGACCGGCGGCATGATCCTCGGCACCATGGTTGACGAGCTTGAGCGTTCCGACAAGGAAACCGCGCTCGTCACGCTTTGCGTTGGCGCAGGCATGGGCACAGCAACCGTTATCGAGCGCGTCTGATGGATCGCAAGACCGCCTATGCTTTGTCGCTGCCGCTTGGACTGGGAACAGGGGTTGCCCTTGGAACCAGCCTGATGGCCGCGAATGATAATCCGGCCTTTCTGGGCATGGGTATCGGCATTGGCGTCGCGCTTTCAGCAGGCCTGAGCGTCGCGTTCACACGCGGGAAGCGCTCAGACAAAGATACAAATATGAAGGATGAAGCCTAGCGCTTCAAAGGATGAGACACATGAATCTCGAAACATTCTCATTTGAAATTGACGCGGACGGTATCGCTCTGGCGACCTTCGACGTCCCGGGGCGTTCCATGAACACCCTCACCGGTCAGGTCATTAAAGACATTGTCGCTCTGACGAACGAAGTGTCATCCAATGACGCCATTAAAGGCCTCGTCATCACCTCTGGTAAGCCGTCCGGCTTCTGCGCGGGTGCTGACCTTGGCGAAATGAACGAAACCGCTGGCGGCGGCGCAGGCGGCGATCTCGACGAACAGGCGAAACTGAAAAGCGCTTTCGACCGCGCATTCGTGCTGAACAAAACTTTCCGTCAGCTGGAAACCTGCGGCAAGCCAGTTGCAGCGGCCATTAATGGCCTTGCCCTTGGCGGCGGTCTGGAACTGGCGCTGGCCTGTCATTACCGCGTCGCAGCGAATGACAACCCAAAACTTCAGTTGGGCCTGCCAGAAGCCAAAATCGGTCTTCTGCCGGGCGCAGGTGGCACACAACGCCTGCCGCGCCTGATCGGCCTGATGGAAGCCAGCCAGTACATTCTGGAAGGTAAATCCATGCGCCTAGATAAGGCGGCACAGCTGGGCGTCGTCAACGAGACAGCCCCAACATCGGAACTCGTTGACCGTGCGAAAGCATGGGTCAAAGCTAACCCGGACGCAAAAGCGCCATGGGATGAGAAGAAATTCAAATTCCCGGGTGGCATTCCAAACCAGCATCCGGGTGCCAGCCAGATTGCGACCATGGGTAATGCCATGATTGCGGCCAAAACCTATGGCAATTACCCGGCGCAAGTGAACATTCTGAAATGCCTCTATGAAGGCTCTCAGGTACCGATGGACGCAGCCCTTCGCATTGAGACACGCTACTTCCTCGACACCCAGCAGCGTCCGGAAGCCAAGGGCATGATTCGCTCACTCTTCCTCTCCATGCAGGAATTGTCCAAGGGCGCATCCCGCCCGGCGGCCCCTGCAAAATATGAAGTGAAGAAAGCCGCCGTACTCGGCGCTGGCCTGATGGGTGCGGGCATTGCTCACGTTCAGGCGATGGCGGGCATCGAGACCGTCCTGCTGGATATCTCTCAGGAGAGCGCAGAGAAAGGCAAAGCCTATTCCAAGCGCATTCTCGATAAACAGGTGTCTCGCGGTAAGATGACCCAGGAGAAAGCCGACGCAGTTCTGGCGAACATCACGCCAAGCACGGACTATTCTCTTATCAAAGGCGCTGACATTGTGGTTGAGGCCGTGTTTGAGGACACAGAGCTGAAAGCCAAAGTCACCAAAATGGCAGAAGAGCATCTCAGCGACACCGCTGTTATGGGCTCTAACACCTCCACCCTGCCAATCACCGGCCTTGCAGAAGCATCTGTCCGCCCGGAAAACTATATCGGCGTGCATTTCTTCTCACCGGTAGAGCGTATGGGCCTTGTCGAGATTATTCTCGGCGACAAGACGACCGAGGAAACCCTCGCCAAGACGATCGACTATGTTCTGAAGATCAGAAAAACCCCGATTGTCGTGAATGACTTCCGCGGCTTCTACACCTCGCGTTGCTTCGGCACCTACACGCAGGAAGGCATGGAAATGGTCATTGAGGGCATTAAGCCCGCCATGATCGAGAATATTGGCCGTCAGGCCGGTATGCCTATGGGCCCGCTGGAAGTGTCCGACTCTGTCGGCCTCGACACAGCGCTCAAAATTGGCCGCCAATATGCGAAAGCGGCAGGTCAGGACGCCAATGAAGACCCACGCAGCCAGTTCCTGGCATGGCTGGTCGAAGACAAAGGTCGTCTCGGCCGCAAAGCCGGCAAAGGCTATTACGAGTATGGCGAAGACGGCAAACCAACCCGCCTCTGGCCAGAGCTCAACGCCCGCATGGAAGTAAAAGTCGATGACTGCCCACCAGAGCTGAAAGAAGAACTGACCAAGCGTCTGCTCTTCCGTCAGTGCATTGAAGTGGCACGCTGCTTCGAAGAAGGCGTCATCACGGATGCTCGTGATGCCGATATCGGCTCAATCCTGGCATGGGGCTTTGCGCCATACACAGGTGGCTGTGCGTCATATATGGACCTGAAATGGGGCATTCCGGCCTTCGTCAAAGAAGCAGACCGTCTGGCAGATGCGTATGGCGAGCGCTTCCGTCCGCCGCAAATGCTGCGCGACATGGCGGAAAAAGGCGAGAGCCTTTACTCCCGCTTCCCACCTGCAAAACAGGAAAAGGCAGCGGCTTAAGCCCCTGCCCCACCAAACAGAAAAGCCGGGCACCACGCCCGGCTTTTTTGCGTCTAACGCCCCGAATTATTCGCCCCCGATATGCTGATCAAAGAAAGTCAGCATCTCACGCAGAACCTCCTCCTGATCCTCTTCTTCAAGGATTGCATGCCCCCGGCGCGGAAATTTGATCAGGCGAACATCGGCGTGTGCATCGTCCAGGGCATCTTCCATCCGTTCGCTTTCGCGGATGGGAACGATCGAGTCATCCATGCCATGCATGAGCAGCACAGGCGCCTGAAACGCGTCTGCGTGGTAATATGGAGAGATGGGCAAAAGGTCGGCCGTGCGCGTTCCGTTTTCGCCAAACTGCTCGAACCAGTAGATATAGCTCCCGCTGTCATCCCCGCGATCTCTGCGAATATTTTCCAGAAAATAATAGAGATCTGACACGCCTGCGATGGACACCACACATTTATAGAGTTCGGCCGTAAACGCACCGCCCGCAAGCGCGGCATATCCGCCATAGCTCCAGCCAGCGATGCAAACACGCTCCTGATCAGACCATCCCTGACTGGCAAGAATTTCTACGCCCTTCGTGATGTCATCCTGCATGGCACGGCCCCATTCGCCGCGTCCCGCATATGCAAATGAAACCCCAAAACCAGATGACCCACGAAAGTTTGGCTGAAAAACAAGATAGCCATTATTGGCCAAAGCCTGCGCCATCCAGTCATAGCCAATCGAGTCATAGCTCTCTGGACCGCCATGCGGCATGACCACCGTTGGCAGGTTTTCCGCATTTGTCAGATCATATCCGGGCGGAAAGGTCAGAAGCGCGGAAATCCAAAGACCATCATCTGCGCCATATTCAATAAAATCCACGAGCGCCATGTCTTCGCGCCCGATCACAGGGCGGCGCGCCAGACTGAAGACGAAGCTTCCCCGGCTGACATCGTAGACAAAATAAGTGCCGGAATAGATGTCACCGGTCACCTGAACGAGTATGCGATTGCCATCTGCACTTAACTTATAAAGGCCCACACTGGCATACGGAAAGAAGTCCAGTATCTGCACCAGTGCCGCGTCGAGCCCTTCATCCAGCATGTCATATGAGGGTTGAATTCCGGAATAACTGACACCGATGAAGGTCTGATAATCGTCAGTCCAGACAGCACCGACCTGTCGCTCATTCTCCACGAAATGCGGGCCCGTAATCGCACCGTCTGTGAGCGACATGTAGAAAATGCCTCTATACTCGTCTGGGTTTTCATTGCGACGAAATACGAGACTTTGCCCGTCAGCCGTAACGGCCGACACACTGAAAGGAATTAACCGCTCTTCAGACTGGTAGATCGTCCTCCAGCCATCACCATCGGGCACGTCGATCCAGTATATATCCTCGAAATCATCATAGTTCTCACGCGCATAGGGTTCACCCTGCGCATTCACGAACCAGTCAATGGTATAACGGTCGCCATCAACCAGACGGCGGCCCTCACCATCGCGAAGTGCCACCTCAAACACGCTGAGGCCGCCTGCACCGGAATTGCTGTAAAGCGGCATATAGACCACTTCTTCTTCCGGGTCGAACGCGATGATGTCGCCTTGCCCGCGCTGTCTGGCCATGCCTCGTGCACGGTCTGGAAGCGGAATCATTTCCCCATCATCGAGATAAACCGCGAAGGCATTTGTGGTCTGTCGCTGATAATTACCTTCGACATATCCTGTCCATTCAGGCGCGAAGACAACGACCACTTCATTCGTCAAAAAATGCGTCACAACATTTCGTAAAATGCCCATATTCGCAATGCAGCGTTCAGTGACCTCTGCGATATCAAGAATGCAGAGAAACTCTTCGCCATCTATTCGGTGCGCGACCGATAGCATCGTACCGTCCGGGGAGAGGTCCGCGCCGGAATATTCAGGACGCGCAGCATATTCTTCAATTGTTGGCCGGGCATGTGCAGGGATCAGGCTCGCCGCGATAAAACCTGCGGCCAGAATGGAAAATCGGAACATTGAAAAAATCTCTGAACGAAAGCTGGTACATATAATCCGAACCTTCGCAGCCATCGTTCACGCGCATGAGAAGGGCACCCGAAGGATTACCGCTCTGCCGTTGTGCCCGAAAAACTGTCCCGCCCCGAACAAACCAGGCGGTAGAATAGTGCCCCTCCTTCGTCCACAAGGAGAGTGTGTTTTTCGGATTTATTTCCCGTCTGTACCGCTTTCGCTTGACTAAAGCAAACTATACGCAAGTAAGTTGGCTATATTCGATAACAATTTGGCAAAGCGGTCTGAATCGGAAGGCAAAACGTCTGGCCTTCCGTAACGAAATGCTCTTAGCTGCCGCCATAGGGAGAAAAAAAACATGACTGATACGACCGCTGCATCCAGCGCGGGTGAGCAGGACAATGTGCGATCGGGGGAGAATGAGGGCTTCGGTTCTTTCGGCTATCGTACCTATGTTCTGAACGCGCTTCTCATCATCTACATTCTGAACTTTGTTGACCGGGCACTTCTGTCTGTTGTGGCGCGGCCACTTAAAGCCGAACTGGGCATTTCGGACACCGCCTTTGGCTGGCTGACAGGCCTTGGCTTTGCTCTGCTCTATACAATTGTCGGCATTCCAATTGCCCGTATCGCAGAGCGCCGTAACCGCGTCATTATCATTTCTATCTGCGTGGCGCTCTGGTCTGTTATGACCGCGCTGTGTGGCCTCGCGATGGAAGTCACCATTTTTGGCGTCGTCATTGGCGGCTTCTGGGTGCTACTGGCCTGCCGGGTTGGCGTTGGCATTGGCGAAGCGGGCTGCACGCCGCCTGCTAACTCGCTAATCTCGGACTATTATCCGCCGAAGAAACGCTCCTCGGCCATGGGCTATTACGCAATGGGCGTAACGCTCGGCACGCTGGTCGCAAACCTCATCGCGGGTCCGATCACCGACATGTTCAACTGGCGCGTTGCCTTCTTCGTTCTGGGCATTCCGGGTGTCGTCGTCGCGCTGATTTTATACTTCACCGTCAAAGAGCCACCGCGCGGCTATTCTGAGCCAGCAGGCACCGTAAAGGGCGAGCGCGCCTCCTTCTCAGAAGGCCTGAAAGAGCTGTTCTCTAAACGGTCTTATTGGTGGATGTGTGCAGGCGCGACGGGCGCAGCCTTTTGTGGTTATGCCATTTCCGCCTTCCAGTCGCTTTACATTCAGCGCACTTTCGACCTGACCGCCGGTCAGGCCTCTGTCTGGTTCAACGTTCCAGCTTATCTGGGCGGCGCGATCGGTACATTCATGCTGGGCTATATCGCCTCCAAGATGAAGTCAGCGAGCGCAATCGCATGGCTGTCAGCGGGCGGGCTGGTGCTCTGCGTGCCATTCTTCGGCATGGCCTTCACCACGACGAACATGATCGCGTGTGTGATCGGCCTCGCCATCGGTAATGCGGTCAAATACGGCTATCTGGCAGCGCAATACACGATTGCTGCCGGCGTTGTTTCCATGCGCGTACGCGCGACATCCACAGCGATTATGCTGTTTGTCATCAACCTGCTCGGCTACGGCCTTGGCCCTCCATTTGCGGGCATCGTGTCTGACTTCTGGTTTAAAGGCAGCCTCTCTGAGGCAGGCTATATGGATGTCATCAACCGCTCTATGTGCGATGCGGGCCAACAGGCGATCACCTTTGCTCAGCGTGCGTCTGAAACCGCCCTCACCGACATGCAAATGTCTGAGGTTCTGGCGGGCATTTCAACGCCGCTGTCTCTGGAACAATATGCGTTCTGTCTCGAAGCTAACCAGTCCAGTACCTCAGCATCCATGCTTACGCTGACAGTGATGTATGCCTTCGCAGGCATCTTCTTTGCCCTGTCTGCCATGGGCCTGAAACGCGACATGGTTGGCCAGAGCTAACAGTACCCAATCATATGCCAAACAAAAAAGCCGGCGATCATCAGATCACCGGCTTTTCTTTTATCTATGCGCGTGGCGCTTAGTTGTAATAGCCCTGCTGCCCCCCCTCTACGATTGGGGTGAGAACAATCTCAACACGGCGGTTCTGCGGGTCTTCCGGGCTAATGCCTGGAAGCGGCTGAGTTTCACCCATACCAACAGCCGACAGACGTACAGGACGCAGGCCCTGATTGGTCAGATAGTTGGAAACGGAAACCGCGCGACGCTGAGACAGATCCATATTGTAATCTGCCGGACCGTCCGCACTTGCGTGGCCAACAATATCAACGGCTGTAGACGGGAAGTCGATCAGCGTTGCAGCAACATCATTCAGCGTACCGTAGAATTGCGGCTGGATCGCTGCACTGTTCAGCTGGAACGTCACGTCAGACGGCGTGTACATGTAAATCTGGTCGCCTTGGCGCTCAATCTCAATGCCTGTACCGGCTGTTTGCTGACGAAGCTGGGCTTCCTGACGGTCCATATAATCGCCAACTGCGCCACCAGCGATCGCGCCAACGACAGCGCCAATAGCTGCGTTACGGCCATCATCGCCACCTGCCAGCGTACCAAGCGCGCCGCCTGCGACAGCGCCAATGCCTGCGCCAGTCAGAACGCGGCGGCTAGGACCTTCGGTTGCACAGCCGGCAAGAACCAGAGCGGTTGCCGCAGTGGCCAGGATAATTTTTTTCATAAGAGACCCCTTTGGTGATCTGAAATTCTGGGAACAAAACGCCTTCGAATATGAACGGTTCCAGAACAGTGACGTTTTAACTCAGATTAAATTCCAGGTCGCGTGAATTTTACATAATGACAATTACGCTTGACAGACAAGTTTGCTTGACATAATGTCGGCTTCACTTAGCAAGGAGATTACCAAATGAAACAATTTACGTTCAAGCAGGCTAAGCGGCGTTATCAGAACTGGTTCTGGCCCATGATGGGGATCTACACCGCAGCCTGCCTTGGCGGGGCTTATCTGCAGCGTACACTCGAAACTACACCTGACTGGCTGCCACTGGTCATGGCTGTGGGCACAACGCTGCCGATCTTCGGCTTCCTCTTTTTCCTATGGCGCTATGTTCAGGAAACAGACGAATTTTCTCGCCTGATGCAGCTTGAATCGCTCGCGATTGCCGGGCTGGTCACCGTAGGCGCAGCGGGCCTGATTGGCTTCCTTCAGCTTTATGAGGCCATTCCGACCTTCCCGGTCTTCCTGCTGCTGCCATGCTTCTTCTTTGCTTACGGAATCACCAAAGCCGTTCGTGGTAAGGGGGCGTGTGTATAATGGAAAACCGCCTTCGCGTCCTGCGCGCGGAAATGAAATGGAGCCAGGCTGACCTTGCTGAAAAGCTTGGTGTGTCCCGTCAGTCCATCAATGCGATCGAGACCGGTAAGTACGACCCGTCCCTGCCTCTCGCCTTTGCAATTGCGCGCCTTTTCGAGCAGTCCATCGAAGCCATCTTCATGCCTGAAGAGGGCGTTGTGGAAGCTGCTGAGTAGTCATCCAAACACGCTCACCCGTCTATAAACGGGTGGGCGTTTTCACGTCAGGACGCAGATGCGAGCCGGTCAATCTGTGTGGTGAGCACGGCATCAACGACGGGCGCGATGTCGCTCAGGGACTGAAAGCTGGCGCCCGTGACAAAATACTCAAAGACGAGTCTGCTCTCACCCGGAGTGCCATTGCCTTCCACCATAATGGTCAGCACGGCATTCACGCCAATATTCTGAAGTGGGCCAAGCGCCGCCTCAAACCGAATGAGATAGTTTCCATTCTGCTGGAGCGCGGCAATCACATGGCCATGCTCAACATTGCCATTGTCCCACTCTTCAAGCCAGACAGAGCCCACCTCGTCGCCTTCAAGGCTGAGATTGGCGGCATCACCTGAATAAGTGTGGGAGCCCTGCCACCAGCTGGCAATGTCCAGTAGTCGAGCATACGTCTCATCGGCGCTGGCAGAACTTGTTCGCTCTAACCGGAGCTGGAACCCGTCATCGGCCGACCGGACAACTTCTGCATTTGCGGTCGCGCCGACACCAAGCCCCAGAAAAGCGACCGCTAGAAAAAAATGTCTGATCACGATGATTTACTCCGACGGTGCTGGCTGAAAAAGGGAGATATCCTCCGCGGGGCGGTTATTTCTTTTTATGCTTCGCAATCGTGTAAGCGATGGTTTCAAACAGCGCGCGCACTTCGACGGGCTTGATGAGGAACTCATCCGCGCCTTGTTCCAGACATTGGCCACGAAGGTTCAGCGCCGTATCAGCCGTTACCACAATAATCGGGATTTTACCCTTCTCATCACTGCGTTCGCGAATGTGGCGTATGGCCTCCATACCATCCATGCCCGGCATACGAAGGTCCATGAGGATCAGGTCGTAATCGCCATCTTCAATCATCTGAAGACCCACGGGACCGTTCTCGGCCTCATGCATCTCGATTTTCGCGGCGGTGAGCATTTCTTTCACCACTCTGCGATTCATCGGATCGTCTTCAACGAAAAGAATTTTCATGGGCACGTAAAAAAACCAAATCTGCGGGCAGATTTTTTTGTTGTATCACATTATTTCCAATAAACTAATGCTATCGGGGCTAAGCTACCGAATTCAAGGAATTCTGTGGAGAATTTGAATCTGCTGAAGTTTTCGACTGATCAACCAGCTCTTTCACAAAAGAAAAGATGTTTTCCGGTTCGTACTCCTCGGGGTCATTTTCACCTCTGGCTGCTTCAATTTTCCAAATAATCTGGCGCGTATTTTCCGCCTCTGCAGGGCCGGCTTCACCATCTGGTCGAATGGCAAAATGGTATATCCCCGACTGAATTTCCTTCTGGAAATCGTCTTCATTGTCAGTCACGCAGGCTTTGGCCACTTCATCACTGAAGTATGCTTCAAAAATCATTTTCTGCATGAAGTCATCCTGAAAGATCAGAACGTTCGCATCATGAACAGATGTGAGTTCGTGCCAGGCTAGCGCTTCAGATGCCTCAGGCTCAGTAGCCAGCTCTTGAGGCCGCTCAATCCCCTCAACCGGGAATGACACGGCAAAAACGGAACCTTGCCCCGGTGAACTTTCAACGCTGATTTGCCCGCCAAGGGCAGTTACAAAATTCTCACAAATCGACAGACCAAGCCCTGTGCCTGCATATTTGCGCGTCATGGCGCCATCAACCTGATGGAATGGCTTGAAGATATTCTCCTGTTCTTCCTCAGCAATGCCGATACCGGTATCGCGCACTTCCAACGCGAACACATCGTCCGTGCCCTCGGCCTCATGCGCCCAGGCACGTACCGACACTGTTCCGGTCTCTGTAAATTTGACCGCATTGGACAGGAGGTTGAACAGGATCTGGCGCAGACGCTGTTCGTCCGTGACGATGAATTGCGGACAATCATCAAGGTCGATACTCAGCGTCAGCTGTTTTGTTTCGGCTTCGGCTTGCCAGAGCGTTGCCACTTCACGGAACAACTCATGCACATCGAAGCGCGCCTTAGTGATGGTGACCTTGCCCGTTTCAATTTTCGCCACATCCAGCAGGTCATCCACGATCGCTTTCATGGACTTACCGGCAGATTGAACGACATTGATCCGGTCGCGCAGTTCTGGCGACAGCGCCTTATCCTGCAACAGGACCTGCGACATACCCAGAATACCGTTGAGTGGCGTGCGGATTTCATGGCTCGTCGTGGCGAGGAATTCAGACTTCGCACGGTTGGCTTTTTCAAGCTGCTGGTTGGTATCATTCAAACGGTCATTGACCCGACCAATCGCATCCCGGCTGCGGCGCATGGAAACATAGCCCGCAATCAGGAAGGCAAAGATCAGCAAGGCACCAGCTGCAGTGAAACCAAAGATGATCAAACGCTGGCGCGCATCTGACTCAGCAATCTGGATTTGTTGTTGGAGCTGCTCACGCTCCAGCTGCTCAATGGCAAGCTCCTGATTGGTAAAATCAAACTGCGCAGCCATGAGGGCCGAATTGGCAGACGCGGCCAGCCCCAGCGCCTCGTCGCCAAGGCGCTTAAACGCCTCCAAATGCGGCAGCGCCAGATCAGACCGGCCAATCGACTGATAGATCCTGTACGCCGTATCGTGCATTTCGCGATACGGCATAAGTGTTTCAGAAAGGTCCTGCCCTTCAAACGTGCGCGTAATAAACAATCGCGCATTCATCAGATCGCCGCGCTCAAATGCGACTTCCGCTTTCACGCCCCATAAGAAGGGCTCCCAGCCAGAACTTTGACCTTCAGGGAAAAGGGCGAGCCCCTCATCAGCGGTCGCCTCGGCATCTTCAAAATCGCCGTTTAACACCTGAGTATGCGCAATATTGGTAAGAATACGCGCAATGAGATAAGGCGAGTTCAGGGTCCGCGCGATATCCAGCGCCGCGCGATAATGCTCTTCTGCCTCGTCATACTGCTCCAGGCCGCGCAACGCATTCGCGCGGTTATTCTGGGTCACCATATTCACGCCGGGTTCCTGATCATACACCCGGATAGATTCATCATAGTTGGAGATTGCGCGCTCGAAATCGCGTGCATCGCTGTAAATGTCGCCAATTTTCTGGAGGGCAATGGCCTGACCGCGCCGTGCGCCCTGCAAGCGGAACTCTTCATGGGCGCCGAGAAAGCTTTCAAACGCCAGCTGTGTGTCACCTACGGCATGAGCGATCCGCCCCTGCACCAGCAACAGATCACCGCGAAGTGTCGTCGTTTGCTCAATTCCATCAATCAGACCAAGCGCCTGTTCGACGAGAGGCCTGGCTTCATCGGCCTGATTGCTGCGCCCCAAGGCTTCAGCCTGTAGCCATAGCGTCGTAGCCAGAGCCGTGGACCGCTCATCGAGAGCAGCATTCGGAGGAATGTGCGCTTCAGCTTCCTGTGCCATGCGAAGGGCTTCCATCGGATCGCCAAGCATAGCGTCTTTAGCCGCCGCAATATCCTGATCAAAAACCGACCAGTTCTCTGATTGTGCTGTTTCGGAAGGAAGGATTGGACCAGAATTCTGCGCATAGGCAGAAGCACCGCCCAATGTTGTGAACAGGCAGCCAAGAACAATGATTTGCCTGAACCTGGTCAGCATCAGACGTCCTTCCCGATATTAGGCGGGTTTATACTCCCCAAACATAAAAATATCGTTGTCTAAACAAATCGTGTGAGTGTTTGACATAAGGGTCAATAACAAAAGGCCAGTGTTGTTGAACACTGGCCCTCTGCGAATTCAAATTTTACTTGCGTAATACGTCAGCAAAACTTCAATACAACTTAATAGCGAATTGCGAAACGCGCACCCAGAGCATGCTCCAGCTCTGTGAGACCCGCCGATGGACGCTCATCGACCTCAACACGCGTGAACGCTGACACTTCGGCCATACCGTCCATAATCGGCGCGCCATAGCTGAGCTCGACATTGAAGTCGCGACCTGTATCAGCAATGCCCCAATTCTGGGTCACAATGCCAAGTTCGCCGGTTTCACGGTCAATAACTTCCAGCGCCGAATATTCAAAGCTACCGCTTTCAACACGCAGAGGCTGGGCCAGTGTGACCCGGACAATGTCCGTATCTGACAACAGACCATCGCGGCGCAGACCAATCGCGAATGCTGAAGACGTCACACCTTCATCAGACAGACGCAGAGGTCCATCTGCAAAGCCAGTTGCGCGCGTTTCACCCATAGTCGCAGAAAGTGCGAGGCTGAAATTCGCTGGCAAAGCAAAGTCAGATGCGAAGGTCACTGCATCCGTGACAGCACCGCCTTCGAGTGAGAACACGCCAGAGCCCTGACCGCCCAGAAGACTGTCACGTTCCTGAAGCTGAGTGTAATCCATGCTAATGCGAACAGTGTCTGTCATCGCATAAGACATGGAGACATTCGCTGCGCTGGCGGCAAACTCGGTGATGCCATTGTCTTCATACACGCGCTGAGCGGTAATCGGATCAATATAGGAGTGATCGTCTGAGGTTTCCGTAACGCTCGCCGTGATGGAGAGACGCTCATTAATCGCAAAGCTCGTGGACGCGTAAGTACCACCAGACGCCAATCCGAGCAGCGGGTTCACACCACCTGTCTCGACATTGAAGTCAGAATAGAAACCGAAAACCGGGCTGGCATTCAGGCGGGCAGCGCCATCACCATGACCAATGCGGAATTCAGTCTGGCTTTCCGGAGCAGACAGAACCAGGTCGGTCTGGAATGGAAGCTGACCTTCGCGAACATCTGTGCCCGGCGCATATGGCGCAGCGTGCATGGCAAGCGCCCAGTCACCATTCAAACCAAGACGGGATTCATAGCTCTGAACGTCACCAAAGCTGGAACCAGCCGTCGCCCAGTCAACAAAACGCTGATGGAGGTGGCGCTGGAACAGGCGGTCATTGTCGAGACGACGCACGACAGATTCCTGTCCATACAGTTGCGTAGACAGCGGAATGCGGAAGTCACGGAAGGTGTCACCGACAGCCTCAAGCGCAACAACATAAGCGCCATTGTCTTCGAGCTGAACAACATCGGACCGCATATAAGCACGACGGATCCAGTCAGCGCTTTTGCCGCTATTCACATGGCCATTACCATTACGGTCAAAATAGAAGCGGAGATTTTCCCAGTCGAGTGGAGACAGCGCAGCTTCTACATTGAGAAGACCCCAGCCATACACCTCATCGACACCCTCTTCGCCCAGATCCGTTGCGGTCTGAAGGATAACGTCGACAGTTTCTTCGCCATGATCTTTCCACCATGGCCATGCGCCGTGGATCAATGCGGCGGTACCGGACACCAGAGGCGCCGCGAAAGACGTACCAGAGTGACGCGTCACGCCACCATCTCCGTCAGACACGAGTAGGAATTCACCCGGCGCAACAATGAAGTTGTACATGAGCGGATTGCACTCACCATCAATAATGGCACAGGCATCACCCGGCGTGTTGGACCATTCAGCGATTTCACCGTCCAGGCCAATCGCGCCAACAATAATCAGGTTTTCGAGGCTTTCAGCACTATCCCAGAGCACGTCTTCACTCTGAACAGCACCATCATTGCCAGCCGCTTTAATGAAGACCGTACCGGACGCTTCAGGGTCTGCGACAACACCGCCCAGAATACCAGCCCATTCCTCAGAAAGGATCGCACCTGGCACACCAAGAGACATGTTGATGATACGCGCGCCATTATCGACGAGTTCATTCACACCCGTCTCAACGTCTTCCCAACCGGCCGTACCGGTCTCATCGAACGGGTTATAGGCCGCAACGCTGGCGTCTGGCGCGATACCCATCACACCAAAGCCGTCATGCGGCGCGATCAAAAGACTGACAACAGCCGAGCCGTGCGTGTCTTCAGAATCTGTCTCATATCCGCCGTTATAGATGACGTCATGGGTCAGCAGCGTTTCGTCAGTGATGCCGAAATCCAGAAGACCGATCACTGCCTGTGTATTGTAATCGTGATCCTGCGTCAGAACCGGAGACCAGTTAATGGTCTGCATCCAATGATCCACGCGGTCGATGCCGTTGAACTGCATCAGACCATCGCGCCAGTCGATATAAAAGCGGAATCGCTCCTCAGCCGTCAGACCTTCAAGCGAAGATGGATCGGATGGATCAATACCATAGCGCTCAAAAATTTCCTGAGCGAAGCCAGACCAGAAATCCTGGCCGGTATAAAACGCAACGAGCGGAGCATACTGCTCCTGGCTCATATTATAGAGCGTGCCGAGGTCGAAGAGCAGCTGATCATAATCAGCCTGCGTGTTCGCATCGAAGCTATCGAGATTGCCCCAGAAACTATCGAGATTGCCCCAGAAGCTATCGAGATTGCCCCAGAAACTGTCGAGATTACCCCAGAAGCTATCAAGGTTGCCCCAGAAGCTATCGAGATTACCCCAGAAGCTGTCGAGATTGCCCCAGCTGGTGTCGAGATTGCCGTTAAAGCTGTCCAGATTACCCCAGAAGCTGTCGAGATTGCCCCAGCTTGGGTCTAACAGACCATAATACGTTTCAGGGTCTTCGCCTTCAGGAACAGAAAACGCGACATAGAAGCTGTCGAGATTGCCCCAGAAACTGTCGAGGTTACCCCAGAAGCTATCGAGATTGCCCCACAGCGCCACTGCGTCAGCGTCGCCTTCAAAGCTATCCAGATTCCCCCAGAAACTGTCGAGATTGCCCCAGAAGCTATCAAGGTTGCCCCACTCAGGCGTCGTCTCGCCATCAAAGCTGTCCAGATTGCCCCAATTGGTTTCGACCACGCCATCAAAGCTGTCGAGGTTCCCCCAGAAGCTATCGAGGTTCCCCCAGAAAGAATCCAGATTCCCCCAAAAGCTGTCGAGATTGCCCCACTGGGCTTCGGCTTCGAAACTGTCGAGATTGCCCCAGAAGCTATCGAGGTTGCCCCAGAACGAGTCGAGATTACCCCAGAAGGAATCCAGATTACCCCATTGAGCAGACGCCTCGCCCTCGAAACTGTCCAGATTGCCCCAGAAGCTATCAAGGTTTCCCCAGAAGGAATCCAGATTGCCCCATTGCGGGTTCAAACGTTCATCGGATGCTGTGATTTCGGTAGTTGAAACCTCCTGAGCATGCGCCGGCGCGAGAGCTGCTGATACCAGCATGATCTGCGCAATTGCAGCTGAAGAGTACAATACAGACTTCATTTCGATACTCCTACGCGCTGCCCCTCGCGCGGCGGAATTGGCACATTCTGGGCCTTGGGCTTACTCAACCATAATGACTCACCCGTCATGAATGGTAAACCGATGGTTAACAGAAGAGTGGACGAATTTTAACTAAAAAATGTGGATAAGTCGCAATTTTCTGCTGATTCGTTAAGATTTTACACCGTAATTCGACCGCAATGCCGAGTATTGGCCAAATTTAACCGCTAAAACATTCGATAAAATTTTGATGAAATTTCATCTATTAAGGAAATATGTCACTTAGTTGACAAGTTTCCGGGCGCCAAAGAAACAGTCTTACTTCACTGTTTTACAGAACTCGCCGAACAATCCTCAAAGCATTCGAAGTGCAGGCAAAACTGCCCTTAAAAACGAAAAAGGGCGGCATGAAACTCACACCGCCCTTCTCTAAAACTTCTGCGCGAACCTATTGCTGGCCGCGGGCCTGACGCATGCGCTGAATTGTCAGATACTCATCCATGCTGACAGAGCCATCTCCATCCATATCCATACGATCAAAGCCAGCCCGCATACGCTCGCCCAGAATGCCGCGAAGCTCGTCTTCTGTCAGCATGCCGTCGATATTGTCGTCCATCGCCGTAAAGAAGCGCGAGGCCTGCATATGCTCTGACTGCGCATCCAGGCGATTATCCGTCGTCTCGCCAACCCAGCGATAGGCGAGCGACGTATAAAGCATTTCTTCAAAGCTCTGCTCGCCCCAGGTGACATTCACATCCGGATCAGGGTTTGCCACATTGGCCATGGAGTTGTCATAGACATATTCGGCAATGAGCTTTGAGCCCGCCGGAATAGTAATCGGCTCTTCCCACTCATAGGCACGCTGCCAGTTAAAGTCATAACGCGGCAGAGACAGCAGCATTTCCTCACTGCCATCCGGATAACGAATACGCAGATTGGATGCGTGTCCGCGATAGTGTGCGTGCGGGAAGGCGTATAGAAGTTCCGCGTCATATGGGAATTCCATATAGGCGGTTTCCGTATGACGCGCTGCGCCGGGCGGAATTTCAATACTGGCATCCAGAATAACTGCTGACCGGTTCAGGAGTTCAGGCTGGTCCTGAAAGTAAAACCCGATCTGCGTGACATCTTCGACTTCGCGCCCATACGGCGTGTAATGCGTCTGGAACCCAATGGCGCCGCCTGCCGGGAATGGCACGCCAGAGCCTTCTGCCTGGATGACGGATTCCGCGCCAACCGCATAGCCACCGGTCGAAAACTCCCAAAGGCCGGTCGATCCACGACCATCTTCCGGCACCTCAGACATATAACCAGACAAGACGTGGTGAACGACTTCGCGCGCACCAGCCCGGATAGTTGTGGCGCGCAACCATTTGTCTTCCGTCAGCGGGTTTTCTACGACCGGGTAGACGTAATCGACCACGCCATTGGCCGGTACGGTATAGGCTGGCAGCGTCAGAATAAGATCCGGCTCACCCAGTGGCCAGTCTTCAGCATGCAGATTGAGTCCGGCCAGCGGGTCTTCGCCCTCGCCTCGCGGCGCGCCAGCTTCAATCCAGTGAACCAGTGTCTGAATTTCATCCGGAGAGAGAGACCGATCACCATGAAAGCTGCCAATTTCCGGGTCAGCATGCCATGGCGGCATGCGATCGGTACGAATAACTTCGCGGATCATCAGCGCCCAGCCCTGCACGGTTTCATAATCCGTCATGGCCCATGGGCCGATGCCGCCCTCCTGGTGACACTCAACGCAGTTATCGCGCAGAAGCGGCGCAATTTCCTCAGAATAGGAAATCTGCATGTGTTCCGTATGGTTCTGGCGCTCCGGGAAATTGATCATACAGCCCGCACGAATAGCAGGCGCCTCTGTGGTGATGTCTTCGCCATGCGTCATAGCCGTCAGCACATCGCTCACATAATGATTATTCGCCTCATTACGTTGACGCTCATAGGTCTGACGGTCATTCAGCGGGCCATAATACACCACTTTAAATCCCTGCGCCGGGTCCAGAACATAGACCTGCGCTGTGCGGTCATACCCCATGGATTCGCCGATCAGCTGGGTCACGTCATCCAGAACCGGGATATCAATTCCAAATTCTTCTGAATCGGCTGCGATTTCTGACCGGTCATCCTGAATGTTTGAGTTGATCATATAGAAGACGACGCCATCGTCCTCGAACTCATCGCGCACATCCGCATAGTCCGGCACGGCGCCGCGAACGATGGGGCAGCCCACGCCATGGGTCATGATGACAACAGCCGGCGCGTCGGAATGGTAATACAGCTCATGGCTTTCGCCGAACTGATCAATCAGCCGAAAATTGTCGATATAGTCAGGAACGCCGCCGACAGGGGTTTCGGCGCTCGCCATAGTCATGCCCGAATGTCCGGTATGATCGGCATGAGACATTGAGGCATGATCAGCCTGCCCATGCATTTCAGCACCAGAATCGGAACAAGAAACCAGTGCAAACGCTGATACAGCGCTAGCGGCCAGCAAAGCGGTACGTTTAGATAAGGCCATCGCCTCCTCCCTCATATTTTTATTTTATTGAGGTGAGCTATATCAAACTCAGGGGACTTCACTCAAGTCGAGCCAGAAAAAGTTATCGCTCTCTTTTTGAAAAACATCCCAACAGTTGAAAGAAACAGGAATCTTTATTGGCGGAATGATAAGACCGGACCAGATACTTAAGCCAACTCCTGCGGGCCTTTATTGCCCGGCAGGTGACTTTTACATCGACCCGGTTCGCGCCGTCGATCGCGCCGTCATAACCCATGGCCATTCCGACCATGCCCGCGCGGGCCACGGCGCCGTGCTCGCCACCCCTGAAACCATCAACATTATGGCATCTCGCTATGGTGAGACTTTCACACCTACGCGCCAGCCCGCGGAACTGGGTGAGGTAAACGATAAAAATGGCGTAAAGGTCTGGCTGGCACCGGCCGGCCATGTTCTGGGCTCTGCTCAGGCGGTTGTCGAATATAAAGGCCTGCGCATGGTCTGCACGGGCGATTATAAACGCCGCCAGGACCCGACCTGCGCGCGGTTTGAGCCTGTGCCCTGCCATGTCTTTATTTCAGAAGCGACCTTTGCCCTGCCGGTCTTCCATCATCCTGATGATCGCGGAGAAATCGCCCGGTTGATGGATAGCCTGAACGTCTTCCCGGACCGCGCACATCTTGTCGGAGCCTATGCGCTCGGCAAAGCACAGCGCGTCATCAGTCTCATTCGTGAAACCGGCTATAGCGAGCCCATTTATATTCATGGCGCGCTGAAAGCGCTTTGCGACCTTTATGAAGACCATGGCGTAAAGCTCGGCCCGTTAGAGCCTGCCACACTGGAAAAAGGCCGCGCAAAGGAAGAACAGGCCAAATTTGCGGGCAAGATCATTCTTGGCCCGCCATCTGCCTTCAGGGATAAATGGTCAAAACGCTTCCCCGACCCGCTCGATGTTTTCTGTTCTGGCTGGATGCGCATCCGACAGCGCGCCAAACAGAGCGGCGTGGAATTACCGCTCATCATTTCAGACCATGCCGACTGGGGCGAACTCACCCAGACGGTAAAAGACGTAAACCCGGAAGAATTATGGGTCACCCATGGCCGCGAAGATGCGCTTTGCCGCTGGGCCGAACTGGAAGGCTATAAAGCCCGCCCGCTTCGCCTTGTCGGCTATGATGATGAGGAGAGCTGACCCATGCAGGCCTTCTCACAGCTTCTCGACAGCCTCATTCTAACGCCCGGACGCAATGCAAAGATCACGCTGCTTTGTGACTATTTCGCCCGCACGCCAGACCCCGCTCGCGGCTGGGCGCTTGCCGCCATCACAGGCGAGCTGGAATTGAAATCTGTCCGCCCCTCCATGATCCGCGCCCTTATTGAAGAGCGCATGGATGCAGAACTGTTTGCCCTGTCTTATGACTATGTTGGCGACCTTGCCGAAACGGTGAGCCTTGTCTGGCCCGGCACACATGGCGCCAATTATTCTCCGCCCCTGAATGAGATTATCGACACTCTGCTCGATACCCCGAAAGACAAAATCCCAACGCTCGTCAGTCACTGGATGGACAGGTTGACACCTACAGCACGATGGGCATTCTTAAAGCTTGCCACAGGCGGCCTGCGCATTGGCGTGTCCGCAAGACTGGCCAAACAGGCGCTGGCCAAATTCGGCTCAGTCGATGTGACCGGGATTGAAGAGATATGGCATGGGCTGGAACCGCCCTATCTGGACCTTTTTGCATGGCTCGAGGGAAACGCAGACAAACCCGCACCAGATATGAGCGGCGCCTTTCGCCCGGTCATGCTCGCCCACCCCCTTATCGCAAAGAAGGACCGGGACAATCCGGATGCCGTAGACCCGGAGATGATCACGGCAGAGGCGTTTGCCGCTGAATGGAAATGGGATGGCATCCGCGTTCAGGCCGTCAGCGAAAATGGCGAGCGCAGACTCTATACCCGTACCGGAGACGATATCTCCCACACATTTCCGGATGTGGTGGAGGCGATGGATTTTGATGCGGTTCTGGATGGTGAATTGCTGGTTCGCCGAAAAGATGGCGGCGTTGCGCCATTCAATGATTTGCAAAAACGCCTGAACCGCAAAACCGTCTCAAAGAAACTGCTAACCGACAGCCCGGCCTTCATCCGGGCCTATGACATTCTGCAGTCTGGTGAAACGGATCTGCGCGCGCTCAGTTTCAAAGAGCGTCGCCTGAAACTTGAGACGCTGTTTGCCGCCAGTGACACTCACCGCTTCGATGTCTCGCCGCTTATTCCGATAGAAAGCGCGCAGGCGCTGGAAGCCTTGCGCAATGCGCCGCCCGAGCCGGAAATCGAAGGCGTCATGCTGAAACGCTGGGAGTCCGTCTATGAGGCTGGCCGCCCGAAAGGCCCCTGGTTCAAATGGAAACGCGACCCGTTCCTGATCGATGCCGTCATCATGTATGCCCAACGCGGCCATGGCAGACGATCTGGCAAGTTTTCCGACTTCACTTTCGGGGTCTGGAAAGAAGTAGATGACGGGTTTGAAATCACCCCCGTTGGCAAAGCCTATTTCGGCTTCACTGACGAAAAATTGGCAGAGCTTGATAAATTCGTGCGCGCCAACACAATTGACCGGTTTGGCCCTGTCAGCATGGTGAAAGCGACACGCGAGGAAGGCCTTGTGGTGGAAGTCGCCTTTGAGGGCTTACAGGCCTCACCGCGACACAAATCCGGTGTCGCCATGCGCTTTCCGCGCTTTAATCGCATACGCTGGGATAAACCTGCCGCAGAGGCCGAAACCTTAGATGGACTGAAAGTCTTTCTGAGCGAAAGCGCTTAATAGGTCCCCATCAGGAAACGGGTCAGTTCATCTGATGAGAGGCGACCACACGCCGTTTGCCCCAGCCCACCTTCCGGACCGATCAGATAAAGACATGGCGTTCCCGGCGTGAAGACGAGGCCGCGCAAAAGCTCTTCACTGCTCTGATAGGCAGGAAACTCGATATCATAATCATCCAGCTCACGCAGAAGCGCAGACAAACTGCCCGAACGCGAGACAGCGGCGACCTGAAGCCAGGAGGCGCGATTCTGTTTGAAATCTTCCAGCGTGCGGAACTGAAGTTCACACCACGGGCAGTTTGGCTGAAACAGAACCAACAGAGTGATATTGCCTGAAAGCGTTTCAAAATCCGGCGCGTTATTCAACGGCGTTGCGGGTAGCGCATATATGCCCTCGGCACGCGATTGCGGGCCTGCATCATCAGCAAAACCGATGGATGCACTTGCCCCCAGAAAGAGGCACACAAAGCCAAGCACAAGCAACCGCATACATAACTCTCCGGCGATCAGGCATGCAGTATAACCGGGCAAGATTAATAGGGCACATCACAAACCCTTCAATTCTTACGCAAAGATAAAAGCTTCGCCTTTGCCAAATGTCACAAATTGGCGTTAACACTGAAATGCAGACGGAAGGGAGACCTCTATGAATCTTGATCCTCAATTCCTGTGGGAGACTTACAGCCCATGGGTGGTCAGCGGCGCACTTAAAGTCGTTGGCGCGATTGCTCTTCTTCTTATTGGCCTGCGCATAGCCGGTTGGGTTGCTGGCATTGTTCGCACACAGGTCAATAAAAACGAGAAAATCGACAATACGATTGGCAGCTTCTTTGCCTCACTCGTACGCTGGGGCCTCACCGCCGCAGTTCTGATTACCGTTCTCAGCGTGTTCGGCGTTCAGATCGCAAGCTTCGCGGCCATTCTCGGCGCACTCACCCTTGCCATTGGTCTGTCCATGCAGGGCGCGCTCGGCAATATCGCGTCTGGCGTGATGATCATGCTGTTCCGCCCATACAAGCTTGGCGATTATATTGACGTCGCAGGCGTGGCTGGCACGGTGAAGGACATCAATCTGTTCCAGACGGTCATCGCGACCGTAGATAATGTGAAAATCATGATCCCGAATGGTCAGGCGATTGATGGCGTCATCACCAATTATTCTGGCTATAACATCCGCCGTTGCGATATAGTTTTCGGCATCGACTATGACGACAATATGGATAAAGCCATCGACATTCTGAAAGGCCTCATCGCCTCTGATGAGCGCATTCATAAAGATCCTGAGCCGTTTGTTCGCGTGACGAACCTTGGCGACAGCTCAGTCGATATCACCTGCCGTCTCTGGTGTAACGCCAGCGATTTCTGGCCCCTGAAATTCGACATGATCGAACAGGGCAAGAAAGCGTTTGATGCGCAGGGCATTTCCATCCCTTACCCGCACACAACAATCGTCAAAAAAGACGAAGCGGCTTAAGGCACAAAACAAGCATCAGGGACACTCAAAGGGCTGCGTATTACGCAGCCCTTTGTTTATCTGCCGCCGGTCGGGTCCACATACAATGCCAGAGCTCTCGACGCGGGCGGAACCCAAGCGACTGATATAATCCCATCGCGATTTCATTGTCCGAATTGGAATGCAGGAAAGGTGTCTGACCTTCCTTTTCCAGCCTTTGGCCAAGAACAGAAATCAGGGCAGCGCCATATCCCCGGCCACGATAGTCCGGATGCGTACAGACACCGGAAATTTCCGTATAATCGCCAAATGTCATGCGCTCTCCGCCCATGGCGACAAGTCGATCCCCATCAAACACCCCCATAAACCGCCCAATCGTGTGGGTCTGACGGCGAAACGGACCGGGTTTTGTGAGATGCGCCAGATCATACATCTGTGCTGCATCTGATGCGCCCAGCTCCCTGAAAGGGATATCTCTTTGTTTTGGCCGAATGCCAGCGCAAACCAGCTGGGTTATCGAGCGGGTCTGACCGGTAACGCCCTCCGGAGGCAGAAACGGTTCAGGTTCGACCAGCGATGCTTCTTCACCCGGCTCAATCAAATGGACCATATCCGCAATGGCATCTGGAGAGCGGTCTTCAGACACCACAAACGGCTCGATGTCATAGAGGTATCGTCTGGCCCGGCCGTAGCTCTGGCCCAAATGCTTATGGTGATCGCTCAGCGCGCTCCAGACCGGGCGGTCAAGTGCGTTGATCTTCATCACGTCTCCTCCTGCGCGGATAAAAGCTGCATCACCTGCGTCATTGACTGAGTAAGCTTCGCCCGGTCTTCGGCGGATAATCGTTTCAGCAATCGCGCTGTCGACTGACGCTGGCGCTCATCGGTGATTGCGACCTGCTGTTCGCCAGCCGGTGTGAGGTAAAGCTCCAGCTGTCGGGCATCGCTTTCTGATTGCTGGCGGCGCACCATATCCTTCAGCTCAAACCGTGCGACCAGTCGCGACAGATAGGCCGGGTCGAGATGTAGCTTCTCGCAAATATCCCGCGCCGATATGCCGGGGGCCACACGAATTTCGTACAAAACCCGCATTTCCCCGAGCGTCCAGGACGTCTCAAGAAAGGTTTTCCGCAACAGCCCCAACTCACGCGTATAGAAGCGGTTAAACCGCCTGATCGCTTCGATCTGGGCGTCGAGTTCTGAATGTGTGTCCGCAGTCGTCATGAGTGCACGCAAAACCATTTAGTTGATATTGTCAACTAAATGGTTTTAACGCAGCCAAATGAGCATATTTCTGACAGAGTTAGATGGCAGATTTGACTGCGAAGAGGAGTATTCATGATCGGAGATACCGAAACGCATCATTCGCCCGGCGCCACGACGGCGTCTCCAGCCCCGGGATCACACTCTGAAACCCTTCAGAATACAGCCCCGATTGCGACCGATGCTCCGCCACGCAAGCCGCCCATGCTCGCGCGCATGTTTGCAGTGAAGCCTATGCAGATCGTGCACATTATCGTGCTCTGCATCGTCGTAGGCCTGATTGTGCGGATGGGTGGCTTTTCGAATGAAGCCGGGCAGATCACTATTTTCAGTGTTCTGAACCAAATCTGGCAGAATATTTTCAGCGCAGCATTATGGCTGTTACGGCAGATATGGATGCCAGCCCTGATCGGCGCCCTGATTGTTGTCCCGCTCTGGGCAATCTGGCGCCTTGTCAGTTTTCCGTTCCGGCGCTGATCAGATCAGCGCCTTCTCGTCGCGCTCGCCAGTACGGATACGTACAGCACCGGACAGAGAGGTCACAAAGATTTTGCCATCGCCGATTTTACCGGTTTCTGCGGCCTGAGAAATAACCTGAAGCGCGCTTTCCAGAAGAGAAGACGGCACAGCCACTTCGACCTTAACCTTCGGAATTTCTTTCACTTCATACTCTGCGCCGCGATACATTTCGGTCTGGCCGCGCTGACGCCCAAAGCCCGTCACCTGAGTTGCAGTAATGCCGGTAACGCCGAGATCAGACAGCGCCTCACGGACAGATTCATATTTAAACGGGCGGATAATCGCCGTAATCAGTCGCATTGGATGTTCCTCATCATGGACTAGACCAAGGTAAACAAGTCGTCGGATAGCTTCGGAGCGAGAAGGCAAATCATCCTGCTCGCGGCGCCAAGCATCGACTTTCTGACCAAATTCCTTGGAGGCAACCAGCTGAATTCTCTGGTCGAGTTTTTCTGCTTCAGACACAGCGCAATCTCTAACTTAATCAACAATCAGTATGTTGTTGAAGTTACACATGTTTGCTCGCACTTGCAACCCTGTTGCCAGCGTCTATTCGCCGCTTTTGGCATTTCCTTAAAATTTCACAGGCCTTCGTTCAGGTATCTTCAGAATGTTCTGAGACAACCATACTCAGTGAGAATTATGAGTAGACTGTCATGAGCACACCAAAGGCCAAAGGAAATCGGTACAATCCGGCGCACATTCCGATCGTACTCGGCGAGTCAAACCACTATGCGCGCGCCATGATCAATGAAGTTCTGCGTAACCTCGGGTTCACGCGCGTCTATTCTGCTGCAAACGCAACCGAAGTTCTTGAAGCTATCAATGTGTGGCAGCCGCGCGTTCTGATTCTGGAAAACCTTCTTCCAGACCTGCAAGGAACAGAGCTGGTCTTCCGTATGCGTCGCGAGGACATCGTACCTGATCGCGGTATTCCAGTGATCATGGTTACGGGCGACCCGCGCCTGGAAACCGTGAAACAAGCGCGTATGGCTGGCGTTGATGAGTTCGCCGCTAAACCAATTTCGCACGCAACAATCAAAGAACGCCTTGATGAAGTTCTGATGCGCCCGCGCCCATTTATCGAGGGAAAGAATTATGTCGGCCCCTGCCGCCGTCGTAAGCGCAATCTGGACTATAAAGGCTCACTGAAACGTTTGTCAGACCCGCTGGATGCCACAGATCAGCTCGTCGACCGCGCATTCAATGAGAACATGCTGATCCAGTGCGCAGACCGTCTGTCTGCGCTGGCTAAATCGATCGATCCACGTGATCGCGGCGCCGTCCGCACGCTCTACAACACCGCGCATGAAGCGAATGATATCGCAAAGAAAATAGAAGACGATGCGCTTGAAATGGCGACGCTCTGTATCGCTCGATACATTGAAGGCGTTGGCGCAAGCGGCGCACTTCAGTCTCAGGTTATCACGGCGCATATGAACGCCATTCGCATGCTACTCAGCCATACGGGCACAGCAGCCTCTGAACGCTTTGAAATTGCACAAGGCCTTCAGAAAATCGTTCAGCGGAAACTCCGTGAAGCGGCATGACCGGGAAAGTTGAGCCACAGCCCAGGAAGGGCAAACCCTTCGATCCGGAGGAAGCACGCGTACTCCTTCTTGAAGACAGCGGATATTCCCGCTCAGTCCTCATGGAAGTCCTGCGCGGTATAGGCATTCCGAACAGCCATGTGTTTGTTCAAAGCCCGGAGCATTTCGTCGAAACACCGCCGAACGGATTCGAAGCCGATGTGATTCTGGTTGCCCACGCAACAGATACGCAAATCGATCTTTCAATTCTGGAAGAGATACGTCGTTTTCCAAACGCGCTGATCTGCGAATGCCCGATCATCTTTCTGTCCGCAGCGGCAACCATGTCGAACATTCAGAAGGTCAGAAACGCTGGCGCAGATGAATTCGTTGCAAGACCCGTTTCCTCTGCACAATTGCGTGTAAAGCTGAAGAAAGTTATCGAAAACCCACAGCCATTCGTGGCTGCTCCGGGATATGTTGGCCCTTGCCGCCGACGCATTCTCGATGACCCCTCCAATGGTGTCCGTCGCCGCCTTGATGATTTCGATCCGGAAGCAGATCGCGATATTCCGCAGGTGACCGGCGCGAATGAACTGGCAGATGCGGTTTCCGAATTGCGCGGCGCGTGCAGCAAGCTTTCTGATGAACGTGTGGGTCTTGTCGCGCATGTTCGCGAGATCGCGCAACGCACCATGCAACTGGCCACACAGAAGAACGACAAACCTCTGTTTCAGACAGCAGCCGCCGTCAAAGCTTATCTGGATGGCGTAGGCTCCACTCACCAGATCGAGCCGCACGTACTGGAAACCGGCGTAAACGCACTGACCCAACTCTCGGTGCTGCCGGATAGCTATAGCTCGGCGCGTAAATCAGTTGCGAGCCTGATGACCTTCGCTGTAAAGAAAAAGCTGGCGCATTATCAAAAACGCAAAGACGGCGCAGGCCCGGATAGCGAGGAAGAGCTCAACCAGATCAATGAACAGCTCGGGCTGGACGTTGACCTTGATGACCCATCTCCCAAACGGCGATCCGGCACCCGTTAATCCGGCATCTCAATCACGATTTTCCCAACAAAGGCGCGCGATATCATCATGTCGAGCGCCTTTGTTATATCGGCAAGCGGAATACGCGCATGAATTTGCGGCGTCAGCTTCCCTGCATTGGCCCATTTCCAGATGGCCTGCATGTTCTCGCGCCCTTTCTCAGGGAAGCGGCGACCATATTCCCCGGCCCTCACGCCAACGACTGAAAACCCTTTGATCAGTGGAATATTGGCCTTCACATCAGCGATCCGTCCGGACATGAAGCCGACCACAAGAAGCCTGCCATCAAAGGCAATGCAGCGTGTCGATTCATCGAACACATCGCCGCCAATCGGGTCGAAGATCACGTCCGCGCCGCGCCCGTCTGTGAGGTCTTTCACCTCTTCTCGAAAACCGTAATCCATGACGATGACATGGTCTGCGCCGGCTTCACGAATGGCATCAGCCTTCTCGGCAACGCCCGTTGTGGCAATCACCCTTGCCCCCAACAGCTTGCCCATTTGCACACTGGCAAGCCCTACCCCGCCACTGGCGCCGTGCACCAGAAGTGTTTCGCCCGCCTCCAGCCGGCCACGCCGCACAAGCGACACATAGGCCGTCAGATAAGCCGCACCGAAAGCCGCCGCCTCGGCGTAATCAAACCCATCCGGTACAGGGCGCAGCGCAGATGCGGGCACGCTTGCATATTCTGCGAATGCGCCGGTTTTCATTCCGCCGCAGACACGGTCACCCATTTTGAGAGAATCCACACCATCGCCCAGAGCGACAACGTCTCCGGCAAACTCCATACCAACCGTAAAGGGCAGATCAGGTTTGAACTGATACCGCCCCTGGCACATGAGAATGTCAGGATAGTTGAGACTGGCGGCGCGAACGCGAACGCCAACTTCGCCGGGTGCCAATGCAGGAAGATCAATCTCTGTCAGACTTGCGCCTGAAAGGTCGTCACTGAGCGTTTCGCATACAAATGCTTTCATCTGTATGTGTTTAGCTCAGCGTGAATGTAGAACGAAAGGGAGAATTTCCCGATCGCTTAGCCGACGAACTGATCTTCCTTCGGCGGCACGAGAGAATAGCCTGCAGACCGGACCGTGCGGATCAGGTCGATTTCGGAATATTTGTTGAGCGCTTTGCGCAAGCGACCAATGTGAACATCAACCGTGCGCGCTTCCACATAAACGTCAGAGCCCCAGACCGCATCCAGCAATTGCTCACGGGAAAAGACCCGGCCCGGACGCTGCATCAGATAGTCCAGAAGTCGAAACTCTGTCGGTCCAAGATGCAATTCCTGCCCACCACGCATCACTGTGTGCGCGCCACGATTGATTTCGATATCGGCGCAGCGCAGTACGTCTTCAGCAAGACCCGGACGAATACGACGCAGAACAGCGCGAATGCGGGCCATCAGCTCGGTCGTCGAGAACGGCTTGGCGATATAGTCATCTGCGCCTGTGTCCAGCCCGCGAATTCGGTCAGATTCTTCGGTACGTGCCGTGACCATAATGATTGGCAGATTGCGCGTCTCAGAGCGGCTCCGCGTCTGGCGGCAAACCTCAATGCCAGTCACTTTCGGCAGCATCCAGTCCAGCAATAGCAAGTCTGGCGCGCGCTCCTTCATCATGACAAGCGCTTCTTCACCATCCTTGGCCACGCCGACTTCATAGCCTTCGCGTTCCAGATTGTATCGAAGCAGCTCAATGACCGGATCTTCGTCTTCGGCGATCAGAATATAGGGTGTCATCTGTTTTTCCCGTACTTACGCTTCGCTGGTACGGCCGAGGTCGGTTGCCTGTGGCCGGGTTAAAGGTAGCTCCTCGCCGGTGACGAAAAAATGTACAACTTCTGCTATATTCGTACAATGATCGCCAATGCGTTCGAGGTTTTTCGCAATGAAAAGAAGATGGGCGCCCATGCTAATCTTGCGCGGGTCTTCCATCATATAGGTCAGGACTTCGCGGAACATGCTGTTATAATGCTCGTCGATTTCCTCATCGTGCAGCCAGACATCAATCGCTTCCTGCGCATTCTGTGTCGAATACGCATCCAGCACCGCTTTCAGCTGCAAACGAACAGCGCGTGACATGCGCTCAACGCTTTTCTGACCAATCGCGCCATGTTCTTCGCCCATAGCGAGAAGCCGCTTACAGACATTCTTGGCGAGGTCACCAACACGTTCCAGATCATTGGAAACCTTAAGCGCCGCAATGATGCCCCGAAGGTCCTGAGCGACAGGCTGGCGCAGCGCCAGAAGACGCATAATCTCGCGTTCCAGACGACTTTCCAGCGCGTCCACTTCGGCGTCGCGATCGATAACCTGCTGAGCCAGTTCCATATCGCCGCGCGCAAAGGCCGTCGCCATGTCAGCGATCATGGCCTCGGCCATGCCGCCCATGCGCAGCACATCGCTGGTCAGCGCGTTTAGCTCACTGGTGAAGGCTTTAAGCGTATGATTAGTTGCCACAATCACTTTCCCTTATCCTCTTACCCGTACCGACCCGTGATATAGTCATGCGTGCGTGACTGTCTCGGATTGGTGAAAATCTGTTCCGTCGTCCCGGTTTCGATCAGCTCTCCACGGTCGAAAAATGCGGTATTCTGCGAAATCCGCGCCGCTTGCGACATGGAGTGCGTCACGATCACAATACAGTAATTCTCGCGCAATTCATCGATCAGCTCTTCGATACGTGCGGTCGCAATCGGATCCAGCGCTGAACACGGCTCATCCATGAGGATAACTTCCGGGTTGATGGCGATCGCGCGCGCAATCACCAGACGCTGCTGCTGACCGCCCGAAAGTGAAGTGCCGGGTCGATGAAGACTGTCTTTCACTTCATCCCACAAGCCCGCACGTTGCAGACTGTTTGAGACGATCTCTTCCAGATCGCTCTTCGATGCTGCAATCCCGTGAATACGCGGGCCGTAAGCGATATTGTCGAACACCGTTTTCGGAAACGGGTTCGGGTCCTGAAACACCATACCTACGCGCGCACGCAGATTTACCGGGTCGACCTGTTTCTGAAGAATGCTCTCATCATCGATGAGAATTTCGCCGCGCACGCGGCAACTTTCAATCGTGTCATTCATTCGATTGAAGCACCGCAAAATGGTCGATTTTCCGCACCCGGACGGACCGATAAACGCCATGACGGATTTATCTGGAATCTCCAGACTGACATCATTAATGGCCACGGCATCATCATAGGTCACCGTCACATTGCGCGCGGAAATTTTGACCTTATGGCCTGCGGTTTCATCACCGCGGTGCACGGGTTCGGCTGATGGGAGGATAGGCTCACTCATCGTTTTTCATACCTCAGTCGTAGCCAGACAGCCACCGCATTCAGGACCAGCAAAAGAAGCAGCAGAATGATGATCGCCGCAGACGTCATTGGTTCCCAGGCCCGTTCTGCGCGGGTAGACCATTGAAAAATCAGAACAGGAAGCGCCGTTGAGCGATCCGTCACGCCGGTCGGTAGCTCACCAATGAATGCCACCATGCCAATCAGCAAAAGCGGCGCTGTCTCACCCAGCGCCTGCGCCAGACCAATGATCGAGCCCGTCAGAATGCCGGGCGCAGCAATGGGCAAGACATGGTGGTTGATCGTCTGGAGACGCGTCGCGCCAACAGCCAGCGCGGCCTGACGCACAGAATTTGGCACGGAGGCCAGAGCCGCCCGAGATGAAATGATAATGGTCGGCATGGTCATCAGCGCCAGCACGATACCGCCGACCAGCGGCCAGCCACGCCCCAGCCCGCCGCCAAGTGTCAGCGCCTGATCCACAAACGGTATTGGAATAACGACACCATTTACAAAAATCGCCGCGCCCAGAAGGCCAAACACAATGGACGGCACAGCAGCCAGATTGTTGATATTCACCTGAATGAAGCTCGTCAGCGCATTGCGCGGCGCGAACTCTTCCAGATAGACCGCCGCGGCAATACCCACCGGCACAGCCAGCGCCATGGTCACAATGATGATCAGGATCGACCCGATCATACCGGACAGAACGCCCGCAAATTCTGATTCAGAAGAATCGCCATTCGCAAACAAATTGCCGTTAAAAACGGACCGGATATTGCCATTGGTCCGGAAGGTCTCAATCGCTGCAATCTGAATATCAGAGATGGAGCGCTGCAATTCCGGCGTGGAGAGCAGCAACATGTTCATGACCTGCGCGTGGCCTTCAGCGCCCTCCAACAACCATTCAAATCTGATCTGATCTGCACTGACAGAAACCGCACGCGCCCAGCCATTTTCCAGACGCAGCAAAATTGTCGGCATCTGGTCATTTAGCTCCAGCTCATCGGCCAGAAGCGCCGCTTCCTGGTCTTCAATCCGCGATTCCAGATGGCGCACACGGCGCTCTGCGCCCTCCAGACGAATACGGATGGAACGATCATCGGGCGCGTTTGCGAGCTGCCTGGTCAGACCTGCAAACATACGATGAGCGGGCATAAGCTCATTACGACGCAATTGTTCAATCTGTTCGCGCTGCCAATAGTGCAAACGGTCCAGATCGCGTTCAAACCGACCGGATAAGAGGGTCTCGCCGATCAGATTGGCTTCCATATGTGAGCGTTCAACATCGGTCGAGCGACCTTTGAGATAGAGATCGCCCTCATCAAACAGCGGAACCTGCACCCGGTAGCTACGGGTCATATCAACGCCCGTCTCTTCCAGCTGATCAGAGATCGGACCTGATGCGAGACGGCTGACCATTTCAGACAGCTCAATCCGGCCTGCACGATTTTCGGAGAGGTCGAAACGGCCAATAATGTCGGACCGGATGTCTTCATACAGAGTACGCGAATCCGTTCCGGACAAATGCATATCCAGCGCCAGGTCATGGCGGGTAAAGGCCGACCGCGCCTCAAGGCCAATCGACACAAGAAGCGTGACCAGCAGGCAGAGCGCCATCACCACCGCGGCCTGGCCATAAATTTTGAACCGTGCATCGGCCCGGCGACGCCGGTTCATGCGACGCGCAAACGCTTTGTTCTGGGTCGGTGTGAGGCGATCAGAGGCCGGCATAGCGTTTCCTCTGACGTTCTACGATCCATTGCGAAAACGCATTGAACACTAAGGTGAGAACAAACAAGACCGCGCCCAGCGCGAAGGCTGACAGCGTGCGCGGATTGTCGAATTCCGGGTCGCCGGTCATCAGCGCCACAATTTGAACGGTGACGGTGGTGATGTCCTCAAACGGATTGACCGTGAGATTGGCGCGTTCACCTGCCGCCATAACCACAATCATGGTCTCACCAATGGCGCGGCTGATCGCCAGCAAAAGTGCCGCCATAAGCCCGGGAAACGCAACCGGAAGAACGATATCCGCCATCATTTCTGCGCGGGTCGCGCCCACCCCCAGCGCGCCATTCTTCAGCTTGCTGGGTACTGTGCGCAGCACATCATCAGACAGGGATGAAATGAACGGGATGATCATCACACCCATAACGAGGCCTGCTGCCAGCGCGCTTTTCGGTTGAGCCGCAATCACCGTCTCGCCGCCATTGAGCGGGCGTAGAATATCGTCCAGCGCCATACCGAATTGGCGAACCAATGGCGCAACGACCAGAATAGCGAAAAAGCCGTAGACCACGGTCGGAATGCCAGCCAGCACTTCAAGCACGGGCTTGATCAGCGCGCGGCTGCGCGGCGAGGCATACTCTGACAGATAAATCGCAGAAAACAGGCCAATCGGCGCAGCGACAAGTATCGCAATGCCCGCAACGAAAAACGTCCCGAAGAAGAGCGGAAGTGCGCCGAAGGATGCAGATGTCTGAGCGCTCCACTCTGTGCCGAAGAAGAAATTCAGCACACTGACGCGATCACTCCGGAAGAACTGCCCGGTCTCGAAAATGAGCGAGAGCACAATGCCAAGCGTCGTCAGAATGGCGACCACACCGCTGGCCAGCAACATGCCTTTGATCAGCTTTTCCACCCGGCGCTGTGTATGCAGTTCAGGCGAAATCTGCATCACGCACACCACCGCGCTGACAACCGCAATCACAGGAAGTGCAACGCCGAGCGCCGTATCGGAAATGGGCAGAAACCAGCCAATCACACCCGCCAGAAAGGTCGGCAGGAGCGAGCCAAGCGTACAATACCAGCCATAATAGACCGACAGCGATGTCAGCGGGACGCCTTCAATCCGCGCAAGCGTCATCGCACGCGTACGACCCGCGAGAAACGCGAGTGATGCGACGACAGCGACGGCTGCGAGGATATCCTGAATGGCTGGCATATAGACTTACTGCTGGCTGGGAAAAATACTTCACTATCAATAAAACACGACGGTTTTATTTCAGTCCGGAGACGGAAGAGTTTTATCCTCATCTCGTGGCACAGGTTCGGGAACAGAACTTGATTGAGATGTAAGTGGCAGCCAGATTCCAAAGGCTGATCCACGTCCCATCTCACTTTCCACCATCAGGCCACCGCGATGTCGAGCCACGATGTGTTTTACAATTGCAAGACCCAGCCCTGTACCCCCGACAGAGCGATCCCGGCCTTCATCTACCCGATAGAAACGCTCTCCCAGTCGCGGCAGGTGCTCGCGGTCAATGCCCTGCCCCTCATCGCTGACGCGGAACACGGCGAAACGCGCTTTCGGGTCAGGCCGGCTTTGCACGATGGAAATACGCGCTGCATTCGGCCAGCGACGCCCTGCGAAGGTTCGCGCCTGTTCAAGATCGAGCCCCGCAGACACCTCAACACGTACGGCTGTACCGTCGGGCGAATATTTGAGCGCGTTATCGATGAGGTTCTGGATCACCTGCACCATTTCATCGCGCACAGCATAAATGGGCGCGGTTTCCGCCGACTGAATCAGCTCAAGCTCCAGGCCTTTATCCCGTGCGACCGGAACGAGCGCCTCTACGCCTTCGGCCACGACAAGCGCCAGATCGACCTTCTGGTTCGGACGCAAATGCTCGTTCAACTCGATGCGTGACAGCGAGAGCAGGTCATGGATCAGGCGGCGCATACGCTCTGTCTGGCCGTACATGATCTCCAGAAACCGGTCCCAGGATTCAGGGTCATCTTTTGCCGGACCACGCATGGTTTCGATAAAGCCAGCCAATGATGTGAGCGGCGTGCGCAGCTCATGGCTCGCATTGGCCAGAAAGTCGGCCCGGGCTTTCTCGGCCCGACGAAGCTCTGTCAACTCATCAAGCGCAATGAGGACCATCGTCTCGCCCATCAGGGTGAGAGGTTGAAGACTGACCCGAAAATACTGATCGGGCGTGCCCGTGACCTCAATTTCGAGCGGGTCCGGCATCAGCCCTTTGGAAATTTTCTCAAGCTCAGCCAGCACATCGGGGCGGCGAATGATGGAAGATCCCAGCCCAATCCCATGTCTCGGAAGCCGGAACACATCGGCCGCAAGTTCATTGCTTGCGACAATGCGACCATCAAAGCCTGTCAGGAGTGCAGGCTCAGGATAAGCGCTGATCACAGACAGCAATTCTTCACGAAATGCACCCGGACGGGTCGCCGGACCAGATTTTGCCGAATCAGGCGCAACCGTTCCTGCCGCCTTGACCGGCTCGCCCTGATATCCACGCGCATCCGGCTCCGTCGACAGATAAAAGGCCAGCCCGGCAAAGCAGAAAATCAGAAAAGCCGTAAAGACTTCACTCACATCCAGAGTGCCTGAAATGAACAAAACGCCCAGAATTCCGAGCACAATCAGCCCCAGCACGACAAAGTCGCGCCGACGCGTACGCTCAGCAAGGAAGCGTGTTGGCTCCCCGGTATCTTCAGACGAATTTGTTATTTCTTTTCCCAAATTCTTTTCCGGCCTGATTTCATCTGTCGCGATTTTGGCACGGTATCACTCTATTTCCCAGATGAACGTATCAGCTTCATGACAAAACGCTGTTTTTCTAAGTATGTTTAGTGATTGGTGGGACATTTTTCGTACATATTGTTTTGCGATAATTTTTTGTTAACAATCAAAAACGCGTCTTTTATCCCGGAACCTCAAATCGGAGTATCTTATGCGAGCCCAGCTTTTGCTTGTCGGCGCTGTTGCACTGTCGGGGTGTGCAAGCCTGCAATCTGCACCGGAAACGGTAAATCTGCCTTCACCTGAACGCCCTGCGAGCTGGGCACAGGGTGAAACTGCGCCTGTGCCGCCAATCGGTGACTGGGTGTCGACATTTGAAGATCCGCTGATGACGGACCTCATCAAAGAAGCGCTTGCAAACAATCCGGGCATCAGCGCAAGCTATGCCCGCGTCGAAGCCGCTCGCGCTGCTGCCCGTTCGACATATGGCAACAGCCTGCCATCGCTCGGCGCAAGCGGAAGCGCGACAGGCACTAGCTCAGTTGTGGAAATCGGAGGTTCACCGAACCGTTCTGATACGGTCAGCTATCGGATTGGCGCAAATGCCAGCTGGGAAGTTGACCTTTGGGGCCGGATCTCTGCAGGTGTCGCCGCAGCTGATGCTGACCTGGTCGCCAGCGAAGCTGACTTTGCCGCAGCGCGCCTGTCTCTGGCCGGAAACACAGCGATCTCATGGCTTCAACTGATTGATGCTGTCCGTCAGGAAGCACTCGCAGAAGCAACAGTTTCTGCCCGCCAACGCATTCTTTCACTCACTGAGCGTCGCTACGGGTTCGGCCTGGTCGACGCGCTTGATGTGCGTACTGCGCGCAGCACGCTCGCCTCCGCTGAGGCCTCTCTGTTTGCCCGCCAACAGCAAACCGGAAACGCCCGACGCGCGATCGAAATTCTTCTGGGCCGCTATCCAGCCAATGAGATTGAAGCCCTGACAACACCAACAGTCTTGCCGCCAATTTCAGGCGCCGGTGAACCGACCAGCCTTCTGGCGCGCCGTCCGGACATTGCCTCCGCTGAAGCGAGCATCGCTGCGGCCGGGTTCCGCGTTGAGCAGGCACGCCTTGCCCTTCGTCCGTCCCTGTCTCTGACAGCGAACCTCTTCAATACATCAGACATTATCGAGAACCTTCTCGACCCTGAATATATTGCAGGCCAGGTCGTCTCATCCCTGTCAGCGCCGCTCTATAATGGCGGTGTTCTTCAGGCCAATATCGAAGCGGCGGAATCACAAGCCCGTCTGACCGGCTATAACTATGTCACCACGGTTCTGAATGCGTGGAAGGAAGTCGAAGACGCCCTTTCTGCCGATGAATATCTGGCCCTGCAGGTCGAAGCTCAACAGCGCGCTTATGAAGAAGCGCTGGCGGCTGAAAGCCTTGCCGAGCGCCAGTATCAGAACGGTCTGACCACAATTTTCAACCTGATCGACACACAACCCCGCCGCATCACAGCGGAAGGAAACCTGATTTCCATCCGCACATCGCGCGCCGTGAACCGTGTCCAATTTCATCTCGCACTCGGGGGAGATCTGCCAGCAGACATTCTCCCAGCCGAAAGTCCATCCGAAGGAACTGAATGATGAGCACTGCCAGCAAAATCATCGCAATCGCCGCCCCTTTTGTTATCATCGGAGTGTTGGGCGTTGGCGGATTTTTAGCGCTTAACGCCCTGTCGCCAAAGCCAGAAGAGGCTGATGAAGCGCCGCGCGGTATTGCTGTATTCACACAGGAAATCATCCGCGACGACCTTCAGCTGACCGTCTCAAGCCAAGGCGAAGTCCAGCCACGCCGGGAGATTGCGATCTCTCCTCAGATTTCAGGCCGTATCGCTTATGTGTCTCCGGCCTTTATCGATGGTGGATTTGTACGCCGCGGCGATGTGCTCGTTCGTATAGATGACGCAGACTATCAACTCGCTCGCGTGCGGGCTCAGTCTCAAGTAGCCAGCGCGCAGCAAGCGCTCATTCGAGAGCAAGCCGAAGGCGAACTTGCCCGTCAGGACTGGGAAGAACTTGGCACAGGCACACCATCAGCGCTTGCGCTTCGTGAGCCTCAGTTGGCTGAAGCTCAGGCCGCTCTTGATGCGGCGCAGTCGCAGCTGCGTGATGCAGAACTCGCTCTGGAACGCACTGTTATCCGTGCGCCATTTGAGGGCCGCATTCGGTCTAAAGAAGTTGATGTCGGTCAGTATGTCGGCACGGGCACATCACTTGGCCGCATGTTTGGTACTGAAATCGCCGAAGTGGCTCTGCCACTGACCGATACAGAGCTTGGTCGCCTCGGTTTGTCCTTCGCATTCGAAGAAACTGCTGACCGCCCGGGCCCGACTGTCGTCCTGTCTGCAAACGTTGCTGGCCAGCGCCGCGAATGGCTCGGTCGCATCACGCGCACATCGGCGGCTGTGGACACACAAACCCGCATGATCTCTGCCATTACGGTCGTTGAAGACCCGTTTGGTGAGGGCATGGCAGATGGCGTTCCGCTAGCTCCGGGTCTGTTCGTATCCGCAACGGTGGAAGGCGAAATCGTCCCTGATGTGATGGTCGCGCCACGTGCGGCGCTGCGTGAATCAAATCTGATTTACGTGGCCGAACCAGAAGACAGCAAGATGCACATTCACGAAGTGAATGTGGTCTATACCAACCGCGAATTTGTATATTTCGATGACGGCGCAGAAGTCGGCGACCTCGCCATTCTCTCGCCAATTCAGGCCCCGTTTGACGGCATGAACATCACCATCGCAGAGAATAACTAGAACATAACAAACGGGCCAGGAATGGCTCGCCTCGACAGAGCAGGAAAGCACAGGTCGACCATGAACACCGAATCCCAAACCGAACATAAGGGCATTGTCGCCTGGTGGGCCAAAAACTCAGTGGCCGCCAATCTGGTGATGTTTGTCGCCATTGTCTTCGGCATTATGGGCTTTAACAGCCTTGAGCGCGAAGTCTTCCCGGCGGCAAGTTTCAACGGTGCTTCGGTCTCTATTTCATGGCCCGGCGCGTCTCCAAATGACATTGAGGACCAGATCGTCACGCGACTTGAAGAAGTCCTGGCGGATATGGATGGCCTGAAAAGCATGACCGGCACGGCCCGCGAAGGCGTCGGTTATGTGAACCTGGAATCCTATAATGACTATGACATCGATAAATTCATCGATGAGGTCGAACGCCGCGTTGCACAGATCAGCAATCTGCCACAGGCGAGTTTTCCCGCGCAAGTATCTCGCTGGCGTCAGGAAGACCAGTATCTGGGTATCGCCGTTCATGGGAATGTTGACCGTCTCACCCTTAAGCGTGTGACGGACGACCTTCGCGACCGTTTTGCGGCACTCGAAGGCGGCGAATTGGCTACCGTGATGGGCACACTCGACGAGGAAGTCTCTATCGAAGTGTCTGAAGAAGCTCTGCGCCGTTATGGCCTGACTTTTTCTGACGTTGCTAACGCTGTCAGCCAGTCTTCTATCAACTCGTCTGGTGGCTATGTCCGCACCGATGTCGGCAGCGTTCGCCTGCAAACCCGTAACCTCGCTGACACGACAGAAGACTTCGAGGACATCATCGTTCGCCAGCTCTCTTCCGGTGAAACCATCCGTGTGGGCGATGTCGCGACAGTCGTTGATGGATTTGTCGATGCAGACCTCGACACGACCCATAACGGTGAACCATCCGCCTTCATCATGATCATGATGCCGGAAACCATGTATATCGATGAATACTCTGACCGCATGGTCGCCTTCATCGAGACGGCAAACGAAGAAATCCTGCCAGAAGCCATCCGTGCTGAACTTCTCTTCACACAGGTCGATATGTTCCGCGGCAATATGGAGCTTCTGCAAAGCTCTGCCTTCATCGGCATGGTGCTGGTTCTGATCGTTCTTCTGCTCTTCCTGCGCCCAATCGTGGCCTTCTGGGTGACGATCGGCATTATGACCGCGTTTGCAGGTGGCTTTGCCCTTCTCCCGCTCTTCGGCGTATCGCTGAACATTCTCTCCTTCTTCGCCATTCTTCTGGTGATCGGGGTTATCGTGGATGACGCGATTGTCGTGGGCGAGAACATTCACAAAGAGGTCGAATCCGGACGCGGATCGGGTGTAGATGCTGCAATCGTCGGCACGCAGCTTGTCGTGAAACCGGTTATTTTCGGCGTCCTGACAACCATGATCATGTTCTCACCATGGATGCTATTGCCGGGCCCTGAGCGTCAGTTCACCTCACAGATCACCTATGTGGTCATTGCAGCGCTGTCTTTCTCTCTAATCGAAGCCATGCTGATCCTGCCAGCTCACCTGGCACATATGAAACCGCAACGCTTCGATGGCGCGAGTGGTGTAATCCTGCGTGTTCAGCGCTCTATCGCTGACAGCCTGATCTGGTTTGCAGAGAATCTGTTCAAGCCAGTGCTCGAATTAGCCCTGCGCTTTCGCTATGCAACTGTTGCGCTTTTCCTCAGCATGTTCATGTGGGCCGTGGGCCTGCTGGCGACCAATATCGTACCAGCTGCGATCATGCCTGAAATCGAGAGCAATCTGGTGATGGTCAATATCGACCTGCCAAATGGCACGCCATTCTCCCGAACCGAGCAGGTAGGCGACCAACTCGCACGCGGCGTTGAAGCGGCAAGGCGCAGCCTCGCAGAGCAATTCCCTGAAGTGGATGGTGATATCATTGAAGGGGTTTCCATCATTGTGACCGATGACGACGTTCAGTCCTTCATCACCACAATGTTGCCAGAGGATCGCCCGATCAGCATGACCACCGAGATGATTGCAGATGCCATTCGTGAAGGCACGGGCCCTGTTCCGGATGCTGAAGAAGTACGATTCCAATTCACTGTGAACCAGAACGATGGCGGCTATCGCGTTGCGCTGAGCCACCCTGATCTGGACCTGCTTCAGGAAGCAACCGATATGGTGAAGCAACAGCTCTCCACCTATTCCAGCACCTATGACATTGGCGACAACCTGTCCTCTGCCGCGCCAGAACTTCGCTTCCAGCTTCTGCCAGGTGCTGAAGCACTGGGCGTGAACCTTGCTTTGGTGTCCACACAGGTTCGTCAGGCCTTCTATGGTCAGGAAGCTCAACGCCTGCCACGCGATGGTGAAGATGTTCGCGTCATGGTGCGTTATCCGGAAGCTGATCGCCGCACGCTTGAAAGCCTGGAAGACCTGCGTATTCGTACAGCCGATGGACGCGAAATCCCGCTCGATCAGGTCGCCACATATGAGTTCGCGCCGGGTATTGATCGCATCTATCGTCGTGACCGTGTACGTTCCGCAGCTGTCTTCGCTGAACTTCAGGGCGATGTACGCGGACAAATCATGGCCGACATGGAAGCCAATTTCTGGCCACGCTTTGAAGAACGCTTCCCGGACGTGATCCGTGGTCGTCTGGGCGATGCTGAGAGCGAGCAGGAATTCCTGCAATCTCTCGTCATGCTGAATGCTGCCGCGATTTTCGTCATGTACATTCTGCTGGCGATTGCGTTCAAATCGTATTTCCAGCCAATCCTTCTGATGATGGCTCTGCCCTTCTCCTTTGCGGGCGCGGTCTTCGGCCACCTCTTCTTCGGTGTTCCGCTGGCTATGTTCTCAATCTTCGGTATTGCGGCAGCGGCCGGCGTTGTGATCAATGACAACCTCGTCCTGATCGACAGCGTGAACCGGAGACGGAATGAGATGGGTCAGGGGGCCGTTCAGGCGCTGGTGGAATCTGCGGTTTCACGCTTCCGCCCTATCCTGCTGACCTCCATCACAACGTTTGTGGGCGTCCTGCCAATGATTGCAGAACGTTCGGTTCAGGCCCAGTTCCTGAAACCAATGGTGGTCTCTCTTGGCTCGGCCGTCGCCTTCGCACTATTCGTCAGCCTGTTCTTCGTTCCGGCGCTATATGCGGTCGGCGCGGAAATGGCTCGGATCTTCCGCTGGCTCTGGAATGGACAACCTTACCAACATATCGGAGCATCTTACGACTCTGATGCTGTTGCGGGGGTGACAGAACGAGATGATCATTTACATCATCAACCAGTGGAATAAAATTGCGGGATCAGGTCGGTGGGGCGACCTGATCCTTTCGTTCAAACGAGGACTGTATGAAAAATCTACTTTTAGCTACATCAGCGATGGCAATGCTGGGGCTTGCCGCCTGTACGCCATCAGAAGCACCAGAAACGGATGCGTCTGCGGCGCCAGAAGAAACCGCTGCAGCACCATCCCCAACCTTCGGCACATTCGGCATCGAGACTGCAAACATCGATGAGAACACCGCGCCGGGTGATGACTTCAACCGATATGTGAACGGCCAATGGCTCGACACGTTTGAAATTCCATCCGACCGTTCCCGCTATGGCGTGTTCAACATGCTCGCTGACGAAGCTGAAATTCAGGTGCGTGAGATCATCGAAGATGCCGCAGCTTCTGAAGCATCCGTCGACACGCTGGAAGGCAAAATCTCAGCCTTCTACAATGCTTATATGGACACCGAGACCATTAATGCGGCCGGTCTGGCACCCGCTCAGCCATACCTTGATCGCATTGCTGCAATCGAAACCCGCGAAGATCTGGCTGCAATTTTTGCAGCGACAGGCTTCCGCGCACCGATTGGTGGCTATGTTGATGTCGATGCCCGTAACCCGGAAGCTTACATCTTCTATGTCGGCCAGGGTGGCCTTGGTCTTCCAGACCGCAGCTATTACCTGAACGACACGCCAAATAACCTCGAAGTCCGCGAAGCTTATCTCGGCTTCCTGACGACCATGCTTGAAACAGCAGGTTATGAAGACCCGGCTGCTGCGGCTCAGACCGTTTACGATCTTGAGCATGACATGGCAGAAGCGCATTGGGACCGCGCAATCGGTCGCAACCGTAACCTCACCTACAACAATGTGACCCGCGAAGAGCTCATCGAGATGGGCAATGGCTTCCCGGTTGAGGTTCTCCTCAACGATATGGGCCTTGGCGCGCAGGAAACATTCGTTGTCCGTCAGGTCACACCAACTGCTGAAGAAATCGAAGAGCAAGGCCTCTCCGAGGAACAGCTCGCCCTTCTGGGTGACGGCGTTTCCGGCTTGCTCGAGATTGCAAACACTGCACCAATCGAAGCCTGGCAGGCTTACCTCACCGCTCACTTCCTGAGCGGCCATGCTGACGTTCTGCCAACTGAAATCGATGATGCGCGCTTTGCGTTTTACGGTCAGGTTCTGTCTGGTCAGCCAGAACAGCGCCCACGCTGGAAACGCGCTGTTGGCGCAACCGAAGGCGCTCTGGGTGAAGCTGTAGGTCAGATCTATGTCGATCTTCACTTCCAGCCAGAAGCCAAGGACGCAATGGTCGACCTCGTGGAAAACCTGCGCACTGCGATGGAAGCCAATCTGGAAGATCTGGAGTGGATGGGCCCTGAAACCCGCGTTGAAGCGCTGGACAAGCTCGCTAAATTCACACCGAAAATCGGTTACCCGGAAAACTTCGAAAGCTATGACGACCTTGCGATTGTCGAAGGCGACGCGTTCGCCAACGAAATGGCTGTCGCTGAATGGCAGTATGCAGACATGCTCTCTCAGCTCGGTCAGCCGATCGACACCGATGAGTGGTTCATGTACCCGCAAACGGTCAACGCTTACTATTCTCCGAACCGCAACGAGATCGTTTTCCCGGCAGCTATCCTTCAGCCGCCATTCTTCGACCTCTATGCTGACCCTGCTGTAAACTACGGCGCGATTGGCGCGGTGATCGGCCACGAAATGGGCCACGGCTTTGACGATCAGGGCGCCCGCTCTGATGGTGACGGCCTGCTCCGTAACTGGTGGACAGCTGAAGACGAAGCGGCCTTCCAGGAACGCACAGACGCTCTGGTTGACCAGTACAATGGCTTCTGCCCGATCGAGAACAGCGAAGAAGACACAGTCTGCGTCAATGGTCGCCTGACCCTTGGTGAGAACATTGGTGACCTTGGCGGTCTCTCAATGGCTTATCGCGCATATCAGATCTCTCTGAACGGCGAAGAAGCTCCAGTGATTGACGGTTACACCGGTGATCAGCGCTTCTTCATGTCATGGGCTCAGGTCTGGCAGGCGCTTTATCGCGAAGAAGCTCAACGTCAGCAGCTCGCGACTGACCCGCACTCTCCGCCAATGTACCGTATCAACGGCATCGTCCGTAATATGGACCAATGGTATGAAGCATTCGAAGTCTCTGAAGACGACGCGCTTTACCTGCCGCCGGAAGAGCGCATCACCATCTGGTAATCCAGAGGTGACACACCAAACGAGAAAGAGGGCCAATTGGCCCTCTTTTTTTATGCCTGGTTTTCGGTTGCCCGAATGGCCTGCAAGCCGGACTGGTAATCCGGATAGGCTGGCCGCCAACCCGTAAGCGACTTCGTTCGAGCATTCGAAATCCGCTTACACTCAGAATAAAAACGCTGCGCCATAGGCGACAGCCCCGCCTCCTCAAACGGAATGTCTGGCGGCACCTCAACGCCCAGAAGTTCTGCAGCATAAGCAATCACATGCTGAGGCGGTGCAGGGGCATCATCGCATGGATGTAGAACCTCGCCGCGCACACCTTTCTCGATTGCGCCATTCAGACATGCCGCAATGTCATCCACGTGAACGCGGGAAAAGACCTGCCCGTCTTTGATGATGCGACGCGCCTTGCCCTCACGCAGCCTGTCAAAGGCAGAACGCCCCGGCCCATAAATACCCGGCAGGCGCACAAGGGTCACATCAGCACTTATGCTGCGCCATGCTTTTTCGGCGTCATCGCGCCTTTGCCCGGCAGTGCTTTGCGGGTTGGTCTGCGTCCATTCAAACGCCCATCCACCGCCCAGGTCACCATAGACGCCGGTGGTCGAAAGATAAAAAATGCTGCATTTTTGCTGCGCAGCATTTTGCGCAGCAGAGTGCAGCAAATTATAGGCAGGACACCCGTTTTCATCCGGCGGTGTAGAGATCAGCCATGCTGCACTTTCAGGCACCTTATCGGGGAGTGTTTCATCGAACAAAAGCCCTTCAATCCCCTCCTCACAGAGTGCCTTCACAGTCTCAGGGGATCGACTGGTGGCAGCGATTTTCCAGCCTTGTTTCGCCTTCAGCTGCGCTAAAGCTCGGGCTGTATCGCCAAAACCGACACAAAATAGCAGGGGTTGCTGTTTCTTCATTTGCTTTTCCTGCGCCAAGGCGGCAGGTCTTTCTTCGAATACAGGAGTTCAGACATGGGTTTAGCCTCCCCTCTCGTCTATGTCATCGCACCGCTTTTGCTTGCTGCACAGACTGTGTCCCAGACTGCCGCGCCAGGCGATGCTGAGCGCGAAGAAATGCTGCGCCTTCGCGAGTGCCTCGAACTGGTCGAAACAGACCCGGAAGCGGCCCACGAAATGGCAGCGTCCTGGACCTATATGGAAGGCAATCGCCGCGGCGCGCGCGAGTGCCGCGCCTCTGCCCTTATGGCGCTCGGCTATCTGGAAGATGGTGCCTATGAGCTTGAAGCTCTGGCTAACGCACCCGATGGCGGCTCCATGGATGACCGACTGACCTATCTGTTCCGCGCTGGCGGCGCATGGCTGGAAATTGGCATGCCGGACAATGCCGTTCTGACCTTCTCAAACATCATCCGCCTGCAGCCAGAATATTCTGAAGCGTATAATTATCGCGGCCTTGCCTATCTACAGCTGGAAGAATGGGAAAATGCAGAGGCTGATCTCGATACAGCCATTAGCGGTCAGCCGGGTGACTTCCACGCCTATCTCTACCGTGCGCAGGCGCGCTTCTGGCAGGAACGCTATGACGAAGCGATGGATGACATTGTTCAGGCTCGCACGCTCGACCCTGAAGATGCACAGGCTCTTCTATGGCGCGGTCATATTCGCGAGGCCAGACGCCTGATCGCGGAAGGTCGCTCAGTTAATGAGATGCCATTCTGATTGAACCTGAGCATCTGCCTCTGAGGCCAGATGCTCAGCTTTAGCCGCGCGGGCGCCCGCTAAATCCAGACGCGACAGCGCCCAGACAGCCATACCGCGCACCAGTGGCTCTTCATCTGACAGCAAATTTTTGACGGTCGGAATAAGAGACGTGTCTCCGGAATTCCCGGTGGCAATTAGCACATTGCGCAAAAAACGACGGCGCTTGATCCGCTTGATAGGTGACCCGCGATAGGCCTCGCGAAAGGCCTCATCGTCCAGCGCCAGAAGCTCGCTCAGCGCCGGAGCATCAGTCATCACACCAGCGGCAAACTTTGCTTCTGAACTCAGCTGAGCAAACTTGTTCCACGGGCAGACGGCCAGACAATCATCACACCCATAAATCCGGTTTCCCATTGGCTCTCGCAGGTCCAGCGGGATCGGCCCATCATGTTCAATGGTGAGATAAGAAATGCATTTGCGCGCATCGAGCTGATATGGGCCCGGAAAGGCGTTCGTCGGGCAGATATCAAGGCAGGCGCGACAAGAGCCGCATTTGTCCTCACCCGGTTCATCCGGCGATAGTTCGGCCTCTGTCAGCATGACGCCCAAAAACAACCAGGACCCAAACTCACGGCTGACCAAATTGGTATGCTTGCCCTGCCAGCCAAGGCCAGATTTCGCAGCCAGTGGCTTTTCCATAAGCGGCGCGGTGTCGACAAACACCTTCACCTCGCAGCCCGTGGCGGCCACAAAATCGCGCGCCAGCTGCTTCAGCCGCTTTTTCAGAAGGTCGTGATAGTCCTTCCCTTTGGCGTAGACAGAAATCGCCGCGCGGTCTGTCTGTTCCAGAATGCCCAGCGGGTTGTGATCCGGTCCATAATTGACGCCTACGACAATGGCTGATTTTGCGCCGCTCCACATGGCCTGCGGATGGACGCGCCGCTCCAGCGTGTCTTCCATCCATTGCATATCGCCGTGAAAGCCAGCCTCAACAAAACTGCGCAGGCGATCAGACGCCGCCCAGCCTTCCTCTACGGAGGTGACATGACAAACATCAAACCCGACAGACAGCGCGTGGGCTCTGGCCTCTTCAGAAGTCCAGATCGGCATAATGGGCAGCCGGTTTAGTGCCGGTGAGAGAGTCTTTGAGAAGATCGCGGAAACATGGGCGTGACTTTACCCGGACATACCATTCACGAAGGTCTGGAACATTATCCCAGTGCACATCACCAAAATAGTCGAGCGCTGAAAGGTTTGCAGCTGCAGCAAGGTCGGCCACCGTGAGCTGCCGCCCGGTCAGATAGGAATGATGTTCGCACAGCGCATTCAGATAGGTCAGTACGCCGCGTAGAGCATGAGCGCCGCGCCGAAGCACTGCGCTGTCTGGCGCGCTGGTACGCTGTACGGCCTGCGCAATGCGCTCTGCCAGAATGGAGCCGTTGATTTCAGATTCAAAACGCGTTTCCACCCAGCGCCACAAACGACGCGCTTCTGCGCGGTCCGGCGCGAGCATGGGCAGGACTTTCACGTCCCGATACTGTTCTTCAAGAAATTCGATAATGGCATGGGTGTGGTTGGCAACGACACGTCCATGCTGGCCCTGATCGATCAGAACCGGTCCAACCGGATTGGCATACAGGCGCGTCACCTCTTCCGCTGGCTTCCATGGCGGAGACACAACGAGATCGAAATCCAGCTGTTTTTCAGCCAGAACCAACCGCACAAGTCGGCTTGCGGGATCTAATGGCCAATGAAATAGCTTACGCATGCCCGTGTTCTAACTTTTATCCAGCACCATCAAAAGCACCTTATCACCGATACGTATAAAAAGGGTTAGCGAGAGGTTAACCGCCGCCCTCGATACAGCGAAATCCCACACGCTCTGCACAGAAGTCCGCTCACAATCTCACAGAGAGATTATTTATGCCCGCATGTCTCGACGCGCGCGCCTGAATGCTTAAATGCTAGTTCAGGACGAGGGATCAGGTCAGCCAATGGCTATCAGAAGTGCAATCATTGTGGGCGCAGGTGTCGTCGGCGTTTCGACCGCCTATGCACTGGCCAAACGCGGCATTGCCGTCACCATTATTGATGCGCGCGACGCAGCCGCCGAAGGCACCTCCCACTCCAATGGCGGGCAGCTGAGCTATCTGCACACAGAAGCGCTGGCGAGCGATAAAATCCTGAAGGACATCCCCGGCCTGGCCCTTGGCATGAACCCGGCCTTTCGCATCAAGGTGTCGCTCGATCCGGACTATATAGCCTGGCTCCTGCAATTCCTTCGAAATTGTACGGCCGACCGGTTTGCGCGCAACACCCGAGCAGGCATGGAAGTGGCACTGGAATCCCGCCTCGAAATGCTGAAACTGGTTCAGCTCTATGACCTTGATTTCGACTATCAGGTCCCCGGCAAAATGCAGCTCCTCTACGCGCCAGAAGCCATTCGAAATGTCGAAAACGCCATTCGTATAAAGGATGTGTCACCTGAAGAGCAGCGCATTGTCAGCTATCAGGAAGCACAAGAGATTGAACCGGCGCTGGCACATGTCGGCAAAGCCCCTGAAGCGGTGATGTATGCGGCTGGCGAAGCGCTCGGCGACGCCAATAAATTCACCAAACATCTGCTCGATAAAATCATCAGCGAATTCGGAACGACTGCCCGCTTCAATGCGCGTGTCAAAGCCATCAGCTTTTCTGGCAAAGGTGCTGAAGTGAGCCTTGAAAGCGGCGAAGCATTGAACGCTGATCTCGCTGTTCTGTGCACTGGCTCAGACCGAAAGCTCATGAAGTCGATCGGCCTGAAAGTGCCTGTCATGCCGATGAAGGGCTATTCCATCACTGCACCCCATGGACCGCACACACCGCGCGTCTCGATTACGGATACGAGCAAACGCATCGTGTTTACGCGTCTGGGCGACCGGTTCCGTATGGCGGGAATGGCAGACCTTGGCTGGGGACGAAATGATGTGAATGCAAAACGTATCGCCACCTTCATCCGCGAAGCCAAAGCTTCCCTGCCCGCGGCCGCCGACTTTGACCAGATATCGGAAACATGGGCGGGTAACCGGCCAATGTCACCAGACTCGGTCCCGCGTCTTGGTCATCCACACAAAGCGCTCGCTTATAATCTTGGCCATGGCATGCTCGGCTGGACGATGGGCATGGGCACGGCCGAACGGCTGGCCAAGCTGGTTGAAGCCGAGGCCCAATAGTCGCCCCTTTGAGGCTTCTTTAAATATTGCACCTTACAGATAGCGCCTGAGGCTAATCTTCCAGTCATGCGGGCCGAAACGGGCACACGCTGCGAACTGTCAGAAGGAGTGGGTGATGGGATTGCAATCTGTAAAAATGAAGAACGACAAGACCTATGATATGGCAGAGACCATTCAGGCGCTTCAGGCAGCTGCCGCAGAGTCAGGTCGCAGCCCGCTTTCCATTCTCAGCGAGTGGTGGAAAATCTCCAAACAGCCGGGCAAACTTTCCATCTGGGAATATCTTCAATACGAGCTCTATAAGACCGATCAGGACCTGCCGGAAAAGCAGACCTATATTTCCGAGCGCCTGCACTGGCCGGTGACCGATCTGATCTCTGATCCGCAATGGCGCGCAACCACTGAAGACAAATGGCTCTCCTATCAGATCCTCAATTCGCTGGGCGTGAATGTGCCAGAGACCATCGCCGTGCTCGACACCGGCCTGCGCACCTTCGGCAAAACAGAGAAACTCTCCGGCCTTGATGATTTGAAAGCGTTCCTCTCGCGCCAGACAGAACTGCCAATCTTTGCCAAACCAAATGGCGATCTGGGCAGCTATGGCGCACTGTTGATTGAAGGCTTTGAAGGCGACGAGCTGATCGTAAATGGCGGCGAGCGTATGCCGATCAACGAGCTTTACGAGAAGAACCTCTCCAAGACGACCTATCTGTTCCAGCGTCAGGTTCATAACCATGCAGACATTCAGAAACTGACAAGCCATGTCGCGACTCTGCGCACGGTGAACCTCGTCAAAGATGATGAAATCTCAACGCCGTTTGTGATGTTCAAAATCCCGGTAGGCAAAAACGTGGCTGACAATTTCTGGCGGGCAGGCAATCTGCTGGCCCATGTCGACAAGGACACCGGGAAGATCTGCCGTGTGGTGTCTCGAAACGGCTTTGAGACGATCGAGCACGAAACCCACCCAGTCACAGGTGAGCAGCTCGTTGGCTTCCAAATTCCATTTTATGAAGACGCGCTCGCGCTTAATAAAATGTGCGCTCAGAACTATGCGCCGGTGCGCTATCAGTCTCTCGACATTGCGATCACCGCAAACGGCCCACTCGTTATCGAGATCAATTCAGGCTCATCTTTCGTATTGCCGCAAACAGCGACAGGTCAGGGTCTTCTGAATGACGAGATGAAAGCGTTTTTCGACAAATACAGCGTCAGCGCAGCTTAAGCGCGACCAAACCAGACTAAGAAAAAAAGCCTCTCGCATAAGCGGGAGGCTTTTTAATGTCTAATGGGCAGTGCCCGAGATCACGTCTTTGAGCGGGATCGCAAATTGCCGGTTACAGAACTGGCACCCGGCTTCGAACACATCCTTGCCGGTATCCTGAGCAAGCTCGACAAGCTCTTCATCCGGCAGGTTTTTCATCGTCGCGATCAGGCGTTCTGCCGAACAGGTGCATTCATCCCGCACCGGGCTCGGCTCTTCCATACGCACACCCTGTTCGTGGAACAGGCGGTAAAGCACACGGCCAAGCGATAGATCAGGGTCCAGAAGCTCTGCATCTTCGACGCTCTGGAACAGGATTTGCGCCGTATTCCAGTCTTCATCCGTGTCACCACGGTTTTCATCGCCCGCCACACGCTGAATAAGCGCGCCGCCAGCCTGCCAGCTTGCCGTTTGCCCGGCCATCTGGATTTCGCCTACGGCCAAACGAATTTTCGTCGGCACTTGTTCAGAGCGTTCAAAATAATGTTCAGCGCATTCAGCCAGCGTCGTTCCGTCCAGCGGTACGACACCCTGATAAGGCTGTACGTATTCATTGTCCTGAATAACGGTGATGGCCAGCGCGCCGTCGCCAAACACCTGACGTGGGTGTGGCAGGTCGCCTTTGTTCACGCGCTCAACGCGATCCCATTTTTCCTGATCGAAACGCAGCATGCCGCGCAGTGCACCATTGGTGTGGAATTCAGCAACCATCAGGCTGACCGGGCCATTGCCCTGCGCCTGCACAGCCACACGGCCATCCACTTTCAGGCTCGCGCCAATAAGCACGGCAAGCGTCAGCGCTTCACCGAGAAATCTTGCAACTTCATGCGGATAGTTATGACGGCCCAGAATGGCGCCTACGGTTGCGCCATCCATCCGTGTGATACGTCCGCGGACGGCTTGCTGTTCGAGCTGGTAACTCGCAACGCTATTCGCGCCCGTTCCCAGTTCATCTGCAAATTCCGTCAGCTTTCCAGACACCATTTCAAAATTGCCTTCTGTGCGTGAAGCCGGTTCTCAGCTTCGTCAAAAACCGCTGATTGCGGCCCGTCTATGACGCTCGCTGAAACCTCTTCGCCGCGGTGCGCCGGCAGACAGTGCAGGAAAATCGCTCCTACGTTCGCCGCATCCATTAGCTGGTCATCCACCATGAATGGCGCAAGGTCTGCGAGGCGTTTATCTGCATCCTTATCGCCCATAGAGACGAAAGTGTCTGCCACAATCACATCCGCACCCGCCGCAGCGAGACCTGGAGAATTATAGGTGAAGATGCTGCCCTGTTCGGCACGCGCGCGCTCAATACGATCCTGAGGCGCTTCATACCCTTCTGGTGTACCGATGGCGAGCGAGTAGCCAAATTTCGGCGCCGCATCGATAAAGCTCGCGCAGACATTATTGCCGTCACCCACCCAGGCGATACGCGCGCCTTTCAGCGTGATGCCCAGCTCTTCCAGCGTCTGAAGGTCTGCCATGATCTGGCATGGGTGAGACTTGTCCGTCAGGCCATTAATGACCGGAATGGAGCCCGCCTCAGCGAATGCCACGACATCATCATGATTATTGGCGCGGATCATCGCGATATCGACAAAGCGGGACAGAACCTTGGCTGTGTCTTCAATCGTTTCACCACGACCGAGCTGCATATCACCCGCATTCATGATCATGGTCTGGCCGCCAAGCTGGCGCATACCGACATCAAAGCTGGTGCGTGTACGCGTAGAGCTTTTCTCAAAGATCATCGCCAGCACATGGTCAGCCAGAGGCGCGCCCCTGTCTACGCGGCCCTTAGGCCAGCCTGCGCGCGCCGCTTTCACGGCTTTGGCGTCGTCCAGAATAGCGCGAAGCTCGGATGCCGGAACATCCGATAAATCCAGGAAGTGTTTCATTTAGCTCTCCTGAGCTTTTGCCTCGGTCAGGCAGGCATCAAGGATCTCAACCGCTTCACGGATATCCGCATCGGTGGCGATGAGAGGTGGTGCAAGACGCAGAACATTGTCGCCCGCAACGCCGACGAGAAGGTTCTTTTCACGTGCAAGCTGTTGAACAGGCTTAGGCGCGCGGTTGAGCTTCAGCCCGCAAAGAAGACCTTTGCCGCGAACTTCTTCGACGATTTCCGGGTGACGATCTTTCAGGCTCGCAAGCCCCTGCTTCAACGTACCGGATACGCGGCGAACTTCTTCCATAAAGCCTTCGCCAGCCAGTTCGTCGAACACGACATTGCCGACAGCCATAGCCAGCGGATTACCGCCATAGGTCGAGCCGTGAGAGCCAGGACGCATGCCCTTGCCCGCTTCTTCAGTGACGAGGCAGGCCCCCATTGGGAAACCACCGCCAACGCCTTTAGCGACAGCCATAATGTCCGGGTCTGCTTTGCCCTCACACCATTGGTGCGCGAACATTTTACCCGTACGGCCAGCGCCGCACTGAACTTCGTCATAGATGAGAAGCGTGCCGGTTTCATCGCAAAGCTTACGCAGTTCGATCAGGCAGCTTTCCGGAATATCGCGCACACCGCCTTCGCCCTGAACCGGCTCTACCAGAACCGCACAGGTATCTTTGCTGATCGCCGCTTTCAGCGCGTGCATGTCACCAAATGGCAGCTGTTTAAAGCCGGCCATAGGCTCGCCAAAGCCTTCCAGATAAGCCGGGTTGCCGCCCGCATTGATCGCTGCAAAAGACCGACCGTGGAACGCACCGGTAAAGGTGATGATTTCCTGACGGTGAGGCTCGCCATTCACGTAATGATATTTACGAGCTGTCTTCAGCGCGCACTCAATCGCTTCCGTACCGGAGTTCGTGAAGAAGACCTGATCCGCAAACGTGTTCGCGCAATACTTTTCAGACAGCTCTTCACCGCCGCGCACGCGGAACATGTTAGAGGTGTGCCAGAGCTTTTCAGCCTGATCTTTGAGCGCCTCAACCATTTTCGGGTGGGCATGGCCGAGCGCGTTCACTGCGATGCCAGCAATGAAGTCCAGATAGACTTTGCCGTCCTCAGTAAACAGTCGCATGCCTTCGCCGCGCGTGAAGATTTCTTCTGGCGGGGCGTAAACGGGAAGCATGGCTTCACGCATGGCAATTACTCCTGAATTTGAGGGCTAAGTCTCCGGCCCGATTGAAAAAGAAGGCGCGTGCTTACCCTAACCGGGCCTCTCTGGTCAATGGAAACGAGATTTAACTCACCTTAGTGTTGTCCGCTTTTACGCTTGCTCAGCGTATAGACTAGCACTAGCAATTAAGACAGCGCCGTGGGGGCGTGATCCAGTTTTGGGGAATTCACGATGGACTACCAGGAATCCATTCAGCTCTTTTTCAAAAATTACACCAATTTTCAGGGCCGTGCCCGTCGCGCAGAATACTGGTGGCCAGTCGTAATGTATCTGGTGGCCTATATCGCCGTCGTCGTATTGTCGATCGCGCTTTCAGTCCTTGGTGACATTGGCGGCGTAATTTCTGGCCTCATTTTTATCGTATACTTACTGTTCTGCCTTGGTTGCTTCATACCATCGCTTTCGGTGGCAGTTCGCCGCCTTCACGACAAGAACATGACCGGCTGGTTCCTGCTTATTGGCCTCATTCCGTTTCTTGGTAGCCTTGTGCTGCTTTACTTCTTTGCGACAGAAGGCACGCAAGGTCCGAACCAGTATGGCGAAGACCCTAAAGGCGGCCCAACAGACGTCTTCTAAGCCAATTACTTATCAAGGCATGCCGTTGCGGCATGCCTTGTCATTCGTTTCCCTGCGTCTAGTCTCCGGGCGAGAAATATAAACGCAGGGAAACGCCATGACAGACCGTATCAGATACGACATTCAGGACGGCATTGCAGATGTCCGCCTGATCCGCTCCGACAAAATGAACGCGCTTGATGATGACATGATCAACGCGCTGATCGACACCGCCGCTGAGCTGGATGCAAAGCCGGAAGTGCGCGTCGTTGTGCTGTCTGGTGAGGGCCGCGCCTTCTGTGCGGGCCTGGACACCAGCAATTTCAAACGCACCGCTGAAGGCAATGGCGGATCAGCCACTGTGAAACATGGCGGCGGTCTTGCGGAACGTACCCATGGCATAGCCAATCGCGCGCAACAGATCGTCTGGGGATGGCGCAATATGCACGCGCCGGTCATCGCCTCCATTCACGGCATTGCCTTTGGTGGCGGCTTTCAACTGACGCTTGGCGCAGATATCCGCTTTGTGCACCCGGAAACCAAGCTCTCCATTATGGAAGCCAAATGGGGCCTCATCCCGGATATGGGCGGCACGCCGATTATGCGCGCCATCGCCGGAGAGGACATTCTGCGAGAGTTGTCCTACACCGCGCGCATCTTCTCGGGCGTTCAGGCCAAAGAATATGGCTTTGCGACTCATGTGTCTGACACTCCGCTTGACGACGCGCTGGCGCTCGCAGACGAGATCGCAGCGCGATCTCCTTCTGCCACGCGGCGCACTAAAGCCATGTTCAACCAATTGTTCGACGCCACAGATGCCGAAGCCCTGATGAATGAGTCCGTCCTTCAGGATGAAATTATCGGCAAGCCTAATCAGGTTGAGGCGGTTCGCGCAGGCATGGAAGGCCGCAAAGGCGTCTTCTCTGACACGAGCGACTAAACACCATTTCAGATATTTTTATATATAAATATAGTCGACTATTGTTTTTAATTCAAAACGTGGGTATAGCTAGGTCTTAGCCTACCTAATCCTCCGCTATTTGCGGTATCGGACCCGAACCTGTTTCGGGTCCCTTTTTTTGGGAAAAGCGCTTACGCCTTCAGCTTATAGCCGGATTTGAACAGCGCCCAGACAATGCCGCAAGTGAAGAGCGACAACCCGCCGGTGACAAACACGCCAACCATCACATTGGAGTTTGCAACGCCAAGAAAGCCATAGCGGAAGCCATCAATCAGATAGAAGAATGGGTCCCAGTGTGCGAGCGTCTGGAATGGTTCAGACAAGACCTTCACATCGTAGAATGTACCAGACAGGAAGGTCAGAGGCACGATGACGAAATTCGTCACGGCAGCCAGATGGTCGAACTTGTCCGCCCAGATACCGCCTGCCGCGCCAATAGCGCCAAGAATAATGCTGGCCGTCATGGCAAACCAGATCACCGCGCCGATATTCGAGATTGAAAGGCTGGCAAGGCCCAGCAGTTGGATCGCAAGGCCGGTGATCAGACCAACCAGCGCACCACGTGTGGCCGCACCCGCGACAAAACCAATGGTGAGCTCAAGAGGAGAGAGCGGCGGCATCAGAAAGTCCACCGTGCTGCCCTGCACTTTCGCAATGGTTAGTGAGCTGGATGTATTCTGGAATGCGTTCTGAAGGATGGTCATGATGACCAGACCCGGCGCCAGAAAGTTCTGATAGGCAATGCCCTCAAAGTCACCGGTCAGCTCGCCACGATTGCCAAAAGCCAGGCGAAAAACGGTCATGAGAAGCAGGGTAGACACAGCCGGCGCGAACAATGTCTGCATGCCGACTTTGATGAACCTGCCAACTTCCCGCTTATAAAGTGTCCACAGACCGAGCCAGTTATAGCCCGAAAATTCTCGCGGTTCAGCAAAGTTCATAATGGCAGCCCCTCGGATGTTTCACTGTCAGCCCTCATTTAGGCACTCCGAGGACCAATTGTAATGGCCAAGGACCAGCTCAGATAGGAGTTCGGTTAATTTGACCAGATAGATTCACTGACTTTTCCACATGCAATTAGTTAATTCCGGCCACAATATGTGGATTACTGCACTTCTCCACAGATCAGCATGTTGTGTCATCGCCCCTGATATATACGATATGTGGGACAGGGTATCGTTAACGAAACGCTACCGACACTAAATATAGATTAACGTAACTGACCTTCAGGAGGCGGATGATGAGTTGGACAGAAGAGCGGGTGGAGCAGCTCAAGAAACTCTGGACCGAAGGCCATAGTGCCAGCCAGATCGCGAACCAGCTCGGGGGTGTCACCCGGAATGCTGTAATCGGTAAAGTTCACCGCCTTGGCCTGTCTGGCCGGGCAACACCATCACGCCCGGTTAAGCGCCCGCCACGTCTGGCGCGTCCGAAGCCAGCGCCACAGCGTGTCGAGCGGCCAACAGTCGAGCCGGAAGCACCAGCAGCTCCAGCAGCACCGTCTACGCTGCCAGCTGTTGCAAAAACCAGCTCAGAGCCACTGGCACCAGCCAAACTCGACAATGGCGACTTCGCAAGCGTGCTGAACATTCGCGAGTCCATGTGCAAATGGCCAATCGGCGATCCGATGGATAAAGATTTTGCATTCTGCGGCCGCGCAGCATCTGGCGGTCCATACTGCGCAGAGCATGCCAAAGTTGCATTCCAGCCGAAGAAATCGGCTCGCACACGTCGCGAAGAGAACGTTGTGCCAATGCGCCGCGCTGCAAGCTAAAACATATAAGACGACCAGATCCGCAAACAGAACACCGCGCTTGTAGGCGCGGTGTTTTTTGTGCCCGCAAAGGGCTGAAGATACAAAAAGGCGCCCCCTCAGGGACGCCTTTTAAAATCTGTACAGGCTGAAATCAGACCTGAGTTGGCGCCGGCGCAGGCTGGCGTTGCTGTTGTGGTGGCGGGCCTTGCTGAACCTGAATGTTCATCAGCGTGCCGGTCACGGTTTTACGCAGATTTGAAATCAGGTCAGAGAAGAGCGCAAAGGCTTCGGACTTGAATTCATTCAGCGGATCACGCTGGCCATAGCTGCGCAGGTGAATGACCGACCGCAGCTGATCAAGTTGCTGCAGGTGTTCGCGCCATTCCTTATCCAGCAGCTGAAGCAGAACCTGCTTCTCAAACCAGCGAATACGTTCTTCACCAATTTCACCGGCTTTGACGGCATAGGCTTCATCAACCGCTGCAGTGAGGCGCTCAATGATTTCCTCATTCGCCACACCTTCTTCTGATGCCCATTCGCGCAGTGGCGGTGTGATACCGAAGGTTTTCTGAACTTCTTCTGTCAGACCATCAATATCCCATTGCTCAGCATAGGAGCGTTCAGGCAGCGCCGCGTAGACGATGTCATCGACCACATCATGGCGCATTTCAGTGATGGTTTCGCTCACATCCGCTGCACGCATGAAGTCGATACGCTGCTCAAAGATCACCTTACGCTGATCATTGGTGACATTATCGTATTTGAGCAAATTCTTACGGATTTCGAAGTTGCGCTGCTCAACCTTTTTCTGAGAGGTTTCAAGCGCCTTGTTCATCCAAGGGTGAACAATGGCTTCGTTTTCCTTGATGCCGAGGCGACGCATAATCGTGTCGAGACGCTCAGCGGCGAAAATCCGCAGAAGATCATCTTCAATAGACACGTAGAATTTAGACCGGCCCGGGTCACCCTGACGGCCCGTACGACCGCGCAGCTGGTTGTCGATACGACGGCTCTCGTGACGCTCCGTACCCAGAACGAACAGACCACCCGCATCAAGCGCTTTCTGCTTGGCAGCTTCGACTTCGCTCTTAATGCGCGCCTCAAGCTCTGCGTGCTGGCCTTCTTCGATTTCCTTACGGATTTCTTCCAGATGCTGATGCTCAACCTTCTTAACGACGGTTTCCAGAACCTCTGGCGGCAGCATTTTGATGAATTGCCCCTTGGAACTCGGCGGCAGGTTTTTCTCCTGCATCTGACGGTTCACTTCAGCGTCCATAGTGGAGTTGATATCCGCCTTAAGGCGCTCAACACGGCCCTGAAGCAGCTCAGCTTCCATACGCATTTCGACGTTACCGCCGAGCTGAATGTCCGTACCACGGCCCGCCATATTGGTCGCAACCGTAATCGCGCCCGGCGCACCGGCCTGTGCAACAATCTGAGCCTCACGCTCGTGATGGCGCGCGTTCAGCACCTGGTGCGGAATTTTCGCCTGCGCCAGCAGAGTCGAAAGAAGCTCTGACTTCTCAATGGATGCCGTACCCAGAAGCACCGGCTGACCACGCTCATGACAATCACGCAGCTCATCAATAATGGCTTTGTATTTTTCCTTCGCCGTACGGTAGACGACGTCATCATCATCAATACGCTGGATCGGGCGGTTGGTCGGGATATCAAAGACACGAAGGCCGTACGTATCCTGGAATTCTGACGCCTCTGTATCCGCCGTACCCGTCATGCCCGCGAGCTTGGAATAGAGACGGAAATAATTCTGGAAGGTGATGGAGGCCAGTGTCTGGTTTTCTGGCTGGATCTTCACGCCTTCTTTGGCTTCGATCGCCTGGTGCAGACCTTCAGAAAGACGACGCCCTTCCATCATACGGCCCGTGAATTCGTCAATCAGCATAACCTGCTTATTCTTGACGATGTAATCCTTGTCGCGCTGGAAGAGTTTGTGCGCGCGCAGCGCCTGATTGGCATGGTGAACAATCGTGATGTTCTGCGGGTCATACATAGACCCTTCCATCAGGCCAGCATCGGTAAGCAATTGCTCGATCTTCTCATTGCCCTCTTCGGTGAAGACAATTGAGCGCTGCTTTTCGTCGAGGTCGTAATCTTCCTCGCTCAACTTCGGAATGATCGTGTCGATGGACTTATACAAATCCGAACGGTCATCGGTTGGACCGGAAATGATCAGCGGCGTACGCGCTTCGTCGATCAGAATAGAGTCGACCTCATCCACGATACAATAATTGTGACCGCGCTGAACCATATCGGTAAGCGCATATTTCATATTGTCGCGAAGATAGTCGAAGCCGAATTCGTTATTCGTGCCGTAAGTGATGTCACAGGCATATGCTTCGCGACGCTGACGGTCATCAAGGCCGTGAACAATGTTACCCGTGGTAAGGCCAAGGAAGCCATAAACCTGCCCCATCCATTCGGCGTCGCGGCTGGCCAGATAGTCGTTAACGGTAATGACGTGAACGCCCTTGCCTTCCAGCGCATTCAGATAAGCGGGCAGAGTTGCAACGAGGGTTTTACCCTCACCCGTGCGCATCTCGGCGATATTGCCAGAGTGCAGCACCATGCCGCCGATCAGCTGTACGTCGAAATGCCGCATGCCGAGAGCACGTTTTGAACCCTCCCGGACGACAGCGAACGCTTCTTCGAGGATACTGTCTAACGTTGCGCCATTGGCGAGCGCTGTTTTGAATTCCTGAGTTTTGGCCCGCAGCGCTTCATCAGAAAGCGCTTCAATCACCGGTTCCAGCGCATTGATCCGCTGAACACGCGCCCGGAACGGCTTAAGCTGGCGCTCATTAGCGGAGCCAAAAAATTTCTTTGCAAGTTGGAGCATAATTATACCACGTTTGCGTACATATTCATTTGAATGGCACGCACATCTTTAAATACTCTGCACATGAAGAGAGGTATTGACCTCGACCCTGCGACGAGACTGACTTAAGTAGCCAGTAAAATGGTGTCAATGAACATGAGCTGCAACCCAGGAAGACAGACTCTCTATGTTACGTAAATCTTTCGCCCTAATTTGCGGCGCGACACTGCTTTCGATTGCCGCGTGTGATCAGAATTCACCCGACCAGAATGCATCCAATGTCCGCGTCAGCGCAGCGATTGCAGCCGTGGTGAATAATGAGCCGATTTACGCAAATGATGTGGAACTACAGGCTGTTTCGCAGGGTCTGATCGATGCGGGCACCTCACTCGATGCAGATGATCCGATATTTGTAGACGTGCTGAAACAGTTGATCGACCAGAAGCTGTTGGCACAGGAAGCCCTGACGCGTGGTCTCAACCTGGAAGAAAATGCACAGCACCGGCTTCAGGCAGCGCGCGAACGCATTCTGGGCACTATTCTCATTGAAAATCTGGTTTCTGCCGAAGTCGACGACGCTGCGATTCTCGAAATGTATGAAGCACAGACCGCGCTTCAGCAGCTGGGCGAGGAAGTTCTGATCCGTCACATCCTTGTTGAAACTGAGGAAGAGGCGAACGAGCTGCACACACAATTGCGCAATGGCGCAGAGTTCGCAGAAGTCGCTTTTGCGCATTCCATTGACCGCTCAAGCAGCGCTGAAGGCGGCCTGCTCGGCTATTTCCTGCCGGAAGAGTTTTCTGCGCCCTTCCCTCGCATTATCAACAACACCGCCGTTGGCGCGATCTCCCGCCCTTTCGAAAGCGATCTTGGCTGGCACATTATCAAGGTCGATGACCGCCGCACCGAAGAACCGCCAACATTCGACGAAACGCGTCCGATGATTGCCGAATTCCTCACCCTGCGTGAAATCAGCCGTGTTCTGGAACGCCTGCATGCGCGTGCCCAGATCGAAACCGTCATCGACGATCCGGATATCGGCATTCGTGGCTATATTGATGCACCAGACAGTCTGGAAGAGATGCAGACGAGCCCTGAAATACCGGAAAGCTATGAAGACGGTGAAAACCTTCCCGACTCAGTCGATAATGCACTGCAGGACGGGGACGGTGGGACGGCCGCACCTGAAGAGACGGAAACAACAGAGGCCACTGAGTGAAACTCGCACGCTCGCCGCTCGCACCCGAACGCTTTCCAGACCTGCCAAATATTGCAGGCGTTGAAGCCCTCACCTTTTCTCTCGGCATGTATGGATACACACGCGACGACCTTCTGGTCGTCCGGTTTCCAGAGCGCGCATCCTGTGGCGGGGTCTTCACCCGCTCGCTGACGCGCTCCTGCGATGTGGACTGGTGCCGAGAGGCGCTGGAAGGCTCTGGCGGTGTGGCCAGCGCACTTATCGTGAATGCAGGCAACTCCAACGCCTTCACCTTTGAAAAGGGCGTGGCCAAGAATGAAGCTACGCTGGACGCCTATGAGGCTGTCAGCAAAATGCCGCGTAATGAATGCTATATTGCTGCGACGGGTGTGATTGGTGTTCCGGTTGAGCCCGATCTCATCGCAAAGCATTTGCCGACGCTTTGGCCAGACCTTGCGCCAAACACACCATGGCTGGACCTCGCAAAGGCGTTCTCCACCACGGACACCTATCCAAAAGGCGCAGGACGCCAGATTGAGATTGATGGCCGGACAATCTCCATTGCGGGGATTGCCAAGGGCTCCGGCATGATCGCGCCAAACATGGCGACCATGCTGGCCTATATCTTCACCGATGCGCCGCTGACACCGCAGCAGTGCCAGGAACTCACCTCCCGTCACGCCAATGCCAGCTTTAACTGCATCACCGTTGATGGCGACACCTCCACAAGTGACACGGTGATGATGTTCGCCACCGGGGCCGCGCCGGTCAGTTCTGGCGCGATTGAACGCGAACTTGACGCCCTGTCAGATGCCATTGGCGAGGTCTTTATGGATCTGGCTCACCAGATTGTCCGCGACGGCGAAGGCGCCACCAAATTCGTGGAAGTCAGTGTGACCGGCGCAACCAGCGAGACATCAGCCAAAATCATTGCCTGTTCGGTCGCCAACTCGCCACTCGTAAAAACGGCGCTCGCCGCCAATGATGCGAATTGGGGCCGGATTGTTATGGCCGTTGGCAAGGCCATGGAACCGGTCAACCGGGACAAGCTTGTCGTCGATATTGGCGATGTGCGTGTCGCAGAGGGCGGCGCACGTGCGGCAACGTATGATGAAGCCCGCGCGACCGCAGCCGTTTCCGGACCGAATATTTCGATCAAAATCGATGTCGCCATGGGCGAGAGCGAAGCACGCGTTTGGACGTGTGATCTCACGCATGGTTATGTCGAGATTAACGGTGCATACCGAACTTAATCGGCTATAACTAATCCCTCTTCATACTTCAGTGTTAACAGAAATGTCTGAGCTAAAAATCATTTACGTCTCAGCAGCCGTCTTAATGCGGCCTGACCAGACCCTTCTCGTGGCAAAACGCCCTGAAGGGAAATCCATGGCAGGGCTCTGGGAACTCCCGGGCGGCAAAATCGAAACAGGCGAGACGCCAGAACAGGCGCTCATTAGGGAATTGAGGGAGGAACTGGCCGTGCACGTTGAGACGTCAGCGACAACTCCCCTCACCTTTGCCTCCCACGCCTATGACAATTTCCACCTCGTCATGCCGGTTTTCCTCATTCGCGAATGGGATGGTGAACCCGTGGCGCAGGAAGGTCAGACACTGAGCTTTGTTGCACCGGGCGAGCTGAAAACACTGCCTGCACCGGCAGCCGATATTCCACTCTTCAATTTCATCGAAGACTATGCAGACCGGGGAGGCTTTGCCTGATGCGATTTTTAACGACCGCAAAGCGCTTTCTCACCGATCGTTCCGGCGGCCATGTCGTGGAATACGCCCTGATTGCAGGCCTGATCGTTATTGGCATTATCTCAGCTCTGAACGCCATTAGCGCGTCCACGACTGCAATGTACAACAATCTCGACGAACAATGGGATGAAGCGAGCAGCTAAGCGCCTATCGCCCCGTCCCTTTCAGGCCGGTTTTCTCGCCCGCTGATTGCTCGCGCACACCCAGCGCTTCAGCCATGGACACTTTCGCTGAGCCCGGTCGTTTCGGCTTAGGCTGTGAAACGTGTGGAGCCCAGCCCGTCATCCAGACCAAATCCATCGTGACACGCAGCCGACCATCAGGGTCTGAATAGTCCTCTGCGTAAATTTCGGCAGCCCGCATCAGCACGCGGCGGCTCAGCGGCCGACGCCCCGCCACAAACGGAGAATGCGTTTCGCCTGCGGCCTGCAAATCGCGAAACATGTCAAAAATGCTGTCATACCGAATGGTCATCCGGTCACGGTCACTTACAGGAAGCGCAAGACCGGCCCTCTGCAAAAGGCCAGACAAATCAGCGGCGTCGGCGAAAGGCGAAACCCTCATTTCTGCGCCGCCGGTCACTTCGGCCTCTGCCCGCAAGAGAGACTGACGCAGCTCCTGAAAGCTCGCCCCGCCAGCCATAGCGCCCACGAAAAAGCCATCAGGCTTCAAAGCGCGATTGATCTGGATCAGCGTGCCAGGCAGGTCATTCACCCAGTGCAGCGCAAGCGGGCTGACCACCAGATCAAAGCTTTCATCCTTAAAGGGCAGCCATTCTTCATCTGCGGCAGCGACCAAGCCCGGCGCGCCAGACAAACGCGATGCTGCAAAGTCTGTCTCTATCAATGTGTCACAATACGGGGCCAGAACCTGACGCGTATTTGGGCTATACCCGCCGAGAACCAGCACTTTTGAAAATTTTCGTGTCGTAGACGCCAGCCGGTCGGCAATATCCTCTAATGCCCGGTTTTTCAGGAATTCCACCTCATGATAGGAGGAGGATGCCCGCTCGCGCCGCGTGCGGATCTGTAACCGGTTAAAGACATCATTCGTCGCATTCTGAATCATGGGGGAGATATGGACCGAACATCATCATCCGCCAAGGTGTTCGGCATTGATCGTGAGCGGTTACGCTCCATGTTTGGCTGGCTGACACCGGGACAATCCCTGATCAGCCATCAGCCCCTGCCCGGCAATGCGCGGTTCACGGCGGAAGAATTCAGCGCCCTTGCCATGCTGACAGCGCCCTATTGCGACCAGTGCGCTATTCCCTTCGACCCAATCGAGGAGAACGGGCTGGTCTGTGGGGCCTGCCTTGCCGACCCGCCGCCCTGGAACAAAGCCCGGTCTGCGCTTTTATATGATGATACTTCAAGCCAGCTCATTTTGTCTCTGAAACGGCGTGGCCAGCGTTTCGGCTTGAAGGTCTTTTCGCGTTTTATCGCAGACGCAGCAGGCGATCTGATCGACAGTGCGGACCTCATCATTCCTGTGCCCATTCATTATCACCGGTTAACAGCGCGCGGGTTTAATCAGGCCGGATGGCTCGCCAGTGCTATTCGGGCAGAAACAGGCATTCCCTATGACGAATTCTGCCTGAAACGCACACGCGCCACCCCAAGTCAGGGCCGTATGACCGCGCGCCAACGCCAGCGCAATGTGTCTGGCGCGTTCTCCCTGACCGAGCGTGGCCGCGACCGCATTTACGGAAAACGCATAATTCTGCTGGATGATGTCTACACCACCGGGGCGACGCTGCGGGCCTGTGCACGCACATTGCAGCGCGCAAAACCGGCCAATCTGGATGTGGTGACATTCGCGCGCGTTGTAGCGCCCGCAAATTCACCTATATAATCCGGCTATCGGAGTAATTGTTATGGCCAAGGTCGAAATCTACACACGTCAATTCTGCCCCTATTGCACACGGGCGCTCGCGCTTCTGGACAAGAAGGGCGTGAAATATACGCATGTGGACGCAGGCATGGACCCGGCAAAGCGCCAGGAAATGATTTCCCGCGCGCATGGCGCCAGCACCTATCCGCAAATCTTCATCAATGACGACCATGTTGGCGGCTGCGATGAAATGTATGCGCTGGAATATGCCGGCAAGCTGGACCCGCTCCTGTCTCAACCGGACGCTTAATCAGTCGCCATTCATGGTCAAATACGCCCTTGCCTGTCAGACATGTGATGCCGGATTCGAAGCCTGGTTTTCGAACTCGGACGCGTTTGACACGCAGAAAGATCAGGGCCTGATTACCTGTCCGGACTGCGGCGGCACGCAGATCCGCAAACAGATAATGGCACCCGCCGTCAGCGGAACGAAGAAAAGCAAAACGTCAGGCCAGCCCGCCATACAGCCAGACGAGAAACTGAAAGACATGATGAAATCCGTGCGGGAGCATATCTCCAGCACGCATGAATATGTCGGCTCAGATTTCGCAAACCGCGCACGCGCCATGCATGAAGGCAAAGCCGATGCAAAGCCCGTCTGGGGCGAGACCACGCTGAAAGAAGCCAAAGAGCTTGCCGAAGATGGCGTTCCGGCTCTGCCCCTGCCGGATGGGTTTGCGCCGAAGAAACCGGTTGAGCAAAAAAAGCTGAACTAGGCCGTCCCATACCCTTTTTTTGGCTTGTCATCTGTCCAGACCGATACGACATTCAGACCATGAATTCTGTTGGAGGGTTTCATGAAAAACTGGAAAAAAATCATCAGCCTCAGCCTGGTGGCGCTTATGCTTGCGGCCTGCAACACAGTTCAGGGCGTGGGTCGTGATATCGAACAGGTCGGCGACGCGATTGAGGATGCTGCGAGCTAAGCATAGCTGCGCCTGAACCTTGCCCCTTTCGCAAAGCTGTGCAGACATAACGTCCTCTCCTTTTGACTCTTCAGGGAGGGACGCATGAAGAAGTCACTTTTTGCAGGTCTGGCCGCCGCCAGCCTGATGATTACCCCATTTGCGAATGCTGGAAGCTTTCTGAGATTGCCGGATATTGATGGCGAGTCTCAGCATGAAGACTATGAAAACTGGATCGAGTTCACAGCGCTTAGCTCTGAAATCTCAAACCCGAGCGCGGAAGCGCTCGGAGGCCGTGTCACCGCGCGCGCCGAGACCACTGGCCTGACCATCTCTAAGCAAATTGACGCCTCCAGCCCGCTTCTGATGAGAGCTGTGGCCAGCGGACAAACCTTCCATGAAGCCGTAATCGAAATCGTCCAGCCGGGCGATGGTGGGCCATATATCAGCTACACGCTGCACAATGTCATGATCTCAGCCATCGACTATTCGATTGAAGGCAGCACGACCTTTGAGACCATTCAGCTGAATTTTGAAAGCATTAGCTGGGCCTTTCTGGGAACGGATACACAGCGCCGCAGACAAGGCTATGAAGGCACGCAGGCGACCTGGGACATTGCCCGCGGCACAACCACTGTGGACAGCGCCACATCGGACCGTACCACGGCCCCGGCCATTCGTGACGATTTCCGCACTTCAACCGGCAATCTTCGTCAGGTCCAGTAAAGGTAAGACATGCTGAAAAAGATCACACTGAGCCTGACCCTTTTATGCCTGCCCGCATGTGCGCAGGAGACCACGCCAGCCATGCCGGACGGTTTCGCACATGCCACAGACTATGTGCCGGGTCTGGTTCAGGAGATCAGATATTTCGGCGATAATAATTTCGTCGGCCGCCCGATTGACGGATATGAAGCCCCGGAGTGCATTCTTTCTATCGAGGCCGCCGAAGCTCTGGCGAGCGCTCAAGAAGCGCTCTCAGAATTTGGTCTGGGGCTGAAAGTCTTTGACTGTTATCGCCCGCAGCGAGCCGTCACCAATTTCGCTGAATGGGCGCGCGACCCCGACGATACATCCCGCATGGCAGACTATTATCCGAATGTGCCAAAAGATGAGCTGTTCGAACGCGGTTATATTGCCGAACGGTCTGGCCATTCGCGCGGCAGCGCCGTGGACCTTACCATTATTGACCTCGCCACCAGCGAAGAAATCGATATGGGCTCGGGATATGATCTGTTCGATCCACTGTCCTGGCCGTCTGATCTGCGCCCAACGGCAGACCAGCGTGCCAATCGCATGCTGTTACAGCGCGTCATGGTGGATGCCGGGTTCAATCTTCTGGATGAGGAATGGTGGCATTTCTGGCTCACCGAAGAGCCCTATCCGGACACCTATTTCGATTTCCTGGTGGAGTAGACTCTCACCCGATCTTCCGCACCAGACGTTTGATTTCCATCAGCAGGCGTTCAATATCCTGATCGCGGGACAGGCGATGTTCGCCATCTTTGATCAGCACAAATTCAACATCGGCAGAGGCCAGAGCATCCTGAACTTTCAGCGCATGTGTCCACGGCACATCCGGGTCGACCTTGCCCTGAAGAATGGTCACCGGCACGGACAAATCAATCGGCTCATCCAGAACGGACCATTGCGCCCCGTCCTCGAATAATCGCCGGGTCAGTGGATAAGGCTCGCCATAGGGCGTTGGCCGCATCCAGACACCCTTTTCGGAAATCTCCTGACGGGCTGTTTCTGACAGCTCCGGCCACATGAGTTTTGAAGTGAAATCGGGCGCCGGGGCGATCAGCACCATTCCGGCGATACGCTCTTTGCGGGCCTTTGCCGTGAGAAGCGACATCCAGCCGCCCATGGATGACCCGATCAGCAGAAGCGGCCCCTGGCTCAGCTCATCGACTGCGGCCAGACAATCCTCCCGCCAGCGCGAAATCGTACCGTCTGCGAAGTCGCCAGAGCTTTCCCCATGGCCCAGATAGTCAAAGGCGAGATATCCCAGCCCCTCACCTTCTGCGAAGTCTTTTACGGCAATCGCCTTGCCGCCAGACATGTCGGACTTAAAACCTGACAGCCAGACAAGCGTTGGCCGGTTGGCAGCGGGCTCTAACTTCGTGTAGGCAAGTGTTTCACCATCGGCGCGGGCGAGCGTCGGCATATCTGGCCTCCAAACGGTCTCATCAAAAGGTTGAACATCTTGGTTAAGCCCGGCCTTACGGTCCTGCAAGTCATTCCGGAACTGGATGCGGGCGGCGCTGAGCGGACAACGCTGGAGATTGCCGAAGCGCTGACCCGGACAGGCAATCGCGCATTGGTGGTGAGTGAAGGCGGCCGTATGGAAGCTGAGCTGGAAAGCCTGCACGGTGAGCTATTTCGCCTGCCGGTGAAATCCAAATCCATTTTCACGATCAAAAAGAACCAGAAGGCGATTGAGAAAATCATCCGCGAATATGGCGTGGATATTGTCCATGCCCGGTCACGCGCGCCCGCCTGGAGCGCCTATTGGGCCGCCAGGGCAACCGGTACGGCCTTTGTCACCACCTATCATGGCGCTTATGGCGGCAAATCTGCGATCAAGAAATGGTATAATTCGGTTATGGCGCGCGGCGACATTGTCATCGCCAATTCCCATTATATCGCCGATCATGTGAAGGCCGTTCACGGCGTGCCGGACGAGCGTATCGTCACGATTCAGCGCGGCGTGGATCTGCATGCCTTTGACGCGCACAAGATCGATCCGGCAGAGCGCGCGGCCATGCGCGCCCAGTACACAACACCGGAAAAACGTCTCGCGATTCTACCGGGCCGCCTGACCGACTGGAAGGGACAAGGCGTTTTGATTGAAGCGCTTGGCCGTTTACCATCAGATTTACTCGAATCATGCCATTTTGCGCTGATAGGCGACGCGCAGGGGCGCGATGGATATGTTGAAGACTTGAAAACCGCGATAGACACGTACAATCTTGACGAATTGGTCAGTCTTTCAGGGCATTGTAGCAATATGCCAGTTCTTTATTCTGCTTGCGATCTCGTGCTCGCACCGTCCAAAAGGCCCGAGGCGTTTGGTCGTGTCGCGGTTGAGGCGCAGGCTATGGGCAAGCCCGTTATCGCCTCTGATCATGGCGGACAGCGCGAAACTGTTAAGCATAAAGAGACAGGCTGGCTGGTGCCGCCGGATGACCCGGACGGGCTGGCGCAGGCGATTTCAGAATGGCTGCATATGCCCGTTGATGATTGCGTGCACATGTCGATTGCCGCAACAGACTGGGCCCGCAACACTTTCTCAACCGAGCTGCTTCAACGCAAAACCCTTGAGGTTTACAGCCAGGTTCTGAAAGAGCGACAGGAGACGCTCCACTAATGGCGCGGACTTATGTGAACCCGGGTGAGAGCGCGACCAAGGTGCTCATCATCAAGCTCAGCGCGCTGGGTGATTTTGTTCTGGCTATGGGCGCGATGCGCGCCATTCGCGAACATCACCCCTCTGCTGAGATTACGCTGCTGACAACGCCGCCTTTTGAGAGCTTCGCCAAAGCGTGTCCGTATTTCGACCGCGTGCAGACAGATGGTCGCCCGGAGACAACCTCAGCGACGACCTCCATGCTGCGCCGTTTGCGTGCTGAGCGCTATGAGATCGTCTATGATCTTCAGAACTCAGGTCGCACGGCGAACTATTTTCAGGCTATGCGTCCACGACCTCCGCTCTGGTCTGGTATTTCCAATGGATGCGCCTTTCCGCACCACACGCCTCACCGCAATGAAATGCACTCTATCGAGCGCCTGGCGGAACAGATTTCTCTGGCAGGTATTGGCCCTGAAGGCGGCTATGCCTTTGGTGATGTGCCGATTGAGGACTTTAGCTGGGTAGCACCGGCGCTGCGTGATCCGCCGCGTCTGCAGCCTGCTTTTTTCTCGCTGAAAGGGCCTTATGCGCTTCTCATTCCGGGCTCATCTGCGCATCGCGTCGCAAAGCGCTGGCCGGAAGAAAACTATGTCGAGCTGGCAAAGTTTCTCGCCGAAAAAGGCATCACACCTGTTGTGATAGGCGGGAAAAGCGAAAGCCCGATTGGTGCTCTGGTAGCCCGCGCAGTGCCTGAAGCGAAATCACTCTGCACACGCACGGATCTGTTTCAGGTCGCCTCCCTCGGCAAACACGCTGTACTGGCAGTTGGAAACGATACCGGCCCAATGCATATGGTCACTCTGGCGGGTGCACCGGGCATTGCGCTTTTCGCAACCAGCGAATCCAGTCCCGACCTTGCCCGTCCGCGCGGCAGCAATGTCATAGTCGTCCAGTCTGACGTTCTGGAAGACGTTCAGGTAAAAGACGTAACTCAGGCGATTTCAGCGCTTGGTGTCGTCTCTTAATCTTGAAATTTCCCGCTTAATACGTCATATTTCATACAGCACTAACAATATCAGGAGCATCTGCCATAGCACGTCGACCAATGCCGGCTAAGCCGCCTCAGAAGTCTGGCCCCCGGATAAATGAGGACATTCGTAGCCCTCGTGTCCTTCTCATTGACGAAAACGGTGAAAAACAAGGTGAAATGCCGACCGTCGCAGCGCTGGATGCCGCGCGCGAGTCTGGCCTGGACCTTGTTGAGGTATCCCCAAACGCGGATCCGCCGGTCTGTAAAATTCTCGACTATGGTAAGCTGCGCTTCCTAGAGCAGAAGAAAAAAGCCGAAGCTCGCAAGAAGCAGAAAACTGCTGACCTCAAAGAAATCAAAATGCGCCCGAATATCGACGTGCATGATTATGAGGTCAAAACGAAAGCTATGACCCGTTTCTTCGAAAGCGGCGACAAGGTGAAAATCACCCTTCGCTTCCGCGGTCGTGAGATGGCTCACCAACACCTCGGCATGGAACTCATGCAAAAGGTCAAAGTCGATTTCGACGAACTGGCGAAAGTAGAGCTAGAACCAAAGCTCGAAGGTCGCCAGATGATCATGGTCATGGCACCGCGTTAAGACGCAGCTGACCCCATTTTATGCGCCGCTTCGAAAGAAGCGGCGTTTTTATTTATGCTTGTTTTACAAAACAATCTGAATTGTTGTAGACACATTTACACCCTAAGATTGAATGACCTAAAGGCAGGCACGTTATAATTAGTAGTGAGCCCTCAATCGCATTGCTACCTTCACTTGTGGAGGACAGCATGCTTAAGGGCAAATTCTGGGACCTGATCGACGTCGGGGCCAGTTATGAAGATGTCGAACAAGCGCTCGTAGAGCTTGTCGCACCCTTTGGTGTGAAGGTGGTCAGCTGTCTTGAACTCCGCTCTCCATCCTCTCAGGCTTCCCCCTTCATTGGCCGCATGTTCGGCAAGCGCGACGGTGAATACCTGACACGATATCGCAAGCTCGAACTCATCAAGCATGATGTGGTTGCCCAGCATGTCGGCAAAACAGACCTCGCCTTCTACTGGGATGATGTGAGCCATCTGGCGATCACCCGTGAACAGAAAGACGTGTTTGCGATTGCTGCTGAGCATGGTTTCAAAGATGGTCTCCTCTCCCCGTTTTACGGCATGCATGGCCGTATCGGCTTCACGGGCTTCTGGGGTGAGGACATCGACAAGGATCCGGCGACCCGGCGTTTCCTGGATGCCTGCGGCGCGGCGCTTTATCGATATGCCTATCGCAAAGGGGCCAGCGAGGAGCCCGGATACCCGGCATCGCCAACCGTTGCGAACGCTGTTGAACTGACCGAACGCCAGCGCGAGGTTCTTTACTGGGTCTCCAAAGGCAAGACGGACTGGGAAATGAGCCGCCTTCTCAAAATCGCGGAGCCAACCGTCAACCGCCATGTAGAGCTCGCCAAACAGCGTATCGGCGTGCGCACCCGCGCAGAGGCGGTGCACTATGCGCTTATGCACCAGCTTATTCAGCCCTTCTGATCTAACCCCTTGAGTTTTACGCCGAGCAGGCACATTTTCTCAGGAGATGATTTTCTGAGGATGCCGCCATGGCGCTCGATCCGACCCTTCAGGCCTTTTTAGGCAAATTCCGCATGCCGGAGTTTTTCAAGCCAGATTTTACGGTCACTGATTTTTCCAAAGCAGACTGGAAAGAGACGGTGGACCGGCTGCGCGCCAGTTTCTATCGCGCGACCCGTTCTGTCGAAAGCGACGCCCCGGAACTTGCACAGGTCGACAATATCCTCGTCGACGGTGCTGACGGGCCACTAAAAGCGCGCGTCTACACACCTCTCGCTGCGGGTGTGGGTCAGCAGCCTGCTATTTTGTATTTTCATGGCGGTGGATTTGTTGTGGGCGATCTGGACGGTCATGAAATGATCTGTATCCGTCTTGCGCACGCATCACGCTGCCGGGTTGTCTCCATCGACTACCGTCTGGCGCCGGAACATAAATTCCCATGCGCCCATGATGATGCCCTCGCCGCTTATGACTGGCTGTTGCGCCGGGCGCCTGATCTATCCATTGATCCTGAACGCATTATCGTCGCTGGCGATAGTGCGGGAGGAAATCTGGCCGCATTCCTCTGTCAGGAAATGGTGCGCACGGGCGGTCAGGAACCGGCTTTCCAGCTGTTATTCTACCCGTTGGTTCAGTTCGTGGATATCAAATCCAAAGGGCTGAGCTTTCAGGAAGGCTTCTTCATTTCGCCCGGCCTGTTTGATTTCTTCAAGGGCAGTTATATCGGCACGGAGACAGACCCTATGGATAAGCGGGTCTCCCCTTTATTTGCGCCTGCAGAAGACTTTCATGGCCTGCCTCCTGCGCACATCGTTCTGTGTGGATGGGACCCGCTCAACGCCGAAGGCCGCGCGTATGCCGACAAGATGATCGCGTCTGGTGTGCCCGTTACCCTGAAAGAGCATCCGGGAATGGTGCATGGCTTTATGAATCTCACCGCCATCTCCCCACCCGCACGCGATGCGATTGCCGAGGCTGGCATTCTGGTCGGCAAGACCATTGGCAGCCTCTAGGCGCTTTCCTCTCCAGACATGAAAAAGCGGCGACCGTTGGCACGGCCGCCGTTAGTTCAAGGTTTTCGCATAGGGAAATTCAGACCTGGCCGGCCCGAAATCCGGCCAGACTGAGAGACCTCAACTCACGCGATCAGAACCGCGCAGTGAGACTTACTTTGACCGTACGACCAAACGGATTGTGGGTGTACGGATCATAAGCAAGATCGAACTGAGTGGACGGCGCCGATTCATCGAAGGCGTTCACTACAGAAAGTCCAAGATCCACATTCTGAGGCAGCTCTACCCGGTAGAACAGGTCGACTGTCGTCATGGAATCAATGCTGGAATTGTCCACGCCATTCAGCGGTGTAATGTCACCACGCTCATCATCATAAGATGAGATGTGACGCAGCACGGCACGGACATTGTTATTGCCCCACGGCGCTTCCCAATTGTAGTTCGCGAATACATTCGCTTTCCACTGAGGAAGTGAGCGTGAGAAGTTAGAACGGTTGAACTGGTTGACCCGGTCGCCGCCCTCAATCGTGCGATCTTCGATCTGGAAGTCACCGACTTCATACTCAAAGATATAGGTCATTTCAGCACCGGCAGAGAACTCGCCATTGCCAACACCGAACCAGGTGTTTTCAAGGCGCAGGTCAACGCCAGAGGTCTGAATGTCCGGACCGTTTACAATGTTCGTTTCAACACGAGAGATCGTAGACGCTGTTGGCGCTGTCGGATCGTTGAACTGAACACGGGCCAGAATGCCATCATCATCCGTAGTCGTCGTAGACAGCGCATCGATCGCAGCATTCACGATCGGATTGTGGTCTTCCACAATGATCGGGTCAGAGAAATCGAAGCTATAGAAGTCGATGCTGGCGAATAAGCCATCACGCTCGAAGATTGCACCCAGATTGTAGCTGAAAGCCGATTCCGGGTTCAGATTCGGGTTGCCGTACGTATCGACAGCCTTGAACGCTGAGGTTGGCGCAATGAACTGAAGCGTCGTACCACGACCAGACAGCTGGTTCAGCGTTGGACCACGGAAAGAGGTCTGAGCCGAGCCACGCAGGGACACGAAGTCATTTACCTGCCAGCGCGCTGCGAATTTCGGGTCAAAGGTTGAGCCAACCTCCCCGCCGTAATCCTCGTAACGCATAGCGACCTGGATATCGACATCGTCATAAAGCGGGATCTGCAATTCACCGAAGATCGCGTAAATGGTCTGGCTCTCATCAACCTGGTTTGTGCCAGCGAGGAATGAGAATGGACCATTGCCCTGAGGGCCCGGTGTGATTGCGAGGTCTGTGATCGGGTATGGATCAACAGCGTAGGTCTCACGACGGATCTGTGTACCAAACGCCCAGCCGACAGCGCCGCCAGCAGCCTGAACGCTGCTCATACCGCTCAATACAGCATCAAATGTCAGAAGGCTGGTCTCAGACACAACGCCGTTCTGGTCGATGAGCCAGTCCGCAAGTGTGGACGTGTTTTCAAGACCCGCAACATAGTTCGGATTGGCTTCACCGGTCACACCGTTTGCAGGGATCGCATTGGAGAATGGGTTATAATATTCACAACCGCCCTGGCCTGCGACGAGAGAGCCTGAATAACCAGCTGCAAAAGGCTGAGTACCGGTCGCCGGATCATAGCCCGTGACAGGGTCTGTACAGACACCATACCCGCGCAGAGCTGCTGTCAGGCCGACAATATAAGCATCCGGGCTGGCCCGCTCTGCTTCCGTCGTGGAGTAACCCATGCCGACATCCCATGAGATGCCATTTTCAAACTCACCGGCCAGATCACCTGCAAAACGCAGGGTCTCATAGTTCCGATAGCCTTCACCTGAACCGCTTTCCGTGGCTGGATTGCCGCCCCAGGCGAATGCACGACCAATAAAGAGCGCACCGATGCCTGCATCAAGTGCCGTACCCGGATTGGCTGCAATATAAGCCTGATAGCCCGGATGGTTGGCTGGTACGAACTGATTGGTCAGAACCTGTGGCGGATAAGTTGGTGACGTTTTCCAGCTTGGAACGTCTGTGTAGGCATACATCGCCTCAAGGTGCAGATCGATATCACCGCCGATAACCGTGTTGAATTCAGAGAAGATGTTCAGACGCTCTTCTTCCTCAACGAGGTTACCAAACTGGGTGAACTGAAAGCGGCAATCGCCAACAGTCGGGTGGAGCTGACCACCCACATCAAGACAACCATTATCTACAACCGCGCCAATCGGTGTGCCCGTAGCACCGATTACGACATAGCGACCAGGGTTCGAGAGAGAGGAGAAACCTGCAACTTCGTTTTCAACGAGAGTTGGTACGCCGGTTGATTCCAGATTGGTGACTTCCGGACGGAAGTCATAGCTGATTGATGTCACCCAGCTGGAATTATCACCCTGCCAGCCATAAGCGCCGGACAGGTTGTACTCACCATCAGTCCCTTCAAAGGTCTGATAGCTGCCATTCAGCTCAACCCCTTCCAGAGCGTCATTGGTGATAAAGTTCACAACGCCTGCAATCGCGTCCGAACCATAAAGCGCTGCCGCGCCGTCTTTCAGCACCTCTACGCGCGCGATCGCCGCGGCTGGAATGTTGTTCGTATCTACGAAGAGCTGCGCCTGTTCTCCGATACCAAACGGAGAATAGGTCTGACGTCGACCATTGATCAGCACCAGTGTTCGCGCTGGCCCCAGGCCGCGCAAATTGATGTTCGATGTACCTTCAGTACCGTTGGATCCAAACTGGTTTGTCTGGCCATCAACACCTGAGGACACGCCCAGATTACGGATCAGCTCGTCAATACGTGGCTGACCTTCCAACTGGAGATCGTCTGCGGACAGCACATCCACCGGAAGAGCAGCGTCTTCAGGTGTGCCCGCGATGAAGGAGCCCGTAACAACAACCGTTGTCTGACGCGCTTCAGCATCCGTTTCCTGTGCGAAAGCTGGGGAACTGCCCGCAGCGATTGCCAAAGCAGAGACTCCCAGAATGAGTCTGTTTGAGTTGTGCATTGTTTCATCCCTAGATTTTTTATATCAGCTCCGCTTGTTTCCTGCGGATGCATGGCAACGCTAGAGGGATGATTTTATTTGGAAAACCCCAAAAGTATGACGCAGCGCATCAAGATATACAATGTAAGTTTACTACACCGATTGAATGCTGCTTATCTGCACTTACACATACGCGAATACTAAAGAAAATTTCATAATATCCAAAAGGCATAATAGGTATAACCAAATGGAATATATACCATTCGAAGAATTGGGCGACGATTTCGCAGATGCAGTATCAGCCGCAAATTTTCCGGAATCGGTGTTGCGATATCGCAACACAAGAGCGGCCAAAAGTATTGGTATCGACCATTTATCGGATGCCGAATGGGTGAATCACTTCGGGAAATTCACGCCCCTGCCCGACAATATGCGCACACCGCTCGCGATACGGTATCATGGCCACCAGTTCCGCTCGTATAACCCTGATATCGGCGATGGTCGGGGCTTTCTTTTTGCGCAAGTGCGAGATGACCAGGGCAGATTGCTTGACCTTGGGACGAAAGGGTCCGGCCAGACGCCCTTTTCCCGGTTCGGAGATGGCCGCCTGACACTGAAAGGCGGGGTTCGTGAAGTACTCGCAACTGAAATGCTGGAGGCCAGCGGCGTATATACATCAAAAACGCTGAGCCTGATCGAGACGGGCGAAGAGCTGCAACGAAATGACGAGCCGAGCCCGACGCGATCAAGCGTAATGGTGAGGCTATCCCACAGCCATATTCGCTTTGGCGCGTTTCAACGCCTCGCCTTTCTGGAAGAAGGCGAAAATCTGGAAAAACTGATACGCTATGTCCGTAAATACTATCATGATGATATTCCCGATGGGGACATCACAGAGTTGGCGCCGCGCGTGCTTGAACGCATCGTCGAGCGCACGGCCAGCATGGTTGCCAGCTGGATGGCAGCCGGCTTTGTGCACGGCGTCATGAATACCGACAATATGAACGTCACCGGCGAGACTTTCGACTTCGGACCGTATCGGTTTCTACCAACCAGCGACCCAAAATTTACAGCCGCCTATTTCGATGAATACGGACTTTATGCCTTTGGTCGGCAGCCAAGTGCCGCACTTTGGAATTTGCAACAGCTCGCGGGCACATTTGCGCAACTGGCCGAGCTGGACCCGCTAACCGAAGCCCTTCGCACATTCGAAACGCATTATCAGACCGCGCTTCGCGACCATTCTTTCTTCCAGCTCGGCCTCACACCGACAGAGCTGGATCAGGATTTGTCTTTCCTGGAGCAGCTGTTTGGCTGGATGACGCAAACCCAAATGCCATGGCATGGCTTCTTCTTTGATTGGTTCGGTGGCGCGTTAAGCGCATCGCGCGCAATGCAGTCACCGAGAGCAGAGTTCTACAGCGATGCCGCCTTCGCTCCTGTCAGGGATATGATCGAAACCTACACCCCCAGCAAACCAGACAGGCTCAACCATGCCTATTTTGCTCGCCCATCCCCGGAAACGCTCCTGATCGATGAGATCGAGGCGATCTGGTCTCCCATTGCGAGTGATGATGATTGGAGCCTGTTTCACGCTAAGCTGGATGGGATTGCGCAAAAAAGAAAAGCCCTGCTCGGTGAGCAGGGCTGATCGGTATCGTAATTTGAAACGGGGTTAGCTTTTCGCTTTAACCGTCGCGAACTGCGGTGCAATTTCAAAATTGGTCGCCATTTTCAGCTTTTCGAACACCAGAAGAACCGTGCCGTTATAGTCGAAAATGCGGTTCCAGAAGCCTTTGCGCGGCAGGTGCAGAATAGATACGGGCTGATCGTGATGGTGATCATGGAAAGCCTCACCGCCTGTCAGCAGCGCCAGCATATATGTGAACCAGGTCGGCATCTCCAGATGACCGAACACATTGATACCCAGAACCGTCGCATGGAACTGAATAGCGCGGCCAATAACGACAGCGGCATGGATCAGAAGTGTGATGATCAGGTCACCGCCAGCTGCCCATACAATGGCGTAGATAATGCCAGGCAGAACAAAGTGCATCAGCACGGCCAGCAGATTGTAATTGCGGTCGCACACTCGAATGATCGCGCTCTTTTTAATCCAGAGCGGCATTGGGCGCTTCAGGTCTTTTTCATCGCGGAACAGGATCCAGCCAACCCAGGCCCATGTTTTGGATTCAAACGGATTGTGTGGGTCGCCCGGCTTATCAGCAAAGCGGTGATGCTGTGAGTGGTAGTTGATCCAGTCTTTAATGCTGCCCTGCATGGCGAGCAGCACATTGATCATGACAATAATCTGCGCAGGCGCTTTCAGCTCACCGGCTTTGTGCTGCCAGACGCGGTGCAGTCCACCAATCCCGATATTACAGATGAAAACCGTCGCGGCGATCACGGCCACAACCACGGGCGCATACCACCAGTGCAGATGCACGCTTTCCATAAAGATGCCTGAGATAATGGCCGCTGTCATACCGATCAGGCCAAGCGCAGGGTATAGAAATGCGGAGAAGAGGCTGCCGAAATCAAAATTCTTGAAGGATTTTGGTATCGCCAGAGATCGCGGCAGTAGCTGTCGCTCATTGCTCATGTGTTGTCTCACTCAACTCGTGTGTTGGTTGTTTCCTCAAATTCCTGATTGGAATATGCGGTTATTGAAAACCATTCTCATTTGAGAATGAACAAATTCATATGCTTTGTCAGGCCACAAATTGTCGCTGTACTGAATTTTCTACGCTTTACCGCTGATGATAGCTTTCAAGCTGGTGTGTCTGGTTCAAAACGCCAGTTAAATTTCATTTAAAACCATTGGAACCGCAGCCAAGCGACCGTTTTCCTTCTCAGAAGCATACACCATAAAGCCGGGCAGCGCACATAGGAAAAACGGTTGAGGCTTCCCGCTTTCATGTGCACGCAAAATGAGTAACAATCATGTTTAGATAAACGTTCACAGGCTATCTCTATCGGGAGGGATATATGCCAACTCAGATGAACAAGAGAGCCGGACACGACCTGCATATTATCAGGGAATTCGGAGCATCACGACAAACTATCTGGCGGTGCTGGAGCGAACCAGAGCTTTTCAAGAAATGGTTCTGCCCTTTGCCATGGACAGTGACCTCATGCGAACTGGCCCTTCGTGCAGGCGGTCAGATGGATATCGTCATGGAAGGTCCGAACGGCGAACGCGTTGAAAACCTTGGCATGTATCTGTATGTCGACCCGGGCATTGCCATGGTCTTCACAGATGGCTACCGCGCAGGCTTTCTGCCACAAGCCGACCCTTTCATGACCGGATACCTTTTGCTGGAAAGCCTTCCCAATGGCAGCACGCGCATGACCTGGGGCGCCAAACACCCAACCGAAGAGAAGATGAATCAACATCTGGAGATGGGGTTTGACGCTGGCTGGAACGCCGCGGCTGATCAATTAGGTGCCCTGTCATCGGCCATTTATTAGGGAACGCACCGACGGCACATTCGTTGAGCAACAGACGTGCTATGTAAATCTTCATATTGATTAAGCTTGCGTCACAGAGCGCTTATCACCAGACTTAATTATGCAGGTTAAGTTGCAAGATTTATTCAACTTAAACGAAACTGCGCAGCACTGGGCAATGCTTGCGGGGAAAATATGACAAATGACATTCTGACGGCGGCGTATGAATCCGAAAAGGGCACGCCACTTTCCAGCTATATTGCTGATCGTCAGTCCGAAGTGCTCGACGTTTGCGGCTGGCACATCAATCTCTCTCGTCAGGCCATCAGCGCCTCAACGGATGAAGCGCTTTACAATCTCGCCGAAGACAAGGCCATTCCAACGGCCATTCAGGCCATGTTCGCAGGCGAGCATATCAATGTCTCCGAGGGCCGTGCAGTCATGCACTGGGCGCTTCGAACCCCGAAGGCAAAGGCAACCGGCGCGGCAAAAGCGATCGAAGCCTCGCTGGATGACGTGTTAGACTTCGCTGAGAAAGTTCGCGCGGGCAAAGTGCTTCCCGGCATTGAAACAGTCCTGCACATTGGCATTGGCGGTTCAGACCTCGGCCCACGCCTGCTTTATGATGCGTTCTCGCAGACAGATATCGGCGCCATTGATGTGCGCTTTGCCTCCAATATTGACCCGATGGATTTAGAGCGCGCCCTGACCGGGCTCGACCCATCGACCACGCTCGTCATCGGTATTTCCAAATCCTTCTCGACGGAAGAGACCAAATACAATCTCGACCGCGCGCGCGACTGGCTGAAAGACAGCCTAGGCGAGAAATGGTCCTCACACCTCGCTATCGTGACAGCGAACCCGGACAAAGCAAATGACTGGCTGGGCATTAAAAGCGAGCAGCTTTTCGGCATGGATGACTCCATTGGCGGTCGCTATTCGCTCTGGTCTGCGGGCAGTCTGAGCTGCGTGATTGCATTTGGCGCCGACTGGTTCCGCGCGCTATTGGCTGGCGCACATGAAATGGATGAGCATTTCAAATCTGCGCCGTTGAAAGAAAACCTTCCGGTTCGCCTCGCGCTGATCGACTATTGGAATATGACCGTTCGCGGCATTGAGTCTGAAATGGTGCTCGCCTATGCAAACGCGCTGCGCCTGCTGCCATCCTATCTGCAACAGCTCATTCTGGAATCGAATGGCAAACATGTCTCGTCAGACGGGACGCCAGCTGCGGCACGTAGCGTTGTGGCGCATTGGGGCGGCGAAGGCTCTATCGGCCAGCACTCCTATCACCAATGGCTGCATCAGGGCACAAGCAAATTCGCAGCAGAATTCGTCATTGCGACCCGCCCGGACGCCGAAAATATCGGTACGAAATCGCTCATTGCCCACGCACTGGCACAAGCTGAAGTGCTGGCAAATGGCTATAGCGAAGCGGAAATTCTGGAAAACGAACCGGGCCTCGACCCGGTCATCGTCAAACAGAAGGTCATCCCCGGCGGCCATCCAAGCCTGATTTTCGCGAACAAAAACTTCGATGCGAAAGCCATGGGCAGCCTGATTGCCATGTATGAACACCGCACATTCGTCTCTGGTAAGCTCTGGGAGCTGAACAGTTTTGACCAATGGGGCGTTGAACGCGGCAAAAAACAGGCCGGAGAAATCAAGGAAGCTCTTTTAAGTTCAGGCGCCTGCCCTGATCCGACGACGAGGGCGCTCGTGAACTACTTCGCTTGATCCATCCGACCAGGTAGGGGCTACGGAATGTCACGGATCAGCACTTCCGAAGATGCTGTGAACACATAGTTCTGCTCCGGAAGGAATGGGATGTCTGGCGAATATGCGTAATCGATTGAGATATCCGCATAGGTCTCACCGTATTTCTCTGTGAGTTGCACATTCGGTGTGAATGTGCCCGCCAGCGTCGTGCCTAAATGGTTTAACACAAGATCACGAATTTCCGATGCGCTGGGCTCATCGAGCATATAGGCAATCCGGGCCACGCGCTCAGTTGTATTCTGCGCCTGCTGAACCCCGAAAAAGCCAACACCAATGTAAAACAGTGAAAGCACAAAGCTCACCAGGATGGGAAAGACGAACGCAAACTCTATCGCTGAAACGCCTTTTTTATCTGACTTAAAGGCACGCAGTCTCCGTACTGCGCCCTGAACTGGCATGTTCATCTTAACCTCATAACCAGCTGTTTTTCCAAAGTGTAAGCGTGACCGAAAAAGTCTGAGTTTTCAGATACTACGTCGATCTCTGCGAGCACTCTCGCCCGGCTCTGGTCCGGGCATCTCATGGAACAGATTGGCGCTTCATCAGCCGCCTCGACATCGAGACGGGTGAAGAAAGGCTGGTCAGTCTGAACACTTCCACCAGAGTAGGTTTGGGGACACCCACAGAAGACTTCTATTTCTGTCACGGTGAGCGTCGCCGCAGAACGATAAGCATCGTTCAGAACAAATCGCGCGGTTCCAATAAAATAGCCCGGTTCGTAATCATACTCACCCGTGCCGTCATTTCGTGGCGTACGCGTCGGCTGAAAGCCCGTCATATCACCATCGAGAACTTTGTCCGTCAGATAATAAGAGGCCACCGTCACCGCCGCGTCTAACCGCTGACGGTGGAGGATTTTGAATGATGACGAAATCGCCATCAGTGCAATTGCGATCACAATCGGTGAGATCAGCGCAAACTCAGTCGCGGATATCCCGCTTCTGTCGCCGGCACACCGTTTGAGAAGAGGCCACATAGGACTTAACTCGAAGACAATAATACACCGGAGCGACCCAGAATCTCCCGCACACCCAACGCCGCACAATTGGCGTTGGTAAAACTTGAATTACCTGTCAATTCGACTTCGCGCGCAATCAGATGCGTACACCCGCTATCGCTCGAAGACCCGCCGACATAGGTGACAACCTGATTTGGAAAGTAGAGTGCACCTTCCAGGCGGCTGTCAGCCTGTCCGATCAGACGTACATTCAAATCCGTTGGCTGCGTCTCCCGGTCCCCAAACATAAGGACACCGAAATACTCGCCACTCGTCTTGGCTGTCAGATCAACCAAACCACCATTTGGCAGCTCGATATTTCCTCCATTCACGAAGAAGATTGTGATGTTCTCGCCGATCAGCTCGGCGTTTGCAGAACGAAGCGTCAGAACCGCAGCATCGAAAATAAACGTTCCGCCGGCTTCCAATTGTACCGTTCGGTTGCTTGATATATCCGCGCAATACCGACCAGAAGTCAGAATGGTTGAGTTGCGCGGGCCATGAGACTGCGTCTGACACGGCATAGATGCGATACCCGCTGGAACATCGACTGAACGATATGGGTCAGACGCTGTGCGCCAGCCTGTTTTCGGCGCAGAGCATAACGACATGGAGATGTTCTCCGGGTTGTTCACGCCGCCTGCAGAATACACACAGGCTGCAAACAAGGTCGCAGAACCGTTCATGTCTACGCCATTGGCATGACTGGAATTGGCCTGAACCGCACACTGGCTGACGCCAACATCTGCCGTACCGCTAATCTCAAGCCCGCCATCTGCCATCTCATCAAGCGCAAGGACACAGAGTGGCTCACCGGGCTCAACAATCACAGCAACCGCTTCGCGGCTGATATCGATTGCGCCGCCCATGAAGATGCTGGAGAAAAACTGTTCCTGCGTCTGCGTAACGATGACCTGCACGCCCTCTTCACCGACATAGCGGCCAGATACAGGTGGCGAATGCACAGCGATCGTCGCATCAGAAATGTCGAGACCATTCTCATGCAGCATGCCGAGCGCAATAAAATTCAGCTCCGCAGGATCATCCGTCAGATAGGTCTCATGCGCCGCAGCAACCGCCGCGGTATCTGCAAAGAGCTGAAGCCGCTGAGCGCTTTGACGCCACAGACCGAAATCAGCCACGAGCGCCAGACTTCCAACCAGTAAAGGCAATAACACGGCGAACAGAATGACCGTATTACCGGATTTCTGTTCCACATAAGACCTGATTATCCCGGTCTTTTCAGCATGTTGAATGTTTTGAGCCACTGGCCGCATCGGTCGCCCACCTTGTTTGACGGGCAATAATCTCAGCAGCAGTTTAAATCATTGCTTTCTGAACTATCAGAATTTTATGACTGAATATAAACCTGCGTTAAACATAATTTGGGTGACCACGTTTAGTTGATAATGGCGTGCCCAGCTGTGACTGGAACTCCCCCCATGGCCCGTGCCAGACTGGTCTTATAGGGAAGACCAATCCAAACACCTGAGAGTCATACTTCATGAAAATCACCTATCTCGGCCTCGGCGCTATGGGCAGCCGCATGGCTGCAAATCTTATTGATGCTGGCCATGACGTAACGGTCTGGAACCGCACCACATCTGCCGCTGATGAGCTGATCGCCAAAGGTGCAAAGCTGGCACCAACCCCTAAAGCAGCTGTAGAAGGCGCTGAGATCGTCATTTCGTGCGTCCGCGATGATGAGGCCTCTGAAGAGGTCTGGCTTAATAAAGACACCGGAGCGATCAATGGCCTGTCTCCAGACGCGATTGCCATTGAAAGCTCAACACTCACCATCGACTGGGTTAAACGCCTCGGTGCAGCATTTGCGGAAAAATCCCTCGCCTTTCTCGACGCGCCCGTGCTGGGCTCCCGCCCACAGGCAGAAGGCAAAACACTCATCCACGTGGTTGGCGGCGAAGAAGATATCTTCATCAAGGCCCAGCCTGTCCTCGCCCAAATGGGCGGCGCGCAGCACCTTATGGGCCCGGTTGGAACCGGCGCAGCCATGAAGCTGATGGTGAATTCCATGATGGGCGTTCAGGTGACCGCTCTGGCAGAGCTTCTCGCCTCAACGGAAAAGGGCGGCATTGATAAAGCCCGCGCGGCAGAAGTCTTCGGGTCTACAATCGTCTGCTCCCCTCAGATGAAACTGGTGTCCTGGCTGATGGCGCAAGGCTCTCATAATCCGCTCTTCCCGGTTGAGCTGATCGAAAAAGATCTTGGCTATGCCGTGAAAGAAGCAGGCGGCACGGACGCCCTGCCTGTCACGAGCGCCGCGCGCGACGTCTTCACCCACGCCATCAGCGCAGGGGATGGTGACCTCAATATGAGCGCCGTCGAAAAGCTTTACTAACCCAGAATGCCCGCTGGTGCTCGTCGGCGGGCAGCTCACTTGCCTCACACGACAGCGTGAACCCAAAGTGACCCCTCACCCTGTTCCAATAAATAATCGACCGGTCTATTTTATATCCATGGCACGCACACGAAACGATAAAACCTATAACGCATCCTATGACCGGCTCATCGATACCGGCCTTGCCCTGTTCAGACGCAATGGCTTTGAGGCGACCGGCATTGGAGAAATCCTTACAGAAACCGGCCTGCCCAAAGGCTCTTTCTACCACTATTTCGCATCCAAAGAGGCGTATGGCCTCGCGGTTGCTGAAGAGTACCATCAGAGCCAAATGGCCTTCGCCAATGGCATTCTGAGCGATCAGACAAAGGCCGAGCTGGACCGTTTGAAGCAATTCTTCCGGGCTGCCCACACGGTCTTTGAATCGCTGGAATTCTCCGAAGGGTGCCTGATGTGCAACCTCTCAAACGAGCTCGGCACGCAGAACGATAACTTCCAGTCCGCCTTATCGCGGTTCTGGCGAGAGCTTTCTGCCGAGATTGAGGTCTGCCTGACAGATAAGGTCCGGGATGAACTCGGCCTTGCCCATCTCTCGCCGCAGGAAGGCGCAGATGCCCTTCTGAATGGCTGGAGCGGGGCGCTGACCCGCATGAAAGCGGAACGCTCCGAAGCCCCTTTGAAACTTTTCATGAAAACCATGATTAAGGACTTTACCCTCTCATGACCCCCCAGAAATCCGTCCTCATTACCGGCGCGAGCCGTGGCATTGGCCTGCTCACCGCAAAATCACTACTCTCTCAGGGCTACCATGTCTTTGCTGGCATGCGCTCGCCGGACACCCGCAATGAAAAAGCGGTCGCAGATCTCAACAGCTTTGCAAAGACGGCAAGCGGACAGCTCACCATTCTGGAGCTTGATGTTGCCAATGATGAAAGCGTTGACCGTGCGGTTTCCGCAGCACTCGCACAGGGCGCTCTGCATGCTCTGGTCAACAATGCGGGCGTCATGCCCGTTGGCGTGACCGAAGCCTTCACACTCGAACAGATGAAAGACCTGTTTGATGTGAATGTTTATGGCATTGCTCGCACCTGCCGGGCAGCCCTGCCAGCCATGCGCGCACAGGGTGATGGCATCATCATCAATATCAGCTCTGCGGCTGGTCGCCTCTCCCTTCCTTTCTTCGGACTGTATTGTTCCAGCAAATGGGCGATGGAAACCTATACCGAGACGCTGAACCTGGAATTGGAGGGCACAGGCGTTGAAGCGGTAATCATTCAGCCAAGTGCGCACCGCACAGACCTCGTCGCGACATCGCCTGCCCCAGCCGATAAAGACCGCGTGCAGGCCTATGGCGTGATGTCGACTGGTGGCGACCGTATGCTGGGCATGTTCCAGACGGCATTCGACCAGAATGAAGACATTAATGACGCTCAGAACGTGGCCGACGCCATTCAGGCACTGATCGAAGCTGAAGGCCCGCGCCCCGTGCGTACCGTGGTCGGCGAAGATATGGGCGTTGAAGGGATCAATGCAGCTGTCGCACCATTCCAGACAGGCGTGGTCGACCAGCTGAAAGGCGTCTACGCAAACGCTTAAGGAAATCTCTTAAAGCTTGATCCCCACCTGTCCCTCCCTCGGGAAACGAATGCGTTTTCTTTTCCTCAGGAGCCATTTCAAGGGGAGGAGTCGCAAATTTCGCGGCTCGTAACTCCCCCTGAAAAGGGGATTACACCACCGATAGAGCTAGGAAACTACGACCAAAGCCAGGGCTGCGAGGCTGAACCTAAGGTTGGCACAAGAACTCCCCAATACTTCACTTAACAATCAAGTATATCCATATCTGCAATTTTTTGTTGTCAATGTTTCATCATTCATCGTTAACTATTCCCTCAAAACGGGAGGTTCTCGATGCTTAACCCAGTATTAGAAAGCTTGAAATCAAGTTTTGGTTTAATTTTCAAACTCTTAATTGCCGTCATGGTAGTCTGGTTTCTTTACGCATTCCTTGGATTTGCAACCGGAGACATCGCAAACGGTATTTATGGTAGAAATCCTTGGCTCTTCATCAGCGGCCAATTCATCGCAAGTGCGGTCGGTATGGTTGTTCTGTCGTGCTTTTATTTTCAGACCCCCGGGACAACTCCGCTCGGCCGTATCAAGTCGAGCTGGCAAGTCATCTTCATTGCCCTGGCGGGTACCGTCATAATTAAGTTTCTCACCGATGAAGTGTTTCCAAGCCAACAGTTTCAGGCATTTTCGATCAGTAGCCTGTTTTGGGGATTTCTATTCCGCATACTGGTGATCGTGAACATTCTGTACGCTTACGAACTGGTAAAACTGAAGCTAGAAACCCATGCCCTACAGTTCGCCGACGCGGCAAAAAACGTTCTGACCGTAATCACGAATAACACTCTTGCTGCAGCCATTCTCGCGCTGGCGCTCTATTTGATTCAGATCGCTCTGAACTTACTGACACAAAATTTTGGATCCACCGCGCCGTCCCGTTTGTTCTTCTCCGTTTGCATATTCGGTGCTGTTTTCTGGATATGGCAGGCAATCGTCCTGCTTCAGTACAGAACACTCATGCTTGACGAAAAAGAACAGACGATAAAGACCTCAGAAACAGAGTGAGGGAGAACGGAGCTCATTAAAGCGCGATGTATATTCCAGAGAGTGAAGCGGAATATCATGCCGCTTTGCAATCACAAAAAACCGATTACTTCAGAAACTTATCGTTCAGTGCGTCTTCGATCAGCTGAGCGGTTTCCTCAACGCCATAAATCGCGATGAAGCCACCAAAGCGTGGCCCCTGAGACTGACCAAGGCAAACCTCATAGATCGCTTTGAACCAGTCACGCAGGTTTTCAAACTCTGCATCCTTACCAATGGAGAAGGTCAGCGTCTGAAGATCATCCGCCGTCACATCGCCCTCATAATGACGCAGCGCCTTCACCAGATTACTGAGCGCAACGCGTTCCTTCGCATCGGGCGCGCGATAGGTTTTCGCAGGCTTCACGAAGTCCTCATAATAAGCGAGCGCATAGCCCACCAGATGGTCGAGGAATGGCGCGTTCTCCGGAGTTGCGTCCGGCGCGTACTTTGTAATGAAGCCCCAGATCAGCTCTTTGGAGTTCGCATTCGCTGCCGATACGAGGTTCAAGAGCAGCGCAAAGCTCACTGGCACATTCAGTTCCGGTGGATTGCCGCCATGAATATGCCAGACCGGGTTTTCCAGCTGACGTGCAGGCTCTTCAGACTGATACTTCTCAATGAAGGTCAGATACTCATCCACGGCTTTCGGAATGACATCGAAATAGAGCTTTTTCGCTGCACGTGGCTTTTGCCACATGAACAGCGCAAGGCTTTCCTGCGGCGCATATTTCAGCCATTGCTCAACCGAGATGCCATTGCCTTTGGACTTGGAGATTTTCTCGCCTTTTTCGTCCAGGAACAGCTCATAGACATATTGTTCTGGCTGGCGCTCACCCAGAATTTTACAGATTTTGGAATAGATCGGCGCATTCGCCTGGTGGTCCTTGCCGAACATTTCAAAATCAATGCCCAGCGCGGCCCAGCGCATGCCGAAATCTGGCTTCCACTGAAGCTTGGCGTGGCCACCTGTCACCGGGATAGTCACGTCCGTGCCGTCTTCATCCTCAAAGGTGATCTCACCATTCTTCGCATCCACATGCTTCATCGGCACATAGAGGACGCGGCCCGTTGTCGGGGAGATTGGCAAGAATGGGGAATACGTCGCGCGGCGTTCCTCACCCAATGTTGGCAGCATGACATCCATAATGTCCCGATACTTTTCCGCAGCGCGCAGAAGCATCGGGTCATAAGTGCCGTTTTTATAAAGCTCAGTCGCAGACGCGAACTCATACTCAAAGCCAAAGCTGTCCAGAAAGCCGCAAAGGCGGGCATTCATATGCGCGCCATAGCTATCATGCGTACCGAATGGGTCTGGCACTGCGGTCAGTGGCTTTTGCAGATACGCCTCAAGGCTTTCCGGGTTTGGAACCGTCGGCGGGACTTTACGCATGCCGTCCATATCGTCGGACACACAGATCAGACGGGTCGGAATTTTGCCTTCGGTCAGCGTTTCAAAAGCGCGACGCACCATAGTCGTGCGCACAACTTCACCAAACGTACCGATATGCGGCAGGCCTGACGGGCCGTAGCCCGTTTCAAAGATCACGGCGTCCTTGCCCTTACCCTGTTTCTCCAACTGCTCGACGCGTTGTTTCAGCTTTTGCGCAAGCTCGAACGGCCAGGCTTTAGCTGATGCGGCAAGGGTGGAGATATCGGTCATTTTAGGGGTGTGCCTTTGTGATTGAAACCAATCGCGGGGAGTAGGCCTGATGGGGGTTTTGGTCAAGGCGGAAGGCGCAGAACCAATCGACGCAAAAGGATTTCCCCCAGCTTAACACACGCGTCCTTCAATGTCGGCAAGAATGCACAATACATTCACTTGAAACCCTGGGGCTCACTCGATATGTGATATTATATCATTATGGGGTTTTTCATGAAATACGGCGTCATCATCATAGGCGGCAGTTATTCAGGCATGTCTGCCGCCTTACAGCTGGCGCGTGCACGCCAGAAAATTCTGGTTCTGGATGGCGGAAAACGCCGCAACCGGTTTGCCGACCATTCCAATGGTTTCCTGACACAGGACGGCATCGCGCCGGATGAAATTGCACGCACCGCCAGACAACAATTGCTCGCCTATCCCAGTGTTTACTGGACCGACCAGATGGCGACTGACATCTCAGGAGAGAAAGACCATTTCACCGTCAGCACAGACGCCTCAGAACGTTTTCATGGAAAGCGCATAATTCTGGCGATTGGTGTCAGCGACACCCTTCCGGACGTTAAAGGTCTTCAGGAACGCTGGGGACAAACCGTTTTTCACTGCCCTTACTGCCATGGATACGAATTGGGACAGAAAGATATTGCTGTCATTGCCGTTGGCGAAAACTCCGTGCACCAGGCGCTGATGCTGCCCGATTGGGGCGCGACCACTTTCTTCACGGATGGGCGACTGACGCTGAACGATGAAATGAGCGCAAAACTCGCACACCGGGGTGTAGAGGTTGAACACACACCGATCGCCCGAATTACTGGCTCGGCGGATGTGTATCTGACAGATGGGCGCACATTGTCATTTGCCGGAATTTTCGTTGCGAGCCGCAATAAGCCTTCGACCTCGCTCGGTGAAGGACTGGGCTGCGCCATCGAAGAAACGCCTTTCGGTACACAGCTCCAGACCGATGCCAATAAGGAAACGAGTATTCCAGGCGTATTTGCCTGCGGAGATGTGGCCCGTGTTCCGCATTCGGTGGCACTTGCTGTTGCAGATGGTGCCTGGGCAGGCGCTTCTGCTCATGGCACGCTGATCTTCGGGTAACGCCGCGCCCAGTTCAAGACGTTCGCCGCCCTTAAACTCCCCTCATACGGGCATTTACTTGCCGAGTTCGCGGCTTTGGCGTTTGATAGCCGCGGGGAAGCAGAAGGCTTCATCAGGGGGACAATATGGAAGAGACAAAACCTGCATCTGTGTGGTGGACCGTTCTGAAGCGGATCCTTTCGATCAGCGCGCTGATACTCATCTGTACACTGGCGCTTTACGGGCTGTTCGTTCAGCTCAATCCGAGCGTGGATGGCGAAGGGTTTATCTCGCTCTTCATATTGCTTGGCCTGCCTTATCTGATCGGTCTGTTCGCTGCGTATCTGGTGAACCCGAAGGGCGAAAATACAGCCAGCAATGCATACTCTATCGTCCTTCTCATCCTCGTCATTGTGCTGGGCGCAGGCGCGGCCATTCTGGGCGAAGGCGTCGTCTGCCTTCTGTTGGCAAGCGTGCTCTGGCTACCCATGGCGCTGCTTGGCGCGCTCACCACAAAGCGCATTCAGCGTCGACATATTGAAGCTGGTAAAAAGGCAAAGCTGGAAATGAGCCTGATCGCAACTGTACCAGCCTTGCTGCTGGCCATGGATGCGACCCAGCCCCATCAGATCACGCCTTACAGCGTGGAACGCAGCATTGTGCTGGATGCAGGCGCTGAAGAGATATGGCCGCTGCTGATTTCCCTACCGGATATTGCCGCCGATGAGGGGCGTTTCACCTTTGTGCAGACCATTGCCCGCATTCCGCGCCCAAGCTCTGCGGTCGTTGCAGGGGAAGGCGTGGGCGCTATTCGCCATGCCCAATGGGGCGAGAACATCACCTTTGAAGAACACATCACCCATTGGCAGGAATTTCAGGCCCTGAGCTGGAATTTCGTCTTCCCGAACGGTTCCATCAGCCGATATACCGACCGCCATATCTCACCGGACGGCCATCATTTACGTATTGCTGAAGGCGGCTATCGGCTCGAACCGGCTGAGGCCGGGCAAACGCGCCTTGTGCTTTATACGGATTATGAGGCGCAGACCCCGCTCAACACCTATGCCGCACTTTGGGGCGAGGTATTTCTAGGCGGCATTCAGGCCAATATCCTGGACATTATTGAGGGGCGTCTGAGCCACTAATCAGGTCACCATACAAAAACTCAAAGAACTGCGGCTGCAATTGGCTATAAGCTAGTTCATTCATATACTCTGACGGGTGATTGTCATCATGGTACAATGGGCGCCCCCCGACGCTTACTTTACAGAGCTGCTCGTCACAGAAAAGTGTGTCAACCGATATAACGATATCCGCAAACTCATGCGCAAACCCTAAAATCGGCGAAATACGTTCTTCTCGGCGTTGTGTGGATGATGAAATATCTAAATCTCTAGAAAGCACGGCGTTTCTGAAAAGCGATGACGGAACGTCATAATCGGCGGAAACACCAGACATGAATATCCCCACGTCAATTTGCTTTGCTTGCAATTTCAATATTACGTCTTCCAATCCTCCAACAATATTGAACTGCCGGCTGAAAACATCATTACTGAACCGACCGTCATAGATCGTATTTTTTTCCGGATCAGCGACATGCAGCTCCCAGGAAGCAACGATGACAACCTTCTTCACGTTAAGCTCTAAAACCTGCTCAAATAGAGACCTTTCAATAAATTCACACCGGCGCCAGCTTTCAGCTCGATCCAAATTCAACGCGGGTACGCAGCCGGGGGCAGAAATCACCATCCCAGACAATCGCTCTTCACGAAGCATACGATCGAATAGCGGCAACCACGAGCCCGCATGAGAGTCACCCCAAAGCACGAAATCCAATGGTCCATGAAGTTGGCCGATATGACATGCCATCACATTGAGTCCCAATGTATCGATCAGATCACTCGATCGACACGACGGTCGTTCTTCAGAAACCGCAGCTACCTGTTGCAGTTCTGCCGACCAGCGCTGAGGGAAGCCCCCGGAAACAAAAAAGAAAGCGCTAGCACACGCGGCGCACGCAATACCTGAGACAGATGCTATCGCAACGCTGCGGGTACGTTTCACCAAGCCCTCAGAATTTCGAAAAGGCTGCTCTATAAATCGCCAAGAAACATATGAGACCATTACAGTGACAGCAAATATCGCGAGCAATTCATACAGATAAGGCTCTCGTATCAGGTATAATTCTGCGAATACGATTATTGGCCAGTGCCACATATAGAGTGAATATGAAATAAGCCCAACGAACACGAGAGGCTTGGCCGACAAAGCCCGCCCAATTAACGAGGATGGCCCTGACCAGATTATCATAGTGGCCCCCAAAACCGGAGGCGCAGCCATGAGCCCAGGAAAAAGAGTCCCGCTTGAATAGAAAGCCAATGAGACCAGAACCAGCACCAAACCGACCACTGACACAGCGTGGCGGAGCACTCGACTACGTAGTTCCGGAAGGATCCCCAATGCGATCAGAGAGCCGAACAGCAATTCCCAGGCACGAAAAGGCAGCCAATAAAAGGAAAGACTGGGATCTTTGTTGGTGACGTAGAGTGAAATTAAAAATGATAAAACTGCGCCCAGAACCACAAGCAAAAGCGTGAAGCGCACTTTTAGAAATTTCAGCGAAACCAAAATCACGATTGGAAAAAAAATGTAAAACTGCTCTTCGACGGCGAGTGACCAAGTATGAAGGAGCGGTTTCTGATGAGCCGCAGCGTCAAAATATCCCGTTTGAAAAAACAAGACGATATTTGACGCAAAAAGAGCAGCGCCAGCCAAAGTTTCGCTATAGCTGGAGAGTTCAGCGGGAGTCATCATCCACAAAGCAAGGCAAGAACTGACCGTCAACACCGTAAACAAAACGGGCAGGATCCGCCTTGCTCGTCGCTCATAGAAGCGAGCGAACGTGAAACGTTGCTCCTGAGCCTCTCGCCATATAATTTTTGTGATCAGGAAACCCGAGATCACGAAAAAAATATCGACACCTACAAACCCGCCGGGAATCCAGCTCGGCTCCAGATGGAACAGAATTACCGGCAGAACCGCCAAAGCACGCAAACCATCAATATCAGGCCGATACTTTATTGGTTCGTGCTTGTCGTTCGTAGTGCCCGACATTAATGCCCCCCTTCACCCCAAAAAATCGAAACAAGAGCACGTAACGATCGGGAATTGAGGAGCGCAACTTTTACGTGATAATCACACAGTTAATTCGCTCTGATGTGTAATCTTTGACCAAATTGCATGAATCGCCCCTCATAGATCACGGCATCTCTACCGCCACTAATCAGGTCACCATTTGGCATATAAATTGGTGGCCGGTCGATTGTCAGACGTCTGAACTCTTCAATCGGCATGCCTTCAAGTTCTATATCGGGCTCAAAAAAATCATTTGAGTACACCCCTTCGAATTGACCATTTCTGTTCTGAAATAAGAACAGATAGGTGCGACGCCCCATAAGGCGGTGAATAGGATAAAAACAAAGAGCACTGTCAATGTGAATATCCACAATACCCTCTGCGTCACCTTTCACGCTATTCAGGACAATCGCACGGACTGTTCGCGGGCAAAGAACCGGGTGTGTGGGCAAGAGATAATCAGGGTCGTTGCAGTGGACGTCTTCAGAGAACACAATCCCTTCGAATACCGCTTCCGCGTACTCAAACTGTTCCATCACCGTACGGGGATGTGGCGGGGAGCAGGCAAAGGCGGGCAGGATGAGCGCGAAGGTGCATGAGACCATAACCCAAAACCGTTTCATCTCGCCCTCCCGGAAAATGTTATAACAATACTATATCTCGATTACTCAGAATCTCAAACAGATTCAGGTGTGTACAAAATATTTTACATCTCTGTGTCTAATTTCTTTGACATGTAAAAAATGTTTTACCATATATGTGTCAGATATTTTTGACACACAGGTATAGTACTATGACTATCTTTTTTCGCGTAGATGTTGCGGCATCATTATTCGCGATACTCGCAGGCGCACTGCATATCGGAGCCTATTGGGGCTTCTGGTGGAGCGTTCCGGAAACTGGCACAGAACTGTTCTGGCGAATGGGTGTGTCTGTCGCGATCATGATCGCGTTGATCATTGCTGTTTCAGTGATCACGAGCATCACCGACAAAACAGAAATGCCGACGGTCGATGAGCGGGAATCGCGCATTCAGTTCAAGGCCATGCGAAACATGCTGTACGCTTACTCCGGCGGCCTTGCGATCATTTTTCTGGAAGCCTTTGACGGCCTGACAGATCCAATGGCGCTGGCGCACGCCGTGATCGGCGTCTTCATCGGCGGAGAAATCATCCGCCTGCCTTCGCTTTGGTGGTATCTGCGTCAGCCAGCCTGACCATTCTTCCTTATCAGGACTAAACTCATGACTTTTCACGAAAAATCCGCCTGGGCGATGGGCATACTTCTCACCGTGATCGGTGGCTGGTATTTAAAAACAATCTGGGACATCTCGATCAAACTGGGTGAGACAGCCCCGCCAGTTCTGGCTCTGGCCTCGGTTGCAACCATTGCCCTGATCATTGGCGCGATCATCACCCACACACTTATCGGCATTACAGACCCGGAAGGGTCTAACGACAGCGAGGACGAACGCGACAAACAAGTTCTGCGCCGGTCCGGCAATATCGCTGGCTATGTACTCGGCTTTGGATGTTTTGCGGGTCTCTGGCACTATGTCTTGCAACAGGACGGCGACCTCCTCTTCCACATCATTGTGGGTAGCCTGATCGCCTCACAAATTGCCGAATACGTATTGACCATCCTCTTCTATCGACGGGGCGTGTGACATGGCCAAACATCCCCCAATCACCAACAAAGTGAAAGACCTGCGCGAAGCGCATGACAATATGAGCCAATCCGCCCTCGCCAAGGCTATAGGCGTAACCCGCCAGACGGTGATCGCCATTGAACAGGGCCGGTATTCGCCTTCGCTTGAAAGTGCATTTCGCATTTCCCGCGTGTTTGGCGTCGGTCTGGAAGACGTTTTCGGCTGGGATGAGGATGCGGATAAATCATAAAGCTGCGCCGTATGGTCATATGGCCGGACGGCGCTGTGCTGTTACACTCTCCCGCGATAAGGGGAGACACACATGACCGGACCTTTCGAACAGGACTATGCCTCTAAGCTTTGCTCACCTGCAGAGGCCGCAAACATTCTCTCATCCGGCACGAACATCTCCATGGGTATGGCCTTGGGTGAGCCGCCTGCCCTTTTACAAGCGATCAATGAGCGGATTGAGGCCGGCAACCTTACCGAATTAAAGCTCTGGTATTTCCATTCCATGCCGGAGGCCGCCGCAACCTTGCTGCGCTATGAGATGATGGACCATGTCCATCCGCATTGCATGTTTATGGGACCAACAGAGCGCGCGCTCGCCGAACGCGGCGAAGCCGAAGGGCGCAAGGTTCTGAATTTCGTACCCGTCGCCTTTTCAGATGCCCCGCGCCTTTTAAGCCAGCATGTAGAGCTCGACACCTTCATCACCACCGTCTCGCCTATGGATAAGCATGGCTATTTCTCCTTCGGGACCAATAATGACTATGCGAGCACGGCTGCGCGATCTGCCAGGCACACCATTGTCGAGGTGAACCGGCATATGCCGCGCGTGTTCGGCGATTCCATGATCCATATCAGCGAGATTGATGGGATAATCGAAAATCACGCCCCATTGTTTGAAGCGCCTGAACGCGAGGCCCATGCCGAAGAGCGCCATATTGGCGAGATGATTGCCGAATTGGTGCCAGATGGCGCCTGTCTGCAAATGGGCATTGGCGCGCTGCCAAATGAGGTTTGCGGGCATTTGAAATCCCGGCGCGATCTTGGCATTCACACTGAATTGCTATCACCCGGCATGGTCGACCTCATCGAAGCGGGCGCAGTGACCAATCGGCAGAAGAACACATTCCCCGGCCGTACCGTCTTCACTTTCGCGCTTGGCAATCGACGTATGTATGATCTCCTGGACGATAATCCGGCGATCAACTCTCACCCGGTGAACATCGTCAATGACCCACGCCATATCGCCAAGAATGACGGCGTCATCTCGATCAATGCGACGCTTCAGGTCGATTTGTTCGGGGCGTGCAATTCAGAAAATCTGGCCGGTCGCCAGTATTCCGGCTCTGGTGGCCAGCTCGATTTTGTACGCGGCGCGCGCGCCTCAAAAGGCGGACGCTCCATTATTGCCTGCACGAGCACCGCTAAAAAAGGCGCGATCTCCCGCATTGTTCCTGAACTCACTGGCCCCGTCACCACCCCCCGAAATGACGTGGACACTGTGGTGACGGAATATGGTGTCGCGCGCCTGATCGGCCTTTCCGGTGAAGAGCGTGCGCGGGCCATGATTGCTCTTGCTCATCCCGACCATCGCGCAGACCTCGAAGCCGCTGCGCGCAAAGCGCATATCCTCTGACAAACACATTTGTCGCAGAGCCGACTCTTTTGATTGACATTCATTCGCAACTGGGGCTAGTTGCGACTCATGATCATTTGCGTTTGTCATAATCTGAACTGCCGCAAAGTCGGCGAGGCCATTGATAACGGTGCGTCATCTCCAAAAGAGATTCAGGCGTTCCATGGCAATCAGTTCCAGTGTGGCCGGTGTAAGCCGGAAATGTGCGCGCGTCTTCGCGAACAGAAATCACTCGCATCCGCAACTGATACTCTAGTTGAGAATGCAATCGCCTAGCATTCTCAATACCTTGAAATAATTGAAAATTTTACACTGACGCCTTTTCTGAGCGCGCTCAAAATGCTATTCCTGAGTCTTAGAATAGGAGATTCAGCATGAAGGGCGACCCTAAGGTCATCGAGTTCCTGAACAAGGCACTCAAAAACGAGCTGACGGCGATCAACCAATACTTCCTGCATTCACGCATGCTGAATGACTGGGGCGTAACGAAGCTCGGTAAAAAAGAACACGATGAATCCATTGAAGAAATGCACCATGCCGACTGGCTGATTGAGCGCATTCTTTTCCTCAATGGTCTTCCGAACCTCCAGGATCTTGGCAAGCTGATGATCGGCGAAACCGTCGAGGAAATCCTGCAATGCGACCTCAAGATCGAGGAAATCGCTATTCCGCTTCTGCGCGATGCGATCGAATATTGCGAAAGCGTGCGTGACTATGTCTCTCGCGATCTGTTCTGCAAAATCCTCGATAATGAAGAAGAACATGTCGACTTCATCGAGACACAGTTCGAGCTGATCAAACAGGTCGGCATTCAGAGCTATATCCAGCTCAACTCGTCTCCTGTTACGGGCGACTGATACACCAGCGCCCTGCTGGCCCGGATATTGCTTCTCTCCTACCGATTGCTCTGTTTTGTTACGCCTGTAACATACAGAGCATAAGGATTAGACGAGAGGAGTCCGGTGTGAGACACCTGATATTACTATCTGCACTGCTGCTTATTGCAGCCTGCCAGACCGTTCCAGCGGGCTCTGATCTTCCATATATGGCACAACAGGCTGAAGCGCAGGTCGCTGAAGCTGAGGAGGCGACCACGCCTCGCGACCCGGAACTGCTTCGCGCGGAGGCTGATACCCTGCGCGAAGAAGCCATTCGTATGGATGATGCCATTATCGCCCTGAATGACGCGCTGAGCTCTGCCGGTGCAGAACGTGCAGAACTTGTGACGGCATATGAAGCGGCCGAAACAGAAGAAGACGCAGCAGCAATTGAAGCTCAGATCAAAGACGTCGATTCCGACATTGAGGCCCTCTATGCAGACGGCAATGCCATTGCATCACAGATACCTCTTCTGATTGCGCGCTCTGACGCGCTCTATGCAGAGGCCGAGGCTCTTGAACTCGAACTGGCTGAAGCCAATCCACCGGTTCAACTGGTTCAGGATGAAACAGACGCTCAGCCAAATGCCTTTCCAGTACCTATGCCGGTCCCGGCGCGCCCGGATCAGTCCTTCCTCGACTATAATCAGTCTGAGCTCGTCCTCGCACTTCTGTCTGAAGAACTGCGCGAAGATGATGTCGCTATAATGGGCATTGTTTCCGGCGCACGCTCTTATTGCGGCATGGGCTGGCAGCAGGGGTTTGTGAACTTCATGCAGATCGCAGCGGACAATGGCTGGGATTTAAACCAGATCGCCAATGAGCATGGCCTGTTTATGGGCGCAGCACGCCGCGCCCTTCAGGATGTCAGCTATGTCTGCAATATCGAAGACGCTGAATCTCTGGATATCATCTATCCATAAACCGAATGAACCGGCTGATTATCCAGCCGGCTTTCGCGCCACAATCATATAATTCACATCCGTGTCGGATGAGACCGCCCAGCTATCACCAAGCGGTTTATAGCTGACGCCAACGGCTGGCTCACACTCAAGGCCTGCCGCCTCCAGCCAGGATGTAATCTGTTCCGGCTTCAGGAATTTCGAAAAATCGTGCGTGCCGCGCGGCAGCCAGCCCAGCACATATTCCGCCCCGACGACGGCCAGCGCGAGCGCTTTTGGCGTTTTGTTGAGCGTTGCCACAACCGTCACACCGCCCGGCTTTAACAGTCCGCAGCAATCGGTGAGATAGGTTTCCGGGTCAGCGACATGCTCAATGACTTCCATATTCAGGACGACATCAAACTTTTCTTCTCCCGAAGCGAGCAGTGCTTCAGCCGTGCCTGCGCGAAAATCAATCGACAAGCCCTGCTGCTCAGCATGTACTTTAGCCGTTTTTATATTGTTCTCAGAGGCATCAACGCCAGTCACACTGGCGCCGAGGCGTGCCATTGGCTCCGAGATCAGACCCCCACCGCAACCAATATCAAGCAGTCTCAACCCTTCCAAAGGGCGGACCGCACGGGCATTGAGATCGAAATGTGAGACCAGAGTCTCTCTTAAGAATCGCAATCTCGTGGGATTAAATTTATGGAGAGGACGAAATTTTCCCTTGGGGTCCCACCATTCACTCGCTATTGCGGAGAACTTGGAGACCTCTTCAGGGTCGATACTCGGAGAAATCAGACCTTCAGGAGCCTCATTCAGAGAATTCTCACTCATAACGCCATCTCCGCATTTGCACCAATCACGATCACCTCCTACAAGGTCGTGAATTCTAGTCCAAGATAAAAGAAACAAAACCGAAAACGCCAATGTCACCCATAGTCATGAAGTTTGGCGGCACGTCAGTCGCTGATCTCGAACGCATAAACCATGTCGCTGATGTGGTCGCTAAACAGGCCGAAACCAACCCGGGCGGCGTGGCCGTTATTGTTTCTGCCATGGCAGGACAGACAAACCACCTTGTGGGTCTGGCTACCAATGCTGCAGGTCCGGCCGTTGTCGGCGAAAATTTCGACGACGAATACGATGTGATTGTCTCCTCCGGTGAGCAGGTCACGTCTGGTCTCCTCGCGCTCGCTCTGCGCAAGCGAGGCCTTAAAGCCCGCTCCTGGCTGGGCTGGCAGATGCCACTCCTAACCAATGATGTGCACGGCAAAGCCCGTATTCGTGACATTGATGGCGAGGCCTTCTCGCAATCTGTCGCGTCTGGCGAAATTGCTGTCGTCGCAGGTTTTCAGGGCCGCACAGACGATGACCGCATCACCACGCTTGGCCGTGGCGGCTCAGACACGTCGGCTGTTGCGGTTGCGGCCGCTCTGCGCGCTGAACGCTGCGATATTTATACAGACGTCGATGGCGTCTACACGACCGACCCGCGCATTGTGTCCAAAGCGCGCCGGATCGACAAAATCTCCTATGAGGAAATGCTCGAAATGGCATCTCTCGGCGCGAAGGTCCTTCAGACCCGCTCTGTAGAACTTGCCATGAACCACCAGGTGCCAATACGCGTGCTTTCCAGCTTCGCTGAGCCCGGCGCCGATAATTCAGGTACACTCGTTTGTGATGAGGATGAGATAATGGAAAAACAGGTTGTCAGCGGCATCGCATATAGCCGCGATGAAGCCAAAATCAGCCTGCTTGGTGTGTCTAACCATCCAGGTATCGCCGCCGACATTTTCTCCCGTCTGGCGGAATCCAATGTGAATGTGGATATGATTGTTCAGGCCGACTCACGTGGTCCGGAACTGGCAAACATGGTTTTCACCTGCACAGAACGTGACTCAGAACTGGCTGTTTCTGTCCTGCAGGATGCAAAAGACAAAATCGGCTTTGAATCTGTCGTTGTTGACCGGAATGTTGCCAAAGTTTCCGTTATTGGTGTTGGCATGCGAAGCCATACAGGCGTTGCCAAAACCATGTTCGACGCGCTCTCTGCAAAAGGTATCAACATTCAGGTTATCTCAACATCCGAGATCAAAATCTCTGTTCTGATTGATGCGTCCTACACAGAGCTCGCTGTTCGTGCGCTGCACACCGCTTATGGCTTAGACGCAGGAAGCTGAGGACTTAAACCGAGAGATCATGGCCCCACCAAACAGGCCTCCTCCTCGCCCGGTAGGCGCAGTTGCGCCGCGCATTCTGATGACGCGGCTCCGCTCGCTTATGGCAGAGGGCCGGAGCCTTGATGGGCGCCTTGCCGGTGTGGTGGAACTGGTGGCCCGGTCTTTCGTGGCCGATGTCTGCTCCATCTATCTGCGTCTGGAAAATGGCGACTTTGAACTCGTCGCCACTGAAGGTCTTCAGGCAGATGCGGTCAAACGTACGCGTCTTGCGCCAACTGAAGGTCTGATCGGTCTCGTTGCATCTGAGGCGCGCCCTCAGAATATTCAGGACGCACCGCACCACCCTCGCTTCAGCTATCGCCCGGAAACGGGTGAGGACCCGTACACATCCTTCCTGGGTGTACCGATCCTTCGCTTTGGCCGGGTGATTGGTGTTCTGGCCGTTCAGAACGTCGTCTCCCGTGTCTATGACGATGAGGATATGGAGACGCTGCAGACCATTGCCATGGTCCTTGCAGAAGTCGTCACCACCGAAAGTAAGAGCGGCTCCGAAGAGCTGGCAGACGTCGCCGTTCGTCCAAACCGTCCAATCGAGCTCGTTGGCCAGTCGCTGAGCGATGGCCTCGCCATGGGGCCGATCCATATGCACGACCCGGTCGTGCCGCCTGCCCGTTTCTTTGCGACTGATATCGGCAAGGAAGAAGACCGCCTCAAACAGGCGCTGGAACAACTGCGTTCATTCGTCGATTCCATGATGATCCAGCACGTCTCACCGCTTGCGGGTGAGAGCCGGGACATTCTGGAAACCTATCGCATGCTGGCCTATGACCCGTCCTGGGCCGCGCGATTACTGGATGCTGTCTCATCCGGCCTGTCTGCTGAAGCAGCGGTTGACCGGGCACGACGTGAACACCGTGCGCGCCTGCAAAGCGCAACGGACAGCTATCTGCGCGATCGTCTTCACGACCTTGAAGACCTCGACAACCGCCTGCTGCGTATTCTTGCGGGCATGGATGGCAGCACAGCCTCGGTTGATCATGATGGTGCTATTCTCGTGGCGCGCCGTCTTGGCCCGGCTGATCTTCTGGAATACCGAAATGCGGGCCTGCGCGCGCTGGTTCTGGAAGATGAAAGCACAACCTCCCATGCCGTGATTGTCGCACGCGCCCTTGGCCTGCCGCTGGTGGGCGGAGTTGAACGCGTCATGGCGTTTGCCGAGAGCGGCGATCAGATCATTGTCGATGGCGATACCGGCCATATTCATATTCGCCCGGAACCGGATCTGGTTGCTGTCTATCGTGACCGACTGGCCATGCGCAGCCAGCGCCTTGCCGAATTTGCGGCTATTCGCGACCTCAAAGGCGATACCCAGGACGGCGTGCATGTCGAGCTGATGATGAATGCCGGCCTCAATATCGACGTCGACAATCTGGATGCATCCGGCGCGGATGGCATTGGCCTCTTCCGCACCGAATTCCAATTCCTCGTTTCAGAGACGCTTCCAACGCGCCTGGAGCAGCAGTCATTTTACGCTCAGGTGGTTGAGACCGCTGGTGACCGGCCTGTGCTTTTCCGCACGCTGGATCTTGGCGGCGACAAACTTCTGCGCAATGCGCGACATGCAAACGAGGAAAACCCGGCACTTGGCTGGCGCTCGCTTCGCTTTGCGCTCGACAAAAAAGGCCTGTTCAGACGCCAGCTCCGTGCGCTTTGCCGAGCTGCTGGCGGCAAGACCCTGTCTGTCATGTTCCCGCTCGTCACAACGGTGGACGAGTATCGCGCGGCCAAAGCCATGCTATTGGATGAGGTTGAGCGCTGCCGGAAGAATGACAAATATGATTGCCCGGCTGATGTAAAAGTCGGCGCGATGATTGAAACGCCTGCGTTCGCGCTCAGCTTTCACGAGCTGCAAGGCGAAATCGACTTTTTATCCATCGGCACGAATGATCTGCATCAGTATTTCTTTGCCGCAGACCGCGACAACCGCATGCTGGCTGACCGCTATCCAGTCCTTAACAAGTCATTCCTGCTTTTCTTAAAGGATATTTGCGATCGGGCGACAAATTGCGGGATTCCGGTTTCCATATGTGGCGAAGCTGCAGGCCAGCCGCTGAAAGCGCTTGTCTTCGTCTTGCTGGGATTCCGACGTCTTTCCATGCCTGTATCGGGCATTGGCCCGGTAAAACGTGCTATCCGCCGCATAAATATATCCCAGCTTTCGTTAAAATTTGAGGCGATTCTGGAAAAACAAACCTCCGATCTGGAAAAGGATTTGTTAAATCTATTGCAAGAATATGCGCAGGTGTGAAAACGTGTTGAATGTCCAATTATTAACGTTCTAAGGTACGGAATAACGGGCACTCACATAATATAAGCTCTGGAAGGCGGACAGCTCCATGGCACGGGCGATAGAGACGAATACAACAACGGACGGCCATAAGGCTGAAACCGATTCCGGCGTGGCGGCTTCGTCTTCACCCAGTGGAAAACCCCCTCATCTTCAGCTTGTAGACGGGCCGGTCGATCCGAATGCGCGCATTGGCGAACGCATGCGAGCCGCGCGACTGTCTAAAGGTCTCGAAATCGAAGACATTGCACGTCAACTGCGCCTTCGACAGGAATACATCTACGCGATGGAAACCATGCAGGTCTCTCGCCTGCCAAAGGGTTTCGTAAATCCATATATTCGCGACTATGCGCGCGCACTGGATATGAACCCGGCTGAATGCGTTGAACGCTTCAACGAGCAGTGCGGTGTGCTGGCTCATTCTGCACCGGAACAGGTTACCGTTCCGAAGTCCGAAAACAAATTCATCAAGCCTATGATCAAGCTCGGCCTTGCGGCTGTAGGCATTGTTGTGGCGGGTGGCCTGTTCTTCGCTGGATACAAATTCATCACGACACCAGCCGAAACGCCGGTCGTCGCGCATACGCCAAGCATTCCGACCAATCGTGATTACCGCGAAGTCGGCTCACGTCTGCCTGTAACGGCGTCTCCGGCGCTTAGCGCTGCGATGAATGCCTTCAATCTTGAAATCCGCGCAGACCGTCGTGCATGGATCGAGATCCGCGGCGCAGATGGTACACTCTTCGTGGACCGCCAATTCTCTCGCGGTGAGGTTTATGACCTTCGCGTAGGTGCAGGTTGGACACTCACAACGCAGGATGCGGGCGCGTTCTCATGGGTTGTTGATGGAGAGCCTCTGGCTCCGGTAGGCCAGACGGACCAACCGCTCTACACCATGGATATCGACAATGCAGCAGCTGAGCTGCGTGCGAGCCTGGAAATGTCTGCCGAAGACGCAGACCGCATGGCGCACTAAGCGACACGCAAACCAGACAGAATTAAAAAATCCGGATCAGACGATCCGGATTTTTTCGTTTCAGCGATTGGCCATAAATTTGGCGAGCCGTTCCAGGCCTTCTTCAATGTCGGGTGTGGAACGCGCATAGGAAAAGCGCAGCGTGCCATTGCCGCGCTCGCCATCGAAATCCATGCCCGGCGTGACCGCCACACCGGCCTTTTCAAGAATTTCAGCCGCAAACGCATTGCTGTCATCTGTCAGGTCAGACACATCGGCATAGACAAAGAACGCTCCATCCGGAGGCGCGACCTTCGTAAAACCAGCCTTTGGCAAACCGTCCAGCATAAGCTGGCGATTACGCGTATAGACTTTCATATTCTCCACCAGTTCATCACTGGCATCGAGGGCAGCAAGCGCTGCAATCTGGCTCGCATGCGGCGCGCAGATAAAGAAGTTCTGCATGAGGCGCTCAACGCGGCGCACATGATCTTCCGGCACCACCATCCATCCCACACGCCACCCCGTCATGGAGAAGTATTTGGAGAAGGAATTGATGACATACGCCTCATTCGTCACTTCCAGCGCGGTGACGGCTTTACGCTCATATTCAATGCCGTGATAAATCTCGTCCGAGATAAAAGCCGCGCCCATATCATTGCAGGCATCAATCAGCCCGGTCAGCGCAGGTCGGTCGAGCATCGTACCCGAAGGATTGGTCGGTGAAGCCACCAGAAGGCCATCCAGATTCTTCGGCAGATCAGACGGCACAGGCTGATACCGGTTCTCCTCCGCGCAAGGAATAGAGACCGTCTCAAGGCTGAGCGCCTGAATGATCGCCTTGTAAGACGGGTATCCCGGCGCACCGATGCCAATACGCGCGCCCTCATCAAACAGTGACGTAAAGGCCAGCGTAAACCCGCCGGAAGAACCCGGCGTGACGACAATCCTGTCCGAGCTGACATCCACATCATACCAGTCACGGTATAGCTGCGAGATACGCTTACGCAGTGCTGGCAGGCCGAGCGCACCCGTATAGCCAAGCGGACCACCGTCCATAGCGCGGGACACAGCCTCACGCGCTGCCTTCGGAGCTGCGGTTCCCGGCTGGCCAACTTCCATATGAATAATATGGCGACCCGCCGCTTCCGCTCGCGCTGCCGCTTCCATCACATCCATAACGATGAAGGGAGCGACCTCGCCCCGTTTCGACATGCGCATTTCAACCTCCTGAAAGCTGCTATTCGCCGCCTTTTTCTCCTTTAATCGCGCCGCGTCAATGCACTTATATGTATGACTTTAGTGAGGCGGCTTTGCGCCCTGCGATTGCGCAGGCCTGCGCACGCTTTCTTCCCGGTTATGCCTTTACCCGGACGCAATCTGTCGCCATGTAAGGAAAAGGAAAGCCCTCGGAGAGTTCCATGCAGGCCATTCGCCCCTGGCGCCATATTGAGCGACGCAAATCCCGCCAGATTATGGTGGGGAATGTACCGGTAGGCGGCGACGCACCGATCGCCGTTCAGACCATGACGAACACGCCGACAGAAGATGCCGATGCCACGCTAGCGCAAATCAATGCCGCTGCTGAAGCGGGCGCAGACATTGTGCGCGTCTCCTGCCCAACCGAAGAATCCACCGCCGCCATGCCGCGCATCTGTAAAGAGAGCCCGGTCCCGATCGTTGCGGACATTCACTTCCATTATAAACGCGGCATTGAAGCGGCTGATGCAGGCGCGGCCTGCCTGCGCATCAATCCCGGCAATATCGGCTCTGAAGCGCGCGTCAAAGAAGTGGTCGCCGCGGCGAAAGCCAATGGATGTTCCATCCGGATTGGCGTGAATGGTGGCAGCCTTGAACGCCATCTTCTGGAAAAGTACGGCGAGCCCTGCCCCGATGCCATGGTGGAAAGCGCGCTCGACCATGCGCGCATTCTGGAAGACCATGGCTTTGACCAGTATAAAATCTCGGTCAAAGCCTCTGACATGTTCCTCACCGTAGCGGCCTATCAACAGCTGGCAGAGGCGACAGACGCGCCGCTCCATTTAGGTATCACCGAGGCTGGTGGCCTTCGTACCGGCACGGTGAAATCCTCCATCGGCATGGGCTCTCTTCTATGGGCAGGCATTGGCGATACGATCCGCGTTTCGCTCTCTGCGGACCCGGTTGAAGAGGTCAAAGTCGGCTTTGAAATGCTGAAAAGTCTGGGCCTTCGCACACGCGGCGTGAACATTGTTGCCTGCCCAAGCTGTGCGCGTCAGGGCTTTGATGTGATCAAAACCGTTGAGACACTGGAAAACCGCCTCGCGCATATTTCAGAGCCGATCTCACTTTCGATTATTGGCTGTGTTGTAAACGGCCCCGGCGAAGCGGCCCTCACCGATCTCGGCTTTACCGGTGGCGGCAAGGATGCGGGCAAAATGTTTGTGTCCGGCAAGCCAGACCACAATGTCTCTAACGCTGACATGATCGAGCATATTGTCGATCTGGTCGAAAAACGCGCCGATCTGATGCGCGCCGAGAAAGAAGCGGCGGAATAAAGGGGCCATATAGTCCCCCTGTTGCCTTCCGTTCATGTTCGTTCATGTAAGCTTCAGGTCTGATTTTGGTAACGAATTCAAAGGGGCGGCTGACATGAAATTCAAATTACTGGCTGGGCTGACTGCGGGGACGCTTCTGGTGAGCGGCTGCACAACGGCAGAGATGCAAATGATGAATGCGGCGCTCGCCCAGACCGCCTATGACATGCAGTATCAAAATCAGCAGATGGCGCAGAATAATTTCGGAAGCGGCTATGTCGGCTATAACGGCTTTGGCCATAGCAATCAGCACCCGACACCCATCGCACGGTCCATCGGCAATAATTATGTTGGCTATAATGCCTGCCGCCATACCGGTCGCACTTATGCCTGCGACACCACCGGCAATGGCTATGCCGATATGAATGGCAATGCGCAAACTGGCGAGTATTCTTCCACCCATCTACGCATTAACGGATATGGCGAAGCCTTCACCCGTGGCAGCAATGGCCAATGGGTTCGCAACCCGGCCTATGACCGCGCAAATTCCAGTGGTGGCCGTTACGACCATGGCGGATATAATAACGGACACAATGGCGGCCATTACCGCAAACAATAACCGAACGAACTTCAGGAGCCCGTCTTCACCGATAGAACCAAACCCACAGGCAGAACCGTTTTCATTGGCGACGTGCATGGCATGTCGAATGAACTGGCAGACCTGTTAAACCGCATTAATCCGTCTACGGATGATCGGTTGATTTTCATCGGTGATCTGGTCGATAAAGGGCCAGACGATATAGGCGTTATACGCCAGGTCAGCGCCCTGAAAGACCGTTCTGATATCGAAACAATCCTTCTGCGCGGCAATCACGAAGACAAGCATTTGCGCTTTCGCGACCACCACGCAAAAGGCGCTCATATCGCTGGCGAAATGGCCCGCAAGTCGCCCGAACTCGCAGCTTTTATGGCCGATGCGGGCGATGAAGACTGGCAGGTGCTGGATGACGCGCTGCCCTTCTGGCGCTGTGAGCACCATGGCATTCTAGCCGTTCATGGCGGTATTCCGGGAAATCTCTCTCGCTTTCCAGACACGCCAGAAGAGTTTCACGCCGCGACGGACAAGTATGCCAAGCATTTAAAACAGATCTGGCGGACACGGTTCATCCACCGAGACGGGGGCCATTTCCTGGCGCTGGACGCTTATGGCCCTGACGACCCGTTCTGGGCTGAGGTCTATGATGGCCGGTTTGGGCATGTCGTTTTTGGTCATGAAGCCTTCATGACCGGCGTCTCGCACTTTCCGCATGCGACCGGCATCGACACCGGCGCCGTCTATGGCGGCCAGATGACGGCCTTAGTGCTATCGCCCGAAGGCGAGCGTAGTTTCCTCGCTGTGGACTGCCCGAAATTTGCTAGGCATCGCTTCGAATAAGACTTTCGGGATAGTACCCCGCCCACTCCTCAACTACCCTGAGCAAAAATATCAGGGAGAGAGACATGGCTGATCTGCGTATCAGGCAATTGGTAATGGCCGCCAATTCATTGGATACGGCCAACACGCTACAGGAAATATTTGACCTCGGCCGGCCTTATAACGACCCGGGCGTCGGCGAATTTGGGCTGACAAATGCCGTTTTCGCCATTGGCGACCAGTTTCTGGAAGTCGTGGTCCCTGTCAGTCCGGATGCCCCGGCCCGCCGTTTTATCGACCGGTTTGGCGAGGGCGGATATATGGTCATCTTTCAGGTCGCTAATATCGAAGCGACGCGTAACCGCGCAGATGCATTGAACATTCGCCGCGTCTGGAATGCCGATCTGGAAGAGATTTCGGCCAGCCATTTCCACCCGGCAGACTTTGGCGGCGCAATCGTTTCCGTTGATCAGCCGAGGCCGGCCTCAAGCTGGCGCTGGGGCGGTCCGGACTGGGAGGCATGCTCCGTTCCAGGCGAACTCACCGGCGCAGTCATTGCCAGCCCCACTCCTGAGGAGATCGCTTCACGCTGGGCAAATGTTCTGGACGCAGAGCTCACCACCGCTCTGGAACTTCCGACCAGAGAGGGGGCTGTATATTTCCTGAAGAGCGAACACAGCGGCGTCCCGGAATTTCAGATTAAACTGGACCATAAAGAGCGCATTCTGGAACGCGCGGAACGTGCAGGCTGCGCCGTTTATTCAAGCGGTTTCGATATTGCGGGCGTCCGGTTTGCACTGATTTAGAGAATGGGCTTCTCTTTTGAATATTCGACCTAGTTTCATTCCTGATTAGCGAGGGATTTAGCAATGACCACAGTGCACCACCTACAGAATTCGCGCTCAATGCGTGTCATCTGGCTCATGGAAGAACTGGGCGTGGACTATGAACTGAAAGTCTATGAGCGGGACCCGCAGACGAGCCTTGCCCCTGCCGACTACCGCGCACTGCACCCACTCGGCAAAGCCCCAATTGTGACAGATGGCGACACTGTGCTGGCTGAAACGGGTGCAATCGTTGAATACTTCCTCGAGAAATATCCTGATGCGGGGCTGCAACCACCTCCGGGCACACCCGAGCGCGTCAAATACCAGTACTGGATGCATACGGCAGAAGGCAGCCTGATGCCGCTTCTCATGATGCAGCTCTTCTTCAATCGAATGGAAAACGAGCCGCCTTTCCCGATCAAACAAATGGTACGCATGGTCACCGGCAAAGTGCGTGGCTTTTATCTGACCCCGTCGCTGACCAATTTGCTGACCTACATCAATGATGAACTCGGCAAATCGACCTATTTTGCAGGCGAAACACTGACAGGCGCCGACATTATGATGAGCTTCCCATTGGAAGCAGCCACCGCGAGAGGTGGCATGAATGACTCTATTCCGCATGTCCTGTCATGGCTGGAGCGCATTCACGCTCACCCAGCCTATAAACGCGCGGAAGAAAAAGGCGGGAAAACCGAAATTATTGGCTGACTATGTTTTGCAGATGGAGTTTCCGCCATCTGCCAGCATTGCTGTCCCAGTAACAAAGCTTGCCTCATCGCTGCAAAGGAACAACGCAGCACGCGCGATTTCATCAGCGGATGCGAGACGTTTGAGCGCGTGAAGCTGGCGGGCAAACTCGTGAAATTGCGGGTCGTCTCCAGCCATCTCGGTCAGCGTGCCGCCAGGCAGCAGTGCATTCACGCGCACGCCAGATGCGCCGCCTTCAGTCGCCAGAACCTGGGTCAGACCGATAACGCCCGCTTTGGAGCTGCATAAGCCCCCATGCCCGGCAGGCCCACAGTGTGCCCCACAAAGGATGATGTGAAGACGATCGACCCCCGCCCCGCCTCCAGCATGAGGGGCATCTGATATTTGGCTGCAAAATAGGCGCTTGTCAGATTGGTCGCGATCACCACATTCCAGTCATCTGTACTGGTGTCTGGCAGAGGCACACCGGGGCCGACTGTCCCAGCATTATTGAAGGCAAAGTCCAGCCGACCAAAAGCTGAAATGCAACGCGTCACGAGAGCCTGATGCGTGGCTTCATCGGCGACGTCGCCAGCCAGCACGATAGCGTGCGGACCGAGTTCTTCAGCCAGAGCGGTTAGCCGATCTTCGCGTCGCGCGCAGAGTACGACATTACCCCCCTCTTCGACGAACAACCGTGCTCCCGCTTCACCAATGCCGGAACTTGCACCGGTTATAATCCCTGCTTTCCCTAATAAGCGCATTCCTGCCTCCTTACATTTAGAGGCGTTCTGTCACCGTAAATTGGAGTGCGCGACCCGGTTCTTGCTGTAGCTTTCAGCTACGTCACTGATAAAGCGAAGGCCCAACACAGGTTTCAAATGCCGCCAGATCAGAAGGCTGCCAAGAAAATGCTTCAATATCCTCTGCGCTAAACTCGGGATCCCAAAAAGCGAGATCGTCTCGTGACAAGACCCATCTCGAATGCTCATTTAAGAAGGCAAGCTGATCACCAGTCCAGGGGGACACTGTCTCGGAATCCACGCCAATGATCAAACCGTCGCCGGAAAAACAGGAAAGTTTCACCGGCTGCCCAAATTTAAGCGGAAGTACCAACGGCAAGGTTCGCCAATAGTTTTCATCTGCATCACCTGTCGCAAGCAATTCAGGACCAATTCGATAATAATCGATCTGAGGCCTTGTCGGCAGATCTATATCGAAATCTGGATCTCGCCCTTCTGGTGGTGGAAGTTTTGATACGTCGAACCCCGTATAATCGCTACTTACTTCACAAGTGCGAAGGAAGTCCATTACATAGGTAGCAGCAATTCCGGGACGATTTAGGTCGCTCTCAGACAGCAAATCACTCAAAATACTTGAATCGATTATAATGGCTTCAAACGGTTCGCCGGGGTCTCCTGTTTCTCGCCAGCGACAGACATAATCTGACGTGTCTTGAAAATCATCAGGATTGAATTCAGAGAGAGGCACTATCTGAGTAACATCACGTAACGCTTGACGCTCTGCTGAATTACAGCCCGCAAGACTTAGAGCCAGCGCGACACATATTATTCGCAAATCCATGCTATCCCCCTGCCGCCCCATGGCATTTCTTGAACTTCTTGCCGCTGGCGCATGGACACGGGTCATTGCGCCCCAGCGCGGCAAACATGCTCGCGGCTGGCTTGCCTGTACCATCGGCATAAACCCATTTCCCGTCGAGACGGCGAAAGGTCGATTTCTCGTGATGGCAGGTCAGGTCACCGCCCAGCAAAAACCAGGCGACGAATTCGACCATGCCCGTCTCATCGCCAGACTTACCGCGCGCAGTGGAGAGAATATCAAGACGCGTAAATTCCGCATCGCGCGCCCATTTGCCCGCCTGTAAACGGTCAAAATCGTCGAGGTAGTCCGGGTCGTGCGTGGCGACCAGATAGTCGATTTTCTGATTGGCATAAGCGCAATAGCGAGACCGCATCAGCTGTTCAGCGGTCTCGGGAAGGGCCAGCTCTGCATGGAACCGGCCACAACAGGCAGAATAGTCCTCAGAGGACCCGCAAGGGCAGGACGCCTTAATTGGCGCCCATCCGGCCGATTGCGTAGAAACGCTCTTTGCGCTGCTTGCGCAGCTCAGCTGGGGACATGCCCTCAAGCGAAATGAGGTTACGCTCCACCGCATCACAAACTGTGCGAACTGTGCCCGCAGGGTCGCGATGTGCACCGCCGAGCGGCTCGGTCACGACTTCATCGACAATCTTATTGGAGAGAAGCGGTTGAGCGGTGATTTTCATCGCCTCAGCAGCATCTTTAGCGCGCGTGGAATCACGCCACAGAATAGATGCACAGCCCTCTGGTGAGATTACCGAGTAGATGGAATGCTCAAGGATGAGAACCTTGTTTGCCGCCGCAATACCAATCGCGCCGCCAGAGCCACCCTCGCCCACAATCACAGACACCATAGGTGTTGGAAGGGTGAGACAGCGTTCAGTAGAACGGGCAATCGCTTCAGCCTGACCGCGCTCTTCACCGGCCTTACCCGGATAAGCGCCAGCTGTGTCGACAAAGGTGACAACCGGCAGGTCAAAACGTTCAGCCATATCCATCAGACGCACGGCTTTGCGGTAGCCTTCAGGGTGCGCCATGCCGAAATTGTGCTTGATACGGCTTTCTGTAGAGCGGCCCTTTTCATGGCCCATCACAACGACAGACCGGCCACGGAAGCGCGCAAGGCCACCAACAACCGCTTCGTCTTCACCGAAAATGCGGTCACCGGCCAGCGGCACAAACTCTTCAAAGCCATGCGCGATATAATCGTTGAAGTGTGGACGTTCCGGATGGCGGGCAACTTGCGTTTTCCGCCATGGGTCCAGATTCTTGTAGAGATCGTGCAATTGTTTGGAAGACTTGTCGCGCAGACGAGAAATTTCATCCTGAAGGGACGGACCTTCGCCGTCACCAGACAGGTTTTCCAGTTCAGCGATCTTGCGATCAAGTTCAGCCAGGGGCTTTTCAAAATCCAGATATGTATTCAACGCTTCGCCCTTGAATTTTCTGTTTCAGCCCCTGCCCTTTTGGACATCAGGCCTTTGGCGGTTCCACATCGCCATACACGACGAAATGTGGATTGTCATAACCACGTTCTTTTTTTCCGTAAGTGAGGTCAATTCCCTCAAGCGTCAAGACACGACCGCCAGCCGCAGAAATTACAGCGTGTGCTGCGCCTGTGTCCCACTCCATTGTACGGCCAAGGCGTGGATAGAGATCAGCATCACCAGCAGCGATCATGCAAAACTTCAAAGATGAGCCCATGGAGACGAGTTCAGCGACTTTGAACTTGCCGAGGAATTCGTCCGTTTCCGGAGTGCGGTGGCTTTTAGATGCAACCGCTGTGACGCCTGCTTCTGGCAGAGGGCGAATTTTCATCGGCTTGCGGTCAGCGGCAGCTGGCACATCACCGCCCGGTGCGACTTCGGCTTCCCAGGCAGTCGCCGGGCCTTCAGCAACCCAGATATGGCTACGCGCTGGCGCATATACGACGCCCATAACCGGACGACCATTTTGGATAAGCGCGATATTCACCGTGAAATCGGTGCCTTTTTTGATGAATTCCTTAGTGCCATCCAGCGGGTCAACCAGGAAGAACTCATCGCCGACATCTGGAATATTGCCCGCAGCAACGGATTCTTCGGCCAGAACCGGCACGCCCGGCGCAACCTCTTTCAGAACAGCGAGGATAATGTCCTCAGCCTTCTGGTCAGCCAGCGTTACCGGCGAATCATCGCTTTTTGTGTCTGTCTCAATGCCAGAGGCGGCATTGTAGATTTCCATGATCACGACACCTGCGTCGACAGAGACTTTGACCAGCTTGTCAGAAAGCTCTGTGTTCGGTGTGATTGTTACTGCCATGGAAGTGTCCCCTTACGCTGTCCCATACTCTGATGAGCACTAAACGTGAGTTTTCAGGCGCGGCAAGACCTGCAGACTGAATTTCAGGGAAAAAGCCGTGCGGGGCTGAAATCAGGCAGCCCCGTTGGTTGAAGAGATCAGATCCGGACCGGTTCGAAAACGAACCCATGGTCCAGCCCGTGAATGGTCGGTGCATTCCGGTCTTTGTCTGAAAGGTGCAGCGTCTCAACGCCTGTCAGCCCCCATTCGCATTCCAGCTCAGGGTCATCAAAAATCACGCTACGCTCCAGCTCCGGCGCGTAATGTTCATCAACACCATAGATCACGCGGGTATTCGGCTCCATTGTACGGAAGCCGTGCAGAAAACCCTTCGGCACGAAGAGCTGGCAATGGTCATCATCTGAGAGCTCAATCGAAACGCTCGCCAGATAGGTTGGTGACCCACGGCGGATATCCACCACCACATCCAGAATACGGCCATGCTCAACACGCACCAGCTTGGCCTGCGCAGCGGGTGGCAATTGCGTATGCAGCCCGCGAATTGTGTTGATCTCATAAGAGATAGACCGGTTTTCCTGCACGATGCGAAAATCAACGCCGGTCTTCAGATGGAATTTCTTCTCATTGAACATTTCGCTGAATAGGCCACGCGTATCCTCATAAACCGGAGGGTTGATGAGAAGCAGTCCTGGCAGGTCGAGATGAGTGATATCCATTCGTCACCTTTTGGGCGTTTAGCGGTTCCACGTCTTTCTGGTCATGATTCGCAATGCTTTCACGAAACCATGTCAGTATCGGTACACAGGAATAAAAAGCATTTCTGGTATAGATTGCGTAAAAGAGACAAAGGCTTTAAACGCTGTACATGAAAATAGAAAAAGCAATTAATGACCTTAAAGAGCTGTATTCGACAGCTTGTGACAATCTCCGCTCTGCCCTGAACGACTTCACGCAGAACGGCACTATCCCCGACAAAGCAGCACGCGCACAGGGTTTGTTCTGTTATCCGGAACTGATCGTCCGCTATCATGACGATAAACTCGTGCCGCAGATCAGCCGCTCATTCGGCAAATTTTCAGACCATGGCACCTATTCCACCACGGTCACTCAGCCAGAATTCTTCGAAAGCTATCTGCGCGAACAGCTGGAACCCCTTCTGAAAGACTATGAGGTGGAACTGGAAGTTCGCCCATCCCGTGTCGAAATTCCATACCCTTATGTCTGGGATGCCGAACAGGGCGAAGGCCTTGATATGTCGCTGGCAGCTGAAATTGCTCGCTGGTTCCCAACACCCCAGCTTTCCACCATTGGCGATGAAGTTGCCGATGGCGACTTCTTCGATGTGGAAGGCATTAAGCCGCTCTCCCTGTTCGATGCGCCGCGCGTGGATTTCTCACTTCAGCGCCTGAAGCACTATACCGGCACGCCGGTTGAACACTTCCAGAGCTATGTGCTGTTCACCAATTATCACCGCTATATCGACTCTTTCGCCGAATGGGCGGTCGAGCGCTTAAAGCAGGATGATAAATATGAGAGCCTGTCAGCGGCCGGCGGCGTCGAAGTCACTGCAGACACAGAAAACGCTCTTGAGCTGATCAGTTCAGCGCCATGGCGCCGGTTCCAGATGCCAGCCTATCACCTTCGCCGCAAAGACGGGCAAGGCATTACCATGGTGAATATCGGCGTTGGTCCGTCTAACGCCAAAACCATTACAGATCACCTCGCTGTTCTGCGTCCACAATGCTGGATCATGGTTGGCCATTGTGGCGGCCTGCGCCATTCACAGCGCATTGGCGACTATGCGCTCGCACACGCTTATCTGCGTGATGATCATGTTCTGGATGATGTGCTGCCGCCGGATATTCCGGTTCCACCGATCGCGGAAGTTCAGGTTGCCCTGCAACAGGCTGCGGCTGAGGTAACGGGCGAAACGGGTGATCAGCTGAAGTCCCGCCTGCGTACCGGCACAGTCGTCACCACTGACGACCGGAATTGGGAGCTTCGCTACACCACGTCTGCCAAGCGATTTAACCTGTCTCGCGCCATCGCCATCGACATGGAAAGCGCCACTATCGCAGCAAATGGCTACCGCCTGCGTGTGCCTTACGGCACTCTGCTATGCGTGTCTGACAAGCCGCTTCACGGCGAAATCAAACTACCGGGCGCAGCCAATGCCTTCTATGCGCGTGCGATCAAGGAGCATATCCAGATCGGCATTCGCACACTGGAACGCATCGCAGAAGATGGCGCAGAGAGCCTGCATTCCCGCAAGCTCCGCTCCTTTGACGAGCCGCCTTTCCGTTAAGGTCTAGTCGAACTTCGCCGTTGTGTCGGCAGAACCGGCGACCCAATAGCCCGTGGCCTTGATCCATTTCGCATCGAGGCCGCGGTCTTCCATGAGGTACGCGCGCAATTTGCGTGTGACGCCGCCTTCAGCGGCCAGCCAGACAAAATCACCCTCGCCGAGATCCAGCTTTGAAAGCGTGTCGATCAGGCTCTGATGATCGGTTGGAGAAACGCCTAACTCGTCGCGATGTACCCAGATGATTTCAACATCCGCGGACGTCTCAAAGCTCTGGCGATCTGCTTCACCCGGCACGGTGATGATGCACACCATTTTCTGCCCGGCTTTTGCATCTTCCAATCGACGTGCAATGGCAGGAAGCGCCGTTTCATCGCCAATGAGAAGCCAGCGTTCAATATCGCCAATGATAAGTTTGGACCCGCGCGGCCCACCAATTTGCGCCTTGTCACCCGGCAGAACATCCAGCGCCCAACGTGTTGCAGGGCCCGCCTGATGCACGGCAAAGTCCAGTACCAGACGCCCGTTCACCGCATCGTATTCGCGGGGGGTGTAGCTGCGCTTCACCGTTGCGCCGGTCTCGTCCGGCACGAAGATTTTGATATTGTCATCCGCGACGGGCGAGGTGAAACCCTCAAGCTCTTCGCCAGTCAGAACGATGCGGATCATATTCGGGGTGAGATAGGTTTTCTCGGCCACATCCAGATTGCGCATAACAAGGTCATGGCGAATACGCTCCTGACGTGGCGCTTGTGGACGGGATTGATCGAGTGTGAGTGACATGTGTGTCCCTTTTTCTGGTTTGCCCATCCCGCGCACTTTCAGACACACGCAGGCTGAGCGCCGCGCCCTTTACGGGCGGCGTTCAATTCTGCGCGTTGATTGACGTTAACGCTTACGTGTCGCAGCTGATGGACAACTAAGACAGTGTTATATGAGAATAGTTCTCATGTGCAGGGCGCGCAAGGGGGTTACACTGTATGCTCACTGAAGCGTGATCAGCTGAACCAGCCGAGTTCGAACCATCGCGAAATAAGACGCGACACCAAAACAGCCGAGCCGATAAGACCCGCACTGGCAAGCAGGATCACAACTCCGTCTCGTGACATGAGGCCAAGGCCAAAAATCAAAATGGTCAGCCCCGGCAGAACAGGGCCAAATGGCACAATACCGAGGGGAAAAGTCACCAGCGCCGCCGCAACACACATCAATGCAATGAGCTGAAGAAACGGCTTGCGGGTCAGAAAGCTGAGGCGCGGCCGCAAAATACGGTCAAAGACTTCCGCCCAACCACGCGCCCCTTTTGCGCCGGCCAGCAAATGGTCCCGATTGAACTCAAACTTCAGAATCTTGGCAGGCACCCATGGGCTGACCCGCCCAATAACAATCTGAACCGTGATGATCAGGGTCAGAAGCGCAACAAGCCATGTCGCGCCCGGAATAATCGTAAGCGGGCTAATCGCGATAAAGCCAAGCAGCATGATGATCGGGCCATAAGAACGCGGACCGACAATACGCAGAAGATCCGCCACCGAAACGGTTTCGCCGGCAGTCTCCTCAACAAGGCGATCAAACAGGGCGCACAGCGTGGAAGGATGCGTTGGGCTCATGGAAAACAGTCAGGCCAGTAACCGAAGGGAATGTCCAGTCAGAACGCAGATTGAAACCCAAAGGTCCCGTACGCGTTTTATTGGCAAGCAAATAAGGGAGTATCCCATGACAAATCCACGCCAAACGGACGAACCGAAAGACACAGCGCCAACTCTTTTGATTGGACCACGCTATGCCTGGCTGATGACTGTGGCAGTGATTGGCGGCGGCGTTGTTGCTGTACTGGCATATTTAACGCTCGGCACACCGTCACCGTCAGGTTCATGACGTTGCGCTGATCGCCTCCGTCAGTGCGGGCCCAAACTCGTCCAGAAAGGCGATATAGGCTTTCAGATACGCATCTATGAAACCTTCGGTCGTGTGCAGGTTCAATGTCAGCATACCGCGAGCGGTTACGTAAAAGCCGCGATTGAGCATATAGAGCAGATAGAGGCGCTTGAACTCAGCGCTGCCCGGTGAATTCGTGTCGGCTGGTCGGCGGATTTTCCCGGCACACAAATGCAGCGCGATCAGGCTGCCAACGCCTGTCGCCTGAACAGGCACTCCGGCGGCAGCGGCAATATCATTCAGGCGTTCCCGCATCACATCACCGCGCGCATTGAGTTCTGCGCAGGCCTCTTCAGTGAAATATTCGCTGAGGCCGATATAGCCCGCAATCATGCTCGCAATGTTGTTGTTGAATGTACCGCCATGTGACAGCGCGCCCGGCTTGGATGGGTCGAACCGGTTCATAAGCTCTGCACGTCCGCCGACGGCACCGAAACTAAACCCGCCGCCAAGATATTTGCCCATTGTCGTCAGATCAGGCTTCACGCCGACACGGGCCTGCAAGCCCCCCGGCGACAAACGCGAGGTCATAACCTCGTCAAAGATCAGAACAATATTATGAGCGCTCGCCATATCCCGCAGCATTTGAAGGAATTCGACATCGGCTGGAATACAGCCACCAGCCCCCATCATCGGCTCCAATATGATCGCAGCAAGCTTGTCCGTATTGGCCTCGATAATGGCTTTGGTGCCTTCAATGTCGTTATAGTCGGAAAGCGTCACATCAAAGGGCGCGTTTAATGGCCCCGGTCCATCCATGAACACCATGGCCCCGCCATGATAGGCGTGATTGAAAGACAGAATGCCGGGTTTGCCGGTGACATTTCGCGCCAGACCAACCGCCAGCAAATTGGACTCCGTGCCCGTATTGCAGAAGCGGATTTTGTCATACCCCCAGCGCTTACAGATGAGTTCAGCCAGTTTCGCTTCATGTTCGGTCGGCCCGCCAAGCAGCGTACCATGCTCTCCAATCGCCGCCAGAACCGTTGAAAGCATGCTGGCATCATTGCCATAAACGCCCGCCGTGTATTCACCCACAAAGTTCAGATACTCATGGCCGTCAGCGTCATAGAGCTTACCGTTTTCGCCGCGCTCAATCGCCAGAGGAAATGGCGGATAATAAACGGTCGCCCGCGTATTGCCGCCCGGCATATAGGCACAGGCTGCGGAATAAGCTTTTGAGCTTTTCGGGTTGGCAGCCGCATAGCTCGACTCTTCGCGGGCAATCGCAGCCTTCAGCCATTCAATACTTTCATTCGGTAAAATGCTTGTTCCGGCCATATCGGAACCTCCCCCTGAGGACATCTGACCCAAAGGGTCTCCCCATGAAGATTAACTGTCCACTGAATGACAGGAATTCATAATAATCTGCGGAATAATGCCCGCCATATCCCCAAACTGCTGGTTTTGCGGTCATTTCCCCACCGCCAACATCTGGTCAGTTTAGACCGCTTCAAAGGAATTCATCGAATTTTATGAATCGCTTTGACCGGAAATTTTACCGACTGCGGGTATATTTCCCTTTTCTAGCGCTTCAATAGCGAGGGCAGGTGATGGATTTCAGAATGCTCATTGGGCATTTTCTGGGTGTTGGCGCATTAAAGCGCTTCAGCACTGAAAAATCCGTGGCCGACATTCCGACTGTACGCGTGCGCCCTAAAGCCCGTATGAGCCGGGAACGCAATTATCAGCTTCTGGAACAAGCCTCATCCAACCTGAAGGGCATGGTGCTCGTTAATCTGGTGGCATCCATATGTGCCGCCATCGCCATTTATCCCTACTCCGCGAAAACCGCATTATACTGGCTCTGCGCGGTCGGTTTCATTACGATTTTACGGGCATCGACCTGGGGGCGCCTGCTGCACAGGCTCCATGTGCACCCGCCTGCACCTCACGAAAAGCGGGCCTTCACGCGACGCTGGTCGGCCATTTATTTATTGGGACTGGTCAGCGCAGCTGCTGCGTGGATCGGCCTGTTAAGCGTCGCTGTGACCATTTCCGAAGAAATCAAATTCCTCGTCATGATCATTATTGCCGCGCTGGCCGGGGGCGCGACGGGTGTCGCCGCTCCGATGAAATGGGAAGGTCGGCTCTATATTTCAGCCCTGCTTCTTCCCTCAGCCGTGGTGCTGGCTCTGAATACACATTCCGGCATGCTTCTGGCTTTTATGGACGTTATTTTCTGGGCTGTGATGATTGGCGGGCACACAAATAATCACCGTGTCCTGCTACGGTCTCTCGAGCTTCAGCTCACGAATACTGCACTGATCAACGATCTGACTGAGCTCAACACCTCGCTTGAATGCAAGGTCATGGAGCGCACGAAAGACCTGCAGGAAGCGGCTCTGACCGATGCGCTGACCGGCCTGCCAAACCGTCGAGGCTTTCAGCAGAAGCTGACTGAGCTTTTGGAAAAATCCAAACGCGAAGATTCCGGCCTCGCCATAGGCGCCATCGACCTGGATGGCTTCAAGCCGGTAAATGATGCGTTTGGACACGCCACAGGCGACCAGCTTCTCATGGAAGTGGGCGAACGGCTCCGCAATACACTGGGCGAAGAACACTTCGTTGCCCGCCTTGGGGGCGACGAATTCGGCTTCATCATCGATGGCCGCGAAGAAATCGACTATCTTCAACAGATTGGCGACATGGTTTGTCGCGATCTTGCCGCGTCTTACAGCCTGACCGGAGTGGTGGCCGAAATCGGCGCCTCAGTCGGCATGTGCACCTATCCCTGGGATGCAGACACCGCAGCAGAATTGAGCCACCGCGCCGATTATGCGCTCTATCACGCCAAACAGGCTCGCAAGGGCACAGCGGTCATTTTCAACCATCAGCACGAAGCCGAAATCCGTGAGCTGGCGAATATGGAACAGGTCTTCCGACGGGCGAATCTCGATGAAGAACTATATGTCGTCTTCCAGCCCATCATTCATACAGAAGACCGGCGCACTTACAGCTTTGAAGCGCTCGCCCGCTGGCAAAGCCCCATTCTTGGGAATGTGCCACCGGATATGTTCATCCGCGCTGCAGAACGTTCAGGCTTTATCGTTGAGGTCACCCGCTATCTGATCACCAAAGCCTTGAAAGCGGCTCTCAGCTGGCCGAAACATCTGCGCATAGCGATCAATCTATCCGCGCGCGACATTGCATCCATGGATGCGGTGGAAGGCATTATCAATGTAGTCCAGTCCAGCCCTATCGATCCTGGCCGTATTGTATTTGAGATTACTGAAACGGCATTGGTGTGCGATTTCGATCAGGCTCGCGAAGCGCTCAATGCGCTGCACCATGCAGGCGTTCAGATTGCGCTCGACGACTTTGGCACGGGCCATTCCAGCCTCAGCCATTTGCGCTTGCTGCCTTTTGACAAGCTTAAAGTCGATTCCAGCTTTGTAGCTGATATCAATAAGCATCAGGCAAGCGAGGACATTGTCCGTACACTGATCGGCCTGTGCGACAGCATGAGAATTGACTGCGTTATTGAAGGCGTAGAGACTCGCGAACACATGGAAAAAGTGATCGATCTGGGCGCACATCTTCTACAGGGCTATTACCTTGCCCGCCCAATGCAGCAGGACGACATTCAGGGCTATTTACAGACTGAACAAACCGCCTCAGTTCAGCGCGCATTCGTCGAAAATGAAAGCTCCAGCCAGCGCAAAACCGGCTGATCAGTCGGCATATTCTTCCAGCGCATCATAGCTCATCTGGAAGGCCAGAGCTTCGCCAAGTGCGTTGATCTCTACTCTGAAGAGGCTTTCATAGTCAGCTTCATCAAACAGCGGGCCTTCATCACGCCCAGTCAGCATCGCCGCCAGCACCGGCGTGGTGTTAGAATGCCCCAGCACCAGAATTGTGCCGGACATTCCCCGCAGATCTTCTGCGAACTCTTCCATCTGATCGAGGTCATAAATCACCACCTCAAGGCCTTCAGCTTCTGCAGTCGGCGCAGCGGTCGCTCGCGTGCGCCGCGTGTCCGAAGAAAATACGTAATCAACGCCAACCTCATCCATCAGAGCGCCCAGGCGCTCTGCGCGTGCTTCGCCGGCCTCGGTTAGCACAGGATCAGCACCCGTTTCCTTTTCAGCATGCCGAACCAGAAAAATGGTCGCTTCGGTCGCATTGATCGGCCCCAGTCCCAGCATTCCGCAGCCAGCCAGTAACAACAGAGATGTCACCAACGCCAGAAAACCCGATTTACGATGTCGCATTGAAATTTCCCCACTATTATTCACCAAAAGCATAAATATTATTCCAATTTGGAAGAATTGGGTGTATGATGGTCAAAACCCATCAGCCAAATGCGTTTGGTCGATGAAAAAGGATAAGAAAAACCGAGGGAGAGAACAATGAGCGACATGACTTTCTCAGGTGCTCGCAAGCATGATGAGACGCATGCACCTTCTGAAGAGGCACCCACCACATTCAAGGAATGGGTTATTTCCATTCTTATGGTGGCCGGTGGTTTCGCTGTTTGGGGCCTTCTAGGCTACCTTATGCAGAGCAATCTGCACGGCTAACCACCAGACGCTGGACCGGCGCGATCTATTGATCCCTGTCAGAAACGACGCCAGGTCGCGCCGCCAGCGGAATCCATTATCTCAATGCCTTCAGCCTTCAGCTGATCACGAATACGGTCGGCCTCAGCCCAGTCTTTATTCGTCCGCGCATCAATCCGCGCCTGAACCAGCGCGTCGATACGTGCATTGTCATCACCATCGCCGCCCTGTTCCCATTCCATAGGCGTCTTGGAGAGAAGCCCCAGAACCTGACCGGCGTCGAACATCATATTGCGCACGGTTTCCATCGCCGCTTCATTCTTCTCATCTGCCGCTTTATTAGCTTCAGAGGCGAGCGCGTTCAGTTCAGCCAGCGCCAATGGCGTGTTCAGATCATCCATCAGCTTTTCGCGCACGCCATGGCGATTATCCGCCACTGGCTTACCGTCGCCCCAGACACGGCGATACGCGCCATAGATCCGGTCGAGCGTCGTTTTGGACTGCTCCAGCAGGCTTGTCGTCCAGTCGAGCGGCGCACGGTAATGTCCAGACAGGAGCGCATAGCGCAGCACTTCGCCCGGCCAGTCTTTCACCAGCTCGTGCACCAGCTTCACATTGCCCAGAGATTTGGACATTTTCTCGCCGCCCATGTCGAGAAAGCCATTATGCATCCAGTAATTGGCCAGCGTCTCGCCATGTGCGCATTCAGACTGCGCGATCTCATTTTCATGGTGAGGGAAAGTCAGGTCGATACCGCCGCCATGAATGTCGATCGTATCGCCCAGCTCTGCCTTGATCATGGCCGAGCATTCAATATGCCAGCCCGGACGACCTCTGCCCCATGGGCTATCCCAGATTGCATCTTCCGGCTCGCCTTCCTTGGCGAACTTCCAGATGGCAAAATCTGATGGATTGCGCTTGCCTTCATCAACGGCCACGCGCGCACCGGCTTCATTGTCTTCCTGTTTGCGACCAGAGAGCTTTCCATAGTCTTCCATCTGGTCGACCTGGAAATAGAGCCCATCCTTCGTCACATAGGCATAGCCTTTACGCTTCAGGCTTTCGCCAATGCGGATCATCCCGTCGATATGGTCTGTCGCCCATGGCTCGATATCCGGCGCAAGCACGTTCAGGCTCGCCATATCCGCATTATAGATATCAGCATATTTCTTCGTGATATCTGCAATGGTTTCGCCCGTCTCTTTCGAGCTGGCGATAATCTTGTCTTCGACATCGGTGATATTGCGCGCAAAAACGACAGAGCCGCGCCCATACATGTCTTTCAGAAGGCGTCGCAGCGTGTCGAATACGACAGGCGGGCGAGCATTGCCGATATGCGCATAGTTATAAACCGTAGGGCCACACACATAGAGCGTCACGCGCTTAGGGTCCTGCGGTTCAAATACGCGTTTCTCACGCGTCATGGTGTCATAGATGCGAAGTGTCATATCGGGCTTTTAAGCTGAAAAAGGTTCGGAAGGGCTTAAAGCAGGTTTTGAACCCTGAAGCCAGTTCCTGTTCGCGGACAAAACGCACATTGAATGACCGTAACACGCAAATTCAGACACTTCTTCCGCTTGCCTCTTTACCACCCGCCTCACCTTTCTAGGGTCGGTCCGAACATAAGAGGACATGATGACCGGAACAGGCACACGCGAAACCGCACTCGAACTCATCAAAGCCATGTCTGGCAAATGGCTTTGCGGCCATTGCGACAAAGTACATGAGGGCGCTTCTGAGCTAATGTTTCTCGCACCAGATTTCTGGCCGGGCAGCGATGTCTATGAGCCTAACTCAGCCCTGCGCATGAATGGCAATTTCCTGTCCGAAGACTTCTGTGTTTTTGAGGGGCGGGCCTTTTTCATCCGATGCGTTGCCCCGTTTGATATTCAGGGATTGGGCCTGAATTATGGACTGGGCGTCTGGTGTAATGTGCATCAGCGCGAGTTTGAGACCTATCTTCAGGGGTTTGACACAGGCGTGTTCCCAGACGGCGAAAACTGGCCCGCGCGCCTCACCAATCGTATCGAGACCTTTGGCGAAACACAGAATGCGCGCTGCCGGGTTTTGCCACGATCCGGCCGTCAGCGGCCCTATTGCATCCTGGCCGAAGAAGGACATGACTTCACGCTCACACAGGCTGAAGGCATTTCACCGGAACACTTCCTTGGCCTGCTTAAAGCCTATGGCTGTCACCCGGTCAGCCCCGCCTGAATAGCCTTCTGAATTTACGGCAAATTTGGTTGAACGCGTTTGGATCGCGGCAAACCGTTTGAGAGATAATATCTGTCTCCTGGACGGGATATGACCCATGCAATGCGCTAAAGGACATCTGACATTTCGCCTGCCGCTGATGGCTATGCTCTTCAGCGTGCTTTGTCTTGCGGGCTGCAACTCGCCTGAAATGGAAGAAATGTCCCGCATTCGCCGGATACAGAATGGCAATATTCCGCCCTCTGCTGAGCCCCTGACGATGGATGTACGTACATGGCGCGATGACCGGACCGAAAACAATGGCAGTGAGAGCCGTGTCCATGTCGTTACCATCGGCAATTGGATGGTGAGCTGTTCCTATCAGCGCAATGCAGGAAACACTTCGCCCATCGCATCATGCGATGTTGCGCCCTTCTCTGGCGAAATACTCGCCACACAGCCCGTTCCGGTGCCAACCATGGCGGTTGCTGAATACCGCAGAGGCCGTGACCCGGTGATAACCCTTGTTGTATTCGCTCCGGAGCCAGATACCGAGTGGAGCTATGCCTGTGGCAATCGCAACTGGTCGGGCATCGCACAGGGCGGCCACACCCGCGCAGCGCTGGATGAACGCGCCTCAGCGGCCTTCCTCAATGTGATGAAAACGCGCGACTGTGAATTCAGCTTTTTTGTGGCAGGTGAAACCGAGCAAAGCTTTGTGCAGCATCTCAGCCATGGCTTTTCAGAGGCCAGCACCTATGCCCAGCGCTATATCACCAGCCCGCGTTAAGACTTGGAATCTTTAAGATTTCAGACGCGCAATTCTTCCTGGAAACCAGAACTAACTGATTTGTAATAGGTTTTCATAGGAACGGCCACAATCGGGCCACGTTACCTCTCCAGACTTTGAGCCTCACCTGAGGGGCTTATCAGGAGTAGAACGAATGCAACTGGAATTTATTGGCAAGACCGCGATTGTCACTGGTGCCGCATCTGGCATTGGTTCGGCGATCGCTGATACCCTCACCGAAGCTGGCCTGACGGTCGTTATCGCGGACCGCGATGCGAATGCCGTCGCAGATAAAGTGGAAGCTATCCGGCGGGCTGGCCGCACCGCCATCCCTTATGCCATTGACCTGTCTGATGCGCAGGCCGTGGCACAAATGATGTCGGAAATTCGAAGCCTCACAGGTGGCGTAGACTTCATGGTGACGGATGCAGGCGAAGACGTTTCGAAAACGCTTCTCCCCGAGCTCATGACCGCCGACCGTGATGAAGTCATCAGCGTCAATCTGGATGGCAAAATGCATGGTATTCGCCTCGGCAGCGCAGTTAAGACCCGCAAGGGCAGTTCTGCCGGGTTCGCAGAACTGGTGAACTTCCTGCGGGCCGACAGCGCGATGCGAAACCCATTCGACGATAACGGCACGGTGTATTCATCCCGCCTGCACTAATGCTGCATGTCATAACCGGCACCCGACAGACCACTGTCGGGTGTTCAGTCTGACAACGGCTTTAGATTCAAAGTCTGGGTCAGAACCTGCGCCAACTCTACAATGTGAAGCGGTTTGGAGAGGAACGCGTCCATACCCTCAGCCATCAGCTTTTCGCGCTCCCCCACCATCGCGTCTGCAGTGAGCGCAATGATTGGAATTTTTGCCCATGGCCGTTCGCTTTCACGGATCATGCGCGTCGCCTCAATGCCATTAAGACGTGGCATATTCTTATCCATCAGTACGGCATCATACTGGCCGACCTTCAAAAGCTCGATACAGCTCAGCCCGTCCACGGCAAAATCAAAGCTCACACCCAGAATTTTCAGATATTCTGCCAGCACCAGGCGGTTGATCTCATGATCCTCTGCGACGAGCAGTTTGAGCTGCGGAAGCTCTAACTGTGCCACGTCCTCTACCCTGCGCTCTGAAGGGAGTTCAGCTGGAATCAGCGGCAGGCAGACACAGAATTCAGACCCTGCAGAACTCGTCTGTTCCAACGAGATACAGCCCCCCATCAATTCGGTCAGCATCCGGCAGATGGGCAGCCCCAACCCCGTTCCGCCATAATTGCGATCGCTTGCATGGTCATCCTGTTCAAAGGACTCAAAAATCCGCTCAGCCGCGTCCGCATTAATCCCGCAGCCCGTGTCTTTGACGCGTACAATAAGCTGCTCGGCACCCCCAGCCTGGCGGCTGATATAGGCGTTCAACACGACCTCGCCTTCATCGGTAAACTTGATCGCGTTTGAGATGAGGTTGTGCAGGATCTGACGCAGACGCAACCCGTCCAATTGCGCGCCCCTGACAAGATCAGGCGAAATGTCAGTCGTGAACTCAAGACCTTTACCATGTGCAGCTTCCCGCCACCCCATAGCCGCGCTGTCGATGGTTGCGGCAATGTTGGTTGGCGCGAGTTGAATACGCATTTTGCCCGCTTCGATTTTTGAAAGGTCCAGAAGGTCATCAAGAATCTGAAGCAGCGAACTACCAGACTGGCGAATATTGCGCACCAGCTCCGTTTCGCGTTCTGGCAGATCACCAATCAACAGCGCATCCGTCAGGCCGATCACACCATTCAGCGGCGTACGCAACTCATGGCTCATCTTGGCGAGAAATTCAGATTTCGCCGCCTCCGCCTTGCGCGCACGCTCGGCATTCTCCCGCATTTTCTTCATAGCGCTGAAGGTCTGCTCGGTCAGCATGGTGGAAAGCCCGGCAGAAATGGTCAGAAAATAAATCGCGTTCGTGAAGCGATTGGTTTCGATCACATAATTGCCATTGGCCATCATGGGCGGGTGAGTGACCGAAACCCAGTACAGAAACACCAGAAAAGCACAGCCGAGTATCCAGAAGAGAATGGTGGCGAGGCGTCCTGAAATATAGCCATTCAGCAGCGGCCCGATTGTCAGAAGCGGCAATAGCGCTGAGTTGATGCCCGCAGATTCCGGAAGTGCTGACGCGGCAATTCCGCCGAAGACAAAGCTGGAATACAGGAAGGCATATACATGATAGGCCTTAAACCAGCGCATGGAATGTACCATCACCAGAACGGCGATGGAGGTATAAACCGCCACGTCATGGTCATAGGTCCAGCGGCCATAAGTGATGCTCATGGACACCAGATTGAACAGCTCCATGGCCACAAAAAGCAGCCCCAGCAACCAGATAGCGCGATAACGGATCAAGTATTCCGGCGGCGTGTCCGGAGAAATCCTCAGTACCCGTTCATACCTCTGAAGAATATTCATAACCCGAATTACTCGCTCTTCCCGATCTCGGTTATGTCCTCGCTCCGATGGGTTTCAGAATGGTTCACAAATGGTCACCCGAAACACATTTTAAATCTTTGGATATAGTTCCCAACAGCTATTTCGGCGTTCTTTCAGGACATTCAGCAGCTTTAATACTTTTCCCGGGAACGACTTTCAGGCTGAACCGTTAGAAATGTATCGCAAGGGGACCGAATATCCCTGAGGCGAAAAAAAATCACGCAAGATCACGGATTGATGAAATCCATTTCCCCCACGTCACCGTAGAAAGTCTGGTCAAGGGCAGATATAATCCCTATATCACACTTTAAATGCCCTGAGGGTACTCACTCGGGCGGGCGTTAAGACCGGTTTACCGGCTCGACCCTCGTCCCTCAGAATAGAAAGCTCCATCAAAATGGACACGATCACTACACCCGGCACGTATGAAGGTGCCGAACCTCTGAAACGCCCTTCTCGCGAAGAAGCCGAAGCTGCTGTTCGCACCCTGCTCGCATGGGCTGGAGACGACCCACGCCGTGAAGGCCTGCTCGACACGCCAAAGCGCGTCGTCAAAGCGTATGAAGAATGGTTCTCCGGCTATCAGGAAGATCCGGTTGAATACCTCTCCCGCACATTCGATGACGTTCAGGGCTATGACGACCTCGTCATGCTCCGCGAAATCGACGTGGAAAGCCATTGCGAACACCACATGGCGCCATTCCTTGGCAAAGCCTATGTCGCATATCAGCCAACGGCGTCTGTTGTCGGCATTTCCAAGCTGGCGCGTGTCGTGGAAATCTTCGCAAAACGTCTCCAGACACAGGAAACCATGACGGCTCAGATCTGTGACGCGATCACAGAGAGCCTCGCACCTGCTGGCTGCGCTGTTCTTATCGATGCGAAACACCAGTGCATGACGACGCGCGGCGTTCACCACCCAGACGTCTCTACGATCACCACCCAGTTCACGGGCGTTTTCAAAACAGACAAAGACAAGCGCGACCGCTTCCTGCGCCTTGCAGGCAAATAAGCTTCGGCGCATAAGGCGGTTATGACTTTCCAACCGCCACTTTCCGGAAAAGAACAGGACGAAACTGAAGAGTTTCGTCCTCGTTTTGACTCTAATGGCCTCATCGCTGCCATCGCGCAGGATACATCCACCGGCGAAATTCTCATGCTCGCCTGGATGAATGCCGAAGCCCTTTCCAAAACCATTGAAACCGGCCGGGCGACCTATTGGTCACGCTCGCGCGGCAAGCTGTGGATTAAGGGCGAGACGTCAGGCCATTTTCAGGAGGTCGTCGAAATTCTGACCGATTGCGATCAGGACGCCATCATCATGAAGGTGAACCAGACAGACGCCGCCTGCCATACAGGCCGGAAGAGCTGCTTCTATCGGCGCATTGATGGCACCAGTCGTCTCATTAAAAGCGAATAATCCACGACCATTCGCCCAATGAGCGAAGCTACGCGCCATCAACATGCTTAACTGGCTGATTTTCTGTTATTTTGCAGATACAGCACTGGACGCACCTGCAGTCTCTGTTCGAGACTTCAATATCACTTTCGCAAAAGCAGGAGCTGAAAATGGCCGTTATGAAATCAGAGCAGGTGCTCTCCGAATCCAAGAAATCTTTTGAAGACGCTATTGAGACGGCCGTTGGTCGTTTTTCCAAAACCGTACGCGGGCTCGCTTCTGCAAATGTGAACAATATGTCTGTCACCGTAAAAAACGGCAAAATCGACAAATACCGCGTCAATCTTCAGCTCACTTTTGCAGTAGAAGAGCCGAAGGCACCTAAAAAGAAAAAGTAACGCCTTGTCGCACAGGTTATAGAAACGGCGCGTCGCTTTCAAAGGTGACGCGCTTTTTTGTGGCCGGGTGCTCAAAGCTCAGCTGGCTTGCATGAAGACAAAGCCGCTCATGCGCCGCCATACTGTCTTCGCTGCCATACCAGCAATCACCCAGAATGCCGTGGCCAATTTCTGCCATGTGAATGCGTAGTTGATGGGTACGCCCGGTGACAGGCGTCAGCTCGACCAGCGTCGTGTTTTCAAACCGTTCTACAACACGCCAGAGCGTTCTGGATGGTTTGCCATTCTCATGATCCACCATATGGCGCGGTCGATTGGGCCAGTCCTTGATGAGCGGCAGGTCGACCTCGCCCTCATCCTGAGCCACGCGGCCCCAGACCAGAGCCAGATAGCGTTTTTCCACCTGCTTACGCTCAAATGCCATAGAGAGCGCGCGATGCACCTCTTTGCTACGGGCGTAAATCATCAGGCCGGATGTATCCATATCCAGTCGATGCACGGTCAGCGCATCCGAATACACCGTCTGAAGCCTCAGAATCAGAGAGTCTTTATGCAGCTCTAACCGCCCCGGCACAGACAGAAGCCCCGAAGGCTTGTCCACGACAAGAAGTGCCTCATCCTCATAAAGGACAGGCAGCGGATCAGTTGCCGGAGGATGATAAATGAGCGGCGCAGACATTGCGCCGCCCTAAAGCCTTTTCAGCCGCGGCGCAATCAGCTGATCTGGCGCAGCGTACTCATCTCACCGTCTTCAAGAACGGTTTCAAACGAGATGACTTTATCCGTGGTGAACTCACGTTCCCGAATGGTGGAGACTTTATAATAGTCTGCCACGGCGCGTTCTGGCGTCAGTGTCAGCAGCGTAAACCCATGACCAAACGGGTCATACCAGACGACATCTTCATTGGCGTCCGCATAAAGCTCACCCAGACGTTCAATCGGGAAGCTGGAGCCCATGCCCGGTGACGTTACAGACGTACAGCCAAACTCTACGCCCACCATGTCATCACCATCATTCAATTCATTCGCCCACGCTGTATGCGTGTCGCCGGTGATGGTGATGAGGTTCGCACCCGCAGCTTGCGCAGCATCGTAGAGACGCTGACGCGCCGCCGGGAACCCATCCCATGCATCAAGGTTGAACGGCAGACCAAGCGGCGAGAAGCCCATCAGCATCTGACCATATCCGGCCGGCATGGCCGCAATTTCTTCTGGCGTCAGCACAACAGGCAGATTTGGCAGCTTCACCGTGGCCAGGATCACCTGATTGGCCAGCAGCTGCCATGTCTTTCCGCCCTCAACAGAGGCCTTCATGCCATCAGCGAGCCATGTTTCCTGCAAACCACCCAGCATGGTGCGGGACGGGTCAGACACCCGGTTCATCACATCGGCAGCGATCCCAGGCACCTCTGCAGGCGGCGTATTGGCACTGATTTCGTTAAACCAGGAAATCTCATCAGACCGGCCTGTCAGGCGGGATTCCAGCATGAAGATCGTCGCCAGATCACCGAAATCGGTTTTGCGATAAATCGCTTCCCGCGCGCGGCCCGGCTCCGGGTCACGTACAGGCATCCATTCCAGATAAGCCTGAACCGCGCGTTGTTTACGCTCGGTCCAGTCACCTTCATTGTTTTCCGGGTTATGGTTCTGCGCGCCGGAACGATATGAATTATTCGTGCTTTCATGGTCATCCCATGTGCAGAACCATGGCGCGATGGCGTGCGCGGCCTGCAAATCAACATCGGTTTTGTATTGTGCGTGGCGTGTTCGATAGTCTTCCAGCGTGACGATCTCTGTCACCGGATCATGGCGGCGGCCAAGGGCCTCACCGGCTGTGCCGCCATATCCATCAATGCCATACTCATAGAAATAGTCGCCAAGATGGATGACAGCATCCACATCATCTCGTTCGGCGATGGCTTTATAGACGTTGAAATATCCGAACGGCCAGTTGGAACACGAAACAACAGCAGCGCGCAGCTGGTCACCACCTGTCGCCGGCATTGTGCGCGTCCGTGCGATCGGCGAATTCACTACACCCGTGCCAGTCATTACAGCGAAGCGATAGAAATAGACTGTGTCTGGCTCAAGACCGGTCGCATCGACCTTAACTGTGTAGTCGCGTGACGCACTGGTCGATGTCAGATCCTGTACAATATCGATGTTCTGCGTGGACGCGAATGGGTCGTTCATATCGATGCGCGCTTCGGCAAGCTCGTCGAATGCCTCAAGCCGTTTGGAATATTGAACAAATACAGGAATTGGCGTCGTTGTCGGCTCTGCAGGCGTTACACGCGTCCAGAAGATAATGCGGTCCGCCATGGCGTCACCTGATGCCACGCCATGATCAAAGCTTACCGGAACGGTGCTGATATAACGCTCGAGATCTGACCGGCTAAAGCCAGAAGAAGCTCCACTCGCACAACTGGTAAGGCCGACGCCTCCACCAAGTCCGATCAGTCCAAGTGCACGGCGGCGCGAAATATCCATGAGGCTCTCCCAGTCCAGTTTCCCGGTTGTCTTAGGTCAGTTCCACGACGAAGTTATGACAGACCGGGAGAGCAAAAACACACGATCAGACAGGCACAGGCAAGCCATGATCATCCGGCGCGCCGTTTGAAGCAGGGTCAGCTTGGTCCCGGCAGTCATGACCACACGCCAGACAGAAGTTATGGAAAGCGATCTTATGCGTTCCGCATCCGGCGCAATCCTCGTTCAGCTTCATGCCGCAATGCGCACAGAAGTCAGTTTGAACACCGTCTTTTGTCACCACCGGGCGATCACAGCCAGGGCATGTACCCGCCTCAAGCTTTTTGAGCGCGACATCGTTCTCAATGGATTTGCGACGTTCAATCTCTGAACGGGCTTCTGCCACTTTCTGTCGTTCCAGATACCGCATCATGGCGCGGATAATAAAATGCCCGGCAATCAGTATGAGCACAATCCCCACACCATAGCGCACATAGCCGCCATAGCTTGGCAAATAAGGCACAAGCTCCACAAAGAAGGCAAAGGCAGAGGCGATGACAAAGCCCCGGCAAAGAGGCCAGTAATTGCTCTGACGGAAGCGCGCCAGCAACACACCGGATATGATGAGCAGAGGCAATGTCACGGCCAGACGCAGGAGGAAGACGCGCATTTGCACCCCTTGCCGATAAGCCTCGTATTCAGGCCGCGCCGCCGCTCTCAGCTCCGAAAGCTCGGCAGACACGTCAGATTGAGCCCGCTCAATCTGCGTTATGGACAGTCCAACAGCATCCAGTTCAGCCTGCGCCGCACGTACGGCGTCACGGCGCGCCTCAAGCATTTCGGTTCGTGCGATAATTTCTGGGTTTTGTTCATCGGCCTCGGTAACCACCCGGTTGGCCAGCCAGACAGAGTGGTTTTCCAGGGCGACTTCATAGTCATTCTGTGCTGCGCGCAGGTCAGTGCGTTCGTCTTCTTGCAATCGGCGGAGGTCCGAGATTTCCAGACGCAATTCATCCGCCTCTCCACGCGCCTGCTCCAGGGCGGCGTGATCAGCAAAACTGTCCAGGCTGCGATGGGTCTCCACCCGCGGCAGGTCACGAATAACAAGACTGCCAAGGCCGATCAGGCAGGCGGCAAATACGAAAGAAAGTATCCACATAACCACGCTGTAAACGCGTTGCGGGCGGCGAATGGGCTGGCTCATGACTGCATCCTCAAAACTAAGTTTGTAAGCGTTTACTTACCAATTTAGGCGAAAATGTGGCGCCTGCATCCACGCCCCCGTTTCAGTATTCGCTGTAATCACGACCAGTGTGTGAAAAATACACACCCAATAAGAACTCTGTTTTATTTGGTATTTTTCTTATTCGAAACTGAAATTGGGCCGAGTTTGGGCGAAAATCGGGAAAAATTTCAACCATGCGAGGGAACCAGATATGGGGTCTCAGCAGTTACCATTGTGCAGATCAGCTTCTGCGCAACCATAACATTTACGAGACCAGAAACCATGTTGACCGCAGCCGCCGAAACTTCCCCCGTTGTAGATTTCTCACCACGTTTTTCAGAAGAAAAAGTTTTCCGTGGACGAGCGTCCCGCAACGCTGTGATGGCAGCTGCCCGCGATGAGATTGCTCATTCAGGCTGGCGCGAGTTTGACCTCGCGCGCGTTCTGAACAAAGCCAAAGCGACAGAACAATGCATTGCAGAATGGTGGGCGACCCCTGCCTGTCTGGTTGTTGAAGCTGTTCTGGATGTGGTGGAGAACCCAACCGTGGAAGACAGTCTTCCGCTGCCAGAACAACTGAGCCGCATTGTCGACCCAATGGCAGAAATGGCTAATGCGGGTCAGGGCGCGCAACTTCTCAGAACCGCGGTTCTGGCCGCAGCAGATGATAAAGAAGCTGGTGCAATTTTCCGTAACCACCTCAACCTGAATTTCCGCAAGCCGCTGAAGCAAATTCTGGCGAGCGCAGCAGCAAAGAAGAAAGTCCGCCGGGATTATGATGTCGACATGGTGTTCGACATTCTGTTCGGACCGTTCTGGAATCGCGTCGTTGTTATGCGCTCACCATTCTCTGAGACGTCACTGATGCGCGCTGTCACGGGCACGCTGGACCACCTTCAGAGCTAAATCTGTTTCCAAACGCGGCATTTCTGCGTAAACCGCAGAAATGCCATCCACACATACATTCACCGTTGAAGAGACAGATGCCGGAACGCGGCTTGATCGCTGGCTAGCGAGTCAGGTGCCTGAGCTGTCCCGCTCCCGTCTGAAGGGCCTGATCGATGATGGTCAGGTCGAACCTGCCAATGGTGCAAAAATCGACCCGAAATTCAAAGTCAGCGCAGGCGAGAGCTACACCCTCACCCTGCCCGACCCGGAGCCGGCCACACCGGAAGCCGAAGACATTCCGCTGGATGTGCTGTTCGAAGACGAGCATCTGATCGTCATCGCAAAACCGTGCGGTATGGTGGTCCACCCCGCACCGGGCGCATGGTCCGGCACTCTGGTCAACGCGCTGTTACATCATTGTGGTGACAGCCTTTCTGGCATTGGCGGCGTGGCACGCCCCGGCATTGTGCACCGATTGGACAAAGACACCTCCGGTGTCATGGTGGTGGCTAAATCGGAAGTCGCTCACACAGGGCTGGTTGCGCGTTTTCAGGCCCACGATATGGATCGGCGCTATCTTGCCATCACACGCGGCGCCCCGCGCCCCCTGATTGGCCGCATTGAGACCCGCATTGACCGGTCATCATCTGATCGCAAGAAAATGGAAGTCGTCCGCGAGAGCCAGCGTTCTGCTTCTGCCGACTGGCACGAACCAGACGGCGATGGCTATGTCGAAAGAGGCAAGCACGCCATTACCAATTACACGACGCTGGAAGGCTTTGGTCAGCTGGATGAGAAATCCGGGCTGCCTGCTGCAGCCATGGTCGAATGTCGCCTCGAAACAGGGCGCACCCATCAGATCCGCGTGCACATGGCTCATATCGGCGCGCCGGTTATCGGCGACCCGGTCTATGGCAAGCATAAAGGCATTAAAGCCTTTGGCGAAGGTGAGGCCTTTATTGAGGCAACCTCAGCAGCCCGCGCATTCCGTCGTCAGGCCCTGCACGCCTATATTCTGGGGTTTGATCACCCCGTCACCGGCGAAGCGCTGCACTTTGAACAGCCCCCGCCAGACGACATGGCTGAACTCATCGCTAAACTCAGGGCGATGTAACGCCGTATAGACGATTTCTCCCGGATTTACGTGCAAAACGGGAACAATCGTGGATAGACTGCGTTGGCCAGAAAAAGGGATTTCTCATGCGCTTAGTTCTATCTGCAACCGCACTTTCAACTGCAATTCTGTTTGCTGCCTGTTCCCCTGCCGAAACGCAGGAAGCTGAGCCTGCTCCGGAGCCGACACCGGAAGTGACCGAGACCGCGCTTCCTGAAACAACAGAAAGCATTCCGAGCATGATGAATGCTGGCGGCACGCTGATTGGCAGCGAAGGCAGCGAAATTGGCGACATCAATATTATTGAAGGTCCGAACGGACTTCTTCTGCGCATCACAGTAGAGCCGGGTTCTCTTGAGCCAGGCTGGCACGGCCTTCACATGCACCAGGTTGGCGATTGTTCCGACGTCGGAACATTCACAAACTCAGGTGGCCATGTCGGTAAGATTGAAGGCGGTCACGGCCTTCTGAACCCTGCAGGCCCTGAAGGCGGCGATATTCCAAACATCTGGGTCGCAGCGGATGGGTCAGCCGGATATGAGGCGTTCACCTCACTCACCACTGGTGCAGAGCTGATCAATGAAGACGGCGGCGCGATCATCATTCACGCTATGGAAGATGACCATATGAGCCAGCCAATTGGCGGCGCGGGCCCTCGCGTGGCCTGCGGTGTCGTAAACTAAACAGGCGTTTCATTGCACAAAAAAACGGGGCTCACTGAGCCCCGTTTTACGTTGGATCTGGTCAGCCCTCAGGCCACATCGCTTTTGTTTGTAGCGATCAATTGCTCCATAATATTCAGAGGAAGTTTCTCCTCAAACTCCACGCCGGACTCGATCTCACTTGTCCATGCGGTATGAGCGTCTACTTCGCCCATTCCATCCGGCAATTTCACTTTCATATTGCCCTTACTTGGCTTGGAAATCCGCGCACCCGAAATTGACACGTCTTTGAGGGTTGCAGGTATTTCTCGTCCGCCGCTCTTCAGAGTGACCTGCTTGTGTGTTTCGCTGCGCGGTGCATTTCGATTGTCGGCCGCTGAAACAGCCCGCTGAACGATTTTCGGAATTTCCTCATTCGCATTGCGCGATGCATCCGCCATTTCTTCCACACGGCGCGTAATGCCGACCGCACCTTCAGCCGATTTCATCGTAATGGCAGCAAGGTCAGATACCTGTTTTGCGACACGCTCAATCACATTGCGGTTGGTGTTGAGGAAGCTGGTGAATGAGTCCGTCGAGACGCGCTGCTCTTCTACGGCGGCAGCAACGGATGACGTCACACCCCCCAGATTTTCGATGGATTCGGAAATCCGCCCGATCGCATCAACCGCCGTTTTGGTGGAGGACTGAATTTTGCTGACACGCTCAGTAATCTGAGTTGCAGACAAGTTGGTCTGTGCAGCCAATTGTTTGATTTCGGACGCCACGACAGCAAAACCTTTGCCATGCTCACCCGCCCGCGCAGATTCAATTGTGGCGTTCAGGGCTAGCAGGTTCGTCTGTTCCGCCAGCTCGGTGATAACGCGCACGAAGTCACCAATCTGCTGGGTCGCCTCATCAAGCTCTTCAACAGTTGAACGAGAATCGACAGCCAGTTGAACGGAATCGCGCGCCAGCTTGTCACCACGCATAATGCTTTCAGCAACTTCCGCGATAGCCGCATTAAGTTCAGCCGCCAGATCGGATGCGCGCTGTGTGCCCTCCAGCGATTCACTGGTCGCAGAATTTGCGTTCTTCGCATTTTCATTCGCAGATTCCAGCTGTCGGCGCATATCTTCAGAATTGTGCGCCAGCTCTTCAGCAGACCGAACAATTTTCGACACCGCAGAATAAGTCGCGCCCTCAACTTCCTTGGCCATGGTATCAAGTACACGGCGCCGGTCGACGAGCGCATCATGCTCGTTCTGTGCATTCTGACGAACGAGAATCTCACGTTGCTGTGTCATGCCCATGAATTCATGTGCAGCCCGGGCGAGAACACCAATCTCATCGCCGCGATCTGTGCCTTCGATATCAAGGTCAGTTTCGCCTTTAGAGAGCTTCTCCAGAGAGCCTGTAATGGCCGTGAGCGGCGCAACGATATTCATAATCAGCACATAGGACGCAGCGATTGTCAGCAGCGTGATCAGAATGGATAGCGCCACAATAATCCATACACCCATCTGAACAGCGGATTGTTTTGTAGCCGCGATCTCCTCAATATGGGTGGTGAGGTCATGTTCAACTTCCATGAGCTGGTTGATGCGTTCTGTGGTCATCGTAAACCAGGTTTCTGCTTCCACTTGCGGCAGCGCCCCACCATAGCCTGCACTTAACAACTGTGTGCGAGTTTCAGAAACAAACGCAGCCGCCTCACCGCTCTCGACCGCCTCAAGACGAGCGGTCCATTCAGCGTCTGCGACCTGCTCAAATTGTTCAAACAGATCTCTCTGCAGGCTCGAAAGAGAGACAAGAGCAGTGTGAAGTTGCGGCGTCATACGCCCGGATGAGAGTACAGCATTACCCTGAGCGCGCTCCAGACCGGATGCTTCTTTCGCCTGCGTAAGCGACAACAGAGCCATGAAAGGAGAGGACAATTCTGCATCGCCTACATTGGCGCTTTCATCGGCAATCAGCGTGATAAGGTCCGTGATCATACGTGTATAAGGACCCACGGCTTCCGGAACGGTTTCAATGCGCGAGGTTACATTGCTGCGATGTGCTGTCAGGCCGGCCAGATCGGACACGGCAGCCGCCAGATGCCCGCGCTGCTCCGCGGTTGAGAACTGGTCGCTGAACTCTGTCATGGCGCTGTTAAATCGCGCCAGAACTTCATCAGTAACCCGACGCTGTGCTTCAAGGCTGGATTGCGGACCAGAGGCTTTGCCTGATCCGATGAAGCCTGCCGTTCGGCCGCGTTCGACCTGCAGCTCGTGGACAAGCTCACTTACCGTACGCGAAAATGCGGTCAGTTCGACCGTTTTCCGCATATGCTCAGCAGACTGCCATTGGGTCACGGAATAGGTCGCCGAGAAAAAAATCAGCCCTACAATTGGCAAAGCCGCAGCCAGAACCATTTTCCATGTCAGCGAAATGGATGCTAACCAACGTTCAAACACGATCTGTCTTCCAGGAACCTGAGATTCCTAATGGATACAGGATCATTGTTAATACACTTCTACTCCTGATAGATTCAGCATTCCGATTAAAAGTAACCATCCATCAATGGTTGAGACTTTTTAAGGCGTGTTGTGGGTTCAAATTGGCAAAAAAGCTCCTACATAAGGAGAGTATGCGCCCGCGTTCATGGGGTATATTATGTGTCGGAGTGCTGCATAAATATGGGCATTCCTTTTTTGAAACCTGAAGTCACTTCCGTGCGTCACTATTGAGCCGGTAGGATTCAAGTGAGGTTATTATGGCTGGGACATCTGTCGCTCTGTCTCCCGAACAGGGACTTTCGCGCTATCTGACGGAAATTCGCAAATTTCCGATGCTCAAAAAAGAAGAAGAATTCATGCTGGCCAAACGTTGGCAGGAGCATGAAGACACTGATGCCGCCGAGCAGATGGTCACGTCACACCTGCGTCTTGTTGCCAAAATCGCAATGGGCTATCGCGGCTATGGTCTGCCTATGGCCGAAGTCGTCTCTGAAGGTAATGTTGGCCTGATGCAGGCCGTAAAGAAATTCGACCCTGATAAGGGATTCCGTCTGGCAACCTATGCGATGTGGTGGATCCGCGCGGCTATTCAGGAATATATCCTGCGCAGCTGGAGCCTCGTCAAACTGGGCACCACGGCAGCTCAGAAAAAACTGTTCTTCAATCTGCGCCGCATTAAAGGCGAGATCAACGCGATTGAAGCTGGCGATCTGCGACCTGAACAGGTCACCGAAATCGCAACCCGCCTGAACGTGACCGAAGACGAAGTCATCTCCATGAATGGCCGCATGTCTGCATCAGACGCATCTCTTAACGCGCCGATTGGCGGACAGGATGGTGACGGCGAATGGCAGGACTGGCTGGAGGATGAAGACAATCCGGGTCAGGCGCGTGAATTTGCCGACCGTCAGGAATTTGATGCGCGCATGACCTTGCTTGAAAAAGCAATGGAAGACCTGAATGAGCGCGAAAAGCACATCATCACCGAACGTCGCCTGAAGGATGATCCGGTTACATTGGAAGACCTGTCCAAAGTGTACAACGTCTCCCGTGAGCGTATTCGTCAGATCGAAGTCCGCGCCTTTGAAAAGCTTCAAAAAGCCATGATGCGCGCCGCCAAGGAAGAAGGCCTTCCTCTCGGCGCAGTCAGCTAAACGCAACACAAAAAAGGCTGGCAGTTTTGCCAGCCTTTTTCTTTCATATCCACCCAGCTTTAGGCTTGTATCAGCGAAGTCCCATACGACGCAGAATCTGGTCAGCCAGTTCCGCATTCTGAATATCGTAATTGAAACTCAGAACGCGCCATTCACCGTCTTCTTTGCGCCAGACCACCTTGGAGATCGCATCCGTTTGCTCATGCGTATGAACGGTTTCGCATTCCACATAATCCGCCTGACCATCTGAACCCAGCTCTGCACTGTGAGCCGTGCAAGATGGGCTCTCAGAAGAGACAATCGGGCCAGCGCCGCGCACATAGAAATTCAGTTGATTAATCGCCGTTTGCGACCAGTCAGAAGCTGCTGAACCGTAAATCTCGTCATTCAGTGGCGGCAGGCCATTGGCATGCACTTGTGCCAGGAATTCTTCATTTATGGATTGTGTTTCGAGTGACGCTTTGGCGAGACCGCCAATCGACATCACACATGTGCCAAGCGCGAGCAGAAACAATAATCCGGAACCAATCCAGAACCATTTCATAGCGCGTCCAAAACCGCTTTTTACCTTTTCCATGCCCTTTATCCCTCGTCAAAATTTGTGCCCAGCCGAGGCACCTCACGCACCCCGGTTCACTGGCGGATACGCGGGAGGGGAAACGAACCGGCCAAAAAAATTTCTGGCGTCTCAACTTTTTTCGGAACCGGCCATCATCTGTCGCGTTTAAATGCGACTGAATAAGGGGAAGACCAGTGCAAAATTCTCAGGAAACGCTCACCACACAAAACCTGCAGCAAAGCCAGACAGAAGTTCCGGCACTGTCTGTTCAAGCTGGCAAGCAACTTCCTGAGGTTTCCCGTATTCTGATCCAGTCAGAAGCGCGAATTGACGAAGATCCATATCTGTCACAGCTCACAGCATCGCTGGCGCACCCTTCGCTCTGAACGAATTATTTCTTTTCAGCACGAGGGAACCGAAAGCGTGAATCTTCGTTAATCTTTCAACGGAGACATTCACATGACCAAGATCATTTCTATGGGTTTTGCAGCTGCCGCTCTGGCGCTCACACCCGCCGCTTTCGCCCAGGACGACACCCAGGAAATCGCAGCAAACTCAGCCGCGACAACCGCTGACTATTCAGACTATTTCCAGCCAGAAGCACCTGACGTGCCAATGACCTATGACCGCGGCGACGTGATCCCGGTCGAATTCGGCGAGCGTGACTGGCAGGAATATTACACCTATGGCCTTCCGGCTGCACCAAGTGGCTTTTACTGGGTCCGCATTGATGACGATGCTTACCTCGTCGTACCGGAAACCGGCCGCGTTGACCTCGTCATTCGCAATATTGACCATAGCGCAGCTGTATCCTGATCATTCAGGATTGATCCCTGATCTTTGAGCCTGCAAAAGCATTTTATGCAGGCTCAGATTATTCCCATTTCAGACCCAGATGACCCGCGTATCGCCGACTATGTATCAGTGCGCGAGCGCGATCTGACGGGCCGCCATGGCAAGTTCATTGTTGAGGGCAAGGTGACGCTGGAGGTATTCCTCAGCCGTTCCCGCTTTCAGCCCGAAAGCCTGCTTATCGAGACAGGGCGCGTGCCGGTTCTGCAAGGCCTTCTTGATGCACTGCCCGGCAACATTCCCGTCTACACAGCCGACCAGCCCGTCATGGATGCCATTGCGGGCTTTCCCATCCATCGTGGCATTCTGGCCTGCGGGATGAAGCCCGAACCACCCGATTTTGAAACCTGGCTATCTGAACAAGCTGATCCTGCGACGCTCGTCGTCTGCATTGGTCTGTCCAATCACGACAATGCGGGCGCGGTCTTCCGCAATGCGGCGGCACTAGGCGGTGATGGGATTATTCTGGATACAGAAAGCTGTGATCCGCTTTATCGCAAGGCCATTCGCGTGTCGGCGGGCACAGCGCTCTGGATGCCGTTTTTCCACGGCCTGACGGCAGTTGAAATTCTTGAGGGGCTAAAACGGGCCGGCTTCGATATCTGGACACTTACGCCGGGTGAAAAAGCCATGTCCCTTTATGAGGCTGATCGCCCTGAAAAGCTGGCAATCGTGCTCGGCCCGGAAGGCCCCGGCCTTAGTCAGCATCTCATCGATATGGGAATCGCCATTCGCATTCCGATGACACATGAGGTCGACAGCCTGAACATTGCCACCAGCCTTGCGGTGACCTTGTCTCAACGGCTTTCCGGCGCTTAACCGCCAAAAGAATAGAGCAGCGATACATCTAGCCGCGCATCGGTCTCATCATGCGTGGACTGGTCCTCAAACTCTCGTTCAATGCGAAGCGCAGTCTGCACCGCCCAGTCTTCGAAAATGCGCGTCGTCAGCGTGAAGCGCTGGTCAATGCGCGAGCCCCCGCCCAGATAGGCCGTGGTCTCTGATCCAAATCGCGTCGTGTCCGAAATATCAAAGCTGAAGCTTGAGCCGCCTTCCAGCACCCAGTCCGTCGTGGTTTCTCCGGACAGAGCATATTCGCGATAACGTTGCCCCACACCGCCGCGAAGCCCCCAGTCGACACGCTCGCCATCCAATACGTGCCAGATGGCACCTGCGGTAAAGAAGGCCGAATTGTTATAAATGCCGACAAGATCACGCTCATAAGACCCGCCCGCATAATAGCCGATACCACTATCCAGAATGCGAGAGGCCCGTAGTTCCACCAGCCAGTCATCCTGCGTCAGCTGATCGGATTGGTCAGAGATGAAATATTCAAACTGGCTGTCGATCCGCCAGCCTTTTTCCAGTTCCCGATCAAGCTCGACTGCGAAGTTGAAATGGGTCAGATCAGTATTGCCGCGCGCCAGTTGAACACCGGCTCGGAAATGACCCGACCAGCTATCGTCGCGCATTCGGCTGAGCGACCCGGCAAGCCAGCCGCTGGAATCTCCCGGTCCACCCGAAATCGAAACAGGGCCTTCGCCCAGACTGCGGGTTTCGTGAGTTTCTGCTGGCGCAGCGCTCGGCTCAGTTTCTGGCTCGGGCGCAACGGGCTCCGGCTCAGGCAAAGGCCAGTCGGCGACATCGCCCGCGCGGTCAGGAATATGATCCAGCACAGCCTGATGCACGGCGGCGCGGCCACCTTCCACCAGAACTGCGACCATATCAGCTGTTTCGAGAAAACGGTCGGCAGGCAGGTCACGGTTATCAGCCTCCTGCAGGAGGGCGATGTAATTCTGCGGAAGGTCAGCCTGCGCAAGAGGCGCACAGCCGATCGCCGCCCCCATCAGAGCACTCGCTGAAACCCATCCCGCAAAACGCATCTTACGCCCCAAACCAATGATTTTTCTCGTCATTTCAAGGCATGGTTAAAGCAGAATGTCGTGAAATTTACCCTAAGATGCGCGGTAGAATTCTCTTCAGACATTTCACGTCCGGCGCTCTGACACATTGAGGCGTGTATTTTGCGATTTTGGGAATTGACGTGCCAGCCTGCTTTGTGATTTATGACCGCTTCTCGCCGGACCTGCTTGTCAGGCCCAGCCAAATGTGGGCGGTTAGCTCAGCGGGAGAGCACTACGTTGACATCGTAGGGGTCACAAGTTCGATCCTTGTACCGCCCACCATTCTCGACCTTATAATTGATCCAGTGGATCAATTTTAGACGAGAATTGTGTCCCATCTCTCATCCACCTTGAATGAACCAATTGCGCATCAGGCTGCAATTGGTGGCCTCTCAGTCGTCTTTTATAATTTGCTCTCATTTTCCGGCTATCTCCGGAAAATATAGAGCGCGCTCAGGGCTGCACGCCGAGCAGCGGCTCCGGCCGGGCGGGCAAAGCCCGGCGGCATGTCTGCAGCTGTTTGGTTTAGAGCGTATATCTAAATCATACGCCCTAGTGAGACAGATACAGCGTTGAAATACGCTCCGTGATCTGGCGGAAAGCATCATCCAGACGGTCAGACTCCTGCACATCAATAAAGTCCTCCGGGCTGCTGGCGCAGGCCGTCAGCAATTCTTCAGACCGCTCATCTTCCAGCGACAGCCGAATGGTGAAGATACGCACGCCTGCATCTTTGGCGTTCTGACACGCCAGCAGTGTACGCTCATCCATGGCCTCCATGATTTCATTAGTGTCATACCGGCCATCAACGCCTTCAAGACGTTCGTTCTCCATATAGCCATAGGCTGAGAAGTCAGAGCCGCCTGGGTGACCGTCGCGCGCAACAACCACGTTGTTACCGTCAGAAAGGACAACCATCACCTTTTGCACGCGATCAGAATATTCATCGCCTTCCTGAAGAGGCGCGCTTGGCGATAGCGCATGCCAGCCCCAGACAACGCCTTGCGCGATGTTGGTAGACCCCGAAGCCGTGAGAGAGTTCACGCTATTGCGAAGAGTTTGGAAGTTTGTGGTCAGCGGCACGACTGGCGGCATTTCACAGGCAAAGCTTGGGCCGATTTCCGTGGTCACATCGCTGTAATACTGATAATTGCGGTTCGTATCTACTTCACTCCAGTTTGCAGGGTTTAAGACATCAACCGTGGCGCCGATCCCGTTATTGCATTCCTGGCCTTGCCCATAATTGTCATCATCATCATCTTCGCATTCGTCGTCGTCATCGTCATCTTCGTTCAGCAGACGATTCACCGCGCCGTTAGAGAGCCCATCGATCAGGCTCAGTACGCCCAGCGGCAGGCCATATTTTACAGGGTTGCCAATATCCAGAAATCCGGAGCCGAGCGAAGTCGCATCATCCACAAAATTATTCGGATATTCTTCAAACCGGCGATAGCGGGAATCCGGCTCATCCGGATGAAAGATCGGGACAAACAGCGTTTCCGGGCGGCTCGTACGCGGACGCGTATCCTGCACGTCGTGCGGCGCAGGGCGCGCCATGACGCAACCTTTCCATGCATATCCAAGGTGCTCATAAAGGTCGAAACGGTTCAACCCCTCAACCAGATTGTCGGCATGCACGGGCGAGCGCGCATCGGTATCCATCCAGTTCGCATCGATGTTGTCCGGACCTACATTCACATAGGTCGCGAACGGCACCATGCCCATGACGATATTGCCATCGCCATTTGATAGCCCGGAAAGGGTGTTCACCATATCGAGCGAAGCATCCTGAAGGGCTTCAAGCTTTGTCTGCGACTGGCCTGCTGGCGTTGCCATCATGGAACCGGTCGTATCCAGCACCATGACGATCTCCACCTTGGTGAGACCAATCGTGACCGACGCTGTGCGGTGCACTTCCATTTCCGTAATGCCGATCAGCCCCAGAAATGCGGTATCCACATGGCCGTCGACATAGGCGGTGAGATTGTCCCCATCAACGACGATGCGAAACCCGTCAATATCCATATTGCCGGCGCCCTGAAGGTGGTTTTCAAACCAGCGGCGGCCTTCCTGAGTGAGCTGCCCTTCAGACTTCCCTGCGGCCTCTGGCGCAATGGCCAACAGCGCTGCGTCAAGGGCGTCCTGCGCAAAGCCCTCTGTCCCGCGCTGACGCGAAAAATCAATCGCTCCGCCCATCAGAACCACAATAGGGATCAGGCAAAGCGCAAAAATCATGGCGACATTGCCAGATCTATTTTTGAAAAACGAATTCATTCAGGCGGCTCATACTAGCAGTTCGAGCGTCTAAACTATCGCCAAATCAACAGGATTTCGGAAAATCCGGCGCTTCACTTTATGATGTATATTCAATCTCTCATTAAGATTGTCGGCCCGTTTGTTGGCATATAGCCGGTATCAAAGCGTTTTTTCCACTCTGGATACGGCCAAAGGTTAACCCAGAATAGCGATCACGCCGACTATTCTACTTCTCTGACCAGTCGGAAGCCCAAAGTGCTTGAACGACTATTTGGAGAAAAAACCTCTCGAAAACTGCTTCGTATCTGCTCGGGGCCGGACACCCAGGACCCACCCATGGCCAGACGCCGGGAACAATCGCCCTCATCGCAGTCCACCACCCATTCTGCGACATTGCCATACATGCCTGACACGCCATCTCCGGATGGAGACGTCGTAAAGGCAGACCCATCAGAACAGCTGAACAGGCTCGTCTGCACGTCTTCAGCACCCAGCGTCTCGTCGGCGAAGTTTGCACCGCATGACATCAGCGCTGACCCGGCCTCACCCGCAATCGCCAGCCACTCTTCAGCTGTTGGCAAACGGTAATTCTCGCCTGTTCGATCACTCATCCATTGCGCAAAGGTCTGCGCCTCATCGAAAGAAACGCACACGGCGGGCATATCATCAGACACATCATAGCCCGGCGCATCAAAGCTTGCAGATGAACCATAACTCCAGATCGACTGGCTGCCTGCGACATGCGTAAAACACCCTGTCGGCGCGGACCGGTTTGTCGCCGTCAGAAACGCCCGGAAATCCGATATGCTTGTTTCCACCTGCGCCACGGCCAGAGTTTCAGAGACGATTTCGACTGCAAGACAGGAATCACAATCAGTAAAGACGTCACCGATTTGCGGGCCGGTGTCTTCCGGTCCAGCAGGCAGTTCTTCTTCAATAGCGCCTTCTGTGGAATCTGCCTCCGACGGTGCGGAGTCACCTTCTGCCTCCGCTTCTGTTTCGATTACAGGCTCAGGCTCTACATCAACGACCGGAGTATCTTCTTCTGCTTCAGGCTGTTCGTCTTCCAGAGGCTCGGCCTCAGCCTGCTCTTCTTCGGAAGTCTGTTGCAGGTCAGCAAGCTGAGCGCGCGCCTCTTCGCCGAAGCGCGAAAAAGGCGGCACATTGGTCGCATAGGTTTCGATAAACTCGGTCAGCGCATCTTCTGAACCATCAGCACTTGCCTCTGCCCAGGCCGAGGCTTCCAATGTCATCCAGCGAGATCGCACCTGTGAGCGCAGCGTCTGATTGTCTGTAACCGTGCGCAGAAATTCGAGCACGGCATCCGGGTCTTCCTGATCCACCTGCATCCACGCGGCAACATCTTCCGGAATATCATCGTCTTCGACCAGATCATCCGACAGCTGATCAGGCGTAGGTTCTGAAACCGGGGTAAAAGACTGGCGCGAAGGCGCGGGCACGGGTGGCGGCGTATGCGCAGGGTTCGGATTATTCTGCGCCAGTGTGACGTCTTCATCGTTCGAGAAGAAGACAAATGGGACCAACACAGCACAAAGCAGCACGACCAGCGCGGCCGCAATACCAATCCGCACCGGTCCGGACACGCCGCCAAGCGCAGGGCGCGGCTCCAGACCCGCGGCCTCTTCCGGACTGTCCTCAATAGCGGCCGCAATCGCCGCAGCCCCCATGAATGCTGGCATACTGGCAGGACGATCTTCAGCCTTCAGTGACAATGCAGAAGCCAGCGCCTGAAAAAGCGACGGATCATCATCCAGACGGGTATCAAGCGCCAGCATATCGAGCGGATCATCCGCGCCAGCGGCATGCGCATCGATACGGTCCTTGGCAGATGCAGGCACAAGGCCGGTAATCATCTGATAAAAGCTTGCCGCCAGCGAATACATGTCTGTCCACGGGCCGAGCGGACCAAAATCCTGACTGACAAATTCCGGCGCCAGATAGGGCGTATTGATTGGCGCGACTTTTACAGGCGCTCCAATCGTGGCGACATATTCAAGACGATCAGGATGGGTGACACTGGCATCACCATCATTCAGGCGGCGCAGTGTTTCAGGCGAAATCTGGCCATGCACCAACCCCTGCTCGCCAAGCGCAGTCAACCCACCTTCAAGCCCATAGAGAAGCGCACGGACAAAGCCCGGCGACAATAGACCGTCGCGGGCAGACATGGTCTGCAGGCTTTCACCTTCCGGCCAGTCAGTGACCAGATAAACTGTTCCGTTCTCTTCAACTTTACCAAGCCCGCCAATTAGACCCGGCTCTTTGATCGCCAGATAGCGATCGACCCGGTCTTTCTGCTGAGCGAGCGCATCCTCAAATTCACGCGCGAGCAGTTTTCGCGCAGGCGCAATTTCGTTTCGGTTGCGACGGGAAATATTGGCCGGAAAGAACTCACGGATATAGACCTGCGGCGCACCCCAGGCGCTCGGATGCTTACCCAGATAGGTGACACCAGCATCGTCCTGATACTGTTCAGCTAGAATTGTATAGGGGCCGATGGTCTGTCCCGGCCTCAGCGCTTTTCGAGCCATTAGGTCATCTGTCCGATTTGTGCACCGTTCTGGAGCAGTGTCCGGTCCCGTTTTGACACGGTTCCGCCCATGAGTTTCTCTCACCGATAATTTAGGTGAAACTTTGTCATTGTCACAAGCAGATCACATGCCAATTACAGTCGGTTTCAAAAGGCTGTCTCGCCTGCGGTAATCTGGCGCTTTATCTCAGGGCTGAAGACCTGCTACCCAGACGCTATGGCCTTTCAGGGCTTCAACATTTCAGTACGCAGATCAACACTGCGTCAGACCACTATAAACCCCCGCCAGAATGATTATGCTGGTCGGATGATTGGGCAGGATATCGAGGCAAAACATGCTCGCTGAAATTGGACAGATACTCCTCCTGATTTCTCTGGGGCTTGGCCTTTTGCAGGGCGTGTTTGGCATTTGGGGCGCGCATCGCCTGAACGGACGCATGATGTCCTTTGCAGACCGCAGCGCACAGGTGCAGGCTGTGTTTCTGGTCAGCGCTTTCGTCATTCTGATGTTGTTATTTCTGGCCTCAGACTTCTCTGTGAAACTGGTGGCTGCCCATTCCCACACAGACAAGCCATGGCTCTACAAACTCTCCGGCACATGGGGAAACCATGAAGGCTCCATGCTGCTTTGGGTGATGATCGTTGCCTTGTTCGGCGGGGCGATGTCTGTCTTCGGCCAGTCACTCCCTTCCAGTCTGCGCGCCCGCGCTATTGGCGTTCAGGGCCTGCTCGGCACGGGCTTTCTCGGATTTTTGGTCTTCACCTCAAACCCGTTTGAGCGCCTTTCCCCGATTCCGATGAATGGGTCCGGCCTGAACCCTTTGCTTCAGGACCCGGGCCTCGCCTTCCACCCACCTTTCCTTTACCTCGGCTATGTCGGCTTCTCAGTTGCCTTTTCCTTTGCGATTGCAGCCTTACTTGAAGGCAGGGTCGATGCGCTCTGGGCACGGTTCGTGCGCCCCTGGGTACTGGCCGCATGGTCCTTCCTGACCATTGGCATCGCGCTGGGCAGCCTCTGGGCCTATTATGAGCTTGGCTGGGGCGGCTGGTGGTTCTGGGACCCGGTTGAGAACGTCTCCCTAATGCCATGGCTGGCGGGTACGGCGCTTCTGCACTCCACTCTGGTGGTCGAGAAGCGCAACACCTTCATGAACTGGACACTGCTTCTCGCGATCACGACCTTCTCGCTCAGCCTGATCGGCACATTCATTGTGCGCTCAGGCGTTCTGACCAGTGTTCACGCCTTTGCTGTGGACCCGGAACGCGGTGTCTATCTGTTAGGCCTGCTCGGTGCGGCAACAGGCGGCGCGCTGGTGCTCTATGCCATTCGCGCGAGCAAAATTGCGTCCACCACGACCTTCGACGCTGTCAGCCGCGAGGGCAGCCTCGTTCTGAACAACCTGCTTCTTTGCGCAGCCACAGCCACCGTTTTCATCGGCACATTCTATCCGCTCATCATGGAAGCCCTGACCGGTGAGAAGCTCACGGTCGGCCCTCCATTCTTTAATAAAACCTTTGCGCCAATGATGATTGGCCTTGTGCTTTTCATGTCCTTCGGACCGCTTCTGAAATGGCGAATGGATGACCCGAAACGCATCATCAAACCGCTCATCATTATGGTGATTGCAGCTGTGGTGCTTGGTGCGCTGACCATGGTTTTGGGCAAAGCGCTCTGGGGCGCACTTTCCATGGCGCTTGCTATGGCACTCTTCATTGGTGCGCTTTTGTCCTTCGGTGAGAAAGCCAGGTTTGGTCGTATTCCGCTGGCAGATAGTTTCCGCCTGATGACCCGCCTGCCCGCTGCAGCCTTTGGCTTCCTTCTGGGGCATGTTGGTCTCGCGGTTACAATTGTCGGCATTACCGGCATGAGCGTCTGGGCGCTTGAAGACCAGTTCACGCTCAATCCGGGCGAAGTCGAACGCTTCGGTCAGTATGAAATCATGCTGGTGGATGTATCGGAATCCGAAGGCCAGAACTATGTTCGCCAATACGCGCAGCTGAACATTTCCCGCAATGGCGAGGAGATTGTGCAAATGTTCCCGGAGCGCCGCTTCTACCCGGTAGAACAGAATATGACGACCGAAGCTGAGCTTGCCGTCTATCCGCTCGAAACCCTCTATTCGGCCATTGGCGAGATCACTGAAACCGGCCTTCAAATCCGGTTCTATATCCACCCATTTGTGAGCTGGATCTGGGTTGGCGCGATTATCATGGCCCTTGGCGGCTTCATCTCGCTTGCGGATGCACGCTTCCGGGTTAAAGCCTCTCGCCCAGTTCCGCGCGCTGCCGCAGCGCCGGCCGAATAAGGAGGTCTGATCGTGTCCTGGAAAGCATTTCTGCCTCTCGGCTTCTTCGTTGCGCTGGTCGCAATCTTCGGTATTGGCCTCACACTGAAGCCGCAGGAATTGCCGTCTGAATTCATCAACAAGCCTGTGCCCGAATTCGAGATTGAAAACCTGGTCGAAGGCGAACCACCTGTCACATCCGCCTCACTGCGCGGCGAATTCATTCTGCTGAATGTCTTCGGCTCATGGTGCCGGACCTGCATAATCGAACACCCATATCTGATGCAGTTACAGGCCGAAGAAGGCATTCACATGGTCGGGCTGGACTGGCGAGACACACGCGAAGCGGCGCGCGAATGGCTGGCTCAGCGCGGCAATCCATACGACACAATCGGCTTTGACGAACATTCAGAGGTCGCCATCGGTCTTGGGGTCACAGGCGCGCCTGAAACCTTCCTGATCGATCCGACGGGCATGATCCGCTACAAGCATGTAGGCGAGATGACGCCGGAGATCTGGCACAATATTTTTGAGCCCCTGATCGAACAATATTCCGCAACCGAAACGACAGAGGACGCCGCATAATGCTACGAACCCTGACACTTGCCTGCACAGCGCTCAGCCTCACGCCTATCGCTCACGCAGAGGATGCGACCGAAGCCGAGATCACAGCGCGCATTGAGTATCTCTCGCAATCCATGCACTGTCCGGACACGGACAATCTACCGATTGCCGAGTGTGATACGTCCTGGGGCGAACTGACCCGCACAACGATTGACGCACTCGTTCGCGCAGGCAATTCAGATGCGGACATTATAGGTTATTACCAGACGCGCTATGGGTCTGAGGTTGTACCAGAAGCACTTGCTGAAAGCATTGCCGAGTGAGCATTCGCGCAGTCCTCCTCACCCTTGCCGTTCTGATCAACCTGCCCGCGCTGGCACAACAGGCCGAGCTGGACGATGCGACGGTTGCCGAACGCACCGAAGCGATCTCTCAGACGCTGCGTTGTGTGGTTTGTCAGAACCAATCCATCGCAGACTCTAATGCCACGCTCGCCGAAGATATGCGCCGTCTCGTCGAAGCGCGCGTGCGCGCCGGTAACAGCGATGATGATGTGCGCGCCTATATGCAGGAACGCTATGGCGACTTCGTTCTGATGAGCCCTCCGGTAAAACCTGAAACATGGCTTTTATGGTTTGGCCCGCTTCTATTTGTTGGGGGCGGATTGATCTGGTTTTTCACATCTGCACGCGGCGCCCGCGATGATCTCGATGAGGATGACGAGGCATGATCCCTTTTATTATCCTGATCATTCTGCTCGCCTGCACTCTGGCGGTGGTTATGCTCCCGCTCGTCCGGGAATCCTCCATTACGGCGAAGGATTCACTCACGCGCGAGCTTGAAGCCAGTCAGACCCAGCTCTCGCAAATTGACGAAGAGGTCGCCTCCGGCTTTCTGGACGATCAGGGCGCCAAGCGTGCACGCCGCGCCATGGAAAAGCGTATTGCCAAGCTGCATTCTCGCCTCACTGCTCTCGAAACAGCAGGTGATGAACCCACGCTCGCAGGCTGGATCAAGATTGGCGTGCCCGTCTTTCTGATCGGGTGTGGCGTCGTCCTCTATCCACTGATCGGCAGTCCATCCTATGAGCGTGAGGCTGAGGCCCAGCTGCCAATGGCGCAGAATGCGATGACGTCCGAAACGCTTCAGAATATGACCCTGCCGGAAATCGAGGACATGCTGGTTCAGCGCCTCACGGCTGCGCCAGACCCACGCGGCTTTATCCTTCTTGGACGTGTGCGTCTGGAAATGAATCAGTTCGAGGGCAGTCTTCTGGCCTATGAAGAAGCCCTGCGCATGACGGAAAACGACCCGCGCGTCATGGAAGAGTACCAGCAGGCGCAAGCCATTATTGATCGCCTGACCAGCGCACCAGATTCCAGCGCCCCCGACATTTCAGATGATCAGATGGCGGCCATGAACCAGCTCAGCCAGGAAGACCAGCAGGCGCAGATCAACGCCATGGTTGAAGGCCTCGCCGCCCGTCTGGACGCCGACCCGAGCGATCTCAATGGCTGGCTTCGCCTGATCCGTGCACGCGCTGTTCTTGGCCAGACGGAAGAGGCTCAACAGGCACTTTCCACTGCAGAAAATCAGTTTGCAGACGATGAAAATGCGCTTTCTGCACTGTCTGCTCTGGCCAGCGATCTGAGCTTGGAATAGACCACTTCCCCGAAGTCACGATTTTTTGCATTGCCGACTAATCCGGGGATGGATTACCTCCGTATCCCAAAGTGACAGAAGACGTGTTGCGTACCTGGAGTATTTTATGAAACGTTTCGCAATGGCATCTGTATGCCTGTTTGCTCTATCCACCCCGTCCCACGCCGTTGAAGGCATGTTCACACCGGACCAGCTTCCGGAAATCGCAGATGATCTGCGTGAAGCGGGACTTGAACTCGACCCATCTACACTGACTGATCTGACCGAATTCCCAATGGGCGCTGTTGTGTCTCTCGGCGGCTGCACAGCCTCTTTCGTGTCTCCGGAAGGCCTTGTGGTTTCAAACCACCACTGTGTGCGCGGGTCGATCCAGTACAATTCCACTGAAGAAAACAACTATCTGCAGGACGGCTTCCTTGCGGCCGACCGCACAGAAGAAGTTCCAGCATCTCCGGGCTCTCGCATCTATGTCACCACTGAGCTGACAGACGTGACCGAGCGCGTAAACGCTGGCCTCACCTCTGACATGACCGGCACAGAGCGCTATGCAGCGATCGAAGCGGCTCAAAAAGAGATTGTCGCTGAGTGTGAAGAAACCGAAGGCTATCGCTGCCGCGTGTCTTCCTTCTTTGGCGGCCTGCAGTACAAACTGATCCGTCAGATGGAAATCCGTGACGTGCGCCTCGTCTACGCACCGGGCGACAATATCGGTAAATATGGTGGCGATATTGATAACTGGATGTGGCCACGCCATACCGGCGACTTCGGTTTCTACCGTGCATATGTCGGTCCGAATGGCGAGCCAGCTGAATATTCTGAAGACAATGTACCGTACGAACCAGAACATGTTCTGGAAGTCTCTGCATCCGGTCTGGATGACGGCGATTTCGTCATGGTTGCGGGCTATCCGGGCCGCACGTCACGCTATGTCCGCCTGATCGATACAGCCCACACATTCGACTGGTACTACCCAACCTGGATCGAAGTCTCCCAGGCGAAGGTCGACACCATTATGGACACCGCAACGGATGGCTCTGATGCGCGCATTCGTTATGAATCCAGCCTTGCTAGCCTCAATAACTACATCAAAAACCGTGGCGGCCAGATTGAAGGCGCACGCCGTGTAGGCCTTACCGATCTGCGCGCTGAGCGTGAAGCCGCGCTCGACGCATGGATCGCAGCAGACCCATCCCGCGCACATTATGGCGAAGCCATTGCTGCACTGGACGCGCTGTCTGCAGAATCCAACGCCTCTGATGAGCGTGACTTCTGGTACAATAACGCGACCAGCCCGGCTCTGCTCTCAGCAGCGCAAAGCCTCTATCGCCTCGCGAATGAGCGCGAACTGCCAGACGCAGAGCGCAAAAGCGGTTACCAAGACCGTGATATGACATCCTTCCGCCAACGTATGCAGCGCATTGACCGCCGCTATGATGCCGGTGTGGACATGGCGCTGTGGGACCGCATGCTGGAATTCTACATGAATGCCGGTGAAGAAAACCGCACGCCTGTTCTCGACGAAGCTCTCGGCCTCGGCGACACCTATGATGCGGCTGAAATCGCGGCTCTTCTGGCACCTTTCTACGAAGGCACCACTCTGGATAACGCGGAAACCCGTTTTGCCCTGATGGATGCAAGCGTTGAGGAGCTGGAAGCTCTCGACGATCCTTTCATGCAGCTCGCAATTGCGCTCTATGACTATGAAATGGAAACAGAGAACCGCAATAACGAGATTTCAGGTCAGACGAATGCGCTTCGTCCGGCTTATATGGAAGCGATCATCGATTGGCAGCGCTCTGAAGGCATCACGACATATCCGGATGCGAACTCTACCCTGCGCATCACCCATGGTTCGGTTCTGGGCGGTTCTCCGCGTGACGGCATGGCATATCTGCCATTCACCACGCTGGAAGGCATTCTGGAGAAAGACACAGGCGAAGCACCGTTTGACGCGCCACAGGCTCAGCTCGACCTGATCGAAGCTGGCGAATATGGCCCGTACGCCATGGAAAGCCTCGGCTCTGTTCCAGTGAACTATCTGACCGACCTAGACTCTACAGGCGGCAATTCCGGCTCAGCTACGCTGAACGCGCAAGGCCAGCTTGTTGGTCTTCTGTTCGATGGCACGATTGAGTCTGTGAACTCTGACTGGCATTTCGACCCACGCACCACGCGCTCTATCCACGTGGATACGCGCTATATGCTCTGGGTCATGGATTACGTGTCCGGTGCAGATTACCTCATCGAAGAGATGAATGTGGTCAGCGAATAATACATTCGCCCACTAAGCCAACAGAAAACGCCGCTTCGTTCATCCGGAGCGGCGTTTTTTATTCTTCTTGCATTATCAGGTCTTTCATATCGGCTCACACCACCATAAGTTACTCACATGTCTAACCATTATGATGTCCTGATAGCCCTGCGCCAAATCACTCGCGCCATCGATGTCCATTCAAAAAAAATGGTACGCGAAATCGGCCTCACATCGCCTCAACTCCTTGTTCTAAAGGAGATTGAGCAAAATCCGACCATTAAGGCATCCACCATCGCCAAAGAGGTTCACCTCTCTCAGGCAACGGTGACCACCATTATTGATCGCCTTCAAAAGGCCGGTTTAATTGTTAGAGCCCGAAGCGATTCTGACAAACGCGTCGTCAATCTGGCATTGACCGATGGGGGCCGCGCGCGGATCGAAAATGCGCCCGATCTCCTTCAGGCCGGCTTCGTGGAAAAATTCAAATCACTCGAAGAATGGGAGCGCCTTCAGCTCGTCTCATCTTTGCAGCGGGTTGCCGCCATGATGAACGCTGAGGACTTCGATGCGGCACCTATTCTGGAAATTGGTGACCTGCATATGGAAACAGAAACGGCCTGACTGGGTCAGGCCGTTTGCTAAATTCTAATCTGCGTCTTCGATCTGAAGCACATCATCTTCTGGCTGATCCCAGTTCAGATGGTGCTCTTCCAGAATGATCAGATTCTTCTGGTTGATGATCACATCACTCGCCGTATAGCCAAGCGTATCCTGTGACGGCAGATCCGGGTGACGCGCCAGAATGAGCGCCTCCTGAGCGCCATAGTTCGTCAGACCACGCGCAACCTCATTGCCATCTTCATCAAAGATGTGAAGCACATCGCCCTTGCTGAAATCGCCCTGCATGCTGGCCACATCGCCCGCGCGCACACCAATCTGACCGGAGCGGATATCGCGTGCCGGATTGTTCTTCACGACAATGCTGCCCGCCATCTGAAGACGGTCTGTAAGCCAGATCGCCCAGGCAGAAGCCGGTTTCGCCTCCGCCACACATTCCGTGCAAATACGTTCGCCAGACAGCACCGCCGTAATCGGGCTCTCAACCTCACCTTTTGCGATGAGCGTGGTGATGCCGGCATTCTGCGCCATGTTCGCAGCCTGCATTTTTGTCATCATGCCGCCACTGCCAAGTGAGCTGGTAGACTTGGTGACTTCCAGATACTCAGCAACGTCATTCACCTTCTCGACGAATTGAGCGCCCTCTTCCTCTGGATTGCGGTCATACAGGCCATCAATACTCGTCAGAATCAACAGACGCGACGCCTGAAGCATTTGCGAGACTTTCGCCGCGAGACGGTCATTGTCACCCACGCGAATTTCTTCAGTGGTAACCGTATCGTTCTCATTCACAATTGGCAGAATACCGCGTTCCAGCAGGCGGTTAATCGTGTTGCGCGTATTCAGGAAGCGGCGACGATTCTCCAGATCCTCAGCCGTGATGAGCACCTGCGCAATATCGAAACCATATTCCAGAGCGATCTGCTTATATGCGTTCAACAGGATAGGCTGACCACAGGCAGCGGCCGCCTGCTTTTCCTGTACGCCTGCCGTCGCCGGATCGGCGCCAAGCAGGCCCAGGCCGAGCGCCACTGAACCAGATGATGTTAAAACGACTTCTTTTCCTTCTGCGCGAAGGGCAGCAATATCGCCCAGCAATCCATGCATGAAGGCATAGGAAGGGGTGAGCAATTCTTCGTTGACCAACAGGCTTGAGCCTACTTTGACCACGATGCGGTTTTCCGAAACCAATACTTTCTCCTCAAAGCTTTTGCGCCTTATCTAGAGTTACGTTATGCGGGTAACAACCCCCTAAACGAGGATTGATGAACTTCATATTGTTTCGATTTCATGCAACCCCCCTGCATTCAGGGAACTTACGGGGCGCTAAAGAGTTCCATCGATGTTGAATAATTAGAATTCTAACTATATCAGAACCAAGGAAACTAGATAACGGGAATGAACGACACTGTGACTATGAGTAAGACTGCCGAAATCAAAGCGCTGATGTTCGGGTGCGGAAACATGGGCCAGGCACTTATGTCTGGCTGGAGAAAAGCACAAAACGTAAGTTTCACAGTTGTTGATCCGGTTAAGCCGGAAATTGGCCCGGATGTAAAAGTTCTCGGTTCTGCCGAAGAGGTTGAAGGCAAATTTGACCTCATCATCATCGCGGTAAAGCCACAGCTGATTGAAATGATTTCCAAAGATGCGCCTGACGCAATGTCGTCCGGCCGTCTGGTACTTTCCATCGCTGCGGGCACATCAACGGACACGCTGGGACGCCTTCTGGGCGACCGACCGATTGTACGAATGATGCCGAACATGCCAGCGTCAGTCAGCCTTGGTCTTTCCGGGCTCTACGCCAATCCGGCCTGTTCCGAGGACGACAAAGCGTTGATCGAGAAGCTGGCAACAGAGAACGGCAAATATATCTGGCTGGATGAAGAGGACAAAATTGACCGCTTCACGTCAGTCGCGGGCTCTGGTCCGGGCTATGTTTTTGAAATCCTGCGCCTGTTCACCATGGCGGCAATGGAGCAGGGATTTTCAGAAGAAGATGCACGCATGCTCGCCATTGGCACCGTACTTGGTACGGCTAAAATGGCTGAAGAGAGCAGCAAAACGCTCGAAGACCTTCGCAATTCCGTGACCAGCAAAAATGGCACGACACAGGCGGGTCTCGAACAATTGATGAAAGATGACCAGTTGAAGGATCTGTTCTCCAACACGGTCAGCGCCGCCTATAACAGGGCTGTAGAACTTCGCTAAACCTGCTACACCCAGAACACAAATTCAGGGGAATACCCAAATAATGAGTACGCTCGACACAAAAATCGAAGCTTATGTGAACGACCTCGGCGCCCGTGCAAAGGCAGCCGCACAGGGCCTTCTCACAGCGACGACCGACCAGAAGAACGAAGCTCTGCGTCAGGCCGCAGCCAATCTGCGCGCCGCAACACCAGAGCTGATCGAAGCAAACGAAAAAGACGTTGCGTTTGCACGCGAAGCTGGAAAGCCGGAATCTTTCATTGACCGCCTCGCGCTCGATGAAGGCCGTATTGAAGGCATGGCAAAAGCACTGGAAGACATCGCTGAACTGCCAGACCCGGTTGGCCGGAAGCTCGCAGAATTTAACCGCCCGAACGGCCTGCGCATTGAACGCGTTGCTGTGCCTATCGGCGTAATCGGCATGATCTATGAATCCCGCCCGAATGTCGGCTCCGATGCCAGCGCACTTTGCCTGAAATCAGGTAATGCGATCATTCTGCGTGGCGGGTCTGACAGCCAGAATTCAACAAAAATCATTGTGGGCTGCCTTGCTAAAGGTCTGGCGGCGGCTGGTCTTCCAGAAGACGCCGTCCAGACCGTTGGCATTTCAGACCGTCAGGCTGTCACCGCGCTTCTGCGCTGCGTGAAATATGTCGACCTGGTGATCCCACGTGGTGGTCGCGGCCTTGTTGAGCTTGTGCGTGATCAGGCGGCTGTGCCAACCCTTCTTCATCTTGATGGCAATTGCCACGTCTATGTCCATTCATCAGCTGATCTGGACAAAGCCGCTGCAGTTATCCGTAACGCGAAGCTTCGCCGTCTTGGCGTGTGCGGCGCAACGGAAAGCCTGGTCATCGACAAATCTGTCGCTGGCGATCTCCTGCCACGCCTTCTCGACGATATGTCAGAGTGTGAGTTCCGCGGGGATGCCACCGCTGTCGCGATTGATGGCCGCATCAAGCCTGCAACCGATGATGACTTCTACACGGAGTATCTCGACGCGATCGCATCTGTGAAAATCGTAGACGGCATTGATGAGGGCATCGCCCACGTCAAAGAGCACTCTTCAGGCCACACAGATTCCATCATTACCGAAGATCAGGCCGCTGCTGACCGCTTCCAGAAAGAAGTCGACAGCGCCATTGTGATGCACAACGCTTCCACTCAATTCGCCGATGGTGGCGAGTTCGGCATGGGTGCTGAAATCGGCATTGCGACAGGCAAGATGCACGCACGCGGTCCAGTGGGGCTCGAACAGCTTACGAGCTTCAAATACCTGGTGCACGGCACCGGGCAGACCCGACCATAAAGCCAAACAAAAAGGGCGCCACAAGCGCCCTTTTCTTCACCCGACTTCCTGAAACAATCAGAGGCTGACCAGAACCAGACATGACGATCAACCTGTACGAGATGATTTCGCTCGGCGCTTATTTCCTATTGATGATAGCGATCGGGCTCTACGCTTATAAGGAATCCACCAGTGACGTGTCCGAGTACATGCTCGGCGGACGTAAACTTCACCCGGCCGTTGGCGCGCTCTCTGCTGGCGCTTCGGATATGTCCGGCTGGATGCTGATGGGCCTTCCGGGCGCAGTTTATCTGGCAGGTGTTGGTCAGGCCTGGATTGCAGTGGGCCTTACCATTGGCGCGTATCTGAACTATCGCTTCGTTGCGCCGCGCCTTCGCATTTATACCGAGATTGCGGAAGATTCGATCACGCTGCCAGACTTCTTTGAGAACCGTTTCAAAGACCGCTCGCACATTCTGCGTGCCATTTCCGCTATCGTGATCATTGTCTTCTTCACGGTTTACACCTCTGCCGGCATTGTGTCGGGCGGCAAACTGTTCGCTGAGAGCTTCGGCATGAATTATCAGCTGGGTCTGTTTGTGACCGCTGGTGTGGTTCTGGCCTATACGGTTGTGGGCGGCTTCCTTGCTGTATCCCTCACCGACTTCGTTCAGGGCTGCATCATGTTCCTGGCGCTCATCCTCGTGCCAATCGTTTGCTATATGCACTTTAATGGCAGCACAGATGCCATCGCGCAAACGGTAGCGACTGCTCCGCCTTTCACCGATATTGACGGGTCTGAGGGGCCAACGCGCGAAGGCTTCTTCAACTGGTTTGACGGCATGACCACGCTCGGCTTCTTCTCGCTTATGGCGTGGGGACTTGGCTATTTCGGCCAGCCGCACATCATTGTGCGCTTCATGGCAATCCGCTCTCTGAAGGATATCGCGACCGCGCGTTATATCGGTATGAGCTGGATGCTTGTAACTGTGATCGGCGCAGTGCTCGTCGGTATTGTGGGCGTAGCCTATGTCAACGAGAACAGCATTCAGGATGCACTCCGCGATAATGAGACGATCTTTATTCTTCTGTCTCAGACGCTGTTCCACCCGCTGATTTCCGGCTTCCTTCTGGCAGCTATTCTGGCGGCGATCATGTCCACAATTTCGTCCCAGCTTCTGGTCTCTTCCAGCTCGCTGACAGAGGACATCTACAAGACCTTCATCAATGAAGATGCGCCGCAAGGCCTTCTGGTAACCATTGGCCGTGTTGCGACGGTCGGCGTTAGCCTTGTTGCGATTGCGCTGGCATGGAACCCAGACAGTTCAATTCTTGGCCTGGTGTCGAACGCATGGGCTGGCTTTGGTTCTGCATTCGGTCCGATGGTTCTGCTGATGCTGTTCTGGAAAGGCTACACACGTGATGGCGCGCTCGCATCCATGATCGTTGGCGCTGTGACCGTCCTCATCTGGCTCTATGTGCCAATCCTTGATGGCGCTCCGCTGGAAAGCCTTATCTATGCGATGATCCCGGGCTTCATCTTCTCCACTATCGCAGGTGTTGTGGTGAGCATGGTGACCAAAAAGCCGGATGAAGCTGTCATGGCTGAATTCAGCGAAATGGAAACCACCATGGACGAAGTTCACGGCAAAGGCATTGGCTCGATCATCTGATCGGGTCAGCCCGCCTCGGCGACCTCAATTCCAAGTGACCCACACCAATCCGGCTTGCGCGCCAAAGCGCGCTGGCCATCATGCGGCCAGGGTCTGTAGTGGCCAGCGTTAAGCCCGATCCGGGCAAGGCTCTGGCCATTTACGTTTAAATCGACAACTTCGCGTCCATACCGGTCCGCGCCATATGATCTGGCAATCTGAACGTCAGCATTTCGTGTCAGCTCGACGATGAATTCTTTCGCGTCATAGCCAATCTCGCGCTCTTCTTCGCAGCGCGCACCGCCAATTGCGCCCACACCGCCTGTTTCCGGCGAGTCCACATTGGCAAGCCGGAAGGGCTGGCCATCCAATCGACCGCTATCCCCATCTGACCAATAAATATTGCTCACCGGCGCGCGCTCAGCGTCTGGAGCTGGCGTCCGCTCAGTAATGGCTGTCGCGGCGATACCTGCGGCCACCATCACAGCAATAATGATGATTTCCTTCATGCCCGTGACGCTGAATGTCGCGGGTTAACCAAAAGTTAAAACGGGCTGTGGCTCCTCCCACTTCACACCCATGGCGGCAGACGGGGCCAGCCATATAAAACGCATTTGCAACCATAACGATTCTGTAATCAGAAATTTCGACGGACTCAGACCCGCACATCGTTTCAGTTTCAAATACAAGAAGGAGCTGGGGTCCATGAACTCTGGAATAGTATCTCTGGTCACCACAATGTTTGTGGCTGGGCTGGTATCAGGCTGCGCATCACAAGCTGGTCCAGGCGGACGCCCGGACGGTCCACCACCCGGGGGCGCTGGCGCCATGCGCATGAACGACATGCCAACAGGCTTTGTCGCGCGCCCGGTCGCACTGCTGCTCACATCAATGGATCGCGATGGCGATGCCCTCGTATCATCTGAAGAATTTGAAGCAGGCCTCAGCGCAAGCTGGGACGCACTCAATATGAACCAGACCGACCGTGTCGGGGCACTGGTTTTTGCACAATGGGCCGAAATCACGCTGGGCTCATCAGACGCGCTGCCGAGCCGTCTGTCTTTCGACACCAATCTGGATGGCATTATTGATCCGACTGAATTCAGATCAGGGCTTGAGCGGGAGTTCGAACAGTTGGATGCTAATCATGATGGCATTCTGACCCGTTCAGAACTTGTCATTCGCCTGCCGGAACGGCAGTTTCAGCAAGGCGGCCAGGGCGGCGGGGGCTCTCGTGGACCAGGTGGCGGCGGTGGGGACCGTCCTCCTCCTCCGGGTGGCCGTGGATAAATTAACTTATCGCAAGTTGTCATAGCTCAGTCAGGCGGCTAATTGCTAATGCAATTCAGGAACACGAGTCATTATGTCGAAAATCACTTTTAAGCGTCGATCGGCGTCCCACGATCAGTCTCACCTTAAATCTCTCACGCGAACACTGACGGTTTCACTCTTGTGTTCTACATGTCTGGTGCCGTTCGCGGCTGCTGAGACAGAGATTACGGACGATCTTACGACGGCGATCGCGACATCGACAATTGATGACGGCTCCCCTGACGACATTGTGATCGCTTCCGGCGGTTCCGTGGTTGTTTCTGATACTGATGGCTTCATCGCCGTGACGGTGGATTCAGACAACTCGGTCACGAATGAAGGCGCGATCACGATCAACGATTCCGACAACTCAGTCGGCATTCTGATCGAGCCAGGCTTCACGGGCGATATTGCCAATAATGGCAGCATCAGCCTTGTTGAAGACTATACCCGTGAAGACGAAGACGATGATGACGACGCAGATGGTGACTTCGCCCTCGGCACCAACCGTGTCGGCATTCTGCTGGAATCAGGCGGCACGCACACCGGGTCCATCACATCCGATTCCACATCCACAATTTCGATTGAGGGCAATGACTCGGCCGGTATTTCGCTGCGCTCCATTCTGGACGGCTCCATTGCACTGGATGGCTCCATTACAGTTCTTGGCGACAATGCTGTCGGTATTGAAGCGCTCGAAGATGTCACCGGCGACGTCCTTCTCAGCGGCTCGATCTCCACGCAGGGCCTCGATGCAATCGGCGCAGACCTGCAAGGCGATATTGGTGGCAATCTGACGATTGAAGGCACGATTGCCTCCTTCGGTTTTGAGAGCACCTCTGTCAGCAACTATATTCGCCCTTCTCAGGTCGACGAAGACACTGCAGCCGTCGAAGACCGTCTTGATGCGGACGCACTTTACGACAACACCGCCGGCGTTCGCATTGGCGGTGATATTGCAAACGGTTTCCTGGTCAACGGCGCGGTAGATGACTTCACCTCCGAAGAAGATGAGGACGACGAAACCAAGGACACCGCTGACGATTTCGACGAAAACCGCACAACCGGCCAGATTGTCAGCTATGGATCCGGCCCTGCCGTTCTGATCACAGCCGACGACGATAGTGATCTGGTGCTCGGGACCGTTGTCGAGACCGTGCGAGACACCACCGATGATGACGACGATGATGACGTCACAGAAACACTGGCCGTCTTTGAATATGATTACGGCTTCATCAACCGCGGCAGCATTATCGCCAGCGGCCTGAATATCGGCTTTGACGCCACCGGCGTGCGCATTGAAGGCAATGAAGCAGCTGGCACCAGCGCCATTATCGAAGGCGGTCTCCTGAATACCGGCTCCATCACGGCAACCGCTTTTGAAGCGAACGCCACCGCGCTGTCTCTGGGCTTTGGCACAGTTATGCCGACCATTTTCAATGACGGTACGATTCAGGCGACCAGCAGCACTCAGAACGGCCATGATGCAATCGCCATTCTTATTGAAGACGGCGCATCCGTTCCAGAGTTCACCAACACTGGCGCTATTTCGGCTGGCGTTACCGGCATGACCGGCAATGCTGTCGGCCTTCGCGATGAATCTGGCACGCTGACCAGCTTCATCAACAATGGCACCATCACCACCGCTCAGTCTTCCGATGGCACGACGGTCAGCACGAATGGCGAAGCAACCGCGCTGGACTTCACCGCCAGCACCACCGGCGTCACACTGCTTCAGGATTTCGAAGAACCTGTCGACGATGTGAATGATGACGACGTCATCGACGATAATGATGTCACCACACCAGCCATCACCGGCGACGTACTTTTCGGCTCTGGAAATGACAGCTTCACCGTGCTGGCAGGCGATCTGGAAGGTGATGTCGACTTCGGTACTGGCGACAGCATTTTCTCACTCTCAGACAGTGAAGCCGAGGGCGATGTATCTTTCGCGTCCGGCAGCCAGACCCTTAGCCTTTCCGGCGCTATCCTGAATGGCGATCTGGATTTCGTGGATTCCACAGGCTCCATTTCGATTACAGATGGGTCAACATTCTCTGGCGCCTTCACGACATCAAACAGCCTTCTCAGCCTGAACATCTCCGCATCCGACGCGACGTTCGGCGCGGGCACGGCCGCTATGCTCAGCGATTTCTCCGCAACGGGCGAAAGCACGCTGACCTTTGAAATCGACCCGGACGATACCAGCGAAGTCATGCTGTCTGTCGCGGGTGACACATATATCGGCAGCAATGTCGTGATTGCTCCGATTCTCACATCACTTCCGGATGAACTGACAGCACAGACCATCATCTCTTCCGGAACGCTGACCTTTGAAGGCACGCTGGATGATGTCCAGCTTACCAATGTGCCATGGCTTTACACGACCAGCCTCTCAGAGACGGAAGGCGCAGTCGATACTCTGGACCTGATCTTTGAGCTGAAGAGCACAGAAGAACTCGGTCTCGACCAGAATGAAGCTGCTGCATTCGACTCCCTGATGGGCATTTTTGCAGACGATGACGAACTGGGTGCAGGCGTTGCAACCCTGACCACAGAAAACAGCTTCAAACAGTTCTACGACCTGCTCCTGCCGCAACGAACAGACGCGTCCACAGCCTTCACCGCCACAAGCATGAAAGCTGCTATCGACGCACTGGACGACTCGCTCGCTCTGGTTCAGGAGCACAGAGGCTTTGGAACGCGCATCTGGGCGCAGGAATATTTCGTCAATCTGGACGAAGATCAGACAACATCCTCACCGGGCTATAACGGCGACGGCTTCGGCGCGTCACTCGGTGTAGACCGCGCTCTGTTTGGCCTGGATGCTGTTGGTGCTTTCATGGCGTTCCACTCAGGCGACTTTGAGGAAAAAACCGGCGGCAATAACCCGGTCACAACCACATCGGTTGGTGCAGGCGTCTATGCAGCGGACAGCCTTGGTCCGGTCAATCTGCGCGTTGCCGGCCTCCTCTCTCGCCTCAGCTTCGTATCACACCGTGAAATCGAAACACCGAGCGGCGAAAGCTATGAGACCGAAGGCAACTGGAATGGCTGGTCAACAACGCTGAGCGCGTCAGCCAGCTCTGAGTTCGACCTTGGCCCAATCTTCATTCACCCGCAGGTCTCTGTCGACTGGCTGAACATGACGCAGGATGCGTATGAAGAAACCGGCGGCGGCGGCGTACTGAACGCCGCAATTGGCGAAGCTGAAACGGATCGTCTGACGGCAAGCGCCATTCTGGGCATTGGTAAGGACTTCAACTTCTCTGGTGGCAGCCTGCGAGCAGAGATTGAAGGCGGCATTCGCAGCCGCGTCTCCTCAACGCCGCTCTCAACAGAAGTCAGCTATGTCGGCTCAGAGGAGTCTTTCATTCTGTCGGCAGAAGAAGATGCTGGCGAAGCAGCAGTGCTTGGCCTGTCGATCACCGGTGGCAATGAGCACACGCTGATCAATTTCGGCTATAATGTGGAAACGACGGATACCGGAACCGCACACTATACCGGCGCGACGATCCGCTTCCAATTCTGATCCATGTCTTCAGGACTGGTTTGAAAGAGGGAACTTCGGTTCCCTCTTTTTTTGTGCGAAGGCCTATGCGGGTCAGGCGTTTGGTTCACTCGGAGCACACACTCAAAACCATATAGCGGCAAACCTTCCGCCCGGCAGGAGCCTCTGCGCGGCGTGAGGCAGATGAAAGACAATTTTTGTGTCGTGAATGGTGCCCCTGGCCCGACTCGAACGGGCACTCCCGAAGAAAACGGATTTTGAATCCGTCGCGTCTACCGATTCCGCCACAGGGGCTAGCTGTGACTCATGACATTATCATGAGTGAAAACGTTGAATGCTGTCACTAGACAAATCAGAGCCCCGCGACAACCTTGAATTCAGCACTTGATGTCGAATATCCGCTCAGTCCTCGGACGCGCCTACTGAATAGCTGCGGCGGCTAACTGCCCTTATGCTGAAATGAGAGCTGATACGGGACACGCCCGGCAGATTGGTGAGCACCTGACGGTGTAGCCGCTCATAGTCAGAACTGTCGCGCACCATCACCAGAACCAGATAATCATACATACCAGACATGAGGTAGCATTCCGCGACCTCGGGCACGTCCGTGATCGCTTTCTCAAAGCGTTCAATGGAGCGACTATCCTGCTGCTCCAGCGTCACCTGAACGAATACGCTCTGCCCCTGCCCCAGAGCGTCCGGGTTTAGAATCGCCGAATATCCGGTGATAATACCGTCGCGTTCGAGCCTGCGAAATCGCTTGTGACAGGCCGAAGGAGACAGGTTGATTTTTTCAGCTAATTCCAGATTGCTGAGACGTCCATTCCCCTGAAGCGCACTTAATATAGCACGATCATACTCATCCAACTGATACGACATTTATTTCTCAAATATATTATTTTGACGAATTTTCTGTCACATAATCTTCTTCAAGCCGCAAGATGAGAAACTCATTCTCCACAATTAATGATATACTGCCTTCAGAATTTATGGAGACAACGCATGAAAATCGGCTCCCCGAAGGAAATCAAAAACCAGGAATTCCGGGTCGGTCTGACCCCTGCTGGCGTTCAGGAACTCGTAGGCAAAGGCCATGAGGTTTTCATCGAAACAAATGCCGGTCTGAAGATCGGGTATGACGACGCTCAGTATGTCGATGCTGGTGCGAAAATCGTCGCCACGCCGGACGATGTATTCGAAGCAGCAGACCTCATCGTCAAAGTGAAAGAGCCTCAGCCGGTTGAGATTGCCAAGCTCCAGCCCAAGCACACACTCTTTACCTATCTCCACCTGGCTCCGGACCCGGAACAATCCCGCGGTCTGATGAAAAGCGGCGCAACCTGCATCGCATATGAAACCGTGACCGACCGCGCAGGTCGCCTGCCATTGCTCGTTCCAATGAGTGAAGTGGCTGGCCGACTTGCAACACAGGTTGGCGCACAGCTTCTGCAGATCAATTATGGCGGCCCGGGCGTTCTGCTTGGCGGTGTCACAGGCACACCAAGCGCGAAAGTCACCGTGATTGGTGGCGGCATTTCCGGCACGAACGCGGCTCTCATGGCGATTGGCCTTGGCGCGGACGTAACAGTGCTCGACCGTTCAACCGATCGCCTTCGTGAGCTTCACACCATTCTCGGCGCGCACGCAAAACTGCTCTACTCTACGCAGGCAGCTGTGTCTGAAGCGGTTGCTGAATCAGATCTCGTCATCGGCGCGGTTCTGGTACCGGGCGCGGCCGCACCACGTGTCGTATCCAAAGCAGATATCGCCGCTATGAAGCCTGGGTCTGCTGTCGTCGACATCGCGATTGACCAGGGCGGCTGCTTTGAAACCAGCAAACCGACCTCACACGCAGAGCCGACTTTTATTGTCGATGGCGTCACCCATTACTGCGTGACCAACATGCCGGCCCTTGCGGCGCGTACGGCGACACAGGCGCTGAGCAATGTGACCCTGCCATTCGTCCACCAGCTGGCAGACCTCGGCGCGGATGCTGCAATGGCGGCAAACCCTCACCTTGCGGCTGGCCTCAATGTGCAGGGCGGTAAACTCACTCACCCGGAAGTCATCAAGTCACTCGGTTTTTCTGAGTAATTTTATTTGCGGCCCGCGCTCAGCGTGAGTCCGCAAATATATCCCCATGTCATGGCCGGTCCGATCGTTGTGCCGGTTCCGACCGCCCGCGTACCGAACGGATTGGCCATGACCACCCCAGCCGCAAATAGCCCCGGAAGAGTACTGCCATCTGCGCGGGTGACACGGCCTTCAGCGTCCGTCATCGGGCCGCCCTTTGTGCTCATCAGTGAAATATTGAACGGCATGGCGATATAGGCCGGGTATTTGATCTCAGCCATTGCGCCAGCCTTGCCCGTAATCAGACGATCATAGCCCGGCTCGCCGCGGCCAAAATCCTCATCCTTCTCGGCCTGCGCAAAACCATTATAGCGCTCCACCGTGGCTTCCAACTCGGCAGGCGGAAGATCAATTTTCTTTGCCAGTTCCGAAAGGCTCCGCGCCCGGCGCATCCAGCCTTTCTGATTACGCGCAAATACGCTGAGGATTGGCGTGTGCTTCAGCGTTGCCATATCCCCGACCACCCAGGCTGGAAGATTGAGATATTCCCCGGTTTGCGGGTTACGCTCTAGAAGCCGCTCACCAAAATTGAAGTCGAGCTCATTTCCGAAACGGCGGCCATATTTGTTGACGACTATGGCATGGCGATCGGCCTGAAACCGCAGCGGCATGCCATGGACTTCATTCTCATACTTTACCGGCAAGGCTCCCGCGATATTCATCTGATCCATGTGATGAAGCTCCGCGCCCGCGGCCTTCGCCATACGCTGGCCATCACCTGTATTGGTGCGCGGACTACAGATCAGGTCGACCGGTCCCGGAAACTCAGACCGAAACTCCGTTTCATCCCATTCAAACCCGCCCGTTGCGAGCACCACACCGCGCCGGGCAGTGACCGTTTTGCGTTCGCCCTTCTCTTCAAAGGCAACGCCCACCACATCTCCGGCTTCATTCTGGATTAGGTTGCTCGCAGCCGCTTCTGTACGCAGCTCGGCACCGTGATCGAAACATCCCCGCAACAGGCCAGCAATGAGCGCCGAGCCCTGGGTTTCATAGCCGCCCAATTTGCGCTTCAGGATTTTGGGGGCCTGACGGATATGGCCAGTCACGGGCTTATGAATAAAGTTCGCCCAGATCATTTCCTCATATGTCAGCTCATGTGGCTGGGTCGAAGGGCGTAGTTTTTTTGCCAGAGGACCAATGGCATCTTTCAGCTTCATCGGCGCGGGCGAGACCATGCGGCCGTATTTTACAGAGCCCTCAACCTCCAGCTCCGGGTCCGGTTCTGACAGAATTTCAAATTCAATCGGCGTTAAGTCATCCACCATGCGCAACATGGCAGGACCATGATCTACAAAGGCCTGCCAGCGCGGCATTTCACGATTGCTCCACTCATCAGGCAGAACAGCCTTGATATAGTTGAGCGCCTGTTCCGGGCTGTCCTTCAGCCCTTTTTCCAGCATAAAATGATTGGCCGGTATCCAGACGCCAGCGCCGGACATGGCGCTTGTGCCACCAATCAGATCAGACTTTTCAAGGATCAGCACGCTCAAACCTGCCTGCGCCGCCGTAAGCCCGGCCGTCAGGCCAGACGCCCCAGACCCCAGCACGACAACATCGAATTCAAGCTCTGCCTTATTTATAGCCATTCCCTGAAATTCTCCCTGTCGTCCACGACATGCCTTGCATGATACCAAAAGATAGTAATAACTATTGTTAGTTTTTACTATCGAAAAGGCAAGCCCATGACCGTTGCGGCCGAACCAGTTGAAACGCCAGAGAGCGGCTCTCTTTCAAAGAGTGCCCGCAGTTGGTCGATGTATCAGGGTGGACGCGACACCTATGTGATTGTTGCCGGCACCTATATTTTCATTCCGTATTTCGCGACCAGCGTTGTGGGTGATCCGGTGCACGGCCAAAGCCTGATGGCGCTCTATCACCTGGTTTCAGGTCTTATCGTTGCCCTCACCGCTCCATTCCTCGGCGCAGCCATCGACCAGATGGGCGCGCGCAAGCCGTGGATGTTCTGGATCAACTTGCTTATGGTGCCGATGATTGCGGCGCTCTGGTTTGCGGCTCCCAATGGCTCAATGCTGCCCGTTAGCGTGATCATCGTGATGCTGACCGTGATCAGTGTCATCCTGTCTTATGGAGAGGTGGTATATGGCGCGATGCTGCCCGAGGCCGCCACCATACCCGAACAGTCCAAAGCGTCCGGCCTTGCGCTTTCGCTCGGCAACTTTGTGTCCATCTTCGTGATGCTGATCCTGCTTGCCCTGCTCATTCCAGAGGTGAGCGCATTTGTCGGTCTGGACAAAATTCCGGGCGGCGTGGACCGGTTCTCCGTCGTGCTTGTTGCTCTGTGTCTGGGCCTTGGCACGCTGCCGCTTTTACGCAATTCGCATGATGCACCAAAGACCGGGAAATCTTTTGTTACCAGCATCGTAGATGGCGCGAAGAACCTTTATCATCTCATCCGCCATGCAGAGCTGCCATTTAATCCGGTGCTCTATCTCATTGCCCGCATGTTCTACATTAATGGCAAAATGGCGCTGTTGATTTTCGGCGGCGTCTATGCGGCGGGTGTCATGCAATGGTCACCGACCGAGCTGCTCGTACTCGGCATTCTGGTCACAATTGCCGGTGTATTTGGCGGCGTGTTCGGCGGTTGGCTGGACACACTGATAGGCCCGAAGCGAGCCTTCGAGCTGGAAATCGCGGTTACGCTTTTGTGCGCTGTGGCACAGCTGGGCGTCACACCAAATTCGATTTTCTTTGTCTTCCCAGCCTCTGCCGACCCTATCCTGCCGCTTCCAATGTTCGGGTCATCGCCAGAACTCGTCTACATCATGATCGCAGTTGTTCTGAATATTTTCGGAACGGCCAGCTGGGCCTCCAGCCGTACGCTCATGGCGCAGCTCGCCCCACATGATCAGCTCGGCACCTTCTTTGGCTTTTACGGCCTTTCAGGTGTGGCGACCGTCTGGGTAGTTCCGCTCTGCATCGAATTCTTCACCCGCGTCTTCGAAAGCCAGCGTGCGGGCCTCGTTCCTGCCAGCGCCTTCATGCTGCTCGGCCTTGTCATTCTATTCTTCGTCAAATCGCCAAAACAGACCTCACAACATCCGGAAGCCTGACCCATGAGAGAACGAATTTTCAGTGGATCCCCAATGGAAGATGTCGCCGCCTATTGCCGTGCGGTTATTGATGGCGACTTCATCTTCATGTCCGGCACAATGGGCGTTGATAAAGAGACAGGAAAGCTGCCACCCAGCTTTCCTGAGCAAGCAGATAACGCTTTCAAGATTGTCGAAGAGACACTCGCCAAAGCTAATTCCAGCCTGGAAGATGTCGTGCACGTCCGGCTGTTCGTTTCCGATCGCGCTTATCTGCGCGACATGGTGATCAAGCTGCAGGAAAAGTTCATGGATATTCGTCCTGCGCAAACCATGATCATCGCGCAAATGCCCTCTGAAGAGGCATTTCTGGAAGTCGAAGTTACAGCGCGCCGTCAGTCCTGACGCGCCACTGTGTGCGCGACCTATTTCAGGAAACTATGATAATAGGTCGCCACCATCACGCTGGTTTCATCAAGGAAAGCCTCCGCACGGTCTGGCTCTTCAATGGCCAGTTCAATAGCTGACGAGCCTGCATCCGTGGTCAGCAAAGTCGCCGTTTGCAGCCGCTCATCAGACACATTCGGGTATTTCGCCCGCATGCCCTCATAAAGCTTATCAGCAACCAGAATACGCGATTCCATCTGCACCTCGCGAAGCAGAGGAATGACACGCATAACCCGCAACACCCATGCACCACCCGGAAAATCCTTGGTGACATCCAGAACGCCAGCCATCATCCGCCGGTTGCTGGCGATTTCTTCTTCCAGACTTCCTGTATCAAGGCCGCCGGAATCCACCCATTTAATCACTACATCATCCTGAACCTTCATAAGCCGGTCACCCAGCTCTTTCAGAATGGCGTATTTGTTCGGGAAATAACGATAGAGCGCAGGCGGGGTAATACCCGCCCGCTTGCAGATCAGATTCGTGGACAGTCGTTCAAAACCGACCTCAACCAGAAGATCACCCGTTATGGACAGGATCGCTTCAAAGGTATTCTTGGCGCGGTCCTGAGACGGCTCAGTCTTTGTATTCAGCTCTACGTCGTCGACCATTGCCTGTCCGCGTCCTCTGCCTGTTTTGCCACGATTGTTCGCGGTCATTTTGTCTGGCATCTCGATCTACTCAGTTTTGGATCAAATGATAAGGGGTCGTTACGCCGCTGTCTTACCGGTGAACCGGTCAATGACGTTTCGAGTGATGCGATCCATGAACGGGTCGCCCGATGCCAGGCCATGTGCCCATTCGGTTGTCCCTGAATTGAATACCTCACCCTTACCGCGTTTGAACGATGCCATGATCGCGTGCCCCCGCAGAACTTTAGCCTGCGATTCCGCGCTTGAGTCACCATAGATGACGTTCGCAATCACATCGAGTTTTTCCGGCGGGATAATTGGGTCGTATCCGCGGCCAACTTCTTCACCAAAGGCACATGGCGCCAGACCGATAATTTCCAGATTTTCCGGAACGCCTACAATTGGGATCGCTTTTGGAAGTTCATCTTCGCCAAAAGTGAAACGGCACCCATCGCTCTCATAGCCGAGCAGCGGGATATCATCGCCAATCACATCACCATAGAAAAGATCAGTGCCCTCGAGCGCCCAATGCTTATCCCGGTAGATGGTATAGCCGGCCTGACCGCGCGCCACACACATGCCCAGACGGTGATACCCGGCGAAAACGAATGAGAGACCGGTCAACTCAGCCTCAGACTTGCCAACGGTTTCATGCGTCCAGAGATGGGTCATGGTTTCTTTGTCCGCATCTGGCTCGGCCGTATGGCCGCGCCATTTATGGTTCACCATGGTCTTGCCATCGTTTTCCCAGCGAACTTTCCAGAAGCAGGTATTGCCGGACAGAATGGCAATATTGCCGCCATTATCGACGAACTTTTCGACCTGCGTCCGCTCTTTGCCAGACCAGTATTCACTGTGCCCAACGAACAGAGCGCATTTATAAGCTTCAAGGATATCGTCTTCTGCATCGAGGTCGTAATCGGTAAAATAGTCGAGCTCGTATCCGGCTTTTTCAGCCCATTCGACGAAACGGTGCTCCCATTTATTGATAAAGCCAGCACTGCCATCATAAGGCGAGCATTTATGCTTGCGCATGAATTCCATATCGGAGGCCCATGGCTGCTCTTCAAAGCCACGTTTGCGATCATTGATCAGACGCGGCGAACCATCCGGTGCGGCAATAATCATTGGCGGGAACGGGCGTTCAGCAGACTGAACGCCAATCGCCTGATCCATTGCCACCTCGAACGACGACTTGCCGGTCATCAGATTACCGACATGGGCGTAAGCGTTTGCACCACCCCAGTAATTATATGCCATGTAGGTATTTGTCGTGAGGACAATCGCAATGTCGCGCTGCCCATTTTTGGCTGCCATGACACAGACAAAGTGGGTCGATGTCGCACCCGCACTGTTCGTCATCAGAATGCGATAATAGCCGGTTTCCCAGTCTTCGCCGATTGTAAACTCACCAGCGACCGGCCATCCACATCCATACATATCTGCATTGTCTGGTGTCGGGTGATCACCAACTGGAAAGCTGAATTCAGCAACTTTTTCGATGTTCAGGCCGATGCGCTCAAGCACGAAGCTGCATGATCCCGCCGCCTCATCTGTGGCGTGAATTTTCACTGTTTCACCCGGACGGGCGCTTATGCGGTCTGTGTAACAAGCGATCATATCTAACTCCATTGCATAATTCTTAAGCAAACAAGATAGTTTTTACTATCAAAATAAGCTCGAGTGTGCGAGCCTAAAAAATAGCTATAATTATCTTATTGGTCGGACAAGCAATCTCAGGTGCCAACTTTGTTGAAGCCTGATCCAATAGGAACAACATAGGGGATCAATTCATGATGAAATTGAAATACGGCGTGGCACTCATTCCACTCCTCCTCGCGGGTGTCTCTTACGCACAGGAATCCGCAGACGCTCCAGCAGCACAGGAAGACTCTACTGCAACCATGGGCGAGGTTGTCGTCACAGCGCAATTCCGTACCGAGAGCATTCAGGACATTCCGATCGCCGTAACCGCATTCGGGGAAGAGCAACTTCAAAATCAGCGCATCACGAACGCGCTTGACCTGAACAATCTCGCCCCGAGCTTGCGCATCGGTAGCGGTGACGCAGCAGCGAACCCGAAAATCTTCATTCGTGGCGTTGGCCTTGCTGACTTTAACCCAAGCTCCTCTGCGGCTGTCAGCATGTATGTCGACGGTGTGCTTTACGGTTCCCCTCTGTCGCAGATGTCAGGCTTTTATGACCTTGAACGAATTGAGGTCCTGCGCGGCCCACAGGGCACGCTCTACGGCCGTAACACCACGGGTGGCGCAATCAACGTCGTGTCTCGCGGCCCAACCGACGAATTCTCTTATGACGCCTCTATCGACTATGGCAGCTATGACCGACTGAACGCACAGTTCGGTTTTGGCGGCCCAATCATTGAAGACGTTCTGTCTTACCGCATTGCGGGTATGGTATTGCAGGATAGCGGTTATACGCTGAACCGCACGACCGGAAATTATGTAAACGATTCAGACCGTTGGGCACTTCGTGGCCAATTGCGCTACACGCCAAATGACGATCTGGAAGTCAACGCTATGGTCAGCTACTTCCAGAACCGTGGCGGCGCGCGTCAGATCAAGAGCCGCGCGCTCTTCCCGGCTGACGCAAGCGTGGCAGATGCGACGACCGGTTTGTGCGCAGCTGGTTCATACTATAGCGGCCTCTGTACAGATGCGATCGGCTATATGGATACGTCTTCTGACCCGTATTCCATCGAAACAAATCTCGAAGGTGTGGATGAAGTTGACGTCATGACCTCCAGCCTCGAAGTGGCCTACCATTTCGACACAATGGATCTGATCTCAATCACGGCCTTCCAGTCCTCTGATCGTGACGACGTTGAGAACACAGACGCGAACCCGCTTCAGATGATTGAAGCGCGCTATGCGGCTCAACAGGCTCAGTTCAGCCAGGAAGTTCGCCTTCAATCCTCAGGCGACGAAGCTCTGCAATGGGTTGTCGGTGGTTTCTACCTTCATGACGATCTGAAGGATAACAGCAATTACGACGTTCTTCGTATTCTGCGCCCACTTTACATGACCGACGATAACCCGCTTGGCATCAGCCCCGCTGACTCTGTTGGTCTGTTTGGCTGGCCATACAATCAGGTCACGGATTCCTTCGCGATCTTCGGTCAGGCTGACTATGACGTCACGGACAAACTTACGGCGACACTCGGTCTGCGCTGGTCTTCTGATACGAAGTCCATGGACTATACCAGCCAGGTAGAAAATGGCCTCATCACTCTGCTTGAGTATGAAGACGAGACCACATTCAGCGACTGGTCTGGCCGCCTAGGCCTTAGCTATCAGTATGATGCAAACACCAATCTCTACGCCATGTATAACCGTGGCTATAAATCTGGTGGCTATTTCGGCGGTAACGCATCTTCTGCAGACCAGCTTGAGCCATACGACAACGAAACGCTCAATGCTTTCGAAGTTGGTAGCAAAAGCGACCTGTGGGGGATGGCACGTCTGAACCTCGCAGCCTTCTATTATCAGTATGAAGATCAACAGGTTTTCGCGCTGACAACACGCAATGGCATCACAACTCAGGTGCTGGACAATGCTGCGAACTCTTCGATCTACGGTCTCGAAGCTGAATTCTCTGCGAACCTCACCGACAATCTGGGCTTCAGCCTGAATGGTGCATATCTTCACTCAGAAATCGAAGATTATGAATCTGAAGGCGAAGACTATTCCGGTAATATGCTCCAGCACTCTCCGGAATTCTCTCTGAATGCGGCGATCAACTATGCGATCGACCTCAATGACGGCAGCCAGATCTTCACCGATTGGGATGCGAACTACCGCACGCGCGTTTACTTCGACAACACGATGAACGAGCGCACTTCAGAAGGTGACCTGACCCTGGTGAATGGTCAGATTGGCTGGCGCAATGCGGACGACACGCTGGAAATGGGTGTGTTTGCAAAGAATATATTTGACCAGTCTTATCTGGTTGGTATTTCTCCAATCGAAAGCCTTGGTGTTGACCTGCTCAGCTATGGCGAGCCGCAAATGGCGGGCATATTCCTGCGGTTCAACAACTAGGCAAAAGAATACCGCCAGCTTGAGGGAGTTGGCGGTTTTCATAGCGGGTTTCCTCAACCCCAAACATGTGGGCAGAGCTTTTAGCTCTGCCCATATTTTTTGAACTCAATCGCGACGTTTTTCAGATCTTCATCCGTCAGGACAACCGGTCCGCCGATCGCAAGCGTGCCGTAATAATAGCCCGCCTGCGTTTCGATTTCCTCTGCCACAGACAATGCACGCTTCAGTGATGTCGAGACGGCAATCTGCCCGTGATTGGCCATCAGACACCCAAAACGCCCATCCAGCGTTTCAAGAATGCTGTCCGCCAGATCCTGAGTTCCAAAGGTCGCATAGGGCGCAACCGGAATTTCCGCGCCGCCCGTCACCGCCGTCATATAATGCAGGAAGGGTATAGGCTTGCGCGCACAGGCAAGCGTTGTCGCAAACCGCGAATGGCAATGCACCACGGCATTCACATCTGTGCGCTTTTCCAGAAGTCCGGAATGCATGCGCCACTCGCTGGACGGCTTAAAGTCACCTGTAAAACTGCCATCAAACTGCGTGGGAACAACCTGTTCAGGCGTCAGCATGCTGGCGGGAATACCGCTCGGCGAAATGAGCATGCCGTCCTCAAAGCGAACCGATACATTGCCCGCCGTGCCATGGTTCAGCCCGGCAGAATCCATGGCCTTCATGTTTTCGACGACGCCTTCGCGAAGTTCCTGTTCTGAAATCATGATGAGAGAACCTCTTTTACCTGTGCTTTGCTTTCCAGCTTGCCGAGCGTACCCGCCCCCTGCGCGACCAGCGCCGCCGTACCGGTGGCCAGCCTCATAGCCCCTTCAAAATCTGCGCCCTCATGAAGGCCCGCAATAAAGCCCGCACAATAGGAATCGCCGCAGCTCGTCGTATCAACAACCTCAATCGGAATGGCCGGGACGCTCATCAACTGGCCCTGATGATAGCCAACACTCCCGCGGCCACCATCCTTGATAATTGTGCTAACGGCCCCGAACGCCTCAAACGCCTGGGCTGCCTGTTCTGCGTTCACATCGCCCAGAAGAATTTCTGCCTCAGCAAGGCTTGGCATGAATACATGCACCAGCGGCAAGAGAGACTTCAGAAAGGGGATCAGGTCTTTATTCGGCGAAATCAGGTCTGCCGTAATCACCGTGCCAGCCGCGCGAATAGCCCGCAGCGCCTCAAGCGTGTCATGCTCCATTAGTCCCGGAAACCCAATGCCCGCAAAATGCAGATAATCAGCATCTTTGGCCGCCTGAATGGCCTCGGGTGTAAAGCGGGTCAGCACACTCGCTCCAAGCATGTGCAGGTTGGGCCGTTCGCCCGTTTCGCTGATCAGAAGAATGGTTGTTGAGGTCGGCAAGTCCTGGCTTTCACCGAAATGCGTCAGGTCAATTTGTTCTTCCTCAAGCAAGAGCCGCAGAATTTTACCGTTCCTGTCGGCTCCGCTCAGCGAAACCAGTCCGGTGTTCAGGCCCAGCCTGGATGCCACCACTGCACAACCGCCAGCCGTGCCCGCAGGCGCGAGAGAAATGCTCTCCACCAGCGCCGTCGAACCGCCCTTTGGTAAAGCCCTGACCGGCCTGCCCAGAATATCGAGCGTCGTCAGCCCCATGCACACTAATTCGGCCATTTCTTCCCTCTTTTCCCTTGCTGTAACGCAAATTTCCATATTATAGTAATTACTATCATTTAAACAGGGGAACGGCAATGACGCTGGAAAAAGACGCGGAACTGAAGGCGAGAGCTGAAAAAGTTATTCCGAACGGAATGTATGGTCATGAATGGGTTGGCCTGCTCATGCCGGGAACACCGCAATTTTTTTCCAGGGCAAAAGGTGCCTATCTCTGGGATGTAGATGACAATCGCTATGTCGACTTTATGTGCGCATATGGTCCGCAATTGCTGGGCTACGGACACCCTGAAGTCGACGCCGCGTATATTGATCAATTGCAGAAGATGGATGTCGGCACTGGCCCAACAGCCCACATTGTCGAACTCGCCGAAAAATGGGTCTCAATGGTCGATCATGCAGACTGGGCCATGTTCTGTAAGAACGGCACGGATGCGACGACCATGGCGCTCATGGCGGCCCGCGCCTATCGCGATAAAAAGAAAATCCTGATCGCGAACGGCGCCTATCATGGCGCATCCAACTGGTGCACGCCCTTCCCGCACGGTGTGACCGACGAAGACAGGGCGCACTTTATTTCCTACACTTACAACGATGTAGAAAGCCTTGAAGCCGCCGTCGCCGAAGCAGGTGATGACCTGGCAGGCATTTTCGCCTCTCCGTTCAAACACGATGTATTCACACCGCAGGAACTGCCCGACCCGGCTTATGCCAAACGCGCACGTGAACTCTGTGATGAAAAAGATGCGCTTCTGATTGTCGATGAAATCCGTGCAGGCCTGCGCATTGCCCGTGATGCGAGCTGGTCTCTCATCGGGGTAAAGCCTGACCTGACAAGCTGGGGCAAGTCCCTTGCAAATGGTCACCCGATATCGGCGCTCCTGGGCAGCGAGAAAGCTAAAGAAGCCGCTGGTAAAATCTATGTCACTGGCTCGTTCTGGTTTGCAGGCGCGGCAATGGCCGCCTCTCTGGTGACACTGAAACTGGTCGAGGAAACCGATTATCTGGAACGTATGATCAGCATGGGGGACCGGCTACGCGATGGGCTGGATGAAATCGCGAAGCGTCGAAGCATCGAAATCAGCCAGTCTGGTCCGTCACAAATGCCGCTCATCATGTTCCCGGATGGCAAGGGCGGATACGATATGGATATCGGATACAAGTTCTGCACCGGCCTTCTGGGCCGGGGCGTGTATTTCCACCCATGGCACAACATGTTCATCAGCGCGGCGATGACTGACGCCGATATCGACCTGACCGTTCAGGCCGCAGATGACACTTTGGCAGAGCTGTTACAGGTCAGCGCCGCATAAACCCCAGACCGTTCGTGACCCGCGAGCGTTCAAAAGAAAACGGGACAGGCTACCCACCTGTCCCGTTTTTTAATCGGTAAGTATCTGAATGCGAGACAGACTAGCCGTCGACTTTCCAGCCGCGCGCTGTACGGCGCGCTTCAAGGACAACGCCTTCGCCCTGCTCAGCTTCGTATTCAGTTCGTGCAGACGAGCGACGATAGGCGCCAAACCGCATGAACATCGCCACGAAAGCGATAATCAGACCAACAATCGCCGTAGCGATGGCAACGACACCTGCGGCCATCAGAACGAGTGCGCCAACCACGAAAGTGGCGAACAGCGCGATAACCCGTTTAATAGATCCCCAGAATGAACCTCCGGCTCCAAAGCCGCCTGACGTCAAATTCGCATTGATCATATTTTTCTCCTGATAGGAGTGTGGGGACGAAAAGGGCTTTCGTCAATCGGCGCGGATCAGCATGCCGCGTTCTGCACGGATTTTTGCGTAAGCACCCGTGATAGCCGCTGCTTTTTCATGCGCTCTCTGCTCAAATTCACGCGGCGCACCATTGGTCACGACCCGATCAGGGTGGTTATCAGCCATAAGCTGACGGTAGGCGACGCGAATAGAATTGAAATCTGCGGAGTGGCTCACACCCAGAATCTCATACGGGTCAGATGGATCTGCGCCCAGATGGCTCGCCTTGATGCGGCGGAAATCAGTGTCAGTGAAACCAAAAATATTAGAGACCTTCTGCAGATAGATCATCTCATCCAGCGTCACCACGCCATCGGCGCCCGCAATATAGAACAGACCATCCAGCACGCCTTCGAGAAGGCATGGGCGATCACCATACTTGTTTGCGATTTTTGAGGCATAGCCTTCATACCCACGCACAGTCTGACGCGCGATATTGAACACACGGCGCACCGACGCAGCATCTTCAGGGGCGGCCTGAAAGACTTTGGAGAAGACCTGAACTTCGTCATCCGAGACATGTCCATCAGCCTTGGCGAGTTTGGCACCAAGGCCGACCACTGCTGCCGTAAATGCCACATCCTGAGGGTCCGGGCCACAAGCTTCAAACCCCACGCGTTCGGGCAGATCGCTCTCATCCTGAGGATCAAATAAGCGCTGCGCGCGCTCCAGAAGGCGATTCCAGATGGTCATTTGTTCTCTTATACCGCGAAAATCGGTTTTTGTCAGATCACTCTATGTTGAGCTTTGCTTAAAGGTCTGTAACGTCCGCCGTGCCAATATCCGATTTTTAGCGGCGAGAGTTCAGTGCTTCAGACCTTTTTCATACTTGCCCTGTGCGCAATTGTATTTCTGGTATTGGAACAGCCCAAAGTCGCAAAGTCGAATTTCTGGCGCGCCACTGTAACCCCCCTCGCCTCTATTATCGGCAGCGGCTTTCTGGTGGTTGGCCCCATCCTTGATCACGCCTTTGGCGCCTATGCACCGCTTGGCATGCTGGCCCTTTGCGCCCTGGCCTATCTTTTCGGTATGGCCGTGCGTCAGAACATCCGCACACAGTCGGATTTCTCCAGCAAAAACAGCTTGATCGAAGCCAGCTCCTCCTGGACGCTCGCGCTCGCCTATGTGATTTCCGTCACCTATTATCTCAATCTGTTTGGTGCTTTTGCAGTCAAAATGACAGCGGCAAACACGCAGGAAAATGCGCGGCTCGTCACGACGATCATGCTCTTGCTAGTCTTGTTTGTCGGCTGGACACGCGGCTTTCGCGCGCTGGAGCGGATGGAACAAATCTCTGTCAGCGTGAAACTCGCCATTATTGCAGGGCTCATTCTGGGGCTCGCTTTTCAGTTTTCCTCACAAGCCAGCGCTGGCGAGCTCATACTCAATCCGGCGACGACAGGGCCGATTGGCGCCATGACTCTCATCTTTGGCCTTCTGGTCACCGTGCAGGGATTTGAGATTTCCAGATTTCTGGGTGCCGAGTATTCGGCAAAGACACGCATTCGCTCCATGCAGTTTGCCCAATTCCTCTCAGCGGGCATTTATCTCAGCTATATTCTGCTCATGTGCTATATTTTCCGACCGGAGGACATTCCGTTGGAAGAGAGCGCCATTATCGACATGATGGCCATGGTCGCGCCCATCCTGCCCGTTCTTCTTATCGCTGCAGCCTTAGCAGCGCAGTTCAGCGCTGCAATCGCCGATACAGGCGGGTGTGGCGGGCTGGTTGAAGAACACTCCGACAAGAAACTCTCCGCCCAACAGACTTATCTCATTGTGACACTGGCAGGCATTGCGCTCACATGGATGTCGGACATTTTCACCATAATCAGCTATGCTTCCCGCGCCTTCGCTTTCTATTACGCACTACAAGCCGCCGAAGCGGCGCGCCGAAGCTGGGTTCAGAACCGGAACATCCCGAAAGCCGCATTTTTTGCCGCGCTCGCCCTTCTTGGCCTTGCGATCACAATTTTCGGGCAACCCGTTGAATAGGTAACTTTACCCCGTATAGGCCGTTTCACGAAAATTAATTTCAAAAAAATTCCATTTCCACTAATCCGCTTCCAACGCCGTCGCGTAACAAGTGTATCCATCGCACAAATGATGGTTGAGCACCGGATCGATCCTCTCCGCTCAGACAACTGAACCAACTGGAGAGAGAAAAAATGAAAACCCTTATTGCCCTGACTGCGCTTTTTTCCGCGACGGCTATGCCAGCTATTGCCGAAAACCATGAGATTGCAGAAATCGACACGATTTTCGCACACCATGGCGGTGAGCATCTGGTTGATATCGTAGCGACCGCACAGGACGCTGGCAGCTTCACAACACTTCTTGCTGCCGCTGAAGCAGCTGGCCTCGTCGAAGCCCTTCGCGGTGAAGGCCCACTCACCGTATTTGCTCCAACGGACGAAGCCTTTGCAGCGCTCGGTTCCGACACGATCGAAATGCTTCTCATGCCAGAAAACAAAAATCAGCTGGTCGCGATCCTCAGCTATCACGTCATTCCCGGCGAAGTGGAAGCAGCAGTCCTTGCTGGTGTGACCACCGAAGCTGAAACCCTGAACGGCACAGTCGAAATCGACGGCACGGATGGTGTCATGGTGAATGATGCGACCGTCATTCAGGCAGACGTTGAAGCTTCTAACGGCGTCATCCACGTGATCGACAAAGTCCTGCTGCCATAAGGGCGACAGACCTCAACTGAGCTTTCCTTGCAAAAGCCCCGGTTCTGCCGGGGCTTTTTACGTACCGCCTTCGTTATTCGAGCCATCCCGTTCTGCGCGAAGCTGGCGAACCTCGTCTTTCAGCTCTTTCATCATGGCAAGCATGGTCTGAAGGTCGCGATGGCTTTCTTCCTGCGCATCTTCAATTTGCTCAATAGCCTCTTCCTGATCCGCCTGAAGCGCCTCCACGATGAGCGCGATGAAGAGGTTGAGAACGGCAAAGCTCGCCAGAAAGATAAAGCAGAGAAAGAACACCCAGGCGAAGGGATGCCCATCATCCATGACCTTCTGAACAACCTCATTACGCCAGCCATCCATGGTCATCACCTGAAAGAGCGTAAAGGCTGAGGCCGGCAAATCACCAAACAGAGCCTGAACCTCTTCGTTTTCGGTATTGCCATACATGCTGGTGGCCATAACGGCGCTCGCATACACCAGTACGCCCAGAACGGCGAGAATGGCGCCCATGCCCGGAAGCGCGGAAAACAGAGCCTCCACAATACGGCGCATCATAGGGACGACATGCAAAAGACGCAGAACACGTAATACGCGCAGCGAACGCAGAACCTGAAGCGGCCTAGCGCCCGGCAAGAGCGAAATAATGACAATCACCAGATCAAAAATATTCCAGCCCGACCGGAAAAAGCTGAGACGCCAGGCGAAGATTTTCAGTGTCAGCTCAATCACGAATACGCCGACAACGAATATATCAAAGGCATGAATGGCGCGGCGCGCCATATCCGGCAGGCCGTCATAAGTTTCGAGCCCGAGCGTGATCGCATTGAGTACGATGAGCGTTGTGATTACCGCTTTAAACGTCTCATTTTCGACGATTTGTAACGCTTTATTGTGAGAACCATCGGATGGTGTCGGCCGGACCATTTGCAGAAACCTGTCCCTTGAAACTGCATGAATAATACTGCTGTGCAGTGTAACGGGCAGAGCTGCAATTGGGTACCGGCAAATCTGGCCAGCGCCAGCCGATTATGTGAACATCTGCTCAAAGACCAGTCTGGAGTGAAACACTCAATGCCATCGTCATCCCCATTCAACACAGAACAGATGACGCTCGCCGAATTGTTTGACGGCAGACGGGTATTCTCATTTCCGGCTTTTCAGCGCCCTTATCGCTGGACCATGGACGAAGCCCTGACCCTGATTGACGATGTCGCCTCTGCCGCGCACCGTCAGGATGCTGGCTATTTTCTCGGCAATCTGGTAATGACCGAAGCCGATGGCCGCGACTGTATGGTGATTGATGGTCGCCAGCGCCTGACCACGCTTTTCATGCTGCTCTGCGTGCTTCGCGATCTGGAACAGGACGGCAATCGACGCCGCGGCCTGCATCGTCTCGTGCGCGATGAACCAGATGGCGAGGGCCGCACTGAACCGAACTGGCGCCTGCGCTTTGCGCCGGCCGAACAGGCGCTCATCGAAAACCGAATTTCTGCCTTTCAGAATTTGTCCGATCCGTCTCAGGAAGGCCGCATCATTCCAGATCGCTATCTGACCATGTTTCAGGTCGCAGACAGTATGCGAGAGCTTTTAAGTCTGCCGACAACCGATACAGGCCTGCCGCCGCTTCTGGATTTCACGGATTATCTGCTGAACCATTGCGAAGTAATCGTTCTGACCGCCTCGTCTGCGACGTCAGGCCTTCGCCTGTTTCAGGTGTTGAACAATCGCGGGCTTCAGCTTTCTGAAGCGGACCTTATCAAGCCAGACCTTCTCAAGGCTCTGCCAATTGAACAACAGGCTGAAGCGGCGATTATCTGGGATGGTCTGGAAGACCGTCTGGGTGCGGACCATCTGGACACCATGTTACGCGCTTATGTATTCGTCGCGACGGGTGAATGGGTGCCACCGGGACGCAATTTCGCACCAAGTCTGAAAGCCGCCATGATGGGCCGCGGCCCGGATACCTTCCATTTCGAAGACCTGCCGCAATATGCAGATGCGTTCGCTGACCTTCACTGGGGCGATATCCCGTTCGACGAACCGGAAGAAAACCCGAACCATCTGATCAAGGCTTTGAACTTCCTGGGTCGTACGGACAACGAATGGAAAGAGTTCATTCCGGTCGCGCTGGAAATTCTCGTCCAGTTTGACGGCAATTACCCGGAAATCTATCGCCATATCCGCGCGCTCGACCGGCTCTTCTTCGTATGGTTCATCAATGAAACATCCGAGCCGACACGCCGAAAAATCTGTTCTGAGCTGATCGCGCAGCTTCAGGCCGGTGAAAACACTTTCATGCCTGGCAAGGCGTTCGACATCTCCGAACGCGATCTGGAGCGCGCCATTGCCGCGCTGCGCCAGCCTTTCCCGAAACTTTATCAGCGCGGCGCACTAATACGCCGGGTGGAGCTTGGGCTTTGTGAGGCTGCAGGCGAACCAGCCCCTCCTTATCTGGAACTCGCCACCACTGTGCATGTCATGCCAAAAGCCCCCGGCGCCGGCAGCCAATGGCAAATCGACTTCACACGCGCCGAACACCGCGAATGCCTGGACCTTCTGGGTAATGGTGTGCCGCTGACCCGCGATCTGGACAAGCGCATTGGGAACCGTGACTTCAAAGCCAAGCGCGCAGTTTATCTGGAATCGGGTGCCAGCACCTATTTCAAAAGCGTGGGCGAGGTCTGCACGTATAAGCGCTGGACCCCGTCTGATATTCGAGATCGGACGGAAAAAGTTGCCAGTCTGATTGAGAATTCATGGCGCACCATCTCTGTGGAACCCATTCCGGACGATGATGAGTTTGACGATTTCGACGACGAAAATGAAACGTCCGAACTCGATGAAATTGTTGAAGAAATTCGCAATAACGTCGACGAAGCAGACTCACAATCTGACAAAAAAGATACATCCGAAACCTGACTTTTTCAGGAACCAGTCTCGACGCCGGCCCGTTGTCAGCCCTGTAACCGCAAAGGAGACTGACATGTACAAGCTTATTGCCGGCGCGAGTGCCGCTGCCCTTCTGGGCGCATGTGCTGCAACGACTGAACCGACTGTGGCGGATGCCGCAACTCAACCGACTGTTCAGGCCGCGAGTGGCGCTGAAATCGAACGTCTGAATGACTTCGTATCTGTGATGATTGACGCCGAGACGCTCTATGAGCAGGCGTCCGATCTGCCAGACAATGAAGAAGGTGTCTCAATGGCACTGGCCTCTATCGCTGAAGACCGTGAGGACCAGCGCGAATATCTTCAGGCCCGTATTGAAGCCCTGGGTGGCACTGCCGACCAATATGGTGAAGCGGTAGGTACGACACATCGTGTCTTCACGCAGATCCGCTCAGCTTTCTCTGACGACTCTGAAGTTGCCATTGAAGAAGTTCTGCGCGGCGAGCGTTATATCGTGACCCAGATTGGTGAGATCATGACCACGGGTCCAACCGACGACACGGCTGAACTTCTGGCCAGCATCCGCAGCGATGTGATGGAAGATATCGAGATGCTCGAAGACCTCGATAAGGTCGCATAATTTCAGATTTCACATCTGAGAATAAAAGCCCGTCAGCTTTCTAGCTGGCGGGTTTTTCTTTTAACTCCGCATCCGGACAATACCCAATATCAGTCAGGCTTACAGGCTCTGGCTGCGGCAAAGACAGTGGTGCAAGGTCACCCTCCCACCAGCCAACATCATGCCAGGCGCCATTCTTGAAACCAATATCACGATAAACCGCGAACGGCTTGAACCCGACAGCCTCATGCAGGGCTGCGCTCGCTGGATTAGGCAATGTCACAACGCCATAGCCCTTGGTGAAGCCCTGCTCTGTCAGAATATCCATAAGCATCCGGTATAAGCGTCTGCCAAGGCCTTTGCGGCGCGCGGTTTCATCCAGATAGACCGTGACTTCAACAGCCCATTGATAGGCTTTGCGTTCCCGATAAGGCGAGCCATAGGCATAGCCGAGCACGCGGCCATCTTCTTCAGCAATGATCCAAGGATGGGTCGGCCAAAGCTTTTCAATACGCTTTGCCATATCCTCTGGCGAGGGCGGCGTCGTCTCAAAGGAAACGGCACTGCCATCCACGAAAGGCGCATAAATCCGGGCGCAGGCTTCGGCATCATTTTTATTTGCAAAACGGAAGATCATGGGCGCAGATTTACGCTGAGATTCTACCTTTTGTCATCCCGGATTTATAACCGGTCGGGACACAGTAAAGGCACCACGCAGCTGCCCCGGCTCATACCCGGTGGCATGGTCTTCAGGGTAGAGCTCATGGATAAGGTCCAGCACTTCAGGAGCCACGTTGGTCCCGTGGCATGTCTGGCAGAGGTCACCCATCGGAATGGGTTTCATCCAGCGAAACATCATCCCGTTTTCAGTTTCCACGACCTCAGAATACTCCATACTCTGAGGCGTTTCACCTTGAGACATGGCAGCACGGAACGCCGCCATTTGCTGGCGTTCCCAGATATCCGGGGCATTGTCCGGATTTCGAAGACTGAAGCTCGTTCGCCCAACATCCATATTGGTCGCCTCAGACACACGTGCTGAGATGAGCTGCGCCTCATCCGCACAGACGCCGATTGCCGCCTCAACGCCTTCAGACTGCATGGCTTCCATGAGACGCGCCTGCAGCTCATGCTGAAGTTCTGCCGCTGCAAGACGCGCATGTTCGACATCCTGCCGGGATGGGTCGGGCATCTGCTCCTGAACAGAGCAGGCCGTTAGCGCTGAAGCGCCTAAAAAGATAAGAAGTGAACGCACCTCTTTCCCCCTATTTTTTGTGAGGGATAATGAGGCGCATCCCATATTTTGGTCAACCCTGACTCGAAATCAAATCAGGCACTCGCCACGGCTGCATTTGAAATCAGGTCGTGGGCTTTCAGAACGTCAGTGATTTCATCCAGAATGACCGGGTCATCAATGGTCGCTGGCATTTTGAAGTCTTCACCGTCTGCAATCTTGCGAATGGTTGCGCGCAGGATTTTGCCCGAACGTGTCTTCGGCAGACGTTGAACCACCATCACATTGCGAAGGGCCGCCACCGCGCCAATTTCGCTACGGACCAATGCGACGCACTCTTTTTCGATCTCTTCCGGGGTCTGTGTGACACCTGATTTGAGAACGATCAGACCCAAAGGCTTCTGGCCTTTCAGCTCGCAGAAGGCCCCAAGCACAGCGCACTCGGCCACAGCGGGGTGAGACGACAATACCTCTTCCATCCCGCCCGTAGACAGGCGGTGACCGGCCACATTGATGATGTCATCTGTGCGCGCCATGATGTGGAGATATCCATCCTCATCAATCATGCCGGCATCCGAGGTTTCATAATAGCCCGGGAAATGGGTCAGATAGCTGGACTTAAAGCGATTATCATTACCCCAGAGCGTTGGTAGGCACCCGGGCGGCAGAGGCAGTTTGATACAAACCGCGCCCAGTGTGGATGGTGAACCGACCTCATGGCCGCCTTCATCCAGAATATGGATTTCATAGCCCGGCATCGGCACGGTGGATGAGCCATATTTGACGGAAAGAAGCTCAATGCCACGTGGGTTAGCGGTGATCGGCCAGCCTGTTTCTGTCTGCCACCAATTGTCGATCACTGGCACTTTCAGCATGGTTTCGGCCCATTTGATCGTGTCCGGGTCAGCGCGTTCGCCCGCCAGGAACAGCGTTTTAAGTGACGAGGTATCGTAATTGCCCAGAAGCTCCGCATTCGGATCTTCTTTCTTGATCGCGCGGAAAGCCGTTGGCGCGGTGAACAGCGCCGTAACTTTATGTTCTTCAATCACGCGCCAGAACACGCCTGCATCCGGCGTACCGACAGGCTTGCCTTCGAACATAATGGTCGCGCAGCCCTGAAGCAGCGGCGCATAGACGATATAGGAGTGGCCAACCACCCAGCCCACATCTGAAGCCGCCCAGAAGGTCTGTCCGGCTTTCACGTCATAGACATTGTCCATGGACCATTTGAGCGCCACCATATGGCCGCCCGTGTCGCGCACAACGCCCTTTGGCTGGCCTGTCGTTCCGGAGGTGTAAAGAATATAAAGCGGGTCTGTCGCCGCCATTGGCTCCGGTTCAGCTTTCTGCCCCGAAGCACGCGCCTCTGACAAGAGGCTCGACCAGTCATGATCGCGCGCGCCGAACTCATCTGCCAGATGCTCTTCGCGCTGCAGAATAATGCAGCCGTCAGGCTTATGGCTGGCCTGAGCAATTGCTGAATCCAGCATAGGCTTATACGGAATGATCCGGTTCGGCTCGATACCGCAGCTCGCGGAGACAATCAGTTTCGGCTGAGCGTCATTAATGCGCGTTGCCAGTTCATGCGGAGCAAAACCGCCAAACACGACGGAGTGGATCGCGCCAATACGCGAACAGGCCAGCATGGCGATCGCCGCTTCCGGTACCATTGGCATATAGACGATAACCCGATCGCCTTTTTCAACACCCTGACTCTTCAGAACAGCGGCAAAGGTCGCAACTTCATCCAGCAGCGCATTGTAAGAGAAAATGCGCTTTTTGCCGGTGATCGGGCTGTCATAGATAAGGGCTGTTTCCTCGCCCAGGCCGCCTTCAACATGACGGTCCAGGCAATTGTAAGACGTGTTGCACACGCCCCCATCAAACCAGCGCCCATATACGCCGGCATCCGGATTAAACGCCTTTTCCGGCGCCTCAATCCAGTCAATACCGCGCGCGGCTTTCAGCCAGAATTCATCCGGATCGGATTTCCAGCTGTCATATACATCCCTGTAGCGAACCATATCACGTCTCCCCGCGAGCTTTTTCATTTTGGGGGAGTTTAACAGGCCTCAAAACCACAAATCGAGTGCGGCTTAAGTCGAACTTTTACGAACAAAAGCCAAACAAAAAAGGAACGTATAGAAAATTTATCAGGTATTCGTATTCGACAGACGATAATGGCCTTTCGGATACTTCAGAAACCTATCTCTTTACAGGCCGACACCGCCAGCAACATCGGTCTCAGCCATGCGTTCCATGCCCGCTATAATCGGGCGCGCCTTGCCAATCGCCGCCTGAACCTGTGGCAACTGAAGCGACGCCAAATGGTGTCCAGATGTTTCCCAGACTTCCGTCACCCAGATGGTGACCTCATCTGACGGCTCGCGTGCGACCACATAGGACAAACACCCGGGCATGTCTGTCAGCCCCTCCAGCAGATATGAAATCAGCTCGTCGCGCTTACCCTCAGCGGCGACAAATTTTCCGATCAGTCCATACATCTTGGCCTCCTCCTCTCCGCACTCACACGCACTAGTGCACAAACAGCCATTCTGCGCTATATGCCCAGCCAACAACCACTTTGCACGGGCCCTTGAACCCGCTGGAGAGAGACAATGAATATCGCAGATCTTGCCGCGCCATCGCCGATGGTGAACGGCCTCAATTCTTTGGGCATTCCAAAACCCCCATCTGAAACACGCGTTGTCGCGGCCATGTCTGGCGGCGTGGACAGCTCCGTTGTCGCCGCGCTTCTGAAAGCGCAGGGCTATGACGTGGTGGGCATCACGCTCCAGCTTTATGACCATGGCGTCGCCATCCAGAAGAAAGGCGCCTGCTGCGCCGGCCAGGACATTCACGATGCGCGCAATGTGGCCGACCAGATCGGCATTCCGCATTACGTGCTGGATTATGAAAGCCGCTTCAAAGAACAGGTGATGGAGGATTTCGCCGACACTTACTTGTCCGGCTCCACACCTATTCCGTGCATTCGCTGCAATCAGACCGTCAAATTCAAAGACCTTCTGGCGACGGCGCATGACCTCGGCGCCGATGCCATGGCGACGGGCCATTATATCCGCCGCGAACAGAGCCATAATGGTCGGGGCGAGCTTCACCGCGCAGCAGATGCCTCACGCGACCAATCCTATTTCCTGTTCGCGACCACGCAGGAACAGCTGGACTTTCTGCGCTTCCCTCTGGGCGGCCTGCCAAAGACAGCCGTGCGCGAGCTGGCTGAACATTTTGGTCTTCCAGTCGCTCAGAAGCCGGACAGTCAGGACATTTGCTTCGTGCCGGATGGCTCTTACGCGCAAGTGGTTGAGCGCCTTCGCCCAGGTTCTGGCCGGGGCGGTGAGATTGTCCATCTGGACGGGCGCGTTCTCGGCGAACATGAAGGCGTCATTCACTACACCATTGGCCAGCGCCGCGGCCTAGGTGTGGCCACAGGTGACCCGCTTTATGTTGTGAAAATCGACGCGCCAAACCGCAAAGTCATTGTCGGCCCGCGCGAAGCCCTGCTGACTGCTGGCCTTGCAATGGAAGAGCTGAACTGGATCGGAGATGGCGACCTGCTCACGGCATGTGATGCAGGTGAACGCGCTCTGGTACGCGTACGGTCAACCCGCGAGCCGAAGCCCGCTCATCTTGGCTATCACAATGGCAAACCGGCCGTCTTTTTCGATGACCCGGAAGAAGGTGTCGCACGCGGTCAGGCCTCTGTACTCTATTCAGCTGAAGACGAGACCCGCGTTCTTGGCGGCGGCTTTATCTCCGCCACCATTCCAGCAGATGAGCGAATGGTGACTTAAGCGGTCAGATTTCACATCGCGCATGACTGTCATCTTTGCTTTGGCCCAGCCAACATACAGGACCCAGAGCCGAATAATCGCTAAGTCCCGGATATGTCCTTCGACCATTTCGCGATGACACTGCAGAAGCACCTCTACAAACTGTCATTCCGGGCGAAGACCCGGGACCCAGAAAATCAGAAATTGAAATCCAACTTTGTTCATGATACGTTCTTGGAGATATGAATTCCTATTTCGTCTATATTCTGGCGTCACAACGCAATGGAACGCTCTACACAGGTGTGACGAATAATTTGTTCCGACGTGTATGGGAACATCGCAATGATGAAGGCATAAGCTTCACAAAAAAGTATAATGTACATCGCCTCGTCTGGTTCGAAGAACATGGCGACATTCTGCAGGCCATTCTTCGAGAAAAGCGTATTAAACGCTGGAAACGCGAGTGGAAACTAAAGCTGATCGAAGCAGAAAATCCGGACTGGATGGACCTCTATGATGAGCAGTTCGTGATTTAAGCTCTGGGTCCCGGATACTCATTGTATTCGTTCCGGGATGACATTGAGAGAGCATCTCCTAGAATTGTCATCCGGGAATTGGCGTAGCCAATATCAGGGAACCAGAGCAGAAAACAAATCCAACGCCTCACACGCTACCCTAAAATGGTAGCATGCATGAAGCGCCCGCCTCTCTTCCGGATATGAACTCACCCAGCGTGATGGCTGGGCGCCTTCGCCGTCATCTTGGCGGCGTTGAGGCTTATGCGAACGGCTCTCTGGAATTTGAAGATGAAGCGCCGCGCCCGACTGACAAGCCGCGCCACATGCAGCGCCGCTATTACGAGACGCTGCTCACCCATATCCGCCGCGCTGAATATCAGCTGAGATGCTTCATCCTCTGGCTGGCAGCTATTCTGATCGAGAAGGCGCAGGCCAATCCTGAATTTATGAACGCGCTCATCGGCACATCACAAGTGAACAGCCTTGAGGGCGGTCTATGCAATCCGAACGGATTGCCAGACCAAACCCAAAATGAGCCAAACAGCTTTGCATGGAAGCAGGAGCTGGAACTTCGCAGCCTGACGGTAGCAACACCGCACATTGGCGGGTTCAATGTAACCACGCCCGTATTCAAAACAGCCAGGGGCCATTCTGGCGCTGCGCGCATCAAAGCCTTTCGCCCCGACCCGCTCTCACTTGTTGATGCCTCTTACCTGGTAGCCCGCATGGCCCGCCTGCCGCGAATACTGGCGCGGGCAGACCAGATGGCTGAAAGGCTGGCGAGGCGCGCAGTCCTGAGCGCATTCTATCGCGAAAGCAGAGCTGAAGCGGAGAACAATAAGAATTCAGCCGTGAACGCGCTCTATCGCGAAGGCGCGGTGAACAATCGGCATCCTCTCTCTGGCGAGCGCGACTGGGGAGAAGGGCTTTTAACTTTATCCGTTGCGCAGGCCCGGGCCGGGCCGCCAAACCCGTTATGGTTTCAGCCGCTTCAACACTGGCTGCCGCCGGAAGAATTATGGGCTTCATCGGAAGATGAAGACGAACGCGCAGACCTGAACTGGCTCCACCTTATGGCAGTCAGCGCGCTGACGCGTGCGGGTTTCGCACCCGGTGAAGCGCCCACCGCGCACCTGCCCGATCTTTCCCGGTTTGAGCCGCCCTCACCCCCGATAATTCGCACCCCTTAAAAAAAACCGCCCGTGCAGGACACGGGCGGAGTGAGGTTTAGAGCACAGTTATCGTGATTAGTGGCGTTTCAGCTCAGCGCGGCCAACCACCATATGGTGGACCTCGTCCGGACCATCTGCGAAACGAAGGTGGCGAATATCGGTGTAGAGTTCAGCCAGTGGCGTCCATTGGGAAATACCCGTTGCGCCGTGGATCTGGATGGCATCATCGATAATCTTGCAGGCTTTTTCCGGCACCATGGCTTTGACCATGGACACCCAGATGCGGGCTTCTTTATTGCCCATCACATCCATTGCCTTGGCGGCTTTGAGAACCATCAGGCGCATGGCTTCAATCTCGATCCGGTTGCGGGACACCGTTTCAAGGTTTTTACCGAGCTTGATCAGCGGCTGGCCGAAGGCTTCGCGAGACAGGCCACGCTCAACCATCATATCAAGCGCACGTTCCGCCTTACCAATGGTGCGCATGCAGTGGTGAATACGTCCTGGCCCAAGGCGCAGCTGAGAAATCTCAAAGCCGCGTCCCTCACCCAGCAGCATGTTTTCTTTAGGCACGCGAACGTCTTTAAAGCGCAGATGCATATGGCCACGTGGCGCATGGTCTTCACCAAAGACATGCATAGGGCCGACAATCTCAACACCCGGATGTGGCAGGGGAACCAGAATCTGGGATTGCTGTTTGTGCGGCTCAGCGTCCGGGCTGGTTTTCACCATGACGATCATGATGCGGCAACGCGGGTCGCCAGCGCCGGAGATGTAGTATTTCTCGCCATTTATGACCCACTCATCACCGTCCAGAACGGCTGTGGTGGAGATGTTCTTCGCGTCAGAAGAGGCAACATCAGGTTCGGTCATTGCGAAGGCGGAACGAATTTCACCATTCAGAAGTGGCTTCAGCCACTTTTCCTGCTGTTCCGGCGTACCAACGCGTTCCAGAACTTCCATATTTCCGGTGTCTGGTGCGTTGCAGTTCAGGCTTTCAGACGCCAGAGGTACTTTGCCAAGCTCAGCGGCGATATAGGCATAGTCCAGATTGGTCATGCCGCGACCGATCGGAGAGTCCGGCAGGAAGAAGTTCCAGAGACCGGCTTCCTTGGCCTTTTGCTTTGCGCCTTCCAGAAGCTCCAGCTGGCGCGGATGGAAGGTCCAGCGGTCTTCAAGCGTCGCGCCCAGAGCGTCATACTCTTCCTGAATAGGCACAACATTATCAGCGATGTGCTTTTTAACGGCCTCAAACAGCGGAACAGACGCTTCCGACATTTCAAGGTCATTCATTTTCAGGCTTGGGTCTACAAAACTGCTCATTTATGGGCGCTCCCTCTTTCAGGGAGGGTTTTAACCCGATGAAGGATATAAACAGTAATGCAGTTTTTGAATTTTATATATAAGCGAAATGAATGACCTTTAGCTTTGGGCCATCATGCCATTTCGAATTTGCTCACGCAGCCAGATGAGACCGGGATCAGATTCAGAGGCTTCATGCCAGTACATAAAGGCCTCAGCCAGCGGAATCTCCAGAGGCAGCGGCAGGACCTGCAAGTCTTCAAAGCCTTGAAAGGTGTCTGCATAGCGCCGTGACAGAGTGAGGATCATGTCGGTACGGGAAACAATCTGCCAGGCCGACATGGCATTCTGGCAGCGCACGGCAATCGCCCGTTCTTTGCCGAGCTTGGCGAGCGCTGCATCCTCATGACCGAGCCCGGTCGAACGCGGTGAAGCAAAGACATGTTCCTGCGCCAGATAGGTCTCAAGACTGATCGCGCCATCAATATCCGGATGGCCCTTACGGGCGGCGACAACGAACTGGTCCTGACGGAGGAGCTCACGGTTCAGCCCCGCGCGTTCTGTGTGGGCGACATCAATGGCAAGATCGAGGCGGCCATCGGCCAGAAGCTGCGGCATTTCCTGTCTTGGAAAATGCGCACTGGACAGTCTGACAGAAGGGGCGATTTCGCGAATGCCGGTAACGAGGGATGCAAAGTTTGGGGCCTCACCGGATAGCCGCATACCAATTCGGAAGAGCCGGTTTGCTGTTGCCGGGTCAAAAGTCATTGCGCTGGTGATCGCAAACCCGAAATTGCGCAATGCTTCGCGGATCGGCCCCACAATTTCGCGCGCCATAGCAGTTGGTACGAGGCGATTGCCTTCACGGACGAACAGCTCGTCATTAAAGGCCTCGCGCAGACGAGCAAGACCGTGGCTGACCGCGGGCTGTGACAGGTTCAAATGACGCGCCGCACGAGATACTCCGCCTTCGGAGTAAATGGCTTCAAAGGTCTCAAGCAGATTGAGGTCAAACTGGGCTAAACGGCGCAAACTATGGCTCCTGAAGGATCAGACCTCAGCTTATCCATGCCCCGCATCAGATACCAGCCTGTGTCTTTGCGGATTTTACACTGACCTGCCCGTCAGACCTGTTCAGTCAATGCAGTGTTCATAACCGCGAATAGTTCTTCGATCACGATAGGCTTGGCCAGATGCGCATCGAAGCCCACCTCCATATATTCCTCGACCTGATGCTTCATGGCATTCGCCGTGAGCGCGATAATGGGCATATGATTCCGACCATGCAGCCGTTCCATTTCCCGGATCTGGTGCAAGGCCTCAATACCCGTCAGCCCGGGCATTTGAATATCCATGAGCACAAGATCAAACGGGGTAGCTGTACAGGCACTTACAGCCTGCAGGCCGTCTTCGACGAAAAGAAGATCGACATCCATTGGTCGCAACATCATTTCAACGACACGGCGGTTAAACGGATGGTCCTCAGCGATCAGGATGGATGGGCGATAACCATTTGGCTGAACAATTTGATCATCACGGGTCTCAACCGGCTCAGAGTTTTGCACTTCTGGCCGCTCAGCACGGGAAAGCTGGCAAACAAAGGTGAACATTGTGCCCGTGCCGGGCGCGCTTTCCACCGTGATGTTGCCATTCATCATGCGGGCAAGGTCTTGTGTAATGGCAAGTCCCAGCCCCGTACCACCGTGCGCGCGACGCATGGAATCATCGCCCTGAACGAAGGGATCAAAAACCCGGGTCAAATCCTCTCGCGTGAGGCCCGGCCCTGTATCCGTTACAGTAAAGGTCAGCTTGTATTGGTCAGAATTGTCCAACGGCACGGCGCTGAATTCTATATTTACAGAGCCCCGGTCGGTAAACTTGACCGCATTGGAAACCAGATTCCCAATCACCTGGCGCAAGCGCAGCGCATCGCCATAGAGATACAAATCCTGCGCCGCATCGAGCTGACACCCGAAGGTCAGGCCTTTTGCCTTGGCGCTCATTTCTGAGGTAGCGTGCACCGCATGGACAAGCTCCTGAACGCTGAACGCATACGGAGCGAGTTCCAAATGTCCTGCCTCAATTTTTGACAGGTCAAGAATGTCATCAATCACGCCAATAAGCGTGTCGCCGGACGACCGGATAACGCGGACCATTTCGCGCTGATTGATATCCAGATCACTACGTTCAAGAAGTTCCGCCATTCCCAGAACACCGTTCATAGGCGTACGGATTTCGTGGCTCATCGTGGCAAGAAAGCTGGATTTGGACCGGCTGGCTGCTGATGATGCGGCGACTGCTTCTTTGAGCTGTTCCTGCTTTGCGAAATTCGCGCCCGCAACGATGAACATATAATAGAGCAATCCCAAAATCCCGAACAGAAGCAGCAAGCGTTCTGGAAGCGTGACCGAAATATCGGTCGGAATAATAGTCAGGCTGAAAAGCGCCAGCATAGGTGCACAGGCAGCAACCAGCGCGCCTTTCAGCCAGTCCGCATATTTGAAAGTGACGTGCATTGTCACGCCAATAATCATCAACAGACCAGACGCCATATGAATAACGCTTCCGGTTGACCAGAGATAAGCGCCTGACGCTGACCAGGCGCCACCGCCCCCGATGGAGATCAGGAACTGCAAATATAAATGCCGTGTGGTGATGCGTTCGGCGCGCTTCATCGTGCGAGCAAGAAGAACTTCAGAAATCTCACATGGCAGGACCACAGCCAGCCAGACCACAGCCAGGCCCGGATGCCCGGTCAACGCGAACAGAACCGCCAGCGTGACTTCGCACAGCAGACGAAAATACAGATCCTTGACCAGTGTTTCACAAAGCGCCGCAGCCGACCGGTAATCGCTCTCGCTCATACGGAAGAACCCGCGCACCTTGCCGGCAAAACTCTCAACGGACTTAAGAATCAGACTTCCCCTGCCTGTATCATCCCAGATCGGTATAAATTGCTCACACCAAGGCGCAACTCCCGTTCCGAATGTATTAGTCAGCTATTTATTTCTAAAATCCGAAGGACGAAATGATAAGCAATACGCCTGAAACCTCATGCAGAACGCAGAAGAAGAACATCTGAATAAATGCAACCTGAAAGGCGCTAGCCCGCGTTCGAAACTTTCTGCGACACACCCGAATCCTTCGTGTGTTCGGCAAATTCGGTGAACTCACGCCTTGCACGTTCAGCATTGAGAACCGTCATGACTTCGCGCGGAGCCTCTTTGAGGAGTTGATCCTGAGGTTTCGCTGACCCCACGACATAGCCCTGAATTTCATCACAGCCGCTCTGCACCAGAAGCGCCATACCCGACAAGGTTTCCACACCTTCCACGACGATCTGCATATTCAGCGCGCGACCAAGGCGAATAATCGTGTCGATGATTTCGATACCGTTTCGGTTTTCGTCCATATTGGCGACGAAAGATCGATCAATCTTGATGGCGTCATACGGGAAACGGCTCAGATAACCGAGCGATGAATACCCCGTGCCGAAGTCATCCAGAGCTATTCGAACGCCCAGCTGGTGCAGGGCATTGAACACGCGCAGCGCACGATGGTCATCGTCAATGAGAACGTTCTCCGTGACCTCAATCTCAAGACGTTCAGGCTGTAACCCTGTCTCTTCCAGTGCATCACGAACTGAATCCACAAACCCATTTTCGCGGAACTGAAGGGGCGACACATTCACACTTACGCTTTCATGGCGCAGATTGCTCTGAGCCATTTTGCAGGCCTCACGAATAACCCACGCCCCAAGCCGGACAATCAGGCCGCAGCCTTCCGCCACTGGAATAAAGTCCGCCGGGCTGACATCGCCGCGTTCTGGGTGCGACCAACGCATCAAGGCTTCGTAGCTGGTAATTTTACCCGTCCGCGCATTTAATCGCGGTTGGTAGTGCAACTGGAACTCATCTTTTTCAAAGGCTTCGGCCAGGTCGAGTTCAAGCAGCTGGCGACGGCGTACATGCTCATCCATGCCCGCCTCAAAAATCGCATATCGATTTCGTCCTGCAGACTTGGATTTGTACAGAGCAATATCAGCGCGTGTGATGAGGCTGACATTGTCTGTGCCGTCACGTGGACACATGGCAATACCAACAGACGCGCCAACATTGACCGCGTTCCCGTCCGACAACACAATTGGCTGATTGACCGCTTCAATAATGCGCATGGCCAGATCGGCAGCCTGATTGGTGAAATTGATATCAATCTGAAGAATGGCGAATTCATCGCCGCCAAGTCGCGCCGCCGTATCACGTGTACTGATCAGGCTTTGAAGGCGCTCGCTCGTGGCTTTCAGAACTTCATCGCCCGCCCCGTGACCATGCAGATCGTTCACATCCTTGAAACGATCCAGATCGATCAGAATAACCGCAGAAATATCACCGGTGGATACAGTGCGCTCGATCATACTGGTCAGGCGTTCGTTGAATACAGCGCGGTTTGGCAGCCCCGTCAGGCTGTCATGCTGCGCCAGATAACGGATACGATCTTCGGCCTTTTTGCGCTCGCGCAGGTCCACAATTGCCAGAACCCGGGTCGTTTCATTGCGGAAGGTCACGTCCCGGCCGCGAACTTCAACTGGAATTGACTGCCCCGCCGCATTGTGAATGGTGATTTCCTTCGCACTGTGGGCATCGTCTCCACAGGTCGCGATCAGCGCATCAAAGTCTTCATCTGAAATATATTCCGTAAGCGAACGGCCCCGAAGGTCGCGAAGCTCAACGCCCAGCAATCGCTCAAGCGACGCATTGCCTTCGATCACTCGCCCCCGCACACACAGACACAAGGCTTCAAACGTCGCGTCTGCCAGCGCCGAAAGTCGCTCAGCCTCGGATTTTGCACGCTTGTTTTCAACCGCGTTGGAGCGCGCATTCTCTTCGCGCTGCAAATTGTCCAATAGAGCATTGAAGGTCAGCACGAGGCGTTCCGCCTCATCGCCCGGCTCCACTGGAAGACGTGTATTGAGGTCTGCGGTGCCCCGAACCAGGTGCCCCATCGCATCTTCGACATGGCCTACCCCGATACGGGTATCATGCTCACTCGCGTTCAGGCCCATCTCCTCTGCTTCAGCAGAAACCCGGATGCGAAAGAAGAATTTCATACCCGCAAACAGGGCGTATCCCATACCGAACGCCCAGACAAAGTTCAGACACGCGCCGATCGACTGGATCTGAAATTGAGCCATACGGTCCTGAAGCGGCAGATTTTCAACGGGCGCCAGAAACGCCATCAGTACCGTACCCAGAACACCTGCCACGCCATGCGCGCCGATCGCACCGACCGCATCATCAATGCGCAACTGACGTTCGACGAATTCGTTTGCCGCATTTGCACCAATCGCGCCGATCACGCCAATCGCCAGCGCACCATCCGTATTCATGATCGCACAGCCTGCCGTGACACCTACAAGGCCGCCAATCATACCCGTCAGAACTTTTTCCGGCAGAACGGTCAGGTCACGCGACATCGTCCAGACATAGCCCGCAGCCGTTCCCGCGGCACCAGCCAGAATGGTGTTCACAATGATCGAACTGATGCTGGTATCTGCTGCCAGCGTCGAGCCGCCATTAAATCCGATCCAGCCGATAAACAGAAGAAAGGCACCGCCAGAGGCCAGCACAGTGCTGTGCCCGGAAAACCGAACTGGCTCTCCATGCTCATTGAATCGACCTTTGCGCGCACCGAGCACCAGACATGCCGCGAGAGTCAGCCAGCCGCCCGTTCCATGAACTACGGTTGATCCCGCAAAATCCATAAATCCATTATCGCAAAGAAAAGCGCCGGTATTTTCCAAGAGGAAGGCATTGCCCCAGGCCCAATGGGCAAAAACCGGATAGATCAGTGCGCCAATAACGATCGAGCTGATTGTATAGGCTGAGAGACGCATACGCTCAGCCACACCGCCCGCGACGATCGTGGCCGCCGTCCCGCAAAACATGACCTGAAACAGGAAAAAGACGAGACCGTTTTCATCGAGACCGCGCAATGCGAAAAAGTCCCAGTCCAGCCCCATGGGCAGCAGACCAGATGCACCGAACGCGACCATGAAGCCGACCAGCGCGAACGCCAGAGTCGAAACGGCAAAGTCCAGCATATTCTTCATGGCAACATTGATGGAGTTTTTGGAGCGGACCATCCCCGCTTCGAGCAGGAGGAAGCCAACCTGCATCAACATAACCAGCGCGGCGGCGATCAGAATCCAGATATTGTCCAACATATGCTGGCTGGCGACGCCCGCAGGTATCGAAGCCTCCGCAGATGCCATCATGGGTGCAGCCAAAAAGGCCGCGCACAGAACCAAGTTCAAAAATCGTCGCTTTGCTGACACTCCCATCACCCAACACCGTCGTTTATCCCGTAAGGTGTGTAGTGTTACGCTATTTTAGTTAATAAACTGCCGATATAACTTATTGAATACCACACGTATTCAGACACTGTTGACTATTTATACTCCGTTATATTGGCCTTTTTGGGGATATGCTTTTTCTACTTTAAGCTTAACACGCCCACCTGCCCGTGCCCCTACCCGCCCGACAATTCAGCAGATTCAATATGCGCCGGAAACTGTGTACTTTTGTACTTTTTTTGCGCCGATTTTGTGTGTTAGACCCGATCAACGTCGTATGTAGAGTAACGGGGACAACGACAGGCACGTTGACTGGGGGATCATCTGCACTTGCCGTGCAGAACGGCGTTAAGCGCGTTTGGTGACCTTTCCGGAAGACTGCTCGTCTGAAATCGCCCGGTTGAGACCAAAGGCCGAGTATGAAGTATCGCCTCGATATTGATGGTTTACGCGCAATTGCCGTTTCCAGCGTTGTGCTGTTCCACATCAATGAAGCATGGCTCACCGGTGGTTTTCTCGGCGTCGATATTTTCTTCGTCATTTCCGGTTTTCTGATCACTGGCATCATCTATGAAGGCCTGAAGCAGAAAAGCTTCTCCTATGCAGGCTTTTACGAGCGACGCATTCGCCGCCTCTACCCGGCACTTATCGCCATGCTGGTACTCAGCTGTATTGCAGCTGCCTTCATCTATGACGCACAGAAAATGGCAGACTTTGGCGGCTCCGCCATCCATGCACTCTTCGGCCTGTCGAACTTCTTCTTCTATTTCAACGCAGACTATTTCGACGTCGAGGCCTCTTCTCGCCCGCTCCTGCACACATGGAGCCTCGCTGTAGAAGAACAATTCTACATTTTCTGGCCGCTTCTCCTTCTGGTTATTATCAAGCTTCCGGCCAAACTGCGGATTCTCGCACTTATTCTACTTATTCTGGCGAGCGCCGCTTTCGGCGAATGGCAGGTCCGCGCAGACCAGTCCGCTGCCTTCTACCTTCTTCCGGCGCGTATCGCAGAGCTGGCGATAGGCGGCCTCGTTGCCATCATGATGAAGGAGTTCACCTTCCATACAAAGGTGCCGAATCCGGTTGCCGCCGTCATTCACGTCTCCTGTATCGCACTGCTGATCGTATTTTTCATCGCATATGATGAATCCATGCTGTTCCCGGGACTGTCCGCACTCCCGCCAAGCATTGCGACCGCGCTCCTGCTCATGTTCCCTATCCGGGGGCCATTATCCTATTTTCTGAACAACCCGGTCTTTCGCTGGATCGGCCTGATTTCATATTCAGCTTATCTGGTCCACTGGCCCGCAATTGTATTTTACAAGGCATGGAAGGTTGCACCGCTCACGCTGACTGAAGAAATTGGCCTTGCGGTATTCACGGTCGCTGCCGGCAGCCTGTTCTACTGGCTGGTGGAAACACCCTTCCGCGCCAAGCATGGCCAAAAGCCCTTCATCTCAAATTCGGGCCTCGCTTTTTTCACATCGCTCTCGCTCATCGGCGTTGTGCTCTACACTGCGAATGCGTGGACAGGTAGCACATGGGTTCGCGTACCGCGCAGCGACCAGATGGAACGGATCGAAGCGCATCTGGCTGCAACACAAGGCGCACGCGGCGCCGCTTTGAGCCGAGACGAATGCCATCAGGGCATGCGCAACTCAGAAAGCAATTTCGACCGGTGCATGACGCTGGAAAGCGAACAGACCAATCTGCTGGTTCTGGGCAGCTCATTCGCAGGCGATGACTGGCTGATGCTACAGCACGCTTATCCTGACGCCCATATACAACGCCTTACCACTCAAAGCTGCCCGAGCTTTGTGCCATCCGAACCGCACTGTGAGCTGACGCACGATTATATTTTCGACCATATCGACCAGATCAATCAGTTCGATGCCGTCATCTTCGCTCATAACTGGAAGATGAATGAAGATTTGAGCGAGATGGAGCGACTACTCGATCTCCTCTCCACCGACGCAATCGTTTTTGGTGCGCGCGGTATTCTCAATCAAGACATGCTGGATGTTCTCCGCCAGGTCGGAGCAGACAACGCGACGACAGTCGATACGCGATATGAGCGACCTGAAACCCAAACCGTTCGCGCCATGATTCATGACATCTCAACCCGCCACAATGCGGGATATATCGACATGTATGATCTGCTACGCCCTGAGGGAGAACTGCCATTCTTCGCCTCCCCGGAGGCGCTGCTTTATCTGGATTATGGGCATTACTCTCTTGAGGGAGGCGAGTTCATCGCAGGCTTAATGCGGGAAGAATACCCTGACCCGCAAAGCCTTCTAGCCGCAGCGAACAATGCGTCACCGCCAGCCCTTATCGAAACCGGTCCGGCTAACGAGGCCATTGTCGAATTACCGATGGACAGTTTCCGAACAGATGCTCCGTATAGCTTTTCGACGGCGGATGGGGTGATTTCAATTTCATATGACGGAGCTGACGGGCTCAATATTGATGAGCTCGCCTCGAACGGCCGTCCCGGCATCTGGCAGACCATCACCGGAAGCGAACTCGACGACCTTAAAGGCCGGTATATTCTGGTTCAGATAGAGGCCCGAAGTGCCGAATCGGGTGAACTTCATGCGGCCTATACAACGAATGACAATGGCAATAGCCGCTGGCAGTCATTTGAAACGGGCCCTGACTGGCAGACGTTTGAATTCTACTATTCTGTGCCGGAACCAACCCGCGACAACCCGGATGTATTCGCGCTGCTGCCATCGGTCAGCGTGGGCGCTCCGTCGACGGACATTCGTTCAATCACAATCAGCGTTCAGCCATAAAGCAGGCCGGGGGACAAAGTATGAAGTATCGCCTGGACATTGATGGTTTACGCGCAATTGCCGTTTCCAGCGTTGTGCTATTCCACATCAACGAAGGCTGGCTCACTGGCGGCTTTCTTGGCGTGGATATTTTCTTCGTCATTTCCGGCTTCCTGATCACCGGTATTATTTACGAAGGTCTGAAGCAGAAAAGCTTCTCATATTCTGGCTTTTATGAGCGACGCATACGGCGTCTCTATCCGGCGCTTATTGCCATGCTGGTGCTTAGCTGCATCGCGGCAGCCTTTATCTATGACGCACAGAAGATGGCTGACTTTGGCGGTTCAGCGCTGCATGCACTCTTTGGCCTCTCGAACTTCTTCTTCTATTTCAACGCAGACTATTTTGATGTCGAGGCATCCTCTCGTCCACTCCTGCATACATGGAGCCTGGCAGTAGAAGAACAATTCTACATTTTCTGGCCGCTATTGTTGTTCGTCATCATTAAACTGCCCGCTAAATTGCGAGTGGCAGCATTGGTGCTGGTCATTCTGGCCAGTGCCGCATTCGGCGAATGGCAGGTCCGCGTGGACCAGTCAGCAGCGTTCTACCTTCTGCCGGCCCGTATCGCCGAACTGGCAATTGGCGGCCTCGTTGCCATCATGATGAAAGAGTTCACCTTCCATACGAAGGTGCCGAACCTCATTGCGACGGTCATCCATCTGGCCTCTCTGGCCCTGCTGATCGCACTGTTCTTCGTTTATGATGCGACTACGCTATTCCCGGGCTTTAGCGCCATTCCGCCAAGCATTGCCACAGCCCTGTTGCTGATGTTCCCAATCCGGGGGCCGGTTTCATACCTGTTGAACAACCCCGTCTTCAGATGGATAGGCCTGATTTCCTATTCGGCGTATCTCGTCCACTGGCCAGCGATCGTGTTCTACAAAGCCTGGAAGCTGGCACCGCTGACCCTTGCTGAGGAAATCGGTCTTGCCGTATTCACGCTGGCGGCAGGTAGCCTGTTTTACTGGCTGGTGGAATCGCCCTTCCGCGCCAAACACGGCCAGAAGCCGTTCATCTCAAATGCTGGCCTCGCCTTCTTCACGTCTCTCTCTCTGATCGGCATGATCCTCTATACGACCCATGCCTGGAGCGGCAGCAGCTGGGTTCGGTTCAGCCGCAGCAATCAGATTGAGCTGATTGATGCCAACCGCGTCGCCACACAGTTCGCCCGGTCTGAAGCCACAAGAGTGAATGACTGCCACCAGTTTGTTGGCGGGGATTTATCAGATTTCTCGCAATGCCTGACGACAGAAAGAGGCGCGCCTAACATTCTTGTACTCGGCAGTTCTTTTGCCGCGGATGACTGGCTGATGCTTGAAGCAGCCTATCCGGATGCAAATGTTCAACGCATTACTGCTCAAAGCTGCCCAAGCTTTGAACGCTTCCGTCCACACTGCGAACTGACTGCGGACTACCTCTCAGACAATATCGACGCACTCAATCAATTTGATGTCGTGGTTTTCTCGCACAATTGGCACATCGGAACCGACTGGCCGGGGCTGGAATCCCTTCTCGACCAGATCAGCACCGATAAAGTTTTACTGGGACCTCGTGGCATTCTGACGGAAGCCATGATCGACATTCTGCGCCGCTACGGCATCCCCGAAGACGGTATGATTGCAGAGGAATTTGAACGCCCGGAAATTCCGTTCCTGCGCGGCAAAGTACATGAGATCGCACAATCACATGGCGCGGGATTCCTCGACATGTATCCAATCGTCCGCTCCGAGGGCGGACTCCCGGCATTCGCTGCACCGAACATGTTGCTCTTCCATGATCACGGGCATTACTCAATCGAAGGCGGTGAGTATGTCGGCGGTCTTTTGAGCACAGCCTATCCAACAGTGGCCCAATTTATCGAAGCAGCAAACAGTGATGACGGCTCCGCTTTGCCATCAGACTCGATGGTCTTCTCTCCGGTGCTGGAAATGTCGCTCTCAGATTTTGAAGCCTCTGAGCCTTTCACCCTTTCTGCGAACGACGGCGTTTTGGCGCTCAGCTATCCAGGCAGCGAAACACTCGCGCCGGATGACATTTTCCCAGTCGGCCGACCGGGTGTCTGGCAACGCATTCGCGAACCCGAACTCAGCCGACTGAAAGATCGCTTGATCCGTATCTCCGTCGAAGCCCGAAGCTTTGCCGATGTCGGACAAATGCACATGGTGTATTCCACGAATGACAACGGCAATTCCGGATGGAAAACACTGGACCTGACCAATGAGTGGGATAGCTATAGCTTCGACTATTACGTACCCGCACCAGACCGCGGTAGTGTAGATGTTCTTGGGTTATTGCCAGATCTGACACCGGGCTCCGCTCCGGTCGAAATCCGCAGCGTAATCGTTTCAGGACAATCCAACTAACCCCGCAAACCCCTCGCCTCTTGTTCCCGGCTGCAGACTACAGGACCATGGGAGGAAAAGGCGAGGAAACACATGTCCATTCCAATCACAAAGGAAGTGGTCAGCCCTGAAGCGGAGGCGCATATCAGGGCAAATGTCCGAAGTGTTGAGGGCATTTAGCGGTCAGATGGTTTTATGCCGGTATTGAAGGGAGAAGACGCGTCTGCTCTCTTCCGCTTCTTTTCCGCACCCGAGATATCGGGGCCAATCTACACAATTGAAAAGCCGGTCACGCTGGAGAGCTGCGCGGCGCATATCGAGCGTAAACTAAGCGCGCAAACGCGAGGTGAAGGCCTGATGTGCGCCCTGTTTGATGAGGCCGGTGAAATCATCTCCTATATGGATTTCACCATCTGGCCGAACTGGTCTGCCGCAGAGTTTGGCGGCGCTATGCGCTCCGATCGCCAATCGCGCGGACAAGGCCGTTCAGGCATGGCTGAAAGCATGGATTGGGTGTTTGGCCGGCTTGGCGTCAATCTTCTGTGTTTTACAGCGGCGCTCGATAAACATCGCTCCATCCACATGATAGATGCGTCGGGCATGCGCCGCGCCGGAGAAGTCACCAGCACATCACCAGACGGGTCCACACGGCAGTCGCTTGTCTGGGAAATTACGGCAGATGAGTGGAAACAGGGGCGAAATGACTGACGCGTCTCTACGCTGAAACTCCGCACTCTCAGTTTCGAATGTCCTGCCATTCTGTATGCTTTTCAAGCTGCGCCTTTACGAAGGGACAGAGCGGGATCACCTTGAGACCTTTGGCGCGGACATTATCCACTACATGAGCCAGCAGTTGCGTGCCAATACCACGACCACCCAGCTCTTTTGGCACACCCGTATGATCAATAATGATCTTCCCGGTTCCAGCGTTGGAGAAGGTCATCTCGGCTTCATAGCCATCGACCGCCAGCACATAACGGCCACCGGTTTCCGTTTCTTCCAGTCTGAACTCTGCGTCCGCCATGACCCAATCCTCTGCCTTGTATCCATACCAACATATGGATGCCGGGTTGAGCGTCGCAATACACCATCAATCGATGGGATAAAGAAAGCCCGCTGCGGTTAAACAGCGGGCTCATTGGAATGCAAAACGACCGCCCGAAGGCGATTGTTTAATTATTGAACTTGAAGAGGTTCTCAGCCGTGATTTCTTTAGATGGCTCTTGCGTCTCTTCTTCGACAGTTTCTTCCGGCGTGATTGGCGCAAGCCCCTGATCGCTGAGAAGACCTGCTTCTTCGTCCATCTTGCGACGCTTTTCAGAGGCTTTCGCGATCAGCGCATCAAGCTCGATCTGAGAGCACAGGCCAAGCGTTACCGGGTCGACCGGTTTGATGTTGGCAGAGTTCCAGTGAGACCGGTCACGGACTGTATTGATCGTCGCTTTGGTCGTGCCGATGATTTTAGAAATTTGTGCGTCAGACACCTCTTTATGGTGGAAGAGGAACCAGGCAATCGCATTCGGACGGTCACCACGACGGGAAATCGGCGTGTAGCGAGCGCCTTTGCGCTTTTGCTCAGTGACGATCTTGTCGACTTTGTGCGCAATCGGCTTCAGCGTGTAGTTCGGGTCTGCCTCACCTTTCGCGATCTCATCGCGGGTCAACTCGCCACGTGCAACAGGGTCCACACCGCGCATGGATTGAGCAACGTCGCCATCAGCAATGCCGCGCACTTCCAGATGGTGGAGTTCGCAGAAGTCACCGATTTGCTGAAAGGTCAGCGTTGTGTTGTCGATCAGCCAGACAGCCGTCGCTTTCGGCATAAGAATCTTGGCCATGTGTATACTCCTTAAAACACGTACGCCCGGCACACTGGCCGGGCGACGGGATTTTCCTATAGGGAAACGGTCGTTGCGTTTATTATAAGGCGAGTTTTGCTGAATTGCAAAGATAACCGTCTCACAAATCTGTAGTCTTCAGGTCTTCACCACAATTTTCCCGATGTGTTCAGAAGACTTCATCAATGCGTGCGCCTGTTCGATCTCTTCCATTTCGAAAACCTTATAGACGACAGGATTGATCTTATCCGCGCTTACCATGTGCCAGAACTCACCTTCCAGCCCATCACGCACCTGTCTTTTCTCTTCCGGCGTACGCGCTCTCAGGGTTGAACCAGTGATCGTCAGGCGCTTCAGCATGACCGGCATCAGGTTCACTTCCACTTTGGACCCGCTCATATAAGCAATATTGACCATACGGCCCTTGCGATTGAGGCAGTCGATATTCTTGGAGACATAGTCGCCGCCAACCATATCCAGAATGACATCCACCCCGCCTACTTCCTTGGCGATGGCCACAAAATCTTCGCTTTTGTAATTGATCGCACGGTGCGCGCCGAAGGTTTCTGCCGCCACGCATTTTTCTGGTGTTCCGGCAGTCGTCAGAACCTTGCATCCATGCTGGCGCGCCATCTGAATGGCTGAAACGCCAATCCCGCTCGTCCCGCCATGCACAAGGAAGGTTTCCCCCGGCTGGAGATCACAGACATCAAAGACATTCGTCCAGACCGTCATCATGGTCTCGGTCAGGCTCGCACCCTGCTCAAAGCTCAGCCCATCCGGCAGCGGCAGACAAGAGCCCGCATCCGCCACGGCATAGCTTGCATAGCCACCACCCGGCAAAAGCGCGCAGACCTTGTCACCCACTTTCCAGCGATCAGCCGCCGGGCCTACAGCCTCCACCACGCCGCAAGCCTCCAGCCCCATAAGAGGCGACGCCCCTTTAGGAGACGGATACATGCCGACGCGCTGCAACAAATCCCCCCGATTGATGCCGAAGGCCTCAACCTTGATCAGCACTTCAGCGCCCTTTGGTTCAGGCCGCGCAAGCTCCACAATTTTCAGGGACTGATCATCTTGGACTTCAATAGCGCGCATGGTTAGGGTCATAATTATAACTCGTTTTCATATGAAAATTCTGTAGGGAGAGTGGCGCAATGAGTGATGAGGAACAAGCACCGGACCCAAAACTTATTCAGCAGATCGATCAGATGTCGGTCGAGGACCTGAAAGACAGGATCTCCGATCTGAAGGCTGAAATTGCGCTCTGCGAAGCGGCCATTCTGAAAAAAGGCGATGCAAAATCTGCCGCAGACGCCATGTTCAGCTTTGGCTCGAAAGACTGAGCGGATACGCAATGGCAACGCATATCGCATTTCTGCGCGCCGTGAATGTTGGCGGCACCGGCAAGCTGAAAATGGACGATCTGAAAGCCATTGCCTCAGAAGCCGGTTTTGAAAATCCGCGCACCTATATCGCCAGCGGAAATCTGGTGTTCGAAAGTGAGAAACCGGCAGACGCGGTCCGTATCGAACTGGAACAAAGGCTATTAGCCCATATGGGACACGCGCCAGGCGTCATAATGAGAGGCCCGGAAGACATTGATACAATTCTGACCGACAACCCTTTTCCTGACGCACCGGGCAATAAAGTCGTTGTTTTACTGCTGGATGCGCCACCAGAAGAGGCAGACATCTCAGAGTGTAAGCACCTGACAAACGAAGTGATTATGTCGGGCAAAAAAGAGCTCTATATCTGGTATCCAGATGGAAAAGGTAAGTCTAAGCTGAAACTTCCGGGGCAGGCGCGCGGAACGGCACGAAATATGAATACCTTTCAGAAAGTGAAACACCTCTGCCCGTGACCATGAGAGGGGCACATTGTCTGTTAACTCTTTTAAAGAGTGTGAGAGGCAATATTCCCGTAAGGCTTGCAGGCAGCGATTCGACAGGACGCGAACATGACGAAAGACAGCTCTTCAAAACCGCAACCCGTCAGCCCGGCCGTACGCGACCGTATGCTGCAATTTGCTTCTTCCGAAATGTTCCGGAAGTTGTTTGCAGACGGTATGGGCCTGGTTGAAGAAACTGCAAGCTATCTGGATGGTGATGGCCGTGAAGCCTCACGCCGCCTCACACGTGAAGCCTCACTCTCCTATGCGACGGTCAGCATGGAAATGACGACGCGCCTGATGCAGGCTGCGAGCTGGCTTGTCGTGCAGCGCGCCGTTCAGGAAGGCGATATGACTGTCGAAGAGGCGACCGAAGCCCGCTTCCGCCTCGAGGATAGCTCGGTCAATGCGTTCACCGCACGCCAAAATCCTGATCTGCCTGAAGAATTGATGGAATTGGTCGAGCGCGCCAAAGACCTGTTCGACCGTTTGCATCGTCTTGATGAAATTCTGTTTGATGAGCCGGACGAGCCAATGCCGAACCCGGTGACAAGCCAGCTTCAGGCCCTTCAGGATGCCGCAAATTCCGGAGCTTTTGACCCGCTTTCCGTCTGGCGGAAATAAACTGGCCTGCAGCCTCCCCGCTTATCTTCGGGCAGGCTGAACCGTATCAAACCAAAAGCTTTTCAGCGCCGAGATCGCCGTTACAAAATCGTTCAGCCTGGACGGCTTTACGATACAACCGCTGGCGAAATTGTCGTAGGATTCAGAGATATCCAGGCACGAGTCCGAAGTTGTGAGCATAACCACAGGAATGTGACGCAGCCCACGATCCGCCTTGATTTCTTTCAGCACATCCTTGCCATTCTTACGCGGCATGTTGATGTCCATAAGCACAAGTGCGGGGTCTATCCCCTCTGAGCTGGCATTAATGTCCTGCAGAATTTCCAGAGCCTCAACGCCGTCCCCGGCAATCAGAAGTTCTGCATCAAGCTCAGCCTGTTTTACAACACGCTTCGTGAGAAGCACGTCAGCAGGATTGTCTTCAACGAGCAAAATCTTTTTCATTCAGCCTAAACCCCTCTCGTCCCCCGAAAGCCGTCAAGCTTCCACAATCATACGCTTTGGCAGAGAAAAATGGAAGGTTGAGCCCGAATCCCGGGCACTTTCCACCCAGATCCGTCCTTCCCAGCCCTCAACAATCTTCTTACAGATCGCCAATCCAATCCCAGTCCCCGCATATTCATGACGCGCATGCAAGCGTTTAAACATGTCGAATATTGCAACATGGTATTCCACTTCCATGCCGATACCGTTATCGGCGACACTGATAGTGTATTCATCATCACCCTGAGAAGTATAAATTGATAGCTTGAGAGGGACAGATTTGCGTCGATACTTGATCGAGTTCGCGATCAAATTCTGCATGAGCCTGTAAAATCGAATTCGACTTCCACTGATATCAGGCAGACTGGCGACATCTGTTACCGCACCGGCCTGCTCCAGTTCCAGCGTCACTTCTTTCAGAACATCCTGAACCACATCACCCGCAGAGAAGTCTTCTGGCGCCTCCTGCTCAATATCCAGACGTGAATATTCAAGGACATCCGTCACAACCAGACGCATACGCTGCGCAGACTCTGTCAGATGGTGCAGATAGGTCAGCCCTTCCTCATCCAGCTTGTCTGCGTAATCCAACGCCAGAATTTCCGAGATGGCCTCAATCGCACGCAAGGGCTCTTTCAGGTCATGTGAGGCCACATAAGCAAACCGTTCAAGCGCTGCGCTTTTGGCGAGGATCTCTTCTTCAGCGCGTTTACGAACGGTGATATCGCGCACAATACCGCTATAGAAAACCTGACCACGCACTTCGACGCGCGCAACAGAAAGATCGAGCGGAAAAACGCTGCCATCCTTCCTCAGGCCCTCGACTTCACGGCCAATGCCGATAACGCGTGCCTCGCCGCCGGCGTGATAATTGGCCATATAGCCATCATGACCGCTGCGGTATGGGTCCGGCATAAGGATTTTGACATTCTGCTGGGCCAGCTCGGCTTCGGTGTACCCGAAAATGGCTTCGCAGGCCTTGTTCACCGACAGAATGCGCCCGGTATCATCAATGGTAATCAAACCGTCGACGGTATTGTCCAGTATCGCCCGTAAAACCGAAAGCGCCTGATCTTCTGATTCTGACAAGGTTGAGTATGACATGGCTTTCCCGCCTGGCTCCATGCTCCGATGAAATACCTGACTAAATTAGACGGGCAATCCAGGCGAAATACAACTCTTTTCTGTTCGATGCGGAGCTAGAATATCTCTTCTGCGAAGTCCTGATGCGAATAAAAAAAACCCGCCGGATGACCGACGGGTTTTAAACATCTCAGACTGAAAGTCCGGCTTATTTAACGAAGCCTTTGAACTTGTCTTTGAAGCGGGATACGCGGCCGCCACGGTCCATAAGGTTGGACGTGTTGCCGGTCCACGCTGGGTGGGTTTTCGGATCGATATCCAGCTGAAGGGGGTCGCCTTCTTTGCCGTAGGTAGAACGGGTCTGGTACTCGGTTCCGTCCGTCATCACGACCGTGATGAAGTGGTAATCTGGGTGGCCTTCGCTTTTCATCGGTCGAAATCCGTCGTCTTGAAACTGGTTTTGAGAAACTTAAGGGGCGGCTTCTACTGGAAAGAGGCCACCATGGCAAGGGGTGGTGGAGGAGATTCATGCACAGGGCGCAAGTAAGTTGTTTCCCCTGAAATAACGGAGTAGGCAGAGTGTCCCAAATGGCCCCGTAGCTCAGCAGGATAGAGCAACGGATTCCTAATCCGTAGGTCACAGGTTCGAATCCTGTCGGGGTCACCATTTCTGACAAACGTCGGCGCCCCGGTCGTGCGAAAGCCGTTACTCAGCGGCCTGCATAGCCTGCTCCTGAGCGATCATTCGTTTGATGATTTTCTTGCATTGGAAGCCGCCCGCATCAATCGGCAGGTTGATCGGAGCCGTCGTTGCATTGTCCATGCCCTTCTGCACCGCTTCCAGTACGACAATATCCTCATTGAACGCTTCGATGAAGTCAGCGGTCAGCGCGTCACTGGCCTCCTTGCTGTCAGCATCGAAATTGCGAACCTGGAACCAGTAATACCGGCAATGGGTCTCATCGACCGGCGTGATGAAGTTATAGCTGTCCAGAAGGAAGACATCCGGATGGAGATTGCCTTCCGGCGCACCGGACCCGGCGGGCGCAATAATGTCACCAATAACGGCCATGCTAGGCAGACGCAGTTCATATCGCTGCAGACGGTCCGCACGCCCTTCAAATTTCACCCGCGGCTGGAAGAAGGGCGCAAGATTGCAATCCATCAGCCAGCGCGAAACGATAACACTGTCACCCTCAACTTCGGTTTTCACCGGTGTATCCACCGTTTCGGCATCGCCGAGCGAGGTTTTGTGAACAAAAGACACGTGAGATGGATCAACCAGATTGTCGGTCATGTGCTGATAATTGCAGGCAATATCCATGGCCGGGCCGCGATTAATGCCCCACTCCGGATTATCATATTCCGGGATATCAATAATGAGCGCTTCATCAGCAAGCGCCGGATCGCCCATCCAGATCCAGATCCAGTTCCAGCGTTCCACGATAGGGAAGGCCCGCACCCGGGCCTGTTTGGGAATGTCTTTATAGGCAGGCACTTCAACACAGGCGCCTGAACAGTCGAATTTCAGACCATGATAGCCACACTGGACGTCATCGCCGACCAGCGTGCCCATAGACAGAGGCAGCTTGCGGTGCGGACAAGAGTCTTCAAGTGCACAAACGCTTCCATCCCGTTTGCGATACAGGACCACATTCTCGCCGAGAATTTTGCGGTGAACGAGCTTTCCATAAGGGACTTCGTGATCCCACGCAGCGACATACCATGTGTTTTTCAGAAACAATTCGAAATCCCCTTTCGGCCCTGAGTTGCTGTGTCTGAAGGCACTCAACCGGAAGGAACAACCAACCTACCTAGTCTGCCTTAAATCCTAGCGGAACAGTCAGATTTGATCTTTCTGCCGCCTAATCCTGAGGCATTTCTACCGGCTGGCACGGCCCGTCTCAAAGCCACAATTGCTTCCACCCCCTTTAAGCTACAGTTTAACTGAACACACACTCACTGCTGATGGTTCCACACTCATGACGGCAATGCGACACTTCCCACTGAAAGCTCTCCGCGCTTTTGAAGCTGCAGGACGGCACAACAGTTTCACCAAAGCTGCCGATGAGCTGTGCGTGAGTATTGCGGCGATCAGTCAGCAGGTGCGTCTACTTGAGGATATTGTCGGCTCACCTTTGTTTGAGCGCACCAGCAAAGGCCTTCTACTGACCGATTCCGGCCGCACTTTTTTCCCCCTGATCAAGGAAGGCTTCAGCTCCATCCGGCAGGCAACCGAGGCCGTGACGAACCTGAAGCCCAGCAATGAAGTCCGTGTCAGCATGCTGCCTTCCGTCGCCTCACAATGGCTGGGGCGCTATGTGCTGGACTGGAGCGACAGCCACCCTCAGGCCCGGCTGAGCCTGACCGCCACACATGCCGAGCCGGACATGAAACTGGCCGAAATCGACTTCAGAATCTGCTATGGCAAGCCGTATCAGAAGGATGTTGAGTTCGAACCACTGTTTACAGATTTCGTCACACCCGTCTGCGCGCCGTCTTTCCTTGAGCGCCATGGCGACATCAACACGCCGGAAGATTTGCGGAACGCGCCTCTACTGGAAATCAACTGGGGATCCCAGCATACCGGCATGCCAAGCTGGTCAGACTGGTTTGAAGCCTGCGACCTTGAACCGCCGATGGAAGCCTCCGGCCCGGAGTTCAACCTCTCCAGCATGGCTATTCAATCCGCACTCGATGGACGCGGCGTTGTGCTGGGTCAGGAAGCTATGGTGCGCAGTGCCATCGCTGAAGGCCGCCTGGTAAAACTATTCGACACAACACTGGACCTTCCGCAGGCATATTATGTGTCTTATCCGGAACGCTCACTGAAGAAACCGCTCGCGCTGCAGTTCCTGGAATCGCTTCGTGAGGCGTCAGCACAATAGGCGCGGAACAGAAAGTGGCACTTTAGCCCGACTTAAGCGGCAATTGATTGGAATACCCCGCAAGAGCTGTAGGTTATGACCTGTTTCCGCTGAAACCTGTTCTGTAATTTCAATTCTGGAGTCGTCCATGCCTCAGGACGTTCAACGCATTCGCAAAACCCTGAAACAAATCCGTGGAAAGTCTGTCACTGGCGCCCGCTCCATGATCGGGCCGTACTATACCGACCCGGATTATCTCCAACTCGAAGAAGAGATTATTTTCGGGCGGGAATGGGTGTGCATTGGACATTTGGGAGAGCTTCCAGAGACCAATTCATTCTTCACATCGCAAGTTGCCAAAGAACCCTTACTGATAACCAGAACCGAAACCGGCGTGCGGGTACTTTCAAACGTATGCCGTCACCGCGGCAATCTGATAGTTCAGGGCAGCGGCAAACAAAAGCGCTTCACCTGCGCCTATCATGCCTGGTCATACTCAGCTGATGGCAGCCTGATAGCTGCGCCTCATATGGATCAGATTGAAGGCTTTGATCGCGCGAATTGCAGCCTTCCAGAGTTTCGTTCTGAAATCTGGAATGGGTTTATCTATGTCAATTTCGATGAAACGGCAGCGCCGCTCAGCGAGCAGCTCGGCGAACTGGATGAAATCATCAAGAATTACGATCTGGCAGATCGGAACATGGCCTATGTCGAAGAAACACGCTGGGCTACGAACTGGAAATGCCTCGCAGAGAACTTCATGGAGGGCTATCATCTGACGCCCACACATCTGAAGACGCTGCACCCGATCACACCGACGTCTCTCTGTAAGAAAATGGAGAACGGCGCTTATCATACCGGGTATTACGCCAAATACACGCCGGACTATCCGGACCGAAAACCCTTCCCTGAAGGCCTGACGGAAGAAGAACGCCGCCAGTCGCCTATGTTCTGGGTCGCCCCAAACCATGTTGTCGGCCTCGCGACAAACAACTGCGTATATATGAGCCTCCTGCCTGACGGCCCGGATGGCGTGCGCATTAAATGGGGCGTTCTGTCCACTGCAGAGGCGGATAGCAAGCCTGCGCAGGATTATGTCGCGCTGTGTCACGAGTTCAACGCCGAAGACAAGCTAAAGCTTGAAACCCTGCAGATCGGATTGAAGTCTGCTCACTTCACGCCGGGACTGCTGGCCGGTGATGATCTTGAAGGTACGATCTGGGATATTTATCAATTCATGGCCGAACGGCTGGCCAGCGATGTTGAGTTGACGCCCGCCTGACAAATTCAGGCGGAAGGATCAGATCGGATAACGATCCAGAACCGGACCAAGCGCGCTTTTAAGCGGGTCCAGCCATGGCTCAAACTTGCGCCATTGTTCCACTCCACTCGTGTAAATAGGCTGGCGCACCTGTTCGGCGCTTGGCGTACGAACAGCGCGCTCCGTCTCGTAAAAACTCAGACAGCTTTCTTCGAACGGCAGGCCGCAATACGACAAAATCCTCTGCACCTGTCCTTCAAGGTCAGACACGACATCTTCGTATTGCACAGTCAGGATTCGCCCCGGTAGCACGCGATGCCAATGATCCATGACATCCAGATAGCGCCGATAGTAATTCCCAATCTCCGCAAGGCCGTAGCTGAACTCCTGCCCCTCAGCAAACAGCTGCTTAAAGCCACTGAAACACGCGCCCATGGGATGGCGTCTCGCATCAATAATGCGCGCATTTGGCAGAATGGACAATATGAGCCCGATATGCCGGAAATTGTTTGGCATTTTGTCTGTAAAGAACGGCGCTTCACCGCGATAAATACGGGTCTCTTCGATATATTGTCGCCCCATTTTATCAAAATGGGGCGGCTTCAGATTGGCCAGCACGCCTGGATATTCAGGCTGCTCCTTCTGCCTGCGCGGGCCGTTTAGCTTGTGCGCAAGCGTGACGATTTGCGGGAGCTCCAGCGTACCATCAACGAGAGAATGAGAGGCCAGAATCTGCTCAAGAAGCGTGGACCCGGATCGTGGCAGTCCCACAATGAAAATCGGGTCTGGCGCATCAAATCCAAGACCTTTCAAGCTGTCCAGTCGGGCATTGTCGAAGAACTCGATATGCAGATCGGTTTCAAGGTTATTCCGCTCGATCGTGTATCGTGACTGCTCGTGCTTCAGCCGGTTTCCACGCTCATAAAACGCAAAGGCCTGCTCATAGTCTTCAGCGTCTTCATGACATTTACCCATGGCAAAGCACAGATGAATCCGGTCTTCGACTGAGGTGCCCTCGGCCTGCTCGGCCTTTATGGCCTGTGCGCGCTCCCCCTCCGTGAAACGATAGGTTTTGAGGTTGGCCAGGCTCCAGAAGGCATCACCAAAATCGGGTTTAACCGCATAGGCCTGACGATACGCGCTGACAGCGTCATCATATCGCCCCAGCGTTTTCAGAGCATGGCCCGACGAATTAAAAACGAGATGCGCGGCCGGGGCCGTCTCTGACATAGCCTCATAAATTGCCAGAGCTTCATCATGTTCGCCCAGCGCCGACAAAACACTTGCATGAAGCCCAAGAAACACAGGGTTTTCAGGCTCTTTTTCCAGAATTTGCCGCGTTTGCTCCAATGCTTTGGAGAATTTCTGACGCTTCTTCAGAACGGAGGCATACTCAAAGCGTGCTGGCAGGTGATGCGGCTCAAAAGCAAGAGCGCTTTCCAGCAGCATTTCAGCATCATCCAGAACCCTTAGCTTACTTCCAATATCCGCCAGCAAACGCATGCCTTCGACATCTTTCGGATAGCGCCGCAAATGCGCGCGACAGATATCTTCAGCCCGGAAGATTTTGCCCTCATTGATAAGGCTTGAAACATTGACCAGAGCAGGCGCCAGAGCCGAAAGCCGCGCCACCTGCCCGGCGGCCAGCCTGAGAGCCTCTGAATTTTGATGCGCTCTGTGGTGAGCTTCCAGAATACGCCATGACTGAAGCAGTGCGGGGTCGAGCTTTACGGCCGTTTCCAGACTGGCGATGAAGTCAGCCTCACGGCCGGCATCGCGATGATTGTAACCGATTTCCTGATAAGCCCGGCCAATATCGGGAAACGACTTTGTCATTTTCCCGAGCTCAGAAAGCGCCTGATCTGTCTGGCCAGTAAACCTGTAAGCAACGGCAAGGGTGTAAAGCGCATCTGCCGTTTCAGCCTGCTCAGAAGGCAGAGCTTTCAGCATGTTGATTGCAGCTTCAGCCTGGCCATTGCCGATCAGAGATCGCGCCCCGGCCAGATCTGGTTGAGAAATTTGATCTTCAGTCATGCCTTTGCCGGTCTCATCCCGTCGCCTCAATGGCTGACATCCAACGCCCTGCAGAACCCGCAACCGGGCTCTGCAGCGTGTCAGAGATTAGTATCGAACAGACAGTCGAGCACCAATCGTTCGTGGACGGGAGACATATTCCAGATTTCTAGGATCTGAGGTCTGTACTGACCTGACAATGCGCTCATCAGTCAGGTTTTCGACGTATAAAGAAGCAGCCCATTTATCCGTCGAGATACCCGCGCTCACATCTACATTGGTCCAGCTGTCGATCAGCACACGGTCCGCTAAAACAATCGAGTTATAGCTCTCGTCAGAATACTGGATCGCGCCTTGAACATAGCCATCATATTCGCTGGTCAGGCTACGCTCATACCGCGCCATGATGTTACCCTGAAACTCCGGTGTATAGGCCAGTGAGCTTCCGACAGGGGCAAGGTTTACAATCGATCCCGGCAGACTGCTCAGCTCTGTATCGTTGTAAGAATAGGCCGCTGACAGGGTAAGTTCCGGCGTAGCCGCAAAAGCGACGCTGCCCTCAGACCCAAGAATGCTGGCTTCGCCGACATTGTCGACAAAGGTGAGCTGCGACACAGAAATATCCTGAATGGACAGCTGGAGATTGCTCCAGTCGATCTGATAAATCGAGCCATTGAAGCGCAGACGATTGTTCAGTGCGGTGATTTTCCAGCCCAGCTCATAGTTCTGAACTTCATCCGATTCATAGGAGAACGGCACGCCGCCAGATCCGCCATTCCGGTTGAAGCCGCCCGGGCGGAAGCCTTCAGAATAGGTCAGATAGAACATCATATCGTCTGTTGGACGCCAGGTGATATTCCCTTTCAGAATGGTATCGGTCTGGTTTGCCGGGCTCTCACCCGCCAGAGCGCTGTCGATATTCACTGTCCCGAAAATATACTGGGTCACACCGCCAAGGCTCACATCCATGGAATAGTGACGAAGGCCACCAGTGACTGTCAGCGTGTCCGGAATGAGGTCATAGCTAAGCTCACCAAACACAGCGATCTGCTCTTCGCTACGGGTCACATCGTTATAGAAGGTGACGCCCTCAGGTCGCGGATTGGAGTTATACAAAGTCGCATCGGTTGGCGGCACCAATTGTGGAACCGTACCGGCGGCGAAGAAGCTTGCCCAATAAGGTGGAACACCATCAGCGGCCGAATAATCGGCTACGTATTCAAACAGACCCGGCTGGAAGAACTGAATGTCGGATTTGCTGACCGCATCATCATAATACACGCCACCGATGAAACGGAGATTGTACTCTTCCGGCGTTGAAACACGCAGCTCGTGTGTCTGACGGGTGAAGTTGACCGCCATGTTCGCGCCATAGGTCGGGTCATGACACACCGGCGAAACATCCGCGTAATACGCGCCATAATAATCACAAATATAGTAAGCGACGAACGCACCATCCTGAATGTAACCAGCATAGTCATAAGTCTGCTCAACATCGCGATCGAGATAAGCACCAGAGTAAATCACGTCCAGCATGCCCACGCGGCCTTCAACCGTCAGGCTCGTACGTTCAAACTCATCATCCAGGAATTCCGGGACGTAGCGCGATACAGCATATTCGCCCGCACCATTCACCTCGTCGGTGATGATACCATCGCCGCTGCTGGACACATCATCAGCAAATACGCCTTCGGTTTCCAGACGCTGCGTCTGGTACTGAACCAGCGCGGACCAATCATCATTGATCTGATATTTCAGGCCAATTCGGCCACCCGAATAGGTCGCGTCATTGATGTCTTCGCCTGCAAGGTCCGTATTTGAACGGGACACGAAGCTCACATCCCCTGCCTGAATTCGGCTATTCAGCGCAGACAGGAAACCACCTGCGCTAAGCCCCGCATTGGTTTCCGGGAAGGTCAGGCTCGCCTGATTATTGTCGATATACCCGCCTTCAAACGCGTTATAGGCGGTGATCCGAACAGCGAGGCGACCTTCGATCAGCGGGATATTCACAAAACCTTCGACGGAGTTGCTCGACTGCCCGCCATGGGTCATTGCATAGCCAAGATCCATTCCGGCATCGAACGTGTCGAGCTCTGGCTTGTTTGTGATCAGACGGATGGTGCCCGCCTGCGAACTTGCCCCGAAGAGTGTGCCCTGTGGCCCCGGCAAGACTTCGACCCGTTCCATATCCGTAACATAGATGTCGAGATTGCGGCTGATCGTCGAAATCGGCTGCTCATCGAGATAGAGCGCAACGTTTGGAGATGTGCCCGCAATCTCAGCTGTGCCGATATCGCCCAGATTGGTCGCCATGCCACGAATAAAGAAAGCCGATTGCCCCGGCCCGTTGCCCGCGGAACTGACGCCCGGCAGCAAGCGGACATAGTCTTCAAAACTGTTTACGTTAAGATCATTCAGGCTCTGCGCATCCAGCGCGGTTACGGAAACCGGCACATCCTGCATGTCTTCGGTTCGTTTCTGTGCCGTAACGGTTACGGTAGAAAGCTGATAGGTCGCTTCCTCCTGAGCCGCCGCGACGCCTGTCAGTCCCGTCGTGAGGAGCGCGAGGCTCGTCCCGGACAGAAAAATAGATTTAAGCTGGGCGGACCCTCTGCCCCTCGCCGAACTCGCGGCGATTTTGTCTGCCTTATCAATCATGTGAACTTCCCCTTCTTCATTCCGGGAAACATCGCAAATACGCCCCTGCCCGAACGGCCAGACGTAGAAATCGAGCTTGCTTGTTCCGCACCCCCGATGCGCAATACTGCGCAAATCTGAGCGGATACCCACTTCGCGTTGCTTCGATAGTCAGTCTACGAATGAACAAAATTTTCGAAAATCATAATTGCTTAAGCAGCAGATTAAGCCCGGCTAAATCACTTCAACGCCGTTTAAGCAGTTCTATAAGGCGCCCGGCTTCCTAATCGCCAGACCACCCAGTATCCATGAGTATCAGCGACACGCAGGTATTCAGTATGCGTGTGTATTAAAGGTAGCCGAATGTTTTCACAGTCACCGATTGTCTGCAATGTTCCTATGGACGAACCGGGACGCCATATCGGGTCACTCGACCTGATGACGTCGGACAACACCCATTATTACAGCGTCATTCCCATCCCGATTGCTGTCTTTAACAATGGTGAGGGCCCAACAGTCTACGTTTCGGCTGGAACACACGGCAATGAAGAACAGGGGCAATTGGTTGTCCGGCGGCTCATTGCGGACCTCAACCTCTCAGATATCCAAGGACGGCTAATCCTTATCCCATCGCTGAACCTGCCCGCCGCACGGGTGAGCGCCCGCGTGTCTCCGTTAGACGACGCCAATCTGAACCGCAGCTTTCCCGGTGATGCCCGATCTGGCCCAACCTCGACCATCGCGCATTTCCTGACGAATGTTTTGTTTCCAATCTGCGACGCAGGCATGGATCTTCATTCAGCCGGTCGCGAAGCTGGCATGCCTGCGCTCACTTATCTTGGCCTGAACCCGGACAAAGAGCTGACAAAACGCTCTTACGAACTGCTCAAAGCCTTCGGTTTTCCCCACGCCATGATCTGCGAAGATGGTGGTGATGGAATGGATGACTCTGCGCACGCGCTGAAGATTCCATTCATTGGCGCAGAATTCAAAGGCATGAGCAGTGCCGATCCTGCCCCTCTTAAACAGGGTATGGATGCGGTCCTTCGGTTCCTGGTGCACACGGGCGTACTCAAAGACCCGGGGAACCTTCCTCCGCCAGCGGAAACTGTCCTGCTCGATCATAGGGTTCTGACAAGCGTTCGCGCGCCAAATGAGGGCTTTTTCTGGCCTGCGCACGAAATGCTGGATGAAGTCAAAGCAGGCGATGTCGCCGGAATGCTGTATTCCTTCGATGAGATCGGGCGCGAACCGACCGCCCTGACCTATCCGGCATCTGGCGTTGTGACCATGCGCCGGACCCACGCGCGCTGCGCCGCCGGAGATCTCGTTGTTTCGACAGCCCCCGTCATCACCTCAGATGACATTCTCTGAGGCGCATCATTATGTCGGCAAACGAGACCATATCGGACACTTCCACCCAAACGGTGAGCCCTAAAGCAGCCCTTCGCCAACGCATGGTGATGATCATCTCCGTTCTGTTCGGACTGGGGCTGACCACCTGGGTTATGATTGATGCGGGGTCGATGGCCACAGCCGCCAGCGCGACCAAAAACCTGATCATGTCACGCCTCGATCAGCCATTAATGATCCTGAATACCTTCGTCGTTCTGGTCGCTATTTTTCTGATTTTCAGCCCGTGGGGCAGTATTCGACTAGGTTCTGATGACTCGCGCCCGACTATGAGCACCACCTCATGGTTGCTCGTCATGTTTTCGGCGAGCGTCGGCGCAGGCATGGTGTACTGGGCCGCCGCCGAAGCCTTCTTTCACATTGATAGCGGCGTGTTTGAAACACAGGGTGCTGGCAGCACGATGGAAGACCGAGTCATGGCGGGCGAGCTATTCAGCTATGGCTTCCATTCATGGGCTTGTTATTCCGTTGTCGGCGTCGCGATTGGATATTTCGGGTTCCGGAAGAAGCAGCCACCAACATTTTCCTCGGCCGTTGATGGCGGACTTGTAAAAATCCTTCCACGTCGGATTGCTCTGTTTGGTGGAGGGATAAGCGACTGTCTGGCCGTCGTCGGTATGATTTTTGGCATTGGCGGCTCCATTGCGGCAGGTGTTCTGCAAATGGCATCCGGGTTCAACGAAGTTGTTTCCAGTCAGAGCGAGCCTTCCACATTTGTCGCCGTCATCGTTCTGGCAGTGATCATCATCACCAGCTGGGGCGCTTCCGTTTCAGGCGCCAGCAAAGGGCTGTCGCTGATCAGCAATCTGAACATCGCAGTCGCCGTGCTGCTAATGCTTTTCATCCTGTTCGCGGGCGATTTCGGTGTCCTGATCACCCGGCTTGGAAATCTGTTCGTGAACTATATTCCGGCCACCTTTGACGTGACCATTCGCACTTTTACCGGTGATGAAGAATATCGCCAATGGTCACGCGACTGGCCCCTGACCTATTTCCTCTGGTCCATGTCCTGGAGCCCGTTTGTTGGCGCGTTTATCGCTGAGGTCAGCAAGGGGCGCACCATTCGGGAAACCTTGCTCGGAACATTCGTATTCGGCACAATTCTCGCGCTGATCTGGTTCGGCATTCTAAGTGGCTGGTCCATGGAAGCCGACCGACTGTCCGACGGCGCAATCGCGCCGGCAGTTCTGGACGACGTGTCCAACGGCATTTTCCTCTCGCTGGAACAACTCCCCTTCAGTCAGATCACCCAGATCATCGCCATCATTCTGGCCGGCGTCTTCCTGATCACGACCTGCGCAGCGGGAATCCTCATTCTCGGCGTCATGTCCACGGGCAAGGAAAAACCGGGCATTCCTTATCAGGTCTTCTGGGCTGTCGTGCTGTCCATGGTCGCCATTATGGTGATCCTCACCAACACAATTGATGTAATCCGGGCGGCACCAACCTTTGCCGCACTGCCAATCACCATGTTCGGCTTCCTCGGCATTATCGCACTTCTGTTCAGCCTGAGAGCCGAAGGCAAATCCACTAAACACAAAGCGGTCCAAGCAGATGACTGATCTCGAAACCATTGACCTGGAAATTCTGAAAGCGGCAGATCGTATCGCGCCCTATGTTCGCAGAACGCCGTTCGACCGTGAGCCATACTTCAGCAAAACCTGCGGATGCGACGTATTCTTCAAGCTGGAAAACCTTCAGGTCAGCGGAAGCTTCAAAGTCCGCGGCGCAGCGAATGCTGCGCTCTGCCTCTCGGAGGAAGAGCGCGCCAAGGGATGCGTAACGACATCATGGGGTAATCACGGTGCGGGGCTGGCTTACGCACTGAATAAAGTCGGCGGGCGCGGTATCGTATATCTGCCGGAAGATATTGATCCTGATCGGATTGAAAACATCGAACTACTCGGCGCGGAAGTCGTTGCCGAAGGTGCTGATGAACTTGAGATCGACGAACGCGCGCGCTCACAGGCGATGCGCGACGGCATGACATTCATCTCACCTTATAACGACCGGCAAGTCGTCTGCGGTCAGGGTACAATTGCCGTTGAGATGCTGGACCAGCAGCCCGATCTGGATGTCATTCTGGCATCTGTCGGCGGTGGCGGTCTGATGTCCGGCATTGCCCTGCATGCGAAAGCGACCAACCCCAATATTGAGGTGATTGGCTGTCTGCCAGAAAACTCCCCTATCATGGCCAAATGTGTCGAACAGGGCTTTGTCAGCGAACTTCCGTATTCCAGCACTCTGTCTGACGGCACAGTTGGTAATATCGAGCAAGATACCATCACCTTTGAATATTGCCGCGACCATGTGGATGACTTTCTGCTGGTCAGCGAAGACGATATCGCAGAGGCCATGCGGACCTTTATCACCCGCACGCACATGCTGCTGGAGGGCGCGTCTGGCGTTCCCGTCGCCGCATTGCTGAAAAACAAAGAACGCTTCAAGGGCAAGAAGGTCGGAGTCGTTATCTGCGGCGCCAATGTCAGCCTTGAGACGCTGGAAACCATTTCCTGAAAACTTAGTCGGAGAAAGTCGATGCAAGGCACGATTTCTTTCAACGAATCCGAATTGCGCGAAAGCGTCGGCGTTGGAATCAAAGAATTAGAGGCAATTGAACACGCATTTGCGTCCACAGCAGCGGAGGATTTTACGCACCCCCCAATTCTGAACCTGCCGGTTGGCGCAAATGGTGGCCGACTGGAAGTCAAATCCGGCTTTGTCGCCGATCTGCCCCATGTCGCGCTGAAAATTCTTATGGGATTTCCAACCAATGTAGACCTCGGCATGCCTGTCTGGAATGCGATGATGGTGATGTGCAGCGCGCAGACTGGCGCCTGTACCGGCATAATGATGGACAATAGCTATCTGACAGACATTCGCACCGGTCTTGCCGGCGCAGTCGCTGCGAAATATCTCGCGCCGGAAGGTACACAGACTGCCGGTATTATTGGTACGGGCACTCAGGCACGACTTCAGCTACATGCATTGCGCCTCGTGCGCCATATTGATCGCATCGTCGTCTGGGGGCGCTCCCCTGAGAAGATGGAGGCCTATGCAAAAGAGATGACAGAGGCCACCGGCCTTCCCGTCATCAAGGCTGGCAGCATTGAAGAAGTGATGAAAGAGAGCCAGACCGTCATCACAGCTACGCCGAGCACAGAGGCGTTGATCGATAATGCCTGGGTACAGCCAGGTCAGCACATCACTGCCATGGGATCTGACCTCGTCGGTATGCAGGAACTCGACCCGGCAATTCTGGGCCGCGCCGACATTGTCGTGTGCGACAGTCGCGAGCAATGCGCTGAAATCGGTGAACTTCAGCACGGAATCGCGTCAGGCGATCTCAAGGACTTATCACTGGTGTCAGAGCTCGGCGAAGTCTGCATCGGCAAACGCCCGGGCCGCAAAACCGCTGACCAAATCACCGTATGCGACCTAACCGGTATCGGCGTTCAGGATACAGCGATTGCCAACATTGCCTATGTCGAGGCAACGAAGCGCGGTTTTGGCAAAACACTCTGATTTCCGTCTTGGTTTTTATGGCCTGTGTCCCCCATTTCAGGCCATAAAAAAGGGGGGTGATGCGCACATCACCCCCCTTTTTCTTTTAAGCTGAACACCCGTTACAGAATGCCGGGCAGATCAAGCCCCTTCTCACGTGCGCAGTTCATCGCAATGTCATAGCCGGCATCAGCGTGTCGCATAACACCCGTCGCCGGGTCATTCCAAAGCACGCGCTTAAGACGCTCTGCGGCCTCGTCTGTACCATCGGCCATGATCACCATGCCGGAGTGCTGCGAATATCCCATGCCGACACCGCCACCGTGATGCAGTGAAACCCATGTCGCGCCAGAAGCCGTATTGAGCAATGCGTTCAGAAGCGGCCAGTCAGATACAGCGTCACTGCCATCTTGCATGGCTTCCGTCTCACGGTTCGGGCTTGCCACTGAACCGCTGTCCAGGTGGTCACGTCCGATCACGACAGGCGCTTTTAGTTCGCCCTTGGCGACCATTTCGTTGAAAGCGAGGCCCAATCGATGGCGATCGCCCAGACCCACCCAGCAAATCCGCGCGGGCAACCCCTGAAACTTGATCTTCTCGCGCGCCATATCCAGCCAGCGGTGCAGATGCGCGTCATCCGGCATCAGCTCTTTTACTTTCTCGTCCGTGCGATAAATATCTTCCGGGTCGCCAGACAGCGCGGCCCAGCGGAAAGGCCCGATGCCTCGGCAGAATAGCGGGCGGATATACGCCGGAACGAAGCCCGGAAAATCAAATGCGTTGGTGACACCTTCATCCAGTGCAACCTGACGAATATTGTTTCCGTAATCGACCGTCGGCACACCGTCGGCCTGGAAGTCCAGCATTGCGCGAACATGTGCCGCCATGGATTTCTTTGAGGCCTCAGCGACATCCTCTGGCGCTGACTCCCGTTTAGAGAACCAGTCCTCAAGGCTCCAGCCAGATGGCAGATAACCGTTCACCGGGTCATGAGCAGATGTCTGGTCTGTCAGCAGGTCCGGGCGAATACCCTTCTCAAACATTTCAGGCAGAATGTCGGCCGCATTGCCCAGCAGCCCCACCGATACCGGTTTCTTTTCCGCATTGCTCTTTTCGATGATGGCCATTGCCTCTTCGAGAGTCTCGGCGGCTTCGTCGAGATACCCTGTGCGCAAGCGCATTTCGATGCGGCTTGGCTGGCATTCAATCGCCAGACAGGATGCGCCCGCCATGACCGCCGCCAAAGGCTGAGCGCCGCCCATGCCACCAAGACCCGCCGTCAGAAGCCATTTGCCAGACAAGTCTCCACCAAAATGCTGGCGCCCCATCTCAACAAAGGTCTCGTAAGTCCCCTGAACAATGCCCTGCGTGCCGATGTAAATCCAGGAGCCGGCGGTCATCTGGCCGTACATGGCGAGGCCTTTGCGATCCAGTTCGCTGAAATGTTCCCAATTCGCCCATTTCGGTACGAGATTGGAGTTCGCGATGAGAACACGTGGGGCATTCTTATGGGTTTGGAAGACGCCAACTGGCTTGCCAGACTGGATCAGAAGAGTCTGGTCATCATCCAATCGACGCAGTGTTTCGACGATTTTGTCATAGCTTTCCCAATCGCGAGCCGCACGGCCGATACCGCCATAGACCACCAACTCCTCGGGACGTTCGGCAACATCCGGGTGCAGATTGTTCATGAGCATACGCAAAGGGGCTTCGGCCTGCCAGGACCGTGCTGTCAGCTCAGTACCTGTCGCCGGGCGAATGACACGGCTATTGTCAAAACGGTTCATATCTTGTCTCCATGAGAGAGGGGTCCGGCGAAATTGAGGCAGGCCCCGATGACAGATTTCAGGACAGAAACGGTTTGAGCCGCGCGTGATGCGGCATAGGGCGTTGGCCAGTTTTCAGGCGTTGGTGTTTCGGGCTCATCGAGATAGCCCTGCATGGCCAGCTCCATCTGAATGGCGTGGATGCCATCCTCGGGTCGCCCATAATGACGGGTTGTCCATCCGCCTTTGAAACGGGCGTTCAGAACGGTTTCCAGACCACTGGCCTCACATATTTCGACGACGGCGTTTTGCAGGCGCTCATCGCAGGTCGCGCCGCCATTCGTGCCGATGTTGAACATTGGCAGGTCGCCCTCGAACAGGCGTGGAATTCGGTATCGGATGGAATGCGCATCATACAGGACGACATTGCGATGGGTTTGCCGCAGCCGATCAAGCTCATCCTGAATGGCCCCATGATAGGGCTCAAACCATTTCGCACGGCGCTGGGCGATCTCAGCCTCATCAGGCTCAGCACCCGAGTACAATGGCTCACCGTCAAAACTGGTCAGCGGACAAAGGCCGGTGGTTGCCATGCCGGGATAAAGCGAAGCCCCGGACGGGTCGCGATTGACGTCGATCACGCTTCTGGAAATGTCGGTCGAAATAAGCGTGACATCAGCGTCGCGTGCAAAATCATAGAGCTGATCCACATAGAAGTCCGCATCCTTGCGCCCCAGCCAGGCAGAATGAAACCGAGCGGCAATATCGTCAGGAATGACGGTTCCAGCATGTGGTACGGCAATGATGAGCGGCGCATTTCCGCGCGAGATGTTCAACCAGTCCATCAAGCCACTCCCGGCAGCTCAACAGGTACGGCCGTGACAATGGCGTTCTGACGAATAAGTCCGTTAGCCGCCTCAAGGTCTGGATGGAAATACCGGTCATCTTCAAGCGTCGGGATCAATTCGCGAACCGTGCGACGTACGGCCTCCAGAGAGACGCTGGAGCGAAGCGGTAGCAGGAAGTCACACCCTTGCGCGGCTGCGATTAGCTCAATGCCAAGAACCGCCACAACATTGTCGGACATTCGCATCAGGCGGCGCGCGGCATGGGCGGCCATAGAGACATGATCTTCCTGATTGGCAGAGGTCGGGATTGAATCCACGCTGCCCGGAAAGGCACTCTGTTTGTTTTCAGATACCAGGGCTGCCGCCGTGACCTGCGGGATCATAAAGCCTGAATTCAGGCCCGGCCGTGGCGTTAGAAAAGCGGGCAGACCGGACAGAGCCGGGTCGACCAGCATGGCAATGCGACGCTCTGATAGAGACCCGATTTCGCACAGCGCCATAGCGATCATATCTGCCGCGAAAGCGACCGGCTCTGCATGGAAGTTTCCGCCGGACAAAGCTTCATCCGTCTCCGGGAAAATGAGCGGATTATCTGAAACGCCATTTGCTTCGATTTCCAGCGTACGCCCTGCCTGACGCAGCAGATCCAACACCGCGCCCATCACTTGTGGCTGACAACGCAGACAGTACGGGTCCTGAACCCGCGCATCATTTTCCAAGTGGCTTGCGCGAATGTCTGACCCATCCATCAGAGCGCGCAGCGCTTCAGCGGCTTCGATCTGACCAGCATGACCTCGCAGTTGATGAATGCGCGGGTCAAAAGCGGTATCGGACCCTTTTGCAGCCTCTGTCGACAGCGCGCCCGACACGAGCGCCGTCCGGTAAAGGCGATCAGCCTCGAACAATCCAGCCAGCGCAAATGCGGTCGAAAACTGAGTACCATTGAGCAGAGCGAGCCCCTCTTTTGGACCAAGCTCAAGTGGTGACATGCCAGCCTTTTTCAAAGCATCCGCCGCAGGCTGGCGAACACCTTTCAGAATGATTTCACCCACACCCAGCATGGCAGCTGCCATATGCGAAAGTGGCGCCAGATCACCGCTTGCGCCCACTGAGCCCTGCGCCGGGACAACCGGTATCAGGTCCTTTTCAAGCATGGCCTCAAGGAAGGACAACGTCTCAGGACGAACCCCGGATGCGCCACGACCAAGGCTCGCCATTTTCAACGCCATCATAAGACGGATGACTGACACCTGGGCACACTCGCCTGTGCCGGCGGCATGGCTCAGAACAATATTCTTCTGAAGAACCGCCAGATCATCGTGTTCAATCTGAACGTTGGCGAGCTTCCCAAACCCGGTATTGATCCCGTAAACGGGATCACCGTTGGCAAGAATGCGGTCGACAGCATCTGCGCTCGCCTGAACCTGCGTCTTACAGGCAGGGTCCAGACAGGCCGTTTCGCCGTCATATACGGCACGCCATTGGCTAAGAGATACACTTCCCGGAGATATCATCATGATACCGTCTCCCCTTGAAAAACACGCGCATGCAGGGGGTTAAACCCAATTCGATAGACGAGGTCGGAGGGCGAGCGGACATCCCAGATCGCAAGATCACAGGACTTACCCGCTTCCAGACTTCCAATATTGTCCTGAAGGCCAAGCGCTTTGGCTGCATTGATGGTGACGCCCTGCAGGCATTCCTGAACGGTCATGCGGAACAAGGTTGCTGCCATATTCATGGCGAGCAGAACTGACGTCAGCGGCGATGTCCCCGGATTGCAGTCAGTCGCGATTGCCATTGGCACACCGTGTTGGCGGAGCGCCTCCACTGGCGGCAATTTGGTCTCGTGCGTGGCGTAGAATGCGCCGGGCAGAAGTGTCGCGACCGTGCCTGACTGCGCCATAGCCTGAACACCAGACTCGCTCAGATACTCCAGATGGTCAGCAGACAGCGCACCAAATTCGGCCGCGAGCGCGGACCCATTCTGATCAGACAGCTGTTCAGCATGTAGCTTGACCGGAAGGCCGAGCTCGCGGGCAGCCTCAAAGACGCGCCGGATCTGCTCTGTAGAAAAACCAATGGTCTCACAAAACCCGTCTACTGCATCAGCGAGCTGGGCCTCAGCGATTGATGGCAGCATTTCACTGACGACGAGATCCACATACGCATCCGCCGCGCCTTGAAAGTCTTTCGGCACAGCATGGGCGCCCAGAAACGTGGTGGCGATACGGACTTTCCGTTCACTCTGAAGAGCCCTTGCGACCGAAAGCATGCGCCGCTCAGCTTCCAGATTCAGCCCGTAACCAGATTTCACCTCAAGTGTCGTGACGCCTTCGGCCAGCAATGCATCCAGACGCGGTAGACTTTCAGACATCAGTTCTTGCTCTGATGCCGCACGTGTCGCTGTGACCGTTGAGGCTATGCCACCCCCATTGCGGGTGATCTCTTCATAGCTGACACCCTCAAGGCGCTTCTCAAACTCATCGGCGCGATTGCCCGCATAAACGAGGTGCGTATGGCAATCGATCAAACCGGGCGTAACAAGGCGACCTTCGCAATCAATGTGCTGGTCAGAGGTGAATGCCGGCGCGCCGTCGGCAGGCCCGGCATAAACAAGCCGACCATGTCGCGCGGCCAGCACGCCATCTTCGATCAGACCAGTGGCGTCACCCGCCATCGTCGCCAACCTGGCATTCGTCCAAATGCAATCACAAAGCATCAAAGCCTCCAAACGCTTTAGGTGATCATTGCACAAAGAGACTTTTAATGTATAGACATTAATGGAAGGCAGACATTCTCAAGGGTTCAAATCGTGCTTAAACACCGCTTAAACCTGTTCTTTGATCAGGCGTTTCTCCACTCAGGCTGGGCGCGAAATGTCCGCATTGGCATCGCCGAAGGCAGGATCATTGAAATCGAGACTGACGCCTCAATTCAGCCTGACGATGAACGCCATGCTTGCGCTCTGCCCGGCCTTCCAAACCTTCACAGTCACGCATTTCAAAGGGGCATGGCGGGGCTGTCTGAGCTGCGTGGATCGTCGTCTGACAGTTTCTGGACATGGCGGAAGATCATGTACCACTTCGTGGGCAAGCTCTCGCCCGAGCAAATGAAGGACATTGCGGCGCTGGCCTTCATGGAAATGCTGGAAAATGGTTTTACGCGCGTCGGTGAGTTTCATTATCTGCACCATACGCCAGACGGACAGCCCTATTCCGATCCATCTGAAATGAGCCAGGCGATTATGAGCGCATCTGAGGAGACTGGCATAGCGCTGACGCTGCTCCCTGTTTTCTATGCGCACGCCGGATTTGGCGGCCTGCCTCCAAATCCGGATCAAAGCCGCTTCATTCACGATATAGATGGCTTTTCCAGATTGCTCGATCAGGTGCGAACCCGCATTTCCGTTCTGGATGATGGCGTGCTCGGCCTCGCGCCTCATAGCTTGCGTGCCGTCACGCCTGAAGAACTGGGGCAACTGACAGAACTCGGCAGAGATAATCCAATTCACATCCATATTGCTGAACAGATGGCAGAGGTCGAAGCCTGCAAAAAATGGAGCGGACAACGCCCAGTGGACTGGCTATTTGACCATGCCAAAGTGTCCGGGAACTGGTGCCTTGTCCATGCAACGCATATCACCGCGGAAGAAACCAGCCGCCTTGCCGAAAGTGGCGCCGTCGCAGGCATCTGCCCCATTACGGAAGCCAATCTGGGCGACGGCATTTTTCCCGCAGAGGACTATCTCGCTCTTGGCGGAAAGCTAGGCATCGGCTCTGATTCCAACATCAGAATTGATGCGAGCGAAGAGCTGAGATTGTTTGAATATGGCCAACGCCTGAGCCGCCAGCGAAGGAATGTATTATCCAGCGAGACCTGCAAATCGACGGGTGAGACCCTGTTCCATGCTGCGCTGAATGGCGGCGCTCAGGCGCTTGGGAGAAGTGCCGGGCTGCGCGTCGGAAATGCAGCAGACATTGTAAGTCTCAATATGTCTGATGACTCTCTCATCGGGAAAACAGACAGCCAGATCCTCGATGCCTTTATCTTTGCGGCAGGGCAAAAGGCGATTGATTGCGTCTGGCGTTTTGGACAACGGGAGGTGACGAATGGTCGACACCGTGCCCGCAATGTGCTGAGCCAGAAGTTCAAAGACACCTTGCTGGCCCTGACGACATGAAGCTATCGCTCCACGAAAAGATAAGAACGGATTTCGAGGACGATATTCTCTCGGGTCGGCGCGCGCCCGGCGACAGACTTCCAACAGAAAAAGAACTCATGGAGCAGTATGACTGCTCGCGCATGACCGTAAACAAAGCCCTGTCTGCACTGGTGTCTGCCGGGCTGATCGACCGTCGCAAAAAAGCGGGGACGTTTGTATCCAGTCCTCGCGTGCATTCCATGATTCTGGATATCCCCGACCTGCCCGCGCAATTGTCAGAGCAAGGTCATATCCATGCCTACACGCCTCATCTGACGCGGGTTCGCGCGCCGGATACACGCATGGAACCAGAAGCATGGCTCAGCAAAGGCGCAGATGATCTATTGCAGCTGGATGGCATTCACCTCGCCGATGATCGCCCCATTGCCTATGAGCATCGTCTGATCAGCGCTCGGTCTGTCCCCTCTGCGCTGGATGTCGATTTCAGCGCGATAACGCCGGGTAGCTGGCTTTTGCAGAACGTGCCCTGGACCGAAGCTGAGACAAAAATCTCAGCCTGCGGACTTTCAGGCCTTGAAGCAGACTTGCTGAAGCAAAAACCCGGCACACCATGTCTTTGTATTGAGCGCCGCACCTGGCGCGCCAGCGACCCCATCACTTATGTACGTCAGGTCTTCCTTTCAGACGCTTATGATCTGGTTGCGCGCTTCGGCCCTACATCATCCAGCTGAGCTCAACCTACCATTTCGCTTCGCGTCTGACCGCGTGAACGCTATAATGGCAGAATGACAGACACATCCCTTCTCTCCAATTCCGACGCCGAGCGGATGAAGACACTGCGCCGCGATATTCACGCCCATCCAGAACTCGCCTTTGAAGAAAAGCGCACATCAGATCTCGTTGCGCGCACACTCGAGGCCGCGGGCATTGAGGTTCATCGCGGAATTGCGGACACGGGCCTTGTGGGTGTGCTCAGAAATGGCGACGGCCCAAGCATAGGCCTGCGCGCAGACATGGACGCCCTGCCCATTCTGGAGGCCGGTGGTGCGGACCATAAATCTACGCATGACGGGGTGATGCATGCCTGCGGGCATGATGGTCACACCGCCATGCTGCTCGGCGCGGCAGAGGCGCTCGCCGCCTCGCGCGCCTTCAAGGGCAATGTCTATTTCATCTTCCAACCTGCCGAAGAGAACAAAGGCGGCGGACGCGTCATGGTCGAAGAAGGCCTGTTTGAGCGCTTTCCATGTGATGCGATCTTCGCGCTGCATAACTGGCCCGGTCTCGCGGCAGGCAAAATCGCGGTTCAACCCGGCCCGATGATGGCGTCTTTTGACACTTTCGACATCGTCTTGAAAGGCGTTGGCGGACATGCCGCCATGCCTGAAAAGGCGCGTGACCCGCTAGTGGCCGCCTCAGAGTTTGTATTGGCATTGCAGACCATTGTGAGCCGGAAACTGAGCGCACATGACCCGGCCGTTTTATCCGTCACCCAGATGAAAGGCGGAGAGACATTCAATGTCATTCCCGGTCAGTGCGAAGTGAAAGGCACCTGGCGATGCTTTGACCCGGAAGTTCGCACATTCATTCGGGATGAGATCGACCGCATTCTGGCATCCGTCTGCGCGGCGCATCAGATTGACTATGACGCTGAATATGAATTCGGTTATCCGAGCACCATAAATACCGAGACCGAGGCCCTGTTCGCAGCAGACGTCGCCAAGGGCGTCGTCGGCGAAGGTAATGTCGATACCAGCTTCCGTCCCAGCATGGCGTCAGAAGACTTTTCAGTCATGCTAGAGAATGTACCGGGCGCTTATATCTGGCTCGGCGCTGGCATAGAGGCCACACCGCTTCACCATCCAGCCTATGATTTCAATGATGATACACTGGAAACAGGCCGCGATCTGCTGGTCTCGCTCGTAACACGCTTCAGCGAAACACGCTGAAGCGCCGTGAGGCCGGCCTCAGCCCGGAAAGGACTGAACGCCAATCTTGTAAAGATACTCACCATCGAGCACGAGACAGGATGAACTTTCCATGCCTTGCACGTGGCACCAGACTGGCGCCTCAAGGCTCTGAAGACGCAAATATTCAGCCCGATCCACCCATTCTTCAGGATAGAATGGGAATTCATCGCCCGGATAATCAGCGCCCTCCGGCCAGTCTGGCAGTTCAGCACTGCTGAAAACACCGCCATCCATCATCGGCACACCGATATACTCATCCAGCGCCCCGGCCATTTCCTGCTCAGTGGAAACGCCATCAAAGCCGAACAGGAATTGGGTTGGAGATGCCTCAGTATACTGAGGCGCACCATCGCCATCACGCACGACAATCACCGCAATGCTATGCTCACAGGTATCACCAATGGCGACCGCTTCAATGATGTAATTGTCACCGAAAGAAATCGATTCAGACGATGTTGTCGCACAGCCATCCGCAAAGGCCGCGCCACCAAACAACGCCATAGCCCCCAGAACCAGAAGTGTGTTTTTAAACATGAAAATCCCCCGTTTCATCAATGTAATATTACATTTTTCCATGAAGCAAGGTCGCCACCGAATTAAACAACCATGAGAAAACACCCCATTCCGCCGATGAAGAGAGAGGAGCGGAATGGGGTGCCTTGCAGACAGACGCCAGGGACAGCGTCTGGGGAGGAACTGAAATCAGCTCTGAGGACCATCAGGGATGGCGGACGCATCCCCGACGGTTATCTCCTCGTCAAACACCGCAACGGCATTTGTCTCTGCAGAATAGGCTGGCCATTCAAACCCGTTTGCACAGCTTATGCTGGTTGATGCCGGGTCCATTTTCATGAAATTCGTCCAGCAGGAATTGACGATGTCCGCATAGGCTTCATCTTGCGCCTCAGTCATGCCCGCCCCCCAGCTGGATGTTTCCAGTGAGTCAAATGTGAACATCAGCTCAGCGGAGTGAATTGGGCCATTCTGCCATGATGCCTGACGAAACTCCGGCATATAGCGGAAGTGGTAGAGAAACGCCGCTGCGCCTTCATCACCCGCCAGACGGGCAACTTCCGTGGCACGGGAAAACCCGCCCTCGCCCATGTTCGAGCCAACCAGAACAGGCACATCGAATTCCGTGCCATTATCCATCGCATCACGGGTGGAGGAGGGGTGAAACTCCTCATCAAGTGCACCTGAAATACCGCGTCGCAGAGACGGGTTATAGGCAAGGGTCTGTGCGGTCACACTTCGCAGCGTATCCGTATCGGCATCAGCCGGAATATCCAGCGTGGCCATACCATCAACACCCATCTGTTCGGCGTCTTCGAGCGCACGCCCTGGTGAAATGCGTGCACCTGACTGAACAATCGCCTTGTGGAACAGACCTTCAGCGGATGGGATGGACAGGAGTTGCATCACCATAGCGCCGCCTGCGGACTGGCCGGCAATCGTGACATTGCTGGTATCGCCGCCAAACGCGCCGATATTGCGCTGAATCCATTCAAGGGCAGCAACTGCGTCCATAAGGGCAAAATCGCCGGTCGGACCTCCCTCAGCCGTCAGCGCCGGATGTGCGAAATAGCCAAGCGGTCCGAGCCGATAATTGATAGAGACGGTAATGACGCCATTCTGCGCGTTTGCCGTGCCGTCATAAGAGCCCAGATGTCCTGCCCCCAGAAAGCCAGCACCGCCGTGCATCCACAGCATAACCGGCGCGTTTTCTGCGTCTTCAGGCGCATACACCTCAAGATAAAGACAGTCTTCAGACTTCACCCCAACAACCCCGCCGCCATTGGGCTGGCTTGGATCTGGAACCATGGGCTGAACGCATGGTGCTTCAAACTCGATAACGGTGCGATCGCCCTGCCAAGGTTCTACCGGTTCCGGCGCGCGCCAGCGCAGATCACCAACAGGCGGCTGAGCATAGGGAACACCGCGAAAAACATGCACGTCGCCCATATCTTCACCCACCAGTCGACCATCTGCGGTTTCCACAACGGCAGTGTCGATCAGGTCTGTCGGCGAATAGCCAACTTCAGGCGTATGCCCCTCCTCGTGATGATTGGCATATGCTGCCGTCGACAGAGCAAAAGCAGCACTGCTGGCTGCCAGAAGTTTCCAGAACATATTTCCTCCCTCGCGCTCCGCTGACCGCAAAAGAGGGTGCAGAGCGATCTTTTAATCCCTCAACACTCATCTATTTAGTGATATTGTCAATTCACGTTTACGAGAAAGCCGACACGAACGCCTTCATGTCGGCCATTGGGAATTAGCTACCGGAATAGCGACCAGGACGGTGATTAATGCCGACCATAACATTCAGAACCAGCGCGCCGACAACCGAATAGATCAGGTTGGAAAAAGGCAACACGAAGAAGGCGGCAAACAGAATGAACGCATCAATGGTGAGAAGGACCCAGCCTGCGCGCATAATTCCTTTTTCCTGAAGGAAGTGCGCGAGAATGCTCACGCCACCAATGCCCGCGCCATGACGGAAGAGCGCAATCATGCCCATGCCGATCAAAGCACCACCGAGGAAGGCCGCGAAGAGCGGGTTCAGCGTATGAATTTCAATCCAGTCGCCGACAAACATCGGGAACAGCGAAACCAGCGTTACCGCCACAACCGTTTTCAGCGTGAACTCCCAGCCCATACGCATAATCGCCAGAATGTAAAAAGGCAGGTTCAGAAGAAAGAAGAACATGCCGAACGTCAGCGGCGTCACATAAGACAGGATGAGCGACATACCCGCCACGCCGCCCGTCAGCAGCATAGCATCAGAAAAAACGGCAACGCCCATGCCAATAAAAACAGACCCGAGCAGGATGGCGAAAACATCTTCATACCATTTATGCTTCATGGACTCTTTTTCTTCGTCTTTGAGGTTCAGAGGGGCGGAAAGGTCGGTCATGGCTCATTCTTCAAGCAGATAATGCCCCACCATTACCATTTTGCAAAAGATATTTCTACCATTTCTTTTATTTGAAGGCGCGTATGTCGCATTACAAATATATGAGGGTTTATGATTCCAAATAAAAAGGCAGGAGCGAAAACTCCTGCCTTAACCATGTCTGATTTAAGTCCTGAAGGGCAAATCAGTTCGACAGCCAGTCCTCGCCACTCCTCAAAGGCAGCAGGCGAGCCAAAATTCTGGCTACAAAACGCTTTCCTGATCGCGCTCCTGACGACGGCGAAGGCGGCGCAGGCGGTTCCAGAAACGACGACGTTCCGGCACTGGCAGTGGCTCCAGATTGCGCAGGAAAGTCTCTGCGCAGGCCTGCCAGGAATACCCTTCCGCATAGGATCGGCAGGTCGCGCGATCTTTATCCAGACACTCAATCGCCGCTGCGCGCAAATCATCTGATACGGCGCCCGCATTGCTGCCCGGGATCAGGTCTTTGGGGCCCGGCGCCACATAGCCCGCAACAGGTGTGCCCGCAGCCATCGCCTCCAGAATAACCAGGCCAAATGTGTCAGTCAGACTTGGGAACACGAAAACATCCGCGTGTGCGAAACAGGCCGCCAGTTCTTCACCGAACTTCGCGCCAAGGAACTTCACTTCCGGATATTCTTTCTTCAGCTCTTCCAGCTGAGGTCCGTCGCCGACAACCACTTTCGTGCCCGGCAGATCAAGCTCGGTAAACGCCTCAATATTCTTCTCTACCGCCACACGGCCGACATTGAGAAAGATTGGGCGCTCCAGCCCTTCAAACGGGTCTGGCATTGTGTTGCGCTTGTCCGGGTGGAACAATTCAGTGTCCACACCACGCGACCATGACACCACATTGCCAAAGCCATGCTGCTCCAGCTCTTCACGCATGGACGGGGTCGCCACCATCACATGACCGGAATAGCGGTGGAACCAACGCATGAAGGAATACCCCCAGCTCAGCGGCACAGGGAAACGTGCAGACACATATTCCGGAAAGCGCGTGTGATAGCTCGTCGTGAAAGGGAATTTCATTTTCAGGCACATCGCGCGCGCCGCCATGCCCAGCGTACCTTCCGTCGCAATATGGACAGCCTCTGGCTCAAACGAATTGAACCGTTCAACGATGGCCTTCTTCGCGCCTACCGCCAGCTGGATCTCGTTATAGGTCGGCAGAGGAATGGTTTTGAACCCGTCCGCAGGCGAAACGACTTCAAAGGTATGCCCCATAGCTTCGCACTCTTCGATCACTCGGGTCAGCGTTCGAACAACGCCATTCACCTGAGGATGCCAGGCATCCGTGACGAGCATGATTTTCATGCGGGGAACTCCTGAAGTCCACAATCACTATACTGAGGGACAGCTTTTCCAAATCATCGAGACAAAAGCAAGGCAGTGCCGCATTCTCTGACAATCTGGCACAGCCAGCCCTTAACGCTAAAACGTCCCCTATCGAGTTTTCGGGAACAGGGCCAGAAGATAACGCGTTCAGGACAAAGCAATCCCATTGCGCGAAGACGCAGTTGAGCGGTCAGATATTCCACTGATATGGGCGATTTGATCTCCAGATTGCAGTTTAAGGTCCAGCCCCTTGAAGTTCGCAGACGCTGGGGCAAGGTCATACAGAGCAAGGGAGTGTTCAAACGAATATGACATCAGCATCGAATATCGACTGGAACGAGATTGATCAGAACAAATATGCTCTGGAAGAGGATGTTGTAAGCAATCTCCTTTCTGACCTGCCGCTCAGCGAAGGTCAGCGCAAAGAGGCCGTACGCATCGGTCAGCAGATTGTTCTTGATGCGCGCGCAGGCGCGAAGCGCAAAGGCATGATGGAATCCTTCCTCGAAGAATTTGGACTTTCAAATTCAGAAGGCATTTCCCTGATGTGTCTGGCCGAAGCCCTGCTTCGTATTCCCGATGCCGAAACCCGCGACGATCTGATCGCAGAGAAAATCCGGTCCGGCGACTGGTCCTCCCACCTGAATCAATCTGAAAGCTGGCTCGTCAACGCGTCGACCTGGGGTCTGATGCTGACCGGTCGGGTTATTGGCCCGTCTGCGGAAGCTGTGCGCAGCCCCGCGAAATTCGTTCAGGGCCTGGTACGTGAGAGCGGCGAGCCCGTTATTCGCACCGCCATGATGCAAGCCATGCGTATTATGGGCGAACAATTCGTCTTGGGACGCACGGTTGATGCCGCGATCAAGCGCGGCAAGAAAATGATCCGCGAAGATGAAGCGGCTCACTTCTCTTTCGACATGCTTGGCGAAGGCGCCCGCACCGCAAAAGATGCTGAGCGCTATCTGGAAGCCTATCGAAATTCTATCCGCTCGATTGATGACGCCACAGAAGGCCATCCACCGGAGCTGGAAAATGGTGTCTCGGTGAAACTGTCCGCGCTCCACCCGCGCTTTGAAGCGGTAAACACTGAGCGCGTCATGGAAGAGATGTATCCGCGCATTCTGGAACTCTGTCAGATGGCGCATAAGCGCGGCATCCATCTTTGCATCGATGCCGAGGAAGCAGACCGCCTGGTTCTCCAGCTGCAAATTGTTGACAAGCTCGCTCGCGAACCTTCTCTGGAAGGCTGGAAGGGCCTCGGACTTGCAGTTCAGGCGTATCAAAAGCGCGCGCCTCTGGTCGTTCGCAATCTGACGCAACTCGCTATGGAGACGAAGCGACGACTCATGGTGCGCCTCGTCAAAGGCGCGTACTGGGATACAGAAATCAAACATTGCCAGAATGAAGGCGTTGATGACTTCCCGGTCTTCACCACTAAAGACGCAACAGATTTGAATTATCTGTATTGCGCGCGCCTCCTTATGGAAGCCTCCCCTCATATCTATCCGCAAATCGCCACGCACAACGCACATACGCTTTCTGCTGTGCGCCTTATGGCAGACGAACTGGGCGTTGAACAATATGAGTTCCAGCGCCTGCATGGCATGGGCGAAGCGCTCTACCGCGCGGCTGGCGAAAACAACCGCGTTCGCGTCTATGCACCAGTCGGCAAGCATAAAGACCTTCTGCCATATCTGGTACGCCGCCTTCTTGAGAACGGCGCGAACTCTTCTTTCGTGAACACCTTCCTTGATGAAGATGTGTCGGTAGAAGATGTCGTTTATGACGGCATTTCACATGTCGAAGCCGGCAATCGGCGTCATGCCCGCATTGCCCGTCCGGGCGCTTTGTTTGGCGGCGAACGACGCAACTCCGTCGGCATGGATCTCGCGCAGCGCAGCGAACGCAAAATCCTGACCGATGCTGTAAAGTCACTTGATAATGGAAAGGCGCTCGAAGCTGGCCCGATCATCAATGGCAAAGCCAGCACAGGCGGCAGCCACAAAGTCGCCTGCCCGCACGATCATTCCCACATTGCAGGCACAGTGAAATGGGCCTCACCGTCTGACATCGACAAAGCCTTTTCAGCAGCAAAGAAATCTCAGCCAGACTGGGATGCTAAAGGCGGCGTTGCACGCGCAGATATTCTCCGCGCAATGGGACAAGCCCTTGAAGACAATATGCCCCGCCTTATCGCCATTATGGCGCGCGAGGGCGGCAAAACCTTCCCGGACGGCATTGCCGAAGTCCGAGAGGCTGTCGACTTCTGCCGTTATTATGCGCACCAGGCCGAAACCCATTTCAACCAGCCAGAACGCCTTCCCGGTCCTACTGGTGAGACGAATTTCCTGAGCCTTCATGGCCGGGGCGTGTTCGTCTGCATCTCGCCATGGAACTTCCCGCTGGCGATTTTCACCGGCCAGCTCGCAGCAGCTCTGGCGGCGGGCAATACCGTCATCGCAAAACCTGCAGAACAGACTACGCTGACAGCCTTCGAAGCCGTCAAATTGTTCCAGAAAGCAGGCCTGCCAGACAGTGTACTCCACCTTCTGCCGGGCGATGGCGAAACCATTGGTGCGCCACTGACCAAGCATGACGATCTTGGCGGCGTATGCTTTACCGGCTCAACTGAAGTGGCCCGCCTGATCAATCGCACTCTGGCAGAGCGGGAAGGCCCAATCCTCCCGCTCATCGCGGAAACGGGCGGCATGAACGCCATGTTTGTGGACACGACCGCCCTTCGCGAACAAGTGGTCGACGACATTGTCCTGTCCGCTTTCGGGTCTGCCGGTCAGCGTTGCTCCGCCCTGCGTGTCGCCTTCATCCCGGATGGCACCGCCGACATGCTGATTGAGGGCATTAAAGGCGCGATGGATGAGCTAAAGCTGGGCGATCCGAGCCTGCCAAGCACAGATATTGGTCCGGTCATTGACGCGGATGCGCGCGATAATCTGGCCAAGCACCTGAACACACTGGATAAGAAGTCGAAGATTCATCACCGCGTCACGACAGATCATCTGCCAGCTGAACAGACGTTCTTCGCACCGACACTGGTTGAGCTGAAAAGCATTGAATCACTGACCCGCGAAACCTTTGGACCGATCCTGCACGTCGTTCGCTATGATCCGGACAAGATGGATAAAGTTGCACCGCAACTGCGCGCCAAAGGCTATGGCCTGACGCTTGGTGTTCATTCGCGCCTTGAAAGCTTTGCCCGCGAAGTGCGCGGCAAAATCAAGGTTGGCAACACATATGTGAACCGGTCCATGACAGGTGCCGTCGTCGGCGTGCAGCCATTTGGCGGCGAAGGCCTTTCAGGCACCGGACCAAAAGCTGGCGGCCCGCATTATCTGCAACGCTTTGCAGTAGAGCGGACCGTAACAACCAATACCGCAGCTCAGGGCGGAGACCCGGAACTGCTCAACCTACACTAAACAGTCAGGGCTGACTGAAGTATTCACCTTCGGCGATGAGTAATCGCTGGAGGTGAACATGTATATGCTTCTGAATGGTTTACGCTTAATACTCAGAAATTTTTTAGGGTTAAGCAAATACTCAGAATATTCAGCTAGATATTGCCCCGTAGAGGCGCAGATACGGCGCCATAAAGATGGATACGGGGGTTTCCAAAGTGGCCTTTGCTCAAAAGCAGTTTTCTTACAGCTCTCACCCTAAAGTCCCTACAAAGGGAAAGGTTAAAGGGGCTGACAGCAATATGGATATGGAAGAAAGCTTGGAAGCGCTACGCAGCTCGGTTTTCAGCTTTTCCCGACAAAACCGCGAAATTTCTGACAGAACGCGCCTGCTCGCACTCAACGCCACGATCGAGGCCGCCCGTGTAGGTGAAGCCGGCAAGGGATTTGAGGTTGTTGCAGGCGAGGTCAAAGCGCTCGCCGACCAGGCCAAAATCGCGGCTGAAAAGTTCGAAGAAAACGTAGTCCCCCCGCTGGAACAATGCGTTGAAGTCGCCAAAGTAATCGGCGATCAGCGTATGAAAGACATTGCGCTTTCAACTGTTCAGCTCATCGTGCGCAACCTCTTTGAGCGCACAGCAGACGTGCGCTGGTGGGCGACGGACGCTGCCTTCTGGGACGCGCTCCTTGAGCCAGAAAACAACATTAAACAACATAATGCTGCTGAACGTCTCGGCGTCATCCACCGCTATTACACAGTGTATCGCGACCTGGTTCTGATTGACCGAAACGGCATTCTGTTTGCCTGCGCCAACCCGCAAGCGCGCCACCTCATTGGCAAAGACATGTCGAGCGAGCCCTGGTTCCAGGAAGCCATGGGTACGCAAAGCGGCGATGATTATGTGGTCTCTCGCGTTTATCGCACACGCGATTATGATGATAAGCGCATTCTAACCTATGCCACCGGCGTTCGCGCCAATGGCGCGCGCACGGGTGAAATGCTTGGCGTTCTTGGCGTCCACTTCAACTGGTCAGAACAGGGCTATAGCGTTGTCCATGACGAGCCACCTTTCACCAAAGCCGAATGGGAAAACACCCGCGTGCTTCTGCTGAATAGCGATCATTATTGCATTGCATCGTCTGACCGTCAGGGCATTTCCGAACGCTTCAGCCTTCAGATGGGCGCAGAGCCAACAGGCAGCTATATAGATGGCGACAAGCATATCTATTACGCCCGCACTCAGGGATATGAAGGCTATGACGGTCTTGGCTGGATTGGCGTTGTCGTAAAAGGCTAAGGCTCACACCTTTTCCAATTCCTTCGGAACGGACACCTTGCGTCGTTTATCTTTCGCCTTCGGCTTTGGCAGAAGGCGAAAGCGTGACTGGCACCAGGCAAACCCGACGCCGACATCCAGAAGCGCATCAGACCGCCCACACGGACAGGCAAAAAGCCAGAGATCATAAACAGTGTAGGTCTCACCCGCCACCAGAGGAACGGGCTCGCCCGTCACATGGTTCGGGGAGGCATTGACGCAAAGAACAAGATCACCGCGGCCAACATCATAACTCATAGCCCGGCAGTTATATCATAAATCAGATAGTCAGGCGAAATGCTTGGAGAGCTTCAGCCCCTGCCCCTGATAGTTGGAGCCTTCAGTGCCGTATGGTTTAGCCGGAAGCTCTGACATAGGTTCATACACCAGCCGACCAACGGGCTGGCCATGCTCCAGAATGAACGGCACATCGCGTCCGCGCACTTCCAGAACAGCGCGCCCCTCGACACCTTCACAGCCAAAACCCGGATCGAAAAAGCCCGCATAGTGAGCGCGAAACTCACCAAGATCCGGCGCAATGGGTGCCATTTCAGCGGCGCGATCGACCGGAATGGTGACGAATTCCTTGGATGCGAGAATGTAGAACTCATCCGGGTCGAGGATCAGCCTGTCATCCTGCGCATAGACCGGCTCCCAATAATCGGCGATGCGATGGCCACCCACTTTGGACAGGTCCAGAACGCGTGCATGGCGGCGCGCACGATAGCCAATCAGTCCATCCTGCAGCGGCTCCAGATGTACGGAGAAATCCAGAGAATGCGTTGGCTGATGCTCTCCAGACCGGAAACGCATTTGCAAAAGCCGGTCCCCCGGACGCGCCAGCACCGAAAAGGTTCGTGGGCTGACCTCCGCATAGAGCGGACCTTCATAGCCTTCAGGCACACCATCAAAGCGCGACACACCGTCTGCAGTCAGGCGGACGAACACATCGACACGTCCGGTAGAACTTTTTGGGTTGGCAGTCGCCGTCAGACCGGCAGGCAGCGCCAGACTTTCCTGAAGCGGCACGAGATACACACACCCGGTCTCCAGCACGGCGCCATCACTCAGGTCGACCTCATGCATAACAATGTCATCGGTCAGGCAGTCTTCAACTGTTCGCCCATTGGGCAGAAAGCTGGCACGCAGGCGATAGGCTTTCTCGCCCAGACGCAGATCAAGGCTGGCCGGCTGCACCTGAAGCGGCGCAAGCGGTGCTCCAGAATGGATGAAACCTGCCTCTAACGCAGCTTCGATCTGATGGTCTGCAAGAATGCCTGCTGGAAAATCCACTATTATGTCCGACTCGTTTGTACTAAAGCTAATCCAACCTTCACCTTGACGCGGCCTAAGGCAAGTCTCTATTCCCGCGCCTTGGAGTTTGAAAAGGCCTTTTGCAAATGAGTTCCGGAAACACGCCGAAGTATCGCCCTGCAACCACTCTGGTTCATGGTGGAACAGAACGTACCCAATGGGGGGAGACCAGCGAAGCGCTGATCCTCACATCGGGCTATATGTATGATTCCGCTGAGCAGGCTCAGGCGCGCATGGCGGGCGATCTGCCAGGCTATGTGTATTCACGCTATAACAACCCAACCGTTTCCATGCTGGAAGAGCGCCTGCGCCTGATGGAAGGCGCTGAGGCTTGCCGCGCCATGGCCTCCGGCATGGGTGCGATGTCTTCTCTTCTGACGGCCCCTATCCAACAGGGTGACCGCGTTGTTGGCGCAAGCGCTCTGTTTGGCTCGTGCCGCTGGCTGCTGGCCAATCAACTGCCGAAATACGGCGTTGAAACCGAATTCGTTGATGGCATGGATATGGAAGGCTGGAAGCGTGCGCTGTCCAAGCCGACCAAGCTCGTGCTCGTTGAAAGCCCGGCCAACCCGCTTCTGGACGCAGTGGATATCGCTGCCGTTGCAGAGCTCGCTCATGAAGCTGGCGCGCAATTGATCGTCGACAATGTGTTTGCGACCTCGCTTCTGCAACGTCCTTTTGAGCTCGGTGCTGACTGGGTCTTCTATTCTGCGACCAAGCATATGGATGGCGGCGGCCGTGTTCTGGCTGGCGCAATCATGGGCCCACAAAAGGATATGGAAGAAATTATCGATCCATACATCCGCCATACCGGTCCAAGCATTTCGCCCTTCAACGCATGGGTTGTCCTCAAAGGCCTTGAGAGCATGCCTCTGCGCGTCGCGAAACAGTCTGAAAGCGCAGCTATTCTGGCTGACCGTATGGCAGACCATAAAGCACTGGCCGCGATCCGTTATCCGGGCCGCGAAGACCACCCGCATTATGAAGTTCACGCCAAGCAAATGTCGTCTGGCGGCACAATGATGGCGATTTCTCTGGCTGGCGGCCAGGAAGCGGCGTTCAAATTCCTGAATGCGCTGAACCTTGTCGGCATTTCAAACAATCTGGGCGATGCCAAATCTCTGGCCTGCCACCCGTCATCAACTACGCACCGTGCACTTTCTGAAGAAGAACAGGCCAGCATGGGGCTTGATGGATCGTGGATTCGTGTATCAATTGGTCTGGAAGATGTAGAGGATCTGTCTGAAGACCTTCTCTACGCGCTCGATGTAGCGGCGGGGGCCTGACATACATGATGATCGAAGAAAATGATGTTTTCCCCTATGAGGCGGAAACCTGGGGCGTAATGGTTCGCGTACTTCCGGAATACATGGATGATGAATCCCTGCCGGAAGACCACCAGTTCATCTGGCGCTACACCGTCCAGATTGAAAACAATGTGGACCAGACGATCCAGCTATTGAAGCGCCATTGGGAAATCACCGATGCACGCGGTCGCCGGACAACCGTCGAAGGTGAAGGCGTGGTCGGCGAACAACCCGTGCTCGCGCCGGGCGAGAGCTTCGTCTATGTCAGCGGCTGCCCGCTGAGCGAGCCATCTGGCATGATGCTTGGGCGCTATGCGATGCGCCGTGATGATGGCGAGGAATTCGACGTCACGATTCCGGCCTTCTCGCTCGACAGCCCACACGAGACTGCACGCCGCAATTAACGGCGGACCTCCCAGATGCAGCTTCAGCCTATCCTCTCCGCTCTGGGAACACTCCTGATGCTGACAGGGGCAGCCATGCTGCCCTGTGCCGTGGTCGACGTCTTCACCGGCATTGAGACCTGGGGCGTTTTCGGGCTGACCGGATTCCTGCTGATCGGCCTAGGCGGCATTCTGAACATTGCCAGTGGCAAATACTCACCGCGCACGGGTGCCCGAGAGGCCTTCCTCATGACGGCGCTCGTCTGGGCGATTTTGCCTGTTGCTGCTGCCCTGCCCTTTCTGGCACTGGGTTTCACCTTCACAGACGGTGTGTTTGAGGCTGTGTCGGGCCTGACCACAACTGGCGCGACCATCATGACCGGCCTTGATGAGGAACAGCGCGGCCTACTCCTCTGGCGATCCATTCTGCAATGGATTGGCGGAGTTGGTATCATCGTGACCGCGATCGCGATTATGCCCGTTCTGCGCGTTGGCGGTATGCAGCTCTTCAAGGCGGAAAGCTCTGACGTTTCGGGCCGCTTTCTGCCGCGTGTGGCCGAAATCGCAAAGCAAATTGTATGGCTCTATGTCGGCCTGACCGTGCTCTGCGGCATTTGCTATATGATCGCAGGCATGAATTTGTTCGATGCCGTGAACCACGCCATGACGACCATGGCGGCAGGCGGTTATTCCACGTCCGACCAGTCTATGGGCAAATTCGCTGACAGCCGCATTATCGAAGTCTGTATCGTTTTCATGTTTATCGCAGGCCTGCCATTCGGCTCTATGGTTCTGATGATGCATGGGCGGTATCTATCGCTCTGGAAAGACCCTCAGCCGCGCTTCTTTTTTGCGGTATGTGCCGCCGCAGTCATCATTCTCTACATCTGCGTCCGCTTTCACCCGCAAACCGCCTTCATCCGCTATGATGAGCATTTATTGCGGGACACGATCTTCAGCGTGATCTCCGTCATTACCGGTACGGGCTATGCCTCCACCGATTTTGGACAATGGGGCAGCCTGCCAGAACTGATCTTTTTCACACTGATGTTCCTTGGCGGGTGCGCAGGCTCTGCAGCCTGCGGCATTAACATTTTCCGCATCGACATTCTATGCCGCACCATCTGGACCTATACCCGCCAGATGCTGAGCCCGAACCGGGTTTTGATTGTCCGATATGGCGGCCAGCCCGTGCGCGATGAAGTGCTGATTTCGGTGATGATTTTCATCTTCCTCTATCTCTTCATCTTCTCAGTGGCAGCTGTCCTTCTGTCCCTAACCGGGCTCGACACGCTGTCCTCGGTCTCAGCCGCAGCAACCTCGATCTCCAACGTTGGCCCGGGCCTTGGCTCCATTTTTGGCCCATCAGGTACCTTCCAGCCTTTAGAACCGTTTGCGAAATGGATTTGTTCGGCCTGCATGATCCTCGGACGCCTTGAGCTCCTCACGATCTTCGTCGTACTGACGCCACGTTTCTGGTCTTACTGAAGCTGCCCCCTTCACCTAGCCCGCGTTTTCAGGCATGTGGGCGCACATAAATCCAAGAACACAGCAGGTCAGGCTCATGAGCACGCTTTCACTCGACAAATACGGCATCACAATTGGCGAAGGTCATCCGCTTGTCGTTATGGCTGGCCTGAATGTTCTGGAAAATGAAGAACTGGCGATGACCGTTGGCGCGCACCTGAAAGCGGTCTGCGAGAAACTAGGCCTGCCTTACATCTTCAAAGCAAGCTGGGATAAAGCGAACCGCTCTTCCATCACCTCCTATCGCGGACCGGGCCTCGATGACGGCCTCAACATCCTTTCAAAGGTGAAAGCAGAACTCGGCACCCCTGTCGTGACGGATTATCACGAGATTGATCAGGCAGAGCCTGTCTGTGAAGTTGCCGAAGTGCTGCAAGTGCCCGCCTTCCTCTGCCGTCAGACAGACCTTGTCGTGGCTGGCGCGAAAGCGATTGAAGCCAAAGGCGGCTGGCTCCACGTCAAAAAAGCACAATTCCTCGCCCCTTGGGACTGTAAGAACATCATCACCAAAGTTGGCGAAGTCACCACGAACAACCCGACCCTATTGTGTGAGCGCGGCGCAAGCTTTGGCTATAACAACCTTGTCGTAGACATGCTGGGTATTCCGGCCATGAAAGCGCTGGGCGTGCCTGTGACGATTGACGCCACCCATGCGGTACAGCTGCCGGGCGCTGACCCGCGCACAGCAGGCGGCTCAACTGGTGGCCGCCGTGAAGGCGTGCCAATCATCGCAAAATCAGCTGTCGCGGCGGGCGCTGATGGTGTGTTCCTTGAGTTCCATACAGATCCGGACAAAGCGCTTTGCGATGGACCGTCCTGCCTGCCGCTTGATGCGGCAGAAGGCCTACTCTCTCAACTCAAAGCCATTCACGAGCTGGTTCGGAGTTAAGCGGTAAGTTCGGCTTCAACCGCTTTGGTCCAGCCGACATAGACTTTATCGCCTGCCTCTATAACCGGGCGTTTGATCAGCGTCGCATTAGAAATCAGAAGGGCTGAAACCTCATCGGTTTCGGCCTTTGCTTTTTCAGCGTCAGAAAGCCCACGCCATGTGGTGGAACGGTTATTCACCAGCGGCTTTGCACCGACCGCGCTCAGCCAATATGGCACTTTCTCACTCAGATCAGCCTCAGCGCGGATATCGACAAAGCGAACCTCTTTGCCCGCAGCCTCCAGCGCTTTCAGCGCCTTTTTGCAGGTGTCACAGTTTTTGAGACCATAAAGCGTGAGAGACATGCCTTTTCCTTTTTGAATGCGAGTAAGGGTTTCCAATGATTCCCGGTTTCGCGACACCTCACACGTGGAAGGTGCAAGTGAAATCGCCACTCTCGGAACCAAAACCGACACGGTTCTGTTATCTCTGATGTGTATGCCATCAAAAGGCTTTGAATTCGCGAAAACCACCATACCTTGAAAATTCGACTTGGTGGCTGGAAATGCTATTCTGAGGCCCGAGAAATATAACAATACCATCTGGAGGGAGACGCATGGCTATATTCGACACCATTACGCGCGAATGGACCTATCTCACAAATATCCGCAAGGCACTGAAACGCCTCACAGCGGTTTCTCCTGATGACCCTGTCCGACTTGCCGATGTGATCGAGGAAAATGTCGACAAGCACAAAGCCAATGTCGCTATCCGCTTCGAAGATAAACTGTTCACCTATCGCGAGCTTGATGAGCGCGCGAACCAGTATGCAGACTGGGCGCTGAAGCAGGGCTTCAAGCCGGGTGACGCCGTGGCGCTGTTCATGGAGAACAAGCCCGATTACATCGCGATCTGGTATGGCCTGTCCAAGGTTGGCGTCGTCTCAGCACTCATCAACAACAGCCTTCAGGGCCAGGGACTTGCACATTGTGTCGGCATTTCTAAAGCCAGCGCCATCATTTTAGGTGAAGAACAGAAAGACCTGTATCTCAGCGCGAAAGACGCGCTGGGCGAAGGGGTTGCCGCCTGGACGCTCGGATTTGATATGGATGGCGCAAGCGCGATTGATCCGCTTTTCCCGCAGCTTTCCACTGAACGCCCGGACCCAAGCATTCGCGCGCATATGCGCGCATCAGACCTCTGCCTTTATATTTATACCTCCGGCACGACCGGCCTGCCAAAGGCAGCAAAGCTAAGCCAGGTGCGCGTGCTTGGCATGATGGGCGCGTTTATCGATTCCTGTAAGATCACTGAGCGCGACCGCATTTACGTGACTTTGCCGCTGTATCACGCAACAGGTGGCATTTGCGGCGTCGGACAGGCTCTGCTCACAGGCGCGACTCTCATTCTGGCGCGCAAATTTTCGGCCACCCATTTCTGGGAAGACGCCGTCAATCACAAAGCGACCAGCTTTGTCTATATTGGCGAACTCTGCCGCTATCTTCTGAAGACGCCAACACACCCGCTTGAGCGCAATCACTCTATTCGCAAGGGCTTCGGCAATGGCCTGAGAACCGAGGTCTGGCAGAAGTTTGTTGACCGGTTCAACATTCCGCATCTGGTGGAGTTTTACGGCTCAACCGAAGGCAATGTCAGCTTTGCCAATTATGACGGCAAGATTGGCGCGGTTGGCCGACTGCCGGACTATATGAAAGACAAAATCAAAACCCGTTTTGTGAAGTTTGATGTCGCCGAAGAAAAGCCGATTCGCGGTGAAGATGGCTTCTGCATCGAAACTGAACCCAATGAGGTTGGTGAAGCGATTGGTGAAATCGCTGATGCGCCTCGTCAGCGCTTTGACGGCTATGACGACCCGAAACAAACCGAAAAGAAAATCCTGCGGGATGTTTTCGAACCGGGAGATATGTGGTTCCGCACGGGCGATCTGATGAAGAAAGACGAGCATGGCTATGTCTATTTCGTCGACCGTATCGGAGACACCTTCCGCTGGAAGGGCGAAAACGTCTCTACCAATGAAGTTGCTGAAGCTCTGGCGAGCTTTGAGGGCATTGAATTGCCAAATGTCTATGGCGTGGCCATGCCTGAAACGGATGGCCGGGCCGGTATGGCCGCCGTCAATCTGAAGGATGGAGAACTGCCTGACTGGTCTGCGCTAGCGAGCCATATCGACCAGAGCCTGCCCTCATTTGCACGCCCGATCTTTATCCGCATCCAGCCAGAGGCCGAAACCACGGGCACATTTAAGTTCAAAAAGGTGGATCTGGTGAAGCAGGGCTATGACATCACACAAATCGAAGAGCCGGTTTATGTGCGACTGCCACATGAGGACACGTTCGAGCCCGTCACCCAGGATATTCTGACCCGTATCAATTCTGGCGAGATCAGCTTCTAAGAAAAAGCCCCGCAAACTGCGGGGCTTTATTTCTTGAGCGTGGGGTATCAGCCTATTCGACAATGCCGAGCGACTGAGCCAGTGCATGGAAGATTTCATTCTGCTCCATAACACCGCCAACACGTTCTGAGCCTGCGCCCGTTGCGAAGATTGCAACATCTTCACCACCATGCGTTTCAGACCCCATCGCATAGGTTGATTGCTGCAGATAGTTCGGCGCTTCTACATCAATGTCTGTCAGGTCTTCACGCTCACAGGCTGCGTTCTCGTCAGACACACACACAGCGCCCGGGCCGTTTGCATAGCCAAGCGTCGTGTATGGACGCCCGTCAGAAGCGCGCAGCAATGCGCCGACTTCGCTTCGCGCCAGACCCAGAATTGGGTTACCGCGTGCGGCATAGCCCGCAATTGTCATTGTGTGGCTATGGTCAGCCGTGACGAGGATCATGGTTTCCGATGCATCGGTCATTTCAACAGCGGTGCGAATAGCCTCATCGAAAGCCACGGCATCCACAAGCGCGCGGTGCGCATTGCCGCCATGGTGAGCATGGTCGATACGACCACCTTCAACCATCAGAACGAAGCCTTCCTCGCCGCGGTTCAGGCGCGTAATGGCTGCGGCTGTCAGCTCAGACAGAGATGGCTCACCTGCACCATCATTGGCACGGTCCTGTTCAAACTGCATGTGCGATGGCTCGAACAGGCCAAGCACGCGAACATCTGAATCAAAGTCGATCGCGTCAAATCCGGCCTGATCATAGATAAAAGTGTGCGCTTCAGACTTTGCAGTCCACTCACCGACAAGGTCCCGACCATCCGTCCGCGAGCCCGTGCGGCCGTCATATTCAGGGTCTGCCTGATCGACCCTCATAAAGTTGCGGCGTCCGCCGCCCATAGCGACTTCAAGACCATCACCTGCAGGGAAATCAATCAGTTGAGAGGCGATATCGCGGCAGCCGAGCTGTGCCTGAGCGCCAAGGTCGCCATCAACTTCCCAGTCACGCGACGGCGAATGTGAATATGTAGACGCCGGCGTCGCGTGCGTGATGCGCGCGGTAGAAACGACACCGGTCACAAAGCCCTGCGCTTCTGCCATGCTGAACAGAGAATCGACTTCATGCCCAAGCGAGGCACCGCAATTTCCGACCTGTACATTATGGTCAAAGCCCAATGTGCCAGAATCGGTTTTTACGCCCGTCATCATGGCAACAGCCGTCGCCGCACTGTCCGCCGTCTGGAAGTTGTCTGAATAGGTTTTGGAGAGCGCCACATTCGGGAAGGTTTCCATGGTGAGCTGATAGCTTTCACCGTCCAGCCCCTGAGACTGCCCAGCATAAATACGCGCCGCCGTAATGGTGGAGATGCCCATGCCGTCACCCACGAAGATGATGACGTTGCGTGCCTGACCGGCGTTTCGAGCCTCTGCGCGCGCTGCCACACGATCATGCCCCATCACATAATAGGAATCTTCCACCTGAACCGGTGTCACGACTGTGCGGTTATAAGATAGTGCCTGCGCCTGAATGGGTGCAGTAGCGATCTGTGTGGCGCAACCAGCCAGCATCAGACCGGTTATCAGTCCTGAAAAGGCGAGAGCAGATTTCATGAAGTTCCCCAGATTTAGAAACGAAGTTTGTGAGTGTCTGACATGTCTGTGTGACAGTTTTGTACGAAGGCTCAACCAATCATCGCCGCTTTGAGGGTATCTGCGCAACCAATAGCGCGGAAAGAATAAGCCCCGCACCAAAAAGCTGTAACAGTGCGAGCTCCTCACCAAAGACCGGCCATGAAATAATCGCTGAGGCGACAGGCTGAACAATCACCATCACGCCCGCAATCGCGGCGGGGGCCCGACCAAGTCCGGCGATAATGCAGCCTTGTCCCAGAAAGTGAGAAAAGAAGGCAATCGCCAATGGCCAGGACAGCTGCTGCGGTTCCGGCGGCAAAATCGGCTCACCAAAGACAAAGCACATTACACCGGCGACAATGCACATGGTGAGCGTCGCCCAGAACAGAACATCAAGCGCGCTCATTGTGTTGCGCGCAATTTTGCCGAACAGAAAATAAGAAGACAGGAAGCAAGAGGCGATCAATGCGACCAGATCCCCTCTGATATTTCCGCTGCCGCTGGTGCCCGTTTTCCCGGTGGAGAGGAAGTACACGCCAATCAGGGCCAGTATAACCGCACCACCCCAGAACACACTCGGCCGGTCTTTAAGGACGATCCATGCCAGAAACCCGACAAACAAACTGCCCATATTCACAATGAAAGTTGAATTGGCCACGGATGTCATGGTGAGCGACAAATGCCAGATCGAGATATCCATACCAAATGCAAACCCGGTCAGGATCGCAAATATTGAAGGCTTTGAGGGCAGTTTTCCACGAACAAGAAAAACCGAAAGGATCATTGGCAGAGCCAGCCCAAAACGCCAGAACGCCGTCGTCTGAGGACCAAGGCCGTCCACAACGGACAGGCGCAAACCGATCGCAGCAAACCCGACAAGCAACCCACCCACAAGAAGCAGGAAAACGCCAATCATCCGGCTGCGCGGATCAGGCTCCGCTACGATCAATTCTGTCATGCCAGTGTCCAGTCCCGAAAAATCTCCTCCGGCCTTACACCCGCTTCTCGCTGGCTGCGAATGGTTTTCGAAGCGTCGGACTTGGAAAATTTCCGTTTGTCCGCTCCAAGAATAAGCCCGTGGTGACGATAGATAGGCGTTTCCCATCCCATCAAGGCCTGAAGCAGGACATGGATGTGGGTAGAGTGATAGAGATCGCGCCCCCGGATGACATGACTAATGCCCTGCAACTGGTCATCATGGGTCACCGAAAGATGATAGCTTGTCGGTGTATCTTTACGGGCCAGGATTACATCTCCCAACCAGTCCGGGCGGGCCTTGATGAGACCGGGAGACACATCCTCGCATTCACCGGTTTCTTCAAAAGCCAACGCATCAAAGCGGTGGCCGAGATAATCTCTCGAAGCAGAAAGCGAAAGGCGCCAGCTGAACGCCTCTCCCGCTGCGATACGCGCTTCTTCTTCATCATGGCTGAGCGGTTGTAGCGGCCCCGGATATGGTCGTTCTCCGGCTGGCGAGATCACCACGTTGCGGCCCTCCATATCCGCATTCAGCTCTCTGCGGGTGAGAAAACTGCGATAGACCAGCCCCTGTTTCTGCAGAAAAGCCAGCGCCGAAGTATATTCCGTATAGTGATCTGACTGTCGACGAACCGGGTCTGGCCAATCAAAACCAAGCCACCGCAAATCCTCGTAAATCGCAGCCTCATAGCCGGGCCGGCACCGGGTTTGATCAATATCTTCTATACGCAGAAGGGCCTCGCACCCCCTTGATTCTGCAAACGAAAACACTTCGCGCGCCGCCAGAGCATGCCCGATATGAAGCAAACCTGTGGGGCTGGGCGCAAAGCGGGTTTTCCGCAACGAAACATTCAGACTGGGTTCAGGCACAGCTCTATACACTCTATAAAATGCTGAAGAATTCTCTTTGCATTATCATAACTGTTTCGTAATGTTCCCAGGACGTTAAGGTTCATCGGGCTAAACATCACGGGGTGGGGACTGATGAGGGCAAACCTTTTCTTCGCATAGAATGGTTACAAAACGAGGGACGTACCATGTATCGCAAATTGGCAATGGCAGCTGCAGCTGTACTCATTTCCGCTTCTGGGGCAGCATACGCACAGAATTTCAATCTTGAACCAACCTACGGTTCTGCTTCTCTGAATTCGGGCTTTTCGCCTGATCCTTACAATGTGAGCATCACAGCTGGCGGCAGCATTGATGCAGGCAATATTGGCTGCGCGGGCATGGTCGCAAACGCACCTGACTTCCGCCTGTATTTTGGCGCGGGCAATGCACTGCCACTCATTCTGTCTGTCGCATCAGATGCTGACACGACACTGGTTGTGAACATGCCGAACGGCAGCTGGCTTTGCGACGATGACAGCGGCAATGGCCTGAACCCTTCCATTTACCTCTCCAGCCCACCATCAGGTCAGTATGACATCTGGGTTGGCAGCTATGGCGGCGGCTACAACAACTCAACGCTCTCCATCTCAGAGCTTTCCAGCAACTAAAACCTGCTGAAATCAAAATACAGAAAACCGATCTGCGCGCTGCAGGTCGGTTTTTTCTTTGCCTAACATTCGATTTTACGCTGTAATACCCATACTCTAAATATGGGAATGAGGGCTTTTGAATGTTTAGACACACAGGATTGATGGCTGCGGCCATCGTTATTTGCGCTGCGGGCACAGCGCACGGGCAGGCAAGCAAATTTCAGCCAACTTATGGTTCCGTTGAACTGGATACTGGTTTTTCCCCCGACCCGTTCAGCATTGAGGTCACTTCAGGTGGTCCTGTCAGCGCGCATGAGCGTATGGGCTGTGCCGGCATGATCAGCGATCCGCCAGACTTCCGTCTCTATTACACGGCGGGCACCACTTTCCCGCTCATCCTGTCCGTCGACTCTACCGGCGATACGACGCTGGTTGTGAGCACGCCAGATGGCGGCTGGACATGTGATGACGACAGCGGTGAAGGCTTAAACCCGGCAATCACTTTCGAGTACCCGATGACCGGACAGTACGACATCTGGGTTGGCAGTTTTGGCGGGAATTATGACCCGGCGACGCTCTACATTTCCGAATTGGATGTGCAAAGCAGCTCTTCCTCGCTTCGGCCAGACTATATGCTTGAACCAGGATATGGATATGTCGATCTGAGTGCGGGCTTCTCTCCTGACCCATACGATGTGAGTCTGACATCCGGCGGGTCGGTTAATTCCGATGTTGTTGGCTGTACCGGTATGATTGCCGAAGCACCAGATTTTCGCCTCAACTACTCCGCAGGCGACGTCTTTCCGCTCATTCTTTCGGTAGACTCTTCAGGCGATACAACACTGGTAGTGAACACGCCGGATGCGAGCTGGGTCTGTGACGATGATAGCGGCGAGGGCTTGAATCCATCCATCACATTCGACCAACCTGCCAGTGGACAATACGACATCTGGGTGGGCAGCTATTCAGACGACTATCACGAAGCGCTTTTGTCTATTTCCGAACTCTACAGTAAGTAGAATCAGCGCAACATCTCACCAGAGCCCGCAACAATGCGGGCTCTTTTCTGGACAAATGCGCAAGTATAGAATTCTATTTTCCAACCGTATTTCAGCATATTGAAATATATACACACGTCAAAGAGTTGAATTTTACGGTTCGATATACACCGTAAATGCGTTCAATTACTTGCTTTCATTGAATTCATTCAGAATACATTCAGGTGCGACTGTATATCACGGCATCTGTGCTGAGATTTCTCCTTGCATATCACCGACCCCTCACTAGAACGTGATCAGAAGATGGACTCATCTGCTCGCGTCTCGCTGAACTGTTCGGGGGAATGGGAGACGCAAATCTTCGCACCATTGGGACTAATTTAAGGGAATACAAATGTACCGCAATTTCGCATTCGCGGCAGGTGCCGTTATCGTATCTGCTTCTGGCGCTGCTTACGCTCAGGACTTCTCTCTCGAGCCGTCTTTCGGCACAGTTGCTCTGGACACAGGTTTTGAGCCAGATCCATACCAAGTTGAAATCATCGCCGGCGGCACCGTCGACGCAGCTAGCGTAGGCTGCGCAGGCATGATTGCTGACGCTCCAGACTTCCGCCTCAACTACAACGCTGGTGACATTTTCCCGCTGATCATCTCTGTTGCATCTGCAGATGACACAACCCTGGTCATCAACGCTCCAGACGGCTCTTGGATCTGCGACGACGACACAGACGGCCTGAACCCTGTTGTAAGCCTGTCCAGCCCACTTTCTGGCCAGTACGACATCTGGGTTGGCGACTATGAAGGCGGCAACGCTGCTTCTGTTCTGTCTATCTCTGAAGTCGAATAGATTTCACGAACACTTCAGAAGGCTGTCCCAGCTTCGGGGCAGCCTTTTGACTGCTGACTCTGGAATGTATGGGCGCTCACCCACGCCAAGGTGATGTGATCAGCAAATATCCCGGACAGCGAACCATCATAAATTGCAGTTCGCGCTGCAGATCGAACTATCCGAGTTTACTTCTTCACTTTAAAATCAAGCACGAAGACGGAATTGCGCGTTGGAAAATCATGGGGCTGGGCGCCAAATGATTTCTGGTTGTTTCGCTTCGAAAAAGTCTGAAACAAGGAAATAAGATGTCTCGCACAACTACACTGCTGGCCGCTACGGCGATCATGACTCTGTCTGGCGCAGCGTTCGCTCAGGACTACTCACTGGAGCCAACTTTCGGCGCCACTGAACTCGAAAATGGCTTCGTTCCAGATCCTTACGAAGTCACCATCACATCTGGCGGCATGATCGACGCTGCCGGCATTGGCTGCGCAGGCATGATTGCCGACGCACCAGACTTCCGCCTTAACTATGTTGCTGGCGATGACTTCCCACTCATCCTCTCTGTAGAATCTGACGACGACACAACGCTCGTCGTAAACCTGCCAGACGAAAGCTGGGCTTGTGCAGATGACACAGAGAACAGCCTGAACCCTGCTATCACGCTCGACACGCCAATGACCGGTCAGTACGACATCTGGGTTGGCAGCTATGATGGCAATTTCGAAGAATCCACGCTCTTCATTTCTGAAGTCATGCCATTCAGCCTCGGCGCTGACATGACTTCTGACGATGAATTCGCGGCTCCAGACTTCTCTCTTGAACCAGGCTTTGGCTCTATTGAACTGGTCACCGGTTTTGAAGAAGACCCATACAATGTTGAGCTGACCTCTGGCGGCCCTATTGATGCGGCATCTGTTGGCTGCGTAGGCATGGTAGCTGCGGCTCCGGACTTCCGTCTCTACTACACAGCTGGCGAAGAATTCCCGCTCATCCTGTCAGTTATGTCTGAGTTCGACACAACGCTCGTTGTGAACGCACCTGACGGCAACTGGATTTGCGACGATGACAGCGGTGAAAACATGAACCCGTCCATCTCACTCGACACACCAATGTCTGGTCAGTACGACATCTGGGTTGGCAGCTATGCGGGCGATTTTGAGCCAGCTACGCTCACGATTTCCGAGATCATGAGCCGCTAAGCGCTCTTTCCTTCGGGATACAGAAAGCCGGCACCCTCAGGGTGTCGGCTTTTTTGTGCTCTGCACTTGCGCAAGAACCAGATTGACAGCTCACCCCGTCCGTCGCCCAATCAGGCCAAAGGGAGCACGCCTATGGTCGATCAAACACTGCGCCAGACGGCTTGTGACGCTTTGTGCGCGTCTGACCCGGCGCTCGCGCGCGCCTATGACACAATCGGCCTTCCTGACTGGCGCATCCAGAGCCCCGACTATCACAGCCTTGCCCGAACGATTGTCTATCAACTGATTTCCATCAGGGCCGCTGACGTCATTTGGGGACGCCTGCAAAACTGGGCGGGCGGAGAGGTAAAACCCGAGATTATTCTTTCCGCTGACGAGGCCGACATCAAAGCGTGCGGCCTGTCTGGCCCGAAAGTCCGCCACCTTATTTCCGTAGCAGAGGCTATCAGAAGCGGCATGTTGCCCATTGATGAACTGCATACGCTATCCGACAAAGACGCCCGCAAACTCCTGATCGCGGTGATGGGGATTGGCCCGTGGATTGCAGAACTTTTCCTGATGTGCTCACTTCAACGCATGGATGCCTTCCCGGAAGGCGATGTCGGCCTGATGGAATCCTTGCGAGTGTTGCGGAATGATGAGAGGCGCCTCACGGCTAAAGCGTTTCTAGCCCATGCCGAAAACTGGCGCCCATATCGCGGAATGGCAGCGCATCTGCTCTGGGGATATCTGCGCCATCTGCGCGGAGAAAATCAGTAGCCAGACAATTTTTGAGCAAAAGAATGAAAAACAATGCTTCGCGTTGAATTTTGTCACACTGCTGTCGCAGGGAATCAGATATAGAAAATAATCAGAAATGGTGGAGATGTGGTATATCTCCCTCATGATCTGGTCGAAGTGAGAGTGAGTATGGCATCTTCCATAACCACAACTTCTCCTAACGGGTGGCCCGCACTTGTTCTGAATGCGGACTATCGACCTTTGAGCTATTACCCTCTTTCAGTCTGGCCCTGGCAGGAAGTCGTCAAAGCGGTTTTCCTTCAGCGCGTAGATGTTGTTGCTCAGTATGATCACGTCGTTCGGTCGCCCTCATTCCAGATGCGCCTGCCGAGTGTGATCTGCCTGAGAGAGTTTGTGCGCCAGGATCGATCTCCCGCCTTTACCCGTTTCAACGTCTTCCTGCGAGATTCCTTTGCCTGCGTGTATTGCGGCTCACCGGACGATCTGACATTCGACCATCTCATTCCGCGCTCACGCGGCGGCATTACCAGCTGGGACAATATCGTCACAGCCTGCAGCCCGTGTAATCTGAAGAAAGGTGGGCGCATGCCAAATGAGATAGACATGCACCCAAACAGAAAGCCGTGCCAGCCGAGCAATCACCAGCTCCAGGATATGGGGCGACGCTTCCCGCCGCATCACCTGCATGAAACCTGGATGGACTATCTCTATTGGGATATCGAGCTGGAAAGCTAAGACTTTCAGCGCTTTAGAAAAAACAAGGCCGCTTGCGCGGCCTTTCTTATGCCCTGAATTTCAAGAAAATCACATCCACGGATTATACTTGTAAACGGTACGGCGCCCGGGGCGGTGTTCTGGCGGCTCTTCTTCCGCAGGCTTTTCCGGCTCGGCGTCAGTGACGGTCTCTAAAGTCGTTTCGACTTCGAAACCATCATCTTCCACCAGCTCTGGTGAGGATGTTTCAGCCTGATCTGCTTCATAGACAGGCTCATCCTCTGGGATAACCTCCTGCGGTGCGACCGAGCTCTCCGCCAGTTGCGGTTCAGCGAGCTCGTCGACATATGTGCCGCCAGATATCCGCAAGGTCGTTTCGGAGAGAATAGTCACTTCTGACTCATCTTCCTCACCATCGTCATCTACCAATTGCTCAACGATTGGATCAGGCAGCTCCTCCGTATACGGATCAGCAGCCGTCGGCGTTAAAAGCTCACGCTCCATAATGTCGCTCTGCACCAATGGCGTCGTATAGATGTCTGGCGTCACTGAGAGCGCATCAATCACCCTAGATGTGCCCAGAATTGGCGCAAAATAAAGGACGGGTTCAGCGAGAGCCTCTTCTACGACGTCGAGCAGTGCTTCAGCCGCCTCAGCCTCGGCAACAATGTCCACAAACACTTCTGGTTCTTCCGGAACGATCTCTGGCCCGATCGTCGCAACAGGCGTGACCTTAATCGGCGCCATCTGCTCAAAAGTCGGGATTGCCCCAAAGACGGGTTTGGCTGGCGCAGATGGCTCATCCTTGACAGGTGACAGCTCTACAGACGAGTGAACTTCTGTCGGGGAGAACCCTATCGCATCGTCGCCATGGTCAATGACTTCATCGGTTTCAGCCTCAAGTGCAGTCCCGACACCTTCCGGCAAGGTCCAGGCTGAGCTTTCTTCCGACGCTTCGTCCGGGTCGGAGTCGTCATCCGTCGCCAGCTCGTCCAGATCAATCTCTTCTAAGGAAACCTCTTCAACCACCAGAGTTCCAGTCTCGGTATCAGGCGGCAGATGGCCATTCAGCTTTTCTGCCAGCATGGCAACGCGCGACGCCATCTCTGGCTGGTCCGGAAAGGTCATCCGAGCGACTGGCGCCTCGTCCTCGACGTCGTCTTCCTCAGTGTGCGCTTCATCCACTGGCGGCGCAGGCGGTTCACGCTTTCCAGTGAGGTCCAGCGCAGTCACTATACGGTCGATGACATCCGTAGCACCGGTAATCTGACGACGCGCAGTAGAGACAAGCTGATCGACTTTCACCGTATATTGGAGACCGTTCGTGTCGATCGTATTGGCGAGCAGACTATCGCTGACCGTTTCAAGCACCCGCCCACCTGCATCCAGAAGGACAACACGGCTCGGCGACTGACCAATGGTTACGCGATAGCCTTCAGTGTCATAAATGCATGTGCCATCATCGCCTTCTGCCCATGTAATTTTGGACGCAGACGTCATCTCAATCAGCTTATCGATAAGCCGTTTGGTTGATGGGTGCAGCATACCTTACTCGCTCCGCCTTGGTTCTTAACAGCGAGTAGACCACTGAATGAAGCCGGTCGGAAGACTTTCCGTTCGCGAAAATCCGGCTTCAGTAAAATAAAATCATTGAACATTCAGTGCTGCACCATATAGCGCCATACATTGTTACGCGAGTGACAGCCCTGTATCAGCTCAGCCTGCAGCCATCACGCTGCGCACATCTGCGATGAAGCCCGCAACCGGGTCATCTCCGCCTTCGCTAATATCTGTTCGGAATGCCTGAATTGTGCCCTCAGGGTCCACGACCAGATAAATTGGCACCCATGGCAGGTCGAATACCTCTTTCGCACTCGCATCCGCGTCGATAGCCGAGTGCGATCCGTACCCAGTCTGTGCGGTATAATCTTCCAGGTTTTCATAACGACCAAAGGCATCAGCTATGCGGCGCGCATTTGGCGGTGAGTGAATGGATAGAAGATGGATGTCCGGTACGGTTTCCAGTGTCTCGGCAAGTTCTTCAACATAAGGCGCATCGACAATACAATCCGGGCACCAGAGCCCCCAGAAATCGACAATCGTCCACTGGCCTGCCAGATCATCCTGGGTGATGGTCGATCCATCAGCGGCTGTTACACTGAACGCAGGAACGCGCTCGCCAAGAAGCCTGTATTGATAAGGCCGCCCATTTTCATCGCGCGGCACATCGCCCTCGGCCGTTTCGGCACTCGCCGGTGGCGGCAGATTTTCAGTGATAAACCCGGTGGCCTCGTCGCCCGAGGAACACGCCGCAGCCATGAGGCACAGCCCCGCGAGAAGTCCCGACCGAAGGAAAGATATCTGTTCTGACATTCGTTTACTCTCTTACCCGTCATCTGCTTTATAGATGGGGCGATAATCAGAGACTGACACCCCTGTTCTTCTAAATGCATACATAAGGGAAAGTTTAACGTGTCATGGCAGAAATAAGCGCATGATTTGACCGGATAACAGCCCGTTCGGCTTGACCAGACGCATAAGGACCGATACGGCGCCTTCTCACACGAACCTTACAAGATCTGCGCGCAGACCGGCTGCGCTGCATTTCAGGAACCGAAACCAGAAAACATGTCCAGACAAAGCCCACTCATCACTGTTATGGTCAAAGCTGCCCGCGCAGCTGGCCGAGGCCTCGCACGCGACTTTGGCGAAGTCGAAAACCTTCAGGTCTCCAAAAAGGGTCCGGGCGACTTTGTAACCAATGCTGACCACCGCGCTGAAGACGTAATCTATAATGAGCTGTCTCGCGCGCGTCCGGGCTATGGCTTTGTCATGGAAGAGCGCGGTGTTGTTGAAGGCACGGATAAAACCAACCGTTTCATCGTCGATCCTCTGGATGGCACGTTGAACTTCATGCACGGCATTCCTCACTTCGCGATTTCCATTGGCCATGAGCGCGAAGGCGAACTGCACGCAGGCGTGGTTTATGACGTTATTCGCGGTGATATTTATTGGGCAGAGCGTGGTCATGGCGCATGGCTGGAAAACTGGCGCCTGAAAGTTGCAACCCGCATCAAGCTGACCGACGCCGTTCTGGCGACGGGCACACCTTATGTTGGCCATGCACCGGAGCGCCACCAGCTCTTCTGGTCAGAGCTCGCACACCTCACTCAGGAAACGTCAGGCATTCGTCGCTTTGGTGCCGCTGCACTTGACCTTGCCTATGTCGCAGCAGGTCGCTTTGACGGCTTCTGGGAACGTAACCTGAAGCCATGGGACATTGCAGCCGGTATCGTTCTGGTCCGCGAAGCAGGTGGCATCGTTCAGGAGCTGGACGGCGGAGAAATCCTGAAAACCGGAAATATCCTTGCGACAAATGCAAGCCTGGCTCCGAAAATTTCGGCCAAACTGGCAACAGCAAAATCCAAATTGCCTTCCTAAGCGTCGATACAAATTCCGCTTAATGGACGGTCTGAGATGCCGGCGCGCAAAAGCGCTGGCTGACACGCCCCATTGTGTTTGGCGAATTCAGAAGCGCCATACGCTCTTTGGCCGAAAGCGCCAGGAGATACCCATCCAGCGTTTCAGCTCTGGCGATCTTGGCTTCAGCTATCGCCAGCGGCACATGCACTTCATTGGCGTCCAGCGGCCAGACCGTGTCGACCATACGTGTATGTAGCGCCGCCATGTCTGGTTCTGAAAGCACGCGCTCCGCCGACAGCGAAGCCAGCTTGCCATAGCGATGACGGACCGCCAGAGCATCCGTAAATGATGCTGGTGGCGTGATATCCTCACGCGTCGCCAGCACGTTTGCCAGCCAGCCATCTTCTTTCAGCGATTTTCCTGACCAGTAAGACAACGGAATTGCGAAGATCATACCGAGCGAGGCGGGCAGTAGCCATGCCGCGAAAATCGGGGAGATGATCAGCGCTGCGAAGGTCAGGACAATCCCCATCAGGGTTGTCATGGCATGACGACGGGCGACGTCTTTAAATCGATACCCATCCGAGCCGCGCTGTTGCGGCGCCCAGCCAGAATCCTGACCGGTCAGGATCGTAAAGACAGATGAGGTCTGCGCCGCCATCAGGATTGGCGCCACAAGAGCTGAGATCAGCGTCTCGACGAGTGCGCCGGGCACGATCAGCCAGGATTTGCCGCCGCGTAGTCCCTTCACCATGGTCACGATAGCGCCGAACACTTTCGGCAGAAGCAAAATGGCCATGGTCGCAAAGAACACATTCAAAGCGAGTGCCGGGTCAATCACAGGCCAGCTAGGTGTGAGCGACGGGTCATCACTGAAATATTCAGGTCGCAAAAACCGGTTCTGAAGCGAAAGCGCCATACCGACGAGAATGAGCACCAGCCAGAGCGGCGATGCCAGATAAGACATAATCCCAATCGTGAAGTGCAGCCGGTTGGTGAAGGAAATGCCTCGCGCGCGGGCGAGGACTGCGGTGTGTTGCAAATTCCCCTGACACCAACGACGGTCACGAATGGACAGGTCGATCAGCGTCTGAGGGCCTTCCTCAAAAGAGCCGCCCAAGTCTGGCGCGATACGAACCTTCCAGCCAGCGCGGCGCAAAAGTGCCGCTTCCACGAAGTCATGGCTGAGAATATGCCCGCCAAATGGCGCCCGGCCCGGCATCACCGGAAGACCCGCGGCATCCGCAAACGCCTTTGTACGAATGATAGCATTATGGCCCCAGTAATTGCCTTCATTCTGGGACCAGAATGAAATGCCTCGTCCAAGAACCGGGCCATAAACAGAGCCTGCAAACTGCTGCGCACGCGCGAACAGACTTTTGCCACCAATCAGCTTAGGAATGGTTTGAATAAGCCCGACTTCAGGCTGGGCCTCCATGCGTCGCGCCAACTCTACCAGCGTGTCGGCTTCCATATAACTGTCCGCATCAAAGATGAGCATATGGTCGTATCGACCACCCCATCGCGCGACAAAGTCATGAATATTACCGGCCTTGCGCGCCAGATTGATGGTGCGACGTCGGTAATAAACCGGGCAGTCTTCGGTCACCATCAAAGAGAGGCGCTGATAGCCTGCCTCTTCCTGCAGAGCGACATCCGGGCTGACGGAGTCACTCAGGATAAAGCATTCAAATTTTCCCGGCGCGGCAGCAGCCAGCGCTGTAGCGGTCGCCTCAACCGTCGCGAACACGTCGCGCACTGATTCATTATAGACCGGAAACAGAATGACCGTTTTTGAATTTAGCGGAGCAGCAGAACCGGACGGTCGACTGACCGGCGTAAACAAGCTGACGAGAAACCCCGCAACCGCGCTGGCAAACGCAAAACCAATCCAGCCAATATTGACGATGAACACTACAAGCAGCGCCCATTCGAGGTGCGTTAGTCCGGACACGCGCAACACGTCGAACATGAGCCAACCCAGATAAGCCGTCATCAAAAGGCCAGCGCCAACAATGACGAACTTTCTCCAGAAATTTGAGCGTGCGCCGCTCACCCCAACCTTACCAGACCAGGACAAAGCCTGTTCCGGCATATTGAGAGGTGTTTCCGGCGGTCGAACCGGTTTCATGCTTATGCAGGGCTCCAGCGATAGAGCCATGTCTCAGAGACCGGCTCTTCTACATGATTTAGAAGCGCGCGAAGCTCCACCGCACCGCTATTTGGCGGGCGAAGCTCAAAACTCACACGGAGAAGTCCATTACGGCGGTCTGGTGTCGCAACCACGTTGAACACTTCACCTGCAGATGCGGAAACGACAGGCTCCAGCTCTTCCATAGAGTCCAGATCAGCAATTTCGAAGTCCACGACAAACAGGCGGCGCCCCGAATTACCTTCGGCCTGTCCCACGCGTGTGGCATGCACATTAGCAAGCGGCGAGTTGAACGGAGCATCCATACCCCAGCTCATTGAATAGTCGAACGCAATGCTCTGGCCCGGCATCAACGCATCATTCAGGCGCCAATAGCTGATAATGTTGTCATTATACTCGTTCGGCGTTGGGATCTCGACCAGCATGAGCTGACCAGCCCGCCAGCCCTCGCCAGGCGTTACCCAAACACTTGGGCGGGCTTCGTATTCGCCTTCGATATCCTGATACTCATTATAGTCGCGCGTACGCTGCATCAGGCCAAAGCCCATAGGCACTTCGGAGGCAAAGCTGGAAATCTGAAGCGTTGACGGGTTTGTCAGCGGGCGCCACACCCACTCGCCATTCGACATGACAGCCGACAAGCCTTCAGAATCATGCACGCGCGGACGGAAATCCGTCACTGGCGATTGCGGGTCTTGCGGCGCAAATTCGAACATGGATGTCAGAGGCGCAAGACCAATCTGGTCTGTTTCCTCACGCGCGAAGACAACTGCGCTCACATCAATCTGAGTCTGCACGCCGGGACGGACATGAAATTCATAAGCGCCCGTCACGCTTGGCCCATCAAGCAGCGCGTAAAATACGAAGGTCTGATCGTTCGGGCCCGGCTCTTCCATCCAGAATTCGCTGAATACCGGAAATTCTTCGCCCTCGGCAGACGCGGTGTTGACCGCAATGCCACGTGCAGAGGTGCCATAATGATTGCCTGCGCCCAGTGCACGGAAGAAGCTCGCGCCTTTAACGCTCATCACTTCATCAAAACGACCGGACTGATTGAGCGGTGCCAGAAGACGGAAACCCGCAAGCCCAAGGCCTGACTGCTCCGCCGGAGAAATCTCCAGATCGTGAAAATTGAAGTCAGCCGGATTAAAGTTGATCGGGTCCAGAGACGTCTCAGTGACGACATTCATGCCGATCTCTGTCTGGAAGAGTGAGCCACGGCTATCCAGCATCACGCGGAACGGCTGAACCGACGTATCGAACAGGGCTGAATCGCGGCGATATCCAATACGGCGATAGTCATTATAGTCGAGGTTGCGAATATAGGCTGGCGCTTCCGGCGGCGCGACATAGTCCTCATTCGCCATACGGCGTGCGCGCGCCTGAACGAAATCGAACACATCAATTTCATTGCGAGCACCGCCGCTGTCGGTCACCGCCTCTTCGCTATCACCTTCCGTCGTCAGCGATGCGAGCTGAAAGTATTGCTGTTGCAAAGCCGCGCCCTGATCCACAGACTGGATATGCGCAGGACGACGCGCTGAGGCAGGCTCATCTTCAGATGTCAGAGATCTTGTCGCCTGCGGCACAGGCGCCCCCAACTCAGACACAGCCGGCGACGGCTCAGGAACCGTCACTGCAGACTGCTGCGCATCAGAACCCGTTTGCGATCCGCATGCCGTCAACATGCTTGCGGCCATAAGGGCCGCAGCCCAGCTTTGAGAATTCACCATGGAGTTACTCGCCTTTTGTCCCCGGACAAAAAAAATCAGGGCACACCGCCCTGACGACTACACTCGTCACCAACGCTCTACATCTCAGCTGGTTCCGACCCCCACGGTGTGGCACCCGATTTTTATTACTGATATGCGGATACATGGCTTCAATAGATATTGTGGAGTTCGTTATCCGAATAAATTTTGGAAAGATTATGTCATCCCGCCCGATTTCTTCCCGATTGCTGCCTAACACAACATATAGTGTCCGCAAGATGAGCAGCGCGGGTGCTGAGTCGCCAGCCAACCGCAGCCTCAGGCGGTATTTTTACATTTTTTCTGCCTAAATTTTGGTCCGGACCCAGGGCAGATTCACAAACCACCATACTTCCCTGTGGAAAGTATCAAACTTTTGACGTGAAAGCCCGGACCTCCTGAAATTACAGGGAGTTTAGCTAAGTCAGACCTCCGTATGCGGACACCTGAAGGGTGGTTTAAAGCAAGTTGTTAACAGCCATTAACCTTTTATGCACCGATTTTGGCCCGAGACGCGGCCAGACGTGTTGACCAAGGATTAACCTTAGAACCACTATATATGGGGTTGAGCTGGGAACGATGCGCCACATATGGCAGGGTCCAACTCAAATCATTATGTTCCATTAGGGTTTAGTCAGCAGGGAATCCTCATGTCCGTTACAACTACAGCACAGACAGAACAGGCCACAAACAATGCCGAGCTTCGCCGGGGTAAGCCCAGGGCGCAGGCGGATCTGCGTGTTGTAGAGGGCGTTCATATCGATCCGTCCCGCGACGCAAATCTCACTGAATTCGGCAAGAGAACGCTGGAAGACCGCTATCTTCTGCCAGGCGAGACCTTCCAAGGTATGTTTGCGCGCGTGGCGACGGCCTATGCCGACGATGCTGACCACGCCCAGCGCATTTATGACTATATCTCGAAGCTCTGGTTCATGCCTGCGACGCCAGTTCTCTCCAATGGTGGCGCGGAACGCGGCCTGCCAATCTCCTGCTTCCTGAATACGGTCGATGATTCGCTCGACGGTATTGTTGAAACCTGGAACGAAAATGTCTGGCTTGCGTCCAATGGCGGCGGCATCGGCACCTATTGGGGCCATGTCCGTTCGATCGGCGAAAAAGTCGGTCAGAATGGCCAGACATCCGGTATCATCCCATTCATCCGCGTCATGGACTCTCTGACACTTGCGATCAGCCAGGGTTCACTGCGTCGCGGCTCAGCGGCTTGCTATCTCGACATTCACCACCCGGAAATCGAGGAGTTCCTCGAAATCCGCAAAGCGTCTGGCGACTTCAACCGCAAAGCCCTGAACCTGCACCATGGCCTGAACATCACTGATGCCTTCATGGAAGCGGTTCGCGACAATGGCGAATACGAGCTGATGAGCCCGAAATCCGGCGAAGTCATCAAAACGCTGAACGCACGTAAAGTCTGGCAGAAAATCCTCGAGATTCGTATGCAGACGGGCGAGCCATACCTTCTGTTCACCGACACAGTGAACAACGCTATGCCAGCGCACCAGCGTAAGCTCGGCCTTTCTGTGAAACAGTCCAACCTCTGCTCTGAGATCGTTCTGCCAACCGGCACGGACCACCTCGGCAATGAGCGTACGGCTGTTTGCTGCCTGTCTTCTCTGAACGCTGAGAAATTCCTCGAATGGAAATCTGATCCTCAGTTCCTGGAAGACGTTTTCCGTTTCCTCGACAACGTTCTGGAAGACTTCATCCAGCGTGCACCATCTGAAATGGCGCGTGCTGTGTATGCTGCAAAGCGTGAGCGCTCTGTCGGTCTCGGCCTGATGGGCTTCCACTCCTTCCTGCAAGCGCAACGCGCACCGCTGGAAAGCGCGACGGCGAAAGTCTGGAACAATGCGATGTTCAAACACATCCGCAAAGGTGCAGACGCTGCCAGCGTGAAGCTCGCCAAAGAACGTGGTGCCTGCCCGGATGCCGCTGAGAATGGCGTTATGGCGCGTTTCTCTCACAAGCTGGCGATCGCGCCGACAGCCTCTATCTCTATCATCTGTGGCGGCACATCTGCGGGCATCGAACCAATCCCGGCGAACGTTTACACCCACAAAACGCTGTCTGGCTCTTTCACCGTGAAGAACCCTCAGCTGGAAGCTCTGCTCGAGGAAAAGGGCATGAACACGCCAGACGTCTGGGGCAGCATGCTGGAACATGAAGGTTCAGTTCAGCACCTCGACTGCCTGAGCGATGATGAAAAAGCCATCTTCAAGACCGCATTCGAGCTTGACCAGCGCTGGATCATCGAACTGGCTGCTGACCGCACGCCTTACATCTGTCAGGCACAATCCCTGAACGTCTTCCTTCCGGGCGACATCAACAAATGGGATCTGCACATGCTGCACTGGACGGCATGGGAGAAAGGTCTGAAGTCACTTTACTACTGCCGATCCAAATCTGTTCAGCGCGCCGCGTTTGCAGGTAAAGAAAAGCAGGAAACATCGGGCCTGACCGTTGAGGCCCCGACAGACTATGAAGAATGCCTCGCCTGCCAATAAGGCCAGCGAAAACAAAACAATAGGAAAAGCGGGCCCCGGCCCGCTTTTTTTGTGCCGTACGACTTCAGTAGAAGCTTAACGCAGACGTAGAAATTACGCCTTTACTGTTAACGTTTTGTCAGGCTTATTTAACAACACTTAACAAAAGATCAGTACAGATTAAGGCATGATGAAACAGGGTATGCGAAGAATACTGACCCTTTTCTCGGCTGGCGCACTCGGCCTCAGCTGTACAGCCTGCCTTGCGCCATCTGTTCTGCACTCTTCCTCATCCGATCAGCAGTATTCTTCTACCGGCCGGTCTGAAGACCCGGAATTGGTTCGCCTGTCAGATGCACACCAGGCGCAGCGGGCCACCCCGACGCGTCCGGCGACGTCGTATCCAATAACCCGCACCCCTCGTCGTGTGAGCGGTGTCGATATGGCTGTCTCTGAGTTTGCAGAAGCCAGTCAGGGACGCATCGCGTCACCTTATTCAAATGATTTTTCAGGTGCAGACCGCGAAACCAACTCCATTGATGCGCAATATGGGCTGGTCGCAAACAGCGAACGCACCGGACTGGGGCTGGACCTGTCGGTCAATCCACACATATCCGTCGATCAGACAGGCGGCATGCGCTCCACACGGGCCGGCGCAGAAGTGCGCATCGGCGCAAATCTGGATCGACGCGGCTCAACACCGGATAATTCAAACTGGTACTTCTTTGCGGGTGCAGATGGCGAAGCCGTCGTCTGGGACGTGCAGCGCGCCGGGTCAGCCCGGATCGCCGATGGCGATCTGTTCTCCCTGCAGGACCGCGTCACCGTAGGAGATGTGCAGGCAGGCGTCGCATTTGAAAGCCCGGCAGGACAAATGTCCGTCAGCTATATTGAGCGCGAATACCAATATCGAAATGGCGCGATCTCACGTTCAGGTGAAGAAAAGTTCGTCGCCCTCACCCTCAGCTGGACGCATTAAACGCTCTGCCGCGTTCGGTCTGCGAAATAGGCCAGAAGCGTGAGAACACTATAGGCGAACAATGCCATCACCCCCAGTATGAACGAGGTTGGAGGCGTCTCAACCGGCAGATGATTGATGAGCTGCATGAGCAACATCACACCAACCAGCGCAAACGGACTCCATTTACCCGCAGCAGATTTGGGCTTCGTCGCGCTCAAATAAATAGCGAGCCCGACAAGTACCAACCCAATCTCTAAAAGCTGGCTCCACAACAGCGACTGCCAGAGGCCCAACCCGATTTTTGGTCCGCCCGGATAAACCTCCAGATCCGGTGCATGAACGATCAGGTCGAGCACCCAATGAGATGCCACGGCCAGCGCAATTATCCCCGCCGCTCGCCAGCGCTTTTCGCCAGAACGCACAAAACCATAGGCAAGCCCCGCACCGACTGACCAAAGCACACCCGCCAGAAGCGAATGGGTATAGGGCATATGGTAGAGATTCAGCATAGACGCCTGCATAAAGCCCGGCTCGATGCTGACATATTCTACGCCGGTCATAATGAAAACGGCCCAGACAAAATCAACCAATTGGACGGCAATAAACAAATGCCAGAGCGGCACCGGTGGACCAATCCGTCTTGCCGCAAGTGCTGTTGAATAATGTCCTGCGAACATAGCCTGCCCTCTGAACTCCTATCCCCCTGAACAGGGGATGGCGCGCCCGCTGCGCGTTTATAGGTTTGAGATAACACGTTTATTTTCGGGGACTCCACATGAAACGCATTGCTTTGGTTTTTTCGGCGCTGGCGATCTCAGCTTGCGGCACATCGCAAGGCGAATTGGCTGAGTTCGAACCGGAAACCTGCGACGCAGTCACCGCCATCATGCAGGCGGGACAGGCGGCCGAGCCTTACAGCGCGCTTCGCGGCGAGCCCGAAATGCTGGGCGACATGCCAATCGAAGATTCATGGTCGGCGAACCAATCTGCCTTTGGCGAAGGCTGCGAGACTGCGGTCCTCCGCGACTTTTTCGATATGGACGTCTTCACCTATTCCTGCCCGCTATATGCAGAACGCTCAAACCTTGATCGTGAAACCCATGAAGTTGAAGCCCGCGCCGCGGCAGAGGGCGCGCTGGAAATCATTTCCGCTTGCCTTGGTGAGGACTGGATTGTTGAGGAAACAACTCAAAACCCCGACTATCAGGTGTTTCACAAATATCTGCTTGAGCCTGCATCTGGCAGACCGGGCGCTGACACTTTCGATTTCACCGTCGACCCGATTTATATCGAGCTTTCCTATACGCCATTTATGCGCGGCCGCGGTGGACCGGCAGGTTGGCAGGTCTATGTGCAATTCCAGGAACAAAGACTGCTGAAAATTGACATCGCCTCAAATTTCCAAAACGCTGGCGAACCCCGAACCAGCGCCGTTTAAAGGTCAGCATTTGCAAAAGGCGACAGGCCACTCAGCGTAGAAATACTCGCAAATACAGAGGGTTTCCGCGCGCATTAAGGGTTCAGCTCGATACGACCGTGCGGTGTGAGCGGACCTGAAATCCGCCAGACATGCACTTTTTCCAGCGCATAGAGCGACTATGAGTCAGGCAATTGTTTTGCTAGTATAGCTTAGCGGCCTTTTTCCACAGCGTGATTGAATCAGTGGAAAACCCGAATCTTAGCCAAAAGGTCGCGACACCATACCTTGCGCAGCTTTGCGAAGAAGCGCACTATATGTGGTAGTTAACGCGACTCATGGAGCACATCATGGCTGACGGGCGGATGACCGACAAACCCGGACTTCTTATTCCATCCAGGGCTTATAAGCCTTTCCGTTACCCGTGGGCTTATGACTTCTGGAAGAAGCAGCAACAGGTTCACTGGATGCCAGAGGAAGTGCCGCTCGGTGAGGACTGTAAAGACTGGGCCGTCAAGCTGAATGACAAAGAGCGTAATCTGCTCACCCAGATTTTCCGTTTCTTCACGCAGTCAGACGTAGAAGTCGGCGCGAACTATATGGAAAACTACATGCCTCTGTTCAAACCGACAGAGGTATCCATGATGCTGTCAGCCTTCTCGAATATGGAAACGATCCATATCGCGGCCTACGCACTCCTGCTTGAAACCATTGGTATGCCGGACACTGAATTTTCGGCCTTCATGGAATATGAGCAGATGGCAGCCAAGCATGACTATCTCGGTCAGTTTGGGTGCGAGACGCATGAAGACATCGCAACATCTATGGCCGTTTTTGGTGGCTTCACCGAAGGTCTTCAGTTGTTCGCCTCTTTCGCCATGCTGATGAACTTCCCGCGCTTCAACAAGATGAAGGGTATGGGCCAGATCGTTTCATGGTCTGTGCGCGATGAAAGCCTGCACTGTGAAGGCATGATCAAGCTGTTCCACACCTTCTGTGATGAAACCGGCATCATGAATGATAAGCTGGCAGAACGCATTACTGAGAGCTGCCGCACGGTTGTGAACCTTGAGGACAAATTCATCGAACTGGCATTCGAAGCTGGCGAAGTGGAAGGCATGACGCCTGAGGATATTCAGCAATATATTCGCTATATTGCGGACTGGCGTCTTGGCCAGCTCAAGCTGAAGCCACTCTTCGGTGTTGATAAACACCCTATTCCATGGCTCACCGAAATTCTGAACGGTGTGGAGCACGCAAACTTCTTCGAAGCACGCGCGACAGAATACTCCAAAGGCGCGACGCAGGGCGACTGGCACGGTGATGAAGGCGTCTGGTCTCAGTTCGACAAACGCAAGCTTCCTGCCGCGGAATAATTCAACGCAGCAGCACAGATACACAAAAGCCCGTCAGTTCGTTCTGGCGGGCTTTTTCTCATTTCGATGACGTAGATTAGCGGAAGCGGTCACGCATTTCAGCCCGTAAAGGGTCTGAAATCGGGATAAGGCCTCTCTCGACCAGATATCCGCCCTCACCCATGGCGGCCTCTGAATAAACCTCGTCCAGGAAGGCAGATAACTCCTCCAGCGCCTCAAGATGACTTCGCTTCACGTAAAGGAACAGCGAACGAGAGACGACATAGTCTCCAGACACGATGGAATCAAAGCTAGGCGCCGTTCCATCAATCAAGGCCGGCTTTACCCGGTCAGCACTCTGATCGAGATAGGAAAACCCGACAACGCCAATGGCCTCAGAGTTGCGTAACAGCGCCTGAATGATTTGCGTGTCGTTCTCGCCCGCATCCAGCCAATTACCATCCGTACGCACTGTATGCGAAATCGATGCAAAAGCCGCGCGGTCCTCTGTTTTTAATTCTGCGAGCTGAGGCAGCGCAAGCGCGCCTCGCTCCATCACAATCTCTACGAATGCGTCTCGCGTACCGGATGTTGGCGGCGGCCCGTACACTTCAATCCGCATATCTGGCAGATCTGGGTTCACCTCAGACCAGAACTGGTACGGGTTGGACACAAGCTCGCCTTCTGCGTTTGGAATGGTCCGCGCGAGCGCCAGGAAAATATCCCGATCGGTAAACTCAAGGTCAGGACCGTTCAGAGCATTGATAAAGACAATACCGTCATTGCCAAGCTGCAGTTCTACATAGTCGGTCACGCCGCGCTCAGCGCACAGCTCTTCTTCACTACGCGTGATGGGACGGGAGGCGGTTGCAATCGAAATCGTTTCGAAGTCATCGCCCTGACAGAACAAACGGAAGCCGCCACCTGTGCCTGTGGTTTCGACAACTGGTGTGGCAAAGTCTGTGGTCGCGCCGAAATACTCAGCTGCGGCCGTGATAAAAGGGGCAACGGTAGAACTGCCAGCCACCAGCAAGCGTGTTGATTCGCGCGCATTCAGCCCCATTGGCGCAGTTGCGCGACCCGTATCACAGGCATTCACCAGCATCAGCACGCTGGCTCCAAGTACAACAAGATTGATGACGCCTGACGCCTTCATCCACACATCCCCCACAGTCGACGCCTTTTCGAACGCAATACCCGCGAAAGCCCGGCGCAACTGGAAAGCGGCTTTGTACACAATTCCGCACCGTTTTGGATGAACTTTTCTTGTCAGTTACACGGAAAAGGGTTTACTCCGTGCCCGCAAATCACTAAATGCCATTTTTCCGGCGGACATCGGACCAATTTTCCTTTCCCTGCGAAAGCAATATAGGTCTGCGGCCGCACTAACGCCGGTTTGGGTTTAATACTTAAACACGGGGATTGCGTGTCATGCATTCATACGACACACCCTGGGACCTGATACGGCAAGAACAACCTGACAGGCCCATCGCAGTTTGCCGCCCGCATCTTGTGCGTCAGGCGGCCGAGTGGTTTCTCACACACTTTTCTGGCGACACGCTTTATGCCGTGAAAGCCAACCCGGCACCATGGGTGCTAAAAACGCTCTATAGCGCTGCTATGCGCCATTTCGACGTCGCTTCTACGCGCGAAATGGAAGCCGTTGCTGCATATTGCCCGGACGCGGTCATGTCATTCATGCACCCGGTGAAGTCTCGTCCGGCAATCGAACGCGCCTATAAAGAATTCGGCATTCGTACGTTTGCCTATGACTGCGAAGCTGAGCTTGAGAAAATCTTCACGGCAACTGGAAACGCTAAAGATCTCACGCTGATCCTACGCGTCGCCGTTTCAAATCAGGGCGCAGAAATGCCAATTGATGGCAAATTCGGTGCGACCGCTTTTGAAACACCAACCCTGCTGCGCGATGCGCGTTCTCGGGTTGAACGCCTCGGCGTCAGTTTCCACCCAGGTAGCCAATGCATGGACCCATTCGCTTGGTCTGCGCATTGCGAACTCCTGTCCCGCCTGATCACCGAAGCAGATGTGGACATTGATATTGTCGATGTCGGCGGCGGCTTCCCGGTTTCTTATCCGGGCAAAGAGCCTCCTGCGCTTCACCGCTTCACAGCGGCGATCCGCGAAGCTTTTGACCGTATGCCATTGCCACAACATGCTGAACTCTGGTGTGAGCCTGGCCGTGCACTGGTTGCTGAAGGCGGCTCCATCCTCACCGAAGTTCATCTGGTTCGTGGCAATTCTGTTTATATCAACGATGGCGCGTTCGGCTCGCTCTATGACGCGGCCCATTGCGATTGGCCATATCCGACACGCCTAATCCGTTCATCCGGTACGCCATCTGCGCGCCTGAAAGCTTTCAAGCTGTTCGGACCGACCTGCGATTCTGAGGACGTCATTAAAGGCCCGATCTTCCTGCCTGAAGACATTGGCGAAGGCGACATGATCGAAATTGGCATGCTGGGCGCTTATGGCGTAACCATGCAGACCCGATTTAACGGCTATGGCGAAACGCTCGACGTCGTGTCCCGCGATGCGCCATGGGGCTCCGTCTTCGATACGCGCAATGAACTTGCATCACTCGATTGGTTCAGCCGTTTTCAATAGATAGACACAAAACGCAGTCTGGTTCACCGGGCTGCGTTTTCCTTTGAGCGGCATCAGACCTCAATAGTGGTCTGACCTGCAAACCCCAATCGCTCTGTCGCCAGGATAAGGCGATCAGCAGAAGCCGACGCCCCTGTCATGTAAACTCTGTCGAGCATGGCATCGCCGTCAGCTCTAACCTCCCCCAACAGCGTCATGACACGGCGCGCAATAGCCGCGCCCGAATCGATAAAACTGACGCCCTCACCTGCGATCGCTGAAAGCCTGTCCTTTAAGAGTGGAAAGTGCGTACAGGCCAGAACGACCACATCAATCACGTCCCCTCCGACCTGCCTGAATAAGAGCTCAAGTTCAGACTTCAGCTCTTCACCGGAAACGTTTTCACCAATGGCAGAGCGTTCTGCCAGTTCCACGAGCTTCACACTGCCATGTGAGAGCACCAGACTATCCCTGGCAAACTCATGCACCAGCGCGTCCGTATAGCTGCGCCGTAGTGTGCCGGGCGTTGCCAATACACCAATCGTTCCTGTTCGCGTGAGCTTGGCCGCAGGCTTGATCGCCGGCACCGTACCAACCACAGGGATATCGGTGCGCGCCCTCACACCATCCAGTGCCAGGGTCGAGGCTGTATTGCAGGCAATAACGAAGATATCGGGTTGTGCAATCGCGATAAGGCGGGCCGCCAGCTCCGGAATGCGCGCCGTCAGCTCTGTATCGGTTTTATCGCCATAAGGGAAAAAGCCCGTATCAGCCGCATAGGAAATCTTTCCGGAAAAGCCCTGCGATTTCAACTCGGAAACGACCGTCAGGCCACCCATTCCGGAGTCAAAAACCATACAATGCGGACGCCTCTCTTCGGGTGGCACGACAACTCTCTCTTGAATTTATTGTGCAGTGCACAATTTTATGATATGAAACTGATGAACAAGCTGAAAGGTGACTTACGCCATGTTGTTTCCGACTTTCCTTCGTGATGCAAACAAAACTGCAATGACTATGATGCAGGCCTCTATGGAGAGTGCAAAAACCACACAGGAAAACATGATGCGTCAGGGCGAGCTGATGTCCAAAATGGAAATGCCGTGGAAAATGAACTGGACGAAAGGGCCTATGCCGGTCCCGACCTTTTCATTCACTGCAGCCTCAGCCGACTCCACCCGCGAAGCGTTTCACCTCATGGCAGATGCCAATATGAAGGCCTGGGAAAAAGCAGCGGAAGCCTACGCAGCCGTGCCGGGCTGGATGAAACTCCCTTACAAAGTACCGGGCGAATTCTGGTCTAAATGGTTTGACCAATGGCAGGACGGCAAGTTTGACGGCATCGCGCCAGCAAATGTGGAAGCGATGGTCGAAACCATGTCAATGACAGCGGCGAACACATCCGAAGCAGTTGCTAAAAGCGTTGAAACTGTCGCTGAAGAAGCTGAAACGAGCGCAGCCACCATTGCTGAAAACATGCCGGAACTTCTGAAAGCCGCGAAAGGCACTCCGGACGACCTCTCCCAGATCAAGGGTATCGGCCCTAAGCTGTGCGCCGTTCTGAACGATACAGGTGTCTTCCACTTCGAACAGATTGCGAGCTGGTCTCCAGAGAACATCGCATGGCTGGACGACAAACTGGCTTTCAAAGGCCGTGTTCAGCGCGAAGGCTGGGTAGAGCAAGCGCAGAACCTGCTCAAAGCCGCAGCTTAATCCAACAGATCTTTATAAAGCTCGGTTCGGCGGTCTCGAAAGAAGCCCCATGCCGAGCGATCGCGTTCCAGAAATGCGAGATCGAATTCCTGCACCAAAACAGCCTCATCATCGCGGCCAGCTTCTGCCAGTTTCGCGCCCGTCTGATCGGCAATGAAGGATGAGCCGTAAAAGGCCTGCCCGTCTTCAACGCCAATCCGGTTAGCCGCTGCGACCGGCATACAATTGGAAACGGCATGCCCTTGCATAGCCCGCTGCCAGCGCGCTGAAGTTTCAAGGCCCGGGTCATGAGGTTCGGCGCCGATTGCCGTTGGATAAAGCAAAATTTCAGCGCCTTTCAATGCCATCACGCGGGCGGCCTCAGGGAACCATTGATCCCAGCAAACGCCGACGCCAATTCGTCCAAAAGCCGTGTTCCAGACTTTGAAACCGGTATTACCCGGCCGGAAATAGTACTTTTCCTGATAACCCGGCCCGTCGGGAATGTGGCTTTTGCGATAAATACCCATGCGTTCGCCACCAGCATTGATCATGACGAGTGTGTTATAGGTATGCGAGCCATCGCGCTCGAAGACAGAGACCGGCAATACCACGTTTAACTCGTTCGCAAGCGCCTGAAACCGCTCGACTGCAGGATGAGTATCGAGCGGCCGTGCCAGATCAAACCGGTCTTCTTCCTGAGTTTTGCAGAAATACGGTCCTTCAATAAGCTCTGGCGTCAGAATAATCTGCGCGCCCTGACCTGCTGCATCGCGGATCAGGCGCTCAACCGTTTCCAGATTGCTATCCAACGTTCCGCCAAGCGCGCACTGAATGACACCGAGTTTTACCTTGGTCATCTGCTACTCCGTATCGTCTGACGGGATCTGTTGAGAGATACAGTGGAAAGATCCACCGCCCGTAAGCACTGCATCTGCAGGGCTGGCAACAACTTTGCGCCCCGGGAAAAGAGGCTGCAATGCCGCGACCGCGTCTTCTGCAAATTGATTATAGGCTGGCACGATAACAGCCTGATTAGTCACCGCAAAATTGGCATGGCTTGCAGGCACAAAATCACCGTCTTCATCGAGCACTCGCCCTGGAGACGGAATGGTCGTCACCGTCAACGCCTCACCCTCAGGGCTTCGCCAATTTCGCAGCGTTTCTTCAATGGCGCACAAACGCTCCGCATGCGGATCATCAGTCTGAGCACTCTGACAAATAACATGTTTTGAGCCCACAAACCGGGCAATATTATCGACATGGCCGTCTGTGTGGTCGTTCAAAAGACCATCTTTAATCCAGATAATGTGCCGCATGCCGAAGGCATTTTTCAGCGCCGTTTCAGCCTCATCACGGGACCAATTGCCATTGCGGTTCGGGTTCAGAACGCAATCATCTGTTGTCAGAAGACACCCCGTATCATCCCAATCAACGCTACCCCCTTCGAGCACAAAATCATTGTCAATGCGGCGCGCTTTCAATCGTTCCGCAAGCGCAACGGACAGCTCTGCATCGCCCGGATAGATATATTTCTCACCCCAGCCATTAAAGCGGAAAGTGCGCGCATGAAGCTCACCTTTCACCCGCGAGAAAACCGGCGCGGTATCCCGCACCCAGGTATCACCGCATGGAATGTTGATGATCTTCGCGCCGGGCACCAAGGCGCGCGCTTTAGCTTCAGCCTCATCGCCCTCCAACACAAACACCACTTCAGTAGCTTTGCCGGAAAAGCCTTCAGCCGCCGCGATGATCTGATTTGCGAATGCCGCAATCTGCTTTTGGGCTTCAGCGAATGGTTCATCCCACGGATCGAAATGCGAGGGCCAGCCAATAAGCAACTGGTCCTGAGACGCCCATTCCGGAGGTGGTGGAGGAAGATGTGTAGTCATGGCGCGCACATATCAGTTTCGCCCTGAAGCGCAAGTTTATATGCAGCGCGTAGCCAACAAAAAAGGGCAGCCAAAGCTGCCCTTTCTCAAATCGTAAGTGCGTTGAATTCTTAGAATTCGTAACGTGCACCCAGCTGAACCTGCCAGAGAGACTGGTTCAGGATTTCAGAGTTTTCGATCTGGCTTGGTGTGCGCAGGTCATCATAAACGTACTGGCCGTTTACAATCTCTGCAGACACAACAGAACGCTCATACTCGTAACGTGTACGCTCGATACGACCCCAGTCATCATTGATCAGGTTACCGAGGTTCTCGATGTCGAGGAAGAAGAACGTGCGATGTGCGTCGAGTACACCTGGGAACTCCTGCTCGAGGCGAAGGTCAACGATTGTGCTCCAGCGAGAGTTGTCGCCGTTACGTTCCGCGATGCCACCAGCGTACTGAGAGAGCTCAGAGTTGTTGATGTAGTCGAAGAATTCCTGTTGAGCCGCAGCGTCACCACCGAAGGAGTCGGAAGAGAAGAGCGGATCGTTAGGACCTGATGGAACGTAGAGCAGGTGACCTGCATCGTCCACAGCGCTTTCAATCGTACAACGGCCGCCACCTTGGAACACACAGTTGTTGTTCTCATAGAAGGTGTAGCTGTAAGGCTGGCCAGAACGACGCGTAGCGAACATAGAAACGGTTGTTGGGAAGTTCTCAACAAACTCATGTTCCCAGTTCAGGCGCAGTTTGAACAGGTGCTCAACCTGGAAGTTAGACGTGCCTGCTGTCGGAGTGATGTAGTCGTAACGTGCGGAGTCAGAGAAGTTTGACGTCGCCGTAGAAGACGTACCCATACCGACATCTTCAACATCCTGGTGGGTGTAGGACGCGAACAGGTCGAAGCCGTTCTCGAAAGATTTATCTACAGACACAGCGTAGAGCAGGCTCTCGCCCTGGTCGGTAGATCCAACAACGATATCATACTGATCAATACACTCGTAGGTGTTACGGCCGTCTGGCGCAGTGCCGTCTGGCGTACAACCTGGAGAGAACCAGTATGGTGCGTTCTCATAGTCGTTATAGAGAACGTCGAAAGAGAACGTCCAGTCTTCAGATGGACCGAGGTCTACGTTGTAGGCAAAACCGATGTTTGCTTTCCAGGTCGATGGGATCTCGAAGTCTGGGTGAAGTGCGTTCACCTGGCCATCTGGGTTACCAGCTGCGAGTTCTGCGAGAACTGCTGGCGGGATGTACTGACCTGTTGTCGCGTCCGGAGACGTTGGCAGGTAGATGTTTACACCGCCATCACCAGAGTAATAGTCAACGTTGTCAGCGATTACGCCATCGTTGGAGTAAGAGTTAGATACCCAAACCGCTGGCGCGCCACCGGAGAAGCGACCGATACCACCGCGAACGGTGAGGTTTTCCATCGCATCCCAGTTGAAGCTGAAGCGTGGCATGATCACGTCGAGACCTTCAAGGTCCGTTGTGTTCGTGTAGCCATAGCGATCAATGAAGTTCTGGTTCTCGCGGATCGTGCCTTCAGACTCGTACCAGTCGTAACGCAGACCACCCATCAGAGTCAGGGTAGGCAGAACGTCCCATGTGTCCTGGAAGTAAACAGAGTTCTGGTTGTAGCCCCAGATTGCGCGCAGGTCATTCTCATCATTGGTGACAGCGTTGTTGTATGTCAGGCCAGATGGAATGTTGTTGCGGAAATCGTCGATCGTCGCGAATGCATATGTACCTTCAGAGTTCTGAGCGAACAGGTTGTCTGCATCAACTTCTTCACGCTCGAAACCGAACTGGAAGCTGTGATTGCCCCAGAGGTAAGTACCGAGTGCTTTATACTGCATGAACTCCTGGTCGAGCTCGTTACCGTGACGGTAGCGGTCTGGACCGAAAGCAATAACCTGCTGGCCGTCTGTACCGAGGCCACCGATGGAGATTTGTGGAGTTTCAGCACCGAGGAGTGAATCCTGACCAGTTGCCTGTGTCGTAGACGCAATCTTCAACTCAGTAGAGAAGTTGTCCGTCCAGTCAGAGTAAACGTGTCCGATGAACGCTTCTACAGTCTCAGAACGGTTGTACCATGAAGATGGGTAAGCAACGTCAGCGCCCTGAACGAAGTTGTTACCGTTCTGCTCTGCGATAGAAGAACCTTCCGTACGCATGTAAGTCAGGCGAGCACGGTGATTTTCGTTGATGTTCCAGTCGATATTCGCGAGGAACTTCTCGTCTTCTACCGGGTCAATGCCGGAGAATGAACCTGTGTCCAGGCCATAAACGTCAGAAGCGATCTGCGTGATTTCAGCGACTTCTGAAGGCAGAATGTCGATGATGTTTACAGCATTCGTGCCGGTTGGGCCGGTGCGGAAAGCAGCAGATTCTTCAAAATGGTCGTAAGCGACGAAGAAGAAGAGTTTGTCTTCGATGATTGGGCCACCGAGTGTGATTGCGTAGCTTTCTTCATCAAATTCACGAGACACAGTCGTGTCGCCGACGCGATCGCCAGCCATGCTGTCGTCAGTCGTGTAGTAAGACAGAGAACCGTGGAATTCGTTCGTACCAGACTGGGTTACAGCGTTGATCGTACCGCCGGTGAAGCCGTTGAACTGGGTGTCGTAAGGAGCAGTCTGAACGGTCAGGGATTCGATAGCGTCGTAAGGGATTGGCGAACGCTGTGTCGGGTAACCGTTAGAGTTCAGGCCGAAACGGTCATTCAGAGCGATACCGTCAATCGTGAGAGAGTTGAAACGGTTGTTCGCACCCGCGATGGAAAGCTCTTTGCCGCCACCAGACTGAACGTTGATAGACGCGAATGGGTCAAGCTGAGCAGCGTCAGCAATGTCACGGTCGATAGAAACGACGCGACCGAGCTCTTCCAGGCCGAAGGTAGAAGAAATACCAGTTTCCATGAAACCAGCAGCCAGAGCAGGCGCGGTAACAACAACAGCTTCGAGCGTACGCTCAGAAGACACTGGCAGAGACAGGTCGTAAGTTTCGTTCAGGCCGACATAAACGTCCGTAACTTCAACAGTACGAATGTCAGCGCCGCTGACAACAACAGTGTACGGACCACCAACGCGAAGGTTACGCGCAAGGTAGACGCCCGCAGAGTTTGTCGTAACAGCAGATGTTGTGCCGGTAGGCTCGTGCGTGACGATAACGCTGGCACCGCTGATTGGCGAGCCGGCTTCAGTCGTGATCACACCACGAATTTCGGAAGTGGTGACCTGCGCATACGCAGGAACTGCAGAAGCAGCTGCGAGAGCTGCAAGCGCTACGCCACCCTTGAATAGTTTCCAGTTAGACATGAGATTCCCCTAATAGTCACGTGACAACGAATTCACGTGAGACTGCAGCGGCATTATCGGTGCCGAATGACGCTTAAATGACGCGATTGTTAAGCTTTTGTGACAGTGCGCATTTTCAACACACAATCACTCAACAATGCGGCTTTAAGGTCACACCCAACCACTGCAAGGGGTTGTAAACAGAATCGAAAAAGCCGGGCAATACCGCCCGGCTTCTAATGTGACAATTGGTTAATTTGAAATCAGCGAGTGCTGAATATCAGGTCAGACCGTCAGTCCACGGCGGTGTTCTGTGAGGCCAACCCGCGATGGGGAGAAGGCTTCTTTCAGAGCTTCAATCGTACGGTGTGGCTGAGCAGCACCGCACATGAAGACATCCACAGCCGCAAAATTGCGTTCTGGCCATGTATGGATGGAGATGTGGCTCTCGGAGAGAACGATCACGCCTGACACACCATTGTTTGGCGTGAAGACATGAAAGTCCGAACTCAGAATAGTTGCGCCAGCGCGAACTGCGGCGTCGCAAAGCGATTTTTCAATGTGAGCTGGATCATCAATACGAGACACGTCCCACAGATCAATGATCAGATGGGTTCCGGCGAATTCAACACCGTCGCGCTTAATGAAGAAATCCAGTCGCTCTTCTTCTGACGCCGCGCCAGAACGCTTCTCTGACGCGGCAATCTCCTGTTCGTCGAGAACCTCAAAATCCGGTTGTCCCGGGGCTCCATAAGCCATAGTCAAACACCTTTTTGTTCACTCGGGCCGACCATCGGCCCCGGTAGTTTTGAAGCGGGGGAAATAATCATTTTGGGCTTGCCATGCAAGCTCGATTTTCACAGTGTCGCGCAAAATTTATACGCACCAGCGTCCACTGGAGTTCCCCGTGTTTTTAACAGATACAAACAGCGATGCAAGATGGCTGAAAATTTTCATATATTTCAGCGCATTCATCCTGATTGTACGCCTTCTTACCATTGCTTTTTCGTCGCTAAATCTGAGTGTGGATGAAGCGCAATACTGGCGCTGGTCGACGATTTTCGATTGGGGATATTATTCCAAGCCTCCCATGATTGCCTGGGTGATTGGTGCGTCTACATTTATTTTCGGTGATGCGGAATGGGCCATACGCCTTTTCGCACCTTTTCTTCACGCCACTTCTGGGCTGGTTCTGTTTCTGCTGGGCCGCAAACTTGCTGATGCGAAGACAGGCTGCGTGGCAGGCCTGATCTACCTGCTTATGCCGGGTGTTACGCTCTCCTCGTCCATTATCTCAACAGATGCGATCCTCCTTACCTTCTGGAGTAGCTCCCTCTATCTGCTGTTCAAGCTGCGCGAGGCTCCCCGCGTCTGGGTGGCCGCCGCGCTCGGCGCAACGATTGGCGTCGGATTTCTCTCCAAATACGCAATGGTGTATTTCCTGATCGGGATCGCGCTATCGCTCATTCTGGACCGAGAGTTACGAAAAGCATTGTTCAGCTCTAAAGGCGCGATCACGCTGGGGGCAGCACTTATCGTCCTGACACCGCATATTCTCTGGAGCGTTTCGAACGGCTTCAAAACCATCGGCCATACCGCCGATAATGCGAATTGGGGACAGGATCAGGATCTGTTCAATCTCGATCAGATGCTGACCTTCTTCTTCGATCAGTTCGGCGTATTTGGTCCGACCGGCTTTCTCCTGCTCATCATGCTCATTGGTACGCTCGCTTTCATGAAAGGCAGACTGCGCGGAGACATTCGAGGCTGGATGCTGTTGAGCTTCATTCTGCCACCGCTGCTTATCATTCTGGTTCAGGCGTTCATCAGCCGCGCACATGCAAACTGGGCTGCAACCGCCTACCCTGCTGCGGCTGTGCTTGTAGCGCTCTGGGTCACACAGTCGTCAGGGCGCTGGATCAGATACATTCTCTGGGGCGGGCTCGCCTTTAACTTCGTGCTGGCCATGGCGTTTTCATATTTTGTCACCGCGCCGCCATCAGTCGCCAACGCTGCCGGGTTCTCAAACGCCTTCAAGCGCGTTCGTGCCTGGCCAGAAACGGTCGATGTGATTATGCAGGCGGCACGCGACATGAACGCCACATCCATAATCGTGGATGAACGTGAGATATGGCATGGCCTTGATTATTATGGCCGCGACGGAAGTGTCGACCTGCCATTGCGCTCCTGGCAAATCGCAGGGGTTCCGCAGAGCTTTTCGGAAGAAACGCCGATAAGCCCCGCAGAGGCTGAAAACGCGCTGGTTCTAAATGTCCGACCACGGCACTTGCCATTATTAAGCGGCGACTTTGAAGTCTTCGAACCGGCCGGCGAAATCGAAATTGACCTTGGCCGCGGCAGGACACGCCATTTCCGCGTATTCCATGCCTCAGGCTTCAACCCGCAACCTCGCACTTCAGCCGAGGAATAGGCTCATCGCGAAAAGATGTCCGGTCGGACTGCGTTCCCCCGTTTAAATCCAAGGGCACTTTCTATACGGTGCCTCGGGACAATAGAGGAATGCACTCATGAAATTTCTAATCGCAGGCACGACGGCCGCTCTTTTTCTGGCTGGAACCGCATACGGAGAATCGCTTGAAATCAATCCGGGCGAATGGACGTACACGACCTCCGGCACGATGGAGATGATGGGAATGAACATGCCCGTTCCGGAAGAATCTGAAACTGAATGCGTCACAGAAGAAGACGCCGTTTTTGATTCCGACGATATTGCCGACGAGAATTGCGAACTTTCACTGACCGACAGCACATCCACGTCTCAAACCTATTCCATGATGTGCGACGCGGAAGGCACAACCATGACCGGCGAGGTCTTCATTTCAGTCGAGGACGGTGGAAACTCTGTCGCTCTGACCACATCCATGCAGGGCGAAACCGAAATGGGCGCAATGCAGATCAACGTGAATGTTGCAGGTGAGCGTATTGGCCAGTGCCAGTAAAGCGCAGACAGCAAAACTGAAAGAGACGTCAATGAAACACCTCCCAGGCACCTTCGCACTCGTCACAATCCTTGCCGGGCCCGCTATGGCCCAGTCCCTGCCGGTTGCGCCGGGCAATTGGGAGATGTCTGCGACCTATGAGCAGACCATTAATGGCGAAGGCGATGGAGCTCAGGAGAACGTCTTCACTCAATGCATTCCGCAGGACGAAGCGGTAATTGCGCTCGGCGACATTTACGGCAGCGATTGCACCATCACCACGACGTCGCAAACGCCGACTTCAATTGCCTATGATCTGAATTGTGACATGTACGGCGTCTTGATGACGGGAACCGGCACATTCGAGACCACTAACGATGCACAGGCGGTAACGGTTTCCGCAGATATTTCCCATCTGGACGAGGTCAATGGTGAGCTTCGCATGCGGATGAATGCCTCGGCCGAACACATTGGCGAGTGCGAGTAACCCAAATTGAATCTGAAAAAGAAAAGGCGAGCTGTATCAGCTCGCCTTTTTTGATGTCTCTAACTGCTCTGCTTAATGGGTCGCAATATCGATAGCAGGCGTGTTCTGCCAGACCGCTTCAATGCGGGCATCACGACCGCACCGCTCGCGGTAGAAGTTATACCGGCGTGAATTCTCGATATAGTAATTCTGGTGATAGCCCTCGGCAGGCCAGAAGGTTTCCTGGTCAATAATGCGTGTCACGATAGGCCCCGCCAGTGTGCCGCCTTCATCGAGTGCCGTTTTAGACGCCTCAGCGATGGCACGCTCTTCTGGTGTCTCGACAAAAATAGCGGTGCGATAGCTTGGGCCGATGTCACAGAACTGACCGTTCGGGTTCAGCGGATCGATATGACGCCAGAAATAGTCAACCAGTTCCTCATAGCTTACGATTTCCGGATCATAGATGACACGCACGGCTTCGAGGTGACCGGTGTCTGTATGGCTGACCTGCTCATAGCTCGGATTAGCAAGGTCTCCGCCGGTATATCCAGAAATCGTCTGAAGCACGCCATCGACCTTGTAGAAGTCAGCTTCTACGCACCAGAAACATCCGCCCGCAAAAACGGCGTCCGCCTGAGATACAGAGTTTGAACTCGTGGTTTGTGAATCCTGGCTGGTGGCGGCCTGCCCAAGAAAGGCAAAGCCAGCGGCTGCGGCGCCAACAATCATCGCCAGCACATAGTTTTGTGCGATACGCATGTAACTTCTCTTATTTGCCCAAGTCCGACGATGTTTTCCGTCGGTTATTTTTGTTTCTGAGGCTCATTAAGTGATAGCCGGGGGCGATTTCTACCCCTTTCAAGCACATGTGACTGCAATGTAATGCATTGGTCACACTGGCGTGATGAAAAAGTCGCAACTTGTTAAAATGCTTGTACTCTTACGGAAACCTGCGCCTCACGACCATTGGGGTCCACAGCGGACAAATCATAGAAACCTGGACTCTGAGGCACCCAATACGGCGCGCCTGCGGCGTCTTCCTCAATCGGCTCGCCATCCACAAACCATCGAAGCGGTCCAGACCCGCGCCCGGCCAGAACATAGCCCGGGTTCGGATGATCTGCGCTGCGTTGCATCAGGGTCACATCTTCCGGTGGGAAGAGGATAAGCGGCGGGTCATCGTGGTTTCCAAATCGCGCCATGGTGTGAAGCGGCGTATCCGCCTGCTCTGCCACCAGCCGGTCCTGCGCTGAACCTGTCACGCCCAGCTCGTCAGACACTCGGTCGAACACGCTGAACAGCAATGGCAGAGCCGCCAGACGCCCCGTCTCTCCCGGACGCGGCGCCCCATCAGCCCGGCCCACCCAGACAACCACGACATGCCCGCGCGCAATGCCCGCAGCCCAGGCATCCCGGAAGCCATATGACGTGCCGGTCTTAAAGGCGATTTCTGGTGCGTTCTGCGTTAGGCGTGATGGCATACGTCCGGACGGTTGCGGCGCGCTTTGCAGAATGTCGATAATCTCCTGCGCAGAGCCATCGCTCATAAAGCGGCGCCCGGCTTCACCTTCACGCTCTGCCAGCTCCGCTTCCGTCCAGGCCAGCGGACGCATCAGGCCATGATCGCCTAAGCCGGCATATAGCAGAGCCAAGTCCTGAACTGTCATACCAACCCCGCCCAGCGCCAGCGCCAACCCGGCATCGCGGGAGGACGACCCATGGATGCGAAGCGGCACCCCAGCCAGCTCCAGCGATGAGGCGAAACGTTCTGGCCCGATACGATCAAGCGCCAGAACCGCAGGCACATTGAGCGAATGCTGAAGCGCATCGCTGATACGCACCTGCCCACGGAAGGATCGGTCGAAGTTTTCAGGTCTGTAGGAATTAAACCGAGCCGGAAGGTCTTCGATAAAGGTGTCAGGCATTGCCACACCATCATCAAAGGCAATGCCGTAAATGAAGGGCTTGAGGGTCGACCCTGGCGAGCGCGCCGACGAAGTCAGATCGATCCAGCCCCCTGCCCGTTCCCGGCTGGCAGAGCCAACCATAGCGCGCACCGAACGGCTTTCAGTTTCAACAACTATGGCTGAGATCTGCACCTCAGGCGAAAGCTCAAGCGCGGCGTCACGCAGCATGCTTTCAAGCGCCGTCTGAAGACCTGCATCCAGCGTGGAGCGGATATCTTCAAGCGGCATTCCGAACCGCTCATCTTCGATCTGTGCCGTCAGCGCAGCGTCTCGAATCTGCGCGCTGGCGTGCCAGCCAAGCGCCGGGAATGCATGACGTCCCGGCAAAGGCAATTCTGCCGCCTCATCCGCGCGAGCAACAGAAATCAGCTCCAATTCCGTCATACGCTCAAGAAGGCGGGCGCGGGCCGCGCGGGCATTTTCCAGTCGCAGATCAGGACGGCGAACTTCTGGCGATTGAGGCAAAGCGAGCAAGAGCGCGATCTGATCATCAGACAGACGATCTGGCTCCCGGCCAAAATATGCCCAGCTCGCCGACCGCAATCCTTCCAGATTACCGCCATAGGGCGTGAGTGTGAGATACAGTTCTAAAATCTCATCTTTGGAGAGCCGGCGTTCCAACTGGAATGCACGGAACATCTCGATCAGTTTTGAGCCAAGATTTCTCGGGCGCGGCTCGAGCAGACGCGCCGTCTGCATGGTGATGGTGGATGCACCTGACACAATCCGGCCATTTGTCAGCGCCTGTCCACTGGCACGCACCACAGCCAGAACATCCACGCCCCAATGGGAATAGAAACGCTCATCCTCAACGCCGATCAGCGCTTCAATGAAAAGCGGGTCAGTATTTTCCAGATTAGCGCGCAGTCGCCAGCGACCATCTTCGGTCGGGAAGGCCCGCAACGGAATACCCCGGGCATCCGTCACGATGAGAGAACCAGATCTGGCCGCCTCCATCGGGGGCGGAAAGGCAAGATCCAGCGCGACCATCGTCAGGGCCAGGACAGCGAGACTGGCTCCGGTTTTAAGCCAGAAGCCAGCCCGACTTAAAGGCCGCAAAAGAGCTGAAGCCTTAGCCTTCATCACCGATAATCGTCACAGTCTGCGATTGAGAGCGCGCAAAAACGTCCGGCCGATACATGTCTTCGGTCACGGCGCCCGGGAAGGTGAACTCGCCCGGAGTGACGGCGCGCACCACATAGGCAAGCTGAACAGCATCTTCGCGCACGTCGATCGCCGCAACGAACCGGTCATCACGCGCTTCAGCGATTTTCGGTGCTGCGATATCGCCGATCCAGCTGAAGGCACCGTCTTCGCTCACCCCGTCACTTGGCTGCAGAATAGCCTCAATCTCAAAGCCCGCAGGCAGTAAGTCTTCCACAATCATCGGATTAGTCCGGCGCTGTTCAGGCAAGAGCGTCAGAGCAATGACCAGCCTGTCGCCCCGTTGAACGGAACCAAGATCCGGACGTCGACCCTGCATGGAGTAAAGACGCTTATTGATGGTGAAATCAGAAGACGATGCTGGCGGAGCCTCAACTGGCGCGCCGCGCACATAGGTCGTCTGCCAGACAGGCGCTTCGGCCGTGTTGGTGAAGCTCGCCTCAGACGCTTCCTCAACAGTGCCGATGACATAACGGCCCGCAGAACCGTCAATATCGGTCTCGATAAGCGGCGTAGCCTCACCCTGTGTCATGGCTTCCAGCGCGAGCAGAAGGAAGGCTTTTTCCTGTGTGGTGAGACGGTTCGCATCGCGAATATCATCGCCCAGACGCTCTGACATCTGCTCAACGACATCAGTCATATTCACCTCGGCTGCGAGCGAAAGAATACCCGCCAGATCACGCAACGAAGTCTGATAATAGTCGCCATTATTCTCATAGCCGAGCACGTCCACCGCAGCCTCAAAGGCTGACGTCGCACGCGAACGGTCCCCCAGAATAGCGAGCGCGGCACCCAGCTGCGCCCGCGCAAGCGGAGATTCGATGTGGCTGAGTTCACGGTCATGCATGTAGCGGACACGAGAGATATCAGCCTCACCCGCCTTGGCCAGAACATAGAGCGCAAACGGTGCGGACCGACGCATCAGGCGATCTTCAGTATCTGAATGCCACCGGCTTTCCCAGACATCCGTATCATAGCCGTAAACACGCCACGCTTCGCCCTGAGATACATTCGCCAACGTTCCAAGCGCACGCTCAAGGGCTTCGCTCGGTACAACATACCCCGCTTCGCGTGCACGCAGCAGGAAGTCTGTCGCGTAAGCGCCAAGCCACGGCGAGGCATTGCGATCACCTTCACGCCAGAGGCCAATCGAACCATCAGGGCTTTGACGGTTGAGAAGCGAATTCACCGCCTCCTGAACGGCCTGACGCGCACGTCCCTGCGCGCCATTATCCCGCGTACCAGCAAGCGTAGCGAGCTGTTCGGAATAGAGCAGCGGCAGAGCGCGTGACGTGATCTGCTCTGTACACGCATAAGGATAACGCGACAGCGAAGCATAAAGCGCAGCGGCATCAATTGGCAGAGCCGAGAAGGACACAATCGTTTCCTCAGAGCCCGGCACAAAACCAGCCAGCATCTCATCCGGAATGGAATAGGCATCGCCCGCACCAATCAGCGTGCGTGTGATACGCGTTTCCGGAAGGAAGGCCGAGCGTGTCTGAATTTGATAGCTGCGTTCCACGGAGAAGTTCTCCGGGCCTTCGACGGCGATAGACAGCGTTGAAACGCCTTCCTCGCCGGCGCTCAGATCAACCGGCTGGTCGAAGCGCTGACCTTCTTCAAGGCTGGCGGAAAACCCCTCATCAGCAAAGCTGACTGGGCCAGATGAGCGTAGCAATGCATCAAACTCGCCTGCGACAAGCTCCACATTATCTATGCTCGCCGTTCCAACAGCTTCATCGCCCGGCGCGAGGAAGCGCGGCAAGGAAAGCTCAACCGGCACTTCATCACGAACCGTCAACGCCTGATCACCAGACCCGACACCATTGGCAGACCAGGCCACGGCCATGAGGCGCAGCTCGCCGTTAAAGTCCGGCACATCAAAAGTGACTTCACCGCGACCATTGCGACCTACATCCACCATGCCCGACCAGAGCGCGACTGTGCGGGTCGGAACGACCGTCAGACCTTCGCCGCCGAGCTGGTCACCACCGGAACGAATTTCGCCCGGCGCAGCCATATTCGGGTCAAGCAGGCGGCCATAATCATCATAGATATCGACGCCCAGCGCCATCTTTCCGAAATACCAATCTGCAGGGTCAGGCGTCTGGAAGCGCGTGAGCTGAAGAATGCCTTCATCGACAGCCGCGACCGTCATGAAGATCGGCTCACGTGGACCGTTTTCCAGCGTCACACCAATGGTCTGCTCTGTACGCGGACGGACTAGATCAGGCACATCGAAGCTCACATCGAATGTACGGCTTTCTGTATTCACCGGCACATAGGACACGCCTACTGCGCGGCGCGGTCTTGGCTGTGTAATGGCATCGCGTTCAGAGAAAACAGACACCATCACATATGCGCCCTCGCCCCATTTAGCCGTTACAGGCAGTGAGATTTCAGCGCCCGCCTCGGTAACACTCATATAGCTGACAGACAGAACGTGATCGGTCGCAACGACAATCTGAGCCTCGCCTGCATAAGGTGGCAGAAGCGTGAGTTCCGCGCGTTCACCTTCCGTCGGTGCATCCTCAGAGACAGACAAGCGCACACGGTCTGGCGCTTCAACGCCATCGCTCGCGCGGCCACCCCAGCCGACCCAGAACTGGTAGCTGGTTTCCTCATTGGTATCGCGATCGGTGACGATCATCCGGTAATCGCCATACTCTTCCAGCGGGTCGATCGAGACCTCGCCCGTTTCACCCGCGCCAATGTCCAGAACGCCCTGATTGACCTCGCGCACAACGCGGGACCGGCGCCAGCGCCATGCCTCACCTTCGCGATACCAGTCATAAGTGTAATAGACCTGGATCAGACGCCAGCCGACATTTGCCGCCAGCGCCTCACCTTCCGGGCTGACTGAGGCAATATCGAAAGAGAACGCTTCGTTCCGGGATGGGCTGTATTCAAAATCCGGGCGCACACCCAGATATGAGGTACGCGGGCGATACGGAATAATCACGCTGTCACTGACAGCTCGGCCACCCGGCTCCAGCACGCTGACAACCGTACGCAGACGAAGCGGCATATCCGCGCCTACGCCCCGGCTTTCCGGGTCCAGCGCAAGTGTTGCGCGCCCTGCGCCATCGGTCATTTGTTCCGGAAATTCTATAATTTCCTGACGGAACACTTCGTCATGAATACCGAAGCGATAGTCTTCAAAATCATCAAACGGAGACGGATCGCTTTCGAGGCGCGCTTCAGCCTGAACGACAAGGCCAGCGCCCGGCGCGCCATAAAGGAAATCGGCACTCACATCGACTTCGCGGGCATCTCCGCGACGCAGAGGCGTGTCGGTATCGGCCTCAACATCCACGCGGATACGCTGAGGCACAAAATCCTCAACGGAGACGCGGGTCGAGCCGACTTCGCCGATACCGTCGACTTCTACGACGACACGCCATTGTCCGCGCGATGCTGTACGCGGTAGATCATAGTCAAAGGTCACGCCGCCAAGCTGTGTTTCGGTAAAGGCAAGACGCGTCGCTTCCATACCGTTTGGTCGATACACAATGAACCGGCCGTGACGCCCTGTAACAGCGCGCCCGGCATCATCGCGGAGCATGGCGGCGGCATGAATGGTTTCACCCGGACGATAAATCCCACGCTCAGTATAGACGAAGCCATCAACCGGATAATTCGGCGTACGTCCGCCAATCCCCTCAGATGAGAGATCAATCGGTGCACGGTTGAGATCCAGCATGGCAAAATCACCCTGCGGACCAAAGGCTGCAAGCATGCGCGGACGCATATTGCCTGACCCGTTCAGAAGCGCCCGGTCAAAATGCACCGCACGGGTGCCATCTGTCGTGGCTTCTGCGAGCACTTCATTGCTTTCAGCAACAAGCTGAAGCGTGACATTGCCAACCTGACGGGCCGTTTGAAGAGAACGCACCACGACATCGAGGCCGGTTTCGCCCCAATAGCTGGATAGCGCGAGGTCGGTCATAATAATCCAGCGTCGGGCCTGCGCCGGCGGGCCTTCGCGCCCCAGATTTTCACGCGCATCCGTGATGGTCACAAAATATGCGCCAGGCTCCATCTCACCGATGGCCTCGGCAAGCGGAAATACGCTGACAACAGGCGCATTCTGCTGCGCCTCAATATCCATTTCGCCTGACCAGATTTCGGTCTCAACATCGCGCGGATTTTCCTCGCCATAGAGATAACCATAGCCGCCCTGAGAGCGGGTATACCCTTCCATCACGGATTTGAACGCCAGCGCACGGTCATTCACGCGCGTCACTTCAATCAGGACTTTGTCCACATTGACGGTTTCGATTGGCAGACCATCGGCATCAAGACGTGGCAGGATCACCCCACTGCCAGAAAAGCCAACATATGGCGGTCGATCCGTGAAATCGACAGTCATGGTTTCGCTCTCTTCCAGAACGCGGCCATCCTGCGCTGGAAAGCCTTCGCGCAGCGTCAGTTCACGGCTATCAGCGAAGGTCAGGCCACCAATGCAAAGGTCCTGTCCATTGGCAGAATAGCTGAGTGCGGTAGCGGGGCTGACTTCCACATAGGTGGAGTAATCGGTTTCCGGGTTAAGCGGCGCAGAAAAAGCGAGACAAGCGAGCGGTGCGGCGCCCGATGTGTCCGCACGATAGCGCAGAAAGCCGAAATCCTGTTCATTCGCCGCCGAAGCCTCCTGACGCAGGCGGTCGCGCTCTTCAATACGGCGCAGCGACTGCGCATCCCTTGCACCCGAAGAGCCGGAGCTGGCTTCGCTACCAGAGGAACTTAGAAGACTTTGAGTTTCTGACTGCGGACTGGTCTGATCCCCAGATAAACTGTTTTGGATCAGAACGATTACGAGTATTGCTATTAAAGCAACTATGAATCCCTGCCAGTACCGCATGCGTTTCCCTCCTCCAGCACCGGACCTTTTTGAAATAATGATGCCGCTTTGTCATCAAATTCCTGTGACATGTCTGTAATTAGGTCGAATTCAGGCAAATTAGGGCCGTTTGAAGCCTCCACTGATCTGGTGATTATTGGTGCCGGCGCTGCTGGACTATTCGCGGGTATTGAAGCGGGCCGTCGCGGCAAACGCGTTGTACTGCTAGACCATTCAGGAAAACCGGCTGAGAAAATCCGGATTTCAGGTGGCGGCAGGTGCAATTTCACCAATCTGGAAACCCACGCCTCGCGGTTTCTGTCCAGCAACAGGCATTTTGCGAAGTCAGCGCTCGCACGCTTCACTCCATGGGATTTCATCGAACGCATGTCGGCACATGGCCTGACCTGGCATGAGAAAACACTGGGCCAGCTCTTCTGCGATCAGAAATCGCCTGCGATTATCAAATTCCTGCTCGATGATTTCGAAGCCGCAGGCGGCCAGCTTTTCCTCGACACGCAGATCAACGAAATCACCAAACCAGATGATCAGTTCCGGATTGCGACCTCACGAGGTGAGATACAGACCCAAGCACTGATCATCGCAACCGGCGGACTATCCATTCCTAAAATCGGGGCGACAGGGTTTGGCTATGATATCGCCCGTCAGTTCGGTCACTCCATTGTAGAAACCCGGCCCGGCCTTGTGCCTTTCACCTTTTCAGGCGCGTTGCTCGAACGTTTCGCTGGCCTTTCCGGTGTCGCAACGCCGGTGGATATCCGCACCGCCGACAAAACCGAATTTCATGAAGCCATGCTCTTCACCCATCGTGGGCTATCAGGCCCCGCCGTGCTTCAGGCCTCAAGCTATTGGCAGCCCGGCGAGAGCATTTCGATCAATTACGCACCTGGCAAGAATGTTCGCGATACGCTGAGCGATGCCCGTCAGGCTTCACCGCGGCAGGGCATGAAAGACTGGCTAACGGGTCTCTTCCCGGCGCGGCTGGCCGATGACATTCTGAATGAAACCGGCCTTTCAAAGCGCATGAGTGAATTGTCAAATAAGGACATTGAGATCATGGCCTCGCGTCTGGCCCGGCATGAGATCACGCCCACCGCGACAGAAGGCTATCGCACCGCCGAAGTCACAGTCGGCGGCGTCAATACCGATGAGCTGTCATCCAAGACTATGGAAAGCAAACTCTGCCCCGGCCTCTACTTCATTGGCGAAGTCGTTGATGTGACCGGCTGGCTGGGCGGATATAACTTCCAATGGGCATGGGCATCGGCTCATGCGGCGGGGACCAACTGCTAATATCACGTTCAAGTGAAGTTCACACGCGACGGATTACGTCTTGGCCATCGTTAGTAGAATAATCGTTCTAACTAGTAAGTGAGAAATTCAATGGCCAGGAAAAAAGGCGGATTACCGTGGCTCGTAATTCTTCCCGTTGCTACAATCATCGCCGCTGGCGGGTGGTATGCCTACTCATCCATGAGTGCATCTGAAAGCACAGTATATGAGACAGCCAACGTCACACGCGGAGATCTGGAAATCTCGATTTCCTCTGCGGGCACAGTTCAGCCGGACGAAACGGTTGAAGTCGGCGCGCAGGTATCCGGTCTGCTGGAAGAATTGCTCGTCGAAGAAGGTGACCTTGTCGAAGAAGGTCAGCTGCTCGCCCAGATTGATGCGACGATCGCTGAAACCAGTGTGGAATCCCAACGCGCTCAGCTACGCAGCCTGAATGCCTCTCGCAGACAACAGGAAGCAAGTCTTGATCTGGCCCGTTCTGAAGCAAATCGCGCGGAGCTGTTGTTTGAAGCCGACGCAATTTCTCGCGCCGACTATGAGAGCGCTCAGGCCAATCTGGCCGTCGAGGAAGCTCAGCTTGAAAGCATTGATGCGCAGATCGCTCAACAAAACTCCAGTCTGCAGGCCGACCTTGCCGAGCTTGAATATACGCGCATTTACGCGCCAATCAGCGGCACTGTGGTTTCGGTTGATGCCTCTGAAGGCCAGACTCTGAACGCTAATCAGACAGCGCCAACCATTCTGTCTATCGCAGACCTGACAGACATGACGGTCGAAACCGATGTGTCTGAAGCAGACGTCTTAAGCGTCTATACGGGTCAACCGGCCTATTTCACGACACTCGGCGATTCCAACACGCGCTGGGAATCTTTTGTCAGCCGCGTGCTGCCAACGCCGGAAGTGGTCAACGACGTTGTGCTCTACAAAGCCATTCTGGACGTTGATAATCCGGACGGCCTTCTGCGTACCGACATGACGACGCAGGTTTTCTTCCTGACAGGTCAGGCCGAAAACGCACTCCTCGTGCCTATTGCTGCCCTTCAGGGCCGCGCACCAATGCGCGATCTGCCAGAAGATGTTGCAGCGAATGCTGAAGCCGCCCGCCGTGGCCCACCACCTGCCTTTGCCGCTGCGCTGGAAGAAAACCCTGATGCAACGCGCGACATGGTTCTGGTCATGGAAGCTGATGGCACCATTCGCCCACAGCCTGTTCTCGTTGGCCTTCAGACCCGCACCCAAGCGGAGATCCTGTTTGGCCTGAGCGAAGGGCAAACCGTCGTCACGGGCGGCGCAACGGCTGCCTCTATCGCACCGCCATCCAATCGCGGAAACGGCGACCGTCCACCAGGCCCTCCTCCGGGCGGCTTTGGCCCACGCTAAGCGGTGACTGATATGGATACGACTACAACAACGCTCGATCCGGTCATTTCTCTTGAAGATGTCCGCCGGATTTATGGTAGCGGCGAAGCAGAAGTCCGCGCGCTCGATGGCGTCAGCCTGAAGGTTTATCCGGGCGAGTTTATCGCGATTGTCGGCCAGTCCGGCTCCGGTAAATCTACACTGATGAACATTCTGGGCTGTCTCGATCGCCCGACCTCTGGCTCATATGAGGTCAATGGCCGCGACGTTGCCGATCTCGACAATGATGAACTCGCGACACTGCGCCGGGAAAGCTTTGGCTTCATCTTCCAGCGCTATAACCTGCTGACCAATATTTCAGCCTCTGAGAATGTCGAAATTCCGGCGATCTATGCAGGCTTGTCACTGGATGAGCGCCGCGACCGCGCCGAGGAATTGCTCGAAACGCTCGGTCTTGGCGGCCGTGGCGGCCACAAACCGGGGCAGCTTTCCGGTGGTCAGCAACAACGTGTCGCGGTGGCCCGTGCGCTGATCAATGACGCTGAAATCATCCTCGCCGACGAACCGACCGGCGCGCTTGATTCAGGCTCCAGTGCCGAGCTTCTCAACCTGCTGGTCGAAATGCACCTGAAGGGCCGGACCATCATTCTGATTACGCACGATCCGAAAGTGGCCGAGCGCGCAGAACGTGTGATCGAAATTTCTGACGGCAAGATCATCCATGATGATGGCGCCAACCCGCTCGCGGGCGAGAAAGTCACCTATAAACGGTCTGGCAAATCGCCATCGGTTTTCGTGCAGATCGCTGAATCTGTGAAAATGGCTTTTCGCTCGCTACAGGCCAATCTCTTTCGAACGGCACTCACGCTGCTTGGCGTCGTGATCGGTGTATCGGCTGTTGTCGCTATGCTCGCCATTGGTGAGGGCAGTCAACGCGAGGTTATGGCCCGGTTTGAATCCATGGGCTCGAACCTACTGTTCGTGAATCCAGGCGCGCCCGGAACACGTATGCGCGGCGATGCCATTGCGACCCTGACAATCGAAGATGCTGAAGCGCTTGCGGAACTCGATAACATCGTTGCTTCGGTACCTTCACGCTCTGGCAATCAGACGCTGCGTGTCGGCAGTAATGACTATCGGACCTCCATTCAAGGCGTGAATGAAGACTGGCCACTGGCGCAGACGCGCGGGCTTCAGTCTGGTGCCTTCTTCACCGAACAGGATGTCACCAACCGGGTGGGCGTGGTTGTGCTGGGCACGACGACTGCCGGAAACCTGTTCGACCAACCAAATGATGCCGTTGGCGAATATGTTTTCATTGGCGGCGCGCCCTTTGAAGTGGCCGGCATTCTGGAAGAAAAAGGCGCAAACAGCTTTGGTCGTGACGAGGACGACATCGCACTCATCCCGATCACGACCGGCATGATGCGCATCTTCGGACAGGAATACCTTTCCAACATCACCATGGCAGTGGAAGACACAGATCGCGTCGACCAGACAGAGGAAGAAGCCAGACAGCTTCTGCTCGCCCGACACGGCACGGAAGACTTCCAGCTGCGCAATACCGCTTCACTGCTTGAATCGGTAGAATCCAGTCAGGAGAGCTTCTCCATTCTGTTGGGTTCGGTAGCCGCTATTTCTCTGCTTGTTGGCGGTATTGGTGTGATGAATATCATGTTGGTCAGCGTGTCTGAACGCACCCGTGAGATTGGTGTCCGAATGGCCACTGGTGCTCGCCGGTCTGACATTATGATCCAGTTCGTGGTGGAAGCCCTCGTAGTGGGCGGACTTGGCGGCCTTGTCGGCGTCAGTTTCGGCCTCGGCGCCTGCTTCATCATGGAGCAGCTGGGGATGACAGTTTACGTCACCAGCATGCCCGCCACCCTCGCCTTTTCCTCTGCGCTCGCGACAGGCCTCATCTTCGGCTATCTGCCAGCGCGAAAAGCTGCACGCCTCGACCCCGTCGCAGCCCTCTCATCGGAGTAAAACCATGCGCCGACTGACACTTGTTTCGCTTTCAACGCTCATCATGGCTTCTGGCTGTGCGAGCCTGACACCTACGGTGCAGACCGACCCGCTGCCCGTCACCATTCCAGAGGCTTACGACCATTCGGCTGAGCTCGCTGAACTGGCCGAAATCCGAAGCGCCGACACACATTGGTGGGTAACGTTCAACGACCCGGTGCTGAATGACCTCATCGAACGGGCTCTGGCTAATAACACCTCGATTGAAACCGGGCTTGCCAATCTGCGCTCAGCACGCGCAGCTGTGACGAGCGCTGGTGCGTCGCTTCTGCCGTCTTTGAGCGGAAGCGCCTCTGCGTCTTCATCTTCAGATTCCGGTCTTGATGACATTTCATCCTCAGCGAGGCTTTCAGCCTCTTATGAGGTCGATTTGTTCTCAAGCAATCAGCGGTCTGTCGATGTGAGCCGACTGAGCCTTCTCGGTACACAATTGGACCAGCGCACGATTGAACTCAGCGTTCAATCCGATGTCGCATCCAACTACTTCAACCTTCTGACGACGCGTTATTCGTTGCAGGTGGCCAAAGACAATCTGACTATTAGCGAGCGCATCTATCAGATCGTCGAAGCGCGCTATAATGCCGGTGATGTATCCGGTTACGATCTGGCAAGCCAGCAATCGAGCCTCGCTACTGCGCGTGCACGTATTCCGGCTATTCAGGACCAGATCGAAAGCTATGAGGCGAGCCTCGCCATTCTTCTGGGTGAAGCTCCACAAGGCTTCTCAGTCCCTGAAGCGGACCTGATGAGCGTTGCACTGCCGAGCGTTGATGCCGGTCTGCCGAGTGAGTTGCTCACGCGTCGTCCTGACCTTCTGAGCTCTGAAGTTGACCTGCAATCTGCCCATATCAGTGTGGCCATTGCAGAAGCCGCCTATCTGCCGAGCTTTGATCTCGGGGCGGGTCTTTCCACCGCCCTCAATAGCGGTCTGGACCCGGTCGCTTCCCTGTCTGCGGGACTTAATATCCCGATCTTTCAGGGCGGCCAGTTAGATGCCTCACTGGAAACGGCAGAGGCGCGTGCCGATGCGGCTCTGGCAAGCTATCGTGCGGCCATTCTTTCTGCCTTGCAGGATGTGGATACGAGCCTTTCCGGGCTAAACTCGGCCACCGCGCAGGCGCCAGATCTGCAAATTGCAGAAGATGCCTCCGCACGCGCGCTTGAGATTTCAGAGCTTCGCTATCGGGTGGGCGCAGATGACCTGACTAGTCTTCTGAACGCGCAGCAGACCTATCAGTCTGCGGTTCAGAGCGTATTGGAAAATCGCCGCGATCAACTGATCTCTGTGATCAATCTCTACGCGGCGATTGGTGGAAGCTGGCAAATGCCGATTGAAAGCTAGAGCCGATCAGGCAGAAGGCGCACTCGCATCCTGCGGGGCAACCTTCTGCCGACGGCGGCCCTCAAATCCATTGCGGATCACTTTGCGGCACGGCTCTTCAATGAGGCGGTGAACCGGCCAGGAGACGGCGACCACTACCAAAGTGAATGCCAGTGACGTCAGTGCATTCACTTCCAGACCAATGCCCAGAATATCCAGACCATTCTTCATGATGATGTAGATCGGCACGTGCAGGATGAAGATTGCATAAGACCAGTTGCCAAGGACACACATGCTTGGGCGGGACAGCGTCGTGGATTTGCCATGCGCATCAATGCGAGCAAGCCCCATAATCATAAGCGATCCACCCAGTGCGACGAACACCGTACCAATATGGTTCACGGCTGCCAGAAGCGCGCAGACAGCGCCAAGCACCGCGTAGATACCTGCACGGAAAGAGCTGACATTGAAGTCTTCAAAAGCAACACGGGCCCCAACACCCGCCAGCATCACAACAGCACCACGAAGCGCGCCCCATGCGATCGTAGAGCTGGAAAGCTCGCGACCGAGGAAATAGCCGTGGAGCTGGTCGACAACGAAGACGTTCAGAATACACAGGCCGAAGAACAGCACACGGTATTTTGACATGCGGGTCGCAACCCAGATGAAAAATGGAAACAGCAGATAGCCTGCGAACTCAGCGCTGATCGCCCAGGCTGGGAAGTTCCAGCTCGTCACACCCGGAAAGCCAACAGATTGCGTCATGGTGAGGTTTGCCACCAGACCAGCTGGAGTATAGCCGTCAAAAACGCCTTCACGGCCAATCAATGCACCAAGCACCAGATAACCGAGGATCATACCGAGAGAGAGAAGATAGAGCGGGTAGATGCGTGCAATCCGCGCCACCATAAACTCGCCAAATGCGAAGGGCCGTTGACGGTTTGACCAGTAAATATGGGTCAGAACGAAGCCTGAAAGCACGAAGAACACATCAACGCGGGCAACACCCAGTTCCAGATACGGCAGAGCGCCAAATCCGTCATGGTCATACATATGGCCTACGTGAAAGTAAGCGATCCATACAGCGAGCAGGAAACGTAGTCCTGTCAGTGAGTCAAAGCGTTGGCGTGCGGCGGTCATATCCATTCTCCCGATTTCTCAGCGGAAACGGTGCAAGGTTTATTCCATTATTTGGGGAATTTCCGCGTCCGGCTTCGCTTATCACCTAACACACTGGAACCTTTACGTTTATTGCAATCCGCATGCGTAAGTTGAAGATTGGAAACATCGTCCACACCCTGTTTTGACCGGGGAATAATGTGATCAAAGGTGGGACGTTTCTTCTGCCAGAGCGTTCGATGTGCCATTTCGAACCGGTGCTTGGGCATGGGTTCACCGCATAGTGCACACAGCCCATTCTGCGCTACCCAAAGCGTTTTAAACGCTTCGGATTCGGCAGGCTTGAAGGGTTGGGACATTTTACCGGCCTCGCTCATCCCTGCGCATGCAGGGATCTGGCACAAAGAGCGCCTTTACAACAATGTTTCCGCCAAATCGCGCCATTCCGGATTGACTTGCTCTATCAAGCTCTCTTTCCACTGGCGCTTCCACTTCTTCAACTGTCGCTCGCGTGTAAAAGCCGAAACCCGGCTGGAATGCCCTTCAAACCAAACAAGCTTTTCACAGTTATATCGATGGGTAAAACCTTTGATCAGATGATTTCTGTGTTCGTAAGCTCGACGATTTATATCATCGGTCATGCCAATATACAGCACGGTGTTTCGATGGTTGGCCATCATGTAAACGCAGAAAACCGTTTCGCCGATTTCACCTTCTCCTACGTCTCTTCGAGATTCCTGCATCCGCAGGAATGAGCGAAATTGAGAATCATAGCCCGCGGCGCAGTTTTGCAGCGGTCAGCGTATTTACCAGAAGGCCTGCAATCGTCATCGGGCCCACACTGCCCGGAACAGGCGTAATCTGACCTGCAACATCCTTACAGGCATCAAAATCCACATCACCTACAACGCGGGTTTTACCTTCGCCCATTTCAGGGGCTGGAATGCGGTTGATGCCGACATCAATCACGCATGCACCTGGCTTCACCCATTCGGCAGGCACCATTTTCGGGCGACCAACGGCTGCCACCAGAATGTCGGCCTGACGGCACACATCTGCGAGATCTTTCGTGCGGGAGTGAGCAATTGTCACCGTGCAATTCTGCTCAAGGAATAAAAGCGCGGCAGGCTTACCGACCAGAATGGACCGGCCAATCACGACAACACTTTTACCGGACAGATCATCGCCCAGCGCAGACTTGGCAAGAATCACACAGCCAGCAGGCGTGCACGGGCGGATGCCTTTTTTGCCAAGAACTAGACGGCCTGCAGAGGCCTCTGTCAGGCCATCGACATCCTTGTTTGGTGAGATGCGCTCAATTGCGCTCGCCTCGTTTAGATGTTTCGGCAAAGGCAGCTGAAGCAGAATGCCGTCAACGGCATCGTCATTATTGAGGGTCTCGAGTAAATCCTCGACCTGCTCCTGCGTGGCATCTTCCGGCAGACGGTGCGTGAAAGAATTCATGCCCGCTTCTTCCGTCATCTTGCCCTTATTGCGGACATAGATTTGAGAGGCTGGGTCTTCACCGACAAGCACAACGGCGAGGCCCGGTGTGAAACCGTGCTCTGCTTTGATCGCGGTTACTTCCTTGCCAACATCTTCGCGAATGCTGGCTGCGATCACTTTGCCGTCAATGAGCGTGCCCATTTGAATTCCTATCAGTTCAGAGCCGGAGAAAGCAGCAATTGAGCCGCCACAATGTCGATAAATCCGAGTCCCAGGAGAAGAACAAGTGGCGAAAGGTCGATGCCATTAATCGCCGGAATGAAACGCCGGATCGGGTCAAGAACCGGCTCAACAAGGGCCGCGCCAAACCGCAGAATGAACTGAACGAACTGGTTATAGCTGTTCACCACGCCGAACTGGATAAGAATGCGGGTGATCAGATAGATAAACACCACGATCTGGTACATGAAGATCACATTGTGGATCAGCCAATAGATCGGATAGCCCATGAATTCTGGTCCTCTGTTCTGTTGCGCCACTCCTAAGTGAAGCGCAGCTGCAAAGCAATGCAGTGTTTTATCGCAGTGAAACTGAAGATTTTGTTCGTATTCCGGCAATCTGTTGCACTGGGTTCATGTGCGTTCACGTTTACTCACCCGGCTCGCAGCGGGCCGATTAGTAACGCATTTAACTGCGTCCTCACACACAATGCTGATCAGCCCATTTTCGGGCGGACTCTGGCGGCGATCAGATTTTTCGGATAGGAACGTCTGAACGCTCGCCAGAGCCTCTCCCCTTTTCATGTCGCTTTCAGGATTTCCGCCGTGGATATGCTTCCCGATATTGGCCTCAATGATGATGTACCGCTGCGTACCATCCGCTCCAGCGTCACCACACTGGATGTCGAAACAAGCTTTCGTGCGGCTTATGCGAACGCTCCTGATGGCGTGACCTTCAAGAAAACCCGCAAGCGCCTTGTGCGCCAGGCGCTGGAAACCATTCAGACCTATGGCCTCGATACATCGAAATCCTCGTCTCAGCCTGCAAAATGGCTGGTCTGTTTGTCGGGTGGCAAAGACAGCTATGCCCTGCTCTCCATTCTTCTGGAGTTGAAATATCTGGGCGCTATTCAGGCTGAACTCGTCGCCTGCAATCTTGATCAGGGTCAACCGGGTTTCCCAAAAGAAACCCTGCCAAACTATCTCGATGGGCTGGCCGTTCCTTATCGCATTGAGACCGAAGACACTTATTCAATCGTCACGGATAAGCTGCCTGAGACCAAGACTTATTGTGCGCTCTGCTCTCGTCTGCGCCGAGGCATTCTTTACCGTGTGGCGCGCGAAGAGGGCTGTGACGCCATTGTACTCGGCCACCATCTGGATGATGCGCTGCAAACCTTCTTCATGAATCTTTTCCATGGCGGCCGCCTTGCGGCCATGCCGCCAAAACTCGTCAATGATGAGGGCGATGTGATGGTTCTGCGCCCGCTCATCCGGTCAGAGGAATCTGACATTGAGAAATTCGCCACAGGCATGAATTTCCCAATCATTCCATGCACGCTTTGTGGCTCTCAGGACGGGCTTCAGCGCGATCTGATGAAGCTGATGCTGAACGAATGGGAACAGAAAAATCCGGGTCGGAAAGCAAAGATGGCGCACGCGCTGTCCCATGCACGACCCTCTCATTTGCATGATCCGACCATCTTTGATTTTAACGGAATCCTACCGGAAAGCTGAAAAACGCTTAACGGGGAAAGGCTGAGCGTTAACGCGCATCGGTTATGATTTCGGCTATGAAGCTGAAATTCGCATATATCCTTTGCGCAATGGCCATGATGGCCAGCCCTGCCTTCCAATCTGCCCATGCGGCGGGCGGAGGCAGCGATGCAGCGGGTGAGCGCGCAAGCTCACGCATTACCGGCTCTATGGATTATGTGGCCATTACGGGCATTCACGCGCCAATTCTGGCCGATTCCATGTTTCAGTCGCTCATGGCACTGGATGCGGGTCTTGAGATTCACGACGCCGCGCAGCGCCGCCGCGCTGAAGCCCAGATGCCACGTTTGCGCGACGCATGCCGACGCGCAGTTCATGGCTATCTGTCCATCAGCTATGAGCCTGGCACAGTGCCCGATCTGGATATGATTGGCCGTCGTCTTCAGACGGCAGTGGATCAGGTATTAGGAGACGGTGTCGCTGAGGTCACCATCTCATCAGCTCTGATCCACCGTAACTAAACTTAGCCGTTTAATGGTCGCACTTCATTTCTGAAGCCATTTGCGCCGCCAGTTCAGCATAGCGCTGATCAACAGGCTCAAAACGGCCATCGGCTTCGTCCCAGGCATCCACCTGTCCGGTTTTAATATCGTAAACCCAGCCATGCAGGGTGAGGTCACCGCGCGCGAGCTTACGCATAACGCTTGGGTGAGTGCGTAGATGTTGCAGCTGAAGCTTCACATTCTCTTCGAGCAGCATACGCATTTTTTCGTCGTCGGATTTATCGCCCGCCAGCTCTTCTACAATGTCGGCAGCGCCCTGCGAGAAGCCGAGCCATTCCTTGACGTGCGGAAGGTGCTTCACGCTTTCAGGGTTCATAATACCCTTCATCGCGCCGCATTCTGAGTGACCACAGACAACAATATGCGGCACGTTCAGCACCATCATAGCGAACTCAATCGTCGCCGTCATACCGCCAGTTTGGCTTGTATGCGGCGGCACGATATTGCCCGCATTTCGGAGAATGAACAGCTCGCCCGGATCTGTCTGAGTGATCATGGCAGTTTCAACGCGTGCATCTGAACAGGCGACAAAAACGGCTTCCGGAGACTGACCCTTAGCCAGTCGCTCGAACAATTCCTGCTTGCTCGGATACACTTCGTTTTGAAACTTGATCACACCTTTGAGAAAACCCAGCAAACTCACTTCTCCTGAAACCACTGTTCAACACACAGGCCAGAAGAGGGTAAGCCGGTTCTGGCGCTCACCTGCATGAATTCGCCCGCTACCGGGCAAAGTCAAGACAGAAGAGGGCCATAGCGGGCGCAAACACGCCCGCTCAAGTTTTGAATGTCAGAATTATGCAAACTTTTTCGGTGCGGTCTGAGCAAGGTGTGACGGGCTATATTCCATATCAATGCCTTTGATATGGGCGGACAGCCACAGCTTCAGGAAAGTGAAAAAGTCATCGCCGATCTCACCATTCTTCGCGTGAATGGCTTCAGAAAACGTCCCAAACTTCTTTAGAAGATCCTGATGGATGAGCTTATGGGTTTTGAGCTTCGGGTAATTCACGCTCTCCATATAGACTTCTTCATCCGCGAAATGTTTCACAGTCGCGGCACCGAGCGCATCGAGAATTTTCAGAACTTCAAAGCCACGCTTTCCAGCCTGATGTGCATCATGAAGGTCGTTCATAAGCTTCAGTAGACCCTGATGCTCATCATTCATTTTTGAAACACCCACATCCAGCGATGGGGTCCAGGTCATAATCGTCATGTCAGTTCTCCCAGGATCACCTGCAATGATTAGACCCCACATTGTCTAGGGTTAATGGAAGAACCAGAAGAACGTGCAATTTTAAAAAAGCGGCGTTTGACCGCACCTGGTCAGACGCCGCTTCAGAAATTTACATAGCAGAAATGCCGCCATCGACCTTCAGTTCAGAGCCCGTGACGAACTTGCTTTCATCTGATGCGAGATAGAGCACAGCGAAAGCCACGTCATTCGGCTCGCCCACTTTGCCCAGCGGCACCTGACGCGCCAGCTTTGCCAGAGCCTGTTCTTCGCCGAATTGTTCTTTCGTGCGGTCGAGAATTGGCGTGTCGATGAAGGTTGGGTGCACGGAGTTACAGCGAATATCGTATTGCCGTTTCGCACAATGGAGCGCGATGGATTTGGAGATCATCCAGGCACCTGCTTTCGCTGTATTGTAGGCAACATAGTTTCCGCTGGCGATAAGACCGGCAATCGAAGAAATGTTGACGATGGAGCCCGGCGCGCTCTTTTTCATTTCCGGGATCGCATATTTTGATCCGAGGAAGATGGAATCGACATCCACATCCATCACTTTCTTGAAGTCCGCAAAAGGCAGGTCTTCAACTGTGCCGCCGGCACCAATGCCCGCATTGTTCACCAGAATATTCACGCCGCCCATAAACTCGACGGCGGCAGCGACAACATCTTTCCAGCGATCTTCGCTCGTCACATCATGCTGAAGCGAAAACGCCTGGCCCGGATAACTCTCATTGATTGTCTCGGCCATGGCCGCAGCGCCCGCACCGTTGATATCGGTGAGCGTAACCTTCGCGCCTTCTTTGGCCAGCATGGTGGCAATCGCCGCGCCCAACCCCTGCGCCGCACCTGTCACAATAGCCATTTTGCCGGAAACACGTCCCATAGTCTCTCTCCCTTATTGCTTTGAGGGGGAGACTGGAACGGAGCGAATGGTTTTGCAATGAATAATCAGCCCGAAACTTCATTCATATAGCGCGCCAGCTTCATGTCCTTTTCCGTAACGCCCCCGGCATCGTGGGTCATGAGCGCGACATCCACAACATTGTAAACATTGGACCAGTTCGGATGGTGATCCATCTCTTCGGCCTTGTCAGCGCAGGCCGACATAAACGCCCATGCCTGTTTGAAATCCTCAAATTCAAAAGATTTGGAAATGGATTTACCGTCTTCAGCCGGAACCCAGCCTTCAAGGTCTGCCACGGCGAGGCCTGCTTCAATAATGCTCATAATTATCTCCTTTGTCTCACCAGAACTAACGCACAGAGCGCTCTGTCGTTCAGATCAGTTATCCTGAAGGAGATAGACCCAGGTTCCATCCTGTCGAATTGCGAGCCGAAAGCCCGGATAGCTTTCGCCGGCGGCAAGCCGGGCAATGCCATCTTCACCAATCAGGTCAAGAAGGCGTGCACGCTCTGAAAATGTAAGCCTGTCATTGGAAAGCTCTTCCGGCGTACGCGCCGCAAAGGCTGGCCAGATGTAATAGATCTCAACACCGAAATCTTTCACCCCATAGGGTTCGTTCAGAATCTGCTGAGTTGCGGCAACAGGGTCAATGCCGGCACGTCGCAGAATATACCAGTGCTCGTAATGGGAGAGATCGCCGTAATTGGAACGGAAGTCTTCGTAATCATCAGCGAGATAAACCATTTGGCGAACTGAATCGCGCTCAAGAACGGAGAGTATTTCGTCTCGCTTTGCCGCGACCGCTTCCGGCAGAGCCTCCATATCTGAAGACTCCTCAGGGAGTTCTGTAATCTCTTCAGCCGGAGTGGGTGTCGCCTCAGCGCGACGCTCATCAATTTCATCTGACAGATCGCAACTCGCAATCATCGCCATCAGCGCTGAGAATAAAACCGCTTGTTTAAGCGTTTTGATGCGACCCATCAGAACTCCAGTCCGGTTGCCTCCGACAAATCGTCGAGGAGCTGGGCTTCGTTCAACACCTTGATGGTGTCCATGCCCAAGGCTCGCGCAGGCTTCAGGTTTATGCCTAAATCGTCCAGATACACACACGCTGAGGGCTCAACATTCAGCGCCTCACACATCAATTGATATATTTTCGGATCGGGTTTGCGCAAGCCGATCTTCGAGCTTTCGATCACATGATCAAAGGTTTCGAAGATTTTTGCCACAGCTTTGATCTTCTCAGGGTCACTCGTCATGCTTGGGCTTTTGCCAATTGGCGCATTATTGGTGATGCAGCCGACTTTGAAATGCGTTTTGCAGGCCTTCAACGCGTCAAAAACTTTAGGGCGCAGATGACCTGAAAGCAGGCCCAGAATATCTTTGCCGGGAATGTTATAGCCCAGCTCTTTGGCCTCGGCGGCAAATGCGATGTCAAACTCATCAGCAGTCAGTTCAGATCGTTCCAGCCGCGCCCAGGCATTGGTGTCAGGATTTCGCGAATTGATCGTACGAATAATGTCTTCTGGCAGCTGGTTTTCCGCTTCATACACGTTGAACGCTTCAAATGGAGAAGACGAAAACACGCCCCCAAAATCCCAGATGACGGCTTTGACCGATGATTTGACCATATGTGCTCTGCCTCCCCGCAGTAATTTATAAAAGGTCTCTTCTCTGCTTATCGAACAGTGTAGCAGCGTATACAAGGCAGGCCGCTGACACAAAAAAGCCCCGGACCATAACAGGCCCGGGGCATTTTCAATTTGTACCGACTTTAACGCTTAGTCGTTCGGGGTGTCAGACCGCGCGAAATAGGCTTTCGTCATGGCCGCAACGAGCGGTGATAGTACCAGAAGCGCGATCAGGTTTGGTGCAGCCATCAGACCTGTCAGCGTATCGGCAACCAGCCAGAACAGGCTAACCACGTCAGTCACTGCCCCGCCTTCCTCAAGCATGAGAACGAAGGCGCCGCCAAAGACGACAACGATCCAGGTCAGTTTGAAGATGAAAATGCTCTTCTCGCCGAAGAGGAATTCACAGCAGCGTTCGCCATAATAGCTCCAGCCGAGAATGGTGGTGAAGCCGAAGATCGCCAGACCAATCGCGACAATATGGCTGCCAATGCCCGGAAGAGCCTGCTCAAAAGCCATAACAGTCAATGGAGCACCCGTCTCACAACCAACTGGAAGCGTGACCAGATCCGGCCGGACAAACGGCTCACAGCCTTCCGGAATAATGCCCGAGGTCAGAATGACGAATGCTGTGATGGAACAGACGATGATCGTATCGATGAATGTACCGAGCATCGCAACAATGCCCTGGTTCACAGGATCGTTGTTACGCGCTGCGGCGTGAGCGATTGGCGCAGAGCCCTGACCCGCCTCGTTAGAGAAGATACCGCGTGCGACACCTTTTTGCATGGCCAGCAGGAGCAGCCCCACCGTGATACCCGTAGAAGCTTCACGGAAACCAAAAGCATTGGTGATGATACGCATGAACGCGTCCGGAACAGCCGGTGCATTGATCGCAACCACGATCAGGCCCGCGACCAGATAACTGATCGCCATTGCAGGAACCAGTTTTTCAGCCACAGCAGCGATACGGGAGATGCCGCCCAGAATAACGGCTGCTGCGCCGCCTGCCAGAACAAGACCGGACAGCCAAGGCGTAATGCCATAGTTCGCGTTCAGTGCGTCAGCGATGGAGTTCGCCTGAATGCTCGCGCCCGTTCCCCATGCCGCGAGGATACCAAAACCTGCAAAAGTAAAGGCGAGCCAGGTCCACGCTTTGCCCATACCGTTTTTGATATAATACATCGGCCCGCCTACGTGGCGGCCTTCGGCGTCAACTTCACGGAATTTCACCGCGAGCACGCCCTCACAATATTTAGATGCCATGCCGACCAGGGCCGTCATCCACATCCAGAACACTGCACCAGGGCCACCAATAGCAATAGCCACCGCCACACCGGCAATATTACCCGTACCAATGGTCGAAGACAGCGCCGTCATCAATGCGCCGAATGGCGTTACGTCGCCTTCATCATGATCATGAGATTTGTTGAAGAGTTGGCCAAACGCATATGGAATTCGGCGGATTGGCATAAAGCCGAGGCGCACTGTGAGATAGAGACCCACACCAAGCAAAAGCAGCAATACCGGAGGATATGGCACATCGTCTGACCCCCAGACAAAACTGTTTGCCGTGCCTAAAAAATTCTCAATCGCTTCCATGAGCGGCCCTTTTTATTTTTCTGAGTTCAGATGCTCCCAGCGCATCTGACTTCCCGACGTGTTGTTGGGGACGCAGCCTAGAGTGTGATTTTCATCTGTCCAGATTAACTGAAGTGCGCGCCAAACTGTTTATGGCCGCGCAAACAAACTGCCCAACCTCGCCGCAACAGGGCAGGAAATGCTCAAATTAGAGGCCTTCAGCAGCAAACACTGCTTTGTGTTTTGGGCGTTATTCGAATTCGAAAACTTCGTTTTCAGCAATCTGAGGGTCATCAATTCGTTTGAACGGGCCCCGAAAATGCGGATTGTCAAAACGACGCCGGTCCGGGCCAAAGAAATTGACCGTATGGACGAAATCCCGGCGCTTATACGTCACCGAATCAATTCGACGCGCGAGATCAACTGGCCTTAAGGGTTTAACCAGAAACTCATCCACGCCCGCATTGATCGCCTCAATGATACGCGTCTTCTCTGAATAGGAAGACACGACAATAACAGGCACAAACGGGCTTGGACTGATGTGCTTCTGGCGCAACCAGCGAACATAATCCAAACCTGACTGATCACCCATTCGCTGGTCAACAATGACCAGATCGAAACGGTGCTCGCGCCAAAGCTCCTGAGCTTCCTTAATAGACGATGCACCGATCAGATTTTTGAATCCGAACGCCCCCAGAATGGCACTCAACAGCGTCCGCATCTGGCGATTATCGTCCATAATCAGCGTTTTGATGTTATTATTTCTCACTCACCGCCCCCTGCGGCTCCCCCAGATAATCGGAAACAGACCGCCCCACGGTTTGTCCCCCATTGGCCTAAAACCAATTGACCGCACGCTAATCCGAGATTGTGAACAAAGACCTTACAGAGTTAATCGGGACCATAAAATTTCAGAAAAATCTCGCTATTTGCACTTCGAAAGAAAGCCGGGCTAAATCCGGTTAAAAGCAAACAAATGGGAGAGCGAGTGTGTTGAAACGGGTTTTTCAGGGAATAAGCTTACTCATATTTCTTCTAATCATTCTGATCGCGGTGGTGCTTTTCCGTACATTTTCTTTTGGCGGCTCCAACAACACAGCCCCCGTCGCACTGCCTACTGTCCCCGCATTCTCATCTGTAGCGATTTCTGAGAACGTCTCGGCGGCTATTCAGATTCGAACCATCACACTCACGGCTGGCGACCCACGCCCCGGCCGCGAGGGTCCATGGCTGGAACTGGAAGACTTGCTGGAACGCACCTATCCGGATTTCCACGCCACCGCCGAAAAAATGAAAGTTGCGGACTATACGCTGCTTTATCACTGGGAAGGTTCTGACCCTTCGCTCGATCCGATCCTTCTCATGGCGCACCAGGATGTCGTCCCGGTGAATATCGGTACGGAAGGCGATTGGGATGCGCCGCCATTTTCCGGTGAAATCGTCGGCGACTATCTCTATGGCCGCGGTACGATTGACGACAAAACCTCGCTCATCACCATCATGGAGGCCGCTGAAGCGCTGGTTGATTCAGGCTTCCAGCCGACCCGGTCCATCTGGATCATGTTCGGCCATGATGAAGAAGTGTCCGGCAGCGGCGCACGTGCAGGCGTCGAATATTTCGAATCTCAGGGCATCGAGATGGAAATGGTGCTGGATGAAGGCTTTATGGTTGTCGATCCCTTCCCGATCACTGGCACCACTGTGGGCATGATCGGCATTGCCGAGAAAGGCTATGTCACGATTGAGATCACCTCGCGCGCCGCTGGTGGCCACTCCTCCACACCGCCGCGCAACTCGGCGAATATCCAGCTCGCCCGCGCGCTCGTCGCGCTGGATGAAACACAAATGCCTTCCAATCTGTCCGAACCGCCAATGTCAGATATGATTGCCGCGCTCGCCGCGGATATGCCTTTTATGACGCGCATGGCCTTTGCCAATCAGTGGCTGTTTGGATCGATGATTGAAGGTCAGTTTTCAGCGGACGGTGCGTCCAATGCCATGATCCGCACCACGACTGCGCCGACCATGATTTCGGGTTCCATCAAGGAAAACGTTCTTCCGCAAAACGCTGTAGCGCTCGTCAATTTCCGCATTCACCCATCCGATACGATGGAGAGCGTTCTGGCCCATGTGCGCGAGGTCATTTCAGGCATTGATGGCGTCACCGCCGATATCTCTCAGCGCGAAGGCATTGGAAATGAAGCCTCGCCTGTCTCACCAATTGATAGCCGCGCCTATCAGACACTCGCCGCCGTGGCCGCAGCAGCGGGCGGCGATGTACCGGTTGTTCCAGCCCTTGTTCTGGGTGCGACGGATGCGCGCTGGACCACAGGAATTTCAGAGAATGTCTACCGATTTGCGCCAGCCGTGATAGCTATCGGCGACCTAAGCGGGTTTCACGGAACGAATGAGCGCATTGCCGTTGATAATCTTGAGCGCATGGCGACAGGCTATGCCCAGATCATGACGGCAATGGCGAGCGAATAACAGGTAAAGCTATGGCAAGTGCAGGCAAAGCAAGTCCGGGACAGACAGAAGAGGGCTGGCTGACAGACAGCTGGTATTTCATCTCGTCAACGAAAGACCTGAAAGCGGGTGAGCAGCGCCGTGAAATGCTGCTCGACCAGCCAGTTCTGATTGGCCGTACATCTGCTGGAAAGCCGTTTGCCCTGCGCGATATCTGCCCGCACCGTCTTGTGCCGCTTTCGGCTGGCCAACAGGTTGATACCGATGGCGAACCAACCGTGCAGTGCCCATATCATGGCTGGCGCTTTGGAACAGATGGCGTGTGCAAACATATGCCTTCACTTGTCGAGGACGATCCTTACGATCCATCGAAAGTGAAAGTCCGCACCTATCCGGTGCACGAAACCAACGGCATGGTGTTTGTATATATTTCCGACGACCCGCGCTCGACCGCGCCGCCCGTCGTACCACCACCAGACTTTGGCAATATTCCGGAAAAGCCGAAATTCATCGTCTCAGAGATTTTCAACGCGCATATGGACGACGCGGTTGTCGGCTTGATGGACCCGGCCCACGTGCCTTTTGTTCATAATCAATGGTGGTGGCGCCCACCCTCCACCGGCTTCCGGGTGAAGGAAAAACAGTTCGTGCCTCGCACACGCGGCTGGGCAATCGACCGTCACCAGCCTTCGGGCAACTCACTCGCTTACAAGGCACTTTTTGGCGGCAAGGTTTCGACTGAAATAGCGTTTCAAATTCCAGGCTTCCGCTGGGAAATCGTAGAGAATGACAAAGCCACGCTTTTCACCCTCACCTGCCTGACACCGATTGAGCTGAAAAAGACCCGCATCACCCAGATCACCTTCTGGTCCAGCGCGCCTTTGCTGGATGTGATGAAACCAATCCTCATTCCGGCGGCGCGGATGTTCCTCAATCAGGATGGTGACATGGTGAATTTGCAGAATGAGGGCATGAAATACCAGAAAGCCATGATGTGGATTGATGACATCGACGTGCAGGCAAAATGGTATCAGGTGTTGAAACGGGCATGGGTGAAAGCCCGCACGGACAAAGCCGAGTTTGAAAACCCAATCGAGCCACGCCTCCTGCGCTGGCGCAGCTAGAGCTTTAAAAAACACGCAACAAAAAAGCGGCGCCGAAGCACCGCTTTTCCGTGAGATCGCGACATCAATTATTTGAAGTCGAGGTCTGTATTGGTGTCGAGTTCAAGCTCGGTTTCTACACCGATCTCAGTGTCGGCTTCACCCTGGCTTTCATCAACGCCATCAATCAGGTCGTTGTCAGACAGTGGGTAGTCAGACACGAGGTCCTCATCAAAAGCTGGCAGCGTGACGAACTCTTCAGACGTCATATTCACGCGGATTTCAGCTTCATCTTCGTCACCCTGAGCGGTCACGACTGTATATTCTTCAGCTGTTACGAGGATTTCCTCGCCGCCAATGTCCAGCATGCCGCCAGCTTCAACGACAATATCGTCGACATAGCCTTCAGAGTCGTAAGAGACGCGCTCTACTTCACCAATGCGCTGACCTTCAGAGTCAAATACTGGCTTGGAAACCCAGTCGCTCTGGTCAGTAAAGCCGTTCAGCATCACGTCAGATGCGACAGCAGTTTCTGTTTCAGCAGCCATTTCATTGCCAGCAAAGGCAGGGGTCGTCATAGCTGCAGCAACGAGTGTCGTAGCGATAAAATGTTTCATAAGAGCATTTCCTTTTCCTTGAACGATCCCTTGCGGATCCATGGCGAAGAAACACACTCCGGCGGGGTGAAGTTCCGGCATTTTCTGCATGATTAAACACATTTAATTCGGGAACTTTCCAGCTTTTCATGGCGCGTTGAAATGACCTTCCCGGATAACTTTAGTTCAATGACACACCGCGCTTCGCGCCCATTTTATGCTGGAAATCCCGCGAAATCAGTCCAGTTCATTCCGTAAACGCGTCAGGGACATACGAAAAAAATATGGTCTCGCTGCGTTGCAGCATATGGCCAGACCTAGTTCTGCGCGCTAGTTTCTGCTCACTCAGGGAGAAAACAATAGATGAGTTTGTCAGTAAGTGAGGCCGGAACAGCTCCGGCGAGCATTATTTTGCCCGACCTTCTCACCAAAATGGGTGACGCTGTAAAAGCAGCCGACCTTTTTGTTGCGGAAGCGAAAACGGCTTTGAACGCGCTCGTATCCACCGATGGCCGGATCGATCGCAAGAAGATGGATATCGAACAGCATGCCGCGCACGGCTTTGGCTGGGTTGCCACCTATGCCGAAACACTGCGCGAGACAGAAAGCTGGGCACGCCGCCTGTCTGATGAAGGCAAGTTTGGCGAGATCGAAGCCCTTCTGTCTCAAATTCTGTTCAGCCGCTATCTCGCCGAACTGGTGGGCGGCATTCCGATGAACCAGGGCGAGATCATCCGCCCACATGAACTGGGCGTGGAAGACGCAGCGGCCAGCCTTGCTGCGACCCCGGTTGTGAAGGAGCTCATCACAGAAGGCATCACACAGGCCAGCATGGCTGCGGCGGCAAAATTTCTGCCAGACGCACTTGGCCGCGCAACGGTTGAAGAAACCGGTCTTGATGAAACGCTGAGCATGATCCGTGATCAGTTCCGCCGTTTCTCTGATGACCGCATTGTTCCGTATGCGCACGAATGGCACCTGAACAATGACTATATTCCGATGGACGTCGTGAAAGACATGGCCGAGCTCGGCGTGTTCGGCCTGACCATTCCGGAAGAATTTGGCGGTCTGGATCTCGGCAAAACCTCTATGTGCGTTGTCTCTGAGGAACTGTCCCGGGCTTATATCGGCACGGGCTCTCTTGGCACCCGTTCAGAAATCGCAGGTGAGTTGATCCTCATTGGCGGCACAGACGCCCAGAAGGAAAAATACCTTCCGCTGATCGCCTCTGGTGAAATCCTGCCAACTGCTGTGTTTACCGAACCAAATACCGGCTCTGACCTTGGTTCACTCAAAACACGAGCTGTCAAAGATGGCGACGCCTACAAAATCACCGGCAACAAGACCTGGATCACCCACCCGGTCCGTGCCGACCTGATGACTGTGCTCGTCCGCACAGACCCGGCGACGAACAATTTCTCCGGCCTTTCCATGTTCCTGTGCGAGAAGCCGCGCGGCGATGACGAAACACCTTTCCCGGCAGACGGCATGACGGGTGGCGAGATTGAAGTGCTCGGCTATCGTGGCATGAAGGAATATGAAATCGGCTTTGACGACTTTGCTGTGCCGGCTGAAAATCTGCTCGGTGAAGTCGAAGGCATGGGCTTCAAACACCTCATGGCGACCTTTGAAGGCGCTCGTATTCAAACCGCAGCACGCGCCATTGGCGTTGCGCAATGCGCGTTCGAACTTGGGCTGAAATACGCACTGGACCGCGTTCAGTTCGGCCGTCCGATCTTTGAATTCCCGCGCGTTGCAAACAAGCTGGTCATGATGGCAGCTGAACTCGTCGGTGTACGTCAGCTCACCTATTACTCAGCGCGTCAGAAAGACTCTGACAAGCGCTGCGATCTGGAAGCTGGCATGGCGAAACTGCTCGGCGCACGCGCCGCATGGGCTGCTGCGGACAATGCCGTTCAGATCCATGGCGGTAATGGCTTTGCGCTTGAATACCCTGTCAGCCGCGTGCTGCAGGATGCTCGTATCCTCAATATCTTTGAGGGCGCTGGCGAAATTCAGGCCATGGTGATTGCACGCCGCGTGCTCGACACGAAAAACTAACGGACACTTTGAAATGAGACTCGTTGATCACGGGTCTCATTTTTCAGTCCCGATCAGGAAGAAACTCACATTCGGGCATGGCCCCCACCCTGTGAGAAAGTTCTTCACACAACAGGATTGCACCCGCCTCCTCCCCTCTCGACCTCAACAATTGCGCAAGTCGCGTAGTTGCTTCCGGCTCATACGGCGTCTGATCAAGAGTGCGCCGATACCAGCCTTCAGCCTGTTCCAGCTCTCCCTGCTGACTGTAAATATCACCAATCAGAATTCCCATACTGGCGCGAAGCGCACCGACCCGCTGAGGCTCCTCAGAATACATCCTGTCCATCGCCTCATAAGCCTGAGTATACCATTCGAGTGCGGCGGCCGGTTGCCCTGTGAGGGACGCCAGCTCACCGAGATTGGCCATGACCTCCCACGCATTCTCATCTTCGGAGACAGCGCGCATATAAAGTTCGCGTGCCCTATCCAGCTCTCCTCGCGCCGAATGCGCTAATCCAAGAGCCTTCAGTGCGTCCGGGTCTTCTGGTGAAAGACGCACCGCACGTTCGCCGAGATCGACTGCACGGTCCAGCAAAGCGGTCGCATTTCGTGTCCCTGTGACGCCTGCAGACAGCGCCTCGGTCAGTGAGGTGGCTTCAATTCCGCCTCCGGGCATGCCCTGCCAACGAATGACGCGCTGGACGAGCGCATTGGCAAGCCCGGACAGCGCCTCGGCATAGTCCGGGTCCGCTTCGAGCGCTCTTTCATAGAGGGTAATCGCAGCTTCATTGTCCGCGCGGCTGAACTGCATATAGAGGTCATGCGCGCGTTCCGTCAGCTCAATAGCCGGAGATTTATCATCCTGCCCGACGAGACGGAGGCCGGTCACGATCATCGCGACCAACACACCCATACCGACCAGCGCACTAACAAGAATACCCGAACGCCTTTTTCTATTGTCACCGCTCGGAGCAACAGTGCCCGTGTCAGCAATCAGCCGGTAGCCACGCTTCGGAATGGTTTCGATGTAGACAGGCGCGTCCGTCGTATCTCCGAGCGCCCGGCGCAGTTTGGAAATGAGGCGCGCAAGAGAGTCCTCACCAACCACAACGTCCGGCCATAGGGCATCCGTAATCTCATCGCGCAGAAAAGTCCGTCCCGGTGCGGCGGCCATAATGGTGAGCGCGTCCATGACCTTCGGCTCAACGCTCAGGCTCTCACCATCGCGGGAGATTGTGTTGGCACGCGGATCCGCAATCCACTCACCAACCCGAAAAGGGTTTGTGAGCGGTACCGGCAAAGCAGTGGCGAGGCCGGGCGTCATGTCCCTCTCTCCACTAATACACAGCCGTAAAACCGACCCGTCAGGTTTTCGTCAGGTGAAAAGGAGGTTCCGGTCATGGGCATACGATCTGGTTCGCTGTCGGTGTCCATCGCGCAACAAACATGGAATTCACAATGAAACCCTTTATCCTTACGCTCCTGAGCGCCACCCTCCTGGCAGCGCTTCAACCCGCATCTTCCGCATCCACAGGCGACTGGCAAGCCAGCATCGCACCGGAAACCGCGCAAACCGAATTGCAAACCCTTTATAATGGGCTGCGCGCCGCGCACTATGATGTTTTCGCCCATCGCTCTGAAGACGAATATGATACGAGGTTTGATACGCTGTATGCCAGCCTGAAACAGCCCCTCAGCCGGTTTGAACTAGCAATCGAACTCCAGAAATTTACCGCCTTTGGAAATGTCGCTCATGCACGTATCGACTTTCCCGGCGAGGTCTATGAGGCATTTCGGGCGGCCGGAGGGCGGTCCTTTCCGCTTTATCTGCGATTTGTCGATGGTCACGCTTTTATCGCCGAAAACTATTCAGGTGTGAGCGAGCTTTCGGTCGGCGATGAGATCATTTCGATCGACGGCATTAGCATGACAGACTGGCTACAACGAACCGCCGCCCATGTATCCGCGGACACCTCTTATATGGCCGGCGCTCTTCTGGAATTTTCCTTCGCCAGATATCTCTGGGTCGAGCTCGGAGAGCGGGACTCTTTTCAGCTCAGGCTGAAACGCGATGGTCTGATATCTGACCCGCTGACAATTCCGGCACGGACACGCGCTGAAATGCAGGCCGTGTCTGCCAACGCACCGCAAGTTTTCGCCCTGGACGCAGCAACCCGTGAGGCGACCATGCTGACGGATGAAATCGCCTATCTGCGTCCAGGACCTTTCTACAATTTTGAAGATCCCGACAACGTCTGGGACCCCACCGCCTTCATCCGGTTCGTGGATACCTCTTTTGAAACCTTCTTTTCAGAAGACGCAGAAACGCTGATCATCGACCTGCGCGATAATCCAGGCGGCGACAATTCCTTCAGCGATCCCATTATCGCGTGGATTGCAGACGAACCCTTTCGGTTTGCATCGAAGTTCCTGATCCGCTCCAGTGACGAGGCCGCGACCTCCAACCAGAGGCGACTTGAGGCCAGTAATGATCCGACGGGCGGCGTCTCCGCACTGCTGGCCCGCGCATTTGCGGCAACGCCGCGCGGCGAGACATTCGAGTTCGAAATCCCATGGGTCCAGCCCCGGCACGACAAAAGGTTCGAGGGCGAAGTCTACATTCTGGTAAACCGGCACTCCTATTCAAATGCCACGACGACCGCCGCCATTTTTCAGGACTATGGCTGGGGCATCATCGCTGGCGAGAAGACCTCAGACATGGCAACAACCTATGGCGCGATGGAAAGCTTTACCCTACCAGAAACAGGGCTCGTTGTGGGCTTTCCGAAGGCGCATATTATTCGCCCGTCGGGAGATCCTGTCTCCGATTGCGTCACACCTGATCTTTTCATCCCGACACCCATTGTCCCGTCCGGTGAAGATGTCGTCCTGAATTCTCTGGTCTCTGTTATCAGCGATATGTGAACTCCTGACAGATTCTGACTTCAGGAATGCGAGGAATACCGCCAGTATAGTGCACAGGCCCAGCTGGAAAACGAAAATGGCATCAAGACAGGAAACCGTTGACTATGTCCTCGAGCAGATCGGGGAAGCCGGAAGGGTCTCCGCGCGCAAAATGTTCGGCGAATTTGGCATCTATTGTGATGGCAAATTCGTCGCTCTGGTCTGCGATGACGAGCTGTTTATAAAGCCGACTGATGAAGGCCGGGAGTTCTCACCAGATCAGGCCGAAGGCTCGCCCTACCCAAACGCCAAACCACACTTTCACATCACAGGCGATCAGCTGGAAGATCGCGACTGGGTATGCGAATTTCTGCGCATCACCACAGCCGCTTTGCCCGCGCCAAAACCGAAAAAGCCGCGTAAACCTGCTAAGGATTAGGCCGTTTCTGGCTTCTCAACGCTGCATGCAACAGCGCCCGTTTCCGGCGGCATATGGGCGTGGTTGATATTCATCGAATAGCCAAACATTTCAAACTCATGGCGTGTGGCCTTTCGGAACGGTTTGAACTGATCGCCGAAAAGATCCCGTAATCTTGGCATAGGCTTTGGATCGAAATTCACACGCTCCAGTTTCAGCTTCTCTTCAAGACCGGTGCGCCGTTCGACATGAGCAACATCCCGCCCCATCGCTTCGAATGCCCCCACAAAATTCACCCGCATCTCGCGGCGCGGCATTTGACAGAAAAACGGAGCCTGGGTGACCCAATCCTGCTCGATCATCAGGGGCAAAGCCTCTTCAAAGCTTTGATCCTTGATGAGAGAATACCAGTGATGGCCGGGCGTGCGGCGCAGATGAGAGTAAAGACTATATGTGCGCGTGTACGGATTACGGACAAATGCGAATTTGAATAGCGGATCGAGCTTGTCTTTCCCGAAGGCATTCTCGATTTCGTAATAACGCGCATGGGCATGAAGGCCTGAGAACTTCTCAATGGCATCACCGCCTCGCGCCGCAAGCCCCAGAGCCTTTTTCATACCCGGCACGCCAAGCCCATCATATGCCAGCCTGTCTTCAAATCGCGCATAGGGTGTCAGCGCCTGAGACAGCGCCGTCCCACCCGTTTTCGCAACGTGAATGAAGAGAAATTTGTGTTTCCAGGAAAGTAGCATGGACCAACAGACTTATCAGGCACCAAGGCCCAGAGCGTTCAATTTCTAACCCACAGCCTGTAAATATCCACCCATGCGTGGGTGAAATCCCACAGCAGACAAAGATCGCTTCTGGAACAGCCCAAATTCTCTGATAAGTTCAACGCTCAACCAGTGAGTCGGAAGAAGCCATGCCTCAGTTTGATATGAAAATCGTACCAGAAACCGCTGTCGCGGGCCTTGAGGTTCTGGAGCACACAAAGGGCTCACCGGTCAAAGAAGGTGATGGCGACGAGACCTATCGCTGCGGTGCGTGTAAAACCAAGCTCTTCGTCAATGTTTCGCATCACGACGCCCATGGCCTGATCGTGAAATGCGGCAAGTGCGGGAAGATCAATACCGACCCGCACCACTAGTCTGCCGCTGCGCCTGTGATCAGAACAGGAAGTAGACGACGGCCATACCGATAAAGACACCGATGCCGAGCAGGAAGATTTCCAGCTCATGAGCCTCAATCCATTTCTCGCCACGTTCACCGAGCGCCATTACGATGCCCGCCTCGGCGAAATATCGGATTGAGCGGGAAATCCCGACAGCGAGCAGGAAAAGCGGGAAACTAAAGGCAGCGGCACCCGCAGCTGCTGCACCCAGCTGAAACGGGATCGGTGTCACGCCGACCATGAAGAGCGGCCAGAATCCATCCTGCTGCAACTCAGTTGTCAGCTCATGATAGCTGCCAGACGCATTGAACATGGCGAAGATGGGTTCGATAAGAACGTCGGCTGCCCACATGCCCAGAAAATACATCATGATGCCGGCAATCACATTGCCCACGAGCAGCGCGGCCGCAACTTTCCACGCTTCGCGCCCCCGGCTCGCCATAGCTGGCAGGAAGAGCGGCTCCATCGCAAACAGAATGATTGAGTTTTCCAGAAAACCAATGAGGGCGCAAAAGGGCAAAGCCCATTTACTGTCCAGAAATTCTGAGATTTTAGACCGCCAGCGACTTTTTTGGCCAGAAGCGTGCGATCCCGTGAAGGGTAAAGAAATATGCGGTAATGAAGCCATGGAGAAACAATGCCCATGACGCGATCTGGTTTCATTACGGTTGCAGCAAGCCTTGCGAGCTCTTCAAAAGCGGAGCGCCTAGCACATCTTCCCCCGTGACAATTCACGCCTGTTCATCGCGGCCTGAAAGGTCCATATGTCTCGAGAAACAAACGGAGTTCTCATGGAACAGACCCTCACAATCGCCATGTATTGCGCCATGGCGATCCTCGTCGTCATTCTGATCCTCGGCATCGTCAATCTGGTACGCACCGATGATGAGCAGACGACGCGCTCAAATAAACTGATGCGCCTGCGCGTGATCTTTCAGTTCATCGCGATTTTGCTACTTGTCGGTGTTGGCTTTGCATCTGGAATGATCAGCTTCTAAAAGCCTGCACAGAGAAACGAACAGGTCATAAGGGGAGCACGCCATGGTCAAGCTGGACAAAATCTACACTCGCACAGGCGATAAAGGCACGACACGGCTAGCAACAGGCAAGCCGGTTCCGAAGTGGTGCGCGCGCGTGGCCGCCTATGGTGCAGTAGACGAAGTCAATGCGGCCCTTGGCCTTGCCGTACTCAATTGTACCGATGACGACTGGCTGAAAGCAGCCCTCTCCCGTATTCAGAACGATCTGTTTGACCTTGGCGCGGACCTCGCAACGCCAGATCGCGGCAAAGACCTCGACTGGGAACCACTTCGCATAGTCCAGAAACAGGTTGATCGCCTCGAAACTGAGATCGACCAGATGAATGGCGATATTGCCCCACTCGACAGCTTTATTCTGCCGGGTGGCTCTGCGCTCGCGTCTTATCTTCATCTTGGCCGCACGACTGCGCGCCGCGCCGAACGCCATGTCGCCGAAGCCTATAATGATCCGGAAGAGATTATTTCGGCCGAAGCGCTCGCTTTCATCAACCGCCTGTCAGACTGGCTGTTTGTGGCAGGCCGACGTGCCAATGAAAATGGCGCAAGCGACGTAAAATGGGTGCCCGGCGCGAACCGCTAATGGCGTGAAACACGCCCACTGACTTTTCTGCAGAGAATTTTGGCCGCTTCGGGCTGCACCGCACGTAACCGCGTGTGGGATAGCCCAAAAGGACAAAACTCATGCAAAAAATTCAAACAGCTCTCGCAGCTACATTTATCGCAACAGCTATGACTGCTTTCAGCCTGCCAGCTATGGCTCAGGTGGATACCGCGGAAGAGAATCCTGAAACTGAAATCCATATGGAAGTTTACCCTGACGGCACGACCTATGTGAATCAGGATGACAAACGCTATGTATGGCCTGGCCGGGATGGCGGCCGCATTGATTGCTAGGAACAGCCACGTGAATGTCGTGACGCCCTGCAAGCAGGCTCTGAGTCAGGCGAGTCCGAGAAAATCATGAGCACATCAAGCCTGGCTCCGCGCGTTCAACGCGAACTGCCACGCACGACGCTCGGCCCACGTGTTTCAAACATTCCGCGCCCAAGCAGCAACTAACACCCGAACGGCAGCCTCAATAGCCCAGCAGGCTGCCCGGCGCCGGGTGTTCGGCCCTCGTTCCGCTCGCCCGCGGTTTCCCCGTCAACACCCGGCTCCACCCCTTACTTTTCTGGCATTCCAGAAGAGCTAAGATCACAATGTCAGCCTTATCGCATTCCCGCATTGCGCTTTGAGCCTCGTCGCGCTCATCTATCGCTGCGGGAGGGCCAGATGAGATCACAATCAGAAAAAGCTGAAGCCTTTAAAGCCATGCATTCCAATGGATGCTTCGTCATACCTAATCCCTGGGATGTCGGGTCTGCGCGTATGCTTGTCGGCATGGGATTTCAGGCGCTGGCCACCACCAGTCAAGGCTATGCCAATTCAATTGGCGTGCTCGACTATGAACTGACCCGCGACCAAAAGCTCGACCATTGCCGCGCTTTATGTGCAGGCGTTGATGTGCCCATCGCCGCCGACCTTGAGAACGGATATGGCCACGCGCCCGACATGTGCGCGGAAACAATACGCCTCGCAGCAGAGACCGGTCTCGTGGGTGGATCTATCGAAGACTATGATCCGGAAAACGATACAATTTATGAGGTGAAACACGCCGCCGAACGCGTTGCGGCGGCAGTTAATGCGGCAAACGCCCTGCCCTTTCCCTTCCTGATAACCGGCCGCGCAGAAAATCACCTGCGCGGTAGACAAGATTTGAAAGACACAATAACCCGCCTGCAAGCCTATCAGGAGGCCGGGGCAAATGTGCTCTATGCACCCTTTCTGCCGAGCCTTTCTGCAATCCGAACCGTCCTCTCTGAAATTGACCGCCCACTGAATGTGCTGGGCCCAAGCCCTGCAGGCCATAGCGTTCCAGAGCTTGCGGCAGCAGGCGTCCGGCGGGTGAGCCTCGGCTCATCGCTCTACAAAGCGCTTCTCGGCACCTTCGTCTCAGCCGCAGAAGACCTGAACGAAAACGGCACTTTCGGATATCTTGCACAGGGTTTGCCAAATGCCCGGCGTGATACACTCCTGCGCACTGGCACGCCTTCGCCCTGAAAGGTTTCGCCTGTCGGAAAAATCTGACGCCGGGTCTTTTTTTGGCGCTCCGGTGAATTATTCTCTAAAGACATGACATTCATGCCGGATACACAATTTTGTTTCGCGTAAAGGCAGCTAACATTGCTTACGCTTGCGTAAGCTTGACGTCGCCCAATGGAGCCTTTAGCACCTGCAGCGAACGTGTATTGGCAAGAAGGTACACGGAAGAATAATAAGCGGGGAAATAACGCCCTGCGGTGATCACGGAGAACGCCATGAAGGTCCTGGTACCCGTCAAACGGGTTATCGACTATAACGTCAAAGCGCGTGTTAAGCCTGACCAGTCAGGTGTCGACCTCGCAAATGTCAAAATGTCCATGAACCCATTCGACGAAATCTCCGTCGAAGAAGCGGTTCGCCTGAAAGAGGCTGGCACAGCAACTGAAGTTGTTGTTGTTTCTATAGGCCCACAACAGGCTCAGGAAACCCTGCGTACCGCCCTCGCTATGGGCGCGGATCGCGGCATTCTCATCAAAACCGACGAAAAAGTTGAGCCACTCGCAGTCGCTAAACTTCTTAAAGCTGTTGTCGCTGAAGAAAGCCCAGAGCTGGTTATCCTCGGCAAACAGGCGATTGATGATGACTCCAACCAGACCGGTCAGATGCTCGCTGCTCTGCTCGACTGGCCACAAGGTACTTTCGCTTCAAAAGTCGAAATCGCTGACGGCAAAGCTAACGTCACTCGCGAAGTTGACGGCGGCCTTCAGACTGTTGCGCTCGACATGCCAGCAATCGTCACGACCGACCTTCGCCTGAACGAGCCGCGCTATGCGTCTCTGCCAAACATCATGAAAGCGAAGAAGAAGCCGATCGACATGAAAGAGATCGGTGATTACGGCGTTGATGTTGCACCGCGTCTCACCACTGTAAAAGTGACTGAGCCACCAGTTCGCGAAGCGGGCGAAAAAGTCGAAGACGTCGCTACGCTTGTTTCTAAACTCAAAGCTAAGGGAGCGATCTGATATGGCTGTTCTCGTACTCGCAGATCATGACAATGCGTCCCTCGGCGACGCGACCGCAAAAACCGTTTCAGCTGCTGCCGCTTTCGGCGGTGACATCGACATTCTCGTAGCAGGCAAAGGCGTCAGCGCCGTTGCTGAAGCTGCCGCGAAAATCTCTGGTGTTCGCAAAGTTCTGGTTGCTGAGAGCGACGCTCTCGAAGCAGCTTTGGCAGAAGCTGTCGAAGCACTCGTTGTTCCGCTGATGGATGGCTATGATGCCTTCTTCGCACCAGCGACCACGACAGGTAAGAACGTTGCTCCACGTATCGCAGCGAAGCTGGACGTGATGCAGCTCTCTGACATTATCGCTGTAGAGTCTGCTGACACATTCGTCCGCCCGATCTACGCTGGTAACGCAATCGAGACTGTTCAAACCTCTGACGCGAAGAAAATCGTCACCGTTCGCGGTACGGCTTTCGAAGCGGCTGCTGATGGCGGTTCTGCTGCTGTCGAGACGATCGACGCACCAACTGGTTCTGGCAAGTCTGCTTTCGTTTCTGAAGAGCTCGCTGAAAGCGATCGTCCAGAACTCACCTCTGCTAAGCGCATCGTTTCTGGTGGCCGCGCACTGGGTTCTGAAGAAGAGTTAAACAAAGTCCTCGAGCCACTGGCAGACAAACTCGGCGCAGCAATCGGCGCATCCCGCGCAGCTGTTGATGCTGGTTATGCACCAAACGATTATCAGGTCGGTCAGACCGGTAAAATCGTTGCGCCTGAGCTTTACATCGCCATCGGTATTTCCGGCGCCATTCAGCACCTTGCAGGTATGAAAGACTCCAAGATCATCGTCGCGATCAACAAGGACGAAGAAGCACCAATCTTCCAGGTTGCTGATTACGGCCTCGTTGCTGACCTGTTCAACGCCGTGCCGGAACTCACCGACGCGCTGTAAGGTCAGCCACGCAATCTAATTCATGAAAAACCCGGCCATTGGCCGGGTTTTTTGCATCTGGCTTAAGGGCGCAACCGTTCATCCTGCCTTACCTCCCAGCGGATCAACCTCCCGGATTGTCTCAATCAATAACCGCAAGCCATTCGGCACCTGCCTGCGGCTCGAATAGTAGATGTGGAAGCCGTCATCGGGCGAGCCCCAATCCTCAAGGATAAGCTGCAGCTGCCCACTACCCAGATATGGCGCTAGGACGGGACGGGTCGCATAAATTATCCCAAGACCGGAAACACCGAAGCTCAGCATTGCGCGCGTATTATCGACCGTCATCTGCCCCGGCGTCGTGACGCTGAACTCCTGACCGTATGAGCCGAACTCCCAGTCATAGACCTTGTCATTGCCGAGCCTGATCCGGATGCATTTATGTCGGCGCAGATCTGCCGGATGCTCCGGTATGCCATTGCGCTCAAGATAGTCTGGTGAAGCCGCCGCAAACCAGACAAGGTCCGGGCTGAGACGCTGAGCAATCATATCTTCCGGGACGGTACCACCATAACGAATGCCAGCGTCAAAGCCTTCATCCACCACATCGATAAGCCGGTTGGTGACACTCACATCCACCTCCACATCTGGATAGCGATCTGCGAAAATGGGCATTACCGGCTCGATCAACAGCGTGAACGCATCCTCTGGCATATTGATCCGCACCCGGCCTGCGGGCGCGTCGCGATATCTGTTCAGTCGCTCGCGCGCCTCCGCAATTTCATGAAAGGGTGCATCAATGCTCGCGCGAAGTTCCTCACCGGCAGCGGTCAGTGTCACACTTCGCGTCGTTCTGTTGATCAATCTGACACCCAGCCTTTCTTCAAGACTGCGAATGGCGTGACTGAGTGCCGAAGGTGTTACGTCCAGTTCGGCGGCAGCGCGCCGGAAACTTCCCCACCTAGCAATCGACATAAAGTACACGAAATCGGCGATATCTATGCGAGAAATATCCATTTGATCTCAAATTTGCCAATCGGTTTAATCGCGTGAACGCTGTATTTGTTCCACATTTATTGATGAATATAGCTCAACAGTTCATTGGTCAAACGCCCGCTAATCTCGTCCTCTGAGATCGCTATCTTCTCCTCAACAAGCGCCGTCATCGTGTTGGCGCAACAGCGCACCGACCAGGGTGTCAGGAGATAAGCATGATCCGAACCACATTTTCCCTTCTCGCTTTATCCACACTGCAGGCCGCGTGCGCCCATGCAGGAGCAGAGCAATTGGAAATTATGCGCAAAGCCGATCAGGTTTCCGTTGAAGGCCCTGAAGACTACTTCACAGGGCGCGCAACGATCACAGGCAATTTTTCCCGGGATGAACCATCCCGCGTTTCAGGCGCCATCGTAACATTTGAGCCAGGCGCGCGTACCGCATGGCACACCCACCCGCTGGGTCAGACCCTCATCGTGACGGACGGCGTTGGCTGGACACAGGTCGAAGGCGAGGAGCGTGTCGAATTCTATGAAGGCGACATCATGCTTTGCCCGAAAGACAAGCCTCACTGGCATGGCGCAACGCCTGACTCGTCCATGACCCACATCGCTATTCAGGAAGTTCAGGACGGAACCCCAGTCCACTGGATGCATCACGTCACGGACGAAGAATACTACGGCACCGGCTCAGACGACTGACCCCGCCCAAAACAAAAGGGGACGACCCAATGAGTAATTCCAACGACAAATCCGAAACGCCGAAGGCGAGCGATACTAATCGCCGCGCCTTCCTGCAAACCTCAACGCTCGCAGGCACCGGCATGCTGTTATCGGGCATGACACCGGCTTTCGGTTCCACCAATGAAGGAACACAAATGACTATCCAATCCAAAGGCTATGCTGCCGTTGACGAATCCGGCGTGCTGGTCCCATGGACATTCGAACGCCGCGCAGTCGGCGAAAACGACATCCTGATCGATATCAAATATGCCAGCATCTGCCATTCAGACATTCACCAGGAAAAGGGCCATTGGGGCGAACAGATCTACCCTCAGGTTCCAGGCCATGAGATTGTCGGCATTGTTGCCGCGGTTGGCGCCAATGTAACGAAATTCAAAGTCGGCGACCGTGCTGGCGTAGGCTGTATGGTTGATGGCTGCACGGGCGATGACTGCGCCCATGGCGGCGAGCAATACAGCCCGGGCACAGTGTTTACTTACGGCTATCCGGACGAGCGCTCACCAACGGGTATTTCTCAGGGCGGATATTCCACTAATATTGTCGTACGCGACCATTACGCCGTGCACATTCCAGAGACGATCAGCTTTGAAGAAGCTGCACCGCTGCTCTGCGCTGGCGTGACGACCTATTCACCGCTCCTGAAATTCGAGCTTGGCCCTGGCGTAAAAGTCGGCGTGGCAGGCATTGGCGGCCTCGGCCATCTGGCTGTGAAGCTTGCCGTCTCCAAAGGCGCAGATGTCTATGCTTTCACGACGACAGAAGCCAAGCGCGAAGACATTCTCAGCTGGGGCGCCAAAGAAGTCATCCTGGTCGACAGTAACGACGCATTTGGCGACTATGCGGGCCAGCTCGACTGCATGATTTCGACCATTCCATATCAGTACAATGTTGCTGGCTATGCATCCGTCGTGAAACCAGGCGGCTTCTTCACACAGGTTGGCATTCCGGAACGCTCTGAAGTAACAGTGAACGCGCTCGGCCTTGCTGCGAGCCGGGTAAACTTCAACGCCTCCCTCATCGGCAACATGCAAGAGACACAGGATGTCGTGAATTATTGCGCCGAAAATGGTGTCGCTCCGCAGATCGAGATTATCCCGTCAGAGGGCATTAATCAGGCGTGGGAAGACGTTGTGAACAAAAACGCCCGCTATCGTTACGTCATCGACGCGGCAACATTCTAACCCGTTTGGCGCTGGCGGTGACCTTTACCAGTCGCCGCCAGAACAGCCGCACAGGCGAGTCATATAATGACCCGGATATGTATCACTATTGACGGTCAGGCTTTGAAGGGCGAGCTGAATGCCAGCCCTCCAGCAGAACATTTTGCATCGCTTCTGCCCCTGACGCTCACGCTCAACGATTACGCGCTCAAAGAAAAAGTGAGCCGCCTGCCAAAGCGCCTGAACTCCGGCAATTCCCCAGCTGGCCACCAGCCTAGTGCAGGCGACATCACCTTCTATGCATCGTGGGGCAATCTCGCGATTTTTTATGAGGATTTCGAATACGCCGCGGGTCTGGTGAAGCTTGGCAGAATTACCGGCCCGCTCGATGCGTTCAAATCCTCATCCACGCTCGAGGCACGCATTGAGCACGCTGAGTAGCGCTCAAACTGACGCGCACTCGCCTCAGAATTCAGAACAGAGAGAAGATTATGATCCTTCAGGACACATACACACTCAACAATGGCGTTGAAATTCCGAAACTCGGCCTCGGCACATGGATGATTGAGGACAAAAATGCAGCAAACGCAGTCAAAGCGGCTATCGAAAAGGGGTATCGCCATATCGATACGGCACAGGCCTACGGTAACGAAAACGGCGTAGGCGAAGGCATCCGAACCAGCGGGGTCGCCCGGGAAGACCTTTTCGTACAAACGAAACTCGGCGCAGAATTCAAAACTTATGAAGGTGCCGTTGCATCCATTGAAGGGTCACTGAAAGATCTCGGGCTCTACTATATCGACCTCATGATCATTCACAGCCCCCAGCCATGGGAAGCGTTCAACGGCGAAGACCGTTATTTCGAAGGCAATCTCGCAGCATGGAAAGCTTTGGAAGAAGCCCATCAGGCAGGCAAAATTCGAGCAATCGGTATTTCAAACTTCGAAACAGAAGACCTGCAGAACCTGATCTCCAACGCCTCTGTCAAACCAATGGTCAATCAGATTCTCGCACATGTCAGCAACACGCCTTTCAAGCTGATCGACTTCTGTCAGAGCGAAGACATTCTTGTCGAAGCCTATTCCCCGATCGGCCACGGCAAAATTCTGGACAATGAGACAATCAAATCCGTTGCGGATAAATATGATGTCAGCGTCCCTCAGCTCTGCATTCGCTACGTATTGCAGCTCGGCCTGCTCCCGCTGCCAAAAACCGGAAATCCCGACCATATGAAGAGCAATGCCGAGCTCGATTTCGATATTTCCTACGAAGATATGCAGGCCCTGAAAACCATCGACCCGATCAAAGATTATGGCGATGCGAGCATGTTCCCGGTTTACGCGAAGAAGAGCTGATCCGTTCGAAATCTTCTTCAGGTCGGCGGCTTGGGACCGCTTTCTCCTCTCCAGATCTGAAGCAGAAACTCCAAATCCCGGGTTCGCCCGGGATTTTTTTTGTCCTGCAAAAATCTGATTTACATGCGGGCGACCAACCAAGCCGTCACACTCTTCGCGCCGCAACATCCCTCGAAAGCCCCAACATTCCTCGCAGCCGGATGAACACAGTCAATCCGAACCCGGATAAATGGCGCGCCGCACCATAAATATATAAAATTTTTTAATACCAATACTTCGTACAATCAATTTTACCTTGAGGGGTAAATGAGTTAGTTTTGTCCTCAACAGGGAGAGATTGGTGACGAAACCATCTGTCCCATTCGACGTTTAATTCACACTCGCGGGCACCACACAGCCCCAATTCGAGGAGAGGAAAGATGGACGGATCATCAGGTAAATGCCCGGTTATGCATGGCGGCATGACCAACACAGAAGAGTCAGTCACCAGCTGGTGGCCGAAGACACTCAACCTCGACATTCTGCACCAGCACGATGGCAAGACGAGCCCTTTCGACAAGGCGTATAATTACCGCGACGCGGTGAAGACACTCGACTTTGACGAGTTGAAGAAAGACATTCTGTCGCTTGTCACAGACAGCCAGGACTGGTGGCCAGCAGACTGGGGCAGCTATTCTGGTCTGTTCATTCGTCTCGCATGGCACTCTGCCGGTTCTTATCGTCTGGCTGACGGTCGTGGTGGCGGTGGCTCAGGCAATATCCGCTTCGCACCACTGAACTCCTGGCCGGATAACGCCAACCTCGACAAAGCGCGTCGTCTGCTTTGGCCTATCAAAAAGAAATACGGCAATAAGCTGAGCTGGGCCGACCTTATCCTGCTCGCAGGTAACGCTGCGTATGAAGTGGCAGGCCTAAAAACCTTCGGCTTCGGCTTTGGTCGCGAAGACATCTGGGCGCCAGAAAAGGACACCTATTGGGGGTCTGAGAAAGAATGGCTGACGGACAATGAGGAACGCTATCCAACGAAAGACGATCGGGAGTCTCTGGAAAACCCACTCGCAGCCGTTGTCATGGGCCTCATCTATGTGAACCCGGAAGGCGTAAACGGCGTTCCTGACCCGGCAAAGACAGCTCAGGACGTTCGCGTAACCTTCAAGCGCATGGCGATGAATGACGAGGAAACCGCAGCCCTGACGGCTGGCGGCCACACCCTCGGCAAATGTCACGGCAATGGCGATGCAGGCGCACTTGGCGGCGAACCTGAAGCTGCTGAGATGGAAAACATGGGCCTTGGCTGGATGAACCCGAACAAATCCGGCAATGGTCGCTACACCATTACCGGTGGTCCGGAAGGCGCGTGGACAACCAACCCAACCAAATGGGATGGCGGCTATTTCGATATGCTGCTCGACCATGAGTGGGAACTCACCACCAGCCCGGCTGGCGCCAAACAATGGAAGCCTGTCGACATCGCTGAAGAAGACATGCCTGTGGACGTGGAAGACCCTTCCATCCGCACCATGCCAATGATGACAGATGCCGACATGGCGATGAAGGTCGACCCGATCTATCGCGAGTATATGGAGAAGTTCCGAAATGACTTCGAATATTTCTCCGATTGCTTTGCTCGTGCATGGTTCAAACTGACCCACCGCGATATGGGCCCGAAAGTTCGCTATATCGGCCCTGAAGTACCAGAAGAAGATCTGATCTGGCAGGACCCAATTCCAGCAGGTTCCACCAGCTATGATGTGGATGCCGTGAAAGCGAAAATCGCTGACGCTGGCCTCTCCATCTCCGATATGGTCTCCACCGCCTGGGACAGCGCCCGCACGTATCGCGGCTCTGACAAACGCGGCGGCGCAAACGGTGCTCGCATTCGTCTTGCTCCGCAGAAAGGCTGGGTTGGCAATGAGCCAGAGCGTCTTTCCCGTGTGCTCTCCGTGCTGGAGCCTATCGCGGCAGAAACCGGCGCAAGCATTGCTGACGTGATCGTTCTTGCGGGTAATCTCGGCGTGGAACAGGCAGCAGTCGCAGCGGGCTATAAAGTGACCGTTCCGTTTGCTCCAGGTCGCGGCGACGCAACCGATGAGATGACGGATGCCGAATCTTTCGAACCGCTCGAGCCATTGGCTGACGGTTTCCGCAACTGGGTGAAAGACAGCTATGTGGTCAGCGCTGAAGAGATGATGCTCGACCGTGCTCAGCTCATGGGCCTGACAGCGCCGGAAATGACGGTTCTTATTGGCGGCATGCGTGCAATGGGCACAAACCATGGCGGCACGTCACACGGCGTCTTCACCGACCGCGTTGGCCAGCTGACAACTGACTATTTCGTCAATCTGACGGATATGGGCAATGTCTGGAAGGTCACGGATGATGAGGAGATTTACGAACTTCGCGATCGTAAAACGAATGATCTGAAATGGACGGCTACCCGTGCAGACCTGGTCTTCGGCTCCAACTCAATCCTTCGCGCATATGCTGAGATTTACGCTCAGGATGATGCACCGAAGAAATTCGTCAAAGACTTTGCCGTCACATGGGCAAAGGTGATGAATGCTGACCGGTTTGACCTGAAAGCGTAATCAAAGCTTCCACACACGAAAGAAGGCGCCGGCAGAAATGCTGGCGCCTTTTTCTTATCTTCAGGCTTTCAAAAGTTCTTCCTCAGCATCGCGCAGCTTGTCTTTACCGAAGAACATTTCGTCTCCGACAAAGAAAGATGGGATACCGAACACGCCTCTTTGAACAGCCGCTTCCGTATTTGCGACAAGCCCCGCCTTAACGTCCGGGTCCTGCGTTGCAGCCAGTATCTCATCACCCGGCAGATCAGCGGCATTCATCACAGCGACAAACACCTCCGGGTCATCCATTTTCTGCCCGTCTTCCCACATGGCTTTCAGGCCAGCTTCCAGATAGGCCGGAAGGAAACCCTTCGCGTCCGCATAAATCGCGCCGCGCATCAGAATAAGCGTATTCACCGGAAAGTGCGGGTTCATGCTGAAATCTGTCAGGCCGTACTTCTCCACGAAGCGTTCCATCTCGCAGCGCTCATAGGCAAGCTTTCCCTTCACCGCACCAAAGGCCACCATTGGTGGCTGATTGCTCGTGGCTTTAAAAATGCCTCCGAGAAGACAAGGCGAAACCTTCAGCTTAGCGCCTGTACACGCCAGAACATCCGGCATGATTTGATAGGCGAGATAAGCATTCGGACTTCCAAAATCGAAAATGAATTCAAGTGTCTTTGTCATAGGCGTTCTCCTCACCATGCCTCTTTCCATGGACGCAGGTCGAGCTCGTGCGTCCACGCTGTTCTTCGCTGTTTGTGCAGCATCACATAATTGGTCGCGATATCGTCCGGATTCAGAATGGCGTCGTCATCACGCTTCGCATCGACGTCGGGAATATTCTCACGGATGAAATTGGAATCGATCGCGCCATCGATCACGATGTGCGCGACATGAATGTTCTGCGGACCCAGTTCGCGCGCCATGGATTGCGCAAGCGCTCGCAGCCCATGTTTCGCCGCCGAAAACGCGGCAAAGCCGTCCGCGCCGCGCACACTTGCCGTCGCGCCCGTAAAGAGAATTGTGCCTCGGCCCCGGATCTTCATACGGGCGGCGGCCTCACGGCCCATTAGGAAGCCTGAAAAACACGCCATCTCCCAGACCTTACGGAACACACGGCCGGTCGTTTCAGTGATAGAGAAGCGTACATTCGCGCCAATATTGAAAACCGCGACTTCAATCGGCCCGATCTCGCTTTCTATGCGCTCAACCAAAGTGGCCATTGCCTCTTCATCCCGCGCATCGCAGGGACACGCCACCGCCTTACCGCCATCCGCAATGATGGATTGGGCTAGACCTTCCAGCGCTTCAGCGTGGCGGGGCCTGCGCACCAGACACGCCGTCAGCCCTTCACTCGCAAAAGCTTTAGCAATCGCAGCCCCAGTGTCATCGCCAGCGCCGATCACAAGGCATACGCCTTCAGATTTGGGCATTTCATGCTCCCTTTAGTCTTTTTTCAGGACCATTTAATATTTAGTCTGGAAATGCAACCATTATCTGCGTAAATGGATAGAGGAGTTTTTTGAGAACCGTATGTCACGCAAACACACTCATCCCTGCGCCATTGCCGAAACGCTGAATATTCTGGGCGATCGCTGGTCGCTTCTGATCATTCGCGAAGCTTTCTACGGCGCGACCCGGTTTGGTGAGTTTCTGACTAATACCGGTATATCCAGAAATCTGCTGACCGAACGTTTGCAGCAGCTTGTGGAGGCAGGGCTGCTTACCCGCACGCCTTATGCCGATCGCGGCACAAGCTATGTGTATGACCTGACGGATAAAGGCCGCTCGCTGGAAGGCGTGATGCTGGCCATTATCGACTGGGGCAATCGCGAGCTTTATGGCGAAGGCCATGAGCCTGTGAGATTGGTCGATCGGCAGTCCGGCCTCGCTCTGGCAGGCGTTCGCCCTGTAGATGAAGACGGAAATCTTCTGGAGCCTTCAGACCTCGTTCTGGAGCTGGGTCCGGGCGGCGACGGCCGTACGCGAAACCGCCTGGCGCGAGCGAAACAAGACATTTTTCGGGCCTCAGATCTGAAAAGCTAGCCGCCTTTCACAGCTTCACTAAAGCCATTGACTTACGCGCGTCACTCCTGATCAGTCTAGCCAACTATACATAACGGGAGGACATCGCTTGAAACCTTATTTCGAGCTCGACGGGACGAAAGTCATCGCCAGTGAACACACGGCAGGCCCCTGGGACCCGACCATGCAACATGGCGGCGCTCCAGCTGGCCTGATTGCGCATCTGGTCGACACACTACCATCTAAAGTCCCGATGCAGGTCTCACGCCTGACCATAGACCTGAAGCGCCCGGTTCCACTGGGCGAATTGGACGTGGACATCAAAATCACGCGTGAAGGCCGAAATATTCAGGCCTCCGACATCACGCTGATTTCTGACGGTAAAGAAGTCTGCCGGGCAGCCGCTCTTCGAATTCGCGAAGAGACGTTTGATACGCCAGAAGAGGTCGCTCCACCCACAGACCATTATCCACGCGACGGAAAGAGCATCCCTCTGGAGCGCTTTAATGGCTTCAATGACGGCATCACCATTCAGGAAGCGGTCGGCCATCCAGCCCATATGCGCCGTGGCGCATGGTTTCATATTTCAAGGCCCTATTTTGGCGACATGCCAACCACACCACTCATGCGCGCCGCAGCCACAGGCGACTATTGCAATGGGTTCGGATCAGGTCTCGACTTCACCAAGTGGACCTTCATCAATGCAGACCTGACACTGCACTTTTCAAGGAAGCCAGTCGGAGACTGGATCATGCTCGCAGCGAACGCATGGATCTCAAATAACGGGTCCGGTCTTGGCTATGGTGAGCTGGCCGATGAGAAGGGCTTTTTCGGGCGGGCCGTCCAGTCACTTGTCATTTCCAAGCGCTAGACCAGAGCTCAAACCAGTGATTTTTGGAATTCCTTGCCAATTCGGCCCTATTCGCGTAGACGGAGATTATCGATGTTCAGCTGATGATCTAGGCGACGCGCGCTTTTTCCACCTCTGCGCTCCAGCTGAAGGCCTCTTCTCAATTTCGAAACTATGAAATTTGCGCAGGCATAATGCGCCCAGCGCGCGACTCCAAGGATACCCTCTAATATGGCAACTGGCACCGTTAAGTGGTTCAACACCACCAAGGGCTATGGCTTCATTCAACCTGAAGACGGCGGCAATGACGTGTTTGTACACATCAGCGCTGTTGAGCAGTCCCCTCTCGGCACAATCGACGAAGGCGACCGCGTCTCTTTTGAGCTGGTTAAAGACAAACGCTCTGGCAAAATGTCTGCAGGCAATCTCGGCCCGGCAGAATAAGCCCTTTGCGGCGCCGGGTGCGTTTTCGCATCCGGCATTCGCTGCATACTTACCTTGTACACAACCGCTCGATGCGGTAGTGTTCTTCTATCGAAATTAGCTGAATTTTTTGGTCCGCGCGGTGATATTTTCCCGCTCCACCGAAACCCTCTTCTCAATCTCGGTCAATTTAAATGGACAGGCGAAATCCGCCTCCATCCGAAAGGAGAAGCAGACATGGCCAATGGCACTGTCAAATCATTTGATCCTGAAAAAGGTAAAGGCATCATCCTGCCGGAAGACGGCTCTGATGAAGTCACTGTGGATATGCAAGCCGTCGAAGACGCGCATCTCTACACACTGATTGAAGGCGAACGCGTCTCTTACGACGTGGACACACCAAAGGTGGAAACCACTTCACCGAAAGCTGGAAACCTCCGGGCAGATAACGCCTGATCGTTATTCCACACTCACCTTCACACCTTTAAACGCTGGCGTACCGCTGCGGGGATCCACAGCCGTACCTGTCAGCACATTCGCTTCCGGATAATAGGCAAGCATACTGCCCTTCGGCACATCAAAAGCATAAAGCTCCACCTGATCCATCCGGCCAGCATCCGAAACCAGATCGGCTTTGTCGCCTGGCTGTTTGCCCAGCGCCGCAATGTCTTCGGCATTCATCATCACCAGCCAGCGATGCGATGTTCCCCGATAGCTATCGCGCTCTTCATAGATAATCGAGTTGAACTGCCCCTCTGAGCGCAAGGTCGCCAAAGTGAACGGGCGGGCTGCATCAGGTTCAGGAAGTCCGTTCGCACAGAACCTCGCTTTGCCAGACGCCGTTTTAAACTCTGGGCTATGGATCAGACGGCCACGAATGTGAAACTCGCGTTTCGCAACATCAATATCCTCAAGATCAGCCAGTTCCGGCAGCACTTCCGCAATCGCAGACCGCACTGAGCTATGACGCCCGAATGCGTCAAAATCAAAAGGCAGATCGGGCAGTATACGCATACCAAGTTCAGAAAGGATGCGGCTTTCCGGGCGCACGCCTTTATAACGGTGAATCCCACCGTCAGACAGGCGCACATAGTTAAACATGCTTTCCTGCGTGGTCGGCTCCCACTCCTCATCCCGCGCCGTCACCGGCAGGATTAGAACATCACCACTTTCACAGCCTTCTACATGGCCCTGATTGATGGTGGTCGTCAGGAACAGTTTAAACCCGATTTTATCGAGTGCGCGGCGGGCAAACTCCGAGTTCGGGTTCGCAGCAAACAGATTGCCGCCCATAATCACCGCCGCATCAATCTCACCATGATCGGCTGCCTGCATGCAGGCCATAGTGTCCATGCCTTTGGCCGCCGGCAGTGTCACCCCAAATCGTGCCTCGATGCGCGACACCACGTCTTCAGCCAGAACTGGCTTCACACCGATTGTACCGACGCCCTGAACGTTGGAATGCCCGCGAAGAGGCAAGAGCCCCGCGCCCGGACGCCCAATCATTCCACGCATTAATGCCAGCGCTGCAATCTCTTCAATGTTTTCGACGCCATGCAGATGATGGGTCATGCCCATACCCCAGGCAAAGACCGCAGATTTCGAGTTTGCATAGAGCTTCGCGATCTTGCGGATCTGAGTTTCTTCAACACGGCAGCGCGACGTGATCTCATCCCAGCTCAGCGCATGCAGCGTCTCGATATAGGCCTCAAACCCTTCAGTGTGTGAGCCGATGAAAGCTTCATCCAGCGCACCATCTTCCAGCACCGCTTTCGCAATGCCTTTGAACAGGGCCATGTCCTCGCCGATTTTTGGCTGGACATATTCGGAGGCAATTTCGCTACCGCCCGACAGCAATGATCTGGAGCTTTTAGGCAGAGCAAATTTCTGCAGCCCAGGCTCTTTGGCCGGATTGATGATGATCACCTCACCGCCACGGTCACGGCAGGCTTTCAACTGATGAATAAAGCGCGGATGGTTGGAAGACGGGTTTGCCCCAATCACAAAGATCAGATCACAGGACTGCAGGTCAGCCAGCTCAACCGTGGCCGTACCCGTTCCGACCGTACTGCCCAGCGCCACGCCGGTTGCCTGATGGCAATAGTATGAGCAGTTATTGACGTTATTGGTCCCATAGAGACGCGCCAGAAGCTGAAAAACAAATGCAGCCTCGTTTGATGACCGGCCCGAAGAATAGAAAAAGCTTCGTTCTGGCGCGGTAGCAGACAGGCGATCCGCCGCAAACGCCATCGCCTCATCCCAGTCCAGCTTCTCATACCGATCAGAACCGGCACGTTTTAAAACCGGAAAACCAAGCCGCCCAAGGCGCTCGGTTTCGCGCGGAGACAGGTCACGAAAATCGCTTAAGGGATGGTCGAACACCTCTACCGGAATTTCATCCTGAATGTCGGTCGACTGCGCCTGTACGGACTTGTTGCAGACAGATGGAAACTCATCGAGCTCATTCGTCATGCCGCCATGCTGGCCACCCATACCCAGCGCGCAGGCCTTACAGGTATTCTTTGCGGTCAGCGCTTTGGCAGCTTTGGCAACACCGATCCGATTTACGGTCGCCAGCGTGTAGAGAATTTTCTTAGCGCCGCCACCGGCCTGTGCCACGGGCATATCTGCCGCTCCTATTTTATATTTGCGCGAAACTAGTCCAGCCCGCGTACAGAGCCAAGCGAGCGATACTAAACTTGACGTTAAACCCCCACTGAAACAGTTTAATCTGGCTGCATCCGGGGGAAGACATGCTGCGCGATACCATTGTACGTCATTACGACCACGACCCGCATTTCAGATGGCGCGGCGAAAACGTCACGCGCATTGAAAACCTGTCCGATATCGTATTCGCCATCGCCTTTGGCATGCTTGTATCGGCAAGCTCTCCGCCGACAAATTATAACGAATTACTGGGTCACCTCTGGCAAATTGTCCCCGTCATTGCCGGTTTCAGCATTCTCGTCATGATCTGGAATTCGCACTTCGTCTTCTTCCGGCGCTATAATATCGCAGATCGATGGATCATCTTTCTGAACGCCATTCTGCTATTGATCGTGCTGTTCATCGCCTATCCCCTGCGCTTCATATTCGATGGATTATTCGGCTACGTTCTGGGGGCGGTGCTGGGAGACTGGTCCCGGATGATCGAAACGGGCATGGGGTTTGCTCAAAGCGGCAACATTGTTGGCATTTTTGCAATTGGTTATGCCTGCGTGTTTCTGGTCACTGCCGGGATGTATGGTCACGCTTTGCGCAAGAAAGACGCGCTCGATCTGAATGCGAATGAAATCGCCCTCACCCGACGTTCGGTCTGGCACCTGATTGTCAGCCTGAGCTTATGCATATTGGTCGCGATAACCGCTTTGATGACTTCGATCGGCCCATATGCAGCGTGCATACTGTCGCTATCTGCCCTGACAGGCCGAATTCTTCGCACAAAATTTCCTGTTTCAGAATCAACAGAAGATCAGGTGTCGGTTGAGACCTCGTCCCATGACTGGTCCATATAGCCAATCAACCAATTGAGCGTGTAATGGCGCTCGTAAACGACATCCCAGAGCAAACCCGCAGGCACTGCTTCCCGCTCGAGCTGAGCCTGGCGAACGGCCCAGTGCGTACGATAGACAAAATCAGCCTGATCCATCAGCTCGGCCTGAGACCGCAGGCGCGCACGTGAGCGCAGGCCGTCATTTCCAAGCGTGAGGATGGTGTTAGCAATCGCATCCACATCACACTCATTGCTCGGATAGAGCAGCATATCCCGGAAGCCGAGCGCCCAGAGCAGAACTTCGACATTTTCGAACTGCCAGGAATACTGAGCGCGCAGCGCCATATCCGGGTCAGGATCGGCCAGAAACGCCTGTTCAGCCTCAGTGAAAAACGTATCGGCGCGGAATTGTTCAATAAGCGAAAGGGTCAACGCCTCGTCGGCTTCACTGGCATGAACAGCGGTGATAGTCAGCGCGATGAGACGATCAACAACCTCGTCACGAGAGCGGCGTGTCGTGTCTTCAACGGCATTGCGCGCTGGCAGAGCTTCATTCACGGGAATGCCGTGCAGAGCCAGAATTTCATTCGTGCGCTCGCGGCGGGTAAGGGCTTCGATACTCTGAGCGTCTGCTGCTGCGAGAATAGTCTCGCGGCGCATGTCCAGCTGATCAGCAGAGGCATGATGGGTCTCAGCGGCCGCCGTTGGCAGGATAGCAGCGAATAGTGTCAGCGCGAAAATCAAAAAGTGCCGTTTTTCGAGCATGCCCATGACCCAAAAATCAGATATGCGCCCAGCGCACAAAAAAAAGCGCTGACAGAAAAACCGTCAGCGCGTTCCCGATACAGCTTTAAGCGGATAAATCAAGCCGTCACGATCAGCATGGTCCCATCGACATCCTCGATCGTGACCTCCATACCGTCAGCAATCACTGATCCGTGGCGCGCATGAGCCATCCAGGTGCTGTCTCCGACTTTGACCCGGCCTTCGCCGCCCGCAAAGTCACCAACCGCCACAGCCGTCTTACCGACAAGGGATTCATTGCGCATATTCAGGGTCGGTCGATCCGAATTTGGTTTGCGCAAATTGGCAAAGGCGGTGCGCCCTAGCACGATCAAAGCGACGCCCGCGATAGAGAAGACCACCAGATGGCTCTGCCATCCATTAATCCCATCCGGCGCAATGACGGCATAGGCCGCGGTGAGGAAGGCGGCACCAGCCAGCCAGAGCAGGTCATACGTCCCGAACATCATTTCCAGCCCGAGAAGGATGAGGGCCAGTCCCAGCCAATGCCAGGGCGTGAGCACCTCAAATAATGGCGCTATGATTTCCATCAGGACCGATCTCCCCATGGGCCAGACTTATTCGGGTCACCGCTGACACCGGAAGCCAGTGAGCGAATGCCTTCAATCGTACCCAGAATGCTGGAGAATTCGGCCGGAATTATGACCGTCTTCTGCTGGTTGGACGTCGCAAGCTTTTCAAAGGCCTCGATATAACGCTGACCAAGGAAGTAGTTGACCGCGTTGACATCACCAGTGGCGATCGCCTCGGAAACATATGCCGTTGCTTTCGCCTCAGCTTCACCTTCACGCTCGCGCGCTTCAGCATCTTTGAACGCCGCTTCCCGGCGGCCTTCCGCTTCCAGAATTGCAGACTGCTTCTCGCCTTCGGCCCGCAGGATCTGGCTCTGCTTCTTGCCTTCAGCTTCCAGGATTTCAGCGCGTTTCATACGCTCTGCTTTCATCTGGCGCGCCATAGCTTCTGTGATGTCCGCTGGCGGCGTCAGGTCGGCAATCTCTATACGAGTAACTTTCACGCCCCATGGATTGGTCGCGGCATCAATTACCGAAAGAAGGCGTGCGTTGATATCGTCCCGGTTGGACAAGACTTCGTCCAGATCCATCGAACCGACAACCGTACGAATATTCGTCAGGGATAAGTTCGTGATCGCGCGATGAAGGTCGTTTACCTCATAGGCGGCAGCAACTGCGTCCACAACTTGAATGAACACGACAGCGTCACAGGACACCATGGCGTTATCCTTGGTGATGACTTCCTGCTGCGGCACATCCAGCACCGTCTCCATCATATTCATCTTCCGGCCAATGCCATCCATCATCGGAATGATGACATGCATGCCAGGTCCAAGCGTTTTGGTGTATTTGCCAAACCGTTCGACGGTCCAGTTATAGCCCTGGGGCACGAATTTGATGGCAGTCCTGACAGCAATCAGGCCGACAACGACTGCAATGAGAATGAAAACTAAATTTTCCATACGTACTCCCCTTTTTCATGTTGAACATGAACTTTATGTAAGAATGATTTTTCGTTTTTCAATAAGAACTCATTGCTTTTCACAAAGTCACTAGCATTAAAATGGAAAATCGAAGTCACTATTACACACCCATATCTGACGCGAATTCCGCTATTTGCGCCAGACTCCAGCGCATTTATCTACCAGAGTGTGTTTACAGCTTATTGAAGGTCTGTGCGGGAAATCTTAGGCATGCTGGCATTTTAATTTCGTATGCGGAACGATATTCATTCTGCCGTGAAATGCGAGTTTTACAGTATTTTCTACGCGCCCACCCTTGCCCTTCAGCCTCTGATTGTCACAGAACTAGTGAATGGTGAGTGCTGGGAGACAGGCTGAGTGACTGCTAAAGACATCATCATAGGTATCGATCTGGGTACGACAAATTCACTGATCAGTGTTTTCACTGAGAGTGGCCCGGAACTTATTCCCAATGCTCTCGGCAGCTTCATGACACCTTCAGCTGTCGGCTATGGCGATGACGGAAGCCTGCTCATCGGTCAGGCTGCGAAAGACCGACTGGTCACGCATCCAAATCTCACAACGGCCCGTTTCAAACGCTATATGGGCACAGACCATGAAACTCGCCTTGGCAAAAAGACATACCGCGCCGAAGAGCTTTCAGCACTTATTCTGAAATCGCTGAAAAGCGATGCAGAGACCCATTTAGGGCACTCAGTTTCGCGCGCTATCATTTCCGTACCGGCCTATTTCAATGATGTGCAGCGCCGCGCGACCAAAACAGCGGCCGAAATGGCGGGACTGAAGGTAGAACGCCTGATCAATGAGCCAACGGCTGCGGCACTCGCCTATGGCCTACAGGACAGAGAGGCGGAAACTACTTTTCTCGTCGTCGACCTTGGTGGTGGCACGTTCGACGTATCTATTCTGGAAATGTTTTCTGGTGTCATGGAAGTGCGCGCCTCCTCAGGCGACGCCTTCCTGGGCGGGGAGGACTTCACCGATACTCTGATGGAATATCTGGCTCAGACCGCAGAGATAGAGACAAAGGATCTGTCCCCGGAGGATACCTCCCGTCTGCGCGCGACGACGGATAAAATCAAACACAAGCTGACTGAATCTTTTGAAGCAGGCGCAAACTTCAGCCTGAAAGGCAAAGAATACCGGCTCTCCATCACGCGTGATAAATTCGCAGAAATATGCGAACCGCTGACCAAACGTATTCGTCTTCCCATTCAGCGTGCCATCAGCGATGCAGGCCTGAAGGCCGAAGACATTGACCGCATTCTTCTGGTCGGCGGCGCAACACGTATGGACTGTATACGAGGGCTGATTACGCGTCTTTTCCGTCGCTTCCCGGAACACGAGATCGACCCGGATCATGTTGTTGCGCTGGGCGCAGGTGTTCAATCCGGCCTCGCCTCACGCCATGCCGCGCTAGACGATCTGGTGATGACCGATGTCGCGCCGTTCACGCTGGGCTATGAGGTTTCCCGCGAAGTTGGTCCGGATGCCTTTGAAGCAGGACATTTCTCGCCGCTGATTGAACGCAATACCATCGTGCCGGTCAGCCGGTCTCACCTGACTTATCCGGTAAAGCTTGGCCAGACCATTATCCTTCTGCGCATCTTTCAGGGCGAAGCGCCATTTGTGAAAGACAATGTTCAGATTGGCAGTCTGAATGTGCCAATCCCGAAGAACACCAAAGACCTGGAAGCCGTCGAGGTCCGCTTCACCTATGATGCCTCCGGGATTCTGGAAGTCATTGCGCGCATCGTCTCCAATGGAAATGAAGTACGCCTCGTCATTGAAGGCAATCCGGGCTCGCTGACCCCGCAGGAAATTGAACAAAGACTTCAGGCGCTTGATGGCCTGAAGATTCATCCGCGCGAACAGCAAGAAAATACGGCCTTTATGGCGCGCCTTTCCACTCTGTTCGAAAGCCTGTTGGGCCACGACCGACAGCAGGTCGGCCATTTCATTCATGACTTTGAAACCGCAATGCACACTCAGGACGCCAAAACGATTGCGGAGTGCCGGCAGCGCATAGAACCGATGCTGGAACGGCTGGAAGACAAGAATGTCTTCTGACGATGTGTTCGCCTATTTCGGGCTGAACCGTGAAACCGCTCATGCCGCTGACGTAAAGCGCGCCTACGCCAAACGCCTGAAAGAAACCCGGCCGGATGACGACCCGGAAGGCTTCATGCATCTGCGCCAGACAATGGAAGCCGCGCTTAATCAGATCAAATGGCGAGAGGAACAACGCGCATATGCCGCCAACCGTGAATATGACGGCGACGAGAGCAATTTGCAGGAAGAGTTTGAAAACGACCCTGATCCGTTTGGCCCTCCTCCCGAAGGGGACGCGCCCTCAGACACTCCCACTGAACCCTCAGGCGACGACATCGAGGACCTGCAACCCCTCGAACCTGTCACGCGACACGCTCAGGCATTCAAACCTGCGTCTAATGAAGCAAACGACAGAGCATGGGTTACGCGAAGCATTGAAGATATCCGAACGCTCATGGATACACCCTCTTCCTGCCAGAATTGGGAAGAATGGCTGGCCATTCTGGACCGTGAAGACCTCGAAGGAATTGATGCCTTCCAGCTCCTCTCTTACCGATTGCGAAATCTTGTCTGCCAGGAGACAGCCCCCAAGCATGGGGAGAAAAAGGCTCGTCTGACAGACCGTCTTTCACCTGAGATACTGCTGAACCTGGATGAACGTTTTGGCTGGTCTCACCAGACAGGCAGAGACTATGTCACGCGTCACGAAAACCTCTGGATCAGCCAGCTGGTCGACACTGCAAAAATCGCGACAGGCCGGACGACACCGACGCACTGGGAGAAGGTCAGTCAGGAAATGAAGACAATTTCCAGGACCGGCACGGGTTCGGCGGCCGCCCAGAAAATCATGAAACTGCACCGTCCTGCATGGGTTGCGGCACGGATAATCCTGATTATAGCCTTGATAAATTTGATTTATCTGCTGTTCAGGGCTTGACAACCCGCCGGACAATATACCTTTAAAAACAAGCAGGCCTGACCTTGGGGCATCAACAGCGCTCCTAAAAAGTATCAGAATTGTGAGTAAAACATGTTGCGGCGCAACACGCTCGTGATAGCGTCCCGAAAAAACAATCGGAATAAGTGCTGGTTATGACTGAGTTGAAGAAAGTCGGCGTCGTTGGTGCCGGTCAGATGGGTAACGGGATTGCGCATGTCTGCGCGCTCGCAGGCTATGAGGTTGCGATCAGCGACGTTTCAGAAGAGTCTCTGCAAAAAGCGACAAAAACCATTGAAAAGAACATGGTTCGTCAGGTCTCGCGCGAACTGATCACCCAGGACGAGATGACGGCCGCTATGGGCCGTATCAGTTTTTCAACACAACTCTCCAGCTTTGCAGATGTGGATCTGGCTATTGAAGCCGCAACCGAGAAAGAAGCCGTCAAAGTTTCGATTTTTGACGGGCTTCTAGAGGCGGTTCCGAAAACAGCCTGGCTCGCATCTAACACCTCATCCATTTCCATTACCCGTCTTGCCTCCGGCACGGACCGCCCTGAACGCTTTATCGGCCTGCACTTCATGAACCCGGTTCCTGTCATGCAGCTGATCGAGGTTATTCGCGGTCTGGCGACGGATCAGGAAACCTATGAGATGGCGCTCAAATTTGCCGAGCGCCTCAATAAGACCGTCGCAAATGCTGAGGACTTTCCGGCCTTCATCGTGAACCGCGTTCTTATGCCTATGATTAATGAAGCCGTTTACACGCTGTATGAAGGCGTTGGCACGGTTGAAGGCATCGACACAGCGATGAAACTGGGTGCGAACCATCCAATGGGCCCACTTCAACTGGCTGACTTTATCGGTCTGGATACCTGTCTTTCCATCATGCAGGTTCTGCATGATGGCCTTGCCGACACGAAATATCGTCCGTGTCCATTGCTCGTAAAATACGTCGAAGCCGGTTGGCTGGGGCGCAAAACGGGCCGTGGCTTCTATGATTATCGCGGCGAAGCACCTGTTCCGACACGCTGACAAAACCGTCATAAAATTCTGATTACCTGCTCCCTGCTCCATCCTTATAAAGATGGAGTAGAAGGAGTTATTGATGGTCCTCAGAACCGGCCCCATGCCAAGCGCGCAGCCCAGCCTGAACGCTGACCTTGCCCGCGAAGTCGCTGCACGATTGATTGCGGGCCACTCAGAACAGCTGATCAGTTTTCAGCTGTCTGGCTATGGGGCGCCAGACTATATTCAAAAGCACATTCAGCTCGCCCGACAGAACCCGTTTTTTCAGGGCGCATCTGCCATCTCTGACATGGTTCAGCGGCAAAACTGGATATTGGAAACCGAACGCGCCTCACAGCGGCTTCATCCGGAAAGCAGAACCATTCCGCGCCACGAGCGCCTTTCGCCAGAAACCTTTCTGAAAGAGCATTATAGCGTGCATCGTCCGGTCATTCTGACCGGTCTGGTCGACGACTGGCCCGCCCTATCAAAATGGTCACCGGACTATATGGAAGACAAAGTCGGCCGGGATACGCCGATTGAACTTCAGAAAGGCCGGGAGAGCACCAAGTCCTTCGAGATCGACAAGCTGAAGCTTAAAACCCAAATCCCATTCGGCGAAATGGCGGACTTTCTGCGCTCTGGCAAACCGTCCAACGATATGTATGTGACGGCGAATAATGGCGCAGCCAACCGCCAGGCGCTGGCTCCTCTCTGGGAAGATTTCTCCGATATTCCAGGCTACACACAGTCCACATCGGAAAATGACGGCTTTCTATGGATCGGACCGCAAGGCACGCTTACCCCATTCCATCACGATCTGACGCATAATCTGCTCATTCAGGTTGCCGGGCGCAAAAAAGTGCACATCGTGCCCTCCTATGAGGAAGCACGCATGCGACCAATACGTAAGTATTTCAGCCAATGGTCATTGGACGACATGCTTGCCGCGCCTGCCGAGCGTAGGCCACAACTTCTGGAATGCGAAATCGGCCCCGGCGACGCCCTCTACATTCCTGTCGGATGGTGGCACCACGTGATCGGATTGGAGCAGAGCTATTCCGTGCTCTTCACGAATTTCCTCTGGCCCAATACCTACACCAACGCCTATATGGGCGGATAATTTCAGTCATTTCGATATCGAAACAACTGGCATACTTGCTCGCTCCGATACGGTTTTTCCACGCTAACGTCGTCGACCGCGCTTGATCGGAGTGCGTCATTTGAGCCGCAATCCACAGAAATCGCTGCAATAAATCTATGCCCATTCAATTGTTGGCCAAGGTATGATTGAACCGACAGAGCGCTCTGGTTTAACCATGGTGTCACGAAATTTGAGGGATGCGTCGAATTTTATCCCGGTCCATAATACGGAGTGATTCTGAATTCAGGCAGGGCTGGCCTTTTCAGTCCATGTCAGAAGGACGGTGCGAGGATGAGTGAAGACAAACAGCGCGTGAGCCTGGATATGCTGGAAACTCGATTGAAGGATGCCGAGACGGATCTCGTCACCGCGATCCGCCGTCGTGCGGTCGCGTCCGAGCACCTGCGCACTGCAATGATCGGCAATGGCAACCCAACCGCCATGACCATTCTGGCCAATCTGGAACGCATTATGCGCCAGTCCGCCACGACCAATCACAATGAGCTTCTTCTGCGCTGGGGTGTAGAATTTCAGGTCGATCTGATCGCCACCGGTCTTGAACGCATTATGGTGACCGGGCCGGAACAAATGCGCATCTGGGACCAGTCTCGTGGCCTGTTCGGCCATCAGCTTCCAATGACATTTGAAAGCGATCCGCGCGAAACGCTGACCGCCATTGCCGACAGCGATAACACGGTCGGCGTTATGGGATGGGTCGCAATCGCCGGGTCTGGCCAATGGTGGCCGGTGTTGAACGAAAGCCGCTATCACAATCTGCGCATTATCGGCGCATGGCCAGTTCTGGGTAATCAATCGCCAAATATCGCCATTGTGGCGAAAGGTCCGGTTACAGAACACGCCGGATGCCGCACACTGTTCATTGCGCATGATGACCATCATAAGGTCAGTAAAATCTTTGGCGAACTGGGCCTGAAGGTCTCAGAATTTGCCCGTGCGCGCACGCTGGTTCTGTTCGAGACACCTGTTTCCATTAGCGAAAACGACCCACGCCTCAAGACTGCGCGTGCCGCCGGCCTTGATGGACTGCGTGTCGTCGGAAGCCTTCCTGGCCAGAAATTCGCTGCCAATGATGACGAGCCTTCAAAGCCTGCCTGACCCTGGAATGATAGCCTGACGATTATCGGGGTTCAATCTAAGCTGAGTTTGGTCTAGATCAGCCTTCATAACGCTCACACGATATGACGGTGATCTCTCATGGGCCCGAAGCCTCTACCAAATGTTCTGGAAATCAAACCTTACGTTCCCGGCCTTGCCGCTGAAAAAGGTTATAAACTCTCTTCCAATGAGAACCCCCTCGGCTATTCACCAGCCGTGCGCGAGGTTCTGGCATCTGGTCTGGATCATATGGAGACCTATCCGGATGGCGGGTCCAACTTGCTACGCAGCGCGATCGCTGAACGCTATGGTCTGAGCGCTGATCGTATTGTTTGCGGCGCAGGCTCTGATGAAATCTTCCAGCTTCTGGCGCGCGCTTATCTGAGCGCAGGCGACGAGATCATTCAGTCTGAGCACGGCTTCCTCGTCTACCAGCTTGTTGCTCAGCAATCCGGCGCGAAAACGGTTTCCGTGCCTGATATTGATATGACCACGGATGTCGATGGCATTCTGGCGGCTGTGACGGAGAAGACAAAGATCGTTTTCGTCGCAAATCCGAACAACCCGACCGGCACTTACCTGCCATTTGATGAGATCAAACGCCTGCATGCCGGTCTGCCGGAAGATGTGCTTCTGGTGCTTGATGCAGCCTATGCAGAATACGTCGTCAAAAATGATTACGCTTCCGGAATGGAAATGGCGGGCAGCTTTGAAAACGTCCTCATGACCCGCACATTTTCGAAGATTCACGGCCTTGCTGCACTGCGTCTCGGCTGGGCTTATGGCCCTGCTGCCGTGATCGATGCGATCAACCGTGTACGCGGTCCATTCAATGTGAGTTACCTCGCTCAGATCGCGGGTATTGCCGCGCTAAAGGACGAAGGCTTCATGGATAAGTCGGCAGAATTCAACAAGCGTGAACTTGCTCGCCTTTCCGAAGCCCTCAGCAATCTCGGCCTTACTGTCTTCCCAAGCGTAGCGAACTTTATTCTCGTTGAATTTCAGTCCTCTGGCGACTACACGGCGGATAAAGCCTATGCCTTCCTTCGCGAAAACGGCCTGATTGTGCGCGATGTAAAATCCTACAATCTGCCGGACTGCCTGCGTATTTCCATTGGCGTAAAAGAGGCAAATGATCAGATCATTTCTGTCCTCAGCCAGTTCATGGCAGGACGATAGTTTGACCAGCCCGGTAAGCCGTCTCGCAATCATTGGTATTGGCCTGATCGGGTCCTCCATTGCGCGCGCCGCAAAGGATCATTCCGCTTGCGAAACAATCTGCCTTTATGATGGTTCAGCGGATGTCCGGGCGCGGGCTGGCGAGATTGGCCTTGGCGAAATTGCTGACACCGTGACGGCGTGCGTCAAAGACGCTGATCTGATCATTTTGTGTACGCCTGTCGGTGTGATGGGCGAAATCGCAGAAGCCATGGCCCCTGCCCTCAAATCCGGCGCCATTGTTTCAGACGTCGGCTCGGTGAAATCTGCGGTCCAGGAGGCTGTCGCGCCTCACATTCCAGAAGGCGTCCACTTCATTGCGGGTCACCCGATCGCCGGTACTGAAAAATCAGGTCCGGATGCAGGCTTCGCATCATTGTTTGAAGGCCGCTGGTGCATCATCACTCCGCCCGATGAGCATGAAGATGAAGCCTCCGTGCAAACGCTCACGAAATTCTGGGAGGCGCTAGGCAGTACGGTCGAGGTAATGAGCGTTTCCCGCCATGACCGCGTTCTTGCCATCACCTCCCACCTGCCTCACCTCATCGCCTTCAACATTGTGGGCACGGCGCACGATCTTGAAAGCGTGACTGAGGGCGAAGTCGTCAAATTCTCTGCAGGTGGCTTTCGTGACTTCACCCGTATCGCTGCCTCCGACCCTGTCATGTGGCGTGATGTCTTCCTGAACAATAAGGAAGCCGTGCTGGAAATGCTGGGCCGTTTCAATGAGGATTTATCAGCTCTCCAACGTGCAATCCGCTGGGGTGACGGCGAACAGCTGCGCAGTTTCTTTGATCGGTCTCGCGGCATTCGTAAAAGCATTATTGATGCAGGGCAGGACACGGCAGACGACGATTTCGGTCGCGGAAAACCGTCCTCCAAATAAGGAAAGGGCGCCGGACCGAAATCCGACGCCCCCATGGGGGATCTACGGTAAGATTGGGCGATTACCGGAGATCAAACTGCCAAATCGTACTACACTGATCCTGAAATATATGGCCGCGCCAATTGCCATTGGCATCACCCCGATCAGTTGAGAGGCACCAGCCAGATGAGTTGCTCTCGCCAAGAACTTTTACTTCAACACCATCGCGATAGACGTAAATCTGGTCGAGCAGCGCCGCGTCAGAGCCGGTTGTGCGGATCTCAAGCGTCGTAGGAATGCCCCGAACGAGCGTTTCTTCCTCCATATCGCGGCAAATCGGCAGAATTGGCGCATTGGTATCTTCATGGAACCAGGACATGCCGAGCGTCTCGCCCTGCGCGTTCAGATAGCTGATCATCAGCTGGTCCCCTGTGCCCTCATTCTCAACGCCCGTAACATCGCAATCAATATCTACTGAATACCGATAGACGGTATCGGTTCGACCGGCTTGGACTACGGTGCTTGCGTTGTGCCCTCCTAAAGTAAGGTATGGGCTACAAGTATCATCAGCGGCAAATCGCCAGGAGCGACTTCCATCTTCCTCGTCTAGGGAGAGGCACCATCCTTTGTCGTCGTCTTCACCCCAGTCCAGAAAAACCCCCTGAGAGTCTATTAATCTCACTCGATCGATCAGGAGTGCGTCATTTGAATCGGCTTCGAACGTTATGGCCCCGGGGTGCATGGATGCCTGAAAATCGTACTGAACTTCGTCAGCGTTGCAACGTTCATCTGAAACTCGCCTCCCATCCGTATAAAGTTCGGTCGATTGGTCCGAAGTCCAGACCTGAAAATAAAATCCTGAGGTACCCTCGTTTTCTACACCGGCTACATCGCAATCCATGAGAAGCCGATAATGACCCGGCCGTAAAATTGGGGCAGCTGGATCCCAAGCTTCGATCATTTCACCCGAGATTATCCCAAAGTCGCTACCGGTGTACTGGTCATTATACTGTGTTCGATCCCGTACCAGATTATCTTCACGGGGTACGGGCGGCTTGCGATTGGACTGCGCAAATGCGGAGCCCGAGCTGAGCGTCACCGCAGAACATGAGGCCAGCACGGCCAGTGTTTTCAATACGTCTCTCATTTAACGTCTTCCTTGCGTCCTCACACACATCGCGAGCATTTTCGCCCCCCTGACGGGCGGCCTATTCCTGAAATTGAGAATTGATCTGCTGTACCCGCAGGTCTGAAAGGCTCCAGACATGCTCGGTCTCACAGCCCGTCAGAGCGGCCGCCAGCCATGGTCCGTTGGCATCACCCGGATCGGTCGACAGGCACCAGCCGCGCCCGTCGCCTGCAAGAAATTCGGCGATTTCATCGCCGCCGCTATAAAGTGAAACCCGGTCAATCATGAAGCCGTCATCACCGCTGGTCGTGATCTTCACATGGTCAGCGCGGGCGCTCGCCGCGACGTCAATCGTCGGCTCACCCATATCGCAGGCATATTGCCCCGGACCTGAAATACTGGCCTGCCCGACTTCTTCCCAATACAGGCTGTAGAGCGTGGCGGTAAGCGTGCTGGTCGTCCATTCGTTGGTCAGATCACCAACAGAACAATCAAATCCCACCGTATAGTTGAGCTCATCTGGCCGCGACACGCTGAGCGGCTGGACCGCGAACTCAAACATGCCATCCTCATCGACACCGCTACCCGCCCATAGCCCGAGCATGTTGCCATTCGTCTGAAGCGAGACGCCACCAGCATGACGGAAGGAAGGGCGCTCATGAACGCAGATATCGTCTTCCTCCGCACTACCAATATCTGCGGTAAACACATCGCGGGCTGAGGTGTTATCAAAATCGGAGTATTCGATTTCCGACACGCGCAGAATGTCCTCGAACATGTCCTGAGGGCGCATTTGAACGGTTGCATCATCCTGAGCGGTCCATTCGCGCGGCGGCAAAACACATGAAGCGGCATAAACGCTTTGTCGCCCGGTTGGCGTCCGGCCTGACAGGTCCGGATAGAATCCATCACCAGAAAACGCTGAAACCAGATACATCTTGCCATCAAAGTCCATGATCAGGTTCGCTCCCTGACCAGAAACCGGGGCCTCAAATTCCGTGCATTCGCCAAAACGCGTCGCATGGTAGGCCAGAACATCGGTCGCCTGCGTCCGGCAAAGACGTGCGGTCACAGTGCGCGATTCAGCCCAGCCCACAGCGCTGATTGTGTAAAAACGGTTGTCCCTGTCATTGAAAACAAGGCCTGCAGAATAGCTGGTTTCGACATTCCGCTCGCCAGACATCTCATGATAAAGGGTGAGGTGATCAAAATGCGTGACGTAGTCACTCCGCTCAATTTTATAGAACAGCGTCATGCCGCGCGTGCCGACAGCAACCACCTCGCCAGTCGCCTGAATGCTTCCGGCCTCCCAGCTCGGCATGCCAATGGCAGTTGGGCAGAAGGCCGTCCAAGTCAGCTCTTCCAGCGATGTCTGCGCGTCGATCGTGTCCGAAAACACCAACAGGCCGCGACATTCATCGGCGCTCGCATTGGGAGCCAACTCGCGTGAAATGCTCAGGACGATCCGCCCTGTTGCGGTCATTGTAATGCCGCGCACCCGATCATCCGGCCCGATCAGCCCCCCGTCTTGTCGGGTCAGGTTTTCTAGGCTGGTTCGTATCAGATTAGCCTGCGTACCGGTCATAGACTGAACTTGCTGAAGCAGGTTTTCTGCAGGCGGCGTGTACTCATCAGGGCCAAGCGCGTGTGCAGAGCTCGCGCCGATTGCAGGCACGAGGAATGTCGCGCAAGCCGCCATCAGGTGTTTCACAGGTGATTTCATTGGGTCCTCCGCGTGCGTCCCCACGCATTCGCAAAAAAAGGACACCAGCCGGCATAAGGGCGTACCAGCTGGTGTCAGCCAGAACTAAAGGTCAAATTCCCAATAGGTCCGGCATGTGTTCTCGTAGGCATGTCCCTGCCAGCTGCCATGCGCATCGCTCTCCTGTGTGGAGAGGCACCAACCGGAGTCGTTGCTGCCACCCAGTACCTTCACCTCAACGCCATCGCGTTCGACGAAGATCTGGTCGAGCATTGCGCCATCACTGCCAGCCGTATGGATCTGAAGATAGCGCGGCGTACCGGTGACGATCGTATCCCACTCCATATCGCGGCAAATCGGCAGAATTGGAGCGTTCGTATCTTCCTGGAAAGAACTCCGCCCGATCTCATTGCGGCTTGAGTCGAGATACACAGCTGTCAGACGGCTGCCCGTACCTTCGTTTTCAATACCATCGACGTCGCAGTCGATATCCAGCGAATAGCGATGGGTCGTCGTATTGCCACGCTGCGCGATAATACGGTCACGCGGGTTATCAACTGGCAGGTTTGAATAGCTCCAGGTGTGCTCAGATGTGCACACGCCATCCGCCGCATAAGCCCATGCGCCCTCACCGTCGCCGGATTGAGTCGACAGACACCAGCCACGGTCATTATTCGCCCCGAATAACGCAACTTCATCACCGTTACGATAGAGGAAAATACGGTCGATCATGAAGGCATCGCCGCCATCGGTACTGATCGTCACATATTCAGCATCACCATTCGTCGTGGCTTCGATTTCCGGGGTGGTCCAGGTGCAGGCTCTCTCATGCAGATCATTGCGGCTAGCACTACCGATCTGCCGCCAGTTGCTGTCATAGAAGGTCGCCGTGATGGTGGCACTCGTCCAGTCATTCGTAATGTTCTCAGTTGAACAGTCGATGCCAACGGAATAACGCTGCGTCGTTCTGATACCATTCTGAGCGACGATCCGGTCACGCGGATTATCAACCGGCAGATTCGAATAGCTCCAGGTGTGCTCTGATGTACAGATACCGCCCGCTGCGTATTCCCAGCTACCGCGTCCATCTGCCTCGTCGGTCGACAGACACCAGCCGCGGTCATTGTTTGCACCGAAGACAGAAATCTCAACGCCCTGACGGTACATAAGAATGCGGTCGACCATGAACGCATCGGCCCCATCCGTGCTGATCTTCACATATTCCGCTTCAGCATTAAGGGTCGTTTCAAACGTAGGATTGTTGAAGACGCATGTGCTGTTGGAAATATCATTACGGCTGGCCTGACCAAGCTGCGTCCAGTTCCGGTCATAGAAGGTGGCCGTGATGGTGCTGCCTGTGCCTTCATTATCAATCCCATCGGTGGCACAGTCGATCGCCACGGCAAAATCGAGAGACTGCTGCCCGGCATTTGGTAACATCTGAAATGCGAATTCGAAGTCATCGGTCTGCGTCACGACCGGAGGGTTCTGTCGCCCCGACCACAAACCAATGAGACCACCATCATTCAAAACTGCTGCGCCGCCTGAAAATCTGAATGACGGGCGCAGATGCACACACAACTGGTTACGCTGTGTTCGTCCGATATTCTCTTCGTATTGGAGTGTCGCTGAAGCCCGCGAGAAATTCTGATAATGAATTTCCGACACGTGGAGTATGTCTTCATACAGGGTTGTCATATCCCAGCCTGCGACAAGCGCGGCAGCGCTTTCATTCCCACAGGTCGTGCCATACAAGCCACCTTTGATGATTTCGCTTGCGACCATATCGTCAGGCCACATGTCATGCGTTGAATATGCAGACACAAGAAACATCCTGCCATCATCCTGCATGATCAGGTTCGATCCCTGACCAGAAATGGAAACATGAAACACCGTGCAATCCCGAAACCTCGTACCCGGATCGAGCAGCGATTCGCCCGGATCTGTCCGGCAGAGTTGCGCGCTTACAATGCCCGGCCTGATCGTTCCGGGCGCATTGATAGCGTAGAATCTACGTTCCGCCTGGTTGTAAACCACGCCGGATGCATCACGGCCTCGACCCGCAGCCCAGCTCATATCGAGGTGTTCAAGATACTCAACATTGTTATCACCCGCGATGTGATAAAAACTCGAGCCCTCATCAGTACCGACAATAATCACCTCACCCGTCGCCTGCACATTGCTTGGATGTGGTTCCGGACTTGGTGAACGAGGCGGAGGATTAGAGCGTGGATTGGTTTGCGGCGGGTCCACACTCGACGGGCAATAAAAGAACCACTCCAGCTCATCGTCCGCATTGTCTTGATCAAATACGCTTGAGTAAGCGATAAGACCCTCACACTCAGTCGAAGGGTCGTCCTCCTGGCGCGATATCGTCAGGACAATGCGGCCCGAAGCCGTCATGGTTATGCCCTGAACGTGGTCGCCCCCGCCCATGCCATCATTGTATCCACTGACCAGGCCATCGATCTCAGTATCCACGAGGGTCGATTCCCGTCCCTGCATCTGCCTCATCTGATACAGCACATCCGGAACGGATGGACTGATCTCATCTGCCGGCGCTCCTTGAGCCTGCGCCGAACCTGCCCCTAAGATCATCGCTCCCGAAATGATCGTCGCCGTTAAACTGAATAAATGTCGCAAATCATCCTCCGCCCGCATCCCACACACAAGTGCGCGAAGCCTGTCATTTGGGCGAAATCCCGACAAATAGAGAAATCTGAAGATGTAGATGAAGAAATATGAAGATCACTGTTTTCAGAGGGTTACATCTGCGCCGGAATGAAGGATAAGAAAATTCAACTTACGGGGCAGGCATTCAGCCAGACGGTTTCGGGGCGGGAATTCGTGGCTTTCACACAAGCATCTTCGGCAGAACGGACGGTTTTCCAATTCGACCGATTCGAACTGGACCCTGCACGTATGACGCTACTTGAGAATGGCGAAACAGTTCACATTGAACCGCAAGTGCTGCGCCTCATCTCACTGCTCGTTGAACACCATGACCGGATCGTCCCGCGCGATGAAATCAATGCGGTTGTCTGGGAAGGTCGGCAGGTTTCCGAAGCCTCGCTGACAACGCGGCTCAGATCAGCCCGTACGATTATTGGCGACAATGGCAGTGAACAACGCCTGATCAAAACCATTCCCAATGTCGGCTTGCGGTTTGTCGGCGATGTATCAGTGAAAACCGTCCGCGCCCCGTCACCTGCACCGGTCCGGGAATGGGTGATGAAACACACCGTCTTGCTGATCGCCGTCGTCATAGCGACGGCCGCTATTGGCTCTGGCGGCTGGTATTGGCAAAAAACGAGCGATGAACGCGCTTTGTCAGCGCAATTTGCGCGTACTGAGGATGCAGCTATCTCAGGTTATAACAACTCCCGGATGTTCTATGCGTCACGATATGACTGTATGCGCGCCTGTCTTAGTGCCACGGACTTCGTCTGCCGATCGTTTGACTATTACAACACGGAAAACGCGTGTGATCTGTCCGAAGAAACAGCCGAGTCCATAGGCGGATTGAAGACAGATTATGAACTGCCTCAATCCTATGACCACTATGCCCGGATCATGCCGACCGAATAAATCCAACGGCCTGATGCGAAAAGCCAATGCCCGCAAAACCGCGAGCATCGTTTGCGTAGAAGACTAGTGGCGGAAGTGGCGCATGCCGGTGAAGACCATGGCAAGGCCGGCTTCATCTGCCGCTGCAATAACATCTTCATCCTTGATCGAACCACCCGGCTGAATAACAGCCGTTGCACCCGCTTCAGCCGTTTGCAGAAGACCATCCGGGAATGGGAAGAACGCATCAGAAGCTGCAACACAGCCCTTGGTTTTTGGCACGTCCCAACCCGCGATCTCGGCAGCATCTTTAGCTTTACGCGTTGCGATGCGCGCTGAATCCAGACGGTTCATCTGGCCCGCACCTACACCTGCAGTCGACATGTCTTTTGCGTACACAATCGTGTTGGACTTCACGTGTTTTGCCACGCGCCATGCGAAGAGAAGGTCGTTCCATTCCGCGTCAGTCGGCTGTTTCTTCGTAACGACCTTCATATCCTGTTGAGCCACGAAACCACGGTCCTGATCCTGAACCAGAAGACCACCGGCAACCGCCTTCATGAAGAGGCCAGGCGCTTTCGGATCAGCAAGACCACCGGTCAGCAGGAGGCGAAGGTTTTTCTTCTTCGCGAAGATCGCGCGCGCCTCTTCATCCGCATCCGGAGCAATCACAACTTCAGTGAAAATCTCGGTGATTTTTGACGCGGTTTCACCTGTCAGCGGACGGTTGAGCGCAACAATACCGCCAAAGGCAGAGGTGCGGTCACAATCATAAGCCTTTTGGTAAGCATCCAGAGGAGACGACCCCAGCGCGACACCGCATGGGTTTGCGTGCTTGATGATCGCAACAGCCGCATCACCATCTGCCGGAAACTCGCTGACGAGTTCGAACGCCGCGTCTGTATCGTTGATATTGTTGTAAGAGAGCGCCTTACCCTGAATAAGCTCAGCGGTCGCAACGCCCGTGCGGATTTCAGGGGTTTTGTAGAAAGCCGCCTTCTGGTGCGGGTTCTCACCATAACGCATGACAGACAGGCGCTTGCCACCAAAGGCGCGCCATTCCGGGCTCTCCTCACCCAGCTGATCAAAATACCAGTTCGAAATCGCGGCATCGTAAGCGCCAGTGCGCGCATAGGTTTTCGCGCAGAGCTTTTTGCGCAGCTCCATAGTGGTCGCGCCGTCATTGGCTTTCATGTCTTCGATGACAGCGTCGACGTCGTCGCCATCGGTACACACAGAAACGAAGGCATAGTTTTTCGCCGCCGCACGCAGCATAGCCGGGCCACCAATATCGATATTCTCAATGCAGGTGTGAAAGTCAGCGCCCTTGGCGACTGTTTCTTCGAATGGGTAGAGGTTCACATACAGAAGGTCGATGGCTTCAATGCCATGCGCTTTAGCCTGTTCCACATGCTCTGCATTGTCGCGCAGGTGAAGCAGACCGCCATGTACAACCGGATGGAGCGTTTTCACGCGGCCATCCATCATTTCCGGAAACTGAGTGACCTCAGACACGTCTTTTACCGGAATACCCGCTTCAGCGATCGCCTTTTTGGTGCCGCCGGTGGACAGCAGCTCGACACCCATATCTGCGAGCATTTTTGCGCGATCAATCAGACCGGTTTTATCTGAAACGGAAATCAGGGCGCGCTTGATCGGCAAATTGGTCATGGGCTGGGCTTTCTTCTGGAGAGACTCTGACAGCGGCTGCTTAAGTCCTTTTTGTCCAGATTTCCAGTGCCTGAGGGCCGCACTTTCAGACTATTCGTTTTTGACGAAAGCCCATTTGACGACATTGCTGTCCATGCTGGCATCGCCATTCGGATCGGCGTCGCCTGCGAGGACCAGTTGCCAGCATTTTTCGACCCGTCCGCGCGCCAGATAAACGGAACGTTCAATCGTCTTCCGCTTATGTTTTGTCTTGAACAGCCAGGACGCGCCGCTTGGCAGCGCGATTTTCAAATGCTCGCCTTCCGGCGTCATCGTCACGCCCGGATGCAGATGAAACCGAATGTTGAACGGAATGGCATCCGTGTTCTCCGCCATACCTGCCGAGATCGGGCGGAACAGAGAATCTTCACCCGTAAAACGCTTCCCATCTGGCTCCATGAAAACTCGACGACGAAAGACCAGACCATGGCTCGCTTTCCAGCCGCCATGCTGGGCATCAATCATAATGGTGCCGTCTTCTTCCATCCGTTTGGCCGTCACACCACTTGGCCCGGATGGCGCTTCCACCCCGAGGGAACGGGCCAGATTAAACTGTGAGGCATCCTCACCAGCCAGTATCAATGTGGAGTGACCATCCGTCCGGCGGGTCGCGGCCTGCCATTCAGGGCCGATATCGGGGTGCGAACCGCAATTGGTGACAATACGCTCGCCATGGTCTTCAAGCTCAATCGCCAGACACCCTGCATGCGCAGCTGCACCATATTCCGGAGATGGCGCATAACCCGCATCAAGCATGAGACGCGTTTCGCCAGCTTCAATTTTCTGAATGCCGGACTTGGTGGCGAATGCGAAGGCACGAGAGCCTGCATATGGAAAGAGCGCGTTCTTAATGTCCGCGCGATTGCCCTCAGAACTTCCGTTCATAATGGGCAGCCCGCCATCTCCCATACGCAGAAACTTCAGCATGCCCGCAATGCGAGGCACGAACTTGCTAATAAAGGGCAGAGATGGCCGACCCGTTCGCAGATAAAGATCATCGATCGTCTGCAGGTCGAGAAGAATATCAAGCAGGAAAAGCGGATTGCGGCTGATATGGCCACCATCAGCTAGGATCTGGTCGTCCAGAGCAAACTGGATTTGCCCTTCAAGCGCCGCAATGCGTCGCTCGCCTTCATCGGCGGAAAACGCCAGAACAAGCTGCACGAATAGAGAGCGCAATACGATGGACGGGTCCGGGCAGTCTGTCGCCGCATGCTGAATGTGACGTCCCTGACGCAAGAGCGTTTCCAGCACCTCACTGTCCGGGGCCAGATTATCCAGCATTTGCGGGCCGCCGCCCAGCCAGTTCCAGACCCGATCAACAACAACCGGGAACCGCCAGACAAATCCATTCCAGCGCCCGAATTCTTCAACCCAGTCCGCAATCATTGTCCGCGCAAAGCGCTGGCCTTCCGGACCAACGGCATGGAGATGGGTCAGCCAATGAAAGCGGTGCAAACGGTCAGCGAAATGGCGCGAAGGGCCCGGCACATCCCAGGGCGGAGTTCCGGGCTGAATGTCCAGAACATCACGGCCAATGCGCCAGCGCCCTTTCAGGATTTCCTGACCGATGCTGGCATCGCCAGAACGAAGGTTTTGAGGATAGAGCGAAAGTGAAGTCGGCGCAGGGCCGGTCAGCTTCATTTTGTACACCGGCGTCGCCCGGGCATCCTCACCCATCCGGCCGCGATATTTGCGCCAGTTGGTAAGATCCAGTTCCGCAGATGTACTATCCTGCACTCGTTCTACGCTCCCGGTCTCAATGCGGCGATATTCTTAGCATAAGCATCCGGACCACCTTTGAACACAGCAGATCCGGCGACAATAGCGTTCACGCCAGCAGAGATCGCAGCAGGTGCATTCTCCGGCTTAAGACCGCCATCCACTTCAAGAATGATATCACGGCCTGTCGTTTCAATCATCTTGCGGAGCGTTTCGATCTTACGAAGCTGGCTATCGATGAAACTCTGACCACCAAAGCCCGGATTTACGGACATGACGAGAATCATATCCACATCATCCATGACATAATCCAGCGCCTCAGGCGGTGTAGATGGGTTCAGCGCTACGCCCGGCTTCATACCGTGCGACCGGATGGATTGCAGCGTGCGGTGAAGGTGTGGTCCGGCCTCTGGGTGAACCGTCAGGATATCTGCACCCGCTTCGGCAAAATCTGCGATGAACAGATCAACCGGCGAGATCATCAGATGCACGTCGAACGGCTTTTTAGAGTGTGGACGCAATGCCTTTACGATAGGCGGGCCAATGGTCAGGTTTGGCACGAAATGGCCATCCATCACATCAACGTGGATCATGTCTGCGCCAGCTTCATCAATGGCGCGGACTTCCTCTCCCAGCCGAGCAAAATCAGCCGAAAGAATGGAAGGGGAAATCAGTACGGAGCTCATGCTCTCCTGATACCAGTGAGCGCCCTCTATCACAAGAAGAGAACGCTCACCGAATAGGCATCAATATGGGCGCGGGGTCACACGCACAGCGTCAGTGCCAAAGGTCACATAAACCGGTGTACCTGGCGCGATGAACGGGTCGATACCCTGAACGATTTCCTGAATCTGACCATTGCCGAAATCGATCATGTAAGCATAACCCGGACGCGTGTTTGCAGACTGAGACACTTCATTGCCGATGACACCGCCAAGGACAGCACCCGCAACCGCGCCAGCTGCGCGCTCATCATCGCCGCCGCCTACATTAGAGCCCGCAATACCACCCAGCACTGCGCCCGTTGCAGCACCAAGATAATTGCGGTCTGGACGAATGGTGACTTCAGACACAGAGATCACAACACCTTCGCGCACCGTAGAGGTTACGCCCACACCGGAAACGGTGCGGTCGCTCGCGCCATAATTGCTGGCACAGCCACCAATCGCGAGAAGACAGGCAACACCAGTCGCTACAGCAACTGATCGAAAAGATTTAGACATATTGGGCATAACATCAGCTCCCACGACATTTACGAGCCCCAATTTTGCGACGCTCTAAATGAACCATATATGAACTGATGATGGCGCTTTGATGTTAGCAGCTACAAATAAGCTAATATGTCAAAGTTTTAATATTAGGCGCGCACAAGTCGCGAAATATAAAACGCATCACACCCACGTTCAAACTCGCAACTGCCGGGCAACGTCAGCACATCGCCCTTATCCGTGACGGCCTTTTCGAAACCGGCGACCTCTTCTGCAGTGACTGGCTCGCGCTTCCAACCCGGCATAACCTCGAGAAACTCATCAACAATTTCGACGCCTTCACGCGGCATCGGCGTACACACGCAATAGATCAACCGACCAGATGGACCGACCATATCTGCCGCGGCGCGCAGGAGCCTCGCCTGAATCTGCGGGAAGCGGGACAGGTCTTCCTCAGACTTGATCCATGGGCCTTCAGGGTGGCGACGCAGCGTACCAAGCGCCGAACATGGCGCGTCCAGAAGCACCCCATCAAAAGGCTCAGGCGCCGTCCATTTGGTTGCGTCTGCGGCGAGCGTTTCAGCTTTAAGGTTCGTGCGTTCCAGATTCTGCTTTACCAGTCTCAGGCGTTTTGCGGAGCGATCAAGAGCCGTCACGCTCGCGCCTGTCACTGCAATCTGCAGCGTTTTACCACCGGGCGCTGCGCACATATCCAGAATGCGCTCACCTTTTTTTGGTGCCATAATGTGCACAGGCAGTGTCGCAGCTACGTCCTGAACCCACCATGCGCCGCCTTCATAGCCCATCAGGCTTTCGACCATGCCACCGTCCAGGCGAATACTCGCCGGACCAATCTCTTCGCCGCCTAACCGGTCTGCATACAATTTTCGGTCTGACAGGCAGGTCAGGTCCAGTGGCGGGGTATCACTTTGCGCCTCGGCGAGGGCATTGGCAGCATCTGCACCGACCGCCGCCTCAAGCCGGACCGCAAACCCTTCTGGCCAGATTTCTGTGGAAGGCCCCGGCAGGGTTTCCAGATCATCTTCATTCAACTTGCGAAGGACCGCATTGATCAGCCCGCCAGCGCGCTTAGCGCCTTCGACACCGCGCGCGGCTTCCACCGTTTCAGATACAGCCGCATGAGCCGGCGTCTTAAGGACACAGATTTGCGCCGCCCCAATGCGCAAAACTTGCTTCACATCCGGATCGAGCTGAGAGAACCCTCGCCCCGTGACATGTTTTGACAAAATAAGTTCGAGTTTTCCCAGTGATCTGAGAGCGGCAGACGTCATGGCGCGTGCGAACCCACGATCAGAGCCTTCCAGCTGATCATAGAGTTTTTCCTGGCCGAGTGCTTCGTCCAGGGTTTGGCGGTGATCCAGAATGCGGGTCAGCAGCGCAATCGCTGCCAGTCGGGGGCCTTTAATGCTCATCGCGGCCCCCTAGCACAGCGGCTCAGCCCTGTCAGGCTGCTTTTGCGTCGGTCAGCGTGAGACGCTTCAATTCAGCTACGCGATGGCCGAGCGGAGACCGCTCAGGATTGTCAAAGGAATAAACCGCCTGGCGTGGGTTCACGATGGCGAGACGCGCCAGCAATGGAGACCCTTCCAGCGCGTCCCAGCTGGCAGCACGTACACCACGTTCCAGCTTGTGAAGCGCAGAAGCCAGAATAGCGCTATCTTTGCAAAGCTCTGCTGCGAATGCATCTGCGCGACAATCCGGGCGAAGCATGCCCTGGCTGATACGGCGGAATTTATGATCAGCAGCCCGGAAAAGACCAAGCGTGAGAATATGAAAGACAGGACGCAAGCCGGTCGATGACAGCATGAGCGAAAACCCAAGGTGCATAGCAGCCGTCGTGCGCTCGCCGGCTTTGATATGGCCAAGCTCATGCGCGGTCACGGACGCCATTTCCAGACGCGTCAGTGTTTTAAACAAACCTGTCGTTACAACAATCCAGCCACCAGATCCCGCAGAGCCGAGCGAAAACGCCAGCGGCAATGGTGCGTCAATCACTGCGAATTTAGTACGTGGCAGCCCCGCTTTTTCGACCAGCTTATACGCATCGCCGAGAAAAGTTCGGTAAATCGGATTGCCGGCAGAAGCCTCCGTCAAGCGAACGGCTTTCAGCTTTGTGAGGACAAAACCGGTCGCGAAATTGTACCAGACCATGACGCCCGCCACTGCAGATGCAGCTAAAATAACAGCAAGGACAGGACCGGCGATAAGGTATCCAGCAATTGCACCGAGAATGAGTGCGACAAGGTTGACCTTGAACAATTGCATGACTGTCACCTTTTTACTTTGGGACGGATAGAATTTTGTTTTAAGGAACACTTCCACTCTTTGATTAACAAAACCTGTTCAAACCTTAACGCGATCATAAAAATCGTCACAAACGCTTTGAGATTTAAAAATGACAGACCAACGCCCACTTCCTGAGAACGCCGCGCCGGACAAAGACATTCCCGAAGACGCACTTCGCGCGTTGGAAGAAGCGGCAGAACGGCGCCGCGAGGCAGAACAGGCTGCGCAAAGTGATGACTCTCCAAAGGAATATAACGGCCCACGCGGGTTAGAGCCGACCCGGAATGGCGACTGGGAACGTAAAGGAATTGCCTACGATTTCTAGCGGCAGGGGAAGCCGTTGGTAAAAATCGCTTAATTGGCCCAAGCCTTGCAGCACACCTGCTGAAACCGGATTTCGGCTAAGTCAGGGAGCTGCAGCCATGCCAAAACTGAACACATTCTTCGCTGCTGCGATGTTAGCGTCGTCTTTTGTAACGACTGCTGCCGCAGACGCACCGGGCACAGCGTCCCGTGCGGGCGTTCATCCGGGCTATTATGCCCAGTATGGAAGCTCATCTTACTCATCTGGCGGGGGGAGCATACTTCAGGGCGGATACGCATCCAGCACTCAAACCGTTCAACACGGATATCCCGCCCCATCAACGGGCTGCTCAACTCATGTGACCGGATGCGCCAGTGGCCATGCTACCCAATACGGTTATAGCCAGGGCTACTCACAAACGTCCGGTTACAACCATGACCAGAACATCGTGATGAATACGAACGGCCCTGTCGACATTTACAGCGACGAGATCGTTTGCGTTCTGCACGGCGAGGAAGTGCCTTGCGGTTCTGTGCCGGGACTTGATGAAGCCCTTCGCGCACAAGGCATGGGATCGATCGCTGACCGTCTGCCACCTTATCAGGGCGGACCGGTTTATGATGGATACTCTCATCAACAATATGCTGGCGCTGCTTATGGCTATGGTCAGCAGTATACGAGCTCAGCTCAGGCAAGCTCCCGCACGGTATATAGCAATACACAAGCGGGTTACACGACCGGCGCGCATTATGCGGGCAGCGGCCATACAGGCGGCTACACGCAGGCTTATGGCGCAGGGTATACGAGTGGCGGATACGCCTCTTCCGGCTCAGAGGTATGGGTTACCCCTTGTGGTCAGGTTGTCACCTACACAGCCGTGCCACCATGCCAGCCTGCCCCACAAATTCAGTATGTTCAGCCTGAACCAGTGACAGTGCGTCTGACGGACGGCACAGTCTTCGCAATGTTTGGCGGCGTGGGGTCTGGCGTTAACGGCGAATACTACGGCGGCGGCGGCACCTTCATCGAAGGCAGCGCAACCTATTCCGGCGTTCTCAACCACGCAGCATCTAACTATACCTTCCGCTATCGTCGTCGCGGCGGCGGTGGCGGCGGCCATGATGTTGGCGGCGGCGGTTGCACCGGCGGTGGTGGTGGTTGCGGCGGCGGCTGCTCCACGGGCGGCTGCGGTGGCGGCGGTGGTGGCCACTATGGCGGCCATAATGGCGGTCACTCTGGTGGCGGCGGTCATTCCGGCGGCCGTGGTCGCGGCGGCCATAATGGCGGCGGACACTCTGGCGGCGGCTCATGTGGTGGTGGCTGCTAAAGCCACCCAGCGCACCGCGAACACACAAACCCTGACAAACTAAAACCCCGGCACTTTAAAGTGCCGGGGTTTTGCTTGCTCTCGTCTGGGGGGTTGAGAGTGGTACATCCGCTGAAGAAGAACGCCTCCAGCGGATGAATATCGAAGCCTTGAACGGGGGGATGGGGGTTAGGCTTCGATGGCCTGGTTGTCACGCTCGCCTGTGCGGATACGCATAGCCGCTTCCAGACCTGTGACGAAAATCTTGCCGTCGCCGATTTTGCCGGTGTTAGCAGTTTCAGAAATCGCAGAAACGATTTTGTCTACAGCTTCATCACCGCAAGCGATTTCAATTTTCACTTTAGGGAGAAGGCGCACTTCATATTCAGTGCCGCGATAGACTTCTGTTTTACCTTGCTGGCGACCGTAACCACGAACTTCCGTAACCGTCAGGCCCGTTACGCCAAGTTCGGTGAGAGAATCGAGTACAGCGTCAAGTTTGGATGGTTTGAAAACCGCAGTTACAAATTTCATGGATCAATCTCCGTTTCCTGTGTTAGGTGTGTAACATATGCGAATTACTCTTGCAACCCCTGTTCTCGCGAAAGTGCGGGGCGCAGTTTCACAGGCGCCACAACACGCACTTTCTCAGGCGTTGATGGGTCAATCCGGACACGTTTCACACCCTCAACCAGATTAACGCCTCCAAGATTTGGAACGAATAATTCGCCAACTCGTTCCCAGCCATCACTCGCAGAGGTGAAGACTTTCCAGTCGACCGGCGGGGTGTATAGCGCACGGGTCCATGCAGATGGTTCAATCAATGCATCACGCATCAAATGCTTGGTTTGTCGACGTGAAAACGGACGCCCATGGCCAAAGGGTGTGTTGTCGGAAAGCGCCCAGGCACCTGCTCTGTTTGGCACAACGACCAGGATGCGGGCTTCAGGCGCGCTGACGCGCCAGATTTCACGCAGGAATCGCGCATAATTCGAGGTTTCTTCCAGCGAGTGAATGACCAGAACCCGATCAAATACGGAATCCTGAAATGGCAATTCGCGATCATCTGAGACCACACTGGCGGAACCTCGCTCCGTCGGGTGCCAGGCATGGCCGCCCTGAGCAGCAGGCATCAAGCTGACGAGGCGACGCGGCGTGCCCTGCAATGGCTCCAGATAAGGCGACGGATATCCAACCCCCAGAACATCCAGACCGGACAGACTGCCCCAAAGACCGTTCACCCGTTCAAGTATGGCGCGTGTCGCACACCTTCCGAGAGGCGTCTCGTAAAAATTGATCAGCTCGGTTACGTCCAGTCGCATCTCGTCTCACAGTGTTTTGCCGTGTTAGGGTCTATCATAGATTGGTGTATCAGAAGGAAAGTTCCTAAATGTCTGCGTTAGAAATCCATCAATTCCCCTGCCTGTCGGACAATTATGGCTATCTGGTGCACGATAAAGTGTCTGGAGAGACCGCCGCCATCGATACGCCGGACGCAGATAAAATCCTCAGCGAAGCGAAAGTGAAAGGCTGGGACATCACCCAAATCTGGAACACGCACTGGCATCCTGATCACACAGGTGGGAATCTCAAAATCAAAGACGAAACAGGCTGTGTCATCATTGGTCCGGCCGGAGAAGAAGAGAAAATTCCGGGCCTCGATCGCGCGGTCCAGCAGGACTCCATCGTCAATCTGGGCGCGTATACCGCGCGAATTTTTGACCTCCCGGGCCACACGCTGGGCCATATCGCCTATATTATGGAAGATGAACCTGTAGCGTTCGTCGGCGATACATTGTTCGCTCTGGGGTGCGGACGCCTGTTCGAAGGATCAGCCGAACAAATGTGGCAAAGCCTGTCCAAACTCAAAGCCCTGTCAGAAGAAACAATGGTTTACTGCGCACACGAATACACGGCCGCGAATGCGAAATTCGCGCTCACAATCGAGCCTGAAAATCCCGATCTGAAAGCCTATTCCGCGCGTGTGGATGCCCTGCGCGCCGACGGCCAACCAACCGTGCCGACAAGCATCGCCAAAGAACTGGCGGCCAACCCATTCCTGCGCGCTGACGTGCCGGCACTTCAAAGCGCCATGGGGCATTCAGGGGACGCCGTTGCGACCTTTGCAGAGATCCGCAAGCGTAAGGACAATTTCTGATATGTTTGCGCGGTCCGGTGATCTCGGCGTTCGCGAGATAATCCGTATGCTGAGCATGGAGAAACACCCTGAGGGCGGTTGGTATGCCGAGACCTATCGAGCGGCCTCTGAACAGGGTGGGCGCTCGCCCGGAACGGCTATTTATTATCTGCTTGAAGCCGGTGACCTGTCGCACTGGCACAGGGTTGATGCGCACGAAACCTGGCACTGGTACGCTGGCGGTCCATTAGCGCTCACCTGGTCTGCTGATGGCACACGCGTAAGCTCCGCCAGCATGACACTTGGACCGGATTTACGCGCAGGGCAACGCCCTCAACACACCATCCCAAAAGACTATTGGCAGACAGCTGAAACCCTTGGTGCATGGACGCTGGTTGGTTGCACCGTAGCACCCGGGTTTGAGTTTGCAGGTTTCGAACTCGCCCCGGAGGACTGGCGTCCGGACTGATACGCCCAAAAATTCAGAGATCCGGCGAATTCACTCAAGAGTTTCACGCAATTTTTAGCTGTTCTGGCGAAAATCTCTCTTTCCGCCCGTTGCGGATGTTCGTTCGAGTGAGCTTTTGGGGCCCAGCCAGGCATGCAAAACAATCTTCAGTCACGGCTGACACAGTTCATGATTGCGATGATTTTCCTCGCTGTCATTGTGTGCACTCTGGTCGCCATTATCACCGTGAACTGGCAATTGAGATATGATTTAAGCAATGAGCTTGAGACATTTGTGGCGGCACGCGGCGAACGCGTGGAACACCATTTTGTTGACATTGAAGACGCCCAGCTTTCAGCGACTGAAACCTTTCGCAACAATCTGATCCATCTGACGGACGAGGAAATCTCCGAAGGGCTGGACCGCTATTTTCCTCTACAGCCGGATGGTTCGCGCCGCAGCAGCGATGAACTGTTTGACGGCATTTATATTCAGGGCACGGGCCAGGCTTTTGGGCTTGGCGGTTTAATGTATTCCGGAGGCGAGCAATCTGCGCGCCGAGACCGTGTATTTTATGCCGCGTTCATGACCCTCTTACGCCATGGCCCGGCAAATGTGCATTCGCTGGAAAGCCTGTGGTTTTTCTCTCCCGACAATGATCTCATCATTTTCGCCCCGAACCGGACAGACCAACTCACCTTTTATCGCCATGAAGCAGATGATGAGTTCCTCGTTACGGAACAGTCAGTAGCGCAACTTTCTACACTCGAAGCCAATCCAGAGGGCGCAACCCGATGCACACCTCTCACCCACGCCGCCTATGATCAGACAGGCGAAACGCTTTTTACAGGATGTCAGTCGCCTGTGCGTATTGATGGCGAACAAATTGCCGTTTTCGGGACCACCCTGCCCGTCGAAGAGATTATGAGTTTCGCATTCGGCGACACCCTTACCGAAGATACTGAGCTCTTCTTCATCGATTCTGACGGTCATATGATCGCCCATGAGGGGCTGATCATCGACATGCATGTCACCCCGGAAGAATTAAACTCGCTGGAAACCCGTATTCTGCCGGACGAACTGATCCAGAGATTTACCGCAGAGGGCGAAGACAGCGGCGTCATCTTCCGTGACCCGGACGACCTCATGTCCGAAGCGGTCGCTTTCTATCATCTGGAAATGCCCGGCTGGTATCTGGCGCTTTCGACCCCGAAAGAAACCTTGCTGTTTGCATCTTTGCAGCAGGTGACACCCATCGTGCTGATGGGCTTTCTGATTGGGGCCGTCTGCCTGGTTTTCATGGTCCTGTATGTGCGTCGCATTGCCATTCATCCCGTTCATGCACTGGCAACGACGTTCGATATGTCCCGCATGGATAAGTTCAAAGTCACGGACGAGGTGGAACCCCTTCTGAAACGTCAGGACGAGATCGGAGAACTGGCCCGCACGCTCACCACATACAAGGAACGTACAGACGCCCATCTGAGCGAGTTGGAAGAGAAGGTCAAAGAACGCACACTAAAACTGCATCTGGCCAATGAAACGAAATCGACTTTCCTGGCGACGATGAGCCATGAACTGCGCACCCCAATGAACGGTATTCTGGGTGTTGCTGGCGCATTGCGTTGCTCCGATCTGAATGAAGAACAGATTGAGATGGTCAATCTGATCCATCAGTCGAGCGAAGTGCTCGAACGCCAGCTCTCTGACATTCTGGATATTTCCAAGGTCGAAGCCGGTCGCATGGAACTTGTCCCAGGCGCGGTCGACATTGCTCATTGCCTGAAAGACCTGTGCGATTTTCATCGCCATACGGCGCGCGCAAAGAATCTGGATCTGAAAGTCGAGATTGATGACGCGGTGAAGGGCTATTTCCTCGCCGATGAAATTCGTTTCAAACAGGTGCTCAACAATCTGATTTCAAACGCGATCAAATTCACCCAGACGGGAGGGATTACCGTCTCCATGTCCGGCGGCGCCGTTCAGCGCAATCATTTCCGCCTGATCTTTCAGGTTATCGATACCGGCGTCGGCATGACCAATGACGCGCTGAAACATATTTTCGAGCCTTATAGCCAGCCAACCCGCCAACTTGCCGAACCGAACCGCGGCACCGGCCTTGGTCTGACAATCGCCAAATCCCTGGTCGAACTCATGGGTGGAGAGATTTCAGCCCAGTCTACACAAAGCACAGGCAGCCGCTTCATTCTTGAACTGCCAATGACTCGCTGCGAGACGGCAAAACTGCGCGATCTTCCCGATGCAGAAGCGCTGATGAGCGCAGCCAAAGACATTAAGGGTGGCACGAAAATCCTGTTGGCCGAAGACCATCCGGTCAACCAGCGTGTGGTTCAGCTCATTCTACAGCCTTTCGGCCTGAAGCCCGATATTGTCGAGAACGGTAAGGCGGCGCTCGAAGCCTGCGAGACGACGAAATACGACATCATTCTGATGGACATCCGCATGCCTGAAATGGATGGGCTTGAAGCTACTCGGGCGATCAGAGAGCTTGAAGAGCGTCGAGATGAAGCTCATACGCCGATCATAATTCTAAGCGCCAATGCGATGGCCGATCACAAGAATGCAGCGATCGAAGCTGGCGCGGATATCCATGTCGGCAAACCTGTCACGCCTGAACGCCTGATCAACGCAATTCGGGACATGCTGATAGCAAGTCGGCGGAATGTGAACGCGGCCGAATAACTCACAGCCCCGTTCAAAGTGTTAAGCACCTTGTAAAGATTCATTAACGGGGCGTTAACCGATACGCTTCATTTCGTAATACTTGGGGGAGTCTGTAAGATTTCGCCTGTGATTCGAAGTGGAGCGACTTTATGGCGCTGAGTGCAGATCAAATCCCGGTCATGGTAGCCGTCGGAGCATCCGCTCTGGCACTGTCTTCCATGCTGTGGTCACTTCGCATCACGGATGGCCATCGCGGCGCTGCGCGCAAATTCCGTGAACGGTCCGACAAATCCGAGGAAAAGCTCGCGCGCGCTGAAAGCATTTTCGATGCGCATCCCGGTATTATTCTCGTCTGGGAAGAGACCGCGCTGGATGATGACGATATTGGTCACCCGCAAGTGTATGGCTCACCTGTCGCGCTGGCCGGTCTTTTGCGTTTCACCGACGATTCTCTTTCTGACGACCCAGCCGTTCGCATTGTAGAAGGACTGGCCGACCTTGAAGCCCGCGACGCATCCGGCAAGGACGCTACGCTTCGCCAACGCCTGCGCGAACTTCGTCTGTCTGGCTCACCGTTTTCTCTGACCATTATCGGCCCATCCGGGCGCTTTCTCGAAGCCGATGGCCGCACCGCTGGCGCGCGTGCAGTCATGTGGCTCACAGATTCCACGATTAAAGGGTTGGAAGAAAGCTCTGCCCGCTTCCGCATCGAAGAAGCGCGTCAGGTGGTAGCGCGCGATCCGACTGCCTTTCTCGATATGCTTTCAAAATCACCATTCCCGGCCTGGCGCTTGTCTGGCACAGGCCGTCTGCAATGGGCGAATGGCGCATACCTGGAAGCCGTTGAAGCACGAAATCTCGATGTCGCGCTGGAAAAGCAGGTTCATCTGGATTCCCAGGTGAATGATCAGGTCCGCGCGACGCTTGATGGCAATAAAGACATTTCCGAAACCCGCCAGATTTCGATCAATGGCGAGCGCCGTTCCATGCGCGTTCTGACCTTCCCGCTATCCGGTGGCGCAGGCGCAATGGCCTTTGACGTCACTGATGAAGTCGAAGCCCGCGAGACGCTTTCCCGCCATGTGCGCGCGCACGATGAAACGCTAAACAATATTGATGAAGGCGTGATGATCTTCGGCGCCGACAGACGCCTGATTTATTACAACCGCGCCTTTTCTCGCATGTGGAGGCTTAAAGAGAGCTTCCTTCTTGAAAAGCCAAGCCACGGCCAGATTCTGGACGAACTGCGCGCAGGTCGCAAACTGCCAGCACGGGCGAATTTTGGTGAATGGCGCGCTGAAGAGTTGGCCTATTACCAGATGAAGTCCTCTACAGCTGAAGACATCTGGCGCCTGCCAGATGGTCGTACGCTGAAAGTCACACGCCAGCATCACCCGCTGGGCGGGCTGCTCGTGCTCTTCAAAGACATGACAGACGAGCTGGCGCTCGAATCCAAATACAAAATGCTGATCAAGACGCAGACAGCCACGCTGAACAATCTGCATGAAGCGGTCACTGTGTTTGGCTCAGATGGCCGTTTGCGACTGCACAATGAAGCCTTCCTGCGCCTTTGGGAGCTGGAACCAGGCAATCTTCAAGGCGAGGTCGATTACGATCATATCTCGGGCCTGTGCACCAAGCTGTTCCACGATCAGGATATCTGGGCGAACATTAAGGGCCATATCACCAACCCGTCCTCAGAAGCGCGCCGCGAAACAACCGGCGAAATGAAACGCTCTGATGGATCGGTCGTCACCTATCTCACCCAGCCTCTACCAGATGGCGCAACGCTGGTCGCCTTTGTTGACATGACAGCGGCTCGCCGCGTCGAAGAAGCCCTTCGCGAGCGCGCTGAGGCCTTTGAGGCGGCGGATAAACTGCGTACGGAATTTGTCCGCAATGTCAGTTATCAGTTGCGGTCTCCGCTAACGACCATTCTTGGCTATACCCAATTCTTGGAAAGCGGCCAGATGGGTGAGTTGAATGAACAACAGTCAGGGTTTGTTCAGTCCATTCTCTCTGCGTCCAACAATCTGTCCAAGCTGATTGACGATATTCTCGACCTTGCCATGATCGAAGCGCGTCGTCTGGACCTCGACATTTCCGAAGTCGACCTGACCGAAGTCGTCCGTGACAGCATCAACATGGTCGTCTCCAATGTTGAAGACATGGAAGTCGATGTGTCCTGCGAGCTGGACGAAGATATCGGCACCATGATGGCCGATGAGCGTCGCCTGCGTCAGATCCTTTTCAACCTCATGACCAATGCAATGCGCTTCACTGAATCCGGCGGGCGCATCACCATTAAAGGTCACAAACAGGAAGGCATGGTCTGGCTGTCTGTATCTGACACCGGCAAGGGCATTGAGTACGACCAGCAGCCATCTGTGTTTGACAGCTTCTCGTCCGGGGACCGTCAGGGCGCAGGCCTTGGCCTCGCACTGGTACGTTCTTTCGTCGAACTTCATGGCGGACAGGTCCTTATGCAGTCCGCGCCGGGTGAAGGCACAACCGTGATCTGCATGATGCCGGAAAACGCCAGCGACGCAGCGACCAATGGCGACGATGACGCTTATCAGTCCGCGGCCTGACCTCACGCTGAATTGAGCAGTTTCAAGGCTGGCACCTGCCAGCCTTTTTTGTTGCGCCTTGACCTCGCCTTTTCTGCAACGCACAAAACAATCAGATTCAAATCACGAGAGGCTGTTCACAATGTCTGCAAGCACACTGACCCGTTCTACCCTTCTGCGCCCTATGGCGATTGGTTTTTGCGGTATCGCTGCACTTGCGGCCTCTTCCTGGATTGCAGTCCCAATGTACCCAGTCCCGACAACGCTTCAGACGGCTGTCGTGCTGCTCATGGGCGCACTCTGCGGCCCACGCTTTGGTGCTGGAATCGTAATGGCATGGCTCGGCCTTGCCTTTATGGGCGCGCCTGTTCTGGCGGACGGAAATGGCTCTCCTGCCGCATTTGTCGGCCCGACGGCTGGCTATCTTGCAAGCTTCCCAATCGTTGCCTTTCTTGCGGGCCTTGTGACATCCAAAAAATCTTTTGCTGCGACGGGTCTTCGCGCAGCAGCCTTCACCGGCCTTCATGCGATCATTCTGGGTATGGGTTTTCTCTGGCTCTCCAGCCTGGTCGGCACAGAGGCAGCATGGATTGGTGGCGTCGCACCATTCTTCCTCGGGGCTGTTCTGAAATCCGGCCTCGCAGCGGCTCTGGTTTCTGTACTGCCGTCTTTCCGCGCTCGTTAAGCGCAGGTCATTCTGAACATAAAAAACCCGCCTCATAAAGGCGGGTTTTTTTTGTTTCACATTGGATACTTCATGGCGACATTCGCCCGCTCATATTTAGCGGCGTATTTCTCCATGATCTCCGCATCATGTCTGAAACCAAATTTCTCATAGAGATGGATGGCGGCAGCATTATTTTTGTTCGAAAGAAGGTGGAGCTTTTTCACGTCCATTTCGCGGGCGCGGTTTATCAGCGAGACCAGAAGAAGTTCGCCTGCCTTATCTCCTCGCCTGACTGATGACACGCCCATCTTTGTAAACTCAAAGGCACCCTCATCGCCCACGGGCTGTAACGCGCCCGCTCCGATAATTTCGCCTTCGGCATTGGCCACAAAAAGAATGTCACCGCCCTTATCAATGATGAAGGATTGAGGGTCTTTCAGAACTTCAAGGTCTGACGGTTCCATGACGAACATAGACTCGATCCATTCAGCATTGATCCGGTAGAAGTCCTCTGCCAGTTCGGGGCGATATGGCACAATTTTCAGACCGTTGGCCGGCTGAATGCGCTCTGTTAGCGGCATATCTGCATGACGACGCTCCATCTCAGCAATCTGATCAACAAGCCCGCCCTCAATTCCCTCGGTAATGTGTCGCGCCGCCCGTTCAATCTGTAGCCAGGCCGTCGATTTAAGATGCGCAACCAGCCGCACACCTTCATCCGTCAGGGAGACAATCCTTGCACGCTGATCTTCCGGGTCAGGCTGGAGTTCAACGAGCCCTTTTTCGACCATGCCCGAAACGGTTCGCGTGATAGCCGGTTGAGAAATGCCGATAAGATCAACAAGTTCGCCAATCTTCGCTTCACCGTTCAGGTCGAGAGCCGCCATCACCGTATTGAAGGCTGGCAAAAGCTTTCCATGGCCGTTCACTTCAAAAATTTTCGTCGCATCTGCCTGCATGCGTTCTGCCAGACGCTTCATCCGGCTGCCAAGGAACAGATGGGTTTTCTCGCTCAGAACATCCCGCACACCGCATCTCCAATGACCTATACAGGGGGTTATATATCATGTTATATAACTCCCTATATTTATGTCTGAGAAAATGCAATATGCTTTTCCGCTATTCCATCAAATCACGTTTTCGGCTTTTAAATCGCGCAACTGCTCATCAGTCTTTCCGAGCAATTCTCCAAACACTTGCGCATTGAACGCCCCGGGTTCTGGCGCAGACCAGCGGATATTTCCGGGTGTTTCTGAGAATTTCGGATTGCTGATGGTGCTGCATCTGGTGCGAAATATATCAAACTAAGACCAATAGTAAATGTCCTTCTACAAAAGCACTTGCAGCGCCCTAGTAAAGAAAGCCTAAGAACCAATCGAGAAACTGACTGCTATATAGTCAATTCTTCTACCAAGACTGCACGAGTGACGAAAATATTCGATCCAGCATTGAATCTACAACACTTTCGAAATATGATTCCTTTGGAGGGGCGCTGATGAACAAATGGATGTACGTCTACGGGCAGACCTTGCCTAATCAGCTAGCTAACTCAGGAGCTGTACTTAGTCTTTGCGAAGGACTTCTAAACGCTGATGTTCAAATAGAAGTGGTGATACCTAGCGATAGTAACACAGATGCGGAAATAAGGTGTCAATACGATTTACCTGACACCTTACACTTCCGGCCGCTTCTGTTTCCCCAGCGCAAACTGTCAGCTATACGAATGGCCTTTAAATGTGCCGCTAACAAGGAAACTGATGTATTCATAACACGTATGCCGGTGCTGGCTGTCATACTTGCGACTCTCAGACGCAAAACCATTTTAGAACTACACCATAAAATTGATAATGCGAGACATTGGAAATTCTGGCGGCACCTTTTGCACCTTGTGCCGCCCCAAAAGCTTTTAGTTGCATCATTAACCCAAGAGATTCAAAGCTCTTTAGACACTCTTGTTTTGAAAAAAAGCTCCAAGGTCCAGGTAATTCCGAGTGCTGCGCGTTCATTTCCCATCACCTCAATGCGAGACAGGTCATATGACTGCGGTTATGTGGGGAGCTTTTTGCCAGGAAAAGGCATTGAGATGGTCTACGAAATAGCCATCTCAATGACGGATACTACCTTCGTAGTCTACGGAGATCATACCAAGAATCCAGATATCTCAAAAAAATTTCGTAATCTGCCGAACGTAAAACTCGGGGGGTTCGTCGACCAAGCGCATATTGGAGTTGCACTAAATTCCTTCAAAATCGGGTTAGCGCCCTATTCGGAAGAAGGATTTGGTGGAAAAGATACGCCATTCTACTCGATTAAATGGCTTTCTTCTCTGAAAGTGATTGAATACATGTCTGCAGGATGTGCGGTCATCTCATCAAGCATCCAACCAATCCGCCACGTCATAACGCATGATGAAAATGGCTTACTCTGTGACCCCAACTCTCTTTCAGATTGGATCGAGAAGATACACACACTTAAAGAAAATCCAGATAAACTCGAAATGATTGCTTCAACCGCAAAAGTGACTTTCCAAAACAAGTATACATTTGAAGCTAGAGCAGGCGCATTTAAACGCCTCGCAAATGTTTGAGCCCTTCAAATCACACTTAAGCTTCTCAGATGCGATACCTGCTCATCAGTCTTTCCGAGCAATTCTCCAAACACTTGCGTATTGAACGCGCCGGGTTCTGGCGCAGACCAGCGGATATTTCCGGGTGTCTCAGAGAATTTCGGGAAGACATTCTGCATCGGGATCTCACCAAAATGCGGATGAGCCACTTTGGTAATGGCCTCGCGCGCTGCATAATGTGCATCCGCTAGCATTTCAGGCCCGCGATAGATCGGACCACACGGCACGCCATGCTCCTCACACGCCGCCATCACCTCGTCTGAGGTAAGCTTCACGCTCCAGCGAGAGATATGCTGATCCAGCTCTTCCTGATGATCGCCCCGCGCATAATGGTCGACATAGCGCGGATCACTGGCAAGCTCTGGCTCACCCATAGCAGCGGCCAGTCTCCGCCAGACCGTGTCCTGATTGGCACCAATAATCACCATGCCATCAGAGGTCGGATATATATTCGAGGGCGCTACACCGGGTAGAAAACTGCCCGTACGCTCACGCACATAGCCAGCAACGCCTGCTTCCGGAACAAGGCTTTCCATCATAGCGAGACACGCCTCGTAAATCGCAGAATCCACCATCTGGCCACGCCCTGTCACATGACGATGATGCAGCGCCGCCATAGCGCCCAACGCGCCAAACGTTGCCGCCAGACTGTCGCCCAAAGAAATACCTGCGCGGCTTGGCATGCGGTCAGGCTCGCCCATCACATAGCGCAGGCCACCAAAGGCCTCTCCGACGCTGGCATACCCTGCCTTTTTCGAATGTGGCCCGGTTTGCCCATAGCCGGAGACGCGCACCATGATGAGGCCGGGATTGATCTCAGACAGCACATCATATCCAAGGCCCCACTTCTCCATCGTACCGGGACGAAAATTCTCAACCAGAATATCAGATTTTGCGACCAGCTCTTTCAGAAGCGCCTGCCCTTCCGGCGTGCGCAGATTCAAAGTGACCGGCTTTTTATTTCGTCCTACGACCGGGAACCAAAGCGATTTGCCGTCTGGTTTAGCCTGTCCCCAATCGCGCAGAGGATCAGGTTGACCCGGAGGTTCGACCTTGATGACTTCAGCGCCCAGATCACCTAAAAGCTGGCCGCAAAACGGCCCAGCCAGCAAAACGCCCAACTCAATTACGCGAAGGCCTTTTAGCGGGCCTGTGGCTTCAGCCATGATCTCATCCGTCATGACGCACACACTAGGCACACCCCAGCGTTAATCAATCAGAATGTCAGGCAGGTATATTGGCGGTGGAGAACACTTTCTAAACGGACCCGATATACACTGCACAGCGGGACGGGAAGAGTTGGAGATGCAATGGCATTCGAACTTCTCATATATCCGCCGGATGGTGCGGACATGGATTCAGCCATGCGTAAACGGCTGAAAAACTGGCTGGACGATCTCCGGGCACAAGATCTTCTCATTTTTGCCGGGCCACTTTACCCTGCCGGGGCGGCCAATTATGTGCATCGCGACTCTGGCAGTCCGCAAATCGAGGAAGGCCCGGTTTCAAACGAAACGCATGTCGTTTCAGGCACGGAATATGTCCGGTGCAAAACGATGGAAGAGGCGCTGGAGCTTGCCTCAAGACACCCAGCACTTGAGCTGAGCAATACGCGTATTGAAGTGAGAGAAGTCTGGGGCCTTTTCGAAGACGACCAGGCCTAACCGCTTAGCCCAAACACTCTGCATGCCATTTCAGATGCTCTGCCATAAAGCTTGAGATAAAATAGTATGAATGGTCATAACCATCCTGCATGCGAATGACGGCGTCCTGCCCGGCCTTTTCACATGCTTCTGTCAGAAGATGCGTCTTCAGCTGACCTTCCAGGAAATTATCGCCCTTTCCCTGGTCCACGAGAAGACCAGTTTCAACGCGCGCGCCACTTTCGATCAGCGCGACCGCATCATACTCACCCCATGCCGTCTTATCTGAGCCGATATACCCAGTGAGGGCTTTCTCGCCCCATGGGCAATTCAGCGGAGAGACGATCGGCGCAAAAGCTGAAACAGATTTATAAATATCAGGATTACGCAGGCCAATCGTCAGCGCGCCATGGCCGCCCATGGAATGGCCGGTAATGCCTTGCCGGCTCATATCGGCCGGGAAATTGGCAGCGATAATTTCAGGCAGCTCTTTCTCGATATAGTCGCGCATATGGTAATGCGTCGCGAAAGGTGCCTCAGTCGCATTCACATAAAAGCCTGCGCCAAGTCCAAAATCATAAGCACCTTCTGAATCGTCCGGTACGCCTTCACCGCGCGGACTGGTATCCGGCGCCACAAAGATCAGCCCCAGCTCAGCGCATGCGGCACGAAACTCACCCTTTTCAGTGACGTTTGCATGCGTACAGGTGAGACCAGACAGATACCAGACGACAGGGAGTTTGGCGCCCGGCTCATGCGGCGGCACATAAACGGAAAACGTCATCTCAGTGCCCGTTGCATTGGATGCGTGCTTATAAACGCCCTGAACGCCGCCAAATGCCTTGTTCGTGGATACGGTCTCAATGGTCATGGCGGGGCTCCGGTTCAGAAATGTTTGGGTAGACCAGCTAGTTATGTAAGCAAGCGCTAAACGCAACAATCGGAAAAATCAGAAACACACAATCCCATTTCAGGGACGATGGCTCTCATGCTCCATTTACCGCCTTTGGCAGTTCGGCCTTCAGCAATTCGACCAGCATATAAACCTTGGGCAGCAAATGCCTTCGGTGCGGGTAAAGCGCCCAGATCGGCTCCGGCTCAGCCTGATAGGCATCAAGAACGGGGATGAGCCGCCCCTGCTCTACGCCCTCGCGCACATAAAAATCAGGCAACTGACAATACCCCAGCCCAGCCCGGACAGCATCCAGAACAGATGCGCCAGAATTACATCGAAGCCGTCCCTTAGGCTGAAAATCAACCGGCGCGCAATCGACGGCAAAATGCCAGAGCCCATCTGACCCGATCACGCAATCATGCTGTCGTAAATCTTCAATTGTATCCGGCACACCGAATTGCGAGACATAATCGCGCGAAGCGCATACCCGCCAACGGCGTGTCGTCAGTCGCGTTCTTATAAGCCTGGAATCTTCCAATTCCCCGGTTCGAATGGCCAGATCGAAGCCTTCCGCAACGAGGTCTTTCTGGCGGTTCGACAGATCTAGAAAAACTGTCAGTTTTGGATTGTCCTGCATGAACCGCCGAACGATGGGTGAGACAAACCGTTCACCCAGTGCCGTGGCGCATGTCACACGCAGCTCTCCCTGGGGCGCAGTATCTCCGCCAATCAGGGCAAAGGCCTCATCCCTGTCACGCACCAGCTGCGCGCAATGGTCCAGAAGCGAACGTCCTGTATCAGTGAGTGTGACCTGCCGCGTCGTTCGAAAAAAAAGCGGCTCTTTTAGACGCTCCTCAAGTCGCATCACCGCGCGGGACACATGGCTGGTGGAAGAATTGAGCGCTTCTGCTGCTCGCTTGAAGCTCTGATGCTGCGCGACCGCCACAAACTCTTCAATTCCATCCCACTGGCTCATTACTATCCCACATCTGCAATGATGAATTTCCAATTATACCATTTATCGCAAATTCGGCCCATATTAAAGTCGCGCAAAATCTGAGGAGTACCCGCATGAAAACCCGCGCAGCTGTCGCCTTCGAAGCCAAAAAGCCGCTAGAAATCGTCGAACTTGATCTGGAAGGCCCGAAGGAAGGCGAAGTTCTGGTCGAGATCATGGCGACCGGCATTTGTCATACCGATGCCTACACGCTGGATGGCCTCGACTCTGAAGGCCTTTTCCCAAGCGTTCTGGGCCATGAAGGCGCCGGCATTGTGCGAGAAGTTGGCGCTGGCGTGACGTCTGTAAAACCGGGCGATCACGTTATCCCGCTCTACACGCCGGAATGCCGCAAGTGTAAATCCTGCCTGTCTGGCAAAACCAATCTCTGCACAGCCATCCGCGCAACGCAGGGCAAAGGCCTGATGCCAGATGGTACATCTCGTTTCTCTTACAAGGGCGAGACTATTTATCACTATATGGGCTGCTCAACCTTCTCAAACTTCACGGTTCTGCCAGAAATCGCTGTAGCGAAAATCCGCACAGACGCACCGTTCGACAAAGCCTGCTATGTCGGCTGCGGCGTAACGACTGGCGTTGGCGCCGTCACCAACACGGCCAAAGTTCAGGTCGGCGACAATGTGGTTGTCTTCGGTCTTGGCGGCATCGGTCTCAATGTCATCCAGGGCGCTAAAATGGCCGGTGCAGACATGATTGTCGGCGTTGACATCAACAATGACAAAAAGGAATGGGGCGAGAAATTCGGCATGACCCATTTCGTGAACCCGCGCGAGACCAAAGACGTGGTCGCGGCACTTGTTGAACTGACAGATGGCGGCGCGGACTACTCCTTCGACTGTACGGGCAACACAGATGTGATGCGTCAGGCGCTGGAATGCTGTCACCGTGGCTGGGGTACGAGTGTCATTATTGGCGTTGCGGAAGCGGGCAAAGAAATCTCAACCCGCCCATTCCAGCTCGTCACCGGCCGTAACTGGCGCGGCACAGCATTTGGCGGCGCAAAAGGCCGCACGGATGTTCCGAAAATCGTCGATTGGTACATGAATGGCAAAATTCAGATCGACCCGATGATCACCCACGTCATGCCGCTTGAGAAAATCAATGACGCGTTCGACCTGATGCACGAAGGCAAGTCGATCCGCTCTGTTGTGACGTTCTAAAGCCAAACCATTTCGGTTTCGCTATCCATCACCTCATCAAAGCCGCATGCTATAAAGCGTGCGGCTTTTTGTTAGGGGCAGCCATGAACCTCATCCTACGCTTTATTCTGGAATTGGCCGCGCTCGCAGGCATAGGCATGGCCGCATTTCAGTTCAGCGATGGTGTAATCGCCTATTTGGCGTCCATCCTTTGCGTCACCACCGCAGCCACGCTTTGGGGCGTTTTCAATGTCCCCGGCGACCCGAGCCGATCAGGTCATGCGCCTGTTCGCGTATCCGGACCGGTGAGACTTTCCCTCGAACTGATTATTCTGTTCGGAGGATCCCTCTCCTTCTATCTGGCGGGATATGCATGGATAGCGCTCTCGCATGCATGGCTTATTACCCTGCACTATGCGTTTTCTGCCCAGCGGGTCGGCTGGCTTCTGAAACAATAAGCTGACCGCCTATTTCATGCCCCATGCGAGCGTCAGGAAGCCAAGACCCGTCACCAATGGCGGCAGGCTGATATGTGGCAGCGGCGCGATGCCGAGCACAACCATCACAATGCCCAGTACGCCCACCGTGTACATCACGGCTTTTTTCTTACGGCTTGCAATCAATGACATAACTCTCTCCCAGCATTTGCGTCTGGAATTAAAACGCATGAATGCCCGTGCCGGTTCATTTCTGGTGGCGCACAACACAAAGCCGTGCAATCTGATCAAAATCTGAGGAGGGAAAATCCATGTTCACACATATTATGGTCGGCTCAAACGACATTGAACGCTCTAAAAAATTCTATGATGCGCTGTTTGAGGCACTCGGTGGCAAAGAGGGACGCATCGACCCTAAAGGCCGCCTTATGTACATGCATAACGGCTCTATCTTCATCGTGACCAAACCGATCGATGGCGAACCGGCAACGCACGCAAATGGCGGCACAATCGGTTTCGCGGCTGAATCTGAGGCACAGGCTGAAGCCTGGCATGCGGCTGGCTGCGCAAATGGCGGAACGCCAATTGAAGATGCGCCAGGCTGGCGTGAAGGTGGCGGCATGCGCCTACACCTTGCTTATCTGCGCGACCCGGATGGCAATAAAATCTGCACAATGATGCGCGGCTAACCGAGCATGCCAAAGCATGACCTCAACTCCGTTTCATCACCCGGCATTCGCTGGGTGGTGGATCAGGCCATTGCTCTCGGCATAGAGGTAGAAATTATTGCGGAATGGAGCGAGGCGCGTGTCGTGCATATGAAGGGCGGACTGCCAGATGAGCTGCGTGCGCCTGCACTGATGCAGCACCCAGATCTTGAGTTCTATCGCAATGGCGGCGACATGCATAATGCCCCTGATGAGGGCTTCATGCAGGATGGCTGGTGCGTTTCATTTCCGCTGAAAAAATAAAAACAAAGTCTGACGGCGGCTTATGCCGCCATAACCCGCTCAACCTCATCCACGAGTTCGCGAAGGTGGAACGGTTTGGAGAGGATTTTAGCGCCCGCAGGCGTGTTGGCCTTGTTAGAAAGTGCAACAGCCGCAAAGCCGGTGATGAACACGATCTTCATGGCAGGGTCCAGCTCAGCGCCGCGGCGCGCAAGCTCAATCCCATCAATGCCCGGCATCTGAATATCCGTCAGCAGCAGATCAAAGACTTCGCGTTCCAACGCGGTCAGCGCCTGATCGCCATCTTCATAAGCCTGAACATCATGCCCCGCGCGTCGCAGCGCCGCCGTCAGGAAGCTGCGCAGGGAGTCATCATCTTCTGCCAGGAGGATTTTTGTCATGTTCAAACCCGTAAATCACCAAACCCGAAGGACTATCGGCCAGCATTGTAAATCGACCGTGAACGCTAGCCTGTTCCCGCGGCCTTATTTTCAGTTTACATACTAAGGCACATGACAACTGAGCACACAATAATCCAAGAGAATAGCGCTGAGATTCAGCGCAAGCCTGCCTTTGTGCTTACCCCACCTGATGAAACCTGCAGCGTCTTCTTCGCTTCACCTCACAGTGGGCGCTATTATCCGCAGGATTTTCAGGACCTGCTCTGCGTCCCGATTATGGATTTGCGCCGGGTAGAAGACGCTTATGTCGACCAGCTTATCTCGCCCATTTCAAAATTGGGCGCTGGCCTGATCAGCGCCGTATATGCGCGCTCTTATGTAGATCTGAACCGCTCTCAGGATGAATTGGACTCCCGCATGTTCTGCGATGGTCCGCCCAACCCGGCAGGGGAGCGGTCACCGCGCGTTGAAGCTGGCCTTGGCTGCATTCCGCGCATTGCAGCTTCCGGGCAGGACATTCACCAACGCAAACTCACGAGGCAGGAAGCCGAAGACCGGCTCGATGTCGCCTATCGCCCTTATCATAGTGCGCTCGCCAATTGGCTGAACATTCTACACGGTCGGTTCGGGAAGTCCGTGCTGATTGATTGCCATTCCATGCCATCACTTCTGGCTGGGCGGCGCATTCAGGCCGACATCATCATTGGCAATCGTCATGGCAGCGCCTGCGATGAAAGCCTTGCCCGACTGGTCGAAAACGCCTTTGCCGCACTCGGCTATCGCGTCCTGCGCAACACCCCTTATGCAGGCGGATATGTGACCCAAATGCATGGCCGGCCTATGGAAGACCGTCAGGCCCTCCAGATCGAGATTAATCGCCGTCTTTATATGGACGAACGTGAAGTGCGCCTGAAGACGGGGTTTTACAAACTTCAGTCAGACCTGAAGTCCGTCGCAGGCGCGATCATGAACTGGGCCGAACGCCGTCGGTCCTGAAGCAATTCCGGACAATATTGTGGGAGCGTTTCCTCCCGATCGGCCGGCGAGACGTACGGCCATTCATTCGGATCCGTCGGGAAGTTCATATTGTCGACGAGATTGCAGCCGGTTTCTTCTTCAATCTCGCGCACCATGCGCAGGTCGTCACACTGCATTTCCCAATAATCATCGACCGTCGCAGCCTCGCCATCAATTACGGCCCGGCCCGAATTATCGACCGGCATATATTCAAAATTATCGATAGCCTCGCCAATCGCTTCGACACAGACCGGATCGTCAAATGCGAGCTGTTGTGCAGGTGCAGCAGAATCTGAACCGGGTCCACCGCAGGCTGACAGCGCCAATGTAAGCACGATGGTATTTACTTTAAGACTTTTCATAACGCCCCTCCACTCCTGACCAGTCTATCGAAACCCGCAATTTCAGGCAAAAAAAAGCCGCGCCAAGAAGGCGCGGCGAAAAGTCATAGGGAGGAAACGCCCCAAAACAGGGCGACAACGCAAAACGTTGTGAACTCTGTATACGCTGCAATGCAAAAACTTGCAACTGCTTTAACTGCGACAATTACGCATATACGGCAAATTTCGTGAGAAAATTGTCACAGTTTAGGTAAGTAAGCTCTATTTTTTTGTGCGCCGCAACATTTCAGACTTTTCTGATTCCCCCTTCAGGCGGCACGCGGCTTGCTCCTTACACCCCGAACAGTCCCCGAATGGGACAGCAGTGTTTCGGAGAGTAAAATGGCAACTGATATTGATCTGCACGTAGGTAAGCGTCTGCGCTGGCGTCGTCGCCTGCTCGGTCTCACCCAGCAGGAACTGGCCTCTCAGGTCGGCGTACGCTTTCAGCAAATTCAGAAATACGAATGCGGTGCCAACCGCGTCACATCTGGTCGTCTCTACGACCTCTCTCGCGCCCTGAACGTTAAAGTACAATACTTCTTTGACGGTCTCGAAGCGCTGGAAAACGACGTGACTGCAGCCAATGACAGTGAAGCTCTGGAAGGTGACATCCTTTCCCAGAAAGAAACGCTGGAACTCGTGCGTGCTTATTACCGCCTGGAAGAGCGTCCACGTCGCCGTCTCCTCGAACTTGCAAAGTCTCTTGAGTCAACCTCTTCAGACGTTGCTTGATTGAAACGCGCCAATGAGGCAGTGGAAGGCTATGACTGAGCCTTCTTCTGCCTCCTCTCCAGCGTCGCCTGAGCTTCAGGCGCGACTGACCCTTGCGCACAAACTGGCGGATGCCGCCCGTACGGTATCGCTTGGTCTTTTCCGTCAACACGGAAAAACCGATAATAAACTGGGTGATAAAGGGTTTGACCCCGTCACGCAGGCAGATCGCGATGCCGAAATGGTGATGCGCGATACTCTGGAAAAAGAAGCGCCAGAGGACGCCATTAATGGCGAAGAATTCGGCGTGAAAGACGGCACATCCGGCTGGACCTGGTATCTGGATCCAATCGATGGCACGCGCGCTTTCATTTCTGGCCTGCCTTCATGGACCAGTCTGATTGGCTGCGTATATGACGGCGACCCGAAGATTGGCATTATCGACCAACCATGGCTGGATGAACGCTATGTCGGATGGACGGATGGCGCTGAGAGCCATATTCGCGGCGAGATAAGCCCGCTTAAAGTCGACCCGGAAGAAAAGCTGACCAATGCCATTCTTTCCACCACAGACCCTTTCATTCTGACCCCATCAGAACGCGGCGCGTTTGAGCATATTCGCCAGACCGTACGCCTGACTCGCTATGGCCTTGATGCCTATGCCTATGCGCGCGTCGCTGCGGGCGATATGCACATTGTCACTGAAACCGGCCTTCAGCCACATGATATCGCCGCGCTGATCCCTGTCGTTCGCGGCGCTGGCGGCATTGCATGTGACTGGACGGGCGCGCCCGCAAAACTTGGCCCGCAACTCGTTTGTGCTGCAACGCAACAAATCATGGATCAGGCGATTATCTCCCTGCGACGCTCGGCAGGCCGAAAATCCCGCATCGGGATTGATTAATCTAAGACCGCCCGCTCAATCGGCGAACGGGTCATCTCCCTCCAAAGACACAAGGTGCTCCAGAGCCCGAACGATGCGATCCGGGTTGGGGCAATACATCCAACCTTCGCTGTAGTTAGCCGCTCCGACACTGTCATCGGACAAGTCCATAGCCACTGACCTTCTGCTTGAACGAATTGTGATCTCGTCGCCAGAATGGGTTATCGAAGATATGTCAGCCAAAGGCACAGTTAGTGTATGTGCGCGCATGTCGTTTCTATAACGCCATGACATGACACCGTTCTGCACAGTAAAAGAGAGGGCCGTGACGGGCTGAGAGCCTGTTGGGTAATTGTGATAAATCGTGGAGTTCACGCACCTGCCCTGAATGTAAGACACAGTTTCATCAAGAGACTGTGCGGCAGCCGGACTTCCCGTGACGGCAAAAGCACCAGCCAAAATGATGCTGCAGGTCAGGCTCGTTTTCATCATGCTCTTTCCCCCGAAAATCTTTCCTTCGCAAAAGCCTACCCTGTTAAGGCACCCTGTAAACCAAGAAGCGCAATTATAGGGCAGCCACGATCGCGCTACTCGCAGAACCAGCAGGTCTCGTAAGCATCCATGCCAATTGGTCCACCCGGAGGCAGATCACCTGCATCAATTGTGGTCGGCGCGGCCTGAAGCGGGCGATCCTCAAATGCTGTGATCTGGCGGGCGAGCCATTCAGAATGGGTCGAACCATCATCTTCCAGCATGATTTTAAAGCTTGAGAGCGCGCCATAACTCGCCGCCTCAACGGCAGATGACGTATTCGCTTCGATCAGATCCATCAGCGCATAGGCGTATCTGGCCCGTACGGTTTCGGCGATCACTTCAAGACGGTCTGAGGCGGCTGGCGCCATAACAGCCCAGGCGACAGAAGAGAACATATCCTCTGCGCTCAGCTGGTCAGGGTCACGGCGACCAAACTCGACAAGGCGCGCCACACGAAGTGGGTGTAGCAGCACGCTGAACGTCATATCGGCGGCGGTATCGGCGGCACTGACGGTATCAAAAGCCGGATAAGCCATACGCCCGAACAGTTCGCGGCGCGGATCCGCTGGCATTCGAGAATCGAGAGATGGCGTCAGAAGCGCAAGCACGTCATCACTCAGGTCGAGCACTTCTGGTTCAATCGTCGCAAGAATAGCAGACAGCGCCTCGCGCTGATCTTCAGCTGGCACCATAGCGCCGGCCGGCTGACCATCACCGCTCAGACCATAATTGAAGGTCATACCGCCAACGACTTTACCAGCGGCCGCGACCTGATAGCGATGATAGAGATAGATCGGAACGATCACATTATTCAGATCCGCAATCGGACGGCCCGGAGACACACGGTCTGCACCGAAGTTTTCCAGCGCGATCCGGCGGACCTCCATCGTCTCGTTCAATGCGGCGACAGGGTCCGGACCATTATCCCAGACATTACCCAGCGGATGACCTGTGCCCGGACTGCGCGCATGGCTGTCATCGACAAAGGCCAATCCGCGCGCAATGGCGAGTTGAATCAGAGCTTCGCGCTCAGCATCTGTCATCTCTCCATAAAGCCAGGTCGCAGCGAACTCATCCCAGGGACCAACGCCAACGCCATACACTTCCGAGAAATCGAGCTCACCATTCGTGACCTGCACATTCGGCGCTGGATAATCCATGACGGAGCCGAAACCATATGTGCTGGCCGCGAAGTTGTGCGCAAAACCAAGCGAGTGACCGATCTCATGCGCTGAAAGCTGGCGGATGCGCGACAAAGCCAGCTCAACCGGGTCATCCGGCAGGCCGGTATCCACATTCTCAGTTCCAGCGAGACCTTCAAAGATCATCCGGTCCTGACGCACGCGCAGCGACCCAAGAATGACATGGCCTTTGATCATCTCACCCGTACGCGGGTCATGTACGCCGCCACCATAAGACCAGCCGCGTGTTTGGCGGTGCACCCATTGAACCACGTTATAGCGAATATCCAGCGGGTGCGCGTCCTCCGGAAGAAGCTCTACGCGATATCCATCAGGAAAACCCGCAGCCGCAAACGCTTGCTGCCACCAACGGGCGCCATCAAGCAGCGCATTGCGGATCTGCTCTGGCGCACCCGGATCAATATAGAAGACGATCGGATTGATCGTATTGCCTTGCGCGTCGTGTTCGAGGCGATAGCGACGCGCAACAACGGTCTCCAGAGGCGCGCTCAAATCTGCGCTATAATCATAATGGCTGATCGTCACCGCACCCGTGCGCGGATCGGCCGGCAAAGGCGTATAGCCCTCTTCCGGCAGACGCACGAAGGAATGGTGTTGAGTGAGCGTTACATCCTGTCCGTTTGCAGCCGTTGTTGAGACTTCCCGCCCCGGATCGGCACTCGTCAGCGTGATGAAGGCATCAATCTCGACATTATCAGGAAAGGCAAAAGTGTTTTCCGTATCAACGAGCGTACGATTGCCCGCAATAGAGAACCGGCCCTGCCCGCGATCAGCAAGACGCTGAACAAGGTTCAGATTATCGCTCGTCAGGAAGCCGGTCAGATCGACAACAATCTCGCCCTCATCCGAGAGAATATCTGTCGCCGCAACGAAGGAGGTCGCAAAGCTTTCACGTACAGCGCGCTCTTCAAGCGGATTTTCAGGCGACGCCCGATAGCTCAGGTTTTCGACCTCCAGAATGAGCTGGTCGCCAATCTGGCGGAACACCATAATCTCACCCGGATTCCAGTTTCCGCGGTCAAAACCCACCGGGTTAGAGCCAAGGCCCGCTGTCAACGCCGCCGTATGGATCATGCGCAGAACCACGCCGTCTTCATCTGCTTCGGGCAGAACCGCATAGACTTTGTTCGTGTCTGTATCGACCTGAAGCGTGAAAAAGCCCTCGCGCGCTTCAAACTGTTCACCGGCAAAATCTGGCGCTTCAGCGAAGGCTGGCACACACAAACTCATACACATCGAAATAGCGGCTATAAAAGAACGGCGCATACCAACTCCCCGGATATCACTGAGAGCGAGCTAAGACGGGTGCGGCTTATCTGTCGAGCCTTGCGTGGCGATTGTCATTCGCCTGAACGGCTTCTGCGCAGACCTGCCTCATCTGATGCGGGTTCATGCCCACAGGATAAGGCCGACTTATAAATAGGTTCAGATAACGCCACTCTCACACGCATGTGACATGCGCATCTGAAATGTTCAGCTTAAGCTGCCAGCAATTTCGGAGGACGCATTATGAAATTCACCCTGATGACGGCAAGCGCAGCCCTGCTCGCGCTTGGTGCCTGCACCACGCCAACAGAAAGCACCACAACAAGTCCAGATCACCTCGCGCTTTATGAGGAAGCCGTGATGATCGACACCCGCACGGAAGAAGACCTTGAACGCGATGCTGCGCGTGATCCGCTGAGCGCGCTGATATTCGCCGGCATTGAACCGGGCGACACCGTCGTGGAAATGGAAGCAGGCGGCGGATATTTCACCCCGCTTCTAGCCCATGTGGTCGGCCCGGAAGGCACAGTCTATATGCAGAACCCGGCAGAATTTGCGGCATTCTGGGAAGCAGACATCCATCCGCGTATCGATAATGGCACACTGCCCGGCACGGTCATTTATCTGGAATCAGATTTCTATGACATGTCATCTATTGAAGATGGAAGCGTCGATTTTGTCACCTGAATGCAAGGCCCGCACGAGCTTTGGTTCATGCCGGATAACCGGCCACAGGGCTTTGGCGACCCGGAAGAGACCTTCGCTGAGATTGCCCGCATTCTTGGCGATGGCGGAAAACTGATCGTTCTCGATCACGCTGCACCGGAAGGCGCACCAGCATCCACAGGCGGCGACACGCACCGCATTGATCCGGACATTATTACCAGCCTTGCTGAAGGCGCAGGGCTCACGCTCGCTGATACATCGGATCTGTTTGCGAACCCGGAAGACGACGGCACGCGAAATGTGTTCGATCCCACTATTCGAGGCAGCACGGATCAGTTCCTTTTCACTTTCGTGAAATAGAGTTCAACACACTCCACACCTTAAGCCTCCGCCCCAAAAAGCGGAGGTTTTTCTTATTCAGCAGCAGCCGGGCTGCCTGCCGCAGCCTGACTTTCAAAACGTTCGCGCGTGCGATTAGCAAACGCCACGAGCGACAGCATCACCGGCACTTCGACAAGAACGCCAACCACGGTGACCAGCGCCGCACCCGAGTTCAGTCCGTAAAGCCCAATCGCAACCGCTACGGCCAGCTCAAAAAAGTTAGACGTCCCAATCAGCGCACATGGCGCTGCGATACGGTGAGGCACTTTCCAAGCAAAAGCGGCGCCGTAGGCAATCGCGAAAATGCCATATGACTGAACCAGAATTGGAATGGCGATCAGTCCAATCAACATCGGATTTTCAAGAATAACGCGGCCCTGAAAGCCAAAGAGCAAGACAACAGTCGCGAGCAAACCCAGAACAGAGAATGGTTTCACAGAACCGGTAAAGCGATCCACAGCCGCCGCATCTCCGCCCTTGAGCAGCATCACTCGGGTCAGAATACCCGCCGCGAGCGGCACGATCACATAAAGAACAACCGAAAGAATAAGCGTCGACCATGGAATGGCGATATCCGTCACGCCAAGCAACAAGGCGACAATAGGCGCGAACGCGAACACCATAATCACATCATTGAGGGAGACTTGGACGAGCGTGTAATTCGGATCACCTTTTGTCAGTTGAGACCAGACAAACACCATGGCGGTACACGGCGCCGCGCCGAGAAGGATCAGACCGGCAATGTACTGGCTCGCATCTTCAGTCGGAATGAAGCCTGAGAACACATAACGGAAGAACAGAACGCCCAGCGCCGCCATGGTGAATGGCTTGATCAGCCAATTCACAACGACCGTAATGATGAGACCTTTCGGGCGATTATGAATGCCCTTCAGGCTGGCAAAATCCACCGACACCATCATCGGATAGACCATCGCCCAGATCAGCAGTGCGACGAGCAGATTTACATTGGCATATTCGAATGAGGCCAGAAGCGAAAACACGCCCGGCAGCAACGAGCCAAGCAAAATGCCGGCTACAATACAAAGCCCAACCCAAACAGATAGAAATCGCTCAAAAAAACCCACACCAGCTCTCCCAATCACTGCGGTGAACCATTCATAGTGTGAGCGTTCTATAACACTATGATGACAATATTACAGATTTTTCTGTATTATTTAATCGAGATTAAAAAAGCCCCCGGCGCAACGCACCGGAGGCTCATCAATTCTGACAAAACAGAAGAGGCGCTACTTTTTCAGAAGATCCCGGATCTCCTCCAGAAGAACTTCTTCGCGCGGCGGCGGCGGTGGAACTTCAGGCTCAGCAGGTTTCTCTTCCTCTTTCTTCTTCAGGGAATTCATCCCCTTAATGATGAAGAACAGGCAAAGCGCCACAATGACGAAAGAAAGAACGTTATTGATGAAAAGACCATAGCCAATGGTCACAGCTTCGGTTGCTACGGTGCCGTCCTCGGCAAGGACTTCAGGCTTCAGAACGACGGCCAGATTTGAGAAATCTACGCCACCCAAAACAAGCCCGATCGGCGGCATGATGATGTCGTTCACCAGTGACTTAACTATGGTAGAAAACGCGCCGCCCAGAATAAAGCCAACCGCCAGGTCAACCACATTGCCCTTAACGGCGAACTCTTTGAACTCTTTGATAAAACACATTTTTTTGCCCCAGATGGTTAAGCGCTATGATTAGCGACAGATGTAAAATCTATGCAGGCAATCGACGTTTTGGAAAGCGGTTTGTTCCCCTACGTGACAGTGTAAGGAAAAATGTCGGGTTTCGGGCAAAGAAAAAGGCAGGCCCTTGCGGTACCTGCCTTATCTTGAATTCAGAACTCTGAAGTTCAGAGAGGATCCTATTCCTCGCCGCCCTCAGCGTTTGCTTCCGCTTCAGCCGCTGCTGCAGCTTCAGCTTCTTTTGCTTTAGCCTGAGCTGCGCGCTCTTCAGCTGCGCGAGCTTTACGCTCAGCTTTAGCAGCTTCGTTTTTACGCTTACGCTCAGTTTTGCCGAGAATGTTCTCGCGAACTTCGATGCCGTGGCCGGTTGTACGCTCAGCAATACGAGCAGATTTACCGCGACGGTCACGCAGATAGTAAAGTTTCGCACGGCGAACTTTACCCTTACGCTTCACTTCAATGCTCTCAATGTTTGGAGAGTAAAGTGGGAATACGCGCTCAACACCTTCGCCGAAAGAGATTTTGCGAACGGTGAAGCTTTCATTCAGGCCACCGCCTGAACGTGCGATGCAGACGCCTTCGTAACGCTGAACGCGCTCACGGTCGCCCTCTTTAATCTTCACGTTGACCGTGAGGGTGTCACCCGGAGAAAAGTTCGGGATCTCTTTGTCACCAGCAACGCGGGCAATCTCTTCTTTTTCAAGCTCTGCGATGATGTTCGTCATCTTCTTTACTCCGGCCTCTCAAACCAGGCTTCTCAGCCTTGCTCTTTACGTTCCTTAAATGCGTCCCAGAGATCTGGTCGGCGAATTCTTGTCAGTTCTTCGGACTTTTCACGTCGCCATTTATCAACGGCGCCATGGTCACCCGATAGCAATACGTCCGGAGTTGTCCGCCCCTCCCATACACGCGGTCGTGTATAATGAGGATATTCGAGCAAGCCGGACTCGAAACTTTCTTCTTCGAGCGAGAGATCATTACCCGCGACACCGGGAAGAAGTCTGACAACCGCCTCAAGGAGGACCATGGCCGCCACTTCACCGCCAGCGAGGATGTAATCCCCGATACTGACTTCCTCAATATCACGTGCCTCAATCACACGCTCATCCAGGCCTTCAAAGCGTCCGCAAATCAGGATAACCCCAGGGCCAGAAGACAATTCTCGCACCCGGGCCTGAGTAAGCGTTTTACCTCTCGGGCTCAGATAAATGAGCGGTCGGTCCTGACGATCAACCGCATCAATCGCTGTCGCCACCACATCGGGTCGAAGTACCATACCGGCACCTCCCCCAGCAGGGGTGTCGTCAACAGAGCGGTGCTTATGATCGGAAAAACTCCGAATGTCCAGTGTTTCTAGCGACCAAATGTCATTTTCCAGCGCACGACCGATAATGGAGGTGCCCAATATGCCCGGAAAAGCCTCCGGGAAGAGAGATAAGACAGTGGTGCGATAGGACATTTCACGCTCTCAATACGCAAAGCGGATGGCAGACAAGCCCCACTTAAGCTCAGCGCGGACCCCTAACATTCGTAGCTGAAAAATAAAAGTCGCCCACAAAACCCCATCACGGCCTTGGCCCGGCGCATCACATCCCTATGTTTGATTGTCACAAAACTGTAATATTTATAGGCCGACCTGCTTGGAAATCGCATCACTCTTCCGCCGGATTGCCGCTATGGCGACCTTAATACTGTCTGGTGAGGCCGCCTTTGCGCAATCCACCAGCAGCGTTTCAGGCCCGCAAGTATCTCCCGGTTCCGCCATCGAATTCCGCGCAGGTGCCGCTGAGACAAATGACGATACCGTATTTTCCTACCGACTGAGCGGCGCACACGCCATCACGGACACTTTGCGGGTCCGAGCGATTGCCGGCTGGCAGGATGGTGAAAACACCGGCCCGCAATTCTCCTACATTGAAGCAGACCTTCTCTGGCAGTTTTACGGACGCGAACCGTACGCCCCCTACAAATCAGCGCTGCGCATTGATGTGCGTCAGGATGAACGCCGCGAGCAACAGCGCATTGGAGTGAACTGGCTGAACCAGATCGACCTTACGCCCCATTGGCGTACACGACTCATGGCCTCCGTCGATAAGGAGTTCAACTCTGCCAATGATGACGGCGTGACACTGGAAACACGTGCGCGACTGTCCCGGCGATTGCCAAATGATATGCGGCTGGGATTCGATCTTTACTCATCCTGGGGGCGCACCGAAGACGATTTCAGCAATCAGAGACATCTGGGCGGCGCGACCCTTTCAGGGCCGGGCCCCGTCGACACAAACTGGACCATCGGCGCCCTGACCGGGCTATCCGACGCGGCACCAGACGCCGTCTTCCAATTTCGTCTATCCCGCAGTTTAGCAAACTAGCCCGAACTCGCCTGAGAGAGAGAAGTCTGTCATATTGTGGAGCCGGTACGCATTTCACGGCTTCACAAGGGGCAGACATGAAACTCAGCGCGACTTTGGCCATTATGGCATCTGCTTTACTTCTCGCAGCTTGCGGCAGTGACCCGGCGGAAGAGGCGACACCTACAGGCCCGGCAGATGAATCCCTGATTGGACAGAATGAAACGCCAATCAGCACGACCATTTACAGCTGCGGCACTGAAACCGTGACAGCAGACGTCTATGCCAACGCGGCGATGATCCAGACCAATATCGGCATGATGACACTGCCTCAGGTCCCCTCCGGTTCTGGCATTCGCTATGAAGCCGAAACACAGCACGGCTTTGTCACCTTCTGGGCAAAGGGGCGCGATGCCGGTCTGGAAATCAACGGCGTCGCGCTGGATCAATGCTTTATCCAGTCCTCCACTATGTTCGCCACAGAGGATAATATGAATCTGACAGGACATGTCTGGGTGGTCGAAGACCTGATGGGTCAGGGTATTCCTGATATGGCGCGCGCAGAACTACATTTCGAAGACACTGGCGCTGTATCCGGCCGCACCGGCTGCAACCAGTTCACCGGCACATATGAAATGTCTGATCGGCTGATCACCTTCTCTGCGCTCGCCACCACGCGCCGGGCCTGCCCACCAGCGCTTATGGACATGGAAAGCAAATTTCTGAGCGTGCTTGCCAGCCCTGTGCAGGCGAGCGTGGATGAAACGGGCGCGCTTCTTTTGTCTTCGGAAACGGGCACATTGCTCGCGCGCTAAGCTGTTTAATCTGCTTGACGAAACTGGCCGCTAATCCACATAGGCGTATAATATCCCAGCTATGGAGATGGGCATGAAATTACCCGGCCTTTGTCTCGCTTTCATCTTCACTCTGAGACTGGCTCAAAGCGCACATGCCCAGATCGTTCAGGGACAGCGCATCGCGACTGAAGCGACAGCCCGCTTTTACGAAGACCAAGGCACCTCCGAAGTCTGGAACGACGCGAATTATGATGCTCTGATCGCCGCCATTGAGGGCCTGAGCGCTCACGGCCTTGAACCTGCTCACTATCGTCTGGCGCGCCTTCGTGAGCTTCGTCATGAATCTGTTGGCCGTGACCGGGTCGCCACAAGCGCCTGGCTGATGGCAGCCGCGCACCTCGCCTATGGCAAGCTGGATGCCGTTTCGGTTGAGCCAGACTGGACCGTCATTCACCACCCGACCGACTTCACTTCAGTGCTGCGCTATGCACTTCAAACCGGAAACATTGCGGGAAGCCTTGAACAGTTCGCGCCCATTCAACCGGGCTATCGTGCGCTGGTGAGCGAACTTGCAAACCTGCGCGCCGAAGCTGAAATCCCAATGACCCAGGTGCCCGCCGGGCCGACCATGCGCGAAAATGATCTGGGCGTTCGCGTCAGTGCGCTTCAGACACGCCTGAAACAACTGGGCTTCCTCGCCGAAGAGTTTGAAATCAGCGGCGTGTTTGGCGAAGACACTGTCATCGCCGTGGAGACCTTTCAGGCACAGCAAGGACTGGAAGCTGACGGCATTGTCGGCACGGCGACCATCACCGCTCTCAATCGCGGCGTCACCGAGCGTATCAATCAGGTACGGGTCAATCTGGAACGCTGGCGCTGGCTTCCGGCCGATCTCGGCCGTCGCCATCTGCGCGCGAACATCGCCGGGTTTGAAGTCACGGCCTATGAAGATGGCCAGCCAGTTCAAACCCATCTGACTATTGTTGGCCGCAATTATCGTCGCACGCCGGTTTTCTCTGATGAGATCGAATACATCGTGTTTAATCCATGGTGGGAAACACCAACCAGCCTCGCTCGCGCAGACAAACTGCCAATGTTCCAACGTGACCCGGGCGCGGTAACCCGCCTCGGCTTTCAAGTGTTGAATGCCGCTGGACAAGTCGTCGACCCGTCAACGATCAACTGGAATGACTATTCGGCGTCAAACTTCCCATTCCGACTGCGTCAGGCACCGGGGCCGGACAATGCACTGGGCCAGGTGAAAATCATGTTCCCGAACGTGCACAATGTTTACCTGCACGACACGCCATCGCGTGGCCTATTCGCACAGAGCCAGCGCGCCTTTTCATCCGGCTGCCTGCGCACGCAATATCCGATTGAGCTGTCCCGCTGGCTTTTAGAAGAAACAACAGACTGGACAAGCGAACGCGTCGATCAGGCCGTCGCCAGCGGCAGAGAAACCCGAGCGACGCTCGCCGCGCGCGTGCCTGTCCACATCCTCTACTTCACCGCAGTGAATGATGGTCTGGGCGGCGTTCGCTATCTGGATGATATCTATGACCGGGACGCCCGGGTTCTGCGTGGCCTGGGAGAACCTCCTCAGGTGGAATAATCAAACAATACCTTGCAGTTCATATCGCTCGCCCGCTACACAGCAGCCTTTCTAATGCACCACCCGGCGGACACCGACATGACGCACACTCTGGACCCAGATGACTGGCAGGCTTTTCGCGAACGCGCGCGAAGCATGCTGGAAGATGTGCTCGATTATATGGAAGGGTATCGCGAAGGGCCTGTCTGGAACGACCCTGCGGGATTTCAATCCGCTCTGGAAAACGCAGAAGCTGGCGCGGGCGCAGAGGCGAGTGATGCCGCTTTGCGCGCGCTGCTTCCCTATGGCGTGGGAAATACCCATCCGCGCTTCTTCGGCTGGGTTCATGGCGCCGGCACGCCAGCAGGCCTGATGGCCGAGATGACAGCCTCCGCCCTGAACGCCAATTGCGGCGGACGTAAACATGCCGCCATCCGCATTGAGCGGGATATTATTGATTATTCTTTGCGTACATTCGGCCTGCCGGATACCGGGTCTGGTCTGATCACCAGCGGCACAAGCATGGCGACTTTTATCGCCCTCAAAACCGCGCGGGATAAAGCAGCCAATTTCTCAATCGGCGAGACCGGACTTAACAATGCTCCGGATCTGGTCGGATACGCCTCCAGCGGCATTCATGCCTGTTTCGACCGCGCCTTCGACATGCTGGGCCTTGGCCGGGTCGCATTGCGCAAACTGCCTCAGGATGAAAATCATCGCATGTGTCCGGAGGCCCTTAAAAAGGCCATCGCTGAAGACCGGGCAGCAGGAAAAACGCCCTTCGCCATCTGCGCGACGGCTGGCAGCGTAAATCGCGGCGCTATTGATGATCTGCGCGCGATTGGCGAGATCGCCCAGTCCGAGCGCATTTGGTATCATGTGGACGCTGCATTCGCTGCAGCTCTCCAACTAAGCGATACCCATCGCAGTAAGCTGGACGGTATCGAGCTTTCCGATTCCATTGGCTTTGATTTCCATAAATGGCTGCAGGTCAATTATGATGCGGGCTGCGTGCTGATCCGCGATCGCGAAGACCAGTTGCGCGCCTTCTCTGATCGCCCGGACTATCTGGCAGATGCAGGTCGCGGCCTAGGCTCGGATATGCCATGGCCCGTCGATTTTGGCCCAGAGCTGTCGCGCGGTTTCCGCGCCCTGAAAGTCTGGACACAGATGATCGAGTTTGGCCCTGAAAAACTAGCCCAGATTGTCGATCAGAATATTGAACAGGCCGCCTATCTGGCAGAGCGCGTTTCGGCGTTGCCGGAGTTTGACCTGCTCAGCTATGCCGGTCTCAATATCTGTTGTTTCCGATATACACCCGAAGGCACGCCAGACGACGCGCTTGATACGCTGAACAATGACATCGTCATCGCTCTTCAGGAACAGGGCATAGCTGCGCCGTCCACCACCCGGATCGATGGAAAGCTCGCCATTCGCGTGAACATCACCAATCATCGTACGCAGATGAGCGATATCGATATTCTGATCGAAGCCGTCGCCGAAATTGGCGCCGGTATGGCGGCTGAAGCTTAGCCGAAAACAAAAAGAACGCTGGTCGCCCAGCGCTCTTCTTAAATCTCTATGGCTATAGATTAATAGCGATAGTGTTCCGGCTTGAATGGGCCGGTTGGGCTCACGCCAATATAATCGGCCTGTACCGGATCCAGCTCAGTCAGCTCCACACCCAGTTTCGCCAGGTGAAGCGCAGCCACTTTCTCATCCAGTTCTTTCGGCAGAACATAAACTTCGTTTTTGTACTCATCACCTTTCGTCCAGAGCTCGATCTGAGCGAGCGTCTGGTTGGTGAAGCTTGCAGACATAACGAAGCTTGGGTGGCCGGTTGCGTTGCCAAGGTTTACCAGACGACCTTCAGACAGAAGGATGATGCGCTTGCCATCCGGGAACTCGATCATGTCGACCTGTGGCTTGATGTTCGTCCACTTATAGTTCCGCAGGGCTTCAATCTGAATTTCATTGTCGAAATGGCCGATATTACAAACGATCGACATGTCTTTCATCGCACGCATATGGTCGATGGTGATGATGTCCCGGTTACCCGTGCAGGTGACAAAAATGTCTGCGCGATCAAGTGAGCTCTCAAGGCGCTTCACTTCAAAACCGTCCATTGCCGCCTGAAGGGCGCAAATTGGGTCGGCTTCAGAAACGATAACGCGCGCGCCAGCACCTGCCAGAGACGCAGCAGAGCCTTTGCCCACATCGCCATAGCCTGCAACGAAAGCAACTTTACCTGCCATCATCACGTCTGTACCGCGACGGATCGCGTCTACGAGAGATTCTTTACAGCCATATTTGTTGTCGAATTTAGACTTGGTGACGGAGTCGTTCACATTGATGGCAGGGAAAGGCAGCTGACCTTTTTTCATCAGATGATAGAGACGGTTCACGCCCGTGGTGGTTTCCTCAGTCACGCCCTGAATGGTGTCGCGCTGTTTGGTAAAGAAGCCCGGAGACAGCTCCATACGCTTCTTGATCTGCGCGAACAGAACTTCTTCCTCCTCAGAGCCCGGATTGGAGAGCACGTCTTCGCCAGCTTCAGCACGCGCACCGAGCAGGATGTACATGGTCGCGTCGCCACCATCATCCAAGATCATGTTTGCGAGCTCGCCATTCGGCCAGAAGAAGATTTTGTCAGCAAAATCCCAGTACTCTTCCAGCGTTTCGCCCTTATGCGCGAAAACCGGCGTACCATTGGCCGCGATAGCCGCAGCCGCGTGGTCCTGCGTTGAGTAGATATTGCAGCTCGCCCAGCGCACTTCTGCGCCAAGGGCTTCCAGCGTCCGGATAAGAACAGCCGTCTGGATGGTCATATGTAAAGAGCCCGCAATGCGTGCGCCCTTCAATGGCTGAGACGGACCGTATTCTGCACGGGCGGACATAAGGCCGGGCATTTCGGTTTCTGCGATCTCAATTTCCTTGCGACCAAAGTCAGCCAGAGAAATGTCGGCGACCTGATAATCCTGTGACATGGGGGAGCCCTTTCAAATCGGGAATAGTAAATTCTGACGCGCGCTATAGCAGCTCTGATTATAATCATCAAATCATATAAATATTCCTTTATATGATATTCTGAGATGACATTTCAGTCAGAAGGACACAAAATACTTTCCGGGTGGTGGATGTGAGCATAGTCTCACGGACTGGCGTATGGAGGAGTATGGTGAATCAATTCCGGACGACACCGATGAGAGCACTGTCTGCAATCACCCTGATGGCTGGCATGATGACCACCGGACTGGCATCTGCGCAGGAACGGCTTCCCGCGCGCGAGAGCGGTCATGACCGTAATCGGGCGGGCGCGCTTTTAATTGAACCTGGCGCTCTGCTGTTCATCACCTTTGATGCCAATCATGATTTCGAAATTACGCCAGACGAAATTGAGCTTGGTGCGCGCAGCGCGTTTCAGCACGCTGATGCCGATAACAACAACACGCTCACGCCGATCGAACAACGCAATTGGGCGAGCGAATTCGCCAGCGAAAACGATGTATTCGCCAATCCAAGCGTTTTTCCAGCGGCCATACCCAATCAGGTTACTGAAGATGAGTTCTTAATGGGCCTCATCACCTTGTCCGAACATTTTCAGGATGAGAATGACCGGATTTTCATCCGCGATCTGGTCAGCGATGCCCGTGAGAACCGTGATCCACCATTAGATGAGTTTGGCGACGATGGACTGGAACGCCTTCAGCGCCCGGTCATTACAGGTGAAGGCCGCCCAAACGGCTCTCGCTAAATCTAGTTTGGTTCACCGAAACGATTATTCACCAAATCCATCAAAGCGGTGACGGCAGGTTCTGCGTCGACGCCGTCTGCCGTGATCTCTATTTCACAGCCAATCCCCGCGCCGAGGGATAAAAGCTCGATAATGGATTTGCCATCAGCCTCCATACCGGCGCGCATGACCACAATCGCGGCCTCAAATTCCTGAGCTGTTCTGGAAAACGCGGCGGAGGCCCGCGCGTGAAGGCCTTTTTGATTGCAGATTTCTACGCGGCGCGTGACAGGCATGGTGTTTACTGCGATCGGACCAGAACCTTGGAAGCAATGGAAATGTATTTCCGTGCGGCTTCCTGAGCAGCCTCAGCCGCAGCTTCCATCGTTGAGTTTTCGCGAACTTCGGCCAGCTTGATCAGCATAGGCAGGTTTACGCCAGCAATGACTTCGATCTTGCCCTGGCCCATAACGGAAATAGCAAGATTAGATGGCGTTCCACCGAACATATCAGTGAGCAGGATAACCCCGTCGCCATCGTCGCAAGCCTGTGCGGTTTCCAGAATTTGAGTCCGTCGCGCATCCATATCGTCATCGGGCTCGATGGAGATAGAGCGAAAACGCCTTTGTTCGCCGACAACATGCTCCGTTGCCGCGACCAATTCGCGTGCGAGCTTTCCGTGACTGACCACGACCACACCGATCATGAGAAACCTCTTACCACTCAAAACACCAGAGTGAGGTCAGACTATTTAGGTTGGCAAGAGCAAACATGACATGAATTTCAGTGAAATCCGCTAATTCACTGTCTTCTATACCTTTCCGACAGAAGATGTGGCGTATTTGCGACAGCGACGATGCAGCTTCAGGTTAACTGTTCGCGCTCGGCAACTTTACGACAAAACGCGCACCCTGAATTTCGCCGGCACTATTCAGTCGATTTTCAGCCGTGACACTGCCCCTGTGACTTTCGGCGATCTGAGCCACGATTGAGAGGCCAAGCCCTGAATTCTGACCAAACTTCGCGCCCTTTGGGCGGTCCGTGTAGAAGCGCTCAAAGATTTTCTCGAGCTTGTCCTCCGGAATACCGGGACCTTCATCTTCGATCATCACCTCGACAGTCGCACGCCCTTTAGACACAAGCGTCCGGCCCGTCAGAAGCACTTCACCATCGGGCGGAGAGAAGGAGCGCGCATTCTCAATAAGGTTTCGGAAAATCTGCCCCAGCGCGCCTTCCCGGCCAAGCACCAGAAGCTCGCCTGCGCCGTCTTCGCGCTGAAACCGGACATGCGGCTGGCCCTCATCACGGATCGCATCATAGCTTTCGCTCAGGTCTGTCAGAAGCTGGCCGATATCTACCGGCTCATTCGGCAGGCGGGCGGTTTCGGCTTCAAGACGCGTCGCATTAGAGATGTCAGTGATAAGGCGATCAAGCCGGCGCACATCTGACGCGATGACTTTACGAAGCTTTTCGCGCGCTTCGGGGTCGGTGACCCGTTCAGTCGTCTCAACAGCGCTTCGAATCGATGTCAGCGGGTTCTTTAGCTCGTGAGCCACGTCGGCTGCAAAGGCTTCGTTTGCGACAATCCTCTCAAATAAGGTGTTTGTCATCGCTTCAAGAGAGATCGCAAGCTCACCGATTTCATCTTTGCGATTGGTGAGTGAAGTCAGTTCCAGCTTCCGCGTCGCGCCAGTGCGCACCCGGTCTGCGGAATAGGCAAGACGCCGCAAGGGCTGGGCGATCATCAGCGCGAGAAGTGAGGCTGACAGCAGGTTCACGAAAATCGCGACACCGATGAAGGGCAGAAGAGCCGCACGCTCCCGGCGCACAACATCCGCCACATCATTGGCCTCAATTGTCAGCACACCTACGACGGCCGAAACATGCTGAATGGGCAGAGACACGGACACAACGCGCTCACCCTGATCAGTGATACGTTCACCCGATACACGTTCTCCGACGAGCGCCGCGCTGAGTTCTTCTTCAAAACTTTGAGGCTGCAGGAGAGATCGCCGCGCATTCGACTGAAGCGCCCGTGCGATCATATCCAGAAAATCTGAGACTGGCCGTGTGATAAAATCCCAGAACCCAGGCTCTTCCAACGAACCCAAAGCCAATTCATCCACGCGATCTGAAAGCAGGTCATAATCGCCGATAAGGCGGCCATTGGAATTGTACAGCCGTGCACGAATGGTTGGCGGAAGTTCCAGTCGTTTTAGAATTCGACGGGCATTTACTGCGATCAGCTCAGGTTCCGGGTCACCAATCGTGGCGCCTTCGGCCAGAACCGAGACGATCAGATCGCCTTGCGTATTCAAACTGTCGATACGCGCCTGAACAAGTCCCACCCGCATTTCATTCAGGACGAGCGCACCTACAATCAGGATAAGCAAACCCGCCAGATTGGAGGCAAAAATCAGCCGCCCAATCCGCGAATTTGCAAACATGCGCACTTCCCGCAAAGAGGCCAGCTTAGCTCTCCTTGTATCGGTATCCGACGCCATAGAGCGTTTCGATGGCATCGAACTCGCCGTCTACATCGCGGAACTTCTTACGCAGGCGTTTAATGTGACTGTCGATCGTGCGGTCATCCACGTAGATCTGATCGTCATAAGCCGCATCCATCAGCTGATCGCGGTTTTTAACAAATCCAGGACGCTGCGCGAGCGCCAGCAGGATAAGGAATTCCGTCACTGTCAGGCGCACGGGTTCGCCATCCCATGAACAGACATGACGGTTCGGGTCGAGAACCAGTCGTCCACGGACGATAGGCTTCTGATCCCCATCCATTTCGCTGGTGCCACGGCTGCGTCGCAGAACCGCTTTCACACGTTCAGACAGGAGACGGTTGGAACATGGCTTTCGGACAAAATCATCAGCGCCGATATTGAAGCCAATCACTTCGTCGATTTCTTCATCTTTAGATGTGAGAAAAATTACCGGGATATCAGAGGTCTGGCGCAGGCGGCGCAGAACTTCCATCCCATCCATTTTAGGCATTTTCACATCCAGAATAACCAGATCAGGCGGCGTTTCCGTCAGAGCGGTAAGCGCAGACTGGCCATCGTGATAGGAGCGGATTTTATAACCCTCTGCCTCAAAAAACATTTTCAGCGACTCGACGATGTTCTCGTCATCATCGACCAGTGCAAGCGTTGCCATCCCAGCTCCTTTCTATTTCACCCGTGAAGCGCGACATTTGGTTTACAAGACCATAACGAGGAAACCACAACCTTAAAAGCCGACTTTCATGAGACCTTAAACAGGCACGAATAAGATAATCCCTTAAAAACAGGTGGGTTATGGGCGGTCGCGAGACACATTTCGAACTTTTTCTGCGCAAAACGCCCAAAGCGGGCTGGGCGCTGGTGGATGCAACTCCCAATCGGGCAGCTGCAATCGAAAAAGGCAAAAAGCTTCTTGCGAGCAATCCGCAGGGTGGCGTTCGAGTCGTAAAAGAAGAACGAAGCGGGAAAGATAACTCCTATAATTCGATCATCGTCACGACACTCGGCAATTGCGAAGCCCCGCGGCAGAAGAAGTCACGGACCTTTATTCCGGAAGAAACGTCCTCCTGTTTATCACCGACCGATCTACGTTCCAGCGCAGCGCGCAAAACCTATCTTCAGGTCATGCCGCGCTTTTTGGAACGTCATCGCGTTCTGCCAGGCGAACTGGTCTATCGAACGGATCTTCTGGAAACACTGGAAGCCAGCGGTTCAGAAATCACGCAGGCAATCCAGCGCGTTGCGATTTCCCGCGCCGGTACCGGCGAAGACACGATACATGCTATCGCCCGAAAACTGCATGAACTGGTCAATCAGGGCATCAACGAAATATTCAAAGCCAAACGCGCTGGCGGGTTTGTAAGTTTTGACAAGACGCTCGCTCAGGTCGTTGCCGAGTGCCGTACCAAGCCAAATATGAAAACGGCCTTCCTTTCAGCTGTTTCAGACCGCCTCATGCGGGAAACCACCTGGGAGAAAAAGCTCAATGGCCTGATTTCCATCTGGGATGAAGCCAAGGAGTTGACCGACGAAGACCGTAAATTCGTCAATGGTCTCCTGTCTGACTTTTTCTCTGAATGGATCGACACTCCGGGCGCGATCAATTCAATTCTGGGAGAAGCGCGCTCCACGGGCGAACATGTCGACCGCATGATTGCGCTGCTGGAAAAGCCACCCGAAGACAAGCTGGCACGCGACCCTTTGCGTAATTTCCCGGCGGCACAGAAACTTGCGGACGCCGTTCAGCGCGGCCTTCTGCCAAGTGCCCATCAGACAATCGTCAGCCGCGTCTTTGAAGAAATCGCGTCCAACCGTCGCTTGTTTGAAGACAGCCTGAAAACCGAATTTCAGATGCTTAAAAACTTCGGCGACCGCCTGGTACGCATCCTGCTCGCGAACCGACATTCTGAAATGTACGAAGCCTTTTGCGCACGGTCCAAACGCCTGATGTCCACCGACACGGTGGATGCCTATCTTGAGCAATACGATATTCTGGAACGCCCCCTGCGCTTACTGGAGCTTCAGGACAACCTTGTTGGTACGGATGGTCGGCTCAAAATGGCATCGCTCATCCGGGGCATAATCGGTCAGCCGCGTTTCGAAGAAAGCGTAATGAATGCAAGCGCCCGCCAGGTGAACGTCCTGATGACACTACGCGCCACCCAGATTACACTTCTGAACTCCGAATTGCCGGAAGCCGACCGCATCCAATGTGCCGAACGCCTGGATGCACTGGGCATGCGCCTGATCTCTGGCTCGAAAATTCTCGCTTCAGTCGCCAGACGCGCGGGCTCCCCAGCACTTGCCGCTGTCGCTCTTTTCCGCCTCGCTTGTGAAGCCATGCCGCGTGGCCAATGCGCAATGCTGGCAGCCAGTGCGGGCGGAAAACTTCTGTCAGATGGCGACGTTCAGGAATCCCTGCGCGAAAATCAGGATATGAAACTGGTTCTGCGCGAGCTTTCTCAAAAGGCACGCGAAGCTTCGATGCTTCAGGCGGAGAAGGCGGCTTAGCCCGCCTCTGTCACCCGTTCGAAGAAGGCGATGCTTTCTTCTGACGACCAGTTCGTATCGCCTTCAAAACGCGCAATCTCATTGCCTGCCCGATCATAGATAATCGTGCTTGGGAAACCGCCAATATAGGAATCGAACATGACGTGACGGGCGCTGTCTCCATAGAAATTCAGTCGTCCATCGGTTAGTTCGGCCAGTTCTTCGGCGGCAGCCGGGTAATCGCCTACCCTGTCAAACGAGAGCGGAAGCACAACAAGCTCATCTTCACTGAAGGCCGCCTGCAATTCACCCAGCGTTGGCATTTCAATGACGCAAGGTGCACAGGTCGTTCCCCAGAAATTCACCACCAGCACCTTGCCCGAAAAATCTGCCAGCGTGAGCGGTTCACCTTCTGGACCAACAAACTCGGCATCTGAAGCCGGTTCACCCGCGCGCTGGAACTGCAAACGGGACAATTCCCCCACCGCAAGCGCCCGAACGCCTTCTAGCTGTTGGCTGGACGAACCAGCCTTGCTACAGGCATGGACAAACGCCGCAAGGCCGATCAAAAGCAGAAGCGGAATTCCATAACGGGTGAGGTAGGTCATAAGTCGATCTCATCTGTTTCAGCGTAAGAGATAGGAAATATGGCCAAAAAGCCAGTCTCAGGTCAGGAAATGTGGGGCGGTCGTTTTGCCGCAAAGCCCGATCAGGTCATGGAAGCGATCAATGCCAGCATTGACGTGGATAAACGTATGGCCGTCGAAGACATCACCGGTTCGCGCGCGCATGTTCGCATGCTGGCCGAAAGCGGCATCGTCGCAGAAGACGATCGGGACGCCATTTTAAAAGGTCTTGAACAGGTCGCAGCCGAAATTGAGGCTGGCGACTTCCCGTTCCGCAAAGACCTGGAAGATATTCATATGAATATCGAAGCACGCCTGAAAGAGATTATCGGCGAGCCTGCCGGTCGCCTGCACACGGCACGTTCCCGGAACGATCAGGTGGCTACGGACTTCCGCCTTTGGACGCGCTCGGCGCTGGAAACGCGTATCGCACAGACCGAAGCCTTAATGGGCGCATTGCTCGATCAGGCTGATCTGCACGCAGATACTGTCATGCCGGGCTTTACCCATTTGCAAACCGCACAGCCTGTAACCTTCGGCCACCATCTGATGGCCTATGTCGAAATGTTTTCTCGCGATCGCTCTCGCTTTGCCGACGCAAAGGACCGCCTGAATGAAAGCCCGCTGGGCGCAGCTGCCCTGGCTGGCACCGGTTTCCCAATCAATCGCCAGAAAACAGCCGCTGATCTTGGCTTCACTGCCCCAATGGCAAACTCTCTGGACGCAGTATCCGCACGCGACTTTGCCGTTGAAACGGTTTCGGCCTGTTCAATCTGCGCCATGCATTTGTCACGCCTTGCCGAAGAGATTGTCATCTGGGCGTCCGCTCAATTCCACTTTGTCCGCTTGTCCGATGCATGGTCGACCGGCTCTTCCATCATGCCGCAAAAGCGCAATCCGGATGCCGCAGAGCTTGTTCGCGCAAAAACCGGCCGCATCTATGGCGCGCTTCAGGCGCTGCTGACCGTGCTGAAAGGTCTTCCGCTCGCCTACTCCAAAGACATGCAGGAAGACAAAGAACTTACCTTCCTTGCCTTTGATGCACTGGATCTGTGCCTTGCGGCGATGACAGGCATGGTCTCCAGCTGGACGGTTGATAAAGACGCCATGCGCCAGGCTGCAGCTCACGGCTTCTCGACAGCAACCGACCTTGCCGACTATCTGGTCCGCGAACTTGGTCTTCCATTCCGTGAAGCGCACCATGTTACGGGCGCGACTGTGAAACTGGCTGAGGATAAAGGATGCGATCTGGCTGACCTCAGCGTTGAAGACCTGAAATCCATTGAACCGCGCCTTACTGATGCCGTATATTCAGTGCTGACTGTCGAGGCCTCCGTGAACTCACGTCAGAGTTATGGTGGCACGTCACCAGTACGAGTGCGGGAACAGATTGCCCGCTGGAAGGAGCTTCTGTCATGAAACGCATCGCATTCTTCACCGCGGCTATTGCGCTGACCAGCCTGTCTGCCTGCGGCCTGCGAGGCGATCTGGAACGCCCTGACCCGCTTTGGGGTGACCCACCTCCGGCCGAAGAAGAAGTTGCAGAAGCACAACCTGCCCCGGAACTTCGCCCCCGTTCAGAGCCTGAACATCCGGCAGGCACGTCCTATCGTGACCCGGAAACAGGCGAAACAGTCTGGGCTCAGAATGAAGGCGGCGGCGTTGTTCCGCTTTCTGCCCCGACCACCGATATTCAGGAAGAAGAACTTCCGCCTCTAGCCGAGTAGACGACCCCGAATGCACCATTTTGAATACCGCGATGGCGTACTCCATTGCGAAGATATGTCCGTGACTGATCTCGCTGCGCGTTTTGGCACGCCGCTATACGTGTATTCAACGGCAACTTTCAGGCGTCATTTCAAAGTGCTGGCAGACGCGTTCGGGTCACAGCGTTCCCTGATTGCCTATTCCGTGAAAGCGAACAGCAATATGGGCGTTCTGGCGACGCTCGCCGCCATGGGCTCTGGTGCCGATGTTGTCAGCGCGGGCGAAATGTTTCGCGCGATGAAAGCCGGTATTCCGGCCTCAAAAATCGTGTTTTCCGGCGTTGGCAAATCCGCAGAAGAAATCAAAGCCGCACTGGAAGCGGGCATTTACCAGTTCAATGTGGAATCCGTTCCTGAACTCTACCGCCTCTCCGAAATCGCGGCCTCAATGGACACCAAAGCGCCGTTGGCCCTGCGCGTAAACCCGCATGTCAGCGCTGGTGGCCACGCACATATTTCGACCGGTGCCGCAGAGCACAAATTCGGTATCGCCTGGCATGAAGCCAAATCTATTTACGAACTGGCGATGAGCCTTCCGGGCATCGAAGTCAAAGGCGTAGATGTTCACATTGGCAGCCAGATTACAGACCTTACGCCTATGCGCGCCGCATTTGAAAAAGTCGTCTCGCTGGTGCGCGAGCTTCGCTCAATGAACGTGCCGATCACACGTATCGATCTTGGCGGCGGTCTTGGTATTCCGTACCGCGAAGGCGAAACACCGGCTTCCCCGGCGCAATACGCCGAAATGATCCGCGACGTTCTGGGCGATCTGGATGTTGAGCTCATTCTTGAGCCAGGGCGCATGATTGCTGGCAATGCCGGCATCTTCGTGTCCAAAGTCGAATACATTAAAGAACGCGATGGCCGACGCTTTGCCATTCTCGATGCAGGCATGAATGATCTGATGCGCCCTGCGCTTTATCAAGCCGTTCACGAGCTGAAACCTGTTATCTCGAATGATGATAGCCCGGTAATCGATTATGATATTGTGGGTCCCATCTGCGAAAGCACTGACAGGTTTGCCAAGGATTATCCCCTGCAGGAAATCCATTCAGGCGACCTGGTCGCATTCATGTCCGCCGGAGCTTACGGCGCCGTAATGTCAAATCAGTATAATACGCGTCCAATATGTGCTGAAGTGCTTGTCGATGGGGACAAAGCGGCACTCGTGCGCAAACCCCCGACTTTTGACGAGATGATTGCTAACGAAGTTGTACCGGAGTGGCTGACAACCTGATCCAGACCCTGCTGCGCCGCAAGATTGACGGCACGCACGCCCGCCTCACTCGGCTGAAGCTGTTTGAAGCATTTGGTGTGCCTGCCGCTATTGCGTTCGCGGCCCTGATTCTGGTGATCACAGGCGGCTTTGAACGCCTGAGCCCATTCCTTCAGGCACTCACTTTCCTGATCGTGGTTGCGGTTTTCGCTTTGAGCGTTCTGCGCGGCTGGCGAAACTATCGCGCGCCGGGAAAAGCAGAAGCCCGCGACCGTCTTGATGCATCCCACCCTGAACGTCCGGTCTCCGCTTATTCAGACCATCCGGCCAAAATCACCGCCGAAAGTCGCCCGTATTGGGACCGCCATAAAGACAGGCTGACCGCAATTGTCGCGACTCTCCCATTGCCGAAATTTGCTGATGAATGGAAAAAAGCCGACCCGTTCTATCTGCGTGTCATCTCACCTGCCATTCTCATTCTCGTCTGCATATTCTTTCAGGATGGTTTGACCTCGCGGCTAAACAATGCCGCTCGCACAGATATCGGCGCACTATTCGGTGCGCAGAATATCGAAATCACGGCATGGGTAACGCCGCCTGAACATACCGGTGAAGCCCCGGTTTTTCTGGATTCAATCGGCCCACAAACCTCCATCCCTGAAGGCTCCGAACTGACCATTCGCGTGCATGGGCCGGGTAAACCAAATATCCGCCGCTCAGAACTGAACGATGCCGCTTTGCGCGGCCCTCGATCCCTTGGTCTTGACCGCGCTGATGATGGCGCCTGGGAATTCCAGATGCAGGTCGATGGCCCGCAGACCATTGCAGTGAATTACTGGGGCACGCGCGCGCAGTGGGATTTGAACACTCAGCCCGATATGCCGCCTCAAATTGAGTTCGGCTCAGACCCCGGTATTGGTGAAGATGATGCGCTGATCTTTGACTGGTCTGCCTCTGATGAATATGGCGTGATTGGCGTAAACCTCATCATCAGCCCCACTGAAGCCTCTGGTCTGGATGCGAACCTGACAGACCGTGTGAGCGTTGAAACGCCATCCTCCTCATTCCGGGAGGCCAGTGACAATGCGAGCCTGGACCTGACACGCCACAAATGGGCTGGCGCAGAAGTAGAGCTAACCCTCGAAGCGGTAGACGCAATCGACCAGACCGGAACAAGCGACACTATTGTGATGCGCCTGCCGGAAAAACTGTTCCTTGAACCGCTTGCCCGCGCCAGTCAGGAAATCCGTCTGGAAGTCATTCGCGAAACCTCTCCTTATGAAACTGAAGCCGAAAACGTCCCTGCGCTTGAGCAGGACCAGATGGTCGGCCTTGGCGATCGGCTGGATGCGGCCCCTGATGGCCTGCAACGCGCCGCCCTCATGCTGGATGCCGTCACCTATCGCCCGGATGGCTATTATCAGGATCTGACGGTTTATTTCGGCCTGCGCCGCGCCCATGAAATGCTGCGCTTTGCAGATGAGACAGCGGATGCGGAACCGCTGGATGACCTTCTATGGTCGGTCGCCCTGCGCGCCGAATACGGCACTGTCGCTGATGCCGCTCGCCGTCTGAATGCGGCGCGCGAAGCACTCGAAAATGCACTGCGCAATGGCGCGACAGAAGATGAAATACGCCGCCTGATGCAGGCCTTCCGGGATGCCGCTGAAGACTATATCGCCGCGCGCATGGCCGAAGCCTTATCTAACCCAAATAGCGGCGGACAATCTGGCGGGCCTCCGCCTGATGATATGCTCGGCGGCAATGACCTCGCTGACATGCTGGACGCCTTGCAGGATCTAACCGAAACAGGCGCAACAGATGCCGCACGTCAGCTCCTGTCTGATGTCACTAATCTGCTGAACAATCTCGACTTCCAGTCTGGCGGCGAAGGCGGTGACATGTTCGGCCAGCAGGGCGAAGGCGGGGAATCTGAAAACGACGCACCTGAAGAAGAACAACGCCTGCAACGCACGCTCGACCGCCTTGCCGAACTTCTGGAAGAACAGCGCCGCCTGAATGACGAAACCATTCAGGAGCAATTCGGCACCAATCCGGACCCGAATTCCGGAGAAGGTCAGGACGGAGAGAGCCAGCCTGGCCAATCCGGTCAATCAGGAGAGTCCGGCGAGAATGGCCAGCCGGGACAAGGCATGCCAGGTGGCGACGGCGAACCACAAATCGGTCCCGGCGGCAGCGGAGAAAGCCCTGAAACCCGCCTTGCAGAACGTCAGGACCAGCTGATCCAAGACCTTGAGGCTTTCCGCCGATCAGAAGAAACCGGTGAAAGCTTTGGCTCAATCGGTGAAACGGATGAAAATCTGGGCTCCGCACGGCAGGCTCTGGAGTTTGCAGAGCGCGCCTTGCGTAATGGCGACCTTGGCACCGCTCAGCGTTATCAGGAACGCGCGATCCGCGAAATGCGCGATGCGGCGGGCAGTCTGTCTGAAAACCTCGATGAGCTGCGCACACAACGCCTTGGCGAGCGCGGCGAAAATGGCAGCCGCGACCCGCTTGGCCGGGCTGGCGGCGGCGCACAACAAAATGATGGCGATGGGATTGAAGTTCCCGATGTGGGCGAACGTCAGCGCGCCCGCGATATTCTGGACGCGTTACGAGAACGCCTGAACCAGTCCACAGATCCGGAAGAACGCGAATATCTGGAACGTTTGCTCGATCGCTTCTAGGTTATGCGCCGTCTGGAATAGCGCCCAGATACGGAAGACCGCGATAAAGCCCCGCATCATCCATACCGTAACCAACAAGATAGCGGTCTGGCGCATCATAAGCGAAGGCATCCAGTCCTTCGCGCGGCGCTTTTGGCTTACGCGCCAATACACAGCTCACCACTTCGCGCGCGCCCTTGGTCAAAAGGTGCTGACGGGCAAACGCAAGCGTGCGGCCTGTATCAAACACGTCGTCAATCAGAAGAACGCCGCGCCCTTTAATACTGCGCGACAGGTCCGCACGAACCACCACACGCCCCGAACTTTCGCGTTCATCGCGATAGCTTTCCAGCCAGATGGCATCCATCATCGGATGAATATCAAGTCGTGAAAGGTGGCGCATCAGGTCTGTCGTGAAGGGCGTCGCACCGAGAAGAATAGTGACCGCAGTCCAGTCGCCTTTGAGGCGCGGCGCTAGCTCGGTTGCCAGTTTGCCAATCCGGGCCTGAATTTCCGTCTCATCCAGAAGAACGTCAAAGTCTATACTGGTCATAGTCCCGATCAGTGGTGGCTGGGTTCATGGGAGTCCTCACCATGATCTGCCACTGTGTCATGATGGGCCGTATCTTCGCCATGCCCGTCATTGTGAGACATGTCCACAGCATGATCATCTGCCGCTGCATGTGAGTCTACTGTTTCATGCCCATCTGCGGCGTCATGCCCGTCAGTTGCGTGTTCGCCATCGGATTGAGTGTCATGCGCCGCGTCAGTCGAATGGTGCACATCTTCAACACCATGTCCGTTTGCGACGAGGCGCACATTGCTTTCCGACTGCACGAAGCTGACCGCCAGATCGTAAGCCGCCAGAGACGGCGAATCGAGGCGGGTCGTAAAATAAACTTCACCACCCGGTACAACGCTGGATTCATCCGGCGTTATCAGAATGCTTTCCACCTGAACGCCAAGATCATCACGCAAATCGACGCGCACATTCGGAACAATCTGCGCGCGGTTCGATACATTCAGAATGGACCCGGAAACCGTCAGTACAGGCATAGTGCCTTCCAGTTCGCGGTCAGCCGACACATCGGCAAACTCCAGTCCGAAAGGATTGGCCTCAAGCCCGACCATGGCATAAGCGCTCGACGCTTCCGGCATCATGCGGACAACCGCATCGCGGTTCACAATGGCAGCGCCCCCAATAGCGAAGAAAATGGCTGCGGTTCCCGCCCATGCGCCAATTGCAGCCATTCGCGCTCCATTGGCCTGACGCGCAAACTTCTTCTCGCGAATCGCGAGATGAGGCGCAGTCGGCGCACTGGTCGTGCCCATGGCCTGACGCTGGCGTTCAACTTTTTCACGGGAAAAGTCAGCTTTGCTGATTTCTTCTTCCAGAGACAATTCCGGGCGCACATACCAGGAATGCGAGCACGAAGCGCAGCGCACAGTACGTCCCTGCGCACCAATTGCCTTATCGTCGGCAAAATATTGTGCTGAACAGGATGGACATGTGAGGATCACTGCAGTTCTCTCCTCTCGGAAGGCACGCTTTTGTGCCGGGACTTCGCATTGCAACAGTTCGCAGCGGACTGATACGAGTTAATATGACCGAGCCTGTTTTATCTCTCGATGAACCCACAATCCGCGTCGATAGCGTTAACCATGGGTATGTATCCGGAGACCATGTGTTAGGCGACATTAATATGGAGTTAAAAGCTGGCTCATTTGCCTTTCTGACAGGTCCGTCAGGATCGGGTAAAACCACGCTGTTACAACTGCTTTATGCCGCTCAAAAGCCTCGCAATGGCCGTGTATTTCTGTTCGGCGTAGAAACCAATACGGCAAGCCGCCAAACACTAACGCGCCTGCGTCGCCGCATCGGAGTCGTGTATCAGGACTTCCGCCTTCTTAACCATCTTACCGCTTATGAAAACGCGGCTCTTCCTCTCCGTGTGACGGGTCAGCATGAGCGCGAATATCGCGACGATGTTCTGGACCTTCTGAACTGGGTGGGACTTGGCGACCGCATTCAGGCAAAACCAACAACCCTTTCAGGCGGCGAGCAACAACGCGTGGCAATTGCCCGTGCGCTTGTAAACAAACCTCACCTCCTGATCGCAGACGAGCCAACCGGCAATGTGGACCCGGAAATGGGCGAGCGACTGATTCGGCTCATTCTGGAGCTGAACCGTCGCCTGTCCACAACGGTTCTGATCGCCACTCACGATATCGCACTTGTTGAGCGCCTTCAGGCCCCTATTCTTCGCCTTGAGAACGGCTTGCTTATGCATGACCGTCGCGGCGATTTTTCAGGAGGGTGAGAGTACGTTAAATGCCTGATCTGAAACGCTCTCCCCTATTGCCACGCGAAGATGCCCGTGAAGCGGCACTCTTCTTTGTAGTCGCGGCGCTTTGCTTTCTTGCAGCCCTCACGGGCCTTGCGACACGCGCTGCCTATGGCGCTGCTGAAAGCTGGGCCGGACAGGTGCAAGGCGAAATGACCATTCGCCTCGTCGACGGCGGCGAAGAAGACGCCGAATCTCTCGCGCGCCTTTTGAGTGACCTACCCGGCATTCGATCGGTTGAGGCCGAAGACCGTGACGTCACAGAATCTCTACTCGCGCCCTGGCTTGGCACCAATCTGCCAGACGATTTGCCATTGTCCTGGTATCTTGGCGTTCAGACCATGCCAGATGCTGCGAATTTGTCTGAAACCATCGTCGACACCGCAGAAGGTGCAGGCTTTCAGGTGGAAGTCGAAGATCACCAGCGCTGGGCAAACGATGTCGAGCGAAGCCTCGGTATTCTGCGCCTGACCGGCATGGTGGCACTTATTCTTCTGGTGACGATTGTCCTGTCGGTGATCGCGTTCGCAACCCACTCTGCCCTGCTCGCACGACGCGACGTGGTGCATGTGCTTCACACTTGCGGTGCATCTGACCGATTTATTTCCAGACTATTTGAACACCGCTTTTTCGGCCTCGGACTGAGAGCTGGCGGGTTGGGCGCTCTCTTTGCGCTACTGGGCGCTATGCTCTTGTTTTTCGGTGCGAAACAGGCGGGCGAGCGCAGCTGGCTGCTGCCTCAAATGTCTCCGGATATCGGGACATTCATTGTTCTTGTCGTCACCCCTCTTATTGCCGCAATTGTTGCTATGATAGCTGCACGTATTACTGTTGGGCGGGCGTTGAGCGAACTGAACTGAAGGTCCTGACATTCTTGTTCCGTAAATTTATTCTTCTTCTCATCGCGCTTGGTGTTCTGGCCTGCGCCGCAGATTTCCAGCGTTGGGTGAGCCAGGTTCGCGTACTTGAAGCAGATGACGATGCACAGGCCGATGCCGTTGTCGCACTGACCGGCGGCGGGGGACGACGCATTCAAGCCGCGCTTGCCATCCTGGAAAGTGGCACGGGTGAACGTCTTCTGGTCAGCGGCGTACATGAGAGCGTAAATGTCGCCGCACTCGTTGAAACGGCTGGCGGCTCACAGGCACTCTATGATTGCTGCATCGATATTGGACGTCTTGCCCATTCCACCGAAGGTAATGCGCAAGAGACCTCCAACTGGGTGAGAGAGCATGAGTATGACTCGCTCATTCTGGTGACATCGAATTATCACATGCCCCGTGCACTGCTCTGGTTTAAAGAGGGTTTTGAAGGCGTAGAGATTATTCCCTACCCGGTAGAATCAAGTATGACGCCCCCGGATTGGTGGAAAAGCTGGCCTTCGATTAAAGGCCTCGTCCTTGAATGGGCGAAATACAGAGTAACCGGCGTAATGAAAGTGCTGAACCTATGACGGCGTTGAGATCCGTTCTGTTTGTGATCTGGCTTTATGGCTCAATGGTCGTACTCGGCCTGACCTTTCTGCCGCTACTTCTGTTGCCGCGTGTTTTTGCGATGACGGGCATTAAGTGCTGGGCCTATGCCGCTAAATGGGGAATGGAGTTCATTTGCGGCGCTAAAACAGACGTAAAAGGACTGGAAAATATCGGCGATACGCCCGTCCTCGTCGCATCAAAGCATCAGAGCACACTCGATACCATTCTGCCTTTCATCTATCTGAAAGACCCGTGCATCGTCCTGAAAAAGGAATTGCTCTGGTATCCGATTTTCGGCTTCTTCGCCATGCGCACTGGCATGATTGCCATTGACCGGTCAGGCTCCATGAAAGCCCTGAAAGAGATGACGCAAAAGGCAAAAGCGGCGCGCGATGAGGGCCGGTCTATCCTCATTTTCCCTGAAGGCACACGCAACAAGCCGGGTGCTGAGCCTGACTATAAGCCGGGTATTGCCCTGCTCTATAAGGAACTTGGAATGCCCTGCCTTCCCGTCGCGCTGAGCACTGGGCTCTGTTGGCCTGCCAAAGGCGTAATGCGCTATCCCGGCACAATGACGGTTGAGTTTCTACCGCATATTGAACCGGGCCTCTCCCGCAAAGCCTTTATGTCCCGGCTGGAAAACACAATCGAAACGGCCTCCAACGCCTTATTACCAACTCCGATGCCGGAGCACCTGATGGATGAGGAGCTCACAGCATGACGAGCACAAAAAAGAAGAAGTTCTTCACCCTTCCGGTGAACCTCTTCATTCTCGTGGTCATCCTATCTGCTCTGTATTGCGGATATTGGTTTGTGATGTCTGGCGTCATTCTGAAGGGCGCGAACGAATGGGTTGATGAGCAGCGTACAATCGGACGCACCGTCAGCTATTCGGATATGAAAGTGACCGGCTTTCCCTATCGCTTTGTGCTCGACGCAGATGAGCCGGCGATTTACGCACCAGACCTGCGCGCCCGATGGGAAGCCGAGACGCTTCAGCTCATCGCCATGAGCTGGAACCTCAACCATATTATTGCACGCAGCCCGGGCGAAAACACCTTCGGTCTGCCAGATGGCCGAACGCTGATGGCAACCGCCGCACCGTCTTCTGCGGCGAGCTTTGTACTTGAAGATGGAAACCTCCGCCGCATCGGCATTGAAGCAACAGAGCTGAGCGCGCGAACAGACGAAGATGGCACTCTTACTGCGGATCTTTTTTCGCTGGGTTTGCGTCCCATGCCAGAGGCTGAAAACAACCTTCAGGCTGCGCTCTCATTTGAAAACTTGGCCCTTCCAGCCGAAATCCCGGACGCAGAATTCCTTGGTCAGGAGATCACTGAACTTGTCCTCTGGGCTGAAATCGAGAACTTCTATCCGCTGGTCGAAACCGACCTCACCTTCACAGAGTGGAAGCTAGAACAAAATCACATCAAGCTGGAACGCGGCGATTTAGATATGGGACCGCTGGACCTTTCCATGCGCGCCAATGTTGTACTCGACCGCGAGAATGACCCGGACGGTACGGTGAGCGTTTATCTGGAACGATCTGAAGAACTGATTGCTGCAATCGAAGAGGCTGGCGCGATGACGCCAGGCCTTCGCACGGGCATAGCCGCTATAGCGCTTACCAGCCGGAATGGTGGCGTGATGACCGTTCAGGTCAAAGACCGCCAGATTCGCCTGCTCGGCCAGACGCTGGCGGAATATTAGACCTAAAACGGCAGGGCGATTTCAGGCAGTTTCACTTTCGCCTTGAACTTTTCAAACGTCATTACGTCTTCTATGCGCCGGGCCAGAAACGGCTTCCATTCTGCTTCGTCTCCACCGGTATTCCGCCAAACAGCCAGCGTTGATGTGATCACTGCTGAAAGTGTTGTACGCTTGGAATAATAGGTGAAGCCGAACGACGTATCCCCAATGCCAGTCCAGAGCGTATCGGCAACGCCCCAGATGATCTCTGGCATAGAACAGGGCCCGGTTGGCCGGATCGTCGCCCAGTCGAGCGCCTTAACCGAAGCCGGATAGCTTTTGGACATCTCATTCAGCCAAAGCTCTACGCCGGTTGAAATCTTATCGCGAACACGCATCTCAGACAGAGGAATCTGCTCGAGCCCGGACCGGACTTCACCCCTCAGCCCCTGAAAATAAGCAGGCACGAGAGAGCGAATTCCGTCTGGAAATGCATAGGCGACCTCAGATGGTGTGACATCATTGGCCAAACAGGCTTTTTCGAAGACGGACTGGGTCCAACCTTCGATTCCTGCAGAATCCAGCGCAGAGGCCAGAATTTTTTGGCTGATTACAGCAGATGGTGCGTCTTCAGGTGTAGGCATATCCGTTCCCCTGTGTTATGAGCGCGGCTTCCGAATAATATTGTCCCTTAAACAGGACAAAAAAGATAGCGTGCGGCACGCCGCATTGTTTTTTTAAAGAATGGAGAGAGTCCCATCGTACAGATCGTTGTGCGCGACAATAATGTCGACCAGGCCCTTAAAGCGCTGAAGAAAAAAATGCAGCGTGAAGGCCTCTTCCGCGAAATGAAGCGTCGTAACCATTTCGAAAAGCCTTCTGAGAAGAAAGCTCGTGAGCGCGCAGAAGCTGTTCGCCGCGCACGCAAACTTGCTCGCAAACGCGCTCAGCGCGAAGGCCTGCTGTCTAAGTAAGCTATCCTTACGATTGACTCTTCAACCCCTCCACATTCCGGTGAGAGGGGTTTTTGTGTTGTTTAATTCTGAGGTTTTGGTTTGCGGCCGAACAGGCCCATAAACCAATTGCGCGCCTCGCCCATACCTGCGCCATGCACTGCGCCCGCCCGATAGATTTTCGAAGCGGCCCAGATGATGAGCGCCGTAAAGCTGAACATCCAGACAATCTGCGCCATGACTTCCCAGAGCGGCGGCTCTGTTGGAATGCGGACAATTACGAGAAACGGCGTGAGCAGGGGCACCCAGGTCGCCCAATGCAGAAGTGTGCTTTCCGGATTGGAAATTGCCACTGGCAAAAGCAGTAAGGGCAGCATCATGATAATGATGACGGGCGACAGCAGAGACTGCGCTTCCTGAATGGTGTCGCAAAGCGATCCCAGCGCCAGAAAGATTGATCCGAACATCAGATAGCCAAGAAGGAAGCTGATCAATGTCGGCACCAAAAGCCTTGGGCTGGTAATCTGCGACAAACCCGCTGCCACATCTGGCGGGATGGTATCCTGCGCCAGAATAATGAAGCTCGTCCCGAGCGTCGCCCAGACCGAGATCAAAGTGAGGCTGAGCATCAGAACGCCGAGCAGCTTTCCGGTCAGCAATTGAGGCAATGAGACCGAGGTCAGAAGCGAGTCAAAAATCTTGTTGGAGCGTTCTTCAATCGTGCCTGTCAGCAGATAATTCACGACCGAAAAGATCAGAAGCCAGAGCAGGAATGAAAAGCCAATCGCGATGAAGTATGGCGCCTGATCAGCAAAGGACACCTCACCCGTCTGACTGACAGATGTCGGGCTACGCACCAGAAGATCTGGCGTATTGAGCCGGACCTGCTCCAGAATTTCCAGAGGCACACCTGCCGCCTCGAACGTTTCTGCCCGCGCCATGCGTTCCAGAACACGTCGTCCACGACTGGCGAGACTGTCATTGACGACGTCTTCGCTCCAATAAACCGGCGCATCGCCCGTCATGATGAACACGGCAAATAACGGCCTCGGCCCTGCGGGTCCGTCAATCATCAGATCACCCGACAAATATGGTCGAAGGTCATCCAGTGATCGTGCAGACGGATCGACGAGCAGAAAGTCTTCCGCCGGCAGCGCCATAGCCGCCATTGGAGCAACAACCGTCAAAGCATCAACTACATCAGCACCAGAAGCGAGCTCGTCTTCAAACGCCTGAAGCGCCACCTCTTCCTGCATTTGCGGGTCAAAGCTTGCCTGCTGGCGAATAATGGCGCGCGCATCCTCGATCAGACCGTCTTCTTCATACAGCTCCAACGCGCTGGTGAAGGCATTTCCATCTTCAATGACGGCGTAATATCGCACAGGCTGGGTTTGCTCGATAAGGCTTGGCAAAAGCACGCCGAGCGACAAAGCAAAGGGCGTAATCAGAAGTCCCAGCCAAAATCCCCAGGCGGTGATGTAGGCCAGGTACTCACGACGCGCGACGAGAAAAGCTCTATACATGACGGGAGGCTCCGAACTTTTCCTCGGCTTCAGACACGAGCGACACAAACACATCGCGCAGACGTGGCTCCGCGGGTTCAAATCCCTCAATCGCTATGCCCGCATCAATGGCGCGCTTCAGCACATCCTGACTGCTTGCCCCCTGAGGCAACGTAATTTCCCACCAGACGCGATCTGCATCTTCCTCGGTTGGCGGTAATGCGCGCACCTGAAAAGCGCTGTCTGAGAAGTGCGGTAAAATATCCACGGCTTCCGGTGTAGCGAGGCGCAGAATATGGGCCTGCGTCGCAAAAGCGTCTTTCAGCGTACCGTCGAACATTTTTCGGCCACAGGCGATCAACACCAGACGGTCACAAAGCCGTTCGGCATGCTCCATGACGTGAGTAGAGAATAGAATGGTTGTGCCACGCGCGTTCTCTTCGGCGATCAGGCGCTCCAGGTCTGCCTGATTGACGGGATCGAGACCGGAGAAAGGTTCATCAAGAATGAGGAGGTCCGGGCTTTGCACAAAGGTGGAAAGGATCTGAACCTTCTGCGCCATGCCCTTCGATAAGCGAGAAATCCGGGTTTTGCGGAAGTCAGACAAACCGAAGCGATCGAGCAACTCATCGCCGCGCTTTAACGCAGCGCTACGGCTCATGCCTTTCAGTTGACCAAAATACGCGATCACATTGCGCGCTGACATTTTCTTATAGAGCCCGCGCTCCTCTGGCAGAAATCCCACACGGCGCAGATTGATCAGCGTCGGGGCTGTACCAAACAGCTCAGTATGGCCCTCATCGGGTGCCATAATACCAAGCGCCACACGCAGCGAAGTGGACTTGCCCGCACCGTTCGGCCCCAGAAAGCCAATCACTTCACCAGACTGAATTTCAAAAGAAACATCGCTGACAGCTTCGAAGTCACCAAAGCGCTTTGTTACGCCCTGGAATCGTATTGGATGAATTGTCATTCCTGCCCCGTCGCTTTGCAAAACGGATGTTTCGCCCGCGCCATCAACTCACGAATGAATAAAATTTTTCTTGCCGGAAGAAAAATTCAAGCGCAGCATATTCTCGTGACAAAAGATAATAGCTCTTCTTCGATCTCGCAAAGCGGGAAAACTGACACACCGGCGGCTGGACTGAAGGTGGGTATGCGCTATGCGCACGCCAGTCGCGCGGCCGATAAACCGCTATCGCGAGCAGATATTCTTTTCAAAGTGGAGCTGGCACTCGCGCGCATGGAAAACGGCGATTACGGCTATTGTGCCATTTGCCGGTCTGAAATTCCGATTGAGGAGCTGGAAACAGACCCCTCAACCGTTAGCTGTCAGACATGCAGACGTTCAGATAATTAGAGAACGGCCTGCGCAAACATGATGATCAGCTGAAGGATCACCCCGGTCACACACAGACCGATAACAGTCACGATCCACGCGCTGCCCATGCCCATAACCAGACCGCCAATAATGCCCGCTGCGCCCAGCAGACCCATTGCGACCATCCAGTGCATGCCCATCGTGATGGTGAAGATGGCATAAGCCAGTACCAGAACGATGATAAAGCTAGACCACGTGAATGCAGCCATGAAGCCTTTCCAGGTGGATTCCTGGGATGTGATATCCATTTCACCGCGAACGTAATCGCTCATTGCGAAAGCCCTTTCAGCCAAAGCTCTTTTTTGATGGGATAGTTTGTAGAAACTCGTTCGGCAAGCCCATACCCGCCCCGACAACCAAAAAGCCGCGGGAAAATCGTGTTAATTCTGCTCGATGATGCGATTTGGCTCAGAATGATCCCAGTCGGCGAGCAGCGCGCGAAGCGCAGAGACGAATGGCAGCGGCTGATCCAGCATCACATGATGACGGGCATGAGGGATGGACACGAACGGAACTTTCCGGTCGAGCAACATCTCCATGTATTCCTTCACCTCGTCAGGCATGAGCTCAGAATCCTCCCCCCGGAAAAGCGCGATCCGGCAGGCGGTCTCTTTGAGCAGGTCGCTGGCAGGCTTTCCAAACTCGAAACGGCGCCAGATATTTGGGTCAAAACGCCAGGCCCAGCCTTTGCCCCTTTCATTATCCACCTGTTTCACGCTCCAGCGCGCAATATAATCCATCGCAAAATGGTTATCGCAGGGCTGATGAGGTGCCAGCCTGAACCGGCCAAGTGCTGTCGTCAGATCCGGATAAACGCGATTGCCGCGCACAGAGCGCGAACGACGGGATAAGTCCCGCTCAGGCGGGTTGACCGGGCTATCGACAATCACAGTACCCGACAGGCGCTCACCATATTTGGCACCCGTCAGGATGGTGACAAATCCACCAAAGGAATGAGCTACGATTGTTGGCTTAATGGCATGCTCAAACATGCCCGTCGCCTCACAGACCGCGATCTGCTCATCGGCGAAGGTTTCCATATCATAGGTTTCGCGCCAATCGGATTCGCCCATGCCGGAAAACGTCATGGCGACCACATTATAATGCTGTGCAAAATACGGCGCGATAAAATCCCACCAATGGGCGTGCGCGCCATTGCCATGCACGAGCAAAAGACCTGGCTTTTTCGGGCTGGACCAGCTTTGATAATGGATACGCGCACCGCTCACGCGTACGAAACGCGTTTCATATCCGGTCGCAATCGCCTTGGTAAACCAGCCCGGGCAAGGCGGAATTTCACCCATATACTGCGATAATGGCCCTGCATTTGATGGCATATTTTCGTTTTTATCGTCGCTCATCCAAGCACTCGCAATTGCAAAACCCCCTGTGGTTTTGCCTTACACTGTTACTCTAGTGAGAATTGCTTCGGTTTCCATCCGGTAAATGCGCCTGATTACGGATTGGCCCCAAAGGGTATTCCGCCTCAGAGACATATCGTGACGGGCCTTTCCCACTCCAGCTGGAATAGAGGTGAAACCGATCCACCCAGAACGGCCCCAAATCCAGCGTGGAATGCTTCTGAGAAAAGACCATGGCCTCCTCCAGCGACGTTCCATGGCAGTAGGCAAGCGTAACATGTGGGCGAAAGCTGCGTTTATCCCGTGGCAGGCCAATCCGGCGGGCCGCCCGCTCGCATTTGGATGCAAGCCGGGTAAGGCCATCGTCTGGTGCGACACCTGCCCAGATCGAGTGCGGCTCAGACGCGCCAAACCAGCCAGCACCCTTCAGGCGCAGCTGCATTTGCGGCGCATCAATCTCCCCCAGCTCCCGATCCAACTCCTCAGCGGTATGGCGATCCAGCTCCCCAAAAAATCGAAGTGTGATGTGGTAATTCTCAATCGGTCGCCAGCTGGCACCGGTGACCTTGTGCGAAATCGCCTGAAGCGCCTCGCCAATGTCACGGGGAATCTCAACAGCTGCAAAGAGACGATACATATAACCTGTCTCGCATTGCATATGTGTCGCGGCAAGCGTCAAAAACCAGTGCGTGAGTCAAATCACCGCCTTGCTTTGAGCCTCCGACATGCCGATCATGCAACAGTTCGATTCGACCACTCAGAAAGGCCATGCCATGAGCGATGCACCTCTCGGCTCCAAAGCCAACCCATCCAAATTTGAAGTTTATAAAGACCTCCCAGATGACGAGCCTTACTTCGTTATCCGTGCACGTGATCCACTGTCTTCTGCACTCGTAGAACTGCACGCATATATTGGCGCGGGTCAGTCCGGCTCAGCGCACAATAAGCTGGCTGAAATCATGTCCATGACGGCTGCAAAACCACCTCGTCCATCTGACAGCCCGAAATACCGTGAGACCTTCCAGATTTCACTGTCTATGGAGAAATGGCGCGAGGGCTAATGCCGCCAAAAGGGGCGCAATATTGCATCCCTTTCTGAAATATCTCATCGTGTCCCCCATAAATAGTCTGGGGGACATAATGATACGCTCACTTTACATCTGTTCTGCGATTTCAGCAGCTTCGCTTTTTGCAGCTTGCAGTCAGGCCGATACGCCTGCCGACCACTCGGCTCCTGCAGCGCCTGAAACTCAGACTGAATATTTTCCGCAAATCATCTCGCCCGATGAAGCACGTGTGGTTCCCTTCCCGGGACACGATACGACTATTCTGGCCGAAGCCGGCGATGCCGCGTCCGAACTTTCCATCACCAGCCTCATCGTACATCCACGCACCATGGGTGCTCCACCTCACCAACACGCCAATGAGGACGAATATTTCATCGTACTTGAAGGCGGAGTGTCATTTCTGAATGGCGAAGACGTTGTTCACGCCACACCCGGAACCATCGCCATTTTACCCCGTGGGCATTGGCACGGCTTCTGGAATGCGAATGAGGAAGAAGCTCATCTTATGCTGATCGTCGCGCCCGGTGAATTCGGAAGCTTCTTCGATGAGGTTGTCATGAATATTCGGGAAGAGAATGCGGACAGTCCTCAGCGGATTGGCGCCATCATCGCCGAAACAGCGGCGACACGTAATGTCACCGTTGATATGTCGCGACTTCCAGCGGAGGCCGCGGCCCTGCTTGGCCCACCGCCTGCTGAATAAGAATCCGGGAATTCGGGTCAGGCGGGTTATCCCGCCTGCGCCTCATCTTCTTCTGGCTTAACACGCAAATCGTGCTCGCGCACTTTGCGGTACAGCGTTGAGCGGCCAATGCCGAGCTTGCGCGCCACTTCGGACATATGCCCAGCATAGAAATCGATCGCATATTGGATGAGATCGCGTTCAACCTCTTCCAGCGCGCGGAGCTCACCGGCTGTATCGGTGACGCGGACCGGATGATCAAACATTTCGTCTGACTGCAGCGCCTGAAGCGAAGCAGATGTCAGAGCCAGATCAGAGCTTCCGCTTTCGCCGATATCCATATCCGGCAATTCTTCAGCCAGCGATGCCAGCTGAGGGAAGTCTTCCGGCTTCAACTCATCGCCTTCACACAGAACGACGGCACGGAAAATCATGTTTTCCAGCTGCCGAACGTTACCCGGCCAGTCATAAGCATTGAGAAGCGCCATCGTGGAAGCTGATGCTCCCGATACTTTCGTGCCTTCAGACGCATTGAAACGACGGATGAAATGCTGGACGAGGGCAGGAATATCATCTTTACGTTCACGCAGAGACGGCATGTCAACCGGGAAAACATTCAGACGGTAATACAGGTCTTCGCGGAAACGGCCTTCGCCGACCAGCTGAGACAAATCTTTATTCGTCGCGGAAATGATGCGCACATCCACTTTTGTCGGGCGACGTGAGCCAACTGCGTCGACTTCACCTTCCTGAAGCGCACGCAGCAGTTTGACCTGCATTTCGAGCGGGAGCTCGCCGACCTCATCAAGGAAAAGCGTCCCGCCATCAGCTTCAACGAATTTACCAGGGGATTTGGACACCGCACCTGTAAAGGCGCCTTTTTCGTGACCGAAGAGAATGCTCTCAACGAGGTTCTCAGGGATTGCACCACAGTTCACCGTCACAAAAGGGCGACCCGCACGTTCGGACGCGCCTTGAATGCATCGTGCAATCACTTCCTTACCAACACCGCTCTCACCGAGGATCAGGATCGGAATATTAGATGAAGCTGCGCGCTGCCCGAGACGAACGACCTGACGCATAGCAGGTGCAGATGCGATCATATCGTCGAAAGACAGTTCACCACTTGCCGTCTTTTTAAGGCGTTTTACTTCACCGCGCAGTTCAGTCATCTGAAGGGCATTACGGATAGAAACCACCACACGCTCAGGCGAAGCTGGCTTCACAAAGAAGTCGATCGCACCGGCACGCATGGCCTGAACCACCGTATCAATGCTGCCTGAAGCGGTAAGAACCATAACCGGAAGGTCCGGGCGCACTTCCTGAAGGCGCTCCAGTACATCCATACCTGAAAGACCTGGCATAACGAGGTCGAGCAGCATCACATCCACGCCGTCAGACGGATTGCGTGCCATGTCCAACCCGCTCTCACCGTCCGGCGCCACACGACAGGCAAATCCTGCGCGCTCTACTGCAGCCTGAAGCAAACGTCGTTGTGTTGGATCATCATCAACAACAAGAACCGTTTTAGCCATCTTATATCACCCTCGTCCCGCCTTTCCGGCGCGTGTCATCAGGTGCCAACTTGGCACAGTCTGCTAAAATTAGGTTTAATGCGGTTTCAGGAATTTTGTCCGGATCGGTCATAAGACGATCAGATGTGTTTTGACGAAAACCCTCAAAATTAAGGGCCTCTCCCGTTCGCAATCTCATCCAGATCAACGCAATGACATTGAAGTGTTATTGAATGACGATAATTTCATTAGCTCAGACGCCCGAATTTTTATATAAACACGTTTGTAGGGAGCAGTGATCCACAACCCATCCGGTTCGGGGCCGGAGTGTTAAAGGACACTGGTAATGAAAACTGCAATTATCGCTTCAAGCCTGTTTGGGCTGGCAATTGCACCTGTATCGGCGGCACAGGACTTCGCTTTCGAATTTGAGTATGATCGTAGCGAGCTCAGAAATATCGAGAGCGTGACGGCGCTCTATTTCCGCCTTCAGGCCGAAATTGAAAATGCCTGCGCCATAAATCATGGTCGTCACAGTCTCGCCCGACTACGGTTCGAGCGCCAATGCATCTCCGATACGACGGAAAACGCCCTTCAGGCGATTAACTCATCAACTTTGATCGCCCTGCATGAAGACCGGACTGGTCGAAAAATCGGCTGACAACAATTCTTTTCTACCCATCCTAGCCGTCATTTCTTCAGGAATGACGGCACTTTTTTGACCATGAGATCATCGATAAAAAATACGTAATTATTGTTTTTCGATATTTTTTGTTGACGAGATTATCGTTTTTCAATATACCCATTTTCATCGAGGACGCAGCGACGTCCAAACAACACACAGGAAGGACATGGAAATGAAAAACGTAATGATCGCTCTCGCACTGACCGGCGCAGCCCTGACCCCAGCAGCTTTTGCTGAAGATCAGTTCCCGCTTATTTTTGAATATGACCGCGCAGAATTGCAGACCGCTGAAGGCGCACAAGGTGTTTATGACCGCCTCGTCGCAGAGATCGAAACAGCGTGCGCAGCGTCGAAAACAGCGTCCAGCATGACACGAGCTCGCTACCAGACAGAATGCATCAGCGCAGCGCTTGAAGAGGCATCAGACATCATTGCCTCACGCTCGGGACAGTCTCTCGCGCAAGTTGCCTCAAACTAGGGCCACCCCACTCTCAACAGCTGCCCCACGCTCAGGGTATCTGTTAACCTCGCCGCCACCCTTACCGGGTGGCGGTTTTTTATGTGGTGAATTGAACGCCCAATAATGGATAAGGATTTGGACAGATCGCCGCCCATTTTGCGCGCTCTGATAAACCGCACACGCCGGGAAAATCACCGGACCGCCCCTGCAGATCCAGAATGACCTGGAAATGAAGATGCGGCGACCATCCGCCATTGATCTCCGGACCGCCAAGTTCTGCCAGTGTTTCACCCGCCGATATCGGATCACCTTCCTCTAACCCCAACAGCGAATCTTCAGACAGATGCCCGTAAAGGGTCCAGAAGGTCAGGTCAGGCGTTGGCGAATGCTCCAGAATGATGGTCGGGCCATAGTCCAGCTCACCGCCATTCACCTGGAAGCTGTGAACCAGACCCTCCAAAGGCGAAAAGACAGGCGCGCCCGCCGCAGCAAACACATCAATACCCAGATGAAGGGTACGCGGCTCCTGATCGCCAGATGCGAAAACCGGACTGTCATAAATTGAGCGATCTTCCATATACCCGCCCGCATAGAGTTCGCCCTCTTCCGGTGACCAGTCTTTAGGAAGGTCCGTCCAACCGCGCGCCTCCAGACCTGCTTTATCCAGACGCAGCTCTTTCACGCCAGCATTCAGTCCACGCATAAGCTCGGGTGCTGCTGGCCCGGCATGGGAAAACCATTCGGTATATCGAGAGAGGATGTCGGTCATATTGTTTCAGTCTTTTCAGTGTCACGCCAAAGCGTCACATTGGAAACGCGCTGTCAAAGTCTATCTTTTCCTCAACGGAGAGAATTATGGCCAACGACCCGGAACGTAATCGACTTTCTGCCCGCCTTGGGCGCGCAGCCAAAGTGGGAACCAATTTGTCCGGCGCCGCTTTGAAATTTGGTGCTGGTCAGGTGTTTGGTGGCGGAAATGACGACCAGATTGCTGCCGCGCTTGCATCGGCGCTCGGCAACACCAAAGGCCCTCTGATGAAGGTCGCACAAATGCTGTCGACCATTCCCGATTTCCTGCCTCCCGAATACGCAGCTGAGCTTTCTCAGCTTCAGGCACAGGCGCCAGCTATGGGGTGGCCATTCGTAAAGCGCCGCATGCGGGCTGAACTCGGCGCAGACTGGCAATCCAGATTTGCAGAGTTTGAGAAAGAAGCCGCACACGCTGCCTCACTCGGCCAGGTGCATAAGGCACAAACCCATTCGGGCGAAACAATCGCCTGTAAGCTTCAATACCCGGATATGGCCAGTGCTGTCGAAAGCGATGTCGGCCAACTCAAGTCTTTGCTCGGCATTTTCAAACGGATGGACGGGCCCATAGACGCAACGGAAATCGTAAATGAGATTTCCGAACGCCTGCGCGAGGAGCTGGATTATGAGCGCGAACGCAAGGCGATGCGCCTTTATGGCCTCATGCTCGCGGACCAGCCATTTGTCACCGTTCCGGAACCGGTAGACGAGCTGTCATCCAGCCGGCTTTTGACCATGAGCTGGGTGAGCGGTCAGCCACTTCATGCATTTGAAAATGCAGATCAGGAAACCCGTAACCGGATCGCAGAAATGCTGTTCTGGACCTGGTGGGGGCCTATGAACCGCTTTGGCGTTATTCATGGCGACCCACATCTTGGAAACTATCAGATCACTGGCGAGGGTACAGGCATAAATCTTCTGGATTTCGGATGCATTCGTATCTTCCCGGCCAGCTTTGTAGAAGGCGTTGTTCGCCTGCGCGAATCCATTCGCGCAGATGATTTCGACGGCTGTATGCATGCCTATGAGATTTGGGGCTTTAAAAATCTGACCCGGGAATTGGGCGAGGTTCTGAATGTATGGGCACGCTTCATCTATGGTCCAATTCTGGATGATCGGGTGCGTCCGATCGCGGATGGAATCAAGCCTGGCGAGTATGGTCGCAAGGAAGCCACCGAAGTCCGCAAGCTTTTAAAAGAGCGCGGCCCGGTGACCATTCCTGCCGAGTTCGTGTTCATGGACCGCGCCGCAATTGGCCTTGGCGCAGCTTATTTAAGGCTGGGCGCTGAACTGAATTATTATCAGCTGTTTGAAGATAGTATTCGAGACTTTGACGCGAACTCACTCGCGGCACGTCAGGCTGACGCACTCGCGAGCGTGGGACTAACCCAGATTGATGAGGCGAAGGCTTAGAAAAAGAAGAAGCGCTTTTTCTTGTTGTCCTCTTTCACTTCATCAGTTTCGACAATGTCGTGCACGGCGGGAGGATCACTCGCCGGGAAGGATTCGTCTAAGGCTTCGTCCAGTCGCTCATTCAACTCTTCTGGATCATCAAGATGCTTATTCATGCTCACCCCCTGTTAAAGATGAGCCATTATACACCCGATTGTGAAGCGCGTGTATCAGTCCCGGTTATGCCGTTTCAATTGCATACCGTTTGGCCATAGCCTTATCGACAATGCGTTTGGGCATGAGACGTGGCAAATACCAATTGTTGAATTTGTCTGGCACAGGCGCATAGCGCGCTTTCGGTTTCTTCGCGGTCAAAGCCTTCTCAACGGTGCGGGCAACAACGTCCGGTTCGAGCCCATTGCGACCGCCATGCATCATGACTTCTGCGAAAATCTCGATGGAAAGCCCCCAGGCCGTTTTCGCATAGGGCGTATCGGTATTCTTTTCTTCGGCCTTGCCCCAAATGGGCGTCTGCACAGACCCCGGACCAATCGCAATCGCGTCGATCCCATAGACCAGAAGCTCCCGGCGGAGCGTATCTGTCATGCTCTCAACCGCGTGCTTGGTCGCACAATAGGCGCCCAGAAACGGCGCGGCGAGTTCACCGCCCACGCTGGTGATATTCACAATGCGCCCTTTAGGCCCGTCGCGAAAATCATCCATACCCAATAATGGCAAAGCTGCCTGTGTCATCTGCAGCAGGCCAAACGTATTCACATCGAAATGGGCCCGGAACTCATCCAGAGGCTGATGCGCCAAGGGCCCCATTTGGGCGATACCTGCATTGTTGACCAGACCATTCAGTGTCTTCCCATCCAGTACGGTTTTCACCTCTTCTATGGCGTCGGCGACGGAGTCGCCTTTGGTGACATCCAGAATGAGCGGATGAATGAGCTTGGACTGTGTTCTTAGTAAATCAGCATCCTCATCCTTCCGGACGCCGGCGAAAACGGTCCAGTTCTGCTGCGCGAGGTGCTCGGCAGCGGCTCGACCAATTCCGGATGATGCGCCAGTTATAATGACGGATTGCAACTTTTCTCTCCCTCTCTGCTAAAGAGGGTACGCATGGGAGTGGAGTATAGTTCAGTATTGCGATGCAGATTTCTGGACTTTTGTCACTCGGTGTCAGACCGCCCACCCTCAATCACGGTAAACCCGGTCGGTCTGGGCGAGACACGTTTTCTGTCGCCTTCAGCTTGAGCCGGGGTTTCGTTTACACCCGGAGCCTCGTTTTCCGTCTGCACCGGCTTCACAACAGACAGTTTTGGCGGACCTGAAAATGGCGGCGATGGCAAGGTTTCATCCTCTGCCTCGTCCAGATCATCATGAATATCTCGGCCGGTATGCGACTTCTGCTCGGCCTTCTTCTTCCAGCCGAGCGGTTTGCGGGTCTTAAAGCCACCGGTCGATTTGCCCCGGCTTTTCTTATCCAATTGCCTCAGAATTTCAGACTGCGCATTCGACAAAGCGTCTTCAGTGTTGCCGAGCGACGGGTCGGCAAAGGCTGAGCCATATTTTGTAAGACGTTCATCCACGCCCTCTACAAACTCCTGCTCCCAGTCAGAAAGCTCAATGCCTTCAGCTTTGGCGCGCTCTGCGGCCTTGCGAAGTTTTCTCAGCGCTTTGCGCGTTTTCTTTTCATCGACGTCGCGGGGCACAGTATTTCACCTGACCGATTGAGATTACCGGAGACTAACGTTCCTCCGCCACGGCTTCCAGCCCCTTAGCGCATCCTGAAAATTCCATAATCGCATTACATGTCCATGCATTTATGCAACCCTGCCCCAACGTAATACCCAATTGTCATAGTCGACTAAATCTACGACTTTAGTCTCAATCCGGCGCTTAAAGTCCGGTGGTCATGGGGATTGTTTCCTTTAACTCACTACACAGGACACTCTGATATGAAAAAGTTTCTTCTGGCCGCTTCTCTCTTCACACTGATCGCTGGTCCATCTTTCGCAGACGAAACAATGGTTGAAGTCAAAGTTCCTCTCGCGCCAACAGCTGCTGAGATCACAGAACTTCACCAGTCTATCGTCGATGCCGCAGAAAGCCTCTGCAGCGACAACACCTATCAAGGCCTCAATGTTCTGGAAGCACGCGCTGCTAACGAACGCTGCGTGCGCCTGACCTATGAAACGGCTGTTGCACGGGGACGCGACATGAATCTGGCGGCATTTCAGTCTGCTGAATTCACCGGCTCAGCAAACTAAGCGACCGGGCACACAATAAAAAAGGCAGCTGGGTACCGGCTGCCTTTTTTTATGTTTCAAAATCAGATTTCGCCGAGCGCAAGCAGATAGGTTTCCAGCACCAGTTCCTGCTCTTCGCGTTCCTGGCGATCCGTCTTACGAATTTTAATGATCTGGCGAAGGGCCTTCACATCGAAGCCGAAGGCCTTTGCTTCAGCGTAAACGTCTTTGATCTGCTGAGCGACTTCAGCTTTTTCTTCTTCGAGACGCTCTATACGCGCCACAGTCTGCTTCAGCTTTTCCTTGGTCGCCTCATTCAGCGCCTGCATGGAAACTGTGGAGATTTCTTCGTCAGTCATGACCTACCTATCCCGCTAATTCTTCAAAGTCTGATCTCTGCACCGATTCGCCATTGGCGAGTCGTGCGATTGTTTCGGCAATGAGCCCTGCCTTGGCGTGATGAGGCATATGCCCTTCATCATCAAGCGGCACCAGCACAATATATTCAGGCGCATCGCGTCTTAGTCGCGCTGCGTGCAGGCTGGGCTTGATCACCGTGTCAAAACTGCCGGAAAAAACGACGACCTGACGCACAAGCTCGGTCGGATACCGCGATTGTTGCGCATTCAATTCCTCGCGCAATCTGACCATGTCGTGCGCATTCGACCGGAAGGCTGGCGGGCGAAACAGAAGATCTACACCCAGATTTTCGGCATAATTGACTGGAACCGGTGCCGGCGAGAATAAATCCTCAAGGCTGGACCGCGCCATATCCGGGCCGACCAGCGGCGCGAATTGAGAAAACACATGCCCGACACCCGGGAAGGCGGCAATGGAATTGTACCAGGCTACTCCTCCAGAGCCCCAGTCATGCGTGACCGGCGCGAGCAGCACAACACTGCGCGTCAGTTCAGGATAGTCGAGCGCAAATCGCAGCGCGACAGCCCCGCCAAATGAATGACCGACGACCACCACCGGTCCTTCAGCATTCGCCCGAACGGCAGCAGCCATAGCGCGCGCCTGTTCACCCAATTCATCGGCGTCATCAAAACGGTCTGAATATCCATGGCCGGGACGGTCCACCATGATCAGATTCAGCTGCGCCTCATCGAGTTCCGGCACCAGCGTAAACATGAACTCTCGCGCATTCGCACTCGCGCCATGGATCATCAGAACCGGCGCGCCTTCACCGCGTGAAATGACATGCAGCTCACCGTTTTCGTAAGGCATGAAATCGCCAAGTGGCGGGTAACGGGCTTCAACGCGGGAGGTGTACATAGAGGCGGACATACAGGAGGTGAGAAGGACAAGCGCAAGGCCTGCACCTAAAAGAAAACGGAAGAACATCAGATTGCGCGGCCAAACACCAATGGTTCGAGACGACGGACCTGAGTGCGCGCGGTGGAATGGGCCGGATAGATTTTCAGAACCTCGCGATAGGATTCCAGAGCTTCACGGGTCTGACCCAATTGTTCGAACACATTGCCCAGCATCAGCCAGGCATTGAAATGGCGCGGCTCAAAAGTCAGCGCCTCATTGAGATCGTAAATCGCCTGATCAAATTCACCCTGAGCGGCGAAGATAACCGCGCGCTGGAACCAGGCTTCTGCAAATTCCGGTTCAACTGCGATGGCCCGGTCAAGAAATTCACGGGCCGTTTCAATATCAGAAGACACGCCGGCAATCATTGCGCGCTCCAACAATATATCAGCGGTCGCGGATCCGGATTCCTGTTGAGAGGCGATGATGTCTTCAGCCAGAGATTCAGCCGCGGGGCCCGGGGGTAGAAGGCGCAGTTCTTCATACATCTCATCAGATGGCCCGGCATTTGCCGATGCGAGCACCAAGCCCGCCAGCGCTGAGAAGAGAAATGAATTCATATAGCTGCGTTTTTCCCTGAGCCTGTCCGTACCCGTAACATTGGGCGCACAGCTTCAACGGTCAATAGATCATCTGCTGATCAGACCGGTCTTACCGTGTGGAAACTGAGGAATTGAGCCGTTTCCCGTCTCGCCCGACAAAAAAGGCGCAGAAAAACAAAAGACGAAGCCGTGAAGCTTCGTCTTCTGATAAATCGGTAAAGCAGAAGTGGAGTGTCTCCACGACTACATTGCCAAGATCAAACAGGACCGCTCAACGCGGCGCCAGTTTAGCCTTGCTTGGCTTTGAAGCGCGGATCAGTCTTGTTGATCACGTAAACGCGACCACGGCGACGGACCACTTTGCAATCCCGGTGGCGCTCTTTGAGGGCTTTAAGGGAAGACTTAACTTTCATGGTTTCTCTGCCGTCGTTTGGTAAAACAAAGCGCGGGAACTACAGGGTAGAATGAGCAGAGTCAACTGCTGAGTTGGCGTTTCCTCTGCGAAACAGGGTTTGGCAAAGCGATCAATTCCAGTTATCCAGATTCCGGGGGATAATTAAGGATAACGACGCGATGCCAGGCCTGCCTCTGCGGACACTTCTGTTGACACTGACATTTGCCATGACGGCCTGTGAAAGTACCCCGCAGACGGGTGATACACCCTTCCCAGCACCTGCGCCAATGCCAGATCCTGCCCCCTCTACCGGCGGCTCCTCCATTGGAAGCTTTGTCAGCTCCGGCCATACCGGTCTTGATGCATGGCGCGATCAGTTCGCCAGCCGTGCCTATCGCGAAGGTCATACGATCAGCGTCATTCGGTCTGTCCTTGAAGATATCGAACCGATGAGCGTGTTTCTGGAACGCAGCTCCGGCGCTGTCGATCAGGCAGAATTTTCCAAACCGATCTGGGAATATGTAGACGACACGGTGAGCAATAGCCGCTTGTCTAATGGTCGCCAGCGTGTCGCCAATGATCAGACGCTGTTTGCGGCGCTGGAAACGGCCTATGGAGTACAACCGGAATATCTGGCCGCAATCTGGGGCATGGAAACCAGCTATGGCGCCGTGATCGGCAATTTTGATGCGCCATCCGCGCTGGCCTCTATGGCCGCTGAAGGTCGCCGTCAGAGCTTTGCCGAACGTGAACTTATGGCCCTGATGACTATTCTGGAAAATGGCGACGCCTATCGTCATGAACTCATCGCGGGTTGGGCCGGCGCAATGGGCCAGACCCAGTTCATGCCGACCACCTATGTCGCCTATGCAGTCGACTGGACAGGCGATGGCACGAAAGATGTGTGGCGCGCACGCGCTGACGCCCTCGCCTCTGCTGCGAACTATCTGAACGCCTCAGGTTGGCGCGCAGGTGAGCCCTCCCTTGTCGAAGTGCTGCTGCCGGTAAACTTTCAGTTCTCACTCGCAAATGGCGTAGAGCGCCCGACCGAGTTCTGGCGCCAGCTTGGCGTTGTTCCGGTTTCCCGTGAAAGCATTGATCCAGCGAATATTGGCGAGGCCGAGCTATGGCTTCCGGCTGGCGCAACGGGCCCCGCCTTCCTGCTGTATCCAAACTTCAATGTCATCAAGACCTATAACCGCGCTGACTCATACGCGCTTTCTGTCAGCCTGATTGCTGAGGGTATTAGCGGGCGTCCGGCCCCGGGCGGCGCATGGCCTCGCGATATTGATCGGCTTAGTATTTCAGAGATCAGAGATCTGCAGGCAGGCCTCAACCGTCTTGGCTATAATGCAGGCGCGGTCGATGGCATTGCAGGCCGCGGCACACGCTCAGCACTTCAACGCTTTCAGATTGATCGCGGCATGATGGCAGACGGCTTCCCTACACGCACAGCGCTTTCCCACGTACTGGCCGCCAGCTAAGCGCGGCTAGTCGTCTTCATCTTCTGAGACAATCACTTCGCTTTCATCGGGCGCATAGGTTTGGGTCGCTTTGAAAAAGGCGAACACAGCCATCAGCACAAGCACGCATCCTGAAAAGACAAACGGCGCAGCCTGATGAACATTCTCATAGGCCCACAGGCCAAAAATTGGGGATGCGACAAAGCCCATACCATTGGCCGCCGTTACGAGGCCCGCCACATTGCCCTGAAGCGTCGTGCCAACGGCAAGTGAAGCACCAGAGGTAAAGCCCGGCCGGGAAAAGCCCTGGCCGATCCCATAGAGGATTTGCGCCATACCAAAAACGGCCAACGTTGGCAGCGAAATGGTCAGAACGGCAGACCCAACCAAAAGACATGCACCCGAGATCATAAGCGTTTTGGGTGACAGCTTCAAACGCGGGATCAGCGCAAGCTGCGCGGTAAGTGTTGCCAGCGCGCCCAGCGTCATAACGATACCGAGTTCCTGCGCGCCCGGATTCTCATTCTGCGGGCTCGGATCCGGCAGATAGCCCGTCTCATGCAGTCGATCGAGCATGAAATATGGGAAGGTCTGAAGCATGACGCCTGAGACAAGCGACAGCCCGACACCATAAATCAGAAAGGGCATAACGCCCGGCGCACGCCAGAGCCCTTTGCCTTCATCAGACTTCACAACTTTGATTTCCGGCTCTCTGTGCTCAGGCAGAGTGAACCAGATGGTGAGACCAATCACGCAAGCGACAATCGAGATCACATAGACAGGCGCCAGCAGGTGAACCTGATCAATCAGCACACCAGCAAGGCTCGGCCCGATGGCCGTACCAAAGGTAAATCCCGAAGTGAGTGTTGCGATCTCTTCTGTGCGGTTTTTAGCTTCTGTCCGGTCAGCCACATAAGCCTGCGCCGCAGGGTTTGTCCCGGACCCAAACAGGCCAAACAATGATCGGCTGGACAGAAGCAGAAAGAACACAAGCGGCCAGAATGTGATAAAGCCCGATAAGCTGATCAGCCCTACCGTGCCGAACAGGAACATTGAAATCGTGAAGCCCGCCATGCCGAGCGCGGCCACTTTACGGCGCCCCCAACGGTTGGATTTCTTGCCCCAGAACGGGCTTGTGACCACCCAGAGAAATGCTGAAAGCGAGAAGATTGCACCAGCCGTCCAGGCCGGTAGCTCAAGACGGCGCACCAGAAGCGGCAATACGGATGTGATGAGCATGGTATTACCTGCACCCACCGCCATAAGCGCAAAAAACAAAAGCCGAAAAGCGCCGCGTCTGTTTTTTAGTGGAAGCTTGGGTGTCGTCGAAACCATGGCGGTGTTGTGCGCCGCGTCTTGGAGACGGTCAATCAAAAATAGTCAGCTATCGAAAGCCTTCACAAATTCTGATCAACTCAATGGAGTTGCAATCCGCCCGCCAGAGCACCGAGCAAACTCGTTGCCAGCATGGCGCCCACACCGAGCGATACGAGCCGAACAATAGACCGTAGAGGGTTCGCCCCGCCCGCGCGAGCAGACAAATATCCAATGAGGATCAAGCCCAGAAGCGTAGACGCACCGACAAGTTCACTCGCCAGCCCCGCAGGTGAAAATAAAGCCGCCAGAACAGGAAGTATGCCACCCGCCACAAAGCTGCCTGCCGATGCCAAAGCGGCCTGAACAGGCCGCGCCTGATGTACGTCCATAAAGCCAAGCTCATCGCGCGTGTGGGCTTCCAATGCGTCATGCTCTGTCAGCGCTTCGGCAACTTGTCGGGCAAGGTCTGGCTTCAGACCGCGCTCGCGGTAAATCGCTGTGAGTTCCCGAAGCTCCCCTTCAGGATCATCTTCCAGAGCAGCCTTTTCCATAGCGAGATCCGCAGCCTCAAGATCAGCCTGCGAAGCCACAGAGACATATTCACCTGCCGCCATAGATAGTGCGCCAGCAGCCAGTGCGGAAATACCAGTTAACAGGATGATGCCCGGAGGCTGGGCCGCAGACGCGACACCCACAATCAGACTGGCAACAGAAATCAAACCATCATTCGCACCCAGAACGGATGCTCTCAACCAGCCCATGCGTTGCACAGCGTGATGTTCAGTATGATCTTCAGACTCAATCATATCAGCCCCGAATAATGCTCTGATGACAATGTACAGGCATCATCTCAAAGCGCCACGTGACATAGTGCCAGCTGATCAGGCCAGCCATGCGAAGTCTGAACGCCAACCCATGAATTCTTCATTCGGGGAAACCGGGCGTTAAGCCTAATCGGGTATGTGTATTTCAAAAGATACAACAGAAAAGTTGGGTTCGATGTTTCAGATCATAGGAATCTTGGTCGTTTTCGGCATGGTCTTCGGCGGCTTTGCGCTGGCCGGTGGTCATTTTGATGTGATCATCAAAGCAGCACCATTCGAAATGATGATGATTGGCGGTTCTGCTGTCGGCGCGCTTCTTATTGGTAACTCGTTCAAAACGGTACTGGGCGTTCTCGGTGGCTTCGGAAAGGCGATGGCCGGTCCAAAATGGAAACCCAAAGATTATACCGATCTGTTATCGGTCTTATTTGTCTTAACGAAGACGATGAAGACCAAGGGCGTCGTCGCAATCGAGGCCCATATCGAAAACCCCAAAGAATCCCGCATTTTTCAGGAATATCCGAAAATCCTGAAGGACCATTTCGCCATCGACCTCATCTGCGACACGCTGCGTATGATGACGATGAACATGGAAGATCCGCATCAGGTTGAAGACGCGATCGAAAAGCAGATCGAGAAACACCACCATGAAGCTCACGCTCCGGCGCACGCGCTTCAGGGTATGGCCGACGCGCTTCCGGCTCTGGGTATTGTTGCGGCCGTTCTGGGTATCATTAAAACCATGGGCGCGATCAACCAGCCACCGGAATACCTCGGTAAGCTGATCGGTTCCGCGCTTGTGGGTACATTCCTCGGCGTGTTCCTGGCTTACGGTCTCGTTGGTCCGTTTGCAGCACGTATGGGCGAAGTGATCGACGAAGAAGGTAAGTTCTATCAGATCATCAAAGACGTTCTGGTTGCTCACCTGCACGGTAACGCCGCACAGATCTCTGTTGAGATTGGCCGGGGCAATATTCCTTCACCTGCACAGCCAAGCTTTGCGCAACTGGAAGAGGCGCTCAACAGCGCGCCGGAAGCCGGTTAATTGGTGTTTGGCATCAACCGCATCCAATCGCGGTGATCGAGGCCATAGACCATATCCATCAATTCAAACTGCAGCCCTGTCGGACGTGAGATATTCGTGTTCCAGAGGGCTGCAATTCCCGTTTGCAGCTCCGGGTCAAACATGATGAGCGCGCGATAGCCGCGTACTGCGCCGCGATGCCCGACAACAGTGTGGCCCTCATAATCATAGACACGCCAGCCAAGCGCGTAATCGGCATCATTGATACGATCATACCGGTTGCCTATACCACGCGCTTCACGGAGCGTTTCAACAACTGGCGTATGGACCGTCTGAAGCACTTCAGGTTCAAAAACATCCGGGAATTGACCGACCTGTGCCTGCAGATAACGCGACATGTCCTGAATGGATGAGCTGACACCGCCCGCCGCAGCCACGCGGAAATATGGCGGGGTCACATTGTCTTCGACCAGATTGCCACCGCGCCAGGAATGCGGACGCGCGTAATCATCGGAACTGACAAAGCCCTCATACGTGGTCGAGGCATTGGTCATGCCCAGCGGGTCAAAAATACGAAGCCGCGCAAGCGTCTCAAAATCCATGCCCGTCGTGTCGAAAAACACTTCTTCAATCGTATCAAAAGCAACGTTCTGATAGCCATGGCACTGGCCGACAGGGCAGATCAGGTCGAGGTCACCCAGCATATCGCGAATGGCCGAAGGTTCACGGCCCGCTTCAAGAATATTGTCATAAGCGTTGGAAACGAGCCCAAGGCGGTGGGACAGCACATCGCGCAGCGTTGCGGTCTGCTCACCAAATCCCGGCAGACGCAGAGTTGTCCGATAGGCCGAAACTGTATCATCAAGGGAAAGCGTCCCATCATGGTCCAGTTCAGCGGCCAGCGTTGCAGCAAGTCCCTTTGAGACAGACGCCCAACGGAAACGCGTGCTTGTGGTCACAGGTGCGCCGTCAGCCTCAGTGAAGCCGTAACCGCGCATGAACCGCACCTGTCCGTTTTCAACGACAGTCACCGCAAGGCCCATCATGTCTTCGCGCGACATGAGCTGTTGGATGCGAGCTTCCAGATATCCATAATCGATCGGGTCAGCGACTGCTGGCGCCCCCAGCAAAACGGCTGAAACGGCTGAAATCATCATTTTCATCGCTGCGCGCATTTAGGCTTTCCCGGTATTCTGATTATTCTCAAATCGCGAAGTGGCCGTACAGTTTTCCCGTATCGGTTGGAATGGGCATGCAAACTTCAGACCGTCTGCTAAAGATAAAATCAGGCACTACGTCAACTCTTGAAATCAGCTAACGCTGTAAGGTCTTAAACCATGCCGGATATGCCATCAGGCCGGTCTGCCATTCGCGCATATTTTGACTTCGATGACATCATCGAGCGTCCCGGCTGGGCCGTGCTTCTGGATGTCGCTCAAATCGGGCTCACTTTCTTCGCGTTTCTCTGGGCTACCGGATACGAACATGTCGGTCAGCCAGACATTGTTGGTATACGGTTTATGGAAGCCGGACTGATAGCAGCTGGCGTCTATCTGGCATGTGCGCTGATCATTTTCATTCTGTTGAGCCTCTACAAGCTGAGCGTTCGATCCATTCGCAATACCCGAAAGTCTCGCCTTGAGCAGGCCTCAAAGGATATCCTTCGAAAAGACTATAAGAATGCTCTGCGCGCGCTCTTGAGGGACACAGGTCTGAAGCAAAAAGACATGCTGAATGTGCGCATGGAGGATGCGCCGGAGTTTGAGCGACAGCTTTTCAGCACTGACGAACTCGATGAATTCCTGGGAGACGTTCAGGACAAGAGTTTCCGGGCGGTGAGCCCTTGCGTTTCGCAGGCTCGATATGCACCGCCTTCCAATGCGCCCCTGAATGGGTGGTCTTTTTTCAATGGCCTGTTTTCCTGCATGCATATTGTTTGTCTGTTCAGAACCGAAACGGACTACATTCTGGCCGAAGCCATTTGCGACAGCGTCAAAGGTGATTTGCGCAAGCGGGTTCGACTCTTCCCCAGGGCAGATGTCGAATCCACTGAGTTTCACAACCGCACCTATAAGGTCGACCTGCCCGACCACCCTCTGGATGCCTGGCTGGATAATCGACGCCTCGACCCCACAGAGACGGACCGCGTTCAACGTCGTCTGAAACAGCATGATCGGGCCAATCGTGGCAAAGGTCGATATGGCGAGCGCGTGGCACTGCCCTATTCCATCGTGTGCACAGCCCGCATCCTGGAAATCTCACTCAAGTCAGGCGAGCAGGCTTTCGCGCCTGTCCGGATGGAGCAAACCATTCTGTGCGCCACTTCAGCCGCGAACGCAGATTATGCAACCAAAACCGGTGCCACAGGTGAAATAGCGCTCTGGTCAGAAGCAGACGATTTCGGCGATCTCAGCGCGCTTCAGGGAGCTGATTACAACGCACCCTCACGCGAACAGCTTGTGCAGCGCCGGTCATTATGGTCGTCGGGGCGTCAGGCACGCCGACGCATGTTCTCAACCGGTGCCAATTTCATCTTCGCCCTCCTCCTTACCGGCGTCGTTGCGGGAAGCATTGGATGGGTGATTTACAGCCTGACGCACGACACGAGCGTGCGTGACGTTTCCTATGAAGCGGACAGACCGCAACAGCTTACCGTGCAGGATGACTTTTCCGAGCAAGTCACAGCGGACGCCCTGACAGAGGTCTCGACTGAGGTTTTATCTGGTGGGGAAGACCCGGTTTTTGCCTGCACACTTGAAGATGCGTTTCTTCTCGATGCGGCCAACCGACAGGCGCGGCATCTTATCGATCTGCCGCTGGGCTCGGCCCTCATCATCTTGCCGCACACAGATGCGACGCCTGAGGGCTGGAGCGAAGTTCTGGCTCAAAGCTCGGGCACCGAAGTTCAGGGCTTCGTGCCCGATGAATTGTATACAATTCAGGAGCCACCAGCGCGCGGAAACTGCGCGCGCTGATTTATCTACATCTGTGCGCGTGGTGAGTGTGAATGATCAGACATTGGAGCTTCCCAGCCACGGATCAATGATTCCGCAATCTGAGTTGCATCCAGCGCTGCACGCGTTGTTGGCCATTTTTCCATGATAGGCGTCTGCTGACGCAGCGCTTCACGCACATTCGGGTCACGTGTGACGATACCAGCCAGCGGTGGGCGGAAGCCGAGGAAGGTCTGGCACGCTTTAGCGATCGCCTCATAGGTCTGGCGTCCACGCTGACGATTGTCGGCCTGGTTGATCACCAGCACCGGCTGTACGCTTGGTGCGTAGCCTTTCATGACCTTGATGAAGGCATAAGCATCCGTCATGGAGGCTGGGTCGTCGGTTACCACAACCAGTGTCCGGTCGGCCGCGCGGGCCAGACGCATCACATTGGATTCAATGCCCGCTGCGAGGTCCAGAAGGACGTGGTCATATTGGAGCGCGAGTGCGGTGAGGCCAGCGGCCAGACGAGCAACTTCCTCATTTGGCAGTTCAGCGAGAGCGCCTGAGCCTGATCGGCCCGGCAGCACATCAAATCCACCATGAGCAACGCCGCCCGAGACCGGGGTTACCGCGTGTTCCAGTTCAACCCAGCCCGCGATAACCGCGGCGAGGTCTGTTTCTGGCGCGATCCCCAGATGCACGTCCACGTTGGCCAGCCCGAGGTCACCATCGACGAGCAAGGTTCGTCGTCCGGCCTTGGCGAGCGCCCCGGCGATTGCAGTGGAGAGGAAGGATTTCCCTACCCCGCCCTTACCCGAAGCAATGGCAATGATTGACGCCGGCTGCACGCGTGATTGCGGTGCAGTAGTGTCTTTATGTCTACGAAAGCCGATACTCATTACGCGGCTCCTTTCAGGATTTCAGCTCCTGGCGCATCCTCAAGCAGGATACGCGCGAGACGGTTGGAGGTAGCGGGGATCAGACCGCCACCGATGAAGGGTGTGAGTGCAAGATGCGAGAGGTTGAGCTTTGCGTTGGCGATAGCGAAAAGCACGCCGCCGCGACGCCTAACGACATCAAGTTTTGTGATAATGCAACGGCGAATTCCGAGTTCTGCAAAGGCTTTTACATTGTCTTCCAGATCCATTGGATGGCCCTCAGCTGAGATAACCAGCACCGGTTCAGCATCCACCAGATTTATAAGATCGCGAAGGCGATCCATGTCTTCCCGGTCTGTCGGGTTGATCGGTGGTGTGTCGATGACATGAGGCAGGCTCTGAGATTCAATTCGGTTCAGAGAGAACATCAGATCATCCGGTGTCAGGCAGGATTCGATCTCTTCGACATCGCGGCGCAGATATGCAGCCAGCTGAGTATGTCCGTTTGTAGCATCGAAATCGGCAACCACCGGCATGGCATCCACATTAGCTGCCGCAGCGCGTCGAACCAATTTTGCGGCCACTGAGGTTTTACCGGACCCTGGCGGGCCGACCAGCATAACCGGGCGATCCAGCGCCGGTGCAATCGGAGAAAAACCGATCAGGCCTTCCAGCGCAGTTGAAAAACCGCTCGATGGGTCTTTAGACGCGCCCACCAGACGCGCGCCACTTGTGGCAACAACATCTGAAAATCCGTCAGGCGCACCATGCCAGGCGAGAATTTCCTTCAACTGATCGCGATAGCGATTGATCTGCAGAATAGGTGATGGCCGCGGCGCAGCCTTCAGTTCGAATTGGGGTGTTGCACGTTGTGTAGCCCGTTCCACACCGGCGCGGATCTCAAATCCGCTCTCAGCCTCCCATTCAGACAGGATAATCGCATCCTGACCCATGTCGGCGTAAGCGAGGGCAATTGCCTCGTCCCGTGTGGCCGCCGAATAAAGTTTCATCTTCATGGCAGCCTCCTCCTAAACCGTACCCGCAGCACGCAGGCGTGCTTTTGGATGAATTTCATTCTGTGACATCACTGGCGTCTTCGGTCGGAACCGGTCGATCAGTGACTGCACGAATGGGCGAATGCCAGCGCTCGTCAGGAGGACTGGTGTCATCCCTTGTTTGCTGGCTTTTTCAAACGCCTGCCTGATCTCCCCCGCGAAGGCCTGCAGACGTGATGGTTCGAGCGCAAGCTGGCGCTCTGATCCCTGACCGACAATAGCGCTCGAGAACGCCTGTTCCCATGCCGGAGAGAGTGTGATGACCGGCAATTGGCCGGTTTCGTCGGAATTTGCTGCGCAGAGCTGACGCCCCAGACGCGAGCGGACATGTTCGGTAATGAAGACCATATCGTGCTTTGCAGACGCAGCTTCGGCGATACCTTCCAGAATGGTTGGCAGGTCGCGGATGGACACATGTTCGCGCAGCAGGTTTTGCAGAATACGCTGAATGCCTGAAATACTGATCTGGTTTGGCACGAGGTCGTCCAAAAGGGCTTTCTGGTCTGATGGCAGGTCATTCAACAGGGATTTCACTGCCGCGAATGACAACAGTTCCGCCATATTTTCCTTAACAATTTCCGTAAAATGCGTCGTAAGTACGGTTGCAGGATCAACAACGGTATAGCCGTTAATGGAGGCTTCTTCCTTACGGCCTTCATCCACCCAGATCGCAGGAAGCCCGAAAACAGGCTCTGTTACGCGCTCCCCGGCGATCGGCGCAGACCGTCCGGTCGCATCCATAGCCAGATAGTGATTAAGCTTCAGACGGCCCTCACCTGCCGTGAGTTCCTTAACGCAGACATGATAGACATCGGACTGAAGTTCGAGATTGTCGACGATTCGCACAGACGGCGCGACGAAACCAAATTCCGACGCGATCTGACGGCGAACCGCCTTCACCTGATCAGTCAGCTTGCGACCCTTGGTTTCGTTGATCAACGCGACCAGACCGAAACCAAGCTCGATTTTCAGCTCATCAACTGCCAGCGAATCCGAGATCGGTGCCTCTTTAGGCTCCTTGGTCTTTTCGGTTTTAACCGCCTTGGCAATTGCATCCTGTTCGGCTTCTTCCTTGCGCTGTTTATCCAGACGATAGGCCATATAACCAAGCCCGCCGGACAGCGCGAAGAATGGGATCATAGGCATGCCCGGCAGCACGCCGGCAAAGAAGGCCGCGCCAGACACCATATAAAGGCCCAGAGGATTACTCATCAGCTGAGTGCCAAAGGCCTTGTCGGCCGCACCATCAAGGCCTGCTTTCGAAACGAGAAGACCCGCAGCGATCGAAATAATCAGAGCCGGGATCTGGCTGACAAGACCGTCACCAATTGTCAGTCGTGTATAAGTGTCAGCCGCTGTTTCAAACGGCAGACCTTCCTGCGCCACACCGATAACAATACCGCCAATGATGTTGATGGCTGTAATCAGAAGGCCCGCAACAGCGTCACCACGAACGAATTTCGACGCACCATCCATGGCACCGAAGAAATTGCTTTCGCCCTCAACCGTTTTACGGCGGTCACGTGCCTCTTCTTCATTGATAAGACCGGCTGACAGGTCGGCATCAATCGCCATCTGCTTGCCGGGCATCGCGTCGAGTGTGAAGCGGGCCGCGACTTCGGCAATACGCGAAGAACCCTTCGAGATGACGACGAAGTTCACAATCACCAGGATGATGAAGATGATCACGCCGATCACATAATTACCGCCCATTACAAATGAGCCAAACGCCTTGATGACGTCACCCGCCGCGTCCGGGCCCTGCGCGCCATTCGAAAGAATAAGGCGCGTAGAGGCCATGTTCAGGCCAAGGCGGAGAAGGGTAGCCATCAGCAGGACAGCTGGAAACGCACTAAATTCGAGCGGCTTCTTGATCAGAAGCGCGGTCATCAGAACCAGCACAGAGAATGTAATGGAGACAGCAAGCATCATGTCGAGCAAAATGCTCGGCATAGGCATGATGAGCATGATGATCAGGGCAAGAACCCCGACGCCCATCGCAACTTCGCCCTTCATGCCAGTCGCAAGAAGCTGCATCAGATCGACATTGCCGATCCGCAGACCTCCTCCGCTCGCATTTCCGTCCTGGACGGGCTGTGTTGATGTCGTGTCTGTCACCAGAACGGCCTTCTGTTAAACTCAGATCGCTTCGCGCACTTCACCCGGCTGCGGAACATCCACACCGGCTTCAGAGTAAGCTTTCAGCTTGTTACGGAGCGTACGAATGGAGATGCCGAGAATGTTCGCGGCATGTGTACGGTTACCAAGGCAATGGCTCAGCGTGTCGAGGATAAGATCCTGTTCGACATCTGCCACTGTTCGGCCGACCAATCCTGAAGACATGGCAGACGCAGACTGCGTCGCTGCGTCGACTATCGGATTGCCGGTTGGCATTGGGTGCGTAGAAGAAGAAACCGGTTCCAGACCATCCGGAGACCGGATCGCATCAGCTTCGATTTCATCACCAACAGACAAAAGCACAGCACGGTGCATGGCATTTTCAAGTTCACGGACATTGCCCGGCCAGTCATGTGCCTGCACGCGGTCACGCGCATCATTGGAGAGTTGCTTGTTCGGCAGGCCATTGGCCGCTGCATATTTCTCAACGAAGTATTCTGCGAGCTCAATGGAATCCTGAGGGCGTTCACGCAGAGGCGGAATGCGAAGATTTACGACATTGAGGCGATAAAGAAGGTCTTCACGGAAGACGCCTTCTTTGACGGCCTCAACCAGATTGCGGTTGGAGGTCGCGAGAATGCGGATATTGACCTTGATCGGCTTGGAGCCACCGACGCGGTCGATTTCACGTTCCTGAATGGCACGCAGGAGCTTCGCCTGCAGGCGCGCATCCATCTCTGAAATCTCGTCCAGCAACAGCGTGCCGCCATCGGCCTCTTCAAACTTACCGATACGACGAGATACAGCACCGGTGAAGGCACCTTTCTCGTGACCGAACAGCTCGGACTCAAGCAGATTCTCAGGAATGGCCGCACAGTTGACGGAGATAAACGGCTTGGATGCACGCTTTGACTGCTTATGGACATAACGTGCCATAACTTCCTTACCGACACCGCTCTCACCGGTGATAAGGACGCTGGCATCTGAACGCGCGATCTGGTCTGCGAGCTGGATGACGCGCTGCATGGCCGGATCGGTAACGATCATCGGGCGCTCGTCATCTGCAACTGCTTCCAGAACAGCTGCGATCATATCCGGGTCAGGCGGCAGCGGAATGAATTCGCGCGCACCCGACCGAATAGCATTCGCAGCACCCGTCGCGTCGGCTTCCACGCCACATGCGACCACTGGAACAGCAATGCGCTCTGCGTCGAGTGCGGCAGTCAGATATCCAAGGTCGAGACGGTAATCGGCCATGATCAAATCTGCGCCCTTACCGGACCGCAGAGCCTGAAGCGCCTGATCTACCGTATCAAAATGAGTGACTTTCGCCCCGCGATCAAATGCGATCTTGGAAGCGACTGAGAGCTGCCCTCCCAGATTTCCAATCATCATCACGCGCATTGGCGCACTCCTTCATTATATGTCTTGTGCGGAAATGAGAGAGCTGAAACGCACATTAGTTCACGCCCTCCCCGTCCTTGATGATCTCAGTCATGGTCACGCCCAGACGATCGTCGACGAGAACAATCTCGCCGCGCGCAACCAGGCGGTTATTGACGTAAATATCGATGGCTTCGCCAACGCGGCGGTCGAGCTCCAGAACGGAGCCCGGCGCGAGACGCAGCAATTCGGAGACTTCCATCTGGGTTCGTCCAAGCACGGCCTGAATATTGACCGGAACGTCGAAGACGGGCGCGAGGTCTGCCGCAGCGGTTTCGCCATCACCGCGCGAAGCGGATGGCGTTCGGCTACCGGAGCTTTCCAGTTCAGGTAGGTTCATTGCGTCGTCGTTACTCAATGCTCACTCTCTCTCGGTTCAGGCCACACCGGCGAAAAGATCGCCCTGCGGCTCGAGGGGTTTAGTCAGATAGTTGCGAACGATCTCCTCCAGCTTTTCAGCGAGGAGTTCAGGATTGTGCGTAATAGCGCCCTTATCCCACTCAATGCTCCACGCACCGGGAGGAGCGGACGGGTCAGCCACCAGATTGATTTCCGTTTTAGGTGTTGTCAGACGCTCCAGTACAGGGCGAACCGCCTCTTCCAGCTGAGGCGAAATCTTCAAGGTGATGCGCGCAGCACCCGGCAGATCGTCCAGCGCCGCCGAAAGGCACGCCTGAACCGCCTCTTTTGGATAAGCATCAATGGCGGCGTCTGCGATTTTTCTGGCCAGCATAAGCGTCAATTCTGCAGACTGATGTCGCAGCTGATCGGCCAGCGCCATCGCAAAAGGCAGAGACGGCATAAGCTGTTCAGCGATTTGTTTCACATTCGCCGCAATCTGGCGCTGAGTTTCAGCCTCGACCGAAGCAATCGTTTCAGCCCGCGCTGCCGCCACAGCTTCGTCCAACTCAGTTTGCGTATAGCGGCGATATTTCTGGCCACCCTCCTGCAGGACGGTACCATCTTCACCGAAAACCGTATCAAACGAGAAAGCGTCGGAATTAGTAGATGAGCTCATCATCACCTCCGCCATCCGACAGCATAATCTCGCCGCGAGCAGCCAGATCTTTCGCCGTGAACACCATTTCGGTTTGTGCTTGATCCACGTCTTTCAGACGAACCGGACCAAGTGACTGCATATCGTCCTTGAGGAGCTTGGCCGCACGTTCGGACATATTCGACAGGAAGAGATCGCGCAGATCGTCGGACGCACCTTTGAGCGCAAGCGCGAGTTTGTCCTTGTCGACGCTGCGCAGCAGGGTCTGAATTCCACCCGGATCGAGCTTTGACAGATCTTCGAATACGAACATAAGCGCGCGGATTTTGTCTGCGCTTTCGCGGTTTCGCTCTTCCAGGCTGTTTATGAAGCGGCCTTCCGTCTGACGGTCAAAACTGTTGAAGATTTCCGCCATCAGCTCATGGCTGTCTCGTTTCGATGTCCGCGCGAGGTTGGACATGAATTCAGAACGCAGCGTGTTTTCAATCTTATCCAGAATATCGCGCTGAACGGGCTCCATGCGCAGCATTCGCTGGACGCACTCAATGGCAAATTCTTCTGGCAGAGCCGCCAGCACGCGCGCAGCATGGTCTGCCTTCACCTTTGACAGAACAACAGCGACGGTCTGCGGGTACTCATTCTTGAGATAGTTCGCCAGAACGATCTCATTCACATTACCCAGCTTGTCCCACATGGTCCGGCCAGCCGGACCACGAATTTCTTCCATCAGCGCGTCGACTTTATCCGGCGGCAGGAAGTTCATAAGCAGTTTATGGGTCTGCTCGTACGTACCCATAATGTTACCGGAATTGGTCATCCGGTTCACAAATTCAGAGATCAGCGCCTCAACCAGATCAGAACCGACCACCCCCAGACCTGACATGGCGTGCGAGATCTCACGGATTTCATCTTCGCCAAGACGGTCCCAGACGGGCGCCATATTCTCACCAAGCGCCATGAGAATGACAGCCGACTTCTCCGCACCCGTCATTGACTGAACGCGGTTTCGAACCTGAAGAGAGGTTCCGCCAGTGGCGGCGACAGCATTGTTCTCTTCGCTCATCCTGCAGCCCTCTGATCGGTTTCGTTAAGCCAGTTGCGCAGAATGGAGACAGACTCTTCCGGATGCTGGTCAATCATCTCTGCGATCTTGCGCATGGATGAGGCCTTCACTTGTCCGCTCACATTAGCGACGTCGATGGAATGCTCTAAATCCGAAGAGCTGGAGCTGTTCTCTTCGCCTGGCCCTGCAAGGGCAGGCACACCAGAGCCTCCGGACTCAACAAGGCGCACCGTCGTTTTTTGCGGCCCGGCCAGAAGGCCAGAGACAAGCGGACGGAGCACAAAGAAAATAACTGCAAGACCGCCCAGCAGCAGTGCAATAAGCTCAACGCCCCGCATAATGTCGAATTTCGTCAGGTCAAAAAGCCCGCCAGAGCTGGCCGCAGTGCCCATTGTCAGCGATGGCTGAGCGAATTGAATATTGACGACTTCAACAACGTCTCCACGCTCAGCATCAAAACCGACAGCGGACCGCACAAGCGCGGCCATCTGTGCCAGTTCAGCTTCAGAACGTGGTTCGAACGTAACCGTTTCAGTACCATCTTCCGCCGTTGTCACGACACGTGCATTGTCGATTGCGACAGCAATAGACAGACGATTAATCGCGCCACCTTCGATGATCTCAGTCTGAGTGGTGCGCGAAATTTCGTAGTTGATTGTCTCTTCCGACCGCGAGGATTCGCGATCTTCGGTTGGACCATCTTCACCGGTATCCTGAGCATCCGGCAAATTCTGTTCGACCGTTGTGGCTTCCTGACGTCCACGAATTCGGTCAGCGGACGATTCCTCGACCAGCTGAGTAGACCGAACAACCCGCCCATCAGGGTCAAACAATTCAGATGACCGGGTAACCCGGTTAAAATCGACATCTGCGCTGACCTGAACGCGGGCCGAGCCCATGCCAACGACAGGTTCCAGCTGATCCAGAACTTTCTGGCGCAGCTCCTGCTCCATCATGGCGCGGCGCTCATCAGCTGACATGCCGCCAATATTGCCACTGGCTTCACTGGACGCTGCCGCAAGAAGGCGACCCTGCGCATCCAGAAGCGTGACGTGATCCGGCTCAAGGCCCGGAACGGCACCAGCGGCGAGATTTCGGATCGCCCGAATTTGCGCGCCATCGAGTGTCCGGCCGACAATATCAACAACGATGGATGCTGTGGTTTCGCTGCTATCGCGCTCAAACAGGCGGCGTTCCGGCATAACCAGATGGACACGTGCGGTGCGCACATTTTCCAGCGATGTGATTGTTCGTGCCAGCTCGCCTTCGAGGGCGCGCAGTCGATTTACATTCTGAACAAAGCTGGTCGCGCCCAGCGCATCCTGTTGATCGAAGACCTCATATCCGACAGATCCGCGCGATGGCAGGCCTTCAGATGAGAGCATCATCCGGGCATCCATGACAGAATCCCGTGGCACGAAGATGGAAGAGCCATCACCGCGCAATTCATAGCGAATGTTGGATTGGTCGAGACGCTCAGCAATCTGAGACGCCTCAGAAAGGTCGAGACCGGAATACAACAAAGCCTGCTGCGCAGAACCTGTGCGCAGGAAGAGCGCAGAAAGCGCTCCACCAACAATTGCTAACACGATCAAACCCGCAATGATTCGGGTTTGCCCTATGCCGGCAATGGAAAATCCGGGTTTTTTCTCGTCAGTCTGAGCCATTTATGCCTAACCAAGCCCATTTTACGCAAATCGCTAGGCAGGAATTTCCCACCTGTACGTAAATGAGGCCTTAACAGACTGGCTCAGTTCGAGTGTTTTTTTACTAGTTGCGGTATTGCTGCACGCGCGTCACACGAAGTCCTTTGGACCCATGGCGATCGTAAAGCGCTTCCCAACAGGAAAATTCTTCTTCACTGAGGTTGTATCGTTCGCAAGCTTCTTTGAGGCTCAGCAGACCACCACGTACCGCTGCAACTACCTCTGCTTTGCGACGCGTCACCCAGCGTCGGATTCCAGGATCAGGCAGATCCTTAAGCGTAATCTGTTTACCGTCTGGTCCCGGCACAGATGTATTCACCTGACTTTCATGCACCATCATGCAGCCCTTCTTTTTGTGGCCTGGTTTCAAGATGGAATGAGATATACGCGAAGAGTTTTAAGGTCGCCCTCAGCCGTATGTGAGGAATTAATGCAAACTTCTCGCAAATTTAATCGGCTTAAAAACGAAGAATACCGGCGAACGCGTGTCCGCCGGCAACCTCTGGTGATCAAAGAAGCTATCGTCAGTCAGCTATTCACTATCGCTTGATAGAGATCAGCTCGCTGAGCATTTCATCAGCCGTTGTGACGATTTTAGAGGACGCAGAATATGCCCTCTGGGTCACAATGAGATTGGTAAACTCTTCAGCCAGATCCACGGTAGACGCTTCCAGCGCGAAAGACTGAATAGAGCCCGCACCGCCTTCACTTGCCGCCTTCATATTAAGCTGACCGGAGTCAGGCGCCGCGGAATAAGCGCCGCCGGTTTCCATCTTCAATCCGGATACGTTCGGGAAGGTTGCCAGTGGAAGCTGATAGATTGAACGGGACAGACCGTTGGTGAAAAGCGCATTCACATAACCATCGCTGTCGACTTCAACAGAAGACAGAACGCCGTAAGCGCGGCCATCCACAGTCGATTCTACGAGCTCGTTTGGCGTATCATACTGAGTGAGACCACCCGCTGTAAGAGCTCCGCCAAGGTCAAGCGTCAGTGTTTGAGCCGCAAGACCGGCATCAGCGGCCCAGCCAACTTGTGGGTCTGTCGCGACTGTGTCGGATCCGAGAATGTCGATCGTAGAAGGCAGGGTCGTATTCGTCAGGTCAAGCTGACCATCAGAAGTGAACGCCACCGTACCTGTCGCGAGGATGCCATCTGGCAGACCTGTAGCCTGAACGTCGCTCTCCGGTACCACGTGGATTTCCGCATACCATTCATTCGCGGTCGGAGACTTCATGAATGAGAACGCCAGAGTACGGATACCACCCAGAGAGTCATAAACCTGAACGGTAGACTGGAAGTCAGGTGTGAAGTCACCAGACGCCATGCTCGCATTCGGATTGGTCGCCAGGTCATAGGTCGCTGCCGCAGCGTTCACTTCCAATGATGCTTCGAGGTTCGCAGAGAATGAAATGTTTTGCGTGGCTTCCGCCGCACCACCAATGTTTGAAACGCGGACCGGCTCAAGAACGCTCAGGTCGGTTGGGCCAGTTGGAACCGGGTTATTCTCGTCGATTGGCCAGCCATACAGGTAATAACCAGCCGTATTCTGCAGATAGCCCTCAGAATCCGGCGTGAACTGGCCAGAACGGGTATAGTAATAGCCGTCTGAAGTGGTCGCATCAGCTGCCTTGAGGCGCGTCACGAACATGCCGTCGCCAGAAATCGCAAGGTGCGTAGACAGAGAAGAAGTTGCAAGAGCGCCCTGCTCTTCAACCATTGAGCGGTTGGATGCGATAACGCCGCCAGCATTATAGCTGGAAAATGAATCCTGCTGCAGAAGAAGCGCAGTGAAGTCACTCGTCTGACGTTTGAAGCCCACCGTATTTGCGTTCGCGATATTGTCTGACGTTACTGCAAGCGCAGAAGCATTTGCCCGAAGCCCCGACGTACCAGCGAGAAGTGCTGTATTGATACTCATTAAGAGTTACTCCTTGAAAGATCACCATCATCTTGTTTTGGGTCGACCTTCGAGGTCAGTTTCGCATTGCGGGGCGGATCATTTTGATCAGCCATTTTATTCGTTTTCGGAGGATCAGGACTGAGCTGACAGTCTGACCACCTGGTCGAAATAGAAAGTTCCGGAACCCGTAGAGACCGCGGTCGCATCTGCTGAGAGATCAATACCGGTTACCGTTGAATGCACACGCACCGGCACATCCAATGCCGTTCCGTCTGAATCTGTTGCCTGAATGGAAATGTAATATAGCCCGTCTGTCCGTTCAGAACCGCTTGTGACTTCTCCATCCCACTGGAAGGAGCCTTCACCCGGCGTCGCACTGACTTTCTCAGTGTAGATTGTGTTTCCGTTTTCATCCTGAACAGAAATCGTAACCGCCTGAGTGTCATCCGGCAGGGTGTAGAGCCATTCAATTCCCTCATCGCCGAGTTCAGCGACCAGTGAGTCAATCTCAACACTCTGTCCGAGATAGCCAGACAGGCCCGCCAGAGTGGAGCTCGATGTCAGCTCGATCAGATCGGCGAGATTCTGGTTGGTTTGAATCTGCTGCTCGACACCAGAGAACTGCACCAGCTGATTTGTGAATTCTGAAGAATCCACTGGTTCCAGCGGATCCTGATTCTGAAGCTGCGCCGTAAGAAGATTGAGGAATGTATCGAAGTTATCAGACAGCGTTTGAGACGCGGTCGTCGTTTCCTTCGTAATGGCATTCACTGTAGAAATTACGTCAACCATGGCTGAGTCCTATGCCGTCACGTCCAGGCGTTGCCTTGACCAGGCCTGAATTCTTGGTGGCGCAGTTTCAGCTTCTGCTAAGTCCTGCTCTGTGTCCGACAACGAATCCTGCGCGTCGGTATTGTCGGAAGCATCACCATTATGAGTGAACGCTTCCTTATCATTTCGTTGATCGAGCTCGATCTGAACGCCATTTTCCCCAAGATTTAATCCTGCCTGGGTCAAAGCGTTCTCAAGTGACCGCAAACCGCGCGTCAGCGCGTCAGCTGCGGAAGATTCTCGTGCCGTCAGAACCGCCTGAACGCGGCCATCTCTGTCGACTTCAATCTTTACATCCACCTCGCCCAGTTCTGCAGGGTCCAGTCGGATTTCAAATTTCGATGTGCCGCCATCAAAGCGTTCCAGCAGGCGCTGACTGACCTGTGACACCACGGCAGCCGTTGTCGCGGGCGTGCTGGCCCGGGCCAGTACGGCCTGCGTGCTATCGGTACGAGCAGAAGGATTTCGCTGAAGCTCGCTCAGCATCATGTCCTGATCCGCCAGACTGTCGCTTGTCTCCCCCATCAGCTCTGCCGTTTCAGCCGGATCCGCCAGGGATTGCTGGGACATCGTCTGAGTATCAGAAACTGCTGAAGACACCTGAAGATTTGCACCCGTCTTCGTAGAGGCGCTCGCATCACCTGTCGCAGACGCCTGTGCCGAAACAGCAGACGACTCACCAGATGCGGCGCTTACTTTTGTCTCTTGAGACGCCGAGCCACGACCTGATTTAACATTCAGCGCATTCCCCGTAATTTCACCCCGCATGGCATTGGACTGAGCGGCGGCGAAGGGAGCTGAACTCAACGCAGCTCCCTCCTGTGGCGTCTCTCCTCCAACGAACTGGAAAATTGTGGCGGCTGATTTGGTGGATACCGTTTGCGTGGCAATGGGAACCGGCTGCGCCGTAGTGGTCTGCACTGGCGCACTGGCCGCTTTGGCCGTGTCAGACATTTGCGAAGTTGTGCCGACCTTTGACTGATCGGTATTCGCTTTCGGATCTACAGCTGCCGGTGCTGCGGACTGTTTCAGCTGAGCAATATCCGCGCCTTCACTGTCTGTTTGTCCAGCGGCCGACGCTGCCGGTGGTGTTTGCGGCGCCGCAGGAATTTGAGGCTCAATTGGTGCTTTCGTTGATGCATTCGCAGAAAGCTCAGATCCGCCAACTGTCTGCAGGCTCACCTCCGGCGTCCATGGTGTTGCGACATTAGACTGTGCGCGCACCTCGACTGGAACGACAATGGCAGCCGGATCGGCCTCCATTGGAGTTTTCGCCGGACGGTCTGAAGTCACAGCGTCCTGATCTAAATCTGTCTCAGCATCTAGCGCCACGCTGGCCGTTGTCGCTTCACCAGAAACTGGCTGTGCCAAATCGGAGTCTGAAGGAGCATCCGTCTTCGTGGTCGCAATGATTTGCGCGCCATTTTCCGGGATCTCGATGAACTGTTGAATCTCTGGAGTGTCCTCGGTGGCATTCCAGGTCTTCCAGCCATGCGCGCGGGTTTGAATAAGGTGTGAAGCCTCAACTTCACCGTCTGACAGTTCGGCAGAATTATCTGCGATCTCGCCAGGCTCAATCTGGGCCACCTGCTCATTTGCAGGGCGCGTCTGCGCCAGATCAGAAGACTCTATATATAGGCCTTTAGCGTCGGTTGATTTGGCAAACTCGCCCGTCCATTCCGTTTCAGCGCCACCACCTGCAGCCTGCATCGTATCTGCCTGCGTAGACGCGGCAGACAATGCGCGGCCGGAAACCGAGGATTTCGCCTGCAAGGTTCCAGACGTCTCGGCTTTCAGAAAAGCAGCAAAATCACCGGTGAGGTCTGCGGACCCACCAGTTGAATCAACTGTAAAATTCTGAGCTTCAAGAGAGCCTAACGGCAGAACGAACATTATTAACTCCAGAACGCATGACGCGTTGCTGGATTTTAAAAAGCAAACGGCTGGCCAGAATAGTTTCCGGAAATTAACCCCTTTTTTCCGTTAAATTTCAAAGGGGTGGTCAATGAATGCTGAAAGGTAAAAATTGCAGGCCCCGGTATGAACTATTTTTTGCCGGGTATAGCGGTAAAAAATGCCCGCTGACGGATTAACACTTTTTGACAAGCCGCTGATTCACAAGCTGAAATTTTTTTACTCCTCGTCAATCTTTACGCAATCTCCGCTTAATAAAATTCTGCACATAATAAGGAGTTTAAATGAATCCTGCGCGCGAGAGCGCAGCAGAATTGGTGATTGGTTCGGAATTATGAGCGTCAACAGTATAATGAGTACGGGCCTGAGCGCGCTTCTGGCCAATCAGGCAGCGCTTCGGGTTACGTCCAACAATATCGCAAACGTCAACACTGATGGCTATGTCCGCCAGGAAGCCTCAACCGTGGCTCAGGTTCTGGATGGGCAATCCTCTGGCGTGTCTCTGGACATTACGCGCGCAGCCGACAAATTTCTGACCGCTACTCACCTCTCCAGCATTTCAAGCACATCTCAATATGAAGCCACGGCAGAAATGATGGACCGCGCTCAATCGGGTTTTGGTGACCCGACCAGCGAGACCTCACTTTTTGCGTCCATCGACAATATCATTGCCAATGCAGCAACACTGGCATCCGATCCATCTTCGACACTCAACAAAACAGACTTCATCTCTTCAGTAGAGTCGGCATTCACTGACGTTCAGGATGCCTATAATATGATTGATGACCTGCGCGATGAGGCCAATCAGAAACTGTCGACCGCTGTGGGCGAGGCCAATGCGCTTCTCGAACAGATTGCGACGCTGAACACGGAAATCCAGAAATACACAATGAGCGGCGCTGACGCTTCTGGTGCGGAAACGCAGCAGAGCCAACTGCTCGACCAGCTCGCTGAATATATGGATTTCAATCTGACCTATCGCGAACTAGGCGGCGTTGAAGTGCGCACGACGAGCGGCCTGTTGCTGGCAGATCAGGAAGCGGGTCAACTGACGGTCAATTCTGAAACCGATGGCGCGCGCTATCCGGGTATCAGTGTCTCTCCTGCCGGCTCAGATGCAGAACTCGACATTACACGCCAGATCAATAGCGGCGAGATCCGCGGTCTTCTGACGGCGCGTGATTCTGAACTTCCAGAGCTCGCCTTTGCGCTGTCTGAATATGCCTCAGCTCTGGCCGACCAGCTGAATCAGGCACACAATGAAGGCACATCCGTGCCTGCGCCCACCACGCTTACTGGCCGCGGAACCGGCCTGCTTGGTACAGATTCACTCGGCTTTACGGGCGCTGCGACCTTCGCCGTTGTGGATACAGACGGCCGCACAGTCGAATCCGTTCAGGTAGATTTCGATGCAGGCACCCTGACCACATCATCCGGCACAGTTTCCGCCACAGGCGGCACGATTGATAGTTTTGTATCTGCGCTCAACACAGCATTCGGAGCGAACGCGACGGTCAGCTTCACCGATGGCGTGCTCAGCATGTCTGCCACTGGCACGAACGGTATCTCAATCGGACAGGATGAAACCACGCCGTCCGATCGCGGTGGTCGAGGCGTTTCTGCATTCTTCGGGCTGAATGATATCGTCGAAACCTCTCGTCCGGTTTTCTATGAAACAGGACTTTCAGGCACCGACACGCATGGCGTGACCAGCGGTGAAATCACATTTGGTCTGCGCAATGAAAATGGCGATTTGCTTCAATCCATCAGCTATACGCCGACAGCAGGTGGCACGATTGACGACATTGTTGCTGATCTGAATGCCAACACCATGTTCGGCAGCTTCGCGACAGCCAGTCTTGATGCCGATGGTCAGCTGACAATCACGCCAAAAGCGTCAACAAACGTAGCCGTCGTTGATGTTGTGTCAGACACGACTGAACGTGGAACGACAGGTGTGTCACTCTCATCGATCTTTGGTCTCGGCACTGAAGGCCCATCCGAGCGGGCGAGAAGCTTATCCATTTCAAGTGAGCTTGCGCTGGATTCAAGCCGCCTTGCGACCTCATCCATGAACATGACAGCCACTGCCGTCGGCTCGCTTGCCGTCGCTGAAGGTGGCAATGATGGCGCGCTGGGCCTGCAGTCAGCCCTCAACGAGTCTGTGACCCTTCGGACAATTCAGGGCACCGAATATCTCAATCTGTCTTTGTCCGATGCCGCGGCTCAAATCGCATCCGAAGCGGGCAGCAAAGCGAATTATTACGAAAACAGAGCAACCGCAGCTCTCGCACTCAGCGAAGAGGCCGCAACGCGGCGCGCATCTGTTGAAGGCGTCAATCTCGACGAAGAAATGGTCAAGATGACCGTTTACCAGCAAAGCTATTCTGCAGCTTCGCGCCTCATTCAGGCGTCGAAGGACATGTACGATACGCTGCTGAGCATGGTGTAGGGCACGAATTAAGATGGCACGTATTTCTTCTGGCATGATCAATTCAAGCGCTCTGATCGACCTTCAGAAAGCACAGAGCGAGCTTTACGAAACACAGCGCAAAACAGCGACGCAGCGCGCAGCCGATGACCTGAAAGGGTATGGCAGCGATGCACGTACAGTCGTCAGCCTTCAGCGCATGCAGGCGCAGACCGATGCCTACAAATCTTCCGCTGAGCAACTGACGACACGTCTGGACCTGCAGGATGCCCATATCGGACGCGCCGCAGAATCCATTCAGTCGCTGCGCGAAAGCCTGACAAACGCATTGGCACTTGGCGATCTGTCCTCCGTGGCTCAGGAATTGGAAAACACCTTCACGGACATCAAATCCTCATTTAACGCGTCGCTGAATGGCAAATATCTGTTCTCTGGCAATACGCCGAGCGAACAGCCAATCATTGCAGACGATATTTCCGATCTCGCGAACAACCCGCTGGCCGATTCTGTCTATTCTGAATCAGACGCCCTGCAGGTCCGCATCACAGAAAGCAAAACGGTTGAAGCCGGTCCGCTTGGACACGAAGTGGCATTGGATGCCCTAAGCGTACTGCGCGACCTTCAAATCTTTGAGGAAAGCGGTTCCGGGCCATTTACGGATAACCCAACCACTGCTGAAAAAGATGCTATTCAAGCGGCTTTGTCGCAACTCGGCAGCATTTATGAAGGCCTGCTCGGCGTTCAGGGTGAGAATGGCCGGGTTCTGAACGAAACCGACAATGCGGTGGAGCGCCTCGAAACCGAGAGCAATCTGCTCGCCTCACTTTCAGCGGACATCACCGATGTCGACCTTGCTGAAGTGGCGCTCGAGCTAAGCCAGGCACAGCTCCAGTACCAAGCGACGGCTTCAGTGTTCAACACCATTCAGAACCTGTCTCTGGTTAATCTGCTTGAATAAGCGCGGCCCGCAGAATTAGCTGACAATACTGAACTTTTTGCGGTCGAAAAAGCTGAGTACGGTTTTCAGCTCGTGCCCACGTTTCAGGATCACGCCTTCAGCAGACAGGATCGAAAACGCGCCCTGTTTCTTGGCAAGCGCAGGGTTCTTCTCAATTCGATAGACCGGCATTTCTGCCGTCCGTCTGAAAATAGAAAATACCGCTCTGTCGGTATGCATATTCAGCGCGTAATCGCGCCATTCACCCGAAGCCACCATCCGGCCATACACATTCATGATCGCGTCCATTTCAAGACGCTGAAAATGCACCGGAATGCTGCTTTTCCCCCGCTGGGGTCGAACATCAACTACCATAAGGTTATAATGCTCCCCATAAGCAGCGCGGCCAGCCCGCGAGCCACATTGTGACGCATATTTAATCTAAAACACAAACTTGCCGCAAATCATCCCCTTCTCTGCCCATAGATCGACCCAATATCCAATCTGTCGGGCGCCGGATGACTGTTCGCTCCAGACCCATCAGCCCCCCAGCCCCCTGGGCGAGCTTCGCCGGTGTCCCGATACCCGATCCCCAATCCGGGTTTTCATGATTAAGCTCCCCGATCAAAGCGCGTTGTCCGTGACAGCGCGCTTTTTGGTAACCATATTCATGGCAGTGTGCGGTCTGGCGGGAGGCGCAGCTTGAGCGGAATTGTTTCAGCACAGCAGGTATCGAAACACTTCGGTAGCTTTAAAGCTCTCGATGATGTGTCTTTCGACCTTCAGACCGGCGAGATCGTCGGATTGTTGGGCCTGAATGGCGCTGGCAAGTCCACAACGCTATCGCTTCTGACGGGTCGCATGATTGCCGATACAGGCCAGATCAGTATTGCCGGTCATGATATCACTGAAGATCGCACGGACGCGCAAACACAGTTCGGTTTCCTCCCTGAGGGCGCACCGCTCTTTGAGGATTTGAGTGTCGATCAGCATATCAAAACCATTTCGGGCCTGCGAGGCGTTGAAGGTTCCGACCAGATTGACCTCGTACTCGAGCAGTTTGAGCTGCTGGATGTGCGGCACAAAATTATCGAAACACTCTCAAAAGGATTTAAGCGACGCGTTGCGCTGGCTGCCGCCTTTCTCGGCGCGCCGCCTATTCTGTTTCTGGATGAGCCAACGGACGGTCTCGACCCGGTTCAAAAAGACCGCGTTCTCGCCCAATTGCGCAATGCCCGTGAACAGCGAACCCTTCTGATATCAACCCATAGCCTGGAAGATGTGGATGTGATTTGTGATCGCGTCATCATTTTGAATAAAGGCCGCAAGATTTTTGATGCCCCTGTAGAAGAGCTGGCCCCTCGGGGTGATGCACTGGCACTGAAAGCCGCGTTTAACGCGCTTATAGGGGCAGAGGAGGCATCGGTTTGAACGTCTTCCTCGCTGTATATCGCCGGGAAATCCGGGCCTTTTTTGGCGCGCCACTCGCCTATGTATTTATCGGCGTCTACCTTCTGCTGACCGGCCTTGCGACATGGAATCTCGCCCGGTTCTTCGACACGGCACGCGTTGATCTGGCCCCACTCTTCCAATTCCAACCCTGGTTTCTGGCACTGCTGGCACCGGCGATTGGCATGCGACTATGGAGTGAAGACCTGAAGGCACGCACAGTCGACATTTATCTGACGCTTCCTGTCAGCCTGTATGCTGTCCATCTAGCGAAAGCAGCGGCGGGCCTGACTGTTTTGCTCGCTGCGCTTGCATCGACCCTGCCCTATTGGCTGGTCGTCTCTTATCTCGGCGCGCCTGATCACGGGCTGATCGCGCTGAATTATCTGCATCTGATTGCTCAAAGCGCGCTCTTCCTGACAATTTCCATGAGTGTGTCAGCTCTTACCCGTCAGCAAATTCTAGCTCTGGTGCTTGGTGTTTGCATCAGCCTTCTTCTGCTTGTCCTGGGCCTCACGCCCGGACAGGATGTGCAATCTTCATTCGCCCCTCTTTCCAGTTGGTTGAGAGGCTATGGGCTGACCGATCTGATTAAGCACGCGCAGCGCGGCGTCTTTCTGTTCTCTGATCTGCTGATCTATCTGGGCATGATCGCCCTTGCCGTTCTAACCGGCGTTGGCGTGCTGAAGGCGCGGCGCAATCCGTCTAAGCCGCTCTGGCGGTATTGGTCGGCGGGCTCGCTCGCGCTCCTGATCCTTGCAACGCCTATGCTGCGCAATCTTGTCACCGGTTCGCTTGCCTTTGCCCGCATCGACATGACCGGCTATCAGCTGAACACGCTGTCAGAAGGGTCTCGCGATCTGGTTAGAAGTCTTTCTGAACCGATTGAATTGACGCTCTTCTATTCCGAAAGCATCGGTCAGGATTATCCGAATATCCGCGCACATGCCGAACGCACCGAAGCGCTTCTGCGCGCATTCGAGCAGGCTGCAAATGGTAAGATCCAAATCCGGACAATCGACCCTGAGCCGTTTTCTGATGGCGAGGATGCAGCCGTCCTGCAGGGCGTCTCAGCCATTCCGACAGAGGGCATTGATCCACTTTATTTCGGCCTGTCAGGTCGCAATCTTGTCGCCGATGAGGATGTCATTCCGTTCTTGTCGCCGGAACAGGATAATCGATTAGAGTTTGAAGTCGCGAGCCTGATTGCTCGCCTCGATTCTGTATCTCCAGCGCGCATTGGTATTCTTTCAGGCCTGCCCGCCCTGTCTGCCGGAGCCACCGGAAGTGATCGTTCCGCCATTCAGGCGGCGATTGAGCGCCAGTATCAGGTCAGCTGGCTGAGCGAGGACATTTACTCGCTCCCAGAAGGCCTTAACGCCATCATCATCGCGCAACCACGAACACTCACCGACTACACATACTATCTTCTCGACCAGTATGTTCAGTCTGGCGGCAGGCTTATTGTTCTGGTCGACCCGGAACCAGTGATGTATCGCAATCGCACTGGCGCGGCCGCTCTTGCACCATGGTGGGAGGCCTGGGGCCTGTCGCTAACGACAGATGTCCTGACAGATGCGCGCCTTGGCCTGCCAGTTGGTGTCGCGTCCGCCTCAGGTCAGCGTTCCGTCTCTCAACCACTTTTCCCCGCACCGGGGCCAAGAGAGTTCAATTCAGAAGACTTCCTGACCGCCAATCTGCAGCAGCCGATAAATCTCGGCGCGCCGGGCTATATCAGCTATTTGGCGACGAACGATTTTTCCATCACGCCGCTCATCTCATCCACCGAGGCGCCGGGCCTATTGAATGAAGATGCACGCCTTGGAGAAAACCTCACCCCGATCACGGTACGCGACCTCACCACACCCTTAGAAGGGCCGCTCGCCTATGCTGTTCGTATAAGTGGGATAATGCCCGCGCTCCACACAGAGGCACCAGAACCTGCCCTGCCAGATGATCCGGTACTACGTCGTCTGGCCATGGCCGAGACGGAACGTCATGTTCCGGTTCAAAGAGGCGCACCTGCTGAGATACTGGTCATTCACGATACAGACATTCTGTTCGACGCGTTTTACATTAATCCGCAGGATGGCAGCACCATGGCGGGAAACCGAGCCTTTATTCTTTCTGCGCTGGACCAGTTTGCGGGCAATCCTGCCTTGGCACGATTGCGCGCCCGGCCGCCTGCCATTCGTCCAATGACACGCGTCACCGACTTACGCGCGGCGGCTGAAACCGAATATCTGGATGAGCAAACGAGCGTTGAAGCCCAATTGCGTACGCTGGAAACCGAGCTGCAAAGCACGAGCCCGGAACAGGCCGCCGCCCTGCAAGCCGAGTATCTGACGGCGCGCCAGAGATTACGCCAGCTTCAACGGGATTTCCGAGAAACCATAGATAGTCTTGAAGCCTGGCTACGCTTCTGGACGATCTGGTTCCCGGTCGGATTAATGATCGTGCTTGGCGGAACCGTGCGTTTCTGGTCGCGGAGGCTCAAATGAGACATCCGCTCAACACGCCGCGAAATACATTTCTGATGCTGACAGCCGCTCTCGCGCTGATCGCATTGGTCAGCTTTGTCATCCAGAACGTCTCCAACCATTCTACCGAACTTGCCGGACGCCCGGCTTTCACCGAAGCCCAGATAAGCTCAACTCGCGAAATCGAAGTTGTGACGTCAGACGCCACTTACACTCTGAAGCGGATTGAAACAGGCTGGGTCATGCCGGAAAAGGCTGACTTTCCTGTCGCAGAAAACGCGATAACTTCCCTGCTCACCGCTCTGACTGATCTGAATATCGAAATGTCCACGACTCAGCTTCCAGCCCGCCATGCCTTACTCGGGCTAACGGACCCGGCAGACAGTGGATTTGGCGCACGGCTGACCCTTGATCAGGACTCCAGTAGGATTTTCGGCCAACGTGCAGGCCAGCAATTCATGCGCGAACCGGAAGAGGATCAGACCTATCAGGTGAGCCCAGTGCTTCCTCCGCTCTATAACCCGATGCGCTGGATAGATTTATCAGACGATACCCTGCCACGTCTGACCGGTGAAATTGTTCAAATCCAGCTAGAGACCAACGTCACAGACGCGATTTACAGGTTGTCATCAGGTGTTTGGCACAAGGATGGATCAGACGAAGAGCCCGTGAATGCCGCTCCGTTGAACAATGCGATTTATGCATCCTATTATCTGGAATTCACCGATGTACGTCGTCGGACAGATGCGCAGGCTTTTGCGAGGATCGGCTTTGGTTATGCAGATGGCGAAACGCAGATCATCAGCCTCGTTCGCGAAGGCAATGAAACATGGGCTCGCTTCGAGTTTTCCGACGGCATCGCAGATGTAGAATTGTATGAGAGTCGCGAATTTAAGCTGGAGGCGCTTTCAGTGGCCGACCTGCTTCTGGAATAAAGAGACGATGTTTAGCTCGTCGCTTGCGGAATAACACCGAAATCCAGAACTTCGAAGGAATCCACTTCCTGGACGATGAGTATGCAAGCCTCGCCGTCACAATCCACCGGCATGGACAGGTCGGACTGACCATCCCAGGTGCCGACATGGGTCAGTTTGGTCGCCAGATGCACATGGGGCAGATCCGTTCCGGCATTCCCGCCACGCTCAGGCGTCAGAACAGTAATGCCCGGAAGATAATTTACCAGCCAGATATCAGAAGTCGGAACGGTTGTTTCCGTGTGAACCGAGAAGGCTCCATCGGTAAACTGAATGCGAACGCCCGGATCGGTTTCCATTTCAACATGGTGGATGCGGTGTTCGATATTCTCTCGCGACAAGCCAGAATTCTGGGTGCACCCATCTACCACAACCTGCGGCGTGTATGGCCCGCGCAGATCGAACGCATCCGCATAATCGCGCTGGCGTTCCAGAACATTTGCGGCCGCATAGGGTTCAGTTTCGCCCATATACTCCCAGTACGGTACGGACCATACGATCGGGAAGATCTGAGGGTTCTCTGACATTTCAATGAGGATCTGGTTGGCTGTCGGACATGCACCGCAGCTCTGGCTGGAAAACAGCTCAATCAGAATAGGACGCGTATCGGCCGCATCTGCATGATCCTGCGCTAGGGCTGGAGCCGCAAATCCAACGCCCAAAACGGCAAGGCACACTCGAAAGAAATCAGATTTTCTCATTCTATCCATTTAGCGGAGCTTACTCACACATGCGAATCAACTGGCTGTGACCGGACCCAAAACACACAAACGGGATAAAAAACAGCCCCGCAACCTTAGGCTACGGGGCTGAAATTTCAAAGTGTTTTAGCAGTTTATGCCGCAGCACGCGCCAGATTGCGCAATACGTAGTGCAAAATGCCGCCATTATTGAAATATTCGAGCTCGTTTTCGGTATCAATGCGCAGCTTCGCACCAATAATAGTGTGTTCGCCACTCGGGAATTCGACAAGAACTTCAACATCCTGACGTGGCTTCAGGTCGTCCACGCCTCGAATAGTGACAACCTCGTCACCCTTCATACCAAGATCTTTCCAGCCATGGCCTTCCGGAAGCTGAAGCGGAACAACGCCCATACCGATCAGATTTGAACGGTGAATACGCTCAAAACTTTCCGCCAGCACCGCGCGAACGCCAAGCAGGTTTGTGCCCTTGGCCGCCCAGTCACGAGACGAACCGGTACCATATTGCTCACCGGCAAAGATCACGAGCTCCTTGCCCGCTTCTTTGTACTTCATAGCGGCATCATAGATCGGCATGACATCGCCTTCTGGCCAATGCTTGGTAATGCCACCTTCCGTACCCGGAACCATCTGGTTCTTGATCCGGATGTTGGCGAACGTACCGCGCATCATGACTTCGTGGTTACCACGGCGCGCACCATAGGAGTTGAACTCCATAACCGGCACGTCGTTTTCGCTCAGCCATTTACCAGCCGGGCTGTCAGCCTTGATGTTGCCCGCAGGAGAAATGTGGTCGGTTGTGATGGACTCGCCGAACAGGCCAAGAATATTGGCTTTCACGACATCACCGATCGCGTCCGGCTCCATCGACATGCCTTCGAAGTAAGGTGGATTGGCAACATAAGTGGATTCCGGCCAGCCATAAGTCTCGCCGCCCTTCACTTCGATGGACTGCCAGTGCTCATCGCCTTTGAAGACATCGCCATAGCGCGCGTCGAACATTTCCGGTGTTACGCATTCTCGTACCGTTGAGGTCACTTCCTCATTCGATGGCCAGATGTCTTTCAGATAGACCGGGTTGTTGTCATCATCATAACCAAGCGGATCGGTGGTGAGATTGATATTCATGGACCCCGCCAGCGCGTAGGCCACAACCAATGGCGGGCTTGCGAGGTAGTTCGCACGCACATCCGGGTTCACACGGCCCTCAAAGTTCCGGTTACCAGACAGGACAGACGTCGCAACCAGATCGGCAGAATTGATCGCTTTGGAAATCTTCTCAGGCAGCGGACCAGAGTTACCGATACAGGTCGTACAGCCATAACCGACCAGATCGAAGCCCAGTTTATCCAGATCGTCCTGCAAACCCGCACGCGCCAGATAGTCAGTCACAACCTGAGACCCGGGCGCCAGAGAGGTTTTCACCCAAGGCTTTACGGCCAGACCGCGTTCAACCGCCTTCTTCGCGAGAAGACCTGCCGCGACCATAACCGATGGGTTAGATGTGTTCGTACAGGACGTGATCGCCGCGATAACGACATCGCCATGTCCGATCGTGTACTCTTCGCCTTCGACAGCTGCACGTTTGGTGGCTTCGTCGAGCTTTTTGAACTCAGTGTCCATCACGCTGGCAAATGCGTCCGATGCATCATCAAGGATGATACGGTCCTGAGGGCGTTTAGGACCCGCAATTGATGGGCGTACAGTGGAGATATCAAGCTCGAGCGTGTCGGTGTAGACAGGGTCGCCCATATCTTCACGCCACATGCCCTGCGCCTTCGCATAGGCTTCTACCAGTTCGATATCGTCCCTTGAACGACCGGTGGTGGTCAGATAGTCGAGTGTTTCATTGTCGACAGGGAAGAAGCCACATGTCGCGCCATATTCCGGCGCCATGTTGGAAATTGTCGCCTCATCTTCCAGAGAGAGGTTCGCAAGGCCCGGGCCATAGAATTCGACGAACTTACCGACAACACCCTTCTGACGCAGGATATCTACGACCACCAGGACGAGGTCCGTTGCCGTTACGCCTTCAGCAAGGCCACCTGTCAGTTTGAAACCGATAACTTCAGGAATGAGCATGGAAACCGGCTGACCAAGCATGGCAGCTTCAGCCTCAATGCCGCCCACACCCCAACCGAGAACGGACAGGCCATTGACCATGGTTGTGTGAGAGTCCGTACCCACACACGTATCAGGATAGGCGATCGTTTCGCCGCCTTCTTCTTTCGTCCAGACAGTGCGCGCCAGATATTCAAGGTTCACCTGGTGGCAAATGCCTGTGCCCGGCGGCACGGCGCGGAAGTTCTCAAACGCGCTCTGGCCCCATTTCAGGAATTCATAACGCTCTTTATTACGCTCATATTCGCGCGCCACGTTCTTTTCGAATGAGTCCGCATTACCGAAATAGTCGACCATCACTGAATGGTCGATGACGAGGTCTACAGGCACTTGAGGGTTGATCGCTTTCGGGTCAGCGCCGAGGGCTTTGGCCGCATCGCGCATGGCCGCCAGATCGACAACCGCTGGAACGCCGGTGAAATCCTGCATCAGAACGCGGGCCGGGCGATACGCGATTTCGTGTTGTGCAGAGCCTTTATCCGTCAGCCAGGCGGCAAAAGCTTTAATGTCGTCCTTGGTAACCGTGGTCCCGTCTTCAAAGCGCAAAAGGTTTTCAAGAAGCACCTTCAGTGAAGCCGGAAGGCCAGAGACATCGCCAAGGCCATTCGCCGCAGCTGCTTCGAGAGAAAAATAGGTGTAGGTCTTGTCACCAACGGTCAGGCTTTTTTTAGACTTAAAGCTGTCGAGAGATGCCATAGGCTTTGATTCCTTCCTGCGTGTGTGCAAATTGAATGCACGGGCCAGTGTGGATGTTCCCTAAGTGTATTTTATCGCCACGCACCGGGAACTGCAATTTGTCTTAGGTCGCGGTGGGAAAATTCGAGTGTCTGAAAACCATTCTTCCTTTGTTCCTATACTGACGATTGACAGTTTAACCGCGGTTCGCGGGTATAATCTGTTATTTCAAGGCCTGAATTTCAAGCTTCAGTCCGGGCAGTTTGCGGCTTTAAGAGGCCCAAATGGAACAGGTAAGACGACTTTATTGCGTATGATTGCCGGCTTTATCGAAGCTGAGACCGGAACGATTGAAAAAGTCGAAGAATATCGTGAACGCGGCCCATTCTATCTGGGCCATGACCATGGCCTGCGCGCCAGCGAAACTCCACTATCTCATCTGACTGATTGGGCTGACATACACTACTCGCCACGATCAGATATTCCAGACATTCTGGAACGTGTCGGCCTGACCCTGCGCCAGCACGTGCCCGCCTATTCGCTTTCTGCCGGCCAGAAGAAACGCGTTGCACTGGCCAGAGCGCTGATCACGCCCCGCTTGCTCTGGCTTTTGGATGAACCCGCATCGGCGCTCGATACCGCGGGCCAGGCGCTTTTATGCGAGCTGATGAAAGAACATCTCGATGAGGGCGGCGCCATTCTGGCCGCCATTCATGACGATCTGGAACTTACGCCAGACCTCGTGCTCGATCTGGGGGCGTTCGCATGATGAGAAACGGCGTCGCCGCAATCTTCCGGCGTGAGCTCAGCCTCGCTTGGGCTGGCGGCTCAGGTCTGTTCCTGCCAGCGGCGTTTTTCGCAGGCACGATTTTTCTCGCTCCGCTGGGCATTGGCCCTGAACCGCGCTTGTTAGCCGCATCTGCACCGGGGTTGATCTTCGTCGCGCTTTGTCTTGCCTCGCTGACAACGCTGGAACGGATTTTCCAGGCCGATCTTGAGGTCGGGGCGCTGGACCATCATCGCCTGTCCGGCCTTTCCATGGAGCTTGCCACGCTTGCCAAGGTTGCCGCCCATTGGCTGGTCTCAGGCCTGCCCATTGCACTGCTCACCCCGGTTGCGGCCGTGATGATGCGTGCTGAAACCGTCACGCTGCAGTCCATTCTGCCCGTCTTTCTCGGTAGCATCACAATCTTCTTATGGGGCGGTATCGGCGCATCCCTCACCGCAGGTCTCAGACGGTCCGGCCCACTGGTGGCTCTGCTCATTTTGCCCTTGTTTGTCCCGGTTGTGATTTTCGGCGCTGAAGAGCTGAACCATGTTCTCACCGGGCAAGGCTTCGGTGCCGGACTGGGCCTTCTTGCCGCAAACAGCCTTGCTGCTCTTGCCATTTCGCCCTTTGCAATGTCACTTGCGCTGAAACTGGAATAGGCCCGCAAACCATGTTTTCGACCTTTGCAAATCCTCACCGCTTTCTGGCGCTGTCGAAATGGCTAATGCCGCTCTTTGCCGTGCTGGGCGCGATCATCGTCGCGACAGGCTGGGCATGGGCCTTTTTCTTCGTTCCGGAAGAATTGTATCAGGGCGCGACCGCCAAGATCATGTACATCCATGTGCCTGCGGCCATGGTCTCGCTCGCCGCGTATGCCTCAATGGCGGTGTGCAGCCTTCTATTCCTGACGTTGAAACACTCCATCGCTGATGTCGCCGCAAAATCTGCAGCGCCGGTCGCTGCCGCGCTCTCTTTCATCTGTCTGGTGACAGGATCGCTCTGGGGCCGCCCGACATGGGGCACTTATTGGGTATGGGATGCGCGCCTCACCAGCATGCTATTCCAGCTATTTCTGATCCTTGGCTATATGGCGCTACGCTCAGCATTTCAGCGCGAGCAGGATGCCGCGCGCGCCGGTGCCATTCTATGCCTTGTCGGCGCAGTGAACCTACCGATCATCAAATTCTCTGTCGAATGGTGGAATACACTTCACCAGCCTGCTGGCTTTATCACGCTTGGTGGGTCCAGTTATGCGCCGGAATTTTACTGGCCGCTCTGGTATAATCTGATCGGCATTGGCCTTGTATTTGGCGCACTGATGATGGCGGCCATGCGCGCTGAAATCTTCAATCGACAGTATGAGGCGAAGCTCGCCCGCATGAACAGGAGCGCAGCATGAGCGAACCTCTCACTGGTCAGGTGAATTCTGGCGATATCTTCATCTGGGCCAGCTATATCATCTCGGCCGTTACACTCGGCGGATTGGCGCTCTGGACGGCTGGCAAACTGACCGGCGCAAAAAAGCGGCTGAACATGCTGAACAGCCACGAGACGGAAAAGACATCTGAGGACTGAAAATCAGTCCTCTTTTTTCTTCTTGTCTTTCTTCTTTTTCTTTTTGTCTTTTTTCTTCTTCTCGGCAGATTTGGCGTCGTTGGTTTTCTTCTTCGCCTTCACGTCAACCGGAGAATCCAGCTCCTCGAAGTCTGCGCTTTCGACATTCGCCAGAAGCCCGAGAATACCAACAAATGCGCGTCGTCTATTGCGTGGCAGCATGGAGAGAATGGCTTCGTCCGCCTTCTGAACAACGGGCAGAGAGCTTGCCAGCGCCGAATGGCCATCATCTGTGAGGTGAACGGATTTCGCGCGCGCATCCATTAGCGCCTGACGACGCTCCACAAGACCGCGCTTTTCCATTCGCTGCACCATGTCCGCAAGTGTGGACCGGTCAATGCCCGTGGTCTTTACCAGATCAGACTGAGAGCAGCCTTCCTGTTCGCGTACCGCTGCCAGCACTGCAAACTGGCGCAAAGTAATGTCCGCCTCGCCCATGCCTTCAAACTGCTCGGCTGCAAATTGCTGCGCTCTGTGCAGCAAATGACTGGCCGACCGATCCAGGCTGAAAGGTTGTTCCGTTTCCAGAGTTTCCACGGCTATTTCCCCCGTCCTGAGAAACATTGACTATTCGACTCGCACGTACACCATAAACATGAAATGTTTCAGTCACGTGAAACACAACGTATGCGGACGATCTTTTTCTGACATAGCGCAATTCGTCAGAAATCTGAAATCACGAGGCCTTGAATGTCGCGAGAAACAGCAAGCTTTTCACCGGGAATTCCGGACGGTGATGACCGTGAACGGCGCATGTGTACGCGCTGTGATTTCGTAGATTACGTCAATCCGAAGATCGTGCTCGGCGCGGTCGCCACCTGGGAAGACAAAATCCTCATCTGCAAACGCGCCATTGAACCGCGCCTTGGCTATTGGACCCTTACGGCTGGCTTTATGGAAACCGGCGAGAGTGTCGAGGAAGGCGCCATGCGCGAAGCTCGCGAGGAAGCCTGCGCCGATCTGGAGATTGAACGTACTCTGGCGATCTATTCCATTCCGCGCATTGCGCAGGTCCAGATCATGTTCAAAGCCAAACTTCGCTCACCTGACATTGCTCCGGGTCCGGAAAGCCAGGAGGTGAAGCTGGTGACATGGGATGAAATCCCGTGGAAGGAGATGGCCTTCCCATCGGCTGTCTGGGCGCTGAAACAATGGCACGGCCTGAAGGGCGAAACCGTCCATCTGCCCTTTGGCAATCCGGACGGCACAGACCATATGACGGGCGGCTAGTCTGACGCCTTCGGCAGATCAGACCCTTCCCAATGCTTCATGGTGAAAGGCAGGTTCGCCACCATGAAGGCCGTAACGATGAAGAAATTGCCAAGCTTCATCCAGGCCCAGACATGTTCCATATCGCGCGAGCCCATTTCGATTCCGAACAGGGAATAAGGCTCTGACGGCACCAGATGCAGGCCCAGCAGCGTGAGCGGGCTTTCTGGCAATGGGCAGAAATACCGCCACAGAAACTCATTCAGGAGTGCGAGGAAAACAAAGAACAGGCCCCAGCGGAAGGTCAGCACATTCCAGGCATGGTCCGGCAATTGAAAGGCATGCTCCAGCATCATCTTCCAGAAATTGCGGCCAAAGGCCAAACCGCCCAACAGGATGATCGCAAAGAGCGAGTTGATAATGGTTGGCTTGATATAAGCGAAGGCTTCCTGCTGCAGAGCGATTGTCAGCACACCGAAAAAGCCGACAACGCTGCCTGTCAGAATGAGCATTGGCGGAATGCGCTCTTTCTTCATCAGCTTATAGGCGATCACATAGGCCGTAGACGCCATAAGCGCGCCTGTCGCCCAGAAGATCGCTTTATCGGAAGAGAACGCACCTTCGCCTTCGGGCAGAAAACGCCCCATCAGCGTATAGGTGAGAATGAAGGCGACGGTTGGCCCAAGCTCAGCCCAGAGGCTCGTCGGGGATTTTGCTTTTTCTTCAGCGGCAGGGGCAGGGGTTTCTGTCATGCCTTCCATACGCACCATTCGGGCGAAGAGTTCAATCACATTCGCGCAGAGATAAAAATTTTATACCGCAGAGAAGACTGTGACGAATAATGCGACCCAGATCGCAAACGCACTGACCGCACCGGCCAGATAGATTACCACCCAGCCGCGATAGCGTTCTTTCGCAGCGGCCTGAAACTCACCCAAAATACGGGTTTTGTCTTCGTCAAAACGACTGAGCTCGATCCGGCGAAACATGATACCGCCCAGCGCCAGCACGAAGAATATGCCCCAGAAGACCAGCTCAGACGGCGATGGAAGGTCGATCAATTGATGCACAGCAAGGCTGATCCACGGCAAAACAGGATAGCCCCAACTTACCAGCATCAGCACCGGCTTCTGGCGTGAGACCTTCTTCGTGTTTCGATACTCAGCAATAACGCGGCTGGCAGACAGCCAGAGCAAAGCCAGACCAGACACGCAAAGAATGCTCAGCGCGGCAGGTGGCGCAAAGAATATCAGGAGAGCGCTGCAGAAGAGAAAGAAGGATTCCAGCCGCACAAGATAGGCCGGAAACAAGTCAGTCGCCTTTGAAGGCGCCACTGGAGTTATCGTGCTTGCCTGTTCCATGTTCTAAACATTCACCCATGCCAGGAAGAATAGCTTTGAAAACATTCTTACCGCATGTGTAATGAAGGCAGGGTTAAGTCATTTCTTCACATTTCAGAAAGAAATGCACCGCAGCCCCTCAGAGGAAAAGGCGGAATTACGCGTCAGGCTGCCTGCCCGCCTTTCAAGCGCGACCTGACCTTATCAATCAATTTTAAAGCCATACCGCGGGCACCCGCGGCATCAAGAGAAGCCACACACAATGCATACGCGACGACACCAAAGCCCGCCTCCAGGACAAGCTCGATCAGGTCTATCGAAAGATCCGGGATAAGGTTCACGACGCCCGCCATGGCCGCGCAGGCGATGAGCACTTTGCCAAGGTCAGCCAAAGGCACGGGCAAGGCCACATGTCGCCGCCCCAGCAGAGCCAACAGAACAACAGCCGCGAAGTAGCACCCAACGGTGGCATACACGGCGCCCATCAGGCCCAGACGCGGCAACAGAATAATGTTCAGAACAATATTCAGCCCCGCCGGAATAAGCATGATCAAAGCTCGCTCAGCCGTTTTGTGTGCCAGCTGAAAGGCTTCAGAGAAATAATGGATCAGCATGCCGTTAAAGAGGCCCGCAAAGGCGATCCACGGTATAATGTGCCTGGCCTGTGCGCGAAGGTCTTCACCAATCATCACGCCTGCGAGCGGCCCCGCCGTCAGCGCAATGCCCGCTGCAGCCGGAATGGCGATCAGTATCATGCTTTGCGCCATGCTGCGCGCAGCTTTCTCGGCGGCCTCTTTGCCGTCCTTTTCAAAGGCTGCCATGATCAGAGGGGAGCCTGCCATAGCCGCCCAGGCGCAGAGCATGAGAACGGTTTTATCAGCAACGCCATAACCCGCCGCATAGGCGCCAACTGCCGCTTCATCAATGAAAAGCGCAATGAGAAATCGATCAGAGGCTGACAGAATAAGATCCAGCACAAGGGCAGCAGAAATCGGAAAGCCATAGGCGAAATAACGCCGCGCATCTGACTTGCTCACCTGACCGCCGCGCGACCCTTTCCAGAGCCAATAGCCTTCGGTGAGGCCTGCAATGGAGAAAGCGACCGTCATACCTGCAAGCGGGGCCGCCGCGCCAAAGCCCGCAAAAGCAGCAAGGCCAACGCCGATGGTAAATCCACCGAGTACGCGGCCCATTTCAACGGCCGAATAGCGCTTAATACGCTGCGCCGCCTTATGGCTTTGCTGGGCAAGATTGGCGATAGTTGAAACCGGCATCAGAATAAGAAGCCAGGGCAGAACAGAACGGAATTCCGGCGCGTTCGACACCATGAACCAGACAATGCCAAGCACCAGAAAGGCTGGCAGAAAGGATACCATGGAAAGCGTCAGCGCTGTTCGATAATGATGAGGTAAGCCGCCTTTGGCTTCGGCTTCTGCATTAAAACGATAGCCCGCAGCCTCAACCCAGGTCAGCGTGAATGTATGCATGAGATGCATGGTCGAGAGCGCCAGCGCATAGCGACCATATTCATCTGCGCCGAGCAGTCGTGTGAACACAAAAACGCCGCCAAACGCGACAAGCGCAGCGACGAGGTTCACCGGCAGGTAACCAAACAAATGTCGGATCAGATTGGGCAAGGTCGCGTATCTCCTTGCCCGGACTTTACCCTAAAGGGTTCAAGACCAGATTAATCTGCGAGAACAGATTCAGCGTGATCGTAAGTTTTTCGGGCCTCTTTAACAGCATCCATATTCATCTGACCCCAGTCGGAGATCTGCAGAATTGGCTCACTGAGAGAAAGCCCCAGCTCTGTCAGGCCATATTCCACGCGCGGCGGAACTTCCTGATAGTCTTTGCGATAGATAAGGCCGTCTCGTTCCAGCGCACGAAGGGTCTGGGTGAGCATTTTCTGGCTGACACCATTCAGGGCGCGCATCAATTCGCCATTGCGCATCACATCGCGCTGGCGCAAAGAATGGAAGACCATCAGCTTCCACTTATCGGCCAGCATTTCCATCACCATTCGCGATGGACATGCCTCGATTTCCATAACCTCGAGTGGCGGCTTTACCGGTGCCTTCAACATTTTTTGACCCTTTCCGGAAAAAACTTCCATGGTTACCAGGAGGTGTGTACTAGCCTTCTGTATACCGCATCTTAGGTAGGTCTGGCAACTCGCATATAAATGGAGACAGGCATGACCAAGGTCGCAATCGTTTATCACTCTGGCTATGGCCACACAGCAAAACTCGCCGAAGCTGTTGCTGAAGGCGTAACACGTGGCGGCGCAGAGGTCGCTCTTCTGAAAGCTGATGACCTCACAAAACCTGATGAAGGTCCGTGGGACGAACTGAACTCAGCTGACGCCATCATCTTTGGCGCCCCAACCTATATGGGTGGAGCATCTGCTACGTTCAAAGCCTTCCAGGACGCAACATCCAAAGTCTGGATGAGCGGCGGCTGGACAGACAAACTCGCAGCAGGCTTCACCAACTCCGGTTCTGTATCTGGCGACAAGCTCGCTACGCTTCAGCAATTCGCTATTCTGGCCGCTCAGCACAATATGATGTGGGTGAACCCAGCAATTCCATCAGGCTTCAATATGAAAGAGCACACATGGAATGACGCTGAGAACCGCGGCGGTTTCTTCATGGGTGTCGGCGCACACTCTCCGGTGGACACATCCCCTGAAGAAGCACCTGTTGCAGCTGAACTGGAAACGGGCCGCAAGCTTGGCGAACGCGTCGCTAAGGCAGCTCTTCGCTGGGTCAAAGGCGCTTAATCGCCCTCCCCCAGATCACGCCCCGAACTGCATCAAGGCGAGACCAAACACCAATACGGCCGAGGCGATAATCCGTCTCGGCCCTATGCCTTCTTTCAGGACCAACCAGCCCATAAGCGCGCCGAACACGACGGCGGTTTCGCGAAGAGCTGTGACCCGCGCCGCCTCGATCATATCGAGCGCCAGAAGCGCAGCCCCATACGACACAACAGACAATACCCCGCCTGCAATACCGTTCTTCAGAACCGGCTTTAGCGCGCCGACAAAGCGCTCACCGCGTACTACCAGCGCGACAACGACCGTGCCGATCCAGTCAAACATGAAAAGCCAGACGACGAAGGTCAGCGGATTTTCCGCAAGCCGGACCCCGCGCGCATCCGCGACATTATAAGCCATCACGCCGACCGCCGTCATACCGGCCCAGAAGAGCGCAGCCCGGCTGACAGATTTCATGCTGGCCGTGTTTGAGCCCTGAAGAAAACCAAATGCGATGACAGCGCAGGTCGCGATGAAAAGACCAATCAGTGAGATCCAGGACAGGCTCTCATCGAGGAATACAAACGCCCCACCCGCCACAAGCAAAGGCGCAAGCCCGCGCATGACCGGAAAGACGAGAGATAGATCCCCGCGATGAAGCGCGCGGATCATGCTCATCTGGTAGAAGAAATGCACTGGAACGGAGACCGCGATCGCCGCCCACAGCGCAGGCGTTGGCAGCGGCAGAACAAAGGCAAACGGCGCGAGGATCAACGCGCAGCTTGTCGAAAGCACGGCGCGCGTGACCAGAATATCATTGGTCGCTTTGACGACGAGGTTGGCGAGCGCAAGGGTAAGGGCTGAAAACAGCCCCAGACCGATTGCGATCAGCTCAGTGCTCACCCCTCAAGGCCCACAAGTGCGCGAGAGAATGTACGCGCAGAGAAAGGCTGAAGGTCTTCGGCGCTTTCACCCACACCGACAAAATGGATTGGCAGTGCGTGTGCTTCTGCAATCGCGACGAGCACGCCGCCCTTGGCCGTGCCATCGAGCTTGGTCATGACAAGCCCGGTCACACCGGCAGTCTCTTTAAAGGCTTCGACCTGAGACAGAGCATTCTGACCAACCGTTGCATCCAGAACGAGGAACACATCGTGCGGTGCATCCGGATCGAGCTTTTTCGTGACGCGGATGATTTTTGCCAGCTCTTCCATCAGCTCCTTACGGTTTTGAAGTCGGCCCGCTGTATCGACCAGCACGAGGTCCAAGCCCTCAGCTTTAGCCTTTTCGACAGCCTCATAGACAAGGCCCGCAGCATCAGCGCCCGTCGCCTTGGACATAACTGGAATGCCAGCGCGCTCACCCCATACAGTGAGCTGTTCAATCGCAGCCGCGCGGAAAGTATCGCCCGCCACCAGAAGCGCTTTGGCGCCCTGTGCTTTCAGCTTACTGGCAATCTTACCAATCGTGGTGGTTTTGCCTGACCCGTTCACACCGACGAACAGAACAATGCGCGGATGCGGGCCGTCTGCGAAATCCACATGGACTTCGCGCGGCGTCATGATCTCTTCGATTTCAGTTGCGAGCGCGATGCGGATTTCCTCATCGGTCACTTCCTTGTCGAACCGGTCTTTGGCGATATTCGTGGTCACGCGGGCCGCAACTTTCGCGCCCATATCTGATGTGATCAGAATATCTTCGAGCTCTTCCAGCGTGTCATCATCCAGACGCTTTTTCACGAAGACACTTGTGATGCCTTCCGTCAGCTTATTGGACGAACGCGACAGGCCTGACGTCAGACGCGCGAAGAAGCCCTGCTTCTGCTCTGGCTCTGGCTCTGGCTCTGGCTCTGGCTCTGGCTCTGGCTCTGGCTCTGGCTCTGGCTCTGGCTCTGGCTCTGGCTCTGGCTCTGG
>NHBK01000008.1 GCA_002173095.1 Hyphomonadaceae bacterium TMED5 | reverse complement strand
TGGGTAAGCGTAGTAGATCAGACCGAGGTCGAAAGCGACTGTGTCGGTCAGATCGCCGGTGAAGCCAGCGTAGAAGTCCCACTCAATGTTGGTGTCTGAAGAATCTTCAAAATCAACGTTGGAAACCCAGGTGCCAGCGTAGAAGTTGCCAGCTTCGAGGTCGAAGCCGCCAGAGATTGCCATGTCGCCGTTGGACTGGGTAACGCCACGCCAGACGTACTCAGTACCGATAGCAACGTTACCTGAGACAGATACTTCTTGAGCTACTGCAGGAGCAGCAACAGCAACACTGGCAGCACCAGCAAGCAGAATATTACGGATCATTAGTTTCCCCATGTTTTTACAAACCGCACGCCAAAACGCGCTAAGCGTGTGAAGCCGGACATTGACCCCGATTGTGGCAGAATCATGACAAATGGCTTCATAGCTCGGAGGCAAACTGTTGACCGGAACCCTTCAACTCAACCCCATAGGAGAGGGGGTGATTGCATTTTATACCGGCTGCACAAGGGATAAGCACGGATTTAGCCATTTGGTCAGAGTATAAGCTGTAAATCAGGGCTTGATTCACTATGTTTGAATTCCGCGAATGTGCGCTAAAAATACAACACCGATTTGTCTGGCGTTTCTGTAATCTTGTGACAAAGCCGTAAGAATCAGGGCTTTTCGAGTTGTTCACCTAAAAATCGAATGTTGCAAATTTAGCGCAATTGAGGATTCGGTCATATAGCCTATCGGGCTTTGAGTGGTGCGTATCCGAGATGCGTTCCGCCATCTGTGAGAAGGGTTTCGCCTGTCACATGGCGTGAGGCGTCCGTCAGAAAGAACATTGCGCTATCAGCAATATCGTCCGGACCCGACGCAACGTTCAGTGGGGTGCTCTCGCGAACGGAGGCCTCCATTCGGTTGTACTTCTCCTCGCCCATATAGTCCTTGAACCAGCGGGTGCCGATAAAGCCAGGACAGATTGCATTCACCCGAATGGCGGGAGCGAGCGCGCGGGCAAGCGAAAGCGTCATGGTATTGAACGCGCCTTTGCTCGCGGCATACGCAACCGATGAGCCAATGCCCGTCACGCCGGCAATAGATGAGGTGTTCAACACGGCGCTCGCAATGCCGGTCTGACTATGAGCTGCGCGCAGCAGGTCTTCACATGCGCGGACCATCATGAATGGGCCGACGACATTCACTTCATAGAGGCGCAGGAAGTCGTCTTTATCCAGACCGGCAAGATTTGAATGGTCGGGGACCTGTTTTGTAATGCCCGCATTGTTCACCAGAATATCCAGTCGGCCATAGGCGTTGGCTGTCTGAGCGAGTTTCTTGCAGTCTGCATCTTCGGCAACATTGGCCTGTACGCAATGAACCTGGGCGCCCAGCGCACGTATTTCATCTGCGGTCTGTTCGGCTTCGGTGCTGCTGCGCGAATAGTTGATGACAACCGATGCGCCGGCTTCGGCAAGGCGTTTGGCAATGCTCGCGCCCAATCCGGTTGCCGATCCCGTGACGATCGCCACCCGCCCCGAAAGATCTGTCGTTAAAGCCATTTACGTTTCTCCCTGTTGATACCATTTGTTATCGGTCACCTTAACGGCTTGGGCAAAAGTGCCGAGTCGTTCATAAGGTTGCCTGATATGTGTGGGTTTTAAAGTATGATGTGGTTGATGATCATAGGCGGCCTGATCGGGCTGATCCTGGGCGGCGAGTTTCTGGTCCGCGGTTCTGTCGCGTTAGCGCGTAAAATCGGCGTTTCTGACTTGTTTATCGGTGCCGTTCTGGTCGGTTTCGGTACATCCGCGCCAGAGCTGGTCGCATCCCTGAATGCTGTGGGTTCTGGCAGTGCGGGCATTGCCGTTGGAAACGTTCTCGGCTCGAATGTTGCGAACATCCTTCTGGTGCTTGGCGCGGCCGCAATCATCTATCCGATCGCTGCGAACCCGAAAGCTCTTGCCCGGGACGGCGTTTTTGCCTGCCTGGCGACTATTGCATTGATAGTATTGATTTTAACCGACGGCTTTATGTTCAGATTTGTAGGGATTGCGCTCTTTCTTGCACTGGTCGGGATTATTATTTTCAGTTTTATCAATGATCGAAAAGATGGCGGTCAGTCCGATACGGCAGAGCTGCATCGCGATGAAGCCGAGGTTATGGATGCGCATGTGCCAATCCTCATTGCCATTCCGATGGCAATCGGTGGCCTGCTGGGCATTGTGCTCGGTGCGAAATTCCTGATTGAGGGCAGTGTTCAGCTCGCGCGCCTGATTGGTTTGTCTGAAACTGTCATCGGCATCACCATCATCGCAATCGGCACCAGCCTTCCTGAGCTCGTAACCTGTGTGATGGCGGCCTTGAAGAAAAAGCCTGATGTGGCACTGGGCAATGTGCTGGGGTCTAACACATTCAACGTTTTCGGCATTCTGGGCGTCACCAGCACGATTATGCCTTTTGATTTTCCACTGGATCAGATCAGCGTGCCACGAGACCTTGGTGCGCTCGCCATCTCTATGGCGCTGTTGATGATCTTTGCCTTTACGGGCAAGCGTCTTGGCCGATGGGAGGGTGGTATACTTCTGCTCGGTTATGTCGTTTATCTGGTCCTGCTTCTGAACGGACCTTCCTGATGACTGATTCAAACGAGATCTATACCGGCCTTGAGCAACTTGGCGCGCAAACCCATGCGGCGGCTTCACCAGAGGCAGCTGAACTTGAGCGCGTGCCAAATCCTCACCCGGATATGCTGTATTGTGCGCGTTTTATCGCCCCGGAATTTACGTCGCTTTGCCCGGTGACCGGGCAGCCGGATTTTGCACATATCGTCATAGATTATGCGCCGGGCGAGTGGCTGGTGGAATCCAAGAGCCTGAAGCTTTTCCTTCAGTCGTTCCGTAATCACGGCGCGTTTCATGAGGATTGCACGCTCTATATCGCCAAGCGTTTGAGCGAGCTTCTGGACCCTAAATGGTTCAGAATTGCGGGCTATTGGTATCCGCGCGGTGGTATTCCGATTGATGTCTTCTGGCAGTCAGCTACGCCGCCAGAAGGTCTCTGGGTGCCAGATACAGGTGTCCCGGCCTATCGTGGGCGCGGTTAAGGCGCCCAGATCGTGGTTTTCTCGCTCACTTTCGGGCGAGGGCGCTCCACCAGGTAGGATTTGGCTTTTCCGAGGAAGATGTGGCCGGCAACGCGCTCGCCGTCGACCAGGCCGAGTGCGGTGTTGATGTCTTCGTCAAACGCCCACCATTCGGAAATCCATCCGGCAGCAAGACCAGAAACGTTGGCTGCATAGAGCAGATTCATGCACAACGCGCCTGCGGACAATTCCTGTTCCCAGACGGGTGTCTTGTGTTCGTGGTCCGGGCTGGACACGACGGTGACGCAGACAGGCGCACGCATTGGGCGGTTGCGTTCTTCCTCAATCGACTTCTCCGAGGCGTCGGGATTAAGCGCCTTATATCTTTCGGCCAGAATGTCTCCCAGTGCAGTTCGGGCCTCTCCGCGCACGATGATAAATCGCCACGGCTCAAGCTTACGGTGGTCCGGCACGCGAAGCGCTGCGCCTAAAATGGCTTCCAGCTGGGCTTCATCCGGGCCCTCTGCGTCCGGGTCCATAAGTTTGACCGGGGTGGAACGCCGCTGCGCTATCAGCTTGCGCGCTGAGATATCTGAATCTTGCGATGGGATTAGCGGGGCGTTCTGCTCGGGGATGGGAAAGTGAGGGTCAGACATATAGGCCTTCCGGGTCAAAGCGTGTCGTGCGTTGGCAGCAGAGACTATTGCAAGGCCGCAAACTGCGATACACATCTGGGTATGGATTCAGATATCTCAACATTTTCAGGCCACGAACCGGTAAAAACCACGCAGACGCCAGCGTCTCGTCGTCGGGAAAAAGTGCGCCAGACCATTCTTGAAGCGGCAGAGCGCGTTTTCGCTGAAGAGGGCTATGAAGGCCTTTCCATTCGTCGGCTGGCAGAGGAGATCGATTATTCTCCGTCTGCGATTTACAAATATTTCGCGTCCAAAACCGAGTTGGTTGGCTGCCTGAAGGAAGCTTTCTTCATTCGTCTTGTTCGCAATATTGAGAACGCGATTGAAGGTCAGGGGCCGGGCAATTGGGAAAGCGTTCGTGATTGTACGCGGGCCTATGTCACTACGGCACTGGAGAAGCCGCACCATTATCTGGCCGGTTTTGCGCCCGCCGATGATTGTGAAACGGGCCTGGATACCAACACTGATCCGAAAACACTGGATGATGATTCCCCGAGTGCCGTAGCATTCCGTTTTCTCTGCGAAGGCCTGGAAGAGGGCAAGCAGAGTGGGAATTTTCGTCAGGATCTGAATGTTCGCACGGCCGCGCTTTCGATCGTTATGGCCATGCACGGCGCAGTGATGACGCTCATCCAGATTCCGAAAATCCTCACCCGTGATGACGGGACGATGATGGATCTCGATGAAATGATCGAAATGTATTCCGATCAGTTGCTCCGGGGCTTCAAAGCCTGACGCGGCAAAGTCGCTCATTTAGAAGAATAAGGAACAGTGTTCACTTTTCTAACGGCGTTTTCTGATGTAAGGCTGGGTTGTATTCCAGCTTAGGAGCACCGGGGAATGTCGGACGTACAAACGCGTGGGCCCACAATGGCGAGGGGCTTACTCTTCCTCTTGGTTATTTTTCTCAGCATTGTCGGGATCGGCATTTTCATTCTCGTTCAGCGCGGGGCGACCGCGGGTGTGAATGTGCCGTCTGAAGTGGCGCGCCCGATTTCGGTGAATGTGACACCGGTTCGATATTCTTCCGAACTGGAAATTCAGGAACAGTATTCTGGTCTCGTCATGGCTCGGCGGTCCAGCTCGCTCGGGTTTGAAGCGGGCGGCCGCATTGCAGAAATTTCGGCCGATATTGGTGATCAGGTTGCAGAAGGTCAGGTGCTTGCGCGGCTCGATACGCGGTCGCTGAATGCGCGGCTTCAGGCATCTGAGGCGCAGATCAGCGAGGCCCATGCATCGCTTCAGCTGGCTCAGGCGACGCTGGATCGTCAGGCGTTCCTGGTGGAGCGCGACCTGCTTTCCGGGCAGAGCTTTGATGAGGCGCAGACCCAGCTGGATGCGGCGACAGCACGGCTGGCCGCTGCAGAGGCGCAGGCCGATACGCTGCGGGTGCAGATCGAACTGTCTCGGATACGCGCGCCTTTCTCAGGTGTCATTACGCAACGCCTCGCAGATGAAGGCGCCATCGCCGCACCCGGCCAATCATTGCTCTCACTCGTTGAAGCAGGTGTGATGGAAGCCCGCATTGGTGTGCCATCTGATGTCGCATCACGCCTTATCGTTGGCGAGGCCTACCCAATGGAAACGAACGGCCAGTCCTATGATGTAACGCTGCGCGCCATTACCGGTGTGATTGAGACGACAGGGCGTACCGTATCTGCCATTTTCGATGTGCCGGCAGATCAGGGAATTTCGCCGGGAGCCGTTGCGCGCCTGAGCATGCTCCAGCAGATAGACCAGCCAGGCTTCTGGATCCCTGTCTCGGCCATGACCGAAGCCAATAGAGGGCTCTGGTCGGTTTATGCAGTGATCGATGGCGACGATGGCCGCAAGCACATTGAAAAACGCCTTGTCGATATCATCCATTCCGAAGCCGATCGCGCTTTTGTTCGCGGCGCGCTGCAAGACGGTGATCTGTTCGTGATGGAGGGCCTGCAAAGGCTTGTTCCGGGCGTGGCGGTGACGCCAGTTCTGTATACAGACACATCGGCGGAGAGCTGAGCCATGTCACTTTCGACGCTCTTCTATCGAATGCCGAGGCTGACTGCTCTGGCAGTGATGATTATCGTCGCTGCGGGTATCGCGGCGCTGTTTAATCTGGGGCGTCAGGAAGACCCGACGCTCATTGAGCGCTACGGCTTTGTGCTGACCTATTTTCCGGGCGCGGATGCAGAGCGTGTCGAAGCGCTGGTGACTGATCCGCTGGAGGCGCGCCTGCAGGAGCTCACAGAGATTGATGAGCTGATTTCGACATCGCGCGCCAATGTTTCGCAAATCCGCATTTCCATGCGTGAGGATTTGAGCGAGTCCCGCGTCGATGAGGCCTGGACACTTATTCGCCAGCAAGTAGGTCTGGCAGAAGCTGAAATGCCAGAAGGCGCCAGTACACCATCGGTCGAGCGGCTATATCTTGGTGCTTCGACAATCGTCGTGGGTATTGGCTGGGGCGGCGAAGGTGAGGCGCCGCTATCGGTGATGAACCGTATGGCGCAGGATCTGGAAGACCGTTTTCAGAACTATGGCGGTACCGAAGAAACTGAAACCTTCGGAGCGGTTTCTGAGGAAATCCGCGTGGTGGTCGACACAGATGCGCTGGCCGCAGCAGGGCTGAGCACACGTCAGTTCGCTGGGCTTATCGCACAGGCCGATGCCAAAGCTCCTGCCGGGCAAGTGCGTAATGAAAGCGTCAATCTGGGGCTGGAGGTCGATGGTGAGTTCACTTCGATTTCGCGTATCCGCTCAGTTCCGCTCATGCAGAGTGAAAACGGTTCAGCGCTTCGGGTGAGCGACGTCGCAGACGTCTTCAAAACCGAAGAAAACCCGCCAAGCGCTATGGCTGTGCGCAATGATGAGCGGTTCATCATGGTGGCTGCGTATATCGAACCGAACAATCGCGTAGATGTCTGGGCTGAAGGCGCACGCGCCATTGTCGCTGAATTTGCAGAAGAGGCCCCACGTGGCATTGATGTGGAGGTTCTGTTTGATCAGAGCGTTTACACGAATGACCGGTTAAATGGTCTTGCCAAAAACCTGCTCGTTTCGGCGCTGATTGTTTTTGTCGTTCTGTTCGTGTCGATGGGGTGGCGTGCGGCATTGATCGTCGGTACGGCACTGCCTTTGTCAGTGTGTCTGGTGCTGGTCCTGTTCCGAATCTTCGGAATGCCGCTTCATCAGATGTCGGTGACGGGTCTGGTGATTGCGCTTGGTCTTTTGATCGATAACGCCATCGTCGTGGTCGATGAAATTGAGCAGAAGCGGGCCAAAGGCGCGGGCCGGATTGAGGCCATTCAACAATCGCTGCACCATTTATTCGGGCCACTCTTTGCGTCCACGCTGACAACAGCGCTGGCATTCGCGCCAATTGCGCTCTTGCCGGGGAGTGCGGGCGAGTTTGTTGGCATGATCGGCATTTCAGTGATTTTTGCCGTGATCTCATCCTTCCTGCTGGCAATGACCGTCGTGCCGGCCTTTGCAGGTTGGTTCGACCGTGACCGCGTGCCCGGTGAAAAACCGCGATGGTATCGGGATGGATTTTCCTTCCCAATCCTAAGCGCAGGCTATCGGTGGACACTGCGTTACTCACTAAAGTTTCCGATCGGACCATTTCTGATCAGTTTCGGGCTCTTCATGTTCGGCATGTATCTGGTGGCGGCGGTTATGCCGTCTCAGTTCTTCCCGCAAACGGAACGCGATCAGTTTCAGCTGGATGTCCAATTGCCGCCTGAGGCGACGATCTATGAAGCGCAGGAGATAACCGAACGCGCGACAGAGATTATCCGGGCCTATCCCGGTGTGCAGGATGTTCACTTCACAATTGGTGAGGGCGCGCCGCGCATCTACTATAATGCGTTCAATCTGCAGAGTGGCGTGTCCGGCTTTGCGGCAGGGTGGGTCACAACCGATTCTTCTGAGGTCACACGTCAGATTGTGCCGACCATGCAGATGGAATTGCGCAACCAATTCCCGGAAGCGCGCTTTCTGGCTCTGCCTTATGAGCAGGGGCCTCCGGTCAATGCGCCGATTGAGTTTTTCATCAATGGCGCAGACATTTTCACGCTGAATGAACTGGGTAATGAAGTGCGGGCCATTCTGTCAGATGTGCCGGGTATCACTTACACCTGGGCGACAATGGAGGTTGGTTCGCCAACCATCCGGCTGAATGCCGATGAAGCTGCTGCGGACCTTGCGGGCGTGCGTCTTCAGGATATCGCGGCTGACATCAGTGCAGAACTGGAGGGGCTGCCAGCGGGTAGTGTTCTGGAGGGCGTTGAGGAAATCCCGGTCCGCGTGATTGCGCCTGATAGCCGCCGTGGGGATTTAAACAGTTTGCGCGACGCACGCGTTGGGGTGGGCCGCGGGAATGGCATGGGGACACCTATCTCTGCATTGGGTGAGCTTGAGGTTGTGCCGCAGATTGCGGTTATCACACGACGGGATGGTCAGCGTTCCAATATCATCCGGGCATCCGTTGAACCCTACGCGCTGCCTGCGCCTGTCTTCACGGCATTCGAAGCCCGTATGGAAGAGGCTGGTTTTACCCTGCCACCGGGATATGAAATCATTATGGGCGGCGAGGCCGCAGAGCGTGGCGATGCGATGGGTAATCTCTTTGGGACAGCTCTGCCATTGATCATCGCCATGGCGGGCTGTGTGGCGCTGGTCTTCAATTCCTTCCGCAAATCCTTCCTCGTTCTGCTCTCAGGTTTCCTTTCTATCGGGATTTCCTTCATCGGGGTTTGGGCGTTCGGTCTGCCGTTTGGGTTTAACGCTATTATCGGCGCAATGGGCCTTCTGGGCATCGCCATTAACGGCACGATTGTTGTCTTGTCCGCACTACAGGTGAATCAGGCGGCCTGTGACGGCGATATTGATGCGCAGGTCGATACGGTGGTTGAGGCCAGCCGTCATATCGTAGCGACGACATTGACGACTATGGGCGGGTTTGTGCCGCTCATTCTGACCCAGGATATGTTCTGGCTGCCTCTGGCGAGCAGTATTTCCGTGGGTGTGGGCGGCTCGGCTTTGCTGGCGCTCTATTTCTCTCCTGCCATGTTCTCTATGGGCATGGCGCTTCGTCGATGGACAAAGAAGATGAAAGAAAACAGGGGATCAGCGCGAAAACTTGCGGAACTGGGATAAATGAGGTGTTCGTGTTAGTTTCACGAAAACCTCACACACTTGTTTAGTCAGGCCTTATTGTACTTGTGGCATGAACTGAACACACTACGTAAAGCGAATGCGTGTCTGGTAGAGGGCGCGGATCATTTCTGAGGTGGAAACTTCCGCCGGAAGAGAGGCCGAAATGTCGATTGAGACTGAATTTAGCCCTGTGCTGACCGAAATAAATGGCGCAACGCCGCCGCCCGTCTGGAAGCGTTTGCGCTTTGAAGCCGCTGCAAGTGCGGCTGAAGAACCAACGCTGGCGAGCCTGCTGAATGCTGCCATTCTTAGCCATGACCATTTCCACGACGCATTGTCTTACTATCTTGCTCTGAAGATTGCGGGCTCTGAAATGAACGCGCTTCAGGTGCGTGAGATTTTTGAAGACGCTTATCGGTCGGATCCTGCGATTGCGAAGGCTGCTGAACGCGATATGAGTGCCACGCTGGAACGCGATGCGGCGTGCAGGTCATTCCTTCAGCCTTTCCTCTTCTTCAAGGGCTTTCAGGCGCTTCAGACCCACCGTGTTGCACACTGGTTGTGGAATGAAGGCCGCGACACGCTGGCTTTTTTCTTCCAGTCGCGCGTGTCGGAACTCTTCGGCGTCGATATTCACCCTGCGGCTCAGATCGGTGCGGGCGTCATGTTTGACCATGCGACCGGCATAGTCATCGGTGAGACCGCTGTGGTCGGTGATGACTGTTCTATCCTGCAGGGTGTGACCCTCGGTGGTACCGGCAAAGAGATTGACGATCGTCACCCGAAAATCGGCAATGGCGTACTCGTCAGCGTAGGTGCAAAAGTGCTCGGCAATATCAGAATTGGCGATGGTGCGCGCATTGGCGCGGGCAGCGTGGTGCTGAAGGAAGTTGGTCCAAACTGCACTGTTGCGGGGGTTCCGGCCAAGCCCGTGGGCGATCCATGTTGCGGAAAAGCTGAATCCATGGACCAGTCTTTCCTCGAAGATAAGTGACCGATTGGGGTGACTCCCCACAATTTCAAGACACAAAAACGGCCTATGCGCGTAGATTTTTTACGTCAGGCCGTTTTTTATTTTGGATGAAGCAGACTAGTGTCTCGCTTCAAACAGCAAAAGGATTGCGACATGAGCCCAGAAGAAACGTCAAAGATTGACGCTTATCTGAAAGAAAAGCTCAATCCGGAACTTCGACTTGTTGCGCGCGATAAGACGGCTGACTCTCTTGAGGTGTATCTCGGGTCAGAGTTCCTGGCACTGCTTTTCAAGATCGAGGAAGAGGGCGAAACGTCCTATCAATTCCAGATGACCATTTTGAAGGAAGACCTCGAATAGGTCAGGCCAGATCAATTGGTTGCTTATAACGCCCCGGCCTCAAAGCCGGGCGTTTTTGTATCTGGCGTTATCCGCCGGGCGGCCCAGCAATAAAGCTTTCGACCAATGACCCTGTCAGCAATCGCCAGCCATCCACAAGCACGAAGAAGATCAGCTTGAAGGGCAGCGAGATCGTCACAGGTGGCAACATCATCATACCCATACTCATCAGAATGGATGCGACCACCAGGTCGATGATGAGGAAGGGCAGGAAGATCATGAAGCCGATTTCAAAGGCGCGCTTCAGCTCTGAGATCATGAACGCCGGTGCCAGAACTTCGAACGGAAGGGCGTCCGGCGTTTCGGGCAGGGTTTCGATATTGGCAAAGCCGACAAACAGCTCAAGGTCAGCCTCGTTTACATGATCGGCCATGAAGACCTTCACAGGCGCCAGCGTACGCGGGATCGCGTCATCGACGTCGATAGCCTGAGCCATATAGGGCGCAATGCCGCTTTCATATGCTTCCCCAAAGGTGGGGGCCATGACGAAACCGGTCAGGAATAGCGACAGTGAGATGATCACGGCATTCGGTGGTGCGGTCTGCAGGCCAATAGCCGTACGCAAAAGAGACAGAACCACGACGATTCGCACAAAGCTGGTGGTCATCACCAGAATGCTCGGCGCGAGGCTGAGGACTGTGATGATGGCCATCAACTGAACAATGTTCCGGTTAAGGCCTGCGCCAGTGCCAAGGTCTACTGAAACTTCCTGCGCGAAGGCGGGAAGGCCAGCAAATGCCACCAGGGCGATAACAGTCAGGGCGAACAGACGTTTCATACTATGTGTCATCCCCGGATTCGGCAGGTTCGTCGTTACGCGCTTTGCGGCTTGCGATGACCAGGTCCTGCGTCGTGCCAGTCAGAATGAGGTGCTCTTCGTCGCCCCATTGAACGATAGCGAGCTTTTTACGCCCATCGAATGGCCGCCACGACTTAACCTTCAGGTCTTCTCCGTCAGACAGGCGAGGGGTGAGGTTGGTAAAACGGCGCAGTATCCAATAGAGCCCGCCAATGAGCCCCAGCACTAAGATCAGTGCTGAAAATGCCCGGAGCAGCGATTCACCATCCATAACCTAAAACCCTGTCAGATAACTCTGATCGTTAACCTTCGTTAAGAGGCTTGGGTTGATCTGGTTAACGGCCCGTTAACCAGATGGTCTGGTGGCTGCCAAATTAGGCTTAATCACACATTAACCAGCTCGGCATAATTTACCGGAATGAAATTGCCCAGTGACCTTTCCGTATTCCGTCTGCTCGACCAGCGTCTGAACATGCTTCAGGCCCGGCAGAGCTCTGTTGCTGAAAACGTTGCGAACGCAAACACGCCCGGTTTCGTCCCAACGGACGTGGACCAGGCGTCTTTTGAGCGCACGCTGCAACGTCACACATCGCCATCGGTTGGCAATGTGGGGATCGCGGTCACACGGTCAGGGCATATGGAAGGATCTGCGCGCCCGGCGCCGGATGTGCGGATCACATCCACGCCGGACAGCGAAGTGACCATGGATGGAAACGCGGTGGTCGTCGAAGAACAGATGCTGCGCCTTAATCAGGTGCGCACGGACTTCGATACGGCGCTCAGTCTTTACCAGAAAGGTCTGTCTCTCATTCGTCTGGCTGGTCGGTCTCCGACCTGATCCGTCACTGATGTGTATTCAAGGGTAAGCTCATGTCTTCTGATCTTTATTCTGCTCTTACAGCGGCCTCGACAGGCCTACGTGCACAGACTGTGCGCATCCGTCTTGCGGCTGAGAATGTGGCGAATGCTAATTCGACATCGGATACGCCGGGCGGTGATCCATATCAGCGCCGCATGCCGGTGTTTCGCGAAATGGTCGACCGGGAAACCGGTACGACCGGCGTTCAGGTCGTGCGCACGGCACAGGACCAGTCAGACTTTCCGATTGAGTATGATCCAACCCATCCGGCGGCTGACGAAAATGGCTATGTAAAACTGCCAAACGTGCAGACGCTGATTGAAATGGCCGACATCCGCGAAGCGCAGCGGACCTATGAGGCCAATCTGAACATTATTGAAGGCTCACGGGCGATGATTAATCGCGCGCTCGACCTTCTGCGCAATTCCTGATGCAGGCGTGAGGTAAGTAAATGGCGATCGATTCTCTGGCAGCTGCCCGCGCATATCTTGATACGGCGCGCACAATTGCAAATGCACACCAGCCAAATCTGACCCAGGAGGCGGATCAGACGGGCTTTGGCAATCTCGTGAATCAAGCGGTGTCTGCTGCATCCGGCGCAGGCGAGACCGTTGAAACCGCAATGGTGCAGGCCGCGACCGGTCGCGCCGATCTGGTAGATGTCGTGACAGCTGTGTCGGCTGCCGAAGCGACGCTCGAAACTGTCGTCGCTGTCCGTGATGAGGTCATCAAGGCCTATCAGGACATTCTCAGAATGCCGATCTGACGAGGCCTTAAAATGATTTTACCTCTTTCAGTGTTTTCCACTCATGTGAGCTTCCGCCGCCTCGGCGGATGCCAGCTCGCTGCCCTGACTACTGATCTCAGCGGCGCGTTGGGCCCAGAGACGTTTCTGGTATTTTGTGGAAATGACGTCCGTTACAACGAGAACAAAAATCACCAGATAGAAAGTCGATTTCTGGATGGCATGAATTTCATATCCGAACACTTCCATGTGCGCGAGATGGCCGCCCTCTGAGACGAGCAGTGTGCCCACAATGAACAGGATGAAGAGACCAAGCACTTCATACATCCGGTTCTTTTTCAGAAATTCAGCAACACGGTCCGCCAGGAGGATCATCGCAACGCCTGACAGGATGATTGCGACTGCCATAATCCAGACCTGATATTCCACTTCGCCAGCTTCATTACGCGTATTGGCAATCGCCATAGCCGATAGAATGGAGTCGAAAGAGAAGACGACGTTCATCGTGACGATCATCGTAATGGCCTGAAAGACAGACTTCTTTTTATTGCCCTCAGTGTGCTCAATGTGATCCACGGCGAGGAGGTGATTAATCTCTTTCACAGCAGTGTAGATGATGAAGCCGCCACCAAACAGGGTGACAAGGCTTTGCAGATTGAACTCAGCTTCAAAAATACCGGGAAGCGGAACTGAGAAGAGTGGCTCGGCCAGAAGAGAAAACAGGCTCACAATTACGATGAGCAATACAATGCGGAACAGGACGGCCAGTCCGATCCCCCAGCGTCTCACCATGCTGGCTTTACCGCCTTCTTCGCCGACGCGCTTAGATTCGATAGAAATATAAAGAAGGTTGTCGAAACCCAGTACCGCCTGAAGGAGCACCAGCACCAGAAGTGTTGATAGCCCGGACAGCGAAAATAGCTCTGCCATGATAGTCCCTCACATTTGACCCAACCCCTGCCTAACGGCTTTCGGGATGAGAAGGAAGCGCTGGCCTGAAAGCCGGGTTCCCAAAAGAAAAATCAAAAATAGTGAGCATTTGCTCGCATTGCCGTATTTTCGCCTCATTTGTCGATCAAATAGCGAGTGAGCAAACGCTTACATGGGTTTGCTGCCACCGGGGATATCCCCATCGCAAGGAGACAGAGAGATGAAACGAGTTCTTGCTGCAGGTCTTATTATTGGCCTTTCACTGACAGGTGTCGCTCAGGCGGACAGCTTCAGAAACTTCTCAGAAGCCGCAGGTGATTCTGCTGAAGCCGGTACACGCATTGTTGCGGCTGGCGGGCAGGTGGCCCTTGGTGCGGTAGCCGTTCCACTGGCTGCGGTTGGCTCGCTGGCGGAAGGCGCTGGTACTGCTGCAAACGGCATTGCTGATGACATGTGGACGACGGCCAACGCGCCGCTTGTCGTCGATCGTGATGTGGTTGTTGCCCAACCTGCACCTTCGCTCACAGCCGAACAACCAGTCGCTGAGGAGCAATAGTCATGGGTGGACATGCTGGTATTCCAGCCGCCCTGGCAGCGATTGCTGTCATGACGGCGCCCTCAGCCTTCGCTTTTGATTCGACGGCGCAGTCCTCACCTGTCTTCCTGACGGTTGAAGAGGCAGCGGATTTTTCAAAACAGATTGAAGATTCGCTCGCTCAGAATGGTGCCCGCGTGGCTATGGTGTTCCGGTCAGGTCGCGACCGGGACAGGCTGCCCGACAATGTTCAGTACACGCATGGCGCGTTCTGGGTGTATCAGGATATTGCGCGAGAGGATGGCTCGGTCATGCGCGGCTATGCGGTCTATAATCTCTATCATGGTGATGGAGAGGAGATGCCTCGCACCACATCCTATCTGCTTCAGGACTTCCCGTTTGATTTTACGGAAGCCTCTGCTGTGGACGATGTCGCGGTCATTATCCCGGAACCAGAGCTTCAGAGACGTATTCTGAATGTTATGGCCAGCCCGGCCTATGAAGAGCTGCATATTCCCGACTATTCCCTGATTTCGAACGCGTCGGATCCGGAGTTCCAGAACTGCAATGAATTCATGCTGGATGTCATCGCTGCGGCGGCGTGGCAGACAACGGACTACACGCAGATCAAAGCCAATCTGGCGGCGCATTTTGAGCCAACAGAAATCGATGTGAACTTCTTTGAACGCCTGTTCGCGCCCATGGCCGATGAGCGACTTCAGACGGATGACCATCGCGGCGCTATTGAGACCGTGACCTATTCATCGCTGGCGAATTTTCTTCGTGAATACAGCATGCTTCAGGCCACATATATTTTAGAGCGCGACCCTTCACTCAGATCATGAGTGCGCTCTATGCCTGCCTCATCCCTTAACCGGGGTGGGGCAGTTGCTGTATTATACGCGTGGAGAATTTACTGGCAGGCAGGAAGCGTAATGCCGTCCGGCAGACCAGATACTTCGCGGCCACAGGCGCCGTCAAAACTTGCCTGGGTCAGGCCATCAACATCATGGAAATGAATATCGAACAGTCGGGCTTCCAGAAAGCTCGCTTCGGAGAGAGAAACTGAGCGGAAGGATACGTCGCTCATCACTGCGCCGACAAAGCTCGCTTTATCCATACGCAGATCTTTGAATTCAACGTCATTCAGATTGGCTGCTGAGAAGTCGATCTCAGAGAGGTCGGAATTGTCGAATTCAACATCGGTCAGGTGGGAGCCGATCAGATTGACCCGCTCAAAATTGGAGTTGGCGACCATCAGGTCGACCAGGTTTGCAGCGACGAGAGATGAGTGCGCAAAATTGGACCTGTCGATCTGAACTTCGATCATCGACATTGCTGGTGCGTCAATGCGGATAGCCTGTACCCGGTTGAGCGAAAGGTCAGAAAACGATGCTTCTTCCAGATTGGAGCGAGACATGTTCGTGCGGGTCAGGCGAGTATCGGCAAAATGAGCGCGCGGCGCTTCAATGCCTTGCAGAGACGCATTCGTCAGATTGCAGTCGAGAAACTGCGCGTTCCGCATTGTCTGACCATTGAAATTTGCGCCGGTGAAATTGCTGCCGACAAGCTGGCCGCCAATACGCGGCTGGTACATCATGCCGACGCCATCATCGAAGAGGAAGGCGTGTGCTTGTGTGCCATATGCGGCAAGACACAGACATGAAAGAGCACCGATTAATTTCATGGTTTCCTGAATATCACGTTCCTGCGAGCGGTCGACTTAATTCGTGGTAAGAAGATTAACTTCTTACAGTCGGCCGGACTTAATGCATGCCCGGCGTGCAGGATGGAACGCTAAGGCCTGCAGGAAGGCGTGTATCCACATCGCCACACGCCTGATTCAGTTGCGACTGGGTGAGGCCATGGGCCGTCTGAAATTCAGCGCCTGACAGATTCGCACCGAACAGGTTTGCGCCTGCCATGTTCGCACCGCCGAAATAGGCGCCGACCATAGTGGCGCGCTCAAGGTTCGCGTCATGGAAGTTTGCGCCGGTAAAGCGTGCGCCAAACAAATTTGTGATTGAGAGGTCGGAGGCCTCAAAGTCTGCATTATTCATCGTGGAGAGGCTCAGATCAGCCTGACGCAGGCGCGAGCCTGAAAGGTCGAGCGAGTCCAGATCATGATAGGACAGATTGGCTTGAAACAGGTTGCAGCCAGGGCAGGAGTGGCCCTCCTGAACGGAAGCGATCTGACCCGCATTCTGCGCCTGAGCTAATAAGCCGGTCGCCGAAACGGCAGCAGCAATCGCCAGATATTTCAACATAATCCTGTCTCCAACCCTCAAATACACGGCTCACACATATCAGCGAAAGTTTGCTTCGAGCCTTGTAGGCCCTGAAAATTTTACACGAAATTGAAGCGGAATCGGAAAGAGATTGCAGTTTGTGGCGATATGAAGCTATCATTACTGTCGTGAAGAGTGCTTTTTCTGCTTTTTTCAGGCAAATAAATGTGGCAAAATCTCTCATGCGCGAAAAATTAAAAATATAAAATAAACAATAGTCTATGTGGAGGAAATCGCGGTAGGGGGCTTGGTTATACCGTCTCTGAAGACACGTTTTAGTCAGATGCGGCGAAACGGCCTTTTTATTTTTGTGAGCATTTGAGTAATGTGTCGCTCACACACTGGACGGCTGACATCCAAACGTCCTCCGCGAGGAAGAAAAAATGAAGCATCTCGAGGCTTTCGAACAGGCAATCAGCACTATTCGTGACGAAGGTCGCTATCGTGTATTTATTGATCTGAAGCGCCATCGTGGATCTTTCCCACGTGCGACCGCACGCTTTGAGCACGGCGAAGAGAAGGACATCATTGTATGGTGTTCGAACGACTATCTTGGCATGGGCCAGGATGATGACGTCATCAACGCTATGCATGAAGCTGTCGATACGTTCGGCGCTGGTTCTGGCGGCACCCGCAATATTTCTGGCACGACCCGTTTCCACGTTGATCTGGAGCGCCAGCTGGCTGATCTCCACGGCAAAGAAGCGGCTCTTCTGTTTACCTCTGGCTATGTCTCCAACGAGGCAACGCTGTCCACACTCGCGAAAATCCTTCCGGACGTGATCATCTATTCTGACGCGCTGAACCACGCCTCCATGATTGAGGGTATTCGTCGGTCAGGCTGTGATCGCCGCGTATTCCGTCATAACGATATGGGCCATCTTCGTGCGCTCATGGAAAATGACGATGCGAACCGCCCTAAGGTTATCGCGTTTGAATCTGTCTACTCCATGGATGGCGACATTGCGCCTCTGAAAGAGCTTTGCGATCTGGCTGATGAGTTCAACGCCATCACTTATCTCGACGAAGTGCATGCTGTTGGCATGTACGGCCATGAGGGCGCAGGCGTTGCGCAACGCGATGGCGTTATGGACCGTATCGACATTATCGAAGGTACATTGGCTAAGGCTTATGGCGTTATGGGTGGCTATATCGCGACCGACGCGACCGTGATCGATGCGATCCGTTCTATGGCACCTGGCTTCATCTTCACCACATCCACTTGCCCGGTTATGGCAGCAGGCGCTCTGCGTTCTGTTTCCAAGCTGCGCACGGATGAAGGCCGCAAGCTTCGCGCTGAACATCAGTCTAAAGCAGAGATGCTGAAGCAGAAATTCCGTGATGCAGGCCTGCCGCTTCTGGAATCTGAAACGCACATCGTTCCGCTGATGGTTGGCGATCCGGAACGCTGCAAAGCGCTCTCTGATACGCTGCTCCACGACTTCGGCGTTTATGTTCAGCCAATCAACTACCCGACTGTTCCTAAGGGCACAGAGCGACTTCGCTTCACGCCGTCACCGGTTCACACTGAAGCGATGATGGATGATCTGGTTGCTGCTCTGCTTGCCATCTGGAAGCAGCTTGGTCTTCCAAAAGCGGCCTGATCTGCATGGCAGACAGGGACAGCATCTATATTGAGATACTGCCCGTCGGTAATGCTCTGGAAATTGTAGCTATAAACAGCAAAACGGGCCGCGAGGTCCGTTTTGTTGCACCTTCCTCTACCCCTGAAGACGAGATCAAACGTCTGGCACGGGCCAAGATGGATTATGTTGAGCGTAAAGCCGCCGAGGCAGCCAAAGACAAAGATGACCCGCCACAGGATGGCCGCGGCGGGATTATCGTTTAAGTGCTATCCTAGCTGAGCAGGCTATTGGTCTGCCGGATTGCCGCTTCGGCCTCGCGCATGAGATCAGCGACAATCTCAGCCACAGGCTTAACCTCTTTCACGCCGCCAGCTGACTGGCCCATCGCAAAGCAGGATTTCAGCATATCCAGACGCGCTTCATCGGTGACGCCTGCAATTCCACTCAGCACATCCAACTGAGAGGAGTGAATAGCCTGATGGGGGAAGGGCATGATTTCGTCCGGACGCTTTTCCCAGTCTAAAACATAAGGGTTGGTGCGCACGCGCATAGGCTTGCCTGAATAACACCGGGTACGTGTGGTGTCGGCATCGGTGGCATCGACAATCGCGTTTCGGTACATGTCGGCGGCGTGGGATTCCGCAGAAGCAATAAAGCGCGTGCCCATCCAAACACCGACTGCACCGAGACTGAGCGCCGCTGCGATGCCTCGGCCGTCATAAATGCCGCCTGCGGCAATGACCGGTATGTCGACCGCCTCAACGGCCTGCGCGACGAGCGGCAGCGTCCCGACAAGCCCTGTATGGCCTCCTCCTTCGCCGCCCTGAAGGATAACGGCGTCACATCCTGCTTCTTCGGCTTTGATCGCGTGCTTTACTGCGCCGCCCACGACCATGACTTTGACGCCCGCATCTTTGAGCTTCTTCATAATGGGCAGGGGAACGCCGAGGCCAGCGACGAAAGAATCAGCGCCACCCTCAATGATATTGTCGACAGATCGTTCCAGGCTTTCCGGATCTGCCGCCAGAAGGTCGACGCCAAAAGGCTTGTCTGTGAGGGTTTTGACTTTGGCAATCTGCTCGCCGATGAATTCAGGCGTTGTGCCCGCCATGCCGAGCACGCCGTATCCGCCTGCATTGCACATGGCCGCGACCAGTTCAGCGTATGAGACGCCTCCCATGCCAGCCAGCATGATTGGGTGTTCGATATTCAGAAGTGAGTTCAGCTTGGTTGTAATGCCCATTTTTTAGTGTCCCAGATTATTTTTTGTTGATTTGCCAAGCGCTTTCAGGGGGCGATCAAATATTCGTGTAGTTCCGCTAGGGGGAAAGTTCGGTCGGGTGTATATGCTTTTTCAGTCGGTTTCCGACTCAGGGAAAAGGGGTAAACCAGATGAAGAAGTTTGTACTCGCGGCCGTTCTGGCTGGTCTCGCTGCGGCATGTGCTCCAGCGGAAGAAGAAACCACCGTTGAAGAGCAAGTAGAAGAAGTGGTTGAGACCACTGAAGAAGCTATGGAAGCTACCGGTGAAGCGATCGAAGAAACAGCTGAAGCTGCTGTAGAAGAGATCGAAGAGACCGCTGCGGAAGCAGAAGAAGCCATTGAAGACATGGCTGAAGAAGCTGAAGAAGAGACAGAGTCTCACTAATCGCTTCGGATCGGTTCTGAAAGGCTGGCGACGGTTTTTCATGACGAACAAAAAAGCGCTGCCCTTATGGAGCAGCGCTTTTCTTTTTCCGCATCAATAGATGCAGTAGCCGCCATCAATGAGGATGGAATCGCCAGTATGGAAGCTGGAGGCATCTGAGGTCAGATAGACCGCCATGCCGCCAAAATCCGCCGGTTCGCCCCAGCGCTTCATCGGAACGCGCGAGATGACATTGCTGACGAATTTATCATTGTCCTGCGCGCCTGAGGTCATGTCTGTGGCAATCCAGCCCGGCAGGATTGCATTCGCGCGAATGCCATAGCGGGCGTGCTCAACAGAGATGGCGCGGATCATGGAGATGAGTCCGCCCTTGGTCGCGCCATAAGCTTGATTGCGTGCTGCGCCCTCTAGCGCCGCCATAGAGGCAATGCCGACGAGCGAACCACCCGGATCACCATTCTTGGCGCGCTCGACCATATGTTTGGTAGCCTCACGCAGGGTCCAGAAGGCGCCATCCAGATTGACGGCCATATTCTTGCGCCAGATCTCAGTCGTCATTTCGGAGAAGGATTTCGCACCAAAGCCAACACCGGCATTGGCGATGACGGAATCAAGTCGGCCCATCCAGCCATTGGTTTCTGCCATAGCGGCGACAACAGTATCTTCTTCTGCGACGTCCACTGCCCAAGCGCGGACTTCGCCCGTACCGAGGCCTTTCAGCTTGTCGACGGCTTCGGCATTGGCGGCTTCTTTACGGCCCCAGATAGCGACGTGAGCATTCGAAGCAGCAAGCGCTTCGGCCATGCCAAGGCCAATGCCGCGATTGCCCCCAGTGATGAGTGCGACCTTTCCGGTCAGATCAAATGGCGCATATGCCATGCGTTTTCTCCCTATTTATGCGTGCAGCAGTGGACGGGATAAACTGCGGCTGATCAAGCCTTCTCGTGGGGAGAGGGGAAGATGTTTTGTGGTCCGGGGCCATTTTCGGCGAGCCGGTCTTCGGGGTTGTAGAGCTTGCATTTCTCAAGAGACAGGCACCCACAGCCAATGCATCCGGCGAGATTGTTTCTCATACGGGTAAGCTCTGCGATGCGTTCATCCAGCACCGTCTGAAAGCGTTCGCTGATCTTCTGCCAGTCGCGGGCCGTCGGCGTCCGGCCTTCAGGCAGACGCTTCATTTCGCGGGCTATGTCTTCAATCGTAAAGCCAAGCTTCTGGGTGATCATCACAAAGGACAGGCGACGAATGTCAGACCGCATATAGCGCCGGTGGCCGCCTGCATTTCTGTGCGGGGTGATGAGGCCTTTTTCCTCATAGAAGCGAATGGCGGAAACGGAGAGCCCGGTCCGGGCGGCCAGATCGCCAATCGCAAGTACAGATTTTGCCGCCATGACATGCCTCAAAAAAATATCTTGATCTAAACCTAGGTTGAGAAATTATAGAAGAGCCAGACAAAACTCAAATACCAAAAAGGAGCATCGAGCATGTCTGGTGCAATGATTGAACATCTGAACTTTACCGCAACGGATCCGGTGCGAACGGCAGAGCGCCTGTCACGTGTTTTCGGCTGGCATATTCGCTGGCAGGGTCCGTCACTCGGTGGCGGTAAAAGCGTGCATGTCGGGACAGATGAGCGCTATCTGGCGATTTATTCTCCGCCAGATGCTGTTGTGGACCGCCCAGTCAGCTATGCGACCAAGGGCGGGCTGAACCATATAGGTGTGCTGGTGGATGACCTGGATGAGGCTGAGGCCCGCGTGCTGGAAGAAGGGTATAAGACCCATTCGCACCAGACCTATGATCCCGGTAGTCGATTTTACTTCCACAATGAAGACGGCATCGAATTCGAGGTTGTGAGCTACCAGCCATGAACACCGAGCCTGATTATATGACGGCGAAACGCTGGCGGGATTTGTTTCCTGCCGGCGGGCCAGCTCTAACTGAATATGCGCCCGCGCTGAATGCGTTGGGCCAATATGATGAAACCCGTGATGACCATCGCCATGGCAATGAATGCTGCGAGTTTCATCCACCATGTATCGATACGGTCATCGCCCGTGATGTCCATAATGTGGAAGCGCCAGAAGACATCGAAGATACGCCATTCTGTCGTTCGGACCGCCCGTATATCGCCTGTCGACGCGTCTATATACGCTCGTTCTTTTCCGCCATCGGTTTCATAGACCCAGGCGGGGAGTGGGCCTGCGTATTCGCGCGGTGGGTTCTCTTCAAGGAGGAATATGTCGCCTTCATAAGAGGCAAGGCCCGGTACGCCCGCATTGAATATGTCTTCTGCCAGACCTTGTGAGATGGGCGACATGCGCTCGCCCGTACTCGCAGATATCAGAACGGTGCTATGCGTATTGCTGACCTGCCAGACGGGCTCGCCCATCAACATGTGAAGGTCTGCGCGAAAGACCCAAATGCCGGAGGCGTCCATGGCGTCCTGCGCGCTGACAATGACATCGGGGGCGTTTAGCACGCCATGATCTATACGGACGCGCATATGATCACCATGGATCGTATCGATCGGGTAGAGCGTAAAATAGAAGCCCGAGGCGACCCAGAACAGAAACTGGATGCCGATCACCAGACCGAAGATTTTATGCAGCCTTGAAACGCGGCGCGCGACGACATTAAACATGTTTGTCAGCTATCATGATGGCTGAGTGATGTAAGCAAAAAAGCCCTCCGGTCAGAGCCGAAGGGCTGAAATGTCGAATGCACAGGCGCTTAGCGTGAGCCGACCACTTCTGTCATTTTCTCCGCCTCTACAGTTTTTCCATATGAATTGTCGCGGTATTTGCGGAATTCATTGCGCGCAATTGCGCGGCAATGAACCTCATCCGGACCATCGGCGAGGCGAAGCGTACGGATATTTGCGTAAGAATCTGCGAGCCCGAAATCTTCAGTCACGCCTGCGCCGCCATGTGCCTGAATTGCGTCGTCAATGATCTGGCAGGCAATGCGAGGGCCGGCGACTTTGATCATGGCGATTTCATTCTTGGCGACCTTATTGCCCACTGTATCCATCATATAAGCGGCTTTCAGGGTGAGCAGGCGCGTCATCTCAATATTGAGACGGGCCTCCGCCACGCGCTGTTCCCAGATGGAATGGTCAGAAACCGATTTTCCAAATGCTATGCGAGAGACGAGGCGTTTGCACATTTTCTCCAGCGCAAATTCGGCTGCGCCAATTGTCCGCATGCAGTGGTGAATACGGCCCGGGCCAAGTCGACCCTGAGCAATCTCAAAACCCCGTCCTTCGCCAAGAAGAAGATTCTCCGCAGGCACGCGTACATTGGTCAGTTTGAACTCGGCATGCCCGTGTGGCGCATGGTCATAACCAAACACTGGAAGCATGCGCACCAGCTCAACGCCCGGCGCATCCAATGGTACCAGGATCATGCTCTGTTGAGCATGCTTTGCGGCGTTCGGGTCGGTCTTACCCATGACAATTGCGACCTTGCAGTGCGGGTCGCCCGCCCCGGATGACCACCATTTGCGGCCATTGATGACATACTCATCGCCGTCTCTTTCAATGCGGGTCTCAATATTGGTTGCATCAGAGGATGCGACCTGAGGTTCTGTCATCAAAAAGGCTGATCGGATTTCACCGGTGAGGAGAGGGCGTAGCCATTTTTCTTTCTGCTCTGCGGTGCCATAGCGGTGCAGCACTTCCATATTGCCGGTATCCGGCGCGGAGCAATTGAAGATCTCTGAGGCCCATGTCACGCGGCCCATCAGTTCAGACAGTGGGGCGTATTCGAGATTGGTCAGGCCTGCGCCATGATAGTCTTCTGTGTCGTGTTCTGCGCTTGGTGGCAGGAACATGTTCCAGAGACCCTGTTCTTTGGCCTTGGCTTTCAGGTCCTCAACGATTTGCGGAACATTCCACGGATTGTCGAATTCAGCGTGCTGGCGCTGATAGGTCTCCAGATTTGGGAAAATGTGTTCGTCCATAAAGGCGGAGACACGCTGGATATAGTCTTTGGTTTTCTCTGAATAATCAAATTGCATGGTGTTCTCTCCCGTTATCTGGATGACCATAAAAAAATTATGGTTTCAGCATAGGAGACAAACTGACACAAAGCCCTACTTTTTGTGTGGCAAAAGGATGCAGGCTATTTCGAACAAAATCATGTTCTGGCTTGCTGGTTGGGACATCGAGGAATACTCACACCTTAACTATAAAGGTGGCCGATGGGCATTTCTTCAGCGTTTGCAACGATCATCGCGACGGTTCTGATCTTCGTCGCGGGCACATCCTTCATCTCCGGTATATTCGGCATGGCGGGTGGGTTGATCCTGATGGGGCTGCTTACGGCTCTTTTTCCAGTGCCATATGCCATGGTCCTGCACGGTGCGGTGCAGCTCTTCGCTAATGGCTATCGCGCCTTTCTCATCCGAGAGCATATTTCATGGCGCATAGTCGGGCGCTATCTGATTGGCGGCGTACTGGCGATAGGCGTGCTGTTCTTCGTGTTCTGGCAGCCTGAAAAGCATGCGGTTTATCTGATGCTTGGCGTGCTGGCCTTTGCATCATGGATACCGAAATCATGGTTCGCGCTGAACGCGACACGGCCCTATCAGGCTGAAATTCTGGGGTTTCTGGCGCAGGGGCTGAACGTGCTGGCTGGGGTGGTCGGGCCCGTCCTCGACATCTTCTTCGTGCAGTCAGACATGACCCGCAAAGAGATCGTCGCCACAAAGGGCGCGACCCAAGTCATCGCTCACACGACCAAGATTGCCTTCTGGACGGCACCGGCATTGATGCAGGCAGATGGCGCTGAATTGCCCCCGCTCTGGCTGATCGCGCTCGCCATCCCACTTTCCATGCTGGGCACATGGCTCGGCGGATTGGTGCTTCACCGCATGTCAGACGTTTCGTTCAGAGACTGGACGAAATATCTGCTCAGCGTTGTCGGTGTGATCTATATTCTGAGAGGGCTCGGCCTGATCTGAGATCAGACCGTCGCAAGAGCGTTCATCACGCCTTCGAACAGTGCGCGTCCATCAGAGCCACCTTCATGGCCACCAATAGCGCGTTCAGGGTGAGGCATCATGCCAAGCACACGGCCATTCGTGCTCAGAATACCGGCAATGTCGCGGGCTGAGCCGTTTGGATTGTCTGCATAGCGGAAAGCCACACGGCCATCACCTTCGAGCAGATCAAGCGTGTCAGCGTCGGCGAAATAATTGCCGTCATGGTGGGCGACAGGCACGATCACTTCGCTGCCAGTTTTATACTGTGATGTGAAAGCAGAGCTGTTCGGGCTGACAATCAGGCGCTCATTGCGGCAGACAAAATTCAGCGCGGCATTTCGAAGGAGCGCGCCCGGAAGAAGACCGGTTTCTGTCAGAATCTGAAAGCCATTGCAGATGCCAAGCACATGGCCGCCCGCTTCAGCAAACTTTTTCAGATGTGGGATGATCGGCGAATTACCGGCCATCGCGCCGCAGCGCAGATAGTCACCATAAGAGAAACCACCCGGAACAACGACGAAGTCGAGGCCAGTCGGCCATTCCGTCGTTTTGTGCCAGATCTCGGCCGGCGCTTGGCCGGTGATGTCTTTCAGAGCCGTGATCGCATCGCGGTCACAGTTCGAACCAGGGAAAATGATGACGCCAGATTTCATGCGTTCGCTTTAACCGCATTCCTGCGTGTTGAAAATCCCGGTCTTTGCGATGCGAGGAAAAAATTGGGCGCCCGTATGTGGTGTGTAGGGGTACGGGCGCCCAAATGTACCGGTTTGAGAGGGCCAGGTGGAGGTCCAAATTCCGGTGTGATCACAATTGAGCCCTGTGTTTCGGGGACATCGGAGCGGGGTGCGGACAGGCGGCGTCCATTAGGGAGCTCCGATCGGGTTCAATCGCGATCACAGATATAGAACGTGGCTGAAACGGGTTTCCGTCTCGTCCGTCGCAAAAAATTAGATTAATTAGTTGTCAGAAAGCCCGAGGAATTCCAGCTCTTCATCTGCTAGGTAAGCAGCCTGCGCGGCTTCGATCTCTTCCAGCAGAGCTTCCATCGGCATTTCCATGAGCTGGCCTTCGCGTGAGAAGAAGAATTTATCGCCGCTGGCCGACATGCCTGCGCCATACTCAATACCGCGCGTATTGATGTTTGTGCCGAGCGTATAAGGGCCAATCCATTCGCCATCTTCACCGCGGCTGATGACCTTCAGATCGACATTTCCGAGGATTGGACGGATGCGGGAGTAGAAAATCAAATGAGCGCCGTCTGGCGTAGCGGCGATATGGCTCTCCACCAGAGGAGAACTCGCTTCGGCAAGCAGGCCGTCAAACATCCAGCCAGCTGCTGTTTCATCAAAATGTGCCTGATAGAAATCCTGTGCGCCCGGGCCTTCGCGGCGTACGGACACGAATACCATTTCACCGTCTGCCGTGGTGGTGACAGAGGTTTCATTGGCACCGTAATGGACATCGCCTGGAATAGGGGAGGCTTCACCCCAGCCGTCTTCGGTCAGCTCGACAGACCAGATGTTGAGGTCGCTTCGTGTCTCAAGACCCGGCACGGGGCGGTCAGACACGAAGTAAAGGCGACCATCAAATGGGCTGAAATGCGGGGCATTGTTTGACCGCAGCTTTGGCCAGTCCAGTTTGAGGGGCTCAGACCAGCTTCCATCATCCTGAAGGTTGGTTTGATAAAGGTCGGTATCGTCGCGATCTTCGCGAGCGAAAAGGCGAACTGTACCGTCCGCGTTTTCGGTCATGGTATAGGCGCGGTGGAAAACATCCGGCGCGGGTTCGTTCGGGAAAACAAGCTGAGGCAGATTGGTGTTCTGCGCGTCCGCTGGTTCTTCAGTTGTGGTGCCACCGCATCCCGCAAGGGTGAGTGTCAGTCCAAAACCTGCAATCAGACCCGTCTTCCACAACATCAAATCACTCCGACTTTACCATTCGCGACAGGCACTATCGCGCAGGTATGACGGTTTGACGACGGGTCTGAAAATAATTGCCGCAAACGGATGATCAGGCGTCAGCGAATTCGATTTGATAGCGTTCGATCACGGTGTTCGCGAGAAGGCTTTCGCACATCTCTGTCACGCGGGCTTCTGCAGCGTCAGCAGCAAGACCATCTTCAAGCTCGAGTTCGATACGCTTACCGATACGAGCGCTCTTCACTTCGTCAAAGCCGAGGCGAGAGAGTGTCTCAGATACCGCTTTACCCTGAGGGTCGAGTACGCCGGTCTTCAGTTCGACATAAACGATAGCTTTCATCTCTGGCCTAGCCTCCGTTGCGTTCGCTGCTGATGTCGATCACGTCTGCGATCTCAGCGGACTGTTTGAAAATGCCGAGTCGGGTTGCGACTTCTGCATAGGCCTCGGTAACACCACCCATGTCACGACGGAAGCGGTCTTTGTCGAGTTTTTCGTTGGTTTCGAGGTCCCACAGGCGGCAGCTATCCGGGCTGATTTCGTCAGCAAGGATCGTGCGAACCGTGTCACCTTCGAAAAAACGGCCAAATTCGAGCTTCATATCGACAAGACGAATGCCAACAGCTGCGAAAAGGCCAGCCAGGAAATCGTTCACGCGAAGCGCGGTTGAGACCATGTCGTCCATTTCCTGCGGCGTCGCCCAGCCAAAGGATGCGATATGCTCTTCAGACACCATTGGGTCGCCCAGCTCGTCTTTCTTATAATAGAATTCGACGAGGGAACGCGGCAGCGCTTCACCTTCGGTGATTCCAAGGCGTTTGGAGATTGAGCCGGCTGCAACATTACGCACGACCACTTCCAGAGGAATGATCTCAACCTGCTTCACCAGCTGCTCACGCATATTCAGGCGCTTGATGAAGTGAGTCGGCACGCCAATGCCCGCAAGACGCGTCATGAAGAACTCGGACAGACGGTTGTTCAGAACGCCTTTACCATCCAGCACGGCATGCTTTTCCGCATTGAATGCGGTCGCATCATCTTTGAAATACTGAATCAGTGTGCCCGGTTCAGGACCCTCATAAAGGATCTTCGCCTTACCTTCATAAATCTTGCGGCGACGCGACATCATGCGATTCTCCGATTACGACGCTTTTGGGGAATTCTGCTATAAGCTGGCGAGCGATACACGGTTTCTGACAAAGATGCCATATCCGCGACGAAAAAGCCGAAAAATCTATTCCTTGCGGACTGGAATTTGGTCCATAGAACAGTCTAAAACCCTGTTTATCAAAGCCACTCAGGAAAGTGACACAAGATGACTCAATTCGACGATCGCAAACGCGGGGAAGAAGCACGATTTTCTCTCGATCAGGAGAGCCTTTTTAAAGCGACGGCGCGCCGGAACAAACTGCTTGGTCTCTGGGCTGCAGACCTGCTTGGCCTGTCTGGCGATGAAGCTGAAGCCTATGCCAAAACTGTTGTGATGTCTGACCTGGAAGAGCCAGGTGATGAAGACGTGATCCGCAAAGTCGTTGGCGACTTTGATGCGAAAGGCGTTTCCAAGAGCCGTGAAGACATTGTTGAGCAGCTTGCAGCGCTGATGCTGGTTGCTGTTGAGCAGATCAAAGCCGGCTAATCCCGGGCTTACATTTATGCTTTATTGAAGGTTACGAAGACGCGCGCGTTTCGTAACCTTTTTTGCACCAGATTATAAAATTCAGCTGGCATTCTTACCGGAATTTCAAAACCGGAAACTCTGGGAGATGTGGCATGAATAACAACATACAACAAACGCTCACTTCTGAAGATCTCTTCGCTCGTGAACACCGGATCGATACGTTTGCGTGTCGTCAGCTCGCGGAATGGGCTCTCGCGCATTTTGGTGATCGGACCGAACCGTACGCGTATAAGCGTATCGTGATTTCACTGGCGAATTCCGGCGCTGACCTCGCCGTCGATAAAATCCATACAGACCTTGTGAGCCTTGGATATAATTATCGCAGCGAAGCGGTCATGCGCATGTATGAGCGTTTCCGACGTGACGCTGAACACGTGGTGGATACACCATCTGATCTGGCAGCCTGATCGGATCAGCCGTGACGACGATAGGGTGATCGCAGGATAATCTTGCGGTCATTATCATCTTCGCGCGCGCTGCGATTATGACTTTCATCTAGGCTTTGTGAAAACGGGAACTGGTCCTGATATTCTTCGGGCGGCACAATCTCAAAGCCGAGATAATCCAACAGGAAAAGAAAGCCGACACCGGTCAGAAGCGCTGTCACCAGTACGCGCACGATGAACCGTATAATGACGCCGCGGAAAAACGCGACGGCGATGGCACTTGCGCCGCCACCGAACAGGCCTGCGCCTGACGCGAGTGCGGCGAGGTCAAAGCCTTCGCCAAACATGTTCTGCAGGACTTCCATATCTTCACCCCGAAACCGCTGGCTGGCTTATGCGCCGCGCCCGACTCAGGGAATCCTAGCGAAAAAGCCCGTCACTGGCGACGGGCTATCTGCAGTTGGGGTAAGATCAGCGCGTTAATCGCGGCTGAAAAGGGCTGTGCCCACGCCGCTGCCCAGAGCGATGAGTTCTTTGCGCCGGATGATCAGCATCACAATGGACGTCGCCCAGACAATACAGGCCGCAACGAACAGGCCGCCGCCATCCTGATTGGGATCAATGCCCAGTGGTGTGAAAAGGTGAAAGCTGACCGCGCCTGACATGACACACAGAGCAATCAGCGCGCCCAGTGCCTGAAGGCGGCGCAATGCGGGAATTATGCCCAGCAGCAGACAAGCCGAGGCAAGCAATTCAGCGGATCCGATGACATATTGGCTGAACAGTCCCGTCTGAGCGAACAGGCCAGCCGCGCCCAGCGTCGAAGCCCATCCATCCAGCAGGCCGAAAATGACCTGTGTTTCCGGCGCATTGGTGAATTTGAACCGAAGGCTGTCGAGAAATACAATTGCTGCGAATACAGCGATCGCATGCGGCGCAAAGCCGATTATCTTTTTCATTATCGTTCCACCCGAAAGACGAAATTGAGTTTCAGCCTATATGCCGTATGGGCGTGCGCGAGACAAAACACAGCTCTTCAACGGCGCGTGTGAAAACTGCCCTGTTTTTCGTGAGAAATGTTTCAGCACTCATCAGTCAGGTCGCATGGCCAAAACTAATGGGCGTCTTCAGTTGAATTGTTCCGGTCGGTGTTTGTAATTGCAGCGGATAGGAGCTGACTATGCATATGGATTTTCTGCCGACATCACCGGCTGCAGACGAGATCGAGTTTAACGACTTTCTGAAAGTGGATATTCGCGTCGGAACGATTGTCGGCGTGGAAGAATTTCCGCAGGCGAGAAAGCCAGCCTTCAAGCTGCGTATCGATTTTGGTCCGGCCATTGGCGAGAAGAAATCCTCGGCGCAAATCACAGTGCACTATAAGCTCGATGAACTGGTGGGCCGTCAGGTCGCAGCGGTTGTGAATTTTCCACCGCGCCAGATTGGCCCGTTTATCTCAGAGGTTCTGACGCTTGGTTTTGCTGACCAGGACGGCGCAATTGTGCTTTTCGCGCCCGATCAGAAAGTACCTAACGGGGCTCGTCTGGCTTAAGCTCAGAGTGCCGGGCGTTTCATGAGGCGCGCAATAGGGCCTCCGGCGCGCGACAGGGCTTCGCGTGTGCTTTCATAGCCCGCCTCAACAGCGCGGTCATATTCTTCCCAGTCGCGCAGATCGAGATTTGGAAGCTCTGGAACGACCAGAATATCGGTTAGCTCGCGGCCCGCATTCGGGTCTACAGAAAGCGTGGCAGTACGCATGAGCAGGCTGGCAATTGGCGGCGCTTCTGACATGCCATGCTGAAGCACCCATCCTGCAAAGCCAGGTGGATCGATGAAATCATCTGCAGCAAGGCCTTCAGGTGTGCGCGCCACATCGCATCCAATAATGAAGCCGCGATGGGTTTGCCGCATAATATTGACCGGGAAATTGTTCAGCACAGCACCATCGACAAGCACTTCTCCATTCTCAACAAAAGGCGGCAGGATACCGGGCAGAGCGATGGTTGCGCGCAGGGCATCGCGCAGCCGTCCGCGCGTATGCAGGTGGATCGCACCTGTCGTCAGATTGGTCGAGACAGCAAAATAGGGCAGGTGCAAATCGGGAATATTCGTATCGCCGAAATGTTCTTTAAGTCGGTCATCAACCCGTTTGCCTTTGACCATGGAGACCACGGGTAAGGTGTAGTCTCCCAGCGGATTACTTTCGACAAAGGCTTTGCGGATCCGAAATTCGATTTCGTCATCGTCCCAGCCCTTGGCGACGCAGGCACCAATGACCGCGCCCATGGACGCGCCGCCGACAAAGTCGATCGGGCAGTTGAATTCGCGCAACGCACGGACAACACCGATATGCGAATAGGCGCGCGCACCGCCACCTGAGAAGACCACGCCGACAGACCGCCCCGCCATGACGCGGGCCAGTCGGTTACAGTCATTGCCCTGAACGCCGCCCCAGTGGAAACAGCGCGCGGCGCCTGCCGCATCAAGCCATTCAGGCGGTTCAGACACGCGGCGTCCATTGGAATGCTCGATCAGGACAACGTCAATCAGGCGGAAATTCTTGGCCGGAGAGTTTTCATCAGGCAGGAGCGGCGTGGACGGTCGCGCATCAGGACGGGCCAGCACCCAGATGCGATCTGCCTGTCTGAGAGAGAGTTTGAACCATGCGCTATTGCCCATGGTTGAGGTGAGAATCACAATGTCATTGGACGCTTCCAAAGCGTCGAAATAGGACGCGCCCTGATGTTCGGCTTCTTCGCCGACAATCGCGGCGCTGAGTCCAAGGCGCGCGAGCGCTTCGGCCAGCACCCGTGCACGGAGCTTTAGGTCGATTGTGGGCGAGGCCGCGGTGAGCGCGAAGACTTTTGGCTCGCCGCGCTGATTGTTGGACCGTCGGGTCTGGCGCAGACGGAGTAGAAGAATGCGCGAAAGACGCTCCATGACTTCAGGTGATGAACGCACCATTTTCATGAAGGTCTGTCTTGGCAGTTTGATGACTTCTGTGTCGCGCACGGCCAGCACAGAGTTGGAGTGCGGTTCGCCAGCAAGCATGGCCATTTCGCCAACCGGTTCACCCGGGCGGATATGGCCCAGAAACTCTACCCGGCCATCAGCGGCCCGACGAAATGCGCCGAGTGTGCCACTCAGCACAAAATAGATAGAATCAGAGCTGGTGCCCTCGTCAAAAAGCGTTCCGCCACCGGGAACAGAAAACCATACAGCCTGAGCCTCCGCTGCGCGCAGCGACCGGGCTGGAATGTCTTTCAGGAGAGGAATTCTGGCTAAATTGGACACGTATTAAACTCGGACGACATCCTGATTGAAAACTCTGAACTGGTGGGAGGCAGTTTGCTGAAAACCATCGGGTCTTCAGCGCTCCCCACCATCCGGACTAGCACGATACTATGACATGGTTAATGAAGGGTCCGAGCTGAAATTATAAATTTCAGGTGAGGGCAGGTTCAGGAGCAAATGCCGGTCTGGCTCATATCGAAGTGAAAGTGATTGGCGTGCGCATCATTGTATTCGGGGCCAAGCACTGTGCCAAAAACCTGACAGGCATCGTTGCGAAGGGCCTGAAGGAACTCACCTTCTTCCTCGCCATTGTCCCAGTGTTCCAGAAGCGTGATGGTTCGACCATCCGCAAAAAGAAAGCCTTCAATATCGACCGCATTTCCGGTGGCATGTTCGCTATACCGGCCAGTCTGTCGGCCATAAATACGGCGGCAGGAATAGCTGCCAAAGGTGCGGATTTCGACCGGCACTTCGCCGAAAAACTCTTCTGCTATCGGGCCCAGGGATTGTCGCTCCCAGATGGCGAGTCCAGACGTGAGCGGGCAGGACATGCTGAGCGTCGCTGAATAGGGGAAGTCCGACTGATCGAGCGTTACCGCATTGCGGAAGCCGCACGCCTCTTCCGGGTCACCATCATCCAGTCGCGTATATTCAATGTCGGATTCATCGAGGAAATCGATGCATTGCTGACGATCGGTAGACATGCGCGCAAGCTTGGAGCCGGTCGCAAAGCCAATCGGATGATCAATGGCGATATGTGTGAAGGGGTTATGCTGCGGTGGCAGACGATCAACCACGAGCCAGATTACGGATGCAGACACAGCACACCAGACGAACAGGGAAATCCATTTTTTCATCGTACTGAGTGGTCTGCTTTCTCGCTGTCTCGCACATGGGCGCACTAATGATTGTTAATCTGCAGAGTTAACGCTGTCGCATAAAATTTGTTTCCCGGTTCAGGTCATTTTTGAGGCTTAGGGCGTATCTCTGATAGAATTGGTGAGTGGGATCATTATGACTCAGACAATTCTGACAGACTGGGATGCAGCGAAAGCAGCAGCCTTTGAGAAAGAGAATATCGTTGCGCGGCATACTTTGCACCAGCGCGAAATTTTCTCTGATGAAGGTCTGATTGATCTGCTGGATCGCTATCCGCGAGAGGCCATGGGGATTTACACTATGGGTCTTGACCCGCTCGACAGTAAATCTTTTCGCGCGGGCAATGCGCCAGACCTTTCAGGGCGAGAGCTTTTTCAGGCGATCCATGAGGGGCGTATCTGGGTAAATATGCGCAAGGCGAATGAACATTTACCAGATTACCACGCGCTCACCCGCGAAATGTTCGACGCGTTGGAAGAACAAACGCCCGGCCTGAAAACCATGAAACAGGATACATCTATTCTGATTTCATCACCGAATGCGCAGGTCTTTTATCATCTGGATGTGCCACTTGTGACGCTCTGGCAGGTGCGAGGTGTAAAGAATGTCTGGCTTTACCCACCTGAGACGCCATTCCTTGAGGATGACGACCTTGAAACGGTGGTTCTAAAAGAATCCGAAGAAGAAGTGCCATACGCGCTATCTTTTGATGATGGTGCTCAAAAGGTTCGACTGGAGCCCGGCATGATGGCGACCTGGCCACAGAATGGTCCACACCGTATCGTCAATGAAGACATGGTGAATGTGTCTTTGTCATGCGAATTTCAGACGATGAAATCGGTCGTCCGGGCAAATGCGATTTACACAAATGGTGTTCTGCGTCGCAATTTCGGGCTGCATCCGGCCATTGCGAAGGACGGAATGCTGAGCTTGTATGCCAAGGCTGCAATCGCGAGAATTTTCAAGAAATTGAAGTTTCGTAAAGCCTTTGCGTACCAAATACCGAGAACATTTGTTGTCGACCCCACATCAGAACAAGCGGTTCGGGATATAGCCTAGCTTCATCCTCCGGCCCGTTTACCGGGGCGTTTAGAGGTTGGGATGGGTTTTGAAGCGCTAGCAATGGCATTTCTTATTTCGACGGGGTCACCCCCGCTCGGAACAGCCCTGTCGCGCACCGAACCTCCACCAAGTCTGCGCGCGGCTTTCACCGTGGAAATCACAGATGGTGAAGCCTTTCGCGAGATTCATTACGACCCGCGCATAGCGGACCGCAATGCGCGCTGGAACCTGATTGAAACACGTGGGCAAAGCGAAGACCTTGATCGCGTGGTCGAGGAATGGGGCAGTGAGGTCTCTCCAGACGGCTGGCTTATTCCAGATGATTTACGCGCCAGCATGGGCGGCGTTGTTGATGCGCAGGACCTTGGAAGCCTCTGGCGTATCGAGTTTGAACATCAGCCTTCCAGCAATGATGGTCCGATTGATGTCTGGGCGGGTGAACACCTGATTGGCTACACCTGGCTGGAACCGGTTTCTCAGCAATTGGTGCGCGTCGAATATGTTGCGCCGGAAGGCTTTGATGTGCCGGGAAACGGCTATGTCGACTCCTATGAACTGCAATATATTCTGCGTCAGGACCCTGAATATGGTGTCTCCGTCATTTCGGCTTTTATGGTGGATGTGAAGGGCGAATTTCAGGGGGATGATATGGCGCGGGCCTATCGTGCCCGTGTGACAGGCCTCGATCTTTTCTTTTCCAGCCGGGTTGAGGAATCTCTCTATCTCTCACGCCAGCATGAATATGTGCCGGGCGTGATCGGCGTGGCGGCAGGTCAGTAATAAAATCTGTGAATACGGGCTTCGCTCGGGCTCTGGCTGCATTACATTGCAGCTATGATTCATCTCGTAAAACTGTGTGTGGGTGCGGAGAGCATCGAGGATTTGGAGGTCTGGCAAACGCTGACCATTCAGGATCGACGTGCGCGCGGGCTTAGCGCAAATCCTGTTCATGAAACTCGTATGATGCCGAAACGGGCCGAAGAGCTGCTGGACAATGGATCTATCTATTGGGTCATTAAAGGCGTCATTCTGGTGCGCCAGAAGATTGTGGCTGTGAATGCTCTGGAAGATTTGCATGGCAAATCCTTTTGCGAGCTGGTCCTGCATCCGAAACTTGTCCGAACCGAACCTCAGGGTCGAAAGGCGTTTCAGGGGTGGCGATATCTCAAACCTGAGGACGCACCTTCCGATATTAAAGCGGGTGCTGCGGCAGATGTGCCAGCTGAGCTCAGCAGGGCTTTGCGCGACGCAGGTGTGTGGTAAGCAGGCGCTCTAGAGAGATATCGGGGCAGGGGATGAGTCTCAGAATTATCGGTGCGGGGTTTCCGCGAACGGGGACTTTGTCGCTTAAGGCGGCTCTGGAACAGCTCGGCTATGGCCGCTGCCATCATATGGCCGACATGATGTTCAGCCCGAAACAGGTCAAAATCTGGCACGACATTTCCGAAGGTGAGGCGCCGGACTGGGATAAGGTCTATCAGGGCTATCAGGCCTGTGTGGACTTTCCATCCAGCCTGTATTTCCGCGAATTGGCCGAAACCTATCCCGATGCGAAAGTCATTCTGACGGTGCGTCCGCCTTCGGACTGGTATTCATCGATGAAAGACACGCTTTATCGGGTTGAGACCTCTGTGCCGCGCTGGCTCCAAATGTGTTTTCCGCGCGTCGGTAAGCTAACGGATATGGCGGACAGGCTTGTCTGGAACGGCCTGTTTGAGGGGCGGTTTGAAGACCGCCATTACGCAATGGCCGAATATGAGCGTCATATTGATGATGTTAAATCGCTCATTCCCAAGGACCGGCTTCTGGTGATGGAAGTCAAAGATGGCTGGGCGCCGCTCTGCGTGTTTCTTGGTGTGCCAGAACCTGATACCCCATTTCCGCGCGTGAATGACAAATCGCATTTCCGGCGCATGACGCGCATGCTGAAGCGATTATCCATCGTGCCATGGGTAGCGGTGGCTGTCGTGGGGCTTGTTTTGGCCATTCTGGCTTATGTGATGTATTTCTGAGGGTGATCTCATGCAATTTCTGACTGATCTGACTGTGCGCGGGCTCAGCATTCTTTCGACGCTGTTTGTGCTGGCGGTTGGCTTTGCGGTCATCATTATCATCATCTTCTTCCTGATTGATGCAAATCAGTCGAAGAGTGCGGTGCGTAGAAACTTTCCGGTGGTTGGCCGGTTTCGCGACCTATTTATCCGCATGGGCGAGTTCTTTCGCCAATATTTCTTCGCGCTCGACCGTGAGGAAATGCCGTTCAACCGTGCAGAGCGGGACTGGATCTACAAATCTGCCAAGGGCGAAGATAACACCGAGCCGTTCGGTTCTACGCGCAATTTGACCCCGGTCGGTACACCGCTTTTTGCGAACGCGCCTTTCCCAATTCTGGAAGAAACCTCGCAGGATGAGCTGCTAACCTTCGGTGAAGGGTGCCGGCAGCCCTATAGCATCCACTCCATCGTGAACATTTCCGGGATGAGCTTTGGTGCGCTTTCCAAGCCAGCCATTCAGGCGCTTTCGCGCGGCGCAAAGCTCGCAGGATGCTGGTTGAACACAGGTGAGGGAGGTCTCTCGCCTTATCATCTTGAAGGCGGCTGCGATATCATCTTTCAAATCGGCACCGCGAAATATGGCGTACGCGATGAAACCGGCGGGTTTTCAGAAGACCGCTATAAAGAAGTGACCTCTCATGATGAGGTCAAAATGACGGAGCTGAAGCTGGCGCAGGGCGCAAAGCCCGGTAAAGGCGGCATGTTGCCTGGCGCGAAGGTGACAGAAGAAATCGCACGCGTTCGCCTGATCCCTGAAGGCGAAGATTCCATCTCTCCGAACCGTCATCCCGAGATCAGTTCCGCGGACGATCTTCTCGACTTCATCGTTCATCTGCGAGAGCTGTCGGGCAAGCCGGTGGGTATCAAAACAGTGATCAGTTCCCGGCCATGGCTGGATGAGCTGTTTAGCCGTATCAAAGCGCGTGGCATTGAATGTGCGCCGGACTTCATCACGGTTGATGGCGGTGATGGTGGCACAGGTGCTGCCCCGATGGCATTGATGGACAATGTGGGGCTGACGCTGCGCGAATCTCTGCCAATGCTGGTCGATGCACTGGTCGAGCATGGCCTGCGTCAGCGCGTTAAAGTCATTGCGTCAGGCAAGCTGATTGTCCCGGCCGAAGTGGCCTGGGCGTATTGCGCAGGGGCCGATGCAGTCAACACGGCGCGTGGCTTCATGTTCTCTATTGGCTGTATTCAGGCCATGACCTGCAACACGAATAACTGCCCGACAGGCATTACAACGCATAGGCCGCATTTGCAGGACGGGCTTGTGCCAGAATCAAAGGCTAAATCCGTCGCGAACTTTGTCCATAAAATGAAGAAAGACGTCGAGATGATTGCCCATAGCTGCGGCGTGCACCATGCACGCGCGCTGCGTCGCTGCCATGTTCGCATTATGCAGTCGAGCGGTCGGTCAGTCCCGATGGATGAGCTCTATCCGGTAAAAGAACCTGCGGACTAAAGGGCGATATTGTCGATCAGACGTGTTTTACCGAGCCATGCCGCTGCAATAAGACGGCATGGATAATCCGGCAGCGTGTCGGTGATCTGGTCCAGCGTGCCGGGATCAACCGCATCTACATATTCGACGTTTTCAAATCCGGCTTTGCTGATGGCGGCCTTAGCTTCTGCCAGAGCAATTTCAGGCGGTGTTCCGTTTCGCATGCGTATGGCGCAGCGGTGCAGGCTGGCGAACAATACGGGCGCAATCGCGCGCTGTACGGCGCTCAGATAGGCATTGCGTGAAGACAGGGCGAGGCCATCACCGGCGCGCGCTGTCGGGCCGGGTACAATCTCAATGCCAAAACAAAGGTCGATCACCATGCGTTTGATGACCTGGACCTGTTGATAGTCTTTCTCGCCAAAAAACGCTTTGTCCGGCTCTACCTGATTGAACAGTTTGGCGACGACTGTTGCGACACCGCCAAAGAAGTGCGGACGGAACGGGCCTTCCAGCTTGGCTCCCATTTGTGGGACGGAAACGCGGGTTTCCTCGCCTTCGGGGTACATGACAGAGACTTCAGGACAAAAGACCAGATCACATCCGCGTCCTCGCAGCAGGTCATGATCCTGTTGCTCCTGACGCGGATAGCTGTCCAGATCCTCATGCGGCGCAAACTGGGTTGGGTTTACGAATATGCTCGCAATGGTGCGATCGCACTGCGCGGTAGACAGGTCGACCAATGACAAATGTCCCGCATGCAGCGCGCCCATTGTTGGCACAAAGCCCACACTCAGACCTTCGCGTTTCCAGCCGCGAACAATGCTTCTAAGCTCTTCGAGTGTGCGTACAACTTGCATGGGTAAAGCCCTGTAAAACACTGTGAATAATTAGCTGTGCAATAGCGCACGGTAAGATTTTGGCAATCGGCATAAACACTTGGTTAACCGAAACCCTTCAATTTAATGCTATGTTTGCACGACTTATCCGCGCCCTTCAGGGTTACACTGAGTCTTCCTCTCTGCGGTCCGCCGCAGCAGAAGGACAGGCTGCGAGTGTCGCCCTGACGACAGCAGACAATTGGTTGTTTGAAGACGTTTCAAGGACCAATCTGCATGTTCGTCGGCCGGATAACACTGCAATTGAAGACCTGTCTCAATCTCTTTCGGGTTTGAAGAATCGTTTTGGCAAAGAGGAGCACGTCTTTTCTGAGGGTAAGCCAGATCGCGTCACAGACATGGTCGAAAACGCGTTTCTCTTTGAGGACCATTTCGTCAGAGATCAGGTGGATACGGATCTCTTCGACAGTCTTCCAGAGAGTTTTGCTAAGTCGCTTGCCCCGCAAATGCAGGGTGGAGAGATGAAGCGCCCCCAAACGGATTATTACCGGGGAGGTTAGTCCTATGTTATACGGAGTGTGTTCGTGAAACCAGAAGGATTTACTCTCATGGATCGTGCTGAGGCTCAGCCGGCTGACAAGCCGAAGGTCGATGCACATGAATGCCGCGTCATTATTATCGGTAACGAGAAGGGTGGCGCCGGAAAATCAACGGTCGCAATGCATTTGTCTGTGGCCCTTATGCGTATGGGCAAAAAGGTCGGCGTGATCGACCTGGATGTCCGTCAGCGTACGTTTACCCGCTATCTGGAAAACAGAACGCGCTGGGTGAAATCCACAGGCTCAAACATTCCGATGCCGGAATCGCTGCGCGTGGATGCCAGTGTGGCTCGTAATCTGGATGAAGCTGAGGCCGAGGAAAGCCATCGTTTTCTGGACAGCCTCAAGCGTCTGAAAACGACCTGCGATTATGTGATCGTCGATGCGCCGGGTGGTGACACCTTCCTGTCACGTCTCGCGCATTCATCTGCTGATACGCTTGTCACTCCGCTGAATGACAGCTTTGTAGACTTCGACCTTCTGGGCGATGTGAACCCACAGAGCCTCGAAGTCGTTCGTCCAAGCTTTTACGCGGAAATGGTCTGGGCGTGTCGTAAGCATAAAGCGCAGACAACGCGTCGTCCGATCGACTGGGTGGTTATGCGTAACCGTATGTCTCCGCTGGAAGCGCGCAACAAACAGCGCGTAGGTGAGGCTTTGCATAATCTGGCCCGCCGGATTGGCTTCCGTCTTGCGCCAGGCCTGTCGGAACGTGTGATTTATCGCGAACTCTTCCCAATGGGGCTTACACTGCTGGATCTCACAGAAGAGGGCTCGAACATCACTTTCACGATGAGCCATGTGGCTGCCCGTCAGGAATTGCGCGACTTGTTGATCCTCTTGAAGCTTCCGGGCCTTGAGGGTGCGGAAATCGGTTTCTGATCGATCAGACAATCAAACCAAAACAGGGCGCCCTAAAAGGCGCCCTCATTGTATTCATAGATTTCGATTTCACGTCGGCCTTCAGAGGTCGCATAGGCGCGGTACATGCCTTCGGTGTTGAACGACCATGTTGGCGTGCCGTCCGGTCCCAGCACAATCACGCCGCCATCGCCTTCCAGCCCTGTGAGTTGAGTATGGATGACATGATCCGCGGCTTCAGAGGCTGTCTCGCCCAGAAGCTCAATCCGCGCACAAATCGCATAAGCGATGGCAAGGCGTATGAAATACTCGCCCGTGCCGGTCGCTGACACACCGCAAACGCCGTTAGCCGCATAGGTGCCTGCACCAATAACCGGAGAATCGCCGACCCGGCCCCAGCGTTTAGCTGTCGTGCCGCCGGTTGAAGTGCCCGCTACAATCGTGCCCGTCTGGTCCATGGCGACAACGCCCACCGTGCCGAATTTGCGGTCGTCCGGGAAGCTTAGCATTGAGAGCTCATCTTCCTGTGCAGCACCGAGCGGATGAGCGGGGGCTTCAACGCCGCGACGTTCCAGAACGCGTATGAGGCTATCCCAGCGACGCTCTGTGAAGAAGTAAGTCGGGTCGACGACCTCCAGCCCTTGCTCGGCCGCGAACTGGTCTGCGCCTTCACCGGCGAGCATCACATGCGGTGAGTTTTCCATGGCTGCGCGGGCTGCGGAAATAGGGTGTCGGATGTTGGAAAGACCTGCGACGGCGCCAGCGTTCAGCGTGTCACCGGCCATGATGGAGGAATCCAGCGAGAACTCACCGGTTTCAGTCAGCACCGCGCCGCGACCGGCATTGAAGAGCGGATTATCTTCCAGCCCCATAATGACGGCTTCGACTGCATCAATCGCTGCGCCGCCTGAGGCAAGAATCTCGCTTCCTGTATCCAGCGCATGAGCAAGGGCTGCTTCATAGGCGGCTTCAGTTTCAGGAGACATTGCATCGCGTGTGATAACACCGGCACCGCCATGAACCACGATGGACCATTCCAGGGCAGCCATAGGTGTTTCCGTTTCGACCGGCATGACCGGGGCGCTTTGCGTTGCGCAGGCGGAAAAGAGCAGGGTGGATGCAGGTAGAAGCAGTGCGAGCTGGCGAAGAGACATGGGAACCCCGAAACGTATTGGTTGTGTTCCTATGTCAGAACGAACAGGCCGCGCTGGCAATAAAAAACCCCGGCATTGCCGGGGTTTTTCGTCAGAGGCTATCTGGATCAGAAGGTTTTGCGGATATTTACGCCAAAAGCGGTCAGATCCAGCTCATCCCGACCGATGGTCTGAGACACAAATCCAGAGAAGGTCAGGCTGTCAGAGCTGTAATAGTCGAGCTGAGCGTTGAGCTCGACCCAGCTATTGTCTGTGCCCGGGCCATAAGTTGTGAAGCCGCTGGCCGCCGCGCCAACAAACTCTGCGTCAACTTCTTCTCCTGAATTTGCCAGGTCGTGCACCCAGTATGCGCCAAGTGTCGGACGCAGTGGGGATGGGTCTTCCGGGTTATAGAAGTGAAAGTCCGAACCGACATAAGCCTGTGCGGTTGAGAGCAGCTGATCGCCGATCGTCAGAGCCGCGCCGCCACCCGTTTCGGAGTAGGCATCAACATCAAGACCGACATATTCAACGCCGATTGCAGGCTCCATGAAGAGCAGGTTTCCGGTGCCATAGACGCGAGAGAGTTCTGCGCCGAGCAGGAACTCTTCAGCTTCCGTGTCACCCGTCATCATGCTGCCGGTCAGGCCGTCTGTGTGCATGATGGTGATGTCTTTGCTACCGACACCGATATAACCATTCATGTTCAGGCCATTCTCATTTGCGTAAGCCGCATAGAGACCCCCGGAAATGCCGTCGACTTCAACGCCGCCAACGGATGAGGTGAAGGTGGTTTCGCCGTCTGTGTAGTTCAGGAACGCACCGACGCGCAGTCCGCCTTCCAGCATGCGGTCGATACCAGCGGTAACAGCCAGACCGTCCAGATCGCTGGTTTCAGCGGTCAGAGGGTTGGTCTCATCGCCATTGAAATAGCTGACCTGAACGAACGTGCCCCAGCCATCAGCTGAGTCTGAAACGCTCCCCGAACCAGACGCTGCGGCAGTTGCCTCAGCAGCCTGAGCAAAGGCCATCATCTCGTTATTGCCAGCGACTTCGACGCCAATGCTGCCCATCTGGTTGAAGGCAGACCCGTCTGCTTCCCCACGCTGGATCGCCGCAAAGCGTTGAGCGAGGTGAAGGTTCAGCTGTTCACTGCCAGCAAACAGCGTGTTGCCGATGGAGAATTGCTCTGCTGGCAGAATGGTACCCAGAGCATCAGCCAGCGTGTCTTCGCCCAGATAGTCAATCGTGCCGTAGATTGACATGAGTTCCTCATAAGACGTGCCGCGTGCGTTATCGAGCGCATAGACAAGGCTTGAGAGGCTTGGATCGGTGATTTCCGGCAGAATGCTGAAGAAGCTTTTCGCGTCAATCTGATAGGTGATCAGGCCAGCTTCATCTGAATAGGTGGCGTAGAGAACGCCCGCCAGTTCAGTGTCACCGAATGCTCCCGTGCTTTCGCCGGTGTATTCAATGATCGTACCTTCATCGCCATAGGCGTAAGGCACACCGAACAGAACCGTTCCGTCGACTGAGAGGTCGCCATCTACGAAGAGAGAGCTGCCGGTATAGCCGAACGCGCTGAGTGAGGTGAGTACGAGATCACCATAAATCGACATGCCTTCAGTCGGTGCCAGCAAGCCGCCATTGAACACCGTATCCGCGAAGATTGCGCCCGAACCGGAAATCGTGCCGAGAACGTTCAGAACGTCACGGGAAACCAGAAGGCCGTCATTGTGCAGTGTTCCGCCAAAGACCTGAGTGTCGATGATGGAGAAGAGCGTGCCGTCTTCTGTGATGTTCAGTGTGGCGTCGACATAATCGATGCTGAAACTGTCGACTTCGGCATAAATATCGAGCGTCGTCGTGCCAGCTGCGCTAAGCGTCACGTCGAAATAGTTGTAGAAGCCGCCTGCAGTCAGGCCGTTATTTGGAACGAAGCCCGTGCTGCCCGGACCTGCCAGAGCGGTAGGAGAACCGATGTCACCATAGAGGTAAGTGACAAGCTCTGACTCTGAGGTATCGTCGGTCCAGAGCGCCGTACCGCCTGTCACATTGTCAAAGGAAATGTCGTTCAGGCTGTCACCGGAAACGACCAGGCCATCAGCAGGACGGTTGTCTGAGGTGACTATGCCCGCCAGGCCGTTTGCAGATGCATCAATGCCGGAAACATCTGCGCCGAGACCAGCTTCAGCTTCTGTTGCGCCGCTAATATCAACGTCCAGAACAACGCCTTCATTTGGACCGGTGCCGCCAACGCCAGGTTCCGGGCTGTCCGGAATGCCGTTTACGAGGTTACCCTCTTCATCGATGATGTAATAGCCGGGGTCGAGATCCTGCACCCAGTGAGTTGGGTCGCTCCAGAGGCCATCGCCTTCAATCGCGCTGACATATTTGTATGGGTTCGCTTCAACGATGAAATCGTAGAAATTGAAGAGCGGGTTGTAATAGCTGACATCGCTATAGCCACTTGAAACAGGGGAAACGAAGCCATAGCCACCGCTCAGAACGCCGCCGATCAGAGGGCTGTCGCCGAGTTCGTCAAAGAATAGTGGCGAACCAGAATCGCCACCGGCAGTTCCCGCCTCATAGTCCAGAGCGTCGCCGGGCAGGATGTCATTTGACAGAGAATTGTTAAACCAGGTGTTTGTGACCGGGTTATCGAAGTACCACCAGAAGGCCCCGTCAGAACACGCCCAGTCACCGATGTCGTTACGACCACATTCTTCGCCGGTACGGTCCGGGTTGTCGAAATCAATCCAGTACTGAGATTGGCTCGCGCCGGGCTGCGTCGTGTAATATGGAGAGGCATCAGTGCCGAACACAGCGCTCAGGAAGTCAACCTGAGAGCCGACCATGCCCAGAATATTCTCGCCAGCCTGACGTTTGCCATCAATGCCAACATCACCGGTCGAACCTGTGCCATGGCCGCCATAGGCGACCATTGAAACATGGGACCCAACCGGGGCAGGGCTGAAGAGCATGGAGTAGCTAGGCAGGTTTGCCAGCGGTGAAGACAGGCTGACCAGCGCAACATCGGCTGCAGGGAAGTCGAGATTTGCACCAAATGCCGGATCAGCATCCGGGTGAATGATGACCTGGTTTGCGAAAACCAGACCAGAGCGTTCGTCAAACTCATAAGTTTCAGTGAGTTCGCTTTGGCCAAGCCATCCAAACAGTGCGTCGAATGTGTCAGGACCATATGCGATGATCGGTGTGATCAGCTCGTTATAGTCTGAATAATAATCTGACGGATAATCGTTGAAACAGTGCGCCGCGGTGATGACCGTGCGTGCGTTGATCAGTGTTCCTGAGCAGTTGAAATTAATCGAGCCGCCGGGGAACATGTGGTAAATCTGGACCACACCATCCCATTGCGGATCATCTGCATATTCTTCAGATCCGGCGACGGTAACATCGTCGCGAACCGTTAAAGCGTTAGCTGCTGGCGTCAGAGCCGTCGCGAGCGCAAAAAACGACGTAGAGGCCAGACCGGCCATCAATAATTTGGATTTCAATGTATTTCTCCCCGAAATGCCGCCTGAAATGCCCGTCCCATGGGCATTTGCACATGGGTTTAGTTTTCAATGGATTCACTCAGAGGTCAAAGAAATATTGCAGAAATGTCATTCGAGAAAGTTGCCGATAAACGATATTCAGATAAATTCAGGCGATTTCAGATAAATTCACGCCCTTTTTCATGGAACCCTTCGGTTTGGGTGTGCGTTGGGTCATAAAAATGACCCGATTTTCATCCCAAACAGTCGATACGGTTTCGTTGAGGGGCTATACCCGGAACGACACGATATAGGCGAGCCAACGACCGGCCCGAGAGTTCAGAGTAATATCCAAATTGAAAATCAGATCATTCCTCACTGCTATCGCAGTCATGTCGTGCGCCAGTCCTGCTGCGCTCGCTGAGAAAGTGCAATTGCGTTTTGAAGGTGAAACTCTGCCGTCGGATGTTCGTGATGCTGTCAGAGCAGGTCTGACGGATGAGAACCGCCCGGAAACGCTGTTTGAAGCGCGCAGACAGGCTGAGCGTGCTGAAAATACCGTGCGAGATATTCTGAATTCGCGTGGATATTTCGATCCGCAAATCACGGCCTATGTCGAAACGAATGAAGTGACGACCCCGGTTCTTGAAGTCGAACCGGGTAAGCTGTTCCTCATCGAAATCCTGGAAATTGACTATTCCGATGCGGAGCCCAACTCTGAGGCGGCGCAGGACGCTTTTGACGCAATTACGCTTGCAGCCGGAGACACGGCGATCCCGGCGGAAATCATCGATGCGGAGCGCGAAATCTCATTCAGCCTGCGCCGTAACGGTTACGCCTTTGCGGAGGCTGGTGACCGCCGTGTGCAGGGCGATCGCGAAGCCGGTGAGCTTCGGGTCACCTATAACGTCAGTGCAGGTCATCGCGTCCGACTGGGTGAGGTGATCTATCCAGACGACATTATCACTGAGACCGATTATCTGGACCGTCTGCGCCCCTTTGAGGCTGGCGATTTATACACCCCTCAGGGCATTGCCATGTTTTCCGGCCGGCTCAGCGAAACCCGGCTGTTTGATCTGGCAAATGTTCGCCTGGCCGAAGAGCCGACCCGCATTATGGAAAATGGCGATGCGGTCTATGATGTGATCGTCACGCTGAGTGAACGAGAGCGCAATACGGTAGCGCTGGGCGCCAGCATTGCGACCGATGTCGGGCCGGGTGTCACGGCAGAGTTTACCCGTCGTAACCTGACCAAAAATGGCGATTTGCTGGTTGCAGAGCTTACAGTCGCTCAGCTTGAGCAGGAACTGGACGTTCAGTGGCGCCGACCAAACGAATTTGGATACGGGCGTGGTCTCGTGCTTTCCACGACATTGTCCAACGAAAATACCGATGGCTTTGACAGTCAGGAATTTGCGGTTGGTGCCGGTTATGAAGTCGTCGAAGGACCAGACTTTTCATATAGTTATGGCGTGACAGCCTCTCTCATTCACGAACAAGACGAGTTTGGCGAGCGTGATCTTCAGCTTCTTGGCGTGTACGCGTCAGCGCGTCTGGATCGCGCCGATGATTTTCTGAACCCGACCAAAGGCTGGCGGGTTGAGGGCCGCGTTGATCCAAACGTCGCCTTCGGCAGTTCTGAAAGCCAGTTCATCCGCGCTGAGGGCCAGCTGCGTGGATATTTGCCGTTTGGCGAAGATCGACGCCTCGTGCTCGCTGGCCGGTTGAAACTTGGAACGGTCTGGGGCGCGGATATTGAAGCGCTGCCATCTGATGACCGTTTCTTCTCTGGTGGCGGCGGCAGCGTCCGCGGTTATGCTTATCAGGCTATTGGGCCTCGCTCCGATGATGATGCCCCTCTGGGTGGGCGTGCGCTCCTGGAGACGTCTGTCGAAGCGCGTTGGCAGTTCCGTCAGAATATCGGGCTGGTCGGTTTTATTGACGCAGGACGCGTGTCCGAGACGGAGTTGCCAAGCTTCAGTGACCTGCGCTTCGGCGCTGGTTTCGGTGTGCGTTACGATACACCGGCTGGTCCATTGAGAGTGGATATTGCGACACCATTGGATCCAACCGATTTCGATGATCCGGTACAGATTTATATTGCTCTGGGGCAGGCATTCTGATGGCTGATACACAATCATCTGAACGGCCACAGCGTCGTTCTCGCTTCCCGCTCTGGAGCAAAATCCTGATCGGCGTGTTGCTGTTCATAGTCTCAGCGCTGGTGCTCATTCGCGTTCTTCTTGCCACGTCGGCTGGGCGCGAGTTTCTCGAAGCCAAGCTCGAAGACATGATAGTGCAGGGGCAAACCGTTCAGATCGACGGATTTGAAGGCGACCTTCTGTCCAGCATCTCAATTGAACGCCTAACTGTGAGTGACGAGGACGGTGTCTGGGCAGAGGCCGACAGTATCGTTCTGGAATGGCGACCACTTCCCTTGCTTGGTCGAAATCTCGCTATTGATGCGGTAACGGCAGAGGAAATTCACCTCACGCGCCGCCCGGTTCTCATCCCAAGTGAAGACGAAGAAGAGAGCGGCTCACCGCTCAAAACGATCGATCTGACAGAGCTGGCCATTGGACGACTGGCGCTGGATGAAGGTGTGTTCCCGCAAGCTGTGTCGGGCACGGTGAACGGCGCGCTCGTCTGGACGCCGGAAACCGGACTGATCGAAGTGAATGTCGAGCCGGAGGCCGAAGGCGGTGACCGTCTTGTTGGCAATGTAAGCTGGGATGAAACCTCTCCGCTGACAGGCGCACTGGAACTGAATGGTCCGGCTGGTGGGCTGTTTGCGGGGCTCTTGCAACTGGATGCGGATCAGGCCGTATCAGCCAAGTTCACAGCCTCTGGTGATACGAGCCAGTTGAACGCAGCTCTCGATGCCCGTCTGAACAATGAAAGCTGGATCAGGGCGACTTTCGCACCTGATGATGGGTTGCACGCCTTTGAAGGTACGCTGGATATGCTGCGCCATCCGCTGAGCGCAGAACATGCTGACAGGGTCGGCAATAGCATAGAGTTCTTCGGCGAGTTGGACCTTGAAGAGCCATTGGAAACGCTCGCTCTTTTTGTCCGCAGTGATGTGCTGAGCCTGTCTGCAGTGGATATCCGTACGATCGATGACGTTCGGTCTGCACGTGTGTCTATGCAGGTGATCCGGCCCGGCGATCTCATGGGCGATGTTGCCATTTCCGCAGATCGCATTTCGCTGGTTGGTGATGTTGCGCAACGCGGCGAACAGTTTGGCTTCGATGGAGACGTGACCGTCGAAACGCTAACTGCGCCGTCTGCGCGTATTCAGCGTGTCTATGGGCCGCTCAGTGTTCATTATGATGCGGGGCTGGTGACGAGTGACGAGCATTTGCGTGCCGAAGGCATTCGAATTGCGAACAGTGACAGCACAATCGCAATTCGATGGGCGCTTATCGACATTGATTCTTCTTTGGACGTTGAAACTCTCGCCGCTGATATTGCGTCGGTTTCCATTCAGACGCCCGGTTCGCGGGTAAATGCGAATGGCGATGTGCTGATGACCAACGGCGTACAGGCAAATCTGGATGGTGAAGTCAGTCTGAACCTTGCTGAGTTTGATCTGCACGAAACCGGATTGGTGCGCGGAAGCTGGCGAGTACGGCGCGGCGACAACTCCGGCCGTTCACAGGTTTCCCTACGCCTGAACGGGACGCGGCTTTCAGATGCGTCCTCGGCGCTAAGTGAATGGACGGGCGAGCGCGTGGAATTGCGTGCGTCTGGCTGGGTGTCCGATGAGGGCGCAATGAGTTTGCCGGACATTTCGCTGAACACCAGCGCAGTGACACTTACGGGCCGGGCATCTCGTTCGGTGCAGGGCGTTCTGGATGTGGCTGCGCGTCTGCAAACAGCTGAAGACTATCCGCTTGCATCCACATTTTCGGGCGCTGCAGGTGATTTTACAGCGCAAGGCACGCCTGAAAACCTTTCATTGAGTGCTGTTCTGACAGGTGACGAACTGATCACTGGTGACCGTAGGATCATAGGGCCACGGCTTGCACTGGATGGTGTGTGGAGCGGTAGCGGACTCATGTCGCAGGCTGACTTCAGCGGCGATATGGACGACGCGCCATTACAGCTGACCTCAGATATCGCGCTCGAAGGCGCAAACTGGCAACTTCAGAATGTCTCGGGAAGCTGGCAGACGCTTGCTCTCACCGGCAATGTGACGGGCGAAGGCGGGGATGTGGATTCGGTCATTGGTGACGTGCGTCTGACTGGTGATCTGCCGGAGGGGCTGCCTGCGCAGAGCATCGACTTAACGGCCCGTCGAGTGCGTGGAGATCTGAGCGTTTCTGGCACTGTGTCTGAAATCAATACCGGGCCTGTTCAGGGCGGCGAACTGGCATTGAATGTGTCCGGTAGTCTAGCTCAGGCTGATTACAATTTTGGCCTGACAGGTTTGCTGACAGTTGCCGAAGTGACGCAGCCGACAGAGCTTACACTCTCGGGACGTGCCGTTTCGCTTTCTGAGGCCAGCCGAAATACCACGGGTACGATCTCGCTGGATTGGGGCAATGAAACTATTCAGTCGAACGAGCCGTTCAGCTTCGCCCAGTCTGCCAAGGGTGCAGAAGGACAGTTGAGCCTCGCCCTGTTCGGCGGCGAGTTTGCACTTCAACTCTCTGATGAAGCGACCGACCGCCTGAATATCACCTTGGCAGATGTTGAGCTTCAAAGTGTTATGCAAGCTGGCGGTCGTGCGCCACTGAACGGGACTATGGATGCCCGCATCCATCTGGAAGAGGCCGCTGATACGCTGGTCGGGTCCATGACAGGTGCGCTTCGGAGTGTGGCCTGGGTCGAACGTGATATGACGCCAATCACCTTCAACCTGACGGGTGACCTGCGCGATGAGATGTTGTCAGCGCGCCTTTCGACGGCTGAAGGTCAGGCGCTGAATGCGCAGATATCTGCCGATATACCGGTCATCACGCATGCGAATACGCTGTCACTTGCCCTGAATGAGCAGGGCAATGGTGGATTTGAAGCGCTGCTTGATGGACGTGTAGACAATTTTTCCAGCCTCGTTCTGAGCGATGAGGTCATTCTTCTGGGCGCGATTGATGCCAGCCTGACAGGCAGTATTCCCTTCGAAGCCGACAGTCTGAATGGCTATCTGAATATGAGTGAAGGCCGGTTTGAACATGCCGGTCTGGGAACTGTTCTGCATCGCATCGAAATGTATACGGATATTACTGATCAGGCTGTAAACCTGACGGAATTCACCGCATTTGGACGCACAGGTGGCTCACTGAGCGGTACAGGTAGCTTTAGCCTCAGCGGCAGTGGGCAAAGCAGTATCAGCGTTCAGGCTGATCAGTTGGTGATTGCTGAACGCCGCGAAGGCCGCGCGGTGACTTCTGGCACGTTCGGATTGGAACTTCGTGATGAGGTCATGCTTATTACGGGGGATCTGACGCTGGATGAGGGCAGTATTGACCTGGACCGTCTTCCGACTGGATCTGGCGTGACAACGCTGGATGTGAATTTCGGTGAAGAGGAAGAAGAAGAAGCAGAACCGCAGCGCCGGGTGCAGCTGGATGTTTCTCTAAACGCGCCGCGTCGTCTCAGCGTGACGGGGCAGGGCATGGACGCGGAAATGTCGCTTACCTCGCAGATTACAGGTGACGTGTCTGATATTCAGGTAAATGGCGTAGCACGTATTGTACGCGGACGATTTGACCTTCTGGGCAAGCGCTTCTCTTTCGTCGATAGCGAAGTCCGCCTGGAGGGTGACCCAATGATGGCGCGTCTGAATATCACAGCAGAGCGTGATGCAGATGACTTCACAGCACGCGTTCTGATTTCAGGTACGCCGCGTCGACCACGCGTGGCGCTGGAGGCTGAGCCGACACTCCCTGAAGATGAAATTTTGTCCCGTGTTCTTTTCGGTCGTTCGCCTTCACAGCTGACAGCCCTCGAAACAGCCCGGCTTGCGGCGGCGCTGGCTCAGATGGGCGGCGGTGGAGGCTTTGATCTGCTGGGCGGTATTGAGCAACTGGCAGGCCTCGATTCTCTCGACGTAGGCCAGAACGAATCCGGTGATTTCACAGTCGCTACCGGGCGCTATCTTTCAGAGGATGTCTATCTGGAAGTCTCATCCAATGCGCAGGGCAGTGCAGGTGTGAGCGTTGAATGGGAGCCACGCGATAACATCTCTGTCACGGCGGACACCGTTCCGGGTGAGGGCGAAAACCTGTCTATTGAATGGACACGCGATTTCGACTGATCGCTGCACAAACCTGCAGTGTTTGGTTGGCGTGTGTGGAGCAGGCACAAAAAAACCGCCGGGGACCGGCGGTTTGTCCGAGCTGCAGCGCATAGTCTTTAAAATCAGAATTCGCGGGCCAGTGAGAAACCGGCAAAGCGTTCGCGTTGCGACGTAGACAGACCGCCCGGTGATGAGAATGAGGCTTCCGTCTCAATATAGCTGACTGTGAACTGCGTTCCGCCAAAATATGTAGAAACGCCCGTCTGAAGGTCGCCGACCGTGATCTGATCATCAAGGCTAAGCGACATAGGCCCATTGGCGCCGTCATTAAAGCTACGTGTGTTGAGGCTGAGCGCTTCACCGTCTGCTGCAGCGAATACATACCAGCCTTTAGGCTGAGTGCCGCGTTCGAATTCCACCACATTGCCGAGGCGGATCTCTGCCGAATAGCTTTCTACGCCTGCATCATTCGTCTGATATTCAGTGAAGCGGGGCGAAAAATAGAGGCCTGAATGTTCTTCATCGCCGCCAAAGGTCACTGTGGGTGACAAATTCATCGAAACTTGTGTGTCATTGGCGCGGGCATAGCCGTTTGGCTCATACGGCTGTGGGCCGGAGCTCGTCGTTAGGTCCGAACCAAAGCTCGCTTCTGGTCGCGCGAGGTAAAGCTGGGTACCTGCTGGGATTTCTGAAACATCAGAGATGGGGGGGGCTGATGTAATCGCTGAATTTAGCGTCGTATGTACTTGAGAGTAAAACGTTTCTTCTTCTGCTTGGGCGGCAGGCAAAGAACAGGCAAAGGCGCAGGTGAGAAGAAGAAAAGTTTTTTTCATGTCAGCTCTATCTCTATGGGTATCACAATCCTGTTAACTCTCCAATCTGTAATGAGTTCCCGAAATCGGTGCAAAACTAAGGCGGAAATGGGGATATAGTGCCCCGCGCACAGGGTTAGCGCGTCATTAAACAAGCAAGTGACTGGCCTGGTTGAGAGATTTTGAGGGAGCCTCAGAGCGGCAAAAAAAGCCCGGCACAGTGGCCGGGCTTTTATTTAAGACCAAAATCTTAGATCAGTTCGACAAAATGGCGCCAACAACTACCCCGGCAATGATGCCAGTGCCGATGGTGGCCAGATAAGCATCGCCATCATGGCGCAGCCAGCGATAGCCCGGAGGCGGCGCATAGAGGCCATAACGGGAATAATTGCTCACGACATAATGACCGTGATTGGCAAACTGGTGCCCGACGCGATAGCGCGGCACATAACCTGGTCGATACCCATAATTTACGACAGGGGCAGGACGGTAGGTGTTATAGCCGCGATAGCCCGTATTGTACGAGTAGTTGTTATAGGTATAGGTCGTGCCGCGGTTATAATGCTGCGCCGGCGGACGATACTGATAATTCTGATAATGACGGGTGTTATTGGAATAAGACCGGCCATTATAATGATGGTTATTGCTGTATCGGTTGTTTTGGCTGTGACCATTATAATGGGTGTTGCCGCGGTTGCCGTAGCTGTGGGAATTCCCGCGATTGCCATTGTAATGAGAATTGCCGCGATTGTTCTGACCATATTGATGGTTCGAACCGCGGTTATGCCCATGGCTGCCATTATTGTTGTACGAGCGATGATTGCCCGAATAGCCGTGATGATTCTGTTGTCCGTAACCGCTATTATGGCGATTGCCATGACTTTGGGCTGACGCCGGAAGCGCCGAAACTGAGATCATACTGCCAGCCAGAAGCGATATGCCGAGAAATTTGAATGGTTTCATTCGGAGTATCTCCAGGTCTGGGCCCTCACACACACACACCTAAGAGATACTTAACGGAAGCTGAATGCAAGCTGAACGTAAATTAATGTCTCTACATGCCGGTCTTGAGAAGGCCGATTTCACGAAGTCTCTCAAGTAAATACTCATTGGCAGTGATTGGTTCCGGAAAATGGTCCGGATTGTCTTCTGAAACGCAGCCAGGCAGAGAACGGATTTCCACTTCCGGCTCGAAATGCAGGAAGTAAGGCATGGAATAGCGGCTGAAGCGCGAGCGTTCAGGCGATGGGTTCACGACACGGTGGGATGTGCTCTGGAGAACTTTATTGGTCATGCGTTGAAGCATGTCGCCCACATTGATCACGAGCGTGCCCGGAGGGGCGTGAACGGAAATCCAATCCTTCGCGCCGCGTGGCAGAACCTGAAGGCCGGCTTCGTCGGCACCGAGCAGAAGCGTTATTACGTTGATGTCTTCATGTGCGGCCGCACGCACAGACCCCTCAGGTGGAGGCGTTGTCTGCGCTGGATAATGCAGAAGACGCAGGATTGAGTTGCCATAGCGGACTTTATCCGCAAACCAGTCGCGCTCCAGGCCAAGACCCGACGCAACCGAGCGCAGGATACGAAGGCCCAGCTCATCAAAGGCTTTAAACAGGCCCTGTGTCGCTTCATCGAATTGAGGCACTTCAGAAACAGAAGGCGTTTCCGGCATGATCGCCTGATATGGGTGACCCTCAGGAAGTTCGCGGCCTGTGTGCCAGAACTCTTTCAGATCCATCGCAGCAAAACCCTTGGCGTTCTCCTTGCCAAAAGGCGTGTAGCCACGCTGACCTGCGCCATCCGGATCGAAATACTGCATCTTCGCTTCAGTCGGCAGCTCGAAATATGCGCGTGAAACATCATAGGCTTTGTCGATCACGGACTGGTCCACACCATGATCTGCAATCACGGCGAAACCTGTTTCCATGAAAGAGGTCATCAGAGCCTTTGTGAATGCGGCATCGTCTGCTTCTGAAGCGGGCAGAGAGATTGGTTTTAGAGAGTCCATGAGCGAATTACCTTCTGAATTGCCAGCTAGATAGCGATAAGCTCTGGAAATTTCCATTGCCGCGTCGTCGCAGGTATACGGAATATGATGCAGATAAGCAAAAAACGAGACTGAATCGTTAGTACTTCATAAAGGTCAATAAACAGAGTCTTTCACTTGCAAAGAATCTATGAATTCGGCCCTCTGTAAAAGTATTTTGATTAACCATCCAGAAATCTATCCTTGTCTTACTTTCCATGTCAGCGCGAGTTGACGGGTGAAATCAAGATGTGACGGCCCTCAGAACGAGGCGGCATCATTGGTGTGGAGCAAGACAGATGGCATTTGCTGAAAGCAAACTGGAATCCCCATGTGAAGAACTGGGTGCTGAGTCTAACGCGGAAGATCTTTACCGCATGGGTCTCGTATATTCTACGGGCATGGGCGTCGCAGTTGATTATGTGACGGCGCATAAATGGTTCAACCTCGCTGCCCTTCGCGGGTATTCCGAGGCAAAGGAATCCCGAAAAGAACTGGCGGGTTATATGAGCAGCGACGAGATCGCTCTGGCTCAGAAAGCCGCTCGTGAATGGCTTTCCCTCGCAAACTGATCAATCAGCGCGTCTGTACGGTGTGAGCTGAGATGCTCCGGGCGTTTAAATCGCCCGGCAAGTCTGGCGGAGTTAGTTCCGGCTATCGCCAAGAACGTCGTAATACAGGCTGAAATCGATGGGCAAAGCCCCTCGGATATATTGCTGTATGAAGAGATTGTGCTGCGCAATGCGCGAGCGTGGGACGTAGATCACGTCGAACCGCTGTAGTGGGCCAAGCTGGGCCAGTTCCGGATTGTGCCAGCCTGCGCGGACATCCAGCGAATAACTACTGATTTCGCCCTCTGGGGAGCGGCGAACCAGAATGACCTGCCGTTCGCGAGCGGAATCGTTGAAGCCGCCCGCCATGATGACGGCCTGAAGCGCATCTATCTGACCATCAATCTCGATGACGCCGGGCTGGTTAACCTGTCCGCCGACAAAAATGCGCTGTGGCCCAAATTCACTCACAACAACATCCAGTGTTGGATCGACGAGACGCGCGCTCATCTCCCGGTAGAGTATCTGATTGATCTCAGGAATGGTCCGGTTGGCGACCATGACGGGCGCGAGCATCGGCATTTGAATGCGACCATCCGGGCCGACAATGACCGTCCGTGAGAGTTCTGGCGCGGAATAAATGGAAATATCCAGCACATCGCCAGGAAAGACCCGATAGTTCGGAAGAGACGGAGAATACGGCTGAAAACCGACCACGCCATTCGTCGTCACCGGCGGGTCGCCATTGGTGGCACACGCCCCGAGAATGCTTCCGAGGATGAGGGGGGCAAGACGTCTCATGGACCGGCTCTTTGTTTCTGAATTCACGGGCAGCATCGGGGTTAATCATCAATGAAATATTAAGGTCGATTTCGGAGTTTCGACTTTAGATACTGTATCAATTGTAAGGCCGATTCCTATGCCAGCCGATGATGGATGGACAAACGCAACGACGCCCGTTGCTGCATCAGGATCATACACGTCTGGGCGTTCGAACCGGCCGCAGCTTTCTCTTGCCGATATTTTCCTGCTTTTGTGGCGGGCCAAATGGATGATGATTGCGATCGCTGTGCCGATTGTCGCGCTGGCTGTGCTTGTCGCCATGTTCATGCCGACAGAATATCGCGCGACATCTCGCGTGCAGGTCACCATTGGTAATGAGCGCGTCTTCGAACCCATTGTAGGGTCTTCTGGTGCGAACGCGGTTCTGGGCCAGGAAGAGATCACAGAGTCCGAGGTGGAGCTGCTCTACAGCCCGGTCATCTTCGACCGCGTGCTGCAGAATGTCGGTATGGATGTGATCTATCCGAAACTGCACGAAGCCTACCAAGAGGCAGAGCCTGAAGACCGTCCAATGCTCTATGAGCGTGCCCTGACAGTGTTTCAAAGAAATTTCGGCGCGGGTGCCGCGCCTAAAAACCCGGTTATCCGCACCGGCTTCTCGCATGAAGACCCCGTGGTTGCCGCAATGGTGCTGAATGAAATCGTTCAGACCTATCTGGCCTATCGCACCGAATTGTTTCTCTCCGGCAATCCGGAGGCACTGGCCCAGCAGAGATCCGTTCTGGCGGGCGAACTGACTGAGGCCGATTCTGCGGTTGAGGCCTTTCTGATCGAGAACCGAATTGGCGACTTCAATACGGAAAGAGAATCCACGGCGTCGCTCTATAGTTCGGTGACGGACAATCTGTATTCTATTCAGGCTCAACGCAGTGAAGTGCAGGGGCGCCTCTCAGCGCTGAACTCACAATTGGCGCTCGTTGAGCCAACGATCGATCTCTATGTTGAAACTAATTATCAGCAGCAATTGCTGGACCTTCAGATTGAGCGTGAAACGCTTCTGTCTACCTATCGTCAGGGCACGCCGCAGGTTCAGGCGATTGATCGGCGTATCCAGAACGTTGAAAACCTGATTTCCTCGCAAGGCGATGGCGCGGGGGTTATCCGCCGCGGGCCGAATGAAGTCTTTCAAAGCCTTGATCAACAGCGCGCTGAACTCGAAGCTGAGGCCAGTGCGCTTCAGACGCGACTGGAAGAGTTGCAGCGTCAGCGCTCCCGTCTGGAACAGCGCCAGCTTGAACTTGCGCGTCTGGAACCACGCTATCAGGAATTACTGCGCGACCGTACCGTTCTTGAAAGCCAGCTTCAGCTGCTCAGCGAGCGGGAAGGTGAAGAGCGTCTGATCCGCGAAGTATCGCGCTCGGAACTGGAAAACGTTCAGATTCTTGAACCTGCGCGTCCGCCATCTCAAGGCAAAAGCATGAAGCTTATTGTTGCGGCTGCGGGCGTTGTGTTTGGCGGTTTTACCGGCCTGATGTTCGCGCTGATCTGGTTGTTCACCAAAACAACATTATCAACGGCTGGCAGTGCATCGCGCACAGTGGGGCTACCCGTTCTGGCAAGCGTCAGGCGGGTTTAAGGGGATAAGATGAGGGATCTGAGATCAGAACTTGGCGACCTTGTCCGCGGTGTGGAGCGAATTCCATCCCGCGGCACAGGGCGTAGCGTGATGGTCATCGCGGCCAGCGCCGGCGAAGGAACGTCCAGTGTGGCGGCGTCTCTGGCTGTCCAGCTTTCTGGGCGGTGCGCGAAGGCTTGCTGGCTGATGGACCTCGATCTGATGGGGAATGATCAGTATCACGCGTTCAACAATAATCTATTCCCTCGCATGGGCCGTCCGGGGCGGGCGCTTGATGCATCATTGAACGTTCAGCCATTTTACCAGCTTGTGCCGCAGGTGCGTGCAAGCAATGGCCAGACGCGCCCTCCCGCGAAATTGCTCGGCATTCATCGGGTCGATAATACCAATCTGTTTGTGTCCAAGTTCCGCAAGGAATATGTGAAGTCCGGACAGCGCGTTCAGGTGCGTTCGGGGGCAGCCTATTGGGACTCCCTTCGCAATGTGTGCGACTGGGCGGTGCTGGATGCACCGGCGCTCGAAACCTCAAGTGCCGGTCTTGCCATGTGCCGATATGTCGATGCAGTCGTCCTCGTTATGCGCGCAGATAAAACTGAAGCTGAAGACCTGAATGGTCTGAGAGATGAAATCGAAGCCCATGGCGGAAAGTGCCTGGGTGTGGTCGTCAACCAGATCAGATCAGACGCGCGGTTTGCGGATCGCTTTTCAGGATAGGTGCGGCGATGACTGAACCGCGCCGCACATCACTCTTTATCGGGCTACGCCGCACAGAACTCGCCATGATTGGTCTGTTCATGCTGTTGTTTTCCGAAGCGCTGCTCAGTCGGATTTTTGCGACGCCCGAAAACCCTGAAGGGGGCGCATTTCTACGCTTTCTTTGGCTTCCCATTTATGGATATGCGGCCATCGCCATCGTGGTGCGCTGGCGCGATTTCGTGGCCATGGTGGTGCGTTCACCTGCGCTCGTTCTGCTCGCGCTTCTTGCCGTGGCCAGTATGTTCTGGTCGATCGATCCAAGCACCAGTCTGCGCCGTGGTATCGCTATTCTGTTTACGACCTTTTTCGGCTTCTACCTGGCCTCGACACTTAGCTGGAAAGAGATGATACGCCTCTTCGGTGTCGTCTGGATCATTCTTGCCATCGGTAATGCGATAGCGGGTGGTCTGGTCCCATCTTTTGGTCGGATGCATGAGATCCACCCGGGGGCATGGCAGGGGCTTTGGTTTGAGAAAAACGCCATGGGTGGCTTTATGGCCCGCGCGAGCTTCCTCTTCGGCTTTCTCGTTTGGATCGATAAAGACCATCGCCGCTGGTGGCTGTTTGGGCTGTTGAGCACGATTTTTCTTGTCCTGATGTCGACCTCCAAAACGTCTCTTCTCGGCATGATGCTGGGCTCTGGGATTCTGCTTGCTTATCTCTGGATGCAGAAAGGTAAGCTCGTCACAATCTCTTCGCTCTGGCTCATGTCTACCGTCGCGATTTCCGCCTATATGGTGCTGATTGTCGCGCCGGAAGCGGTGGTCGCCATTATCGGGCGGGACCTGACGCTGACCGGCCGGACGGACATTTGGGAAGTCCTCATTCAGCTCATTTCAGAGCGCCCATTACTGGGATATGGCTATGGCGCTTTCTGGGGCGCGGACAGCATGCCTGCCTATCGTGTACGTCTGGAAACCGAATGGATCGTTCCAACGGCACATAACGGTATTCTGGAAGTCGTGCTGGCGGTTGGCTGGCTGGGCGGCGGGCTGTTTATTTTTGATTTTCTGGTCAATCTGGTGCGCTCTGTCACCACAATGACAACAAGGCCAACGTCTCTCTATGCTTTTGGCTATTTCATTCTCTTTGCGATGTTTTCGATCTCGGAGAGTGTGTTCCTACAGCAGAATAGCATCACCTGGGTGACGTATGTGGCGCTGGTAGGGAAATTGTCTCTGGATGCGCGCAATCGCGGCGAAGAGAAGGAGAGGGCGCGTCGTCACCGCACTGCCATGCCGGTTCGCTCGACACTTCACGCCATGAATACGCCCGTCAAACAACAGCGACGCGGTGCCTAGCTGCGAATATGAGCGCCGTAGAATTTCTGTGAGAATGGTCCGAACCAGAAGGTCTTCCCCAGACCTTGAGTGGTTTTATCGAACCAGATGGCGCGGTCTTCATGCCGGATGACAAACATCAATGCGGATATGGATCCGTAAATGCCGGCCTGCGCCAGGCCAACAAGGCTCCAGAAAATGACTCCAGGAATATCGGGAGGCGATTTGCGCGCGCAGATAACAGTTGGTCCCTGACCATAGGCGAATGTGCGGCGCAGCGTATATCGCAGCTTCAGCCGGCTTTCAGGCACATGCTCGTAAACCGAAGCATCCGCCGCCCAGCCAAACTTATGACCCTGTGCTTCAAGGGTTGAGAAGAGGATATCGTCTTCGCCGCCGGTTTCATTTGACTTCGGATCAAACAGATATTCGCCTTTCGGCATTTGCGCGAGATCCAGATAGGAGTTTCCGCAACCGTAAAACTCGTCGAATACGCCTGAGGCTTCCGGGCCGGTTCTGGAAAAGAACTTTCGGAAATATCGGGCATGCCGGATGTTTTCATCAGGCAGAGACGTTTCCACTGGGCCGAACGTGATGGCCGGGCCGTATTGTTCGTGTAGCGCAATGAAAGACTTCAGCCAGCCATCTGGCGCGGACTGGTCGTCATCAAGAAAGGCGACATGCTGCCCTTTTACTGCGGCAATCGCTGTGTTGCGGACATTTGCAACGCCCGGATTGGGCTCGTGAATATAGCGCACCGGAATGCGCGCATTGCCATAACGCTCTACAACCGGTCGCGCAGAACCTGCCGGATCATTGTCCACAACAAGCAATTCAAAACTGGCCGGGTCCACGCCCTGTTGCGCGATTACGCTGTCCATAGCGCGCGCAAGACTGTCCAGTCTTCGCACGGTTGGAATAACAACAGAGGTGTGAACGCGGGTCATGCGTGTGCGAGGCCTACCTTTTTTGCAGCAGCCGTTGGCGGCAGGATTTCAATACCCAGCGCCTGTGCCTTTTCAATAACCGCGCGTAGCTGGTCCGGGCGCATGCCCATATCGCTCGGATTTTCAGCAACATCGTGCGTAAAGATCAGCATCCAGCCCGGTTCTTCTGCGAGACTGTCCAGGGCGGCCATGGCGCGTTCGAAGCTCGCCTCGGTTTTATCGACCTCGAAAGCTCGCAGCTGACCGCGATCTACGACGCCGCGATTTATACCCGGCAGAATGCCGCGCAGGGTCATGAAGACATTTGAGAGGTTCTTCTTCACGCTGAACCGCGTTTCACCATACGGAAAAGCGAAGCTCTCAATGGACTGCGTTTTCAGTATCTCTCGTAGTTGCTGAATGTTCTGCTCAATATCGGCGTAGATTTCGTCGCAATCGGACTTTGCGCAGTCCAGATGCGTATGCGAGTGCGCGCCGATTTCGTGCCCCGCCAGTGCGAGTTGTGCGACATGGTCTGCGGTGGTCACCTCGCCCAGAACAGACAATTGGCCCATCATGCCCGTGGCAATGTAATAGCAGCCCTGAACACCGTACTCTTCGAGGATTTTGGCACCGGTTTCGGCTGCCGATATCGGACAGTCATCAAAGGTTAGAGACAGAACGGGCTTGTCCGTTTTGATCTCCGCTCGAGCTGCAATCCGATACTGCGTCAGGCGGCGTTCAATCTTTGCGAACAAAGACCGGCTCGGAAAATAGGGCTTAGGCACGGCCATTTCTGACGCCTCCATAGACTGCGGCGCGGAAGGTTTTGAGCGCCAGAAGTCGAACGGATCGCGGCGCTATCCAGTTCGGGGAACGGCTAATGATGCGGGTCAGCTCTCGAACCAGACCGCGGCCCGGCAGATTGCTGAACAGACGCGCCATGCGATAGAGCGGGGTGTCCGTCATGACATCAGGGTGAAGTGACACGGTACGCCAGAAATTCTCGCCGGAACTCTCATATTTGCGGATGAGATTTTCAGTGGTGTCGAGCCCTAAATGGGTGGCGGTATTATCAATGTGTATGACAGGGAACTGATCGGCGGTCCGAATACCCCATTCTACGTCTTCCCATCCCCAGCCTGAAAAGCCCGGATCAAACGGAACCATCATCATAATATGGCGGTGTGCGAGGACATTGCTGGTGAAGACATAGCGGCCGGGATGTTCATTACGAACCGATGCAGGCAGGCATTCAGAATGTTCGCTCTGGGCCCGATTGAGATCGGTGTCGCGTGAATGCGGCGTGAGGTTCAGCGAGAAACCACCGACGATCAGGCGTGGTGTGCAATCCTCTTCAATCTGGTTGAAATACCGGACGAGGAAATCTTCGTCATCTGGTACCATGTCCGCATCAAGAAACAGCTGCCAGTCCGCGCGGGCGAGGGCTTCTAGTCGGTTGCGACCAGCCGCACGTCCCAAATTCCTGGAATTGGTGACGAGACAGGCTGCGCCCGGAAACATCTCAGAACTCTCGCGCAGGCGTACGCTCAGCGCAGGATCATTGCTGCCGTCATCATAGATAATGATTTCGATGTCTTCTGCGCGCTTACAGGCGCCCAGAGCTGCAATCAGCTGATCAGCGCTGTCCTTATAGGTTGGTACGAGAACAGACAGGCTCGGTTGCCTGCGTCGCCAGCGATGATTGCAGTGAATGGTTTCACCGTCTTCAGCTTCAGGATTGGCGATAGAGATGACCTGGCCGTTCTGGGGTTCAAGGCTATCGATCATTGCCGTCTCCCAAAAGGCATGGCGCAGTCATCAGCATCACATAAAGGTCAAACCAGAAGGAAGACCGGTTCACATATTCCATATCGAGGCGCACACGCTCGCGAACCAGTTCGGCGGTGTGCACTGGACCACGCGAGCCATTGATTTGTGCCCAGCCCGTAAGGCCCGGCTTTACACGGTGGCGGTGGGCATAGTCACCGACAAGATGATGTACTTCTGTTTCCTCCGTCGTCATGCCAACGGCATGTGGACGCGGACCAACAAGAGACATTTCGCCTTTCAGAATGTTGATCAGCTGAGGCAGTTCATCCAGGCTGGTGCGGCGCAGGAATTTACCGATCTTGGTTACACGATCATCCTCTGAGGTGACCTGTCGAATAATACCTTCTTCGGCCAGACTGTCCGGACGCATGGTGCGGAACTTCCAGACGCGGATCACCTTATTGTTAAACCCGTGGCGTTTTTGCTTAAAGAAGACCGGGCCCGGGCTGTCCATGCGGATGAGCAGGGCGATGATCCCCATGACTGGCGCAAATGCGATCAGCATCATGCCGCCAATGACGACGTCGGAAATACGTTTGATGAAGGCGCGGCGCGCATCTTCAGGAGCGCCAGACACATAGGCGGCAGGCGATTCAGCCACTTGCGCAAGGCTTGCACCTTCCGGGTTATAATCGTCCAGATCCAGCAGCAGAACCACGCGGTTCGGCAGATAGCGCAGACGTTCGACCAGCAGTCGGACGCGGTTTTGCGCTTTGGTGGTGACGGTGACGATGATGCGGTCAACATTGGGCAGGTCTTCCCATGCCAGCAGATCGTCCAGCGTGCCGACGACAGGAATGCCGTTAATATCCATCGGGGCGCGTCCAAGGCGGTCATCGAAAATGGCGACAATGTTTAGTTCGCGGTCTTTGGAGTTGCGTTCAATCAGTTGCGATGCCGTATCGGTCGCGCCGACGATAACCACATTCTCTGAAAGGCGGCCCTTGCGGATCAGGTGCTTAGTCCAGCTCACATGATGTGCATGGGCGGACATCAGGAAGATGCCACCAATCATGGCGGTGCCTGACAGGTAGAGGAAGCTGCCACCCAGTCCTGTCAGCCAGCTGAACGAGAGCAGGCCAGCCAGCGCGAAACTGCTGCCCAGACCAACTTTTGCCATATGGTCGAGGATTTTTTCGGTGAAGGGGAAGCGATAAGCCCCTGCTGATTTCAGCGCCCAGACGGTTAGAACTGGCAGAGCCATATAGGGCAGGGCAACGCCCAGCGGCAGGTCGGCGACCGGAATGCCCAGACCTGAAACAGAAAACAGGGCAAGCAGGCTGAGACCAGCAATATCGATAGCGCGAGCAAGCACGCGAATGGTTTTCCGGTCGATGACAAACTGGTTCTGCAAGGGCCGAATGTCATCAAGACTTGGGCGGCCATCCTCATGCGGATACAGGTGTGCAGGGGCAGACGCGCGCGCCTCCGGCGCGTCCAGCTCTAGCTGCTCAGCTGTATTACTCATCCGTATCCACCTGTTGTTACAGGTTTGGTCTACCGGATTTGAGACAAGATTCGGTAAGGTCGTTCGATCAAATTTGACCTAAAATGTGTTAACGCAGAACTGCTTACCGGAGCCAGTATCCGGGCGAATTGCCCTGATAGCCGAGAGATTCATACGCCGCGTCGATTAAGCTTTGTCCTCTTGAATTGAGAAGAATACCCCCACCCATGCGGTTCATCGAATAGGCAAAGACCATGTCGCATTCAGGGTCGAAAAAGACACAGCTCCCGCCCATACCGACATGACCAAAGGCATTCTGGCCAATGATAAAGGACGCGTCATGGCCAAATCGAATGTGGCGATTATCCATGCTGCACATGAACCCCTGACCGAAACGGGTAGGGATCATCAAAGTGGCATCATCACGCGTGGCGGTGGAGACATAACCCATGGCCGCAATCCGGTCGCGGGAGAACATCTCTATGGGTTGCGACGGGGAAAGGCACATGAATAGCTTGGCCATGGCTCGGGCATTGGCTATGCCGCCTGCGCCGCCGAGTTCCGCCGCGTGTGTCTCGCGGGCGTTGAAATTCAACCCACCATTATTTGTGAAACTCTTGCCCTGAAGGGAGTCGGGTTCGCCAATCATTTTCATGGTGAAGGGTGAGAGCTGGGTGCCAGGTTCTGGCTTGTAGGCAATCATGGGTGCGACACGTGCTTCCAGTTCTTCAGGAAGTCCGATCCAGAAATCAGCGCCCATAGGTTCAGCCAGCTCTTCGCGGAAGAAAGTGCCCAGAGATTTTCCGGAGATCCGTTTGACGAGTTCACCGACAGTCCATCCGAACATGATCGGGTGGTATCCATTTCGGGTGCCGGGTTCCCACCATGGCTCTTCCTTCGCGATACGATCGACTGTGTAATCCCAGTCCAGCATGCCACCCTGTTTGATTGGGTTGTGAAAGGCGGGAACACCGGCTGCATGGTTCAGCATCATGAGAACTGTTGTGTTCTCTTTTCCATTGCAGGCGTATTCTGGCCAGTAATCACCAACCGGGGCATTCAGATTGAGCTGCCCGCGGTCGACGAGCAGATGCGCGCAAAGAGCGGTCGCGGCTTTTGTGCAGGAATACACAATAGAAAGTGTGTCTTGTTCCCAATGTGTGTCGCGGGTCTCATCTGTGTGACCGCCCCACATATCCGCGACGCATTCGCCATGGCGATAAATGCACAGGGAGGCTCCGACTTCGCCATTTGTCTCGAAATTGCGGACAAAAGCGTCGGCGACTGCGCCGAATTCCGGATCAAAATCCCCATTGATAGCGTAGTCGGCTGACATTTGGTTTTCTCCCTGTATTTATTATGTGACGGCAAGTCAGACGAAAGGTCTGCCAGAGTGGCTGAGAATTCCCAAGAGACAAATTCGCTGACCGGCCTGTCTGTCATGACGGCGAGCATAGCGATGGCCTGTATCACAGCGATAGCCATGCTTGCTTTCTGGTCGGGATCGCAATGGGGATTTCTGTTCTCAGTGTCGCGTTATGCAGGCATAGGGTCCGCTGTTCTGCTGGCTTTCATTTTGATGCTCACCTGGTTTGACCTGCGTGAGTTTCGGCTCCCTGACATTCTGACTCTGCCCATGATGGTGTCAGGTCTTGGCTATATTGCCCTGTCGGATTCGGCGTCTCTGGTGTTGCACATTCTGGCAGTTTTGATCGGATACGGACTGATCTGGTTGATTCATGCATTGTCAGATTCGGTGCTCGGAAAGGCCGGAATCGGTATGGGTGATGCCAAGTTTCTGGGCGCAATCTGCGCGTGGACCGGAATTTTTTCGCTTCCTTTCCTGCTTGTGATTGCCAGCGGAGCAGGCATTTTCGTCTCAGTTTTGTTACAGATAAGCCGTAGAAAGCGAACCGGCCCCACTCCGGCGGCCGGTAAGGTCTATCTGCCGTTTGGCCCATTCCTGGGTGCAGCATGCTGGATTGTCTGGAGTTATGGCGGATTTATTCTTCCGTCCTGAAAATCTCACCAATGATAACGCTAACATAAAATCTGTGTGCTGCGAAAAACACACGCATCTTGTGCCGTGAAAAAAAATTTAGACCGTCAAAAAACCGTTACGTTGGTGTGCGAAGCGCTCCCTCAGTCTTGTCGGAGACATGGGAAATAACACAACGAGCCCCGTCTCCTGGACTGAAGTAAACGCAAACAGCTCATTTGAGGGGGCTCAACGTATGAAGATCGCAGGAAGCCTGCGCTCGCTCGCATTAGCGAGCGCTGCCGCAATCGCACTCGTCGGTTGTTCCGACACAGATATCACGTCTCCTGGCGCCGCTGCGCCGGTACCGACACCAACTCCGACACCTACGCCGACGCCTACACCTACTCCAACGGCTACCATTAATCTGGTTCCAACGGCTGGCTGCCCAACCGGTACAACTGAAACACAATTCGAAGCAGTTGCTGCTGACGGCTTCTCCAGCGTTGACGTTTGTGCACTCGGTTCGTCTACCGGCGGCGAAATCACCGCTGATGTCACAATCCCGGCGGGCGTTTATGTCGCTCTGCAGGGCCCTGTATTCGTCGGTCAGGACGGCGGCACATCTGCGACACTCACCATTGAGGAAGGCGCAGTTCTGTTCGGCGCGTCTTCTTCTGGTACGGCAAACGCAACAGACGATTATCTGGTCGTTACGCGCGGTTCTGAGCTGATCGTAAACGGTACGGCGTCTGCGCCAGTTCGCATGACGGCACGTGCAGCAATCAACGATGAAGAAACCGGTTCTTCAATCATTGACGCTGGCACGAACGCGCAATGGGGCGGTCTGGTCATCAACGGTTTCGCGCCAATCAACGATTGCGCAGACGCAACTGCAAGCGGCGGCGACGCGAACTGTGAAAAATCAGGTGAGGGCGCATCTGGCTTCTTCGGTGGCGATGATGCAACTGATAGCTCGGGTTCTCTGTCTTATCTGATCGTTGAATATGCAGGCGCACGTCTCACCAACGAAGACGAACTGAACGGCATCGCGTTCCAGGGCGTTGGTAACGGCACGAATGTTGACCACATTCAGGTTCACAACAATCTCGATGACGGCATTGAGTGGTTCGGCGGTACGGTTGACGCGAAATACGTTGTCATCACCGGCGCTGGCGACGACTCTCTGGACTGGACTGATGGCTGGACGGGCCGTCTGCAATTCGCAGCGGTTCGTTCTACAGTTCCATCTTCTGATGACCCGCGTGGCATCGAAGCAGACAACCAGCGTCCGAACGACCTGACGCCAATGTCTTCTCCGACCATTTCCAACTTCACGCTCGTCGGCACCACGGGCAACCAGCAAGGTATCCTGCTGCGTCGTGGTACAGCTGGTACGTTTGTAAACGGCGTTGTTTCAGGCTTTCCTATAGGCCTCGACGTTGATGACACACAAACCTTCACCAACTTCGACAATGGCGATCTGGTTATCGAATCTCTTCTGATCGATGCGGACGAACCATTCGCGACAGATGATGACGGTGTTCCAACCTTCACCGCCGACATGAACGTTGTTGCACGTGACAGTTCTCTGGTTGACGGCTTCTTCCCAGGTTCTGCCGAAGCGTCCATCACGCCAGCACAGGCACCAGCGGCTGATCAGTCATTCTTCGGTTCCAACATCGAATATATCGGTGCATTCGGTCCGACTGAAACGCTCGACAGCAACTGGGCGAGCTTTGCTCTGCCGGGCACACTCTTCGACGAAGAAGAAGCTGTTTGCCCAACCGGTACTGAAGACGCAGGCACAATCACCGTTGCTGCGACAAGCGAAGAGAAGCTGCTCTGCCAGATTGATGGTTCCAACGCGATCACCTCTGACATTCGTCTCTCGAATGGCGACCAGATCGTTTACGAACTCGTCAGCCCGGTGTTCATCGGTGTTGACCGTGGTGCAGACCCAGCAAGCCCACTTACGGGTTCTGCTTCGGCAACGCTCACCATTGATGCAGGCGTAACTGTTGTTGCTGATGGCAATGACGACTACCTCGTCGTGACACGTGGTTCCCGCATCCTGTCTAACGGTACAGCGGCTAACCCGGTTGTCTTCACGTCCAAAGGCGTACTGGATGGCTCTACGATTGCTGATGCAACGACGAAAGGCATCTGGGGTGGTCTGGTTCTGAACGGCCGCGCGCCAATCAATGACTGTGCTGATGCAACAGCTGTTGGCGGTACTGTCGACTGTGAGAAATCAGGTGAGGGTGCTTCCGGCTTCTTCGGCGGCGCAACGTCTGACGATGACTCTGGTCAGCTCTTCTACACCCGTGTCGAATATGCTGGTGTTCGCCTGACCAATGAAGACGAGCTGAACGGCATCGCATTCCAGGGCATTGGTTCTGGCACTGAAGTGTCTCACGTTCAGGTCTTCAACAACCTTGATGACTGTTTCGAATTCTTCGGCGGTACGGTTTCTGCAGATCACCTCGTAGCGCTTGGCTGCGGCGATGACTCTCTCGACTGGACTGACGGCTGGACGGGTTCTCTGCAGTACGCAATCGTCTATCCGGGCGAAGGCGACATGTCTGATGACCCACGCGGTATCGAAGGTGACAACCAGCGTCCAAACGACCTGACGCCAGTGTCTTCTCCGAACCTGTCTAACTTCACCATCATCAACTCTGGCGATAGCGCAGTTGACGCAGGTGCAGTTCTTCGCCGCGGTATGTCTGGTAACATCGTCAACGGTATCATTGTCGGCTTCGACGACGGTATCGATGTTGATGACCAGTCCACGATCGACAACATCACGAATGGTGACCTCGTCATCGCTTCTATGTTCCTCGACAACACCAACAACTTCCGCAACGACAGCGACAATCCACCAGCACCAGATGCTGCGGACAATGTTGTTGAAGGTTCTCAGACCCTGTCTGGCTTCACCTTCCGCGCGGGCCGTCCGGGTGTTGTTCCTGGCGACAACGAAAACGCAGTTCCAGCTTACGACGTAACGGGCATCGGTACGCTTGAAGCAACGACGCACATTGGTGCTGTTGCTGACGCAACTGACGACTGGTTCATCGGCTGGACCGTCGATGAAGACGGTAACCTGACTGAGTAAACTCAATTGGAGGGGCCGGGAGAGTGTCTCCCGGCTCCACCTGTTTTTCGGACAACATGTGGGACGGTCCCACTTTTTTCTTTTTTGGGGGAAATAATGATCACCCGTAAATCGCCAGTCCGCGCAATGCTTCTGACTAGTGCGTCTTTTCTGTTTGCTTCAGCGGCTGTCCCGCAAGAGGCGGACACTACGCCTCCCTCAGAGAATGTTGATACTGCCGAGCCGCAGGAAGCCCGCACGCTCGAGACAGTTCAGGTCCGTTATCGCTATATTCCGGATGAGCGCCGCTCATCTTCTGAAGTTTCCAGCCTTCTCGACGCAGGCGATTTCCAGCTGCAGGGCGACTCTGATGCTGCTGCTGCGCTGCGCCGTCTTGCAGGTGTTGCGACCGCCGACGACAAATTCGTCTATGTTCGCGGTCTGAATGAGCGCTATTCAAGTGCTACGCTGAACGGGTCTCCTTTGCCGAGCCCGGCGCCGCTTCGTCGCGTTGCGCCGCTCGACCTTTTCCCGACCTCAGCGCTTTCTGGCATTCTTGTTCAGAAAACTTACTCTCCGAACCTTCCGGGCGAGTTTGGCGGTGGCCTTGTAGACATTCGCACGCGCGCTGTTCCTGATGACAGCTTCTTTGAAGTGTCTTTCGACATTGGTGGCGACACAGAAACCAACCTCAAGCATGGCCTGATGTATGATGGGTCCGACACTGACATTCTTGGTTTCGATGATGGCGCTCGTGACCTTCCGGGGTTTGACCTGACGTCTGAGAACTTTGAATTTGGCCGCGCGCTGACCGACGATTCTTCTCTTCTGGTCATGCAGTCTGGCAATATCGGTGTCGATTTCGGCTTCGGCATGACGGGCGGCGACAGCTTCGACATTACGCCAGATATCACCATGGGTATTCTGGGCTCTGTTGGTTATTCTAATGAGTGGACCTCACGTTCTGGTATTCGCGGTCAGGCTGTGCGCCCATCCGCAAACAGTCCTGAGATTGAGGCCGAAGAACAGCGTCAGCGTAATTCTACGCAGAATACAGTTGGCGTGAACGCTCTGGGCGTTCTCGGTTTCGAACTCTTCAACGATCATGAGCTCAAATTCACTGCGCTCGGCACACGGTCTTCTGAGAAAGAAGCCCGTACGATTGTCGGTACGACTGAAGAAGACGCTGGTGTCTTCCGCGACGACTATCTTGAATGGTTTGAGCGTCAGCTCTGGACCACTCAGGCAAGCGGTGAGCACATTTTCCCGGATCTGATGAACCTGGAAGTCGATTGGCGTGCGTCATATTCCGAAGCGCAGCGTAATGCGCCATTTCAGCTCTCTAACCGTTATCGCTCCGAGAATGACGGCCCAATGTATTCGCTGTCGTCCTCACCTTCAGCGAACCGCGTGCAGTACAGCGACGTGAACGATGATACGACCGATTTCGGTGTGGACGTAACGCTGCCGCTGGAATTTGACGGTGACTTCTTCAGTGAAGTGAACCTGACCGGTGGTTATTCTTATGTAGAAAACGACCGATACGCGACTGTTCGCATTTTTGATATTACCGGCATTGGCAGCCTCGATAACGCTGAAGGCTACCGTCTGGATTATATCTATAACGCGCTCTTCACGAATGACGGCCCGGGCTCCATTCAGGAAACCGGCGGCATTCAATTCCCGGAAGCCTATATCGCAACCCTCGAAACGGATGCGGCTTACTTCCAGGTGGATACACAGATTACGCCATTCATTCGCGCGGCGATTGGTGGTCGTTATGAATCCGCACTTCAGGCAGTTGATACAGTCACGATCAATGGTCCGGCTGAAGGCAATTACGTTGAAGCCTGTGTTGAGCGTCAGCCTGATGACAGCTGTGACAGCAAGGAAGACTTCCTGCCAGCAGCGACCATCACCTTCACGCCATTCCAGGACTTCCAGCTTCGCCTTGGGTATTCTCAGACACTGACCCGTCCTCAGTTCCGTGAACTTGCGCCGACGCAGTTCGTGAACACTGAAACGGACGTGTCATTCGTGGGTAACCCGTTCCTCGTGAATGCTGAAATCACGAACTATGACATCCGCGCGGAGTATTATTTCGACCGTGGACAATTCCTGACGCTGGGTGCGTTCTACAAGGAAATGGAAAACCCGATCGAGGAAGTTCTCGTTAATATTGGTAACGTGACAAACACCAGCTTTGTGAACGTTCCGGCGGCTGAACTCTACGGTTTCGAAGTCGAGTATGAGCAGGTTCTGCCACTGTATGACTGGACTGATATCGGCTTCTTTGAGAATCGCGATTTCACGCTCAAAACCAACTATACTTGGTCTGACTCTGAGATCGACACGAACGGTACGACCATCATCAACGGTGGTACGCCAACCTCTCCGGTTGCGTCTGTCGTGGATGCATCCGGGCGTCTGAATGGCGGACGTCGCCTTCAGGGGCAATCCGAACACCTGTTCAACCTGCAGCTTGGTCTCAGCAATAATGACACGGGTTCTGAAATGAACATCCTGTTCAATTATGCGAGCGAGCGTATCCGTTCAGGTGAATCCATCGCAGATGGTCTCCCAGCTATTCTGGAAGAACCACCTATGACGCTGGACTTCGTTTATAATCGACCGTTTGAGATTTATGGTTCAGAGTATGAATTCTCGTTCAATGCATCTAACCTGCTCGGCGATGATTATGAGGCGTACCAACAGGGTGGCGGTGTGACCGTATACGTCGATACGTATGACATTGGTCAGAGCTTCTCTTTTGGAATTAAGCATGAATTCTAAGTCATACGCTGACACGTCAGGTTTACTGATAGTCATTGTGTAGTTATCGGATTAAGCCGGGATGTATTATCGTCCCGGCTTAGTTGAAAATAATGAGTAGTCATTTGGGTCAGTCCGCGAACGCAGCAAATACCGGCGCGTCGCTCCTTCAACGAAAGGGAGCGCTCGGAAAGGGCGTCGGTCTCGCCGTTGATCTGGCTCTGGTTCTCATTCTCGGACTTCTCATCGCCAGGCTTGTCTGGACTATTCTGTCGCCCGCTTCATTCGTGGATGTGTCGACGACGGCTTATCGTCCGCAAGCGAGTGATACTGAGCAACGTATTCGGGCCAACCCGAACCTGTTGCGAACATTCAATCCATTCAGCCGCGAGTTAGAAGCCGCGCCGGTCACGGAAGAAACGGATGCTCCGGAAACGACGCTGAACCTGGCGATCCGGTCAATCTTTATGTCCTCTTCAAGTGAACAGAGTTTTGCGCGTATCCAGACGCCGGACAATGAGGTCAAACGGTTTCGCGAAGGCGACATTATCCTCTCCGGGGTGACCCTGGAGCGCATTCTGGCAGATCGCGTGATTTTGAGCCGGAACGGCAATCGGGAAGCACTTTTCTCGCGTGAGCTGAGCGTGATTGGCGATGTTGGTGAAACAGCGCAGTCTGAAGCCCGCGCTGAGCCGGTTGAGCGCGCTGCGCCGCCGCAGACAACAAATCGCGTGGACGTGTCTACGCTGGATGAATTTTACCGCGATGTGACGGTTCGGCGGGTTGGTCGCGACTCAGGCGGGACTGTGCTGCAGATACAAGGCTCATCCAGTTCTGAGCTTCTGGCGCGTGCCGGACTGCGCACAAATGACATTCTGCTGAGTGTCAATTCATACGACCTCAGTGAAGATTCGCTTTCTGATCTGTATCAGACACTTCAGAGCGCGGACGAACTCGACTTTATGGTGGAACGGGACGGTCGGACATTTCCTCTGACCGTGGTGATCGGACGAGACAATGGGCAATGAAATGAAGAGCATGCGAACGCTTACAGGTCTTTCGCAACGCATTCTGGCGGCACTCGCTTTCGGTAGCGTTCTGGCCATGCCGGTTGCAAATGCGCAGGTCGATACGCCGCGCGAGCAGCGTCATCGCATCAATCTTGACGATGTCGAACTGACAGACCTGATCGAAGATGTGTCTATCCTGACAGGCTACACCTTTATCGTACACCCACAGGTGCGCGGGCGTGTGACTGTTACCTCGCAGACGCCGTTGACCACTCAGGAAGTCTTTGATGTTTTCCTGTCTACCCTGCGTGTGCACCAGTTCGTGGCTGTGCCAGCGGGCGACCGCACCTATCGTATTGTCCCTGAGGCGACTGCGTCTGCAACAGCTTCCATCCCGACAATGGGTGTGAATGGCGAAAGCTTCGTCACACAAATTCTGCGTCTGAATTATTTCAGCGCTGTCGAAGCCGCTCAGATGATCAATCCGGTACTGAACCCATCGGGTCAGGTGATCGCAAACCGTAACAGCAATACGCTGGTGGTTGTTGATTATGCGTCCAACATGTCCCGTATCCGGGAAATTGTCCGCCAGCTTGATGAAGATCAATCGACCGTCCAGACGCTTGCACTGCAAAATGTGCCAGCGGGTGAAATGGAAACTCTGCTCAATGGACTGAGCGATGATTTCTCCATGAATTTCACAGCGGTCGCGTCTGATTCGACCAATGCTGTTGTTATTCGTGGTGAGGAAATCAGCGTTGCCCGAGCGCTTCAGGTCGCGCGTGATCTGGATGCGACTGAGCGTGTTCGCGACAATATCCGCGTCCTGCCACTGAGTAACCAGAAAGCCGAAGACATTGTGCCTGTGCTGGAACGCCTTTCCGCATCCATCGCGGAACAGGCCGGAGCGGGTGAGGGCAGCGGTATCGCGCCAACCATTTCCTACCATGAAGCCACTAACTCTCTCATCGTCAGTGCCGACCATGATGTGCTCAACCAGCTTGAGCGAGTCGTCGCTGCATTGGATGTACGTCGTCCGCAAGTGCTGGTCGAAGCGCTCGTCGTTGAAATGTCGGACAGCGCCGTGAATGAGCTGGGCCTTCAATTCCTTGTCTCAGGTACAGATGGAACCATCCCGTTTGCATCCACGAATTATTCGCGCTCGGCACCAAACCTTCTGGCTCTGACGGGTGCGCTGGCAAGTGATGGCGGTCTGACAGGCGATTCTTCAAACAGCTTTCAGACCTCGGCGATCTCCTCATTGCTCGGTCTTGAAGGGCTGACGCTGGGCGCCGGCGGAACGAGTGGCGACACGCTGTTCGGTATCATTCTGAATGCCGTCGAAAATGACGTTCACTCCAACATTCTATCCACGCCAATGCTGATGGCGGTGGACAATGAAACATCCTCCATTCTGGTGGGTCAGGAAATTCCAATCACCACGGGTCAGGTGCTGGACGATGCCTCCAACGCCTTCACGACGATTGAGCGCGAAAATGTTGGTGTGCAGCTGGATGTGACACCACAGATTGGTGAGGGCGATACCGTGCGTCTTGCCATTTATCAGGAGGCCTCCAACGTCGCTGATGCGGTCTCTACATCCGGAGAGTTCATCACAAACCAGCGGTCTATCACGACGACGGTCATTGCAGACGATGGCGAACTGATTGTGCTGGGTGGCCTGATTGAGCAGACAACGGCTGTTTCGCAGGCGCAGGTTCCTGTTCTCGGCGATCTGCCTGGAATTGGCCGGCTCTTCCAGTCGCGCGGTGTCACAAATACGCGAACCAATCTCATGGTGTTTATCCGCCCGACAATCGTTCGTGATTCCACTGACCTTCAAATGACGACAGCGCAGCGCTATCGTTATCTGCGGGCGCAGGAAATTCTGCAGGGCGAGGAAGGTTCATCTGGTCTTGATCAGTTCCTGAATGAGGTTCTGAGCGCAACGCCTCCGGACCAGCCATAAGAGCGGGCAGGCTGAAGCTTCCCGACTAGTTTGAAAGATTAGAGCCATGACGGCCCAACAGGACCCTGTCATCACCTATAGCTTCGCCAAAGACCATGGCGTTTTGCTTGTGCCTCAGGAGGCAGAAGCCGGTAAGGGCGTGTTTCTGGGCGTACGTGAGGGTGCCAGAGCACTGGCAGTCCTCGAAGCGCGCCGTGCTGTCGGACCCGTCTCCGGGCTGAAACCGCTGACCCGGTCGGAATTCGATCAGCTTTTGTCGACCGTTTACGCCGCCAAAGGCATTGATGCTGAGTATAGCGAAAGCGGCCTTGAGGATCGCGAGGATCTGGCCTCGCTGGTTGAGGGTATTCCGCAAACAGCCGATCTTCTGGACGCAGAAGACGATGCGCCAATCATCCGTCTGATCAATGGCCTGATTTATGAGGCTGTAAAGCGCCGTGCGTCAGACGTTCACATTGAGCCCTATGAGGACAAGCTTTCCATTCGCTACCGGATTGATGGCGTGCTTCAGGATGTGCTGTCGCCGTCACGGCGTTTGGCGCCGTTGCTCGTGTCTCGTATCAAAGTTATGGCGCGTCTCGACATTGCCGAGAAACGTATGCCGCAGGATGGCCGTATCTCGCTGGCGCTTGGTGGGCGGGCGATTGATGTGCGTGTGTCGACCCTTCCGTCCCGCTATGGCGAACGTGTCGTGCTGCGTCTTCTGGACAAGGAACAGGCGCGTCTCGACCTGCTTGAACTGGGTATGGATGTTTCCACGCTTGATACATTCAAATCCATTCTGCGCAGCCCGAACGGCATTGTGCTTGTGACTGGCCCGACCGGGTCTGGTAAAACCACGACACTCTATTCCGGCCTGACGCTTCTGAACGATCAATCGCGGAATATTCTTACCGTGGAAGACCCGATTGAGTATGGCCTTGAAGGCGTTGGCCAGACCCAGGTGAACACAAAAGTGGGCCTCACCTTTGCGGCTGGACTGCGCGCTATTCTGCGTCAGGACCCGGATGTGGTCATGGTCGGCGAGATCCGCGATATCGAAACGGCGGAGATCGCGGTTCAGGCCTCGCTGACTGGTCACGTTGTTTTGTCCACGGTTCACACCAATTCCGCGATCGCTGCTGTGACCCGCTTACGTGATATGGGCATTGAGCCGTTTCTTCTGAGCTCCACGCTGCGCGGTGTGCTGGCGCAGCGCCTCGTGCGTCGTCTGTGCCCGTCTTGCCGCGAAACTTATACCCCGGACGATTTTGAAGCCCGCGCGCTTGGGCTTACCCCGTCGCCTGATCTGGTTTTCTATCGCGCCCAAGGGTGCCTATCCTGCGGGAATTCGGGCTTTTCCGGCCGGGCAGGTGTGTTCGAGCTGATCACTATCGATACCAATCTTCGCCGTATGATCCATGATGAAGCGTCCGAGCAGCAGATGGAATCATATGCCTTCCAGTCCACTCAAAGCCTGTTCCAGAACGGTATTCGCCATGTGCTGAACGGGGTGACGACCGCTGAAGAAGTGCTTCGCGTCTGTCGTCCGGAAGGAGAGGGCAATGCCGACATTTGATTATGTGGCATTGTCGCCAGACGGGAAGAAAGAGAAGGGCATTATCGCCGCTGATTCAGCGCGCGCCGCACGCCGCGAATTGCGGGTGCGCCAGCTTACCCCGCTCAAACTTTCTGAGGCGAAAGAAAAGACCGCTTCTGTCTTTTCCCGTTTCGCGCAGGCTTCTGTTTCACAATCTGACCTCCTGCTGATCACGCGCCAATGGGCGATGATGATCGGCTCTGGCACGCCGGTCGAGGAAACTGTGCAGGCGTCCGCGACACAGGCGGAAAAGCCGGGGCTGCGCAAAGTGCTGCTGTCTATCAGAACCTCAGTGACGGAAGGCTATCGCCTGTCTGAGGCACTTGGCGACCATCCGCGTGTGTTTAATTCGCTCTACCGGTCCATTGTGGCAGCGGGCGAAACCTCAGGTGACCTTGGAGCCGTTCTGGAGCGACTGGCGGAATATCTGGAACGCACGCGCAAAGTGCGTCAGACCATTCAGGCAGCGCTCATCTATCCATGCGTTCTGGCGTTCACTGCGTTGTTGGTTATGACAGGTCTGATGACCTTTGTTGTGCCGCGTGTTGTGGAGCAGTTCACGACGATGAATCAGGAATTGCCAACGCTGACGCGGGTGGTGATTTCCATCAGCCACATCCTGCAGAACTATGGGATATTCATCCTGATAGGGTTGGTGCTCGCCGTGATCGGCTTTGCGCGCCTTATGAAGCAAAAACCGGTCAAACATGCGGTGGATGGCTTCCTTCTGAAACTGCCTGTGATTGGCACCATGCTGACTCAGATGAATACGGCCCGGTTCGCGCGCACGTTATCGACACTGCTTGGCAATGGTGCCCCGGTGCTGGAGAGTCTCGCCGCTGCGCGTGGCAGCCTGGGAAATGCAGTGTTTCAGGATGCTGTGGGCGATATCATCATCAAGGTACGTGAAGGCAGCGGCATTAGCCGTTCGATGAAAGCCTCAGGTGTGTTTCCGCCATTGATTACGCAGCTGGCCGCAAGCGGCGAAGCGAGCGGACAATTACCAGATATGCTGCTGCGCGGCGCGCGCTATCTGGAAGACGAATTTGAATCTGCGACCGCAGTAGCGCTCGGCTTGTTAGAGCCGTTGATCATTCTAGTTCTTGGAGGACTCGTCGCTCTGGTCGTTCTCGCAATCATGCTGCCAATTCTACAGCTGAACACTTTTGTGCTTGGCTAATCAGGAGACAAAGATGAAGGCACTAATTTCTTTCCTGACCCGCAAGCGCGCCAAGCGTCTGCGCGGTGATGAAGGGTTCAGTCTGACCGAAATCATGGTCGCGGTTTTCATTATGGGCCTGCTGGCAACGGTGGTGATGATCAACGTTCTGCCATCGCGTGACCGCGCCATGGTTCAAAAAGCCCGCACAGATATTCTGGCGCTCGAAACTGCGCTTTATGAATACAATTCCGACATGCTGGAATTCCCTAGCTCTCAGCAGGGGTTGGAGGCGCTTGTTGAAGTGCCAAACGGTGTGAACCGCGAAGAAATGTATCGCGATGGCGGTTATCTGCTACGCCGCCAGATCCCGGAAGACCCATGGGGCAACCCGTATCAATATCGCTATCCTGGCGAAAATGGCCGGATCGACGTTTACTCACTCGGCGCAGATGGGCGTCCGGGTGGTGAAGACCTCAATGCTGATATTGGGAATTGGGGAGCCGAATAAGTGACCCATGGTGGCCTGCGGTCTGATGCGGGGCTTAGCCTCATTGAGATCATGGTCGCCATGTTCATCGTCGGACTCGCATCCGGCTTTGTGGTCTTGTCGCTTCCTCGCACACCAACACCGCTCGCAGAAGCTCGGCTTGTTTTGGATGGTCTTCTGAATGACCAGCGAAATGCTGCTGTTCTCGGCGGGGAGCCGCGTGGCCTCGCGATAGACGATCACGAAATTCGGGCGCTGGTCTACCGCCGGGGTGAATGGCAGAGGCCACGGGCTTTCGCTCAGGAAAGCGTGTTTCAGCTACCCTCGCAGACGGAACTTGAAATCGCCGGTGAGGAAGATCCGGTCTTCCAGACCCGCATAGACCAGGATGCCGCAATTGAGCCGGACATCTGGTTCGACCCGTCCGGGTTTGTGACCGAAGCGCTGTTAGAGCTCGATTGGAATGGCGACCGGCTCTGGTTTGCCATTAGCGAAATGGGGGAGGTCAGCATTCATGAAACCGAACCCCGCAATTGAGCCGTCACGTTCGTCTGACGCTGGGTTCTCTCTGTTTGAGAGCCTTGTTGCTCTGGCCATTTTTTCGATGGCCGCTATCGCCACCCTGACACTCGTATCTCAGAACCTGCGCTCCTCCAGCATTATGGAGGCGAGAACCTTTGCGAGCTTCGTTGCTGAGAATGTTCTGGTTGAGACCTATATTCTGGAGCGTGTGGTGCTGGGTGAAGAAACCGGCGAAGCACAAATGGGCGGCTATGATTTTGAATGGCGTCGCGACATCACCGAAACCGGCGAGGGCAATCTGCAGGCGGTGACAGTGCGTGTCACGCTTGACGGGGTTGATCAGACCCTTGTCATCCGACACGGCTTCAGGAGAGGCTGACATGTCTGATGATCGCGGTTTCTCATTGATCGAAGTGCTGGTGGCACTCTTCATTCTGGCGACGATTTCCGTCGCGGGCACATCCATTATATTGCGATCTGTGCAGAGCCGCGAGGCGCTGACAGAGACCAGCGCTCATGTGCAGGAATTTGCATCGCTCCATGCGCGTATACGTGATGATCTCATGCAATGGGTGCCGCGTGGCGCTGAAAGTCGCCCGACACTGGACCCAAACACCTATTTCATCGGCGGAGGCGTCGGTGATGCAGGATTGCTTTTCGCCTTTGTACGCGATGGGCGGGCGAACCCGCTTCAGAACGAGGCTCGCTCTGGCCTGTTTGCCGTGCGTTATGTGTTTGAAGGTGGAAACCTGATCCGTCAGGTTCGACCTTACGCTGACCCGCTATATGACGCTGATTTTTCTGATGAAGTGCTGATGACGGGTCTGGATGATGCCTATGCTGAATTCAGGCAGGGTGTGCAATGGATCCCGCAATGGCGTGCGACAGAGGATACGTCTCTCACTGCACCGGTCGTCGTTAAGCTGAATTTGCAGCTGGAAAATGGTGAAATTCTCTCCTGGTTGTTCCTTACGCCAACGGGAGCATTGACGTGATGGCCCGTAAAACGCTTCGACAGACCCTTCGGGACGATGCCGGCGCAGCTTTGCTGGTCGTGCTGTTGCTCGTAGCGACCTTGTCGGTGATCAGTGTCAGCATTCTGCAGACGGTCACACGCTCCGTTCAGGTCAGCACAGTGTCTTCATCACGTAACCAGATTGGCTGGTTCATCCGCGGTGCAGAAGCGCTCGCTGCCGTGAAGATCAGTCAGCTGATAGAGCTGACTGATGGCGAGATCACACGCTTTTCTCCCGGGTTGAACCAGCAGGTCATTTTCCCGGTCGAAGGCGGCACGCTGCTCGCTCGCGTGGAAGACCATTCCAACTGTTTCAACCTCAACAGTCTGGCGGTGGCTGAGGAGGAGGATACTGAGCTATTGGTCAGTCCTCAGGACTTTTACACTGACCTTCTTGAAGCGCTTGGCTATCCCGTCAATCAGGCCAACCAGCTCATGTCGACGGCTGCCGACTGGGTGGATACGGACTCCACTCAGCGCGCTTACGGGGCAGAATCTGGATATTATGCCAGTCTCTCTCGCCCGCGCGGTGCAGCAAACGGGCCGATGGTGACGCCCGAGGAATTATTGGATGTGCGAGGTTATACGCCGGAAATCTATAGCGTGATCGCCCCCTATGTTTGTGCCTTCCCGAATGAGGAGATTGGCATTTTTAACGTGAATACGATGGATCAGAACCACGCACCGCTCATGTATGCGGTGTTCTCCGGTCAGATTGCGAGTGAATCCATGGTTGGAATTATGCAGGCTCAGGGGCTGACAGAGCATCCGGATGTTGCAAGTTTCCTCTCAAATCCGAACCTTGCGGCCATTCATGAGGATTTTCGACATGAAACTCTTCTGAGTGTCGCCTCAAACCACTTTCGTCTTGTTGGTGAAGTGGTCTATCAGGAAACCGTGGCGAGTTATGAGGCGATCTTTGTGACGGACACGACAGGCAATGTCCGCTTTATTCGCAGACGTCTTGGAGTAGATGAATGAGTGTTTTATTCGCGCTCCTGAAGGCGGACGCGCAGCCGGACTGGTATCTGGCGCATTCTGCTCACGATATTGAGCAGTTGGAGTTGTCTGAACTCGACCGCGTCAGAGCGGACCGTGTCGCGCTGATCGTGCCAGGCATGGATGTGTTTCTGGCAGAAATTACCGCCAGCACACGGTCTATGTCGGACCTGCGAACAGCCGCGCTCTTCCAATTGGAAGATGATCTCAGTCAGTCGGTTTCTGCCCTTCACATTGCGATTGCAGATCGCAGTGGAGATAAATCCACGGCTCGTCGTGTCGCTGTCGTGGATCGCGCACACATGCCTGTCTGGATGGAACTGGGCGATTCTTTGCCGGACATGCTGCGTGAGAAGGTCGAGTTCATTCCGGTGACCAGCCTGTTCGCTGATGTTTCGCCATTCCTTTATGATGGTGACGGACATGTCGTTCTGGCGGCAGGGCATACTGCTTTTGAAGTGGACCCGGCGCTTGCAACAGATATCGTTCCGGCGCTCGCCCAACAGATGGAGCTGACAGACGTGCGCCGGATTGAAGGCGCGTCGCCCGTGCTCTCATCAATAGCGCTCTCCGAAACAAGCACAATTGACGAGACAACAGTCTCGTTCGACGGCTTGCTTGCGGGGCCTTTGCTGTCCGGCAAGGGGCTGGATTTACGTCAGGGTGAATTTGCTCGCCGCTCAAGCGCGGCTTTCAATGTGCGCGGCTGGGGCATCAGTATGGGCCTTGCCGCTGCGGCCTGTCTTGTCTGGTTTATCAGTCTCGGTTTCAGCACAATGGGCCTGAACCGTGCATCGGATGCGCTCTATGACGATATGGTAGATGCGTATGCACGGTCTTTCCCGTCGCAAGGGCGTGTCGTTGATCCGGTGCGCGAAGTTTCACAGCGCCTGAATGGGCAGACAAATACTCTGACCGGCCCGACTTTCATTCAGTTAAGCTCGGCTTTCTATGAGGGCCTTGAAGAAGTGGAAGGCGTTTCAGTTCAGGGCCTTTCATATGACGGTCAGAACGGGCAACTCACGGCAACATTGCTCTTTTCGAGCTATCAGGATCGCGATGAGCTGGTTCAGATATTTTCTGCTCGCGGCATTAATCTGCAGCTGGGCGGTGCGCGACAGGAAAGCGGCCTGATTATCGGCGAAGCCAGCATTGGAGGCCGGTCATGAAGGAGTGGTGGTCTGGCCTGACGGGGCGTGAGCGCGGCATGATCTATATCGCTGGTGGGCTGTCTCTGCTCATCGGGATATATGCGCTGGTCTATCTGCCGCTGGTGCAGAGCAAAGCCCGCGCTGAACGTGAATTTCAGCGTATGTCGCTAGAGGCGCAGCAGGTTTTTGAAGGCCTGGCGCTTCTGCAAAGAATAGACCTGCCGGAACGTCCTATGACAGCGACGTCTGCGGAAAGTCTGGAGCTTTTGCTCAGCCGTACGGCAGCGGCAAACGGATTGCAGATTGTGCGGCTTCAGCCATCGGGGACGCAGCAATTGACGGTCTGGTTCGATCAGGCCAATCCGCAGGTGCTGATGTCATGGCTGACCAATCTGGAGATGGAGCAGGGCGTTCGCGTATCGCGCACTGAACTGCGTAAACGGGATGATCAACCATCTCTGCGTGGCAGTGTTCAGCTTGGCCGGGAGGCTGGCCAATGAAGCGATGGATGATTTTTGGCGGCCTGACGCTGCTTGTCGCCGTGTTTGCGTCTCTGGCAACAATGCCTTCGCGCTTTGTGCTCGATCAGGTCCGGGCGCGCGATGCGGCAATCACCTATCTGAATGCGAGTGGAACTGTCTGGAATGGCAGTGCGAGCCGCATGTATTACGGCATCCAGCCGATTGGAACGCTGACCTTCAAAACGCATTGGGCATCGCTGTTTGCCGGACGTTTGGCTAACGAGCTCCAGCTGACGGGCTCAGGCCTGAGCGGACAAGCGAGCGCGTCTTTCGGCCTCGGCGGGACAATGCGGGTCTCGAATGTACGCATTGAAGGCACAACGCAGGATCTCGCGAATTTGCAGGATGAAATCCGCGAACTGAATGGACGGTTCACGCTCGTGCTCAATTCCATGGAAATCAGGAATGGCGAGTGCCTGAGTGCCGAGGGTACGGTCTGGACGGACCTTCTTTCGAGATTGCAGACAACATATCGCTGGACGGGGCCGGAAGTGACGGGACCAGTACGATGCGAGAACGGTCAGATTGTTCTGGAATTGAATGGCCAGAATGCGGTTGGTGAACAGGTCGCGATGCGACTGGATATTGGCCTCGATGCGACGGGTGTTTTTACGGCCGATGTGGAAACGCTTCAGCGGGAAACCGGTGATGCATTGACGGTGCTGGGCTTTGTGTCTGATGGCGCGAACGGTTTTACCTACAGGTACGAAATTTCGTAAGAGAGGGGGCGGCAGCCATGACTGTCAGAAACGTGACTATTGTGTCGGTCTTCAGCCTGATGCTGATGGCGTGTAGCTCCACGACCACGAACGCACAAACGTCTGCTGAGGCGCCACCTGGCCCAAATGTGCCGCCCGCGATCGCCCGTGCGCAAGCGCCGCGTGCAGGACTGGCCCCGCAGACACTTGCTGTCGGCGAATGCGGCCTGTTTCTCTGGACACGCCGCGAACAACCGGAATTTGTTTTCTTCTCTAAAGCGGGGACTGAGCAGGCCAAATTCTGGCATGCAGGGCAGACCCATGAGCTGAGCCGAATTGCCGTAGGTGGCCAGATTTTTGGTCAGCAACTCTCCGAACAGGATTTCAGCCTGCCTGATGGCCGTTCAGCAGAGCTACGCATGACGCCGGGCGAGATGCTGGTCGGTGGTCAACGCATTCCTGAAGCCAGCCTCACCATTATCGACGCTGAAGGGTGGCGCACCATGATCCCCGTAGCAGGAGTAACCGCATGTCAGCCGGAAGTGTAATTCCCACCGTCGCCGACGTTAAAGACGCTTATGAACGTCTCAGAGATGTCGTGGTGCGTACACCTTTATTGCGCAATGACGAACTGGATAAGCGCATTGCTGCGCCGGTCTATGTGAAGGCAGAGCCATTGCAGCTGACGGGCAGCTTCAAGATGCGTGGTGCCTATAACCGGATCAGTCGTTTTACGGATGAGGAGAAAGCGCGCGGCGTTGTTGCTTTTTCTTCCGGAAATCATGCGCAGGGCGTGGCCCGAGCTGCGAAACTGCTGTCCATTCCAGCCATTATTGTCATGCCGTCTGACGCCCCAAAGGTAAAAGTGGAAGGCGTGCAACGCGATGGCGCTGAAATCGTGTTCTACGACCGGTTCAAAGAAAGCCGCGAAGAGATTGCCAGAGACATTGCGGAAAAACGCGGATGCGTTGTTGTTCCATCTTATGATGATTTCTACGTGATGTCCGGGCAGGGCAGTTGCGGCATTGAAATCACGCAGCAATTTCCGCTGGAGACACCGCCTCAGGCGCTTATCTGCGGCGTTGGTGGCGGCGGCCTGATTTCAGGTGTTTCCCTCGCTGCACACGATAAATGGCCAGAAACCCGGATTGTCGGGGTTGAGCCGCAAGCGGCTGATGATCATGCGCGGTCTCTGATGACCGGTGAACGTGAAACCAATCCTGCTGACGCGACGTCCATTTGCGATGCATTGATGTCACCCAGCCCGGGTGAGCTGACTTTTGCAGTCAATAAACATCATCTCAGCGCTATAGCACTGGTGACTGATGAGGAGGCGCGCGAAGCCGTTCGCTTCGCATTCAAGCATTTGAAAGTTGTCGCAGAGCCGGGCGGCTGTGTGTCGCTTGCGGCTCTGCTGGCCGGTAAGGTTGATCTGGTTCCGGATGAGCCCGTCATCATTGTTCTGACGGGCGGAAATATCGATCCTCAGATGATGGCCGATATTCTCGCATCAGCGGTTTAGATCGTCAGTAAGTCCGATGTTCGTTGGCTCGTTTGCCAGTCGGTAGCGATAGACCTGTGTGTTCTCCAGAACGCGCTGCACATAGTTGCGGGTTTCAGAGAATGGGATGGATTCGATGAAGTCGATCGGGTCGATTTCACCGCGGCGTGGATCGCCATATTCGCTCATCCATCGTGTCGGGCGGGAGGCACCGGCATTGTAAGCTGCAATCGCCATAATGTATGAGCCGTCAAACTGGTCGATCAGATCGCTCAAATGGGCACGCCCGAGCGTCACATTGTATTGCGGGTCATCCAGCAGCCAGGACTGACGATAGGATACACCTTCGCGGCGTGCCTGACTGCGCGCAGTTGAGTTGAGCATTTGCATCAGGCCATAAGCGCGAGCGCTGGAAATCGCGCGCGTGTTCAGTTCGCTCTCCTGACGCGAAAGCGCGATGACCAGTGCAGGTTCTGCAGATTGCGATGCGCTGCCTGGCAGTTCGAATGGAAACAGTGGATAGGCTGCACGTGTCGGTACGATGTCCTGTGACAGGCCGCCTTTGGCACCACGCACACCGGCTTGGGTGAGGTGGTAACTGCTGGCGAGGTCGAAGAGCAGTTCATACTGCGCCGCATTCGTCAGCTCATCATCCAGATGATAGGAGATGCGACGGAACTGATAGTCTTCGCCAGCTTCGGCCAGAATACGAAGCGCACGAACAAGCTCCATATCTTCAAATTCAGCGATATCAGCCTCGGATGGTGTCACGATTGGCGGCAAAGAAATTTCAGTCTGGTTGATCCGCTCAGCTGACCGCTGGCCATAAAATGTCGTTAGAAACTCCGCACCGCGAGAATACGCGCTGAAGGCATCCTGTTCCTGACCCAGCGCCGCATATGCTTCACCGAGCCAGTATTGGCCGCGGGACAGACTAATCGGCGTTGAAACGCCTGCTTCCAGAGTTTCAAAATGGGTAACAGCAATGTCTGCGCGGTCGAGATAGCGAAGCGCGATCCAGCCTGCATAGAATTCACCTTCGGCAAAATCGCCTCCGGAGGTCATGCCGTGAGATGCTGCGAGCTGATAACCAACCTGCCATTCGTCGTCGCGAATGGCGCGGCGCAGATGGAGGTTCTTTTCATCCCAGATATTGCGGAGTGCGGCATTCGGAAGGTCGGTTGGGTCGATATCCAGCAGCAAGGGGCGGGAATCTTCCCAACGGCCACGGCGGCGACGCCATTTGGAGCGCTCATAGAGCAGACCAGGATTGAGCTGAAGGCTGTCCGGGACGGCATTGATCAGGCCGTCAACACCAGCTGCGCCCGTCGCAAGGGCAATGCGCGCATCGACCAAACGATCCCAGCCAGACGGCAGATAGGATTTCATGGCCTGCGCCGCGCTGCGTTGTGAGGTCCAGAGCAGATAATCCGCGCGGCGGATATGGTCCGCTTCGTCCAGTGTCTCAGCGTATTCGTTTGCGATTTCCCGCTGACGGCTGATGAGGAATGGGTGATTGCGCCACGCATCGCGGATGAGTTCATCAGCCCGGTCTGGCTGTCCGATTGCGATATAGGCTTCGGCCAATGCGATTTTGCCTTCGCCGCTGACTGGGCCGGAAGCTTCCAGCCATTCAATGCGCTCACCCGGTGAAAGTGAACTTTCGGAGATGGCTTCTTCTGCGCGCACACGAATATTCGCCATGGCAGGCCATGCAGCCAGTTCTTCCAGAGCATCGTTGAGCGTTTCAAAGTCGGCACCGCTAAGGCTGGAATCAGCCGTCCGCCAAAGCAGCAGGCGACGCGCGGTCTCGTCGGACACTGAGTCGCGATACGCATCGACGCGGCTCCATTGCCCACTGCGTGCAGCTTCCAGTCCAAGACGCACCCGTTCTGTGTCCGAGCGGTTCAGTACGCTGGATTCATAGGGCGGGTTGGGCTTTCTTGAGGGGGCCTCAATGGCAGATGCGATCGGCGTTGTAAGGGTTACGGCGAAACCTAGGGTCAGCAGTATAAGACGCTTCATAAATAAGAGGCTCTGCATTGGAGTGGAATTTCTCTACATGGTATGTATATCTGCGCGTTCTCGCAACGCTCTCATCATTCAGAAGTGATTTTTATGTTCAAAGGTTCCATCCCAGCCCTAATTACTCCGTTTCGCGACAACGCCGTGGATTTCAAAGCCTTCGACGTATTGGTTGAGCGCCAGATCGAAGCAGGCTCTGGTGCGCTGGTTCCATGCGGCACAACGGGCGAATCCGCGACGCTCTCTCATGATGAGCACCGCGCGGTGGTCAAACGTTGCGTGGAAATCGTTGCGGGCCATGTTCCGGTTATCGCAGGCTGTGGGTCAAACTCGACGGCTGAAGCCATTGGCCTCGTGGCGTTTGCCAAGGAAGTCGGCGCAGATGCTGCGCTGACGGTGTGCCCTTATTATAACCGCCCCGACCAACGCGGTCTGGAAGCGCACTTCACGGAAATTGCGAACAATGTGGAATTGCCGCTTTTCCTCTATAACGTGCCATCCAGGACTTCGAGCGACATCCAGCCTGAAACGGTTGCTGCTTTGTCCAAACATCCAAACATTATCGCCATTAAAGACGCGACGGGCGATCTGCCGCGCGTCACAAAGCATCTGAATATGTGCGCTGACGGCTTCATTCAGGTCTCAGGCGATGACCCGTCGGCGATTGGCTATAATGCGATGGGCGGTCAGGGCTGTATCTCGGTCACTGCAAACGTTGCGCCTAAACTTATGGCCGACATTCAGGCAGCGAGCCTTGCGGGCGATTTCGCGAAAGCACGCGAGCTGGAAGCGATGGTTTATCAACTACACCGTGCTCTCTTCCTGTCTCCAAGTCCCGGTCCAACCAAATATGCGTTGTCCTTGCTGGGCTTGTGTACGCCAGAAATTCGCCTACCTCTTCTTACCCCGGGAGATGCAGTCCGGGCAGAAGTTGAGGCGGCCATGAAGGTTGCCGGATTGTTGGATTGAGATGGCCGCTAAAAAACTGATCGCTGAAAACCGCCGTGCGCGGCGCGATTATGAAATCGAAGACACGCTGGAAACCGGTATTGTGCTGGTCGGCTCCGAGGTGAAAAGCCTTAGGAACGGCAAAGCCAATATCGCCGAATCCTATGCGAGTGTCGAAGATGGTGGTCTCTATCTGATCAATGCGGATATACCGATTTATGCCGCTGCGAACCGGTTCAACCATGAGCCAAAGCGCAAGCGTAAATTGCTCGTCCATGCGCGCGAGATTTCCAAAATCTCAGCCTCCATTGAGCGGGAAGGGCGTACAGCTGTTCCGCTCAAACTCTATTTCAATGATCGAGGCATTGCGAAGCTCGAGCTTGGCATCGCGAAGGGCCGCAAAACGGTCGATAAACGTCATGCTGTGAAACAGCGTGACTGGAACCGCGACAAACAGCGTCTCATGAAAGAGCGTGGCTGATCAGAGAAGTGATTTTGCGCGACGGAAAACGTCGTGGAACATGGCCTCGGTCAGCCGTCCGGTATTCGTATTATATCTTGAGCAATGATAGCTGGAGATGATGTGCAGCGGCGCACCATCGAACGGGCTTTCTATTTCATAATGAACGTCATGCCCAAACGGGTGAGCTGAAACTTTCAGCCCAAGCGCGCGCAGCGTACTGTCATGTGAAATTTTACCCAGTGTCACGAGCGCTTTTACAGATTTCAGCTCTGCAAGCCGTGAGACGAGAAAAGGCCGGCAGGCATTGATCTCCTTACCTACAGGCTTGTTCTCTGGAGGGACGCAGCGCACAGCGTTTGTGATCATAGCGCCGTTCAGTTTCAGGCCATCATCTGCATGTGCGCCGTATTCGCCATCGGTAAAGCCAAATTCGGCGAGTGTGGAATAGAGAAGATCGCCCGCCCAGTCGCCGGTGAACGGGCGGCCGGTTTTGTTGGCGCCGGTTCGGCCAGGCGCGAGCCCGACAACTAATAGTCTGGCATTTTCATCGCCAAAGCTCGGGACGGGTGCGTTGAACCAGCCGGGTTCATCTTGTTGGTTCTCGACGCGATACGCCACGAGGCGAGGGCATAGCGTGCAGTCCAGCGGAGCTTCTGCAGGAGCGGTCTTGTTAGTCATCGTCGCCATAGTCGCTATCGGAATCCCCATCTTCACGCGGTGGTCTTCCGATTAGTTTAGCAAGATCGGTCAGGTCAATGAAACTGTCGGCTGCACGGCGCAGATCATCAGAGATCATGGCGGGCTGACTTTTGACGGTAGAAACGACGCTGACGCGTACACCTTTATCTTTCACGGCCTGAACCACGCGTGTCAGATCGCCATCGCCTGAGAACAGAACGATATGATCGAGGCTTGGCGCCAGGTTCATCATGTCGACTGTGATTTCCACATCCATATCGCCTTTGACCCGGCGTCGCCCATCGCGGTCAGTGAACTCGCGCGCGGATTTTGTGATGACATTGAAGCCATTGTACTGAAGCCAGTCGACGAGAGGGCGGATAGGGGAGTAATCATCATTCTCGATGAGCGCGGTATAATAATAGGCTCTTAGAAGGCGGCCACGTTTGCGGAACTCATCCAGCAATTTGCGATAATCAATTTCGACATTGACGGTTTTTGCGGCCGAATAAAGATTCGCTCCGTCGATAAATAACGCGATACGTTCATTCTGATAAAAGGCCACAGATCCTCGCAAAACTGTCACAAATATATTCGTAGTGAGCGCCACCGTTGAGATTCGACCAATAATATCAAGCGGCAAGCGCAACTAAGCTGTGACGTTTCAGTAAACGCCCAAATACTGAGCGGCTTGTGCCTTGTGCTATCTTGATTTTCCGGCTAAACAGAAGAATTGCTTCCCAAACACTGGATGGTCTAATGGCTCGCGTTACTGTTGAGGACTGCCTCGATAAGGTCGATAATCGCTTTCAACTCGTTCTTCTGGCTGCACACCGTGCGCGCATGATCCGCGAAGGCTCTCCTATGGGCATTGAGCGTGACAATGACAAAGATCCGGTTGTGGCACTTCGCGAAATCGCAGAAGACGCTGTCGACCTTGGTAATGTCAAGGAAGCGCTGATCGCAAATCTTCAGACGGTTCGTCCAAGCGAAGAAACTGAGCGTGAAGAAGATAAACGCGCTCTGGAAGCTGCGCCGACTGCGTCTGAGGAAGACGTCATGAAAGCGTATCAGCAGGAAATCGAGTCCGCGCGCGAAGATCGCTACTAGGCTGATTTACCGCCGGTCTGTGCTATAAAGTTCAGTACTATGGCCCCGGACGGAAATACGACACCAATTCAGACCGAAACGAAACCGTTGCTGAGCCCACCTGTGAGTGCGGCTCCAGCGACGTTTTTGCGCCAGTATGAGCTGGTAGAGCGCGTGCAGGCCTATGCGCCTCAGGCCTCTGAAGACCAGCTCAATGCGGCCTATGTGTATGCCATGATGAAGCATGGCACGCAGAAGCGCGCGTCTGGCGACCCATACTATTCCCACCCTGTATCTGTTGCGGGCATTCTGACCGAGCTGCGCCTTGATGAGGCGAGCATTGTGGCGGGACTGCTGCACGATACGATCGAAGATACAGATGCGACCTATGATGAGATCAAAGGTCTGTTCGGTGAAGAGGTTGCTGAGCTGGTGGCGGGTGTCACAAAGCTGAGTGAACTCGAATACACTTCTGAACAATCCAAACAGGCCGAGAACTTCCAGAAGTTCATTCTGGCGTCCATTCAGGATTTGCGTGTCCTTTTGGTGAAGCTGGCAGACCGTCTGCATAATATGCGCACCATTCACTTCGTTCCGAAGGAAGAGAAGCGCAAGCGCATCTCCCGCGAGACGATGGAAATCTATGCGCCGCTGGCCCGGCGGGTCGGTGTCTATAAATTTGCTGCCGAACTCGAAGACTTGTCGTTCCGACAGCTAAACCCTGAAGCCTATTCGGCCCTTCAATTGCGCCTGAAAGAGCTGCGGTCCCGCAGTGAAGACGATGTCGAGCGTGTGGGCGTGGAGCTTCAGGAAATGGTCTCCCGTGCGGGCGTCGAAGGCCGCGTGGTCGGACGTCAGAAACAGCCATATTCCATCTGGCGCAAGCTTAAGCGTAAGGATATTTCCTTTCGCGATGTTGCCGACATTTTTGCTTTTCGTCTGATCCTGAAAGAGCCGGCAGACTGCTATCAGATGCTGGGTGAGGTGCACCAGAAATGGTCCTGCCTGCAGGATCGTTTCCGCGATTATATCTCTATGCCGAAGCCAAACGGCTATCGCTCAATTCATACGACGGTACGCGCGGCGGGTAATCGCCGGATCGAACTTCAGATCCGTACCGAAGATATGAACCGCACCGCTGAGACAGGTATTGCCGCGCACTGGTCTTACAAGAATTCCAAATATGGCTTTGACGCAGAAGGCGCGCTGGAGGCGGGCCTGGACCCTGCAGCCAGCCTGATCGCCTTTGCAGACATGATGGGCGATGGCGCAGATGCTCAGGAATTCTACGAGCATGCAAAGCTCGAAATGTATATGGATCACGTCTTTGCCTTCACGCCGAAGGGGCGCCTGATCGTTCTTCCAAACGGGGCAATGCCACTCGATTTTGCGTATGCGGTTCACACCAATGTGGGTGATAGCTGCACGGGCTGCCGTATCAATGGCGAGACCCGTCCTCTGCGGACGGAGCTCAAAAATGGCGACGTCGTTGATATTATCCGCGGCGAAAACAAAAAAGTGGTTCAGGGCTGGGAAGCGCTGACACGTACAGGCCGCGCACGCTCTGCCATTCGGAGACTTATCCGATCCCGCGAAATTGAGAGCTATCATGCGCTCGGCCAACGCACGCTGGCGGCGGCGCTGGAAAGCCTTCAACTGACCCCTGATCAGGTGAATCTGGACGAGATTGCGCACCGACTGTCTCTGAAGGATGGTGGAGCGCTTCTGGATGCGCTGGGGCGTCAGTCGCTGGATGTTGGCAAGGTGCTGACGGAGGCCTTTCCGGCGCGTGCGCATGAGATTCTACGCTCATTCGAGGCGATCCGTCTGAATGAGAGCACGGCAAATCGTCTGATCGACATTCGCGACCTTCCATCAGGTGGCGCGCTGCATCTGTGTTCGGACTGCCAGCCTGTATTGGGCGACCGGATTGTTGGCATTCAGAAAAAGGGTGAGCCGATTACGGTCCATGTGATCGATTGTAATCGTCTGGCTGATGATGACGCAGCCGAATCCCGTTGGTTTGACCTTTCATGGTCTGGCATGCCGCCGGGTGGCATGATGGCTCTGGGGCGGATCAAGGTCACGGCACATAACCGCCCAGGCGTGATGGCCGAGCTTTGTACGGCCATTGCCGAAAGCGGCAGCAATATTATGGGCGTAAATTCAGGTGAGAGATCAATTGATTTCATGGACCTTCTGTTCGATATCGAAGTCGCAGATCTCAAACACCTCGCATTGATCCTCGCTTCGCTTCGTTCGCTGTCGGCTGTGGATCGTGCTGAACGCATAAGGAATTAGACATGACACCGGAAGACGTATTGCAGGCATTCCGCGACGCTGACGCTTTGCTGGAAGGCCATTTCATCCTGTCCTCTGGTCGACGCAGCCCTGTTTTCCTGCAAAAGGCGCTGGTTTTCTCGCAGCCTGCCGTGTCAGAGAAGCTTTGTGCAGCGCTCGCTGAACGCATCCGCGCTGAATATGGTGAGATCACTGTGGTGACCGGCCCGGCTGTGGGCGGGATTATTCCTGGCTATGAAATGGCTCGCCAGCTGGGTGCGCGCGCCATGTTTGCAGAGCGCAATGAAGATGATGTGCTCGTCTATAAGCGCGGCTTTGAATTCCACGAAGGCGATCGCATTCTTCTGATGGAAGATATTGTGACCACCGGTAAGTCTTTCCGTGAAACGGTTGCGGCCCTTGAGGAGTATCCGGGCGAGCTGATCGGCGGTGCGTGTATTATCGACCGTTCGAATGGCAAGGCGGATGTGGGCACGAAGCTCCTTTCACTCGCGGCTGTCGATTTCCCGGATTACGACCCGAACGATCTGCCGCCAGAACTTGCTGCACTTGAGCCTGTTAAACCGGGCAGTCGGAGAAAATTCTGATGGCAGACCGCATCCGGCTTGGCGTCAATATCGACCATGTCGCGACCATTCGTAATGCGCGTGGCGGCCTGCACCCGGACCCGTTCCGGGCGGCGGAAATTGTCAGTCGCGCAGGCGGTGACGGCCTGACCATCCATTTGCGTGAAGACCGTCGTCACATTCGTGATGAAGACCTTCAGCGCGTGCGCGAAGCCTCAAGTCTGCCAATCAATCTGGAGATGGCAGCCGTTGAGGAAATGCTGGACATCGCCCTGGCTTTCAAACCTGAAACCGCGATGTTCGTGCCTGAAAAGCGCGAAGAACGTACGACTGAGGGCGGACTGGACGTTGCGCGTCAGCACAATCTGCTCGCGCCATTTGTGCGTCAGCTCGTCGAGAATGGCTCCAAGGTTTCTCTATTCATCGAGCCAGACATGGTTCAGCTCGCGGCCGCAAAACAGATCGGCGCAAGCGTCACTGAGTTCCATACAGGCCGCTTTGTTGAGCTATGTATGGCAGGTGAGGGTGTGCTCGCCGGTGAAGAGCTTGAACGCATTAAAGCCTGTGCAGAGCGGGCGGTAGAACTTGGCATTGAGCCTCAGGCTGGCCATGGTCTGACCTATGACACTGTGATGCCGATTGCAGAAATTCCAGAGCTCACAGAACTCAATATTGGTCATTTTATCATCGGCGAAGCTGTATTTGTTGGGCTGGAGGCCGCGATCCGCGAAATGCGCCGCCTGATGGATGAGGCGCGTGCATGATTATAGGCATGGGGCAGGACATGGCGGATATTCGTCGTATCCGCGGAACGCTGGAGCGGTTCGGAGAGCGGTTTAAAAACCGCGTCTATACGCCAACTGAAATCGCGCTTGCAGAGCGTCGAAAGCTCAGCGCTGAAACCTATGCCAAACGCTTTGCGGCCAAAGAAGCGTGCGCCAAGGCGCTGGGAACGGGCGTTCCTCGTCGCGGCGTGCACTGGAAGCACATGGGCGTTGTGAATTTGCCAAGCGGTAAGCCCACCATGGAGCTGACTGGCGGCGCTGCAGAACGTCTGAAGCAAATGACACCTGAAGGCTGGGATGCGCATATTCATCTCTCCATTACCGACGATGATCCCTACGCATTGGCCATGGTAATCATCGAAGCGTTTCCGAAGGGCATGTATCCTTGAAACCGACACGCCCTAAACGCACCCGGCTTCGGGCCCGCGCCAAGCAGACAGCCAGGCTTCCACGTCTGAGCGAAGACGCTGTGTCTGCGTTGGAAGACCGGATCAATTATCGGTTCACCGACAGGACCTTGCTTGATCGCGCTATGACGCATTCCAGCTCAGTTCAGGAGTTCAGCTCACGCTTTTCCTATGAGCGTCTGGAATTTCTGGGCGACCGCGTTCTCGGACTAACGATTGCGGATCTTCTGTTCCGCAAGTTTGAAGGCGAACCAGAGGGCGGTCTTGCGCCCCGACTGAATGCGCTCGTCAATCGCGATGCCTGTGCCTCTGTTTCTTTGAAAATGGAGCTCGATGCCTGCCTCATTCTGGATACGGCAGAGGAAAAAGCGGGCGGCCGCGAGAAGGTTTCCATTCTTGCTGATATTTGTGAGGCGCTGCTTGGTGCGGTGTATCTGGATGGCGGGATGAAACCCGCAGTCGCCATTATCGAACAATATTGGGCGCCTTTGATAAAAACGGTTGGCAAACGGCCAAAAGACCCTAAATCGGCCCTTCAGGAATGGGCGCAGGCCGAAGGCTACCCAACCCCAACTTATGAGATTGTCGGTCAGGATGGACCTGACCATGCTCCCCAATTTGCAGCACGTGTTCTGGTCGGTGATTTCGCGCCGGTCGAAGGACGTGGTAATTCAAAACAAGATGCTCAGCGCGAAGCGGCCAAGGCTATGCTCGCCGCGCGGGAAATAGAAGGATATGTGGCGGATGACGCCTGAAACTGAAAACTCACGGTCAGGCTTCGTTGCCGTCATTGGTGCGCCAAACGCCGGTAAGTCTACATTGGTGAACCGACTGGTTGGCTCAAAGGTCGCCATTGTGACCCAGAAGGTCCAGACCACCCGTTTCCCGGTGCGTGGCATTGCTATGCACGAAGGTGCGCAGCTCATCCTGCTCGACACGCCGGGTATTTTCAAAACCCGCCGCCGCCTCGACCGTGCCATGGTGAAAGCGGCGCTTGCCGGCGCGGAAGATGCTGACGTCATTCTTCACGTCATCGACGCAACAGGCTGGGTAGCTGAAACGCTGGGTCGCCCGCTGACGGGCGCGCAGAAGAAATCCATGGAAGATGATCGCCGCGTCATCGAAGACCTGAAAAAACTCGGTCGCAAAGCTGTGCTCGCACTCAACAAGATTGACGAGTTCGATCATTCCGAAATCCTGCCAATCATTCAGAAGCTTCATGCCGAAGATATTTACGAGGAAATCTTCCCGATTTCTGCGGCAAATGGCGACGGTACCTCTCCACTGATTTCCCATCTGGCCAGCAAGCTGCCTGAAGGTCCTTATCTCTACGACCCGGAAATGACGGCTGACCTGCCTATGCGTCTCCTCGCATCTGAAATCACCCGTGAGAAACTGATGCTGCGTCTCCATGAGGAGCTGCCATATCAGCTCATGGTGGACACAGAGACCTGGGAAGAGCGCAAAGATGGCTCGGTAAAAATCCAGCAGGCTGTCATTGTTGGCCGTGAGAACCATAAAGGCATGGTGCTCGGCAAACAGGGCGCAACCATCAAGGAAATCGGCAAGCGCTCACGCGAAGAACTTGAAGAGATGCTGGACCGCAAGGTTCACCTCTTCCTGTTCGTCAAAGTCGATGAAAACTGGGCAGAGAAGCGGGATTCCTACACCCCGTTTGGTCTGGAGTTTGATGTATAAGGTGTTGGCTCCATCTGCTCGAATGCAATTCCTCACTGCGTTCGGGCATTCTGCGCCTACGCAGTCGCTTGTGTTGCACGCTTCACGACCAACGGTCGGGCGCAGCGCTTCCGAGCTTGCGAGGAAACCGCGCGAGCACACCATCTAAATGGAATGGCGCGATCAGGGCATTGTTCTTGGCACCCGCCGGTTTGGTGAGAACGGGCTGATCCTTGATGCCTTCACGCGTGAGCATGGCCGTCAGTCCGGCATGATTTATGGCGGCGGCAGCTCTAAAAAACGCGCCTCTTATGAAGTCGGCACCTCGCTTGAGCTGGAATGGCGCGCGCGGACGGAAAACCAGCTCGGCCATTTCAATCTGTCCGAACCGACCGCCAATCGCGCGGCCATGTATCTCTCGTCCAGGCTTGCGCTGACAGCGCTCAATTCTGTCACCTCTCTCCTCAATACCTCGCTGCCGGATGGGCAGGCCTATCCGGCGCTTTATGATGCGACCGAAACGGTGCTGGATCACCTCTCTGAAAAAGAGGTCTGGCCAGCTCTCATGGTGAGCTGGGAAGTCGGCTTCCTTCGTACCGTTGGTTATGGCCTCGACTTTACCAAATGCGCGGTCTCCGGCCGTAAAGATAAGCTCACCCATGTCAGCCCCCGAACCGGGCGCGCGGCATGCGGCGAAGAAGTGCCGGAATATGTCGACAAGCTTTTGCCGCTGCCGGCCTTCCTCACAAGCTCAGACGCTGATGCCGAGCCATTGGATATCGGGCAGGGCTTTTACCTGACCGGTCATTTTATTACGGGCCGCCTATACGCCGAAGCCCATCGCCCGCCGCCCGGTGCCCGCGAACTCATGATCCGCAGGCTGGTCGATTTAGGCCTTGTCGTCTTCGCATAAACCTCAGGCGTGAGGCGCGTGCGTCGCAATCGCGTAGAGGTCACGAAGCTCCGGGTCATCAGCAAGGCTCAGCATGCGGTCTGAGATATACTCACCCAGCATCGGGCCCATTTTGAAGGCATGACCAGAGCCGCCGCCGGCTATCCACACATTCGACGCCTCAGGGTGCTGGTCGATAATGTAGTGATGGTTGTTGGAAATCTCGAGCGCACACACACGGGACGCCACAATCGGCTGATCGACAAGACCCGGCAGGCGCTGGCGCAGATAGTCATACACTTTCAGCATCAGGAAGGAGGATGGCACGCGGTCATCATCTGTTGGGTCAATGCCAATGCCAAAGCGCGGCACAACCTTATAGCCATAATCAATGTCGCTCATCGCATAGGCGCCCGCATGCGGCTCCCACATATTCGGAAACTCACGATAGGTGTAGCGCGTGTCACCTGCTGGTGAGCCGACATAATAAACCTCAGACCGGCGCAGGCGGATATACCCGGCCAGAATGTCCGGAAAGACATCGCCAATCCACGGCCCACAGGCAAACAGGTAAGAGCCTGCAGTGATATCTTCGCCATTGCTCATCACAGCAGAGGCCATAGTCCCGCCAGACATAGCGCCCGGCATGACGTGGGCCATGTCCACTTCGCCGCCCTTGGCCTGGAAGTTCTCACTCACCGCGATCAGGCTTTCGCGCGCTTTCACCGTACCGGCCTTTGGCTCGTAGAGCGCGTACTCAACATCGTCCCAGCGCCCCTGCGGCCAGCGACGCACAAGTTCGTCATGCGGGATTACTTCATATGGAATGCCAAGCCGATTGAAGATATCCATCTCCACTGCGAGCTTATCTTCGGGTTCATTCGCCGAGAGCACGCCATTGTCATAAATCATGCCGCGGCCAAACTCGTCCTGACGCTGATGCCAAAGGTCATAGGCGCGCATCGCCCAGCGCGAATACACTTCATCTTCGCCATAGGCCGCACGGATCTGCCGCGTTTCATCGCCAGAGGTCTGGCGCGCATTGCCCACGCCATAGGCGTCAACCAGTTTGACCTTCGCACCTTTCTCCAACAGCGAAAGCGCAGACCAGGCGCCAAACGCGCCGCCGCCCACCACCAGAACATCTGGCAGGCCCTGAATAATGGCCGGGGCCGGGCGCGGGCTGGTGCCAGCCGTCACTTGCGGGATTGCCCCCTGAGCATTGGCGTTGGAGGTAGAGGCGAGCGCCGCACCGGCCATAACACTGGCAGATGAGGCGAGGAGCTTACGGCGGGTCAGATCAGTCATGTGTGAAGCGTCCGCCCAGTTTCCGCGTGCGACAAACATATTGAGCGAGCTGAACATGTTGAGCTTATTTCTTCGCTCGAAACAGAAGCAATGCCTTAGCGCGCTGCACGAATTTCCATCCGTCCTTCTGATGTATAGCTTTGTCGTTTTTCGCTTTTTTATGGGGATGGCCGGAGTTTCAGCCTGCGCCTTTAGCCGCCAGTGGGGCTGGCGGCGGTTAGCAAGATCGTATCTGTGGGGGAGGTGGTGGTTTGAAAGCTGCAAGCTCGGGCAGCGTATCTGCATGGCCGGGCGGCGGAATACCAAGGCCAATCTCTTCCAACGCGCAACGCGCCTCTAAATGCAGATTGTTTAAATCTGCGCGCTCATCCTCTTCGGCGCCGCTATTCCATATCACTTCTGGTGGAAGCCAGGTCTGCAAAGGCCGAAAATAGAGCGGGTGAGGCTTGGTTTCGGATATGTCTGCCGACATTCCGGGATGACAGTTGAGCGCTTTCCAGACGAGCCTTTCAGCTATCACATCGGCGCGCTTCAGAATGCGTGGCAGGCGATTGAGGCGTGCGAGAATATAGCCGGCATCGACCTCGCTTAACGGGTCAGGTGCCAGTCTGAACACGCGCTTGCGGCGCGTCGATTTCCTGTTTGAAAATTCAGGGGTGGTGACACGAAAGCCGCCAATCCGGATGCGGCCAGAAGTGAGCGCGATCCGCTCTCTTTCCTGATGCTGAATGAGGGGTGAAACAGAAGAGACCTGTTCGCCTAGTGGAGCCCTCTCTTGTTTCGGTGCAGGCTGCAGACCGGTGCGACACATTTCTGCCGCCATCCATAGAATGTAACACCGCAGCATGTATTCAGCGCGGCGAATATGGCTCTGCATACGGGTAAGCGCGCTTTGCTGTATCATGGGCGCGCTGTCCTGCGTGCCCGGCGCGATGAACTGGCTGGCTAAGGAGATAAGGCTCCGCCCATAACGCTGCAGGCGTTTTGCCATGCTGCGCAATTTCTCCTCAAGACTGATCGCAATCTCGGCCATGTCGGCATTATGGGGTCAGTCGAGGCGCGTAGGATAAATTTCAATAACTTTAAATTGAAAAATATTTTTTACATTCTAACCTGCAGCGACGTTGGGATTGAATGGTGGAGGTTTTTGCCGGGATGGGCGAAAAAGACCCGATTGAATCGAAAGAGCTTGCTGAAAGAAATGATGCGGTTTTGATTAACGAGCTGGCCTATAAACAGGGCCTCGATTTGATGTCAGATCAGAGAGATAGGCTACGCACTGTCCGACAAAGAGCTACGGTTTTAATTGCACTTTCTGGTCTGGCTGCCACCTTTTTAGGGCGCGCTGCGCTGGCTGCAAGCAATAGTCCTAGACAGCCTACATGCGGTGAAATTCCTGCACTGCTATGTGCAGAAAATCCAACTAGGTTTTGTGTCGATGTCCCGACAATTGCGATTGGGGGCGCTCTGTTGTGTATGCTGCTAACGGTGATCATTTGCCTTTGGATGTTCTCCACAAAACAATGGTATTTTGCAATGCACCCAGTCGGAATCATCAATCAATTCACTTATGGAAAAGCTAGTCGGAGTTATGAGGTCACACTAGCAGTCCTTGCAGTTAAAATTGAAGAGAATTACGACTCTAACAAGTCAAAGTTGAAAAGAATGTTTTTTGCGTTAAACTTTGCGATCGTCGCGGTGTTTTTACAATATCTCTTCTGGCTTTTAGCCGTGGCGTTTACAGGAGGTTTGTTTCATGGATGACGAAGCAGAAAAAGACGAAAAAGAAACTCCTCCTATCCCTCCAGGGATGCCCTCTGACTGGGCGAAACATTATGACAATCCTTCAAAAAAAGAGGATTCGTTTGAGTTGCGCTCAATGCTAGACACTGACAAGTATAAAAATATTCGCTTCGAGAGCAGTTGAAGCAAGCCTGCCGCGTTGAATTGAGATGTTTTTCTTCTGGCTCGTACGCAAAATAGTATCAGACCATACGGGAAGTCCGTTCCAATTTAATCGCAATGGAGCAGCTACGCCTGCGCATTTTCTTGTGGCGCTGTGAACCGAAGCAATGGCCCGATAACCCCCAGTAAATCCCGACATACCCACACGACCATTTTTGTTCTGATCGCCCGCTTCGCGTCTGATGCCGCTTTCGCGATGGATCGCGCTCAAGGCTGTTCTCGTGTTTTAAGGACCGCTCGGTGCTGTTTCCTCGGTTTCTCCTCGGAGCACCTGCGCCTGCGCACTTGCTTGTTTCGCTGTGAACTGAATTAGGGGCCCAATATCCCCACCATTCCGAGCTTATCCACACGACCATTTCTGTTTTGATCGCCCGCTTCGCGGCTGATGCTGCTTTCGCGATGGATCGCGCTCAGGGCTGTGTTTCTCCCCATAAATTCGCGCGGTCTGGCGGGACTTCCGCGCCGACTCATATAATCTAGCCCGTCAAGGAGACGGATACCCATGGCCGACTTAAGTGATGGCGAAGAGAACATCATTGATGAGAGCATGAATGAAGCGCTGTCGCGGCGTTATCTTGCTTATGCTCTGTCCACCATTACAAGCCGTGCGCTGCCTGATGTGCGCGATGGCCTGAAGCCCGTTCAGCGCCGCATTCTGTATGCGATGCGCGAACTGAAGCTGAACCCGGATTCCTCTTACCGGAAATGTGCGAAAATCGTCGGTGAGGTGATGGGTAATTATCACCCGCACGGCGATAGCGCGATTTACGACACGCTGGTGCGTCTGGCGCAGAGCTTTTCTGTGCGCTATCCGCTGGTGGATGGGCAGGGCAATTTCGGCAATATCGATGGCGATAGCGCCGCGGCCATGCGTTATACAGAAAGCCGGATGACAGCCGCCGCCAAGCTGCTTCTGGATGGGCTGGATGAAAACGCTGTCGATTTTCGTGACACTTACGATGAGCAGGATTCTGAGCCTGTCGTTCTGCCGGCGGCATACCCGAACCTTCTTGCGAATGGCGCAACCGGCATCGCCGTGGGTATGGCGACCAGCATTCCGCCCCATAATGCGGCCGAGCTGATCGATGCCTGCCTCTTGCTGGTGGATAATCGCGATGCGGCGCTGGATGAGCTTCTGGAAGTGATGCCGGGGCCGGATTTCCCGACCGGTGGCACGCTGGTGGAAAGCCCGGAGAATATCCGCGAAGCTTATGCGACAGGGCGGGGCGGTTTCCGCATTCGTGCGAAATGGGAGCTGGAAGAGCTTGGCCGTGGCACATGGCAGATCGTCGTTACTGAAATTCCGTATCAGGTTCAGAAGGGCAAGCTGATTGAGCGCCTGGCGGAGCTGATCGAAACCAAGAAAGTGCCGCTTCTGGGCGATGTGCGCGATGAAAGCGCCGAAGACATTCGTTTGGTGCTGGAGCCGAAATCCAAGACGGTTGCGCCGGAAATGCTGATGGAGAGCCTGTATAAGCTCTCTGATCTGGAAAGCCGTTTCTCCATGAACCTCAACGTTCTGGACAGAGGCGCGCCGAAGGTGATGAACCTGAAAGAGGTTTTGAACGCCTATCTGGACCATCGCCGCGAAGTGGTTCTGCGCATTGCACAGCACAGGCTGGATAAGACGCTGGCTCGCCTGGAAGTGCTGGAAGGCTACCTGGTCGCCTTCTTGAACCTTGATGAGGTGATCCGCATTATCCGCGAAGAAGACCATCCAAAAGCGGAGCTGATGAAAGCCTTCAACCTGACGGAAAATCAGGCTGAGGCTATTCTGAATATGCGTTTGCGGTCTCTGCGTAAGCTGGAAGAGATGGAAATCCGCGGCGAGCATGCCGAACTCGAGAAGAAGCGCGACAGCCTTGAAGCGCTGATCAACAGCCAGGCCAAACAGTGGAAAGAAGTCGGCAAAGGCCTGATGGAAGCCCGCAAAGTGTTTGACCCGTCAACTGAGCTTGGCCGTCGCCGCTCTGTGTTTGGTGATGCACCGGCCGCAGACCTGGGCGATATGGTGGCTGAAGCGCTGATCGTGCGTGAGCCAATCACAGTGGTTCTGTCCGAGCAGGGCTGGATCCGCGCGTTGAGGGGGCACAATAACGATCTCGACAAGGTGAAGTTCAAGGATGGGGATGGGCTCTTGCTCTCCTGTCCGATGGAGACGACCGACAAGCTTATCCTCATGTCATCGGATGGCCGGGCCTTTACGCTGGGCGGGGATAAACTGCCGGGCGGGCGCGGGGCGGGTGAGCCTATCCGCTTCCAGATCGACCTTGAGGAAGAACACTCCATTGTCGACATGTTCCGTCTGAACCCGGAGGGCAAACGCTTTATGGCGTCTAAAGCTGGTTATGGCTTTATCTGTCCGGAGCCGGAGCTGATGTCTGCGCGTAAGGCGGGTAAGCAGGTTGTGACGACGGGCGCGGGTAATCCGCTCACCATCACCAAAGTGGCTGAGGGCGACCTTGTAGCTGTTGTGGGTGAGAACCGTAAACTGCTCATCTTTGATGCGGCGGACCTGCCGGAAATGCCGCGTGGCAAGGGCGTGAAGCTGCAGAACTATAAAGATGGCGGCATGGCCGATGCCATGATCTTCAAGTCTGAAGACGGGTTTGCCGTGACAGACACAGCCGGCCGTCAGCGTACCTTTGCGGACTGGCGCGACTGGATGGGCAAACGCGCAGGGGCCGGGCGCATGGCGCCGCGAGGCTTCCCGCGCAATGGCACGTTTCAGGGGTAAAGCCTTTAGCCCGTCTTTGCCGTTTGGTTGACCTCTATATGTCACGCCCTATGCTTCTTCTGAAAGGTTCATGGGACGGAGTGGGGCATGCGTTTATCTGGTGGCTTTGGAATTGCGGTCGCAGCGGGTTTTGCACTTTGTGAAGCTGCCTTTGCGCAAAGCGAACCGGCTATTCATCAGGCCATAATTGACGGCAATGCGCAGGCGATCTGGGATAATCTGGATCAGGCCAACGAGCCGGGCGTATCTCCAGAAGGCATTCGCCCGTTGATGAGGCTCCTGACTCCAGAGGCAGCGAGCGTGCTTGATGATTCTGTCCGGGTTGACCTGATTACGCGGCTTTACGATGAAGGTGGCGCCGACCTCAGATATGAAGGCTATGAAGACTTTGAGGCTGCGTTCTATACGTATGGCCCGCCCTTGAGCGTTGAACTTGATCTCAGTGAACAAAGCAGTGACCTACGGGAAGCTATTCTGAGCGGGGACTATAACTGGCGCATTCCATTCCATCGCGTATCAGACTTTTTCGAGCCTTACTGGGGTGGGCATACGGAAATTCATTGCTCTCCACTCGGCCTTATCATGCTGGGCGCGCTCATATCAGAGCCGGGGTCGAATTCTTTCTTCGAAGCGAATGAAAAACTAGTCGCCTATGGTGACTATCTCGGAGCAAGTGTGACAGACCTCAATCAGGTTTGTCAGTTTTCAGGTGTGCCGTTTGGTATCAATATCAGAGATGGCAAAGTTTCGATCTATGACTGGCTTATCTTTGCTGGTTTGGCTCACGGAAATGAGGCTGGCCTGGCGCAGACCATCGAATGGATGGACTTTCATTTCCTGGCAGACCATGGCGGTTTTGATGAAGCGCAGTATGAGCAGGCGTTAGAACGCTTCGCCGGGTATTTTGAACGTAGGGGGGAAACACCACCTGACGTATCCGGTACAATATATGATCAGTCCACAAATACTCAGTTGAGGCCGTCAAACAGCAGTGCTGCGAACACCCAAACGGCAAACTCTGGCGTAGAAATGGCCAGCTCGAATACAGCCAGCACCAGCCGGGCTAGCTTGAATTCTCAGAATCAATCCGTCGTCAACGAAATGCGTGTGATGGTGGATAGTAGAAACCGCGCAACTCTTTCGGAGCCATGGGGTGGGACGGACGGCGAACCCGATCTGCATCAGGCGATCCTGCGAGGTGACCTCAACGCTTTCCGCCGCGCAATGGACGACCCGCATCAGCCGAGCCGCTTTCCTCGAAACATGACGCCGTTTATCCGGATACTTTCTGTTGAGGCACAAAATGCTGCCCCAAGAGATACCCGGTTGACCATGCTGCGTGAGTTGATGGCCGTTCGAGGGCACCAGTTTCAGAATAGCGACGGGAGATGGGAAACGGATTTTGCGACATCATCGCATATAATGTCCTTTGCACCCCCAGAGTTCGTTCGCGAACAACTGCTGGAGTACCGGGAGGCAAGCGGCCTGAGCACTGATTATTTGTCGACTTATTATCCGCTAGTCGTCGATGTGTCGGGCAACCCAGACGACAGGATAAGTTTTTTTGCCTTTTCGCCAAGCGTCTCGTGCTCGCCGATTGGTGCGGTTGTCGCAGGGCTGGCATTTTCAGATTCGGGCACGAATGGTCGCCTCGAGTCGCTTCATAATTTCATTTCGCTTTTTGAAATTCTTCCAGCAGAGCTGATAGAAACTGAAACTGCATGTCGTTTCTCTGGTAGCAAACTAGACACTCTGGCGGGGCAGGAGCTGGGAATAATAGAATTTCTTCTATTCATGACGGCGGCTTATGACAGTGAGGATGTGCTGGACGAGGCGTTGACTATTCTCAGCCGGCTCGGAAATTTCACCTCAAGCGATATTGAAAACGCAGCAAGTCGCGTCCGGCCGATGATGGCGCAAATACAGGAAACACGCGATCTTGAGGAAGCCAGAGCCGCACTTCAGGCGGACCTCAGGTCCGCATGGATTGACCCTTCTGAACCAGCAATTCACCGAGCTCTATTGCAGGGGAATGTCGCCGAAGTCAGAGCGAACTTGTCTCAGGTCTGGACACCTTCAGCGAACCCGCCGGGTATGTTGCCGCTTTTCCGTCTTTATACCCCTGAAGTTCAGAACGTACTCAACGAAGGCGAGCAGCTCGATCTTCGCAATCTGATTATGGATGCGATGGGAGATGGTGTTTCTGACCTCAACGGGAACCTCGATTTGTCGATGGTTGCGGCCTATGGGGATGCCCGCGAGTTTTGGGTCAGGCTGCAGGTAGCCCGGTTCAGAGGAGAGTTGCAGCTTCCCGGTAGTTTCGAAATGAGAGTGCCAAGCTATCTTCTTGGCCAGGATAATTTTCGCGAATTTGGGGCAACAGAGCACACCTGTCCTGTAATTATGCATGTATATTATTCGCTGCGCGATGCGCCTTATGGCTCGAGACAACTCGAGCAAGCACAGATCAAAATGAACATGCTTTTAAGGGGTACGCAGTTTGAAATTGACGGGGTCGACCGCAATAGTCCGTACCGCACACACCCGGGCGCTACATGCCGTTTTGTGGAAATGCCGGCTGGCGCCCTGCACAGGACCTCAGACGGGGTATATTATATCGATCACCCGAGTATCTTTACCGAGCTTGGACGCGATTTGAATAATCCGGCGCGAGCCGAGCGCGCGCAATGGGTGATAACCCAGCTTCAGGAATATGGCCTTTATTCCGACGCAGCCATGCAGCGTGCGGCTGAAGATGCCAGTCGCATGGAACAAAATGTAGCGAATCGCAGGCAGGAATGGGCGCAACGCAGCGCAGACCGCCGGGCCGCTGAGCGCGCAGATCAGCAGCGTCGGAACCAGCAACAAGAACAGGACTGGAGCGCAGCGCTCGCTCAGGGATTGGCACTCTTCTCTCAGGGAACGCAGACTCAATCCGGCTACGGAGCTTCTGGCTCTGTCTCTGGCTATGGGTCTACTGGCTATAATTCTGGTGGGAGCGGTTCTGACGGGCAGTTGATTCTGCAAACCGACCGGTTCGCGCGCCAGCCCGATGCAGAGTATCAGGATAATTCATCGGGCTATACCGGCATTCAGACTGATGGTGAGTTGAATCATGAGTTCAGGTCCTGGGTCTTGTGCCCTGGGGTGAGGCAGGAAGACTATGTTGGTCGCACGCTTCCCGCGTGCAATCGCGCCGGCGAAATGGTCGAGCAGAGCCGACCACTTAGCAGTACACCTGGCGGGGCGATCCAGAATTAGTATCGCCTGAAATCCACCCCCAAAAAAAATCGGGGGTAGCGGGCCTGTGTAAATCGTCAGAGACAAGAGCTGGATGCTGACCGTTGCGATTAAATCACCCGCTTGGGAAATGCGCACGCGCCGACGAAACCACTGAGCCGGTGCGACCACTCATCTGTGATCCAGGCGGTGCCGATCGGAACTGATACCGCTACAGAGTGCGGGGGGCTGATGGATATGTGCGTTACTTGAAAAAGCCGTCACGCAGATTGATGCCGTGTTCCACCCAGACCTTCAGTCCGCACAGCATCTGCGTCCATCCATAGCAATTTCCATATGACCCCTTCAGCCCCTGACCGGTTGGTCGCCATCCCTCTTCAACGACGGTGACGAGCGTGCGACTGTTATCATCCAGTGGTTCAAACCGCATGGTGACGGTCGTCATATAGTTGGTGCTGTCTGCTGGCGGGCAATCATCTGCTGCTGTCGACGCATCGGGCTTGGGCTCATAGGCCTCCCATTTGAGAATGATGCGGCGGTTCTTTTCCACTTCGACAACCTCGACTGGGAAAGCGCCCGGAAAGTCGTGAAAATCCCAGGTGACGATCGCGCCGGTATCCAGCCGCCCTTTAGCGCCGCCCGTTGTGAAATATGCTGAGAGTTTGGCCGGGTCGACGACGGCCTCGAACACGTCTTCGACGGGGCGTGACACGCGCGCACTGACTTCGAACTTTAAATCCATAACCCGCTCCATATTGATCGCCAGATACGCGACTGGCCGATTGACTGTCTTCTAATCATGTTATAAAAATATAACATGTTAAGCGAAGCGTATGAGAACAAAATTTTCAAGGCACTGGCCGCGCCTGTGCGCCGTGAGATTATGGATGCCTTGCGGGATAACCCGATGACGACGGGGGAGCTGGCTGACAGGTTCAGTCAGATCGACCGGACAACAGTGATGCAACATATGCGTGTTCTGGAAGCGGCGGACCTCATCATCCCGGTTAAACGGGGGCGGGTACGTTGGAACCATCTGAACCCCATGCCGATAAAAGCCATACATGATCGCTGGATCGGGCCCATGGCGGCAAGTGCTGTAGATAAACTGGGTAAACTGAAAGCTGATCTTGAAGATGAGGTAGAACCGGCGAAGTAACCAATTCTGCATATCAGGCTGATATGCCAGCTTGCCGGGCGGAAAGGCTTTGCGTAACGTCCGTCGCGTCACCATTGGGGGAATCGACACTATGACCGGTTTTTACATCGTTCTGGGCATTGCGGCGCTCATCGCTGTCATGCTCATTGGTATTTACAACGGCCTTGTGGCCAAACGCCAGCAATGCCGTCAGGCGTTCGCGGACGTTGACGTTCAGCTGAAACAGCGCCGCAACCTTATTCCGAACCTCGTTGAGACGGTAAAGGGCTATGCGAGCCATGAGCGCGAAACGCTGGATGCAGTTATCGAAGCGCGTAACTCTGCGATCTCCGCAGGCAGCCCGGCGGAATCTGCTGCGGCTGAGAGCATGCTGACCGCGTCTCTGGGTAAACTGTTCGCGCTGGCTGAGGCCTATCCGGACCTTAAAGCCAACACCAACTTCCTTGAGCTGCAAAAAGAGCTGTCTGTCATTGAAGACAAGCTGGCTGCAGCGCGTCGCTTCTACAACTCTGCTGTTTCGCAATACAACACAGCGCGGGAAACCTTCCCGGCGGCTATGTTTGCCAGCATGTTCGGCTTCCAGCCTGAGGTCTTCTATGACCTTGGCGATGAAGTGCGCGAACAGCTCTCTGTTGTGCCGGACGTGAAGTTCTAGAGCTCTTTTGCTTTGACCACCCGCTTCGTGGCTTGCGCCACTTTCGCGATGGGTCGCGCTCAAGGCTGCTTTAAAAAAAGAAAAGCCCGCCGGTCTGGCGGGCTTTTTGTTTGGGTAGTGTCGCTGGCCTATGCGGCGAGCACAGACACGGATTTCGCGTTGACGAATTCCTTCATGCCGAAACCGCCATGCTCGCGGCCAAAGCCTGAATCCTTCACGCCGCCAAAGGGCAGGTTAGGCGTTGCGATGTCATAGCCATTGATGACGACCATGCCGGTGTCGAAATGCTTTTTCGCCAGCTCTGCTGCGCGCTCAGCATTTTTAGAGAAGATGCCGCCGCCAAGGCCGTAGCGGCTGTCATTGGCGATACGCATGGCATCTTCATCATCTTTGGCGCGGATGATTGAAGCGACCGGGCCAAACAGCTCATCATCATAAGCGGGCTGGCCGGGGTCTACATTTACCAGAACGGTTGCGGGATACCAGGCACCGTCTGTGTCCGGAATTTTACCGCCGCAAAGGACTTTCGCGCCCTTTTTGACGCTTTCCTGAACCTGCTCGTGCAGATCATCGCGAAGCTCTGTACGCGACATTGGGCCAAGCTGTGTGTCGCTATTCATAGGGTCGCCGGGCTGAATGGCTTTCATGGCTTCGGTATAGCGCTCGACAAATGCGTCGTAATTCTTCTCGGTCACGATGAAGCGCTTACCGTTCACGCAGGTCTGGCCATTGTTGAAAATCCGCGCGGTGACAGATGTCTTCACGGCCAGGTCGAGGTCGGCATCATCCAGCACGAGGAAGGCGTCGTTAGAGCCCAGCTCCAGAACGGTTTTCTTCAGCATCTCGCCAGCTTTTTTGGCGACAATCTTGCCGGCCTTGTCTGAGCCTGTGAGCGTGACACCGCGCACCAGATCATTCTCAATAACCCTATCTGATTGGTCGTGGGAAATCAGCAGCACGGTGAAAAGGTGTTTTGGCAGGCCTGCCGCTTCGAACACATCGCGCAGCATGAGGCCGCTGCCTGTGCAGGCTTCAGCGTGTTTCAACAGTACGCCATTGCCCGCCATCAGATTGGCGATGGAATAGCGAATGGCCTGATAACATGGGAAGTTCCAGGGTTGGATGCCGTAAATGACACCAATCGGGGAATAGGTGATGGTCGCGCTCTCGCCATTTGGATGGTCGCGTGTTTCATCGGAAAGCTCTTCCGGGCCGTTCTTCGCGGTGTATTCACAAATGGCCGCGCACAGGTCGATTTCCTGCTTACCGCCTTCCAGAAGTTTGCCGGTCTCTTTTGTCATCAGTTCGGCGAATTCGTCTTTGCGATCGCGCAGAACTTCAGCAACTTTACTGATGATTTTAGCGCGCTCCTCATGCGAGGTGAGGCGCCATGACATGAATGCATCATGGCAGTTCTGGACGGCTTTCGTGACCTCCGCATCGCTCATCATGGCGTAAGAGTTCAGAGGTTCGCCTGTAGCGGGATTTACCGTTTTGAGATCGGTCATAAAAGCTCCTGTCAGATACTAAGTGTCTGAAGGCAACACATGCCAGCGGGGCCAAGTTCCAAATCTAAGGGGTTTGTAATGTGCGAGCTGGGGCCAGCGGGTCCAGAAGCCGTCCGGCACTCAGCGCAGAACGACTAGATGTTTAGTCGCTCGTTTTCGGCAGCGAACATGGCGCGCACACGGTCGCCATTGGTCGGCTCTTTCTCAAGTGTTTCCGGGTCCCATTGATGGCGATGGGCATCAAAATAGTCGCCGCCATAAATGTGAATGCCGCCGGTAAAGCGCAGAAGCGGATTGGTGACTGAATGGATAGCGTCTTTGCCGAGCGTTGCGACATCGCCTTCGAACAGGCAGTTGGCGCCGCGCGCCTGTAGACCGCCCTCTGTTTCTTTCCAGAAGATGTTGTCCTCGCGGCCGGTATAAATGCCGATCAGCGCCCACATGTCATGGTCATGCGGCAGGAGGTTCATGCGTGGTGTCCAGCTGGCCGCAAAAATGGTGAGGCTGGGGGACCGGTGGAGAATGTCCATCCCGGCCTGACAAGGCTCGCCTATGCCGCGCAACACATCAGATGGGCTGGACATAGCCTCGTTCAGAACCTCACGGACAGCGCCCATCGGGTCAGTATCTGTTCGTGCATTTATGCAGTCCTGAACAAATTGATCCCGATCAAAGCGCGTCATGAGAATGTCCTATCTTGTCAGGCTCGGCAGCCAGGTTGCCAGGGCGGGGAAGGTGGCGACCATCAGGATCATCAGGATCTGAAGCCCGATAAATGGCAATGCGCCGCGCCAGATATCCAGCGTTTTTAACTCATCGGGCGCTGCGCCCCGCAGATAGAAGAGCGCAAAGCCGAATGGCGGTGTGAGGAAGCTTGTCTGCAGGTTCAAGGCCATCAGAATGCCCAGCCAGACTGGGTCGAAGCCTGCGATAATCAGAGGCGGCGTGACCAGTGGCACGACGACAAAGACAATCTCGATAAAGTCGAGGAAGAAGCCCAGAAGGAACATGACCAGCATGGCGATGATCAGCGCGCCCCATTTGCCACCCGGCGTGACGGCCAGCATGTCGTGGACAAGGTCATCCCCGCCAAAGCCTCGGAAGACGAGGCTGAACAGGCTTGCGCCAATGAGGATGAGGAACACCATTGAGGTGATCTCAACTGCGCTTTTCAGCGCTGATACCAGTTGTGTTTTCTGGTGCAGAATATCCCCGCCAGCAAAAACGCCTGCGAGGAAAATCACACTCGCAATCAGGGTGAGCACGATGGCGACCATATTCACGGGGTGAATGGTCTCAACACCCATGCGAAGGTCGAGCAGGTTCTTTGCAGCAACGATGAAAACGATAGAGAAGAAGGCCCCGACGATCAGTTTCTGCCAGATGCCGAACTCACCATCAGACAGGCGAAGACCTGCCAGCATGAGTGCGCCTGCTGCGCCGATGGCTGCTGCCTGAGTGGGGGAAGCAATGCCGCCCAGCATGGAGCCGAGCACAGCCAGAATGAGGAAGAGCGGCGCACCGAGACCAAACAGGATTTCCTGCAGCGTTAGCGGGTCGGAGCCATCATCTTTCACCGGCGGGCAGTCCTGCGGGCGTAGCAGAGCCGTCATCGCGACATAAGCCATATAGAGCCCGACCAGAAGCAGTCCGGGCAGAAGCGCGCCTGCAAACAGATCACCGACAGACACCACAAAGGACGTGCCGGGGCCCATTTCCGTCGCGGCACGGTTCGCTGCGTTAGAGACGGCATCCGCCAGAAGGATCAACACGATAGATGGCGGTACAATCTGGCCCAGCGTGCCAGAGGCCGCGATCGTTCCGCTGGCAAGGCGTGGATTATAGTTCTGACGCAGCATGCTTGGCAGGGCGATCAGCGTCATGGTGATGACCGTCGCGCCGACAATGCCGGTGGAGGCGGCCAGAAGCGCACCAACCAGAATGACTGCGAAACCAAGACCGCCGCGCAACTTGCCGAGCAGGCGGCTGGCAATGTGCAGAAGGTCTTCTGCAATACGCGAGCGTTCCAGAATTACGCCCATCAGAATGAAAAGCGGAACGGGTATCAGCTTATCATTCTGCATGACCGAACCACCATGAATTCGGCTTGGTAGCGCCAGCAAATGCGGCTCAGGAAAGACGCCAAGGCCAATGCCTACCAACGCGAAAAGCAGGGCAACGCCGCCTAGTGTGAGCGCGACGGGATAGCCAGCTAGAAGTCCACCGATGGCTGCGGCGAACATTAAAAGCGCGAGGATGATTTCAAGCTCCATAGGTGTCTCCACCTGACTGGGTGTGCTCGATATCCGGGCGGAGGCCTGTAAGGCGCAGCGCGGCTTTCAATGCTTCTGCAAGGCCCTGTGAAAGCATGAGAACAGCAAAGACCGGCACCAGCGTTTTGAAGAGGAACATAAGCGGCAGGCCGTCAGATTCCCTTGAACCTTCGAAAATCATCCATGCGCGGGTCAGCCCCTGATCACCCGTCGTCAGAATGCGGATGCAAATGGGGAAGAGGAAGAGATAGAGCCCTGCCAGTTCGATCCAGTCACGGCCATGCGGACCAAAACGCGGGCGCAGAATGTCGACGCGCACATGGGCGTTATCGCGAAGGGCAACGGCGGCACCGATCATGAACATGCAGGCAAAGGCGTACATCACTGCTTCAGACAGCCATGTCCATGAGAGACCGAAGGCATAACCAGCAATCACAACAAGCAGCTGCAGCGCGAGAAGGGCAAGCGTCGCGACCATGCACACCATCAGCGCGCCATGCGTGATTTTTTGAATGAGTTGTACCAGCTGTTCAGAATAGCTGCCAATCACGGCCGGAATGATGAGCGTGATGAGCGGCAGTATGAAAAGCGGCAGGAGAATAATCCCCAGCCATCCGAGCCATCCGCCAAGCGTGATGAAGATTTGCGGGTCCATGAGCGTTCCGATCAGCCCTGCGCATCCGCGCCAAGCTGGCGGGCGCTGTAATACGGACCATCAGACACATTTGCCCAGTTTCTCATCCGGCGCAGATTGTCTTCAAAGCTTTCATAGATGCGGCGTTCCAGACCATCGCGCCCAGAGGCGGCGCGAACGTCACGCGCTGCTTCATACATTGCAGTGACGACATCATCCGGGAAGGAGCGCAGCTGGACGCCTTCTTCCTGAATGAGTTTGTCGAGATAGATGGCGTTCTGATAATTGAACTCGCCGAGCGTGGAGTGGTTCACGCTCTCGCAGATGGATTTGATCATCATCTGCTCGCCGGAGTTAAAGCTCTGCCAGACATTCAGATTGACGCCAACGCAGCACATTGCGCCCGGCTCGTGGAAGCCCGGGCCGTAATAATATGGCGCCTCACGGAAAAAGCCGAGGGAATAGTCATTCCACGGGCCAACCCATTCGGTCGCATCGATATTGCCGGTCTGAAGGGCCTGATAAATTTCGCCGCCCGGAAGGGCGACAGCTGACCCGCCAATGGCGCGTAAGACATCGCCGCCCTGTCCCGGAATGCGCATGCGAAGCCCAACCAGATCATCTAGTGAGTTGATCTCACGACGGAACCATCCGCCCATCTGGTGGCCGGTATTCGTCGCCTGAATGCCTTTCACGCCATAGCCGGCAGAAAGTTCATCCCAAAGCTCCTGCCCGCCGCCAAAGTCGATCCAGCCCATCATTTCCTGAGCGGTCATTCCGAACGGGACTGTGGTAAAGAACGGGTAGGCGGTGGATTTAGACGTCCAGTAATATTCAGAGCCGTGATACATATCAGCCGAGCCGTTTGCGACGGCGTCGAAGGCTTCAAAGGCAGGTACAAACTCACCAGCCGCATAGACATTCACTTCAATCAGGCCTTCAGAGGCTGTCTGAATGCGTTCGGCGACACGCTCTGCGGCTGTGCCAAGGCCCGGCAACCCCGGAGGCCAGGTGGTCACCAAATTCAGGCGTCGACGATTGCGGGAGATAGCTGGCGCGGCGAGATTTGCGGCCTGTTCAGGGTTGGCAAATGCGGCAACACCGCCGCCCACACCCAGAAGACCCGCACCGATAAGGTTGCGCCGGTTGATCATGATTTCTCCCCGCCGAATGGCTTGCCCGTTATCTAATCCGTTACCGGATTATCTGGGGTCTTCTAATATATGCCACTCATCGCCGTCCAGAACTTCAAGTGGTCTGTAGTCCGCTTTGTAGCCCATTTTGGGACTGCCATCGACCCAATAGCCCATATAGACATAGTTCAGGCCCAGCTCTCGCGCATAGGCGATATGATCGAGAATGATGTAATTGCCGATGCCGCGATCGCGCAGGTCCGGGTTGAAGAAAGAATAGACCATAGACAGGCCATCCTTCAGCACATCGCAAAGTGCAGCAGCGATGAGCGGAGAGTCGATTTCATCGCCTTCGCGGTACTCGAAAATGACCGATGGTACGGGCGAGCCCTCGACCATGGCGACATAGTCGCGAAGATCCATCTGGGCCATGCCGCCATCTGCGTGACGCCCGTCCAGATAGGTTTTCAGAAGCCGGTATTGTTCACGCGTTGCCGTAGGGCGTCGCGGCGTGCGGATAAGAGTTGAGTTTTTATTCCATACCCGGCGCCAGCGCTTGGACATGGTGAAGTCCGCAACCGGAACGCGGGTTGCGCGACAGGCATTGCAGTTCGCGCAGGCGGGGCGATACGCAATGGATTGCGAGCGACGAAACCCGCCATGAGACAGCGCATCATGCAGATGATCAGCATCCGGAACAGCAAGGTTTGTGAAGACTTTGCGTTCGGTCTGGTTTTCCAGATAGGGGCAGGGTGCCGGGTTCGTCATATAGAACCGCAACTGGCGGGCGCCGAGGCCTTTTATCGCTGGAGACTCACTGATCTTCATAAGACACGACTATGACATTCAAAGTTCAAACCGCAAAGGCGCGATCACAGAGAAGACAATCCACATAAGGATGACGAGTGGGCCGCCAAACCTGATGTAATCAACGAACTTATAATGCCCCGGACCCATGACCAGAAGGTTAGTCTGATAGGCGATAGGTGTCGCAAAACAACAGTTTGCGGCGTAAATTACCGCCAGAACAAACGGTTTCGGATCGACCCCCAAAAGGTGAGCGGCCGAAATTGCGATGGGCGTGAAAAGGACAGCTGTCGCCGAATTACTAAGCACGTTTGTCAGAATGGCGACCACGATAAATAGGGCGGAGAGAATCGCTATCGTTCCGAATTGCGCAAAAGTGGAGACAACTCCCTGCGCCAGTGCGAGGGCGGCGCCTGTCTGTTCCAGCGCGGTGCCCATGGCGATCGCGGCGGCGATCAGGGTGAAAATACGAAGATCGAGCGAACGTGTGGCCTGACGCACATTCAGACAACCGGTCAGGATCATGCCGACTGCACCGAGAACTGAGGCGTGCAAAATGTCGATCAGGCCTGTCGCGGCACCTATGACAACGGCGAGCGTGATCCAGCGTGCAAGCAAGCTTTTTTCAGTCGCTGGGAGTTCGACCTGAGACCATTCAAGCAGGAGAAGGTCGCGGCTGGCGCGAAGGTCCTGAAACGAAGAAGATGACCCGCACAGAAGAAGCGTATCACCTGCTTCCAGGCGGATTTCACCGAGACGCGCGCGCATCATTCGAGAGCGGCGCTGGACGCCCAGAACGAGCGTGTTGGTGAGACGACGAAAGCCCAATTGTTCAATCGCGCGACCAATCATGCGTGAGCCCGGCGCGACGACGGCTTCGACCAGCATGAGCCGCGGCGTGCCGCCATCCTCATCAGAGCCATCGTCAGAGGCGCCTTCGCGCGATTGCCACATCTGGCGCAGAAGGTCTGGTTGCGAGGCGAGCGTTTCAGTGAGCGTCTTGCGTGTCGCCGCTACGATGAGCAGGTCGCCAGCGCGCAGGGTCACATCTTCAAATGGCGGCAGGAATGAGCTTTCACCACGCTGGATCATGCGCACCGTCATGCCCTTCAATTCCGGGAACATGCCTGCGACAGCTGTTTCGCCAACCAGCGGATTGCCTTCGGTAATGGCGATTTGCGCAATGAACTGACGCCCGGAACGCGACACCAGATCAGCTTCCATGCCTTCGCGGTTCGGCAGGAGGAAGCGTGACGCGACCATCATATAAAGAAAGCCCGCAGCGGACAGGACAAGACCAATCGGTGCGAGCTCAAAAAAGCCAAGCGAGACACCCTCGGTACTTCGATAGATATCAGCGGCCAGCAGGTTGGTGGAGGTACCAATCAGCGTGGTCATGCCCGCGAAGACAGAGGCAAAGCTCAGAGGCTGCATCAGCTTGGACGGGGACACGCCCATCTTTTCTGCGAAAGCGGCCATGATCGGCAGAAACATCACCACGACAGGTGTGTTGTTGATGAAGGCAGACGTCGCAAACACGGCCGCAAAGGCAGCAATGAGCGTCAGCACAGGACGCACGCCATATGAGGCCATCATAAAGCGCGTCGGTCCGTCGAGCGCGCCTGTCTGGAACAGGCCCTGTCCGACAACCAGCAAGGCCATGATGGTGATCAGGGCGGGGTTGCCGAATCCGGACAGTAGCATTTGGGGCGTAACGCCGGTTGCACCTGGGGCGAATTGCTCCGCTACAAAGAACAGAAGCAGTAGGCCGGAAATTACCGCAACGGAGACGAGCTCCATTGGCAGGCTGTCGCGCGCATACAGGAAGATGGCAACAATAACGACCGCCACGCTGACATACATCGGCCAATTGGCTGACAGGTCCGCGAACATAGACACTCCAAGGCTACAAAACCCTGATATTTAAAGACTCAATTCTCAGAGTCCAAAATCAGGGGGGAGAACGGGCGCCTCCCGAAGTAGGACTATGCTGATACGGCGGTTACCTGGCAAGTCGGGATCATCCGGATAAAGCGGTTCTGTGCCCGCGCGACCAGAAACAAGTGCAATTCTGTCTGGACGAACACCGTTTTGGGACAAAATCCGGCGGGCAGCGTTTGCCCGGTCAGACGAAAGCTCCCAGTTGGAATACTCATTATCACCACTTGGACGGCTATCTGTGTGACCTGAGATAGAAATCCGGTTTGGCAGACGGTCGACAATGCTCGCAACCGCTTCAAGAAGGCGGACTGCGCGCGCATTCGGCTGCGCAGAGGCCGGTTCGAACATGGAACGGCCTTCCTGATCCACAAGCTGAATGCGCATGCCTTCAGGCGTCTGATCGACGAGAAGGTGGCGTGAAAGTTCGGCAATTTCGGGTAGATTCTCAATCGCCTGACGCAGCGATTGTTCCGCACGCTCAAACTGTGCGCGTTCACGAATAGCGAGCGCTGCATCCAGCGCTGATTCGGAGACTTCCAGATTTACACGCTCGATTGGCTGGTTGGGATCACGAATCTCCTGAACTTCGCGAGATACGGTTCGCGGCGTTTCAGGGGATAATTGTTCGATAATTGAACGGGACCCCTGGGACCGGGAGCCTTCTGTTGAAATGGACGTGCCACCCAGAACGCCACCCGTACCTGATGTAGAGGAAGAGACCGCTGCAGGGGCGAAATAGTCGGCAATGCCGCGTTTCTGCTCAGGGCTGGTCGTGTTGATGAGCCACATGAGAAGGAAGAAGGCCATCATTGCGGTCACAAAGTCGGCATAGGCAACTTTCCACGCGCCGCCATGGTGTCCGCCGCCGGAAACCTTTTTGACCTTTTTGATGACGACTGGTTGATTGCCCGCCATGGTGTGACATGTCTCTTTTCTGGAGATCCTGTAGAGAACAGTGTCTAACACCCTATAGTTAAGGCCGAGTGCATGAGCGTTGATAAATCACATCTATCTGGTTTCGATTCACGGGCGTATCGCAATGCGCTGGGAAGCTTCGGGACTGGCGTGTGTCTCGTCGCCGCCGATGATTCTGAAGGCCGGGCGCGTGCGATAACGGTAAACAGTTTTGCCAGTGTCTCGCTCGCGCCGCCAATCGTGCTCTGGTCGATCGATGTGCAGTCGGACAGATTTCACATGTTCACCGAAACCAGTCTGTTTTCAGTGAATATTCTGAAAGCCGGTGAAGAGGATATCTCTCGATACTTCGCGAAGAATGAAGAAGCTGAACTCAGCGATGAGCAGCTTGTGCGCGGGGTTGAGGGTGTGCCGGCTTATGCGGGTGCGCTGACGCGGTTTTACTGCCGGACAAGCTGGCGCCAGAAAGCGGGCGATCACGTTGTGATCTTTGGCTTTGTTCTGGATTTTCAGTGTGAAGACGGCGATGCGCTGGGCTTTTTCCGCGGCAAGTATGTCACCCACGGTCTTGAAGGTAACTGATCATGGCAAAATGCACATTTCTGGGGCTCGGCGTCATGGGCGCGCCAATGGCTGGCTTTCTGGTGAAAGCGGGCCATGAGGTGACGGTCTGGAACCGGACAGCCGCTAAATCTGAAACATGGCTCAGTAGCTATAGCGATGGAAAAGCCTCAATGGCTCAAAGTGCTGCTGAAGCAGTAGCGGGTGCCGACTGTGTCCTTTCCTGTCTGGGAGACGATCCCGATGTGAAGGTTGTTTATGAAGCCATAATGTCTTCGGTGACGGCCGGGCAGGTTTATATCGATCACACAACAGCGAGTGCAGAACTTGCGCGGAGTTTGCAGGCCGATCTCGCCTCGCAGGGCGCCATGTTCGTTGATGCGCCGGTATCAGGCGGGCAGGCCGGAGCCGAAAATGGTCAGCTGACCATTATGTGTGGCGGCGAAGATGCGGCTTTTGCCAAAGCAGAGCCGATCATGCAGGCCTTCGCCAAACAGATCACGCATATTGGCGGTCCGGGTGCGGGCCAGCAAGCCAAAATGGTCAATCAGATTTGTATTGCTGGCATTGTGCAGGGTTTGTCTGAGGGGCTGGCCTTTGCCCAGAATGCGGGGCTGGACCCGGCTAAGGTGATTGAAGCGATTTCCAAAGGTGCCGCGCAAAGCTGGCAGATGGAAAACCGTTGGCAGACCATGGTTGAGGGCAAATTCGATTATGGCTTCGCGATTGACTGGATGCGCAAGGATTTGCGTATCGCGTTGGATGAAGCGCGCGCGAACGGTTCAACTCTGCCCGTCGCGGCATTGGTCGATCAGTTCTACGCCGATGTGCAGGCGGCCGGAGGCAATCGTTGGGATACCTCCAGCCTGATTACACTCCTTAAAAAATAAAGCGTGTAAGCCTTAAGCGAGGGCTGCGTTCAGCGTCTCTTTCCATGGCGTCGTTGGGCGGCCAATCAGCTGGGACAGGGTATTGTCTTCGCTGAACAGACCACCTTTGGCGGCTCCTGCATCGCTGTTTGAAAGCATGTCTGCAATGGGTGCAGGCAAGCCAACCTGTTCGAGTGTCGCTTTATAGTCGTCCTGTGAAAGCGGTGAGTAGGTGACGGGCTTGCCGCTGAATTCAGAGATGGCGGATGCAAATTCTGCAAGCGTATAGGCGTCATCACCGGCGAGTTCGTAGACGGCGTTATCTTCTGGAAGATCGCCGGAAAGAATTGTAGCGGCAGCGCGCGCATAATCCTCACGTGTCGCACTTGAAATACGGCCATCGCCAGCCGCGCCCAAAAGCGCGCCATGTTCGATCGCCGTGGCAGCGCCCATGACATAGTTTTCTGTGTACCAGCCATTGCGCAGAATGGCGTAATGCAGCCCGGATGCTTTGAGGGTTTTCTCGGTTGCGACGTGTTCTTCGGCAAGAAAGGTCAGCGGAGAGGTGTCCGCGCGCAGAAGAGAGGTGTAGGCTATAAAGCCGACACCGGCAGACTTTGCCGCAGAGATGACATTTGCATGCTGAGCCGCGCGTTTTCCAACTTCGCTGGATGAGATGAGCAGCAGACGGTCGACGCCTTTAAAGGCTTCGCTCAGCGCTGCTTCATCATCATAACTGGCAAGGCGTACGGTGATGCCTTTAGCGCGCAGCGGTGCTGCCGCCTCTTCACGGCGGACAAGCGCACCGATTTCGGATGCAGGCAGCGTTTCCAGCAGACTGTCGATGACAAGTGCGCCTAATTGGCCGGATGCGCCGGTGACCATGTATTTTATGTTGTCAGACATTGGACTTCCTTTCCCAGAAGGTCTCGTGATATAACTAGGTCTCGGATATAGACCATGTCGGAAGACCCGAAAAGGAGGCACAAAATGATCACCAGGGAACATGAAGGTAACCCCGTTCGCAGCCTGTCGGGCGCTGTCTGGGGTTTTGACTTTCCCGAAGGCGCGCCAACCGATCCGGGTGTTTGTCCGGTACGTGATGTGCTTGATCGGGTGGGACAGAAATGGACACTGCTTATCCTGATCTCTCTGGATTCCGGGCCGAAGCGGTTTTCTCAGCTCCAGCGCATGGTGGGAGACATATCCAAGCGTATGCTTACCCAGACCTTGCGCCAGCTTGAACGGGACGGCCTGATTTCCAGAACCGTTTATCCGACGAAGCCGCCATCGGTTGAATATGCGCTGACGCTGTTAGGGGAGTCTGTGCTGGCGCCGATCGCACAGCTCACCAGCTGGGCTGAAGACCATCATGATGACATTCGTCAGGCGCGCGAAAAGTTCGACGGCCTTATCGAGTAATCGGGGCGGTCTATTGTCCGTTTTGCTGATTGACGCCGGTTCTTCGCGCTTCCACTCTGGGAGCTGATACGCGTCCGGGAGAGAGAATGAGCGGCTCTGACAATAAGACCAAACCAACGGAGATATCTCCGGCTGATTTCGTCGCAGAGGTGGAGCATCCTGTTCGAAAAGCCGATGCAGAACGCTTATTGGACCTGTTTGGCAAGATCACCGGTCTTAGTCCGCGTATGTGGGGCCCCAGCCTGATTGGCTATGGTGAGTACCATTATGAATATGAGACGGGCCGGAAAGGTGATTTCATGATGACCGGGTTTTCGCCGCGCAAGGCGAATCAGGTCGTCTATATTATGCCCGGATACACAGACCGGTCAGAGATGCTGGCGCGGCTCGGCAAGCATAAAATGGGCAAATCCTGTCTCTACATAAACAAGCTCGCAGACATAAATATGGACGTGCTGGAAGAGATTATTTCTGACGGGTTTGCAGAGATGAAAGACAAATATCCGGATTGGAAGGCTTAAGGCTCCAGACGGAATACAACAAAGCAAGAGAGGAAACGCGATGAGCATTCATGCGCTGGTGACAGACAAAACAGACGCTGGATATGTCACTGAGATGAACGAGGTCGCTGAGGCCGATCTGGGTGAGGGCGATGTTACCGTCTCTGTGGAATGGTCCACAGTGAACTATAAAGACGGGCTGGCGCTGGCTGGCAAACGCATCATGGCATCTACGCCTATGATTGGCGGCATTGACCTTGCCGGAACGGTCGAAAGCTCTGACAGCATCAATTTTGAGCCGGGCGACAAAGTGCTGGTGAATGGCTATGGCCTCAGCCAGACCCATAATGGTGGCTATGCGACCAAGGCTCGTATTCCGGCGGAATGGCTGATCAAAATCCCAGAGACATTTTCAGCGCGTGACACCATGGCGATTGGTACGGCTGGCTATACGGCCATGCTGTGCGTATTGGCGCTGGAACATGGCGGGCTGACACCTGCGTCCGGCGACATTCTGGTAACCGGCGCGAATGGCGGCGTTGGCTCTATTGCGATTTCTATTCTGTCTGGCCTCGGTTATCGGGTTATTGCCTCCACCGGTCGTGCGGAAGAAGAGGCGTATCTGAAGTCACTGGGCGCATCTGAGATTATCGATCGCAACACGCTCTCTGAACCGGGCAAGCCAATCGGATCTGAAAAATGGGTTGGTGCCGTGGATTCTGTCGGCAGTCACACGCTCGCTAACGTTCTGGCGCAGACCAAATATCGCGGCGTTGTTGCGGCCTGTGGACTGGCGCAGGGGCTTGATCTGCCAGCCTCCGTCGCGCCGTTCATTCTGCGCAATGTGACGCTTTCGGGCATTGATTCCGTCAACGCTCCACGTGACGTTCGCATTGAGGCGTGGAACCGTCTGGCGTCTGATCTGGACCCAGCAAAGCTGGAAGCGACGATAAGCGAAATTGCACTCGCCGACGTGCCCGAAACGGCGAAAGCCATTCTGGAAGGTAAGGTGCGTGGCCGCACACTTGTGAAGGTTGCGGGCTAAATTGCGATGCGCCGGGTCTCAGCGAAAGTCTGATATCCGGCGCAATTGCTGACCGTTTTCATCGAAGTTTTCGGGCGCCAGCCAGCTTTGAAACGAGGCCTTGAGAGCGGGCCAGTCATCATCTGTGATGGCAAACCATGCAGTGTCGCGGTTTTTGCCCTTCATGACCATGTCATTGCGAAAGACGCCTTCGAACTGAAAGCCCAGCCGTTCTGCAGCTTTTTTGGAGGCGCCATTTTCATTATGGCACTTCCATTCATAGCGTCGGTATTTCAGATCTTCGAAAATATGTGCCGCCATCAGATACATGGCTTCTGTTGCATGTGCGGTACGTTTTAGCTGTGCGCTGAAAGCGACGCATCCGACTTCCAGGCTGCCATGTTCAGGGCGTTGGCGCATATAGCTGGCCATGCCAAGCGGGTGGCCCGTGGCGGCGTCCAGAATAGCATAGCTCGCCCAGCCCTGTTTCGCACTGCGCGCTGTGAAGGTTTCCGGAAAGTCAGCAACGTCGGGAAAGTCGAAAGGCATGAATGTCCAGGTATGGGCATGGTCCGGGCCAGCCAGAATGGCAGCCATGCCTTCGCCGTGAACATCTTTATTCCATGGTTCGAGGCGCACAAGCCGACCCGACAGAATAGCCTCGCCCGGAAGAGGGCGAGGTGGGAAATCCGTTAAATCTGTCATGCCTTAGCCGTTCAGAAGCTCTGCTGCGCGCTCTGCGAAATAGGTAACAATGCCGTCTGCACCTGCGCGCTTAAAGCTGGAAAGCGTTTCCAGAATGGCTTTGTCTTCATCAAGCCAGCCTTCACGGGAGGCGAGCTTGATTTGCCCATACTCGCCGGAAATCTGGAAGACGAGTGTCGGCACATTGAAGGTGGATGACACGCGATAGAGGATATCCAGATAGGGCAGGCCCGGTTTTACCATGACCATGTCCGCCCCTTCAGAGAGGTCGAGCGCGGTTTCACGCAGAGCCTCATCGGTATTTCCGAAATCCATTTGATAGGTTTTCTTGTCGCCTGTCAGCACAGCGCCGGAGCCAACCGCGTCGCGATATGGGCCGTAGAAGCAGCTCGCATATTTTGCGGAGTACGACATGATCATCGTGTCTTTGTATCCGCCAGCTTCCAATGCTTCGCGAATGGCGCCGATACGGCCATCCATCATATCAGACGGAGCGATGACATCGACGCCTGCAGCTGCCTGAACGAGGCTTTGCTGAACCAGCTTTTCCAGCGTGGCGTCATTGTCAATCTGGTTCTTTTCATTCATCACGCCGTCATGGCCATGCGTGGTGAATGGGTCGAGCGCGACATCACACATGACGCCAATCTCTGGTACGGCCTCTTTGATGGCGCGAATGACGTTTGGCACAAAACCGGTATGATTTAGCGCTTCGCTACCGACATCATCCTTTTTAGACGGGTCGATATGCGGGAAGAGCGCGAGGGCAGGAATGCCCAGCTCTTTAGCGCGCTTTGCTGCCTTCACGGCTTCATCAATATTGAGGCGGTCGACGCCCGGCATGGATTTGACCGGAATACGTGGATCTTCGCCATCATGTACAATCAGCGCCCAGACCAGATCATCCGTGGTCAGCGACGTCTCGCGGGTGAGGCGGCGGCTCCAGTCGGACTGACGGTTGCGGCGCATACGGGTGAGCGGGAATTTTGAAGGTACGATCTGAGTCATGCGCGCAGTTTTCATGAATCAGAGTGTGTCGCAATGCGTTTTTCGTCGCGCCCCTGATCACGTTTGCGCAGACGGAGCCAGTTTTTGTGTGCCTTGCCCGGACGACGCATGAAACAGCGCAGGCTCACATCCATGCTTTCCGCCTGTAGCGCTTCCAGGTCAAACATCCATGTTTTCATCTGGTCGCGCGGGATTTCTTCAAACCCATGCGCGGCATAGAATGGGCCGTTCCATTTAAGGTCCCGAAATGTGGACAGGACAACGCCGCGCAGGGATAGCGCATCGCCATGGCTGATGACGGCATTTAAAAGCCTTGCGCCAAGGCCGCGACGTCCAAATTCAGGGTGGACCGATATCTGATCGAGATACAAATCCGGACGGACCTGTCTGCATAGCGCAAACCCAACGGGGCGGTTCTCCGGCGTGAACTCTGCGAGTGTCAGATTGCGGCTCTTAATGCCTTCCGCGAGATTTTTTTCCGGTATGGGCTGTGGGCCATCCGGGCCTTCATCAATGAGGCCGGTTGGTTCAAAAAGGGCTGACGCGGCAAGATCAATATCCTGCAGCACGGGAATTTCTTCAATGCGCGCAGGGCGTAGGAGGATTTTGTCGGCCAGTAAATCCATAGATCGTCTCAGTCGTCCCCACGTTGACCTTAGCGTCACCTTGGTTCAATCACTCCTGAAATTCAATTCGGATATGAATCTGCCACGTCGATTGGTGTTGATCGTGGCTGGTGGGTGACAATGGTAGGGTATATGTCTGAAACGTCTTCGGTGATTATTCGCACGTCAGGAAGTGTGGGCCGCATAACACTAAATCGGCCAGAAGCGTTGCATGCGCTGACCGAAGAGATGTGCCTCGCCATGTATGAGGCGCTGAAGTCCTGGGAAAATGACGATCGTATCGGGCTTGTATTGGTTGATCATGCGCGCGATACGCGCGGCTTTTGCGCGGGCGGTGATATTCGCATGATGGCTGCCTCCGGGCAGGGCGATGGCGTGGATGTGATGAAATTTCTGGCGGCAGAGTATCGCCTGAATGCGCTGATCAAACGCTTCCCTAAGCCGTATGTCTCTATAATGGATGGCGTCACCATGGGGGGCGGGGTCGGCATCTCGGTTCACGGAAGCCATAGGATTGCGACGGAGAACACGCTCTTTGCTATGCCGGAATGCGGTATTGGTCTGTTCCCTGATGTGGGTGGGGGCTGGTTCCTGCCGCGCCTGAAGGGAGAGATTGGCATGTGGCTGGCGCTCACCGGCGCACGTGTCCGCGGGAGTGATGTTAAGCTGATCGGCGTCGCGACAGACTATGTGCCCGTAGAGCTGGTGCGAAATCTTGTGGCGCAGATTGAATCGGCTGACTTCACATTTGAAGCCCCACAAATGCTGGAAAGCATTATCGGGCCACGTCGAAAGCCTGTGGTGGGACATTTCCTTGCCGATGATCTGAAGACGCTGAACCATTGTTTTGCAGGTGACAGCGTTGAAGAGATTATGGAACGACTTGAGGCAGACGGGTCTGACTGGGCGTTGGCTCAGATCAAAATTCTGTCTGAACGGTCTCCGCTGACCTTGAAGATCGCGCATAGACAGCTTCGAGAAGGTGCGGCCATGACCGATTTCGGTGAGAATATGAAGATGGAATACCGCATTGCATGGCGTCAGGTGCGTGACCCGGATTTCCATGAGGGTGTGCGTGCGGTGATCATCGACAAAGACCACAAACCTTTATGGCCATCGCGGAATCTGGAGAGCGTCTCAGAAAATCAATTAAATGAAATTTTTTCGACAATTTCTGAGAACGAACTGAGCCTGCAGTAGAGTGTTTCGCTTTGGTACAGATTCTTGAGTATTTTTACCACCACAGCAAGTAATTTAATGAGCTGTTAACTTTAGACCTGATTCGTGATTAGCGATTTCTTAGCATAGCTCATGTAAAACCCATCAAAACCAAACAAAAATTGAATGGGTGTTGTGATGATGATCGAGGCAAAAAGCCAGAATGATTTCGCGGGTGCGACGGTAGGAGAAACCTTCCTGAAAAGCCTGTCTCTGTTAGAGCAGGTCCATCGTCGTCTACATGATGTTGTTAAGGATGACCTTGAGCGTTCAGGTGAGCGTTCTATGACAGGTGTCCAGGCGCTTCTGCTTTATGAAATTGGTGATGGCGAAACTCCTGCGTCTGCACTGCGTGCACGCGGCGCCTTTGCCGGTACGTCTATGTCGTACAATGTGAAAAAACTTCAGGAAGGTGGCTATCTGGTTCAGACCCGTAGCTCTGATGACCGTCGCACGGTCCGCCTGAAACTTACGCCTGCTGGTCAGGATGTCCGTAAACAAGTTGCAGCTCTGTTTGAGCGTCAGGCCCATGCGCTTGAGCCAACTGCAAGCGTTCGTCCAGCTGATCTTGATGCGTTCAATCGCACAGCAACACGTCTTGAGCGTTTCTGGTCTGACCAGATCCGTTACCGCCTCTAATCGTGCTGTTGGGTCGTTTTAACGATCCGACGCCCATTTGATGAGCCGAATTCAGCCCGTCATGCCCCGGCATGGCGGGCTTTTTCGTGGTCATGGCAGAGGGGGCGTTAGCTAGTCCAGACGATCAGAAGACAATCAGTGTGTCTGATTGTCTTCTGCCTTTGTGCCACACGCTTCGCAGATGACGTCATCGCCGTCTGAAACCAGCGTGAAGTGACCGCAGGACGGGCAGGGGTCGCCGAGATAGTTTTCGGTCTCTTCTGCTTCTTCTGCAGTCTTACGGCGCTTATCCAGAATAACGATATTGTCTGGCAGCTGGCCGCGGCTAAAGCCTTTGGACACGATCTGTGCAGCTTCGGCCGGGAATTGGAAGACGTCATCCTTCATGCCGCGTCCCAGACCGTCATGCGACTGACCTTCTGACAATTCTGCGAGGTCTTCACGGCCGAGATAGGACACAGCCAGCTCGCGGAAAATATAATCCAGAATAGATGTGGCGCGTTTAATCGAGTCATTGCCCGTGACGTCGCCCGCAGGGTCGAAACGCGTATAGACAAAGGCTTCCACAAACTCTTCCAATGGCACGCCGTACTGAAGGCCGATCGAAATCGCGATGGCAAAATTGTTCATCAGAGAGCGGAAGGCCGCGCCTTCTTTGTGCATGTCGATGAAGATTTCGCCCAGTTCGCCATTATCGAACTCACCCGTGTGCAGATAGACTTTGTGTCCGCCCACAGTCGCCTTCTGAATATAGCCTTTGCGGCGGTCTGGAAGACGGAAGCGGCGTGACCTGTCGGCTTCGCCCTGAGTTGGAGCATAGCTGGCCTGAGCCGGTTGCGGTTCATAAGCAGGCTCGGCATCGACGCGGTAGGACTCTTCAGCTTCGCGGGCATCCTCAACCAGTTCCAGAACCGAATTGATGCGTCGGGCGGCTGTTTCGCGTCGTGCGCTTGCGCTGCTGGCGAGTGAAACATTCAGATTGCCAGTTTCCAGCACGCCAGAAACAATGGCGGACAATTCTTCCGAAGATGGTGCGTTGGAGAAATCCAGCACATAGCCGAAGGATATATCGGTCAGGCTCCTGGCCAGATCGCTTGCAAATGCGGTTTCTTCCAACGCGGTATGCGCAATGCGAAGCCCGGCCTGACTAAGAAGCGGGGCAAGGTCGCGCGCTATGCCTGATTTTAGATATTCTTCAGCAGTTTCAATGTCTTTGCGCGAAAAGCCCATGCTCTTCAATAAGGATGGGTCTTCCTCGTTCAAAAGCTCCTGAGGGAGTTTAAGTTCTTTCAGAATGATCTCATCGCCAAGGATCCAGCGAGAGGTTGCCTGCGTCAATGTCAGGCCTTCGCTGAGATGATCTTCAATGAGTTCCAGCGTGCTGTCTGACAGACCTCGAGCCTGCAGCCTTGCGCTATCAACGCCCGGTGCGCCCTCAAGCGTGTAAAGCCGTGAAAGAATGCGTTCATAAGCGGGCAGCAGAGCAGGGTTCTTGCTGGCAACAGCTTCTCGGAACAATTCGATTTCAGAAGGCGTCAGCGTGGCAGCGGATGTGTTCAGGACCGGACGGTTAGTGCCGTTGCTGAGGCAGCCGAAATGCTGAATGCAGCCGGGAGACACAAGGTTTGCCGAAAGAGGAAGGTCCAGACCTGTATCACTTGCGATCGTCTCAGCGAGGTTTTTCAGGTCGGAGACGAGGCTTTGCGCGGTATGTTTCTGGTCGGCTTCGCTGGCAGCTGGCATTTTCACCAGAGCGTCACCCAGTCCGGTTACGACAATTTGCGCGTCCTGAATGTCGAGCGCGCCAAGAAGAGCGGACGCTGCACGCAGGCCGCGATCAGCCAGAGCGATATCCAGACCATTATTTACAATACAGGCCGACAGGTTGAGCGCGATTGCGACATCTGGCGTGAGCGCAAACGGACCATCGTCGCTCAGCAAAACTTCGTTTCCGGATTGAAGATAGCGGTCCAGCTCAGACAAGAGTTCAGGAGAGCTTTCTGTCACGGCCAGACAGGGCGTTTCGGAAAACTCTGCCTCATTCATCGCAGTTTGTAATGCGCTCACGGCGCCGCGAATGCCTTCCGGGTGGGCGAGGGCGCGCTCCAGAAGGTCAATGCTCATACCCTGTTGAAGCGCCTCAGCGAGTTCAGGATCGCGCGGAGCAGGGCCCAGGGTTTCAAGGTCATACGCCGCAGTGCGCAGGAGGTCGGCCTGAAGTGATTTTGCCAGACGGTCGGAGATGATCTGATCGAGTTCTGGCGCGGAAAGTGTGCCAGTGGGCGCGCCTGAGTTCAGAAGAACCATCTCAGTTGCCGCCAGAGGGGTCAGGATGCGGTTCTGAATAGCTGACAGCAAGTCCGATCGCGCTGTATCAGTGAGGTCTATCGCTGATAGCGCAGAAACATATTCTGCCCACTCGGGAGACTCGCTGATGCAGTGTGCATCAAATTCCGGGTCGCGAGACAGAAGTGAAACTGCGGCCTGAAGGAGTGTCTCTGAACCGTCTGAACGGATTTCTTGTGTGTCTGGCATCGAATCGCTCCGCCTTTTGGCGCAAAGCATGCCGTGACTCCTGCACTATGGCGAGTCTTCCCCGTAGTTTGCTCACCGGAATGTCAGACACAAAAAAACCGGAAGCAAGCATGCCTCCGGTTTTATTTTCTTAAGAAGGAAAGGCGCTGGCTATTCGCCGCCGGCAGAGCCTTGTTCCAGCTGTAATGTGTTTGCGAGCGCGGTGACGGTATTGCCATCTTCCGGGAATTGAATGGCCTGAAATGCAAGGCGTGTCCGCAGGTCTGGTTCAGCTGGGCCTGTCAGTTCAATCGCAGCGAAAGCCGCTTCCAGCAGGTCGGTGACGTGTGCATTGCGGGCGCGGGAGGTTGCGCCGCCCAGCATAACGGCAATGACGCGGTTCCCTTCGCGCTCAGCCGTCGCCATCAGATTGTAACCAGATGCGCGGGTATAGCCGGTTTTAATGCCGTCTACGCCCGGAACGACGCCAAGCAGGCGGTTATGGTTGCGATAGTTGCCACCGCGATATGAGAAATTTTCAGTCGCGAATACGGCATATTGCTCCGGGTGATCTTCCATCATGCGCTGAGCAAGTGTCGCAAGATCGCGCGCTGTAGACACCTGACGGGCATCAGGAAGGCCAGACGCGTTATAGAAGCGTGTGTCCTGCATGCCGAGGGCGCGGGCCTGAACGGTCATCAGTGCTGCGAAACGGGATTCAGAGCCGCCAAGACGTTCTGCGATCACGCGGGCGACATCATTTGCAGACTTGGTCACCAGCGCGAGAACAGCATCCTGCACTGTGATTGTGTCGCCAGGCGAAAGTCCCAGACGGGACGGAGGAGCCTGAGAGGCTGCACGGGATACCGGCAGTTCTTCGTCCAGTGTGAGCTCGCCTTCTTCGAGGGCGTCAAAAACCATATAGAGTGTCATGACCTTCGTCAGCGATGCGGGATAGCGAGGCGAATCCGCAAAGCGGTCATGAAGAACCTGACCAGACCCCATATCGATCACGATACTGGCATAACGATCATCAGCGCGCGATGTCGGGGTAAGGATCAGCGCTGCAAGTGCGAGGAGCGCGAACGCGAAAAAAAACTTGAAATCAACTCTTGGAAGTGACGTGACCATATTCAAGCAAGCTCCTTCTAAGAAAGCCTGAGTTTGCGTGGGTTGGATTGCTTAAAAGTTAATAGGGAAATGCGATTCTACCTTTATCTCACGGATATTGTGGAATTTCTCATTAACTATACCGCCGAATAAATTGTGCACCGCACAAAAAATGTTGCAATTGCACACGACAGGTGTTATCTAAGCCAAACATTCCCAGACGGCAAAGGACAACCCCAATGGCCACATCTGCTGCAAAAACTTTTGAAACTGCATTCGAAACGTTCTCTACGACTGCAAATGATACAATGAAGAAGTCATATGATCGCTCCATGGAAATGATGGGCGAGATGGGTGACCTTCAGAAGAAGAACATGGAAGCGGTTGCTGAATCGTCTCGCATCACCACCAAAGGTGTTGAAGAGCTGAGCACGCGCGCTGCGTCCTTCTCCCGCGAAGCTTTCGAAAAAGGCGTTGAAGCTGCTAAATCTATGTCCAGCGCTCAGTCTGTTCAGGAAGCTATGGAGCTTCAGGCAAGCTACACCAAGACCGCTTTCGAAGCGTATCTGGAAGAACTGAACGCAATGACCGGCATGTTCGCGTCACTCGTTCGCGAAGCCTCTGCGCCGCTGAATACTCAGGCTGGCCAGTTCGTTTCCATCATGCAGAAATCCGCTTAATCAGCGTCTGCTCATCACAGTTCTAAAAGCCGGCCATAGTGCCGGCTTTTTTTGTTGTAGATTGTTTCTGCAGAATGAGTTCCTATTTTCGGATTATGGTCTCTGCGGATTCTCTTACTTCAGCTCACCGTTCGTCTAAGCCGAACTCAGCTTTTTTTGCGCCGTCTGGCGTTGAAACGGCTGCCAGTGTCGACGAACATTCTCCGGTATATGACATGCCAGCCAAGGAACTGTTCGAAACAGCGGTTGCCTTATGGGCAGAACTGTCTCGCGTTGAATGCATGTCAGTGGATATTGAAAGCCTTCGGGCTAGCTTTGTCGCACGTACGGCAGTGCTGGGGTTTAAAGATGATGTGGATATCGAGGTTGTGCCGTTTGGGGAAAACACGTCCGGAGTGATAGTCTTTTCCCGATCGCGCATTGGATATTCTGATCTGGGCACCAATCGCAAACGTGTTGCGCAATGGCTGGATCTGCTGAGTCAGAATGTCAAAAATGCTTGAACCGCAGAAATTTTACCTTCAGGCTTTGGATACAGAAATAGAACATTATCTAGGATACATGACCGACAAGGATTTCATACTTTCGGACCCGCGCGTACTTTTCACTCCGATGATGAGTGATGAGGAGGGGGGCGACAAAACGAATGGCGATGATCCGGGAACGGGCATAGCAACGCGGGCACGCACACGTACGAAGCGACCAAGCATGTATCGTGTGCTGCTGTTGAATGATGATTACACGCCGATGGAATTCGTCGTGTATGTTCTGGAGCGGTACTTTAACAAGTCCCGCGAACAGGCGACTGAAATTATGCTACATGTGCATAATCATGGAGTCGGGGTGTGTGGCGTTTTCACCTTTGAAGTGGCGGAAACAAAAGTCGCACAGGTGCTGGATCTCGCGCGGCGGAATGAACACCCGCTGCAGTGTACAATGGAAAAAGAAGATTAGAGGCCAACTATGCCATCATTGACTCCCAGCCTCGAACGCGCCCTCGAAAAAGCTCTCGCCCTGGCGGCTGAGCGCCATCACGAGTACGCGACCCTGGAACATCTTCTGCTCGCTCTGACAGATGATGAAGACGCCATCGAAGTGATGTCGGCCTGTAAGGTTGATCTGGAAAAGCTCCAGGACGACCTGACCGACTATATTGATGATGATTTGTCCAACCTCGCCGTGGACGAGCTTGACGATCAGGTGCGCCCGACCGCTGCATTCCAGCGTGTCGTACAGCGCGCAATCCTGCATGTTGAAAGCTCCGGTCGCGATGAAGTGACGGGCGCAAACGTTCTCGTCTCAATTTTCTCTGAGCGTGAAAGCCATGCGGCTTACTTCCTGCAAGAGCAGGACATGACCCGCTATGACGCCGTGAACTTCATTTCTCACGGTGTGGCGAAAAAGCCTGGTATGTCCAAGCCGCGCCCGACCCGTCCGACGGGGGAGAAAGAGGAAGAAGTTCAAAAGGCGCAAAACGAAGCGCTGGACGCGTATTGCGTAGACCTCAATCAGAAGGCTCGCGAAGGCAAGATCGACCCGCTTATTGGTCGTCAGCTGGAAGTCGAGCGTTCCATTCAGGTGCTGTGCCGCCGTCGTAAGAATAACCCGCTTCTGGTGGGTGATCCGGGCGTTGGTAAAACAGCGATCGCAGAAGGCCTCGCCAAACGTATTGTTGACGGCGAAGCCCCTGAAATCCTGAAGGATGCGGTGATCTACTCGCTCGATATGGGCGCTCTGCTTGCGGGCACGCGCTATCGCGGTGATTTTGAGGAACGCCTCAAAGCCGTGATGAAAGAGCTGGAAGGTCAGGAAAAAGCTGTCCTGTTCATCGACGAAATTCACACGGTTATCGGTGCCGGCGCGACCTCTGGCGGCGCAATGGATGCGTCTAACCTTCTGAAGCCTGCGCTTCAGAGCGGTGGTCTGCGTTGCATGGGCTCCACAACCTTCAAGGAGTATCGTCAGCACTTTGAAAAAGACCGCGCTTTGGCGCGTCGTTTCCAGAAAATTGACGTGGTTGAGCCAACGGTTCCGGATGCGATCAAGATCCTCAAAGGTCTGCGTCCGCATTTCGAAGAATTCCACGGCATCAAATATTCTGATGAAGCGATTAAAACAGCTGTAGAGCTGTCTGCGCGCTATATTACGGACCGTAAGCTGCCGGATAAGGCGATCGACGTTATCGACGAAGCGGGTGCAAGTCAGTGGCTGCTGCCGGAAGATGAGCGCAAAAAGGTCATCGATGTGGAAACCATTGAGGCCGTTGTCGCGAAGATTGCGCGCATCCCGTCCAAGCAGGTTACGAAGACCGATGCTGAAGCTCTGAAAGGGCTTGAGCTCGATCTGAAACGGGTCGTTTACGGTCAGGACAATGCTATTGATGCGCTCTCTTCTGCCATCAAACTGGCTCGTGCAGGTCTGCGTGAACCAAACAAGCCAATTGGCTGTTATCTGTTCTCCGGTCCTACCGGTGTTGGTAAAACAGAAGTTGCTCGCCAGCTCTCGTCCATAATGGGCGTTGAACTCCTGCGCTTTGACATGTCCGAATACATGGAACGACACACTGTGTCTCGCCTGATCGGCGCGCCTCCGGGATATGTGGGCTATGATCAGGGCGGTCTTCTGACAGACGGTGTCGACCAGCATCCACATTGTGTCCTGCTGCTCGACGAAATCGAGAAAGCGCACCCGGAACTGTTCAACATCCTCCTGCAGGTGATGGATAACGGTACGCTGACCGACTCTAACGGTAAGAAGATCGACTTCCGCAATGTCATTCTGATTATGACGACCAATGCGGGCGCGTCTGAAGCGGCTAAAAACTCTATCGGCTTCGGTCGCGGTAAGCGCGAAGGCGAGGACGATGAGGCGATCAAGAAGCTGTTCACGCCGGAATTCCGCAACCGTCTGGATGCGACCATTCCGTTTGCGGGTCTGTCTCAGCCAATCATTGAGCGCGTTGTTGAGAAATTCGTTCTTCAGCTCGAAGCGCAACTGTCTGACCGTAACGTGACGATCGAAATGACGGATGCGGCGAAAGGCTGGCTCGGTAAGAAGGGCTTTGACCCGGATTATGGTGCACGTCCGCTGTCTCGCGTCATTCAGGAACACCTCAAAAAGCCTATGGCGGAAGAGCTGCTCTTTGGTGATCTGAAATACGGCGGCGCGGTGAAAGTTGATCTGGATGCCGAAGCTGAAAATGGCGCTGGCGCGCTGACCTTTGAGTATTTTGCGGCTCCAAAACCAGAACCGACGGAAGAAACGATTGAGGACGATGGCGAAACGCCAGGTTCTGATGAAAAGGCTCCGGTGAACTAATCGCCGCCTGAATTCTTCAACGCATTTATTCGAAAACGCCCGGTTCTGCCGGGCGTTTTTTGTTTCTGGAAAATATGATTAGCCAAATGTTAAACTTGGCTGCGCAATTTCCTCAGATGAAACGAGCATCCGCAAAAGGATGCAGGTGAGTCTGGTAGGGAGATGAGCAGTGAGTGGTCTCACGCTTGTATCATCAAATGATATGTCGAACTGGGGTCAGTCACAGGCCGACCAGCGCTATCGGTATGGTGTGCAAAGCGATGCCTATGCATTGCTCGATCTGATCGAGAATCGCTTTGCCTATGCAGAACGATTTCCGAATTGGATTGTCCCTGTGCGGTCAGAGCTTCAGGCGCAAATTCCCTATCTTCAGGGGCGCAATGATCTGGTGCGCTTCTGTCAGAATGCCTTCCATGCGCTCTTTGACCACCATTCCATCACTGAAATCGGTCTTCTCGACGATTATGCGCTGGTGCCGAGCTTTGCAGATCTTTGGGTCGAGAAAACCCCGTCCGGCTATCAGATTATGGATGTGCGCCGCGGCTCACCGGCGCTTCAGGCGGGCATTCGGCCGGGAACAATGATTACCTCGCTTGAGGGTAAGCCTATCGAGCAGGCGGTGGCGGATTTTATCGGCTATTACCCATATGCACTGAATGACGAGCGGCGCGCTTATGCGGCGCGCGTTATGGCCGCTGGCCGTAAGGGCTGGGTCCGCCGTATTGGGCTGTTCTGCGATGGCCTGCATTGGACGGTAGAGCTGCCAACGCTTTATCACTGGCGTCTGAAGAGGGACACTAATCTCATCAGTGTTCGCAGCGTGTCTCATCTCGGGCGGCGTTTCGGGATCATGCGGTTCAATGACAGCCTTGGATATAACGAAACCGTACAGGCCTTTGATTATGCATTGAACACGCTGTCCGGTGTTGATGGGCTTGTGCTGGATTTGCGCGATACAGCTGGTGGTGGCACGGCGCTGGTGGCGCGTGGGATTCTCTCTCGTTTTGTCTCTGCGCCGACCGTGTATCAGCGTCACGAATTGCCAAGCGATGAGCGTGATTTCGGTGTGCGTCGCACCTGGAATGAGGAAGTCACCCCGCGTGGCTGGACCTTTAACCGCCCTGTGAGTGTGATCTCCGGGCGTTGGACGGCAAGCATGGGTGAGGGGCTGACCGTTGGTTTTGATGCGATCGGTGCCGGCACTTTCGGTACGGATATGGCGCGGCTTCTGGGCGGTATCTCAAACCATAAACTGCCTGAAACGGATATCACCGTGAAGCTGACGACCGAAAAGCTGTTCCATGTGGATGGCACGCCGCGTGAGCAATTCCGTCCGCGCGGCTATTTCAATTATGCCGATGCGCCGGGCGAAGACGGGCAGGATGGCCCGATGAATGCAGCACTGGATTATCTCAGCCAGCACTAAACGCCAGACACGGAAAAGGCCGCGTTATTAGCGCGGCCTCCGTGAGACTTGGTGTCTCAAATGCTTTGTCTATTCAGACGCGGACAGCTATCCGCGGATCAGAGGCTGCTCCAATCCGTAGACCGCACTCACAAGCATTGAACTCACCTGTTTGATCTCACTAGACATTGGATCACCTCCTTTCAATTGTTGAAAACTAAGCTCAGATTAGCAGGATTCTGAGAGATTGCGAGAGGCGCATGCCGCGCGCCTCTCGTTGCCATTCGAAATCAGAATTCTGCGCGGATTTTCGCCGCCAATGCTTCCAGTTCGGCCGGGTCGGCCTGACCTGAAGTGCCATGGCCTTTAAGCGATTCACCTTCGGCGCGCGGAATAATGTGGAAATGCAGATGGAAAACCGTCTGGCCCGCTGGGGCGCCGTTGAACTGCGTCACCACAATGCCATCGGGTTTGAGTGCGGCTTCAACGGCTTTTGCAACCTTCTGAACGCGCTGCATGTATGAGCCAAGCAGATTGCCCGGCATTTCCAGCAGATTTCGAGCCTTCGCCTGTTTCGGAATAACGAGCGTGTGACCTTCAGATTGCGGGAAGAGGTCCATAAAGGCGAGGGCGACATCATCTTCATAGACTTTCACGCATGGGATTTCTCCCTTGATGATTTTCGCAAAGATATTGTCGTCTTCATATGTACCGTGAAGGCTCATGTCTTATTCCCCTGTCTTTTTAAACGGTTGGCGCGTTTCCAGATATTCGTGTTCCTGGATCACGGCGGCGCGTTCCTGTTCAAGATATTGATCAATGGCATAGCGCAGTCCTTCATGGCCAATCCAGTGCGCTGAATAGGTTGCCGCCGGGCCATAGCCACGTGCGAGCTTGTGCCCGCCTTGTGCGCCAGCTTCGACCCGTTTGAGATTATGAGCGATGGCATAGTCTATCGCCTGATAATAGCAGACCTCGAAATGCAGGAAGGGGCGCTCATCCCGGCGGCCCCAATAGCGGCCATAGAGTGTGTCTGAGCCGATAAAATTCAGCGCTCCGGCAATGGGAAGCCCGTCATCGCAGGCAAAGATGAGCAGCATTTTATCGCGCATTCGCTCATGCAGCAGCTCAAACGTCTCGCGGTTCAGATATGGGAAGCCCCATTTCCGGCTACCGGTATCCATATAGAATTCGAAGAAATGGTCCCAGTGTTCTGGTAGAATGTCGTCACCTGACAGGTGCAGAAAAGTCAGGCCTTCCTGAGCCTTTTTACGCTCTTTGCGTAGGTTTTTCCGCTTGGCCGAGGATAGCTTTGAGAGGAAGTCATCAAAGTCGGCATAGCCACCATTTTCAAAGTGAAACTGGCGGTCGGTGCGCTGTAGAAGCCCGGCTTCGCCGAGGCTTACATATTCTTTCTCGGTCAGGAAATTCAGGTGCAGGCTGGATATCTGGTTCATCTCAGCGAGTTTAACCGCGCCGAGTAGAAGCGCGTCGCGCAGGCCGTCCGGGTCCATTTCGCCATCGCGCACCAGGCGTCGTCTTCCGGTCACCGGGGTAAAGGGAATGGCGCTCAGCAGTTTCGGATAGTAATCGCCGCCGGCGCGTTCATACGCATCAGCCCAGGAATGGTCGAAAACATATTCGCCCTGAGAATGGGTTTTTGCATAAAGCGGCATTGCGGCGCGCAATTCACCGTTTTCACCTTCGATGATGATATGAGCTGGCGTCCAGCCTTCCTGAGTGCTTGCCGCGCCAGAACTTTCCATGGCTTCAAGAAAGTCCCAGGACAGGAATGGGTCATAGCTTTCAGATGGGGGATTTGCGACGGCGTCCCACGCAGTGCGTGATACAGCTGACAGGGCGGAGATCGTTTTCAGCTGATAGTCTGACATCATTTCTATTTAGGTGCTCAGCGCATTTCTGACGAGGTCTGGCGGCAGATTTTCAAAGATTGGTGCGGCTTTGTGATCAATGCAGGCCAGCAAGTCTTTTTCATTGCGTATGGTCCAGCAGGCGAGGGGGAGGCCCAGCTCTTCTGAAAGCTCTGCGCCGGCACTTAAATCGCCAATGTTCACCGCGAGAAAGTCCGCTGCAACATAGATGGAGCGACTTCGAACGCGCTGAATATCCTTTGCGCTGGCGCTGAACCCCTCATCCGGCAGAAAGCCGACTTTCATCCCGGGGTGAAGAGATTTGCACATTCGGACAATGCGATAGTCAAAGCTCATCAGGGCGAGCGGCGCCGTGTACTGGCGCACAAGGTCTGCAACCTTTCGCCCAAGCTCGATATAGTTTTCGCTCTCATCTGTTTTCAATTCGATGAGAACAGGAAGGTCGTCTGTTTCGTCGAGCAGTGCGGCGAGTGCGGGAATAGTCTCATCAGACCCGATAAATCGGGTCTGTGTGAGCACGTCAGCGGGGCAATCGCCAATTGAGGCGGGTTGGTCGCACATGCGTTTCAGGTCGAAATCATGAAACACCATTGGGACTTTGTCCGATGATAAATGGACGTCACATTCCGCGCCAAAGCCCAGTTCACGCGCGCGCCGGAAAGCCGCCAGAGAGTTTTCAGGCGTTTCACCGCCCCAAAACCCTCTATGGGCAAATGCCTGACCTTCTAGAAACGCGCGCATCGGTTTTACGCGACTTCAAAAATGCCGTCGATTTCAACTGCCACGCCCAGAGGCAGAGTAGGGCAGGCAACAGCCGAGCGCGCATGGCGACCTGCGTCACCCAAAACGTCGACCATGAGGTTCGAACAGCCATTGATGACCTGCGGAATCTCAACAAATGACGGTGCTGCGTTAACGAATCCGCCCAATTTTACGACACGGACGATATTTGAGAGCTCGCCAACAGCGGCCTTGCACTGAGCAAGCAGGTTTATGCCGCAGCGGCGTGCCGCTTCCTGGCCGGCTTCCAGTTCCATGCTCTCACCAAGGCGTCCGAGGATGAGGCCATCCGAGCCCATGCTGACCTGACCGGACACGAAGAGCATATTTCCCGAACCTACGAAGGGAACATAGTTGGCAACCGCGGCGGCTGGCTCTGGAAGGGTGATGCCGAGTTCTGCGAGTTTCTCTTCAGGTGTCATATCATTGATCCTTCTTGTCTGGCCCGTTTTGCGGGGGTGTCTGGGGGGCGTTTGACGATTTTCGCTTCTCCCGTTCTGTCAGAATGCGAATGCCGCGTCCCGTGGAAATCGCGTTATTTCCGAATTTTATTTTCGCAAGATCAGCCGCGCGTTCGGCGCGCGCGCGTTTCAAAGCATTCGGATCGATCAGATCCCCCATATCGGGCTGTTCTGGCTCTAAATCAGAGATGCCGATTCCGATAAGGCGGAATCGGGCGCCATCGCACTCTTTCGTGAGCAGTGCGCGGCCTTGCTGGAACATGACCTGAGCCAGTTGGGTTGGCTGATGCAGGGTGATGCGTCGGGTGCGGGATTTGAAGTCGCTGGTCTTCAGTTTCAGGGTCAGAACATTACCCTGAACGCCCAGTTCCTTGGCCCGGAATGAGGTCTTTTCACAGAGCCACCATAAATGGTCTTCCAGCAGCGCTTTGTCGCTAAGGTCTTCAAAGAATGTGGTTTCTGAGGAAACGGACTTGCGTTCCGAGCTTGGATCAACGGGGCGCGGGTCTATGCCATTTGCTCTTTGATGGAGCCATTGGCCGGTCTCGCCAAAGTCGACAATCATGCGCTTGAGGTCGACTTGTTGTATGTGTCCGAGTGTCTGATAGCCCTTGCGATATATCTGTTTTGAGAGCGCCGGGCCAACGCCGTGAACAAACTCTACCGGACGTTCGGCAAGAAATGTTCGGGCTTCAGCTTTTCCAATCAATGCAAATCCGTTTGGCTTGTCGAGGTCGGACGCTGATTTTGCCAGAAACTTGTTATAAGACAGTCCTATAGAGACGGTTATTCCGATGTCACTTTTAATGGAATTCTGCAATTCGCCCAGAAGTTCTGCCGGGCGCCTACCGTGCAGTTTTTCAGTACCGGAAAGGTCCAGATAAGCCTCATCTATAGACACTTGCTGGACCAGAGGTGTGAGGTCATCCATGCGCGCGCGAATGGCCCGTGACGCCGTTTTATATTTGTCGAAATTAGGTGGGATGACCACGGCCTGAGGGCAGGCGCGCAATGCCTTGAACATGGGCATGGCAGAGCGAACGCCAAACAAGCGCGCTGTATAACAACAGGTCGCAACAACGCCGCGTTTTCCCCCACCTATTATGACCGGCTTACCTTGCAGTTCAGGCGCATCTCGTTTTTCAATGGAGGCGAAGAAGGCGTCGCAATCTATATGCGCAATGGAAAGATCAGAGATTTCAGAATGCTGGATAAAATGGTCCGAACCGCAAAAAGCGCAGCGTTTCGCTATGCCCTGTATCCGGGCGCAGGATCGACACAACATCTGCCCTGCTGGATGAAGAATCTGGTCGGCCATTGTCATCATATTAACAGATGTATGAGAGGTTTGATCCTGTTCTGTAAACAAGGATTAAGACAATTCGGGTTAGTCATTGTGCTGGACATAGTTAATTTAGAATCGCGGGGAACACTCTAGGCTCATGTCGGAAGATGTTCGCAAAAAAGTCCTCGTAGTTGAGGACAATGAGCTGAACATGAAGCTGTTCTGCGACCTTCTGGGCGCGTTCGGCTATGAGCCTGTTCAGTCTCGCGATGGGCTGAAAGCCCTTGAGATTGCGCGTCAGCACAAACCCTCTCTCATCATTATGGATATCAATCTGCCAGAAGTCTCAGGTCTCGATCTGACGCGCTGGATCAAGGATGATGAGGATTTGTCAGATATTCCTGTCATGGCTGTCACAGCTTTCGCTATGCGTTCTGACGAAGATCGTGTGCGCGAGGCCGGGTGCGAAGCCTATATGTCTAAGCCTATTCAGATGATGCCATTCCTGAATCAGGTGCAGGCGCTGACGTCAAAAGAGACTATTCGGTGAGTGCACGCGTCCTCGTAGTCGATGATATTCTGGCGAACCGAAAGCTGCTTCAGGCGAAGCTGAGTCATGAATATTTTGAGGTGATCACGGCCTCCAACGGCCAGGAAGCCGTGGATATGGCGCGTGAACAGCACCCTGACATCATTCTGCTCGACGTGATGATGCCCGTTATGGACGGGTTTGAGGCTTGCGAGATTCTAAAATCGACTCAGTCGACCCAGCACATTCCTGTGGTTATGGTCACAGCGCTTGGCGACCGGGATCACCGCCTGAAGGGCCTTACCGCTGGTGCGGATGACTTTCTGACCAAGCCGGTTGATGATTTTGCACTCCTTTCGCGTATTCGCGCGCTGACGAAGTACAAGCTAGTCATGGATGAGCTGCGTTCGCGTGAGGCGAGCGGGCGCCGTATCGGCGTTATTGAGGGTGATGACGCAAAAGGGCCAATCGACCCGGCGCGTATCCTCATCATTGATGACAATGACCGTCAGGCACGGCGTATTGCGCTGGCGCTGAAACAGGAACACAGACCGCTTCTCTGGTCTGAGGCGCGCGGCATGGCGGCAAAAGAAAAGTCAGGCATTGATCTGATTGTGCTGTCGCTTGACGCAAAGACATTTGACCCTCTGCGCCTGTGCGCGCATTTCAAATCTCAGCAGTCCACACGCGATCTGCCTGTGCTGATTGTGGCGGATTTCGAAGAAGAGGCGAAAGGGCTGAGAGCGCTGGATCTTGGCGCAAGCGACATCATTATGCGCCCGATCGACACTGAAGAGCTTTCGGCGCGTGTGAGAACACAGGTACGCAAAAAGCGGTATCTCGACACGATGCGTCGTCGTCTGGATGAGAGCATGGAGCTGGCCATTACTGACCAGCTGACCGGGCTTTATAATCGCCGCCATATGATGAAACAGCTTGGACAATTCCTGCAGCGCGCCAATGCAGGCGGGCCGCCTGTTTCTGTCTTTATTGCGGATATTGATCACTTCAAACGCGTGAACGACACTTATGGCCATGACGTTGGCGATGAGGTGCTGAAAGAATTCTCTGAGCGCATGAAAGAGAATGTGCGTCCGGCTGATATTGCGTGCCGGCAGGGCGGTGAAGAGTTCGTTGTCATTATGCCGGAAACCGCTGGTGATATGGCAAGCGTTGTCGCTGAACGTCTGCGCCGCGATGTGGCAGGGCAAACCTTCCGCGTGGACCGTGGTCGTCAGCAATTGGATGTGACGGTCAGCCTTGGCGTTGCAACCTCGTCCGGCGATGCGACGACAATTGATGATCTCTTAAAGCGCGCGGACGAAGCGCTCTATGAAGCCAAGGAAAAAGGCCGCAATCAGGTTCGTAGCTGCGCGGCCTGAGGGTGAAACTTTCAGAAATTCAGACAACAAAAAAGGCCAGAGCGAAAAGCGTCTGGCCTTTTTGATTTCAGATAATCCAATGGATTATTTGATTTTGCCTTCTTTGAACTCGACGTGCTTACGTACGACTGGGTCGTACTTACGCATCACCATTTTTTCGGTGATGTTACGTGGGTTTTTCTTCGTAACGTAGAAGAAACCTGTGCCTGCAGTTGAGTTCAGGCGGATTTTGATAGTGGTTGGCTTCGCCATGACAGCAGACCTCGGTTAGAATTCGAAGCGCGCATAAACACCGTGTTGGGGGGAGAAGTCAAGAGGGGTTTTACCTATATCCTCTCAACCAGATGACCTTTCGGAGAATATCTCAAAAACAACGGTTGATGCGGGTCTTTAGGGGCCTCTAAACGCTGTCTGACCTCGTCCAGCATCTGCAAAGTGACGAGAGGAAGGTCGATATCTCTGGTGTCATCCAGTTCAATCCAGCGTACATCCACAAGTTCAGCGCCAGACGCAGCAGGGCGCTCATCAATCAGCGCGGTTTCTGCTTCGGCAATGAAGAATCGGGCGTCAAATCGCTTTGGTCGGTAGGGCGGTGTTATCGCTCGGCCGACGAATTCCAGATGTTGAAGACAGGGCAGTGCGCCTTCTTCCAGAAATGGCTGCCAGTTGCGAGGCGCTGTGGCGCCGTTTGCATCAGGCTGGCCAATGATCAGCCCGGTCTCTTCAAACGTCTCACGTACGGCTGTGAGGCCGAATGCGCGGGGTTTGCGGCGCGCACCCTGCACGAGTTTCTGCTCAACGGGCGCACGCAGTTCCGTGATTGCTGGCGCGCGGCTGTCTTCCGGGTCGACGCGACCACCGGGAAACACATATTTGTCCGGCATAAAGGCATGCTTATTCGACCGTTTGCCGACCAGCACTCGCGGTTTAGGGCCGTCACGGCGAATCAGAATCAGCGTCGCTGCATCTTTGGGGCGAACGGATGGTTGGGATCGGTCGATGATGTCGCCGTCTTCGAGACGGTCAAAGACATTTGCTTGTTTTTGTTTTTTTATCTGGCTCATCGCCTGCGTTTGCCTTTTCGCGGCCCTTTGCGTGGGCCACTTCCTATTCCGGGTTTGCGGTTCATCATAACACGTTTGTGGCGGTGTTTGGATGGCACCTCTTCACCTTTCCTCTTAGGGCGAGGATCGGAAAGCATTTCCAGAACGAGGCTGGCGGCGATAGAGTTGGCCTCAGTGAGCTTCACGCGGACAGGCTGGCCCAGCTCGTATCGGCGGCCTGACCGGTCTGCGACGAGCGCTGAGGCGCTGTCATCAAAGTACCAGAACTCATTGCCGAGAGACGCTGCGGGGATGAAGCCGTCAGCGGCTGTTTCATCGAGGCGGACGAAAAGGCCAAACTTGGCGACGCCTGTTACGCGGCCTTCAAACTCTGCGCCGACACGGTCAGCGAGAAAGGCTGTCAGATAGCGATCCGATGCATCACGTTCAGCGGCCATGCTGGCGCGTTCGCGGTCGACCAGATGGCCTGCGATTTCTTCAAGGCGTACGCGCTGCTCATCCGGCAGGCCGTCCGGTCCCAAATTGTAAGCCCGGATCAGCGCGCGGTGCACGATCAGGTCTGAATAGCGACGGATCGGTGATGTGAAGTGTGCGTACTTAGACAGGTTCAGCCCGAAATGGCCCAGATTATCGGGCGAATAAATCGCCTGGCTCTGCGTACGCAAAACAATCTCTGAAATCTCATGATGCCGGTCTGTTTCGCGCGCAATCGCCAGAAGACGGTTGAACCGGGCAGGGGTGACCTTCTCGCCCATGCTCCATGTCAGTTCCAGCGTATCGAGGAAGGTGGAAAGGCCGTGAATCTTCTCATCCGACGGTTCAGCGTGCACGCGATAGATAAGGTCAGAGCGTTTTGTCTCCAGCGCTTCAGCGGCGCAGACATTTGCCTGAATCATCATTTCTTCGATCAGCTTGTGCGCATCGAAACGCTCTCGCACGCGAACGCCAAGGACTTCGCCTTCAGGGCTGAGTTCGACTTTGCGCTCCGGGATATCGAGGTCGAGCGGCGCGCGCTCTGAACGTTTCTTGTCCAGTGCATGCCAGGCGGCCCAGAGCGGCTTCAGGACAGGCTCCAGAAGCGGTCCGGCTTTCTCTCCCGGCTTGCCATCAATGGCGTCCTGAGCCTCTTCATAAGAGACACCTGCAGCTGAACGCATCATGCCTCGCAGAATGCGGCGACGTAGCTTAGAGCCATCCTTGGAGAAGAACATTTCAAAGGCGAGGCAGCAGCGCAGCTCGCCTTCTTTCAGAGAGCATTCGCCCGCCGACAAGGCTTTTGGAAGCATGCTTGCGACGCGGTCCGGGAAGTATGTCGAGTTGGAGCGGCGATAGGCTTCTTTATCCAGAATTCCATTAAACGGGACAAAGGCTGACACATCAGCGATGGCGACGATTATCCGCCAGCCGCCCGGGTTTTTCGGGTCCGGGTCCGGCTCTGCAAACACGGCGTCATCATGGTCGCGCGCATCCGCCGGGTCGATCGTGATCAGCGGAATTGAAGTGAGGTCTTCACGCGGGCATTCGACCGGTTCTGCGGCTTCAGCGGCCGCAATGACTTCTGGCTCAAACGTGTCCGGAATATCATGCGCAGCCATCGCAATGAGGCTCGCAGCCCTTGGATTATCCGCATTGCCCAGAACTTCAATGATCTTGCCGCGCTTCGGACCGTGGCCACGTGACTGGCGCGGTTCGCAGCGTACAAGGTCGCCATTTACAGCCTCGCCCTGATCTCCCGGAAAGATGAGGAAAGAGCGCTTGTCCTTGCGTGATGTGCTTTCAACCGTGCCGCCGCCATGCTTCATCTGCTCGAAAATGCCGATGAGCGTGTCTTTACGCGTCTCGATGCGCTTGATCATGCGCGCGCGCCAGAGCCCGTCGCGGCCTTCTTCAATGTCACAGAGTGCGCGGTCTTTTACGCCCGGATCCGGATCGCGGCGACGACCGCGTGGACCGGCATAAAGAAGGTCCGGGCCAAACAGGCCCTCGCGACCAACAGCTTTGCCGATCAGATCGCCATGCTCATCAATGCCAATGAACTCTACGATGCCCGTTGGGGGAGGCGTGTCATTACGCGCAAAGGCGCGTTTGCCCACGCGGGATACAACGCCTTCGTCTTCCAGTTCCTTCAGGATCTGGCGGAGTTGGCGTCGGGCCTCACCATTCACACCCAGACCTTTGGCAATATCCCGCTTATTGGTGTCGCCCGGATTGGCTGCGAGATAGTCGAGAACGGTCTGGCGTGTGATTTCGGTCATTCAGATTTGGCTTTTGTCGTTTTCTTCGCGGCGGGCTTTTTCGTAGCCGGCGCCTTTTTCTTCTTAGGAGGAGATTTGGCTTTGGCTGCGATCAATTCAACAGCCTGTTCCAGTGTGACCTCTTCAGGCTTGGAATCCTTCGGAAGGGTCGCATTGGTCTTACCATGCTTCACATAAGGTCCATAGCGTCCTTCGAGAACCTGAATAGCCTCGCCATCGACAGGGTGAGCGCCAATCTCTTTCAGCACTTTAGGTGCGGACCCACGGCGGCCCGGATTTGCACGCTTATCAGCAATAACTGAGACTGCGCGGTTCAGGCCGATATCGAAGACTTCTTCGACACTTGGCAGGTTCGCATAGGTCTTCTGGTGCTGAACATATGGGCCATAGCGGCCGATATTTGCCAGAATTGGCTCGCCATCTTCAGGGTGCACACCGACTTCGCGCGGCAGAGACAGAAGCTGGATCGCTTTATCGAGCGTCAGTTCTTCAGGCTTCCAGCCTTTCGGAATGCTACCGCGTTTCGGCTTTTCACCCTCATCCGGTTCCAGCTCTACATAAGGGCCAAAACGACCGGTTTTGAGCGAGACTTCCTTGCCGGTTTCCGGGTCTGTGCCCAGCACATTGCCGTCCGGATTGATTTGGTTCTGAGACTCTTCGGCATCAACAGAGAAGGCCCGTGTGAACTTACATTCGGGATAGTTTGAACAGCCAACGAAAGCACCGTGACGGCCGAGTTTCAGGCTCAGCTGCCCATCATTGCAGTTCGGGCAGGCACGTGGATTGGCGTTCGGATCGGCGCCTTCGGCTGGTCGGAAGACATAAGGACCAAGCACCTCATTCAGCGCATCCAGAACTTCGCTGACACGCAGATCAGAGATCTCGCCAATTGCGGCGTGGAAGTCTTTCCAGAAGCCCGCCAGGAAGTCTTTCCACTTCAGCTGACCATCTGAAACGAGGTCCAGCTTTTCTTCCAGATCAGCGGTGAAATCATACTGAACATAGCGTTCAAAGAAGCTCTCAAGGAAGCCTGTTACCAGACGCCCTTTATCCTCCGGGATGAAGCGCTTCTTGTCGAGACGCACATATTCGCGATCCTGCAGAACCGAGAGAATAGAGGCGTATGTCGATGGGCGACCAATGCCCAGCTCTTCAAGCCGCTTGACCAGTGACGCTTCTGAGAAACGTGGTGGCGGTTCTGTGAAGTGCTGGCTGGATTTGGCCTCAACCAGCTCCGGGTTTTCACCCTGTTCAAGCTTAGGCAGGCGGGAATTGTCTTCATCGCCATCCGGCTCGTCCTGACCTTCCTGATAAAGGGTCAGGAAGCCATCAAACATGAGCACTGAACCCGTCGCACGCAGGCCGGCTGCTTTGTCGGCTGATGTGATGTCGACCGTTGTGCGCTCAAAGCGGGCGGCTTCCATCTGTGATGCAACAGCGCGACGCCAGATCAGACCGTACAGCTTTGCAAGGTCGGCATCGCCGCGGAATTCATTCGGGTGCAGAGTGAAGTCCGTTGGACGGATCGCTTCGTGCGCTTCCTGAGCGTTTTTAGCTTTGGAGGAATAGCGGCGCGCTTTTTCAGGCAGGTATTTGCCACCATAGTTTGAGCGGATGACATCTCGGGAGGCCTGATATGCCTCTTCGGCCATCTGCACACCATCGGTACGCATATAAGTGATCTTACCGTCTTCATACAGTTTCTGAGCCGCCTGCATGGTGCGCTTTGCGCCAAAGCCGAGGCGGCGCGATGCATCCTGCTGAAGCGTAGAGGTAATGAAAGGCGGTGGTGGATTGCGCTTGACCGGCTTGGCCTCAACAGCGTCCACAGTGAAGCCATTGCGGCGAACGGCTTCCAGCGCTTTGTCTGCATCGTCTTTATTGCCGAGGCTGAACTTTTTCAGCTTCTCGCCATTCAATTCGACGAGACGCGCTTCGAAAGTAGATCCATCAGAGGCCTTCAGGTCAGCGGCGACCTGCCAGTATTCTTCTGGCTTGAAGATTTCGATCTCGCGTTCGCGCTCACAGATCAGGCGCAGCGCAACAGATTGTACGCGGCCCGCAGAGCGAGAGCCCGGCAGCTTGCGCCAGAGAACTGGCGAGAGAGAGAAACCCACCAGATAGTCCAGCGCGCGGCGCGCCAGATACGCATCGACCAGTTCCTGATCGATATCGCGCGGGTTTTTCATGGCCTCAGTGACAGAGGTTTTGGTGATCGCGTTGAACACAACGCGGCTAATGCCGACATCTTTCAGGACGCGGCGGTTTTTCAGCGCTTCCAGAAGGTGCCAGGAAATAGCTTCTCCCTCGCGATCGGGGTCGGTCGCGAGAATGAGTTGATCAGAGCCTTTTACGGCTTCTGCGATTTCGCGAATACGCTTGGTAGACTTGGCGTCGGCTTCCCATGACATCGCAAAATCTTCGTCAGGACGCACGGACCCGTCCTTGGACGGCAGGTCACGGATATGGCCGTAGCTGGCCAGAACTTTATAGTCTTTACCGAGATATTTGTTGATGGTTTTCGCCTTGGCAGGCGACTCAACGACGACAACTTTCATAAACGTAATCCAAATTCCCCAATGGCGCGGAAGGTGTGGGCGAGCGGCTGTTAAGTCAACAGCGCTTAGCCATCTTCCAGATATGCAATGGCTGTGAGCGCTGAGAACAACGCGAATAATGGTGGAGCAAAAGCGGCGATAGACATAGGGGCAGCACCGGCTGCACCGAGACTGCTGGTAAGTTCAGTCACAAAATAAAGCATGATGGCGGCAAATGTGCCCCAGGCGATCAGTTCGCCGGTTCCGCCAAGGCGAGCAAGCCGCAGACAGACCAGCGCGCCGATAAGCGCCATGGCAATGTAAAGAATAGGTGAGGCGAGCAGCGCCTGATAGTGCATGCGATAGCGAGAGGCATCGAGCCCTGCGCGCTCTGTCTGTGCTATAAAGCCCGGCAGGCGCCAGAAGCCAACGGTTGACGGCGCTGCAAAACGGTCCAGCAGTTTTGCCGGGTCGAGGTCTGTCGGAATGGACAATGCATCGCGCATAACAGGGGCCTGATCCGGAACGTGTTCGGTGACGTTGATCAGCTCCCAGAAGCCGTCTTTCAGCGTTGCGGTATCGGCGGAAATGCGTCGGCGGAAGCTGAAATCATCTGTGCCCTGATTGCGGGTATAGATGCGTTCAAACTCCAGAAGGTCGACATTGTTCAGCTGAATACCGTCTGTGCCGGTAGATTCAGCATGGATCACAATCTGGTCCGTTTCACTGCCCTGACGCAGCCATACGCCATTGCGTTCAGTGCTGATGCCATCCACAGGCGCGCCAGTCAGCATGGCGCGATTGGTCTGAAAACGCTCGTTCAGGCTTGCGCCAACCGGGTTTAGAACCGTGATGGTGAAAATGCCCAGCACACCGGCCAGTACGGCCATTGGTGTCAGGAAACGCCATGCCGAAAGACCTGCCGCCCGCATGGCAGGAAGTTCTGTCAGTCGTGACAGGCGTGAGAACGCAATGATCGCCCCGACAAGAATGATGAATGGCATGGTATGCTCTGTGAGCATTGGCATTTTCATAAGCGAAAGGCCGATGGCGGTGAAGACGGAAATGTCTGCATCGCTGCCGACGGTACGTAATTGTTCCACGACATCGACCAGTAGAATCGCGGCCAGAATAATGCCGAGCGTCAGCACGACTGCGCCAAGGCATTGCTTCAGAACATAGAGTTGGAGGCGGTTAAAGAACATAGGTCAGGCCGCTCCCGCTATATCGCTTGAGGGTTTGGTCTTTCGTTTCGCAAAGGGCAGGGAGATCCCGCCTCGGAGGAAGACGTATGATAGTATCCCCGTCGTGCCGAGCGGTATCAGATACTGCAGGATATTGAGCGCCGGGTCGCTTTCAGCGCTCGGTGGAATGGACAGAGACAGAATGACAAGCACCAGCGCGCCACCGGTCGCAATAGCGATGCGCTTCTGATAGCCGCGCCTGCTGAAATTACCACCGATTACGGCCAGAACGGCAATCATGCCCATTGCCAGATTGAGGAGCGGTGACGCGATCCTCAAATGGGCTTCGGCCAGATACAAATCCTGATTTTGGTTCTGCACATAGTCGCCCAGATCGGGGAAGAATAATTCGTGCAGGAATCTGTCTGAGGCTTTCAGAACAAGGTCGGAATCCTCAGCCAGAAAGTCGGTCAGCTCAAAAACATAGTCATCAAAATTCAGGACAGAGAGCTGGTTTTGCTGGTCGACCTGCTGAATCTGACCACTGGTCATGCGGATGGCTGGCTGGCCTTCAATCTCGATCACATTGCCAGTCTGGGCGATATAGATGACTTCGTTTTCTTCAAAACGTGTATCCGCAATCATCATATTGCGGAAAACACCGCCCGATGATTCGCGCACATAAATCGTCAGGCCTTCAACCGGATAGGTGAAAGCGCCTGGGCGAATGAGCGAGGATGCAAGGTCTGCGCGCGCGTCAGAAATGGTCTGACGCAGCTCTCTTTGAGCCATAGGCTGAACGAAAAGATTTACGCACAAATGGGCAATTGCGACGGCCACAGCAAGCCGAATAACCGGCGAGGCAATCTGCCAGCGGGTCATGCCAGCGGACTGTGCAACAACGATTTCACTGTCCCTGTGAATGCGGTTCAGCGCGTTCAAAGCCCCGACAAACAGGGCGATTGGGCCAAGGACGGCAATAATCTGAGGCGCACCCAGCGCAACGACACGCAGATAGGTGAGCGCTGACTGGCGGTTGTCGACGATAAGGTCTGTCTGAGACAGGCCCTGAGCGAGAAGGGCAAGAACCGCGAGTCCACCTACAATCGTCACAACAGCTTTCAGAACGCTGAAAAAGATGTACTTCTGAATTCGGTTCATTATCCCACTTACATATGTCTGAATCAGCACTCTTAACGCCTTTTAGCGAAGAGCTGTTGTCGGAACACCCCAGAGGGCTTACTTCGGATTCAATTGGAGCAAAAGTATGAAGTTTGAAATCAAAGACAGTTATGTCGGTGACGTCTACATTCTATTCGCGACTGAAGACGAGTATATCCCATCTGACCTGAATACGATCGAAGACGGTCTTGCAGCGTCTCTGACGCCTATGATTGAAGCGAGCCGCTTCCGCGGTAAGGCTGGCCAGACCTTCGAATACACGCCGTCTGGCGAAGGTCCGAAGAAAGTCATCCTGCTGGGTGCGGGCAAGCTTTCTGATGATAACGCTCAGACACTAGAGAATTATGGCGGGTTCGCTGTGAAGAGCACGCTGATGTCTGGCTATAAGTCCATCGCGATCAAAGGCACGGGCGCTGAAGAAGATGCACGCATTCTGGCAGGCGCGCGTCTGGCCTCCTATCGTTTCGATAAATACATGACGAAGCTGACGGACGATCAGAAGCCGTCTGTTGAGACAGTCACACTGGTCACAAGCGCTGTTGAAGCTGCCACTAAAGCTTATGGCCCGCTCGAAGCGGCCGTTCAGGGCACAGAGCTGGCACGTGATCTCGTGCATGAGCCGCCGAATGTTCTCTACCCGGCAAGCTATGCAGACCGTATTCGCGAGCTCGAAGCGCTTGGCGTGAAGGTTACGGTTCTCGGCGAAAAAGAAATGACCGAACTTGGCATGCACTCTCTTCTGGGTGTTGGTCAGGGCTCTGTCCGTGAATCCCATATGGCGATCATGGAATGGAACGGCGGCGGCGATGAAGCGCCGGTCGCATTCGTCGGTAAAGGCGTCTGCTTTGACACGGGTGGTATCTCTCTGAAGCCAGGCCCGAACATGCAGGACATGAAGGGCGATATGGGCGGCTCTGCGGCTGTTGTCGGTGCGATGAAGTCACTGGCTCTGCGCAAGGCGAAAGCCAATGTAGTCGGCCTTGTTGGCCTGGTAGAGAACATGCCTGATGGCAATGCATCTCGCCCGGGCGACATCGTCTACACCATGTCTGGTCAGACGGTTGAAAACCAGAACACGGATGCTGAAGGTCGTCTGGTTCTGTGTGACGTGCTCTGGTACGCGCAGGAAACCTATAAGCCGTCTGCGATCATTGACCTTGCAACGCTGACCGGTGCGATCATCGTATCGCTTGGCCATGACAATGCGGGTCTGTTCTCCAATGATGACACGCTGTCTGGTCAGCTGACCGCGGCAGGTCTTGCTGAGAATGAACCAGTCTGGCGCCTGCCAATGGGCTCTTCCTATGACAAGCTTCTGAAGTCTCAGTTCGCCGACATGAAGAATATTGGCGGCCCGGCGGCTGGCTCTATCACGGCAGCTCAGTTCCTGAAGCGCTTCATTAAGGAAGGTACCCCTTGGGCGCATATCGACATTGCAGGCGTTGCGTGGAAGAGCGTTGATAAGGCACCGACCGACCCGGCATGGGCAAGCGGCTTCGGCCCGCGTCTTCTCGATCGTCTCATCAAAGACAATTACGAGTCCGCGTAAGTTATGGCGTGTGAGTGGTGGTTCTATCATCTGGAGCGACCGCCGCTCGCTGGCGCGCTTGCGCCATTATTCGAGAAGTGTCTGGAGCGGAACTGGCGTGTGCTGGTCTCCTCACCAGACGCCTCTCAACTTTCTCAGATCGATAGCGAGCTGTGGAAATGGCGGGAGGAAAGCTTTCTGCCGCACGGCCTTGAGGGTGAGCATTCTGCCCGCCAGCCGGTATTGTTGAGCGGTGGGCTCGCCAATGCAAACAAGGCGAGTGTTCTGGTGCTTTTGAAGGGCCAGGAGGTCGAGACGCCCTCTGTCGATTATCAGCGCGTCATGGTCGTGTTCGAAGATGCTGATGGGATCGCCCGGGGCAAAGCGCGTGAGCAGTTTCGGGATGCCCGTAAGGCCGGGCTGGCTGTCCGCTATTTTCAGCAATCAGCCAGCGGCGGATGGGTCGAGAACACCGCTTAATCGCTTACGATAGCGAAAAGTCTCATAAGAGGTGTTGGCAGCAAGGTTCGACCCCGCTATAGCGGCGCCAGACGAAATAACTGCGATGAAACGCGGTTTCTCACAAGGAATTTCCGATGGCTCTCGAACGTACATTTTCCATCATCAAGCCAGATGCGACCGAACGTAACCTCACCGGCAAAGTAAATGCCATGATTGAAGCAGCTGGTCTGCGCATCATAGCTCAACGCCGTATCCTCATGACCGAAGCTCAGGCTCAGCGTTTCTACGAAGTTCACGCTGAACGCCCATTCTATGGCGAGCTGGTTGAATTCATGACTTCTGGCCCGGTTGTTGTTCAGGTTCTCGAAGGCGAAAACGCTGTTGCAGCTTACCGTGATGTCATGGGCGCAACCAACCCAGCTGACGCTGCTGAAGGCACAATCCGTAAGGAAGTTGCTAAATCCATCGGCGAGAACTCTGTCCACGGTTCTGACAGCCTTGAAAACGCAGCAATTGAGATCGCTCAGTTCTTCTCACTGGCAGACATTGCCGGTTAATCGCTGAATTTTCTCGATTAATTCACAGACCCGCGGTGCGAAAGCCCGCGGGTTTTGTTATATACGGCCTTGTTTTACGGACCTGGCTGACCGAAATAGAGCTGATGGCACTTCTCAATATCCGCAATCTGATTTCCATCGCTGCAGGCGTTTCAGCCTCGGCGGTTGCTGTGCGCAATGCGCTGGGCAAGGAAGTCGATAAGCGCGCGGATAAGATGATCCAGAAAGCCGTGGACGAAGCCCGCGAGGAGATCCGTCATCAGGCGCATACCTTCGTGTCAGATGGGTTTCGAAACTTTCTGCTGACGGTTTGTATAAAGGCCGTTCTGGTTCTGATCGTGGCAGTGTTGTTTCTGTCTGGGCTGCTGCCGTCGAACTGGTCGGCACTTGTTCTTCTGGCCTTGTTCGTGATTTTCACCAGCTACGACTTCACGCGTGCCTTTCCAACGCTGCGGTTTTTGCGGCGTGAGGTGAAGAAATTTGGCTGGCGGCCCAAACTCGTTCTGGCGGAAACTGTGTCCGCGCAGGTCTTTGAAAAAGTGCTGGAACGCGCCAGTGGCCAACCTGTCGACAGCACAGAGAGTGTGCTCATGCTGCTTGCCGGCCGTAAGCGCGATGAGATGGTCGAGAAAGTCGCGCGCGCTGTTGCGGAGATCGCGTCCACATCAAGCTGGGACGATATCAAGCCGATTGTTCTGCGCTTTGCTGCACGCTTTGCGCTGATGTTTGTGCTGTATTCCGGCCTTGTCTGGAGCGTTGTCTGGCTCATTCGCCACCATTTCGTGACGACTTAGCCAAGCCGACAAAATCGATTCCAATCTGATTTTGAAACGCCTCGAGCAGCCGGTGCGGGTGATCAAAGCGTGGGTGCCTATTGCCGAGTTTGAAAATTTGGAAAATAGCTGCCGGCACGCTCTATGTTCGGGAAGCAATATGAGGGCAATCAAGGAACACAATTCACCTCAAAATTAATTCGCATGATTAATTTTGAGAGGTGAATGGTGCCCGGGGGCGGATTTGAACCACCGACACGCGGATTTTCAATCCGCTGCTCTACCCCTGAGCTACCCGGGCATCTGGGGTACGCTGAAAAGCGAGAGGGCTGTATAGAGTTCTGCTGGCGTGCTGTCCATCACCAAATGCGTGCTTTTTCGCATTTTTTTGCAGACAGATTTTATCCGGCCTCAGACAGACCGGAATGACTGCAAACTCAGACGGATTGTGCCCACAAATTCTCACAGATTTCGGCAATTTCCGCCGATTGGGCGATCAGCTCCGGCGCTATTCGGTAAGAGATCATGGCCGTACCAGCGAGGGCGGAATTCGAATCGGGGTCTTCAGGCCAGCGTGCGCCAGCGATCCCGCCAGCTTCAAGGTCAGCCAGATAGGCGCCGAACTCATCTTCTCGACCATCCTTAAAGAGTGGCATCCAGATCATCAGAATGGCATTCGGCCAGCGACGTAGCGCTTTTGGCACCCATTCGATCAGAGCCTCCAGATCAGCCAGCGTTTCATAGCTGGGGTCGATCAGCACAACCATTTGCTCTTTTGAGCGGGGCGCGAGTGACAGTGCGCCGCGATAGCCGTCTGCTTTGCGGATTTGAATGCGGCTGTCATTGCCGAAATTGTCCTGAAGTGCGGCATGCTCTTTCGGGTGAAGCTCAAAAAATGCCATCCGGTCATTGGGGCGCAGATAATGCGCGGCCAGTGCCGGGGAGCCGGGATAGAATTTCAATTTTCCATCCGGGTTAAGCCGTTGGATTTCGCTGAGATAGGGCTGAAACAGGGCTGGTGGGTTTTTAAGGTCCAGCACCCGGCCAATACCGTCCGGATACTCTGCGCCTTTGACAGCCTCTTTGGAGTCCAGATCATACATGCCGCGTGCGGCGTGGGTCTCGACATAGAAGACCGGCTTTTTCTGCCTGGCCAGATTCGAGAGAACGGCGCACAGCACGGCGTGTTTGAGCACGTCCGCGCGGTTTCCGGCATGGTAAATGTGCTGATAGCTGAGCATATACGCGGTCTTTCGAAGTAAACAGAACGGGCCTGCCAGAAGGGCAGGCCCGCTTCCCGTTTAAACGGGTTTCTTATTCGGCGCCAGAAGCGGAAGCGAGGTCGGCCTGACGAATGGCCTCGAATTCATTGCCTTCATACCAGGTCGGCCAGAGATCGCTCTGAGCGATTTCGAGACCCAGCGTATAAAGCGCAGTGATGTTCTGCTCCATGCCATCAAGGTTCCAGTCTTCAGAATACTCGTCCTGAGGCTTGTGATAGCGGAAAGCGGTATAGTCCGCTGCTTCGGCCTGACCAGCAGGGCGTCCGCCTTCAATCAGATTGTCACCCCCATCAGAGTACAGCATTGGAATGCCGAGCTTGGCATAGCTGATATGGTCTGAGCGGTAGAAATAACCGTTTTGTGGCAGTGGGTCTGGCACAACGACGCGGTCATCTGCTGCGAGAATGTCTTCCAGCATGCCTTCGAGTTCAGAAGCGCCATAGCCCACAACGATCATGTCGTGCGTTGGAGGGGTAGGCAGCATGCCGTCCATATTGATGCCCGCAACAATTTGGTTAGACGGGATGATTGGGTTGGCTGCCATATAGGCAGATCCCAGAAGGCCTGACTCTTCCAGAGTGACGGCAGCAAACAGAACGGAGCGTGCTGGTGCTTCGGCAACCATGGCTTCTGCGATTTCCAGCAGGGCGGATGTGCCCGTCGCATTGTCGACTGCGCCGTTATAGATGGTGTCTTCACTGGCGAAGCTGAAATTCGGGTCGGTTGGATCAGCGGCATTGCCCAGATGGTCCCAGTGCGCGGTGAACATCATGAATTCATCCGGCGTTTCGGTGCCTTCAATCATCCCGATCACGTTTCGCGATTCAGCGTAATCGACGGTCTGAACAATGCGGCCCGATGCCATCAGGCCATCCATTGGCACTGGTTCAAAGCCCGGCTCCGCCGCCGCTGCGGTGAGGGCAGCGAAGTCGAGCCCGGCTTCCTCGAACAATGCCATGGCCACATCTTCTGTAACCCAGCCCTCGAGAAGCGCGCGGTCTTCACCGCCATTCGAGCGCACAAGGTCAGGCTGGCCACCTGTCCATGAATTGCGCACGACATCCCAGCCATAAGCGGCAGGGGCTGTCTGGTGGACCACGATCGCAGCTGTCGCCCCCTGACGTGCGGCCTCTTCGAACTTGTAAGTCCAGCGGCCATAATAGGTCATGGCATTGCCGTTAAAGAGGTCCGGGTCCTGTGTGGCATAGCCCGGGTCATTGACGAGAATGATCACCGTTTTGCCTTCAACGTTGAGGCCTGCATAATCGTCCCAGCCATATTCCGGGGCGACAGCGCCATAGCCAACAAAAACCACTTCTGAGGCATCAAAGCTCAGATCGAGCTCTGTCTGGTGCTTTGTCCAGAATACAGCGTCTGAGCCGATTTCGAATGGAGCGGCATCTGGCGAAGAGGAAATCGTCAGAGAGGACTGTTCCTGATCAAGCGTCTGGGTGACCATTTCCACTGTCTGGAACCATGAACCATTTGCGCCCGGTTGCAGGCCGACGCGTTCCATTTCAGCGGCAACCCAGTCTGCAGCAGCTTCGCCGGCTTCTGTACCCGGGCCGCGACCTTCAAACACATCATCGGCCAGAGCGGCAATGCGAACGCCGAGGTCGTCAGCTGCGATGGCTGGTGTTGTGTCCGTTGGTAGTGGGTAAAGCAGAGCAGAATCGCTGGCTTCAGGTGCCGGCGTTTCGGTTGCCGGGTCAGCGACAGGCGTGTCTTCGCTTGTGTCTGGTGAACAGGCCGACACGGCGAGCGCGAGGGCCGAAATGGAGATTAATCGGTGCATAGAGGGTGTCCTCTTTCAGGAATTTAATCTGATCTGGCATGACCTTGCCGAAAGGGGCAAGGTCTGCAGATTATTTCATCATCCGGCGAACGTTGTTTGGGAGTGCAAGCGCGCCCTTTGCGATGTCCATGTTGAAATAGACCAGCTTATCGGCCGGCAGGTGCTCATATTTCGGCTCAAGCGAATTATCATCGCTGAAAATCCCGCCGCACCAGTCACCAGAAATGTAGAATGGACATGGCATGAGGAAGGGTTTGAAGTGTGTGAACAGGTCAGCCAGACGATGATACATGAGTGACATGCCATTCGTGTAGAAGGTCGGGCTGCCGAGCATCTGGCACGTCACGCCGCCCGGTTTCATGGCTTTGCGAATATTGTCGTAGAATTCGTCAGTGACGAGTGGGTTGGCGGTCTGTGCGCCAGCATGAGCTTCTTCACATACATCGGTAGAGTCGATGATGATTGCGTCGAACGCACCCGTTTGTTCCGCCAGATAAGCCGCGCCATCGCCAATGCGCACTTCAGTGCGAGGGTCTTTAAGGCCCGCGGTCAGCTCAGGCAGATATTGTTCAGAGACGCGGACGACAGCTTCGTCGAGTTCTGCCAGTACAATGCGCTCAATTCCCGGGTATTTTGCGAGCTCAGTCACCGTGCCGCCATCACCGCCGCCAATGACCAGAACCGATTTCGGGTTCTCAATGCAGGACAGCGTCAGATGCACCATGTGCTCGTGATAGACATGGTGTGTGTCTTCAGAGAGCATCAGAACATCATCAATCAGCATGACGACGCCGTGCGCCTCAGTTCTGATGAGCTTGATATCCTGCCATTCTGAGGTTTCGTGCGCGATAAGGTCACCTTCTACCCACGAGCCGTAGGAAGCGGTGTGCTGGTCATCATATCTCTGTTTCGTCATGCTGGTTATCTATCGTCTCGATGCTTGGGTAAAATCAGCTGCCTGCTGGTGCGTCTGCTTCAGGATCGCCGGGAAGGGGGATATACTCATTTTCCTTCGGCGGCATAGTAAAAGGTGTGCCCGTCCACCCGCCTGCGATGGAGGCGCGCCAGTCTGCCTTGGCCTGTTCTATGCGTTCTTTGCTGGATGCAACAAAATTCCATTCAATCCAGCGGCGTCCATCCATTGGTTCACCGCCTGCAATCATGACTTTGGTGTTCGCGCCGAGTGTGAGTGGAGGCACTGCACCGGTCTCCAGAACCGCCATCTGGCCCTCTGAATAGGTCGTGCCTTCAAACTCCGCTGACCCTTCTACAACATAGAAGGCACGCTCAGTCACAGTTTCTGGCAATGGAATGCTGCCGCCGGCATCTGTGTGGACGGAGGCATAGAAGGTCGGGTGAGGGAAAGCGACGGGCGAGGCAAGGTCATAACCTTCGCCCATAATCATGCGGATCGTCACATTGTCGATCACGGTCTCTGGCAGATCGGCGGCTGGATAATGGTCAAAGCGCGGGTCCATTTCCTCAAACTCTTGTGGGAGAGCGAGCCAGGTCTGAATGCCATGCAGCGGATGGCCCGTTTCCAACAATGCTTCTGGAGAACGTTCAGAGTGGGAAATACCTTTGCCCGCCGTCATCAGATTGACCGCGCCCGGGCGGATTTCAATTTCGGTCCCGAGTGTGTCCCGGTGCAGCATTGCGCCTTCGAACAGATAGGTGACCGTCGACAGGCAGACATGTGGATGCGGGCGAACGCCAACACCTCGTCCCGGCGCCAGTTGAGCAGGGCCCATATGGTCGAAGAAGATAAAAGGGCCGACCAGCTTTAATTGTGGGCTGGGTAGGACCCGGCGGACGGTGAAATCCCCCAGACTTTTCTCTTTCGGACTGAGGACGAGTTTCACGCTGGACATTAGGTGCGCCTTTCCCGGATGATCCGGATCAAATCAGATGTTTTTGTATTCTTCACAACAGGGCCGGTTCGAAAACCCATGTCAGACGAAATTTCGGCGCTTTTTGAAAAGGTTCGCACATGCAGGATATGTGCAGATGCGCAAAACCCGCTTCCGCATGCGCCAAATCCGGTCTTTCAGATGAGCCCATCGGCGCGATTGCTTATCGCAGGGCAGGCGCCCGGCAATCTGGTGAACATTTCCGGGCGGCCATTTACGGATCCATCTGGTGATAGGCTGCGCGATTGGATGGGAATTGATAGCGATACTTTCTATGACGTGAGCAAAGTTGCCATTCTGCCTATGGGCTTCTGTTTTCCGGGCTACACACCCAAAGGGGCGGATAAACCTCCACGAAAAGAGTGTGCTTCAGCTTGGCGTGAGCAAATGCTCACAATTTTGACGCAAAGTCGTTTTACGCTTCTGATTGGTGGATATGCACAGAAATGGCATTTGGGAGACAGATATGCAGGAAGTGTCGCGGGAACCGTTCAGAACTGGCGAGATTATCTTCCCGAGTACTTTGTCCTTCCACATCCAAGCTGGCGGAATAATGCATGGCTGAAAAAGAATATCTGGTTCGAGAGAGAGCTTGTGCCGGAACTCAGAACCTATGTGCGCGCAGCTTTGTCATAACCCTGTGTCTGCCACTTCTGCTTCTCGCATCCTGCGCGAGCAGACTTTATCCGGAGTTTCCAGAGGACAGGATTGAAATGCCGCGATTTGAAGTGGAGCAGAATGAGTTTGTCTCATTCGATGGGGCAAGGCTTGGACTGACCGTCTGGGGTGAAGAGATCGATACCCCGGAATATGTGGTGGTTGGCGTGCATGGCATGAATGATTACGCCAACGCTTTCCATATGGCGGCCCCCTGGTGGGCTGAGCGCGGCGTGCGCACTTATGCGTATGATCAGCGTGGTTTTGGTCGCTCACCTGATCGGGGGCGCTGGCCCAATGAAGATGTGATGCGTGAAGATTTGCGTACGGCGGTGCGTGTGGCACGCGAGGCGCACCCGAATGCGGTATTGTCTGTCGTTGGCATTTCCATGGGCGGTGCGGTGGCGTTGTCGACTTTTGGCCGTGAGGGCGCACCAGAAATTGACCGTCTGATCCTGTCAGGGCCGGGGCTTCGCGGATGGGGCGCTATTCCGTTTTACCAGGCTATAGCGCTGGAAATTTCGACACGTGTTCGGCCAAGCTGGGTGGTTACGCCGCCGCGCCGTTTTGTACATATTGAACCGTCGGACAATATCGAAATGCTGCAGCGAACATGGTCGGACCCGCTCATGCAGCGTGAAAACCGGATTGATCAGGTCTATGGCGTGGTCAGTGTGATGGAGAGCGCGCATGATGCGGCCTCTAACCTGCCTGAGCAGACGTTTTTGCTCTACGGCGCCAACGACTATGTTGTGCCGCCTGAAGGGGTACGTAGGACGTCGAAAGTTCTGCCCGACTATGTGCGAACGGCCTATTACGAAAACGGCTATCATATGCTGATGCGTGATTTGCAGGCCGAAGTGGTCTGGCGAGATCAGCTGAGCTTTATGCATGACCCGGCTGCGCCGCTACCATCTGGCTCACCCGGTTTGCCATGGTCGGGCGAAAACTAACCGTCAGGGAAGTGCGCTGTTAACCATTGTGTCATAGTTAGAAAGTTCGATTTAGAGAATCGGATGAGTCTGCGTTCATGGTGGCTGCGCTAAAAAAATTGACGGGCGGCGATTTCGCTGGACGCTTTTCTGCGTGGTGGGATGGGCGTGACTATGCTCCTCCGACGGAAGAGTCCGATGAATCTGCCACATCTGAAATGTCTGAAACTGAAGGCATGGACGATGTGGATGCAGATGAAGCCGCTGAAATTGCCGCTCCTCCAAAACCCTCAAAACCAAAAGCGATTTCGACAGATGCGTCGGATGCGCTGTCGCCCGGTGCGTCACGCATTGCGGCACTCGAAACACTTTGGGGTGAGGGGCGTTTTGGACCCGGTAGTGCAGAGCTTTCTTCCCGCCTGACCGATGCCTTGCCTCCGCTCGAAGGCGGGTCTGAGGCGCAGTTTGGCCTGGTGAATGGGGATCCTGCGCTTCTGAAACAGGTTATGGCTGCAACAGGCGCGTGTCCTGTTATCGCTGAATGGCGTGTGCCATGTGCCAGTCGCTTCCGTGAGGAGTTTCCTGACTTTGAAATGGTGAATGGCGATCTTGACCGACCACCGTTTGAGGCAGGTTCGTTGCAGCTCGTCGTCAGTCTGGATGCGTTTGCCTATTCAGATCACAAATCAGGTCTCGCCGTTCGTATGCTGCGTAGTCTAGCGCCGGGCGGCCAATGGGTTGTGATCGATACAATGCGCGGAAATTCCAGTAGCACATTCGCGCCAGCATTTGCCTCTTCCTGGTGTGAGCCTCAGCTCATTGATGCACATGAGGTGACTGAGGTTTGTGAATCTGCCGGGTTTGAGCTGGTCAGCGATGAGGAAGACCTTTCCGGCGACCTTCTTGGCGCGGCAAGGCAGTCTTTCTCCCGATTTGGCGAAAGCATGGGCGAGCAATTGTCCGATAAGCTGTCCCGTGTGAACCGACAGGTTTATATGCGTGAGCTGGGCTGGGAAGTTGAAAGCTGGAAATGGCGTCAGCGCGCGCTGGCGAGTGAGCTGATTCAGATCAAAATGTGGAAACTCCGCCGACCGGCAGAATGATCTGTTGCGACGCGGCGAAAGTCGGGTTGCATTTTCCTCTTACAGCTGTCACAGCCCGAAAATCATTTCCAAGCTTTCGAGGACATTATGTTCGACACAGCCGCCTTCGATTCCCATGAGAGTGTTCACTTTGTGCATGATGAAGACACGGGTCTTCGCGCGGTCATTGCGATCCACTCAACGGCACTTGGACCTGCAGCGGGCGGCTGCCGCATGTGGGACTATGCTGACAGCATGGCCATGACGCGCGACGTGCTGCGTCTGTCACAGGGTATGTCCTTCAAGAATGCGATGGCTGATCTTCCTCTGGGCGGCGGCAAGGCTGTGATCTGGGGCAATGCGAAAACCGATAAGACGCCAGAGCTGTTCCGTGCATTCGGGCGCGCCGTAGAAGGGCTTAACGGTACATACTGGACGGCCGAAGATGTGGGCTTATCGCCGGAAGATCTGGCGTTTGCGCGCGAAGAAACACGTTATGTGGCTGGACTGACGGATGGCGCAGCGGCCAGCGGTGACCCATCACCTGTTACGGCTGAAGGTGTCTTTCGCGGAATTAAAGCGGCCTGCGCTTCGGCGCTGGGGGCCGGTGAAATGGATGGCCGCAGCGTGGCCGTTCAGGGCGTAGGGCATGTCGGCGCGGGCGTTGTGCGCAAGCTGCGCGCGGAAGGCGCGAAGGTGTATATCGCGGACATTGCTGCTGAGGCGATCGCCCAACTGGCAGATGAAACCGGTGCTATTCCGGTAAATGTCGATGACATTCTGTTTCAGGAAGTTGATGTTGTCTCGCCCAATGCACTGGGTGGCATAATCAATGAAACGACGATCGAGAAACTGAACTGCAAGATTGTTGCTGGCGGCGCCAATAACCAGCTTCACGCGCCTGAATTTGGTGAAGCCTTGTTCCGCAAAGGCATTCTGTACGCGCCAGATTATGTGATCAATGGCGGCGGAATCATCAACGTAGCTGCTGAAATATCAGGGAATTATGATCGCGCCTGGGTAGAGGGAAAACTCTCTACGCTGGTCGGCACACTGTCTGAAATCTTCGAGCGGTCGAAAGCTGAGATGGCTTCGACTAATCGCATTGCGGATGAGATGGCCCGGTCTCGTATTCGAGCCGCACGAATCGGATAATCTGTGCAAAGAGCACATTGCGAGCTGTTAAAATCTTGGGGACCACCCCATTTTTCATGATCGGCATGAAATCTGCAGGTGAAGATTTTACTGGAGTTCGCAAAAACGTAGCTCTAGGCTGTTAAAAAATGAACTGGGCGGAGACCTGGGGGATAAATTCATGTCGGACGTTGTAGTCCATGTCGCGGTTGGGGACGACCAGACAGAAAGTAAGTTTTTCGACGCGATCAATGATTTCGCGAGATCCCGCTCAGAATCTGATGAGCTGGCAGAGGCCGATGCGCCGGAAATCATGGTCAAAACCGTCCATGACGGTGAGAAGAAACGCAAAGCCATCACCTTTCAGGATCGCAAAACAGCGTTTGATTTCCTGCTGTTCTGGCGCGGACGATAAACTGCCGCGCTTTTGGCGCCAAAGGCTATGCGCAATCTCTTGATTTCGTGTAGCTGGCTCTAATTATTGTTTCACTTTCAAAAAATTTTCTGATTGTTGGTTTTGCCAAAGCGCGAGCTGTGGGTCATACAACATTCAGTATCAGGGAGTGAAATAATGAACCTAATTGGTGAGCCGACAGAAGATCAGCTGGCAATCAAGGAAGCAGTTGAGCGCACCTGCTCGCAGTTTGACGATGAATACTGGCGTGAAACCGATGTGAGCGGTGAATGGCCCGAAGCTTTTACCAAGGCGATGGCTGAAGGCGGTTGGCTGGGTGTTGCTATGCCGGAGGAAGTTGGCGGCGTAGGCCTTGGCCTGACGGAAGCCGCTATTGTGATGCAGACGGTGACGCGCTCTGGCGCGGGGTTTTCTGGCGCATCGGCAATCCATCTCAATATTTTTGGTCCGAAGCCGCTTGAGATTTTTGGTTCAGAGGAGCAGCGCCTGGAGCACTTGCCGAAGATTATTTCGGGCGAGCAGAAAATGTGTTTCGCGGTGACGGAGCCGAATTCAGGCCTTGATACATCCAGCCTCGAATCCAAGGCGGAAAAACAGCCAAACGGCAATTATAAGCTCTATGGTCGCAAGATCTGGACGACGGGCGCTCAGCGAGCGGATAAAATTCTGATCATTGCGCGCACCACGCCAAAAGATCAGTGCTCTAAGCCATATCTTGGCCTTTCGCTCTTTTATACCGATTTCGACAAAGTGAAGGCGGGTGCCAAACCTATCCCGAAAATGGGTCGCAAAGCCGTTGAATGTAACATGCTGTTCTTTGACGGTTACGACATTCCGAAAGAGGACCTGATTGGCGAAGAAGGGCAGGGCTTTAAATATCTTCTGCATGGTCTGAACCCTGAGCGTGTACTGTTCGCGGTAGAGGCTATTGGTCTTGGTCAGGCAGCTCTCGCTAAAGCGGCTCAATATGCGCAGGAGCGTACCGTGTTTGGTCGTCCAATCGGCCAGAACCAAGGCGTCGCGCATCCTCTTGCGAAAAGCTGGGCGGAGCTCGAAGCGGCCGAACTGATGGCTTACAAGGCGGCATCTAAATTTGATGCAAAGCTGGATTGTGGCGCCGAGGCAAATGCTGCTAAATATCTGGGCGCTGAAGCAGGCTTCCACGCCTGTGAGAATGCAGTCCTGGCACATGGCGGCATGGGCTATGCTCGTGAGTATGATGTGGAGCGCTATATGCGCGAAGCCATGCTCGCCCGCATCGCTCCAGTCAGCCGTGAGATGATTCTAAACTATATTTCAGAACGCGTGCTCGGCTTGCCGAAAAGCTACTGATAGCGGGCGTTTTGACCTGATATTTATGTGACTGGCCCGCTTTGGCGGGCCTTTCTGCGTTAGAATCCGTCGGCTGGAGTGCACCCAACGGTTTCCATTATGCGCGTACTGATTTAAGCAGCGTCCTTGGTCTTTTTTGTAAGGATTGCGTTTTGTCGGCACAAACTCAGCTTCGCAGGAAAACGGTTCGCGATATGGCGAAGGCAAAGGGCGGTCAGCCGCTTGTCTGCCTGACGGCATATGATGCGCCACGCGCTGCGCTGATTGACCCTCATTGTGACCTCATTCTGGTCGGCGATAGCGTGGGCATGGTTGTCCATGGGCTCGACTCTACCGTCGGCGTGACGATGGATATGATGATCATGCACGGTCAGGCGGTGATGCGTGGATCGCAATCTGCTTTTGTGGTCGTCGATATGCCTTTCGGCTCTTACGAGGCGAGCCCGCAGCAGGCTTTCGAGAATGCTGCGCGCATCATGATGGAGACACGCTGTCAGGCCGTGAAGCTGGAGAGCGGCGTCTATGCTGAAGAGACTGTGCGCTATCTCGTGGATCGCAGTATTCCGGTGCTGGCGCATGTTGGGCTGCGTCCACAGGCCATCAATGTTGATGGCGGCTTCAAGGCCAAGGGTCGCAGCGATGATGAACGCCAGCGCGTGATCGCTGAGGCGAAAGCTGCAGAATCTGCTGGCGCGTTTGGCGTCGTCGTTGAAGGCGTCGCAGAAGACCTCGCAGCTGAAATTACAGAGCTTCTGAGCATTCCAACTATTGGTATCGGCGCCAGCGCATCGTGCGACGGCCAGATTCTGGTCACAGAAGACATGCTGGGTCTTTTCGACTGGACGCCAAAGTTCGTACGCCGATACGGGAATGTGAAGGGCGAAATTACCGCGGCAGTGGAAAATTATGCTTCTGACGTGCGCGGACGTGCGTTTCCGGGAAAAGCGGAAACATATTCGTTGAATTCTGAGAAATCTTTAAAGATACCACGCGTTGATGACTAAGGCCTCAGAGTCTACAGTCGCGCCGCAGTACAAATGGCCGGGGTTACCGAGTGAGTGATATTTTCCAAGAAGTCGATGAGGCGCTAGCCCAGGACACCAGTCACAAATACTGGAAAATTCTACGTCCCTTCGTTTATGGGACGATTGCAATTGTCGTGGTTGGCGTTGGCGTTTGGGAGTTCCTGAAATGGCAGGGCGCGCAGACTCAGGAAGACGCATCCAGCACATTTTATCAGGCGCGCGCCGCCCAGCAGGCCAATGACTATGTCGCGGCTGAAGCGCTGCTTCAGGAGATCGCAGACTCAGACAGCCCTTATGCGGTGCTGTCTGCGCATTTCCTTGCGCAGGTTGAACTGAGTGGGCTCGGTGATCGCGCTGGCGCTATCGCGGCACTGGAAGAAGCCTCTGCGGGCAATGGCCCATTTGCGGAAATGGCTGCTCTCAAGGCGGCTTACCTTCAGGCCGGTACAATGTCCGTGCCTGAACTGGAGGAATATCTCTCTCCGGTTCTGAACAGCCAATCCATGGCGCTTTCCTATCTCGGCGAGGAGCTGGTTGCTTCCCGCGCTTATGAGCTTGGCGATCTCGAAGATGCGCGTCGCCGCTTCAACATGATTTCAGTATCGCTCGATGCCTCTGATGCGACGCAACAGAGAGCCCAGCGCGCACTTGCTGCGCTTGACGTGCTCGAACAGCTGAATCCAAACACCCAGACTGACGGGGATACCCAATGAAATCTTTAGTAAAGTTCAGCGTTGCAACACTGGCTGCAACGCTTTTGGTATCCTGTTCTACGCTCAATAACCTCAACCCGTTTGCGGGCGGTCCGGATGATGAAGGTGATGGCATTGACCGCGCAGGTCGTATTGCCATGGTCTCTGCAGACGAAGTGCTTGAGCCGGATCCGACCCTGGTCTCCGTTGCTGTTATTCTTCCTGATGCGGTAAACGCGACGGCCTGGCCACAGGCAGGGCGCACGGCTTCTAAGGTGACGGGCCATCTGACTGGCGGTTCGGAGTTTGAGGTCGATTGGCGCTGGGGCGCTGCGACGGGGTCTGATAATAACCGCGCACTGACTGTGCCACCGGTTGCTGCCGATGGACGTATTTTTGTGATCGATGCCGATCAGCGTGTCTTCGCAGTGGATGCGACGACCGGTGAGACGGTCTGGCGTGTAGAGCTGGATTCGGGCAATCGCCGTGATCAACGTGCCTTTGGCGGCGGTGTTGCTGTCGCGGGTGATAAGCTGATTGTCTCCTCTGGTTATGGCTTTGTGACCGCGCTGGACGCCAGTACGGGCGCGGAAATCTGGCGCCGCGAAACCGAAGTGCCGATGACCGGTTCACCTGCGATTTCGGGCAACCGCATTTTTATCGTCTCTAACAATAACGAATTCTCGGCGATCTCTCTCGAGACAGGCGAAATTGAATGGACGGACCAGGCTATTGCTGAATCTGCCCGCGTCTTGTCCTCTCCGAGCCCTGCGGCTGTCGAAGATGTCGTAGTGACCCCATATTCTTCTGGCGAGGTCATCGCTTACCTTCCGGCCAATGGTCGCCGCCTCTGGTCAGACTCCCTGACAAGTGCAGGCCGGTTTACGCCGATCTCTGCGATCAACGACATTGCGTCACGTCCGGTTCTGAATGGCGGTCTGGTCTATGCCAGCAGCCAGTCTGGCGTTCTTGCCGCGATTGATGGTCGTTCTGGTCAGCGTGTCTGGGCGCTTCGCTTCGGTACAACGCAAGCGCCTGTGATCTCTGGTGAGTTTCTGTTCGCTGTTGGCGTTGATGGTCAGCTCATCTGTGTTGAAGCTCTGACAGGCCGAATTGTCTGGGTTGAACAGCTTCGCAATTTCGAAGACATGGAAGATCGCGAAGATCGTATTAGCTATGCTGGTCCGGTGCTTGCGTCCAACCGCTTGATTACGGTATCTTCAGATGGTCGTCTTTCAGCGTATTCACCTCAGACCGGTGAACTGATAGAAGAACGTCGTCTTATTCGAACGGGTCGCTTCGGCGCGGATGCAGGATTCTTCCTGGAACCGATTGTCTATAATGGCCGGATCATTCTGTTTGCTGACGACGGAACACTGTTTTCTATAAGGTAATCAGACCCTATGCCATTAAAAGTGGCCATTGTTGGCCGCCCTAACGTCGGTAAGTCCACTCTATTCAATCGCCTGGCGGGTCAACGCCTTGCGATTGTAGATGACCAGCCGGGCGTAACGCGTGACCGTCGGGAAACCCCGGCGGAGCTCGCGGGCCTCAAAATGCTTCTCATCGATACGCCAGGATTCGAGGATGTCCGTGATCAGTCACTCGAAGCGCGTATGCGTGCGCAGACCGAGCAGGCCATTCAGGAAGCCGATCTCTCTCTCTTTATCGTAGATGCGCGCGCTGGTGTGACTCCGCTTGATGAGCGGTTTGCAGAGATTCTGCGCCGATCAAACAAGCCTGTCGTGCTTGCGGCCAATAAGTGTGAAGGCAAACAGGCTGAAGACGGTCTGTTGGAGGCCTTTGCGCTTGGCTTTGGTGAGCCTGTCGCGCTGTCGGCTGAACATGGCGAAGGTTTGGCTGAGCTGTTCTCCGGCATTATCCGTGCTGTGCCTGAAGCCGCAAATCAGGAAGACGAAGAGGTAGAAGCAAGTCTGCCATTCGACCCGGATGCGGAAGAGGAAGAAGTTGAAAATCCAAAGACAGCGCGCCTGATTGTCGTGGGCCGCCCGAATGCGGGTAAGTCCACGCTCATCAATTCGCTGCTGGAATCAGATCGCCTCCTGACAGGCCCGGAAGCGGGGATTACGCGCGATTCCATCGAGGTGGAATGGGAATATGAAGGCCGCACCATCAAACTGGTGGACACGGCGGGTCTGCGGAAGCGCGCAAAAGTGCACGAGTCGCTGGAGAAGATGTCCACGTCGGACACTATCCGCTCCATCCGCTTTGCTGATGTCGTTGCCCTTGTCATGGATGCGCGCGACGCATTTGAGAAACAGGATCTTCAGATCGCTGATCTTTGCATTCGCGAAGGCCGCGGCCTCGTGCTCGTGATTTCCAAATGGGACCTTGTTGAGGACCCGGACAAATTTGCAAAAGAGCTACGCGAGAAGGCCGGACGACTGCTTCCGAATGCAAAAGGCGCGCAGGTTGTCTTCCTGTCCGGTCTTACCGGTAAGCGTATTGATCGCCTTATGCCTGCGGTCATCTCCACCTTTGATGACTGGAATGCGCGCGTGAAGACGAAGGACCTTAATGACTGGCTGCGCCATGTTGTTGAGCGTCACCCGCCGCCATCTGTTCATGGCAAGCCGATCAAGCCGAAATATATGAGCCAGATCAAAAACCGGCCGCCTACTTTCGTCCTGATGGCCAATCGCGGTGAGCATATGCCAGAGGCCTATAAGCGCTATCTGGTGAACGGCTTGCGCGAGGCGTTTGATCTGCCTGGTGTTCCGATCAGGCTCTATGTACGTCAGGGCAAAAACCCATTTGCAGATAAGTCCTGAAAAGGATGAAGTTCGCGAATTCTACCTCTTGCAATTAAATTCGCATAACCGTAGAAGACGCGTTCCGTAACGTGCCGCCTTAGCTCAGTAGGTTAGAGCGCTAGATTGTGGATCTAGAGGTCCCCCGTTCGAACCGGGGAGGCGGTACCATTTTTCTCTGTTAAATACAGTATGTTGCGATTTTCATTAATTTAAAGTCGCCGGACGGCTCCTCCTATGTCCGTACTGTGTCCGTATATTTTTGAAAGAATTTTCCTACTTTATCGCGCGCGCGGTTATGCCGGCGACCTCAAACGCAGTTTGAAAAAGAGAAAAAGTAAAAACGGAGAGGACAGGCTAATCCAGTCAGTTCGCCTAGTGATCATTGTCGCAACATCGACCGTCAGTCGTTCGGCCTCTTCACGGTGAGGGATTTTAGTCGTAGGCCACTGTGCGGTGTGAAAAGGATCGACACCCGCCCGGCATTCTACGTCCTTTTGATGTAGGGGGTGACTACCGATATTGTCTAACTTGATGCCGTAAGCTCGACCAGCCAAGGGGGACACTCCCAGATGATCCAGCGCCCCACCTAACCGTTTCGATAAGCCTCCTGAGATCGAGGACACGGGAGAATGATCGCAACCGGTATTGAAGGTTTTCGAGCGTGTAACTCTGCGGAGCGTGACGAAGAGGGGCAAATGTGGAGCGGCAAAGGAAGAAACTCATTCTGTGAGACTTATAAGCCGCGCGCGCGATCCCGTAGGCGAAAAACCCCGAAACGGATGCCGCTGAAGGCGGCATGTTATACTCTTGCCCACCAAAGACAGTTGTCTTCGTTCTCCTCGTCGCTTGTGTGCTCAGGACACGAGCGTGTGGCCGCACAAGGGTAAACCTACGGTCTGGCGACCCTTGTGCGACCTCACTTGCTCATGTCTTGCTGACCACAGCGACAGCGGCTCCGAAGACAGGTCAATGAGCATCTTGAGGGCTGAAAGAGATGTAACCTTTCATGTCCACTGGTGCCATGAGCAGACTAAACACTGCAACCAAGCGGCCAATGTCGTCTTCTGTGTGCGATTTAGGAATTTCCATTTGATGGAAGGGGATTTGTCCAACCATTCTTTGGGGCCAATCAGAAGCCCGGGCAACTTGGGACATGACCTGAGAGAAATAGTCTCGAAGAGACATCCACCAGCAATCGGGTATGTCGCCGTATCCTTTGCTGAGCACGCTTTGAATGCGTTCAAAAATTGCAGGTCGGAATTCCTCTTCAGCAACACTCCCCAAAAGGTCATCCATGCAACCGCTGTCGGCCATAATTTCTACCAGTGTCTCATCGCTGATCTGGAGATAGTTCAAACACATTTGAAACGCAGCAATACCATTCTTGCCGACTTGGCTCGGGCCGGAGCGAACTCTTTTGTAGTAGTGTTTCATAGATAACGCTCCGTTGCCTCTTCGAGCTTCTGGATGGTTCTTTCCTCGTTTCGTTTGAAATCTGAAAGAGTTTCCTCAACTGATTGCAAAACAAATGCCGACAATTCATCGTAACGCACTTCATTCAGACCTGCTCGCGTAATCAGGCATCCGTTTATTTGTGCGCGGATCATCTCGTCTCTTTCGTGCTTCAGAAGTTCGCGAATATGATCTTCAGAGGCGAAGCTCCTGAGCGTCATTAGCTCATCTTCAATCTCTTGTTTTGCAGTGTCCCAAAGCAGATGGTTCGACCAACGAGACCTGTTCGTGTCAGCAGAAGGTTCGATATAGCGAATGTCTTCCATCATGTTCCGAAGAATAGAGGGAAGGTTCTTTTGGAGAGTGCCCCATGTTGAAACATTCCAATCGTTCTTCAGATGATTTTTGTACGCTCGAAGTTCGATCCGCCAAATACGACTTGTCTCAGGATCAGACAGATCGATACGCGGTAGCCCATGATCTTTTCGGTACTTATCCCAAACAACCGGCCAAAAGGCTTTTGAGTTCGCAAGCACTTCAGCGCGTTTATCATACACAATGATTTGCCTGCCGGGGTTCTTGCCGATCGTCACAGACTGAACGCGATTTCCAGCAGCGTTTTCCCGGTACTCTTGAAATTCTCCATAGGATTTTCGGTTGCATCTTGGATGCATAATGAAATTCGTTGGATTCAGTTCAAACTCGGGATAGTGAAAATCCATCGCGAAATCTACGCGAGAGATGCTCTCCATACCTTCATCGACAACTATTCCCAGTGCTCGCAAGGTGTTTTCTAGACGTTCGCGAACGCCCGCCAATCCGCAGAGCGCGACCTGAATGGCGCTAACCGAGACTCGAATGCCCCAAGGGTCTTTGGGGTTTGGCTTTTTGAAAAACCAGTTTTCTCCGAGACTGCCAGTATCGCAAAGGAAAGCGTAGCCACCACTGACACCCGATCCTGCGACGTTGAATAGTTGACCATCCAAATTGGCACATGAGGTTGCCCGTTTGGTTTTTGAGCCGCCTCGAATAGACGCGGCCTTCTCTTTGGCCTCTTGCAGTTTCGAGACGTGTTTGAGGGGAATATGTGCGCAGTAGGCAATATCAAGCGCGTCAAAGCCTTTATGTATCAGCAACATGTTGCACCGTATGAATAATGTATTGGTAGGGGGTGGTGTTACAGACACCACCCCTAGGCACGATCTCACCTGCGGCACCATTCGGGCCGCTCAGCATCTGTGTGGACACAGCGCTGCGCTCTCGAATGGCGAACCTCATGATGCGGCTCCTAGGCGGAAGTCACATTCCCGCTCATTCTTTTCGAGCCAACGTGCGACCGAACTTTTGCGATAGTAGGTTTTTTGACCGATCCGAATGCGCTTTGGCGCGCGTCGTTCCCGATGCCAGCGCCTAAGAGTTTTGACATGCACTGATAAAATTTGGGCGACTTCTGCTTCCGAAATCAGATCGCCGTTCAAAACGTCTGACATGATTTTTCTCCAAGAATGCAACAGCGAAAACCGCTGAAGCTGGCGCTTGGATCAAACAAAACTGTGGTGATAATGGCGAGCCAAGCAACTAGGTTAAGTTGTCCTGGCCACCCGCAGATGACACGCTCGTTGAAACTCGTCCGAACAAGCGTTTCGGTCCACAAACCGAACTCGTGTATTATTTTTGTTCACAACTGTTCCGCGTTGTCAACAGACTTTTCCACAGACTACGCGCGTGTGTTCGTCGTCATGACCTCAGCAACGGTTTCAGTGGCTCGATGGAGTGTTTCATCAAAAAGGTGTGCATACCGTGCCGTTGTCTGCGTTTGAGTATGTCCGAGCAGTTGTCCGACTGTGTATAGGTCCACGCCATTTGAAATTGCGACACTGGCATAGGTGTGCCTGAGATCGTGGATATGCGTTCCTTCAATTCCTGCCTTTTCAGTTATACTGGCCCACGTCTTTTTCACGTCCTGAAGTGGCTTGCCGTTGCGGCTCTGAAATACATAGTCGGAGTTGGATTGTTCGCGCCGAATGCTCAACAGCTCGGTCACTGGTTTGGAAACCCTAACAATGTGCGGTTTACGTTGCTTTGTTGAGGCTGCTGGCTTGGACCAGATCGTCAGGTCTTCATTGAACTGGTCCCAACTGGATTTCAGCACTTCGCCTTTTCGGGCGCCTGTCAGGAGGATCATTTTGATTGCTTCGCAAGACGTTCTTTCCGAATGTGCGTCGAGAGCCTCAAGCACACGCCGAATTTCTTTTGGAGTTAGATAGTGCTGTCGTTTGTGCTCTTTGTTCTTCTCTATCCCCAGCGTCGGGTTGCGTTCAATCCAGCCCCATTTGATTGCTAGATTGAATGCGCGTGTCATCACCGACAGGATTCGGTTCGCGCGCGTTGGTCTCGTTTTTGAAATTTGCCGGTGTAGGCTGTCGCAATCAGAGAAGCTGATGTCTCGAACTTTTCGCGATCCCCATTTGGGTAGAAAGTGTTGACGATAAATGCGTTCGATATCTTCTCTATACTCGTCACAGACTTTCTGAGCTTCTTGCTCCATAAAGCGCGAATGAAGGTCTTTCATGGTGGGGGAATGATACTTTTCATCTCGAACCTTTTTAGGATCGATGCCTTGTGCAATTTGCACTCTGAACTCTTCCGCACGACGCCTTGCGGCCAGAACAGACCATTCGGGATAGCGTCCAATCGTGATGCGCCTCTCACTTCCTTGAATTCGGTAATTTAGAACAAATGACCGTTTTCCCGACTTCATGACCTGAATGCCAAAACCGCTTGTTTGGCTGTCGTAGACAATCTGATAGCCGTTTTCTGGGGGGAGGAGCTCTTTAACTAATCGGTCAGTGATACGGACAGACCCTCGCCGTGTCCGAACTGTGTCCGTACTTTTTTGTGGTTCGGTTGATCCGGTTTGTTCCGGCATGTTCACGGCTGTCCATATTTTCTGAGTAATTTCAGAAGGATAGCATAATTTCTTGAATACTCTCAATAGATTGGCCACATGCAAAAATTTGCTTGTGGATCTAGAGGTCCCCCGTTCGAACCGGGGAGGCGGTACCATTTCCCACATACGAAAACAGTTTTCCGCTTCAGGCGGAGCGTGCGCCCACTACGGGTTTCGCGTTTAAGAAGCTGCGCCTGCACTTTGATTTCATGACATTTTTTGTGTATTTCGACTGGTGCGGTCGGAAGGATTTTCCACACTCATAGACGTATCTGAGCAACAGAAGGGCTAAATGCCCGGCAAATTTCAAATATGATATTGCAAGTCATTCGCATTTGCATGTAGGTCTGTCCTCGATTTCAGTAAGTGTATGAAACGAGGGGAATATTGATGAAGTTTAAAACGCAAACAGCGATCGGGCTTATCTGGCTTGTATCCGCACTGCCCATCATGGCGCAGGAAAGTGCAAATCCTGAAGCTGAAGACACCAGCGAAGCTGTCGAACTAGAAGCGATTGATATTCAGGATAGCCGTGCGCCCGCTCCGCCTTATCGCAGCTTCCTTCCGGAAGAGAGCGGTCTGACGGTAATGGATTCAGAATCGATCACGGGATTCGAGGACGGGTCCGGAGATGCTCTGGACGTTCTGCGTCTCCTGCCGAATGTCCATTTTGATGTGAATCAGTTCAGCGCTGAGGACACCGATTTACAGGATTTACGTCCATCAGATATCTCCATTTCAGGCGGGCAGGTCTATGACAACACCATCCGTATCGATGGTGTCGCCGTCGATAACGTGATGGATATCAGTGAAGACAACCCAGCTAATTACAATGAAGTAGCGGGTTCCGCCGCGCAGACAATTTTTCTCGATCCTTCGCTGATCGATTCGCTGGAAGTCCGTGATTCAAATATTTCGGCACGCTATGGCGAGTTTTCCGGTGGGGTTGTTGATGCAAAGCTCAGAGGGCCGGATGATGAGTTCGGAGCGTCCCTGCGCTTTGGATATGAGTCGGACGAACTGACCGATTATGTGGTCGATGATGCTGATCTTGCTGCGGCTGATCCGCCTCCAGAATTCACGCGCTGGCGTTTGCATGGAACGGTGGACGTTCCTGTAAACGAACAGTTTGGTCTGCTCTTCGGATTTGGACGGTCTCAGTCCGAAGTCGATTATGCGATCTCAGATGCCTATGGCGGAACCTTCAGAGGCCTGAATTCCACTTCAGACAATTTCCTAGTGAAGGGAAAATATGAGTTCGCCAACGGGATTTCGCTGGTCTCAAGCCTCGTTTATTCGCCGTATGAAAGCGAATACGCAAACGCTAACGGCATTGATAATCTGATTGTCACGCAGGGCGGAGGTCTGACTTTTAAAACAGAAATCGATGGCGAAACGGGCGTGTATGACTGGTTGGTGCGCGCATCTTATGTCGACGCAGACATGAGCCGTGAAGCATCACCGTATAACTATTCCTGGGATTCCGATGCACCTAGCATCGATTTCTGCACCAATACGAACTGTGCCACAGGTGGCTTTGGCGATCTTGAGCAGTATCAACGCGACTACACTCTGGAAGCAGAAGCCAGTCGTGATCTGTTAGGTGGTCTTTTCAGTTTCGGTGGCGAAGTCGGAATCGTTGACGCGTTTAAAGCCCGCAATGAAGAGAGCCGGGCCTATTCCCGAGGCAGTTATGATGAGAACACAGTGTGCGCTGATGCGAGTGATCTGGCCTGTATCGACGGTGAAATCGCGCTGCCTGTCTATTTTGCTTATCTGGCCTATGAGGCGAATGTTGAAATTGCGCAGGCCTCCGTCTGGGCTGAACAGGCATCGTCTTTTGGTCCGGTTGATGTGCGCGCAGGTGTGCGTGTTTCCACCGATGACTATCTGGAGAACACCAATATTGTGCCGCGCCTCAGCGCCGTTTGGAACATCAATGACGACTGGCAGCTGACGGGTGGCGCAAACCGTTATTACACCCGGAATTTCGTGGGCTATGCCATTCGTGAGCAGTATCCGGATTTCTACCGGTATGAGCGTTCTGCGACCGTTAGCGGCACGGATCTCATCTATAGCGAAGACGATTGGGCGCTCGCCAGCACGACCACGCTTACGGGGTATCGTGATGCGGGTCTCGAAACACCATATTCAGATGAACTGACAGCCGCGCTGACATTCCCTGCGCTGGACCTCGTGGACGGTTTGGGACGCCTGAAAGTCGTTCATCGTCAGCACCGCAATCAGATTGTACGTTCGCCGCGCGAAGACATTACTGAGTATGACGATGACGGAAATGCTTACACGCGTCGTGCCTATTTCCCGTCAAACGAGGGTGAAACCGACTATCTGGGTATTTCCGCTGAATGGACGGGAAGCTGGCGCAATCATTCCTTCACGCTGAACGCGGCCTGGTCTGAAACCGTCAACAATGCGGATGATCTGGGCACGTATTTTGATGGATATGATGCAGAGGACCTCGCAACAGATTTCATTCTGTTTCAGGGCAATATCATCTCTCTGGCTGAACTTCAGGACGAAGCCTATCGCGAGAATTTTGCAACGCCATTGACGCTGAACGCGGCAGTGCGGTCCAGCTGGCTTAGCGACAAACTCGATACGACTGTCTGGTTCTATTGGAAGGACGAGTATGAGACGATTGGAGATACGGGCGTAAACGAGGCCGTAGATGGCACTAATTACGACGTGTATGACTATGTCACGCGCGAAGCGTCTCTACGTGTCGATCTGAACGCATCCTATGAGTTGCCAGATTTTGGGACTGGCCATCAGGTCGAGCTTGAGGCGCGCGTCTCAAATCTGTTTAGCGAACTGCCTTATACAGACGTTTCTTCCAGCGTGCCGTATCAGCGCGGTCGCAGCATCTGGCTGGGCGTGAACTGGGTCTACTGATCCCTGGCTGACACATGTCATTTGCAGAAAAGGCCGGGCTAAGCTTCGGCCTTTTCAGTTGTCTCGCAGTGAGTAGCGCATATTCGTTCGATAGGTACGCGTCTGCCAGCCCAGCGCCTCTGGCGGGCGAGGATAAGGCTCTGCTTCATTGAGCTGGTTGAGCGCGGCATTGTCTAAACGCCTGCTGCCCGATCCGGAAAGAATGCGTCCTGAAACAAGTTGGCCATTGCGGTCTATTTCGAGTTCGACGCGGACTTCACCTTCTTCGCCGCGCATGCGGGCTCTGGCAGGGTAGGATTTGAACCGGGCAAGGTGCGCGAGCACTGAGGCATCATAACTGTCCATCAATGCCCGATAACCTGCCTGATTTTCATCTTGTTGAGTGTCTGGCTGTTGATCCAGCCCGGTTCCGCTTTCTCCCTGATTGCCCTGAACTGTCTGAGCCGGGGCCGTCATATCTTCAGCGCTGGGGGACTGTCTGACCGGGGGAAGCTCATTGAGCGGTTCTGGCTTTGGAACTGGTTCCGGCTCTGGCTCTGGCTCAGCTTCTGGTCGGGCGACCGGCATGGGTGCAGAGACAGGTGTAGTATCCGGCTCAGTCAGGCGTGTTGGTTCCGGCGATGGAGGCTCGACCGGCTGAGGGACGTTCTCCTGCATAGGCGTTTGTGGCGCTTCGGCGCCTGCGCTTGCGCCCAGCGAGCCCAGAGCGACCCGAATGCTCGATTGTTCGACGCTGTCTTGTTCTGACGTGCCTGCCAGATAGAAAACGCAGCCAGCACCGCACAGATGGACAGCGACAGACAGTGCTATGATGGTGGACAGGGAATGCTGTTGCGGCGTCATTTCTGATCTACGGCGATTTCGACAGTTTGTGCCCCGGCGTCACGCGCCACATCCATAGCGTCAATCAAGTGCTGAGCGCTCGTCTCTGCGCTTATGGCAATCAGAATGACGGCGTCGTCTTCGGCTGCAACGACATTGGAGATTGCGGTCGTGGCGGCCTCTGGAGATGAATAGGATTGCCCATCGAAGTTCCAGTCTGCGCTTTCCGGATCGGGCGGGACGAGCAGATAGGCTTCGGTTTCGCTGGCCTCTCCAAAGCTTGCATCTGGTGTATCAACTTCAATGACGAGCTGAGCTGCATTCGCGGTCAGAAGCAGGAACACGATCAGCATGAACACCACGTCGATCAGGGGTGTCAGATCAACGTGAATTCGGGACGTATCTTCTTCAATCTCGAACCCCGGGCTAATCATCCAGGCGATTCCCATGGATCGAAATGGAGAGCGAAATCTCTGAAAGGAGACTTGCTGCGTCCGCCAGATGGTTGCGCAGACGCGATTTCAGCCAGGCGAAAGCGACGAGGCAAGGAACCGCGATGACAAGTCCTGCAACGGTAGTGATCATGGCCTGCCATAGGCCGCTTGCCACAATGGAGGGGTCGACGGGGCCATCAACATCCTGCAGCGCGCGAAAAGCCATCATCAGACCGATGACTGTTCCCAATAGGCCCAGCAAAGGTGCGAGGCTGGCAATTGTGGAAAGACCTGTCAGTCTTTGATGCGTCTCCCGGGTGACGGTCTGCAAAGACAGGCTGACGGCTTTTTCTCTCAATTCGGGCGCTTCCTCGGCGTGGCGTTCCAGAACACTTACGGCATCTGCGTAAAACGGTTTGAACCTTTGCAGGGCAGCGAGCGCATCTCTGGCTTTTGTCTCGCGCGCAAGGCTCCGAATTTGAGACTTCAGGTCTGCGCCGGGCACGCGAAGGCGCGCTAAAAGCATGAGCTTGTCGATGATCAGTGCGAGCGCGATTATTGAGCACACAGCCAGCGGGATGAGGACCGCACCGGAAAAGGTGAAAATATGAGACAGATAGGGGATCAAATTCAGCTCCTACAGCGTCTCTAAAAACGCAACGAGCGCTGCGCGTTCTTCAGGAGACAGATCGAGTTCGGACAAAAGGTCTGTGGTTTCTGGAAATAGCGGGTCATCGGCGAACTCAGCGCGAGGACGCGGGCGCGCTCCGCCGGCATTGTAGAGGTTCACGATACCGGCGAGCGATGGGAACAGGCCGTTGTGCATATATGGTGCGGTGCGCGATACATGACGAAGGCTTGGCGTTCTGAATGCCCCGACATCTTCGGCATTGTTCGTAATTTCATACCGCCCAAGGTCCTGAAATCGGCGGCCATAATAGTGCAGGCCGATATTGTGGAACTGGTCATCTGTGAAGCGCGGTCCTGAATGGCAGGTCATGCAGCGGGCAGACGTTCGAAAGACATGAAGCCCGAAGACTTCCTGATCATTCAATCTGCCTCTTTCGCCCTCCAGGAAGCGGTCAAAGCGCGAGCGGCGTGTCAGCGCGCGCTGATAGGCGCTTAGGGCTGAAGACAACTCGGATATGCCGATTTGGGTCGTTTGAAACGCGTTCTGAAAGCGGGATCGATAAGTCTCATCCGCATTCAGGCGTTGCAGAACGCTTTCAATGTCGCTCGCCATCTCAACCGGGTTTTCGATGGGCAAAAGCGCCTGATGCTCGAAACTGTCTGATGATCCGTCCCACATGAAGTGCGGCTGGTTCGCCTTGTCCAATAAGGTCGGGGAGTTGCGTGGCCCGGACTGGCGTCGGTCACCAATCGCGGATCTGATCCCATCGGCAAAGGCGAGGTCAGGGTTGTGACAGGACGCGCAGGCTATTTGCCCTGAATCGCTCAGGATCGGATCGAAGAACAGGTATTCGCCAAGCTGAACTTCGAGATCCTGAGATGAAAGTGCAGGCCGTTCCAGCGGTGCCATTTCTTCAAAAGGAGTATCTTCGGATGTCTGGACTGTTGGCCAGCCAGCGATCGGGCCATCATAAACAGCGCGAAGCGCTGCGCCCTGCGTGCATATCTGAGGGCCACACTCCGGTACGTTGGTCGGTTCCGTCTGTTGCAAAGACGTTTCATCCTCACAAGCCGTAAGGTTGCAAATAAGGAGCGTCGCAATGAAAATCTTGAAAATCCGGGACATCAGATTTTAATGCAACTCATTCGCAAGAATGTAAATGCGACTTATGCGTCCTGTTCGAAAGAATATAAACTATGCGATAGGGCCGAAAAATATTTGAATTGGGCCGTGGCCCTTCGGGCAGAAACCAGAGTTCATGGGCGGTGAACATGTTTGCGTTAACATCACGGGCAGTCTTGACCGGTATTGTGTCACACTCTTTGTCACTTGTTTTCCTCGGAAACCCGATACAAACAGAAAAAAATCTTACTTTTTTTACGGAGTAAACTTGGATGGCTGAACTCAGCATCGAACGTATCGCGCAGACTGCGCTGGATCTCGTTGATGAAGAAGGTGTGAGTGCGTTTACGCTTCGTGCAGTAGCTCGCCGCCTCGATGTGACACCAATGGCACTCTATCACCATGTGGCAGATAAGGCTGAACTGGCATCACTCGTCGTAGATACGGCAATGAATATGTATCCGATGGATGAACCAACAGGTGATTGGAAAGAGGACCTCTGGCTGTATTCCAAATGGGTACGGACAATTGCGAAACAGTCTCCAGCAACCGTCCATCTGCGCCGGGCATATCAGGTCTGGACGCCAACAACCGTTCGCCTGACGCAGATATGGACAGAGCACTGGCACAAAAGCGGCCTGCCGGCTGATGCGATTGAAAAAGCTGCTTTGACCAGCGCTATGTCGGTTTATGGAATGATCAGCGAAGAGGTGCGTATGAGCGAGATGGAGCCGTCTGAGGTCTTCATCGGCAAAGACCAGTATCCTGATCTGACCTCAGCGCTGCAAACAGAAGCGTTCTCATCCGAACTCTTCGAGCTCTCAGTGCGCTCTATTATTGATGGATTGGTGGCGCGCCTTTCATAGCTGCGCGTTCGACCAATGGCCAATTCCGATTAGCAGGAAAATCTGTAGGCTTCCCATATAAATAGAACATATGGGAGGTCTGCATGCGTGTTCATGCTGTACTATCAATCGGAATTCTGATGCTCGTCATCTTCGCCTATCGTGCGGCGAATGCTTTGCTTGAGCCAGGTTTAGGCGTGCGCGAGCTTTATATTCTGGGTGGTTTGATCATCGCTGGCTGGATGACCTATTCCGGCTCCAGCGAACTCATCATGCGCCGACGCCTCGCGAAAATAGAGGCGCGCGAAACCCATTAAACTCTACTCCTGATACGTTCTTTCGAACGTAAGACTGAGCGTGCCAACTTATTTGGCGCGCCTTTTTTCGTATTAAAAACAGAGTGTTGCGGGGGTGTTCATGTTCGACCAAAGTCCCCCTACTCAAAATACCTGACTTCGCTGATCCTGAATTCAGGCGGAAAACCGCTGTAATAATCAGGGGAGGTCAAACCTTGTCTAATGAGCCTAAAAAAATTGATGCGAAAGGGTACTGGTCGGCGACGGTTCGTCTGACAGTGTCTCTTCTCATCATCTGGTTCGTCGTGTCATACGGCGCGGGCATTCTGTTCCGTGATGTGCTCGACAACTTTTCAATCGGCGGTGCGCCGCTTGGTTTCTGGTTTGCCCAGCAGGGCGCCATTTATGTCTTTGTTGCGCTGATTTTCTACTATTGCCATGCGATGTCGAAAATTGAACGCAAGTACGGCGTGAAAGGATAAAGCCATGGATTGGACTATCTTTTTCGTCGTTGCCTCTTTCGGCACGTATATCGGTATCGCGCTTTGGGCACGTGCCGGTTCAACCAATGATTTCTACGTAGCGGGTCACGATGTGCACCCGGCGATCAACGGTGCTGCAACTGCTGCTGACTGGATGTCTGCGGCGTCATTCCTGTCCATGGCAGGTCTGATCGCGTCGCTTGGTTATGGCGGTTCGGTCTATCTGATGGGCTGGACGGGTGGCTATGTTCTGCTCGCACTTCTGCTTGCGCCATTCCTTCGTGAGTTCGGCAAGTTCACCGTTCCGGACTTCGTAGGCGACCGCTATTACTCAACGGCAGCCCGCCTGATCGCCGTTATCTGTGCGCTGTTTGTGTCCTTCACCTATATCGCAGGTCAGATGTCTGGCGTGGGTATCGCATTTTCGCGTTTCCTCGGCGTCGACTTCAATACCGGTATCATCGTCGGTATGGGCATCGTCTTCGTGTACGCGGTTCTCGGCGGCATGAAGGGCGTAACCTATACCCAGGTTGCACAATACTGCGTGTTGATCTTCGCCTATACGGTGCCTGCGATCTTCATCTCACTGATGATTACCGGCAATCCGGTGCCTCAGCTGGGTTTCATCTCCAATGTGCGTGGTGAAGATGTTTCCATGCTCGCAAACCTGAACCAGGTCGTCACCGACCTCGGCTTCATAGAATACACCTCGACCAATAAGACCTGGCTGGATGTGTTCGCGATTACGGGCGCTCTGATGTTCGGTACGGCGGGTCTGCCGCACGTGATCATCCGCTTCTTCACAGTTGGTAGCGCAAGTGCAGCGCGTGTGTCTGCAGGCTGGGCTCTGGTCTTCATTGCATGTCTCTACACGGTTGCTCCTGCTGTTGGCGCGTTCGCTCGTTACAACATCATCGATACCGTCAATGAGACGACCTACATCACCGGCGATGATTATGCGGCAGCCGCTGAGGGCATCACTGGCGAAGGCGGTACGCCTGTTCCTGAATGGTTCAAGAACTGGGAGCGTACAGGTCTCGTTGGCTTCAATGATGTAAACGGTGACGGTCTCATGCAGATCCGTGGTCCGAATGCACCAGATGGTCTGGCGAACGAAGTCACGGTCAATAACGACATCTCCGTTCTTGCAAGCCCTGAGATTGCTCAGCTTCCTGAATGGGTAATCGGCCTGATGGTTGCAGGTGGTCTGGCTGCGGCGCTGTCCACAGCTGCGGGTCTCCTCATGGTGATCTCATCAGCTATCAGTCACGACCTCTGCCGTCGAACCTTCTTCAAAGGCATGAGTGACAAGACAGAACTTCGGATTGCGCGTGTCGCAGCTGCTGGTGCTGTCATGGCCGCCGGTCTGATGGGAATGAACACAGCAAAACTGGCCTTCGTGGCGCAGGTTGTGGCATTCGCCTTTGGTCTCGCTGCTGCGTCTCTCTTCCCGATCATCTTCCTCGGTATTTTCTGGAAGCGGATGAACAAGGAAGGTGCGATTGCCAGCATGGTGGTCGGTCTGGTGACAACCTTCTCCTATATCTACTACTTCAAATTCGTAGATACAGATCCGAGTCATTGGTTCATGGGCGTGTCACCTGAAGGTATTGGCTTCCTGGTCATGTTCCTGTCGGCCATTGTGGGTATCGTTGTGGCACTCTGCACGGCGCCTCCACCGAAGGAAATTCAGGACCTCGTGGAAGATATCCGCGTCCCTGGAACCCGCACGGCACATGGCAAAATGGATGAGGAAATGCATCCAATGGATGAGCACGCATCTCCTGCCGAGTGATCTGGTGCTGATTGAAAGAACTAAAGAAAAGGGCGGCCGTTGGTCGCCCTTTTTATGTTAGACTAGAGGAGGAGTTGCCTCTATTTCGCTTGTAACGCATCCTGACGGTCAGGAGTTTCGAGTATGCCTATCTGGCTGATCCTTATTACGAGCGCCCTTTATATTACCGGGTTGTTCCTGATCGCCTGGCATGGTGACCAACAGGCGAAACGCCCTCAATTTGCGTCCAGCCCAACGCGCTATGCGCTTGCCATCGCGGTATACTGTACCTCATGGACCTATTTCGGCGCGGTCGGAACCGCCGTTGAATCCGGTTGGCAATTCCTGCCAATCTATATCGGCCCGATTGCTGTCTTTCTTTTGCTGCCGGGCATGATGAAGCGGATCGCAGAAATCTGTGAGCGCGAATCTATCACCTCACTGTCGGACTTTATGGGCGCGCGCTATGGCAAAAGCCGAATGCTGGGCGCGATTGCGACCATCGCTGCGGTTGCCGGTAGCTTGCCCTACATCGCCTTGCAGCTGAAATCGGTAGGGTGGAGCTTTCAGACTCTCACACTCGGCACAGGTGACTTTGCTCAGAACCCGCCAAATGAAACCGTGCTGATCACGGCTATGGCGCTTGCCGCATTCGCCGTCCTTTTTGGCGCCCGCCATGCGGATACTACAGAACACAATACGGGCCTGATGCGGGTCATTGCCTTTGAGGCCCTTGTTAAACTTGGCGCGTTGACGGCAGTGGGGCTTTTGTCGGTTTTTCTGATGGGACAGAGCGATGTTCCGGTTCAGCGAACTGAGGTTCATCCATTCAGCGCAGACCTGAACTGGGTGCGCTTCTTCACGACCGTGATCGTTGCCATGGGTGTGATTGTCTGTCTGCCACGCCAGTTTCACGTGCTGTTTATTGAGCGCCAGTCTGATAAGGATTTGAAGCGCGCGCGCTGGCTGTTTCCAGCCTATCTGGCTCTGACCTGCGTGATGGTTGTTCCGATTGCGCTGGCTGGTATGCGGTTTCTTCCGGCCGCCATTCCATCAGACCTTTACGTTCTGGAACTGCCGCTCGTCTTTGGAAATGAACCGCTCGCGCTATTCGTTTTCCTTGGCGGGTTTTCAGCGGCATCGGGCATGGTGATCGTATCGACAATTGCGCTGTCGACTATGGTCACAAATGACCTGATCGTGCCGACGCTGATGCGGCTTAACCGGTTCAGCTCGTCCGATACGCGGGCAGGGGAGCATCTTCTTCTGACACGTCGTGTCGTGATGCTCGTCATCCTGTCACTCGCCTATGGGTATTACCGGATTGCGGGCAGTAGTGACGCGCTTGCGCAGATTGGCCTCATGTCTTTTGCTGCTGCGGTTCAATTCGCTCCTGCGCTTGTCGGAGCCATTTACTGGCGCAATGGCCGCGCGACGGGCGCAATAGCGGGACTTGTCGTGGGCATGGCCTTCTGGCTGTTCACACTCTTCCTCCCGCAAGTGTTTGGTCTGTCCAATTTTGAAGGTCTCATTCCCGGAGATTTCAATCCGCAAGCCCTGTTTGGCGTCTCCTTTGGCGATGCGATGACGCATGGCCTGATCTGGAGCCTTGGCGGCAATATACTGGTCTATGTGATCGTTTCGCTGCAAAGCCCCGAACGCTTGCGCGACCGTGTTCAGGCCGCTGTTTTTGTCGACAATCAGATTGAAGTCGCACCATTAAATCCTCCGGTAACGACAGGCCCGATTTCAGGTGTCACGCCCAATGGATTGAAGGCACTCGCATCCCGCTTTCTTACGCCGGAGGCCGTGGATCTGGCCTTTGATAAATTCGAACAGGAAACGGGCGTTAAATCCAGCGGAGATAAACCGTCCGACTGGCGCCTTGTTCAGCGTACCGAGAAACTTTTGGCGAGCGCGGTTGGAGCAAGCTCTGCCCGCGTGGTCATGTTCTCGGCTGTGGGTGGGATGGATGTCGCACTGGGTGACCTCTTATCCATTCTGGACCATAAAACGCAGGCTGAACGGTTCGACCGGGGCATGCTGCACGCCATGCTGGAAAATATCCCTTCAGGCATCAGCGTTGTGGATAGCGAGCAAAAGCTGGTGGCTTGGAATCAGGCTTATGTCGACCTCTTCGATTATCCACCACATCTTCTGCAAGTTGGGGCGCCGGTTTCTGACCTGATCAGCCACAATATTGAATCTGGCTGGATTGAAGGAAATCCGGCAGAGCAGGCCCGTCGCCGTGTGGAATATATGCGCTCTGGGTCGCCTCATCGGTATGAGCGTGAAAGCTATGGCGGACGCTGGTTGCGCATTACCGGCAGCCCGATGCCGGGTGGTGGATATGTGTCGATTTTCCACGACATCACCGAAGATAAATTTCGTGAAAATGCTCTGCTTGAAGCCAATGAAATGCTGGAAGCGCGTGTGGAAGAACGCACCGCTGAAATTCAGCAAATGGCAGACCAGCTGAACCAGTCACGCATGGATGCAGAAGGCGCAAACGCTTCTAAAACCCGCTTTCTGGCGGCTGCAAGCCACGACCTGTTGCAGCCGTTGAACGCAGCCCGATTATTCCTTGCATCCATTGATCATGAAGCTGGAACTGAAACGGGCGGACTTGTGAAGAAGGCCGACCGTGCCATTCAGTCAGCAGACAACCTTCTGAAAGGGCTGCTGGATATCTCGCGACTGGACCATGGCAGTATCGAAGCCAAACCACAGACCCTCATGCTCGGCCCGCTTCTTGAGGACCTTGTGGATGAGGCCCGTCCGATGGCGGAGCAGGCCGGGCTGGATATACGTGTGGCGCCAACCTCTCTGAGTGTCCTGGCCGATCCGGATTTTCTACAAAGTATTCTTCGAAACTTTCTCTCCAATGCGCGACGCTACACGCAAAAGGGTGGGGTGCTGATTGGCGCGAGAAATCGTGGAAATGATGTGCGCATTGAGGTCTGGGATACGGGGCCGGGAATTCCAGAAGCCAAGCGTGAATTATTGTTTGAAGAGTTTCACCGACTGGAAGATGTCGACAATCTGGGAATTCGCGGAGCTGGTCTCGGTCTGTCTGTGGCCAAGCGCCTGGCCGCGCTCATGGATGCGCAGCTTGATCTGCGATCCTCGCCCGGCCATGGCAGTGTTTTCTCTGTGACTGTGCCGAAGGTCGGCAACAGCAAGAAGCGTCCTAAGCCCGCAGTGCAGCGTGTTGCATCCTCTGAAGAGCTGACAGGCATGCGCGTGCTCTGCGTGGATGATGAGCATACTATTCTGGACGCGATGCATGCGCTGCTCACACGCTGGGGGTGTCAGGTCGTGACAGCCTCCAGTCTGGAGCATTTAAAGGCGAAAATTGGCGAAGCCGGTTTCTTCGATGCGGTGCTAGTCGACTTTGAGCTCGCGAATGGCCGGACTGGCATTGAAGTCATCCGCAAGATGCGTCCTCGCATGATCCATCCGGACAATGTCGCGATCCTCACTGCAAAAGCGGGCAGCGATACCGAATTGCGGGCCAGTGAGGAATCTGTCGAACTTTTCCACAAGCCGATCGATTCCGTCGCCCTGAAAAGCTTTTTACAGAAGTGTCAGAGACGTATTCTCGCTCAGGCGGCAGAGTGATCGCCGTCTGAGACAGCCTGTTTATAGATGAGCAGTGCCTGAGTGCGATTATTTGCACCAAGCTTACGGAAGATCGCTGTCATATGAGCCTTCACCGTAGCTTCGGAAATTCCCATCTCATAGGCGATCTGTTTGTTGAGGAGACCGTCTGACAGCCCGCTCAAAACGCGGCGTTGGGCCGGCGTGAGGCTGGACAGGCGTTCAGCGACTTTCTGTGATTCCTCATCAACATCAGATGCATCTGTTTCCGGAAACCAAGTTCCGCCATCAAGCGCCGTTACCAGTGCGGCAGACAAGTCTTCAGATGGAAGGCTTTTCGGCAGATAGCCTGATGCGCCAAAGGATTTGGATTTGGAAAATGCGTCTGCGCTTTCATTAGCTGAAACCACATAAACAGGTGTGTTGGCTGCAGCCGTTTTCAGGCGCACCAATCCGTCAAATCCGGTTGCATCCGGAATGTTCAGATCAAGCAGGATGAGCTTAAAATCATGCTTTGACGTCATGTCCAGCGCATCGGCGATAGAAGACGCTTCTTCTGTTTGAGCGCCGTCGGGGAAAGCCTTCTGCAATGCAGATTTCAAGGCGTCGCGAAATAATGGGTGATCATCGACTATGAGAACAGTCATTCTTAACTTTGCCTTTTTCCCTGATCCCGCCCGCTTTAAAAGCTGAGTCTTTTTATTTGTTTTTATCCTCAACAGTAGGATTGTCGAGTTTCTTTCGACCTTAGTCTTAGCACCAATTGCTAATAGAGCAGATTAACGACCCAGACGATACTTCTCAAAAATAACAAAACCCCTTGGGGAGGAAAAATTGAAGTTATCTCTGAAAGCTATCATGCTGTCAGGTGCCGCGTTTGCGACGCTCGGAACAGCTAGTGCAGAAACAGATGTTGAGCTTGAGGCGCGCATTGCGGCGCTGGAGGAGCTTGTTGCATCTCTGAGTGCGCAACTCGCAGAAGAGCGCGCGGAAACTGACGCGGATATTGTTCGCCTCGAAGCGGCTCAATCGGCTGAAGCGGCCCCTGCGGCAGCGCCTGCAAACGGTATGATGCTGGGCGAGACCAATGTGACGGTTGGCGGCTTCATCGATATGGACGCACACGTCACTAATGTTTCAGATGGCGCGATCGGTTCCAGCTCGATTGCGCGTGACTTTTATATTCCTGGCGCTATCCCGACGGGCGGCGAAGGGAGTACGACGACAGACCTTACCGCCGAAGCTTCACGTATCTTTATCGCAGGCAATCGCGATGTCGGCGGCCGTCAGGTCAGCGGTTATTTCGAAATGGACTTTCTTGGTTCCGTGCAAGGCAATGAGCGGGTCTCCAACTCATTCTCGCCGCGACTGCGACGGGCCTATCTGGACTTTGACGGCCTGCGCTTCGGTCAGGACTGGTCGACTTTCCAGAACACCTCTGCCATTCCGGAAAGCGCCAGCTTCCTCGTGCTCTCTGATGGCATGATCTTCATGCGCCAGCCTATGGTTCGCATTACGCGCGGTAACTGGCAGTTCGCGCTGGAGAATGGCAATGCTACCGTGACCCCAGTCGGCGGCGGTCGGGTAGAGGCCGATTCCAACGTGCTGCCGGATCTGGTCGGTCGCTATAACTTCTCCGGCGATTTCGGAAATGTGTCGGTGGCAGCCCTTGCGCGCCAGCTTCGTTATGAAACAACCGGCATTGAAGAAGAAACGTTCGGCTATGGTATTAGCGTGTCCGGTCGTGTGAATACCGGAGGGCGGGATGATATCCGCTTCTCGCTGACGGGCGGTGAAGGCATTGGTCGCTATATCGGTCTGAATGCTGCAAATGGTGCGGCTCTGGACCCAGCAACAGGCGAGCTGGAAGCTATCCCATCTGTTGGAGGCCTGATTGCGTGGCGACACCCGTTCGGTGAGACGGCACGTATTAATATCGGATATTCAGGCTTGTTTATCGACAATCCTGATTTCGTTCCGACAAGCATGACACAATCGGTTCAATCCGTTTACAGCGCGGTCTTGTGGGATGTTGCCCCTAGGGTAACAATGGGCGCTGAAGTGCTTTTCGGAACGCGTGAAACAGAAGCTGGAACGAGTGGCGATCTCTCCCGTTTCACCTTCTCAACAAAGTATGCGTTCTAAAAAAATAGTGGGAGTGAAGTATGGCTGACGGAAACAGTATGACTGAACAGGATATCTTTCCTGTACCAGCGGACATCGCAGGGGCTGCAAAGGTTGATAATGCGAAGTATCTGGAGATGTACCAGGCTTCCATTGATGACCCTGAAGCCTTCTGGGGTGAAGCGGGTAAGCGTCTGGACTGGTTCACTCCCTATTCCACCGTCAAGGATGTGTCCTTCGCGGAGTCTGATCTGCACATCAAATGGTATAGCGATGGCGTTCTGAACGTTTGCTATAACTGCGTGGATCGACACCTCGAAACGCGAGGCGAACAGCCTGCTATCATCTGGGAAGGTGACGATCCGGGCACGTCCAAAACGGTGACCTATCACCAGCTTCACGAGCATGTCTGCCGGTTTGCGAATGTTTTGAAAAAGCTGGGTGTGAAGAAAGGTGACCGCGTCACCATCTACATGCCGATGATTTTAGAAGCCGCTTATGCCATGCTGGCCTGCGCACGTATCGGTGCGGTGCATTCCATCGTGTTTGGTGGTTTCTCTCCGGAAGCACTCGCCGGCCGCATTAATGACTGCGATTCGAATGTCATTATCACCGCTGATGAAGGGCTGCGTGGCTCTAAGAAAGTTCCGCTTAAGAAGAATGTCGATGAAGCGCTGAAGCATGCTTTTGGCGTCGAGAAAGTCCTCGTCATTGAACATACTGGTACGCCTGTTGCGATGAAGGGCGGACGCGACGTCTGGTGGCACGAAGCTGCTGCAGGCGTTGATGAGTTCTGTGATGCAGAGCCTATGAATGCGGAAGATCCGCTCTTCATTCTCTATACGTCTGGCTCAACCGGTAAGCCGAAAGGCGTTCTGCACACGACGGGTGGTTATCTCGTCTGGGCGGCCATGACGCATGAATATGTCTTCGATTACAAAGATGGCGACGTGTACTGGTGCACGGCGGATGTGGGCTGGGTCACCGGCCACAGCTATATCGTTTATGGACCGCTGGCGAATGGCGCACAGACCCTCATGTTTGAAGGCGTGCCATCCTATCCGGACGCATCCCGTTTCTGGCAGGTGGTCGATAAGCACCAGGTCAATATTTTCTACACCGCACCAACGGCTATCCGCGCGCTGATGCGTGAAGGTGAAAGCTTCGTCAAATCCACGAGCCGTAAGTCATTGCGTGTGCTTGGCTCTGTTGGCGAGCCTATCAATCCAGAAGCCTGGATGTGGTATTACAATGTGGTCGGCGATGGCCGTTGCCCGATTGTGGATACATGGTGGCAGACCGAAACCGGCGGCATCATGATCACGCCTCTGCCGGGCGCAACCGATCTGAAGCCGGGCTCTGCTACGCGGCCATTCTTCGGGATCAAACCGATCCTTGTGGATGCCGACGGCAAGGAGCTCGAAGGCGCGATTGATGGCAATCTGTGTATTGCCGATTCATGGCCGGGTCAGATGCGTACCGTTTATGGCGACCATGAGCGTTTCTTCCAGACCTATTTCTCCACATATCCGGGCCGCTATTTCACCGGTGACGGTGCGCGTCGCGATGAGGATGGATATTTCTGGATCACTGGCCGCGTAGACGACGTGATCAACGTTTCCGGTCACCGTATGGGTACCGCTGAAGTCGAAAGTGCGCTGGTTGCTCATGATCTTGTTTCAGAGGCAGCCGTTGTCGGTTATCCGCACGACATCAAAGGCCAGGGCATTTATGCTTATGTGACGCTGATCGCTGGCGTTGAGCCGTCAGACGAAATCCGATCGCAGCTGGTGAAATGGGTTCGCTCTGAAATTGGTCCGATTGCATCACCTGACCTTCTTCAGTTTGCGCCGGGCCTTCCGAAAACGCGCTCGGGCAAGATTATGCGCCGCATTCTGCGCAAGATCGCTGAGAACGACTATGGCTCACTGGGCGATACCTCCACGCTGGCAGAGCCTGAAGTGGTCGATGAGCTGATCGAGAACAGGCAGAACCGCTGAATGATTTAAAAGTCTCCCGTGACGCCGTCCCGAACTGCCTTTGAGAGGAACGGCTTCCGACTCAAAAGGGCGATGATCCCACCGATCATCGCCCTCTTTTTTTGCTTTGTGCTTAGTGAGGCTTAGTCACTGCCGCCCGTTGCATTGCTTGCGGGCGCATCGTCACGGAACTGACGACGCATCATTTGACTAGCGGTGCTGAATTCGTCCCGGTTCAGCGCGCTGTCCCCATCAGTGTCGAGGCGATTGACCAGAGCGCCAGCCATTTGGCTAAACCGGCCCCGATTCATTTCGGAGGCTTCAACCAGTCCATCGAAATTATCGTCCAGCGCACCGAACAGCAGGCCGCTTTCCAGCGTTTCCTGAGTGTCTGTGTGCTGATTGTCTGTCGTCTCACCAACCCAGCGATAGGTCAGGCGTGTATACATCATTTCTTCAAATGACTGATCGCCCCAGGTGATCGTGCTGTCCGGATCCGGATTTGCAAAATTGCGCTCTGAATTGTCATAGATATAGCGCGCAATCAGGCGGTCTCCGGCGTGCAGCATAATTGGCTCGGACAGGCGGTAGTCAAACTGCCAGTTAAAGTCATAGCGCGGCATGTTGACGACCATTTCGCTTTCGCCATTTGCGCGGACCAGCTCTAGATTCATCGAAATTGCGCGGTAATGCGCGTGCGGGAAAACGCCAAGCAGTTCTGCATCCGCCGGGAATTCGACATAGGCGACTTCCTCATGTCGAGCTTCACCCGGGGGAATGGTGATGGTTGGGTCAACGATCACATAGCTGCGGGTGAGGAGGTCAGGCTGTTCGTCATGGAAGTAGAAGCCAACCTGAGTTACATCGGTCACCTCACGGCCATTTGGCGTATAGTGCATCTGAAAGCCGATGGCTCCGCCTGCCGGGAATGGTACGCCGGAATTATCCGGGTGGATCATGGATTCTTCACCGACGGCATAGGTGCCGGTTGAGAACTCCCAGCGACCAAAGCTCTCCGCACCAGGTGGCGGCATTTCAGACATATATCCGGTAAGCGCGTGGTGAACCGTGTCGCGGGACCCTACGCGGATCGTCGTGGCTCTCAGCCAATGATCTTCAGTAAGCGGATTGGCTGCGACCGGATATTGATAGTCCACAACCCCGGTGGCTGGAATATCAAATGGTTCGAGCGTCAGCATCAGATCCGGTTCACCCAATGGCCAGTCTGCGACTTCAAATTCGACATCCGGCAGCGGGTCTTCGCCTTCACCACGGGGCGACCCGCTATCGATCCAATGGATGATGGTTTGATAGTCTTCAGTGGAGAGTGCGCGGCTGTGTTCCACTTCGCGAATGGTTTCGTCGATCGTCCATGGCGGCATACGGCGGGTCATAAGGACTTCGCGGATCATGGGTGACCAGCCAAAAATGGTGTCGTAATCTGTCATGGCCCATGGCCCGATACCGCCCGGTTGGTGGCATTCAACACAGTTCTCGATCAGCAGCGGGGCGACATCGTCTGCATAGGAGGCAGTCTGAAATGGGGAGTCCGTTTCCCGGGCTGAGAAATGTATGGGGCTTCCGGACGTCTGACTGGAGGCGATGGATACCGGAGCGCCCGCTACCATATCGTTCAGAATGGCTTCTGCATTTTCTGCATCGCCGTGATAGACCATTTTAAAGCCCTGAGCGGGGTCCAGGATAAAAACCTCGCCCGCACGACTTACGCCAATCTGTTCGCCGACAAGCTGTGTGACATCCATAAGTACGGGGAAGGTCCAGTTCTGCGCTTCTGATTGGGCATGCACTGCATCGCGCGTGTCGCCGGGCACAGAATTCAGGCCGTAAAACTGAACCTCATCATCGGCATAGTTTGCATAGATCGCGCTGAGGGATTGCATGGCGCTATCGGAAGCTGCGCATTCATTGCACTGCGCCACGATGACGGTTGCGGGCACGTCTGAGTAATAGAAGAGTTCGTGGCTGAAGCCTGAATTGTCGATCAAACGAAAGTTGTTTACATAGTCTGCGACAGTAACTGGAGCGATGGATTCTGTAGATTGCGCGGACGTGTCTGCTGCCGGTTCAGAGTTTTGAGTGCAGGCTGTAGCGGCCAGAATGACGCCTAAAGCGACGCCGGATAGCCAGATTGGCCGGTTAGATTTTCTCATATTGTCCTCCCGAATTCTTATCTTTGTAGTACACAACTACACTGATCCGGCGCGCAAATAAACGATTTTCGGATTCTTAATGGTGAAGTCGTCAATCGCTGCGGGTTCCACGAGGCAAAAAAAGAGGGCGCCAGGCGCCCTCAATTGGAATGAAACTGGATTATGTGTCAGCCGCCTTGAGCGCGAGCAACGTCTTTACGGTAGTTGAGGCCCGCAAAGATGAGGCAGACGACCGCGATGGCGTTGAAGATGAGCACATACTGAAGTGCATCTTTCAGGGCCATTGCCTGATCAAGGCCGCCGGTCTGGAACATGTCGCTCAGCTTGCCGGTAATCCACGGGCCACCAGAAATGCCGATCAGTGTGAGGCAGAACAGTGTGAAGGCAGATGAGAAGGACCGCATGCGGACTTTCACCAGTTCCTGAGACGCGGTGTATGCAATGCTGGCATAGATAAGACCAACAAAGTTTGGAACGATGTTCCACAGATAGGCTTCTCTGAGGCTCGTTGCCTGAAGGAACATGAAGGCAAATGGCAGCGCCACAGCGGAGGTTGCTGCAATAATCCACGGACGCCAGCGAAGGTCTTTCGCTGACAGTTTATCGCAAACCATGCCGAGCACGACCGCGCCGATTGAACCAACGCCGCCAATCAACAGGCCGAGCGGGATGGAAATTTCCCAGAACAGACGGCCTTCAGCTGTGATGTCGATCTCGAATGTCCGGATCAGATGGCTCGCCGTGAAGGAGACATAGGCATTTGCTGAGATACAGATGAAGAGACAACCCAGAAGCAGCAGCAGGTAAGAGCGCTGGCTGAACATAAATTTGATCGTCTCACCAAGGCTTGGCGCATCTTCCGCAGGTTTGGCCTGAATATTGTCTTCCGCGCCGCCGCGTTCCGGTTCTTTCACCGTGAAACGCAGGATGATTGCGAGGATAATGCCGGGGACACCCGCTGCAAAGAAGGCTGCACGCCAGCCATAATGCTCATAGACAAACGCACTCAGCACATAGCCCAGCATAATGCCGAAACCGATGCCCGTGGTGTAAATGCCAAGCGCCATAGCGCGCTCACGTGGGCCGTACAGGTCAGCGATCATAGATGTTGCCGGCGGTGTGCCACCGGCTTCACCAACGCCAACGCCCACGCGCGCGAGGAAAAGCTGCCAGAAGTTTTGCGCAAAGCCGCAGACTGCGGTTGCGCCAGACCAGAAGAGCAGGGCAAGGGCGATGATATTGCGGCGGTTGGATCGGTCGGCCAGAAAGGCAACCGGAATGCCGAGTGTCGCGTAAACAAGCGCAAAGCTGAGACCCGTCAGAAGACCGGCTTGTTCATCTGACAGTCCCATAGCCTGCTTGATCGGCTCCAGCACGGTGATGATGACCTGACGGTCCAGATGGTTGAAGGTGTAGACCATGGTAAGCACGGCCAGCACCCATGCGCGGCCAGGCACCTTGGTCGGCGGGGCTGCAGCAGCAGTTTGAACGTCTGACATTTACTTTGTCTCCTGAGAGAGGAATTCATTGAGCGCTTCGACGACTGTCGGCTCGTCGAGCAAAGGTGTGTGGCCAACACGAGCAACGGTAACGAGCTTCGCATTACCGTGCTTGCGGACCATCTTGTTTGCATTTTTCGGGGAGAGCAGGTCGGAAAGCTCACCGCGGACAAGAAGCATCGGAACCGGCTTCATGGCGCGGAACAGCTTCCACATGGCCATATTGGTGAAAATGTTCGGCCGAACTTCTTTTACTGAGCGGGAAATTTCCGGGTCATAGTCCAGCTCAACACGCCCATCTTCCAATTCGCGATAGGTTCGTTTGGCAAAGGCCATCCACTGCTCATCTGTGTAGTCGGGGAAAGCAACTTTCTGAACGCTGGCCACAGCGTTTGCGGCCTCTTCCCAGCTGTCCTTGATCGTTGTGCCGCCGACATAGGATTGAATGCGGTCGAGGCCCTTTTTCATGAGAACGGGGCCGATATCATTCAGCACAACGCCGTGAACCCGTTGCGGGATCATGGTCATCAGAATCATGGACATGAGGCCGCCCATGCTGGTGCCTATAAGAAAAACCTTTTCCAGACCAAGATGGTCCAGAAGCGCGACCATGTCCTGTGCGTATACAAGAGGCGTGTAGTTTTCAGGGTTCGGGTCTTTGTCCGACAGCGCGCGACCACGAACATCAACGGCAATAAACCTGACATCCGATCGCAGCTTCAAAAGCGCCTCGATCATCGGTTCAAAGTCTTTATGGTTGCGCGTTAGCCCGTGCATACACAGGGCGGTAATGGGAGCGTCCTCTGGCCCGTAACTTTTTGCGTAAAGGTTCAGCCCGTCGGCTGAACTGTATGTGATGTCCAACTTCCTCTCCCCAGTTTCGTGAACGCTTTTATATCTTTACGCATTCAACATTTGTTGAAATTGTAGAGAAAGCTGAGAAGAGCGCAAGGTTTTTCCAAACTGAACTTTACGCAAAGTATTGTAGTCAGCTAACACAAAATAAAATCTCAGGGGAGCAAACGCCAACAATGACTGGCGAAACAAAAAAACAGGAAAAACGCGATTCTATTCTCGACGCTGCGGAAGCTCTTTTTGCGCGACACGGGTATGATGGCGTGACCTTAAGAGCGATCGCGAAACAGGCGGGTGTCGATGTCGCTTTGGCAAATTATCATTTCGGTCCGAAGCGGGATTTGTTCGACGCTGTCCTGATGCGGCGCGCGCAGATATTGAACTCCTGGCGCTTACAGGCGCTGGAGGATGTGATCGCTAAAGCGGCACCGGGTGCGCCGACTGTTGAAGAGATTATCCGGTCCTATTTCGAACCTGTGCTGAAACGCTCTCAGGTCGAACAGGAGGGCTGGAAAAGCTATTATGCGCTCATTGCTTATGTGAACAACTCGCCCGAATGGGGCGGTAAGTTGATGACGCAATTCTTCGATCCGCTCATTCAGCGCTTTATCGAGGCGCTGCGTATGGCGCTGCCAGCGGTGCCGGATAAGAACCTCTATTGGGGATATCACTGTCTGTCCGGAGCACTGACGCTGGCTTTTGCACAAACGGGACGCATTGATCATTTGTCCAACGGGTTGTGCCGGTCAGACGATCTGTCGGATGCATGCGATTATATCGTCGACTTTATCACGGCTGGGTTCTCCCAGATGGATGAGGCGCAGTAGGGCGGACATTCTCCGAGAAGCACTGAATAAAAAAACGCCGGCGATAAACGCCGGCGTTTCAGTATGTGGCTTCGGGAGGAACGCCCTTAGAAAGAGAAGTCGAAGCCGAAAGTGAATGTACGTGGGTCGCCGTAGAAACCTGTCAGCGTACCTTCGAGACCAAGTGTTGGCACATAAGCGCCGTTCACAATGTTCACGAAGTTATAGCCGGCAACGACATAGCGCTCATCTGTGAGGTTTTTGCCGCTGAGGGTCATGCCGAAACGACCAGATTCTGATTCCCAGCGAACAGTGGCGTCTACGAGTGTGTAGGCTTCCTGATCGAGGAATGGGTTAGGTGTTTCGAACTGGCTGGAGTCACCGCGATAGGAGATCAGCGTGTTGAACAACAGGCTGCCTTCATTGTCCGCAATGGTAACCGGTGTGTCGTATGCCAGACGCAGGCTGGCTGTCCAATCCGGCGTGTTCTGAACAACGCGCTCATCAGATACATCGTTGCCGAATGCGTCGATATACTCGTCATATCCAGCGTCAAGATAACCCAGAGACCAGCTCGCATTCATCAGGTCGCCTTCATTAAAGACGTCTTCTGCGAAGGTTGCGCTGCCTTCAAATTCGATACCCCAGATGGTTGCTGCACCAGCATTCGTGGTGACACCGGTGAAGGTGTCGTTCACGCCATCATTATCGGTGTCGAGGCCGACTGAACCAGGGATCTGGACGTCAGAATAATCTGAATAGAAGGCTGCGATGGAGTAGTTCAGAAGACCGCCCATCTGGCTGGCCTTATAACCTACTTCATAGCTGTTCACTTCTTCAGGATCGAACTGCATGAAGTCGTAGATTTCGTCTTCGCTGACCGTGCCGTCCTGATCAAAGTCAGGCGCGGCTGTGGTTTGGCCGCGAGGGTCGAAACCGCCGCCTTTGAAGCCCTGCGCGTAAGTGAAGTAGACATTGCTGTCGTCTGTCAGGTCATACGCAAGAGAAAGACGTGGGCTGAAGTCAGAGAATTCAGCTTCGCCGTTAAAGTCAGACGTTGTCGCGATAAGCGTTGGTGATCCGCCGAAGAATTCAGAGAAGCCACCAATGTATGTGCGACGCAGAACCTGAGAGGTGCGCGTGTCTTCTGTGTAGCGTGCGCCCAGCGTCAGTGCGAGACGATCAGTGACGTTATACGTGAAGTCACCGAAGAGAGACCATGTCTTGGTGTTCACGTCGCCAAAGGTCTGTGCGCTGAGGCCAGGAAGACCAAGCAGCGTGCCTGTGGTGTCGAGAAGCACGTCGAATACGGTCGAAGAGTTCGCGTCCAGATAATAGAAGCCAACCAGACCTTCGAGATTGTCGCCGGAATACTGAACCTGGAATTCTTCAGAGAACTGGTCGTTTTCATAGATTGCAGGAACGTCGAGGTCGCCAGACGGAAGGCTGTCAAAGTCGATCGGCGCATAGCTGGTGTCTTCGCGGTAGGCGATGATGTTGCGCAGTGTGAATTCATCATTCACGCGATATTCGCCAGTGATGGAGCCACCCATGGCTTCAACTTCAGGACTGATGACTGTGAGGCCAGCGCGTGTGTCATAGACATCGTCCAGAACCGGAGCGCCGGACAGCTGACCCGGAATGAAGCGGTGGCCCTGACGAGCTGCAGACGTATCACGCGTTGAGTCGAGAGACAGACGCAGGTCGAAATCTGGTGTTACATCCCACTCAGCGGAGAAGCGACCAGAGAGGATCTCTTTGTTGTAGTTTTCGTCGCCATTGAAGAGGTTTTCACCAAAACCTGCACGGTTCAGGGATGCAACAGCGCCGCCGATGCGGAACGTATCCGTGATTGGCATGGACGCGTTGAGGATCATGTCTCGCTGTTCGTAAGAACCGAGTGCGACACGGCCTTCAAACATTGGCTCATCAGAGAGACCGTTGGTGACGTACTTAACGGCACCACCAATGGTGTTACGGCCGTAAAGCGTGCCTTGTGGTCCGCGAAGAACCTCGATGCGCTCAACGTCAAAAACGTCCAGAACAGCGCCTTGTGGGCGGTTCAGGTAAACGTCATCAACATAGATGCCGACACCTGGTTCGAAACCAGACACAGGGTCCTGCTGACCAACACCCCGGATGAAGGCAGACAGGGTTGTGTTTGTGCCGCGGGAGACTTCCAGCGTTACGTTTGGCGAAATCTTAGCGACTTCTGTGAGGTCCGCGACGCCGAGGTCAGCAAGAAGCTCACCGTCAAAAGCAGAAACAGAAAGCGGCACATCGAGCTGGCTTTCTTCGCGGCGCTGAGCGGTAACTTGTACCGCGGTGAAGCGACGGGATTCTTCTGCTGCAGGAGCGTCAGCTTCCTGAGCGATAGCGTGGATAGGCGAAAAAGCGGTGGTGGCCAGTGCGACGAGCGCAAGGCGTTTGGTGAGTCTATTCATTTTTCTCCCCATAATTGCCGAGTTCTAATTGTCCGGCATTCAACAAGTGTTGAATAAGTGACTCAAGGTTACTGATCTGTCAATCAGCGAGGCATAATGATTATGCCAACTTGTCGCACTTCATGGGGGATGTGTCTTTAAAGTCTCACAATGGGTGATCTTCGTCGTGCAGTATGCGTTCAGCGGCACCCTGCGGATCGTCAAACTGTCCTGATCTTAACGACCAAAGGAACGCCGCCAGCCCCATAAGGCCCATGAACAGCGCCACCGGAATTAAAAAGAGAAGGGCTGTCATGACTTACCTCCGGAGCGAACACGTAGCGCATTCACCGTCACGATGATGGACGAGCCCGACATTGCAATCGCTGCAATAAGGGGGGTGACCAGGCCTAAAAAGGCGATCGGTATCGCGATCATGTTGTAGATCACGGCCAGTGTGAAGTTCTCTTTGATTCGGCTCTGAGCAGATTTCGCGACCCGGATAATGCCCGCAACGCTTTCCAGTGAGTCGTTTGAATAAACCGCGTCACTGGCTGTGCGAGCGACATCAAGCGCTCCACCTGGTGCCAATGCTGCGTGAGAGGATGCAAGCGCGCCGGCATCGTTCAGTCCGTCACCAACCATCAGGACTTTGTGTCCTTCAGTGCTTAAGGCTTCGACCCGGTCTGCCTTGCCGACGGGTTTCATACCGCCTGTGAAGCTTTTAATGCCGAGTTCGTTTGCGATCAGCGCAACGCGGGCAGGATGATCGCCAGAGCAGATCTCATACGAAATGCCCATCTCGTCCAGAGCGGTGAGAAGTTCTCGGGCGCCCGGTTTGATATCTTCAGTCAGCCGCAGGGGGTCTGCGTCGCGACCCTGCATCCAGAACCACAGGCTGACATCGTCTTCAGGGGCAGGTGTGTCTTCACCGGATACCCATTCCCAAGACCCGAGACGCGCTTCCTTGCCGTCAATCAGGCCAGAAAGGCCAAGGCCTTTGTGTTCTTCCACATTGTCCGCGGCCGGACCCGGACACGCAGCCTGAACAACAGCGCGGGAAAGCGGATGACGGCTGGCGCGTGCGAGATAAGCGGCGAGGTTCACTGTATCCCGTCCGAAATCTGATTCTGAGAAATGCGGTGTCAGTTCGGTCAGCGTGCCGGTTTTGTCGAAGATGATGTGATCACACGCCGCGATACGTTCCAGTGCGTCGCCTGATTTAAGGAAGGCATTATTGCGGAACAGGCGCCCAGCAGCGACGATCTGAACAACCGGTGCAGCCAGCGCCAAGGCGCATGGGCAGGTGATGATGAGAACCGAGATGGCGGTGAAAAGCGCCGTACGCAGGTCTCCACTTATGAAAAACCAGCTCACAAAGGCCAAAGCCGCCAGCGTATGTACGGTTGGCACGTATAGTTCAGCGGCCTTGTCTGCGATCTGACGGTATTTGGAACGCTTTTGCTCACCGACATCCAGAAGACGGCTGATTTCTGCAATCAGCGAATCGTCAGTGGTCGCCGCGACGGAGACTTCAACGGGCGCGCCGATATTTACGCTGCCTGCGTAAATCCGTGTGCCGGCAGGTTCCTGTTGAGGGACACTTTCGCCCGTTACCATGCTGGTATTGAGCGAGGCTTCGGCGCTGAGAAGCGTTGCGTCGACCGGTAAGCGCTCGCCCGTAGAGATGACCAGATGGTCGCCGACTTTGAGAGAACTGGAGGTCACTGTTTCAAGGTCGCCATTCTCAGCTTTGCGCGAGACGGTGACAGCCTGCATCGCGGCAAGATCGTCTGCGGCTTTATAGGCCTGACGCTGAAGGCGTGCCTCAAGAAAACGGCCGATCAGCAGAAAGAAGAGCAGCATGACAGCAGCATCGAAATAAGAATGCTCGCCATGATGAATGGTCTCGTAAATGCTGAGGCCCGTGGCCAGCAGAACGGCTAGCGAAATTGGCACGTCCATATTCACATTACCGGACTTCAGTGCGCCATAAGCGGAGCTGAAAAACGGACGTCCCGAAAATGCGACGACCGGCAATGCAATGGCCGCGGACACCCAGTGCAGGAGTGTGCGTGTGGCATCTGACATTTCACCTGCGCCGGCCCAGACAGAGACGGACAGCAGCATAATGTTCGCTGCGGCGAAGCCTGCCACAGCCATTGCTGCCAGCAGGCCGCGTTCGCGCTTCTGACGCGACGCATCGACCATATCCGGATCGAATGGTTTGGCCGGGTAGCCAAGGCCTTCCAGCGTATCGATGATACTGTCGGGGCTGAATGTGGTGCTGGTCCAGTCAGCGATGAGCCGTCCGGTGGAGAGATTCATGCGGACATGATCAATGCCGTCGAGCGCGCTGACATTTTTCTCGATTTTCGCAAGACAGCCACCGCATTTGGCGCCCGACACAGCGAGGATCAACTCGTTGCGGCCATTTTTCTGGCGGACATAAGGTGCGGCGCTCGTCTGTCGGCGAGGAGACGCATCATCGAAGTCGAATGAGGTCAGAGTGTCCATGTCAGTGTCTTATGTGCAGTTGCAGATGCCCCATCTGTCGATGATGCGGAAATTTCTGCGTGCCAGACGCCACCTGCGAGGTTTTCAATGCCTGCTTCATAGCGGCCTGGCCCGTTTGGGCTGAGGGTCAGGCGAAGCTGGCCCTCTTCACTTGCCGGGCGCGTGAGGGTGACGGTCACGTCTAGCGCTGTCAGCCCTTCGCCTGTTTCGGAATACCAGTTGTTCACGAGAAGCACGTCGCCCGTTTCGCTGGCTTCAAAGCCAAGTTCGGTCGTCCAGCCAAGCTCGGCCTGCTGCTCACGGTCTTCAAGCACCTGATTATAGTTCAGGCCTTGTACATAGGAGCGTTCAACCTGTTCGCCCGGGAAGGACTTCACGGCAAATACCGTGAAGACCGCATTTACCGCGATCATAATGCCGAAAAAGCCCAGCAGAATGAACAATACATGGTAACCGGTGAGACGACCTTTCATGGCCTTTAATCCCTTCGAGGACTGGAGAATGGAATGAGGTTAACGTCCTGCTCTCCGGTCTCAGTGTCAATTGCGACAATGCGAAGCCGGTCGTTGCCGTCGACGTTCTCTTCTGGAATTTTGATGATCAGACGGAAGCGATCTACGTGCTCGCCTTCGACCTCAACATCCATCACGCCGTCCTCTTCACCGACGAGCAGAACTTCCGCATCATCAATGCCGGACACCTCAAAATGGATTGCACGTGTGTCGGCCTGTTTGTTGACGAGCTTGACGGTGTAACCATTTTGAATGCGTCCATCAGACAGTTGGACGAAGGCTGGGGCGCGGTCTTTCAGGACGTTGAGTTCAAAGGTTGAACGCGTCGCCAGGCCAAATACCATAAGCGCCGAAATAGCTGCAATCAGAACTGCGTAGATGATTACGCGAGGACGGAAGAGCTTGAACTTCAGGGCTGGCAAGCCAGCAGCGCGACGTTCAACATTGTTGTCAGTGTCATAGGCGATGAGGCCGGTTGGACGATCAACTTTACGCATAATGTCATCGCATGCGTCGATGCAGAGCGCACAGTGAATGCACTCAAGCTGCGCGCCATTACGAATGTCGATACCCATAGGGCAGGCGGTCACACAGGCATTACAGTCTACGCAGTCGCCACGACCTTCCCAGCTCTCGCTCTTCTTATGAGGACCGCGAGGCTCGCCGCGATCCCAGCGATAGGTCACATTGAGAGCGTGCTCATCGGTGAGCGCCGCCTGAATACGTGGCCATGGGCACAGATAGGTGCAGACCTGCTCGCGCATCGTGCCTGCGAGCGAGTATGTGGTGAAGGTCAGAAGCGCGACGAACACATAAGCTGTTGCGTCTGCGTGCCCAGTGAAAAAGCTGAAGACGAGCGATGGCGCATCGTGGAAATAGAAAACCAGAGCGCCGCCCGTCGCAGCAGCGATAATCAGCCAGACCGCATGTTTAGCAACCTTGCGCCAAAGCTTATTGATGCTCCACGGCGCACGGTTCAGTTTGATCCGTTTATTGCGGTCGCCCTCAAAGAAGCGCTCAACAGCAATATAAAGGTCGGTCCAGACCGTCTGAGGGCAGGCATAGCCGCACCAGACGCGTCCGAAGAGTGAGGTCACGAGGAACAGGCCAAGCGATGCCAGAATCAGAATGCCTGTGATATAATAGACTTCCTGCGGCCAGATTTCGATTGGGCCGAAGTAGAAACGTCCACCTGCAAAGTCGAAGAGAACAGCTTGATCCGGCGCATTTGGACCGCGATCCCAGCGCAGCCATGGAAGGCCGTAATAAACGAGCAGGGCGAGGCCCATGAAGGCGAATTTGAATGTGCGAAAATTGCCGCTGACCAGTTTTGGGTAGATTGGCTCGCGCTTTTTATAGAGCGGTTGAGCATCTGCCGGCGGAGTTGGTTTATGCAATGACATAGCAGGAAAACCCCATAATCGTATTTTAGAATATACTAAAACAAGTTCGCCGGAATGAAATTATGGTATGTTGTCACACCCGGTGTAGAAGAAAGAGAAAAGGCCCAGCATTGCCGGGCCTTTCCGGAAGACATTCAGCCTGAATTAGCTGTTCGTTTCGCCGCCACTCAGAGAGTAGACGTAAACAGCCAGAGCTTTGATTGTGGCTTCGTCGAGACGCTCGCCCCAGGCCGGCATAGCGCTGTTGCGCGCATTGTAGACGGTGTTGATGACGGTCTCGAGATCGCTGCCATAGAGCCAGTCACGGTCTGTCAGGTCTGGAGCCCCTTGAAGCTGGTCACCGGTACCCGCTTCAGTGTGACAAGACACACATTGGAACTCGAAGATTTCCTGACCGTGGTGTGACTCTTCGGATGCCTCTTCAAGGCCAGAGAGTGTGCGGACATAGTGTGCGACTGCACGGATCTCTTCGCTGCTGAGGATCTGATCGCGACCAAATGCAGGCATCATGGAGAAGCGTGTTTCCAGATTATCCTGACGCACACCGTAAGTGATGGTGTGCTGGATTTCATCGAGGCTGCCGCCCCAGAGCCAGACATCATCAGCCAGTGTCGGATAGCCCGGGAAGCCCTGACCACCTGCGCCATGACAGGTCGCACAGTTGTCACCGAACGCACTCTCACCAGCGGCCATGGCAAACTGGCGAAGGGACTGATCAGACAGGATCTCATCAAGAGACGCATTGATCAGTGCCTGACCGGTCTCAGCACGTGCATCGCGCAGTTCCTGAACACTTGCTGCAACTAGGTCGCGGTCAGAATGGTTGCGAATGCCCGGCGTGTTGGTGCCCATGCCTGGCAGAGCAGGCCATGCTGGCATCAGGATCCAGTAAACAAAGGCCCATGCGATAGAGGCATAGAAGATGTAGAGCCACCAACGTGGAAGCGGATTGTTCAGCTCCCGGATGCCGTCCCATTCATGCCCTGTTGTTTCAACACCAGTGGCCTCATCGATTTCTTTTTCGTGGTCACTCATTGATAGGCTCCTCATCGATCAGAGGTAGATTAGCTGCCCGTTCGAATTCGGACTTCTTGGAAGGCCAGAGGGCGTACACAACGGCGACACTGAACAGTACGACGAAGTAGAGCAGCCCCCAGGTCTGAGCAAAGCTGGATAGCGTTTCGTAATTCATGGCGATTACCTCCGGTTCTGCAGATCGCCGGCTTCATAGGTGTCAAAGTCCACCAGAGTGCCGAGCATTTGGAGATAGGCGATGAGCGCATCCATTTCGGTGACCTCTTCAGGTACACCGTCGAACACACGCACATTGACGGTGCCTTCACGGCCGGACGCTTCGTTATAACGGTCCTCAAGACCGTAATCATACTCAACGTTTTCCGGATAGAAGTCAGGGTCGGCCTGTGCACGAAGGTCGAGGTCTGCATTCTCGATCATCGCATCGGTGTAAGGCACACCCACAACCCGCATGGCCGCCATGGTTTCAGAGATCATGGAATAGTCCAGCGGACGATCAACCATGAACTCATATGGAGGCATGATGGATTCCGGAACCACAGAGCGAGGGTCTGCCATGTGGTCCATATGCCATTCGTCAGAATACTTGCCGCCAACGCGTGCCAGGTCAGGACCTGTACGTTTGGAGCCCCACTGGAATGGGTGGTCATACATGCTCTCAGCAGCGAGAGAATAGTGACCATAGCGTTCCACTTCGTCACGCAGAGGGCGAACCATCTGAGAGTGGCAGACATAGCAGCCCTCACGGACGTAGATTTCGCGACCTGCGAGTTCCAGTGGTGTGTACGGACGCATGCCGTTCACACGTTCGATCGTGTTGCTCATATAGAAGAGCGGTGCGATCTCGATGATGCCCCCGATTGCGACGACCACAAGAATGCCGACCGTCAGAAGGAGGGAGTGTTTTTCAAAAACAGCGTGTTTATCAAACAAAGCCATTAGTTTGTCTCCTTATTCGGCAGGCGTAGCTTCAGCGAAAGCTGGCAGCCCGTCATTGGTTGGAGCGTGAACGTGGTCGTCTTCACCTTTGCGGGTTTTGCCCTTAGCCGTCATGAATACGTTGAACGACATGATCAGAGCGCCGACGAGGTAAAGCAGGCCGCCGAGTGAACGGATGATGTAGGAGATGTGCTTGGCTTCTACGGTCTCAACGAATGTGTATTCGAGGAAGCCGAACTCGTTATAAGCACGCCACATCAGACCTTCCATGATACCGGATACCCACATGGATGTGATGTAGAGAACGATACCGATGGTCGCCGTCCAGAAGTGCCATTCGACAAGCTTCGCAGAATAGAGGCGGTCACGTTTCCACATCCACTGAGCGAGACAGTACAGAGCACCAAAGGAGATGAAGCCAACCCAGCCGAGTGCACCAGAGTGTACGTGGCCGATTGTCCAATCAGTGTAGTGAGACAGTGAGTTCACAGCACGGACAGACATGAGCGGACCTTCAAAGGTGGACATGCCGTAGAATGCCAGAGACACAACCATCATACGGATAACCGGGTCGGTGCGGAGTTTGTCCCACGCGCCAGACAGGGTCATCAGACCGTTGATCATACCACCCCAGCTTGGCATCCAGAGCATGATAGAGAAGGTCATGCCGAGGGTTTGAGCCCATTGTGGAAGCGCAGTGTAGTGAAGGTGGTGTGGACCAGCCCAGATATAGATGAAGATCAGGGCCCAGAAGTGCACGATAGACAGACGGTATGAGAATACCGGACGCTCTGCGCGCTTCGGAATGTAGTAGTACATGATGGCCAGGAAGCCTGCCGTCAGGAAGAAGCCAACCGCGTTGTGGCCATACCACCACTGTGTCAGGGCATCCTGCACACCTGACATCAGGGACACACTCTGAGATGAGAGCGGGCTGATCGGAACTGCAAGGTTGTTCACGATGTGAAGCATCGCAATCGTTACGATGAAGGCGAGGTAGAACCAGTTGGCCACATAGATGTGTGGTTCTTTACGCTTCCAGATCGTGCCAAGGAAGACCAGCAGGTAAGCGACCCATACAATGGTGAGCCACAGGTCGACATACCATTCTGGCTCAGCGTACTCGCGGCCAGCTGTAACACCCATGACGTAACCGGTTGCCGCCAGCACGATGAACGCCTGATAGCCCCAGAATACGAACCATGGCCACATACCACCGGCAATGCGCGTACGGCAGGTGCGCTGAACAACGTGGAAAGACGTTGCCAGAAGCACGTTACCGCCAAACGCAAAGATGACGGCAGATGTGTGCAGTGGGCGCAGACGACCGAAGTTCAGAAAGCCGTATTCCGGAAAGTACAGGAAATTCGGGAAGGTAAGCTGCATCGCGATGACGAAGCCGACCAGAATACCGACAACACCCCAGAACATGGAGACACCCACCCCCCATTTTATGAGGGTGTCTTCATAAGCGGACGGATCGAAAACTTTAGATCGTTTCAGGCCTGCGGCCCAGAAACAGACAGCCGCGATCGCCACAATCCCCATCAATAGAGAAATCCAGCCATGAATTTCAAAAAGAGGATCTGGAGACCAGGCCGCGACTAATAATGCGAGGAGTGTGAAAACCCCTACGAAGAGGCCGACTGTCAGCACGCTGAAGTCGATCCCCATTTTTTGTATGGTTGAACTTGCCATATTGCCCTCTGAGACTAACCCGAGTTTGAATTGGGGAGTCTCACGGTTTGGGCACAAAGAAAATGCGACTATTTGGCCCCACACTTTTTAAGGGGATTGTGCTAGACATGGATAATCAGATTTGACGGGAGTCGCAGATGACAAAAGTAGCACAACTTGTCCGGAATGAGAAATTTCCTCTTGTATTCAGTGTTTTGACCGCGGTTTCAGGTCTTGCGCTGCGGACCTGCCATGGTGCGGATACAGGATATATCCTTCCAATGTGTGGTGATTCTTCTGCATTCCTGGGGGCAGGGCAGAGCGCTGCACTGCATTGCGCGGGATGCTATGTCGCAGTTGCAGGTCTGGTTTCAGCCTTTGCGTCCACAATTTTTATGGCTCGCGCTCGAAAATAAAGCCCGAAACACCCTTCGGGATTCGGTTGGGAACAAAATAGCCGAAATTCGCTTGATAAGAGAATTTCGGCTGCACGCCGCACAATAATTAAACAAATCTGAACGGGAAAGTTGAAAACGGGGCGAAATTTATTCCTCCACCCATGCAACCATTCACTTCGTATTGCGTTGCAACATGACTGAGTCACTATGTGAGGGATCAAGCATGTGGGGTGGTGGTCATGACTGACGTTGTTGTGAAATTCGATCTGAAAGATGCAGACACAGAAGTTAAGCTGTTCGAGGCGGTGAATAACTTCGCTGCAGAACGTGAGGAAAACTCAGAACTTCTCGAAATTGAGGCAGATGCACCAATGATTATGGTGAAGACGACGTCTCATGGCGAGGCTTTCAAAAAGTCGGTCATTTTTCAGGATAAGGCCGACGCCGAACATTTCATGTATTACTGGCGCCGGTATCTACGCGTCGCTTAACAGCTTCAGACCATAGAATATGAAAAACCCGCAGCCTTCACTGCGGGTTTTGTTTTGTCCTGAATTTGGCTGAGAGGCCTATTCTTCGGTAACCACCATCAGATAGCCGATAACGTTCACACGATCCGATGGGCGGCGAACGCCAGCAAAAGACATGCGGTTGCCCGGCAGGAAGGCGCGAGGGTTTTCGAGCCAATGGTCGAGTTGTTCTGGCGTCCAGGTGAAGTCAGCTTCTTTGACCGGGTCGGAATAGTTGAAGTCTGGCAGAGAACCGATTTCTCGGCCGAATACGCCGTGCAGGTTAGGGCCGACGCGGTGACCAGCACCTTCTTCAACCAGATGGCAGGCTGCACATTGGCGGAAAATGCTCTGACCAACTTCGAAATCAGCTTCGTTATATGGCGCAGGCAGAGCAGCAATAGCGTCCGCGTAAGGCGATTCGATAGCTGCTTCCTCTACTGGAGGAGCTGCTTCGGCTGGCGGCGTCATTTCAGGTGATGGTGCTGCAGTCGGCGCAGGCGCTGCCGTTTCTGCAGGTGGTGCTGGTGCAGGCTCTTCAGGGCCGCCACACGCAGCAAGGGTCAGCGCGAGCGCTGCTGTCATCAGGGTAAAGCGCATTAAAATCTCCAATTATCCCGTCCTTGCAACTTTGTTGCACTAGCCACTGGCGAATGCAAAGGCCTGCAAGGGGAAAACACAAAGCTGTGACTGGATCGGCGCAATCGCAAACTGGCTTTGATCGCGTTTGCGCCGAAATGTCAGTCTAAAGCGGGATGTTGTCGTGCTTCTTCGCTGGGTTGGTCACGTTTTTCGTTTTCAATTGACGAAGGGAGCGTGCAATGCGGCGACGCGTTGAATGCGGCATGATGATATCATCGATATATCCCTTGCGCGCAGCAACAAAAGGATTTGCGAAGTTGTCTTCGTATTCTTTTGTTTTCTCTGCAATTTTTTCTTCATTGCCGAGGTCGCCACGGAAGATAATTTCAACGGCGCCCTTGGCGCCCATGACCGCGATTTCTGCTTTTGGCCATGCATAGTTTACATCGCCGCGCAGGTGTTTGGAGCTCATAACGTCATATGCGCCGCCATAAGCTTTACGCGTAATGACTGTGACTTTTGGCACGGTTGCTTCGGCATAAGCGAAGAGCAGTTTTGCGCCGTGTTTAATCAGGCCGCCATATTCCTGCTTAGTGCCCGGCATGAAGCCCGGAACGTCGACGAATGTGACGATTGGAATGTTGAAGCAGTCGCAGAAGCGGACGAAGCGCGCCGCTTTTCGGGAGGCATCAATGTCCAGAACGCCCGCCAGGCTGAGTGGCTGGTTTGCAACGAAGCCAACAGTCTGACCTTCAATACGGCCAAAGCCCGTCAGAATGTTTGTGCCGAAGTCTTTGCCGATTTCGAAGAAGTCGCCTTCGTCAGCAGTTTTCTCAATCAGCTCACGCATGTCGTAAGGTTTGTTCGGATTGTCCGGAACAAGGCTGTCGAGGGAATGCTCAAGACGGGAGGCGTCATCAAAGCTCGGACGGGTTGGAGTGCCTTCACGGTTAGACAGAGGCAGGAAGTCCACCAGTCGTCGGATCTGGGTCAGAGCTTCAATGTCGTTCTCAAACGCACCGTCAACAACACCGGATTTTGAGGCATGAACGCGCGCGCCGCCAAGGTCTTCATGGCTGACGGTTTCGTTCGTCACTGTTTTCACAACGTCCGGGCCGGTCACATACATATAGGACGTGTCCTTCACCATGAAGATGAAGTCCGTCATGGCTGGCGAATACACATCACCGCCTGCACATGGGCCCATAATAACGGAAATCTGAGGCACGACGCCCGACGCCAGAACGTTTTCCATGAAGATGTCAGCATAGCCTGCAAGGCTGTCTACGCCTTCCTGAATACGTGCGCCGCCAGCATCAAACAGACCGATCACAGGCGCGCCATTTTTTACAGCGGCCTTCTGAACTTTCACGATTTTAGACGCGTGGGCCTTGGACAGAGACCCACCGAATACTGTGAAGTCTTTGGAGAAAACATAGACCATGCGACCATTAATGGTGCCCCAGCCTGTGACAACGCCGTCGCCTGGTGTCTTCTGATCGGCCATGCCGAAATCGGTGCAGGTATGCTCAACGAACATATCCCATTCTTCGAATGAGCCTTCGTCGAGAAGAAGTTCAATCCGTTCACGTGCAGTCAGCTTGCCTTTTTCGTGCTGGCGATCAATTCGCTTCTGACCACCACCGATTCTGGCTTGTTCTCGCTTGGCTTCCAACGCTTCGAGGATGTCTTTCATATCTTGGCCCCTGAACTCAGTCTGCTTTTCTTTCGCTTGTTGATAAAGAGACTAGCCCGAATGGCAAGAAAAGATCGTCCAATATTCTACCTTCGGACAAAGTTCCGGACAAAATGAACATGCGTCTGCGCAGTTTTGAGGGAAAAACCTTGCAGACGCACCTTTCATAAAGGCTTGGCCGGTGGCCATTTAATGTCGGCTGGAATGCCGCCAATAATGGTCGTTGCGAATGCTCGCCGGGTTGAAATCAAGGTCAACGACATTGCCGCGGCGGATCGTGCACCCAACAGGAATAATGTCAGAGCGGTATCGGCCGGACACGCGCATTGCGCCGTCTACGCGGAAACCTGCAGGGCCAATTTGTGTGACCCGGGGCTGGCCGACAAAGTCTGCGCGACCAAATGGACCGGGAAAGACCTGATCTGTCCGACGTTCCGCAGCGAAGTCACACTGGCGTAGTGCCTGAGACCGTTCTGAATAGCTCACATAGCCAGGCCTGTAGCTGTGTCCGCCATTATAAGAGCCAGAGTGACTGCCGTGGCTGGAATGTCCGCGACCTCCATGGGAGCCACTATGCTGACTTGAATGACTGCCCCATTGCGAGGACGGTCTATGCCCGGGGGCGTTATGGCCGCTTCCACCCTGTTGCGATGAATAAGAGCCGTGTCTCGAAGCAGAATGATGTGAGTTGTTATTGTGGCCGTTGTCTGCGAGAGCGGCCGGGGTGAGGAGTGTGGCCGTAGCTAAGGCAACGGACACCACTCCGGTTTGCATGATACGATTTATCATCAGGCCATGCTGACAGGGGCCCCTTTGCCAGGCCCTGAATGGCTGATTCAGACTCCGGTCATAATGCAGCTGTAGCTGCTAAAACTTCTGTCAGAGATTTTGATGGCCAGGAGATGCGAAGAATCGCAATTCTATCGCAATCACTCCCTTGCGTTTTGCAACGTTTCGGCATAGCTAACCCGTCTGGCCGATAGGGGTATAGCTCAGTTGGTAGAGCATCGGTCTCCAAAACCGAGGGTCCCGGGTTCGAGTCCTGGTGCCCCTGCCAGGCCAGATCATTTCCAAAAATCAGATAATACCGACCAGCTTATACGCGCGATAAACTTCGTGCGAGCTGATCGTGTCTGTGTTGCCGTGCCTGTGGAATTCCTCTAAAGCCAACCAAACACACAAAATCGCAATATATTTGCTGCAGGTTTTGTGGACTATAATATGGAGGCCGGGGATTTGTGGGTCGAGGAACGTCAGAGCAAGATTCTTAGTCTGCTGAAGCGAGATCGCCGTGTTGAGGCGGATCAGCTTGCGCATGACTTTAAAGTGTCCCGCGAAACCATTCGCCGTGATCTGAAAATCATGGAGGAGCGCGGTCTGATTCGCCGTACGCATGGCGGCGCGTTGATGAATGAACAGTCCAAGGAATCGCCGTTTGAGCAGCGCCGGGTTTCTCGTATTGCTGAGAAGCGGGCGCTTTGTCAGGCTGCGGTTTCCATGATGGTGCCTGGCGGTAGCTATTTTATCGACGCAGGTTCAACCACAACGATCCTGGGCGAGTTCATGGCGGATTTGGGCGAGATGTCCATTGTTACGAACTCCATTGAGCTTGCTATGACGGTTCGCAAAATTAATCCGGCCATCGACGTGGTGTTGCTTGGTGGGTCCATTGGTACGGATGTGCCTGCCACTTATGGTGAGATGACGCTTCGGCAATTGCGCAATTTCCATGCGGATATCGCGCTTGTGTCTCCGGTGGGAATCGATCCGGGCGTTGGCGTAAGTTATTACGATCTCGCGGAAGCTGAGCTTGCCGGGCAGATGCTGGAAAATGCACGTCAGAAGCTTGTGATCGCAGATGCGAGCAAGTTGGGCGTGGTGAGCCGCGCGATTGTGTCTGAGTGCAAGGAAATCGACGTTCTGGTGACAGATGAGTCTGAGACGTCTGCCTATACAGAGGCGGGGCTGCGACGCGTTATTCACGCCGCAGCCTGATCAGCCTTAAGCTGCTGGCGTCGGCCAGTTCATTTTGAAGCCGCGAATGTCCTCATAGGCTTTTGCCAGTTGAAGAACGCCGAGATCATCGAAGCGGTGGCCAACAATCTGAAGGCCGACCGGCATGTTGTTTTCTTGATCAAATCCGCAACAAATCGATAGGGCCGGGTTGCCCGTCTGGTTCCAGATCGGCGTGTACATGGCGTTGGATGATTTTGCCTTGGGTTGTTTAACCTCAGCAGGAAATGCGCTCATGCCTGACATTGGTGAAATCAGGAAGTCGTATCCGTCCATCTGCGCCAGCACGCGGGCTTTGATGACCTCCAATTCGTCCTTAGCAAGCGCGACCTTATCGGCTGTCATTTCTGCGGCTTTGCCGAAGGTCTCCTGAAAATCTTTTGGAGATTTAGCGCGCTTTTCTTCGCTCTGTTTCAGGAATTCAGCAAGGCCACGCAAAATGAGCGGAATGGCAGCTGTTTCCATGAAGTTATCGCCGATAACGCACGGCTTTTCTTCGACGATAGCGCCAGCAGATTTGAGCGCGTCGACGGCTTCGCGAACGCATTTCTCTACGCCAGGTTCTGGAAGCTCATTGTTGTCGCCTTCCATAACGAGCAGAATTTTCACACCTTTCAGGTCACGTGCGGCAAGCTTCATATAATTGTCAGTCGCGGGGGGCAGGCAGCCATAATCACGCATATCTGTACCAGCCAGCACCTGAAGCAGAAGCCCGTTGTCATCAACGGTGCGGGTAATCGGACCGGCGGAGCGTACCGGACTCGGCGGAAGGTGCGGGATTCGTCCCTGTGATGGCTTCAGGCCTACCAGGCCGCACATTGCCGCCGGGAAGCGAACGGAACCGCCAATGTCTGAACCCACGGAGAGGGGACCGCAAAATGATGCGGTTGCGGCCGCCGCGCCAGAGCTCGATCCACCCGGATTGCAGTTCAGATCCCATGGGTTTCGCGTAATACCGTAAGCGCTTGAGACACCTGCAGCCAGAAGACCAAAGTCAGGCATGGTGGTTTTGGAGAAGATAATTGCGCCTGATTCTTTGAGGCGCATGGATGGCGGTGCATCGTATGCGCTAGGCGGCGCCCCTTCGTTTGCACGATTTCCGCGCAGCATCGGGATGTCTTTTACCGCAATACTGTCTTTTACCGAGACCGGAATGCCGTCGAGCGGCCCCATTGTATTGCCGGATTTCCATCGCGCCTCTGATGCCGCGGCTTCTTTCAGGGCTTTGTCTCTATCCATAAAGACAAGCGCGTTGATTGCTGGGTTTATGGCTTCAGCGCGATCCAGAATGGAAGTGGTCGCTTCAACCGGCGAAACCTCTCCTGACTCATAAGCTGCGAGCAGCTCGCTGGCGGACAATTCGTACAATTCGGACATGAAGGCCTCCTTTTTGTGCACCAACTACATACAGATTGCTCAGATGTTGTAAATGTGTGGTTTTGTTAAAGAGTGTGTGGACAAGCGTTTAACTGTATGTCTTCATCAGCTTAGACGCGCTTCTGATCAATATAAAAGCGATCAGAATGCGACACATGGAATACCAGTTTTGAGTAGAGGTAGTACCTTGGCCGAACCAATGGATGAAATACTTTATGGAAACGCTTCGACTGACGAACATCGTCAGCTTGAAGTCATTCTGGAAGTGTTCCTCAAGGAAAAGAAATCTCATGCGACTTACAGGCGCGTTGAAGTAGGCATAACGAATAGCAACTGGATTATAAAAGAACAGAATAATACTTATTTTATAAAGCTATACGGCGAGAATACGCACATAATGATTGATCGATCCTCATCGGTCGTCGCATCTAAACTGTCCGGAGAGCTGGGTGTTGGGCCCTTTCTTTACGAGACTTTCCAGTCGCCGGGTGCTGAGGTCTATGAATTCCTCGATGGCTACAGAAACAGTGTGCCAGAAGATTTCGCGAATGCAGAGCTGCGTTCGGTTCTTCTCGAGAAATACAAGAAAATGCACAATAGTTCGCCATTGCCGCTCACCAGAACCGGCTATGATCAATTGGAACAGCGTTATTCCCTACTGAAAGAGGCTGGAATTAAGGCGCCGGACAATCATGAGGCGCTCATGGAGCGCTGCCGCACAGCTGCGAAGGTCATAAACGCAACCAAACCCACGCTCGCGCCATGTCATAATGACTGTTACTCGCCGAACTTCATGCTGAATGACGCTGGCGATGTGCGGATCGTGGACTGGGAATATGCGTCCAACAATGATCCGCTCTGGGATCTGACAATGCTCAGCCTGTCCATGCAATTGCCTCCGGAAGAGGTGAACTGGTTCGCTGAGTATTTCGATGAAGTGCCGGAGAATGCCGCCGCCAAGGCAACGCTGTATGGCGGTATGATCGCCGTCTCCTGGGGGACCTGGGCGCTGCTTCAGACACAGTACTCCAATATCGACTTCGATTATTCTGAATATTCAAAAATGCTTCTTGGTCTTGGTGATGCCATGACGCAGGGCGAAGCCTGGGAGGCGGCTCTATGTCAGCTGTCATAACCAAGCCTCGCAGCTGGATGACCGATTCCAATGTTTCTGACCTGGTGTCAGCAATGGAAGAAGCCGCCGATATTGCGCGTGACGTCGTGACGCCCCTTTTCCGTTCGGACCTGAACGCCATCAGCAAGGGCGATGGGAGTCCGGTGACCGAGGCTGATCGCCGTGCCGAATTGGCCATGCGCGATGTGTTTGAACGCCGGTATCCCGACTACGGGCTGCATGGTGAAGAATTTGGTTGCGATCGACCTGATGCTTCGCTGCGTTGGGTGCTCGATCCGGTTGATGGCACACGTGCCTTCATCACTGGTCGACCGGTTTTTGGAACGCTGATCGCGCTGATGGATGAAGATGAACCGGTAATGGGGCTGATCGATCAGCCTATTTCGGGCGAGCGCTGGATCGGTGTGGCCGGTCAGACAACGCGCTTCAATCAGAACATTAAAGGCAAAGTCGGAACACGAAAGTGTCCCGAACTCGCGAGCGCGGAAATGTCCTGTACCGCGCCTGACATGGTCCCCATGGAGCCCGGTAGTGGCTGGAGTCAGCTCGCTGGCACGGTCCGCCGGGTATCTTGGGGAGGTGATTGTTACGCCTACGGGCTGATGGCGCTCGGCCAGATCGACGTCATCGCAGAGGGGGACCTCAAAATATGGGATTGGGCGGCCGTGAAACCGGTCGTGGAAGGAGCTGGAGGCCTGCTTGTCGATTGGGAAGGCAAGCCGCCAGGGCCGGATTGTGATGGGCGAATTCTCGCTCTTGGCGATCCGTCACTCCTTCAGGAGGCGGTGAGCCTGCTCAACGTCTGACGGGAAGTAATGGCCGGTTTGGCTATGGGATTTGCATTGTGGAGGTTGAAATGCCTGAATCTGTAAAACAAACAGCGCTCTTTGGCGCGTGGAATTCAAAACGTCTGAAATCGACACTTTTAGCGGCTGCGGGCTCAGTCGCTCTGTCTGCAAGTTTTGCGGCTTACGCTCAGGAAGAAGAGCCTGAAGACGAAGTGCACACGCTGCAAAGCATCACGGTAACCGCGCAAAAGCGGGAACAAAGCCTGCAGGATGTTCCGATCTCAATGGCAGCCTTTACGGGCGACGCCCTTCAGGATGCCGGTGTTGCTGATCTGGGCTCACTTCAGGGCCTCGTTCCGAACTTTCAGGTGAGCGACAACGTGTCTGTCCGCACCATCTATGTTCGCGGTGTTGGTGGCGGTGGCCGTACAGTCGCGTTTGATACGCGTACGGGTATTTATCTGGATGGTGTTTATATCGGTCAGCCAATGTCTGCCGATGCCGTTCTTGTAAATCTGGAGCGTGTAGAGGTTCTTCGTGGTCCTCAGGGCTATCTCTATGGTCAGAACACGGTTTCGGGCGCTGTAAACCTTGTGACCGCGGCTCCATCTGAAGAGTTTGAGGCGCAGGTTATCGGGTCTTACGGTAATCAGGATGAAATGCGTCTGGTCGGTAGCATTAATGCGCCTCTGATCGAAGATCGTCTCTTCATGCGTTTCGGTGCGTCCGTGCACCAGCGCGATGGCTTCATCTACAATGTGACGACGGGCGAATACCCGGATGACCAGAATGATTATGCTGCTCGTCTGCAGCTGCGTTATCTGTTCAACCCCGATTTCACAGCTGATTTCTCAGCGGACTTTACCCGTCAGCTCTCCCACAAGGTGAATGGTGAAGCACGTAGTGACGTCTTCAATACCGGTGGCACACCAACGCCGCCAGCAGATCAGCCTTTCGTCATTGATGATGACTATCCTGAGCGCGATTTGTCCGAAACCTGGGGTCTCGGCCTCACGCTGAATTATGATTTTGAGAACGTTACGCTCACATCCACAACTGGCTATCGTCACGCATACCGTAACTGGAATGTCGACATGGACCACAGCGCTGGCGACTGGGCATTTTTCCACTATCACGATGAATACAACACATTCAGCCAGGAGCTGCGCGCCAGCGGTGAAGTCGGAAATCTGAATTATGTTGCGGGTCTCTATTATATGGATACCAGCGGCGAAAATGACCGAACACTGGTCTATTCGTCTCTAACCGCACTGCTCGGACTGCCGCCAAATTCTGTAACCAATACAAACCCGTTGGTCGACAATACCAGCATGGCGGTCTTCACGGCACTGGACTACGGACTGACAGATACCCTGACCCTGAACATGGGTGCGCGTCTCAACTATGAGACCAAGGAGCTGACCTTCAATCAGTCAACGGATCTCGTTGCACCATATTCAACGCTTGCCGTCATTGATGGTTATACGACTGATATGGATGAGACTTCTTTCTCACCAAGCATTGGTCTGACATGGGAACCGAATGACGCCTCTACCTATTACGCACGTTATTCTCGCGGCGTTAAATCGGGTGGCTTCAACGCTGACTATCTGAATATTTATCAGGTTGCAGCAGATCTCTCGCTCGATCAGGAAACGGTCGACAGCTATGAGATTGGTGCAAAATTTGTAAGCACTGATGGACAGTTCAGCTTCAACTCCGCGCTCTTCTACGCCAAGTATGAAGACTATCAGGTCAGCCAGTTCCGTATTCGCGATGACGTTGTGCCATCCCGTATCGAGCTTGCGCTCACCAATGCGGGTGTCGTTGAGACCTATGGTCCGGAATTCGACCTGACATGGCTTCCAACCAACAATCTGACGCTCGGCCTCAGCGGCGCATGGCTACATGCTGAGTATAGCGAGTTCAAAGATGGTGGTGGTATCGGCGTCGACTATTCCGGCAACCGACTCGAATACGCGCCTGAATGGACGTTCGCTGCGACGCTCGATTATGAGCATCCTTTCAGCAATGGCAGCGAAGGCTTTGTGCGTCTGAACGCTTCTTACCATGGTGACCAGTATTCTGACTCTTCAAATCAGGACCAGTTCTTCCAGGAAGGCTATACGCTTGTGAATGGTCGAGTGGGCTGGGTCACTCCGAATGGCAACACCGAGTTTGCTCTGTATTTCAACAATCTGTTTGATGAGGAATACGATCTCGGAACGGCGCCAGACGGCTTCACCACACTCTTCGGCAAATACGGCGATCCACGCACTTATGGCGTGGAAGTCAGCTGGACTTACTAAACCGGAAAGCGCGCCATGACGGTATACAGAACCGATATTGCAGGAACACGATATCAATTTGACACGTTAGGCGCTCTTCTTGCCAAAGCGAGCCCGGCTCGCTCTGGCGACCAGCTGGCAGGTGTTGCCGCTGAAAGCGATATTGAGAGGATGGCTGCACGCTTTGTGTTGGCAGACCTTCCTCTCAGCGTTTTCACAGAAGAGCTGGTCATTCCTTACGAGGATGATGAAGTTACCCGGCTGATCGTCGACACGTTCGACGAGACAGCTTTTAAACCCATTTCGTCGCTCACCGTTGGTGAGTTTCGCGAATGGCTCCTCAGCAATGAGACATCGCCGGAAAAGATCCGCGCCGTCGCGCCCGCGATAACGCCGGAAATGGCCGCCGCCGTCTGTAAGCTGATGCGCAATCAGGACCTGATCGCTGTCGCGAAAAAGTGTCCGGTCGTCAAAACATTCCGAACAACCGTTGGTCTGCCGGGTCATTTGTCCGTGCGACTGCAGCCAAACCATCCGACCGATGATCCAGAGGGCATTGCCGCATCCATGTTGGACGGGCTTCTGCTGGCAAGCGGCGATGCGATGATTGGGATCAATCCAGCTTCGGACAATGTGACCCGTGCGGGCGAATTGCTGGATTTGATTGAGCGTGCACGGTTGTCGCTGAATATTCCGACACAAAGCTGCGTTCTGACCCATATCACCAACACGATTGAGCTGGTGGAAAAGAAGGCGCCCGTTGATCTGGCGTTTCAGTCCATAGCCGGCACAGAAGCGGCCAATAAGGGCTTTGGGATCGATCTTTCAATTTTGAAAGAGGGGCGGGAGGCGACGCTCTCCCTGAACCGAAATCCGACGTCGGATTCGGTCATGTATTTTGAAACCGGGCAGGGCGCAGAACTCTCTGCGGATGCCCATCATGGCATAGATCAGCAGACGCTTGAGGCTCGCTGCTATGCTGTAGCGCGAGCGTTTGATCCGTTTCTGGTGAATACTGTGGTCGGCTTTATCGGCCCAGAATACCTTTATGACGGAAAGCAGATCATTCGCGCCGGTTTGGAAGATCATTTCTGCGGCAAGTTGATGGGCGTGCCTATGGGCGTGGACGTCTGCTACACCAATCACGCCGAAGCCGATCAGGATGATATGGATGTTCTGATCACCTTGCTCGGTACAGCCGGCGTGAATTTCGTCATGGGCGTTCCGGGCGCTGATGACATCATGCTGAACTATCAAAGCACGAGCTTTCATGACGCGCTCTATGTGCGTGAAGTTCTCGGTCTGCGACCCGCGCCAGAGTTTGACGAATGGCTCGCAAATGTGGGCCTGATGGGGCTGGATGGCCGAGTGCCAGATGTTATCGGGTCCGGCGCGGCCCGCGCGCTCATCGGGAGATATGCCGATGGCGCATGAGAACTCTAAAACTCCAGATTTTTTCGCGCGCTGGCGTGATGTGACGTCTGCCCGTATCGGGTTAGGCCGGGCCGGGCAGGCCATGCCGACAGGGGCTATGCTGGACTTTCTCTTATCCCATGCGAGAGCCCGTGATGCGGTTCATTCCGCTCTGGATGTTGAAAAGCTCAAAGCCGAACTCGATGGTCCTGCGCATCATGTTTTTAGTCGTGCGTGTGATCGGGCTGCCTTTCTGCAGAATCCGACCTCGGGCCGAAAGCTTTCACCAGATTGCGTATTGGGAAACGAACGCAAAGAGCTCGCCATTGTGTTGGCTGATGGCCTTTCGGCAACTGCTATTCAGGATCATGGAGCGAAGATCGCGAACGCTCTGAAAGCGCAACTGTCTGACAAATGGACGATCTGCGATTTTGTCATCGCTGAACAATCTCGTGTCGCCCTTGGTGATGAAATTGGTGAGCAGCTGGGCGCGGACGTTGTGGTGGTTCTGATTGGCGAGCGACCGGGCCTTAGCGCAGCTGACAGTGTTGGTGCGTACATTACGTGGAAGCCGAAATCAGGCCGCGCTGATAGCGAGCGCAACTGTATTTCCAATATTCGCGAACCGGGTGGCCTTTCGCTGGAGCTTGGCGCGGCGAACATCGCCTGGATCGTCAATCGCGCAAAAGAATTGAGCCTGACAGGTGTCGGGCTGAAAGACCGCTTTGCTGATGAAGTGGCCTTGAAAGGAGCGAGTTCTGCTCCGAACCAGATTACAGGAGAAGGCGAATGAGCGAGAGCGCGCAAAAAGGGATTTATCCATCCTGGAAGCTCGGAGCGTACGCTGCACCGTCTATTCCTATTGCGGCCATTGGCATTCCAATGGTGGCCTATTTGCCAACCTATTACGCGACGGAGTTTGGTCTCTCGCTTACACTAATCGGAACCATCTTCCTGATTGTGCGGCTTGCAGATATTGCGCTCGACCCTGTTGCTGGCTCACTGATGGACCGTAATCGCACGCGGTTTGGGCGTTTTCGTCCCTGGCTGGTCGGTGGCACACTGCCCATGGCGGTGTCGGCCTATATGCTTTTCAATCCGGGAGAGTCGGCTGACCTGACCTTCCTGACAGTCTGGCTGTCTGTTGCCTATCTGGCCTATTCATTCTGCTATCTTTCTCACCTGTCCTGGGGCATGTCGCTCTCAAACGACTATTCAGAACGGTCGCGTGTCTTCGGCTTCTGGCAGGCTGGAAACCTGATCGGCATGATTGCGGTTTTAGGATTGCCTATTCTTGTGGAAGGCGTTTTTGGTCAGCCTCATGTGGTGGCTATCCAATCCATGGGTATCTTCATTGCTGCCTCCACCATTCTTGGTGCAGCCATTGCTTTGGCCTTCGTTCCAGAACCAAAAGCCGCAAGCGACCGACAATCCACGAGCGTGCGTGAGTATCTGGGCCTGATGATCCGCCCAACGATTGCACGTTTGCTGGTGGCCGACCTCTTTATTGGTACAGCGCTCGGCATGAATAGCGCGCTATTTTTCTTCTATTTTGGTTTTGTGAAGGGCTTTGCGCAGCTGGATATCGTAATCCTGCTATTCATCAATCTGTGCGGTTCGCTGTGCGGTACACCGATCTGGACCTATCTCACGACCAAGATGGGTAAGCACAAAGCGGCGGCTGTTGCCTTCACATTCTATGCGCTGTCTCTGATCGTGATTCAGCTGACACCAGCCATTATGCTTCTGAACGTCCTTATCCTCTTCCTTGCGGGGCTTACGCTGTCTGCCGGGCCTCTTTTGCTGCGCTCTATGCTAGCGGATGCAGGTGATGAGGAGCTGCTGCGCTCTGGTATCGATCAGACGGGTATTCTGTCTGCGCTCTTCACAGGGACGAACAAGGTTGGCCTAGCGATTGCGCCCGGTTTTTCTTTCATGATCCTCGGCTTCTTTCAGTTTGATGCGATGTCTGGTGAGAACACTTCAACAGCGCTATGGGCGCTCACGGCACTCTATATTCTGGTGCCTGCGATCCTTGGCGGTATTGTCGCGCTCGTGATCCGTAACCACCCGCTGACGGCGGAACGGCATGCTGAAATTCTGGAGAAGCTCAAACAGCAGGGTAATCTGGAGGAAAAGCATGAGCATCCAGACGTGCCTTTGGGCAGCCTTGAACCCTCCACCTGAGGGGGCGGGCGGCCTGAGCGGCTCAGTGTATTGAAACACTTCTGAATGGTTTGTGTTTGGAAGTCTTCGCGAAACATCGTTAGAGGGCAGTTCTGACGTTTGTTCCGGAGTAATTTACATGCAATTCATCGACCTTCATGCGCAGCGCGCGCGGATCGAAACCGAAGTCAACGAAGCCGTCGCAAAAGTACTGCAACACGGCATGTATGTGATGGGGCCGGAAGTCCGCGAGTTTGAAGCGCAGCTGGCTGAATTCTCTGGTACGAAACATGCGCTGGGCTGTGCAAACGGCACCGAAGCGCTCGCTCTTCCGCTTATGGCCTGGGGCCTGAAGCCGGGTGATGCTGTGTTCTGCCCAAGCTTTACCTTCTGCGCGACCGCCGAAGTTGTGCCATGGCTTGGCGCGGACCCGGTTTTCGTCGATGTGAAACGCGAAACCTACAATATGGATGTTGATCATCTGGTCGCGTGTATTGAAGCGGTGATCGCTGAAGGTCGCCTCACGCCGAAAGTGATTATCGCGGTCGATCTGTTCGGTCAGTCTGCTGACTATCCGAAGATCCGCGAGATCGCAGACAAGTATGGCCTGAAGCTCATTTCGGACAGCGCTCAGGGGTATGGCACCACATTAGATGGCAAACATCCGGGTGAGTGGGCTGACGTTGTCACGACGAGCTTTTTCCCTGCCAAGCCGCTCGGCTGTTATGGCGATGGCGGTGCCGTTCTGACGAATGATGACACGCTTGCCGAACTGATGGATTCCATTCGCGTGCACGGCAAGGTGACAGCTTCAGACCTTCAGGGGCAGGAGTTCGAACACGACCCGAAATACTTCAATATGCGTATCGGTATGAATTCACGCCTCGATACAATGCAGGCGGCGATCCTGATTGAGAAACTGAAAATCTTTGCGGACGAAATCGAAGCGCGCAATCGCATCGCAGACCGTTATGCAGAAGGTCTGAAAGACCATGTTCTGGCGGTGCCAGGCGTGCCTGAAGGCATTGTTTCGGTTTGGGCGCAGTATGTAATCGAACATGAAAATCGCGACGGCTTGCAGGCGCATCTGAAGGCAGCGGGCGTGCCGACGGCCGTCTATTATCCGGTTCCAATGCACATGAATGGTGCCTATGCGCGCTACACAGCCGGTGCAGGTGATCTGAAAGTGACGGAAGCCATTCGCGAGACGGTTCTGGCGCTGCCAATGCACCCATATCTCAGTGAAGAAGATCAGGACAAAATTATCGAAGCGATCCGGTCGTTTAACGGCTAAATCCTGTCGTCCAGCTTTGCGGAAGCAGCGATATGGCTGGATTGAAAGCTCGGTTCCAGATCGGAAATCCAGTCTTTCAGTTCATCCATGGTCAGCTCGCAAAGTGCATCGGGAGATAGACTGAATGTCTGAAGCTGGCCCAGAAATGCGGCCAGCTTTTCTTTTGAAAGCGACGCGTCATATGCAACGTCCAGAAGTGCGCTAAATTTACCGGTAGAGGCCGTTTCTGTTTCGCCGACAAACTCTTCATAGGGCTTCTCGCCCGCGGTATTTGCAGGCGTAAGGATGACCGGCCAAAGCCCCTGTTTTTTCAGGTCTGGAAGGTCTTTGAAGGCAGAAGCCTGTTGTTCGAGTGGATAATGGCGCGGTTCATATCCATTGGCGCGCAGAAAGCCGATAGCCGCGTCTTCCATGCTGACAAGATGCTCTTCAGGCGAGAGGCTCGGAACATAAATCGTATCTGGTTCGCCAAGCACGCCGGATAGGAGGCAAAACTCGCCCGCTTCCTGAAGCGTAAAGAAGAAACGCTCAATCCCCAGCGGTGCAGCCAGCGGCGTGTCATTTTCGAGCCGCGTGATGAAGCTTTCCAGAAGAGAGCCCTGAGAATAGGCGACATTGGCAAAGCGGGCAGAGCTCACATTCGGAATATGGCTAACGGTTCGTGCTGTCAGGAACATGACATGTTCCATGACCCGTTTCGTCGCGCCCATAAAAGATACCGGATTGGCGGCTTTATCCGTTGAAACGCTGAAATACCGATAGTCGGGGCTAAGGGTGTTCAGAGTTTCCAGAAGCCGTGCCTGTTTCAGAATGTTGGTATCCATCATGTTGAAGATGGACAGGGGCTGCTTTTCTGAGCGGACATGCTTAAGCGCTGCGAAGTTCAGCACAAAGTCAAATGGTCCGCGCTGCTTGAGACCCGCCTGAAAGGCAGCAGAGCCATAATCCATAGGCAGGGTTTCAATGTCCGATACGGCCGGTGTCTCTGGAGCGCCGCGCAACCGTCGCATGAGGCGGGCCAGACCGTTCTCATCCTGATCTACAACCAGTAAGCAGGACAGAGGGTAGCCGCTGAGAAGTGCAAGGGTCTCACTTCCGATTGAACCCGCACCGCCAATAACCAGGCAGGACTTTCCGGTAAGCGCAGAGGTCAGCGCAACAACATTGCTCGTCATATCCTGACGAAGAAGGGAATGCGTTCGCTTTGTGAGAAGGTCGGTAGGGCGCAGGGTCAAGGAAAAGCCTTTCGGTTTCCCGATATGAACCTGCATTGCCCTATATTTTCAAGAGAGTTTAAAAAGTCTGGTGCGCTATCCTTGCCTTTCGCGGCGGTGCCAGCCAAAAGCGTTATTTAGCGTTCAGGAGTGGAGTGGTCGAAACATGTCGAGCCCATCAGAGGCACATTCATACCACATCCCCGGGCAGGATATTGATATCTCCGATCTGATCGATCGTACGGCGGGTGTTCAGCTGCCTGAAACAAAGCGTTCTGAACTCATCGTGATTATGGCTGGCGGATTTGGCATGCGGATGATGCCTCTGACGAAGCAAATTCCAAAGCCTATGCTGCCGATCCGCTCGCGGCCTATCCTTGAGCACATTATGGCGCAGATGATCGGGCAAGGGTTTTGTCGCTTCGTTTTTGCGGTGCGTCACATGTCCGTTCAGATTTCTGAGTATTTCGGCGATGGCTCCAAATGGGGCGTGGATATCAGCTATATTGAAGAACCTCATCGTCTGGGCACGGGCGGCGGTCTTGCCTATCTGGAAGAGCGGCCAGACCTGCCATTCATCGTCGCCAATGCTGACCTTCTGACAGACCTTGATTATCGCAAAGTGCTGGCCTTCCATTCAGCAGACAGCGCCGTCACCATGTGCACGCGTCAGGCCGAATTTCAGGTGCCTTATGGCGTGGTTGAGACCGATGGTGAGACCGTCAAAAGCGTCGTTGAAAAGCCTACCCAATCCGTCACCATTAGTGCTGGCATGTATGCGGTTTCTCCAAAACTTATTGATCTGATTGATAAGGGTGAGCAGGTCGACATGCCGGACCTGATCCAACGCGCCATCGAAGCAGGAATGAATGTGCAGTCCATGGGTGTATCTGACCGCTGGGTCGATGTTGGCCGTCGCGACACCTATCGGCGTGTGGTGGAAGCCCTTGAAAACGGATGCTCAGAGACATGAAGATTATTCTGGCAAGACACGGCAATACGTTTGGTCCGGGCGATACACCTGTCTGGGTCGGGGCAAAAGAAGACCTACCGCTTGTTGAAAAGGGCTGCGAGCAGTCTGCTGCCGTCGGTGCATATCTGAAATCGGAAGGCCTGATGCCTGACCGGATAATCTCCGGGCCTTTGAAGCGCACACTCGAAGGCGCAGACATTGTGGCCGAGCTCACCAACTTTGCAGGCAATATCGAGATTGATGATCGCCTGAAAGAAATCGATTACGGCAGTTGGGGCGGTAAAAGCGATGCAGAAATTGAAGCTTTGTATGGCGCCGAGGTGATTGATGACTGGCGCGAGCGCACCATTGTGCCGGAAAGCGCTGACTGGTCTCCAACGCCAGACGTTCTTAAGGCGAATGCCGAAGCGGTGTTAGGCGAAATTGTTAGCGGTTCCGAGGAACTCGTTTTCCTCATCACATCAAACGGTACGCTGCGCTATTTCCATGCTGCAATCTATGGTTCGGCAGAGGATGCACCATCTGCTAAGGTGAAAACGGGACATATGTGCTGCGCAGACTATATTGACGGCGCGTTCATCCCGCGCTTCTGGAATATGAAACCTGAATAATTATCTGCGCACGCAAGAATAAAAACGAAAGTCAGTTATGTCAGATATTGAAGTCCGCACGCTCGAAGCCATGAAGCGCACCATCGCCGTTGAGCGCGATGGCATGCTTGCTCTGGAAGAGGCGCTCGATGAAAGTGCCGCAAAAGTTGTTGATCTGTTGAGCGGCCTGAATGGGCGGTTGGCATGTGCTGGCGTTGGCAAGTCCGGTCATGTGGCGCGCAAGATCGCTGCGACACTGGCATCTACAGGTACGCCGGCCTATTTCGTACACCCAGCCGAAGCCAGTCATGGCGATCTTGGCATGATCTCTGATCAGGACGCGGTTCTTGCGCTTTCCAAATCCGGAGAGACCAAAGAACTAAGCGATGTGATCGCATATTGCCGTCGCTTTTCTGTGCCGCTTATCGCCATGACGACCAATCCGGACTCAACACTGGCTCGAAACGCTGATCATCTTTTGCTCGTCCCGAATGCGGAAGAAGCCTGCGGTGAGACGCGCGCACCCACGACCTCCACAACGCTCATGATGGCCTATGGGGACGCGGTTGCTGTTGCGCTGATTGAGCGCCGAGGCTTTACGGCAAAGGACTTCAAGCAATTCCACCCAGGCGGCGCGCTTGGCGCGGCGCTGATCAGTGCTGCAGAGCTGATGGCAAAAGGCAGTGCATTACCACTCGCGGCCAGCGGAACGCTGGTGAGTGAAGCTGTGGCTGAGATGAGCGATAAAGGCTTTGGCTGCGTTGGTATTACCAATGAAGATGGAACGCTGGCGGGTATCATCACCGATGGGGATTTGCGTCGTCACCTTGCGACCGACCTGACCTCAAAACCTGTCGATGACATTATGACAAAAGACCCGATTGTTGCGGGTCAGCTGCAGCTTGCTGCAGATGTGCTGCGCACAATGACGGCAGGTGAGCGTAAGCTGACGCAGGTCTTCGTATGTGATCAGAATGGTGTGCCGGTTGGCCTTATTCACATGCATATGCTGCTGAAAGCAGGCCTGTCTTAAGGCCTGCCGCTTACTGAAATTCCAGCCGTTCCTGAGAGAAGAAGAACAGAGACTCTGTATTTTTGTCGATGACGCTTGCGTCTGCAGTTAGCAGTGTGCGCATCGCGTTTTTGCGTTGCTCCAGACCGTGCAGGAAGTCGCGCTCAATCAGATCCTGCGTTCCGGATGCTTCGACCTGATTTTTGATCTCTGCGAACAGCTCTACTGAGCCGGCAAGGAAGATGGCCTCATAAGCGATCTTGGACGCGATCTTATGGTCGATATTCTGATAGGCGAGCTGAGAGAACATGGTCCGCTTGTCCTTGCAGATATAGTCCACTTCTTCGCGATAGTTCGGATGGCGCATATAATAGACCTTGAAGGACATCATCTCACGATCGATCAGTTCAATAACGTCCTCGGGAAGACCATCGTGGACGATAATGATGTCGATGTCGGAGCCATTCACCATCTCACCCACGGATGAGACCTCACGGGGTTCGCGGTGAGCCAGGAAATAGGCGATATCACCCGCAATAAACGCGCACATAATATGGTGCAGCTCTTGCGGGATTTTCCGCATGATCTGACGCAGAATGGAGCGTGCAATCCGCATTTTCTGCATGCTGACCTGCCGGTGGTGATTGGACAGGGTGACCTGACGATCAATCACGCGTTCGCGCTGGTCAGATGTCGAAAACAGAGTGAAGCTCAGAAAGTCACGCAGAATGGATGGGCTGAGGCGAATAGAGTCTTCGCGTGTAATGTCATAGCGCAGATAGTATCGCGAAAAGTGTGAGATCAGAATGTCGGGACTGGTGAAACACGCCTGCCAGAGTTCCAGATAATTCCGCTCCGGAAGCTGCTCAACGAGTTCTTTGCCCAGCATAGGCCCAATGCGTTCAATCGCATCAACCACTTCGCGTCGGATTACCGTCATATCAGTCATTTATCGCGCTGATCCTTTTTAATCTGACTTCGTTTAGCACATGACTTGTCAGCACGGGGTAAATTGTGGCGAATGAACCCAACAGACCTTTAGTCCTGTCAGTGAGTCCATGTCGCCTTTCTTCTCTGTTCTGATCATCAATTATAATGGCGGCGATTATCTCCAGAATGCGATCAATTCGCTGGCGAGGCAGAGCTTTTCCGACTTTGAGACCATCATCATCGACAATGATTCACGTGATGGCTCTATGGAAGGGCTGGATGTGTCCGCGCTGCCAGCGTGTACGATAGAATGCCTCGGCCGCAATAGCGGCTTTGCAGAGGGCAATAATATCGCAGCCAAGATGGCGAAAGGCGAATGGTTGGTTCTGTTGAACGCCGATGCGGCCGCCGAGCCCAACTGGCTGGAGACACTTCGGGCGGCGATCACCGATTACCCAGACTGTAGAATGTTCGCGTCTACCCAGCTCTTCATGGATGACCCAACCATTATGGACGGGGCAGGTGATGGCTATACGGCCTGGGGGTTTGCATGGCGGGGAGGGTATCATCACCCCGTTACGAAACATCCTGATCTTGGTGAAACCTTTGCGCCTTGCGGTGCGAGCGCAGTCTATGAACGCGAGACCTTTCTGAAGCATGGTGGTTTCGATGAGCGCTATTTCTGTTTTATGGAGGATGTGGACCTTGCGTTTCGCATGCGTCTGGATGGCGAATACTGCCTGTTCCTGCCTGAGGCGGTAGTTGAGCATAAGGGTGGTGGTCTTTCCGGCGAGAAGAGCGAGTTTTCGGTCTTTCACGGTGCACGCAACCGCGTCTGGACCTATCTCGGTAATATGCCAGCGCCCCTTTTATGGCTGACCTTACCCGGGCACTTATTCCTCACGGCGTATCTGATCATCTGGTATTGGAATCGGCCTTACGGCAAACATGTGCTCAACGGCACCAAAGCTGGCTGGGCCGATGGGCTTGCATTTCGCAGAGAGCGAAAAGCGACACGCAAGGGACGAAAAGTGTCCCTGATTGATGTCGCGAAAATGGTTCACTGGAACCCGTTTCCAATGTCGCGCCATGACATTGCCGTGCGAAATTATACGCCGAAATAAATCAACAAAACCGCGTGAGTGAATACAGTGATGCGCTGGTTATTTGTCTGTGTGGCTGGTAGTATTCGAAGCTGATGCGAGTGTTTTCGTGTCAGCTTTGGGGGCTGTCTTGCGGTATTTTTGGGTCTGCGTGATCAGCCTTCTGGTGGGCGCAGCAGGGTCTCATTTCGTGTTTGAAAATGCGGCGGTCCAATCCGGGCTGGACCGGCTGAGCGGCGCTTCCCGGGAGGCAGTAGTTCTACCTGATAGCGAGACCGGCATGATCTCCCAGGCAGTGCTTCAGGATATGTCTATAATCTCTTGTTTTCAAAGGAGCGAAGACTACGCCGCCGAAGAGCCGGTGTGGATGCAACGCTCAATTTTTGCGAGTAATGGCGTCGAGCGTCAGGCTGAAAGGCCTTTCCCGAACATCGAGACGTTGCCGGGACTTGTAAAGCTCGAACAGATACTTTCTCCAGGCGGATCACAACGCAATCATTGTGCCGCGACCCGCATTAGCGAGAACTGGTTTTTGACCGCTAATCATTGTGTGCAGATGCGCGGTACGGCATCGCCGGTTTTTGATATGCTGATCATCGCGCCTGATGATGATGTGATGCGCCCGGATACGCGTATCCTACCGGTAGATGGCGCTGTTTGCCACGCGGCATGGTACTCTCAAACGGGAAAGTTTGATGATGATATTGCGCTGGTGTTTGTCGCCAATACAGCCGAAATCGCAGATATTCCAATCGCGCAATTTGACCGGTCAGGTAGCACTGTTCCGCTGTCACCCGGTGATGAAAGCCATTTCGCTGGATGGGGAAGAAACGGCCAGAATCGATTTTTGCAAGGCGGCGATCTGACCGTCCGTACGGTTGGTGAAGCCTATATTCTCGCAGACAATTCCGGAGATTTCGCACCCTGTGTCGGAGATAGCGGCGGGCCGCTCTATGTTGAAGAAAACGATACGCAGACGGTTGTTGGCATTCTTTCCTCGGTGACGACTGGAGGATGTCCCCCATATGGTGGCGCATTCTATATGCGCGTTAAATCCTACGAAAACTGGATTCAGCGCACTATGTCTGTCTGTGAACATGAAGGGCGATTTGTATGTGGGCGCCCGGTGAATGGAAGTTGATTTATGAGTTCTGATCGTCCGATAGCGCTTGAAGACCGCAACATGGAAAACGGGAGGCTGTTCTCTCCATCAGCGGCGCGAAACCTGTCTGCGATAATGTCGGCGTTTGCAGATTTCGGTCTGACGCGGGGCAGGGTTCTTGAGGTCGGGTCCGGAACGGGCGAGCACGCGGCGCATCTGGTAAAGGCGCATCCGGAGTTACAGTGGGTGGCAAGCGATCCCGATCACGGCTCCAGGGCCAGTTGCGCGGCCTGGGCAGACCGTTTTCAAATCGCCGACAGGATGAGTGCGCATCATATCGATGCGCGTGAGACCGGCGATATAGGTCAGCATGGGCCGTTTGATCTGATCTACAGTTCCAACGTCATCCATATCTCACCCATCGAGGTGATGAAGTCCGTCTTCGCCCTGGCGGGGGAGCATCTTCAGCCGACTGGCCAGTTGGCATTTTACGGCCCGTTTAGCCGTAATGGCGAACATAATAGCGATGGGAATGCGAATTTCGACGTGTCCTTGAAATCCCGCAATCCGGAATGGGGTGTGCGCGACATTGAACACCATTTGATGCCTGAAGCAGAAAAAAGCCGACTTGTGCTGAGTGAACTCCGCGACATGCCGGCTAATAACTATTTTCTTGTTTTCAAAAGGGCTGGATGATCAGCCACCAAGCAGATCATCAATGTGAGATTCAAGCGTTGGTTGCGAGAAGCCGGAGAAGAGCTCACCATTGATGAAGAATGCGGGTGTGCCTGTCACGCCGTGTTCACGAGCTTCGCCCATAACGCGTGACAGATGCGCATCCACCTCATCTGAGGCCATATCGCGCTCCAGACGTGCGGTATTCATACCCAGATCACTTGCGATTTCGAAAATAATCTCGTCAGACAGCGTGCCCGGGTGACGCATCATGCGTTGGTGAAATTCCATATATTCACCCTGCGCCTGTGAGGCGATGGCAGCGCGCGCCGCGCGTACAGACTGTTCAGACAGGATTGGCAGTTCTTTGAAGACCACCCGAACCCGTCCATCGCTGTTGTCGACCTGATCCATCACCCAGTCGAGTGAGCGGCGACAATAGCCGCAATGATAGTCAAAATATTCAATAATCGTGACGTCTGCATCAGCTGGGCCAACCGAGAAGTCAGCACTATTGCTGGCGAGTTGAGCGCCAACCATTTCGGTTTCGCGCTCATCAAGGATGGTCATGGCCTCGAGAATGATCTCAGGATTTTCCAGAATGTACGCACGCACGATCGCTTCGACGTCTTCTCGGGATTGCGCAGTTTCCGGCACGCTTTGAGCGGAGGTGTCGCACGCGCCGAGCGCAGTCGCGGCGAAGAGGGCGCTGATAACTGAAACGGATTTCATTCGCATTCAAAAATTCCTTCTGGGCCAATGCATTTCATACACGGCCCTGAAGAAATCATCTAGGTCGGCGCTGCGCTGAGATGGAACAAATTCTGGTGATGTCAGAGGCGCGAATTCCTGATGAGGTATTGTGTTCTAATTCCTCAGCGGCGCGAGAGGCAAAGCTCATCGCGCGGTTACAGTCGCCATAATGAAATGCCTGCTCAGCGGTTGCGAGATTGGCTTCCGCCCGGCGGCCCTGACGTTCCATGACAATGGCAAGCTCATGCCAGGCAAATGCGTTGCCGGGCTCGAGAGCCGTTGCCAGAGATAAAAGGTCTTCTGCTTCCGCAAGGTCCTCAGGCTGTCCTACCGAGCTAAGGGAACGGGCGAGGTTCACCATGAGAAGGGGAGAGCGACCCGCATATTGGAGCGCGATACGGTTGGGCTCGATACTTTCCTGAAAGCGTCCGTTTTCGAAAAGGATCTGCCCTTTGAGTTCATAGAAATACGGATTTTCAGGCTCTTCTGTGATCAAGTCTTCGGTCAGGCTCAGCGCAGAGGCAAGACTGTCGCTCTGAAAGGCAGAAATCGCGCGAGCATAGCGGGCAGGGACGGACTGGTCGCTTTCCGGGTATTCTCGCTGAACATAGACCGGAGCCATCAGGAAGCCGTACAGCTTAGCCTGCATCATGCGCAGTTTATAAATGTCTTCTTCTGAATCCGGTACATTCATCAGGCCGGAGCGCTCCGCGCCATTGCGCAGGGATTCGATACGGTCAGACGCGAGCGGGTGCGTGTAGAAATAACGATAGCGTTCCGCATTGTTGGAGAACTGAATGTCTCGGAAGTTCTCGAAGAATTCCAGAAGCCCTGCTGGTGAACGACCTGTGGCCGCCATATAGCGAAGCGCAGCCTGATCAGCAGAAGCCTCCTGCGGCCGGGTATGGCTGGCAAAATTCAGATAGGCAAATTGTTGGGAGCTGGCGATCAGCGCTGCACCCGCATCGGGCGCGCCCGCTGCGATCGCGAGCAGGCCAAGCCCGATAGAAACGTATGCAGGGCGGCTGGCAATTTCGAGATCTCGCTGTCGGCGAGCATTATGTCCGCCCTCAATATGACCAGTCTCGTGAGCAATAACGCCGATCAACTGGCTCGGCGATTCAGCCGCCAGGATAAGCCCGGTATGCAGGTGAATATTCTGCCCACGGGCCACAAAGGCGTTGAGCGTCGGGTCATTGATGATGAGTACATCTACATCATTGGGACGCAGATTGGCAGCTTCGAGGATAGGATCTGTAAAGTCGCGAAGAATACCTTCGATTTCAGCGTCACGAATAAGGCTCTGCGCAAAGGCTGGCACACTGGACATTGTCCAGGCCATGATTGCTGCAATGACAATTCCGGCGAAGTTTCGTTTACGCAATACCTACTCCATTTCGCCCGCCCGCATGTGATATATATGCACAGTTGGGCCGCCTATGCGAGAGGGGGATGCAGATGCATCCCCCTCTCGCAGGTTAAATATTTGAGAGCTGCACGTGAGGTGCTTAGCCGGTTTTGCGTTTTTGCCACCAGCCGCGACGGATTTTCTTGGGCTTTTCCGTCTCAGGCAGTTCTTCGATTTCCTCTGCGGCTGTCTCTGGTTCGGCCGTAGTTTCAGCAACAGGTTCTGCTTCTGGTTCAGCCGCAGGTGTAGCTTCGGTCAGGTCTTCGACTGTAACAGCTGGCTCTTCAGTGGCAGGTGTTTCGTCTTCAACGGAAACGGTTTCTGCGACAGGTTCGACGGCTTTTTCGGGCTTCACTTCGGCTTCAGCTGGGATGTCCTCTGAAGATGTCTCTTCCTGAGCTGGTTCAGATTCAGAAACCTCAGGCAGTTCTTCAGCGGTCTCTGGCTCGGTCACATCTGCGACGGCATTGATCACTGTGTCTTCGCCAACAAGCGCTACAATGCTGGATGCGGCTGCGTCGATGACAGCTCCGCCATCTTCAGTGACTGTGTCTTCACTGAGTTCTACCAGCTCTGGATAAGAATCTCTGCCCCGTCTACGACGTCCACCACGGCGCCCACGGCGTCTGCGTTTGCGAGACTGGCCGTCTTCGCCATCAGAAGAAAAGTCTGTCGGGTTCGAGCCCTGAGAGCCGTCAGAATCTTCGTCGGACTTGTCGCAATCGATAACCTGAAGATTGTCGGAGGTAGACTTGTCCTCGGAAGAAGAGCCTCCACGACGTCCACGGCGTCGACGACGGCGGCTGGACGAGGAAGAAGAAGGCGCGGGTGCTTCCGCAGTTTCTTCTGCTTCGTCTTCTTCGACCTCTACGTCTTCGTCCTCATCTTCGTCATCGATTTCGATGGCGAGAGGCTTCGGCATGGCCATTGGTTTTGGCGCGTCAACCGCTTTGCCTTCTGAGTCGGTGACCCGGATTTCAAAGTCACCAAACAGGAGGCCCGACTGGGCTTTAACCTGAACGGTGAGCTTTTGTCGGGTTTCGAGATCAGACAATGCCTGGCGTTTCTCGTTCAACAGGAACAGAACAACTTCCGTCGGCGCGCTGACTTCAATCTGACCGCCTTCAAGGCCCATGCTACGGCCTTCAATGGCGCGCAGAAGCTGGAGTGCAGATGATTCAATAGAACGGACATGGCCCGTACCATTACAATGCTGACACGGATCTGAGCTCGCATCGAGAACGCCGGCACGTCGACGCTGACGGGAGATTTCCATCAGACCGAACATCGAGATTTTGTTGTTCTGAACGCGCGCCCGGTCGAATTTCAGACAGTCTTTCATCTTCCGTTCGACGGCGCGATTGTTCTTTGCTTCTTCCATGTCGATGAAGTCGATCACGACAAGACCAGCCAGATCGCGCAGACGCATCTGACGACATGCTTCTTCTGCGGCTTCCAGATTGGTACGAAGAGCCGTCTGTTCGATATTGCGCTCGCGGGTGGATTTACCCGAGTTCACATCGATCGCGACGAGCGCTTCTGTCTGGTGGATCACCAGATAGCCGCCAGACTTCAATTGAACTGTTGGGCTGAAAATATTGTCGAGCTGACGTTCCACGCCATAACCGGCGAAGACAGGCACACCTGCTTTATGCTGCTGAACCTTTTTGGAATGGCTCGGCATGAGCATTTTTGCCAGATCTTTGGCTTCACGATAGGCGGAATCGCCATCGACCAGAACCTGATCAATGTCTTTGTCATACATGTCGCGTAGGGCGCGATGTACGAGACCAGCTTCCTCATTGATGAGGCATGGCGCGACTGAGCTAAGCGTCAGTTCACGGATTTTTGCCCACAGACGGATCAGGTATTCGAAATCACGTTTGATTTCGGTCTTGGTCCGTTTGGCACCAGCGGTGCGAACGATCAGGCCCATGCCCTCAGGTACGTTCAGCTCGCTGACGATCTTTTTAAGACGTTTGCGATCTGCAGCGTTGGTGATCTTGCGGGAAATGCCGCCGCCACGAGGCGTGTTTGGCATAAGAACGCAATATCGGCCCGCAAGCGACAGATACGTCGTCAGAGCCGCGCCTTTATTGCCGCGCTCTTCTTTGACCGCCTGAACCAGCATGATCTGGCGCCGACGAACGACTTCCTGAATTTTGTAATTCTTGTGCGCGTTAGAGGATGAGTGACGACGCTCTTCATCATCTTCATCATCGCTGTCGGAAATGTCGTCGTCTGCGGCTTCAACGTCAGACGCAGTTTCAGCGATCAGCGCTTCGCGATCAGCCTGAGGGAGTTGGTAATAGTCAGGGTGGATTTCACTGAAGGCCAGGAACCCGTGGCGATTTCCTCCGAAATCGACGAACGCCGCCTGGAGAGACGGTTCTACACGAGTTATTTTTGCGAGATAAATATTTCCCCGTAATTGTCTTTTCTTGGCACTTTCAAAATCAAAGTCTTCGACCTGACCCTTGTTGACCACGGCGACCCGGACTTCCTCCGGGTGGACCGCGTCGATCAACATCATTTTTGTCATAAACGGTGTTCCTGCTGCACACGCTGACACTTCGCGCGTCCGTTAGGGATGCTCTGCGAGGTCGGCTGCGATAAATTGTTTGAGGGTGGGGCTGGTACTCAAACTGAGGCGATGTGCTGTTTTTCATAAGAGCGGCCATCAGTTTGCGTTTCCAATACCAAACGTTCTTGCGGCAATCCGGAGGGAGCGTTTCACCTCACGGGCCGGTTTGTTCACTAAGAAGTCGCACTGTCATCTGAATGCGACTCTCTTACACTGCCTAATATTGAAACAAAAATAAAGAGAAAACCGACACGCGGAATTATGCGGAATTCATTAACCTCCGTAAATATAGCATTAACCTTACCCGGACTATAATGAGGAAAGAAATATTCAGGTGAATTGTGGGTGTGTGAGATGTCTCGACTGCTGTCTCTGATTTTGTCTTCTCTGGCGATTTTAGCTTCTGCAGTGCCAGCAATGGCGCAGTCTTTTGCTGTCGTTCAGGATGTACGCGTCGGCTTTGATGGCTCGCGGACCCGCGTCGTTATTTCAGCGAGTGAAGATCTCGACTATTCTCAATTCGCGCTGTCATCGGGTGGTCTTCGGTATGTGCTCGATTTTGACCGCCTGACATGGGATATTCCAAACCGTGCAGCCCATCAGGGCGAAGGTGAGGGGGCTGGCGGCATTCAGCGTTTTCGCTATGCGCATAATTCCCAGACGACATCACGTCTGGTGTTTGATCTCGATACTCCACTTATTCTGGACAGCGGTTATACGATGGAACCGTCTAGCCGTAATGGTCCCTACCAGATCGTACTTGATTTCCGGCCAGTCGACATGGAGACCTTCCGTCAAATCAGACCATCCGGTTCAGTTGGAACCGTTCAGGCTGTGACGGCGGATCCGATGGTTCGCGAGCCTGCTCCCAACCGGACACCTGTGCCGACGCTTGCGTCCGTGCATACGATTGTCATTGACCCTGGTCATGGCGGTCGTGACCCCGGCACACAGGGTGTGAATGGCACTCAGGAGAAGGATGTGAACCTGCGTGCGGCTGAAATTCTTCGTGATACGCTTGAGCGAACGGGTAGATATGACGTTGTTCTGACGCGCGATGGCGATGAATATATTGATCATGATCGACGCATTGAAATCGCGCGCGGCGCGGGCGCTGATCTGTTTATCTCAATACACGCAGATGCAGCAGGCAGTCGTTCTGTCGCGGGCGCTTCTGTTTACACGCTGTCGGCAGCGGGTGATCGCCGTATGGAGCGTATGCGTGAAGGCGGAGACATTGAGCTTGGCGTGCCAATTGAGCTCGGAGAAGTCGATTCCGCGACGCAGGATATTCTCGAAATCTATGTACAGCGCGAAACACTGAGCCGGTCGGACCAATTCGCAAATCTGTTGGTACCTGAGCTTGAAAATGTGGGGCCAATTCTGCGGAATTCTCACAGACAGGCCAACTTCCATGTGTTGCTGGCGCCTGACGTTCCAGCCGTGCTTCTCGAAGTTGGTTTTCTGACCAATCCAAACGATGAGCGTCGTCTTGCGTCGCGCGAGGGACTTGTGCTCGCCATGGGCGCTGTTCATCGCGCAATCGACACCTATTTCGAGAATGAAGCGGAGAGTTATTCCCGCCTTTACTCCATCGACGATTAAGCGCTGGTTTTTCTCGCTTTCACCGCCTAGAAAAGAGCCTCTAAAGCCTAGGCGCATCCATACCCTCGACATAGTATGGCCCGAATTACGGGTGATTCCGAGAGTCACGATGTCAGTATTCAGCCAGTGAGACGAAGAGCGCTTTTATGAATTCATTTCTGCAAGGGCTGCGCGCATTCGCAGCGAGCGTCGCACGGTTCCTGTTCGGTCCAATTTTCAGGATGCTACTGATTGTTTGCGCTGTGCTCGGCATGCTCAGCGTAGTCGTCGTGTCATTCTATGTGAAATCACTGTCGGATGATCTTCCACCTGTAGAAGTGCTGGAAGAGTATCAGCCGGAAGTGACAACCCGAGTTCATGCCGGCGATGGACGACTGATTGCTGAATTTGCAAGTGAGCACCGTATTTTTGTGCCTTACGAGGCCATGCCGGAGCACCTGATCCAGGCGTTTGTGTCCGCCGAGGATAAAAACTTCTTCTCTCATGGCGGTATCGACTATTTCGGAATGCTTCGTGCGAACATCCGAAACGCGCGCGATATCCTGACGGGCGCGAGTGGCAATCTGCAAGGCGGCTCAACCATTACGCAGCAGGTCGCGAAAAACATGCTGCTCGGGGATAGCTCGCAGGTGATCGACCGTAAGGTTCGTGAAGCGGTGCTTTCCCGCCGCATGGAAGAGGCGTTCACCAAAGAAGAGATTATCGAGCTCTATATGAACGAGATCTATCTCGGCGGTAGCTCGTATGGTGTCGCTTCAGCGGCGCTGAATTATTTTAACACGCCGCTTACAGAGCTGTCGCTGTCTGAGGCGGCCCTTCTGGCTGCCATGCCTCAGCGCCCTGGTGATGTGAACCCATTCCGTCGACCAGTTCGCGCGCGCGCACGCCGAGACTGGGTACTGGGCCGGATGTTTATCAACGGCTATATCAGCCGTGCAGAACGTGACGCAGCAATTGCAGAACCTCTGGTCACGGAAGAACGTCTTCGTGGCGAGGAATATGCTGCAGCGACTTACTTTGTTGAAGAGTTGCGCCGCGAGCTCTCTGAAGAGATTGGCGAAGATGAGCTGCGTGAGGATGGCCTTTCTATCCGTTCAACGCTCGATACGAACCTCCAGCTCGCCGCACAGGACGCGCTGCGTCATGGTCTTGAAGCTTATGATCGCCGACATGGATATCGCGGGCCGCTGACGACCGTAGATTTGGGCGAGGGGCAGTTGGAGGCTCTGAACGCTGTGGAGCTTCCGGGCGGATATGGCACACGCGAAGCCGGCTTGGTTCTCAGCGCCTCTTCATCCGCCGTGCGTTTATTGCTCACGGATGGCGCTGAAATTGATATGGCGTCGGATGATGTTGAATGGTCGAGAACCTATCGCCCATCCTCTGGTGGACGCGGACTTCAGCCGGGCGATGTCGTTCTGGTTGGCGTAGAACGCGAAGAAGTTGTTCCAGAAGGCTCCGATGCGACCAATCCGGCAGGTGATGAAGTCATCGCCGAAGAGACTGTCACTCAACCGGCTTCGGGTGAAGACGCTGCCGCACTGAATGATGAAGAAGCGCCAGCTTTCGTTCCTGTTGGAGATGCGTTGCTGGGTCAGATCCCTGAAGTCGAGGGCGCGCTTCTGGCGCTTGACCCGCATACGGGCCGTGTTCTGGCTATGGCGGGTGGGTATTCATTCTGGCGTAGCCAATTCAACCGAACCATTCAGGCGCGCCGTCAGCCGGGCTCGTCCTTCAAGCCATTCGTATATGCCTCAGCTCTGGAGCTGGGTGACCCGCGCTCCGGGCGGGCGGCCTTCACGCCTGCCACGCAAATTCTCGATGCGCCGTTTGTTCAGTGCGATTACACGCGCGAAACCGACCAGTGCTATGCGCCGACCAACTATACCAGCGGTCGCTTCTACGGCATGAGCACCATGCGGCTTGGCCTTGAACTATCTCGGAACGCCATGACTGTTCGGTTGGCTCAGGACATCGGCATGGAGCAGGTTTCCGGCTTTGCAGAGCGCGTTGGCCTGTATGATAATCTGGACCCTTATCTTTCCATGTCGCTTGGCGCCGGTGAGGTCTCTGTCTGGAATATGGCGGCCTCTTACGCCGCCTTTGTGAATGGTGGTCATCAGGTGACCCCACGACTTTTCGACCGCGTTCAGGACCGCGAGGGCCAGACCATTTATCAGATGGATACGCGTGAGTGTCCGGGCTGTAACGATGAATATACCGGGCAGGACCCTCCGATTCTGGCAGATACGCGTGCGCAGGTGATTGATCCGATCACAGCGTTTCAGGTGACCTATATGCTTCAGGGCGTTGTTGAACGCGGTACGGCAGCTGGTATTCGTCGCGAGTGCCCAAGCGGTGGCCCAGAGGCGGCTCTTGGCACCGAGCCGGGTGAATATCCGGAACTCTGTCGACACACGCTGGCGGGTAAAACCGGTACAACGAACGAATATTTCGATGCATGGTTCATGGGCTTTTCGCCTGATCTGGTTGTCGGCATTTATGTCGGATTTGATGAGCCGCGCTCCATGGGTAACGGCGAGTCAGGCGGCCGCGTTGCTGCGCCTATCTTTGGTGAATTCATGGAAGACGCGCTTGTAAATTACGATCCGATCCCGTTCCGGTCGCCTAGCGGTGTGCGTTTTGTGAATATTGACGCTCGTACGGGCGAACTGCCCGGCCCTGGTAGTCAAGTTATCCAGGAAGCCTTCCGCCGTGGGTCAGAACCGGGCTTTGAAAGCCAGTTCGATGATGATCTCGACAGTCTGTTCGGTCAGGCGGGGAATGGCAGTGTCGGTGTGAACTCCGGGTCTGAGACCGATGATCCTTTCGTGCCGGGCCAGCCCGTAACGCCGACACCAAACCCTAATCAGGGGCCGGATGATTTCGACGGGGAAGTTTACTAAGGCTTCCTTCCTTTATAGAAACGCGATCCCTTCAATTGAAGACTAAAGAACGATCAGGAGAATAGGTGCATGACCCCTGAAATGACCAATTTGGCAACTCAGATTGAGCAGTCGGTGGAACTGCTGAGGAGGCGTCTTTGACTGGGATCGTTCCCAGAAAAGATTTGATGAGCTGACGGCATTATCTGAGCGCCCGGATTTCTGGGATGACGCACAGAATGCACAAAAGCTCATGCGTGAGCGTACAAAACTTAGCGATGCGATGGATGCCATCCTTTCGCTTGAAGGCGATCTTTCTGATGCTCGCGAGCTTTATGAGCTTGCGCAGGAGGAAGGTGATTCAGACGCAGCTGAGGAAGTGCTTGAGCTTTTGCGGTCTGCCGAAGAACGGGCTCAAAAAGCTGAACTTGAGGCGCTGTTGTCAGGCGAAGCAGACGGCAATGACTGCTATGTCGAGATCCACGCCGGTGCTGGCGGAACGGAAAGCCTCGATTGGGCAGGGATGCTGCGTCGCATGTATGTGCGCTGGGCAAATGCGCATGATATGAAGCTTGAAGAAGTTGAAGAACATGTCGGCGATGAAGCTGGTATCAAGTCTGCGACGCTCCAGATCAAAGGCGAAAATGCCTATGGCTGGCTGAAGAGCGAGTCTGGCGTGCATCGGCTCGTCCGGATTTCACCGTTCGACTCTAATGCGCGTCGCCATACCAGCTTTGCCAGTGTCTGGGTTTATCCGGTCATTGATGAATCTATCGAGATCGAAATTGAGGACAAAGACGTCCGTACCGACACCTATCGTGCAAGCGGTGCCGGCGGGCAGCACGTCAACAAAACGGACTCAGCTGTTCGATTGACCCATGAACCTACGGGTATCGTTGTGGCCTGTCAGAACGGCCGCTCGCAACACCAGAACCGTGCGACGGCGTGGGAAATGCTCCGTGCACGTCTTTACGAACTCGAGCTGCAGAAAAAGCGCGAAGCGACTGAAGCACTTGAAAGCACCAAGTCGGAAATTGGCTGGGGGCATCAAATCCGCTCTTACGTGCTTCAGCCCTATCAGATGGTCAAAGACTTACGCACCAATGTGGAAACCTCTGATACACAGGGTGTTCTGGATGGTGACATTGATAAGTTTCTGGCGGCGTCTCTGTCGCACAGCCTGACGTCCGCCTCTGACACAGGTGAAGAAGACGCGTAATTCTGGTCTTTGATCGCTAGAATTAAAAAAGCCGCCTTTGAAGGGCGGCTTTTTAGCTTTTGGTCAGCTGAGCTGATCAGACAGATGTCGTCGCAGAAGACATAGATGGCGCTGGAGCAGCCTTAAGCGGGTCTTCTGAGTGCTTCACCTGGCCTTCGAAAATCGCGTTCGCTTCAATAGACAGAGAAGAATGGGTGATGTCGCCCTGAACTTTAGCGGATGATGCGAGCTGAACCTTACGCGCGCGGATATGGCCTTTTACGGTACCGCGAACCACGATGGTTTCAGCAACAACTTCGCCGATGATCTCTCCGGAATCGCCAACAGTCAGTGCAGATGCTTTCACATCGCCTTCAACTTTGCCGTCGATCTGAATTTCACCTTCAGAAACGATAGAGCCTTTCAGCTGGATATCGACGCTGATCAGAGATGGAGCTGAGCGTGTAGCAGGTTTCGTCGCAGCCTGGCGCAGTGGTTCGCCCTGTGTAGGTTTAGACGTGGTTGTGGAAGGTGTGCTGCCTTCTGGTTTACCCTTGGTGAACATGTTGTCCTGCCCTCAAAAAGTTTACTGGGTTGTACGTTTTGCCTCGGAACCAGACCTCATAATGCAAATGAGGGCCAGTGCTTCGGCCTGTGGTGCCCATCCGACCGACAAGGTCGCCCATCTGGATTTCATCGCCCACCTGCACATCTACACTATTAAGGTGACCATATCGTGTCCTAAATCCGAAACCATGATCAATTTCGACAAGACGTCCGTAACCAGAGCGTGGTCCAGCAAAAGTGACCACGCCAGGGCCGGCGGCTACGATTGGTGCTCTGTGATACGCAGCCATGTCCATTCCAGCGTGAAAGGCAGGGCGACGATTGAAGGGGTCTGTGCGAAGTCCGTATCCGGAGGTTTCGCGGAAAGGAACGCTGATCGGCTCACCGAGTGGGAGCGTGTCGATTACGTTCTGATAATAGTTGGATTCTTCCATGCGCGCAGCAACCTGCACAACACGGTTTGAAAACTGGGAGTCGATGTCGTTGACACCATAGGAAGAGCCAGTTGAGACGTGCTCGACGAGCGGGCCACCCATTTCGCGCTGTTCTTCAAAACGGCCAATGCCGACACCTGTCAGCTGAAGGATGCCGCGTGCCTGCTCGGAACGGTCAACAGCGACCTGTTCAGCTTCATCCAGAAACGCGTATTGATTCTGGCTCAATTGGTCGATGTCGGCACGAAAGCCAGCCACATCAAATGAGGCGTTCACAATGGGAGTTGAGCGAGCCTGACGTGGCGCGCCTTCTTCAATGCTCGCTTCCATCAGGAAGCTGGAATTGTTTCCCTGCAGAGTGCTGGCGTTCACATTGTCCGGGGATTGGAGACCTTCCAGGAGCATTCGCAGAATTTCATGGCGTTGCTCTAGCTCAACTGTGGCGCGTTGGAAGGCTTCGGTACGTTCTTCAAGAAGGGATTGTGCTGTGGCGGCGCGGGCATTTGTTTCGCTTACCCATCGCTGAAAGGTCGCTTCATTTCGATCCAGCGCATCGTTATGAGCAGATAGACGTGGTCCCTGACTAATCACGCTGAAGGTTGCGAAAACACACCAGCCAGCGGCGAGAGCGGCGACACCAGCAGCGAGCATCTGTTTGCGCGGGGAAATGGAAATGTATTGAACATTGCCGCCGCTACGGTGGTAAATCTGTCGTTCTGGAAAAGTTCGTTCCAGCCAGGTTCTGGCCTTACCGTGCATATCTCTCATTTACGCCGCCCGATACTCTTATCCGAATGATTAGCCCCATTCAGTCCCGCCCAGGATTTCAAGGACCCTAGACGAAAAAAAATCGAGCGCGAAGCCCATCACAACCATTTTTTATAGTTAAAATGGGCATTACCGGTAAATTGCTCATTAATATTTCAGTTGGTGAGCTCAATCTGCTTGCGGAGTGCAGAAAGAACGTCTTCTGCGTGTCCCGTAACTTTAACTTTTCGCCAGACGTCTTTGAGTGTGCCTGTCGGATCAAAAAGAAACGTCGCGCGTTCAATGCCCATATGGACTTTGCCGTAGAGTTTTTTCTCCACCCAGACGCCGAAGGCTTCACACAGGCTTTTGTCTTCGTCGGAGATAAGTTCCACACTCAGGTCATGCTTGTTGATGAAGTTCTCGTGCTTTTTTGGGCTATCGGCGGAAACGCCAATAACTCTTGCGCCTAATGACTTGAACTCTTCAATGTTTTCGCTGAAGGCAATAGCCTCTTTAGTGCAGCCTGGAGTGTTGTCTTTAGGGTAAAAATAGATGACAGACCAACTGCCTGACAAATCGTCATTTGACAGCGACTGGTCGCTTAGGGTGGGTAAGTTGAAGCGAGGGATCTGATCACCGATCTGCATCTGCGTTTCGACCTTCCTTGAGGATGATGAATTAAAGATTTTGTGGTTCAGACAGTGCCAAACCGGACTGAACCGAAACAGTATTGTGAGTTTCCTGCGTGCGTCAAACCACAGGCATAATCATTCTCGAAGGGCTGACCGGACTGGTCCTGCTCATCGGTCTGATCTTTGGCCTGATTGCATGGCGACTGGTATCCGGCCCAACCGACCTTGAGTTTGTGCGCGGCGACATTGAGGCGGCGATCGAATCAACACGTGGCGGTAAACAGGTCGATATTGAGCGCGTCAGCCTGCGATGGCAGCAAGATACAAATGAATTCGAGATTTTTGCTCAGGGGCTGACCTTTTACGACGCTGAACATGCGCTCGTTGCACGAGCCGACAGTGCCATTATCGAGATCAATGCTATTCGTTTGATCTATGGCGATGTCAGTCTGAGCGAACTTCATGTTCGGTCTGGCGAGTTTACGTTCCGCCGCGATATGAACGGCGCGATCTGGATTGCCGGCGAGGAAGTGCCTGCGGTTCGTCCGGTACAGGTCTATGAAGCCGTTTCACCCATTCAGTATGCTGAACAGACGCTGCTCAATGTTGTTGAAAACGTTTCCGCTTCGGCCGCAGTCGCTGACATCGATGAAATCACGCTGTCAGAATTTCGCGTTGTCCTCATTGATGAACCACTTGGAATTGATTGGTGGCTGGAGGGCGCAGACCTGAGTCTGTCCCGCGAAGATAGCGTGATCAGTGTTTCTTCGTCAGGTCAGGCCTTTGGCAATGGTGCGCCAGAGCGCGTGGATTTCGATCTGGAATTCAATCCCGGTCTTCGCGAATTCCGAACCGATACAAACCTTTACGGGGCAAACCTGTTCAATCTGCCGTTTCTGGCAGGCGCCACTGAAGGATATTCGGGAAATGTCTTTGCTGATCTTTCGGTCGCATTCGAGGTTCGCCAGACCGGTATTGAGGTTCTGTCTGCCAACATTGTGACAGACAGTGGAGAGGTTGGCGTCGGCGACAATTCATTGTCGATTGGTGAGAACGACATCGTCTTTTCCTATAATCTGGATGAAAACAGCGCGGAGATAGATGCGCGAATTCTAGACGTCGCATCGATCAGCGGTGAGGCGGTGCTGCAAATCGAAGATTTCAACGATTTCATCGAAGCTCCGCTCCAGGTTCCGCACCGTATCACACTCCAATCCAGCGACCTTCGCATGGACTTCCAGCCTCACTTTCCGGGTGTCTGGCGAATTCAGAATGTGGATGCTGTGGCTGACCTGGATATCAACAGACGCCAGCTTGATGTGGAGCGGTTGACCGCAAGTGTTGGCAATGCCGGCGTGAGAGCGCAGGGACGGTTATATTTGGCAGACGAAGATGCCCCGGAGGGCGATCTGCCATTCGGTGTTGCATTGACGGCATCCACTTCTGGGATTCTTTCCCCGGAGGATGTTCTGTTGTTCTGGCCGTTTTCTTTAGGGGATGATGCGCGTAACTGGGTCGAGGAAAATGTGCTGGCAGGTGATTTGTCCGAAGCCGTTTTCCGAATGGATCTTCGTCCGGATTCGCTGCGGGACGAAAAACTGGAAGATGAAGACCTTCAGCTCGATTTCGCTTTCGATAATGCGCAGACAAGCTTTCTTGAAGATTTGCCGCCGGTCATAGATGGCCGTGGTACGGCGCGCCTCAATGGTAATTCCTTTTCACTGGATCTTGAGCGTGGAAGTTTCAGCAATTGGTCACTTCTGTCGGGCCATGTGTCGATCCCGCAATTCAAACCGAAAGGTGAGCTGTTCTTTATTGAGGCGGAAGGTACTGGCGATGTGCACGACATTTTGCAGACGCTGAGCGATTCAAGACTTCAGCTTGAAAACCAATATGGACTGAAGATTGACGATATCAGTGGTACAGGTCGGGCCACCTTCACGCTGCAACGCCCTGCATTGTCTGAAGTGTCTTACGAGGACACGGTGTTCAGTGTTCAGGGACGTATCTATGATGGTGCGTTCAATAATCTATTCAGGGAAATGTCTCTGACTGGCGGGCAGGCCGACATTCTGGTCAATAACAACCTGCTACAGATTTCCGGCTACGGACGATTTGAGGACGCGCCCATCGAGTTCACGTGGAGCGATCGTTTTCGTGATGAAGGAAGCCCGGATCGTTCACGGCTTCTGGCGTCTGGTTTTGTGAGTCCGGATTTCATCAATAGGTTCGGCGTTGCGGCCCGGACCTATATGTCGGGTTCTGCCTATGCTGAGATTGAGGCGCTTGGTCCGTCTGCTGACGATTTTGAGCATGTCGACATCTCGCTGGACTTTCAGGAAACCCGTCTCGATGTAGCGGAGTTCGATTGGACAAAACGCGAAGGCGAGAATGCGCGCGCAGAAATCGCGCTGAATTCTACGGGTGAGGAACAGGTGACATCTGTTCGGTTTGAAGCCGATGGGGTGCGATTTGGCGGTGATGTGTCTCTGACCACTGAAGGTCGCCTCGACCGCATGAATGTGCGTGAGTTTTATCTGAGAGATGAGCTGGATTTACGTGGGGAGTTGCGTCGTCCGGATCCGGATACGCTCGAACTTGAGCTGTCCGGTCCGTTTCTGAATGCAGCGCCCTTGCTCGACGGGCTGATTGGTGCCAGTGGGCAGGGCGGCACACTTCCATTGTTTGGAAATGTGAGCCTTTCTGCAGATATTGATCGCCTCAGACTGAGAAATGATATCGAGGCAACGGACGCCAGCCTTGATATCGCATTCATCGGCCCGGTCATGCAGAGTCTCGATGTTTCAGGTGTCATGGATCTGGATAATCAGTTCTCACTATCCGTGACGGCAAATGGAAATGGTGAGAGCGCTCTTTCAGCAAATGCGAGTAATGCCGGCAGCGTAATGTCCGCCTTTCTGGGGCAGGAGTTTATGTCCGGCGGGGCGTTCACAATGAATGGGACGCTTCGTTCCTCAGGGCAGCCCTCCGATGTTCGTATCGTTCTCACGAATACACGTCTCAATAATGCGCCGCTTTTGACCCAGGTTCTGTCTCTCGCGTCATTGCGTGGTCTGGCTGATGTGATGTCAGGCGACGGTATTCTTTTCTCGCAGGTCACTTTGCCGCTCATTCTGGATGAGCGCGGATACTACATTGAAGGTGCGCAGGCATCGGGCCCGGCACTCGGTCTGACGGCGAACGGTTATATTCTCGATGACGGCGAAGATTTGCTGGTGAATGGCGTGCTTGTGCCATCCTTCGGCGTGAACTCTGCGCTTGGCGGAATTCCAATTATTGGTGACTTGTTTGTCTCGCGCGACGGGGAAGGCGTTTTCGCAATCACTTACGATATTCGCGGGTCATTGGAGTCAGCTCGTGTCGCTGTGAACCCGCTGTCTGGTATCGTTCCGGGTGTTCTGCGTCGGATTTTTGAAAACCCGGACACTGATGCGCCTGAATTGCCGCCCCCGGCTGAAGCCGAGGGCGATTAAGCCATTCAATTAGGCGAGCTTCAGGCGCGCATGACGCTTTTTGCCAACGGAAAGGGTCAATAAGCCTTCATCGTCGAAATCAGCGAGCGTGAGCACTGAGTTATCGTCTGCGACGGCTTCACCGTTGAGCTTTGCCGCACCGGCTTTGAAATGGCGTCGTGCTTCACCGTTTGATTTGGTGAGGCCCGCCGCCGTAAAGCCCGCAGCGACCAGCATACCAGCCTCGATATCAGCTTTCGCCACATCAGTCGTAGGAAGTGCATCACCAGATGCGCCTTCCTGAAAGACTTTTGCAGCAGACTCGCGCGCTTCATTCGCCGCAGCATCACCGTGCAGCATGGCTGTTGCTGCATCCGCCAATGCGATCTTCGCATTATTGATCTCAGCGCCTTCAAGGTTTTCAAGGCGCTCGATTTCGTCCAACGGAATATCGGTGAACAGGCGCAGAAAACGACCGACATCTGCGTCTTCTGTGTTCCGCCAGAATTGCCAGAATTCATACGGGCTTTTCTTGTCCGCATTCAGCCATACAGCGCCGCCAACGGTTTTGCCCATTTTGGCACCAGACGCCGTCGTGATGAGAGGGCAGGTGATACCAAAGGCCTGATTACCATCCATTTTATGGATGAGGTCAGCACCAGCAACGATGTTCCCCCATTGGTCAGAGCCGCCAAGTTGCATCATGCAGCCTGCGCGACGAGAGAGCTCAAGGAAGTCATAGGCCTGTAGCAGCGTGTAATTGAATTCCAGAAAGGTGTAGGGCTGTTCGTTCTTCAGTCGGCGGGCAACAGTGTCCTGCTTCACCATCGTATTGATGGTGAACAGTTTGCCCACGTCACGCAGGAACTCGATATAGCCGAGCCCATCCAGCCAGTCGGCATTGTTGAGCATGACTGCATCTGTCGGTCCGTCGCCGAAAGTGAGGTACGCCTCAAACGCTTTGCGGATTCCAGCAGCGTTCTCATTGATCTGATCTTCGGTCAGAATTGGGCGGGACTTTTCCTTGTCAGTAGGATCGCCGATTTTGGTGGTTCCGCCACCAATCAACACAATTGGTTTGCCACCGGCTTGTTGAAGGCGGCGCAGCATCATAATGCTGACCAAATGGCCAACATGGAGGCTGTCTGCAGTGGCGTCATATCCGGTATAAGCAACGGCTGTGTTGTCGGCACAATATGTGTCGAGTTCAGCTTCGTGAGTCGTTTGCTTAATGTATCCGCGGGTTTGCAGAGTCCGCAGAAATTCGGATTTAAATTCACTCATAACAGTCTCCAATAGACGCGGCGCTCTAGCATGAAGGGATGAAGGTTTGAACACTGAAGATGGCGATTTCTCTCCAATCTGGGCAATCGGCTTTATGAGCGGCACTTCGGTGGACGCTGTAGATGCTGCGATTATCAGAACCGATGGCGTTACAGTGTCTGAATTTGGACCCGTTTCAGAGCGCAAATTCACCGCTAATGAGCGCGCCGCCATCATGAAAGCTGTCGATGCAGCAAGGGCCTGGGCCTGGAATGGTGACCCGCCTTTGTCTGACTTTGAACCCGCGCTTGCGGCGCTGAATGCGGCTCATAAAGATGCCTATGATCTCGCAGTGGCTCAGTGCGCCAGCTATCAGAAGCCTGAAATCGCTGGCGTACATGGTCAGACGGTCCTTCATCGGCCGCCTGCGGGTGACAAAGTTGGGGCGACCCTGCAGATTTTAAATGCGCCCGAGCTGAGAGACCGGCTCGGTGTATCTCTGGCCTATGACTTTCGGTCGGACGATGTGGCCGCCGGAGGGCAGGGGGCGCCACTGGCGCCGGTATACCACCAAGCACTCGCGCGCGACTTCGAGCCGCCCGTGGCTGTCCTCAATCTCGGCGGTGTTGCAAATCTGACCTATATCGACGGCGATGACATTTTTGGCTTCGACTGTGGGCCTGCCAATGGTCCGGTTGACGAATGGGTCGTCCAGCATGGTTTCGGAACCTATGATCAGGACGGAAGCGCTGCGCGTGCAGGGCAGGTTGATGAGGCCCGTCTCGCAGACTGGATGAGCCATCCCTTTTTCAGACAGGGCTATCCGAAATCTCTGGACCGATATGATTTCAACGCAGGTCTGGCTGAAGGTCTGGGGTTTCAGGATGGGGCCGCCACGCTGACTGCATTCTGCGCGGCAGGCGTAGCATCAGGGATCAGCCTGTTTCCCAAGCCCATCCGAAAGCTAATCGTCTGTGGCGGTGGCCGGCTCAATCCGGTTTTGATGCGGGAGTTGCGAACAAGATGTCCTATGGACGTCGTGACAGCAGAAGATGAAGGTTGGCGCGGCGATTCAATCGAAGCCGAAGCGTTCGCTCTTCTCGCCGTGCGCCATTTGCGCGGACTTCCGCTCAGTTTTACGGGCACAACAGGTGTGCCCGAGCCCATGAGCGGCGGAAAACTGATCAGCTAGTCTGAATTAGTCGATTTCGCCGAGGCGTTCACGCTCAGCTTTGCTCAGGCTTTCATCGAGATACTGACCACAACGTTCAGACAACTCGTCCAGCTTGCCCTGATAGAAATGGTTTGCGCCCGGAATTGTGTCGCGGCTGATGACTTCGCCCTTTTGAACGCGAACTTTTGTCAGAGAGCGTTCAATGTCCGCAGGCGGTGCAACTTTGTCCTGATCGCCAGAAAGGATCAGGCCTGAAGCTGGGCAAGGTGCGAGGAAGCTGAGGTCGTAATGGTTTGCCGGTGGAGAAATAGCGAGGAAGCCATCAATCTCAGGGCGGCGCATCAGCAGTTGGAGGCAAATCCACGCGCCGAAGGAATACCCAGCGACCCAGCAATAGCGCGGGGTTTCTGTCAGAGATTCCATATAGTCGAGCACGTATGCTGCATCTGACAGCTCACCAGCGCCAGATTCGAACTGCCCCTGGCTTCGACCGACGCCGCGAAAGTTGAAACGCATGACAGAAAAGCCGCGCGACTCAAAAAGGTTGTAGAGCGAAATCGTGACCGGGTCCTGCATGGTCCCGCCCGCTTTCGGGTGTGGGTGCAGGATCAGTGCAATGGGAGAGGTTTCATCTGGACCCTCTGTGTAACGAGCTTCGATTCGGCCCGCCGGACCCGGAATGATAATCTCGGCCATGTGCTATTTTCTCCCAAACGGTGCGACAATTTGCTGAACGGTCGGGTGTAAACCGTGAATTGACTAAAAATCAAGAATTTCGGAAGAGAAATAGTTGACCTTTTTTAGGGGGTATATATTTCCCCTTTAATTGGAGTGTAGTTATGAAACTAGGTACGAAGGGCCGCTACGCGGTCATGGCACTCGTCGATCTGGCAAATTCTCCGGTGGATCAGCCGAAGACTCTCGCTGAAATCGCTGAGAACCAATCTATCTCGCTGTCCTATCTTGAGCAGCTGTTCGCGAAGATGCGTCGTCGCGGCGTCGTGAAGAGTGTGCGCGGGCCGGGCGGTGGTTACGTGCTTGCGAAAACTGCAAACAAAACGCGACTGAGCGACATTATTCTTGCTGTAGATGAGCCGATTAAAACGACTCGTTGTTCACCTGACACCGGTCGCGGTTGTCAGCCAGACGGCAGTAAGTGTGCAACTCACGAACTTTGGGATGCGCTGCGTCAGCACATTCTGGGTTTCCTTGCACAAGTGTCTCTTGAAGACGTTGTAGAAGGCCGCGCGGGACAAATCGTTCAAATGCGCCGTCTGGATGGCAATCAGGCCGCCTGATCGGCACAATGATTTATTGCGATTACAACGCGACTGCCCCTCTTCGTCCAGAAGCGCGGGATGCAGTAAGTATTGCACTTGAGCTGGGTGCAAACCCTTCCTCTGTGCATAGCGTTGGGCGTAAGGCACGCAGTGTCGTTGAAAAAGCCAGAACTCAGATTGCATCCGTCATAGGAGCACGTGGTGAGGATATCGTCTTCACGAGCGGTGGGACTGAAGCAAATGCGCTGGCGATCAATGGCGCTTTGGCGCTGATTGAAAATCCGATCATTCTTACGACCGATCTGGAGCATCCCGCAGTTAAAGCGAATATCGAGGCTTCTGGCGTGCCTGTCCGGCGGATAGCTGTCGAGGGCAATGGTTCGCTAAGCCTGAGTGATTTGTCTGATCAGCTGAACGATATGGGAGATCACACTCCATTTCTCATTCTGATGCTGGCGAACAATGAAACGGGCGTGATCCAGCCTGTTGCCGATGCGGCGCGGGTTGTTCGTGATGCGGGCGGATTTACGCATTGTGATGCAGTGCAGGCGCTGGGCAAGCTGAATGTGAACGCAGCGCTGCTGGGCGTCGACTATATGGCTTTTTCATCGCACAAACTGGGTGGGCCTCAGGGCGCGGGTGCGCTCTGGTTTCGGGTGGGTGCGCCGCTCAAGCCACAGCAGCTCGGCGGTGGTCAGGAAAGATCGCTGCGATCTGGAACAGAAAACGTGCCAGGTATTGCAGGTTTCGGGGCAGCCGTGAGTGCATGCATGTCCGCAGAAGATGCAAAGCGCGTGTCTGCAATTCGTGATAAGTTCGAAAGCCTGCTGTCGGATGTACCGGGTATTAGATTTTTTGGGCGTGAAGCCGATCGTCTGCCGGGAACTAGCAATTTTGCCCTTGAAGGTTTCAAGGGGGAGACTCAAGTGATGGCTATGGATCTGGCTGGTATCGCTGTGTCGTCTGGTTCTGCCTGTTCGAGCGGAAAGGTGAAAACCTCTGACGTTCTGACTGCGATGGGCGTTGAAGAAACACTGGCAAACTCTGCCATCCGGGTCAGTTTTGGCTGGGCTTCTGAGCTGAAAGATGCTGAAGCAGCGGCTGAAGCCTGGCTGAAAGCAGCGCGCCGCGCTGTGCCGGAAGCATTTATGGAGAAAGCGTGATGGCTGATGGAAATCCATCTGCTGACGAGGTGAAAGTCAAAGACGGGATCGATCAGAATACGGTTGATGCCGCCCGTGCGCTTGAATCCAAGAATTATTCTGCGGGCTTTTCGACTGAGATCGAGCAGGAATTTGCGCCTAAAGGTCTGAATGAAGACATTGTGCGCTTTATTTCCGCCAAGAAGGAAGAGCCCGAATGGATGCTGGAATGGCGTCTGAAGGCCTTTGAACGCTGGCTCCAGATGGAAGAGCCGGACTGGTCGAATGTGCATTACCCGCCAATCGACTATCAGGATGCGTATTATTATGCGGCCCCGAAAAAGGGCGCGAAATACGAATCCATTGATGATGTTCCGGAAGAAATTCTCGAGACATATAAAAAGCTCGGTATCCCGCTAAAGGAAGCTGAGGTTCTGCTCGGCGTTGAAGGTGCTGCCGATAGCGCTGCTGATGCACGCACGGATACAGACAAGCCGCGCGTTGCTGTAGATGCTGTTTTCGACAGTGTGTCGGTCGCAACGACCTTCCAGAAAGAGCTCAAAGAAGCCGGCGTGATTTTTATGTCGATTTCTGAAGCTATCCGCGAATACCCTGAGCTGGTGCAAAAGTATCTGGGGACGGTTGTGCCTCAGTCGGATAATTATTTCGCGACGCTGAACTGCGCTGTCTTCTCTGATGGTACGTTCGTTTATGTGCCGAAGGGCGTTCGTTGCCCGATGGAGCTTTCAACCTATTTCCGGATGAATGCGCAGGGTACAGGCCAGTTTGAACGTACGCTGATCATCGCAGATGAAGGCGCCTATGTGTCCTATCTTGAGGGCTGCACGGCACCGATGCGCGATGAAAATCAGCTGCACGCTGCTGTCGTTGAACTGGTCGCGCTTGAAGACGCCGAAATCAAATATTCGACGGTTCAAAACTGGTGGCCGGGCGATGAAGAAGGCAAGGGCGGGGTTTATAACTTCGTGACCAAACGCGGCGACTGCCGCGGTGACCGGTCTAAAATTTCCTGGACACAGGTGGAAACTGGTTCTGCCGTGACCTGGAAATATCCAAGCTGTATTTTGCGCGGCGATGATAGCGTTGGTGAGTTCTATTCTATCGCGGTGACCAATGGTCGTCAGCAAGCTGACACCGGGACGAAAATGCTGCACCTGGGTAAACGCACCAAGTCACGCATCATCTCAAAAGGTATTTCAGCTGGAAACTCCGATCAGACCTATCGTGGCCTCGTTTCGGTACACAAAAAGGCTGAAGGCGCGCGTAACTTTACGCAGTGTGACTCTCTGTTGATTGGTGACACATGTGGTGCGCACACCGTTCCTTATGTTGAAACCCGTCGCGCAGATGCTCAGCTGGAACATGAAGCTACGACGACCAAATTGTCTGAGGACCAGCTCTTTTATGCGCGTCAGCGCGGTCTTGATGAAGAACAGGCTGTGGCTTTGCTGGTGAACGGTTTTGTCCGTGATGTCATTCAGCAGCTTCCTATGGAGTTTGCCGTGGAAGCTCAAAGTCTGCTTCAGGTGAGCCTCGAAGGGAGTGTGGGCTGATGTCTGACCAGTTCTGGTTCAAAAAGCGCCTGTCCCGGTTCGACTATGGCCGTCCTGCCAATTGGAAAGGCTGGGCCAGCCTGGTGGTGTTCGTATTCCTTGTTGCCATGCTGATGCAGATTATTGGTGCCTGGGCCTTTGGCGGCTTCGCTCCACTGGCGACAGGTGTCTGGGGCCTCGCATTGCTGTTCATCGTGATCGGCCTGTTTCTGAAAATATGTAATCGCTTTTCGCCGCCAACCGGCGAAGCCTAGAAAGAAAAAATCGTTATGCTGAAGATCGAAAACCTTGTTGCGACAGTCGGCGAGGGTGAAGACGCTAAAGAGATCATCAAAGGCCTGACACTCGACGTGCCAGCTGGTGAGGTGCACGCGATTATGGGCCCGAATGGCGCGGGCAAGTCTACCTTGTCTTATGTGCTGACAGGCCGTGACGGCTATGAAGTGACTGGTGGCTCGGCTGAACTCAACGGCGCCGATATTCTGGACATGGAGCCAGAAGAACGTGCCGCAAAAGGTCTGTTCCTGTCTTTCCAGTATCCGGTCGAAATTCCGGGTGTTCCAGTGATGACGTTTGTGCGCACGGCGCTGAATGCCCAGCGCAAATTGCGCGGCGAAGAAGAGGTCTCTGCAGCTGAATTTCTCAAAAAATCCAGAGCTGTTGCGGCAAAGCTTAAACTAACGCCAGAGATGCTGAAGCGCCCTGTGAATGTCGGTTTCTCTGGTGGTGAGAAGAAGCGTCTGGAGATTTTTCAGATGATGATGCTCGAGCCGAAATTCCTCATTCTTGATGAAACGGATTCAGGGCTCGATATTGATGCTTTGAAGACGGTTTCTGATGGCGTCAACGAATTACGCGACCCAGAACGCGGTATGCTGGTCATCACCCACTATCAGCGTCTTCTGGATCATATTCAGCCTGACAAAGTGCATGTGCTGGCCAATGGCCGCATCATCACGTCTGGTGGTCCTGAGCTTGCTCTGCGTCTGGAGAAAGAAGGCTATGATGGTGTTCTTTCGGAGGCCGTTTAATGGCTGCGTTGAAAGACCTTTTCAAAAATCCAACTGCCGCTGAGCTCCAGCTGACAGAACGTTTTGCCGGCCTGCCGGAGAACCCGCAGCGCACGCGTAATTTCGAAGCCTTCGCAAAGACAGGTCTTCCACATCGACGTGTTGAGGCGTGGAAATATTCTGATCTGCGAAACGCTCTGAAAGAGTTGCCTGCAGAACTGTCTGCTGACGCACCCGCATCTGCTTTTTCTGGGCTAGGTGGCGTTAGCGAAATTCATCTTACCGATGGGCAGGTAAAACTGCCTAAAGGCTTGAAACTCGTCTCAGATGAGAACGTATCAGCGCTGGGTGGCGCTGAGGATATTCCAGTAGCCGCTCTGAGCGCGGCATTGGCGAGCAATCGTCAGGCGCTGCTCATTGATGTGACGGAAAGCCCTGACGCGCCTTTGCATATTGTTTTCGACGCAAAGACTGCGTCTGCTTTTGAGCGCATATCTTTCCGAATTCGAGAAGGCGTCTCACTAGACGTGTTTGAAACCCATACGCGAGCTGGCGGCTTTTCGAATGTGGTCATTGAGTACAGCCTCGAAAAAGGTGCAGCGCTGTCGCGTCATATGTATCAGGCAGCAAATGTGGATGCCGTGCAGCTGATTTGCGCCATCGTGCATTTGGAGGCGGAGGCAAAACTGGAACAAAGCTGTCTGGGCTTTGGCGCGAAGCTCTGCCGAAACGAAACTCGTGTGTTCCACCGGGGTGAGGGCGCGTCGGCCAATATGAATGCGGCTTATCTCGTCGGTGATGGTTTCCATAATGATCTGACCAGCCTTGTGCGTCACTCTAAAGGCGGTTGCGATACAGAGCAGCTCGTGAAAGGCGCGATCATGGATGGCGGCCGTGCGGTGTTCCAGGGCAAGTTCTATGTTGCGAAGAATGCCCAGAAGACGGCCGCTGAAATGTCTCACAATGCGCTCATTCTCGAGAATGGCGGCGAAGTGAATGCCAAGCCAGAGCTCGAAATCTACGCAGATGACGTTGAGTGTGCCCACGGCAATACAGTTGGCGCTCTGGATGACGACGCATTGTTCTACATTCGGCAGCGTGGCGTACCAGCAAAAGAGGCGCGTGCATTGCTAACAGAGGCGTTCATTGCTGAAGCGCTTGAGGCTGTGCCAAATGCGCAACGCGAGATCATGAAGGATGAGGCACGCTCATGGCTGACGGCACGTCTGTAGCTCGCAAATTCGACATTCAGGAGGTTCGGAGCGAGTTTCCGATCCTCGCGCGTGAAGTGAATGGCAAGCCGCTCGTCTATCTTGATAGCGCAGCGTCAGCGCAGAAGCCTCGTTTCGTTATCGATGCGCTGTCCGGTCAGATGGAAACGGCTTACGCCAATGTTCACCGCGGCCTCCACACTCTGGCAAATGAGACAACGTCCGCAATGGAAGCGGCACGTGAAAGTGCCCGCGCGTTTCTGAATGCGGGTGAGGTCGATGAGATTATTTTCACCAAGGGTGCGACCGAGGGCATAAACCTCGTCGCTAATGGCTTGGTGGACATCATCAAGCCCGGTGATGAAATTGTGCTGTCCGTGATGGAGCACCATTCGAACATTGTGCCCTGGCATTTCCTGCGGGAGCGTTGCGGCGCGGTTTTGAAATGGGTGCCTTTGCTCGAGGACGGTAGTCTCGACGTGGACGCATATGACGCCGCGCTGAGCGATAAGACGCGACTCGTCGCGATTACTCATATGTCCAATGTGCTGGGCACTGTGACGCCAATCAGGGACCTCGCCGCCAAAGCGCATGCCTGTGGTGCTGAAATCCTCGTAGATGGCTGTCAGGCAGCGGTGCACCTGAATGTGGACGTGCAGGCCCTGGACGTCGACTATTACGTGTTTTCTGCCCACAAACTCTATGGGCCCACCGGAATCGGCATTCTCTACGGCAAACGTCGCGCGCTTGAGGCCCTGCGCCCCTATCAGGGTGGTGGCGAAATGATTGAAACGGTGACGATGGACAGCGTCACCTATGGCGATATTCCGCACAAGTTTGAAGCGGGCACGCCGCCGATTCTTGAAGCCATCGCACTCGGCGCGGCCATTCGCTGGTTCAGCGTGTTTGATCACGCAGACGTGCACGCTCACGAAGCCATGCTTCATGACAGAGCGGCAGCTGCCCTGCGGCAGATAAATCGCCTGAAAATCCACGGAACAGCACCTGAAAAGGGAAGCGTTCTCACCTTTTCGGTTGAAGGTGCGCATCCTCATGATATCTCTCAAATACTTGACAAATATGGTGTGGCAATTAGAGCCGGACACCATTGTGCTCAGCCGCTCATGACCCATCTTGGAGTCAGTGCGACAGCGCGGGCGAGTTTTGGCATCTACAATACGCTTGAAGATGTCGATCAATTCGTCACTGCACTGGACAAAACGCTGAGAATGCTCGGATAGGACGTCGGATGACCGATCAAACTGCTAGCCATGACCTGATTGACGTGTCGGGAGCCTCTGAGGCCCCTGAAGCAGAGACAAAAACATCTTCCATTCCGGAAGCTGAGCTGGCGCGCCTGACAGATGAGTTGATTTCTGCATTCAAAACGGTTTTCGATCCTGAAATTCCGGTCGATATCTACGAGCTGGGTTTGATCTACACTGTCGATATTGATGACGATTATAATGTTCAAATCGATATGACGCTCACTGCACCTGGCTGCCCGGTTGCGGGTGACATGCCTGGATGGGTAGAGAATTCTGCCCGGAATGTGGAAGGCATTAAAAACGTCAATGTGGATCTTGTTTTCGATCCGCCATGGGATGTTTCGCGTATGTCAGACGAAGCCCGTCTGGCCTTGAATATGCTTTGAATGTACCCAAGCTATAAAGCGAAGGGATTTTATTATGGCTCGACGTCCAAGACCTAAGCTGGTGACTCTGACCGACGCTGCTGCTGAACGCGTCCGCGAAATCATGGAGCGCAAAGGCTCTGGCTATTTGCGGGTTGGCGTAAAGAATGGCGGCTGTGCTGGCATGGAATATGTCATGGACTATGCCGACCAGCCTGAGGCGTTTGACGAGATCGTCGAAGATAACGGCGTGAAAATCGTCGTTGATGCGAAGGCGGTTCTGTTTCTTCTTGGTTCTGTCGTGGATTATGAAGTCACGCCGCTGCACGCTAAGTTTGTTTTCAATAATCCAAATCAGACTGACGCCTGCGGGTGCGGTGAAAGCGTGACAATTATTCCTGTCGTCGAAGAAGCATAAAAAAAGGCGGAACAAAAAGTTCCGCCTGATTTGATTCTGTTACTCGAAATTATGAGCGCTGGTTTGTCGTTGGGCAATTGGCGATGAATTCACCGATTGCTTCGTCTGGTTCCGGGAAAGTTACATACATCGGATCCATCTGATTAAAGTTCAGTTCGATCCGGTCTCCGCGATAAACACCATTCAAAAGCGCGCCAATTGTTGACATGTGACCCGTGGTCAGCGTGTGAGCGCGGCGACGGATCGTCCAGTCAGAATCGATCGTATCGCCATTTATGGTGACGCTGCCAGCTTTCGTGTTCACAAAACCATTTGCTCGGATCGCCTGCGCTGTAACGTCTTCGCTGGCTTCATAAGCGATGGTTGCAAGCATGCCAGAACCGGATGTGCATACGAAAACAACACCAGGGCCGTCTTCACTAACCGCTGCGACTGTCCAGTCGCTCGCTGATTCTGTGTCTTCTGTTTCATTCGTTCCTGCATAAGCGCGGAAGTCCCATGCAGCAGCTGATGCAGCGTTAGCGCCAAGCGCCGTGACCGCGAGTGCAGCTGAGGCTGCGAGAATGGATTTGATCATTGTTAGCTCCCTAAAATATGCCGCCATTAAATCCGATGCATATTGAAATACAATAAACTATTTTCGAAATCCAGCAAAAAATTATTAAATATGGGAAAGGGGTTAGGTTTCGGGTTCACAAGGAGGTGATGCGAGCTCACCAGTCTTTGGGTCTTCAATAAGAACCGTTTTGCGAAACTCAGTGCCTCTGCCTTCTGCGACAAGCTCCGCCGTTTTGAGTTCTACGCAGCTTGTCAGAGCTTCCATAAAGTCGCCTTTTCCAACGGAGGGATCAAGAGGCGGAAGGAATTCGAGCAGAGCGGTACCCTGATTCTTTCGGAAGTCTTCCTGTCTCCAGAACAGACCAATATTGGTTGCGACGGGAACCACAGGAATGTTCAGCGCATTCGCCATGTGCCAGACGCCAGACTTGTATCTAAAATGATAGTCGACCGGTGCGAGGTGGCCCTCCGGATAAATCAGAATGCGACGGTTATCGTGACGTATCTGTTCGAGGCCCTCGCTCAGTGACGACGCTTTGCGTTCTCCAGCGCCGCATGTGTCGATGACGATAGCGCCAAGCTTCTGCAAAATCCGCCCCACAAACGGAAACCGTTCAAGATGGTCGCCGGTTACAAAGGCGATGGACTCAGTTTCCGGATAAATCAGGAAGCCATCGCCCCAGCTTTGATGCTTTGCCGCGAGAATAAACGGACCGTCGGGCAGGTGCTCTTTCCCTCGGACTTCATGGTCGACCCCGCGAAAACACGAAGGCTCCAGCGCATGGACTGTGTGTATTTCAAGATGAGCCAGCGGACTACGCCGTCTCCCGGAAGGAGCAGGCATGGCAGGATCATCAACACATAGATGACTGAAAGCGACCAGTATGCGATCGCAAACAGGATAGAGCGTATCACTGGAAGTCGCTTTCGCGATATTTGAGGATTGCCATGATCGCTGTGACCATTTCGGCCCGATAGGCAGAGAGCGGCTGGTCCAGGCGATTATAGGCCTTGTTCTGTCCGGTCTGCATGACCACGCCCAGTGACATTGCACCGAGGATCTGGGCGTTGCCAGGGGGAATATGTCCATTGTCCATGAGGTCAGTAATCATGGCTTCAGTCAGGGAAACCGGGTCATCTTCGCGTTTAATATCGTTTTTGATGAAGCGATTCATGAACAATAGGTGGTAGCAGCACAGCGGCCAGTCTTCGTCGGCGAGTTCGCAATAGGCATTTACGATCGCATTGACGCGGCTATGAAGGTCGCTCCCTGCAAGTGCCGCTTCAATAAGGAGGCGAGACATGCGATCATGGATTTCCATGAACAAGCCTTCGGCCAGCTCTTCCTTACCTTTGTAATGTCGGTATAGTGCGCCCTCAGAAACGCCTGCGCGTTCAGCGATCTGGCGCGTCGTGGCCGCATCAATGCCTTCGCTGATAAACAGTTCGACTGCAGCGCGCTCAATTTTTGGCTTGGCGTTCCGTGTTCGGGTTTGTGCTGGCATATTTTCCTCCGTTGCATACACATAACATCAGAACTCCCTAAGCGCAAGTGAGCGTTTACTTACTTTCTGGGGTTTTGAAAAGGCCGGTACTCTGCCAGCCTATCAAACTATATATGCAAGAGGGGTTTACGCAGCCTGAGTAATAGAACGGCGGTCAAAGCATACCTGATTGCGTCCACCACGTTTGGCAGCATAAAGCTGCTCATCGGCGCGACGGATCAGCGTGGAGCAAGAGTCTTCGTCGGTCATCTCGGCGACGCCGAACGACATTGTGACATTGCCGAGTGTGTCGCCCGTGGACTTACGCTTCAGTTTTTTGACTTCGATGGCGCGACGCATGCGCTCAAGTACAGCTACGGCTTCAGAAGATGTTACGCGCGGCATAATGATGGCAAACTCTTCGCCGCCATAACGGGCAACAAGGTGATCTTTAAGGGCGAGGCGTTCCAGGGTAGCGGCAACGAACCGAATGACCTGATCGCCCGTCTGGTGGCCCCAGCGGTCATTGAAGGTTTTGAAGTGATCAATGTCGCAAATGCAGAGGGACAATGGATATTTGAGGCTTCGGGACTCCTGCCCACGGAAACGCAGCATATTGTCGAACTGTTTGCGGTTTGCGACGCCCGTCAGAGAGTCTGTGAGCGCTTCGGCCCGAATGGTCTGTAGGTGCGTACGCAGTTCGCTGATTTCAGCAGACGATTCCTCGAGGCGATTGGTCAGCTCTGCGTTCTGAGCTGACATTTCCTGTGTCGCAGAGGAAAGGCTCGTTACGATCTCGAACAGGCGCGCCGGGTCGAGGCGGTTGTTTTCCAACTCGGTCGCAGCATCGTCCAGATGTTCGGAGAATGACTCTGTGCGGTGTCCGGCCAGATTGAGTGCCTGAAGCGCAGCGGTGAGTTCGCTGGCCAGTTTAGCGCCGGTTTCAACAGCATGTGCACTGAGGCGACTTGAGTTGAAGTATTTGTCGTACAGGAACTCAGCTTCGCGCTCATCGATAAGCCCGTTTCGTTGAAGCAGCTCGTCGACATCGTCTTTGAGGCCGGGCGTCCATTCGTTTTGATAGTGCAGCCACAACTCATAGTTCTGGGGAGAAGCCGCAAGCTGCTGATCGATGGCACCATCTACTGCCTGATGCCCCGTTTCGCGACCTTTATCGCCTGTGAGATCCCCAAAATTCATTTTTTATGTGTCCGGGCTAGTCATTCTGATTTGACCCGATCAAACACCAAAAAGGTAAAGGTAAAGAAAAACAACGCTGATGTTTTCTACAAATCGTATCATTTGCAGGCAACCAAATGGTAATAACTCGTAAATCGACACGTCTGAAGTATTCGCAGAAATAGTAATTTCACGAATGCCTAAGATTGCAGAACTTCAGGTTTTGGGCGTGATTTACACTGGCCGTTGCAAAAATGCGGGGACGTGATCGCCCAGGCCTACGACAGGGCCTGCAGGCGCTGGCGGCAACAAATCGAAATCATTTCCGCCGCGATCGCTTTTTCTGCTTTTTTCGCGATTGGATGAATTTTCCGGGCGCTCTTTACCACGTGAGCTGGATTTCTCTTTGCCACGTGAGGAAGATTTGGATGACCGTGATGAAGAGGACGGACCGAGCGCTTTCAGCTCATCTTCCAGACCTTCAGGCATGAAAGTTTCGACGTCTTTCTGGACGCGCTTTAGAACAGCGTCCCAGAGTTTACCATCTTCCGGGCAAACCAGAGTAAAGGACTCGCCGGAGCGACCCGCGCGTCCGGTTCGGCCAATACGGTGAACATAGTCATCTGAATTTGGTGGTGGGGAATAGTTGAACACGTGCCCGACATCAGGAATGTCGAGGCCGCGCGCAGCAACGTCGCTCGCAACAAGAAGTTTCAGTTCACCATTACGGAATTTTTCGAGCGTCTGGGTGCGATAAGCCTGCGGCAGGTCACCGTGAATAGGTGCAGCGTCATGGCCATGCTTAGACAGAGACTTCGCGACAATATCCACTTCTGATTTTCGATTGCAGAAGACGATACCATTTTTAACGTCACGGCTTTCAATGACACGGCGCATCGCTGTGCGACGCGCTTTGTGATCATTCATAGACAGTTCGACTTTGTACTGAGTGATCGTGTCTGCAGTCTGAGCTGGACGCGATGCTTCAATACGCTTTGGGTCAGTCTGGAACTGAGAGGCCAGCTTGGAAATTTCTGGTGGCATCGTCGCAGAAAAGAGTAGTGTCTGACGACGTGGCGGCAGCATTTTGCAAATCTTCTCAATGTCCGGAATAAAGCCCATGTCGAGCATACGGTCTGCTTCATCGATGCAGAGCATTTCAACGCCGGTCAGAAGCAATTTACCACGTTCGAACTGGTCAATCAGGCGGCCTGGCGTTGCGATGAGTACGTCCACGCCTTGCATGAGAAGGCGGTCCTGATCACCAAAGGATACGCCGCCAATCAAAAGCGCCATGTTGAGCTTATGGTTGACGCCATATTTTTCGAAGTTTTCGGCGACCTGAGATGCAAGTTCGCGTGTCGGCTCCAGGATCAGGCTTCGCGGCATACGAGCGCGTGAGCGTCCGTGCGCGAGGCGATCGATCATTGGCAGTACGAATGCAGCGGTTTTACCCGTACCTGTTTGAGCAATACCGGTGACGTCGCGCATGCTGAGCACACTTGGAATGGCCTGCGCCTGAATTGGTGTAGGTTCGCTGTATCCGGCCGAAGAAACGGCTTTGAGCAGTTCCTCGCTCAATCCAAGTTGGTCAAACGTCATATGGTATATTGAATCCGTGATGATTTCATGGGTCAGGGCGGTAAGTACCGTCGGTCCTGATCTGGCGGAAAATACTCATCGACGCGTTAAAGTCAAATAAAACGCATCGATAAGAATGAACAGTTACTGGAAAACTGCAGTTCGTCAGATATCCAGTTCTTCGACAAACTGGGCATTTTCCTGAATAAACTGAAAGCGAAGCTCTGCTTTGCGGCCCATCAGGGTTTCAACCAGATCATCTGGTGTGACTTCAGAATTTTCCGGAACAACCACGCGCGCGAGCGTGCGAGTTTCGGGATTCATCGTTGTTTCCTTGAGCTGAGCAGGCATCATCTCACCCAGACCCTTGAAGCGACCGATATCCACTTTCCGGTTTTTGAAGTTTGCGTCCAGGAGTTCGTCCTTGTGGGCGTCATCCATGGCGTAGACGGTTTTGCCGCCCGCAGACAGGCGATAGAGCGGCGGCATAGCCAGATAAAGCTTACCTGAGTGAACAAGGTCTGGCATCTGGCGGAAGAAAAAGGTGATGAGCAGGGCAGCGATGTGCGCGCCGTCTACGTCCGCGTCGGTCATGATGATGACGCGGTCATAACGAAGTGTGCTGATGTCGAATTTCTTGCCTTGTCCGCAGCCCAGCGCGAGCGTGAGGTCGGACAATTCCTGATTTTTTGCGAGCTTGTCGGAGCTGGCATTCGCAACGTTCAGGATTTTACCGCGTAGTGGAAGAATGGCCTGGGTGGCACGATTACGTGCCTGTTTGGCTGAGCCGCCAGCTGAGTCGCCTTCCACGAGGAAAATCTCAGTGCCTTCCGGCGAATTGCTGGAGCAATCGGCGAGCTTACCCGGCAATCTGAGTTTGCGTGTCGCCGACTGACGGGACACTTCCTTGTCTTTACGGCGCTTCAGGCGGTCGTCTGATTGTGAGACAACCCAATCCAGTAGCTTGTCGGCCTCTTTCGGAGACGCGGCGAGCCAATGGTCAAACCTATCCCGTACAGCGCTTTCAACAAGTCGAAACGCTGCCGTTGTCGATAGCTTGTCTTTGGTCTGCCCCTGAAATTCCGGGTTCGGCACAAAGACGGAGAGGAGGGTGCCGGTGGTGCCGAGCACATCTTCAGCCGTGATCTGACTGGCCTTTTTGAGGCCTTTCAGCTCACCATAGGCGCGCAGACCTTTGGTGAGGGCGGAGCGAAGTCCGGCTTCGTGTGTGCCGCCCTCAGGCGTTGGAATGGTGTTACAGAATGACCGGATCTGACTGTCAGATTCCCCAAAGCCCTGAGCCGTCCAGAAAACAGCCCATTCGACTTTGCCGGATGCAGCTGAATCAACCCGACCCGTGAATGGATTGTCGGTAATGACAGACTTTTCTTTCAGCCATTCGGCGAGTTGGTCAGCCAGTCCGTTTGGATAATGGAGAACCATTTCTGCAGGCACTGAACCGTCCGGCGGTAAAAGGCTCTCGTCACAATGCCAGCGAATTTCAACGCCGCTCTGCAGATAGGCTTTGGATTTTGCCATCTGGAACAGGCGCTTTGGCTTGAAATGAGCCTTATCACCGAAGATTTCCGCATCAGGTTTAAAGCGAACGCTCGTGCCCCGGCGATTGTTGACGGTGCCGAGGTTTTCGATTGGGCCCATGCAGTGGCCGCGCTCAAAGCTTTGTTTATATAGCGTCTTGTTTCGGGCGACTTCAACTTCGACCCGCTCTGAGAGCGCGTTCACAACCGAAATACCGACACCATGCAGACCGCCCGCAGTTTCGTAAGCCTTGGATGAAAACTTACCGCCAGCGTGCAGGGTCGTCATGATAACTTCGAGCGCAGATTTGTCTGGCATTTTCGGGTGCGGGTCGACCGGAATGCCACGACCATTATCGGTTACGGTCAGATAGCCATCTGTGGAAAGCGACACATCAATCCAGCTGGCGTGGCCGGCGACGGCCTCGTCCATGGAGTTATCAAGCACCTCTGCAAAAAGGTGGTGCAGGGCGCGCTCGTCTGTGCCGCCGATATACATGCCCGGACGACGGCGAACAGGTTCGAGGCCTTCAAGGACTTCGATATCTTTCGCCGAATATGCTTCCGGATCCTGACGTTGAACATTTGGTGAGGTGGACATGCTAATACCATATAGATGAGTCGCTCAGTTCACCTATCAATCGCCTGAGGAAACCCATATGACAACGCCACTTGGTCAGGCTTTGACACTTCCTTGTGGATTGGTGCTGCCTAATCGCATCGTTAAGTCAGCGGTATCCGAATATCTGGCAGAATCCGATGGAAAAGTGCTGACGGATCATGTGGCCTTGTATCAACGATGGGCTGAAGGTGGCGCGGGCGCGCTGATCACCGGAAACGTTATGGTCGACAGGCGCTATCCTGAAGCGCCCGGAAACATCATTATTGACCCGGCGGATGGTTTGAAAGTGCGTGATGACCTCAAACGGCTGTCAGATGCAGTCAGACAGGGGCCTGCGCGCATTATCATGCAAGTCAATCATGCTGGTCGCCAATGCCCGAGTGTATGCTGTGAGCGGCCAGTAGCGCCCTCTGCTGTGCCGATGAAATTTGGCCGCGGCGGCTTTCTTTCATTTGCGCCGCCCCGTGCGCTGACGGAAGACGAAATTGAAGATATCATTGGGCGTTTTGTGCACGCCATATCAATCGCCCAGACGAGTGGATTTGACGGCGTTCAAATTCAGGCTGCTCATGGCTTCCTGATTTCGCAGTTTCTGTCGCCTCGCACCAATCTCAGGACTGACAAATGGGGCGGCACGTTAGAAAACCGTAGCCGTATATTGATGGAGATCTTTCGGCGAGCACGAGAGATAACAGGCAATGAGTTTGCTATTGGGGTTAAACTGAATGCCGCTGATTTCCAGCGCGGCGGACTAACCTTTGAAGACGTTCTGGAGCTTGTCGGCTGGCTACACACAGAGCGTGTCGATTTCATCGAAATATCGGGCGGCAATTACGAACAACCACAGATGTTTGGCGTCGATGGAGAGAGCCATGTGTACTCAGATGGTAGGTTGAAAGCGTCTATTGTCGCAGAGGAGGCCTATTTCGCCGAATATGCCTCTGCGATCCGGGATGTATCTACGATACCCGTTATTGCGAGCGGCGGATTTCGTTCGCGTGAGGCGATGGAAATGTCGATAGATTTTCGCAGAGCCGATGCAATTGGACTGGCCCGGCCATTGTGTATTGATCCTTATGCCCCGAAAGACCTGATCTCCGAACAGTTGGCAGATCTGCACCATATCGCCCCACCGGAAAGTGGTCTGTCCGCACATGTCTTTGGCGCGAAAAGTCCGTTTCCCTGGGTGAGGGCTCTGCACCGTTATGCAAACATTACCTGGTATGCGTATCAGGTGTCGAAACTTGCCAAAATGGGGCGCGCAGCGCCGAATGAGGGTTTGATTTCTACTCTTCTGGCTCAGAGAGGTTTTTTTAAAACCCATAAAAAGAGCTAGTTTCTGAGCGTCCCAATCCAGTTTTCAGAGGCGCTATGGCGGCGATGCCAGGACCATGGGCGTGCGACACCGTCTGTTTCGCCGGAAAATAGCGATCGGTTCTCATCTGAGCCTGAGTGATCAACCGGGCAGGACTGAAGATCGTGAGAGATTTGCTGGGCGTTCTCGGCGAAGGTCTGCGCACGATAGATCAGGCCCGTATTGCTCTGCCATTGTCCGGTTTCATAATAGCGCGGACCACGCCGCCAGATGATGTAGAAGGCAGCAGCGTCGCCTGGAAGAAATTCGACGTATTCGGATGATGAAGCAAAATACCATCCGATGAAATCTGATACATTGGCCAATCTGTTTGGTGATGCGTGCAAATTGTTGGTTTCGGCCTGATAACGTTGCCAGGTGGCCTCGAAATATCCGGTCTGAATTCCAGGTTCGCCACGATCCAGTATTGTCCATTCGAGGCGCCAGCGTGACGGAATATTGTCGGCTTGAATTTGCCATTCCTCAGCGATGAGCGCGAGCTGAGCTTCGACGCTTACGCCCCAGCGCGCATCGGTACGCTCGAAAATATCGATCCAGTCACTCCGTTCATTGAGCACTGTGCATGCGAAACTCGGAGGAGGCGCAACCTCTTCGCTAGTCGCGGGCAGGGCGGTTAACCCGAGTGCAAGAACGGAAAACAGTGTGTGCGGACGCATGGTCGAATCTCCAAAGCAGAGATTTTTCCATAGAGTTACCAACAAAAAGCAAACCGCCGACATCTTGAGATGTCGGCGGCTGACTACCGGCAAGGCCGGCGCTGTGAAAGTAAGATTATACTTTGTAGTACATCTCGAATTCGACAGGGTGTGGGTGCATTTCGAAGTTATACACTTCTTCCATTTTGAGGTCGATGTAAGCGTCGATCTGATCGTCGTCGAATACATTGCCTGCTTTGAGGAACTCACGGTCAGCATCGAGGCTTTCCAGAGCTTCACGCAGAGAACCACAAACCTGTGGGATAGACTTAGCTTCTTCTGGTGGCAGTTCGTACAGGTCCTTGTCCATAGCGTCGCCTGGGTGGATCTGATTTTGAATGCCGTCGAGACCAGCCATGAGGAGGCCAGCGAAAGCGAGGTAAGGGTTTGCACCTGGATCCGGGAAGCGGGTCTCGATGCGTTTTGCTTTCGGAGAAGAACCGTAAGGAATACGGATAGACGCTGAACGGTTACGTGCAGAGTAAGCAAGCATAACTGGCGCTTCGAAGCCCGGGACGAGACGCTTGTAAGAGTTCGTCAGTGGGTTTGTCAGAGCGTTCAGTGCTTTAGCGTGCTTGATAACGCCGCCAATGTAGTAAAGGCAGGTTTCAGACAGGTCAGCGTAAAGGTCGCCAGCGAAGGTTGGTCCGCCGTCTTTCCAGATAGACTGGTGAACGTGCATACCAGAGCCGTTGTCGAGATACATTGGCTTAGGCATGAAGGTCGCAGACTTGCCGTAAGACGCAGCTACGTTGTGAACAACGTATTTGTAGTCTTGTACGCGGTCAGCCATTTCAAGCAGCGTGCCGAAAACCATGCCGAGCTCGTGTTGAGCTGGAGCAACTTCGTGGTGCTGCTTCTCAGGCTTCATGCCGAGCTCTTTCATGACCGCGAGCATTTCTGAACGCATGTCTTGTTCGGAGTCGACTGGTGGTACTGGGAAGTAGCCGCCTTTTGGACCTGGGCGGTGACCCATATTGCCCATTTCGTAGTCTTTGTCGGTGTTGATCGGCAGTTCTGTAGAGTCGAACTGGTAGCCGGTTTTGTGCGGCTGAACAGACCATTTCACATCGTCAAATACGAAGAACTCTGGCTCTGGGCCGAAGTAAGCTGTGTCACCAATGCCGGTAGACTTGAGGTACATCTCAGCTTTTTTCGCGGTCATGCGTGGGTCGCGGTTGTATGCGTCCATCGTGCCCGGGTTGAGAATGTCACACTTCACCGTCATGGTGGTTTGCTGGAAGAACGGGTCGATTTTGACCGTAGATGCGTCAGGCATCAGGACCATGTCGGACTCGTTGATGGCTTTCCAGCCCGCGATGGAAGAACCATCAAACATCGTACCGTCTTCAAACATGCTTTCGTCGAAAGCATCGGCGGTGAATGTTACGTGCTGAAGTTTACCACGGACGTCGGTGAATCGCAGATCCACATACTCGACGTCTTTTTCTTTCATCATTTTGAAAACTTCGTCAGACACTTTATCCCTCCAGATTTGGATTAACTGTTTAAAAAATGTAGGGCCTTTTAGACCGCTGAATTTCCCCGTTCGCCAGTTCTGATCCTGACTACATCGTCAATGGTAGACACGAAGATCTTGCCATCGCCAATCTTGCCTGTCTGCGCGGTCTTCGTAATCACAGAAATTGCTTCTTCTGCCATTTCGTCGGCCACGATAATTTCGATTTTAAGTTTCGGGAGAAAGTCGACGACGTATTCCGCTCCGCGATACAGTTCAGTGTGACCGCGTTGGCGACCAAAACCTTTGGCTTCAACCACCGTCATGCCGTGCAGGCCCATTTCCTGCAGCGCGTCCTTCACTTCGTCGAGTTTGAACGGCTTGATTACCGCTTCAATCTTTTTCATCCCGCTTACCATTCAATTTTTTATATGACAGGCAATGTGGCCTATCATTCCCTATGCCCCTCGTAAGGGTCAAAAAACCCGAGAAATGACTATTGCCGCCTGCTGAACAATTATTGCCCTGTGCTGATGAAAGAATGGTCAGACCTTTGGCGCAATTGTGATCAGTTTATTCGCGTGTCGATGATTGACATCAAGTGTTTATGCCTACTCCGAATTTGTAAAATTGTGGAACGTTAAAATTCAACCGAATTTGAATAAAGCGGAATTAAAACAGGAATCTATGGATTTCCTGCCTGAGAGAAAACCGTGAACGCGTTCGCCAGAGCCATATGTGTAAAACCAATGCTGAATAGTCTGATATTCGGCTCGCGGCGGCATGTGCCCGCAACGGGATTGGGGCGGTTTTTTTGCAGGCATGTCGTGCTTTGTTTCTCGCAAATCTTGTGAGCGTTTGGAGAGCTCGTGCGCGGGGTATGTGCCCGTCGCTCCACCCTGTGTGAATACGCCCGAAACACAGGTTTTCGACTTGCCAAGCGGGGCAAAAACCGTCAGAAGGGCCAGCTCAGGTGTGCGGATGTGGCGAAACTGGTAGACGCACCAGATTTAGGTTCTGGCGCCGAGAGGCGTGGGGGTTCGAGTCCCTTCATCCGCACCACCTGATAAATCTCCGCTTCCTTCCGCATATTCAACGCCGAATGCCCGGGCTTTCTATCGGAAGGCCCCGAGATCGATTTGCCAGATAGAATTCCAGCTCGACATAGGTCTGGGAGCCAAGAGGGAAGGGTTCTGCTCTTACGCCTGCATCGCAGTCAGCGAGCCGACGATGTAATGAGCCAAAGCTTTCCCATTCTAACCGGTACCCCGGAAAACCGTTTCCGTGACCCTGGCTGATCGTATCGCCACGTAATTGCTTGCCCCAGTTTTCATCATGACAATTATGGCATGAGAGATTGAGTTGGCCCCGTCGCGTAAAGAAATAGGCTTCGCCGCGGTCGTAGGCCGGTTGAGTGTTTGCGGTCAGCTCAACATTGATGGGCACGCCCTGTGACTGCTCGGCGATAAAGGCGGCGAGCGCCAGCAAATCGTCGCTTTCATATTCGAGCGGCGTGCTGTTCTGATAGCGTGTACGGCAGAGATTGATACGGCCCTCAAGGTTTACGAGGGTCTGGTTCTGTTCGTCGAACGCAGGATAGGTGGCAGCAATGCCGCTCATTCCATCCTCGTGACAGGATGAACAACTTTGCGTCCCGCCTTCGGGCGTTTGTGAAAACAGAGCACTGCCTCGATCGACCCAAAGATATCCAGGATTGCTAAAACTATCTGCCTGCAGTGAGCGGCTTTCAGGGGTTAGGAAGGCTGAACCTGAAACTATCTCTTCTCTGTCCAAACCGGGATTTCGGGGCGCGGGTTGTTCAGCCGCAGAACATGCCGATAGCGTAAAGCCGCTCAGAAACAGAAAAAGCAAGCGCATCAGGAAACCTGAATGCTGGCCGTATCCGTCCAGACTTCACCATGCTGGTCGGTCCAGACAAATTCGAACGATCCACTGTCTGTTGCGCGGACATGAAACTCCAGAAATGGATTGGCCGCGACACCGGGATGAAAGTCAGCAGCGAACACTTGGTCGCCATTATAGAAGCATTCAAATCGGGTGATGATATCGCGGGGTAGAAACTCGCCGCGCGCACCCACGCGAAAGCCACTCTCCATGTCGTGCTGGATCATCGCGCGTATCTGAATGATTTCGTCGCGCTCGGCAGTGTCTGGTACGGAAAGGCGAATGGTTGTCATGACGGGCTCACAATACAACGCAGGCTGCTAGCGTCACGAGCGTTTCTTTCTCGCCAGACCAGAGCGTTCCATCATTCATTTCGGCTATTACGCGAATGCTCTGCGTGCCGCCCAGCCGAATCCGCGCTGATACAGCGGCGAGGCCATTTCTTGGCGTTAAATGGTATTGCGCCAGGACTGGCAATGGATTGCGCGGCGACAGGATGACGATCTGACTTACGTAGTCATCTTCAGTCATTGGGCTGTCGACCTGAATATTGATCGGAACTGAAAATCCGTTTTCAGCGATAGGCGGCAAGTCGACTGAAACCCGGCCCGTCTGAACCGGACGGTCCCCAAAAAGCTCCGCCTGCGCGGCTAGCATGTCATCGGTTTCTGCAAAGGCTGAAACGGGGATGAGAGCAACAGCGAGACCTGAGCTGCCGAGCTTCAGGAACTGTCTGCGGCCATGGCTGTGCGGTAAATCAGAAGGCATTACTGAGCGTCTTTCTGAACTGACAGAAAGGCAACCAGATGTTCGACCTGATCGGCTGAGAGGATAGGGCGGCCTGCATAATCATCGTCTACCTGATATAGGTCATGAATACGATAATATGAGGGCATGACAGTTTCTGGGGAAATCGATTGCACATCCACTATGCGAAGTCTGATCTGTCCCGGTGAGAGCCGGTCTCCAATATTTGTCAGTTCCGGACCAACATTGCCCTGAAACGGCGCGTCGACAGCTGGTATAACATGGCAAAGCACACAATGCCCCTGATCACGGTCAGAGAAGACTTGTTGCCCGATTTCGGCAGAGGCATCGACATTGGAAACAGGTTGAGGAATGGCGTCATCAATTATCTGGTTCGAAGATACCGGGCGAGGGGCATCAGCGTGACATGCCGCAACGACGAGTGCCGTCAGAAGAGTGCTTAAAGGGGGCTTCGGGTTCAACCAAACGCCTCCGCGGTGATCGTCTCAAACCAGCTTGCTGCCTGAATAGCTTCAAGCTGTCGGATGCCAGCGTCGGCAGCAAGTGGGCTGATGCCACCTGCGTCAGGGACTGATGATAAAACTCCGTCTTCATTGTGATAAACGCCCACAATCGAAATGGCCTGATCTTCGGTAATATAGGAATAGCAAGTGTTGGCGAGTGTGGTTGCCGAAGGGCTGTGGCCACTCATCAGTTCGGCAACGGCCAGAGCGCAAACTTTGGCCTGAAGATTTGCAGAGAATGCAGATTTCGGCATGGGCGCCGCGATGGTCGCGTCGCCAATGACATGCACGCTAGCCACCAATTTTGATTCAAATGACACAGCGTCAATCGGGCACCAGCCCGTCGCATCCGTTACGCCTGCGCGTTCTGCTATCGTACCGGCCTTTTGTGGTGGGATCACATTGACGACCCCGGCAGACAAATCTTCGAAATCAGTATGAACCGTTCGCGTGGAAGGCGAGACCCGTGAAACACGTCCATCGTCAGAAGCCCCGCGCCATTCCAGATGATCAGGATAGTGTTCGGCCCAGGCCTCGAGAAAAAGTGGCATTTTCGAAAACTGATCTTTGGCATCAAGAATGATGAGCTTCGATCGTGGTTTGTTGGATTTCAGATAAGCGGCGATCAGGCTGGCGCGCTCATAAGGTCCGGGCGGGCATCTGAAAGGGGCTGGAGGAGCCGTCAGGATAACGTTTTCACCATCGTCGAGCGCTTCTAATTGTTGGCGCAGCACTGTGGTCTGGGTGCCAGCTTTCCAGGCATGAGGCATGATGGCGGAGGCCTCTTCGTCATATCCCTCAATGGCGTTCCATCGAATTGAAATGCCGGGTGATAAGATGAGGCGATCGTATGAAAGCGATGTTCCGGACGACAGTGAGACGGTCTGCGTTGTGGCATCCACATCCGTGGCCGTGTCGAAAACGACATTCACCCCACTGGCCGATAATGAGTCGTAGGAAAATCTCTGTGCTGAGAGATCCCTCAATCCGCCAATGACGAGATTGCTGAACGGACAAGCGGTGTAGACGGAGTTGGATTCAATCAAGGTGATCTGCGCATTTGGCATATACGCCTTGAGCTCTCGAGCGGCTGTCGCACCCCCAAACCCGCCGCCAATGACGACAATTCGAGCGTGGGTCTGAGCATAGACTTTAGCTGGAAGCATCGCGCTTATCGTGCCGGCGCTAATAAGGCTTAGGAGGTCTCGTCGGTTGGGAAAGAATGGCTGCGTCGGCATATCAGCTTTCCTCACCAAAATGCTCTGCCAGCCTTTGAAGTTCCTCGTCTGAATACCCTCGCGCAATACGATGCATGACAGTGCTTCCATCCGTTGAGCGCTTGTATGAGGAAAGGCTGTCGTAGAGGTCGCCGGAAGACAAACCGCTCAGTGCGGGGATTCCCGGTCGGGCTTCGTCGGCATGGCAGCCTGAACAACTGAGTGCAATCGCTTCAATATCGTCGGAATCTGAAACCACTGGGTCCGTTGGTGTGAGTCGCTGGTGTTCAACGGGAGATCGGCAGCCCATCACGGCTGCCGACAGAATTATCATCGTGGCATGTTTCCATGCGATCACATCAGGCCTCGCGCAAATTGCGATAATTGAGTGGCAGCTCGCGCACGCGATTGCCCGTTGCTGCATAAATCGCGTTCAGCACTGCCGGTGCGGCCACGGCGATTGTTGGCTCGCCGACACCGCCCCAGAACCCGCCTGATGGCATGATGATCGTTTCGACCTCTGGCATCTCGTAAATGCGCATCACATTGTAGGTGTCGAAATTCGTTTCCTGCACTTCGCCTTCTACAAATGTGATATTGCCGTACAGCATGGCAGACAGGCCATATACGAAAGAGCCTTCAACCTGAGCTTCGATCTGTTGCGGGTTAACGGCATAGCCAGGGTCAGTTGCAGCAACAATCCGATCGATCTTTAGCTGGCCATTGTCGTCCACCGTCACTTCCGCACATGCTGCAGTGTACGCTCCGAATGAATAGAATGCGCAGAGGCCCCGGTGTTTGCCATCATCGCTGCCCCAGCCTCCAGTATCCGCAACTGCCTGAAGAACGCCTGCGAGTTCCGGGCTATCTTGCATATGCGCAAGTCTGAATTCCAGTGGATCACGACCGGCGGCTTCTGCGAGTTCATCCATCAGACAATCGAGATAGATTGCGTTCTGGTTCGCGTTTACGCCGCGCCAGAAGCCCGGACGAACTGGCGGGTTACGCATCGCATGATCAGCGCGGAAATTCGGGAAGGTATATTTCAGGCTTTGGTCCGCGGTACGTGGATTGTTCGGGTTAGCGAGCCCCTGGAAGGTCGCGATATCCATACCGTTTACAATCGCTTGCGGCATGATGCCGGCCAGAATGGATTGGCCTGAAATACGTACATTCACACCGGTCAGATTGCCTTCTGAGTCGAGTGACCCACGCACGCGAGCTTTGGTGGTAGGGTGGTAAAAGCCCTGTGCCTGATCTTCTTCTCGTGACCAGAGCAGTTTGACAGGCGTGCCGGGCATTTCTTTAGCAATCAGAACGGCCTGAGTGACATAGTCTGTCATGCCGCGTCGGCCGAATCCGCCGCCAAGCAGCAATTTATAGACTTCGCACTGCTGAATTGGCAGGCCCGATGCTTGAGCCGCCGCAGCAAGAGCTGCTTCGCCGTTTTGCGTCGGGCACCAGACTTCGCACTTTTCCGATGTATATAGCGCAGTCGCGTTCATTGGCTCCATCGGAGCGTGGCTCTGGAACGGCATGTTGTAGACGGCTTCGATGATCTGATCAGCGTTCGAAAACGCTTCATCCACGTCGCCGACTTCATATCCGGTGACAGCTTGATCTGATGTCAGGCCATCAACAAGCTCTGCTTCGAAGTCGGCAGAGTTGAAGGCATCGCCGCCTTCCCATTCGATGGGCAATGCCTGCAGGGCTTTGTTTGCATGCCACCAGGTGTCTGCGACGACAGCAACCGCATTCTCGCCCACCGCCATAACACGTACGACGCCCGGCATATCGGACACAGCTGATGCGTCAAAACTTGCAAGCGTAGCGTTGCGCCGTGGTGCTGCCTTGATGGAGGCATTTAGCATGCCTTCCATTTGCAGGTCGGCACCATATTTTTGCACGCCCGTGACTTTATCCTTGGTGTCCAGACGAGGAAGCGGCTGACCGATAATTGTCCACTCAGATGGATCTTTCAGCGTGACTTCGGTTGGAGGTGTCAGCTCGGACGCGGCATCGGCAACGGCGCCGAAGCTTGTCTCATTGCCGGAGCCCGCATGTGAGATTACGCCTTTGTTGACGGTGCACTCGCCAGCAGGAACGCCCCATTCCTCTGCGGCGGCCTGAACGAGCATAATGCGTGCAGCGGCGGCACCCTCGCGGACATATTGGTGAGAGCCGCGAATGCCCTGGCTTCCGCCCGTAAGGAAATCGCCCCAGACGCGGTCGCGCGCGAGGTTTTCGCCCGGAGTAGGGTATTCGGTGGTCACCTTTTCCCAGTCTGCGCCAAGTTCTTCCGCAACAAGCTGAGCGAGTCCGGTCAGCGTGCCCTGACCCATCTCAGAACGGGCGATCCGCACTATAACGGTGTCATCGCGGGCGATATGAACCCATGCGTTGACCTCCGGGTTTGGCGGGAGGTTTGAAATATCGACCTCAGTGTCAGATGGTCCGGAACAGGCGCCAAGCACGCCAAGGGTCAGGCCAGTTGCGCCGGTTGCGACGAGGAACCCGCGGCGGGAAAGTGTCAGTGTTTTACCCATGATCTTTCCCCTTACGCCATTTTGGTTTTTGCGAGATGCACACCGCGGCGCACGCGACCAAATGTGCCGCAACGACAGATATTGGTGATCTCTGCATCGATGTCTTCATCATTGGCTTCTGGATTGTTGTTCAGCATCCCAGCAACGGCCATAATCATGCCAGGTTGGCAGTATCCACACTGAGGAACATCGAGTTCTTCCCATGCTTGCTGTACGGGGTGATCGCCAGCTTCAGAGAGACCCTCAATAGTCGTGATCTGCTCAGCTTCGGTAATGGCAGACGCCGGATAAACGCAGGACCGAATGGCCTGCCCATCAATATGGACAGTACATGCGCCGCACTGAGCGACGCCGCATCCGAATTTCGTGCCCGTCAGGCCAAGCTGCTCACGTAAGACCCAAAGCAGGGGCGTGTCGTCGTCAAACTCGACTTCAACAATCTCGCCATTGATATTCAATCGTCCCATTCTCTCGCGCTTCCAGTGTCCCTAATCCGCTGGGTATGTGTCTGCACCACTCAGCGAAGGTTCAAACTCACCTAAGCCGTGACGGATTGTGATCTGGATATCCGCTATTTCCGAAGAGCGAATATCCCGCGTTTAACCATCACGATAATCGAAAAAATTGGTGCTGCCTACCGCTCACGAAAATGTCATAACCATGTTTAGATTTTCGCTTGCTGCGCACTGTTGAGGCTATGGCGATTCAGTTTTCTGATAATGACCAGACTTTCCACCCAGCTTTTCAATAAGCTCGATATCGCTGATTTTCATGGCCTTATCTGCCGCTTTCAGCATGTCGTAGAGAGTAAGGCAGGCAATGGACACTGCGGTTAAAGCTTCCATTTCGACGCCCGTCTGGCCGCTGGTTTTAGCGCGTGCTGTCACAATAAGCGCAGATTGAGTTTCATCTGGTCCGATTTCGACTTTAACACTCGTCAGGGGGAGTGGGTGGCACAGTGGAATCAGGTCCGATGTGCGCTTTGCGCCCATGATGCCAGCCAGTTCGGATATGCCGACGGGGTCCCCTTTTTTGGTCGTTCCACCTAATGAAAGCGACAGTGTTTCGGGCTGCATGAATATCTTGCCGCGGGCAATTGCCAGACGGTCTGTTGTGGCTTTATCGGAAATGTCGACCATTCTGGCGCGTCCATCGGGACCGATGTGTGTGAGCTCGGACATGGATTATTTCTCCATGAGGCGAGGCATGATCTCGACCAGATTGCATGGCCGGTATCGGCTGTCCAACTGGAAGGAGATGACTTTGTCCCAACCGTCTTTTGCTGCACCGGTCGAGCCTGGCAGGCAGAAGATAAAAGTCCCTTGTGCCAGACCTGCGACCGCGCGCGATTGTAACGTCGAGAGGCCTACACTCTGATAGCTTACCTGATGGAAAACCACAGAAAAGCCTTCAATGATTTTGTCAAAGAGCGGAACCAGGGCTTCAGGTGTGATGTCTCGTCCGGTCAGGCCGGTGCCGCCGCTTGTGATGACGACATCGATTTCCGGATCAGCAATCCAGCCCTGCACGGTGGACCGAATTTTAGCCGTATCATCGCGAACGATTTTACGGTCGGCCAGCGTATGGCCAGCTTCTGTCAGGCGGTCTGCCAGCAATTGACCGGACGTGTCCGTTTCAAAAGTACGCGTATCGCTGACCACCAGAATAGCGATCCGTACGGGCTTGAAGGTCAGAGTGTCATCAATGCCGGGCATGTCGTGCGTCCTGTTCAGTTCCAGCGGAGCTTGTCCTGATAGTCCTCTTTGCGAGGCTCGATCCAGGTCTCAGCGGTTTCGGTGATTTCTTTTTTCCAGAAGACGGCTTCGGTCTTCAGATAATCCATTAGAAAGTCGGCGGCCTCAAACGCGTCGCGACGATGTTCTGACGCAGTGGCGACGAACACGATGGTTTCACCAACCTGGATTTCTCCAATCCGGTGGTGGACCAAAACTGAGGTGAGTGGCCATCTCTGTTTTGCGTCTTCGACTGCGGCCTGAATGCCGTTTTCCGTAAGCGGGGAATAGGACTGTAACAGGAGAGCGCGCACTTTGTTTTCGCCCTTTTGGCCTCGCACAATTCCGGAAAAGCTCACAACGCCGCCCGCATTTTTGGTGTTTGCCTCGAACTGAGAAAGCAATGTTCCTGCGTTCAGTGCATCCTCTGACACAATCACTGACATATCAGCCACCGCCCACTGGAGGCATGAAGGCGATCTCATCGCCGGCGTTCACTGGGAAAGGGTCGGTTACGATCTCGCTATTGATGGCCAGCCGCACCGTTGGCTCAAGAAAAGCGCCATCCGCCTTGAACCGACTTTCCGCCCAGAGACGAATGTCCGATGTTGTCCTGACATTGTCGGGCAGCGATACGGTTTCCGATAGCATGCCTGTTACATCACTCATGCGACCGAAATATAAGATTTCAGCCATGGCTCAGCCTCCCGTTATGGACATGTGTCGGGATACGCCGGAGTTCTGACCATCGGGACCGATTTCAAATTCATGGCGTTCTGGTTTGGCGATCATTGCACGGTCCAGCGCTGCATTTAGTGCTGCGCCCGGCGCATCTGTTGAACGCAATGCTGCACGTAAGTCGACGCTGTCATCCTGCCCAAGGCACATATAAATCTGTCCGGTGCAGGTAACGCGTACACGGTTGCACCCGGCACAGAAATTGTTGGTGAGCGGGGTGATAAAGCCCAGCTTGCCGCCCGTTTCTTCAATGCGCACATAACGGGACGGGCCAGCATTATTGTCGACCGATGGAAGGTCGGTCAGCGTCCATTGCGTTTCCAGCTGCTCTCTGATCGCGGGTAGGGGGATGTATTGATCAAAACGGTCTTCGCCGGTTTCGCCTAATGGCATGACCTCGATCAGGGTCATGTCAAAGCCCTGAGCATGGGCCCAGGAAATCATCTGCGGAAGTTCCGCCGTGTTCTGGTCTTTCAGGGCAACTGTGTTGAGCTTGACCTTTAGTCCTGCTTCACGTGCAGCGTCTAACCCATTCAGGACGGTTTTCAGATTTCCTGTCCGGGTAATTGTTCGGAACTTGTTCTCGTCAATAGAGTCCAGCGAGACATTGATGCGCCGAACACCTGACGCGTACAAATCCTTAGCATAGCGTGGCAGAAGTGTGCCGTTTGTTGTGAGCGTAAGCTCGTCCAGCTCATACCCAAGACGGCGCCCCAACGTATCAAACAATGAAATGATGTCTCTTCTGACCAGTGGTTCTCCGCCGGTGATACGTATCTTACGAACGCCCCGATCGATGAATGCATTGGAAAGAATGGATAGCTCTTCCAGAGTGAGCAGATCTTTCTTTGGCAGGAAGGTCATGTGTTCAGACATGCAATATGTGCAACGCAAGTCACACCGGTCGGTCACAGACAGACGGAGGTATGAGATTTTGCGTCCAAACTGATCGATCAGTTCGGCTGGATTCTTATGTGGCATGTCGTCAGCCAAGAATCGTTCCTTCAAGACGTTTCAGATCACTCACCGTATCTATGTCTGCTGCGGCAGTTGTGTCGAGGTCAACAATACGTGTGTTTTGAAGGTCTTTGAAAATCGCGTTTGCTCCGCGGTCTCCATCAGCTGCCAGAATGTTTTCAAAAACGGCACGTGAAAAAAGGGCGGGCGGACAAATAACGTCACCATTGCGGGAGATGACTGCACTCACGCCCGGTTCGAGCGCCTGATACAAGCGTTCAATATGGTCCGATGGAACGAAGGGCATGTCGCCCAGCAGAACGAGAGCCGATTGAATGTCAGCCTGTGCCTGAGCAACTTGAATGGCAAGGCGCAGCGATGAGGCCAGCCCCTCTTGGGCCGCAACATTTTCTACTATATTCCATGCATGCTGGCGAAGTATGGATTGCCGCTCTGTCTCTCTGCGGCCTGTAATGCCAATTTTGCTTTTGAAGCGTTTGTCATCACATAGAGCTGCTGTGTGTTTGAGAACGGGAAGGCCGTCGAGCTCAGCCAGCAATTTGTCACCATTTTCAAAACGCACGGACTGACCGGCAGCCAGCAGTATGCAGGCCGAATTGGCGTAGACATTGTGCGTGTTCTTCTGAAAGCAGGAGATGATTTCTGCGAGCGCTGACACGGCGATGGATGAGGAATCCCGAAGTGATGGAACAAGCCCGACAGGTCCATGAATTCGAGCGATTTGATTGGACGGTACCCCGCTTTCGGAGAGGTCCTGACAGCGAACCAGATGGGTTCGGCGACTGCCGACCGCACCAATGAAGAAGGCATTTTGCTGCAGAGATTGCTGCAGCAATTTTACTTCCCAATGCCGGTCATGAAACATGAGGACAAAGGCTGTCCAGGCGTCGTCCGACACATCAGGAAGAGTATCTGGTGTCGTGAGTAGCTCAAGTTTTGCTGTGCCGATGTTTTGCGCTGCAGCGTAGTCGTCAGGATCAGGCAATTGCAGGTGAATATCGTATCCGCTTGCACTGCCGAGACGTGCGAGCGCAAGGCAATCTGCGCCCCGGCCTGATATTCTAAGCCTTAGTTTTGGTGCGTAGGTGAACTGAGCGGTTTCGGCCAGATAACCCTTCGAAATGGTAAGCCCTCTGGATTCGTCGAGGTCGAGGCCGACTGGACTGCGAGATATCAACTCGTCACGAACGGATAGAAGCGTCGAAATGTCTGTTGCGGGAATAATCGTGAGGTGAATGGCACCGCCGCAGGGGAGCGGCAGGTCCAAGAACGGCGACCCTGCGCCGTAATGAAGAGATTTTTGACAACCTGTCTCGATGACGGTTTGGGCGTGTCCGATCACATCCTGGTCAATACAGCCACCTGACAGGTAACCGCAGGACTTACCCTTTTCGGAGATCGCCATCAGCGCGCCGGGCGCGCGGACCCCGCCGCCTTGCGTTTCGGTTATCAGGGCCAATGCGGCTTTCTCTCCGGCTTCGACCCAGCTCAAAAGCATTGAGACGACGTCCAGCACGTGTGAATCATAGGCGTGGGGAGAGGCGATCATTCGTTCAGTGTAATCTCATCGGGCGTGGGCGACCAGTCGCAAAGGCGTGATGAATGATGCCGGTGGTGATAGTAGAAATGAAAAACGCGCGACCGTGGCCGCGCGTTCTTTGTTTCTGATCAATTCGCAAAGACTATTTACGCCAGACAGCCGCCAGAACCGGGTCTTCTGTGTCGTCGCCAGAGTATTTGCGTTCTTCATTTCGTCCAACGACCATGTGGTGGACTTCATCAGGTCCGTCAGCAAGGCGCAGAGTACGTTGCTGGGCATACATGCGTGACAGTGGAGACCATTGCGAAACACCGGTCGCGCCATGCATCTGAATCGCATCGTCAATGATGTTGCAGACTTTTTCCGGCACCATAGCTTTCACCATGGAAATCCAGACACGTGCTTCCTTATTACCGAGCACGTCCATAGCTTTCGCAGCTTTGAGAACCATCATGCGCATAGCTTCGATTTCGATACGTGCGCGGGAGATTTTCTCTCGGTTGCCGCCCAGTTTGACGAGTGGCTGACCAAACGCTGTGCGAGCAAGACCGCGGCGAACCATGAGGTCGAGCGCGCGCTCTGCAGAGCCAAGAGAGCGCATGCAGTGGTGAATACGGCCTGGACCAAGACGCAGCTGAGAAATCTCAAAACCGCGGCCTTCACCGAGCAGCATGTTTTCTTTCGGCACGCGCACATTTTCAAACTTCAGATGCATATGACCGTGTGGGGCATCATAGTCGCCGAACACCATCATGCCGTCGACAATCGTTACGCCCGGATGCGGCAGTGGGACCAGAATTTGAGACTGTTGTTTGTGTGGTTCGGCATCGGGGCTGGTTTTGACCATGCAGATCATGATGCGGCAGCGTGGGTCGCCTGCACCAGAAATATAGTACTTCTCACCATTGATGACCCACTCATCGCCTTCAAGCACGGCGGTCATTGAGATGTTGCGTGCATCAGAAGACGCGTTGTGAGGCTCGGTCATCGCGAAAGCAGAACGGATTTCACCGTTCAGGAGTGGCTTTAGCCATTTCTCTTTTTGCTCTGGCGTGCCGACGCGTTCCAGAACTTCCATATTGCCGGTATCTGGCGCCGCGCAGTTCATGGTTTCAGATGCAAGCGGGTTTTTGCCAAGCTCTGCAGCAATATAGGCATAGTCGAGGTTTTTGAGGCCTTCGCCTGTGTGTGCGTCCGGCAGGAAGAAGTTCCAGAGACCTTGCTTTTTCGCTTCGTCTTTAGCCGCTTCCAGCGCTTCCAGCTGACCCGGGGCATAGCTCCAAGGGTCTGTTTTGCCTTCACCCAGACGGTGGAATTCCACGCTCATAGGTTCAACGACTTCGGCGATGAAGGATTTTACATGCTCGTAAAGCGGGCGTGCCGCGTCTGACATGCGAAGATCGTTCATCTCCGGAGAGTGGGTATCCAGTTGTGGAGTGCTGCCTGTGTCTGCCATGTGTATCTCCCTCGAGTGTATGTCACTTCATTCGTTGTCTCTTCTGTAGAAGAGATTGAACGGAATGGGAATTGCCGGGGTCATTCAAAAAACGAATTCCGCCTATTCATGGAGTTTGGAGCCATGCGTGCAGACGAGATGGTATTTGCGTTGTTTTCTGTGAGATATTTCCGCCTTACTTGAAATAAACATGATTAGAATGCATGATGCGTGCGGGACGAACGCGGATTTCATCGGTGACCGGCGAACTCTGCACGCGGGTGGGAAGATATGGTTTCTGTGCCGACACTTCCGGAAAATTTTATGCGACGAGGTCTGTTCCTTGCGTTCGCAGTGACCTGGTTTTCATTCGCAAGTGCAACGGCCGATGCGCAGGATGATGCTGCTGTCCGTGAAATTTACAGCCAGATTGCCGACAAACGCGCGGAAATAGCCGCCGTCGAAAACGATATCACGTCCGCTACAAGCGTGGTAGCTGAGGCAGAAGCTCAAGTCGAGACGGCGCAGAACCAGTTGGATACGGCTGAGAGCCAAAGGCGAAGGGCGCAAGACCGTTCACTGTCATCCCAATCTGCAGCGAGCTATCTGTCGGGTAGTCAGGACGTGTTGAACAGTCTGAGACAGGAATTGTCTTCGGCATCCAGCGAAGCAGAACGAAACCGTCTCCGGGCTCAAATTCGTTCTTTATCTGAGCAGCTTGATGAAGAGGCGCAGCGATATGCCCGTGCCAGTAATTCGCGGCTCGAAGATATAAATCGGGCTGTAGCAGCGGTTGAACGAGCAAGACAACAACTTCGGACAGCCGAACAGCGGCTGGAAGCGGCGAACGGATCAGTGTCGCGGGCGCAAGATCGTGCACAGGCGCTTCAGGAAGAGCTTGGGCAATTGCTCGAGCGTGCGGCTGCTGTTTCAGAAACCGAAGCGCCCGGCTTCTTGCAAAGCGTCCGTGTCACACAGGACGGAAGTGAAATTTATCGGGCGAGTTGGCAGGACAATACCGAGGCATATGAATTACTTTTAGCGTTGATCAGGGATCTTGAAACGCAGCTTTCAGGGCTGAATGATATCGAAGCACAGCTTCGACAAGAACGCGTCGTATATCAGCGCACCGTAAACACAGCCGTGAACGAATTGCCCGGGCTCAGGGAAGAACTCGAGTGGAATGACTCGGTCATTTACTGGTCGGACAATCTCTACAATCTTGGTCAGGTCCTGCTTCTGGTCGCCACTCCTGCCAGCATTGTGCAAGGGGTGTATAAGGGCACGACCACCATGCTCGCTGTGGCGGCTGATGAAGGCTTGGTCGTTACCCGAATGGCGATCGGTCGTTTTGTCGCGAGAGAAACCGTCCGTCAGACTGCATTGAATGTCGGGTTGACGATTGGCCCTTCCGGCCTGCCAAACATTCTTGAATGGCCTGCCTATGCGCGGCGGGTTCAGGTCTTCTTTGGATCAACAGCACAGTTGCGATCAGCTGAGCTTATGCTTGCGCAAGCCAACCGTCTTGCGGAGCCTACGGCGGCCTTATTGAGTGGTTACCAGATGTATAGCGGGGCGAGTAGCGCGGCCGATGGTTCTCTCTTCGCGCATTCGCGTCAGGAACGATATAACGATGCCGACCAGCGTCGTTTTGATGAGCGGATGAGGCGGGCCGTGAGGCGGGTAGAGGCCTACAATACTGACGTGCTCGACTTTACCGCTTCGATAAACGCCCGTCGGCAATATGAGATGCAGGCATCGGCCATCGCGGGTTGGGCATTAGAGGACCTTAATAGCGCTATTCGAGACCGGGAGAATTCATGGGCGCGAACCCTTCTGGTGGGGCATATCTGGGAGACAAATGCGGATATCGCCATGGCCTACGATCTGGCGCAAATCCGTTATTGGGAATCCATGCGGGATGGCTATCGACACTTTGTTAGCATGGTCGATGATGATCTGGATCGGTTGGAGGCCTTACGAAGAACCACCACTGACAGAGTGAGGGAATTGCGACAAGAGCTGCCTGGCGCTGCAGTGCGCGAAATGGTTGTTCAGGTAAATAATCGACTTGTTGTGCGTGGATCCGGCGAAGCGCGTATAGAAGTCGAATTTACACAACCGTTGGCTGACCCTCCGACGGTACAAATAGGAGGCGGTCCTGCCGTCGCAGTGAATAATGGCCCTGTGGGGAATGGATTGCCTCTGCCAGATATTGAGGGAGCTGTGCTCGCAAATATGTCGGGAGCAGGCATAAGCTGGAGCGGTACATTTGCGCTACGCCCACTACGCGGCCTGGTGAATTCAGGTGAACCATTACCCTTACGTGTTCGCGCAATAGATGCGGCAGGACGTCTGAATGATGCTGATCCTCGTACTGCAGCGCGTACAAATGCGGGAGGCTATTGGACCTATTCAGAAGAAACGCGTGGTGGACCTAATTCTGGTCTTGGAGGTGAAGACCGCTGGCATGAGCTGAATGCCACACAAACCGGCGGCACCAGCTATATGTTCGTCGTCGATGCGTCTGGTTCAATGGAAGGTGAGGGACTGGAAAATGTCCGCCGAAGCGCACGAAGTTTTCTGGCGAGTATGAATGATCGTGACGAGATCGCCGTATACGCATTTTTTTCCTGCGGAGATGTGCGACTGCTGCAGGACTTTACCCGAGACAAGTCACAAGTGCTGAGCGTTATTGACGGTATTCAGCACAACTCCTCTACCGCACTTGCAGAAGCCATATCGCTGGCTGGTGACTATCTGTTGGAAGCCGCTCATTTTGACCGCCGCAGCCTTATCGTTCTGACCGATGGCGAGCAGACGTGCGAAGGCGGAAACCCGGAACAAGCGGCTGCACGTTTCAGAGATCGCGCAGACATTTTGGGCGACATATCAAACAGTCATGCAGACGGGGCGGAACACAGCCCTTCGGACGCGGCCCCGTCTGAAACGCCTCAGCCAGCAGAAGAACAGATTGTCGAGGTTCAGCCGGACGAACGCGTTGCCTGGCGTGTAGAGCAGACTGGTCGCGGCGAACTTCCTACATTCGTTTTGGTCGAAACCCGCTTCCGTGAATGGGGGCGAGACAATGAATGTGCCGCTCAGGTTACCGAGAATAAGTTCTACACCTATTACGGCCAGACGAGCACGGCAGACGGCGAAACCCGCAGGAGCTTTGGTCAGAATCAGCGGGCATTCAGTTCTGATACGCTCGACTTTGCTATGTGTATCCGCGGTCAATCCGGCATGGATCGAATAAGGTCGGAATGGGCACAGCTTTCAGGCAGTGATTATCAGTCGGCTCGCGCGGAAGCTCAACGCCTTGCCTTCGAGGCGCTGGATTGATGGCAAGGTATTGTTTCCATATCCCTCGAATTCTGGCGATGTTGGCTTGTGTGATCGGGCTGCCCATGGGCGCTCAGGAAGCAGACGATGATATACGGTTTGCACGCCCCGGATATTTAAATTTCCCGATGAGTACGCAGCTTCAAACCGATGATGATGTGGACTGGTATCGGCTGGAAATCTTCCGCCCCGGTAATCTGACCATCCGCTATGATGTTGGGCCTACAGCTGGCGCGTTTCCCATTGTTACGGGGCGCAGAGACGATGTGGATTTCATTTTTTCACCGCCCGTGACGTCTGAGGATGGGACGGTATCTCAATCCGTTCAGATAGAGCCGGGTGAACTGTTTCTGGCTTTTACGGGGGAGGCTTCAGAAACAGATTATCTGTTCGAATTGTCACTTGAACCACTGTCTGATGCGGACCTGGTCTGGCGCGGCATAGACGGTGTTCCCGACGCAGCAGGCAGCTTCCCAGTTGATCTGGATATCAATACAGCGCCTCGAATTTTCAATCTGTCGCTTTCTGAGCCCGCAGTTCTCGTAATCCGCTCCCGAGATGAGGTTTCTGGTGCAGTTCGATTTGCAGGGCAGGTGGTAAATTCCAGTACCGGCGCCACTGTGCGTCAGGATCCGTATTATGAGCCGGGTGAAGACGCTTATGTCATGAGAAATCGTCTGGGCGCCGGGGAGTACGAGGTACAGATTCACAGCTATAACAATGTCGTCACGCCTACGCGCCTGATCTTTATGACAAGTGATTTTGGCGATGCGTTTGAGCCGAATGACACGCCCGATATGGCGCGTCCTATTCCCATCAATACAAGAGTGTCCGGGGTACAGACTTATCGAGGTGATGTCGACTGGCTTGAGGTTGATCTTCCTGCTGAAGGTGATCTTGTTTTCACCTTCGCGGCCATTGAGCCTGAAACAGGGGGGCATCCGGTCGCCTATCTCTACAGTTCGGGCAACACGAATACCCGACTGTATGAAACCAATTGGAACTCGGCCTCAGGCACTTTGAGGTTTAACAATCTCTCAGCGGGGCGTTATCTGTTGCGCGTAACGGGCCCTGACCAGGAGCTGGTCACCGAAATAACGGCGCTATTTACCCCTAACCGAAATCCGGAAGACAGCGACCCGAACACACGGTTCTTCCTGGTGGGGCTTGCGCCCGAAGGGAATGAAAGTCTTCAGACTGCCATTGAAGTCATCGCATCTGCCGGTGGGGGCGAAACCATTGCGATGACCTCAAATGACATGGAATTGGGGCTCACCCTGGCGGAAATTGTTTCTGACACTGAGGGGCGGGGCATGAACCTTCTTGATGTCTTGCGTGCGAGTTCTCAGGTCATGTCTCAACGTCATTTTACCACTCCAGAAAACACTTTGGGTGACTGGATGGAAGGCGCGACGGGACGATTTGCGGCGACGGGTTTGTTTGAACCGGTATCAGCAACGGGGGGCGACCTGGCAGCGCGCGAAGCGGGGGATTTCCGGGCGCGTATGCAACGGTATTTCGCGCCATCGGAAAAGAATTAGAAAGGGGAACGTCATGTCTGAAATGCCGCCACCAAAGAGCAGCCTGAACGTGCTCGCTATTGTCGCAGCGATCAGTTTTATCGTTTCGAACCTGATTATAGCGACACAGTTCCAGCTACAGCTGATCGACATTTTGATATTGGTCTTAGCGATCGTCGCTTTGATCATTGCCGTTTATCGGGCTGTGCTATCGACCGGATCGAATAAGGTGCTGGATATCGCATTGGTCGCGATTGCTTTGATTATATCTTTGCGCTTTGCGCTACCGTTGCTGTTTGATTTGCAATCGGTTTCAACACTGCTCCTATACGGCGCGATAATATTGTTCCTCTATATCGGGGTGTCTGGCCTGGTCGCATTCATTACGGCCGAGCTCACTAACCCAAAGGCTGAACCCGAACCGGTCGAGGAGACCGAAATCGAAGCCGATCTGCAGGATTCAGCGCCAGAACCTTCAGAGGAAGCGGAAGGGGATGAAACTTCCGAAACGATCGAAGGCCCTGAGGCACCGAAAAGCTGATTAATTACGCGCCCATGCGTTCAATAATGATTGCCGGAGCCATGCCTCCAGCTGCGCACATTGTGATGAGCCCATAGCGTCCGCCTGAACGTTCAAGCTCATCCAACGCAGTGCCGATAAGCATGGACCCTGTCGCGCCAATCGGGTGGCCGAGTGCCATGGCGCCGCCATTAATGTTCACTTTGTCACGGTCGAGTTTCAGATCGCGAATGAACTTCTCGGCAACTACAGCGAAGGCTTCGTTGATTTCCCAGACATCGATATCGTCGGTAGTCAGACCGGCCTTCTGAAGCACTTTCTTTGCAGCCGGGACTGGAGCGTTCAGCATCAGCGTAGGGCAGTCGCCCATATTTGCCATCGCAACGATGCGTGCGCGCGGTGTCCAGCCTTGCTTGTCCGCATAGTCTTTCGACGCCATCAATATGGCACCAGAGCCATCAACCACGCCTGATGAGTTGCCGGCATGATGGATGTGCTGAATGTCCAGCGAAGGATAAATGGCGTTGATGAGTGAGCGATATGTGTTGCCATTGTCGTCGATCGGAATGTCTGCGAGCATTTCAAAGGCTGGTTTCAGACCGGCAAGGCCTTCACGCGTCGTGCCGGGGCGAGGGAATTCCTCGCGGTCCAGTGCTACTGAGCCGTCTTCTCGTTTGACCGCGACGAGTGACTTATCGAACCGGCCTTCTTTAATAGCCTTGTCAGCACGTTTCTGACTTTCCAGCGCCAGGTCTTCAGTGTCCTGACGTGAAATGCCTTCCATTGTCGCGATAGCATCCGCACAAACGCCCTGATTTGATTGTGGACGAAGCGCGCGAAGCTGCGGGTTGTCGCCATCCAGCATTGGCATTTTCGAGCGGTCTGCGGTCGCTGCGGTATAGGACATCATTTCGGTGCCCCCGGAAATGACGACATCTTCCATACCTGACATGATGGATGCGGCGCCCATATTGGCTACCGAAATTCCCGAGCCGCAAAACCGGTCAAGCGTGACACCTGATGCGCGCAGATCATAGCCCGCCAGCAATGCTGACATACGGCCAAGATCGCCGCCCTGTTTCCCCCGCTGAGAGGAGGTTCCCCAGATAATGTCGTCGACTTCTGCCGTGTTCAGGTCATTGCGGTCCTGAAGCGCTTTAAGGACGGTGGCGCCGAGATGCTGAGGATGAAGGTCTGCGAGTGCACCTTTTCCGACCTTGCCGATTCCACGTGGTGTACGAACGGCATCAATAATGAAAGCGTCAGGCATGTCTCTCTCCCTTGATATTATGTATTTTGCGCTGAGCTTCATGCAAAAGCCTGCCCCAATCAATCCGTGCCGTAGAGGCAGGTCCGGGAATGGTTTGAAATATTGAGAAATCTCATTTGGGTGACGCAGGGGCATAGTCGGAAATAGCTTGCTCTATCCAAATGCAGCCCATACCCATGAGCTATGACGCACGATCCGAACATGATCAGTTCAGCCTATAGCTCGCTTTCGTCTGCTGAGGCTGTATCCGAAGGCCTGCTATCGGTAGGCTATATTTCCAGCGAAGATATTTCGACGGCGATTTTTCTGGCAATCCATCTACGTAAGCCGGTTCTCATTGAAGGTCCTGCCGGTGTCGGTAAAACCGATCTCGCTCAATCATTGGCGAAGTATCTGAATGCTCCGCTTGAGCGTCTCCAGTGTTATGAAGGTCTTGATGAGAGCAAAGCGCTCTATGAGTGGAAATACGGCAAACAGCTGCTCTACACGCAAATTCTGAAAGACCGTCTCAACGAAGTTGTTGGCGAGGCAGGAACCATTTCTGACCTGACCGATAAGCTGACCAGTTTTGAGGACCTGTTCTTCTCTCACCAATTTCTCGAGCCGCGTCCATTGCTGCGTGCGATGGAGCAACCAGAGGGTTCGGTTCTGCTGATCGATGAGATCGACAAGTCAGATGAAGAATTTGAAGCTTTCCTATTGGAGGTGCTGTCGGACTATCAGGTGACAGTTCCAGAGCTGGGTACGATCCGCGCGAAAGTTCCGCCGATCGTCATTCTGACATCGAACAATGTACGTGATCTCGGGGATGCGCTGAAGCGGCGTTGCCTGCATCTGTTTATCGGCTTTCCGGACGCGGAGCGTGAGCGTCAGATCGTCGGTGCGCGTGTGCCGGATATTTCTGAAAGCCTGCTCAAGCAATTGGTGGCCTTTGTGCAGGACCTCCGGGACCAGGACCTGCGAAAACGTCCTTCGATTTCTGAAACGGTCGACTGGGCGCGGACGCTACTTCTGATGCATGCCGATTCACTTGATGAAACGCTGGTCCGAAAGACGCTGAACGTCTTGCTCAAATATGAGAGCGATATTGATGCTGTGTCCAAGTCTCTGGGATCAATGGCGCGCAAAGCGGCAACAGCGTCTGATGAGACGCGATTGAAGTCTGGCTATCCGAATTTCTCATGACAGCTGAGCGGACAATCACCGATTTTGTCCGCGCGCTGAGATCGGCGGACGTGAATGTGTCTCCGGCCGAGACGATTGATGCTGCGCGCACGGTTGATCTTGTCGGATATCAGGATCGTGGGCGACTGAAGATTTCACTTCGCAATGTGTTAGCAAAATCAGAAACGGAAAAGCTCACCTATGATCGCTTGTTCGATCTGTTCTTCTCCAGACGGCGCAGTGAAAATTCATCTCAAAGCGAAGGCGATGACGCGCAAGCAGAAGGCCATGAAGCGCCGCAGGATTTCATGGATCTGGCTGGTGGAGATGAGAGCTCAATAGAGATCGCCCTCGAAAAGGCGGGACAGGAGGTCGGGCTTCAGGATATCCGCTTTTCTACGCAGACAAGCTATTTTGCGCAGCAAATGCTCAAGGCCATGGGCGTAGCAAAAATGGAAAAGGATCTGCTTGAGCGTCTGCAGGAGCATACGCCTGAGGGCGATGCGACAGCAGAAGACATGATGCAGGCACGCCGCAAGATGACCGCGCGTGCAGTCGAATATGCAAAACGTCAGTTTGACGTTTTCGGCGCTGGAGCCACTCAGCAATTCCGGGAAGACTTTCTGGCCGAAAAACGGATCAATGAAATGGACCGGTCGGACCTCGACCGCATGAAGCCGTTGGTCGAAAAGCTTGCTAAACGGCTTGTGACCAAACATTCGCGAAGAAAGCGTCAGAAAAACCGTGGTCAGATAGATATTCGCCGCACATTGAGGGCCAATGCGGGCCGCGATGGCATTCCGTTCGATGTGCATTGGAAGCAGACCCGGAAAGACAGGCCTAAGCTTGTCCTGATCTGTGATGTGTCAGGTTCTGTAGCTCAATATGTGCGTTTCCTGCTTCTGTTTCTGTACTGTATGCGCGACGTGGTGCCGGACCTGTATACCTATGCGTTTTCAGCGCGCCTGAAGGATGTGGGCCCATATCTCGATACGAGTCTGGATGGCTTTGATAACGCCATGCAGCGAATTCTGGATGACGCTGGCTGGGGTTCAACAGATTATGGTCAGGCGTTGTCAGATCTTCGGGTGGATTTCTGGAACAAGATTGACCGCCGCACGACGATTATCGTTCTGGGTGATGGCCGGTCCAATCACGGTGATCCACGGCTTGATATTTTCGAGGATGCTGCAGGGCGCTGCAAACGAATTGTCTGGCTCAACCCTGAGGCTAAGTCGCTTTGGGGAACCGGTGATAGTGAAATGTTGCGCTATCAGCCACACTGTTCCACCGTGACGACGCTCTCTACGCTGAAACAGTTAGAGCGCGCCATCGACGATGTTCTGATGCACTATAGTTAGTCTTCAGTCGCGAAGCTCGTGAACAGTTTGGCCAGCGATGAAGAGGCTGCTTCAATGATTATTTCGCCCTTGGATACAGTGGCCTGGGCGGGATCAGAGCCGATCCGACCATCTGAGAAAGTTTCACGATAGTTTGCGGCATCGCGGAAGCCTCCAACCGGGGCGATTTTCGGTGACATTTCCACATTGCGGACTTGATCAGGGTAGCCTGCATAGGTGACGGCGACCTCGGAAGCGGTTGCGTGCATTCCATCACCGACAGGGAATTGCTTGCGGCAAACGTCCATGACGCCTGGCATCTCCCACCAGTTTACGGCTTTCAGGCGCAGGTCTGCGAAAGGTGTTGAGCCCTCTCTTGCCATGCTGCGTTCTGCGTAAATCTCTGCAAACGCCGCCTGAAGCGTGGCTGTGTTGCCGCCGTGTCCGTTGAACCAGAAAATGCGTTCAAACCCATGCCGGGTAAGGGAATCTGTCCAGTCCTTCATGGCCGCGATCATGGTCGACGGTCGAAGCGTCATGCTGCCGGGAAAACCCAGATGGTGTTGTGCAATCCCCACCGAGAAGGTTGGTCCGATGAGCATGTCTGCTTTGTCTTCCGCAGCGAAGGAAATGATTTCCGGGCAGAGAGCATCAGTACCGACCAGACCGTTGGGCCCGTGTTGCTCAGTCGACCCCACCGGAATGAGGATCGCTTTGGATTTTTCGAGATAAGTTTCGACTTCCGGCCATGTGGAAAGCTGTAGGCGCATGTGAGAATCCTGAAAGTTGCTTGCTCAGAAGGTGAGATGTCTTTCCGGCTTCTACAAGCCCTGAAACACAACAGTGACCCGACCGGACGGGTTTATGGCGCAGTGTTATAGCGGAGCGATGTCTGACAAACAGTCCCGTGCATTTTGCGGGTACGGTGCGCGAAGTTACAAAGTATGCGCGCTGCTTACCGGACCGGGGCTCGTGCGTAGAGGTGCGGGCATTGTGTTGGGTTGCGCCAAGAATCCGCTAGAGATAGCTGATCTTCAGGGGAGCACATATGAAACTTACCATCGGTCCTGGCGCGCTGGTCGCTGCGGCGTTTATTGGCCCTGGAACAGTGACGGCATGTACAATGGCGGGCGCAAATTTCGGTTTTGGGCTTCTCTGGGCACTCGTTTTTGCGAGTGTCGCAACCATAATATTGCAGTGAATGTCGGCCCGGCTTGGCGCTGGTGCACAATTGGGGCTGGGTGAAGCTTTGCTCGCGGGTGCGCCACACCCTTTGCTGAAATTTGCTCTGGGTGCGTTGGTGGTTTTGGCGCTTGGTGTCGGCAATGCGGCTTATGAGGGCGGAAACTTGTCCGGCGGTGCGTTGGGGCTTGAGGCCATCATTGGAGAGGCGGCCAGCCCTCAATTGTTGTCACAAATCGTTATGGCGATCTCACTCGTTGCTGCGGCACTGTTGTTACTTGGTGGGTACCGTTTCATTGAAAAGGTTCTGGTCTGTCTGGTCGTTCTGATGGCGCTTGCTTTTGCGATCAGTGCCGTGCTGGTCCGGCCCGATTTAGCCGCTTTTGCAGCTGGTCTGGTGCCACATATTCCTGAGAATGGATTGTTCACGGCCATCGCGCTGATCGGTACGACGATAGTCCCTTTTAATTTGTTCCTGCATGCAGCAGCAGCGAAAAGTCGCTGGAACAAGACCGATGATGCTTCAGTAGAGGCGGCGCAGTCAGACACCTATTTGTCGGTGGGGCTGGGCGGCTTGATTTCAATTCTGATCCTCAGCACGGCTGCGTCTAGTCTGGTTGGTCACAATGCCGGTATTTCAAATGCGGTTGATATGGCTGCCGCCATCGAACCGACTTACGGAGCGTTTGCCCGCTATCTGGTCGGTTTCGGACTTCTTGCTGCGGGGGTAAGCTCTGCGGTGACTGCGCCAATGGCGACTGCTTATGCTGTCTGCGAAATCGTGAAGCTCGCCGACAGACGCAAATCAGAAACCTTGTTCAAAGGCATTGCGCTTCTGATCCTGCTTGTTGGGACGATTGTAGCAGTGTCTGGCGTTCTACCAACTCAGATCATTTTCGTCGCGCAAATCGCAAACGGTCTGCTTCTGCCGGTCATTGCAGGGAGCCTTTTGTTTGCAATGAACCAGAAGACTCTTCTGGGACATCATGTGAATGGCCTCCTATCTAATATTTTGGGGATTGGCGTAGTTCTGATAACCTTATTGATGGGTGTCAGGGGGATAGGACTCGCAACCGGATTCTGGCCTTGAAAAATACCACTTCACTGAATGCAGACATTGGCGAATTAGAGGGGCCTTCTGGCAGAGCTCTGGATGCCGCTATTCTAAGGCACGTGCAGGGCTGCAATATCGCTTGTGGCGGGCACGCTGGCGATGATGAATCCATGTTTGAAACGCTGAAGCTATGTTGGGAGTTGATGCGGAATTGTGGGGCGCATCCTTCCTATCCTGATCGCGAAGGGTTTGGCCGGCGCGCAATGGATATCCCGTTGGCTGATTTGAAAGCCTCTTTAAATCAGCAGGTTGGGCGGCTCTCCCAGATCGCCGAAAAAGTCGAGTTAACACTGGGGCACGTGAAACCCCACGGCGCGCTGTATAATACAGCGGCGAAAGACGCAGGGCTTGCGATGCTAGTCGCTGAAGTGTGTGCGGAAAATGACATCCCTACACTCGTCGGACCGCCTAACACTGAGTTGCAGACAGCGGCCAAAAAGCTCGGGCTGGCTTATGTGCGAGAAGGGTTTGTCGACCGTGCTTATATGCCAGATGGCAGTCTGATGCCCCGCACAATGGAAGGCGCGGTCATTGAGGATAACGCGTCTAAAATCCGACAGGCGCTTGCCATGACGCATGGAAGCCTGCCTATGCCGGATGGGGAGTCTCTCGCAATTCACTTTGAAACCTTATGCGTTCATGGGGACACTAAAGGTGCGGAACAGACTGCCGAGCTTATTAAAACAGCACTCATCGAGAATGGGTTCACGATGAAATGGGAGACCTTTTAAGTGAAACTGGCGGACCGCTTTATGGTTGAGCTGTTGGGCGATGATTGCATTCGTATTTCTGGCGCTGCTGTTGCCGAACTGAGGGCTGTTTCATCGAATTTACGGAATTCTGAAGACTGGCTGGCGGTTGTGGATGGCATTGAAGATTGTGTCGTGCAGTTCGACCCGGTCAAATATTTGCCTGACGAAGCGCTGGGGCTTCTTTCTGGTCTGACCGAAGACATGCTGGTTGCTGGCTCTGAGGAGCTGGAAGAACCACTGGATTTAGCTGTTAGTTTTTCACAAGCCGATGCGCTGGATTTGAAAGATATCAGCGCGGCGCTGTCTCTTTCGGAAGACGAGATTATTCAACGCCTGGTATCGGCTGAACTACGTGTCGATATGATGGGGTTCACGCCCGGATTTGCCTATATGTCTGGATTGGACGACTCGATGAGTGTGCCGCGTTTAAAGACGCCGCGTCAGAACGTGCCTGCAGGTTCGCTGGGAATCGCCGGTGGAAAATGCGGTACGTACGCGCTTGCTGGTCCGGGTGGCTGGTCGATTGTGGGGCGTGTGGTGTCGCCCTTGTTTGATCCTGAACGCGAGAACCCTTTTCTTCTAAAAAATGGTCAGCGCGTCCGACTGAAACGCGTGGATGTGAGATGAGTTTAACCGTCATCAATCCCGGCCTTCAGACGACGGTGCAGGGGCGCGCACGGTCCGGGTTGCGCCATTTTGGAGTGCCAGCCAGTGGACCCGCCGATGCGCTATCGTTGAGCCTTGCCAATAAGTTGGTATCAGCGCCTGCTGATCAGGCCGGTCTTGAGATTACATTTGGCGGGGCCGAATTTGTTTTTAACCAGCCCATGAGCTTTGCAATCACCGGGGCAGCGGTGGAAACGAAGCTGTCGGGGCAGGGAGTGCCGTCACATAAAACGCTCAAGGCAAATGCAGGCGACCGCCTTACAATTGGGCCGGTACGTGCAGGTTGCCGCGTTTATCTATCCGTTTCAGGCCAATTACAGGCTGATGAGTTTCTTGGCTCTCGATCAACCTATTTACCAGGCGGTTTTGGTGGCAAGGACGGCCGCGCATTGAAAGCTGGGGACCGCCTGGACGTGTCCGAGGTATACCAGCCATCAGAGCTAGAGACGCCGAGGGAATTACGTCCTTATTTCAATGACAATACCGTGCTACAAGTCTGCGAAGGTCCTGACTGGTCTGAGCTGAATGCGGCCTGCCAGACAGTGGTCTTTGAAAATGGGTTTCAAATCAGTCAGCGCTCAAGCCGTATGGGAGTTGAGCTTATTCCTGAGTTCGATTTCTCACCTGACGAGGCGAGGTCTAAAGCCAGCTCGCCCGTTTTCCCCGGTTCCATTCAGTTGCCACCAGAAGGGCGTCCCTTCGTCTTACTTTCGGATGCGCAGACGACGGGCGGATATCCGCATATTCTGCAGGTTATTCGGAGTGACCGTTTCCAACTGGGACAATTAAAGCCCGGCGGGCAGGTGCGTTTCGTTTTGCGTACCGCGCAGGATGCAGCGGAACGTATGCGCATTCGTTACAAGGCCTATTCAGAATGGATAGATGCCCCTGTGATCTGATCAGTCGGCTTTCTTGCGCCGGGACCGGAAAAATTCACGCAACATATCGGAACTCTCTTCGGCAAAGGGGCCCATCGATATTTCGGGATGCCAATGGCATGTAGGCTGATCGAAGAATTTGACGCCATTGACGACTGCGCCGCCTTTTTCGTCTTCCGCCGCGAAAATGACTTTGCGAATTCTCGCATTCGCGATGGCGCCAGCGCACATGGTGCAGGGTTCGAGCGTGGTATAGAGGTCGAGGCCCGTCAGTCTGTAGTTCTGCATGGCATCAGAACCCGAACGAAGCGCGACGATTTCTGCATGCGCAGTCGGGTCATTCAGCTCGATGGGCGCGTTCCTGCCTTCAGCTATGATGTCTCCAGTCTTTGGGTCCACTAAGACAGCTCCAACGGGGACTTCTCCCAACTCGGCAGCTTCCTGGGCAAGCGCCATAGCGCGGCGCATGTATTTCTCTTCGAGGTCGGACATTGAGTGGTCTGCTGGCTGTGGCAATACTGGACTTTAAGGCGGATCGCTGTATGTCGGGCGGTCTGATTGGTGTCATACAGAGAAACACAGAATATGAGAATTGTTGCAGGCGAATTTAAAGGACGCAAAATTCTGGCCCCTGAGGGCAAGAATACTCGCCCAACAACAGACCGCGTTCGTGAGTCTGTGTTCAATCTTCTGGCGCACAATCCAGACATTCCAACTGTCGAAGGCGCTCGGGTTATCGATTTATTCGCGGGTTCAGGTGCGCTGGGTTTCGAAGCTATGTCACGCGGGGCTGTGTTTTGTCTCTTTGTGGAGATCGCCGCCGGCGCACGAGGCATCATCCGCAGCAATATTGAGAACTTTCAGCTATTCGGAAACACCCGAATTCATCGCCGATCTGCGACAGATCTGGGGCCGAAGCCGAATGGTGTTGGCGAACCGTTTGATCTCGTATTCATCGATCCACCTTATGGCCAGGAGTTGGTGGCCCCGGCACTACGTCAACTCGAAATGGGTGGCTGGATCAAAGATGGTGCAATCGCCATTATTGAAACAGGGATGGAAGAAGAGCAAAATATTGAAACCTGGTCGCTCGTCACGGAGCGTGAATATGGTGAGACCCGTGTTGCAGTCTATCAATACGGCGTCGCTTAGCTGAAGCTTTCCAGAAACTCTTCCTGAATATCCACCGATGAGGTTTTCCCAACCTGATCGCGGCTCGCTAAAATCCAGCTTTGCGCAGCATCTCTGCCACGGTCGCGAAGGTCGGTTAGAAAGCGCCAGCTTGTGTCGTATTTTGTCTCAATCGACAATTTTGAAAGCTGCTTGTCTGCTCGAATGGCATGAACAAACATGCGGCGATATCGGGAGCGAACTCTGTCTGCCATCCAGTTCTCATCCAATAGCTTCTGGACAAACGCGATAGAGCGTAACTCGGATACCAGCGAGGCATTGAATGTGATTTCGTTCAGGCGATCAAGGATCGCCGCTGCGGTCTTCGGAGTACCTTTTCGCGTCATCGGATTGATGTGCACGATAAGAATGTCTCTGGGAACATCAGCATAAAACAGCGGGAACAGAGCCGGATTGCCAACATATCCACCATCCCAAAGCGGAGTGTCATCAATGTTGATGGCTTTGAAAACCTGAGGGAGACACGCGGAAGCGAGCACAGACTCTTCAGTGATTTCCGGTGTCTTGAAGATTTTGACTTTACCAGATTCCACATTCGTTGCCGCAATAAACAGATCGATATCTGTTTCTGCGCGTAGTCTGTCGAAATCGATCAGCTTTCTAAGAGTTTGCTGAAGTGGATTGTAATCAAAAGGGTTTAGATCATAAGGCGAAGCCAGATTGGTGATCGCCTGAAACATTGCGAATGGGGTAAACGGTCCGAAGGCCGGTGTGAAAGTGTTGGCGGCTGCCAACGGGGCGCCGCGTTCAGAAACATCCCTCCAGAAGGCCTCCAGAAGTTCGCGGGCGCCATCATGTCCGCCTTCAGCGTAGCCAGCAGCCAGCGCAACCGCATTCATAGCCCCGGCAGACGTCGCAGTAATGGCCTTCAGGTCTAGAGACCCCTCTTCGAGAAGGTAGTCCAGAACGCCCCAGGTAAAGGCGCCATGGGCTCCGCCGCCCTGAAGGGCGAGACTGATAGGCTGAGCTTTCATCTTACTGGAATGTCCCGTCCCGCGCGATCGCACGCGTCAAAGTGCTGTTTCCACGACCAACTGAAACTCAGGCTTTAGGATCAGGCCTAGGTCTGGTGAATGTAAGCAGCTTTGAATTACTTACTGCAGGTGCGAAAGAATATCCAGCTTCTGAGAAAGTTTTCAGATCTTCAGGATCAGTAATCCGGTTGTCACAAATCCATCTTGCCATCAGACCGCGAGCAAATTTGGCGTAAAAACTGATGATCTTTGACTTTTCACCTGTTTCTTCTTTGAAGGCGACGTCGATAACGCTTTGGTTCAGTTTGGATTTTTTTACCGACGAAAAGTATTCGTTGGAGGCGAGGTTGACCACAGGACCTTCGGCGCCGCGCATATCATCATTGATGAGTGTGGTGATCTTTTCGCCCCAGAATTCATACAAATTGGCGCCGCGCTTTGTGTCGAGGCGCGTACCCATTTCGAGACGATAAGGATGAATGAGGTCCATGGGGCGCAGCAAACCGTAAAGGCCGGAAAGAATACGCACGTGATCCTGTGCCCATTCGGCCGTTTTCGCAGACATACTTGCCGCATCGAATCCGCGATAGACATCGCCATTGAAAGCGTACAGCGCGGGCTTTGCTTCGTCTTCGGGCAGGCCTTTGGATAGCGCCTGATATCTCTCAAAGTTCAGGTCTGAGAGATCGGCGGATAACTTCATCAGGGATGCAATATCCTGACGCGATAGCTTTTTCGTGCGTTTCAGGAGTTCACTGGTATCTGTCTGAAGGCGTGGCTCCGTATGAGGGATTTCTGGTATCTCGGCCTCAAAATTCAGGTTCTTGGCAGGTGATAGCAGAATAATCATTCGGTCCGGTCCGTCTGGTAACCGCTCTCTGTGAGCGGTGGGTTGTTCTGATGTTTGATGTGAGATGATTCGCCCTGCTTGTCGGGCGTGCGCATTAATCGAGGGAGAAAATTCGTCCCGGATTCATGATATTATGTGGGTCGAGCGCGCGCTTGATCGCTTTCATCATCGCCAGCTCCGCCTTGCTCTTATGGTCCGGCAATTCGTGTCGTTTCAAAAGCCCAATTCCATGCTCAGCAGAAATGGAGCCGCCAAGTGAGGTGACGTGCTCGTGAACGCGTTCTGTGATGGCTTCGGCATTCTGACGCACAATCGGGGTTGAGGCATTGGCCGGTTCAGCGACGGCATAATGGAGATTTCCGTCTCCTAAATGTCCGAATGCGAATATCTCGACGTTTCCGAATTCTGCCTGGAGGCGCTTTTCGTTTTCTTCCAAGAATGTTGGAATTTTTGAAACTGGAATGGATATGTCGTGATTGACGGATTTCAGAAAGCTGCGTTTCACGAGAGGAAGGCTTTCCCGGATTGTCCAGAAATCCTCCGCCTGCGCCAATGAGCCGGCAATAACGCCGTCCTCGATAAGTCCCTTCTCGAATGCTGCTGCAAGCGTTGCTTCAAGCGTGTCCTTTGCCAGCTGATCTTCGGCGAAGGTGATTTCAACCAGTATACGCCATGGTTCATCGCTAGGAGCTGGATCTCGGCAGCCTTCAATTTCCTGAGCAGTCAGTTCCACACCTCGCTTATGCATAAGCTCAAAACTGGTAACCGTGTCGCCAGCTTTAGAGCGGAAATGGGACAGCAATTCCACGGCCTTTTCTGGTGTGGAGAGGGCCAGCCATGCCGTAGCTGTTCGGGGTACAGGGAAAAGCTTCAGGCAGGCGGCAGTGACGATACCCAAAGTGCCTTCAGCGCCCGCGAACAAATGTTTGAGATCATAGCCGGTATTGTCTTTTCGTAAGCCTCGAAGCCCCGACCAGATTTGTCCGTCGGGTGTGACGACCTCTAATCCGAGGATGAGGTCACGCATCATGCCGTAGCGAAGAACTGCCACGCCGCCTGCGTTGGTGGAAATCAAGCCACCTATGCTGCAACTGCCCTGGCTACCCAGCGATAAAGGGAAGAAACGATCATCGCCGGATGCTGCGGCATGTACGTTCTCAAGAATGCAGCCTGCTTCGACAATGATGGAATTATTGAGCGGGTCGATTGCTCGAATTTCTGTCATGCGCTTGAGCGAGAGGATAACCTCTCCGTACGCCAATCCGCCATTAACGAGGCCTGTATTTCCGCCTTGCGGGGTGACAGGGATTTTGTGTTTCGCGCAGATTGAGACAGCTTTTGCCACGTCTTCTGTGTTTGCTGGTTTTAAAAGCAGTTTTGAATGGCCGGAGTAATTACCACGCCAGTCTTCCAGGTGCGGCGCTATTTCCTGCGGGTCATCGCTCCAGCTTTTATCGTCAAGTGCCTCGCGGATATCGTTTAGAAATTCCGGTGGAAGGGGTTTTGAGTTGTCAGACATGGAGCAGATGTATTCCTTCCAGAATGCCTTTAAAGGGCCGCTCTGCGCAAACGGTCGTTTATGGCTTCACCCAATCCTGTGTCGGGAATGGGCGCAATAGCTATAGATTTGAACGAGGCATCCAGTTCTCGCAACATGGCATACAGGTTTGCCGCGGCTTCCTGCAGGTCACCTGACGGCGATAGATTGAGTGTTGCGGTTTCATGATCTGAGCCGAAGGCGAGAAAGGCTTCGTCTGGAGCTGGCTCTGTCACATTCAGTCGAACCTTTGCGTCTGGCGAATAATGACGCGACAGCATCCCCGGTGATTTCGGTGCGTGATCATCATGTATGGCGCTCTGTAATTTTCCGCACACGCGTTCAATGTCCGTTGATGGAATGCTTCCGGGGCGTAACAGCGTGACGGTTTCATTCAGGACAGCAATGACGGTCGATTCCAGACCGAGAACGGATTCTCCACCGTCGAGAACCAAATTCAGGTCAGAACCAAATTCACCTCTGACATGACTCGCCGTTGTGGGACTGATCCGACCGGATTTGTTTGCGGAGGGCGCAGCGATCGGCCTACCAAATTCGCGTATCAAAGTTTGCGCGTCGGTATGTCCAGGCCAACGCAGAGCCTGAGTATCAAGGTCTGCTCGCGCAAGATCGCAAATGGTATTGGTTTTTGCCGACGTCAGAACGAGCGTTAACGGGCCGGGCCAGAAAGCATCAGCGAGCCGCAGAGCGAGCTCTGAAAACTCAGCCTGTTTTTGGGCCATTTCCATTCCAGCGATGTGGGCAATGAGAGGATTAAAGCTCGGGCGGCCTTTCAGGCCATAAATCTTGGCGACGGCAGCGGCGCTCTCTGCGTTTCCGGCGAGGCCGTACACGGTCTCAGTCGGCATGCCGACCAGGTCGTCGCCATCTAGCAGATTCAGGGCAATGCTGAGTTCGTCGGGGGCAATGTTCATCGAAACTGATTAGCTGATGAGCGAGGTGCTGGAAATATCTCATCGTCGATAAATGGGAGGCCTTAATCCTTGCGCATTTCGGCTGGATAGTTTTGGTCTGAGCAAGAAACCCTATATAGAAGCCTGACTTAGGGGACGACGCTATGCTGCGGGAACGCAAACCAATCTACAAAATCGGGATTATTCTCGTTTGTATCTCATTCGTGGGATGGATGTGTCTTGCGATCTTCCAGATTCTGAGCCTTGGTCTCCAATCAACTTCTCTTCAGGGGCTGATCTTTCTCGTCGGGGGAGCCTTGCCGATCATCGGTGGGCTGGGTATGGCCTTGCTGGCGATTGGAGTAATCATGGACCGTCTTTCCAGCCGGGAAGATGACTATTACTCCAAAAATGTGGAGCGCTGAAAATGATCCTCACCACGACAGAAACTGTACCGGGACGCGAAGTATCCGAAATTATCGGCATCGCGAAAGGCAATGTTGTTCGCGCGCGATTTGTCGGCCGCGATATTGTTGCTGGTCTTCGCACGCTGGTCGGTGGTGAGGTTGACGAATACACGAAACTGATGGCTGAGGCCCGCGAGCAATCTTATGACCGTATGGTTGAAGAAGCGCAGCGAATGGGTGCAGATGCCGTCATCAATATCCGGTTTACGACGTCTCTCATCATGCAGGGCTCGTCAGAAATCATGACATACGGTACGGCGGTACGGCTTAAATGACTGAGTTGAGTAATGAAGAGGGCGAACGTCCGACACTGAAGTCTAAAGTGTTTGGCGAGCTCCGGGAACTGATCGTTACGATCGCAATTTTTCTCCCGATCTGGTTCATCGTTTCGCTGTTCTTTTATGAGCTTCGCTCAATTCCAAGTGAAAGCATGGTGCCAAACCTTCAGGTTGGTGACCGCGTGGCGGTTTCCAAGTTTGCTTACGGCTATTCCCGCTATTCTGTGCCGCTGGGGCTGGGACGTCTTCTGCCGGACGGTGAAGGCAGAATTATGGGTGGTGAGCCAGAACGCGGCGATGTTGTCGTCTTTAGACACCCGCATCTCGACCGCGTCATGATTAAGCGACTGATTGGTCTGCCTGGCGATACGATCCAGGTCGTAGATAATCACATCATTCTAAATGGTGAGCCAATGGAGCAGTCGCCTGTTCGCCGGGTAAGCTATCACGAAGCGCGCAGTGGCCGTCTTTATGATGCCGACGAGCTGATGGAGACCACACCGGAAGGCGTCTCGTATATCGTTCATGATATCGTGCAAGCTGCCAATCCGCGTACAACGCCGGTTTTTGTCGTTCCCGAGGGGCATTACTTTTTCATGGGCGATAACCGGGACAACTCAACAGATGGTCGAGCCCTGACCGGCCATTGTGCGCCGAATGAAAATGGCGTGATCGATCGGGCAGGCTGTGACCCTGTTTCACGTCCTGGGCGAGAGCCAAGCATCGGTTTCGTACCCTACGAACTTCTCATTGGTCGGGCCGATACGGTTCTCTTCACGCTGAACTTCTGTGGACGCTATGAATCTGGCTGCCCTGAGGGGCGAGTCTGGAAAAGTTTATAGACTGGATTATCCAGACATTAGCCACTTCGTGTGACATTGCCCCGGGAATGAGGGCTTTTACGCAATGTCTGCTGAACTGCTAAGATTTGGGGCGCTGACGGAAACAGATCTGTCAGCCTGGCGGGAACTGATTACCACGGATCCAGGCTATTCCAGCCCGTTTTTCAGCCCAACCTTCACGCATGTCGTATCTGAAGTGCGTGACGACGTTTGGGTGATTGTTGACAGAAAAGCTGGCAAACCAGTTCTGATCTGGCCCCTGCAAAAAGCTGGTCGTGTCGCTGAGCCGGTAGGGGCGCCGTTTTCGGATTATCATGGTCCGATTGTGTTTCCAGAGTTCGACGCCTGTCTTGAAGATGTTCTGAAAACGGTAGGTCTGGATTGTGTCCGAATGACCAGCGTCTTCGACTATTCCGGACAAATCCGTCCATACGCGCGTGAGTTCGACGGCACATTCGTCGTTGATCTGAGTGACGGGATGGAGGCCTATTATGAACTTCAGAAGTCGCTCTATCCGCGCCATACTAAAAAGATGCGCCGCATCTCTCGCAAAATTGTTCGCGAAGTAGGCGAGGTCGAATTCAACTTCGACAGTCAGGAACAGGCGTATTGGGATCTTTTGCTGGAATGGAAGCAAAGCCAGTATCTGAGTACCGGGCGGCACAATGTTCTGAAGCCTGAATGGGTTAGACAGATGTTATCGCGTATATGGCGCACGGGCGATCCTGAATGCCGGGGCTATCTGCACACGCTAACGCATGAAGGGCGTCTCATTGCGGCGGAATTCAATATAGGCAATTCCAGCACCATACACGGATGGGTGCCTGCATATGATCCGGAGTTTGCGAGCTATTCTGCTGGAAATCTGCTTCAGGAATTCATCATGCCGGAAGCTTGTGCCCGGGGCATGACCTTCTATGATCTGGGTGTTTCGGCTGCGCATTATAAGAAATACTATGCAAGCTATCAGGTGCCCGTTGTGCGGGCCACCATCCGAGCTAATACGATGCGATCTGCATTGTCCGGTACGGGTGAACGTTTATGGCGCGGTGTCGAAGATGCGCACATTCCAAAGCTCAGTGGTATGGCAGGTCAGATTCGTCGTAGATATGATGTTATTCGTTCCGTTGAGCCGACGGCCAAAGGACGTTGGGAAGGTGTAACCGCGGCAGCCCGACAAATGATGACGTCTAAAGCATCTGACTCTGAAAATGTGGAAGAGAGCTCCGAAAGCTGAACACTCAGCTTGTAACGTCTTGCACATGCCAATTTGCAGGGTTAACACCTGAATAGAACAGATAATTTCAGGAGGGCCGCGTGGCTGCAGATATATCCGGTCACAGCGAGACTTCAGAAGACCTGAACAAGAAATCTCCTAAAGTCGGTCCCATCATTATCGCGCGACATGGCCGCCCCGCATTGGATCGCCGGGCAGGGCCTCGCCTCGGATGGCGGGAATACAAAGACTGGTGGGCGCGTTATGAGATCGGTAGCCTTGCGGAGGATCAGGTTCCGCCAGAGGCGCTGAAGAAGATCGTCGAAGATTGCGAGGTCTATCTCGCTTCGAGTCGTCCGCGTGCGCATGAAACGGCAATGAAGGCTGCGCCGCATGCCGAAATTGAGACATCGGATCTGTTCTGGGAAGCGAATCTGCCTCCGCCAATGTGGGAAAAAGTGCGCTTCTTGCCTAAGACCTGGAATATTATGGCTCGTGCAGCGTGGCTACGTGGCCACAAGCTCGACGGCGAAGGTAAAAGCGACGCAGAGCTACGTGCAGACAAAGCCGCAGACTATCTGATTGAACGCGCGCAGGAGGGAAAAGTCTTTCTGGCTGCCCATGGTTGGTTCAATCGAATGCTTCGACCAAGGCTTAAACGGCGGGGTTGGGTGTGCGTTCGCGACGGTGGTGACAGTTACTGGTCTTATCGACTGTACATCCCAGCCGAATGATGTGTATGGCTGTGACATATACATCGGTCAGCGACTGATATTCTGGTTTAAAATTGCCTCTAAGGGAGAGAAAAATGGGCGAACAAAATTCTGTTGAGAGCCTGAGTTTCGAAGCCGCTCTGAAAGAGCTAGAGGGAATCGTGGAGAAACTGGAAGGCGGCGAAGTCGAGCTGGAAGAATCTATCAAGATTTACGAACGCGGCGCTGCGCTGAAGGCGCATTGTCTCAGCAAGCTTAAAAATGCTCAGCTGAAAGTCGAGCAAATTGTGCTGAACCAGGATGGTGAGGTCACAACGCAAGCTGCTGGCATTGATGGATAACGGCGTGACTGAAACCGAAGAATTTGAAACGCGTCTGATTGAAGTAGCTGATCGTGTGACGGTCGCGCTGGACCGGTTGATACCGCCAGCTGACGGACCTGAGGCGCAGCTCATGCGCGCCATGCGATATGCAGCGCTCGCGACCGGAAAGCGTTTGAGACCATTTTTCGTTCTGGGATTCGGCGAGTTGTTTGAGGCGCCGGAAAAGTCTCTTTTACGTACAGCGGCCGCATTGGAATGTGTCCATACATATTCTTTGATCCATGACGATTTGCCATGCATGGATGATGATGACCTGAGACGCGGTCAGCCAACGGTTCATAAGCAATTCGATGAGGCCACGGCTGTTTTGGCCGGTGATGCCTTGTTGACGCTTGCCTTTGAAATCCTCGGGCATCCAGACACCCATCAGGATGCGAGCATTCGTTGTAAGCTGATTGAGCGTCTCGCCAGAGCGTCAGGCGCACAAGGCATGGTTGGCGGCCAGATGATCGACATGCTGTCTGGCGATGTGCGGCAGGATTTAAATTCCGTCACTCGCATGCAGCGCCTGAAGACCGGCGCGTTGATTTCATACGCAGGTGAAGCCGCGTGTATTCTTGGTGGAGCCAGCGATGCGGAGCGTCAGGCCGTGCATGGGTTCACTCACGACTTAGGGTTGGCCTATCAGATTGCAGATGATCTGCTCGATGTGGAAGGCGATCCTGAGATTGTGGGCAAGCAGACTCAGAAAGATGAAGCGGCAGGAAAAGCCAATTTCGTCTCTATTCTCGGAGTTGATGACGCTAAGCAAAGGGTGCGACTTCTAGCCTCGCAGGCGAAAGAGCATCTGGCAATATTCCGTAATCGTGCCAATTTATTGCTTCAATCTGTTGATTTTGTTCTCAAACGACAAAACTAGAAATATAAAATCTGAGTACGCGACATTCCAATGACCCAGACGCCTCATCTTGATCAGATCAATCTGCCTTCAGACCTTCGTGACAAATCACGCAAGGAGCTGGAGGTTATCTGCGAAGAGCTGCGTACTGAAGTCGTTGATGCCGTCTCTACCACGGGTGGTCACCTCGGCGCGGGCCTTGGTGTTGTCGAATTGACGGTCGCGATCCATCACGTGTTCAACACTCCAGATGATAAACTCATCTTTGATGTCGGCCATCAATGCTATCCGCATAAAGTTCTCACAGGCCGCAGAGATCGCATTCGTACGCTTCGTCAGGGCGGTGGGCTTTCCGGTTTCACGAAGCGCGCCGAGAGCGAATATGATCCATTTGGCGCAGCACATGCGTCTACGTCTATCTCAGCTGGGCTCGGATTTGCTGTTGCCAGTGACCTGGATGGTCGTGGCGATCATGCAATTTGCGTCATTGGTGATGGCGCGCTGTCTGCTGGTATGGCCTATGAGGCGATGAACAACGCCGGAGCGCTGAATAAAAAGCTCGTCGTCATTCTGAACGACAATGACATGTCTATTGCGCCGCCAGTGGGTGCGATGAGCCATTATTTGTCCAAGCTCGTTTCCGGAAAGCCGTACCGCTCGCTCAGAAAGCTGGGTAAAAAGCTGGTCAAGCCAATGGGTTTGGAAAAACCGGTTCGCAAAGCTGAGGAATATGCTCGCGGGTTCGCGATGGGTGGCACCATGTTCGAGGAGCTGGGCTTCTACTATGTCGGCCCGGTTGATGGTCACGACCTTGAAGTCCTGATCCCGGTTCTGGAAAACGTTCGTGACAGTCTGGACGGCCCGGTGCTCATTCATGCGGTGACGCAAAAAGGCAAAGGCTATGCGCCTGCTGAGAATGCTTCAGACAAGTATCATGGCGTGTCCAAGTTTAACGTCATCACCGGCGAGCAGGCGAAGTCGAAACCATCAGCGCCGAGCTATACCAAGGTCTTCGGCGATACGCTGACGAAACTGGCAGAAACTGATGAGAAAATTGTCGCGATTACTGCCGCAATGCCATCTGGTACAGGTGTGTCTCAGTTTGCTGACGCCTTTCCAGCGCGCACGTTTGATGTGGGGATTGCAGAGCAGCATGCCGTAACCTTCGCCGCAGGCATGGCTGCAGATGGCTTTAAACCGTTTGCCGCGATCTACTCCACCTTCCTTCAGCGGGCCTATGATCAGGTCGTTCATGACGTCGCCATACAGAAACTTCCGGTACGTTTTGCTATCGACCGGGCAGGGCTGGTGGGTGCAGATGGGCCTACCCATGCGGGTAGTTTTGACGTCTCATTTATGGGGCATCTCCCGCATATGGTTTGCATGGCGGCCTCTGATGAGGCGGAGCTTGCGCGCATGGTTCTGACGGCGAGCGAAATTGATGATCGACCTTCAGCATTCCGCTATCCACGTGGCGAGGGTGTTGGTGTTGAGATTCCGTCAGCTCTGACCCCGTTGGAGATCGGTAAAGGGCGGATTGTTCGCGAAGGTAGCAATATAGCCATTCTATCGTTTGGAACGCGTCTTCAGGAATCGCTGAAAGCAGCAGATATGCTGAGCGCGCAGGGGCTTTCTGCGACAGTAGCCGATGCTCGTTTTGCGAAACCGCTGGATCATCAACTGATCAGCGATCTCGCGCGAAACCATGAAGTTCTGATCACGATTGAGGAAGGCTCAGTCGGTGGATTTGGTGCGTTTGTGCTGCATTATCTGGCTGACGCTGGTCACCTTGATTCTGGGCTTAAGGTCCGGACGATGACTCTGCCTGATATTTTTATCGATCAGGATAAACCTGAATTGATGTACGATCTGGCGGGTCTGAATGCCCGACATATCGCTGAAAAAGCGATCTCTGCGCTCGGCAGAGGCAGCGTGACGGAGCTTAATAAAGCGGCAGTCTGACCGAGTTTCCCCTACGTCAGGCCTTGATTTGTGAGTGTGGACCTGCACTCTTTTCAAAAAACAAAAACAAGTCGCCACCGCGCGGGGAGAGAAACGTGTCCATCAATCCAGTAGCAGCCCTTCCTGAGGGTTGGCCAGTTATGTCTGTCGAGCAAGCGAATGCGGCTCTAACGGCTCCAGGATCACCATTTGAGCTCGAAATGACGACCATTCACGGCGTTGAAATGGAAGTCTACAAGAATGCGTACCCGACACTGCGTGCATTGTTAGAGCATGGCAGTGCGACCTGGGCGCCGCGGGATATGGTTGTCTTTGAAGATGAGCGGGTGACCTTCGCCGCTCATTTCAAGGCTGTGGCCCATCTCGCGAATGCATTCGTAACGACATACGGTCTCAAAAAAGGTGATCGTGTAGCTATTTGCATGCGGAACTATCCGCAATGGCCCGTCGCGTTCTGGGCTTGCATGGTCGCTGGTCTGATCGCAACTCCTTTGAATTCCTGGTGGAAGGGCGAGGAGCTTGAATACGGCCTTGCTAATAGCGGCTGTCGTTTGGCTGTACTTGATCCACAAATCTTTGAGCGTGTGCAGGAACATTGGGCAAAGCTTCCAGATCTGGAGCACGTGATCATTGCTCGGTGTGAAGATGAGTATGGCGATCCGAATATTACCGGCCTTGAGGAATTGATCGGGGGCGCGAAATCATGGGCGAACCTGCCAGAGAAGGCTTTGCCGGAACTAGATATTCAGCCGGATGATGACGCGACCATCATGTATTCATCTGGTACGACCGGGAAACCAAAGGGTGTTCTGGCGACGCACCGTGCGATCATTTCGAACATTTTCAATTCAATGGGTAATCAGGCGCGCGCGCTCTTGCGACGGGGCGACCCTATTCCAGTGAATGGGCCGGATGAACCACAGAAGGCAACTTTGCTTTCTGTGCCATTCTTCCATGCGACCGGTGCCTTTGCCGTACTCGTGCCAACGCTGCATAGCGGGCAGAAGATTGTCACAATGTACAAATGGGATGCCGGCGAAGCGCTTCCGATCATCGAAAAAGAACGGATTACGGTGTTTGGGGGTGTTCCTGCCATCGCCTGGCAGGTGCTGGAGCATCCTGATCGCGACAAGTACGATCTTTCGTCAGTTGAAGGCGTATCTTATGGCGGGGCGCCATCTGCGCCTGAACTCGTGGCAACGATTAAGCGAACCTTTAAAGATGCCCATGCTGCGAATGGTTGGGGTATGACGGAAACCTGCGCCACGGCGACTGTAAACCTGGCCGAAGACTATATTGCACGACCGCAAAGTGCCGGACTGCCCGGAATGGCCATGAAGCTCAAAGTTGTCGGTTCCGACGGCAAAGAAGTCGCGCCGGGAGAAATTGGTGAGCTCTGGTGCTTTGGTCCATCCAATGCGCGCCTTTACTGGAACCGACCAGAGGCGACAGCAGAAACCTTCATCGATGGCTGGGTCGTTACAGGCGATCTCGCAAAGTTGGATGAAGAAGGATATGTCTATCTGGTCGATCGTGCGAAAGACATGCTTATCCGCGGTGGTGAAAACATTTACTGCATCGAAGTCGAAAATGTTCTCTATGAGCATCCTGCGATCATGGATGCGGCGGTTGTAGGTATCCCAGACAAGGTTCTTGGCGAAGAAGTCGGTGCTGTCGTTCAGCTAAAACCGGGCAAGACGGCATCTGAACAGGAACTTCGTCACTTTGTCGCGAGCAAACTAGCTGCGTTTAAAGTACCGAAAAAGATCGAATTCCAGACAGAGCCTCTGCCGCGCAATGCAAATGGCAAAATCCTGAAAGGGGAATTGCGGGAGCATTTTGCTCAGACAACGGCAGCCTGATTTAGCCTGGATTAGCTGGTGATGTCGCACCCAGCGAGCGCGACATCACCACAACCAACGTCGAGCGCTGAATAAAGTGATATCGTGGCAATCGCCAGACTGGCTTCTGTCTGGACGATGGATTCCCTGCTCGAAATCAATGTGCGCTGTGCATCCAGTACGTCGATAAAGCTCGCAAGTCCTTCGCGATACAATGCATCAAGCTGGTCGTAAGCGGCCTGACTGGACGAAACAGCTCTTCGTTGTTCTACAAGCGTTTGGCGATGGGCCTCGATGGTAACCAGCGCGCTTTCCACTTCCTGAAGGGCGTCCAATAGTGTCGAGCGATATGTGATTGCTGCAAGTTGGGCTCTCGCAATTTGCACATCGACTTCTGCCTGGCGACGTCCAAAATCAAAAATCGGAATATCCAGCTGCGCGCCGAGTGAATATCCGATGTCGTCCGCAGTCGATGACACATCACCCAAACCAACCTGTATCTGACCCGGTAAGGTCAGGGACGGATAAAGGTCGGCTTGCTCGACGCTCACCAGAGATATTTCCGACATCAGGCTTGCTTCAGCCGCTCGCACATCGGGTCGGTTGCGAACGAGATCGGCAGGAATGCCGATAGGCGCAGCATTGACCAGCGTTGGAATATCGTCGCTGCTATCAGAAAAAATTCCGTCCAGCTGAGCGGGCTGGCCCAGCAAGTTTTGCAAGGCATACTCAGACTGCAATCGGTCAGCCAGATACTGACTGCGTTGGGCCTGAGTTTGTGCAAGGTCGGCTTCTGTTCGGTCAACATCAAGCTTTGGCGACAAACCTGCTCGATACCGGGCTTCTACAATTTCCAGAGTTCGGTGTTGAAGATCGAGTGTGGATTCCAGAAGAGACAGCCTGGCGCTAGCGCGTCGGTACTCCACATATTCCAAGGCGACCGCCTGTGTCACAAGGCGGCGGACGTCAGCGAGCGAAAAAGCTGCAGCATTTAGCTCTGACATGACGGCGTTTAACCGGTTTGAGTTCTGGCCCATAATATCTGGGTCAAAAGCTAATCCCGCGCCGACAGAACTGGAGAAATCAGCGTCGAGGCCGGAAGTAAGCAAGCCGGATATCTCGCTATTTAAGAAACCATCGAGTGTTGGGAATAGGTCAGACCGCGACGCTGCTGTTTGAGCAATCGCAATGTCCAACTGACTGAGGGCGGATGCAATATCCAGATTGTCTGCTTGTGCACTCCGCATGAGGCCATTCAAAACGGGGTCGTCAAAACCCAACCACCATTCACCTTCGGACTGTTCGGAAAGGTCAAAGCCAGGCTCGGTTATGAAGGTCGCCGGGAGGTCTGTATTTGACTGAATATCCGTTCCGGCCGTTGTACAAGCACTTAGAAGGGCGGCACATGCTGACGAAAGCAGAGTTTTGCTTTTCAGAAATCTCATTCTGCAGGCTCCGGACGACTGTTTTGTTCCGTCTCGTCAAATGAAGCAATCTCTTCATCCAGCGTATCGTCGTCGACGCTTGCTCCGCTGCCGAAGCGCGCAATGGACAGATAAATCACTGGCGTCAGAAAGAGAGTGAAGAATGCAGAAAGACCGAGACCGCCGAAAATGACCCATCCGATTGCATTCCGGGCTTCGGCACCAGCACCAGAAGAAAAGATCAATGGGATCGCGCCAAAAGCCGTTGAAATGACGGTCATGAGAATAGGACGTGCCCGCACGGTCGCAGCTTCAAATACGGCATCTTTTACGTGCTTGCCTTCACCTCTGAGCTGGTTTGCGAATTCGACAAGCAAAACGCCATTCTTCGACATCAGACCGATCAACAATACGAGGCCAATCTGAGAGTAGATGTTGAGCGAGACACCGGAGAGCGAAAGCGCATAAATGGCCGCAGCCAAAGCGAAGGGGACTGAAACCAGGATCACAATCGGGCTGGTCAGGCTTTCGAACTGGGCCATGAGCACGAGGAATACAATCAACAGTGCGAAGCCATAGGTGATCAGCATGTCGTGATTGGATTCACCCAACATCTGAGCATCACCACGGAAAACCAGTTGGATGTTTTCAGGCAGGGTTTCACTTGCAATCTGGCGCATCTCGGTCACAGCGTCGGCGAGTGCGACGCCGGAAACGACGTCTGTTTCTACTTCGATTGCGCGACGCTGTTCCACGCGCTCAAGCTCCGCCGCGACGCCTTCTTCTGTCAGACTGGTCAGACTGGACAGAGGGATGAGCGCGCCATTGTCGGACCGGACAAACAAATTAGCCACATCCATCGGACTTTCAATCGCGCGCGGCTCAGCTTCCAGGACGATTGGAATGGCCTGATCATTTACATTGAGATCGATTACATTCTCGCCGCCGACCATTGCGCGCAATGTGAGTGAAATCTGGTTCAGCGGCACATCGAGATCAGAAGCGCGTCGTCGGTCGACCTGTATTGAAAGTTGAGGCTGTGTCGGCTGGTAAGATATTTCCGGATTGGCCATGGTCTGCGAGCGCGTTTCAATGGCGTCGGCTAAATCACGTGTCGCAAGATAGATCGATTCATAGTCGGGCCCCGTCAGAGCGACCTGAACGCCGGTACGGCTGTTGCTTGGGCCGAAACTGAGACTGCTCGAACCAAAGGCAAAAACGCGAGCGCCCGGAATTTCGGACAGAGGGCCGCGAATTTCCGCGATAATCTCTTCCTGAGACCGTTCCCGTTCCTCCCAGGGCGCCAGTTCCACCGTCACGCTGACGCGGTTCGGATCCCATTGGCCCACGACCGTGAACACGGACTCAATTTCACCAGATTCCAGATACGGCTGCAGAATAGCTTCGATCTGATCGGCCTGACGTTCCATGAAAACAATGCCGACGCCATCAGGGCCTGCGGCAAACACGCGGAACGACCCTCGGTCTTCACTTGGTACAAGCTCGGATTCGATATTTTGAAAGGCAAAATAGGCTCCGCCCGCCGCCAACATGCATACGAGAAATGTGGTCAGCGGTGCGCCAAGACACCAGGACAGAACTCTGGCGTAAAAATCCTTCATTGGACTACCAATTCGAGCGAAAAAGCCCTGTTTGGTACGGTCGTCCGACACCAGTTTGAATTTCGCTGCGATAGCAGGCGACAGCGTCAGAGCAACAAACGACGAAATGACGACGGAGAATGCCAGTACAAATCCGAATTCCCGGAACAGTCTGCCGATTGTCGACGGAAGGAAGGAAATAGGGACAAACACAGAAACCAGAACGGCAGTTGTCGCGATGACGGCGAAGAACACCTGGCGCGTTCCAATCGCAGCAGCTGCGCGCTTGCTGACGCCTCTGGATTGCTGGCGTTGAATATTTTCAAGAACGACGATGGCGTCATCAACGATCAGCCCTGTCGCCAGAACCAATGCCAGCAGTGTCAAAAGATTGATTGAAAAGCCCATCAACCAGATGCCAGCAATCGTCCCGATCAGTGCGACCGGGATGGCGACCGTAGGAATGATTGTCGCCTTCCAGCTCTCCAGAAAGACCCAGATCGTAATGACAACGATAGCAACCGTGATCAGGAGCGTTATCAGAACTTCTTGCACGGACTTCTTGATGAAGACTGCATCGTCGGAAGTGATGCTGATGGACAGATTGTCGAAACGCTCATTCAGTTGCGCGACCCGTTCTCTCACTGAATCGGAAATCTGAATGGTGTTCGATTGAGCCTGTCTTACGACGCCAAGGCCAATAATCGGCTCGCCGTTCAAGCGTAGCAGATTGCTCGCATCGGCTGGGGCAAGCACGACCTCGGCGACGTCACCGACCCGAATGTCACCTGAAATGATAACGTCTTTGATCAGTTCGGGCGTTGACGCAGTCGCTTCTGCGCGAACAAGCAATTCCTGATTTTCAGATTGGAAGCTGCCGACTGGCACGTCGAACGGCGCTTGCTCCAGCGCATCGGCCACATCACCCATGGTGAGTGCAAATCTGTTCAGACGCTGTGGATCGACGATTACTCGCATCTGACGCTCGCGCGTGCCGAATTCCTGCAGCGTCGCGACACCGTCGATGGCCTGAAGTTCGGGTGCAATATCGGTTTCGATTATGCGGGTGAGTTCATCCTCGGGAAGGGACCTGCTGATGACGGCAAGCTGCATGATAGGGCGGGCATCATCATCAGCTTTTGTAACGAACACGTCTTCGACGCGCTCAGGAAGCCGGCGCTGAACGCGGCTCACCGCTTCGCGTACTTCAGAGGCAGCGGCATTCAGATCAACGCCAGGGTTAAACTCAATCCGTACTCGGGCAGAGTTTTCTTCACTGGATGCGTTGATTTCCCGAACGCCGGAGACCGTTGCCACAGCCCCTTCAAGTACGCTTGTGACATCCGCATCCATAGTTTCAGGAGCACCCCCCGGGAGCGTTGCGCGTACCGTAACGATTGGGCGGTCGACATCAGGCAGCTCTCGAACTTCTACTCCAAAGAGCGCAGCGACTGCCGCGATGACGATGAGAAGATTGAAAACGGTAATGAGGAGCGGGCGTTTAACCGCAAGCTCTGGAAGACCGGACTTCGGGAATTTAATCATTGGAACGCAGCAGAGGTCTGAGGACGGGTCGCTTCAGCAACAGGAAGAGCGGCACTTTCCGGCTCTGTCACATTGACCGGTGCGCCCTGACGCACCTTCTGCACGCCTTCTGATACAATCAGATCACCTGCGGAGAGGTCAGCGCGTACGAGAACACTGCCTTCCTGCCGGGCGACAATTGTCAGAGGAACGCGCTGAGCGTTGCCGTTCACGACTTCCCAGAGATAAGCGCCATCACCACCCCACACGATCGCGGCTTCGGGAACGGATGGATACTCCATACCGGGAAGGTCGAATTCGACCCGGAAGCTCATGCCCGGGCGCAGCGTATCTGAAGTGTTGTCTATAGTCGCGCGCACCATGAATGAGCGCCGGTCAGGATCAATACGGCTATCGACGACAGAGACGGTCGCGTTCACGATCTCGCCGGACGCAGCAAACGGGGCCATAGGAAGAATGTCGCCTATATTGACCCGGCCAAACACCTGTTCTGGCAGCGCAAAGTCGACAAAGATTTCGGACCGATCATCAATGCGTGTCAGTTCTGTTGTTTGTGTGATCAATGCGCCGGGATCGATATCTGACAAACCAACATAACCGGAAAAGGGCGCATAAATCGTGCGTTTTGATAAAGCTACTTCGGCCATTTCAAGTTCGATGGCTGCCGCTTCAACTGCGGTGCGAGCGACATCAATCTGGCTTTCTGAAACCGCACCATCGACATCGATGCGTTGATATCGAGCCAGCAATTGTTCGGCATCCTGAAGCGTGATTTGTGCGCGAGCTACATCAAGGCGTTGTTCTGCGCTGTCGAGCCTTGCGAGCATCGTGCCGCGTTCCACATACTCGCCGGACTCAAATCCGACTTCGATAATTTCGCCTGATGATTGTGGGTAGATAGTAGCGGCAAGGCGAGCGCGTGCAGTGCCGACAGATTCAACACGGTCAAAATCCTGACGCATCACCACGCGCTCAGCAATGATGGATGTCGCGGGCATTGTGCGTGGTGGTCCACCGGCAGTATCAGAAGCATTCTGAGAGCAGCTCGCCAAAACGGTAAGAGTCAGGACAGCAAAGCTCAATTGTGCAAAACGCATATGTTCAGAATCCTTTAAGGCACGAAATACATGGCCGATTCGATCAATCAGGCGTTACACGGCCATGCCTATCTTAGACCGTCGAAATGAAATTCAGAAAAACTGATAAACTCACAAACGGCCTAAACGCATAAACATTTCGTGATTATACGCTGTTTGGGCGTGAATAGATCACGCCCAACGCAAATCGAGCGTCGTTCTGAACCTAGGGTCGTTTTCGATATTTTTCGGTGTGTATTGTCCCGCCGTATGCCCGTTAGGGTCAAAGGATGCAATTCTGCGTCCTTCGGCTTCGAGCGAGTTGATTGGACGATTTTCGAAGTTTCGGCCACCTGGATGCGTCGGGAAATAGGTGCAGCCACCGATCGCGCGACCTATCCGGCTGTCGTATAGATCAAATGTCAGAGGTCCGTGCGGTTGGATGGTTGGGTGCAGGCAAGAGGCAGGCAACCAAGTCCGGAAGCGAACGCCGCTGACCATTGCAGAACCATCCGGGGCCTCAGTCAGTGGCATGGCCACGCCATTACAGACGATCTGCTTCGATCCGAGGTCACCTTTGACCGACAGTTGAATCCGTTCCAGCGATGAATCTACGAATCGTGCCGTCCCGCCAATAGCACCTTCTTCGCCGAGCACGTTCCATTGTTCCAGCGCATGGTGCAGTTCAATTTCAATGCCGTCATATTCGACCTTGCCAATCCATGGGAAACGGAACTCGAGGTGGGCATCAAACCAGTGTGGATCGAGTGTGACGCCGGTTCCTTCACTTACTTCGCGCAGCACGGTGTCGAGATCAGCTTTCAGGAAGGCTGGAAGCATGTATTCATCGTTCAGCGCAGTGCCGAACGGCTTGAGCGGCGCAGTATATGGCTTGTTCCAGAACCAGGCGATCAGTGCGCGAATGAGCAATTGCTGAGCTAGGTTCATTTCCGGGTGAGGAGGCATTTCAAAGGCACGGAACTCAACCAGTCCCAATCGACCTGTTGGGCCGTCAGGTGAATACAGCTTGTCGATACAGATTTCTGCGCGATGGGTGTTGCCCGTTACGTCGACGAGCAGGTGTCGCAGAACCCGGTCCACAAGCCATGGCGGCGCGGTCTGACTTTCCGGAGGAAGCTGTTTGAGCGCCAGTTCCATCTCATAGAGTTGGTCCAGCCGGGCTTCATCGATACGTGGGGCCTGACTGGTCGGCCCGATAAACGTGCCCGCGAAGAAATAGCTGAGGGCAGGGTGGTTTTGCCAATATCGGATAATGGAAGCGAGAAGATCAGGGCGTCGCAGGAAAGGGCTGTCGATTGGCGATGCGCCGCCGAGAACAACGTGGGAGCCGCCTCCTGAACCCGTTGGGCGACCATTCACGAGAAAGGAAGAAGAATCGAGGCCGCAATGGCGCGCTTCCTCATAGAGGGTGCGAGTCAGGTCAGAAAGTTCGTCCCAGGTCGATGTCGGCTGAACGTTAACTTCAACGACGCCGGGGTCTGGTGTGACCTTGATTTCGCTGATCCGTGGATCGCGTGGCGGCGGATAGCCTTCGATACGAACGGGCAGACCGGTGAGCTGCGCTGATTCTTCAATCGCATAGATCAGATCGACAAACGCTTCTGTCGAAAAGACGGGTGGAAGAAACACGCAGATGTGTCCATCGCGGTGTTCAACAGACAAGGCAGTACGAATACCCGGCTGAATGAATTCCCGATCTGGATCGTGTTCCACCTTCGGCGCTTCAGATTTCCGGTCTGCCGTCGGCGAAACCTGTTGGATGCGCGCAGGCAGGTCTGATGGTGGCGCGATCTGGCCGGAAATTGCGTAAGGGTCGAGCGGGATCAGGCCTGGGTATAAAGCAGGATCAATTTCTGGAAGCGATTTTAGTGGCAGTCGGAAGCCAGCCGGGCTGTCACCCGGTACGAGGAACAGCTTTCCTCTACGGCTTTGCCAAATCTCGGTCATCCAGTCGAAAACGCGTCCCTGTTTGTTCAGGGCTTGTTGTGCCTGAAGTGGAATGACGAAGGCTTTTGGTTTGCCAATGCCTTGTTCAAACGCCCGCGCGAGAGTTCTGCGTTCTTCAGAGTTTTTGAGCTTAGGGTCTTCCGGGTCGAGATTGATCGGAAGATTGTGTTCACCCAGAATGATTTCCGCCGGATCCTCATAAACCGGCTGAGCGACGTCCGGCGCAAGGTCCAAACGAGCGGCAAGGGTCTGGGCCAGCAGGCCAGCATCCTCGGAACCAAAGGACGCTGGTTCTTCTTCTTTCTGAATGAGAGACGCGTCACGCCATAGCGGTTGTCCATCATTTCGCCAGTAAACGGTGAAAGCCCAACGTGGTAGCGGTTCACCCGGATACCATTTGCCCTGACCATGTGTAAGCAGACCACACGGCGCGAACTTGTCTTTCAGTCGGCGGATGAGTTTATCAGCATAATCGCGTTTGGTTGGGCCGACAGCATCTGTCGTCCACTCACCCGCATCGCGATTTGTTTCAGAAACGAAGGTTGGCTCGCCCCCCATGGTCAGGCGCACATCACCGTCCTGAAGGATTTTATCGATTTTCCGGCCAGCAGTCTGAATGTTTGCGGCCTGAACATCGGTCAGTGGTTTAGAATGACGCGGGGGATCGATCAGGCGCTCGACCTTCATCTCGAAGTCGAACTCTACTTCGCAAGGTTCCAGACCGCCCGAAATTGGAGCAGCTGAAGACGGTACAGGTGTCGCTGCGAGCGGAATATGACCTTCACCAGCAAACAGACCCGATGTAGGGTCAAGTCCGACCCAGCCGGCACCCGGAATATACACTTCTACCCATGCATGCAGGTCGGTGAAATCTTCTGTTGGCCCTGATGGACCAGTCAGTGAAGCGATATCCGCCGTGAGCTGAACAAGATATCCGGACACAAAGCGAGCGGCGACGCCGAGTTTGCGGAATATGTTTACTAGCAGCCAGCTGGAATCCCGGCATGAGCCTTTGAGCAGTGTCAGCGTTTCTTCAGGCGTCTGAACACCCGGTTCCATACGGATGACATAGCCAATTTTCTGCTCGATCATCTGGTTCAGAGCCACCAACGTATCGACGGTGGACTGTTCTTCGCGTTGTTCGCGAACCCAGATGCGTTTCGCATCCTTCACAAGCGCATCAAATTTTCCGCCAGTAATGTTGGTCTGCAGGTAAGGGCGGAGTTGCGCTTCTGTTTCTTCGTCGTATTTGAAAGGCGTGTGCTGGGCGCTTTCTTCAAGAAAGAAATCAAACGGATTGATTGCGATCATATCCGCCACAAGGTCAATCTGTACTGAAAATTCGCGGGTTTTCTCCGGAATGACCGCTCGTGCGAGGTAATTTCCGAACGGGTCCTGCTGCCAGTTTATGAAATGGTCGTCAGGCTTGATCGTCTGGCTGTAGCTGACAATCGGCGTACGACAATGCGGTGCAGGTCGTAGACGAATGATTTGCGGGCCCATGCTGACCGGACGGTCATAGGAATACGCGGTGCGGTGGGTCAGTCCAATGCGAATGCTCATATGGCATGGCTAACGCCTAATTCGCGACGTCTGCAACCAAAACAATCAATCCGTCTATTTTTTTGTCTGTTTGTCTTGGTTATTGATCAAGCCCGTGCCAGCTTCCTGTGCAAATTAGGAACAACAAGTGGATGTCGTATGTTCAGTGAAATGTCTCAGAATGGATATGTGCGTGAAGAGTATAAGCGCATTGAGACCTGGCTGAAAAACAAGGGGATAGACGAACTCAAGGCGTCATCTGCAGAGGCTGAGTCGCTGTTCAGGAAGATCGGCATTACCTTCGCTGTATACGGTGAGGGCGGCGACCCTGAGCGCCTGATCCCGTTTGATGTTATTCCACGGATCTTTTCGAAATCAGAGTGGGATACACTCGAGGCAGGCGTCATTCAGCGCGCACGTGCGCTCAATGCGTTTATTGCTGACGTCTATGGTCCGGCGCGCATTGTGAAAGAAGGCATCGTGCCGGGGGAAATTGTATTCAACAACGAGGCTTATGAGCCCGTGATGAAGGATTTCACACCCCCGCGAAACGTATATTCCCATATTTCCGGAATTGATGTGATCCGCACAGGCGCTGAAGGCTTCTTTGTTCTTGAAGACAATTGCCGGACGCCATCTGGCGTTTCTTATGTGCTCGAAAACCGTAGGATGATGTCCCGGTTATTCCCTGAATTGTTCATGCATGGGGATGTTGCGCCTGTCGAGCATTACCCGGATATGCTGCGGCAGACGATGGAAAGCGTGTCGCCTGTCGCGGGTATGCATGCTGGCGAAGTAAATTGCGTCATTCTCACACCGGGGCATTTCAATAGTGCCTATTACGAGCATTCATTCCTTGCCGATGAGATGGGAATTCCGCTTGTCGAAGGGTCTGACCTGTTTGTTGAAGATGACAAGGTCTTTATGCGTACGACCCGCGGGGCTGCACGGGTTCATGTGATCTATCGGCGTATCGATGACGCGTTCCTGGACCCGGAACAGTTCAATCCTGAATCTATGCTGGGGGTTCCTGGACTGGTTCGCGCCTATAAGGCGGGCGGGGTGACCATTATCAATGCGCCCGGCACTAGTGTAGCCGACGACAAAGCGATCTATTGTTATGTCGAAGACATGATCCGCTTCTACCTCACCGAAGAGCCAATTCTGAAGAATGTAGAGACTTTCCGTTGCAGTAAGCCCGCGCAGCTTAGCCATGTTTTGGAAAACCTCGACAAACTCGTTGTAAAAGAGGTTCACGGGTCCGGCGGTTATGGGATGCTGATTGGGCCGAAATCTACAGCTGAAGAACGCGAAGCGTATGCGGCGCGTCTCAAAGCCAAACCTTCAAACTTTATTGCCCAGCCAACTTTGGCGCTGTCTACCTGCCCGACACTAGTGGAGGAAGGCGTTGCTGAACGACATGTCGATTTCCGTCCATTCGTCCTGACCGGGGAGACGGTTCAGGTGACGCCCGGCGGATTGACACGTGTTGCGCTTCGCGAGGGCTCTCTGGTGGTGAATTCCAGTCAGGGCGGCGGCGTTAAAGACACCTGGGTTCTGACGGAGTAAATGCCAAAATGCTAAGCCGAGTCGCTGAAAACCTGTTCTGGATTGGTCGCTGCATTGAGCGCGCCGACAATATTGCTCGTCTGATCGATACAGCACGCCGAATGGTCACGCTGCCTAATGTTGCTGGCAGAGCCATTACAAATGAATGGTCGTCCATTCTTATTGCCGCTGGCGCGAGCACGACTTACCAGGGCGATATTGAAAACGTCACGCGTGAGGATGTTATTGAGCATCTCGTCGCTGACCCGGACAATCCATCGAGCATCTATAATTGTTTCCGTAATGCGCGCGAGAATGCGCGTGCCATTCGGTTTGGGCTGACGTCTGAAGTCTGGAACAGTCTCAATACGAGTTGGAACGAACTTCCGAACCAGATCACGGCTCTACGTTCCAGGCAGGCTTACCTTGCTGAATTCGTGGATTGGGTGAAGGTCAGTCAGGCGCAATATCGAGGCGCTGTTGAGGGTACGCTCGTTCGCGATGACAGTCTCGAATTCCTTCGGATGGGCGGTCATATCGAGCGCGCCGATGCGACAGCTCGCATACTGGACGTCAAATACCACGTTCTATTGCCGTCACTTGGAGAAATTGGCGGCTCGCTGGATCATTATCAATGGATTTCCCTGCTTCAGGCCGTGGGCGTGCAGCGGGCATATCATTTTGTCACCAGAGCAGATGTGTCCCGTGACGGTGTTGCTGAATTCCTCGTTCAAAACGAGGTGAATCCACGTTCAATGACCCACAGTGTTGCGAAACTGGTCGATTCTCTCGTTCGGCTTGAAGAGATGTATGGGCAGCCCGCGCCGTGTCGGATGCGTGCAGAAGTCATGCTGACGGAGCTTCGTGCTGCGCACATCGAGGATATTCTCAGCGCGGGCCTTCACGAATACCTCACTTGGTTCATTCAAAGCATTTCCAGCCTGTCAAACGAGATTGCGGATTCTTTTGCGTTTGCGCCTCCACCCGCCGTTCCCGACCCGGAAACATCGCCTGTCGAGAATGAGCAAATGCAAACACAGGTAAGCTGAAGCGGAAAAGCAATTGAAAACAGGGCGTCGAGGCCGATACTTCGACGCCCTAATTAATTTGTGTGTAGTGAAATATTTAGGGTGTTCGAATAGCATGCAGATTGCTATTTCTGCCGCTCGGTGCCGCATAGATAAGAAAGACGTCGGCGCTCAGGAGTTTAGATCATGACCTATTGCGTTGGCATCAAGCTGAATCAAGGCTTGGTGCTTCTGGCTGATACCCGGACGAATGCGGGCGTTGATAATATTTCGCGCGTGAAAAAGCTATTCACCTGGCAAGTGCCGGGAGAGCGTGTAATTGCGATGATGACGGCTGGAAACCTGGCGATCACGCAGGCGGTCATCAGCGAAATCAATGAGCGCATTGAAGCGCCTAAAATGAACGAGCCGACGATCTTCTCTGCGCCGAGCATGTTCGAGGTTGCACAGGTCGTGGGCGATACGATGAAGCGCGTTCAGATGCGATATGGCCCTGGTCTGGCTGCTCGTAACGTCGATTCTGGTGCGTCTATTCTGGTTGCTGGTCAGCGTGTTGGCGGCGTGCCTCGGCTCTTTATGGTATACGCTGCGGGCAATTTCATTGAGGCAACTGAGGATTCGCCATTCTTCCAGCTGGGTGAGCATAAGTACGGCAAGCCGATTCTGGATCGTGTGATCAATGTCGACACCGACATTCAGGACGGCGTGATCTGTGCGCTCCTCTCAATGGATTCCACTATTCGTTCAAATCTGACGGTGGGTATGCCGCTCGACCTCGCCGTTATGCGAACCAACAGCCTGATGTTTGAACAACAGCGCCGGATCGAGGCTGATGATCCGCGTTTCTTCGCGTTTAGCGAGGCTTGGTCGAACGCGCTCAAAGACGCGTTCTCCAAAATGCGAATGATGGACGTCTGAAGCGCGTTAGCTAAAGACCACGGTTTTCAAGCCATTCTGGAAGACCCTGTGCTCGGCATGGGCTTTGACAGCCCGCACGAGCGCTGTTGCTTCCAGCGAACGCCCCATCGCAACAAAATCTGATGCTGAATGCGTGTGATCTACCGCTTCGGTCACCTGCGCTAGGATTGGGCCTTCATCAAGGTCGGCCGTCACATAGTGAGCGGTCGCCCCGATCATTTTAACACCTCGCTCGTGTGCGCGGTGATAAGGGCGTGCACCTTTGAAGCTGGGCAAGAATGAATGGTGGATGTTGATGCATTTGCCCGAAAGGCGCTCACAGGCGTCATTGGTGAGGATTTGCATATAACGCGCGAGCACGGTGAGCTCGGCACCGGTTTGTTCAATAATGTCGAACATGGCCTGTTCGGCCTGCGCTTTTGTTGTCGCCGCGACCGGGACCGTGTGAAACGGCAATCCCCAGTGTTGCAGGGTGGGGGCGAGGTCTGGGTGATTTGAAAGGATTGCGACAGGCTCGATAGGAAGCTCGCTAATGCGCGCGCCGTACAATAAGGCGTTCGCGCAATGATCGAGTTTCGAAACCATGATCAGCGTTTTGAGCTTTTTTGATTCGGGCGTGATGTTCCAATCCGCCTGAAGACGATCTCCGATCTCGCTCATTTCAGACATGAAGGCGCTTAAATCAAAGGATGCGCTTTCAGGCTGGAAGGCCAATCGCAGGAAGAAGGTTTTTGTAGCCGGGTCACCAAAAGACCGCGAGCGAGCGATAAAGCAGGAGTGGTTCAGGAGCGTACTGGAGATCGCAGCAATGATTCCCGAGCGGTCTTCGCAGGAAAGGGTTAGAATATAGGTTTCTGACATCAAACGACGGTCCCGTTGCAATATTCTGGACGTGATATTCGATTAGAGGGAATAAACAAGCTCTGTGGACGTTGGTCCCTAGGGAACATGAAAATATCCCGCCAATTCGGACCTTTCTGGCCCGCAAGCGTGGGGCGGTAAAACAGTGTTCCACAGATGATCGAAATTTTTTTCAGGGACTTTGGCCAGAAAATGAAATCTTCTCTTGACCCGAGCGAAAATTTAGGGATTTGTGCGCCGCTCAGGGCGGTTAGCTCAGTTGGAAGAGCATCTCGTTTACACCGAGAGGGTCAGCGGTTCGAGCCCGTTACCGCCCACCACTTACCTAAAAGTGCGACTGCAGGGTCGAAGCATTCCGAAGTATAGTTCGTGAGCCGCTTCGTCTTTTGTCTTTTGGTCGACTCAGGGTCCAAGCTTCATACACCGATTATTAAATTGAATCATAGTTCAGGCGAATGATGTTGATTTGTTGAACCCATTCAGGTTGAGTGGCGAAACATGTCGCAGTTCTTAAGAGCCGCCGTCAAAATTTTAGTGCGCAGGTTTAAGTATGTTTTTAAAGGAACTGGCAATGCACGGCATTCTTCGCACTGCCAAGCACGTGTTTACCCGTTCCCCCTCTAAGAGCAGGGATTTCAACTGGCCTCCCGGTTTTGTCGTTTCTGGTTTTTTTGGTGAAACCTTTGGCGTAGCAAGGTCTGCGGACCTGACTGTCGAAAAGCTGGAACGCCTCGGCTTCAAAGTCATCCGACACCACATCACTGATTTTCTGACTTCGAAAAATTACTTCGGCAATGGTTTTGACGCGCCAGAAGATTATGGCTGGATCATCCATTGCAACGCGCCTGAAGCGCTACATGCGCTTGCGAAAACCAATCCAAATAAAATCCCAAAAGGGCCACGCCTTGGCTATTGGGCGTGGGAGTTGGAAGATATTCCAGCAGACTGGAAACAGATTTCCCGCGTGTTTGACCAGATTATTGTTCCAAGTTCCTTCGTTCGCGATAGTTTTGGGGGATTGTCTCCAAATGTCGTGCGGCGGTCGCACCCGGTTGAAACGAGTGATCTTGTTCGAAACCTCAAAGGGCCGAAGCGTGACACTGCACGGACCTTCCTTGTTCAGATGGACGGCAAATCGAGCCTTTCCCGCAAAAATGTAGGGGCGGCGATACGAGCGTTTCGGCATGCATTTGGCGATAAGCCGGAGTTCAAGCTCATCGTCAAAACGCAGTTTCTCAATGCCAGACAACAGGACGCGATCAAGGGTTGGATTGATGGTGCGCTGAACATTGAATGGGTCGATAAGACTCTGACAGACCCGCAAATGGTTGAGATGTGGCAAGACATTGATTGCGTGATCTCTACGCACCGCTCTGAAGGATATGGTCTGGCCCTTGCGGAAGCGGCCTCTACTGGCCGTCAGGCCTACGCGACGGCCTGGTCGGGCAATCTCGACTTTATGTGCAATCAACCGAAATCGCTGATCGACTATCGCTTCATCAAAGTGAAGGAGTCTGACGACGTCTACGGGCCAATGGCTGACGGTGAACGTCGTTGGGCTGAAGTTCAGTTCAGTTCCGTTGTTCAGACGTTCCTGCGCGCCGCTGAGACTAATTCTTACGATCAGGGCGGCCCGATGCGCGAAAAGCTGTCTCAGCTGTCTCGTGACTGGAGTGACGTAGCGCCCGATCAGCCGCTATATGCGACTGACGAGCTACGCCAGTACGCTTAAGTCTTTGGCTTTTTCTTGAATGGGCGGATAAGCCCTTCCTGCGCGACTGTGGCGACAAGCAGTCCGTCTCGGCGATAGATGCGGCCAAAATTCATGCCTCGTCCCTGAGAGGCCTTCGGGCTTTTCTGAACATAAAGAAGCCAGTCATCTGCGCGGAAATCATCATGGAACCACATGGCGTGGTCCAGGCTGGCCATTTGCGATCCTTTGAAGAAGTTCACGCCGTGGGGGCGAACTGAGGTGTCCAGAAGTGACATGTCGGACGCATAGGCGAGAACGGCCTGATGCAAACGTGGTTCGCCTTCAATTGGTTTTCGCAGACGGATCCAGGAATAATTGAGAGGCTCAAGAACCTGAGGGTCGACAATATTCTGAGGATTGACTGAACGAATTTCCAGTGGCGGTTCCACACGAAAGACTTTCGCGATGTTTTCAGGAAGAGACTTTGTCAGGCGCACCCGCATTTCCTGATCTGGCTCCAAATCCTCTGGTTGCGGAATATCTGGCATGTCGGTCTGGTGTTCGAAGCCTTCTTCAGCAACATGAAAGCTGGCGGCAAGGTTGAAAATCTGCTCGCCATTCTGGATCGCAACGACGCGGCGTGTCGTAAAGCTGTTGCCGTCTCGAGCGCGGTCTACTTCATACAGAATCGGAATTTCCGGATTGCCCGGGCGGATGAAGTAGGCGTGCAGAGAGTGGCATGACCGGTCCTCAACCGTGCGGTATGCCGCAACAAGAGCCTGCGAAATGACCTGGCCACCAAAAACACGGATGGAACGGGAATCCGGCGTGAAACCTCTAAAGCGATCGACCTCGATGCGCTCGAGATCTAGGATGCCGATCAATTCGTCTACAGCTTCGCTTGCATTGGTCGGCTCAGTCATTTCGGTATCTCCAGTGACGCTATTATCAGCGCAATCAGAGTGTTGCGCCTGTTTTGGAGACAGGGATAAGCCGAGTAATACCCGACCAGCAAGAGAAAAGACCGGCACATTTTGTCAGAAAAGGTGAACAGATTGAACTTATTCTGACCTTTTTGTCGGCAGAAAATTCATAGATTAAAAGCAATCTTTCTGTAGGTCTCTGCCAGAGTTAAAGGGCAAAAACGTTTATGTGTGGAATTATTGGCATCGTCGGCATGGCGCCTGTGACTGCGCGCCTCCTAGCGACTCTGAAGCGTCTCGAATATCGCGGCTATGATAGTGCGGGTATCGCATCCATTACTGAAAACGGTTTGGAACGGCGGCGGAGCGTCGGGAAAATCGCAAATCTCGAGGCATGCCTCAATGATGATCCACTTGTTGGATTTACAGGTATTGGTCACACTCGATGGGCGACTCATGGCGAAGCGAGTGAACGCAATGCGCATCCACACATTTCCGGTAAGGTGGCGATCGTCCACAATGGAATTATTGAAAACTATGCTGCGCTGAAATCAGAATTGCGGGAAGCGGGTTTCGAATTTCAGACCGAGACTGACACTGAAGTCGTCGCTGTGCTGATTGATTCATTGCTTCAGTCCGGCCTTGAAGCAAAAGAGGCTGTGGGCGCGGCGCTGAAACGTTTCCATGGCGCTTACGCGCTGGGGATTATGTTCGAGAGCCAGCCAGATGTTATGTATGGCGCACGCAAAGGCAGCCCGCTGGTCGTGGGTATCGGCAATGGCGAAATGTTCCTGGGATCTGATGCGCTCGCCATCGCACCTTACACTAACAAAGTGATTTATCTCGAAGAGGGTGACTGGTGTCGGCTGACGCGGGAATCTTATGAAGTTTTCGATTCAGAAGACAAGCCGGTCATGCGGAAGGTGCAAACGGTCGAGACCGAAGAAGACAGCGCGGACAAAGGCAACTACCCTCATTATATGCTCAAGGAAATTTATGAGCAGCCGCGTTCAATCGCGAAAACGCTTCAGGCCTACACGCACCCCGTGCACGGCACGCTTAGCCTCCCAAAAGATGCAACTTTGGACTTCGACTTTTCCACAGTTTCCAATGTCTACATGATTTCGTGCGGGACGGCGCACTATGCGACGCGTGTAGCTGAATACTGGTTTGAGCAGATTGCCGGTATTCCTTGCAAAACAGATATCGCGTCCGAATTCCGGTATCGTCAGCCAGCACTTGCTAAGAATTCAGTCGCGCTGTTTGTCTCGCAATCAGGTGAAACGGCGGACACGCTTGCGGCGCTGCGATATTGTAAAGTGCAGGGCATTAAGACGATTGCGGTCGTCAATGTTCGTACATCCTCGATCGCGAGAGAAGCTGATGTGGTGCTGCCAACTCTGGCGGGCCCGGAAATTGGCGTTGCGAGCACCAAAGCCTTCACAGCTCAATTGGCTGTACTCTTGGTGACAGCACTTCATGCGGGCCTCTCACGGGGCACGCTGAGTGAAGATGAATTTGAGACCCACTCGAAGTCGGTCGCTGAGATCGGGTCTAAAGTTGACGAGAGTTTAAGTCGCGATGGTGTTATTCGAGCGGTGTGCGAGCTGATCTGTGATGCCGATGATGTGTTCTATTTGGGCCGTGGTGTTCACTATCCACTCGCGCTCGAGGGTGCGCTAAAGCTGAAAGAAATCTCTTATATCCATGCTGAAGGCTTTGCATCAGGTGAACTCAAACATGGTCCGATTGCGCTAATTACGGACAAGACGCCAATCGTCTTTGTAGCGCCGACTGATGAGCTCTATGAAAAGTCGATCTCAAACCTTCAGGAAGTCGCGGCGCGAAAAGGGCCGGTACTTCTGATCTCTGACAGGAAGGGTGTTGAGGAAGCAGGCGGTGCACCGACGACCACGCTTGAGATGCCGGATTGTGATCAGTTGATTGCACCTTTTGTGTATTCTGTTGCCCTCCAATTGATCGCTTATCACACCGCCGTCATGCGGGGCACGGACGTGGACCAGCCGCGCAATCTCGCGAAATCTGTCACTGTTGAATGATTTTGAGAGTCAGGTCTTCACTCTGATCAGAGCTGTTGATGTTACGGAGCAGGCATGGCTGACCAGTTATTTGGTACTGACGGAATTCGCGGACGTGTGAATGAGGGCGCGATACGGCCTGCAATGTTTGTTCGCTTCGGTGAGGCGCTGGCGCACGTTCTTCTAAGCGAAAAAGTTGCGCCGACGGTCCTGATCGGACGTGATACCCGAAAATCTGGCGAAATGATCCAGTCAGCCATTGAGGCCGGGCTTTTGAATGCAGGTGCTAATGTAGTTCGTGGTGGTGTGTTGCCTACGCCGGCGGTGGGATGGCTCACCAAACACTCAGGCGCATCTGCTGGTCTGATGATTACGGCGTCACACAACCCGTATCCGGACAATGGTGTTAAAGCTTTTGGACCGGATGGCTTTAAACTCTCTGGTGCGCAGCAGGATCAGATCGAGGCGATTATTCAAGACCAGTCTGTTGAGTGCAACGTTGATGTTGCCCGTATGGGATCGGTCTTCGAGCGCTACGACTATGCTGAAGAGTACCAGAAGTTCGCTTCTGGTATCGTAAGCGATGGTGTGCGGTTCGACGGCATGAGCGTGTGCGTTGATGCCGCTAATGGCGCTGGTGCCTTCATTGCTCGCGATGTGTTCGAAAAGCTGGGTGCCAACGTTTTCATGTTGGGCTGCGAACCTGACGGCGTGAACATCAACCTGAAATGTGGTGCTCTGCACCCTGAAAAACTCGCTCAGGCTGTTCTGGACCAGAAATCACATCTCGGTATTGGCTTCGACGGTGATGCGGATCGTATTTTGTTGGTCGATGAGACGGGGCAGGTCGTTGATGGTGATCAGATTATGGGTGCCATTGGGCTCGATTATCACGAACAGGGCCTTTTGAAGGGTAATACGGTTGTCGCGACAATCATGTCCAATCTGGGCCTTGAGGCAGCCTTGCGAAGTGCCGGTATCACTTTGGATCGCACAAAGGTTGGAGATCGCTACGTCGTTGAACGTATGCGCGAGGGCGGGTTCGTTGTTGGCGGTGAGCAGTCCGGCCATGTCGTGCTGGCCGAGCACGTCACGACGGGTGATGCCATCATTTCTGCGCTCAAAATCATGGAGATTATGGCTCGAAAGTCGAAACCTGCCTCGGAGGTTTTGTCTGTTTTTGAGCCCGTGCCTCAAATCCTGAAGAATGTACGTTTCAAATCTGAGGATCCCCTGGAAACGGAGCAGGTCAAGGACGCCATCAATTCCGCGAAAGATCAGCTCTCGACGAATGGTCGTGTTGTTGTGAGGAAATCCGGTACGGAACCTGTCATTCGTGTGATGGCGGAGGCGTATGCAAAACCTGATGCCGAAGACGCGGTGGATAAGATTATCCAGGCGATCGAGCAGACAGACGAAATGCTCTGAAATGACTGACCGTCCGGAGACCGCGCTCATCTTTGGTGTGACCGGACAGGATGGCGCGTATCTCGCGTGTCGTTTGCTTCAGAAGGGCATGACGGTCATTGGAACCTGCAGGGACGTTGAGCGATCGGATTTGTGGCGTCTGCGCAGACTTGGCGTGCTGGAGCAGATCGATTTGCGGTCTTGCCCCTTTGAGGGAACATCCAGTGTGTCTGAGCTGTTGAGTTCTGAGGCACCTGATTATGTGTTCAATCTTGCGGGCGTAACGTCGCTCGCTGAAGCGAATGCCGATCCTGAATTATGTCGCTTCGCGAATGGCGAGCTCGTGGGGGTGATGCTGGAAAGCGCATTTGATGCGAACCCTTCAGCGCGTTTTTTTCAGGCGTCATCCAGTCAGATTTTCGGAGCGGCCCACAGTTCGCCGCAAACCATACTCAGTGATCGGGCTCCCGGAAATGTATACGCTGAAGCGAAGTGCGGTGCAGATGAATTTGTATCTGAGGCTCGAAAGCACGGATCGTTTGCGGTGTCGGGTATTCTCTACAATCACGAATCTCCACTCCGCACGGAAGCCTTCATTAGCCGAAAAATTGTAGCTGGATTATCCGGTCTAGCGAAGGGGCAGGGCGACGCGCTTCTACTGGGAAACCTAGATGCGGTCAGAGACTGGAGTTTTGCAGGCGACATAGTGGAAGGCATTCATCGAAGTCTGATTTGTGACGTTCCGCGAGATTACATCCTGGCCTCTGGAATAGCTCGAACAGTGCGTGACTGGGCGGATGAGGCAGCCTCCTGTCTTGAAATGGAACTGATTTGGGAGGGGCGAGGTCTTGAACAGCGCGCAAGCTGCGGCCAAACCGGGCGCCCATTGATCGCGATATCGCCCGACTTTTATCAGGGTGAGACGGGTGTCGATATGGTGGGCGATATTGAGGCTACGATGAGGCAGCTCGACTGGACGCCGCAGACATCATTTACAAGTCTGGTTAAGTTGATGGTCGAAGCTGAAACTTCGAGCGGTCACGGCTAAATTTTCTCAGCGCTGGGCGGCGTATTGTCCGTGTTCAGCTTCATTCTGCGAACAAAATACAATTGATTCAGATTGTTTGTTCACTATTCGCTGAGATCGATTTACTATAGAAAATATACGTCCGGCGGTTGCGCAATTCGGGTTGCGGCGCTGGTTCTCGGCGGTGTCTTGCACGGTTTTTTTGAATCTTTTGTCGAAGATAATCGATTGTGTGGTTGAAACCTGTCGAAAACCGGAATAACCCGCTTGGACATACGAAGGGCTGAATCGATATGAATGAACTGCAACCAGTTCTGCTGAACTATCTGCCGGTTATCATCTTCCTGGTTATTGGGTTAGGCTTGTGTTTTGCCTTCCTTCTGGTTTCCACCGTCCTAGCACCTTCAAAGCCTGATCCTGAGAAGCTCTCTGCCTATGAGTGCGGCTTTGAAGCGTTTGATGATGCGCGCCTCAAATTCGATGTGCGTTTTTATCTGGTGGCAATCCTATTCATCATTTTTGACCTTGAAGTGGCGTTTCTCTTTCCGTGGGCGGTTTCGCTCGGAGAGATTGGTCTTCTCGGGTTCTGGTCCATGGTCGCTTTCCTTGGTGTGCTGACCGTTGGCTTTGTTTATGAGTGGCGCTCAGGCGCACTGGAGTGGGAATAGTGTCTGATAAAGAATATCACATCCCGGCCTTATCTGCTGGCCGTGCGGGCGTCGAAGACGCGGGCCCGGTTCGCGGTGACGATCCGTTCTTTGCGGGTCTGAGTGACGAGCTTGCTGACAAAGGGTTCTTTGTCGCTGCTGCTGACGATCTGATTACCTGGGCTCGTACCGGCTCCATGATGTGGATGACGTTCGGTCTGGCTTGCTGCGCTGTTGAAATGATGCACGCCGGTAACCCGCGTTATGACCTTGAGCGCTTCGGTATGGCTCCGCGCGGGTCGCCTCGTCAGTCTGACGTAATGATTGTAGCCGGAACGCTGACCAATAAAATGGCTCCTGCGCTCCGCAAAGTTTACGACCAGATGCCAGAGCCGCGCTATGTGATCTCCATGGGATCCTGTGCGAATGGTGGTGGATATTACCACTATAGCTATGCGGTCGTTCGTGGCTGTGACCGTGTTGTTCCGGTCGATATTTACATTCCTGGCTGTCCTCCGACAGCAGAAGCGCTCGTGTATGGCCTTCTTCAGCTTCAGAAGAAAATCCGCCGCGAAGGCACGATTGAGCGATAGGGGAAGCAAGTGGACGAAACTCTGAACGATCTTGCTGATCACATCTCTCACGCTGAGCCGCATGCGGTTCAGAAATGGGAGATCACCCATGGTGAGCTGACGCTTTACTGTGTGCGTGACCAGATCCGCTCGCTGATCAAATTTCTCCGTGATGACAGTCAGTGTCGCTTCGAGACGCTGGTCGATATTTGCGGTGTAGACTTTCCTCAACGCCGCGAGCGATTTGAGATCGTCTATCACATGCTGAGCATGCGTATGAATCAGCGGATCCGCGTGAAAATCAGCACGGATGCTGAGACCGCAGTGCCGAGTATTGTGGAAGTTTTCCCGGTTGCTGAATGGTTCGAGCGTGAAGCACTCGACATGTATGGTGTGCTTTTCGCGGGCAATACCGACATGCGTCGTCTCCTGACGGATTACGGCTTTGAGGGGCATCCGCTGCGCAAAGATTTCCCGCTCACGGGTTATGTTGAAGTTCGTTATGACGAGCTCGAAAAGCGCGTGGTTTATGAACCTGTTAAGCTGGTTCAGGAATACCGTAACTTTGATTTCCTCTCGCCATGGGAAGGTGCTCAGGCACTCATTCCGGGTGATGAGAAAGCGGGAGAGGGTGCTCAGTAATGGCTGACGGACAAGCCCATAATCCAGACGATCGTTCGTTTACGTTCAACTTCGGTCCTCAACACCCTGCGGCGCACGGCGTTCTGCGTATGGTTGTTGAAATGGACGGTGAGATCGTAGAGCGCGTTGATCCGCATATCGGTCTTTTGCACCGTGGTACGGAAAAGCTGATCGAATATAAAACCTATCTTCAGGCTCTGCCGTATTTTGATCGTCTCGACTATGTCGCGCCGATGAATCAGGAGCACGCGTACTGCCTTGCGATCGAGAAGCTTCTCGGCATTGAGGTTCCTCGCCGTGCCAGCCTTATTCGTGTGCTTTATAGCGAGATTGGTCGCGTATCGAACCACATTCTGAATATCACGACGCAGGCTATGGATGTTGGCGCGCTCACTCCAATTACCTGGGGTTTCGAAGAGCGCGAAAAGCTCATGGTGTTTTACGAGCGTGCGTGTGGCTCTCGTATGCATGCGGCGTATTTCCGACCGGGCGGGGTTCACCAGGATCTGCCACCTGAGCTGCTCGGTGATATTTTGACCTTCTGTGATGATTTCCTTCCTGTGATGGATGATATTGAGGGTTTGCTTACGGATAACCGTATCTTCAAACAGCGCAACTGCGATATCGGCGTTGTATCTGTTCAGGATGCGCTGGACTGGGGTTTCTCCGGCGTCATGGTTCGCGGCTCTGGTATGGCGTGGGACCTTCGTCGCGCGCAGCCTTATGAGTGCTATAACGAACTCGACTTCAAAATTCCGGTCGGTAAAAACGGTGACTGCTATGACCGTTATCTCTGCCGTATGGAAGAGATGAAAGAGTCGATCAAAATCATGCGTCAGTGTATCGAGCTGATGGAGCCGGGCCCGGTTCTCGCAGAGCAAACGAAAGTTGCGCCGCCGCGTCGTGGTGACATGAAGCGGTCCATGGAAGCGCTGATTCATCACTTCAAACTGTACACTGAAGGCTTCAAAGTGCCGGAAGGTGAAACCTATACGGCGGTTGAAGCGCCTAAAGGTGAGTTTGGTGTGTACCTAGTTTCAGATGGCACGAACCGCCCATATCGGCTTAAAATCCGTGCGCCGGGCTTCCCGCACCTTCACGCAATGGACTACCTCTCCAAGGGGCACCAGCTCGCAGACGTATCTGCGATCCTCGGGTCTCTGGACATCGTATTCGGGGAGATCGACCGCTAATGGCTGTTCGTCGATTTGATATTGAAGCAGGCGGGGACTCTTTTGAGTTTGCGGCCGAAACTGAAGACAAAATCAGCTTCTGGCTTGGCAAATATCCGGAAGACCGGAAGCGGTCTGCTGTGATTCCGCTGCTTTGGCTGGCGCAGAAAGATAATGCTGGCTGGCTTTCTGAGCCTGCAATGCGTGAAGTCGCTGAGCGTCTGGAAATGCCGTATATTCGCGTCTACGAAGTCGCGACATTCTACACCATGTTCCGCCTCAAACCGGTCGGTAAGCATCATGTCCAGCTTTGCGGTACAACGCCGTGTATGCTGCGTGGTGCGAATGACCTGAAAGAGGTATGTAAATCCAAGATCGGCAAACCGTTCCAGGTGAACGAGTCCGGTCGCCTTTCATGGGAAGAAGTCGAATGCCTGGGCGCGTGCGTGAATGGCGCAATGGTTCAGATCAATGACTATTACTATGAGGATTTGTCGACTGACAGCCTCGCGGAAATTCTCGACAAGCTGGAAAACGGTGTTGACGTAGAGCCGGGTAATTTCGTCGCCCGAGAGCGTTCTGCGCCAGAGGGCGATGCGATCACTTTGATCGATTCTGCGCTTTATGACGGCTCTGTCCCGACAGGTATTTCTTCTCTGCCGAATATGCCGTCAGAAATGCCGGAAACGTCTCTCAAGGCAGCAGGAAAAGTGACGCCTGCGGTCAAGAAAGCGAAATCGGTCAAGGCTGAAAAAGTCGCTGCTGAGAAAGCAGTGAAAGCAGCTGATGAAATGCCGGAAGAATCAGAAACGCAAAAGCGTCCTGAGGCGGCTGAAGCTCCGTCAAAAGGCGCAGCGGACGACCTGGAGGCGATCAGCGGTATTGGTCCGGTTCTGGCCAAGAAGCTGAATTCGCTCGGTATTTTCTACTTCAGTCAAATCGCTGGATGGGGCGAAGCGGAGATGGCGTGGATCGACGCATATCTGAGCTTCAAAGGCCGCGTCGCACGCGAAGGCTGGATCGAACAGGCTAAAGAGCTGGCGGAGAAGGGTAAATCGTGAGTGCAGGAATGAACCTCACGAGCCGTCAGCAAAAGGCTTTTTTTCTGGCTGCTATGGCCGAGGGTGCATGCATTCTCGCCGGACTCGCCGGGTACATAATGACAGACAAGCTCGTCTGGATGGCTATTGGAGTAGTGGGCGGCTTCGGCTTTTCACTGCCTGCCATTATAGAGCTGGTCAGAGCATCCAAGGAGCGTAACGGTGCTTGAGGATAAGGATCGCATTTTTACAAACCTCTATGGCCGGGAAGACTGGTCTCTTGAGGCAGCAAAGAAGCGCGGCGCGTGGCATCTGACACGTGAAATGCTTCAATGCGGTCAGGACTGGATCTGTGACCAGATCAAAGCGTCCGGGCTTCGCGGTCGTGGCGGCGCTGGCTTCCCGACAGGTCTGAAATGGACCTTCATGCCGAAGGAAGTGAAAGATCGCCCGCATTACCTCGTTGTGAATGCGGATGAGTCCGAACCGGGTACATGTAAAGACCGGGATATTATGCGCCATGATCCGCATCTGCTGATTGAGGGCTGCCTTGTCGCGTCTTACGCCATGCGCGCGCACAAATGCTATATCTACCTTCGTGGTGAGTATATTTACGAGCGCGAGCGTATGGAAGCTGCCGTTAAGGAAGCCTATGAGGCTAAGCTTATCGGTAAAGACAACGTCCATGGCTGGGATTTCGACGTTTATATTCATCATGGCGCAGGCGCTTATATCTGTGGTGAAGAGACGGCGCTTCTTGAAAGCCTTGAAGGTAAAAAAGGTCAGCCACGTCTGAAGCCACCATTCCCCGCGAATGCCGGCCTTTATGGTTGCCCGACGACTGTAAACAACGTGGAATCTATTGCTGTTGCGCCGACCATTCTGCGTCGCGGTGCCGAATGGTTCTCAAGCTTTGGTCGCGACAATAACAAAGGCACGAAAGTCTTCTGCATTTCCGGCCATGTGAACAAGCCGTGCAACGTAGAAGAAGCGATGTCTATTCCGATGAAGCAACTCATCGAAGAGCATTGCGGCGGTGTGCGTGGCGGCTGGGAAAACCTGAAAGCGGTCATTCCGGGCGGTTCGTCCGTTCCGCTCCTTCCGCGCGAGATTTGCGACGATGTTCTGATGGACTTTGACGCGCTTCGCGAAGTGAAGTCTGGTCTGGGCACAGCGGGCATGATCGTCATGGATAATTCCACTGACGTCGTAAAAGGCATTGCGCGTATCAGCTATTTCTATCGTCATGAAAGCTGCGGCCAGTGTACGCCTTGTCGTGAGGGTACAGGCTGGATGTGGCGCGTTCTCGAGCGCATGGCTGACGGCAAAGCTGAACACAGTGAAATTGATATGCTGCTGGATGTGGCTGGTCAGGTCGAAGGCCACACCATCTGCGCGCTTGGCGACGCGGCTGCTTGGCCGGTGCAGGGTCTTATCCGTCATTTCCGTCACGAAATCGAAGAACGCATTTCGAATTACCGGATTGGCAAGCCGCTCGTTCAGGGCGCCAGCGTGGCAGCGGAGTAGGGCGAATGTCAGATACTTTCAAACTCGTAGTCGACGGCACAGAAGTCGAAGTTCCGCGCAATTACACTCTGCTTCAGGCGTGTGAAGAAGCCGGCGCTGAGATTCCGCGCTTTTGCTTTCATGAACGTCTTTCAGTGGCGGGCAATTGCCGTATGTGTCTCGTTCAGTGGGTTGGTGCTCCAAAGCCAATCGCATCCTGTGCGCAGACCGTTGGTGATATGCGTATGAACCCGGACGGGTCTCCGCCTAACATCAACACCAAAGGCGACTATGTCGAAAAAGCCCGCAATGGTGTGATGGAGTTCCTACTCATCAATCACCCTCTGGATTGCCCGATCTGTGACCAGGGCGGTGAGTGTGACCTTCAGGACCAGGCTGTTGCTTATGGCCGAGCAGGGTCCCGCTATGAGCTGAACAAGCGCGCGGTCGAAGACAAGAATATGGGCCCGCTCGTTAAAACGATTATGACGCGCTGTATTCAGTGTACGCGTTGCGTGCGTTTTGCAGCTGAGGTTGCTGGCGTGGAAGAGATCGGCATGATCAGCCGCGGTGAAGACGCGGAGATTACGACCTATCTTGAGAAGTCTCTCACCTCAGAGCTTTCAGGCAATGTAATCGACCTTTGTCCGGTTGGCGCTCTGACCTCAAAACCATACGCCTTCAATGCGCGTCCATGGGAACTGCGCAAGACTGAATCTATCGACGTGATGGATGGTCTTGGCTCCGCAATTCGAATTGATGCGAAAGGAGCCGCAGTGATGCGGATCATGCCTCGCGTCAATGAAGAGGTGAACGAAGAATGGCTGTCAGATAAGTCCCGTTTCGTATGGGATGGTCTGTCTCGCCAGCGTCTTGATAAGCCATATATCCGTGAGAACGGTAAGCTGCGCGCTGCAAGCTGGAATGAGGCGCTGGGCGTTGTCGCAGAGAAGCTTAAAGGCGATGCTTCTAAAATTGCGGCCTTTGCGGGCGATCTGGCATGCGTTGAAGGGATGAAAGCGTCTAAGGACCTTCTCTCTTCTCTCGGTGTAACAAACCTCGATAGCCGTCTGTCTGGTCAGTCTCTTGGCCTTACTCCATCAGGCGAGGCGCTGCCGCGTGAAAGCTATATTCTGAACCCAACACTGATGGGTGTTGAAGATGCAGATGCACTTCTGCTGATCGGAGCGAACCCGCGTACTGAAGCTGCAGTCTGGAATGCGCGCATTCGCAAAGCGTGGCTCTGGAATGATCTTCAAATTGGTGTCGTCGGCGAACCGCACGACCTCACATATGATTACATGCATATTTCTTCTGATGCGACGGGTCTGAAAGATCTGGGCGCATTCGGCGATGTGCTTAAGAATGCCAAACGCCCAATGATCGTTGTAGGCGAGGGCGCTACAGTTGGAGAAGCGGGTTATGCCACGCTGAAAGCAGCTCATGAGCTAGCTCTCGAATGCGGTGCAATTGTTGCGGGCGAAGAAGCCTGGACAGGCTTCGGCGTACTCCATAACTCCGCATCAGGCGTCGGCGCACTTGATGTTGGCTTCCTGCCAGCTGAAGGCGGAAAGAGCGCTGCGGCACTGTTCGAAACCAAGTGCTCGGACATTGAAACAGTCGTGCTTCTGGGTGTTGACGAAATCCCAATGTCTCAACTGGGCGATAGCTTCGTGATCTATGTTGGTAGCCACGGCGACGCTGGCGCAAGCCGCGCAGATGTGATCCTGCCAGCTGCTGCCTATACTGAAAAAGCTGCGACTTATGTGAATACTGAAGGCCGCGTTCAAATGACGACGCCTGCGGTTCAGCCTAAAGGCGACGCTAAAGAAGAATGGGCAATCTTCCGCGCATTGTCAGCAATGGTCGGAAAGACATTGCCTTACGATTCAGCCGAAGCACTACGCTCAGCGCTTAGTGAAGCAGTACCAAGCTTTGCGGGCCTGAATTTCGCGCCTGGCGTTGCCGGTGCTGAAGCGCTTTCTGCTGCACTACCAGCCGCTGGTGGCGCATTGACGGATGACCCGATCTACAGCCCGGTTGGTGATTTCTATCTGACCAATCCAATCGCCCGTGCATCGTCCACTATGGCCGAGTGCTCATTGCAAAAACAAACACTGGAAGTCTCCGCTGCGGCGGAATAGGGACTAATCATGGCACAGTTTCTTTCCTGGACAGATAACCCGATCCTTCTGGTGCTTTTGTCACTTGGCCAGATCCTTCTGATCACGGTCGTGCTTCTGCTGGCGATTGCTTTTCTTCTGTATTTTGACCGTAAGGTTCTTGCCGGCACCATGCTTCGGAAGGGCCCGAACGTCGTAGGCCCTTTTGGTTTGCTGCAGTCATTTGCTGACTTTGGTAAGTTTGTTCTGAAAGAGATGATCGTACCGGCTGGTGCGAACAAATCTGTCTTTCTGATCGCTCCAATTTTGTCGACAACTCTGTCGCTTATCTGTTGGGCAGTCGTTCCAATCGCGCCGGGTTGGGTGGTTTCCGACCTGAATGTTGGCGTTCTGTATCTGCTCGCTATGTCGTCGCTTGGTGTTTACGGCGTGATCATGGCCGGTTGGGCTTCTAACTCAAAATACCCTTTCCTTGGTGGCCTTCGGTCTGCAGCGCAGATGGTATCTTATGAGGTGTCCATTGGCTTCGTTCTTGTAACGGTCATCCTGCTTGCTGGTTCCATGAACCTTGCGACCATTGTTGAGGCGCAAACAGGCGGCTTCTGGAACTGGTATGCCTTCAAACTGCCGACCATCATTGTTATGTTCCCGATGATGGTGATCTTCTTCATTTCAGCGCTGGCTGAGACGAACCGCCCACCTTTCGACCTTCCTGAAGCTGAGTCAGAGCTTGTTGCCGGGTATCAGGTTGAGTATTCCGGTACGCCATTCCTTCTGATCTATCTGGGAGAGCAGATTGCGATCACGCTGATGTGCGCAATGACGAGCATTCTGTTCTTGGGTGGTTGGCACTCTCCAGTGGGAGACCTGGGCCTGTTCGATGAGAACACCCTTGCGGGCTTCCTTGGTACGGGCACTCTGGAAAGCCTGATCGGCGCGCTTTGGTTCGCCCTCAAAATTACCTTCGTCTTCTTCATGTTCGCGTTCGTTCGCGCACTCGTTCCACGCTATCGCTATGACCAGCTGATGCGTCTCGGGTGGAAGATTTTCCTTCCGACGTCACTTGTCGCGGTTCTTATCATCGCTGGCTATGTCGTCTTCACCAACTCCGCTGGCGCGTAAGAGAGAGAAACTGTCATGAGAATTGGACAAGCGATTAAAGGCGCCCTTCTCCTCGACTTCATCGGCGCGATGGGCATTGGCTTCCGGTATATTTTTTCCCGGAAAGCGACAGTGAACTATCCGTTCGAGAAGAACCCGCTCAGCCCGCGGTTTCGTGGTGAGCACGCACTGCGCCGTTATTCCAACGGCGAAGAGCGTTGCATTGCCTGCAAGCTTTGCGAGGCGATCTGTCCGGCTCAGGCCATTACGATTGAGGCTGAGCCTCGCGAAGATGGCTCTCGTCGGACGACGCGTTACGATATTGATATGACAAAATGCATCTATTGCGGCTTCTGTCAGGAAGCCTGCCCGGTGGATGCGATTGTGGAAGGACCGAATTTCGAGTTCGCCACAGAAACCCGAGAAGAGCTCTTCTATGACAAGGATAAACTGCTCGCCAACGGTGACCGTTGGGAGCGTGAAATCGCACGGAACCTGGAAATCGATGCGCCATATCGATAGTGGCGCTTTGTTTCGAAGCACGGTAACGGGCACGGTATTAAACGGCGTTTGCGCCATTGGCCTAGGGGGCTGATTTGGAAGTCATCGCATTCAGTATTCTTTCAACCATCGTGCTGATCTCAGCCTTGTGCGTTATTCTGGCGCGCAACCCGGTTCACTCGGTTCTGTTTCTGATTCTGGCCTTCTTTACCTCTTCAGGTTTGTTGGTTCTGATTGGCGCGGAATTCCTCGCAATGCTTCTGATCGTCGTTTATGTCGGCGCGGTCGCGGTGCTCTTCCTGTTTGTCGTCATGATGCTCGACATTGATTTTGCAGAACTCAAAAAGCAGTTTCTCGATTATGCGCCTTTTGGTGCGCTGGTCGCGTTTGTATTTCTGGCTGAGATCGCAATTGTTGCGGGCACGATGGGGATGGAGCGCTCTGCAAGCTTTGATGCGAGCCCGAACGCGGAGACCAATGTCGAAGCGATCGGTCAGGTTATGTACACCGACTATCTGCTGCTGTTCCAGATTTCAGGTGTTGTACTTCTGATCGCGATGATCGGGGCAATTGTCCTGACACTCCGTCACCGTCCTGGCGTGAAACGTCAGTCTGTTGAGAAACAAACTGGTCGGACACGTGAAGAGGCGATTGAACTTAAAGACGTCCGTCCGGGGCAGGGGATCTGATATGGAACTCACTCTCGCTCACTATCTGTCGCTTTCAGCTGCGCTGTTCACGATTGGTGTTTTCGGTATCTTCGTGAACCGGAAGAACATCATCGTCATTCTGATGTCGCTGGAGCTGATGCTTCTTTCAGTGAATATCAATCTGGTCGCATTCTCTGCGTTCAATGGCGATATCACCGGACAGATTTTCGCAATGCTGGTCCTGACTGTGGCCGCTGCTGAGGCAGCTGTAGGTCTGGCAATTCTTGTTACCTATTTCCGTAACCGCGGCGACATCGCTGTGGAAGACGTCAATCTGATGCGGGGCTGATAAACAGATGATATTGCCTGAACCGCTAATTCTTTTCATCGTCCTTGCGCCGGGTCTGGTCGCAGCCATTGCGGGCTGTTTCCAGCGCTTTATCGGCGACAAAGTTGCGATGATTATCACAACAGCGACTGTCGGTACGGCCGGCGTTCTGTCTCTGTTTCAGCTCTTTGGTTATGCGTTCGGTGGACATCACGGTGATGGACACCACCACTTCCAGCACGTCATTCATCTGGCTCGCTGGATTGATGTCGGACAGTTCCAGGCGAACTGGGCCATTCGCGTAGACGCTATGTCTATCGTTATGATGGCTGTCATCACCAGTGTGTCCGGTCTCGTACACCTCTATTCCTGGGGGTATATGTCAGACGATCCGCACCGCGCGCGCTTCTTTGCGTATCTGTCGCTCTTCACCTTTGCGATGCTGATGCTCGTGACCGGTGATAACCTCATCCAGATTTTCTTCGGATGGGAAGGCGTTGGTCTGGCGTCCTATCTCCTGATTGGCTTCTGGTTCCACAAAGACAGTGCTAACAGCGCATCCATCAAGGCGTTCGTGACCAACCGCGTAGGTGACTTTGGCCTCGCGCTCGGCATCATGGCTGTATTCTTCGTGTTTGGTACGGTTGAGCTGGAACCGATGCTGGAAGCGATCAAAGAAAATACCTTTGAACATGTCGCCCCAATTATGGCGTTTGCCGAAGGTGTTGGCCCACGCGAAGCAGCTATCGAATTTCTCGGCATGCGCCTTTATGCGCTTGAAGTGATTGGCTTCCTTCTCTTTATCGGCGCGATGGGTAAGTCTGCTCAGTTCTTCCTGCATGTCTGGCTGCCAGACGCGATGGAAGGTCCTACCCCTGTGTCTGCGTTGATCCACGCGGCGACCATGGTGACGGCGGGTGTTTATCTCGTTTGTCTCCTGTCACCGGTTTATGAATTTGCGCCTGTGGCGTCCGGTTTCATTGCGTTTATTGGTGCAATCACTGCGCTCTATGCCGCGACGGTCGGCATGGCTCAGAACGACATTAAGCGTGTGATCGCGTATTCGACCTGTTCTCAGCTGGGCTATATGTTCTTCGCTGCAGGCATTGGCGCCTATCAGGCTGCGATGTTCCACCTGTTCACGCACGCTTTCTTCAAGGCGCTTCTGTTCCTCGGCGCGGGCTCTGTAATCCACGGCATGCACCATGAACAAGACATGCGGAAAATGGGCGGTGTCGCGCCTTATATGAAGATCACCTATGCGGCGATGCTGATCGGTACGATCGCGATCATCGGTCTTGGTGTTCCTCATACGCAATTCGGTTTCGCGGGCTTCTTTTCTAAAGATGCGATCATTGAGACGGCGTTTGCTGCGGGCATTAAGGGCGTGAGCTTTGCTCAGATGGCCTTCTGGTTCGGTATCATTGCTGCGCTTCTTACAAGCTTCTATTCCTGGCGTCTCATCTACATGACATTCCACGGCCCAATGGCTGAGGCAGATCATCATGATGATCACCATGAAGAAGACGAACATGCAGGCCACGCAGCTGACGGTCATCATGATCATGGCGGTAAGCCACATGAATCTCCGATTGTAATGCTGGTCCCATTGATCGTTCTGAGCATTGGCGCTGTCTTCGCGGGCTTCTTCTTCTATGACTCCTTCGTCGGCCACCATCAGGCAGACTTCTGGAGCGGTGCGATTTACGCGGCGTCAGACAACACAGTGCTGGCGGATAAGTATGATCACCATCATGGCGGCATCAACCCGGGCTGGGTGTTCTATGCACCGCTGGTCGTCACCATTATCGGCTTCCTGATTGCGACGTTCACCTATCTCTTCAATCGCGGCCTCGGTGCTCGGATTGCAGCGAAGGGCGGACCTCTGCACTCTATGTTTGCCAATAAGTGGTATTTCGACGAGCTGTATCAGGCGACCTTCGTCAATGGCACGAAAAAGCTTGGCGACTTCTTCTGGAAAGTTGGTGACAAGAAGATCATTGATGGCCTGGGGCCGGACGGTCTGTCTGGTCTGGCTCGATGGGGCGCTGCGCGTCTGTCAGCCATGCACACCGGCTATCTTTATCACTATGCGTTCGTAATTCTTGGAGCAGCTGCCGTGTTCGGTGCAGTGATCCTCATTAACGTAACGGGAGCGAATTAATGGGCGAGTTTGCGCTCCTATCGATCATCATCTTCTTCCCGGCACTGGGAGCGCTCTTGCTCCTCGCGCTGCGGAAATTTGTGGTCAGCGACGCTGAAGGCGTAGAGAGTGAAGCGCGGATTGCCTTCATGACCGGCCTGTTTGTCAGCGCGGCAACATTCTTCCTTTCGCTCATTGCTCTGGCGTATTTCCAACCCGCACAGGAAGGCTTCCAGCTTGTGGAAGACTTTGCATGGTTTGGTGGTCAGGCGGATGATGCTGGAAATATTGTAGGCGGTATCCGTTATAAGCTCGGCCTGGATGGCATGTCGCTTCTGCTGGTTCTGCTAACAACATTTCTGACGCCGCTCTGCTTCCTTGCAAGCTGGGGCAGCATCAAGCATCGTGTGACTGAGTATGTAGCGGCTTTCCTATTCCTGGAAACGCTGATGCTGGGTGTGTTCTGCGCGCTCGACATGATGCTGTTCTACGTGTTCTTCGAGGCTGGCCTGATCCCGATGTTTATCATTATTGGTATCTGGGGCGGCGCAGAACGTGTGTATGCTTCCTTCAAATTCTTCCTTTACACCCTGCTCGGTTCGCTCTTCATGCTGCTCGCAGTTATTGCGATGTATCTGCAGGCGGGAACGTCCGATATTGTTGAGCTGCAAACTGTGATCCCGCAGATCTTTGCGGTGGAAGACGGAAAATTCGGCGTGCAACACCTTCTGTGGCTCGCATTCTTTGCAAGCTTCGCGGTGAAACTTCCAATGTGGCCCGTTCATACCTGGCTGCCGGACGCACACGTTCAGGCTCCGACGGCGGGCTCTGTGATTCTGGCGGGCGTGCTGTTGAAGATGGGCGGCTATGGCTTCCTGCGCTTCTCATTGCCAATGTTCCCAGAAGCAAGTCTGTACTTCCAGCCAATGGTCTTCGCGATGAGCGTCATTGCCATTGTGTATGCGTCTCTCGTGGCGTTCCGTCAGACTGATATGAAAAAGCTGATCGCTTATTCTTCTGTCGCGCACATGGGTTTTGTGACGCTCGGCATTTTCTCATTCACTGAGACGGGCATTCAGGGCGCAATCTTCCAGATGCTGTCCCACGGTGTGATTTCCGGTGCGCTCTTCCTCGTTGTCGGCGTGATTTATGACCGGATGCACACGCGTGAGATTGCTTTTTACGGTGGTCTTGTCACGAAAATGCCGGTGTATGCGGCGGTCTTCATGCTGTTCACCATGGCGAATGTCGGGCTTCCGGGCACGAGTGGATTCATCGGTGAAATTCTGACGATGGTTGGTAGTTTCCAGGCCTCCTCCTGGGCTGCTGCCGGTGCAGCTTTAGGGGTGATCTTCTCAGCCGTTTACATGCTGACGCTGTATCGACGCACTGTGTTTGGTGTGATGACCAATGAAAAGCTGGACGGCATCAAAGATCTCACGCGTACAGAGGCGATTGTATTCGCGCCGCTGATTATCGCGACGATTGTTCTGGGTGTATTCCCAGCCCTCATTTTCGACATCACCGAAACTAGCGTAGCGCCTATTCTCGCTGCCTTTTCAGGACTGATTGGATAAGTAGACATGAACTGGTCAGAAATTTGCGCAGCTGCGACACCAGAATTCTATCTCGCCATTGTCGGACTGATTGCAGTACTGCTCGGTGCCATTCTGCGCGAGAAGTTCACGGGCATTTCTTTGAAATTCTCCGCAGTAGTTCTGCTGGGCGCAGCCATTCTTTCTGTGCTCAACTTGGAAGGCGGCACGGCGTTTAATGGGCTTTGGGAAACCGACGCATACACGAATATTGCCAAAGCCGTTTGTTACTTCTGTACGGCGATCGCTCTTCTGCTTGCGGAAAGCTATCTCTTCAAAGAGAAGCTCATCCGGTTTGAGTACTGCCTGCTTGTGATTTTTGCATCGCTGGGCATGGGCATCATGCTGTCGGCGAACGATTTGATGACGCTGTATCTGGGAATTGAGACACTTGGCCTGTCTTCCTACGTATTGGCCGCGTTTAATCGCGACAGTCAGCGGTCTTCAGAGGCGGGTCTTAAATACTTTGTACTCGGCTCTATCGCGTCTGGGCTCATTCTGTACGGCGCATCGCTGGTTTACGGCTTCTCCGGATCTACCAATTACGATCTGATCGCCGAGGCGGAGATGGGCCTTGGATTGATGTTCGGTCTCGTTCTGCTTGTTACGGGCCTGGCGTTTAAAGTATCTGCTGCGCCGCTGCACGTTTGGACGCCGGATGTTTATGAAGGCGCTCCAACGCCTGTTGTGACCTTCTTCGCATCTGCGCCGAAGCTTGCAGCAATGGTCGTCTTTGCAACCATTCTGTTCGACGCCTTCGGTTCCGCAATTGATCAATGGCAGGATATCATCCTCATCATCTCTGGTGCGTCTATGTTGATTGGTGCCTTCGGTGCACTGCGTCAGAACAATATGAAACGCATTCTGGCGTATTCTTCCATCGGCAATATGGGCTATGCGTTGATCGCATTGGCTGCCGGCGAAGAAATTGGCGGACCGGCACTGCTGGTTTACATGGTGATCTACGCGCTTAGCCAACTCGGCATTTTCGGTGTGCTTCTTTCAATGCGTCGTCGCGGCGGAATGGTAGAAGATATTTCTGAGCTGTCCGGCTTGTCCACCACCATGCCTTGGCTTGCGGTATGCATGACCGCACTGATCTTCTCAGTTGCAGGTATTCCACCACTTGGCGGCTTCTTTGGTAAGCTGGTCGTCTTCCAGGCGGGTGTCGAAGCGGGTCTGTGGCCTATCGTTGTGATCGGCGTCGTCTCTTCAGTGATCTCACTCGGATATTATCTCCGCATCATTATGATCATGTGGGGCGGTGATAAGCTCGCACCATTCGAAAACATGTCCGGCACGGTGCGTCTGGCTGTGACTGGCGCAACGCTTCTGGTCTTTCCGGTGTTCACCGTGTTGATCGGTTGGATGATGTCGCTTGTGGGTGGCAGCTTCTCGCTCGGTTGATTTCTGAATGTTGTCGTCCAGAATTCTGGATCACGCCTGGAAAATGAGTTGGCATGAGACGCTGGATAGCACCAGCGTCGAAGCCGCTCGGATTGGGGCTGGCGGCCTTATAGAGCCACAATGGATCGCGGCCAGGCACCAAACCGCTGGCCGCGGGCGTCTCGGGCGCAAATGGGTTTCCGACACCGGCAATCTTTACACGACAGCTCTGTTCCCAATCACAGAATTATCAGCTGATATTGCAGCTCTCTCTCTCTCTGTCGGTCTGGCGGTACGTGACAGTGTCATTGAGTTGTCTCAGGGACGTGTCATTCCGGGCTTGAAATGGCCAAATGATGTGCGCGTTGATGAAGCCAAGCTTTGCGGCATTTTGTTGGAGAGCGGTACAAGCAATGAAACACATGAACGCTGGATGTCCGTAGGAATCGGATTGAATGTGAGAACTGCCCCTGAAATTGATGCCTATAGAACAGCTTCAATTATCGGCTTGGCGCCGGATATCGACATAGCGCCTGAAGATGCATTAGTCGTTCTGGAAGGGTATTTCCGAAAGCGTCTCGCGCAAATTCTGGAACAGGGTCGGGAGAGCATCATTGCCGACTGGATGGATGCAACTGATCAGAAGAATTCACAATACCGCGCGCAAGTAGGGCGCGGCCATTTTCAGGGCGAGTTTGCTGGACTAGATGAATATGGTCATCTCCGGCTCCGGTCTGCTTCTGGCGAAGTGAAAACGATCACGGCTGGTGATGTCGAGCTTGTAAAAGAAGGTTTTTTAGATGCTTCTCGCAATTGATGTCGGCAACACCAACACGGTTTTCGGTCTCCATGATGACAAAAACTGGATTGCGCAATGGCGCAGCGGAACCGATTCCACGAAGACTGCCGATGATTATGCGGTATGGCTAAGCCAGCTTTGCCGGATGGAGGGCCTGGCGTTTGGAGAAATCAAAGCCTGCGTCATTTCTTCTGTGGTGCCTCAGGCGAAGTTCAATTTTCGAAATCTGGCCCGTCGCTATCTGGATATTGAGCCAATGTTCATTGGCGAGCCGGAAGTTGAGCTGAAAGTTCCAATCCGGATTTCAAGGCCTGAACAGGTTGGTGCTGACCGCCTCGTGAATGCCGTAGGCGCGCATATGCAGCATGAAGGCGCCCTGATTGTCGTGGATAGTGGTACGGCGACGACCTTTGATATTGTTGGCGCTGATGGCGGTTTTGAAGGCGGTGTGATCTCTCCGGGCATAAACTTGTCCATGCGCGCGCTTCATGATGCAGCGGCAAGCTTGCCACGAATTGCCATTCAGCGACCGCCTCAAGTTATCGGTCAGGATACCGTTTCTGCAATGCAGTCTGGTATTTTCCTTGCCTATCTCGATCTGATCGATGGCCTCATCCGTAGAATTAAAAAAGAGTACGGGTCACCAATGACTGTTATTGGCACCGGTGGTGTGGCATCACTGTTTGAAGGCGAAAGCGAAGAAATAGATATATACGACCCCGATGTGACTATTCGGGGCCTGCTCGAAATTTACCGGCGAAATAAAAAGTAAGTATGGACGAACAAGCAGAACTAATTTTCCTGCCGCTTGGCGGCTGTAATGAAATCGGAATGAACCTGAACGCCTATGCGTATGGGCCGCCTTCTAATAGGCGCTGGATCATCGTGGACATGGGCGTGTCCTTTGGTGACGAACGAACGCCGGGCATTGATGTCATTATACCCGACCCGGCGTTCCTCGAAGATGAAGTGCAGAACATTGAAGCCGTCATTCTGACTCATGCGCATGAGGATCATATCGGCGCGGTTGGTCATTTGTGGCACAAATTCAAAAAGCCACTCTATGCTACGCCGTTCACAGCAGAGCTGATCAAAGGCAAGCTTCACGATGCAGGCATTATTGATGACGCAGCTCTGAATGTCGTGCCGCTCGAAGGTAAAGTAGAGCTTGGTCCATTCTCAATTGAGTATGTGACGCTGACCCATTCGATTCCGGAACCGAACGGTCTCGCGATTAAGACGCCAGCGGGAACAATTCTCCATACGGGTGACTGGAAAATCGACCCGGATCCTCAAATCGGCGCGCCTTTTGACAGCGCCACACTTGAGAAACTTGGGTCCGATGGTGTGCTCGCCATGGTTTGCGACTCCACCAATGTGTTCGAAGAGGGTGAAGCGGGTTCAGAAGGCAGCTGTAAAGACGAAATCGCCAAGGTGATTGCCGAGCAGAAAGGCCGTGTGGCCGTGACGGCTTTTGCATCCAACGTTGCGCGTGTGGAAAGCATCATCCGTGGTGCTGAAGCCGCAGGGCGTCATGTATGCCTTGTCGGCCGTTCAATGCATCGGATTACATCTGCAGCTAAAGCAGTCGGAATGTTGAAAGACTGCGCTGATTTCGTTGATGAAAAAGAAGCGGGCTTTCTGCCAAGAGAGAATATTCTGTATCTGTGCACAGGCTCCCAAGGTGAACCGCGCGCGGCACTTTCCAGAATTGCTCAGGGCAACCATCCAAATGTGAGCCTCGGTGAAGGCGACACCGTCATTTTCTCTTCACGCGTCATCCCCGGCAATGAGCGCGGTATCTTTGATCTGCAAAATGCACTTGCTGAGCGGGGCATTAAACTTATCACCGACCGTATGCGGCCGATCCACGTGTCCGGTCACCCATGCCGCGACGAGCTACGCCGTATGTATTCCTGGGTACGCCCACAGATTTCTGTCCCAGTTCATGGTGAGCGCCGTCATATTCTGGAGCATGCTGACTTTGCTCGTTCGCTACAGGTGCCGGAAACGGTCACACCAAAGAATGGCGACGTCATTCGGTTAGCGCCGGGGCGCGCGAAGATTGTCGATGAAGTGCCGACCGGGCGTCTTTTGCTGGATGGCAATCGCCTGATCCCTGAAAACGCACAGGGCATTCAGGAACGCCGGCGTATGTCTTTTGCCGGACATCTTACAGTTTCCGTCTGCTTCGATGAATCAGGAGCTGTTCTGGATGGTCCCATTGTCGCCGTTCGCGGCTATTCAGAGACCGACGGTCGCGTGCTCGACGAAACCATCGATATCTTCGATGAAGCAGCTGAGAATGCGATTGATGGTCTCAAGCGGAAGGGAAGGCTTGACGATGAAACCGTCGAGCGGTCTTTAATCCGTGCGCTCCGGAAAATCGGTGAGCGTGAATTGGGGAAACGCCCGCTGATCGATGTAAGCGTTCTGCGGATAGAAAATTAGACGGAGTTTGAATTCAGATGATTGGACCTTTGAATCACGTAGGCGTGGCTGTGCACTCTATCGAAGACGCAGCCCAAACCTATCGCGAACTCTATGGTGTGACGGATATTACAGAACCGGGTGAGATGCTCGAACAGGGCGTCCGGTTTTGTTTCGTCAATTTGCCAAACAGTCAGATCGAACTGATTGAGCCTTTTGGTCCGAATTCTCCTATCGAAAACTTTCTCAAGAAGAACCCTAAAGGCGGTCAACACCATGTTTGCTTCGAAGTGGAGGATATCCACGAAGCTAAGCGGGAAATGGAGGCCAAAGGTGCCACCATCCTCAGTGAACCGCGCATCGGCGCGCACGGAACGCTGATCATCTTCGTTCACCCGAAGAATTCAAACGGTGTTCTGATTGAGCTCATGGAGACACCGAAACACTAATGGGCTGGTTTTCCGCACTCGTCGTGTTCGTTGTGTCCTGGTGGATGGTGCTGCTGGCGGTTTTGCCAGTCGGCGTCCGAAGCCAGCATGAAGACTATGATCCGACAGATGGTACCGACCCTGGTGCACCCCAGAATGCTGAACTGAAGAAGAAAGCGATCTGGGCCACTATTGGCGCGACGGGGATTACAATTGTTGTTTTCCTCATCGCGATTTCCGGCCTTGTGCAGCCGCCGGATGTTCAGTGGTAGATTGCGCATTGCACGTGTGAGAGCACGGCGTTAGAGCAGTTACAGTTTACTCATTCATTCGCGATTGGACCGATGAAGCTTTCCCAATATTTTCTGCCCGTTCTCAAAGAAACGCCTGCAGAAGCGACCATCCTTTCTCACCAGTATATGCTCCGCGCTGGCATGATCCGTCAGAACGGTGCGGGCATCTATTCGTGGCTCCCTCTTGGGCTGAAAGTGCTCCGGAAAATCGAAACCATCGTTCGCGAGGAAATGGACAGGGCAGGGGCTGTTGAATTGCTCATGCCGACTATCCAGCAGGCAGAGCTCTGGCAGGAAAGCGGGCGGTACGATGATTACGGCAAAGAGATGCTGCGCATCACAGACCGTCATGATCGCGAAATGCTTTTCGGACCAACCAATGAGGAAATGATCACGGATATTTTCCGGTCATACGTGCGCAGCTATAAGCAGTTGCCGCTTAACCTCTATCATATTCAATGGAAATTTCGCGACGAAATCCGTCCGCGTTTCGGTGTTATGCGTGGCCGCGAATTTCTGATGAAGGATGCCTATTCCTTCGATATCGATGCAGACAGTGCGCGTCGCTCTTATCAGAAAATGTTTTGCGCCTATCTGAATGCGTTTGATCGCATGGGTCTCACCGCCATTCCTATGCGGGCCGATACAGGTCCAATCGGTGGTGATCTGAGCCATGAGTTTATTATTCTGGCTGACACGGGTGAAAGCGCCGTGTTCTGTGACAAGGCGCTTTTGGATCTCCCAGTGCCGGGTCCAGACTTCGACTTTGAGGGCGATCTCGAAGCTGAGCTTTCCAAGCGCACGCAATACTATGCGGCAACCGAAGAGATGCACGTGGAGGCCGAATTTGAGGGCATCCCGGCAGAGCGTCAGGTGTCTGCGCGTGGTATCGAGGTCGGCCATATCTTCAATTTCGGCACTAAATATTCGGCTCCGATGAAAGCTGACATTATGAATGCCGAGGGTAAATCCGTTCCGGTTCAGATGGGCTCTTACGGTATTGGCGTTTCTCGTCTTGTTGGCGGCATTATCGAAGCGTCTCATGATGATAAAGGCATTATCTGGCCGAAATCGGTCAGCCCGTTTGACGTGGGTATCGTGACGGTGAAAGCGAAAGATCCGACGATCCAAACTGCGGGCGCCGATGCTTATCAGACCCTCTACAATGCCGGGTTTGATGTCCTTTACGATGACCGCGATGCAAGCCCAGGCGTAAAGCTGTCTACCATGGAACTTATTGGTCTACCTTACGTTCTGGTGATCGGTCCTAAGGGGCTGGAAAAAGGGGTAGTCGAAGTGAAAACTCGGGCAGACGGTTCTTCTGAAGAAATGTCTATGGACGCGGCGCATAATCTTCTGAAAGCCAACGCGTGAGTGATATTCCGCAGGAGGCTTTGAAAGACCGGCCATTCGGTAGCTATGAGCGTTCGCTCGCCTTTCGCTATATTCGCGCGAAACGTGAGCATGGCGGTGTTGCTATTGTTTCTATTCTGTCTCTTGTGGGGATTGCGCTGGCCGTAGCCGCGCTCATCATCGTGATGTCGATTATGAATGGCTTTCGTGCTGAACTGATCGATCGCGTACTCGGAAATTCCGGGCACATACGACTATACTCTGGACAATTCCCTGCAGCTGATATCGATAGCCTGATCGAGGAATTAGAAGCCCGATCAGACGTCGAAACTGCAATGCCGATTGTAGAGGGCGCTGTTCTGGCCTCTTCAAGTGCCGTGGCGCGCGGCGCATACGTGCGAGGCATCCGTCCCGACGACACGGCCGCTCTCCCATATCTTCAAGGAGACCTCTATGACGGCTCAATGGAGTCGTTTGGCGACGGCCGGTTCGGCGGCGACAATATAATCGTTTCTGAACGGCTGGCGCGCTCACTCTATGTCGGAGCAGGCGACACGTTGACGCTCATTGCGCCGGAAGGGGCCGCAACCATGGGCGGCGTCGTTCCTAGGCGAAAGGTTTATACGATCGCTGGCGTCTTCGAGGTGTTTTCAGGCAACGCCAACCCTCTCGATGACTCGCTCATCATTATGCCACTTGAGCAAGCGCAGTTGTTTTTCAACTCCAGAAGCTCTTATCCGATCGTCGAGCTGAAGCTTTCAGAACCTCAGGACGTGGACATCGTAAACCAAAGGCTCAGCAGGGAAGCCCTGCCTCCCGGTATGCTTTCTCAAACCTGGAAAGAGCTCTATCGCGGAATTGTGGGCGCGCTAGAGGTTGAGCGTAGCATGATGAGGCTGATCTTTGCGGTCCTCATTACCATCACGGCTTTGAACATTATCACCGGCATTGTGATGCTCGTGAAAAACAAAGCCAGAGATGTCGCCATTCTGCGAACCATGGGCGCGTCCAGAAGTACAGTTCTTCGAGTGTTCCTCATGATTGGCGGAATCCTAGGCCTGTCCGGCCTCGCGCTCGGTTTGAGTATGGGGCTGCTATTCTGCTTCAACATCCGGCCTATTCAGGATTTCCTGAATCTCCTCACCGGTAACGCCATCTGGAACCCAGACGTTTATGGTTTGCCTTATATACCGGCGCTAATCGATTGGTTTGAAGTTAGTTTTGCTGCTGGCTATGCCTTCATTGTATCCCTGTTGGTGGCAATCTTGCCTGCCTGGAATGCAGCACGGCTTGACCCTGTCGAAGCCCTTAGATCGGAGTAAATGATGAGCGCAGTTCTTCAGTTATCTTCGGTTGTCAGAACCTATCGCACCGGCGCTTTGGAAGTGGACGTTCTGAAAGGCGTCGACCTTTCACTCCATCGCGGAGAGCTCGTCGGTCTGGTTGGGCCTTCCGGGTCTGGTAAATCAACGCTGCTGCACACAGCGGGATTGTTAGAAAAGCCGGATGAGGGCGATGTATTCCTCGATGGTGAGAACTGTTTAAAACTCAATGATCGTCAGCGCACATTGATGCGCAGAACGCGTCTGGGGTTCGTTTATCAATTCCACCATCTGCTCCCGGAGTTTACCGCCGTAGATAACGTTGCCGCGCCGCTGTATTTATCCGGCGTAAAGAAGGCTGAAGCGCGCGAACGTGCCGAAGATTTGTTGGAACGGATGGGACTATCTCATCGTCTAAAGCACCAGCCGATGGAAATGTCCGGTGGGGAACAGCAGCGTGTCGCTATCGCACGCGCGTTGGCGAATCGTCCGAAAGTGCTGATCGCCGATGAGCCGACAGGGAATCTGGATACCCACACCACAGGCAGTGTGTTCCAACAGCTGATCGAAATCGGTCGAAATGAAGGGCTCGCAATGCTGATCGCGACGCACAATCTGGCGCTGACCAAGTATATGGACCGCGTTCTGACGCTGGAAGATGGACAACTAACAGATTTTGATGTGGAAGCGGCTTCATCCTGGGCCTGATATCGTCCAACCTGTTAACCACGCAGGGAGCCCAATATGTCTGAAGCCTATCGCAAGCCGGAATTCATCCATCTGGGCGTGAGATCGTCATTCTCTCTCCTTGAGAGCATGATTACGTCATCGGACATTAAAAACTGGGCGATCGCTAACGATATTCCAGCCGTAGCTGTGACGGACCACAACAATCTCTTCGGCGCGCTTGAGATTTCAGAATACCTGGCAGGTGAGGGCGTGCAGCCCATTGTTGGGGTTTCGTTCGACATTCTCCCCGCAGCGCATGATTCAACGACCTATAAGATGACCATCCTCGCTCAGGATGACCGTGGATATGAACGTCTTATGGAGCTTGGGTCTTTCGCCTATCTGGAAAGTCAGGACGGCGTTCCCGTACTTGCCGAAAAGCACGCTTTTGAACAAACCGATGGACTGATTGCTTTTTCAGGTGGCGCCTGGGGCGCGGCTGGTCAGGCAGCATGTCGTGGTAAGGCCGATCAGGTGCGAGCTGCACTTGAGAAGCTTAAAACGGCTTATCCCGGGCGCGCCTATGTCGATATTCAGCGTCATGACGAGGCTGAAGAAATTCAGAGTGAACCTTACCTTATCGAAGCAGCATACGAATTAGGTTTGCCGCTTGTGGCCGTGCAGGATGCACGTTTTTTAAAGCGTTCAGATCATGCAGCCCATGATGCGTTGATGTGTATTCGAAACGGTAATTATGTTGGCCAGACAGAACGCTATCGGATTACCGAAGAGCATTATCTGAAAACCGAAGCGGAAATGCGCGAGCTGTTTGCAGATTTGCCTGAGGCCATTTCGAACACAGTTGAAGTCGCTCAGCGTTGCGCAGTGCGTCCTCGTCTCCGTGACCCAATTCTCCCACACTTTGATGGCGGTTTTGGTCGTAGCGAGGCTGATGAGCTGCGCGCTCAGGCAAATGAAGGCCTGAATAATCGGCTCGCTGAAGCTGAAAAGATGTATGGCTCGCGCGAGGATTATCAAAAGCGTCTCGATTATGAGCTGGGCATTATCGAGAATATGGGCTTCCCCGGCTACTTCCTTATCGTATCGGACTTCATCAAATGGGCGAAGGAACACGATATTCCAGTGGGGCCGGGGCGTGGTTCTGGTGCAGGTTCACTTGTGGCCTGGGTTCTGTTGATTACCGACCTTGACCCGCTTCGGTTCGGTCTTCTCTTTGAGCGCTTCCTCAACCCGGAACGTGTCTCCATGCCTGACTTCGACGTTGACTTTTGTCAGGAACGTCGCGGCGAGGTGATCCGATATGTTCGTGACAAATATGGGGAAGAAAGCGTCGCCTCGATTATCACCTTTGGTACGTTGCAGGCAAAAGCTGTGGTGCGAGACGTTGGCCGGGTCATGCAAATGCCTTACGGCCAGGTTGACCGACTATCCAAGCTCATTCCGTTCAATCCTGCAAAGCCGCCAAAGCTCAAAGACGCGATTGCGGATGAACCGAAGTTTGACGAAGAAAAAGACCGGGACCCACTCGTTGGCGAAATGCTGGATAAAGCACTGGCACTGGAAGGTCTGTTCCGGAACTGTGGTACGCACGCCGCCGGTGTCGTTATTGGCGACCGACCGCTCGTTAAACTGACGCCTCTCTTCCGAGACCCGCGTTCAGACCTGCCCGCGACACAGTTGAATATGAAATGGGCAGAGCAGGCCGGTCTGGTAAAGTTTGACTTCCTCGGCCTGAAAACGCTTACCGTTGTTCACCGGGCGCTGAACTTCCTGGAACAGACACATATGTCCATGCCGCAAGCCTGGCGGTCATATGATGATGAGAAAACCTATCAGCTCATGTCGGTCGGCGACACGTTGGGCGTGTTCCAGCTCGAGGGGCAGGGCATGCGGGATACGCTGAAGAAAGTTCAGCCGGGCTCGATGGAAGACGTCATCGCTATCATCTCGCTCTATCGTCCGGGCCCGATGGATAACATCCCGCAGTTCGTCGATGTAAAATTCGGCAAGGTAGAAGCGGATTATTATCACCCGCTCCTCAAGCCGATCCTTGAAGAGACCTATGGCGTGCCTGTTTATCAGGAACAGGTTATGCGGATGGCGCAGGAACTGGCCGGTTACTCACTCGGTGAAGCTGACATGCTCCGTCGGGCGATGGGTAAGAAAAAAGTCGAGGAAATGCTCAAGCAGCGTAAGCGCTTTGTTGAAGGCGCTGCTGAGAAAGACGTCCCGGAAAAACAAGCCAGCCACATCTTCGACGTTATGGAAAAGTTCGCTGGCTACGGCTTCAACAAATCACACGCTGCGGCATATGCAGCGATCTCCTATCAGACAGGATATCTGAAGGCGAACCATCCGATTGAATTCCTCGCGGCTTCCATGAGCCTCGATATTCAAAACACCGACAAACTGGCTGCGTTCTTTCAGGAGGCTCGTCGACTGAGCATTCCTGTGGCAGCCCCGGACATCAATTCTAGCAATGCTGACTTTGACGTTCGAGACGGTGTCATTGTCTATGCGCTAGGCGCTATTAAAGGCGTGGGCATGGAGGCGATGAAGCATGTGTGCGCTATTCGGGAACAACGTCCCTTCGATAGTCTCCATGATTTTGCGGAGCGCGTAGACCCGCGCCTAATCAATAGAAAATGTCTGGAATCGCTGGCGAAAGCAGGTGCATTCGACAAGCTGGAGCCTAACCGGGCGAGGGCGCTTGCCGCGGTGGATGTACTGGTCGCTACGGCATCTTCTGCAGCGGATGACCGCGCGGCAAATCAGAATAGCCTTTTTGGCGATGATAAGTCTCAGACCCGTGCGCCAATTCCACGCGCATCTGTCTGGAGCTCTTCTCAGCTCCTCGATCACGAGTTTAAAGCCATTGGTTTCTATCTGAGTGGGCACCCGTTAGATGGCTTGCTTCTGGCAGGTGCGCGCGAACGTATCACCTTCGCGATGGATATTCAGACCGCAGCGCGAGAAAAAGCGTCTCTGGAAATGATGGGTATTGTCCGTGCGAGAAATGAGCGCCCGGCACAGGCGGGCGGAAAATTCGCCTGGGTGACCTTCTCTGATCCGACCGGTGAGTTTGAGGCCATGGTCCCGCCTGAGACGCTGATGGACATTCGCGACGACATTGAAGTTGGCGCATCTGTCGTCATTCGGATTCGTCCTCGCATCAAGGATGATGAGATCCGGCTGACGGTCGATGGGGCTATTCCTCTGGAAAAAGCCATGCTTGGAGCCCCAAAAGGGCTTATCGTAAGTCTGGTGGCCGGAACTGACTGCGAAGCTTTGGTTCAGGTGTCTAAACACCTGACGGATTTATCTACTCATGAGCGCGGTGAAATTCGTCTGGAAGTGCCCGTAAAGGGCGGCGGCGTGGCGATTGTTGCGCTTCCTGGCAAGTACGCCGTTGGCACAGCAGCGGCGCAGGCGCTCAAGTCAGCACCGGGTGTGCGCACAGTTCGTGAATTAGCTGCGTAATCTTAGGTTGCCAGCAAGGCTAAAAGCTGTATAAGCCACGCCTATTCCGACACGCGGGCAGCATCACGGTGCATCCGGTGCTGGGTCATAACGACCTGGCTTTGCCTGCGGCGGCTAACCGGATTGGAGAAAATCTAATGGCTCTGCCTGAATTCACAATGGCCCAGCTGCTTGAAGCTGGCGTACACTTTGGTCACCAAACTCACCGCTGGAACCCTAAGATGAAGAAATTCATCTACGGTGAGCGTAGCCACATTCACATTATCGACCTGTCTCAAACTGTTCCGCTCCTTCACCAGGCGCTGGTAAAAGTACGTGAGACTGTTGCTAAAGGCGGTCGTGTTCTTTTCGTAGGTACGAAGCGTCAGGCTGCGGACCCGGTAGCTGAAGCCGCACAACGTTGCGCTCAGTACTATATGAACCATCGCTGGCTCGGCGGCACGCTGACCAACTGGCAGACTGTTGCTCACTCTATCAAACGCCTGAAAGAACTCACTGAGCTTCTCGGCGAAGGCGGCAACGTTTCTGGTCTGACCAAGAAAGAGCTTCTCAACCGTGAGCGCGAGCGTGAAAAACTTGAGCGCGCACTCGGTGGTATTCAGGACATGGGCGACCTGCCTGACCTGATGTTCGTCATCGACACGAACAAAGAGCAGATTGCTATTAAAGAAGCTAAGAAGCTTGGTATCCCGGTTATCGCAGTTGTTGATACAAACTGTGACCCAGACGATGTCGATTTCCCATTCCCGGGCAATGACGACGCGGCTCGTGCGATCTCGCTCTATGCGAACCTGATTGCAGACGCTGTTCTGGATGGTCTCGCTGAATCTACAGCTGGCCTCGGCATCGACCTCGGCGAATCTGAAGATCTGTCTGAAGTTGCGGCTGCTGATCTGGCTGCGGCTGAATCAGGCGAAGCGTCTGATGACGATTCAAAAGAAACCACTGAAGCTTAGTAACCCCTAAGATAAAGGCTAAACTGACATGGCTCAGATTACAGCGGCGCTGGTCAAAGACCTGCGCGAGAAAACTGGCGCGGGCATGATGGATGCCAAAAAAGCGCTCGTTGAGAATGACGGCGACGTAGAAGCAGCGATTGACTGGCTTCGTGCGAAGGGTCTCTCTAAAGCTGCTAAAAAAGCTGACCGCGTAGCAGCGGACGGTCTGGTTGCGGCCGTCATTTCTGACGACAAGAAAACTGGCGTTCTGGTTGAACTCAACGCCGAGACTGACTTCGTGGCTCGTAACGAAGGCTTCCAGTCCACGCTTCTCAGCTTCGCGAAAGCTGCGCTTGACACAGATGGCACGAAAGAAGCTCTTCTGGCGGCTCCTGCGACATCTGGCGACGGCACGATTTCTGATCAGATCACGCGTCTGATTGCGACGATTGGTGAAAACATCACTTTGCGTCGCGTCGAGAAAATTGAGTCTCCTGAAGGCGTAGTCACGAACTACATCCACGGTGCTGCCGCTGACGGCCTTGGCCGTATCGGTGTTCTGGTCGCTCTTAAGGGTGAAGCAGGCGCTGACGAAATGGCTGAAACCGGCCGTAAAGTCGCTATGCACATCGCTGCGACGAGCCCGGCTGCAGGTACCACAGACGAACTCGATCCAGAGCTCGTTGCGCGTGAGAAAGCAGTTCTGACCGATCAGGCTCGTGAATCTGGTAAACCAGAAGCGGTTATCGAGAAGATGATCGTTGGCCGTCTGAACAAGTTCTACAAAGAAGTTGTTCTGGTCGAGCAGCAGTTCGTGATGAATCCGGACGAAACAGTAGCTCAGTTCCTGTCTTCTCAGAAGTCAGAGCTGGTTGGCTTCAAGCGTATGACTCTCGGTGAAGGCATCGAGAAAGAAGAAGCTGATTTTGCTGCTGAAGTCGCTGCTGCGACGAAATCCAGCTAATAAACCTCTGGATTGAATTCGCCGAATCCGGCAAACCAGTTCTGAGTGTCTTAATTCAAGGAGCCGACTGTCATGGACGAGACCAATTTGCCTTCTCCATCTGACTTTCGGTTCAAGAGAGTTCTTCTGAAAATTTCAGGGGAAGCGCTCATGGGAGACACCGGGTTCGGCATCGATATAGCCACTTGTGCCAGCTTCGCCAAAGGCATCTCAGCGTCGGTCCAGGCCGGCGCTGAAATTTGTCTGGTGATTGGTGGTGGAAATATCTTCCGAGGTCTCGCAGGCGCTGCTCAGGGAATGGAGCGCGCTCAGGCAGACCACATGGGCATGCTGGCGACCGTGATGAACGCGCTCGCCATGCAGTCCGCACTTGAACGCATTGGCATTCCAACGCGCGTTCAGTCTGCAATTCCAATGCACACCGTCTGTGAACCTTTCATTCGACGCAAAGCGATCCGCCATATGGAAAAAGGCCGGATCGTTATTTTTGCCGCCGGCACAGGCAATCCTTATTTCACCACTGACACGGGCGCAGCGCTGCGCGCAGCTGAGATGGGCTGTGATGCAATGCTTAAGGGCACGCAGGTCGATGGTGTTTACTCAGCAGACCCTAAAAAATTCCCAGATGCTGAGCGTTACGACACGCTGACTTATCAGGATGTTCTGGCTCGCGACCTCAGAGTGATGGACGCGTCGGCTGTGAGCCTGCTAAGAGATAGCAATATTCCGATCGTAGTCTTCAATCTCCACGAAGAGGGAGCGCTGCATAACGTTCTGACGGGTCAGGGGATTTGTACGGTCATTTCCGACACTTAAGGACACCATTATGTCAGAAGAAGTAGATTATGACGAAGCTGCGCTGAAAAAGCGTATGGATAAAACGCTTGAGTCTCTGTCTTCAGAATTCGGCGGCCTGCGTACAGGACGTGCGTCCGCAAGCTTACTCGATAATGTCACAGTCATGGCTTATGGCGCTCAAACGCCGCTGAACCAGGTCGGCTCTGTTTCTGTTCCTGATCCTCGCATGATTGCAGTCAATATCTGGGATAAGGGCAATGTTCAGGCAGCCGATAAAGCGATCCGTGATGCGGGCCTCGGACTAAACCCTGTCGTTGACGGCACTAATCTTCGCATTCCTATTCCACCATTGAATGAGGAACGTCGTGCGGACCTGGCCAAGGTCGCGGGCAAATATGCGGAACAGGCGCGTATCGGTATCCGCAACGTGCGTCGCGACGGCATGGATGTATTGAAAAAAATGCAGAAGAACGGCGACATTTCAGAAGATGAGCAAAAAGCTTTTTCTGACGACGTTCAAAAGCTCACGGACAAATACATCAAACGCATTGATGATGCTCTGAAGTCCAAAGAAGAAGAGATCATGCAGGTTTAATCACCTGTTTGATCTGAACGCATTATGGGCGACGCGTCAGCTGACATAAAGCACATCGCCATCATCATGGATGGCAATGGTCGCTGGGCTAAACAGCGAGGCCTGCCGAGACAAGCAGGCCATGAGCGTGGCGTGGAAGCCCTGAGGCGCACCGTGCGAGCTTGTCAGGGGCTGAGTCTGCAGCATTTGACGGTCTTCTCGTTTTCCTCTGAAAACTGGAAACGTCCTGCTGCTGAAATCTCTTCGCTATTTTCGCTTCTTCGTCTCTACGTACAGCAGGATTTGAAGAAGCTCGCGCAGGACGGCGTGAAGGTTCGTGTTCTCGGTAGTCGTTCCGGACTTCCAGACGACATTCTCAAGCTCATTGAGAAGGCCGAAGGCCAAACGGCTCATAACACTGAGTTCAATCTCAATATTGCTTTCAATTATGGCAGCCGTGACGAACTCGTCGAGGCATCACGCGCGATTGCGCAGCGGGTCAAAACGGGTGAGCTCCAACCCGAAGATATCACGACCGACATATTCTCTGAATCGATGTGGTTCGGTGAAATTCCCGACCCGGACCTCCTGGTTCGCACCAGCGGCGAATATCGTTTAAGCAATTTCCTGCTTTGGCAAATTGCCTATTCCGAACTGGTTTTCATGGATTGCCTCTGGCCAGACTTCGGCGAAGAACATCTCAAAGACGCTCTAGGTATCTATAAATGCCGGGACCGGCGTTATGGCGGCCTGACGGTCAACGAGACCGAAAACTAATGGCAGCGGCTCTGAAGTCGCCAAATCCAGACGGTCTGATGCTACGCCTGATATCTGCGTTGGTGCTCATACCTGCTGGTTTATTCGTTGTCTGGGCCGGCGGATATGTTCTTTTGATCGCAGGCTTGGCGTGTGCAGCCCTGATGTGGTCCGAATTCTGGACCGTTACGACCAAAGACCCAAGATCACCAATGTTTCTGTGCGTGGGCGGCATACTGCTGTGCGCATTAGGCCTTGCTGCAACCGGTCTAGTTTCCGTCTTGGTGGCCTTGATTGCGCTCGTATCTCTGACGACAGGTCTTATGGTTGTTCTCAAAACGCCGAAGCGAGCATGGCTGCTGCTCGGTGTTTGTGTGATTTTCGGAGCCGTAATGGGGCTTATTGAGCTCCGCGGCGTGTCGATGACAGGGCTTTTCATGACCATTGTGGTTATGACGAGTGTTTGGGCGACAGATATCTCCGCATATTTTGCGGGTCGGGGGTTTGGCGGGCCTCAACTGGCACCGCGCGGTAGCCCAAACAAAACCTGGTCTGGTGCTGCTGGGGCTGTTATCTGCACCGCACTTATCGGGGCATTGGCATCCGGCATACTCGAGGGAAGCCTGATGAACTGGGTGTTCTTCACCGCTGGCGTCAGTGTGATTGGACAATTGGGGGATCTGGCTGAATCGCTCTGGAAACGTCAGTTCAACGTAAAGGACTCTGGTGCTCTTATTCCCGGGCATGGCGGTATTCTGGATCGGCTGGACTCATTCTCAGCTGTTCTGCTAGTGCTCGCCATCCTTTTCAGTATCTTTCCGGACTTTCCGGACACGTTTCTTGGGCTGGGTGAATAATGAAACTAACGGTACTGGGGTCGACGGGCTCGATTGGAGTTTCAACGCTGGATGTCGTTTCGCATGTAAACGCAAGCGGCGCGCAGGACATCCAGATTGTGGCTCTTATAGCGGGCAGAAATGTCGAGTTGCTGATAGAGCAGGCGCTTCAGTTTCGTCCTAAAATCGCAGTCATTCAGGATGTCACGAAATACGGTGCGCTGAAATCTGGGCTCGCGGGCACCGGTATTGAGGTCGCGTGTGGGGATGCTGAGGTCGAAATGGCCGCCAGCCGTAAAGTAGACCGGGTGATGGCTGCAATATCTGGGACGTGCGGGCTTCTCCCTACAATGGCGGCCGTCGACGCAGGAAATGATATTCTGCTCGCAAATAAGGAAGCAATGGTGTGTGCTGGTCCTATCATGAAAGCACGTGCCGAAAAGAATGGTGTTCGAATCATTCCGGTCGATTCAGAGCACAACGCTCTGCTTCAATGCTGGGACGCTTCAAATCGTGTGGAACGCATAACACTGACTGCATCGGGTGGACCTTTTCGAACCTCCACTCTGCAAGAGATGCGTATCGCGACGCCGGATCAGGCATTGGCTCATCCCAATTGGGCCATGGGCGCAAAGAACTCTCTTGATAGTGCCACTATGATGAATAAGGGATTGGAGCTCATCGAAGCTGTGTATCTGTTTGATATTCCCCAGACACAGATCGACGTTCTCATTCATCCTCAATCCATTGTGCACTCACTGGTCTCATATATTGACGGTTCGGTCCTCGCGCAGATGGGCAGCCCGGATATGAAAACGCCGATCGCTTACGCGCTGAGTGTTCCAGATCGCCTGCCAACCGATGTGAAACGTTTAAATCTGGCCGAATTGGCTCGTCTCGATTTCGAGGAGCCGGACGATGAAAAATTTCCTGCGTTAAGGCTTGCTCGTAAAGCAGCTGATGCGGGCCCGCTGGGAACCAGTGTGTTTAATGCTGCGAATGAAGCTGCTGGACAGGCGTTTCTGGAAAAAAGGTGCGGTTTTCTCGATATTTCCAGCTTGGTTGATCAATCACTGACACAAGCTCTGGACAGGTCGAACAATGAAATGCCACACAGTATTTCGTCAATTGAAGACGTGCTTCAGGTTACAGCCTGCGTAGAGCGTTGGATATCTGACAAAGCTTTGGTCTAGATTGGAAAGCTGACGTATGTCGCTGATCGCGCAGGGTTTCTTGTATCCCCTCATGTTCGTAATCGTGATTTCGATTGTGATCGTAATTCATGAGTTGGGGCACTATTGGGCTGGTCGTTATTTTGGCGCCGCTGTGGAGTCCTTCTCCATGGGTTTTGGCAAATCCATTTTTGAGATCAAAGACAAAAACAATACGCGTTGGCGGGTAAACTGGCTTCCGCTCGGCGGCTTTGTAAACTTCGTTGCTGAAGATGGAATCATCGAAAACGAAGGTAAGGCCAGTGATCAAAATGAAGACCTCCCAGAAGCAGAAAAGCCGGTCGGTCGCCCATTCACTGAACTGAGCGCCGGCGCCCGAATTGTCGTTGCCCTCGCGGGACCATTTGCGAACTTTATCCTGGCGATCGGAATTTTCGCCAGCCTGGGAATGATTCTGGGTGACCCGATTCAGCGAATCACGGTTGCCGAAGTTATGGAAGATTCCGTTGCCGAAGCGGCTGGCATTCTTCCAGGCGATGTATTTGTTACGGTGAATGGCAGAGAAGCGAACCGCCAGAAGGTCATTCTTGAAGAGATTAAGCTTTCCAGCAATGACACGGTCGATCTTGAAATGCTGCGCGGCGAAGAGCTGGTGGAGATATCGCTTGTTCCGCAACGTGAGACGAGAACCAACGCTATCGGGATCACTGAACGGACGGGCTTTATCGGTGTCGCATTGCAGCGCGAGCTTGTAGACCGAAACCGACTAAACCCTGTGAGTGCAGTCGGATATGGTGTGTCAGAAACATTCGGAACGATCAGTTCGTCTATCGATATGCTCGGAAGGATCGTGACGGGCAGGGAGTCTATTCAGCAACTCTCCGGTCCTGTCGGTATTGCAAACGTAGCTGGCGGAATGGCTCGAACAACGCTTGAAGCCGAACAGGTTAGTCTCGGCACACGCCTTTACATGCTGTTGATGAGCAACTTACAGCTTGTCGCATTCATTTCAGTAGCAGTGGGTTTTTTCAACCTTCTGCCTCTTCCAATCCTTGATGGCGGCGTTGTTGTCTTCAACACTTACGAAGCCGTAACTGGGAAAGGGCTCTCTGAGGAGCTACTGCTGAAATCCAAATTTATAACTCTGGTCTTTTTGGCCGTTCTTGCGATTTTTATTACGCTTGGCGACTTTGAAGAGGCTGGACTTCTTGAGCTTTTCCGCGGGTTGTAGTTTTAAGCCCTTGGGGATCTGTTAGTTAGAGTAGGACGGGTAAGTCATGCGATCAGTTTTAGCCAGCGCAGTGGCGCTTTCCTCAATCATTGCGGGTGCCGCTCTCGGCGTGACTCCGATGATCCCAGAGGCAAATGCGCAGCAGGCTGAATCTGACCTCATTCGCCGCGTTATCGTTCAGGGCAATGAACGTATCGAGGCGCGTACGGTCGAATCATATCTTCTGCTTGAGCCGGGTCAGCCTTTCGACCCGAGCCGTGTGGACCTGTCTCTTAAGACCCTGTTCGAAACCGGGTTGTTCGCAGACGTCGTGATTGCGCGTGATGGAGATAATCTGGTCGTTCAGGTCGTTGAAAACCCGATCATCAATCAGGTCATCTTTGAGGGCAACAATGCCAACGACGATGAAAAACTGAGCGAAGAAATTCAGGCTGCTCCTCGCGGCGTCTTCACGGCGGCGCGTGTGCAGGCTGACGTGCAACGTATTCTGGAAGTCTATCGCCGGTCTGGTCGCTTCTCTGTGAACGTTACGCCGCACTATGTTCCGCTAAGCCAGAACCGTGTGGATCTGATTTTTGAAATCACAGAAGGCCCGGTGACGGGCGTGCGTTCGATCAACTTCATTGGCAATGACGTCTATTCTGACCGTCGCTTGCGCAGTGAGATCGTCACACGTCAGTCGCGCTTGTGGCGCTTCTTCAGTTCAAATGACAACTATGACCCGGATCGTCTGGAGTATGACCGGGAACTGCTGCGTCAGTTCTATGCGAACCAGGGCTACGCAGATTTTCAGGTTGTTTCCGCTGTTGCCGAGCTGACACCTGATCAGGAAGACTTTTACATCACCTTCACCATCGACGAAGGTGAACAGTATAACTTCGGCGAAATCACGGTTGAGACAGCTCTGGATAAGCTGAATAGCGACTCTCTTGAGGCGATTATCCCAATTCAGGAAGGTACGCTTTTCCGTGGCGACATGATCGAAGACACGGTTGACTCTCTGACCTTTGCGGCGGGTATCGCTGGCTATGCGTTTGTTGATGTTCGCCCACGGATCGACCGAGATCCTGAAACGAAAACTGTAAACATCACTTTTGCGATCGATGAAGGCCCTCGCGTTTATATTGAACGCATCAATATCGTCGGAAACACTCGAACGCTGGACCGCGTCATTCGTCGTGAGATGCGTATCTCAGAAGGCGACGCTTTCAACCGCGTCCTGCTCGACCAGTCGCGCAACCGTATTCGCCGCCTCGGCTTCTTTGAGGATGTCGAAATCGAAGAAACACCAGGATCTTTGCCTGACAGAACTGAAGTGGATGTGCGGGTATCAGAGGGGCCAACTGGCGAGGTGTCTTTTGCAGCTGGTTTCTCTTCAGTCGATTCGTTCCTTCTCGACCTGAACTTCACAGAGCGTAACTGGCGCGGACGCGGACAGTTTGTGAGCGCAAGTCTGCAGACGAGTTCCCGTCAACAAACACTCGACTTCCGGTTCACAGAGCCTCGTTTCCTGGACCGTGATCTTGTCGCGGGCGTAGACCTGTTCTCGACACGTACCGACTTCCTCGACATCGCCGACTATGAGACTCAAACGATTGGTGCGAGTGGACGTATCGGATTCCCTCTGACGGACCGTGCAAATATCAGCCTGCGCTACACTCTGCGTCAGGATGATGTTCAAATTCGTGACCGAAATATCGTTATCGACGAGAACGGTAATATCGTTCGTGACCCGGCCTATACCTATTACGTCGTTTCTGTTGATCCAGTCGAGGCGAACGTTCCAGACGGCGGTGCGATCGTGGACCAATGTGATATTGCCAATGTCGACCGGTCTTCGCTTTGTCGCCAGGAGCGTGAAGATCTGGCGTCGATTGTCGGTTACAGCTTCAGCTGGGACCGCCGAAACGACCCGATCCGTCCGACCCGTGGATTTGACCTTGGCTTCAGCCAGGAACTGGCAGGTCTCGGTGGTGATGTGTTCTATCTCAAGACTGAGGGCGTCGCGACATTCTATCGTGGTATCTGGCGCGATCTGATCGCATCTTTCCGTCTGAGCGGTGGTTATGTGTCATCTTACAATGACGATGACCTTCGTATTAACAACCGCTTCTTCCGTGGCGGTAACTCCTTCCGCGGCTTCGACGTAGCCGGTCTCGGTCCTCGGGATGTCATCATCACGACTGACCTCGATGGTAATGTTGAAGAAGTTCGTCGGGCTAGTAATCAAAGCTCTCTTGGCGGTAAAATGTATGCTGTGGGTACGCTCGAGCTTGCTGTGCCGAACTTCCTTCCGGAAGAGTATGGTATCCGTACATCACTGTTCACCGAGTTTGGTACGGTTGGTCTGCTCGACGAAGAAGACCGTACGCCGGAGCAAACGTATGAGATTACTGACTCAAACGGCAATGTGACCGGATATCAAATTCTGCGTACAGAAGACGAAGCTTCGCTCAGGGCGGCTGCGGGCATCAGTATTTTCTGGGATTCACCGTTCGGACCGATCCGGTTCGACTTTTCTCAGATCCTCGCGAAAGAGGACTATGACCGGACGGAAACGTTCAGGTTCAGCACCTCTACGCAATTCTAAAAGTTCAAGGAAAAGGTTTTCACCATGTTTAAAGTAAAGTCGGCTTTGACCGCATTCGGAGTCATGATGGCTTGCGCGATCGCAGCACCTCTGGCTTCCGCGCAATCCGTAATCGTTGTCGATACAGCACGCGTTCTTCGCGACAGCCTTGGTGGGCAGGATCTCTACTCAAAAGTGGAAACCATTGGTCAGTCCATGCAAGCTGAATTGGCGCCGGCACAAACGGCACTTCAGTCAGAACGTCAGACACTGGATACTCAGGTCGCAGGCATGACCCGTGAACAGGTCGAGGCGAATCCGGAGCTTGTTGCTCAGCTTCAATCCTATTCACGTCGCCTTCAGACGCATATGGCCAGCACAGAGCGCCGCTCTCGTGAGCTGCAACAAACAGAAACGAACGCGCTGAACATCTTTGCCGCGCGCATGCAGGAAGCAACTGAAACGGTTCGCGCTGCACGTGGCGCGGATATTGTTCTGGCAGGTGTCGATGTCTATCTGGCATCCCAGACCGTCAACGTGACAGATGAAGTCATTGCACAGCTGAATCAGACGTCTCCGACCATTCCGGTTACCCGGGTTGTGATCGACGAGAACGCTGAGCAAGCTGCTCAGTAATTTATGATCTCAGAGCATATCAATGCATGATCTGAGATTTTATCACTCGATCAGGAAAGTCAGCGTTTCAGAGCTGGCTTCTCTGATCGGCGGACAGGTGGTCGGTCCGGGTGATGAAGAAATCATAACAGTAGCGCCGGCACAGTCTTCAACTGTCGGCGCTTTGTCCTTTTTTATGGGCAATGCAGCGCAAGCGGCGGATGTATCAGATGCGGCTGCTGCCTGTATTACGACCGAAAAGCTCCAGGGCGTTTTACCTGAAACGCTGACTAAGATTGTTGTAGGCAATCCTCAGAAAGCTTTCGCGCAGGCTGCCAACACCATTCTTGCCCTGCGAACACATGACAATCCAGGCAAGAACCTCGGGGAATCCCGGATTTCCGAGCATGCGCGTATCGGGCCGAATGCTGTGATCTCAGCTGGTGTTGAGATTGGGGATGGATCGGTGCTGGGCGCAAATTGCGTTATTGGTCCAGGCGTTCGCATTGGTCGCGGTTGCGTAATTGGATCAGGCGTCGTGATCGACGCCGCACTCATTGGCAATAATGTGCGCATAAAAAGCAATTCTGTGCTGGGCGGTGACGGGTTTGGCCTGCTTGCCAGCGAAGAAGGTCTCGCACCAATGCCGCATTTTGGTCGTGTGATCATCCAGGATGGCGTCGGACTTGGCTCAAATGTGTGTGTTGATCGAGGCGCTTTCGAAGATACGGTTATCGGCGAGAATACTCAGGTCGATAATCTCTCTCACATTGGGCACAATGTTCAGATCGGGCGTAACAGCCTCATTGCCGCATTTGGTGGGATTTCCGGGTCAGTAAAAATAGGTGACTGGGTGCAAATGGGTGGCCGCGTCGGTGTTAGCGATCACGTAACGGTTGGTTCGCACGCGCGACTAGCTGCAGATTCCGCCGTTATGCGTGACGTTCCCGAAGGTGAAACCTGGGGTGGCGCACCTGCGAGACCTATTCAAACATGGAAACGCGAAGTCGTATGGGTCAGCCGGAACGCCGCGCGCAAAAAGTCGAAAGAAAAGGACTAGTCAGCATATGGCTGATATTCACTCCAGCGCTGTAATTCATCCAGAAGCTAAGATCGCAGACTCCGCGTCGATCGGACCGTTTTGTTTTATTGGGGCCAATGCAACCATTGGTGAAAACGTCGTCCTTCATTCCAGCGTAACTGTCACGGGTGAGACGACTCTTCATGACGGTTGTGAGATTTTCCACGGCGCTGCGATTGGTACGCGTCCACAGGTGCTCGGCGCGAAACCATTCGACAATAGAACCGAGATCGGCGCGCGCACAGTTCTTCGTGAGTTTGTGTCTGTTCACGGTGCGTCAGAAGGCAAGGAACATCCCACGCGTATTGGCGAAGATTGCTTTTTGATGGTGAACAGCCATATCGGCCATGACGTGCAGATTGGCAACAAATGCGTTTTCTCACCTAATGTTATGATTGGTGGCCATGCGATCGTTGGTAATCAGGTCTGGATGGGCGGCGGTGCGGGTGTTCATCAGAATACCTGGATCGGCGATCATGCATTTATTGCGGCAGGCTGTATGCTGACGGGTGATGTTGTGCCGTTTATGGTAGCTGAGGGAACTGAATCTAAACTTGCGTCTCTGAACGGCGTCGGCCTTTCCCGCCGTGGATTTAGTCGGGCTGATATGCAGCAAATTCGCAAGGCCGTGCATTTTGTCCTGGCCAGCGATGATGGGCAACTCAAAGACCGATTAGCCGCAGCGACCATCGAGTTCAAAGACCAGCCATTGGCTATGCAGGTGATCGACTTTTTGAACGCGCCTCGCGCCGGACGTAAGATTTGTACCTTTCGGAAGTGATCGATGAAGCTCGCACTCATAACTGGGCAGGGAGATATTCCCCGTTTGATCGCAGAACATCGCCGGGATGCTGGTGAGCCTCCGTTCATTATCGCGTTGAAAGGCTTCGAAGGCGATTGGATACGTAATTTCGAGCATGAGGTCAGCGGTCTCGCCGAATTTGGTAAAACGTTCAAAACTCTGCGCGCACAAGGCTGCGACACGATTTCCTTCATAGGCAATGTAAAACGCCCCGACTTTTCAAAGTTGAAGCCGGATTTGAAGGGCATGTCCTTATTGCCCAAAATGGTGGCCGCTGCCCGAAAGGGCGATGACGCTCTGTTGCGCGCCATTGTGAAGGCGTTCGAAGATGAAGGGTTCGCGGTTGTCGGAGCACATGATCTTCTGAATGATCTGTCTCAAACGGCAGGCCGACTGAACACCGTTTCGATAGATGACACAGCCCTCGACGATATTGCTTTGGCATATGAAGTTGCGGGCGAGATTGGGCGACTGGATATCGGGCAGGGCTGTGTTGTCTGTAACGGATTGGTACTTGCGGTCGAGGCTCAGGAAGGTACGGACGAGATGCTAAAGCGTGTCGGAAAACTACCTGAAAATATCCGCGGGAGCGAAAGTGATCGCAAAGGTGTTCTTCTGAAGCGGCCTAAACCTATTCAGGAACAACGTGTAGATATGCCTACGCTCGGACCATCGACAGTTCGATTAGCGGACGATGCAGGTCTGAAGGTGATCGCAGCTATCGAAGGCGGCGCTTTGTGGGTGGAATTGGAAGAGATGCGACGCTTAGCTGATGCTGCAGGTATTGCTTTGGTCTCACTCTCTAAAGAAGGACGTCTTTTATGAGTTCGGACTTCGTTTTCGTCTCGGCTGAAGCCTCAGGCGATGACTTGTCGGTCTCGGTGATCCGCGAACTTAAAAAGAATGATCCGGACATATCTGTCAGTGCGATTGGCGGGCCGGCGCTTGAAGACGTCGGCTTGAGTTCGCCTATCGATGTGGCTCCCCTCGGCGTACTGGGACTGTTCGAAGGACTTAAGATCTATAGAACGGTCATCGCGCTTGCAGATGAAGCGACTGATTTCATTATCCAGCAAGCTCCTAAAGCCGTCATTCTTGTTGACTCCTGGGGGTTTATGCTGCGCGTGGCTCAGCGCCTGCGTACTCGTGCGCCTGAAATCAAGATCATCAAACTGGTCGGCCCTCAGGTCTGGGCGACACGGCCGGGCAGGGCGAAGACCCTTGCAAAGACTGTCGATCATCTCTTGTGCATTCACACGATGGAAGTTCCGTTTTACGAGCCGTATGGATTGGACTGCACGGTTATCGGTAATCCTGCGCTTGATCGTATGGAGCGTGTTGACGGTGAGCCATATAGAGCGGCTCACAATATCTCATCAGACGACAGACTACTCTTGATCCTACCGGGCAGCCGGAAATCTGAAATTGACCGTGTGGCGCCGTCTCTCGCACAAGGCGCTGCAAAGCTGAAAGACCGATATGGCGACATTCTGAAGGTCTTCGTGCTCGTATCACCTTCAATACGAGCGTATCTCGAAGAGGCAGAAATTGACTGGCCGACTGGTACCGTCTTCGAGACCGATTCATCGAAAAAGCCCGATCTGATGGCCGCAGCAGATGTTGCTTTGGCGTGCTCCGGAACAGTGACCACCGAATTAGCCTCCCAGGGCTGCGCCATGGTCATCGGTTATCGTATGGGGTTTGTGACCTGGCTGCTTGCAAACTATTTTCTCTACAAGCCGGAATATATCACGCTCTTCAACGTTGCCGGTGAAGATGAGATCGCAAAAGAACTCGTTCAAAGCGAGCTTACTCCAGACGCTTTAAACACCTGTGCAGCAGCTCTTCTTGAAGACCCAGAAAAGCGAACAACGCAAATTGACCGCCAGTTCACCGCGCTTCGAAAAATGGGGCTCGGAGGCCAAACAGCGGCACAGATAGCTGCGGACACCATCCGAAGAATTTCAGCATAAAAAAAACGCTCCCAATTGGGAGCGTTTTCTTTTTGTATAATTGCTGGTTACTAGCGCTTGTCGAGCGGCACATAATTGCGCTCTGTCGCACCGGTATAGACCTGGCGTGGACGACCGATACGCTGTGTCGGATCCGTTGTCATTTCTTCCCATTGAGCGATCCAGCCAACCGTACGTGCGAGTGCGAAAAGCACTGTGTACATTTCGGTCGGGAAGCCGAGGGCGTTCAGCGTGATGCCTGAATAGAAGTCGATGTTCGGGTAGAGCTTTTTAGAAACGAAGTATTCGTCCTCCAGAGCAATCTTTTCGAGTTCCATAGCGACCTGAAGAAGCGGTTCGTCGCGCTTGTCGAGAACGTCGAGTACTTCATGACAGGTTTGCTGCATAACTTTCGCACGTGGGTCGTAGTTTTTATAAACCCGGTGACCAAAGCCCATCAGACGGAATGGATCGTCTTTATCCTTGGCGCGCTTCACGTACTCAGGGATCTTATCAACAGAACCGATTTCCCGGAGCATGTTCAGTGCAGCTTCGTTCGCGCCGCCATGGCTTGGACCCCACAGGCATGCAATGCCAGCAGCGATACAAGCGAATGGGTTAGCGCCTGAAGAACCAGCAAGACGAACAGTTGATGTCGAAGCGTTCTGCTCGTGGTCAGCATGGAGAATGAAGATTTTGTCCATGGCTTTAGCCAGAACCGGGTTCACTTCATAGTCTTCTGCAGGAACAGCAAAACACATGCGCAGGAAGTTCTCAGAATAGCTGAGATCGTTGCGTGGGCTCACGAAAGGCTGACCGACAGAATATTTATGCGCACGAGCTGCAATCGTTGGCATTTTAGCGATCAGACGGTGCGTCGCGATCATGCGCTGCATCGGGTCGTTGATGTCTGTAGAGTCATGGTAAAACGCCGACAGTGCACCAACCGTACCGACCATCACCGCCATAGGGTGCGCGTCACGACGATAGCCTTCAAAGAAGCGATCGAACTGTGTGTGCAGCATTGTGTGGTGCGTAATGGTGTTGGTGTACTCGTCGAGTTCCGCAGCGTTAGGCAGTTCGCCGTTCAGAAGCAGATAGCAAACTTCCAGGAAGCTGGAATTGTCTGCAAGCTGGTCGATAGGGTAACCGCGGTAAAGCAGAACGCCTTCATCGCCATCGATATATGTGATCTGAGACTCACAGCTGGCGGTAGATGTGAAACCCGGATCGAGCGTGAACATGCCGGTCTGGGCATAAAGTGATTTCACATCGATCACATCCGGGCCAACGGATCCGGACAGCACAGGCAGATCAAGGCTTTTGCCGCCCACGCTAAGTGTCGCTGATCCGTTCGGTTTCGTCTTGTTTTCCATCTATATGCCCTCTTTCAGGTGATTTGTGTTCTAAGCAATTAGAACGTCGTCTATTCGTCCAAGGCTTTCGGCTTTTCCAAGCCAGAACAGCACAAGGTGAAGATCAGGAGCTGATAGTCCGCCAGTAAGTGCAGTTCGCAATTGTGGGCCAACCTGTCCGAGCCCCAATTCTTTGGAAGTGCAGAAATGCTCAATGGCGTTCGCAAGGTTATCGCTTGTCCAGTTTTCTTCTTTACTCAACTCGGCTCGCAAGTCCCCCAGTATTGCCAGAGCTTCTGGCTTAAGCTTTTTCCTAGCCTTTGAGCTAATGTCAATTGGTCTTTCGACTATAATAAATCTACAAGCATCGGCTATTTCGGGAATAGTTCTGCCTCTTGATTTAAGCTCCGAGATCGAAAGTCGCAACCGCGTGGTTGTTTCTTCCGTGAGAGCGCTCTCTTTTGACAGATGAGTAGTGAGTAGATCAAGAATTCTTTCGTCGTCCGCGTGCTTAATATGCTCGGCATTGATATGAGCGAGCTTTTCAAAGTCCATCCGGGACGCGCCTTTGTTCACGGCGCCGAGGTTGAACCAATCAATAGCTTGGGCTTCGGTAATGAACTCAGCGTCGCCATGGCTCCAGCCAAGTCTAAGCAAATAGTTCTTAATCCCTTCGGGCAGGTACCCCATGTCCCGATATGCTTCTACGCCGAGTGCGCCGTGACGTTTTGATAGTTTAGAACCATCCGGTCCGTGGATGAGCGGGATGTGCGCATATGTTGGAGCATCCCAGCCAAGTCCGGAGAAAATAGGAAGCTGTCGGAAGGTATTTGTCAGGTGATCATCACCTCGAATAACCTGTGTTACACCCATGTCGTGATCGTCTACGACCACAGCCAGCATATAGGTCGGTGTACCGTCAGCTCGTAAAAGGATCAGGTCATCAATTTCCTGCGTACCGACGCTAACATCGCCCTGAACAGAATCCTGCAGCTGAAGGCGTCCCGTATCTGGCGCACGAAGGCGTACCACAAAAGGTGCATTGGGATTGTCTGGCTTTAAACCGTCGCGATATGGCGACCTGTATGCCGAGAGCAGGGCATTCGCTTCAGCTTTCAATTTTGCTGCTTCCGGTGCGTCAGCGCCCAGAGCTTTGACTTCCTGGAGAAGCGCCTGACCTTTTTCACGACGTTCAGCGAGTTCTTCGGGCGTGACATAGCACTTGAAAGCATTTCCGTTGGAAAGAAGCTCATCGACGACTTCCGCATGTCGCTGAGCCCGAGAACTTTGAAATACGGGAGACTCGTCCGGTTCAAGCCCCAACCAGGACATACCGTCCAGAATTGCATCAATTGCTTCCTGAGTTGAACGCTGGCGATCAGTATCTTCGATCCGGAGGAGGAAGCGGCCTTTATGGTGGCGCGCAAAAAGCCAGTTGAATAAAGCTGTCCTAGCGCCTCCAATGTGCAAAAATCCCGTTGGGGAGGGAGCGAACCGGGTGGTTACAGTCATAAAACGCCTCTTTCAAAGAAAGCGGACCGGTCCGGGCTATCAGCCTGTTTCGACTGTGCCGGGCGAATTCGCCTCTTTTCTGGTTTCCGAACTGTCGAAACTTTCTCAGCTCCGACAGGAATCAAATCAGCAGTATTTTCAGAGAATGCTGTGGGTGCCATTGGCGCTGGCTTTCGGGTGCGCAGCATATTTTTCACTGCCGAGCGAACCAAAAGTCCTGACACTGCTTTCGCTTTTGCTTTTACCAGCTGGCGCTTTGCTCTTTGTGAAGCGGCTGAAAGCTGAAATGCGTGCACTCCCAGAATTCCTGATACTCCTGATTTTTACTTTGATTTTGGGCATGTGCTACAGCGCTTTTCGCAGTCATACAATGGCGACAAATACAATTCCTGCGCCAGTTGAACGCGTGATGATCGAAGGGTGGATACAGGAAGCGTCAGGTAGCAATGGGAGAGAGCGGTTCACGATCAGGGTTCAGGCTGCTGATGGCATTTCCAACGAGCATATGCCTGACATTGTAAGGCTGAGCCAGCGAGCGAACCCCGACCTCTATCCGGGGCGCTTTGTCCGCTGTTTCGCATCAATCCGGCCGCCACCGGAGCCCATTTTAAGAGGGGACTATAATTTTGCCCGAAATGCTTATTTTGATGGGCTGGGTGGAGTTGGATTTGTGTTTGGGTCTTGCGAGCCAGGGCGTAATTTCCGCGCGGCCAGTGTTAAAGATGGGCTTCTTGAAGGTGTAAACGCCTCACGTCGCGCGTTGGCCGAAAGCATCGCCACGATCGACAGTAGAGGGTCTGGATTGACCGCAGCGCTGCTGACTGGAGACCGGAGCTTTCTGTCAGAGGGTGATCAATCCAATTTGCGCCAGTCCGGTCTTGCGCACTTACTAGCCATCTCCGGGATTCATTTGGGCCTGGCAGCAGGTGTTTTCTATTTCGCGCTCTATCGAATATTTAGCCTGATACGGCCGCTGGCGTTGAGACTTCCAGTCCAGAAGTTAGCGGCCATTGGGGCTCTCATTGCGGTGACAGCATATCTGATCTTCTCGGGTGCAAGCATTTCTACGCAACGTGCTTATGTAATGGTTGCCAGCGTAATCTGCTATTCCATGTTCGATCGGCCATTGCTCTCATTTCAATCGCTGGCTCTCGCAATGCTAATCGTTATCGTCATAGCCCCTTGGTCCGTGTTAACGCCGGGTTTTCAGATGAGTTTTGCCGCCACTGCTGCGCTGCTGGCGGCTTATCGTCCCTCTGATCGTAAGCGTGATCTTCCAAAAACCTTTTTGCGTCGCAGAATCTATCCATTCATTTCAAGTTTGATTGTGACCAGTGTTGTTGCGGGTCTGGCCACTATGCCATTTGCTTTATTCCACTTTGGCCGAGCTGCACCTTTAGGGTTCATCGCCAACCTTGTCGCGATGCCAATAATATCCCTGATTTGCGTGCCTTTGGCGGCAATCAGTGTGGTTCTGCTTCCAATCGGATTAGCGCAGCCATTTCTGAAAATGCTGTCCGACGCGTTAGGTGTTGTGCTTGAAGTCGCCGACTATTTTGCGCGCGAGCAGGATCTATTTCAGCACCTAAATTATCCACAAATGTCCTGGGCCGCCCTGGTGTTGCTAACGCTCGGCCTGATCGTTTGGACCATTTGGTCCAGGCGCGGCCTGCTGGCTTCTGTACTGGTGACAATCGCAGGACTAATGCTCTGGAGTACGCAGCACCGGCCTGAAGTCATCGTAGATGATCGAGGGCATGTGTTTGCGCGTATAGAGAATTCGTGGACGGAAATACGCGTCGGGGGCACCGGCCTTCGTCCAATCGGCTTCTCCGATATAGAACGCCTCGAATGCCGATCAGGGTGTGAGTTTAAGCTGAGAGACGGGTTAGCTCTGCTGGTTGATGAGCAAGCCGAAGCCATTTCCTTAGTGACGGAACAAGCAATTGAGAGCTTTCCGATCCATGTCGCGCATCCTTATACGCTATCATTTGGAAACGATCAGGTTCAGCGACATTTCCAGAGGCGAGACGAATGCCGCCTCTGGTCTACGCAATACCCGCAATGCGGGGATTAGTTATACTTGCGGACGAGTGCGACCAGTTTACCTTGGACACGCACGCGGTCTGGCCCAAAAATACGGGTCTCGTATTTCGGGTTCGCGGCTTCAAGAGCGATCGAGCCTCCCTTTTTACGAAAGCGCTTGAGCGTAGCTTCCTCTTCGTCGATGAGTGCGACAACAATATCGCCTGACGTCGCTGTCTCGCCCGGATTGCAGATAACGATGTCACCATCGAGGATGCCGGCTTCAATCATTGAGTCGCCCTTGACCTCGAGAGCAAAATGATCTCGTCCAGCAATACCAGCCGGAGGAACGATGCGGTCCACCTCGTGCTGAATAGCTTCAATCGGAACACCGGCTGCGATGCGTCCAAGTAGAGGTACACTCATATCCTGTGGGGGCGGTGGTGCGGCTTCAGTCGTGCTCACAATTTCTGGCTTGAATGGTCCTGTCGGTCGGGCCTGACTATTTGGAACCACAGAATCTGGAAGCTTAATGACTTCCAACGCTCTGGCGCGGTTGGCGAGCCGTCGCAGAAAACCGCGTTCCTCAAGGGCTGTAATCAAACGGTGAATACCGGACTTCGACGCGAGATCCAGCGCCTCTTTCATTTCATCAAAAGAGGGAGAAACACCAGTTTCTTGGATACGTTGATTGATGAAGAGCAACAATTCGCGTTGTTTGACCGTAAGCATGATTAGTCCCGATCTGATTTGAGTCGCGTTTTGTTCTACATCCGTTCACTTAATACGTCAATTGTTCTTTGCTTTCAGTAGCTTTCCCACAGCGAGTTCGCGTTCTGTTTCTTTCATCAGACTTTCTCCGATAAGAAATCGCGAATACCCGGAACGTCGGAGCCGTTGAATGTCGGCAGGAGTTTTGACACCACTTTCTGAAACCATCTGATGCCCGGTCCGGCCGAGAGAGAGCGTCTCTGATATGCCCAGATCAGTTGTCATCTCTTTCAGGTTTCGATTGTTCACACCAATCAATCTGGCACCCATGCGTTCCGCACGTTCCAGCTCAGTGTTGTCGTGGACTTCAACTAACGTATCGAGATCGAGGCTGTTCGCGGTCTCGTAAAGTTCAGAGGCTTGAACGTCATCAAGGGCTGACATGATGATCAGTATACAATCAGCGTTATTGGCGCGGGCTTCTATGATTTGAATCGGATCAATCATGAAATCCTTGCGCAGGACCGGAATTCCAACCGAGCTGCGAACCGATACCAGGTCATCCAGTGTGCCGCCAAAGCTTGGAAAGTCGGTCAGAACCGATAGACACGCAGCCCCCGCGCGTTCGTACTCAGAAGCAATCTTTTCCGGGTCGGCACCCATAAGAATATCGCCGGCGGATGGGCTCTTACGTTTGACCTCACAGATAAGCGCATTGTTGCCCGAGGCCACGACACGGTCGAGCGACGCAATAAACCCTCTTGGTTTATCTGCGGCCTTGGCTGCGTCGAGTAGACTTTGTTCTGAAGTTGTCCGGCGAAGTTCTGCAACTTCATCTTTCTTATAGTCGATAATGCGGTCGAGCGCCGTTGTCATGATCAACTATCCTGTGTCGCTGATTGAAGTTTTGCGAGAGTTTCAGCTGCGGCCCCGGAATCTATTGCCTGTGCAGAGATTTCGGCGCATTCAGCTAGTGATGACGCTGTTCCGACAAGATGGAGGCCTGCGGCAGCGTTCAAAATAATGGCGTCACGAAACGCTGATGCCTTGCCTGAAAAGACGTCTGTGATTGCCTGAGCGTTGTGAGACGGCGAGCCGCCCTTAAGCGTCGACAGAGGGGAAGGGGGCAATCCGGCATCTTCTGGGTGCGCGGTGAACTCTCTAAGCGTCCCCGGAGTAACTTCCACCACATCGGTTGCGCCTGCGATCGACAGTTCATCGATTGCGAACTCACCATCGTGACGTCCATGGACCACCCAGGCCTTCTTGATACCAAGTGCCTGGAGGGTTTCGGCCATTGGGCGCAACCATGCTGGATCGTAAACGCCGAGAATCTGGTGCGTTGCATTTGCCGGGTTGGAGAGGGGGCCCAGTAAATTGAAGATAGTACGTATGCCAAGGCTGGCCCTGACGGGCGCTACGTGACGCATCGCTGAATGGTGAGAACGGGCAAAAAGAAAGCCGATACCAGCGGCCTTGATTGCCGACAGAAACTGATCATCACTGATATCCAGCCCCACACCGAGAGCTTCCAGAACGTCAGCGGAGCCCGTCTTGGGAGGTACAGAACGGTTCCCATGTTTCGCGACCGTGACGCCGCAGGCTGCTGTTACAATCGCGCTTGCCGTGGACGTATTGAGACTGGTCCAGCCCAGCCCCCCTGTCCCACACGTATCGAGGACGTCACCAGATAGAGGGATTGTCCGCGCGTGCTTTCGCATTACGCGTGCACCCGCAAGAAGCTCAGTTGATGTCTCGCCGCGAACGGCGAGCCCCATTAGAAAAGCGCCAATGCGTTCCGGGCTGGCTTCTCCTGTAAGTATTTCCTCGAAGCTCGCCTCTAAAACCTCGTCGGATAAAGGTTCTGAACGGGCAATGGCTTTAAGTGCGTTTACAAGATTTTCGGACATGAGTTTCGTCGGGCTTTATTTGCTATTTAGCGATCTGCTTGAGGAAATTCTTCAACATGGCATGACCGTGCTCAGTTCGAATACTTTCAGGGTGAAACTGAAGTCCAAAAACTGGTCTCGACACGTGGTGGACTGCCATGATTTCACCGTCATCTGTCGTTGCATCGGCAATCAGTGTGTCTGGCAGCTTTGGCGGATCGAGAGCCAGCGAGTGGTATCGAACAACTTCAAAGTCTGAAGGTAATCCTTCAAACAATGCGCCTCCGGTCTGGTGTATGGTGCTGAGCTTCCCATGTCGGATCTCACGTGCAGTAACGATATCACCGCCGAGCGCCTGACCAATCGATTGATGCCCGAGGCATACGCCCAGTATTGGCAAATTGTCTGGAGCCATTTTTACAATATCCATGCAGATGCCCGCTTCGTTCGGAGTGCATGGTCCTGGCGACAAGACGATCGCGTCTGGCTTCAGCGCCAGAGCCTCTTCTGCAGACATTTCGTCATTGCGAATGACTTTAGCTTCGCCGCCTACATCTGCGAGATAATGCGCGAGGTTATAGGTGAAGCTGTCATAGTTATCGACAAGAAGGATCATGAATTTCCCTCATACTTTGCCGCCATCTCCGCAGCGCGCTTCAGGGCGCGGGATTTATGCATGGTTTCGGCGTACTCATAGCTCGGATCGCTATCAAGCACGACACCGCCACCGGCCTGAATGTGTAGCCTATTGTCAGCAATGACCGCCGTACGAAGGGCGATACATGTGTCCAGATCCCCCTTCCAGCCGAAATACCCCACAGCACCACCATAGACGCCTCTGGCATTGCCTTCGAGCTCATCAATGATCTGCATTGCACGGATTTTCGGTGCGCCGGAAACCGTGCCCGCAGGGAAGCCCGCCATGAGCGCGTCTTTGAGTGTCTTGTCTGACCTTAGATTGCCTTCAACTTGAGACACAATGTGCATGACGTGACTATAGTGTTCGACCACGAAGGATTCAGTGACTTCGACGCTGCCATATTCACATACACGGCCAACATCGTTTCGGCCGAGATCCAAAAGCATCAGGTGCTCAGCGCACTCTTTTTCGTCAGCGAGCAGGCTTTCCTGCTGGCGTAGGTTTTCAGCTTTATCATTGGTGCGTGGACGCGTGCCGGCAATCGGACGAACTGACATTCGGCCATCTCGAACACGAACGAGAATTTCCGGACTGCTTCCGACCAGCTGCGCGCCGCCAAGGCGCATGTGAAACATGAAGGCGGACGGATTTAGCGAGCGGAGCGCGCGATAGAATGCGAGTGAAGAATACGGGTAAGGGCAACTAAAGCGTTGGCTCGGTACCACCTGAAAAATGTCGCCGGCTTTGATATAATCGCGCGCGGTCTCGACGATTTCAGAATAACGTTCCTCTGAAATATTAGACTGAAAATCGAGTTCTCGCTCAGACTGGCCTCGCGGCGTAATGGGTGTGGGCGTGTCCAGCTTTTCTTCTACATCGTCCAGATGCTGATTTGCGATAGCTTCTGCATTTTCGCCATCCGTAGAATAGCGAACAGATCCAACGAGTATCAGCTCCTGAAACAGATGATCAAAAATCAGAACCACACGAGGGCGGACCATAATTGCTTCAGGCAGGTTCAGTACATCTTCGGGCTTGTCACCAACTGGTTCGTAATAGCGAACCATATCGTAACCTAAATAACCGAACCCCCCAGCCGCCATAGGTGGTAAGTCTTCATCAGATACGGCGCGCGCGGCTTGCGTGAACGTGTCTAGATCCGTGAGCGGATCATCTGAGACAGTCACAATATCTGTGAAACCAGAATCTCGTGCGGTCTCTGCTTTGCCATCAGCAACTCTCCACCAGAGATCTGGGTGAAGCCCGATGAAGGAATAGCGACCAAGTTGATGGCCGCCTTGAATGGACTCAAAGAGAAAATGGCCTGGTGTATCCGCGCCGATTTTCAGAAGCGCCGAAATCGGCGTTTCTGTATCTGCAATTCTGCGGCGGACTATCAGACAGTCAGCTGCGCCGGTATTGGTCATTGTTGAGCCTGGTATTGTTCAAAATATGCAGAAATGGCTGCATCGTTCTGGCGGAAAGAGATGTTGTCCTGCGCCATTCCGAAAAGCGCGCCATCAAATTCAGATGCGAGCAATTGCGTGAGGCCGGAGTTTGTAGATGCCATGAGGCTCGTCAGCTCTTCAGCGGTCGGAATGTCGATGGATTCGACAACACCAATGAACACGCCGCGTTGAAGTGGCACGACGAAACCGTGATCAAGTTCCGCTGAAAAGATGCGGACCATTGCGGCGTCCGGGAAGCCAATCTGAGCACCAGAATCGCGGCGGATGGCGACAGGTGGGCGCGCAACTTCCAGACCGAGCGCTTCGGCTTCCTGAGACAGGAAGCTCGACTCGTTCAAGCGTGAAACGATGCCGTCTGACAATTCCGACAGAGCAGTCTGGACATTCTGCTGGTAAACGACGGCAGCAATCTCGTCTCGCATTTCGTCGAAGTCAGGCAGGTAGGATGGCACAGTATCATCCAGACGGATGATGTATTGCACGAGGCCCGCATCTTCACGGAAGCTGGTTTCATCCGGGAAGAGCTGGAAGCCGAATTCCAACGCACCATCAATCGCAGTCAGACCACGGAGCACCGTGCCGTCACGCGTGCGGCCGGTATCGTCGACTGGCGCATATGAATGCACGGGTGAGCCAATCATTTCGGAAATTTCGTCGAGACTTCCGCCGGACCCGACCGCATCATCGATCAGGTCGAAAGAGTCTTCGTACATTTGCTCTGCTTTGTATTCGACGATCTCAGCCCTCAGGGTCGCGGAAACTTCTTCGAGAGGTGTCAGTTCGCCAAGCGTAATGTCGGTTACACGAATAAGTGCCGATTGACCTGAAGGAAGTTCTACTGGACCGGTCCAAACATTTTCAGGGGTCCCAAACACGAGGTCTGAGATTTCTGGGTTCGCGATACCACCTTCCGTCGCAGTTTGCGGCGGAATGACGTTGCCACCGTTGGAAGAAATAATGGTCTGCTCGTCTTCCCCGCCAAGCAGCGAACCAAGAGCGCGAAGCGCATTGGCCTCATTTGCAAAAACAATGCGCTCAAACGTACGGCTGGTCGCAGCTCTAAAACGAGATTCCTGGGCCTGAAATTGTGCGGCAATTTCTTCCTCGGAAACCTCTACCTGATGCGTGAAGTCATCCGGACGTACCGCAATTACAGAGAAAGCCCGACGCTCAGGCTGAAGCATTTGCCCGGACCGTTCGTCAAAGAAGGCGCGAAGCTCCTCTTCCGTAGGTTCCGCCACTGGTTCCGGCAGATCTTCAGGCATGATAAGCATGTAGGCGATGCGTCGTTCTTCATTGTCAAAAATTGTCAAAAGCTCGCTCACACCCGCTGGTGGGCGAAGGGCAGAAGAAAATGCACTATTCACCATTGAGAATGTCAGATCATCCGAGAGATCCTGTCGGAATTCACTTTCAGACTGGCGACGGTCGTTCAGAAATCGAAGGTAGGCGTCCTGACTAAATCCCTGAGTGACCGCGTTTCTGAAAATCGGCAGCTGTCGGATATAGGCAATAAGCTCTTCTTCCGACGTCGCGATACCCTGATCCTGAAGATAAGCGGCAAGGAGATTACGACTGACCAACTGATCGAGTATCGCCTGCAGCTGGCCGCCTTCAGCCAAATCTTGTTTTGTCAGATAGGTTCCGGAATCGCTCAGGCGGTTCAAATAAGAATCAGCATCACGCTCTACGTCATTCGCTTCGACTGTTCGATTGCCGACGGCGACAAGACTGGAGCCCAGATTTGGTGCAAAAATGTCTGTAATGCCAAAAGACGCCATGGCGACGATCAAAAGACCAATAATTAGGAGCGCAATTTTTGAACGAAGCAGATTTCTTAATAAGGTAAGCATTCGGGGTTCCTGGCAGTCAGTCGCGTCATTTGCTTTCTTGCACGTGTCGATCTGGGTTGCTAGGCGGGATTGGTCTCTGGTTCAAGATGGAATACACGTATGCTGAAGCCTTTAATCGCTGGAAATTGGAAAATGAACGGAATGAAGTCATCCGTTCAGGAACTTAAAAGTCTGATTGAAGGCGTTAAAGCGGTAGATGACGCAGATGTTCTTATCTGTCCTCCGGCAACCCTGATCGATCTTTTCACTCAGACTGCGACGGGCTCAAACGTTGCGATCGGCGCTCAGGATGCGCACGCAAACGTCAAAGGTGCGCATACCGGCGATATCAGCGCTGAAATGGTCGCTGAGTTTGGAGCTGATTATATCATTGTCGGCCATTCAGAACGTCGCGCCGATCATTTCGAAAGCAGCGAAACCGTTCAGGAAAAAGCAAAGGCGGTGCTGGCAGCTGGTTTGAAGCCGATCATCTGCATTGGCGAGACGCTTGAAGAAAAAGAAGCGGGCAAGACTCTAGATGTTCTCGGCGAACAGATCACCGGGTCAATTCCTCCGGGTGTTTCAGGCGATAAGTACGTCATCGCATATGAGCCGGTCTGGGCTATTGGCTCAGGACTTATCCCGGAGATTGCAGACATCGACGTTGCCCACTCATTCATTCGCAATAAGCTGAAAGACCTTGGCGTTTCCGAGTTTGATAAAGTGCGCCTGCTTTATGGAGGGTCGGTCAAACCTGGAAACGCGAAAGAAATTCTCGCAGTTTCAGAAGTGAATGGCGCTCTCGTTGGCGGCGCTAGCCTTAAAGCAAGTGATTTTCTCGGGATTATTGAGGCTGTTTGAGGAGTTTTCGGCTTCTTGGTTGCATAATGGTCTTGGCTTATCCATTTCAGAGTAGTAACGGAACGCGCTTTGGTTCGCGAAAAAAGTAGGCGGTTATGGAAAACGTAATTCTGGTCGTTCACATCATTGCATGTATCGCTCTTATTGGCGTGGTGCTTATGCAGCGGTCAGAAGGCGGCGCGCTCGGTATGGGCGGCGGTGGCGGCGGTGGCCTGATGTCTGGTCGCGGTGCAGCGTCGGCACTGACCCGAACTACGATGATCCTGGGTGCTGTGTTTTTTGGGACCAGCCTTATTCTGACAACTATCGCAACGCGTACAAATGGCGGCCAGACCTCACTGATCGACTCAATCGAACAGCAGGAATTGAACGAGCTGAACAATGCGCCGAGCGATCTGGATGCAGCTCCATCTGACGATTTGTACAATCTTGGCCCAGCGCCAGATTCAGACCTGGACGAGGCACCAGTTGAGACGACCGCACCGTCTGATCTGGAAGAGCCGGCATCTCCGGCAGACGAACAGCCCACAGAATAATTCAACGAGCCGCCAAATAGCGGCTCGAATCATTTTTCGAATCCTGTAAGCTACGAGTCCATGACGCGTTACATTTTTATTACTGGCGGCGTGGTTTCCTCGCTTGGAAAAGGTATTACTTCAGCCGCGCTCGGCGCGATGCTGCAGGCGAGGGGGTATCGGGTACGCTTGCGTAAACTCGACCCGTATCTGAACGTCGATCCCGGCACGATGTCTCCATATCAGCACGGCGAAGTCTTCGTGACTGACGATGGCGCGGAGACTGACCTCGATCTCGGTCACTATGAGCGCTTCACTGGTGTCGCCGCCAAGCAAAGCGACAACATCACCACAGGACGCATCTACCAGACCATTCTGGAAAAAGAGCGTCGCGGTGATTTCCTTGGCGCGACCATTCAGGTCATTCCGCACGTCACTGACGCCATCAAAGAATTCGTGCTCAGCGATGCGGGTGATGTAGATTTCGTTCTATGTGAGATCGGTGGAACGGTTGGCGACATTGAGGGCCTGCCATTCTTCGAAGCCATCCGTCAGCTCGGCCAGGAACTCGGCCATGAGCGCGCAATCTTTATCCATCTTACTCTGCTGCCTTACATTCCAAGCGCAGGCGAGATGAAGACAAAGCCGACACAGCACTCTGTGAAAGAGCTGCGCTCTATCGGTATTCAGCCTGACATTCTGCTTTGTCGTTGTGATCGACCGATCCCGACAGATGAAAAGCGCAAAATTGCTTTGTTCTGTAATGTTCGGCCTGAGAGCGTTATTGAAGCCCGTGATGTGTCCCACATCTATGAGGTTCCGCTTTCTTACCACAATGAAGGCCTCGATTCTGAGGTGCTCCATCATTTTGGAATGAAGGGCGCACCACTTCCTGATTTTTCAAAATGGAATTCCATCTCGGACAAGCTGCGTAAGCCTGATGGCGAAGTCCGTATTGGCCTCGTCGGCAAATACACCGTGCTTCCTGATGCATATAAGTCTGTGATGGAAGCGCTTCATCATGGCGGTCTGGCCAACAATGTCCGCGTAAAGATCGATCTGATTGATTCGACACCTCTCGATGAGGACGATCCAGACAATCTGGAAGTGTTGGATGGTCTGAACGGTATCATTCTGCCGGGCGGCTTCGGAAAACGCGGTGCCATGGGTAAAATGCGATCAGCGCGCTACGCTCGCGAACGCGATATTCCATGTTTCGGCATTTGCTATGGCATGCAGCTTTCAGTCATTGAGGCTGCGCGTACTCTTGCGGGCATCGAAGGCGCGGGCACGACAGAATATGACGAGCCAGATGATGCTCTGGTTGGCTTCATTGAAGAATGGAGCCGAGGGAACGTCAAAGAAACGCGCTCAAAAGATGGGGACCTTGGCGGCACAATGCGCTTGGGCGCTTATCCGGCAGCGCTGATTCCTGGCTCGAAGGTCGCTGAAGCCTATGGCTCAACCGTCATTGAAGAACGCCACCGCCACCGTTATGAGGTGAACATCAACTATAAGGATAAGCTCGAAGCTGCCGGAATGATCTTCTCTGGCACGTCTCCAGACGGAATTCTGCCCGAAATCGTTGAGTTGAAAGATCACCCCTGGTTTGTTGGCGTCCAGTTCCACCCGGAACTCAAGTCGCGCCCATTTGAGCCCCATCCGCTTTTTGCCAGCTTCATTGGTGCGGCGGTGACCCAAAGCCGGTTGGTGTGATAAGCTAGCTGAAATAAAAAGTTTGATCTGCGTGTGATAAGACGGGTTGAAGTTTTATCGATCAAGTGTATTACACGCGTTTTGGTTTTTCGGGCTTTGCCCATTTCTAACACCCAGGACTTGAAACATGGCAGTTCCTAAGCGCAAGACGACCCCGTCAAAGCGGAACATGCGCCGCGCGCACGACCGCCTTAAAGGTAATACCTTTATTGAAGACGTAGATTCCGGCGAACTTCGTCGTCCGCACCACATTGACCTGAAATCAGGTATGTATCGCGGCCGTCAGGTACTTGAACCAAAAGACGATTAGTTCCATTAGATTCCTCAGCGTCAGTAAGAGGGACCGCAATGACTGAAATCGTTGATATCTACGCAAGAGAAATTCTCGACAGCCGGGGCAATCCGACTGTCGAGGTGGAAGTAACGCTTGAAGATGGCTCTATGGGCCGCGCAGCAGTTCCTTCCGGCGCTTCTACAGGTGTGCACGAAGCACATGAGCTCCGCGACGGTGGCGACCGTTATCGCGGAAAAGGCGTCCGCAAAGCCGTTGAAGCCGTAAACGGTGAAATTTTTTACGCACTCTCAGGAATGGAATCAGAAGACCAGCGCCGTCTCGACATGACGCTGATCGAACTTGATGGCACTGAGAACAAATCCCGCCTTGGCGCCAACGCCATTCTGGGCGTTTCACTCGCAAACGCACACGCCGCAGCTGAGAGCTCAGGCCTGCCGCTTTATCGTTATGTTGGCGGTGCGAATGCCTGCGTCCTGCCTACGCCAATGATGAACATCATCAATGGCGGCGAACATGCCGATAACCCAATCGACGTTCAGGAATTTATGATTATGCCGGTTGGTGCGACCAGCATGGCCGAATCAATCCGTATGGGCGCAGAAGTGTTCCACACTCTGAAGTCTAAACTTCAGGCTGATGGCCATAACACCAATGTCGGTGATGAGGGCGGTTTCGCACCAAATCTGTCTTCAACCGAAGATGCGATTTCTTATATCCTGAAAGCGATTGAATCTGCTGGTTACACGCCAGGTGATGACTGCGTTCTCGCACTCGATGTTGCCTCCACTGAATTCTTTAAAGATGGCATCTACACGCTGGCAGGCGAGGGCAAGTCCCTGGGTTCTCAAGAGATGGCTCGCTATCTGGAAGACCTCGTTGCAAAGTACCCAATCGTGTCCATTGAAGATGGCATGGCTGAAGATGACTGGGATGGCTGGGTCGCTTTGACAGAAGCGGTTGGAAACAAGTGTCAGCTTGTTGGAGACGACCTGTTCGTAACCAACCCGCGCCGTTTGGCGATGGGCCTTGAAAAAGGCGCTGCGAACTCAATCCTCGTAAAAGTGAATCAGATCGGCACGCTGACTGAGACGCTTGATGCAGTAAGCCTTGCGCAACGCAATTCTTATTCTGCGGTTATGTCTCACCGTTCAGGTGAAACCGAAGACGTCACGATTGCAGATCTCGCTGTCGCGACAAACTGCGGCCAGATCAAAACGGGCTCACTGGCGCGTTCTGACCGTCTCGCAAAATACAATCAGCTTATTCGCATCGAGGAAGAACTCGACGAGCAGGGCGTATATGCGGGTCGCCGCACGTTAAAGGCTGATTAACTTTATTCTAACGCTCATCCGCGAAACTCGTTCGGGTTTCGCGGAGAGCCTTTTCATGAAATTCCCAGTCGTCAGCGCCTGCCTAATGGGTGTTATCTCTTATCTTGGATACCATGCGGTATCTGGAGATCAGGGGCTGTCGTCCTGGAGTGAAATGCAAAATGAGATTCGCGCGCTTGAACTTCAGCGCTCAAATCTTGAAGGTGAACGCGAACAACTGGAACAGAATATCAACCGGTTATACGCGGATTCTCTTGACGATGACTTTCTGGAAGAGCTCGCTCGACGCAAGTTTCACTTCGTTTATGCAGACGAAATTGTGCTTGAGCCACCCGAATTGACATCCCAGCAACCCGAAAATGAAGACCTTTTTGCTCTTAGCAATTGATTGACCGCTTGATATGTTCTCGCCAAATGGGAGCAGATAATTTGAGCAAGTCATCAAAAAAATCGAACATAACGACTGACGACAAACTTAAATTCTACAATGACATGCTGCTGATCCGACGCTTTGAGGAAAAAGCGGGACAGCTATACGGGCGCGGCCTTATCGCAGGCTTCTGCCATTTGTATATCGGTCAGGAAGCAGTCGTTGTTGGAATGCAAGACGCCATCGAAGATGGCGATCAGGTCATCACAGGATATCGAGATCACGGCCACATGCTGGCCTGCGGCATGGACCCGGATGGGGTTATGGCCGAGCTGACCGGCCGCGAAGGTGGCTATTCCCGAGGGAAGGGCGGCTCCATGCACATGTTCTCTCGTGAAAAAGAGTTCTATGGCGGTCACGGTATTGTAGGCGCTCAGGTGCCGATCGGGACAGGCCTCGCATTCTCCAACAAGTATAAGGACAATGCCAAAGTCTGCCTTGCCTATTTTGGCGACGGCGCGGCCAACCAGGGCCAGGTATATGAAGCCTTCAACATGGCATCACTCTGGAAGCTTCCGGTCATCTATGTGATCGAAAACAATATGTACGCTATGGGTACAAGCGTTGAACGACACGCTTCAGAAGTCGAACTCTTCAAACGTGGCATCTCTTTCGAAATCGAAGGTATCGAAGTTGACGGTATGGATGTCCTTAAAGTTCGCGAAGCAGGTCTGAAAGCTGTTGAGCACGCGCGCTCCGGCAAAGGCCCATTCATTCTGGAAATGAAAACTTACCGCTATCGCGGTCACTCAATGTCCGACCCGGCGAAGTACCGGAAACGGGAGGAAGTTGACGACATCCGTTCTCACCATGACCCGATTGAGGGCCTGAAAAAGCAATTGCTCGAGGCTGGTGAAGCGACAGAAGAACAGCTCAAAGAGCTCGATAAGGAAATCAAGGCAATCGTCGCAAAGTCTGTGGACTTTGCTCAGGAGAGCCCTGAACCCGATCCAAAAGAACTGTGGACCGATGTCCTTATTGAAGCGGAGGGCCTGTAATGTCCGTAGATATTCTTATGCCAGCGCTTTCTCCGACGATGGAAGAAGGCAAACTGTCCAAATGGCTTAAAAAGGAAGGCGACTCAGTCGTCTCTGGCGATATCATCGCCGAAATCGAAACCGACAAGGCCACGATGGAAGTCGAAGCCGTTGACGAGGGTACGCTCGCGAAAATCCTCGTGGAAGAAGGCACTGAAGGCGTCAAAGTAAACAGCATTATTGCTGTACTCGCGGAAGAAGGCGAAGACGCTTCATCTGTAGAGGCCTCAGGCGCTCCAGCAGAGGCTGCGTCAGTCGCGACAGACGAAGAGCCTGCTGCGGAAGCCGCTTCATCAGAAGAAAGCTCTGCTCCCGCTCCGGCAACAAAAACGCTTATCGATCCGGAAGTTCCGGAAGGCACATCCTTTACGTCTACGACGGTTCGTGACGCATTGCGTGACGCCATGGCGGAAGAAATGCGTGCTGATGAAGCTGTGTTCGTCATGGGCGAGGAAGTGGCTCAGTATCAGGGTGCCTATAAGGTTACACGGGAGCTGCTCCAGGAGTTTGGCGACAGACGCGTAGTCGACACGCCGATCACCGAGCATGGGTTTGCGGGTCTTGGCGTAGGCGCAGCATTTGGCAAGCTCAAACCAATCGTCGAGTTTATGACGTTCAACTTCGCCATGCAGGCGATTGACCACATCATCAACTCTGCTGCGAAAACGCTCTATATGTCTGGTGGCCAGATGGGCTGTCCGATTGTATTCCGCGGTCCTAACGGCGCTGCGTCCCGAGTTGGCGCGCAGCACAGTCAGGACTATTCATCCTGGTATGCGCATGTTCCGGGCCTGAAAGTGGTTGCACCATACGACGCTGCCGACGCAAAGGGACTTCTCAAAGCCGCAATTCGTGACCCTAACCCGGTCGTATTTCTCGAGCATGAGCTTCTCTATGGTGAAAGCTTTGATGTTCCGGACGTTGATGATTGGGTCCTTCCAATTGGCAAGGCTAAGGTCAAACGCGAAGGAACAGACGTAACGCTCGTCGCTCATTCCCGTATGGTCGGCTATGCGCTGGAAGCTGCAGAACAGCTTGCTGAGGCGGGTATCTCCGCTGAGGTTATTGACCTGCGCACCCTCCGACCGCTCGATACCGATACGGTCGTAGAAAGCGTGAAGAAGACGAACCGTCTTGTTTGCTGTGAAGAGGGCTGGCGCTTTATGGGCGTTGGGGCTGAAATCGCGGCAACTGTAGTCAATGAAGCGTTCGACTATCTCGATGCTCCACCAGTTCGGGTTCATCAGAAAGACGTTCCGCTGCCATATGCTGCGAACCTCGAAAAACTCTCCCTTCCTGGAACGGAAGACATTGTAGCAGCGGCAAAAGCTGTCTGCGAAGGGCTTTAGGAGACAGACATGGCTATCAATATCACAATGCCGGCCCTGTCTCCGACGATGGAAGAGGGCAAGCTCGCAAAATGGCTCGTTAAAGAAGGTGATGATGTTGCATCAGGCGACATCATTGCGGAAATCGAGACCGACAAAGCGACAATGGAAGTCGAAGCCGTGGATGAAGGCAAGATTGCCAAAATCCTCGTCGAGGCAGGCGCCGAAGGCGTAAAGGTCAATTCGGTGATCGCTGTTCTGGCTGAAGATGGCGAAGATGTTTCTTCTGTAGAAGTAGCAGAAGAAAGCTCTCCAAAATCGGAAGCCACCGATTCGAAGAGCGAAGCTTCTCCAACACCCACTCCTACGGAACAGCCAAAAGAGGAAGCGCCTAAGGCGGTCCCTAGCGCAGGCTCAGGTGCCGATCGGATTAAGGCCAGCCCTCTTGCGCGCCGGATTGCGGCACAAAAAGGTGTCGACCTGAAATCTCTCAAGGGTTCAGGGCCTCACGGCCGCATCATTAAAAAAGACGTTGAAGCGGCAGCCTCTGCACCGAAACCCGCTGCTGCGGCAACCGCATCAGCTGGCTCACCAGATGGGCTCATTCTGCCTCAGGTTCTGGATGATCGCATCTATGATCCGGAAAGCTATGAACTGGTTCCGCTGGACGGCATGCGTAAAACGGTTGCGAAACGCCTGACCACCAGCTTTATGCAGGTGCCTCACTTCCCACTAGAAGTGGACATTCAGCTCGATAAACTACTGGCGGCACGTGCAGGCATTAATGCTGCGGCTCCGGAAGGCGTTAAAGTCTCAGTCAATGACATGCTTATCAAAGCGTCTGCTTTGGCGCTGATGGCTGAATCAGACTGCAATTCAAGCTATACCGACAATGGCATTGCTTATCATAAGTCTGCGAACATTTCTGTTGCCGTAGCCATTGATGGCGGTCTGATTACACCGGTTATCCGGGATGCTCAGACTAAAGGTCTGCGTGAAATTTCCGAAGAGATGAAAGACCTTGCGACACGCGCGCGTGACCGCAAGCTGAAACCTCAGGAATACACTGGCGGCACGTTCTCCATTTCCAATTTGGGTATGTTCGGGATCAAGTCATTCGGTTCAATCATCAATCCTCCAGAGGGCATGATTATGTCTGTGGGCGGCGGCGAGAAGCGTGCAGTTGTTCTCGATGATGGCAGCCTTGCAGCTCGGACCGTCATGTCGGTCACGCTGACATGCGACCACCGCGTCATTGGCGGCGCTGAAGGCGCCAAATGGCTTCAGGCCTTCAAGCGTTTCGTTGAGACGCCTGAAGCGATGCTCCTTTGATCTGCGAAGTAAGGGTTTGCCACTATGGCTGAAAATTTTGATCTTATAATCGTCGGCACTGGCCCTGGCGGGTATGTTGCCGCAATTCGAGCTTCGCAGCTGGGTCTAAAGACTGCCGTTGTTGAGCGTGATGCGCTTGGCGGCGTATGTCTCAACTGGGGCTGCATTCCGACCAAAGCTCTCCTGCGAAGCGCAGAAGTCTTTCACCAGATGAAGAATGCTTCAGCTTACGGCCTGAAGGTCGAAGGCGTGAGTTTTGATCTTGAAGCCGTTGTTAAACGGTCTCGTCAGATTGCAGGTCAGCTCTCTGGCGGCGTGAAGCATCTGATGAAGAAAAACAAAATCTCGGTTATCGAAGGGGAGGGCCGCGTTGCCAAAGGCGGTGCTGCACCTAAAGTGATCGTGAAAGGTAAGAACGGAAAAGAGACGTCTTATCAGCCTAAGAATGTGATGCTGGCTACGGGAGCAAGAGCTCGCACTATTCCAGCAGCAGGGCTGGAGCCTGATGGCAAGTTCATCTGGACGGCGAAGGAAGCCATGGTTCCCGATACGATGCCAGGCAAGCTTCTGGTCATCGGCTCAGGCGCAATCGGTATCGAATTTGCCAGTTTCTACAATGCTCTCGGATCTGATGTGACCGTCGTAGAGATGATGGACCGCGTGCTGCCGGTGGAAGATGAAGAAATCTCCGGCATGGCGCTGAAATCATTCCAGAAACAGGGCATGAAGGTTCTGACTGGAACCAGCGTCGAGAGCGTGAAACCGGGCAAGGATCAGATATCAGCCACGATCAAAGGCAAAGACGGCAAAACAACCACCGAAACGTATGACCGCATTGTTCTGGCGATCGGTATTGTCGGCAATGTTGAAAACCTGGGACTGGAAGATCTCGGCGTCAAAGTCGACAGAACGCATGTTGTCGTAGACGGTTTCGGTGCGACAAACGTAAAAGGACTGTACGCGATTGGCGACCTGACCGGGCCACCTTGGCTCGCCCACAAGGCAAGTCATGAAGGCGTTGTATGTGTTGAAAAAATCGCTGGCAAAAATCCACATGCCTTTGAAACCTGGAATATTCCGGGCTGCACCTATTGCCATCCTCAGGTCGCATCTGTCGGTCTGACGGAAGCAAAAGCGAAAGAAGCGGGCCATACGGTGAAAGTGGGTAAATTCCCATTCATCGGTAACGGCAAAGCAATCGCTCTGGGTGAACCAGAGGGCATGATTAAAACCGTCTTTGATGCGAAGACGGGAGAGCTCCTCGGCGCTCATATGATCGGCGCCGAAGTGACTGAGCTCATTCAAGGTTACGTGGTTGCGCGTCAGGGTGAGCTTACCGAAGCCGAACTCATGGAAACGGTATTCCCACACCCAACGCTGTCAGAAATGATGCACGAGAGCGTGCTCGAGGCCTATGACCGCGTGATGCACATCTAGGCTTCAGGCATCTGGAGCTTTCGCGCCAGAAAGCTCTAATGCCAGTTTCGTCACTGTTCCGTAATCGACTTTCCCGGTGCCCAGCACCGGGATTTCGTCTATATGGAAGACTTTTCGTGGCACAGACAGCTCAGAAACGCCGTGATTTTGCGCCCATGCCAATAGATCAGGGCGATTTACAGCTTCTGCATCGGACAGAAGAACGATCTGCTCGCCCTTGCGCGGATCTGGGATCGCAGCAGCGGCGTGCATATTATCCGGCCATACAGATGATGCGCAGTTCTCTACGACAGCCAGCGAGATCATTTCTCCACCAACTTTTGCGAACCGCTTCACACGACCTCGAATTCGGATGAAGCCTTCGGTGTCGACAGTCACGATATCACCCGTGTCGTGCCAGCCACCTTTTGGAGGCTCCAGAACGCCTGGCGAAGACGAACGCAGATATCCAAGCATGACGTTTGGACCGCGCACATAGAGACGGCCGCCCGACTGGATTCCAGCAACTGGCTCTAGCTTGTGCTCCATCCCCATCATCAATTGTCCAACTGTTCCGGGTACGTTTGCTCCGATGGAATTGGCCGCAACAACCGGCGAAGCCTCAGTCGCACCATAGCCTTCCAATATCTCGATATTGTACTTTTTGCGGACCATTTGGCGGGTTTCATCGCGCACGCGCTCTGCACCACATACTGAGAGTCTGAGAGAGCTCAGATCCCCCTGGTCACCTGCTCGTGCGTACTGCGAAATAAATGTATCTGTTGCGAGCAGAATGGTCGATCCGGTCGATTTGATCCGGTGAGCGATTTCGCGGGGTTGTAATGGGGTAGGGTGAAAGATACTTTTTACGCCCGCAATCAAGGGCAGAACCGCGCCGACGGTAAGTCCGAAGCAATGGAATGTCGGCAGCGGGTTAAAAAGAATATCGGTCTCAGGGTAGATATCGATGTGCGCGCGAACCTGTTCGACATTGGCCAGAACATTTTCGTGTGACAGCGCAACGCCTTTAGGATCACCTTCTGTACCCGACGTAAACAGCACAACACCCGGAGATTTATAACTCGGGCTGGCTTTGAAAAAGGTAGGAATGAAGGGACCGAGCGCGCCTGCGACTTTGTCTTTCAAAGAGAGAGCTTCTCGAACATCTTCCAGATAGATGATTTTGAACGACTTTTCTAATTCTGAAATCAGCGGCTCTAGTTGCCCCAATTCGACAAATTTCTTCGCGGTGACAATGGTTTTGACTTCCGCAGCCCGACCCGCTGCGTTCAAATTGCGACTTCCGGCGGTGAAGTTAAACATGGCCGGAATGCGTCCATATGCCTGCAGCGCATAGAATGCGATTACAGCGCCTGCACCTGTAGGCAGCATGACGGCAACATTTTCATTTTTCTCGGTGAAATTCGTCAGAGCGCTTCCGAGCGCAAATGATGCCCGAACAATCTCGTTATAGGTGAGAACGCGGTCATCACCGTCGACTATTATTTCCTTTGAACCGCCAAACTCGCTGCGCGCTTTAAGCAATGCGCTGAATAGGTCGGTCTTTGCCCTCCCAGGGCGAAACTCATAGGCAGCTGCCACCATCTGAGTTCTCCATCTGAATTTTTTGTGACGCCCCGTGTAACACTTTGTCATGGAGCGTGAAAGACTTGCATAACAGCTATTCCATAAGGAACATCAGCCATACGCACTTCTGACTTGATGTATCGCGTCAAAAGAGCCATTTCTGGCTTATGGCCAAATTGATAGACACTGTGAGTTCAACGCGCGCTAAGGCATCCGAGTTCCGTCACCCGGAAAAGCGGAACCGTCCTGATACGCCGATCCTGCGCAAACCCGATTGGATTCGCGTAAAGGCGCCCGTCTCTGCGGGATATGCAGAAACACGTGCGATCGTGAAAGAAAACAATCTTTTCACCGTCTGCGAAGAAGCTGGCTGTCCGAACATCGGCGAGTGCTGGGAACAAAAACATGCGACCATGATGATTATGGGCGACACCTGCACGCGCGCATGTAGTTTCTGCAACGTCAAAACAGGACTTCCATCGGCGCTCGATGCGGATGAACCGCGACGGGTTGCTGAAGCTGTCGCACATATGCAGCTAAAGCATGTGGTTATCACATCCGTAGACCGTGATGATCTGTCAGATGGCGGCGCCGATCATATCGCACAAACGGTGCGTGCGATTCGTGAGGCCGCTCCATCCGCAACAATCGAAATCCTGACGCCGGATTTCCTGCGCAAAGGCGACGCTGCGAATATCGCTATCGACAGTAAGCCTGACGTTTTCAACCATAATCTGGAAACTGTTCCACGCCTCTATCTGAGCATTCGACCTGGTGCGCGCTACTATCATTCGCTGCGTCTGCTCGAAAAAGTCAAAGAGCGTGATCCAGAGCAGTTCACCAAATCAGGCCTGATGGTCGGTCTTGGTGAAACCAAGGAAGAAGTCATGCAGGTTATGGACGATATGCGTTCAGCCGGCGTCGACTTCATCACAATTGGACAATACCTGCAGCCAACCCGCAAACATGCGGCAGTTGATCGATTTGTTATGCCAGATGAGTTCGAAGCTTATAAGACGATCGCTCGTGCCAAAGGTTTCCTTCAGGTTTCTGCAACGCCGCTTACGCGCTCCAGCTATCACGCCGGTGACGACTTCCAGAAAATGAGAGCGGCGCGTCAGGCTGCACTCGCGCGTAAAACGGACTGAGCTTTGGTCTGATCCATGACTAAAGTCAGACGCGTTATCCAGATCGATCACTCGGTCGAAAACCTCTATGATTTGGTTTCCGATATCGGGCGCTATCCAGACTTCATAAAGTGGATCAAATCCATGAGAGTGGAGCCTGTTTCAACGCGAGGCGCTGAAACCGTTGTGAATGGCCATGCTCAAGTTGGCTTTAAGGGGTTTTCTGAACCGTTTTCCACCAAGGTCGTCGCGAATGAAAGCGATAAAACTATCAAGGTTTCGCTGATCAGTGGGCCGCTTCAGCGGTTGGCGAATGAATGGCGGTTTGAGCCAGCACCGAACGGGTCGAAGGTGCACTTCTACGTCGATTTCGAATTTCGGAATTTTCTTTTACGCGCACTTGCAGCCGCAAATTTCGAAATCGCTATGAACCGCATTATGGCTGCATTCGTGTCTGAGGCGGACAGGCGTTACAAATAGAGTCTAGCCCGCAATGCTTTCCTGAAGCATTTCAAGTGCAACCGCGACGCTAGCCATCCGGATTTCCGAGCGACCAATGTCGCCGAAATTTTCAAGTCGGTGACGAATAGGGGCATTTTCACGTGCCAACGCAAAGTGAACCGTGCCGACTGGCTTGAGACGCGTGCCGCCACCAGGCCCGGCAACACCTGTGATCGAAATTGAGATATTCGCTCGGCTTTCCTCAAGAGCGCCTTCAGCCATAGCGCGCGCTACCGGCTCGCTTACCGCGCCATAGTCTGCGAGGAGGTCGCCCGGCACGCCCAGAACTTCCTCTTTTGCCTTATTCGAATAGGTGACAAAGCCACGTTCGAATACTTTTGACGATCCAGGTATCTCGACGAGCAATCCTGATAGAAGACCGCCGGTACAGCTTTCAGCCGTGACAATACGCAGGCGACGCTGTTGAGCATCATCAAGAACAAGGCGGGCAAGATTAAGCAGACGACCTGAGAACACTGAGATTTCCTTTTTTCGATTCTCAGACTTGCCGAAGTTCAGAAGCCTGTCGAGAGGGAAGGCAGTGCGATTGTAGCGATCGCCTGAGACGAGATACCCTCTCTTCGCCCCTCAAAACCGAGAGCCTCCGTCGTTGTTGCTTTGACCGACACTTTGGAAACATCGATTCCGACGATATCTGCGGTCGCCTGGCGCATGGCTTCGCGATGAGGTTTTACTTTTGGAGCTTCGCAGACAATCGTCACGTCCAGATTAGAGATTGTGCCGCCAAGTTCACGGACCTTGTCCGCTGCAAACTTTAGAAAAATGCTCGACGCTGAGCCTTTCCATTGAGGATCGGACGGCGGGAAATGGTCTCCGATATCTCCCAAAGCAAGCGCGCCGAGTAGAGCGTCAGTTAATGCATGCCAGGCGACGTCGGCGTCCGAATGCCCCTTGAGTTTATGTGTATGCCGGATTGGAACACCGCAAAGCTGCACGCTGTCTCCAGGTTCAAATGCATGGACATCATAACCAAGGCCTGTCCGAATAATCAGATTTTGGTTGAACAAAACGTGCTCCAGTTTCGCGAAGTCCTGCTGATATGTGAGCTTTGAAAGCTTCTCGTCACCCTCAACCAGAGTAAGCGACAATCCAGCTGCCTCCGCCAATTGAAAGTCATCGACAGCGTTGGACAGCTCAGCATTTGAGTAGATTAAATTGACCTGCTCAGTTCTGATCGCCTGAGGTGTCTGAATACGATAAACTTCCTTCCGTTCGATCGTCTCAAATCCCTTGGCTGAGGATCTCTTTAAAGCGTCCACCACTGGAAGAGCAGGGGCAGAGCCGTGATGCGCCGAGAGGCCAGCAAGCAGTCGATCGAGAACGTCGTGTGACAGCCCCGGGCGAGCAGCATCATGGATAAAGACGGCATCGACATCGTCATCTAATACGGTTTTTACGCCATTAGCTACGGATTCCGCACGCTCTGAGCCACCAGCCACAATCACCGTTCTATCCAAAAGATCGGGAAAAAATTCGATGATGTCGGAGCGCACTCTGTCAATTTCAGTAGGCGCGCAGACAACTACACACCTCTCGCATTGCGAATGCGAGAGGAACGCCCGTAAGGAATGCAGGAACACCGGAATTCCGGCCAGAGGTAGAAACTGCTTCGGAATGCGACCTCCGAAGCGATTTGCGGCACCTGCTGCGACAATAATGCCACATATTCTTATCGAATTATGGTCAATTATTGAGCAGTTTATTTTAGTTCTGGTTTTCATTCCGTATACGTTGTGATTAGCTGCGCAAAGATTGTGCACCGCACCAAAGAGAAATATGTAATGGGCCCTTATGCATTTCTGCAGGATGAAACACCAGTGTTCCTGGCTCCTATGTCAGGTGTCACGGATGCTCCATTCAGAAAGCAGGTAATGAAATATGGCGCAGAAGTCACCATTACTGAGATGGTTGCGGGCGAAGAACTGTTAAACGGCAGCAAAAGTGCAAGTACTCGCCTGGTGAATGAAAGCTTGAGCGGTGCGCATGTTGTGCAGCTTGTTGGCCGCGAGGAGAGGGCGCTGAAATACGGCGCCGAACGTGCGCGAGATGCAGGCGCGCACGTTATCGATATTAATATGGGATGTCCTTCCCGCCGGGTTACCGGTGGATTGTCCGGGTCTGCTTTGATGCGCGATCTCGACAAAGCGGAGCGATTGATACACGCTGTTCTGAAAGGAGCCGAAGGTATACCGGTTACCTTGAAGATGCGCCTCGGTTGGGACTGGGATAGTATCAATGCTTCAGAGCTTGCTCTGCGAGCGGAGAATTCGGGGATCCGGCTGGTTACGGTTCATGGGCGTACTCGGCAGGATTTTTATGAGGGAAAAGCGAATTGGGCAGCGATCGCTGATGTCGTGGACGCTGTTTCGATTCCGGTCATTGCAAATGGAGACATAGAGGACCTGCGGTCAGCGGAACTGGCGCTAGATCAGTCTAAAGCTGCAGGTGTAATGGTCGGTCGGGCAGCGACTGGCAAAGCCTGGTTGGTACCTTGGCTTCAAGCACGTCTGAATGGCAGGGAGTATGCATTGCCGTCCATGAAAAGACAGATTGAAAGCCTTATCGAACAGGCTGAAGATAGTGTATCTCTGTATGGAGAAAGAACGGGTATGCGTGTAGTACGGAAACACCTGAGTGAAGCGGTGAGCCATTGGGCCGGCTCCTGTAACTCTCAATTGATTTCACAAGACCTCAGGCAAGCTTTACTGCGGTCGGAATCAGTTTCAGCCCTTTCTAACGCTTTGTTCCGCATTGAGGATTCATTGATGGAGGTGGCCGCGTGATCGACTCTTCCAGTGACTCTTCAGCCAAGGAGCTGCTTGGCAGTCTTGCGCAGGACGCGCCTGTCGCTCTTTTGCAGATTGACGACAGCCAACGCGTAATCTGCGCCAATCTTCAATCACAGGGCATTCTGGGCGGTGGGCTGGATCGTTTAATCGGTCGAAAGCTCAGTGAAATTCTCTTTCACGATTGTGAGATTTTCGAACTCCTCGATCGCCTCATGTCTGAGGTCAGCGATGTGAGCGCCACGGGCATCACACTGTGTGGCCCATTTTCAGAACCGAAGAAGTTTGATGTTCGAATGAACATCGATACCGCGTCGGCGCGCATCAATATTGCGCTCTTGCCGCATTCAAAACGAGGTGGACAAGATCCATCTGGCCTGGCGACTTTCGCGCGAATGCTGGGGCATGAAATCAAGAATCCGCTGGGTGGCATATCTGGCGCAGCGCAATTGATGGAACGCTCCTGTCGGGCAGATCAATCGGAGCTTTTGTCTCTGATCCGATCAGAAGCCATGCGGATTGGCCGTCTGATTGACCGGTTTACAGCATTCGAATTGTATAATGCGCCTCGGTTTGCCGACTTAAACATCCACGAAATTCTGGACGATGTGGTAGCGATGCAAGCCGTAGCCAGTCCTTCCGTGACATTTAAAAAAGGCTTTGACCCATCTCTGCCAGAAATCTCGGCGGATCGGGACCATCTTCACGAGTGTATTCTGAATATTGTGAAGAACGCTGCAGAAGCCGTTGCCGGACAGGAATATGCGGAGGTGAAAGTTTCCACTTCGTATCAAGCTGGCATTCGACTTCCGCGTCCGGGTGATGAGCGCCGGTATTCCGGGGCACTGCTTGTCCGCATTCGAGACAACGGACCGGGAATTCCTAGCGCTAGCCAGGAACAGATTTTTAAGCCATTTTTCTCAACAAAGGCATCAGGGTCCGGAATCGGATTGTCTGTGTGTCAGGACATTGCTCATGCCCATGGTGGCAGACTAACGTTCACGAGCCGTCCGGGACGCACACAATTCGATCTGGTATTACCCCTCCAAAGAGAACCTGCAGGATAAAATATAATGGGCCAGGCCACTATTCTTCTCGCTGACGACGATGCGGGAATCCGTCTAATTGCTAGTCAAACACTAATCGCAGAAGGACATGCTGTCCGCTCGACCACGAATCCTACGGCGCTTATGCGCTGGGTGCGCAATGGCGATGGCGATCTTCTGATCACCGACGTGTATATGGGCGATGAGTGTATTTTTGATCTCATGCCAGACATTCGCGCCGAACGGCCTGACTTGCCGATTATCGTCATTAGCGGCCAAAGCACGCTTATGACCGCAATGTCGGCGACCGAGCATGGCGCATTTGATTACCTGCCCAAGCCCTTCGATATTGATGATCTGGCGCAGATGACCAAACGGGCTTTACAGTCCAAAGAGGGCCAAAAGAAACTGGATCGTCCCCTTCGCGTCACGGATACGCGTTTGAATGAAGCCGTTATCGGCCGTTCAGCAGCGATGCAGGAAGTTTTCCGCACCATGTCGCGGGTAAAAAACACTGCTCTGACGATTCTGATCGAAGGTGAATCCGGTACCGGCAAAGAAACAATTGCCCGGGCTATCCATGACCTGGGCAATCGCCAGTCCAAGCCATTTGTTCCGGTGAATATGGCTGCAGTTGAGCGCGATCGGATCGAAGCTGAACTGTTTGGCGTTGTTATGCCAGATGGATCGGTCACGCCTGGCAAAGTCGCCCAGAGTGACGGTGGCACACTCTTCCTTGATGAAGTCGGCGACATGCCGCTGGACGCGCAGACACAGTTGCTTCGCTTCCTGCAGAATGGTGAGTTTTCACCAGTGGGCTCCAACAAGGTAGACGTATCTACAACCCGCGTCATTGCAGCGACATCCCGTGATTTGCGTGCATTGATCGAAGAGGGCAGCTTCAGAAATGATCTGTTCTATCGTCTCAATGTTGTGACGATTGCTATTCCACCGCTTCGGGCGCGCAAAGATGACATTCCGGAGCTCGCCAAACGCTTTCTGAAGCGTGCAGAGGTCGATGGACTTGGTCAGAAAACGATCGATTCGAAAGCATTGAAGCGTCTTTCACTGCACGACTGGCCCGGCAATGTTCGAGAACTGCAAAACGTTGTGCTCCGCATGATCGCATTGTCCTCCGAACCAATTATCTCAGAAGACCTTGTTCAAACGTCGCTTGTCTCAGAGCGACGCCTGCCAAAAGAGAACGGCGTCAGTTTTGAGCAGAAATTACGTGATCTTTTGCGTGAACATGTCGAACCTGAACTCCGCACCTACACTGAAGCTGAAGGAACGGTGTATCACGACGTCATTTCGATGGTTGAACGCCCACTGATTGAGCTTGCTCTCAACGTAACTGGCGGCAATAAAGTTCGGGCAGCACAGCTGCTAGGAATGAACCGCAACACACTGAGAAGCAAAATCAACAGTCTGGAGATTGCATCTCCTGACTGATAGGGTAGTGTGGCATATCTGAAACAGTGTTGCCATTGCGGCACGATTGTGCGGTGACTACCAAGTGTTGCGTTTTCTAGACCGGTCAGCTTTCAGGTATTTTGGGCGTTGGACCCAATTTATCTTCCTGCTTGCCTGCCTGATTGCCGTTATTGTGACGATGGTGTCGTTCTCTGGGATTGGCCCCATTAGTCCGGCCTCAAAGTCGATGATCTGGCTTCAGATCATTAATTTCATTTTGATTGGCATCCTCGCTTACTCGGTAGGACGCGATTATTTTCGCCTAACATCTGAAAAAAGCTCGAAAAGAGAACAGATTGGCAGCGGCAAACTCGCTAAACAGTTTGCTCTTTCTTTTGGGTTCGCCGCTATCGCGCCATCAATTCTTGTTGCCCTTTTTCTTGGGACATCTCTGAACCGAGGCATTGAGAACTGGTTCTCAGAACGAATTCAGGGGATCGTTGAAGGCAGTGCGGATATTGCGCGCTCCAACCTTCAAACGATTGCGGACGATATTCGCCTCGATGTGGGCATTATGGCGCTCGACCTGAACGCAGCAGCTGTGGGCCTGGAAACAGAACCGGATATTTTCGCTGAGTTCCTCTTGCAACAGGCGACTTATCGGGAATTCCCGGGCGCTTTTCTTTTGAATGGAAGTGGCGACATCATTTTGTCGACCGATCCAGCAAGCCGTCGCACCTTTGTGAATCCGCAAGCCGATATGTTCGACACGGCGAACGCTGGCGATGTGTCCGTCATGTTAGACAATCGCACAACGCAGTTTTGGGCTCTATATAAGCTTCAGGCGTTTGATGACACGTATCTTTATACCGCGCGACCAATCTCGCCTCAGTTATTAGACAGCCTTCTGCAATCAGAACAAACCCTGCAGGACTATCGGTCCGCGGAAGAAAGAAGCCGGCGATTGCAGGTCATCTTCCTGTTGGGCTTTATCCAAATCACCGCGCTGATTCTTCTGTTTTTTCTTCGGTCCGGTGTGCGATCTGCCGCCGAGATTTCAGAACCGATCGCAAGGCTTGCCACAGCCGCCGACGATGTACGTCGAGGGTATCTGAAGGCGCAGGTCCCTATGCCGAAGCAGGAGAATGAGGTCGCCGACCTTACAGCCTCCTTTAACTCAATGACCCAGCAATTGCTGGAACAAAGAGATACAATCGACATTGCGCACAAAGAGGCGCTCGAGCGCTCCCGCTTTATCGAGGCTGTTCTTGAAGGCGTAAGTGCGGGCGTCGTACGTGTTGATCAGGATATGATTGTGACGCTGTCCAATACGTCCGCTCAGAAAATGTTCCCCGTGCTGGAGACAGCTGATGGATTGTTTCTGGATCGAGCGCTTCCGGAGTTCGCTGCGCTCGCCAAAGAAGCTTTAAACGATCAGACGCGAAAAGAACGCACGGTCATGCTCGAAGAGCAGGGGAGCCAGACCCACTTCGTTGTTCGCGCGGCGCCAGCCGGCCCAGCCGGAAGCGGTTGCACACTGACTTTCGATGACAATACACGTCTAATCAATGCCCAGCGTCAGACGGCATGGAGAGATGTTGCCAGAAGAATTGCGCATGAAATCCGCAACCCTTTGACGCCAATCCAGCTTTCTACAGAGCGGCTCCGTCGACGATACCGGAAAGTGATCGAGGAAGACGACACTGTTTTTGACAAGTGTACCGACACCATCCTTCGTCAGGTCACAGATATCGGTCGAATGGTCGAAGAGTTTTCTTCATTCGCAAGAATGCCCAAACCGGATCTAAGCGAATTTGAACTGCTTGAAGTCGTGAGAAACGCCATCTTCGGCAACCGTCTGACCATGCCCGATGTAAAAATTGATCTGGCGACGACGGAAACGTCGATCCCGCTCTCAGGGGACGAACGCCTACTGGGTCAAGCAATGACGAACCTGATCAAGAACGCCGGAGAAGCCATTTCCAGGCGACAAGAAGCCAATCCTGATGAAGCCATCCCTAAGGCCATCAGCGTTTCTGTGCATCTCAATCAAGAAAATGTAATGATCGAAATCGAAGACACAGGCCCCGGATTTCCCTATGAGAATCGGAGCCAGTTTCTGGAACCCTATTTCACAACCCGCGAACAAGGTGTCGGCCTTGGCCTCGCAATTGTGAACCGGATCGTTCTGGACCATGGCGGACAGCTCACTCTGCTGGACCGCAAAGATGAAGCCTGTGGTGCAAGAGTTGCTGTTCAACTGCCATTGTCCGGGCCTTCAGAAGAAACAGTATCGAGTTGGGCTCTGTCGGAGGAGCGTGTGTAATGTCTGCTGAAATTCTAATTGTTGATGACGAACCTGATATCCGCGATCTGATCGGAGGGGTTCTGGAAGATGAAGGCTATACCATTCGTACGGCAGGCACTGCAGAGGGCGCGCTGGCGGCCGTAGCGGAACGAAAGCCTGATCTTGTGATTCTCGACGTCTGGCTTCAGGGCAGCGGCATGGACGGGCTGGAAATGCTGCACTATTTGAAATCCATCGACGCGGTCATGCCGGTAATTGTCATTTCAGGCCATGGCTCTATCGAAACGGCCGTGACAGCTATCCGGCGCGGCGCCTATGACTTCCTTGAAAAACCTTTCAAATCAGACCGCCTTCTGGTCATCGTCGAACGAGCACTGGAAACAGCTTCCCTGAAACGTGAGAACACGGCGCTTAAAGTGCACGAGTCTTATGGCGAAGAACTTCTTGGAAACTCCGCGGCGGCCACGCAGCTCCGTCAGGCAATCGAAAAAGTCGCGCCCACCAATTCACGTATTCTAATTTCCGGACCATCCGGGGCCGGCAAAGAGCTTGCTGCCAAACTGATCCATGAGCAGTCCAAACGCGCCAAAGCCCCCTTTGTGGCCGTAAATGCGGCGAGCATTACCCCCGAGCAGATGGAAACAGAACTATTTGGCCGTGAAGCCATTGATGGCCGAATTCAATCGGTCGGCCTGTTCGAGCAGGCTCACCGCGGAACGCTTTTCCTTGATGAAATCGGAGAAATGCCGCTCGGAACGCAGAACAAGATCCTGCGCGTTCTGACTGAACAACGCTTCCGTCGCGTTGGCGGTAAAGCTGACGTCTCAGTCGATGTTCGCCTGGTTAGCTCAACGACGTCCGATCTCGCGCAAAAAATCGAGGTCGGCGACTTCCGGGAAGACCTGTACTTTCGAGTGAATGTGGTTCCGCTTTCTGTTCCTCCTCTTTCCGATCGTAGAGAAGATATTCCTGATCTTGTTCGGTATTTCGTACGCCGGTCCAAAGAAACGCTCGGCCTTAGCGGCCGGACCTTTAGCGATGAAGCTATCGCAGTACTTCAATCCGCGCCCTGGCCGGGCAATGTCCGACAGCTCAAGAATATCATTGAACGGGTATTGATCCTTTCAGGGGATAACCGACAGCCTGTTCAACCGCACGAATTGCCGAGCGATCAGGCAGATTATGGCCAGGACGCGAAACCTAAAACTTCGCTGGAAGTGATTGGTATGACGCTTCGGGATGCACGAGAACAGTTCGAAAAAGAGTATCTGGCGCTTCAGATAACCCGATTTGGCGGAAACATCTCGCGCACCGCTGCTTTCATTGGTATGGAACGCTCTGCACTACACAGAAAACTCAAGACGTTAGGTGTTGATCTGTCTACATCTTCACGTGAGTAGGACTGAGCATGAAAATCATCATTTGCGGCGCCGGACGCGTCGGGCAGGGGATTGCGCGACGTCTTTCATCTGACGGGCACAGCGTAGCCGTTATCGACGAAGATCCGGTTCTGGTTCAGGCTATTACTGCTGAGCTTGAAGTTCAGGGCTATACGGGACATGCCGCGCATCCGAACGTGCTTCGCTCAGCAGGCGCTGACGACGCAGATATGATTGTTGCCGTAACATATTCCGATGAAGTGAATATGGTTGCCTGCCAGGTTGCACACGTCTTGTTTCAGGTCCAAACCAAGATCGCCCGCATTCGCTCTCGCGCATACTTTAGCAAACGATCAGGTGATCTATTCGGGAAAAGCGGCCTTGCAATTGATGTCGTCATCTCGCCCGAAAAAGCGGTCGCAGATTCAGTGATTCAGCGGCTCGAAACACCGGGAGCATTCTTTTCAGTTCCGTTTTCCGGAAACAAAATTCGCGTTGTCGGCCTCGATGTTCACAAAGACACGCCGCTTGCGCGCACCACGCTTTCGCAAATTGGTGAACTGTTTCCAGGGCTTAGAATTCAGATACTCGCCGTTCTTAGAAATGATCATCTGTTCGCAATTCGCCCAACTGACCAACTCATTGAGGGCGACCGGGTTTATCTCTCGATCGACACCCAACAGACTGATCGCCTGACTGAGCTTCTGGGCCTGAATCCGCACGACGACCAGCGTGTAATTATTTTGGGATCGGGCAATATCGGCATGTACGTCGCCGAACAGCTTGAAAGGCGACGCGGCCGAAAAGTTCGCCTGATTGAAACGGATCTGAAAAAAGCAGAAAAAGCCGCGGCACAGCTGAGGCGGTCTATTGTCATTCACGGCGACGCGCTAACGCCAGAAATTCTCCACGAAGCCGGCATTGATAAAGCAGACGCTGTGATTGGCCTGACCAATGATGACAGCGTAAACCTGCTTGCATCTGCGATGGCTAAACGCCTTGGCGCTAAAAAGACAATTGCACTGGTCAACTCGCCGGAGCTGGCACTGATCCACAATACGCTCGATGTGGACGTTCTCGTGGACCCACGCGCCGTCACCGTTTCTCAGATTCTTCTGCGCCTCCGCAAAGGCCGAATTCTGTCTTTATACTCGATCGCAGATGGTCGAGGAGAATTGGCGGAAGGTGAAGTGCTGGAACATTCGCTGCTTCTGGATAGTGATCTGACGCCCGACACCTTGCCTGAGGGCGTGGTTGCCGGCGGGCTGGTGCGCGACGATGAAGTGATCATGCCTGAAAAGGGTTTGCGCGTACGGGTAGGGGACCGGGTCGTCCTGTTCTACGAACGCAGCCGAGTCAAAAAAGTCGAACAGCTTTTCCGCGCAAGTTCAGCCTTTTTCCTGAACTAATAGCGAAGTCGCGGGAGCCCTCTGATGAACAGCCTCGTTCTTATTCGCGCACTCAGCGGCTTTCTTGCATTCTTTGCCATTCCCTCCGCTCTATGCGCAGCCTGGGCTTTTGCAAATGACCATTATGAACAGGCCTCACTGTTCATACTAGTTGTGACGACATCGGTAGTGATGAGCGGTGTATTTTCGATTGCCACTCAGAACCGCAAGATTTCAAATGCCAAAGCTAAGGACGTTGTCGGCTTTCTTATGTTAGCCTGGGGCGTGCTCGCTATTTTGGGCTCACTGCCGTTCCTGGAAGTTTCCGACTTTCGCCCAGCTGTCGCGCTCTTTGAGGCCGTATCCTGCGCGACAACAACGGGAACCAGCCTGCTCGACGAAGACACGCTTCTTCCTGCCAGCGTTCTGGCCTGGCGCGGTGTATTACATATTGTCGGCGCAGCCCTTTCCATTGGTGGAATGATCATGGTCGTTCGTCTGGTCGGTTCATCAGTACCAGGGCTCGATACAACGACGACCGCGCTTACGCTTCCGGGTGCATCCCAGAGAAGCTTTTTCAGAGCGTTCTGGGCCATAGGCTCCCTGTTGTTGGCCTTGAGTAGTGTTGTTGCGTTCTTCCTTCTTATGGATGGACATTCTATGCGAGAGGCATACGGGCTCGCGGTAAGCGCCATCACCACAGGGCAGGTTTTTCCAATTGAGGAAATTGGAGAGGCTCCGGATGCCTTCTCACGAATTATTCTGATTATCGCGCTATTGCTCGGTTCTCTGAACGCAATTCTGGTGTTCAATATTTTCAGAACGCCAATGAAGCTGCTTAAAAACTACGAAACGCTTGCCGTAGTTGCCCTGATTTTTATTTTGTCGGCTCTTATCGCCGTTCAGCTGGGATCAGAAGAGGGCCCGCTTTCCATTTTAGCGATTTCAACGTCAATCGTTTCAACATCTGGCATTCTAATCGCGCCTTCGAGTCTCGCAGAAATTTCAGTTCCCACATTACTCTTTTTCGGCTTCATCGGCGGTGCTGCAATTTCCGCCACCGGCGGCATGAAAATCTATCGAATGCTGGTGCTGCTATCCCAGACGGGGAGGGAGTTTTCGCGACTCGCTCAGCCCAACGCGGTCGCTAACACGTCTACGGATGCCGTAGTCATCCCGTCGCGGTTCATCCTGACAGTCTGGGCATATCTGGTTGCGTTCGCGGTGTTATGTATTGGTTTTGCTTGCCTTTACGCGTTGCTCGGAGCGAATTTCGAGCAGGCGATCATGTCAGCACTCGGCGCCATAACCAACTCAGCGGTACTGCTGCGGATCGATTGGGTTCAAGCGGGAGATATGCCGGCGCTCGCTGAACTGATTCTTTCATTCTGTATGATTTTAGGGCGACTGGAGTTGTTATTATTGGCATCTTTGCTGTTCAGTGAATGAACTTACGTCAGCTGAACCGTGTCATCTGAAAAAAATCATCCAAACCGCAGTAATTCTCCGACTTTGTCGCTGAACCCGTTGCGGTTTCTTGATAAAGACGTTAGCGCCTTATCTATAGAGCAAAAAACTAAATCCAAAAGAAAGTCAGCAGGATGTCGTCGGACAAAAAACAAAATCTTCAAGACACATTCCTAAATGCCGTTCGGAAAACGAGAACGCCACTTACGATCTTCCTCGTGAATGGTGTTAAACTGCAGGGGGTTGTCACCTGGTTTGACAATTTTTGTGTGCTCCTGCGTGGCGACGGTCGTCCGCCGCAACTCGTTTACAAGCACGCCATTTCAACCATCATGCCGATGCAGCCGGTTCAGCTGTTCGAGGCAGATGACCTGGATGATTCCGCAGATTGATCACCACTGATACGGGTGAACAACCTAAACTCAGGGCAGCAGCCGTAATTCCGATTCTTGATGAGCGCCTTAGCCGAAAGCAAGTGCTCAGAGAAGAGGAGACGGCTGGCCTTGTTGTTGCGCTGGACGCCGACTGCGTATTTGTACAAACGCTTTTCATCCGGCGACCAAGCCCTTCACATCTATTCAGCTCAGGGCATCTGGACGCGATAAAACAACGTCTGGAAGCGGAAGAGTGCGACCTGTTCGTCGTAGACGGCGAACTTAGTCCGATCCAACAACGAAATCTGGAACGCTCGCTCGGGTGTAAGGTCATCGACCGCACGGGCCTTATTCTCGAGATATTTGGCTTAAGAGCACGCACGAAAGCTGGGCGTCTTCAGGTGGAGACTGCGCGCCTTGCGTATGAACGATCTCGTCTTGTTCGCACCTGGACCCACCTTGAGCGCCAACGTGGCGGTCGGGGCTTTATTTCGGGCCCGGGTGAGACGCAGATTGAAGCGGACCGGCGAATGATCGACAATGCTTTGATCCGGCTCAAAAAGCAGCTGAAAGAGGTTGAACGTACACGCCGGGTCCAAAGGTCCTCGCGCAGCTCAAATGAAACCCCGGTGGTTGCATTGGTCGGCTATACGAACGCGGGCAAATCCACGCTGTTTAACCAGCTCGCATCTTCCGATGTGTTTGCCAAGGACATGCCATTTGCGACGCTCGATCCGACCATCCGTCGGTTTGACCTCGATAAAGGGATTGAAGCCGCCCTCGTCGACACGGTTGGCTTTATCACAGATCTACCAACAACGTTGGTCGAGGCGTTCAAAGGCACCCTCGAAGAAAGCCTTCAGGCTGACTTGCTGCTTCATGTGCACGACGCTTCATCTCCCGATGCTGAGGTGCAATCTGAAGACGTCATGCAAATTCTGGAAAGCTTAGAGGAAATGGTAGACATTCCTCTACCACCAATCATTGATGTCTGGAACAAGATCGACCGATTAAGCGCTGATGAGAAAGAGATTTTGTCTCGTTCACGTTCGTCAACTGAGCATGGGTCTGACGCTGTTCAGATTTCGGCGATAACGGGCGAGGGGATGGAGGAGCTCCGTGCAAAAGCGAAATCCATCCTGTTCAGGGACCGCCGCGAGTTCATCCTTCAGACGAGTGCTGATCAGGGACAAATCATCGCCTGGCTATATGCGCATGGAGAAGTTTTGGCGCGCGAAGACCTGGAAGATGACAGGAACACCGTAGAACTTCGCGTTCGCCTAGGCATGAAAGAAGTCGGCCAGCTAGAACGTCAATTCACTTCGGTAGAGTATTGTCTGAACCGGGTTTAGCCCCTGGTTCTTCGTTTGACTTCCTGCCACAAAGCTTCCTGCTCATCCAAAGCAAGTGCCCCAAAGTCCTGATCTCTTTCCCGAGCAATCGATTCCATGCCTTCAAAACGGCGCACAAACTTCCCATTTGCGCGCTTGAGAGCCTTTTCCGGGTCGATTCCGGTCTTTCGGCAGAGGTTGACGAGCACAAACATCAGATCGCCAATTTCGTCCTCAATGTCGTCGCGTACACCTGAATCAATGGCTGTTTTGACTTCATCCACCTCTTCGTCGAGCTTTTCGAGCACGTTTTTAGCGTTGGGCCAGTCAAAACCGACCCGTGCAGCTCGCTTCTGAAGCTTTTCCGCTCTTATGACTGCTGGCAGAGCGTTCGCGACGCCATCCAGCGCTCCAGTCGGCTTGGATTGTTGGTTCGATGAAGACGCTGCGCGTTCGGCTGCTTTTATTTCTTCCCACGCAACAGTCTGTGCATCAGCGTCGCGATGGTCTGCATTACCAAAGACATGCGGATGACGTCTGATCATCTTCTCAGAAATCCCGGCAACGACATCGTTGAAAACAAATTCGCCGGTCTCTGATGCCATTTGACTGTAAAACACGACCTGAAACATCAAATCGCCGAGTTCAGATCGAAGCTCAACCATATCCTTTCGCTCAATCGCATCAGCGACCTCATAAGCTTCCTCAATGGTGTAGGGGGCTATGGTCTCGAATGTTTGCTCAAGGTCCCAGGGGCAACCGGTATCTGGCGTGCGTAGAGCGGCCATGATCGCCAGCAGTTGATCAATTCCAGACAGAGCTTCTATTTCGGCGCTCGAATAGGGCATGGCAAAATCCTGACACGAAGCGCCAAAGGGCGCGAAACGGCTTACGATCTGAAACGTAGAGTGAGTCGGTGAAGTTTGGCTGCTTCAGCGAGAAACATAAACACGTATAATCTATATTATGGGTAAATTAGATCGATGCGAATATACCATCATAGGCGACAAAGACATGATCCGGGGTCTCAGCGCTCACTTTGTCATAGTCCATATCAATATGCAGATTGGTAAGTATCGCCTTTTCAGCGCCTGACCGCTCAATCCATTGCAGTGACTTAGCGAGGTGCGCATGCGTCGGGTGTTCTGTGTAGCGTAGCGCATCAACAATCAATAGCTTTACGCCTTCAATCGCTTTCAAACTTTCCTCAGGCAAATTCACGACATCATTGCAATATGCAAAATCACCAATTCGAAAGCCTAGACTGCGAATGGTGCCGTGGTCCTGATCTATCGGTAGTACATCTACCTGCATGCTTTCATTGCCGACCATAAAGGGTTCGAACGGCATAACGGGTTCCATGGACTTCAAAATGGGCGGATAAGGCGAGCCTTCCGGTTGTTTAAAGCAATAGGAAAATCGCTCCTCGAGCTCCGATATCGTGGCCGCATTACTGTATACCGGCATCTGCCCACGTTTGTTGTATGCAAGCACCCGAAGGTCATCGATACCGTGAGCCTGGTCTGCGTGCGCATGGGTGTACAGGACGGCGTCGACTTTACCGATATTGTTGCGGATGAGCTGTTCTCGCAGCTCCGGCGCCGTATCAATCAAGATAGAAATTTCTGCTGCATCGGAATGTGGCTGAACAGCTACATGAATTCCGCAACGGCTACGACGGTTTTTTGGATTTTCAGGATCACAAACGCCCCAGTCATTTCCGATGCGTGGCACGCCGCCAGACGACCCGCACCCCAAAATGGTCACCCCAATCTTCACGCCATACCCTCTTTTACTCTAGAGAACAGACGCAAAGCATTATCGGTCGTGATTTGAGACATTTCATCCGTCGAAACGCCTTTGAATTCAGCCATATATTCGCAAATATGGGTTAGAAAAGCCGGCTCATTCCTGCGTCCCCTCATCGGCACAGGTGCCAGATACGGACAATCTGTTTCAAGAATCATTCGGTCTTGCGGATATAGTTCAGCCACCGCGCGCACGTCGTGTGCATTCTTGAACGTGACTATTCCTGACACGGAAAAATATGCATCAAGATCAATCGCTCTACGCGCTAAGCGCTCACCGCTGGTATAACAATGCATCAGAATTTTGAAGGGTTTCTGGGCATAAGCTGCTTCCAGCATATCGCCAGTTTCGTCATCGGCTTCACGGGTGTGAACGACAATTGGAAGCCCTGTTTCCTGCGCTGCTTCAATGTGCTGCTGGAAAACCGATTTCTGATCATCCAGATCACTATACCCGTAATGTTGGTCGAGTCCGGTTTCACCAATCGCGGCGACTTTGGGTGACTGCGCAACTGAAACCAACCACTCAGACGTAAGATCCGTATGGTCCTTCGCATAGTGAGGATGACACCCCACGGTTCTCCAAAAATTCGGCCTGGGGTCAGAAATCGCGGAAATCGCAGCCACGTTTTCAGGCTTGTCGCAGATCGACAGAAACAACTTAACGCCCGCCGCCTCTGCGCGTTCAATGACGTCTTGGCGATCCTCATCATACACTTCGCCATGGAGGTTTATGTGCGTATCAAATAGCATCAGACTGTTTCACTCATATCCTGACCAAGGTCCACAAGCAGTTTCAGGCAGGATGACGCCTGTTCACTCAGGTCCAGTTTGAGCCGCTGACCTCGCGCGCGAGTTTCATGCAGCGCCGCCCAACCTTCAGAGTATCGCCTGGAGAGCGAAACATTTTTCGCTTCTCGAGCCTTCACCGCCAGCCAGCTGGATAAATCAGTAATAGCAAGATCCATATGCTCTTCAGATTGGGTCATCAACGCGAGTATGCCTGCAATTCTGCTAGACGATATGACTGGAAAACTGTCCTTCAAAGCTAGCTTCATCGCGTTGAGAAGCGCGTCACCTTCGATATCCAGAAATTGCTCAAGTCTCCCAGGCGACCCTTCACACAGACTGACCAGCTGATCGCTGACATCATGTGCATCATGCACTTGATGTACTTCGCGCAGGTCTGAATCACCGAGTGGACCAAACTTGAGAGATACACACCGAGATCGGATAGTCGGAAGCATGGAAACTGACCCATGATGGATCAATATCAGCAAGCAATTCTCTGGAGGCTCTTCAAGGGTTTTGAGGAGGGCGTTGGCTCCATTTGCATTCAGCTCATCGACCGCATCCACGATCGCAATACGATACCCACCTTGTGCGGCGCGTAGTTCAAAAAAGCCATTCATGGCGCGCACCTGGTCAACGCTGATAAACGGGGGGAGTTTGCCGTTGGAATCAGCTTGCCGACTTATGATTCTAAAGTCCGGATGAGACTCCGCCTCAACCTTGTGAAAATTCTGATCAAATTCCACTAGACACTTGTTTTTATTTATGTTATACATTGAACCTAGGACAATAGCGGCGAGCAATCGAGCAGCCGAAAACTTTCCTATCCCCTTAGGCCCCTCGAACAGCCAGGCATGCGGAAACCTTCCGCTTTCTTTGCGATCTAGAAATTCACGCAGAGCGTCAGAGTGCCCAATCAACTCTCTCGTCACGACACTGCACCGGTGTTTGTCTCTTCCGGTAATAGACCAACCTTTTTGAGATGTAAGATCGCTTCAGCAACCAATTGTTCCGGAGTACGCAAGGCGTCGAGAACGACCACTCGGTCTGCTTCTGATTTTGCAATTTTCAGAAATCGCTGGCGTACATCATTGTGAAAACTCATCGGCCGTCGCTCGAAACGATCTAGCTGAGCTCCCCTCTGCTTTCGTCTTTCAAGCAGCTCTTCCGGCGGCGCATCGAGCAACAATGTTAGCCCGGGCATCACAGAATTTGTTGCGATCTTTGCAAGCGCATCAAAATCTTCTCCAGACAAGGCCATGCCTTGATAGGCGCGCGTAGAATCAACGAAGCGATCACAAATGACCCAATTGCCTTCTGACAAAGCAGGCTCAATCAGGTTTTCCACATGATCGCGCCGCGCAGCTGAGATAATCAATGCCTCGGCGACCGGAGAGGACTTGTCTCCGATCTCCTGAGGAGACAGCAGAACACTACGCAACCGCTCCGCCATTGCGGTACCCCCCGGCTCTCGGGTGCAGACAATCTTTTGTCCAAGTCGGCCAAGTTCGTTTTCAAGTCCGGCCAGAAGAGTGGATTTGCCGACGCCTTCTCCCCCCTCCAGCGTTATGAAGCGCCGCCGGCTCATCAGCTTTCGCCAGACGCTTCAGAAGGGGCTTCACTAGAGCCAGGCGAAATCAAAGCCGAAACGCCTGATATTGCTCGTGACAGCAATCCTGTGCGCGACACGTCACTTCCCGCATACACAGGAAAACTTCCGATCACTTCTGCGCCGTTTCGAATTTCCAAGGTGCCAATTTCGTCACCTTCCGATACGGGGGCGCTAAGCACATCTGGTACAATCAAATCCGCTGAAAGATCGTTCCTGGAGGCTGATTCATATGCGATCACCACATCTTCACGAATGATCGCAGACACATGATCCGAGCTTCCGAGCCAGACCGGAACCATGCCTACCTCTGCGCCGTCTGCAAAAGGTTCAGACAGCGAGAATTCGCGAAATGCTGCACGCATCATCCGTTCAGACTCTGCGGCGCGCGCTGTTTCGCTTTCCATTCCGTTCAAAACAATAATACGTCGAACGCCGTCGACTTCTGCTGACCCAACAACACCATATCCAGACTGAGACAAGTGTCCGGTTTTCAGACCATCTGCGCCATTAAATCGATACAGAAGTGGATTTCGGTTTGGCTGACTAATGCCGTTCCATTCAAAGTCTCGCACATTGTAGATGCGATAATAGTTTGGAAAATTTTCGATTGTCATTTGTGCCAGACGGGCCAGATCATGCGCACTGATTTCATGACCTTCCGCAAACAGTCCTGTTGCGTTCTCAAAATGAGCCGTTTCCAGACCGAGCTCCTGAGCGCGAGCGCTCATAAGGTCCGCAAATGCCTCTTCTGAACCAGAAATACCCTCGGCCAGAACAATACAGGCGTCATTACCCGACTGAACGATCATGCCATGAAGCAAATCCGCAACTGAAACTTCCTGACCGATGGCGAGTCCCATTGTTGAACCACCCGAAGCCCAGCCGCCTTCGCGCCATGCGCGTTCGCTTACAGTAAAAGTATCTTCTGGGCTGAGGCGACCATCGGAAAGGCGTTCAAAAACCATATACGCCGTCATGATTTTAGTCATGGAGGCGGGAACCATCGGCGCTTCTGACTCATAAGAGTAGAGCACAGCGCCGGTTTCATAATCCAGAATAATTGCGTGGTCGGCCTGCGTCTCAAAGGCCTGCACGTTTCCAGCCGCTAATGCGCTGAACGCCAGTGGAAGAATCAAAGCTGTAATGTGTTTCATAACGACACCATCTCACGAAATCGGCACCCCCAAAAGGGAGTGCCGAGTAATGGTGTCGAAAACAAGGAGGGAGTTGAAAAATCTTACGGATTTTCGATGACAAAGCCCTCATAGCCCTGACGAAGCATAGCTTGTTGCTGTCCGCGAGCTGCAGTTTCAGAATTGAATGGACCAAGAACCACCCGATAGTAGCGGGCGCCATTCACGGTCGCAAAAACAACATTCGCATCTGACCCTGAGGATCGCAGTTGATCGCGAAATGCGTTGGCGTTGCCACGATCCTGAAATGAGCTCAGCTGAACATAGTGGCTTGGAACATTTGAACGGGCCGCTTCCAGCAGGGTAGATGGAGCTGGTGGCTCGTATGACGCCTGAATTACGTCCGGTTGGACCGGTGTTGGCGCAGAACGAACCGGTGGATCAGTCGGGTCGCGCGGCGCAGGACCAAGATAGCGCACCTGAACTTCCGCACTACCAGGACCGACCAAGCTAATGCGCTCTGCAGCGGCATAAGACATGTCGATCACACGATCTCGAGCGAACGGTCCGCGATCATTTACACGTACAACGACAGATTCGCCGGTCGCATGGTTGGTCACTTCGACAAAACTCGGCAGTGGCAGAGTAGGATGTGCTGCTGTGAACGCATGCATATCGTAAGTTTCACCATTGGCCGTCAAATTGCCGTGGAACCCTGGTCCGTACCAGCTCGCCATACCCGTTTCGTTGTAGAAAGGATCTTCTTCCGGATAGTAGGTGATACCATTGACCGTGTAAGGATTGCCGATTTTCACGTAAGACGCATACTCGACAGGATCTACATAAGGGATCTGGTATTGAGCGTTGGTGAGATCTGAGACCTGATAGCTCGTCTGAATTGTTTCAGCGCGCCCATAACCAGCCGGAAGCGGCTCATCTGGGTATGCAAAAACATCTGAACGAACAGAAGAACGACGCGTTGGTGTCGCAGACGCGTATTGCACCCGCGCAGGCTGCGCCGCAGTCGTCTGTGTAGCGTGTCCAAAGCGAATTGGAGCAGGATCTCTTCCTGACGCTTGAGCCGGAAGCATTGAGATGGCCGTAGCAGCCATCAACGAGATAACAAAAGCCTTAGAAAAAGGCTTCGTGGTAACGGACAGGGACATAACTGGTCTTCCCTTTGTCTTCGATGTGAATGTCCCTCACCTTCTTGCAAGAGACCGGCCGTTCTTTTTTCTCGACGACCTTTGAAACGAAGGTACGCGCCGAGTTTTCCCAAAGGGTTAATCTTAAGCCGGACTTTTTTTACTTTAATTTGTGTTTTTATAATTGTTGGGACAGATGTTCATGTCTGTTAACTTAAAAAATATACATACTGTCGATGAACTTGAGGTGAATTTCGCATTAAGGTAAAACTCATCTGCCCCTAAATCGGACAAAAATTTTTTTTTGCAGACATAGGGCACTTGCCAAACTCGGAAAATTATTTCATTTCGGCACACCTGATCGGATGAGTGGCAGAGTGGACGATTGCGGCGGTCTTGAAAACCGTTGAACCGAGAGGTTCCGGGGGTTCGAATCCCTCCTCATCCGCCAGGGCAACCTGGCACCCTTCCCTCCAAAATTTATACAGTGCCAAAACGCATACCTGCTGACCGATACCGTGTGTTGGTTTGACAAGCGAACGCGCTTAGCTTTCTCTCAAACACATAAGGGAGTTATGCATGGCCGAGTTTGTTCCAGTCTGTCCTTTTGATCTGGTCATTTTTGGCGGCACGGGTGACCTGTCCCGCCGCAAACTCCTCCCTGCCCTGTTTCACCGATTTCTGGACGATCAGATTCCGGAGAACTCAAGGATCATTGGCACATCCCGGACAGAACTCAGCGCAGCAGATTTTGCAACGGTCGCATATGACGCCTGCAAAGCAGCTACAAACCCCGAAATCTGGAGCGACGAGAGCTGGGAAGCTTTCGCGTCTATGTTGGATTACCAGGCACTTGATATCTCCGCCGACGCAGAAGCATGGAAGCCTCTGGCAGAGAAGATCAAAGGTTCTGGCCATATCACCATCTACTATCTGGCGATGTCGCCATCATTATATGTGAAGACCTGCCACGGTCTCGCAGAGGCCGGGCTGGTCTGGGACGACTCACGGATTGTCCTCGAAAAGCCGATCGGCAAAGACCTCGCCTCCGCAACGGAAATCAATGACGGCGTCGGCGAAGTGTTCAATGAGGACCAGATTTACCGTATCGATCATTATCTCGGAAAAGAGACCGTTCAGAACTTGATGGTTTTGCGGTTCTCTAACGTCTTATTCGAGCCGCTCTGGTCACGTCATCATATCGATCACGTCCAGATTACCGTCTCGGAAGATCTGGGACTGGAAGGTCGGGCTGGATATTATGACGGGTCTGGCGCGCTCCGCGATATGGTTCAGAACCATTTGCTTCAGCTTTTGTGTCTGATCGCGATGGAACCGCCAAACTCCATCGAAGCTGATGAAATCCGTACTGAAAAGATCAAGGTCCTTCGCGCGCTTAAACCCCTCGACGCGGAAACTGCACGACGCAACACGGTCCGCGGGCAATACGTTCAGGGTCTGGTGAAGAACAAAGCTGTACGCGGATACCTCGAAGAACTTGGCGACGATGCCTCATCCACCGAAACCTTTGTTGCCATTAAAGCTGAAATTGATAACTGGCGCTGGGCTGGCGTGCCATTCTACCTGCGTACTGGTAAACGCATGTCCCGTCGTAATTCTGAAGTGGTGATCCACTTTAAACCGGTGGCGCATTCGATTTTCGGACCACAGGCCAATGAGGCAAACCAGCTGGTTATCAAACTCCAGCCTGACGAAGCTGTTCGCTTGTTCCTGCATATTAAAGAGCCAGGCCCCGGTGGTCTCAGGATTAAATCCCTGCCGCTGAACCTTTCCTATGCAGAGAACTTTATGCTCCGCTATCCTGACGCTTATGAACGGCTTTTGATGGAAGTTGCCCGCGGAAACCTATCACTTTTCATGCGTCGTGACGAAGTAGAGTCAGCCTGGAAATGGGTCGACGGGATCGTGGCTGCCTGGGAGGAGAACCAGACAAAGCCAGACGATTACACTGCGGGAGCAGACGGCCCCTTAGCGGCAGCCATGTTGATGGACCGTGACGATCGAGCATGGCGCAAACCTGGTACATCCAAATGACCATCCTCATTCATGAGGCGGAATCCCGCGAGGAGGCCGCACTTTTTCTCGCCGAAGCGGTTGCAAATGACCTCAAACAACTGAGCGCATCCAGAACAGGTCCCTTAACTCTATTGTTATCGGGTGGGTGGACCCCTGCCCCCGCATATAAAGCACTCGCCAAAGCGGACCTCGATTGGTCGCGGGTCAGTGTTGGTCTAGTCGATGACCGATGGGTCGACGATAAAAATCCGGCATCCAACGCGAAATTGGTCTCCGAAAGCTTTCTGAATGAAGGCGCCAGCGCAGCATGTTTTGTCCCGATGTATAAAGACGGGCTTTCTGCTGTTCAGGCGGCCAGCGACATAGATGCTGAATACGCCCCGTTTAGTTCGCCCGATATCGTCATTCTGGGCATGGGGCCCGATGGGCACACAGCCAGCTGGTTTCCGGACAGCATGGGGCTCGAAAGCGCCATGTCTGCAGATACGAAAGCCGTTGTCGCTGCGATCGATGCCACCGGCTGCCCTGTTGCCGGAGATTTGACGGAACGGATGACCATAACAATGCCAGTTCTTTTGAATGCATCTCATATATTTCTTCTGATTTCAGGACAGGAGAAGCGTCAGGTTCTCGAGGAACAATCAAAACAATTGCCCGTTCATCGCTTAATTGGGCAACTTACCCGTCCTATGGAGGTCGTCTGGGCACCATGACTGCACTACACCCCGAAATCCTTCGCATCACAGAACGCATCGCTACCCGCTCAAAAGACAGTCGAGAGCAGTATCTTGAACTGATAAGGGCAAACAAACCCGACGGTTATGCACGAAAACGGCTGACCGAAGGCAATCAGGCTCACGCAAGCGCGGGCTGCGCGGTTATGGATAAAGTCCAACTACTTGGCGCAAATTGGCCCAATATCGGCATCGTAACGGCTTACAATGACATGCTCTCAGCGCATCAGCCGTACGAGACATATCCAGAAACCATCCGTCAGGCGGCGCGTGATGCAAATGCTACTGCGCAGGTCGCAGGCGGTGTCCCCGCTATGTGTGACGGCGTGACCCAAGGACAGGATGGCATGGAGCTATCTCTGTTTTCTCGCGACGTCATTGCTATGGCTGCTGCCATTGCTCTGTCTCACGACACATTCGATGCGGCGATGTATCTTGGCGTTTGCGACAAGATTGTTCCGGGGCTCCTCGTCGCTGCCATGCGCTTTGGTTGGCTACCGACCGTTTTTGTTCCTGCCGGTCCAATGCCCTCTGGTTTGCCCAATACTGAAAAGTCTAGGATCCGTCAGGAATTTGCTCAAGGCAAAGTGGGGCGTGAGACGCTTCTTGAAGCTGAGGCCGCGAGCTATCACGCGCCGGGCACCTGCACTTTCTATGGTACTGCCAATTCCAACCAGATGGTGATGGAAATGGTCGGCTTGCATCTGCCAGGCGCAGCCTTTGTTCCACCAGCTGCGGACCTCCGGGAAGCACTCACGAAAGCGGCGACAACAAAAGCAGCAAAGATTTCGATTGCAGGCGACTATCTACCTGTTGGAGAAATGATAGACGAGCGCTCTATCGTAAATGCGGTAGTCGGCCTCATGGCTACAGGCGGATCAACCAATCTGGTTCTCCACCTCGCCAGCTTTGCTGCGTCAGCAGGGATAATTCTCACGCCGCAGGACATGGCCGACATTTCAGCGGTGACGCCGCTTCTTTGCAAAATCTACCCGAACTCTCCAGCAGATGTGAACCATTTCCACGCTGCCGGCGGCATGGGCTTTCTGATCCGCGAACTCATCGCAGGCGGTTTTGTTCACGCTGATGCACGTACGATCAACGGCACTTTGCAGGACCAAATGTACGAACCGTTCCTTCTTGAAGCCGGCGAGTTGGAGTGGCGGCCTCCTGCTGAAATCAGTGGCGATCTCAATATCTTACGCCCGGTTTCTGATCCTTTCGACAAGGAGGGCGGCCTTCGCCTGTTGGAAGGCAATCTGGGTGAAAGTGTCACCAAAATTTCTGCCGTTAAAGAAGATCATCGGTTTGTTGAAGCAGCAGTGCGCGTCTTCGATACGCAATCTGCTGTGAAGACAGCCTATAAAGCCGGTGAACTCAATAAAGACGTTATAGTGGTTGTTCGCTTTCAGGGCCCAGGCGCCAACGGTATGCCGGAACTTCACTCCCTAACCCCAATTCTAGGCTCGCTGCAGGATGAGGGATATAAAGTCGCTCTGGTGACAGACGGACGAATGTCGGGAGCCAGTGGGAAAATTCCGAATGCAATCCACCTCGCTCCCGAAGGCGTTCGAGGCGGCCCAATCGCGAAACTCAAGGACGGAGATTTAGTGCGCCTGGACTGCCAGTCAGGTGTTCTGACGTTTCTGGGCGACGAAACAGAATTTAATAGCCGTGAACCCGCGCGCTTTGTTCCCAATGCAACGGATATCGGACTGGGACGCGAACTGTTTGCCTCAATGCGCGTGAACGCCGGTGACGCATCATCCGGTGCAAGTTTTTTCCGCTTTCCGGGAATGGTGACGCCAGGAGCTTAACCCGTCACATCCATCCAGTCAGTTCTCATGCCTGAAACGGTCATCGCAGGACTGACTATGCGGTCCAAGCTCCATAACGGAAAAGATTATATGTATTGTCGCCCGGTTCGGGCAACCACTCGCGTCGCCTTCCAAATTGCATATCGGGCCCAAGCAGTGAGGCCCCAATATTTAGTCCCAGAATTAGCACTCATCTTGATTTGTCAGTGCGCGACGAACGAGCTAGAAAAAGCCGATACTAACACCTCGATAGAGACGCCTTTCGTCAATGAGCAATGTTTCATCCACAACCGCATCCCGCTACGACCGAATCGTAGAAGCTGCTGATGCAATCTTTCTGGAAGCCGGAGTTCTACCGCTTGCATTAGGTGACGTTGCCGATCGCGCAGAGGTAAGCAGGTCCCTGATCTATGCTAGGTTCCCCACACAGCACGATCTGATGAATGCGGTGCTTGGACGCCACCTTCACCTGCTCAGGAAGGTTTCAAAACTCGCAGACAGCGCCAATGACGAAGAGTGTTTCGTGGAAATAGCGATATTGTATTTCAACCATCTGGTTGATGAGGGGCCAACACTAGCGCTCGCCCCACGCGATTCATTCTTTGCGAACCAAAAGGATTCGGAATTCCAGAAAGTATTCCGCCAAGTGCTTCTGAAACTGGCGAGCCTGGCAAAACGAAAGCTGCGCCTATCCAACAGAGAAGCAATAGCGAGCACCCTGCTTTTGACAAGCCTGCCTGAGGAAAGCGCGTTGGCCGTGCTAAATAAAAAGGTCGATCGCGAAATCGCTACAGATACGCTCGCATCCAGTATAAATGCAGCGCTAACTTCACTCAGCTTCCACGAAAATATTTATCCTGAACCGGTAAACTAAGGCGCTTTCTGCTGTACAGCAGAGTCGACAATAATCGGAACGCACAACCGTTCTGCTTCCGTGAGAGACAAGCGTTCTGCGGCGACCAAATGGCCAGCGCGCTTTACGAGCCCGGACAGCATTTTCGTCTTCAGATACGCAACCTGTTGAGATGCGTTGGTATCGTCCATGATCGCTGTTACGTGCTGCTCAACAGCACTTCCTCGCGTCTCACGCTGCCGACGATTAAGACGCTTCCTCAGCGCGGAATCTGCCGAAATGTTCTGAAGCAACGGACCGCGTTGGGCTGCTTCCCGCAAATGGGATACCGAAGACATAATCACCTTCGTGATCCGCGTTGACCCGCGTGAAATCGATCGAACCCTTACACTCTCATAAGCGTCGAGTTCTTCGCACCCGAGCTCAAAAAGAATGTCTTCACGCGTAGAAAAGCAGTTGTGAGCCTGCGCTTCACTTATACCCAGATTCCTCGCAATCGTTCGAAGCGACACCTCGTGAACACCTTGAGTTCGTGCAATCTGCCGAGCCTCACCCAGCACCTGTAATTTGCGCCGTTCCAACGGCATTCGAGTTCTTGATTTTCGCGAAGCACTTGTCTTCCCGCCAATCGATATAATCTCGTCTGGCTCGGACAACGCAGATAGTAGTGGCGCAATATCGGCGCCGCCACCGTTATTCCAATAACCCTTCGGCGGGCGCTCTACGTCGACACGATCACAAATCTTCGCCAATCCGTTCGGAGACAAACCAAATTCACGCGCAAGGGTGGTCATTGGCTTGCTCCAAACAAGCTCCATCAATTCACGTTTCGATATATCGCGCGGTAAAGGCATCTATTGAGGAAACAGAACCGACGGGCAGAACGCAATCACTTATTCAGTTCACGCGACAACCCGTCACGACTGCCTAGACCAGCGTCGCTTCTGTTTTGGCTTTGACTTCCGCTTCATCAACGCCCGGAGCGAGTTCAATGAGCTTTAATCCGCCTTCCACAACATCAAAGACACCGAGGTCAGTGATGATCCGGTCGACAACCGCCTGTCCTGTCAAAGGGAGTGTACAGGCCTTTAGGAGTTTGGACTCGCCCTTCTTATTGGCGTGATCCATCACAACAACGATACGTTTCACGCCGGCCACGAGATCCATGGCGCCGCCCATTCCTTTGACGAGCTTGCCAGGGATCATCCAGTTAGCAAGGTCGCCATTTTCAGACACTTCCATAGCGCCGAGAATAGCTAGATTGATGTGCCCACCACGGATCATTGAAAAGCTGGTTGCTGAAGTAAAAAACGAAGACCGGTCGAGCGTCGTAATCGTCTGCTTGCCAGCATTAATCAGGTCTGGATCTTCTTCCCCCTCGAAAGGAAATGGCCCCATACCCAGCATGCCGTTTTCAGACTGAAGCGTCACGTCGACGCCATCCGGGATATAGTTCGACACCAAAGTCGGAATACCAATGCCGAGGTTCACGTAGAAACCGTCTTCGAGTTCTTTCGCGGCGCGTTCGGCCATCTGGTCACGAGTCCATGGCATGATTAGGCCTCCTCACGCTTGCGGGTGGTTACTTTTTCAATTCGTTTTTCATGTTCGCCCTCAAGGACGCGCTGGACGAAGATTCCCGGCGTATGAATATGGTTCGGGTCGAGTGAGCCAACCGGCACAATCTCTTCGACTTCAGCGATGGTCACTTTACCAGCCGTTGCCATATCATGATTAAAGTTCAGAGCCGTTTCGTTATATACGAGGTTGCCCTGTCCATCGCCCTTCCAGGCTTTTACGATCGAGAGATCAGCAACGAGACCCGTCTCAAGAATATACGTTTCGCCGTTGAATTCTTTATGCTCTTTGCCTTCAGCAATGACCGTACCCACACCTGTTTTAGTGTAGAAACCCGGAATTCCGGCTCCACCCGCGCGGCACCGTTCAGCAAGCGTACCCTGAGGAGTGAATTCAAGCTCCAGCTCTCCTTCGAGGAACTGACGTTCAAATTCTTTATTCTCCCCGACATAGGAAGAGACCATGCGCTTCACCTGCTTATTTTCAAGCAGAAGCCCAAGGCCAAAACCGTCTACGCCGGCATTATTTGAAATGATCGTCAGGTCTTTTACACCTGAATCCCGAATAGCCCCGATTAGCAGTTCAGGTATGCCACACAGCCCAAACCCACCGGACATAATTGTCATGCCGTCGAACAGCAGACCATCCAGTGCAGCTGGAGCATTTGCATAGACTTTTTTCATGCTGATTTCCTCCCGGATTGCACATCCTTTATTGTAACCCTTATCTGAGAAACACAGAAATTCAACACTTGTTGAAAAGGAAAAGGCCGACGTTACGAAACATCGGCCAGTTAGCAAGAAGGACACAGAGGAGGCAAAGCCAATGGGCTAAGGCCCTCGTGTGAGTTCTTTCTACGATTTCCAACCTGAACGGTACCCGAACAAAAATCTGAGCATCCGTTCACGTAGAAGCCGAGAAAGTCATTCCTGCGAAAAAATGGCTTCGAGGCTGCGAAGGTTCATCCCGTTTTTCTCGTAATTGAGGGGCGTCAAATTCACTGATTTGATGATTTTACGTTCAATTTTATGCCCGTCATCTGTAGGCACCAGGTCTACATCCAGAATGTTTATACAGCCCGTGTCCTGCTCAAAACTCGCAGAGCCCGCCAAGCCTGCATTGCAGAACCAACTCAGCAGAATTCGATTAATCCCTTCATGAGCCACAATGAGGGCGGTCTTCCAGCCCGGGCGATCGATGAGCGCCTGAAGCCCTTCAATGCTCCGGTCTAACCCTTCTGAAAACAGCTCTCCACCATCAAGAAATGTTGCACCTTCATTCGCGGCATTTTCGAATTGAAAGGTCATAGTCGCCGCAAGTTGTTCGCGGCTTTCAAATTTAATAAAGGTCCCGCTGCGAAGCTCTTCAAAACGCTGATCTTGCTCCGTGTCAGGCACTTCGCCGTTTTGCCAGTCCATAACCAATTCGAGCGTCTGCCGGGTTCGCAAAAGACCGGACGAAATCACCACATCGAACGATACATCCCGTAAGGCTTGCCCCGCTGCGATAATCTCTTCAGTCCCGCGCTCTGTCAGCCGGGCCAGACGCGGGTCTTTGCTTTCCACCACCTCCGGCGCGAAATAATCAACATGCCCATGCCGCATCAGATAAATGCGACGACGTCCGATCGTCCCCTCAAGATAGCTCAACTTGATTCCCCTATTTAACTCCCCAATCTTCTAGCACTTCGGCAGTATGCTCTCCAGAACCCGCGGGAGGTCTCTGAACTTCCCCCGGCGTTACTGAAAAGCGGGGCGCTGGGGCGGGTTGAACGACACCATCAATTTCAATGAACGTTTTACGCTCTACGTTGTGCGGATGTTTTGGCGCTTCTGCGAGACTTAGAACCGGAGCGAAGCAGATATCCGTTCCCTCCATAATCGAACACCATTCTGCCCGGGTCTTCTGCCGAAGGACTTCTGAAAGTTTGGCCTTGAGCTCCGGCCAGGCCTTCTTGTTCATCTGTTCCTTGAATTGCTCATCCTTCAGCTCAGCTTTCTCCAGTAAGAGAGCGTAAAACTGCGGTTCAATTGATCCAATTGAGACATAGAGCCCATCAGCGCACTCATACGTGTCATAGAAATGAGCGCCGCCATCCAGCAGATTATCTTCGCGGTTGTCCGACCAGATACCAGCCGACCTCATGCCGTAGAACATGGATGCAAGAGAAGCAGCGCCGTCTGTCATGGCGCAATCGATAACCTGCCCCTGCCCTGTTGCTCGCGCGTGTAACAGCGCAGCACAAATCCCAAAAGCCAGATAAAGCGCGCCACCACCGTAGTCTCCCACAAGATTGAGTGGAGGCGCTGGGGGCTTACCATTGCGCCCCATCGCACCTAATGCACCAGTCAGCGCTATATAGTTGAGATCGTGGCCTGCAGCTTTTGCAAAAGGTCCAAACTGCCCCCAACCCGTCATTCGGCCGTAAACCAGCTTAGGGTTCCGCTTCAGAGCTGTATCCGGCCCCAGGCCGAGCCGCTCCATAACACCGGGTCGCAAACCTTCAATCAGCGCATCCGCTTTGCCAACGAGCTTCAGGGCGACTTCCACATCACCTGATGATTTCAGATCGAGACTGATAGAGCGCCTGCCGCGCGAAGTTACGTCGTGGCGCGACCCTTTTGCAGGGCCGGGGCGATCTATACGAACAATATCGGCGCCAAGATCCGACAGCAGCATGCCGCAAAACGGCCCCGGGCCAATTCCGGCAAATTCTACAATCCGAATTCCATTCAAAGGGCCAGACGCCATGATTTCCTCCTCATATCGTTTTTGAGAAGTTTCGGCGCGTATCATAAAATTTGAAAGCCCTGCCTCGACGTCAGGTCATAAAGAAAATCAGCCCTAACCCAAAGTTAACCGGCTCATTGAGATTATACTGACACGAATCACACTGCGATCAGGTATTTGATGCGGACTCTTATTGGCGTAATTGCACCCGACGAACGACGCGACGAGCTTAAAGAAGAGCTGGTCCGACACAATCTGACACCCGCTCCGGAACATTTTGATTCTGAGCGTGTCGGCGGGGTGCTTATAGATGGAGCAACGTTTTCAGAGACAACTCTCTCTGAAATTCGCCTTCCCGATTCATCGCGGGCATTTAACGCTATTCTGGCGCAGTCTTCGCTGGATGATGTTCAAACCTCCGGGCTGACGCTCACCCCTTCGGTCGCGTCCTTCCGTCAGCAATTTGAAATTTTTATTCGACAGCTTGAAGTGCGGAACGAAGCGCGCCTGCGCGAACAGAGTCTTGGTGCCTTCAATCAATCCTGCACGCCACGCGTAGATTCCGCTCAGGACGATCAGAAGCATTTGCTTTATTTCGGCGAACCCGGCGCCTTCTATCTGAAATTTCGGATAGCGGCAGAAGCTCAGGGTTTTTCCGTCAGAGCTGCATTGAGCGAACGGACTGCGTTTGAAGCGCTACGTACGCTGCACCCCGCAGCGTTCGTCGTTCACTTGAAAGATGGATTTTACCCGTTTGAACTTCTGGATCATGTGAATGGCCGGACAGACTTAAAAGATATGCCCGTAATTGGCGTTACAGACGTCACCGAGATATTACCTGAAAACATCGACGCTCTCAGCGCGCTGGTGCGTTTCGGGTTGCAGTTTGACGATGCGATAGTACGCCTCGGGAGCCTTATTGATCGTTCAGAAATTCCAGCGCCCGTGCGTGCTTATGAATGCGCAGCGCCTGTTCGAGACAAATATTCTGATACTTTCAGCCTCGACTTTGCTGAGCACCACATTTCACGTCAGACAGAACACGCTAAAGAAAACTTCAGCGCACTCAGCATTGTGAGGATTGAGCCATTCAACTGCGACACGGGCGCGTTGATTGAAGCCTCAGAACTTTCAGGTTTTGCGTCAATTCTGAAAACACTCACGAGAAAACAGGATATGATTGCGCGCGCTGACTGGAGCAGTTTCCTATTGTCTCTACCCGGGACTGACCTGGCTAAAGCCAAAGCCGCAATTGAACGTACGCGTCGGATTCTGGAAATCACGCCAACCAGGTCCGGAACGAAGTTCTCCTTCAATGCACGTTTCGCCGAGCTCAAGCCTTATCAGAATTCAACACAGCTTCTGAATGAACTAAAAAGAACAGAACGACGCACGACCACTCAAACCAGTGTCGCCTGAAGTTCCTTCAGTAACTGTTTGACGCCCCGAGCTTTTTGCGATGTCGAATTCCAGCTTGCGGTATAAACGAGCTTAAAGTCCGGCCGTAGTTTCAGAACATTTGGGCGCTTCTGCACGAGTGCAACGAGCTTAGCTGGTTCAACAGGAGACTGTTCCCGAAACGCAAATACCGCGCCTTTAGGGCCGGCATCCAGTTTAGCCACGCCCAGCGTCTTACAAGCCACCTTGATCGTCGCAATGTCTAGAAGCTGCACAGTCTCATCCGGGAGGGGACCGAACCGGTCTATCATCTCCGCTGCGAACGCCTCACGATCCTCGTTTGTATCGATATCTGCCAACCGCCGATACAGACTCATACGTGTACCAAGATCCTCGACATAGGCGTCAGGTATGAGTGCTGCCAGCCCGAGATTAATCTGAGGCGACCAATCATCTTCAAAGTCCTGACCGCCTTGCTGAAGCGTTTTGACAGCGTCTTCGAGCATTGACTGGTAAAGCTCTACGCCGACTTCTCGAATATGCCCTGACTGCTGATCACCGAGCAAATTGCCGCCACCTCTCATATCGAGGTCATGACTTGCCAGCATGAAACCTGCGCCGAGGCTATCCAGCGATTGAAGCACCTTCAAACGCTTCTCTGCGCCTTCGGTAAGAGTACGATCCTTTGGTGTCGTAAAGTACGCATATGCGCGGAGCTTTGAACGCCCTACCCGTCCTCGGAGCTGATACATTTGTGCGAGACCGAACATATCGGCCCGATAGAGCACTAATGTGTTTGCCCGTGGAATATCCAAACCGGACTCAACGATCGTCGTCGACAGGAGAACGTCATATTTCCCGTCGTAGAAATCAGTCATGATTTCATCGAGCTCGCCGGGCGCCATTTGACCATGAGCAGCTACGTAAGAAACTTCCGGAATATTTTCTTTGAGGAAGCGCTCCAGCTCCGGAAGGTCTTTAACCCGCGGCGCCACGATGAAGGCCTGCCCGCCCCGGTATTTCTCACGCAGCAGAGCCTCACGGATCGTAAGCGTATCAAATTCGGTAACGTAGGTCCGAACAGAAAGTCGGTCGACAGGCGGTGTTGCGATAATCGAAAGTTCGCGAATACCGGTGAGCGCCATTTGCAGCGTTCGCGGAATTGGGGTCGCTGATAGCGTCAGAACATGGACATCAGACTTCAACTCTTTCAGGCGCTCTTTGTGCTTAACGCCAAAGCGCTGTTCTTCATCGATAACGAGAAGCCCCAGATTCTGAAACTCAACGGCCTTTGCCAGTACCGCATGGGTACCGACAACGATATCAATTTTCCCATCCTTCAGCGCTTCTTTAGTCAGAGACGCCTGTTTAGACGTTACAAGCCTGGAAAGCTGAGACACTTTAATAGGCCAGCCCGCGAGGCGATCTCGGAAAGTTTGATAGTGCTGACGCGCGAGCAGAGTGGTTGGCGCGATAACAGCAACCTGAATTCCCGACATTGCAGCAACAAACGCTGTGCGAAGTGCAACTTCCGTTTTGCCAAAACCGACATCACCACAGATAAGCCGGTCCATTGGCTTTCCGGAAGCTAAATCACCGAGACAGTCTTCAATTGCGCGAAGTTGATCTTCGGTTTCCTCATATGGGAAACGCGCAGAGAATTCCTCATAAACCCCCTGGCTTTCATCAACGACGACAGCTTTGCGCATTTCGCGGTCAGCAGCAATTTTGATAAGCCCGTCGGCCATCTCCATAATTCGCTTTTTGGCTCGCGCCTTACGGGCCTGCCAGGCTGTCCCACCGAGCCTGTCTAGTGCCGCTTCGCCGCCTTCGGATCCGTACCGGGAAACAAGCTCAATATTTTCGACGGGCAGGAGGAGTTTATCTCCGCCTTGATAATGAAGCTCGAGACAGTCATGCGGCGCGCCAGAAACTTCGACTGTAACCAATCCCTTATAAGTTCCAACGCCGTGCTCGACGTGAACGACCAGGTCGCCAGGAGACAGCGAAGCAATTTCTGAAATGAAGTTCGTCGCTTTGCGGCGCTTGCGAGGCCGGCTAATCCGCTCGCCGAGGATATCCTGTTCTGACAGAAAACAGATAGTTTCCAGCTCAAACCCACCCTCAAGCGGCAGCTCAGCAACACAAAGACCAGCTGCCCTGGCACTATCTAGACTGAAGACCCGCCCGACATCGGATAATCCATGATCACCCAGAACATTATTCAGACGATCTGCAGAGCCATCCGACCAGGCAGCCAGAACGACCGGCTTCCCATCACCTCGCATGGCTTTGATGTGAGACACCACTGCATCGAAGACGTTCTCGCCTTGCGCCCGCTCTGGCCCGAAATCCCGAGCCGGTCTCGCATTGAGACTGAGGTGTCCGGTTCCCGGATCGGTGTCTCGCGAAGAGAAGCGGCAAACAGGCTGCTTCTCCATTTCCGCTGTCAGGGCGTCAGGCGATAGATACAGCGCACCCGGCGCCAATACTTTAGCGGTGGCTTTATCGCCTGCAGCATGCTCGCGCGCCTGAAAATAATCTTCAGCCTGCGCGTACTTATCTTTGCATGCTTCAACAGAATTCGGATCAAAGGCCAGAACGCTACTGGCCGGAAAATAGTCAAATACCGTATCGAGTTTTTCATGGAATAACGGCAACCAGTTCTCGATCCCCTGCTTACGAATTCTTGAACGTGCCGCTTCATACATCAGGTCCCCAGCGGGAGGCCCAAAGGTTTCAAGAAAATTAGCGCGGAATCGCGTAAGAGCGTCGTCCGTGAAAAGGATTTCACTGACTGGTGAAAACGAGGCCGATTTCAGCTGTTTCGAGGATATCTGCGTTTCAGGGTCGAAACTCCGGATCGACTCTAATGAATCGCCAAAGAAATCCAAGCGAACTGGCTCAGCTTCTCCCGGTGCAAAAATGTCGATAATGCCACCGCGTTGAGCATACTCACCCCGGTCGCGCACTGTTGGCACACGCGTATAGCCATTAGAGATCAGAAAGGAGTCTAGCTCCTGGGACGCCACCACTTGTCCGGGACGCACGGACAAAGAGGCACTCGCCATCATCGTTTTAGGCGCGCACTTCTGCACCAGAGCGGAGGACGTTGTGATAACGACCACGGGTTCGCCTGCGGGCCATTTGACCAATTTCGAAAGCGCGGCACACCGTCGAGACGCCGCCACCGGCGTCGGGCTTACACGGTCATAAGGTAGATTGTCCCAACCCGGCACCAGAATCACAGGTAGCGACGGATCGAAGAACTGAATGAGACCAGAAGCCGTTTCTGCTTTACGCTCATCAGCGGCCACATACACAACGGGCCTGTTGGTTTCGCCAGCATAATTTGCCAGCTCCAGCAGATCGGCGCCAAAGGGTGCGGAGTAAACGGTTTCGGCCGGTTGCCCGGCCCTGAGTTCTTTGAATACGGACATCAGTATCTTTTTAAGGCTCAACCCGGTTGAGCGGTGTATTTGAACTTTTTGAGCTTATCGAGCAAAGGTAAGTCGGATTCCGGTGGAATCTCCTTCGTGCCGGTTATCCAGCCGAACACATCCCAGTCTGGCACCGCCAGCAAACGCTCAAATTCATCAAGCTCTGCTTCAGTGAGCTCAGCCATGTATTTGTCTGCAAAACTACCCATAATGAGGTCCATTTCGCGAAAGCCTCTGCGCCATGCGCGAAACGTCAATTTTCTGCGTCGCTCATCCATCGGAAACTCCTTCTGACCTCATAAGCCTTGCCACTTACGCCAAGTCCGTATCAATTCCAATTCAAACTATGGATCAGAGTCGAAAAGTTGGACCAATCCCCGAACATTTCAAGCTGGCATGCGCCCATCACCCGTCTTGATGGTATTGGCCCAAAGCTCGCGGAAAGCCTTTCCCGTTTGATAGGCGGCTCGACACTCTTTGATCTGGTGTCCCACCTCCCACATCGCTGGATAGACCGGTCACTCAAAACAGACTTTGCATCTACGCTGATCGGTGAAACGCAGACGGTTTCTGGGATCGTGCAGGACTTTTCTGTCGCGCCACGCGGCTCAAAATTACAACGCATTCGATTGGCCGACGATACCGGCTTTCTTACGTTGGTATTTTTCAATTCGAACGCCGGATATCTCAAACGCCAATTTGTTCCGGGATCTGAAATGGTCGTTTCGGGCGTTATCGAAGACTTCCACGGACAGCGGCAAATGACGCACCCAGACTATGCCGTCCCCATATCGAAGATGAATAGCATCCCAAAGGTGGAACCCGTCTATCCTCTTCAAGCAGGGCTCACCAATCGCCGACTGCATGGGTTCATTCGGCAGGCCATGAGCCAACTTCCAGATCCCGGCGAGTGGATCGCAGATGACATTCTTCAGAAGGAAAGCTGGCCTAGTTTCATCGAGGCGCTAAGAACGCTCCACCTACCCGATGAGTTATCACACGAATTCTGGGACAAACCCCGCGCTCGGCTTGCCTATGACGAAGCATTGGCGCGCGCCCTGACCTTTCGGCAAATGCGCGAAGCCAACCGGGGTTCAGGCGCTCATGGGTTTCCTGATGGCAATGCCGCTTTGCCGGCCTTCAGTGCGCCACTGCCCTATCCGATGACAAACGCCCAAACCAGAGCGTGTGAAGACATTATTTCCGACACGTCACGAACGATCCCCATGCAAAGAATGCTTCAGGGCGATGTTGGAGCTGGCAAAACCACTGTAGCCGCTTTTTCGCTCTTCAATGCAGTGAAAGCCGGCTATCAGGGCGCGGTCATGGCGCCAACAGAAGTTCTTGCGCGCCAGCTGTTTGAATCAATTAAAGGCCTACTCGCACCGTTCAATCTTCAGATTGAGTGTCTGACCGGCCGGGACAAGGGAAAGGCACGACAGGCCATTCTGGAACGTGTTGCATCGGGCGAAACGCAGATACTTTGCGGAACACACGCCTTATTCCAGGATGGCGTGGAATTCGACGAGCTCGCCCTGATCGTAATCGATGAGCAACACAGGTTTGGCGTTGGTGACCGGTTCAGGCTCGCCTCAAAGGCGATGGCACCTCATCTCCTTATCATGAGCGCCACTCCTATTCCGCGAACGCTCTCAATGACGGTTCATGGTGATATTGAGACAAGTATACTCGATGAAAAGCCTGCTGGCCGCCAACCCATCGATACGCGTATTCTTCCAGACTCTCGGATTGAAGATGTGTTTTCAGGTGCCGGACGTGCACTCAATCGAGATGAGAGAATCTTCTGGGTTTGCCCGCGCGTAGATGATGACGGCGATATGCCAAGCGCACTTGGTCGTTACGCAATGCTGAAGGAGCTTTTCGGTGACGCTGTCGGGCTGGTTCATGGCCGTCTGAGTGCAAAGGACAAAGAAGCAGCGCTCGAAGCCTTTCGTCGCGGTGATACGCGAATACTCGTCGCGACAACCGTCATTGAGGTTGGCGTTGATGTGCCCGAGGCGACCATTATGGTTATCGAAGCTGCTGAAAGTTTCGGGCTGGCTCAACTTCACCAGTTGAGAGGTCGTGTTGGCAGAGGAAGCAAGCCCTCATTCTGCTTGCTTGTGTATACGCCGCCACTCGGCGAGACCGCAAAAAAGCGACTACAGACACTGCGTGACAGCGACGATGGCTTCTACATTGCCGAAGTTGATTTCAAACTCAGAGGCCCAGGCGACATACTCGGATCAGAACAGAGCGGGCTTCCTGATTTCAGATTTATCGACCTCAGCCGTCATCAGGGCCTGATGGAAATGGCCAATAATCACGCGGCATACCTATTTAATCGCAAACCAGTCGATCTTTCAGGCTTTCAACCGCTCATGCAGTTGCTTTGGAAATCCGATCTCACGCAACCTCAGGTCTGACCCTCTACGTCTTCCTCGCCATCTCTCTTCGGCAGCACGACACCGGCAGAAACGATCAATTTCGCCCCATCCTCAATGCTCATGTCGAGATGCTTTACCTTTTCAACGGGCACGTACATTAGAAATCCCGACGTCGGGTTAGGCGTGGTTGGAACAAAAACACCAAGATAGTCCGCGCCTAGTTTTTCCGCGATCTCATCCTTTGCGCTGGATGTCAGAAATCCAACAGCCCAGGTTCCCTCTTTTGGGTATTCCACCAACACGACTTCTTTGAAGGAACCACTCTCCTTGTCCGAGAAGATTTCAACGAGCTGTCGAAGTGGCGTGTAGAGCGTTCGAAGAATAGGCACGCGCTCCACAATCCGCTCGCTCGTTCGAATGAGCGAACGCCCGAGAAGATTTGCAGCGAACGCACCCAGAAATGTCAGAGCGATCACAGCAAACAACAGGCCTAGGCCGGGCGTGTAGCCAATCAGCGTGTCGACCGAAAACAGCCCAAGATCGAAATCTCGTATTCGCTGCGGAATAGCAGATCTGAGAATAGGTTTGATCCGCTCATCTATCCACGAAATCGCCATACCAATCAGAAGGATTGGCACAACAATCGGTGTTGCGATCACAACACCCGCAATGAAGCGCGCACGAAGCCAGCCAAAAAAGCCAGGCTTCTGAGTTTTGTGCTGAGACTCGTTTTTTTCGTTCTCGTCCATCGACGTTGTAGCCCGCTTTCGAATAACTGCCTGCCAGAAAACCGAGATGGCCTGTCAGGTAAAACTACCTTCAGACCTCACTCCATTATCCGTTGGGCAGAATTGTGTCATACAATTCACTGATCAAACTGTTACTAGAGTAATTTTTAGATAGCGAAACTGGCTATAATGCTCATCAGGCCCTCCGGAGGGGAATAGCTTTATGGATCAGGACATAAGATCGCCTAAAAACCACCCGATAGAATAACGCATAACGGCCCAGCCAGTATTGTTGCTTCACAAATCGCGTTAGAGATCAGTAACAACACACTGATGGTCATGATTCTTAAGGTCTTTGGGAAAACGGATTTCTGATGTCGAACGAAACCAGCAAAACATCTGTCACCAGACTTATTCCACCAATCGCGATTATCGCGCTATTGATCATGATCGCGTCAGCCATTTTTCACGTCGCAACTATGACCCCGCCTGCGGCCCCCGCTTTTGATCGATCCAATGCGCCAACTGCCCCGGACTATTCAGAGGAATTGAGCTGGTTTTCCAGACCCACCGGAGAACGTCCTGCTGGCTGGGATACACCGTGGGGCATCGATATTGTCTGGTTTGTAGATCGACCTGAGGCATTTATGGGCGGCTGGAATATCCCTCTGGATTGGGCAGCCGTTTCTGCGACATATGAGAATGACCGATGGCTTACGAGTGAGTCCGATGACTTGTTTGATGTATTCGCTCCGAAACGAAGATTTCTCTCGTCTTTGACAGGTCATGAAGTCGATATCGAGGACGCAATGGCCCTCGAGCAGGAAGATATGCTCGCCTCTGTCGACTTTTACCTGTCGGAAGATAATCACATGCGCGGGATGTTTCTCGGCGGCTCAGGTGATGGTGTGGCCGCGGCCTATGAAGCCTTCCAGCTAAGACTGGATGCGACCTTGCCATACAACACTTTGTTTGGTGGTTTTATCGTAATCGACCAGCCTGCTGATGAACCTACTCCACTGAATGATATGCCGCCGTGCAGCAGTGACTCTATCTATCCATGCGTGCTTGATCTGAGCGCAGTCTCCGATAACGAGCGACTAACTGCCGTAGACGCGCTCATGACGGATTTCAGCGACTATCTGGTGGAAAACGTGCCAAAACCAGCGGCGCCATTGCCGCCATTCGAGACGATTGAATTGTCACCGATCAACAGGCCAGAGCACGAATTGGAATAGAGCAGCAGATCAGGTTTTAGATGACTTCTCGATGATTCCGGTCGTGCTTCTTCCTTCAAGAATTGGCGCGATCAAAACCTCGCCACCGCGCGCTTTTACGATGTCTGCACCAACGACGTCTTCAGGTTTGTAGTCACCGCCCTTTACGATGAGATCGGGTTGCACTTGCCTAATCAGTTCATAGGGCGTGTCTTCAGTGAACAGCATGACGGCATCAACCATCTGCAGTGCCGCCAGCAACTCTGCGCGGTCCAGTTCGCCGTTGATGGGCCTGGCGTCCCCCTTCAGTCGTTTAACCGAAGCATCCGAATTGAGACCAACAATGAGACGGTCGCAATGGCTTGCAGCGAATTCTAGCGAACGAATATGGCCCGCATGCAGAATATCAAAACAGCCGTTGGTGAACCCAATTTTCAGGCCTTCTGAGCGCCATGCTGCGATCCTCTCATCGACCGGTAAATGTTGGCGCTGACGACGATTTGAATTGCTCTTCTTAACTTCAATGGCTTCACGTATCTCAGACGCTGAAACAGTTGCGGTGCCCGACTTGGATACGGCGATACCTGCCGCAATAAGCGCCATTTGGCATGCAGCTTCCAGAGTCGCCCCAACGGCTAGGGAAAGGCCAATGCCAGCAAGGCTTGTATCACCCGCGCCAGACACATCGAACACTTCACGTTTTTCGGCTGGCATATGGTGGATTGTGCCAGCGCCTTGCAGAAATGACATGCCCTTTTCAGATCGGGTGACGGCCAATGCCTTTGCTGGAATGGAAGCTAGCAGCTCGGTCATTGCATCTTCCACAGAGCGTTCGTCTAGGAGCGTGCGTCCAACCACTGCAGCTAATTCCGAGGCATTTGGCTTAATAACATCGACTGAGCCGTATTTTCCAAAATCGGTTCCTTTAGGGTCCACGATCACAGGAATTCCAAACTCAGAGGCAGATGTGATGCAGGTCTGTATGACCTTTTCCGTTACGCAGCCTTTCGCATAGTCCGACAAAAGAATGACTTGAGCGGATGATGCCGCTTTTTTAAGAGCCGCGCAAAGCCTTGTCTCCGCGTCGTCAGAAATACTGCTGACCACCTCTTTATCCACGCGAAGCAGTTGCTGCCCACTGGCAACATAGCGCACCTTCACTGTAGTTTCCCTGGAAGCGTCGCGACAGATTTCACCAGATATTCCTGGCTCTGCGTTCAGGACAGTCTGTAGCTCATCGGCCTCGGCATCATCGCCAATGACTGAGAAGATTTCTGCCTGAGCGCCCAGAGACGCAACATTGCGTGCAACATTGCCAACCGCGCCCAGCATGGTGGTGACCGCCGACTGACGAAGTACTGGAATCGGTGCTTCGGGAGAAACTCGGCTAACCGATCCGTAAACAAACCGGTCCAGCATGATATCGCCGACGCAAAGAACTCGAATTTTGCTGACGTCATCACAGATTTTTTCAAGTGTGAGAAAGCTGGATTCCACGGCCTTTTCCTTTTTATAGTCCGTCATGCAACGCCAAGTGTCCTATCGTCAAATCGACCGTATTTCTTTTTTGTGATCCGGGCTTTAGCCCCGCTCGTACAGACTTACAATAAAGAGGATACGATAAGATTAGCACCCCGTCTGATATATCTCTTGTATGGTTTCGAAACGACCTGCGGATCAGAAATAATCCTGCCTTGAACGCTGCGGCGTCAGCGGGGCATCCAGTCATTTGCCTCTATATTCATGATGACACCGGCCACTCTCAGCGCAAACCAGGCGCCGCAAAGAAATGGTGGCTCGATAAGTCGTTGGCGGCGTTGAACGAGGACCTGAAAGATCTCGGCGGTTCACTCACCCTCAAAACTGTCACAAACGGCTCCGTTGAAGACGTGATTGAGGCTTTGGTCTCCGAGCACGATATTTCGAAAGTATTCTGGAACCGCCGTTACGACACCTCTGGCATCGACACCGACAAAGCCCTCAAAGCAGAGCTGAAAGATCGCGGCTGCGAGGTTCAGACCTTCAATGGCAGCCTTCTGATGGAACCCTGGCAGGTCACCACAAAAAGCGGCGATCCATACAAAGTGTTCACGCCGTTTTGGAACGCCCTGAAGGACGCCTATTCACCGACCCATCCGGACGGAAAAACCGATCCGACCTTTGTTGAAAATGTTGCCTCAGAAAGTCTTTCGGATTGGTCGTTTCATCCTACCAAACCAGATTGGTCTGGAGGTTTTTCAGAACACTGGTCTCCAGGCGAAGATGGTGCTTGGGAGAAGCTCGAAGCTTTCTTTGAAACCGGTTTGAAAGGCTATAAAGAATTCCGCGATCGCCCGGACAAACCCGGCACTTCACGCCTGTCTCCTCATCTGAGCTGCGGCGAGATTTCCGTTCAGGCAATCTGGTCGCGAACGCTGGAAGAGGCTGAGAACCGTCCTGAAGTGCAATCTGATGCATGGGCATTCCTGCGAGAACTGGCCTGGCGCGATTTTTCTCACGCCCTTCTTTTCCAGAGTTCTGACCTTTCTAAGGAAAACTGGAACGATAAGTTCGACGCCTTCCCATGGACTAAAGACGAGAATGCGGCCCTTGCGTGGCAAAAGGGTCAGACAGGCTATCCAATTGTCGATGCTGGCCTGCGAGAGCTTTGGCAAAGCGGATACATGCACAATCGTGTACGCATGATTGTAGCGTCCTTCTTCATCAAACACCTTATGCAAGACTGGCGCGACGGCGAAGAATGGTTCTGGGATACATTGGTCGATGCAGATAGCGCCAATAATCCAGCGAGCTGGCAATGGGTTGCGGGAAGCGGCGCGGACGCCTCTCCATATTTCCGTATTTTCAATCCGATAACGCAAGGCGAGAAGTTCGACCCTGAAGGCGACTATATTCGCCAGTGGGTGCCGGAACTCACAAAACTCTCAAACAAACATCTGTTTACACCATGGGAAGCCCCTCAATCCGCTTTGCATGAGGCCGGTATCGAATTGGGCAAGACGTACCCCAAGCCATTTATTGAACACAAACGCGCACGCGAGCGCGCACTTGAAGCCTATGAAAGTCTGAAGTCATGACCCAAGCCAAACGCAAGAAAATAGCAATTGTCGGCTCTGGCATTTCAGGCCTAAGCGCAGCATGGGCCTTGAGAGACGTGGCGGATATCACCCTGTTCGAAGCCGCCGAGCGGTTCGGCGGACATTCCTATACCGTAGAGATCGACTATGACGGCAAACCGATTTCGGTGGATGTGGGATTTATTGTTTGCAATCCGCTCAATTACAAAAACTTCCTTCAGTTTCTCGACTGTCTGAACGTTGAAACTCAGCTCAGCGATATGAGCTTTGCAGTCAGCGATAGGTCCCGTTATGAATGGTCGAGCAATCCAAAAGGCATTTTTGCCCAGAAGCGAAACCTGCTTCGCCCATCCTTCCTCAAATTGCTTTCTGATATTTTCCGTTTCAACAAAATGGCTCGCTGGGACGCGGAAGCAGACGCATTGCCGTCCGGTCTGTCTCTGCGCCAGTATGTTGAGGAAAACGGCTTTTCCCAGGACTTCTGCAACAACTATCTCTATCCAATGGGCGCAGCAATCTGGTCCACACCGGAAGCGGATATGATGGATTACCCTGCGCGGTCTTTCCTGAATTTTTTCAATAACCACAAGCTCCTGCACACAGATCGTCCGCAATGGCGAACTGTTACAGGCGGAAGCAAAACCTATGTCGATCAGGTCATTCGCACCCTGGGGCATCGGGCCGTAAAAAATACGCCAATTCACCGGATCGATCGCATCAAAACAGGCGTTCTACTCAGCTATAACGACATGACAGAAGACTTCGACGAGGTCATTCTCACAGGACATGCCCACCAGAGCAAAGCCATTCTTGGTGACGGTTTTGAGTATCAGGCGAATGCACTCTCACGTGTGGGCAGAACGGACAATATCGCCTATCTGCACCGAGATCCTTCTCTTATGCCGAAACGAAAGTCCGCATGGGCGAGCTGGAATGTAATGAAAGGCGATGATCGGAAAATCTGCCTCTCTTACTGGATGAATGCTTTGCAAGGGATCCCTCAGGACAAACCTGTTTTCGTCACGCTGAACCCGCCAGTGCCGCCTGCTGAAGACATGACCTTTGGTCGATTTGAGTTTGACCACCCATTGTACAACGCTGAGCGTCAGGAAACCGTACAGTCAATGGAACTCTGGAATGGCAGAGACGGCGCTTGGTTTGCGGGCGCATGGATCGGTCACGGTTTTCATGAAGATGGCTTAAAGTCCGGGCTTCGTGTCGCTATGGCGCTTGGCGCAGACCTTCCGTGGACGCCCGTAGATATTCCGGATTTTCCGGCAAAAGATGTGCTGTTTACCGACACTCCTGAAACAGTTCTGTCGACAGCAGCGCAATGAAACCCAGTTCTACCATATCATTCATGAATGGCCGCACAGCGCATTGTCGCTTCAAGCCTTTTAAGCGGGCTTTTTCGTACCCGGTACGAATGGTGGAAGTCTGTATGGATAATCTTGAACAGTCAGCTCGCCAATTGAAATGGTTTTCCGTCGGAAAATGGAACCTTTTATCCCTTGATAAGTCTAAGTATGGCGACCGGAATTCTTCTGACCTCGCAAACTGGGCAAAATCCCTATTCGAAGCAGAAGGTATAGTGACCGAACACCATTCCGTACACCTGCTGACATTCGCAAATGTTCTGGGACTGGGGTTTTCACCCCTGTCACTCTGGCTACTTCGCAATGAAGCAGGAAGATCCACGGCGATCATTTATGAAGTCCACAATACGTTTGGTGATCAGCATTCGTATGTCGCGTCTGCGGGCGCGAACGCAACCCGCCAAACTGTCGACAAAACTCTGCACGTTTCGCCCTTTTTCGACGTGAGTGGGCAGTATCGCTTTACCCTTCAGGAAACGGATGACGATCTCGATCTCTTGATTGAAAATATCAAAGACGGAGAACGTCTCCATACGGCGTCTCTCTCGCTCACCCGCAAGCCCGCCACGTCTACAGCCATCCTTAAAAACACCCTTACCGCTCCATTTTCGGGCCTTTCCGTGATACTCTCCATTCATTGGCAAGCCCTGCGGTTATGGATGCGCGGCGCGAAATATCATCGGCGCCCTGCCAAACCCGACACCGCATACTCTCTAACGCAAGCTTCTTCTACACTTGGAAAAGCCGGATAAAGGACGCCAAAAATGACTACGACTTATGATGTTGTTTCTGAAACCGATCTGAACCGGATTTCTCGCCTTCCTTCATCGGTAAAGCTTGCCTTTCTGGCGCTCAGATCAACGAAGAAGGGTCGGCTGCTCGTGTCGTTGCCCGACGGGCGGTATTTCCTTTTTGATCATGGCAATCCGGGCCCCCGCGCAGAGATCCACGTGAAAGATCTCGCGCTCTTCAATCGGGTACTGGCGGCGGGCGATATTGGCTTTGCAGACGCCTATATGGACGAGCAGTTTGAAACGCCTGACCTCACAAACGTTCTCGAATTTTTCGCGGTAAACTTTGATCAGGCAGGCCGGCTTAGTCGCGGCAGCACGATGAAAAACGCTCTGCGTTGGATTGCAAATGCGCTTCTCCGTCAGAACACAAAAAAGGGCTCCAAGCAGAACATCCTGGCGCACTATGATCTTGGAAACGACTTCTATGAAAAGTGGCTCGATCCGAGCATGACCTACTCTTCAGGTCTGTTCGAGAATGGTGAGACGCTCGCAGAATCTCAGACGAAGAAATACTCAGCCATCGCGGATAAGGTTGGTGCAAACGCTACCTCCAATCTCTTGGAAATTGGCTGCGGCTGGGGCGGGTTCGCAGAATATGTCGCCAGGGAACGTGGATCTCATATTCACTGCGTCACGATTTCGGACGCTCAACATGAGTTCGCTCGAAAGCGAATTTTCGAAGCAGGCTTGAACGATAAAGTTCAAATTGAACTCTGCGACTATCGGGACATTGAAGGTTCATTTGACGGCGTGGTGTCGATTGAAATGTTCGAAGCTGTAGGAGAAGCCTATTGGCCGGGATACTTCAGCAAAATACACCACGTGCTCTCACCCGGCGCACGCGCGGCCCTGCAAATTATCACAATTGATGACCAGCTTTTTGCGAGCTATCGTAAGCGTGTTGATTTCATTCAGAAATACATCTTTCCGGGCGGCATGTTGATCAGCATTGACGCACTCAAGGAAGAGATTTCCAAGTCTGGAATGTCGTATGAAAGCGAGCACATGTTCGGTCAGAGCTATGCAGATACGCTTTCACTTTGGAATGATGCGTTCAAGGCCGCATGGCCAGAAATCGAAGCCATGGGTTTCGACACCAAATTTCGAAATCTGTGGGAGTATTATCTCAGCTATTGCGAAGCCGGGTTCAGTACTGGCCGAACAGATGTCGGCCAGTTCGTAATGTCGCGTCCTTCGTAAGGACTTACTGAAGCACGTATTCGATGGACTGGCCGCGCGCCTCAAAAACGCATTTTACCCAACGGCCGGTCTCATCATACCAGAGATCCACAGTCAGATCCGACTGAAGGCGGTAGCGGTCTGCGACGATCGTTTCACCGCCTGCTTCGATTTCCTCTTGTCCGAGGTGTTCAACAGCCACATCCAGAAGCTGTCCGTCCTCACTCGATAGTATCTGATTGGACTGCACCTCTCTGACATTCCAATGGCTGGATGGGATGATGTCAGCACGAACATTTCCTGAGAAATTGGTGCCCTGTACGGAGAGTTCACCGTTTTCACGCATCGCACTCAGTGTGAAGTCGTCACCGTCCTTCCGCGTTTCGCCGGTCATGGAAAGAAGCTCACCATCTTCCCAGACCTCATCACTTTCATGGCCGTAATAGAACAGAGTAAAAGGTCCTGCCTTCACCTCTAGTTCAATGTCATTTTCGACCCGCAACTGATCCCCAGAGGTCTCAAATGTCACTGTGTGATAGCCGAACTCATTGCCCTGACGTAAAACGAGGAAATCTAAAACTTCTCCATTGGAAGGCTGCCAAATCAGCGCATCCGAGCCATTCGTGGTCGCTGTGTCAGCTACAACAGTTGGAGCAAACGCCAGAATGGCGCCGGCAGCAGCAAATTTCAGTTGGGTTTTCATTTTCGGCCTCGCTCGGTTTCAGACGTGACCGGAGCCTAGCCCCTTCAATCACGCACAATTGTCCCGACAGCACCCCTCCCCCCCTTTTAACGTAAGGAACGGTTTAGAGTTTCTCATTGATTGTTCCTGCTCTTGATACGATCTCATCAATGCTTCGGATCACTACAAGCTCAGTTGCGACAGATAGCTGAACGATTTAGGCTGAAGGCCAATAGGAGACAGGAATGACAATTCATCAGAGCGTGGTCGATACCATCGGCAATACCCCTCTCATAAAACTGAAACGCGCCTCTGAAGAAACCGGCTGCACGATTCTGGGCAAAGCAGAATTCCTCAATCCCGGCCAATCCATCAAGGATCGGGCCGCTCTTGGCATCATTCGAGACGCCGAACAGAACGGCACGCTCCGCCCGGGTGGAACGATCGTTGAGGGCACCGCTGGCAATACCGGAATCGGCATCGCCGTTGTCGGCAATGCTCTGGGCTATCGTTCGGTGATTGTCTTCCCACGCACGCAATCTCAGGAAAAAAAGGATGCGATCCGGCTTCTGGGCGCTGAGCTGATTGAAGTCGACGCTGTGCCCTATGCGAACCCTAATCATTATGCGCGCTATTCCGAGAAGCTTGCCGCAGAGCTGAATGAAACTGAACCAAATGGCGCAATCTGGGCCAATCAGTTCGACAATATTGCGAACCGCAAAGCGCACTACGATACCACGGGTCCAGAGATATTCTCTCAACTCGACGGCAAGGTTGATGGGTTTATTTGCGCAGTCGGGTCTGGTGGCACGCTTGGTGGCATTTCCATGGCCCTGAAAGAACGCAACAAGGACATCAAAATCGGTATCGCTGACCCCGGTGGTGCAGCGCTATATGGGTACTATGCCAATGGCGAGCTCAAATCCGAGGGCACGTCCATCACCGAAGGCATCGGCCAGAGCCGAATCACGGCCAACCTTGAAAATGTAGACGTTGACCTCGCTTATCGAATTGATGATCCTACTGCTTTGAATATTCTGTTCAATCTGGTGCAGGAAGAAGGATTGTGTCTGGGCGGCTCCTCCGGCGTGAATATCGCGGGAGCAATTGCCATGGCGAAAGAACTCGGGCCGGGACACACTATTGTCACTGTGCTCTGCGATTACGGCAATCGCTATCAAAGCAAGATCTACAATCCGGAATTTCTGCGCACAAAAGACCTGCCAGTGCCAAACTGGTTATAATTTCAGGAGGAACGCTTCATGTCAGACCCACTCGTCACCGCTGAATGGCTCAGCCAGCACTTATCAGCGCCAGATGTCTGTGTGGTCGACGCAAGCTGGGTTCCTCCATGGTCTCCGGATGCGGGCAGCGGCGCTTCTAAAAAGCTCTATGATGCAGGCCACATTCCGGGCGCCGTCTTTTTAGACATAGACGAGATCGCGGATACAGATTCAGCGTTACCGCACATGTTGCCCTCGCCAGAGAAATTCTCCTCACGCGTTCGGAACATGGGGTTGGGAGACGGTAAAACCATCGTGGTTTATGATCGCGCTGGTTTCATGGCATCCGCCCGCGTCTGGTGGATGTTTCGCCTGATGGGCCATGAAGACGTAAAAGTCCTTGATGGCGGCTGGGCAGCCTGGCTCGAAAATGGCGGCACCGTGGAAGATCTCGCGCCCGTCACCTCTGAGCGCCACCATACAGTTCGAATGAAAAACCAGCTCCTGAAAACAGCAGACCAAATGTCAGCTCATATTGCCAAATCAGATGCGATCATTCTGGACGCTCGCCCAGCAGGGCGCTTTGCAGGCAGCGAGCCGGAGCCACGCACAGGCCTCAAGTCAGGCCACATGCCGGGTTCGGTCAATATTCCCGCGACCAGTCTCGTTGACTCAAAAGGTCGCCTGAAGTCTGCCGGTGAACTCAAACCTGTGTTTGCCGAGATGACCGATAAGTCGGACATTATCGCAACATGCGGTTCAGGCGTTAGTGCAGCCATCATTCTCCTTGCACTGCATCGTCTGGGACGAGACGACGTCGCACTGTACGATGGTTCCTGGACAGAATGGGCATCACTCGAAGGTTCTGAAATCCACACCGCATGAAAAACCCAGAACAGAAGAAACGTGCGACTCGCCTCTTGCATGCAGGCCGGTCACCAGAAGCCTTTGGTGGAGCCGTAAACCCACCCATCAAACGCGCATCCACCATACTGGCAAAGACTGCTGACGGGCTCTACAACACTCCCAAGTCTCTCTATGGACGGATGGGCACGGAAGTACATGATGCGCTAATAGCGGGTCTCAAAGAGCTGGAAGCCGCCGACTTTGTGCATCTTGCTCCAAACGGCCTCGGGGCATGCTCATTGGCGATGGCCTCTTTTGTCCAGTCCGGCGATCATTTTCTTCTTACAGATTCAGCCTACGGTCCAACGCGCCGTTTCGCGACCCGATATCTTAAAAAGATGGGCGTGGACGTCACCATATTTGATCCTCGCATTAACGCCGCCGACTTTAAGGCCCTCATAAGAGACAATACCCGAGCAGTTTTCTTTGAAGCCCCCGGCTCTCTGACTTTCGAAGTGCACAAGATGAGAGACCTGCTTCCAGTCTGCAAAGAGCACAGCGTAACATCCATTATCGACAACACCTGGGGCTGCGGGATTGTATTTCAGCCGCTGGAGTTCGGTTTTGATGTCTGTGTTCAGGCACTTACAAAATACGTCATAGGCCATTCAGATGGCTTTGGCGGAGCGGTGATGTGTCGTGATGAAAAGCTCAACCGGTCGATAAACGAGGCCGCTACGGACTGGGGGCTCTCAATGTCTCCGGACGACGCTTATCTGGCACAGCGCGGGCTACGAACGATCAAACACCGCGTAGAAGCTCAAGGCCAATCTGGACTGAAGATCGCCGAATGGTTGGAGCAACAGCCACAGGTCAAACAAGTTTTGCACCCTGCCCTGCCGACGCATCCGGACCACGAAGAATATAAGGCTGCCTTCTCTGGCCCTTCAGGGCTATTTTCTTTCGTGCTTCACATAGAAGACAAGGAAAGCATTGAACGCTTCTTTGCGGGTATTGAACTGTTCGGGTTCGGATTTTCCTGGGGCGGCTTTGAAAGCCTCATGATCCCCTGCAATCCGCAACTTCTGCGTACCGAGTCCCCACAATGGAAGTCCAAAGGCTATGGCACACTGATAAGGCTTCAGATTGGCCTGGAAGACAGTGATGATCTAATTGCAGACCTGAAAGCAGCGCTCGATCGCCTGTGAGGGAATGGCGACCCCTGCAGGACTCGAACCTGCAACCGTCGGATTAGAAGTCCGGTGCTCTATCCAGTTGAGCTAAGGGGCCAGCTGGTCCCTTAGTGGGTCCAGGATTGCTTTCGGTCAGAAGCAAAATTTGCGCTGTAGGATTTGACCAGACGCTTTGCGGGACGAGGATCTTCAACACTGAAGGTCATACCTTCGCGCTTGGCATACGCAATGGCATCGTCACGTGTTTCAAACGTAATACGCACCTGAGAGCTTGTAGCGTCTGTTGAAATCCAACCCATTAGCGGGTCAGGACGTCGAGAGCCTTCATTCACGAATTCAAGCACCCAATGGCTCGACTTGGCCTTACCAGATTGCATGGCAGTCTTTGCGGGTTTGAAGATCCGTGCGCGCATCTCTCGTCCTCGTTTTTAAATGGTCGGAGTGGAGAGATTCGAACTCCCGACCCTCTGGTCCCAAACCAGATGCGCTACCAGACTGCGCTACACTCCGACGAAGGCTCCAGATAAAGCGGTCTGCAGCAGAACTCAAGTCAAGAATTCGCTTTCTTGCGAATGATATGAAAAACGCCCATCGCGTCGCACACTGGAAAACGTTCATTGCGGGTCAAATCGGCTTTGACGTGCACAATGTCACCATCCACACCCAAAGCAACCGACTCAGCCATGAGCCAATCTCCAAGACGAACAGGCTGTAGATAGTCGACTGACAACCGCATGGTTACGGATGATTGATTCGTTTTGTCCCAGACGGCCCACGCCATAGCGCTGTCTGCGAACGCAGCCGCCATTCCGCCATGCAGGAAGCCCAGACCGTTACAATGCCTATCCAGCACGCGCAGCCCCGTCTGAAGGCGCCCATCAACAACCCGGCGGTAGAGTGGTCCATTGTGGCGCGAGAATGCGCCCCGACCCTCAGCGAGCACAAAGCCTTCAGGAATGTCTGGATTACCATTCAAGTTAGCGCAGCGGCTCGAGGACTATTCCTCGATAGCCTCTTCTTCGACTTCAGAAGTCGCAGCAGGCTCGACAGCATTGCCAAAGATCTCGTGACGGATCACATCGCCAGGGCGAATTCCAAACGCGGCAGCCTGGCCATCTGCCAGTTCCAGGACCGACTTAACCGGGAATCCCGGATTAATATGACGCTCTGAAAAAGGCTGCGCGTGCGCTGTAATAGCCATCACGACGCCTTCTTCATTCATGAACACCATATCGATCGCGAACGGCACATTCCGCATATACATATTTGGTTCGCGAGGGATGCCGAAATCGAAGATCATACCATGATCATCTGCAATGCCTTCGCGAAACATCAGGCCCGTCGCGGTCTCTTCAGGATCATCGGCGACTTCAACCGTAAGCGAAATGTCGCCCCCAGCTGTTTCGATTGTGATGGAAGATTCCGGCATATAAAGCGCTTCAGACTGAGCCTGAGCAGCTGGAATCAGAGCGAAAAGCGCGGATGCGAGAAGGATGTTTTTCATAACTAACCTCCTACTTCAGCGAAGCGGGAGCGACAAGCACCTGATTGCATTCGGTTCGATCAGATTGCCTTGATCTCATCGACATGCTCGCCCTTAGGCCCCGGCTTGATCACAGCGGCATATGTGTTGCCATCAATCAGATCATCAAACCCGGCTTTTCGTACCGCAACCATATGAACGAAAATATCTTCATCCGGATCTGCGCTCCGATTGACGAAACCATACCCCTTGGCCCGATTGAACCACTTGATAACAACCGGCTCAAACGCGCTGTCATCTTTTACAGCCGCCTCTGCCTCTAAAGGCTCATACGCAAGTATTTCTACAGCCTGCAAACCTTTGACGCGCTGCATGGCCATCAGGGTCATACGCCCGCCCTCCTGCATTGTGGAAAGGCCCGCGGCGCGTAAACAACTCACATGCACCATTACGTCAGCGCGATTTGGAATGACTTCGTCTGGATCCGGTGAAAGAAATCCGTAGCCCTTTACGGCATCGAACCATTTCACCTGCCCGGTGATCTTGAGAAGTTCCATACTCGTATCGCCGGCTTCCTCGGCTAGAAAGCCCTCACTCATATCAGAAATTGTCCCCATCAGCTTCTTACAGCCGAAGGTTAACACACCTATTTCAGATGACCAGAGTACAAAATTGTATGGAGAAAAGTATTGGCACGCCCTAGGGGAATCGAACCCCTCTTTCCAGGTTGAAAACCTGGCGTCCTAACCGATAGACGAAGGGCGCGCTCTGGAGAGGGCGGATATAACGAGGTGTTTTCGTCTCCGCAAGAGTTATTTTTCAGTTTTTTGCATTACATCGAAAATTTCAAACTGAACGGCCTCTTTGCCCTGACGAGACTTCCACGTATCGCGCTCAGCATAGCCGATGATATCGACACAATTTCCCTTTTTCAGTGCATCTCCCATTGGGGTGTGCAGCGAACGCCAACACACACAATCAAGACGGCCACTGCCGTCATCAACGGCAACTTTGAGATGGTTTTTACCGATTTCCCGCCGAAAAATAATTTCTGCGTCCCGGATTCTCAGAATCGGCTTCGGTGCAGCAGCGCCAAACGGGCCACTCTTTTCCAGAGTTGTCAGAAATTCTGGGGATAACGCCGACACCAGCACATCAAAAGAAATCTGAACCGTGCGGGCTTCTTCCAATTCAGAGTCCACCTCAGCAAAATATTTTGCCAAATAAGCACGAAGATCGTCGAGTTTGTCTGGCTCCACACTAAAGCCACCGGCCATAGCATGGCCACCACCGGTAACAAGCACGCCGTCCGCGCTTGCCGCCGCGATAGCCGCGCCAATGTTCATGCCCCGAACGGATCGCGCCGAGCCCTTACCGACATCGCCAAATTCATCCCCCCAACCGACAACCGCGACAGGTTTATGAAATTCATCCTTCAGACGACCGGCTACAATGCCAATCACGCCCGGATGCCAACCTTCTCCTCCGGCAATCAGCACAGGGGCGTTCGGATTGGTCTCAATGTATTTGGAAATTTGAATACGGGCCTGATGTTGAATATCAGCCTCGATTTCCTTGCGCGCCTCATTCAGCCGCTGAAGCTGTTCTGCTAGAGGAAGGGCTTTCTCAAACTCAGTCTCAGCCAACAGTTTCGTGGCCAGCCATGGGTCGCCTATACGTCCGCCTGCATTGAGCTGAGGTCCAATACCAAAGGTAAGATCAGTGACCGTGCGCGGCGCGCTTCGTCCTGACACGGTACTAAGCGCCAATACACCAGGACATTCATCCTGACTGACCACACGTAGCCCCTGAACAACAAACGCGCGGTTCACACCTTCCAGAGGCGCCATGTCGCAAAGCGTACCCAGGGCGCACAAATCAAGATAGGCGAGCAAATCCGGTAGTGATTTTGCGTCCGCCCCACGTTGAGTTCTGAAAAAGCGGTTCAGCGAGGCAAGCAGCACGTAAACCACACCCGCTGCAGCGAGATGGCCCTGCCCTGATGCACAGTCCGGTCGGTTAGGATTCACCAGTGCAGAACAGGCCGGAATATTTTCGCCCATCAAGTGATGATCAATCACCACGATATCCAGACCAATATCAGCGCCATGGCTCAGGGCCGCTTCCGCTGCCGCCCCACAGTCGACTGTAATCACCAAATCCATACCAGCATCTTTCAGATGCTGAAATGCAGCAGGCGACGGCCCATAGCCTTCTTTGATACGATCCGGCACGTAAAGCGAAAGCTCACGATCAAATGCGCGAAAATACCGAATGAGCTGTGCAGCGCTGGTGGCTCCATCAACATCATAATCGGCAAGCACAGCGACCTTACGATCGTTTTCAATTGCGTGCGCGATCAGCTCGGTCGCTTTATCCATATCCTTAAGAGAGGACGGATCAGGAAACTCTCTCTTGAGCGTCGGGTTCAGAAATGGCTCGATTGCGTCGACGTCAACGCCTCTCGCCATTAGCAAAGCCGCGAGTGGCACATCTAATCCTGCTGCGCGCGCATAATCTGAAAGGTCCCGATCATTGATGTCAGGCGAAAGCCATTTCAGACCACGCGCAGAAACCGCTTCTGAACTCACACCGGCCGCCGCGTTCTCACCCGACGGATTGAGCCATCAATCGATGTCATAATCATGGTTTCTGTTTCAACAAATCGAGAAGATTTCGAAACTCCATCAAGTAAACCGCCCTTGGTGACGCCTGTCGCGCAGAACACGGTTTCGCAAGTCACCAGATCTTCGAGCGTGTAAAGCTTGTTCAGGTCAGTTATTCCGACGCGTTTCGCTCGGGATTTTTCTTCGTCATTCCGGAAGACGAGACGAGCTTCCATTTGCCCGCCAATACACTTGAGCGCTGATGCGGCGAGAACGCCCTCTGGCGCGCCCCCAAGCCCCAAATACATATCAACACCTGTGGATGGGTCTGTCGTGTTGATCACGCCGGCAATATCACCGTCCATGATCATAACCACACGACCGCCCACGGAGCGCACTGAATCGATGATATTCTGGTGCCTCGGGCGATCCAGAATGCAGACCGAGATATCTCTCGGCGACACACCCTTTGCCTTAGCCAACGCCTCAACGTTTTCTGCCGGACTGGCATCGAGCGAAACGACGCCTGCAGAATATCCCGGGCCAATGGCAATCTTGTCCATATAAACATCAGGCGAAAACAGCATAGTACCGCGCGGAGCAAGTGCCAGTACGGCAAGCGCATTGCCCATTGCCTTCGCGGTCAGTGTTGTGCCTTCCAAAGGATCGAGCGCGATGTCGATCTCAGGGCCAACACCCGTACCAACCTCTTCGCCAATATACAGCATTGGCGCTTCGTCTCGCTCGCCTTCACCAATGACGATACGTCCTTGCATAGCCACCTGATTGAGGCTGGTACGCATCGCATCGACCGCTGCCTGATCAGCCTCTTTTTCATCGCCACGCCCAGCCAGATCAAAAGCCGCAATCGCCGCGGCTTCTGTTACCCGGATCATCGCATCGGCGATGGTTTGGTGTATTTTCGCTTCGGACATGTCGCCTCCGGCGCGAGTCTTAATTGGTTTCGATTCGAATCAGACGTGCAGGATGCAACACAGCCTCAAGGCTGTTAACATGTTTAACAGCTTCTTCTGCTGCCGCGAGCGAACAATTGTGGGTCATGATCGCTACTGGAGCGGATTCAGACGTTCCCGCCGAATCCTGAAGCAGTGCTTCGACAGAAACGTCGGACTTCGCAAGTTCCTCAGTAAGAGACGCCAAAGCGCCTGCTTTATCCAAAAGATCTACCCGAATGAGATATTTGGACTGCGCCGTCGACATCTGAGCCTGATCACAGAACGGGTTATTGAGATCCCCAACCTTCATACCAAGCACAGCCTTGTTCTGACCTGACAGAAGAACTGACAAGTCACCCAGTACCGCGCTAGCCGTCGGATGAGAGCCCGCTCCCGGCCCAGTAAGCGTGTAATTGCCCGCATGTTCGGTTTCGATTTGAACGGCGTTCAGTGGACCATCAATCTGTGCCAGCGGAGAGGTTTTAGGCAGGAGCACCGGCTCAACCCGGCAAATGACGCCATCCTGAGTCTGACGCGCTTCCGCGATCAGTTTGATCTTGTGGTCCAGTTTTCCTGCCAGCTCTAGGTCTTTCAGGCTGATTGTATCAACGCCGCCAATTTTGACCCGGCTGAAATCCATTGGCACGGCGAATCCGAGCGAGCTTAGAATTGCAATTTTGTGCGCAGCATCTGTGCCGGACACATCAAGGAACGGATCCGCTTCCGCATAGCCAAGACGCTGAGCGTCGGCGAGCACGTCGTCATAGCTCCGACCGCTTTCCATCATCTCGGTGAGAAGATAGTTACACGTGCCGTTCAGAATACCTTTGATCGAGCGGATCTGTGTACCAGAAAAGGACTCACGAACCGCGCGCACAATCGGGATACCGCCCGCAACTGCAGCTTCGAACAGAAGCGGCGTCTGACTTTTATCTGCGATTTGAGCGAGCGTTTCGCCATACTCAGCAATCAAAGCCTTATTGGCCGTAACCACAGGCTTACTGAGTTTCAGCGCAGCTTCGACAGCAAGCTTCGCCGGCCCATCGCTTCCACCCATAAGTTCAACGAAGACCTCAGTTTCTTCCGCTTCAGCCAAAGCGACAGGATCATCGTACCATGAGTATTCATCGATAGAGACCGGGCGAGCGCGCGAACGATTACGCGCGCTGACACCAGTAATCTCGATCTGCCCACTCAGACGCAGTTTTTCCTGTTCCTGCAGACGGGCAATAAGCCCCGTCCCAACATTGCCGAGGCCAGCAATGCCGATCTTCAAAGTATTGGTCATGATTTATCCTACCGCCAGTTCCGGCGCGTTTTCATCTCCGGCGTTCTGTAGGAAACGCCGTACATTACGCGCAGCCTGACGGATGCGCTGCTCATTCTCAACGAGGGCCAGACGTACAAAGCCCTCACCATGCTCACCAAAGCCCACGCCCGGAGACACGCTGACATGCGCCTCATTCAAAAGGCGTAGTGAAAACTCCAGAGAGCCCAGATGGCGAACTTCCTTCGGAAGCGGCGCCCACGCGAACATGGATGCATCCGGCTTCGGAATATCCCAACCTGCCTGAGCAAATGACTCAATAAGCGTGTCGCGGCGCACTTTATATGTCGCACGCAGCTCATCCACACAGGTCTGGTCTCCGTTGAGCGCCTCACAGGCAGCCACCTGAATTGGGGTGAAAGAGCCATAATCAAGATAGGACTTCACACGGGCAAGCGCAGCAATGAGACGCTCATTGCCGGCAGCAAAGCCCACGCGCCAACCGGCCATATTGTAGGTTTTGCTCAGCGTAGACACCTCTACACAACAATCCTTCGCGCCATCCACGGCAAGAATGGACGGCGGCGGATCACCGAAGAAGATTTCGGTATAAGCAAGGTCGGACAGAATCCACAGATCATGCCGTTTAGCGAAAGCAACAGCGTCCTTATAGAAGTCCAGGTCAACAACTTGCGCCGTTGGGTTAGCCGGATAGCAGAGCACCATAGCGGTCGGCTTAGGAACGCTGTGACGCACAGCGCGACCAAGTCCGGAAAGATACTCCTCCGGAGACAAAGCGCGCACATGCTGGATCGTGGCGCCAGCCATGATGAAGCCAAACGAATGAATCGGATAACTAGGGTTAGGCGACAGAATCACGTCGCCCGGCGCAGCGATCGCCTGCGCAAGGTTCGCAAACCCTTCTTTGGAGCCCATAGTCGCGACAACTTCGCGATCTGGGTCAAGCGTTACGCCAAATCGGCGGCGATAGTAATTTGCCAGAGCGCGTCGAAGGCCCGGAATACCTTTTGAGGACGAATATCGGTTCGTCTTCGGTTTGCGAGCCGTCTCGATGAGCTTCTCCACAATGTGCGGAGGCGTTGGAAGGTCTGGGTTACCCATACCAAAGTCAATAATGTCCGCGCCAGACGCTCGAAGGGCGGCCGCATTACGGTTGACCTGTTCGAATACGTATGGAGGAAGGCGGCGGATTTTATGAAATTGTGGGGGCAACATTGTTCAGATAACCATTGATGATGAGACGTGCTTAATAAGGCTCTTCGCCTTTATCTACCAGACTTATTTGCTCAGCCGCCCAGGCTCGCATTTCGGCAGCAGTAATGCTGACCGGCCCCGGGTCATTCGCATCCATTTCCGCCTGAGCTTCGACGAGGTCGGAGCGAATATCATCCCAAGGCGTCTCGCTATCCTCAATGGACAGAGCATTGGCCGTCTGGAGAGAAGGATACCCTTCATGACTGAGGTCTTCCTGACGCTCAGAAAACCAAGCAGGGACTCCATCAAGCGTACTGCCTACGGAGGAGACACAACTGGTCAGTGCAATCGCTGAAATTGTGGTTAATATCACTCGAATCACAACGATCTCCGCCTTAGGGTTCCAGTAGCTTAATTAGAGTAGTACACTTGGTGGGCTATATTGAGGCAAAACACAATGGCAGCGAAATCAAACACAGCTACCAGGGCCAAAAAGAGCACCGCGTCAGCTGAAAAGAAAACCGTCGAAGCAGAAAATAAGGCCGGCGGTAAGCCCAAACCTGATTCTGCTGAAAAGTGCACAAAAACACTCAACGAAATTCTGTCCGAAGCGAATGCTGAAAAGCTCGAGGCTTTGTCGAAAAACATGTCCGAAGCCATGTTTGAAAGCCAGCAGATTTTACGAGACATCACGACTGCAAATCTGAAAAAAGGGCTCGATAATACGAGCCAACCAGACCCATTCGGTGCTGGAGCTGCCTGGGCAAAGGTGGGTGAAAACCTTGCACTCCATCCGGATCGACTTCTGAACGCGCAACTGTCCCTCTGGGAGGGGCATTTGAACATATGGCGCTCACTTCTGGTAGGCGGAGAAGCCGAGACATCTAAAGACAAACGCTTTGATGACCCGGAATGGAAAACCAATCCGGTTTTCGACGTGATAAAGCAAACTTATCAGCTCAATTCATCCTGGCTTATGAGCCTGATCGATTCCGCAGAAGAGCTGGATCAGGAAACCAGGCGCAAAGCGACATTCTTTGCGCGGCAAACTGCTGATGCGTTTTCTCCAACGAATTTCTTTTCGACCAACCCGGCAGCTTTAAGAGCAATGCTGGACACCGGGGGCGAGAGCCTCGTGGAAGGCCTGCGCTTAGCCCGACGGGACATTCAGCGCGGTCATGGGCGCCTCATTATTTCACAGACGGACGACTCCCCTTTTGTGCTGGGAGAAAATGTTGCTTCCTCAAAAGGCAAAGTCGTTTTTCGAAACGCACTCATTGAGGTTTTGAAATACAATGCGACCACCGACGAGGTGTATGAGCGGCCTTTGCTGATCTTCCCTCCATGGATCAACAAATTTTACATTCTCGACCTGCGAGAAGAAAACTCAATGATCCGATGGCTCACTGATCAGGGTTTTCAGGTGTATATCGTATCTTGGCGTTCGGCAGACAAATCCATGTCAGAGTTCCGTTGGGATGATTATGTGAGTCTTGGAGCTTACGCAGCAATCGACGCTGTAACCGAAGACTCGGGCTCAGATACCGTAAATGCCGTCGGCTATTGCATCGGCGGAACAATGCTATCGTCTGCCCTCGCCCGTATGGCTCAGGAAAATGACCAACGCGTCAACGCCGTCACTTTTTTTGCGGCCCAGGCCGACTTTGTCGAAGCCGGTGATCTGAAGGTCTTTACCGATGGACAAGCCCTTAGGCATATCGAGCATCTGATAGAACTGAATGGCGGCATCATGGCCGGCGAAGACATGGCTGAAACCTTCAACTATCTCCGCCCTGCTGACCTAGTCTGGAAATATGTTGTCGACAGCTACATGCTCGGGAAGAAACCCCGCCCGTTCGATTTGCTCTTTTGGAATTCGGACCAGACCAATATTCCCGGGCCGACCCACATCACTTATCTCGAAGATCTCTACTCGAAGAATGCGCTCTCAAAAGGAAACTTCCGCGTACTCGGTCGCAAGGTAAATCTCGGAGACATCAAAGTTCCCGCACTATTTCAGGCGGGTCGTGATGACCATATTGCGCCATGCAACTCCGTTTACAGGACTGCCAAAGCGTTTGGCGGCGACACACAGTTTGTTCTGGCAGGTTCCGGACACATTGCGGGCGTGGTGAATCATCCTGCCGCGAAAAAATATCAGCACTGGACCAATACCGAACTCCCAGACTCGTTCTCAGACTGGATACAGGATGCCGATGAACATCAGGGCTCCTGGTGGCCTTACTGGCTCCAATGGCTTGAGCCAAAATCCGGAACAAAAGTGCACGCTCCCGAAGTGAAGGATTACGGTCTCGGGGACGCACCGGGCACTTATGTTCGCAAGAAACTGGAAGAGCTGGGTGTAGGCCCCTGCTCTCACTAAGACCTAAGGAAAAAGAGGCTGCAGAATGTCGAGGGCTTTGGTTTCCTCAAAACCAAACATCAGATTGATGTTCTGCAACGCCTGACCGGCTGACCCTTTTGTCAGGTTATCGATCGCACCTATAATGATGACACGGTTCGGATTACGGTCTTTATGCACGCTGATTTCGCACCGGTTGGTGCCCCGCACGTGTCGAGTATCTGGTGGCAGTGAACCAGCCGGACGAACATTCACAAAGGGCTCGTTCTCATAGCGCGCCTCAAGACAATTCTGAATGTCATCTACTGATACGCCTTCACCCAGCGCGGCATACACTGTGACGAGCTCGCCACGAGTCATTGGCACTAGATGCGGCGTGAACGTTACGAAACATTCGCCACCGAAACGCTGACCGATCTCCTGCTCGATTTCCGGAGCATGACGATGCACACCGATGCCGTAAGGATGGAGCCCTTCCGCAGTTTCACAGAAGAGATTACCTTCTTTCAAACCGCGGCCCGCGCCTGAAACGCCAGACTTCGCATCAATGATAATATCCTGTTGCCTAATCAGTCCCGCTTCGGAGGCTGGCAACAAACACATCAATGTCGCCGTCGGATAGCAGCCCGGGCACGCGACCAAATCGGCGTCAGGTAAGCGATCTCTGGCAAACTCAGTCAGTCCATAGACTGCATTCGCAGTCCGTTCTGGCGCGAGATGCGACCGTTTATAGGTTTCAGAATAGATTTCTGCGGACCGAAACCGATAATCGGCCGACAAGTCCACGACGCGCACATGAGATGGCAGCTCTTCAATCAGGTCCTGGCTCGTCCCGTGAGGAAGGCAGGAAATAGCAAGGTCGACTGACGCCCAGTCTACATCCTCAACCGTCGTCAGAATCATATCTCCATATGACGAAAGATGCGGGAAGACATCTGTTAGGCGTCGCCCAGCAAGTGCATTTGCCGTGCAGGCAACTACAGAAATTCCATCATGAACGGCTAACAAACGAAGCATTTCTGCACCGGTATAGCCACTGGCACCGAGAACGCAGGCTTTGATCGGAGTGGACGCCATAAAACTGTCTTTCAATCACAAAAAAGGCGCTTCTAATGAAGCGCCTTTTGAAAACCGTATAGGAAGCGGTATTAGCGCTTGGAGAACTGGAAGCTACGACGTGCTTTCGCGCGACCGTATTTCTTACGTTCTACAACACGAGGGTCACGGGTCATGAAGCCGAATGGTTTCAGAACCGGACGCAGGCCTGGCTCATATGCAACGAGTGCACGTGAGATACCATGGCGAACTGCGCCAGCCTGACCAGACAGGCCAGAACCTTTAACGGTGCAGATTACGTCGAATTCGTCGCGACGTTCAGCAGCAAGCAGTGGCTGTTCGATGATCATGCGCAGCACTGGGCGCGCAAAATACTCAGACTGGTCTTTGCCGTTGATGGTGATCTTGCCGCTACCTGGCTTGATCCACACACGTGCCGTGGCAGATTTACGACGGCCTGTGCCATAAGCACGACCGAACTCGTCGATCTTTGGCTCAACATTCACAGGAGCCGCTTCAACAGCGCCTTCACCGTTCAGAGTGTTCAGATCTTCGAGGGATTCGACGGAATCAGACATACGTTACGCCGCTTTCTCGTTTTTCGGGTTCATGGATTTAAAGTCGACGACTTCCGGCTGTTGAGCTTCATGCGGATGCTCCGTACCGGCATAAACACGCAGCTTAGAGAACTGTTGACGCGCAAGGGAGCTTTCCCGTGGCATCATACGCTTAACAGCGAGCTTCAGGACGCGCTCAGGGAAACGGCCGCGCAGAATAGCATCTGCTGACAGTTCCTTGATACCGCCCGGATACCCGGTGTGGCGATAGTAGCTCTTCTGCTGGCGCTTGCGACCGGTGAATACAGCTTTCTCCGCGTTGATGACGATGATGTGATCACCAGTATCAACGTGAGGCGTATAATCAGCACGGTGCTTGCCGCGGAGGCGTTTAGCAATATAAGACGCGAGACGGCCGACGACGACGTCAGTGGCATCAATAATGATCCACTTGTTTTCGACTTCAGCTGGTTTGGCCAAAAAAGTTTTCATTGCTCCACTCGGAGCCTTTCTTGAAGGTGTTGTTAAATGGCAGAGCGCGCG
>NHBK01000007.1 GCA_002173095.1 Hyphomonadaceae bacterium TMED5 | reverse complement strand
GAGGTCAACGAACGCACCGTAATCGGTGATGTTCTTGACGACGCCTTCACGAACGTCACCTTCAGCCAGTTCGCCGACGATCTCTGCACGTTGCTCTGCGCGGCTCTCTTCGAGAACTGCACGACGGGACACAACGATGTTGCCACGTGGACGGTCCATTTTCAGGATCGCGAATGGCTGGCTTACACCCATGAGTGGGCCGACATCTTTGATTGGACGGATATCAACCTGAGAGCCTGGGAGGAACGCGTTTACGCCGCCAAGGTCAACTGTGAAGCCGCCTTTGACGCGACCAACGATAGCACCTTCAGCTGGCTCTTCTTTCTCGTGCAGACGCTCAAGACGGGTCCATGCTTCTTCGCGGCGAGCTTTGTCGCGCGACAGAACAGCTTCACCGAGCGCGTTCTCGATGCGCTCAAGGTAAACTTCAACGATAGAACCAACTTCTGGCTGGCCGTCAGCGCCGAACTCGCGAAGTGGGATACGGCCTTCAGTTTTCAGGCCGACGTCAACGATAACAGCATCGTTTTCGATAGAAACTACAGTCGCCGGTACAACGCGGCCTTCCTGCATATTGCTGCCAGCAAAGCTGGCTTCAAACATGGACGCAAAATCGTCCGTAGATGGGTTCATAGTATCAGCAGACATTGAGACTCCAAAATTGCTGCGCGCCCATAGGCGTAAGCCATGGGCAAATGACACTTCGAGTGTCAGTTAAAGTTAAGTGCGAATTTGTCGATCCAGGTGCGGGCCGTGGGATTTTAGATCGCGGGAAACGCGTTCTAACGGCTCGCGAGACGTGCCCTGACCTGATCGACAATGTGTCGGGCTTTTTCTCGTGCCGCGTCTATAGACAAATGCGTCGTATCTAGCAAGTGGGCATCTTCTGCAGGCTTCATTGGTGCGACCGCCCGATTCCGGTCGCGCTCATCACGTTCCTGCAATTGAGCGAGCATGGTCTCCACCGTCATATGCTCGCCTTTGGCTAGAAGCTCAGCGGTGCGGCGCTCGGCGCGGGCTTTGATATCTGCGTCCACCCAGAATTTTACATGCGCTTCAGGGCAGACAACCGTGCCGATGTCACGGCCATCAAGTACCGCGCCGCCGGGCTGAAAGGCAAAATCGCGCTGAAGCTCGAACAGGGCTTTGCGGACAGGCGGGTGAATGGCTACGCGTGATGCATACTGACCGACTTCGGCTGTGCGCAAAACGGAAGGGTCCAGAAGGTTCAGGTCCAGTCCTGTCGCAAGCTCGGCTGCCGCGATTGCATTGTCCGGGTCTATGCCGCCATCAAGGCACGCCTTGCCAACCGCGCGATAGATAAGACCCGTATCCAGATGCGGAAGCCCACAATCTTCTGCAATACCCCGGGCCAATGTGCCTTTTCCGGACGCAAGCGTGCCGTCGATTGCGATGATGAGGGAAGGGGTATCGGACATATAAACCAGCAGACCTTATGCAGACGCGTAGGGCCTTTTGGGCCCTCGCATCGGGATAAATTTCAGTTGCAGAAGCCTTAGCGCATTCGGCGCAGGGCTCAAACGCAAATTCCGGTGCGTTGCCGTGCGGTCGTCCAGCCTGCCGCTGCGTGATCTTGCGCGCGCATCAACTCCACTCAATCATGGCGCAAAATAAAATGAGGGAGAAACACATGACAGGCAAACCAGCATCTGTCGGAGAAGAAGTTCTTTACGAGGTCGCAGACCATATCGCAGTGGTCACGCTGAACCGGCCCGATAAGCGCAATGCCGTGAACGGCGCGGTTGCGACCGCTATGGACTGGATCGTCAAAGAGATTGAGCGAGATGATGATGTGCGGGTCGCGATACTCACCTCATCGCTGGAATCGACGTTTTGCGCAGGTGCCGACTTGTCTGAGATTTCCAAAGGCAATGCGAAAGCGCTCTCTACTAAAGACGGCGGGTTTGCGGGCTTTGTGAAATCGGCTCGCACCAAGCCGTGGATCGCGGCTGTGCGCGGCAAATGCTCTGGCGGGCGGCTGCGAACTGCCTCTCACCTGCGATATGATTGTCGCTGCGGACAATTCCCGCTTTGGCCTTCCAGAAGTGAAGCGCGGTATTTTTGCGGGTGCCGGCGGTGTGTTTCGTCTGCCTCGCGCGCTGCCCCGCAATATAGCGCTCGAGATCGTTGCGACGGGTGACCCTTTGCCAGCAGAGCGAATGTATCAGCTGGGGCTGGTGAACCGTATGGTGCCGTCTGAGGATGTGCTCGCCGAGGCTAAAAGCCTCGCTGCACAGATTGGCGCGAATGCACCGCTTGCCGTGCGTAAAAGTCTTGAGGTTGCCCGTCAGGCTTATGACGGCACGGAGGAAGAGCTTTGGGCTGCATCGACCGCGGCGTCTATCGCGGTCTTCTCCAGCGAGGATGCAAAAGAAGGCCCGCTTGCCTTCCTTGAAAAACGTGCCCCCGTCTGGAAGGGGCGCTAGGCATCAGAGCGCAGGCAGAGGTGTGAGCCTCTGCCTGACTTGCCTTAGGCCTCACGAATGTCGGCACCCAACTGCTTCATATGATCGAAGAATTCAGGATAGCTGGTGGCGATCATGGCGATGTCGTCCACGGCTACCGGATTTTCAGCCGCAATGCCCATGACGAGCGCTGACATGGCAATGCGGTGGTCATGGCGGGTTTCCACCGTGCCGCCGCCCGGCACTTTGCCGTCACAGCCATAAACCGTGAAGCCGTCTTCATGTTCGTCCACCTTGACCCCGTTGACGCGAAGAAGGTCGACCGTCGCGCGGATGCGATCGCTTTCCTTCACGCGCAATTCTTCTGCGCCGGTGACATGCGTCTCGCCTTTGGCGAAGGCTGCGAGAACTGCGAAGATCGGGAATTCGTCGATCATGGCCGGGACAAGCTCGACAGGCGGGTTAGTGGCATTCAGGCCATCACGGCGTGAAACTTTGACGTCGACGACGGTTTCGCCGCTGACTGTGCGCTCGTTCGTGAGTTCCACATCCGCCATGCCTTCAATGACTTTCAGGAAGCCAGACCGGGTCGGATTGGTCATATGGCCTTCAATGGTCACATCGGATGCGGGCGCGACGAGACCAGCGGCCAGAAGGAATGCGGCCGATGACGGGTCGCTTGGTACGACGAATTCGCCGGCTTTGAGTTTCTGGCCGCCTTTAATGGAAACGACCTGACCTTCGCCGTCATCTTCTGAAGAGAGTGCGACGCCAAAGCCTTCCAGCATGCGTTCTGTATGGTCGCGGGTTTTCTTCGTCTCGCGCACATAGGTCGTGCCGACGGCGTTAAGGCCAGCCAGAAGCACGCACGATTTGACCTGGGCTGAGGCTACGGGCGGGGTGTAGTCGATGGCTTTCAGCGTCGATGAGCCGATCAGCGTCAGCGGTAGTTTGCCGTCTTCGGCATTCTCTGCAGTGACGCCCATATCATAGAGCGGGTTCAGAACCCGTCCCATTGGGCGAGAGGAGAGGCTGGCATCGCCTGTAATCTCGACTTTAATGTCATAGCCGCCCATAGCGCCCATCATCAGTCGGGAGCCCGTTCCGGAGTTTCCGAAATCAATGGGTTCAGATGGCTGTTCAAAACCGCCCTTGCCGGTGACAGTCCATGCCCCTTTACCGGTGCGAGTCACTTCAGCGCCCAGTTTGCGGCACGCTTCGCCCGTACGAAGCACGTCATCACCCTCCAAAAGACCGGTGATATAGGATGTGCCTTCTGCCATAGCAGCGAACAAAATCGCCCTGTGTGAACAAGATTTATCCCCGGGAGGTATAATATGTCCCGAAATGCGTTTTACAGGGTTGGAAATCCAGACCATAAACTTTTTGCCTGCTGTTAGTTACAAAACTGCTTTGACAGGGCGAGTTGATCATGGCAAGCGCTCGCCCCAAACGAAAACGCAACAGAACGCTCAAGGGGGCCGCAGTGCCGAAAAAAGATTTGGGAACAAAACGTAACTGCCCGGAAACGGGTAAGAACTTTTACGACCTGAACAAAGACCCGATCGTTTCCCCGTATACGGGAAAGGAATATCCGCTTTCGTTCTTCGAAGACACTCCAACTTCGCCTGAGAAAGCGCCTCGCGGCGCTGCTAAACCGGAAAAGCCGGAAGATGACGAAGACGAAGATGAAGATGATGACGTCGAAGACGCAAACGATTCTGGTTCCGATGACGACGATGATGATGAAGAGGACGATACGCCTGAAATCGACGAAGTCGATCAGGATGCTCCAATTCCGACCGGTGACGATGATGATGAAGATTCTTCGCCAGGCGGAGTTCCGGAGGGTTTCTCTGAAGAGGGTATCGACGATGATGACGACGCCGTGCTCGACGATGACGAAGAAGATTTCGACATTGACGACGGCGATGTAGACATTGATGACGACGTCCTCGACGACGATGGAGACGACGTTAACGGCTAAAGAGTTTAAGGCAGAAATTGGGGCTTGATTACGCCCCGATTTCGTCTTACCTCTCGCCGCTCTGAAAACTGGGGCTATAGCTCAGTTGGGAGAGCGCTTGAATGGCATTCAAGAGGTCAGCGGTTCGATTCCGCTTAGCTCCACCAGTTTTCTCTTTCTTTGAAGTACAGATTGTTTGACTGATTGCGCGCAGTAAGTGTGAACATTCGGTCTGTGTTCTTTAAGTAACACAAAAACAGTCAGACTCTTCCTTTATTAACTCATTTGTGCTATTTACTGCTTTGTCAGGTGCGCTCCCTACTGGGTTATGCACGTGACGCGTAGAGTAGCGTTGAGTACGGGGCGGTCCTTCTGGGCCGCCCTTACCCGTTTAAGGGGCAGTATTTTATAGCTTTTTAGGATTCTTGCCCGGTATTCGGCCTTGATGGCGCGGGCCTTCGGCAGGGCGCGCTCTTTTCCAGTCTTCAAGATTTCGTCAAAAGTTAAACTAAATTTACTTTTGGTAATTCACTCTGACGGGCCGGTTTTACGTGGGTCAGACTTCGGCGCCGGGGCGAGCCGCAATACTTCTGTTTGAAAGCGCTCATCATTGCCTTCTGCGAGGAAATGCGCTGAACGCGCACACGCGTCGATCAGCTCGTTCTTCCAGTCTGTATCAGCCTTTGGAAAGTCTGAAAGCACATAGCCCATCACGCGGGATTTATCACCCGGATGGCCAATGCCCAGACGGCAGCGACGTACATTCTGCCCCATATGGCTGATGATGGAACGCATACCGTTATTGCCAGAATGGCCGCCACCTTGCTTCATGCGGACCCGGCCGGGTGCCAGATCCAGTTCGTCATGGAAGACGATGATGTTCTCGGGCTCGACCTTATAGAAGCGTGCAGCCTCTGATACGGCGCGGCCTGTTTCATTATAGAAGGTCTGAGGCTTCATCAGCAGGGTTTTGACGGGGCGCCCATTGACGTTGATTGTGCCTTCAGCGTTCTGAGACTGGAATTTGCTCTTCCAGGGGCCAAAACTGTGCGCACGCGCAATCTCATCAATCACCATGAAGCCGATATTGTGCCGGTTCCCGGCATATTTCTCACCAGGGTTTCCCTGACCAACGAGAATAAGCATGGGCGAAAATTGTCCCTCGGCTGAGCGTCTGAATAATCGGAACATTGTGTGAGCTTATGGCGTGAAGCCGCCAAAGAAAAAAGGGCCAGACGTGAGTCTGACCCTCTTTCTGAAGAAAAATCCGGGATGCGGACTTATTCTTCTGTTTCTTCGCCTTCTTCGCCTTCAGCGTCGTCGTCTGTTTCGACAGCTGCTGTGCGGCCTGCGATCGTAGCGATCGTGAAGTCGCGGTCGCCAATTGTTGGCTCTGCGCCTTCTGGAAGGTTGATGTCAGAGATTTTGACATTGTCGCCGATTTCCAGAGCAGAAACGTCTGCTGTGAGGAATTCAGGGATAGAACCAGCTGGAACGTTAAGTTCGACTTCGTGACGAACAATGTTGAGCGTGCCGCCTTTTTTGAGGCCTGGAGATTTCTCTTCGCCAACAAAGTGTACTGGAACTTCGACGCTGATGATCTGATCTTCGTCAACGCGGAAGAGGTCGATATGTTCTGGGAAGTCTGTAACCGGGTGGAACTGGATGTCCTGGCAGATTACAGACTGCTTCTCGCCTTTGTGGTCGATTTCAATCATGTGCGCCATGAACTTACCGGAGTTCAGCGCTTTCACGACTTCGTTTGATTTGAGGCTGATCGCTACAGGAGCGAGTTTGCCGCCATAGAGAACGCCTGGAACCATGCCATTGCGACGAGCTTCGCGGGAACCACCTTTACCGGTGCGCTCGCGTACTTCTACGGAAAGAACGAGATCTGCCATTTTTCAATATCCTTTGTCCTGGAATCCGCCCGGCCCATCCGAGTGATAACCTGACTGACACGCGCTTCTTACGGCGCGGAAGCGGCGGCTATACGGGATTATCGCAGGATTGGCAACCGGGCTACATGCCCGGAATGGGCGACACGTTGAAGAAGTAGACGTGCGCGCTCATCATCAACCATCCGGTGAGGGCCAGACCCGCCAGAACGGCGACAATATCCCAGATGATATTCGGAGCTTTCGGCGCGACGGGCGGGCGTTTTTTGATCGAGATCCGCACCAGAACCGCCCAGGCCAGAAAGCCGCCAAAGAACAGAAAGCTTGTGAGGTCCCAATTGACCAGAAGGTGACCAAGCGCCCAGAGTTTCACCCCCACCAGCTGTGGGTGCTTCAGCGTGCGCGCAATATACCCACGCGGCAGGCTTCCAGCCACGGCGAGTACGAGTGCAATTGGGATGAGCAGGGAATTGATATGCTTCATCCCCTCCGGGACGGTGCCGAAATAAATGGTAGAGGCCTGCGCCCCCGGATACCCGATCACCATGAGAACGAAGAAGACGATGGAGATTAGGGCGTAGACGCCCTTCCAGGGCATGGCGCCCATTTTGGCGATCATGCCGCTCCGGAAGCCGGGCATGAAGGCATGGACTGAGTGAATGCCAAGAAAGCCGATCAGGCCAATCAGAAAAATCAACATCGTTCTACCCCCGAAGCAATTGCGCCAATTCTGGCACATTCGGGCGTGATTAGACAATCAAGACTATGTGTCTGTGCCCGGGCGCGTCAGCTCATACCAGTTGATGACTTTGTCATACATGATCCGATCGCCCTTCTTCTCAAAGCCGAGGCGTAGTGCGATGCGTTCTGATGCGGTGTTGCCGGGGTCAATAATGCATTGAGCAGGAAACTGAGGGTCTTGCTCGCGCATCCAGTTCAGTACGCCGCGCATGGCCTCTCCGGTATAGCCCTGGCCCCAGTATTCCGGGGCAATGCCCCAGCCAGCTTCCGGGATCATCGGCAGGGAGGGGCTCATTTCTGAGCGACGTGACAGGGTAAAGCCACCGCTGCCAATCACTTTGCCGGTCTCGCGGTGTTCAAACATCAGATAGCCAAAGCCGAACAGGCCCCAGGCGCCAATTTTTGACTGAAGATCGGTCCACACTTCACCAGAGGATTTCCGGCGATTGCCCGCAAAGCGCACATATTCGTCCATCTGCCACATGTCGAATGTGGGCTGATAGTCTTCATTGCGGGCGGCGCGCAGGATCAGGCGGTCAGTTTCGATAACCGGAATATCGCTGATGCCGCGCGCTGGTAGTGTGTACATTCGTATTAGTCGAACATTTTGGAGATGGATTCGTCATTCGCGATACGGCGAATGGCTTCGCCGATCACGTGAGACACGCTGAGGACGCGAACGGACTTGGACTTGCGCGCGACTTCAGTCGGTTTGATCGTATCAGCAATGACGATTTCTTTCAGAACGGATTTCTCGATCCGCTCTACAGCATTGCTGGAAAGAACACCGTGGGTGACATAAGCGGAAACAGACTTCGCGCCCTGTTCCATCAGAGCCGCAGCCGCATTGCAGAGCGTGCCGCCGGAGTCGCACATGTCATCATAAAGGATACAGTCGCGGTCGCGCACATCACCAATAATGTTCATGACTTCGGCAACGCCAGCTTTCGGGCGACGCTTATCAACGATAGCCAGATCGCATTCGAGGCGACGGGCCAGGGCGCGCGCACGCACCACACCGCCAACGTCTGGCGATACGATCATCACATTGTCAGCGCCGTAAGCTGCGCGGACATCGCGCTCCATGACCGGGGTCGCGATGAGGTTATCCGTCGGGCATTCGAAGAAGCCCTGAATCTGGCCTGCGTGGAGGTCCATGGTCAGAACGCGGTCAGCGCCAGCGGTCGCGACGAGGTTCGCAACCAGCTTTGCAGAGATAGGCGTACGGCCATCTGTTTTGCGGTCCTGACGGGCATAACCGAAATAAGGAATAACCGCTGTGATGCGTCGTGCAGAGGCGCGTTTCAGCGCATCCATTGCAATCAGCAATTCCATCAGATGGTCGTTTGCGGGATATGAGGTGGACTGGATGACGAAGACATCCTCGCCGCGCACATTCTCATTGATGCGAACAAAGATTTCATTATCCGCAAACCGGCGGAATTCAGCTTCCGTCAGAGGAACGTCGAGATATTTCGCAATGTCTGCTGCCAGATCTGGATTTGCGTTACCGGTAATAAGTTTCATGATGAACCGCCACTGCCCAAATGTGCCAATCAGGCCGTCCAGCCTGTTGGGTTTATTCGCGTTTTAGGCAAATAGTTCCGGGACGCAACCAGTTGATCAGCTATTTTTTCGCAGCGTGATCACAGAAGCATTTCGTCCGTAATCGGAGAGTTGGTTCTTAACCCGATACCGGTTTGAAAAATAACGTGTTGGTTGGGTGAGTGTGTCCTCGCCCACGCAGTCGACGGATTTCACGCCTTCGCGCAGAAGTACCCCTTCGCAGAACTTCCAGATGTCGAAATAGGACCTGTCATCTTCTCCCGGGGTGAAAAGGGATTCACTCCAGGCATGCTTTTCAATGAAGGGCGCCTTGAGATCCGGGCCCACCTGAAAGGACGGAGGGGAGAGACTTGGGCCTATAGCGGCGACAATATTGGTGGCGTTAGCTCCCAGCTTTTCCATGCCTTCAATGGTGGCTTCAATCACACCGGCCAGCGCACCTCTCCATCCGGCATGAGCCGCACCAATTACGCCGGCATTGGTGTCTGCGAACAGAACGGGTGTGCAGTCGGCGGTCAGTACGCATAGGGCGAGGCCGGGGGTTGCCGTAACCATAGCATCGCCTTCCGGGCGGTCGCCCCACTCAAACGGTTCGTCAATTTGAACAACATTCGGGGAATGGATCTGGAAAAGCGAGATCAGATGGTCCGGGGTCTCTGCGCCCATGGCCTCTGCCACAATGGCGCGATTGGCGCGCACATTGTCTTTGTCATCATCCGAGCCAGGACCGACATTCAGGCTGTCATAAATCCCGGTTGAGATACCGCCCTCGCGACCAAAAAAGCCATGAGCGATGCTCTCCTGAGCCAGCAGGTGTTCAGCGTGAATAACGGGGGGAGACTGGCTCATAAAAGCATCCTGAACTGGCGGGGGACATGCCCGACAGTGTGTCAGGCTTATGATCAGGAGGTCAAACGTTCTGGACGGAATTGCTTGCCGTAATCCACGGCGATTTCATAATCCGGGTCTTCCAGAACGGAGACTTCCATCATGTCGCCAGCTTTCTCGAGCAGCTTTTTACAGTCTGGCGAAAGGTGGCGCAGGTGAAGCCGCTTGTTCAAGGCCTGATATTTGGTGGCGAGTGCATCAATCGCTTCGAGCCCTGAATGGTCGACGACGCGAGAATTGATGAAGTCGACAACCACATCATCCGGGTCGTTTTGCGGGTCAAACAGTTCGGAGAACCCTGTCGTTGAACCAAAAAAGAGCGGGCCTTCCAGGCGATAGACTTTCCAGCCTTCTTTGCTGACCCCAACGCCCGCATGAATACGGCTGGCCGCGTTCCACGCATAGCTGAGAGCAGACATGATCACGCCGACCACAACAGCTACGGCAAGGTCAGAGAACACAGTGACCAGCGTCACGGTGACGATGACGATCGCATCATTCAGCGGAATGCGGGACATGATGCGGATAGAGCGCCATGCAAATGTGCCGACGACCACCATGAACATCACACCGACGAGGGCTGCGACCGGGATTTGCTCAATCAGAGGCGATGCGAACAGAATGAAAGAGAGCAGAAACAGCGCCGCAGAAATGCCTGCAATACGGGTACGGGCACCCGACTTCACGTTGATCATGGACTGGCCGATCATCGCACAGCCGCCCATGCCGCCGAAAAATCCGGTGACAATGTTTGCCGCGCCCTGCGCTACACATTCTTTAGACGCGCCGCCCTTTGTCTCTGTCATTTCAGAAACGAGATTATGCGTCAGAAGGCTCTCAATCAGGCCGATGGCAGACAGGATGAGTGCGTAAGGAAAGATGATTTCCAGAGTTTCAAAGGTTAGCGGCACCATCGGAATATGAAACTCCGGCAGGCCACCAGAAATGGAGGCCAGATCACCCACAGAGCGGGTATCAAGGCCGAGACCAATTACAATCGCTGAAACCACCAGAATAGCCGCAAGCGGTGCAGGGAACGCCTTTGTCACTTTCGGCAGAAGCCAGATGATCGCCATGGTCAGGCCAACGAGACCCAGCATAAGCGCCAGATCAGGCACAGGCAGCCATTCACCCCCGGCCATGCCATGCCCGCCAGCTTCACCGCCCGGCATTTTGAACTGACCAAGTTGTGCAAGGAAAATCACGATGGCGAGGCCATTTACAAAGCCCAGCATAACCGGGTGCGGCACCATTCGGATGAATTTACCCCAGCGCATTGCGCCGAAGATAACCTGCATAATGCCCATCAGAACCACGGTCGCGAACAGATATTCCACGCCGTGATCGGAGACCAGAGAGACCATGACAACGGCCAGCGCGCCGGTCGCGCCTGAAATCATGCCCGGACGACCGCCAAACACAGCCGTGATGAGGCCAATGAAGAAAGCGGCATAAAGGCCGACCAACGGGTTTACGCCGGCAACAAATGCAAAGGCGACCGCTTCTGGCACAAGCGCCAGCGCAACGGTAAGGCCCGCGAGAAGTTCGATTTTGATACGGTCCGGCGTGTACTTGATCGGTGCAGGTCCGTTGCCCTCGGCGCTTACGGTCAAGGTCATCTCCGTTTGTGAGTCTGGATGATTTTATCTGTAAACCGCCCTGCCATGAGTGCCCGGCAGGGGGCTGTTCCCTGCGTTCTCATATGAGGATTTCGCCATTGCAGCAAGGCGTGGCGGGGCTTTTCTTGCCCTGCGCGCGTCATCGCTTAAATTTTGGGAAGAGCTGAACTATCCCGGAAATCCGCCAGGCACGCCAAGGCCTTTGGAAGAGATACAAATCGCCTTGAAGCGTGAGCCCATCTGAGCCGGATCGATGAGCTTGGCCGCACGGGCGTAAATCTCATCAGCCTTGTCCGGGTTTTCCTGAACCAGCTGTTGCATACGGGCTTCTGCGCCGAGTGCCAGAAGGAATGGTCCCTGCCGAACCGGGCCATGTACGGAAAGTCCAGCTTTGAGCGCCTGTCTGTGGACTTCGGTGAAGTCGACATCAACCGTCATATCAGCCGCGCCGGGGTGTTCCAGAGGATCAACCTGACGGCCTTCCTGATAGGCGCGCAAAGTGTCGCCCGGAGGTAGGTCATCGGGACCGTAGTCAATGGCTAGCGCACGCAGTTTGTTGCCGCGCTGTACATGCGCCGCGAGGCTGAGTGCGAAGGATTCAAGGCCGGTCTGAATCTCGATTTCGTTGATATCGTCCGGGATGTTGTCGAGGTTTACGCCGACTTCTGCGGCCTTGCCCCAGATGAGTTGGCCATTCATCGCGCCCACGCGGCGTTCATGCCATTTGCCATCGCGCTTGGAGCGCAGATACTGGCGGGCAGGAAGACAGTCGAGAAACTCATTGGCGACCAGAATGGCTGGCATATCGGGCAGATCGTCCAGCAGGGTCACGAATTGCGGCGTGTATTGAAGAAGCCGCTCATATTGCTGGCCGCGCAAGGCTGGGCTTGGTTCAATCAAATGCAATTGCATGGACTTCAGACAGGCACGGCCTGCCGATGTCATCTCCATGGCGCGCAGCGCATCCGCCATCATTGTGGCGCGGCCTGCGCCTGGTTCGACCAGAAGGAATGGATGAGGGCGCCACATGGCTTCCCACTCATTGACGATCCAAAGGCCGATCAGCTCACCAAAAATCTGGCTGGTTTCAGGCGCAGTTGTGAAGTCGCGACCAACGCCCGGGCGTGTCGCGTAATAGCCTTCCTTTGGGTCGTGGAGGCAGATCTGCATGAAGAGTGAAACGGGCATTGGCCCGTCAGTGTCGATCATGCGAACCAGACGGTCTTTCAGGGGCAAACTTTACTCCGCTGCCGCAGTTGAAGTCGGGGAAGGTGGCGCTGATTTAAGCGCGCGCCAGACAAGGAATACGCCAAGCGCAATCATTGGAACAGACAGAAGCGTGCCCATGGTCATCCAGTCTGGCAGACCGTCCACAAAGGCATCCGGCAGGCGGAAGCGTTCGGCGATAGAGCGGCCCATTGCATAGCCCAGAAGGAAAATACCGGTCACAAGGCCCGGACGCTTCAGCGCGCCAAACGCCCAGATAGCAATTGCAATGACGATGAACAGCAACAACCCTTCAAGGCCGGCTTCATAGAGCTGACTAGGATGGCGTGGCAGTTCTGAAATGATCGAGCCATCCGTCAGGCGCACAGAGCAGTTCTCAACTGTTCGGGCAGCTGCCGGGATAAGGTCCGGATCGCAGATATACTGCCATTCCTTTGTGTCCCAGTCGAAAGCCTGAGGCGGGCCGCCAGAGCCATAGCCCTGAGGGAAGATCATACCGAACGCGCTGTCAGTCGGGCGACCATAAAGCTCGGCATTGATGAAGTTGGCGCAACGGCCCAGCAAAAGGCCGATTGGCGTTGCTGCCGCAGCGATGTCTGTCATGCGCAGTAGCGGGATTTTGTGTGTCCGGCAGACATGCCAGGTGGCAAGGCCAACACCAATCAGGCCGCCATGAAAGGCCATGCCGCCATCCCAGACGCGCAGGATCATCATTGGGTCCGCAGCGAAATCATCAAACTGATATGGGATCTGGTAAAAGAACATATAGCCAAGGCGACCGCCCAGAATGACGCCAAGCGTCGCCCAGAACAGATAATCGTCAATGACTTCAGAACTTGTAGGCGAGGTGCCGCCAAACAGGCGAGGGCGCTTTACCAGCGCAACCGCATAGCGCCAGCCCAGAACCAAGCCTAGGACATATGCCATGGCATACCAGAGGATATTGATTGGGCCGAGTGTGAGTCCGCCTATCGAAAACTGTGGAATCGAGACAATCGCCGGATAAAATTCCGGAAAACTGAGTGCCATGCTCATTTGTCCCCTTTTACTGACCCGTCTTAAAGGTCACATAGCCATGAAACGGTTTTCGCGGTAGATCACGCGAACCATTGCCCGAAGGAGTAATCTAATGACGCAAGGAAATCCACTCCTAGATGACATGGCGAAAGTCATGACTGGTATGATGGATGCTGCCCAGTCAGCAGGCGAAGAAGCCAAAACAGCAATGCGTGCTCAGGGCGAGAAATTCGTCGCTGAAATGGACTTGGCTCGCCGTGATGAAGTGGAAGCACTCAAAGCGCTCGCGCAGGCCGCTCTTGCACGTGTTGAGGCGCTCGAAAAGCGCGTCGCTGAGCTGGAAGGCACCAAATCGGAGTGAGGCGTTGTGGCAACAGCCGCAGCCACATTCCACAGTAAACTGCTCAACCGCTTTGCTGCGCGTCTGAGACTCATGTTACGCGGAACGAACGGGATGTTCCGTGTCTGATGGGAAGGCGCACACCATGTCTCTGACATCTGAAAGCGACTTTGCAGATGTATCACTCGATCAGGTTGAGCGAGTGCTGCAGGATGCAGACTGCGTTTATGAGCGCGATGCGTTTAACACAGTGCATTGCATCATCCCGACCTGTTGGGGCGATATGGGTGGTGTTTTTACCTTTCGTGAAACACCGCAATTGCTTCAGTTCTCAATTACGCTGGACGTCAAACCGACCCCTTCGCGACGCGGTGAGCTGAATGATCTGATCGTTCTGATCAATGAGCGACTGCCACTTGGCCATTTTGATTACTGGCCGGGGGATGATCTCATTATCTTCCGTTATTCCATTGCTATGGCAGGCCGCGCTGGTCCGGAGGTCTCTGAGATTTCTGCAGTGATGGACTCAGCCAAGACCGCCGTTGAGCAATTCACGCCAAGTATGAATTATGTCATCTGGGCCGGGAAAACGGCTGCGGACGCCATGGAAATGGCGATGTTTGAGACGATTGGTCAGGCCTGAGCGACACGACTGGCGGGCTGATACTGTGTCCGCTATGATGTGTACATGTTTACGCGTATCTGGGTTCTCTGGCTGATCTTCGTACTCACGCTCCTCACTGGACTGAGTTTCAGCTTTATTTCAGTGCATTGGGACTTCCAGTTTCTGGATACTATGACGACCCGGACAGAGCTGGATGAGGCGCTTTCAGGCTATTCGGATCTTCAGAAAGAGGTTCATATCATCTCTGTCTGGACGCTGGATCTTATATATCCCGTGCTGAATACGCTTTTATTGTCAGGAATTACCAGGCGCGCTTTTGGCGGTGTCTGGCCCTGGATCGGTCTGCCATCGATCGCTTATTTCATCTTCGACATTTCAGAGAATATCAGCAGCACGCTTTTGCTGTTCGCGCTGGATAAACATTTGAGCCTGCACACAGTCCTGACGCTCGGAAAGTTTGGCTTCTACCTGCTGGCTTTCATTATAGCTGTGTCTGGCATCATCTTCATGATGCTGCGGCGGCTTCGTGCAAAAAGCGCAGTGTGATAAACTGACGCTTCACCTTGATGAGCCGGTATTCAGCCTCATGTCTGATTGAGACTGCCGATGACTGCACAGGAGTTTTGATATGCCCCTTTCAAAAGAAACTCAGGATAAAATCGTTACTGCGGCTTTCGCGCTTGCTGCTGAAAAGCCCTGGAAGGATATCACGCTTGCGCAGATCGCAGGGCAGGCGGGTGTCTCAATGTCCGATCTTTATGAATTGGGGAGTAAGACCACGCTTCTCTCGGAGATTGATGGCTGGCTCGACAGAGCATGCGGCGCAGAGCCGGTCGACATGGAAGAGACTCCGCGCGAGCGCATTTTTGACATTGCCATGCTCCGGTTTGAGGCCATGGAAGATCACCGCGAAGCCATCATGTCGATCCGTGAGGGCTGGATGCGTCGGCCTGCGGCCCGTGCTTTGGCCGCCAAGCGCCGGATGAAAACGGCCCAATGGGTGCTGACCTGCGCCGGAGAGACTAATCCGATGCTGTTCAAAGCGCGCGCAGCTGTACTGAGCGGAATTCTTTTCCGGGCTGAACAGGCGTGGGCGAAGGAAGAGGGCGAAGATTTCACGCGCACTATGGCGCAACTGGACCGCGACCTGCGTGATGTGTCTGGCTGGGCGGCGCGTCTGTCTGACTTTCCATTCCGGAAGAAAGACAAAAAAGAAGCCGCCGAGAAATCGGCGGCTTGTTGAGGTTGGGAGGAAGCGCCCCAAAAAAGGGACGCTGAGGAAAACTTGACTGAATTCGAAACGGGCGCTGTCAGGCAGAGCCCGTAGAAATTTCAGGTCGCGTAAGTTCCTTAAGAGCGTGCGTCGTGCATATCGGTGAGCTCCTGGATGCCGAGAGCGGCAACAGCAGCGTCAACGAGGTCAGTGCGGCAAGCTTCTACAACTTCGCGAGTGTCGGTAGGTGCAAACGTGTCAGAACGACGAGTAGCTGAGCGGCAAGCGGTGTTCGCGCGCGCTTCGATAGCTTCGTAGTTTGCTTCAGTTGTCAGGTTGTTTTCGAATTTGAATTCTGCGGTGACGTTGCCGGCTTCTTGAGCGAGGGCAACAGGTGCGCTGAAAGCGATTACGGCAGCAAGTGCAAGTCCAGTTTTCATTTGGTCTCTCCTGATTCATTCGGTGTGGTTTGTGTTCGCCACACTTAAAACCTAGAGAAACCGGCTTTATGCGTCTAATGAATTAAATCTATTGAGAGTATTCCCTGCTGGAATATCTAGGATGATCTTCTGCAATTTCAGTCAGCAGATCTCGCAGCCATTTGTGCGCAGGATTGGATTCCAGACGGGTGTGCCAGATCATCTGAACATTCAGAGAAAGACGTGGCATTTCTTCTGGCAGCTCGCGATAGATCACGTTCTGGAAGGATGCCTGATAGGCAGCCAGTCGGCGCGGTACGACCATGACGAGATCGGAGGCTGCGACGATGGCCGGCCCGGCAATGACCTGGTTGATCGTGATCCCTACGCGGCGTGGAATGGAATTCTGAAGATAGTAATTGTCGATCACGCTGTCTTCGCTGTCCGCTGTCGTCACAACAACCTGACGCGCAGTCAAAATGCGATCAATCGTCAGTTCGCCTTCGCTCAGCGGATGGCCTTCGCGCATGAGAATGACGGATTCACTGCCTTCAATCAGGATGCGGCTTTCAAACTGGTCGCCAATTGGCACCTGCGAGATAAGCGCCAGATCAACTTCATTCTTCTCGACGCGACCCAGGGAATTGGACACTTCAGGAATGAGGTGAATTTCAATATTGGGCGCCACGCGATCCAGTCGCGCCATAACCATTGGCATCATGAGACGTGCGATCAAATCGTTCGTCATAATGCGGAAAATGCGCTTTTCCGTCGCCGGGTCAAAAACGTTAGGCTCCAGCGCGTTTGAGAGTTCCTGCAGAGCCTGTTGCACGGGCGCAGCCAGTTCGATGGCGCGCGGTGTTGGCTTCATGCCTTCTGCGCAGCGAATGAAAAGGTCATCTTTACACAGATGGCGCAGTCGGTTCAGGGCCTTGGAAACGGCCGGTTGTGACATCCCGATCCTGTCTCCGGCACGGGTGGTATTTCGTTCCACCATGAGTGCGTCAAAGACGACGAGAAGGTTGAGATCAACACCGGCTAGGTTCATTCGTTTTCAGGGTCCGTGCAACTACACTTTGTATAATGGAGGTGACACGCGCATCGTACAACTTTTTCCTGCGCGGGCAGGATGTACGTCACGAGATCGTCACGTCTGACTGTTCATATGTGAGCCCTCACCTCTGTGGCAAGGGTAAAAGGTCAGGTGCGACCCAGTGGCGCCGGGCTTCAGGGCTGAACAGAACTGGGCGAGACCAGTGCTTTAATATCCAGTCAGAGCGGTCAAACCCTTGCATAAGCATAAGGTTTACAGCCTCGTAGACAGGCATTGTATCTGCAAGTCGTGACATCATCAGGCGCGCCATATGAATTGAGGCGAGCGTTATGGTTTCGTGATACCCTTCAGTGTCTGAATTGGGTACGCCGCAGGCCGTGTTGTAGCGACGAATCAGTCCGGGCATATCACTTTCAGCATCGTAGTCTGCCGATCGGATCAGCCAGGCCGCAGCGGCAAAATGCGCCGCATGCGTCCATTCCGGTTTGGGAAGGGTGCGGCGTATCACGCCGAGAGCGATGTGTTCGATTTCTGTGTCTGAGGTGTACATGTCAGTATCCATAATCGGGCTGACGGGACTCATGGCTGCTACCCGCCAGCAGGGCGGGTGAGGAAAAGCCGTTTGTCAGAAACTGGCTTTCTGCGCGCACACCCGCTCATCTGCAATTGTTTGCAGTGTCTGTGTCTGTGTCTGGAGCTGAAGTGTGGCCATACGCATTCAGGTTTTTAGTCATACTTTTAGTATGGGTACAAGAAAAGACTTGTGTTTCTGGTTGAATGATCAGACAAAGTGTGCTTATTGATTATCGGCAAGCAACCGGAGGCACACATGAACATCTGAGGACCCGATCTTATTCTCTCCTCAAATAAAGTGTTCATGCATGTCTATTCTCACCCTACAGAATCTTTCTGTCATCCGTCCGGATGGCGCTTCCCTGTTTTCTGATCTCTCGCTCAGCATTGGCGATGAGAGCGTCGGGCTGGTCGGCCGAAATGGCTCCGGAAAATCCACATTGATGCGTCTCATTTGCGGGCGGGGCGATCCAGCGTCCGGCCATATCAATGTTCAGGGGAAGGTCGGAATTTTAGAACAGATCCCTCGAAATGCTGGCGGCAGCATTGTTCACCTTCTCGGCGTGGAAAAAGCGCTTCAGCGCCTTAAACGTATTGAAGACGGGCAGGGCAATGGCGAAGATTTCGACCTGGCCGACTGGACGCTCCCGTCTCGCCTTGAGGCGGCGCTCTCAGATATGGGGATGTCTCTGGATGATTTGATGCGACCGGTTGCGAGCCTTAGCGGTGGCGAAGCAACACGTGTGGCAATGGCGCGGCTCGTGCTTGAAGAACCGGACATACTGTTGCTGGACGAGCCGACCAATAATCTGGATGTTGATGGCCAGCGGCTGGTTCATGACTTTCTGGACCGTTGGAAAGGCGCTGCGCTGGTCGCAAGCCATGATCGTGCCCTGCTGGAAAACATGGATCGTATCCTTCACATCTCGCCGGTCGGCGTGACTGTCTTTTCTGGTGGCTGGGGTGAATTCGCTGAAGCACGGGCAGAAGCTGTCGCGCGCGCAGAGCACGCGGTTGAGAAAGCGCAGAAGAACAGCGCTATGACAGAAAGGCGGATCCAGCAGCACGCCGAGAAAAAAGCCAGACGCGAGAGCGTAGGTAAGGCTGCCCGTCGCTCCAGATCGCAGTCAAAGTTGTTCCTCGACGCACAAAAGGAAAGATCTGAAGGCACAGCCGCGCGCGATGCGGGCCTGAAAGAACGCCAGCGGGCTGAGGCCAGTGAGGCCTTGTCTGAAGCGCGCGAAAGGCTGGAAATTCTGACGCCGATCACGATAGACATTCCTTCACCGGAGCAAGCATCAGATAAGCTGCTTATCCGTGCTGATAACGTGACCTATGGCTGGCACGGGCAAAACATTCTGGACGGACTGTCTTTTGAGATACGCGGCCGCGACCGGGTGCGCCTGGCGGGGCCGAATGGTTCGGGTAAGTCGACACTTATCAGCTTGATCATGGGAGAGCTAACGCCAGACAGCGGTGAGATTATGCTACAGCATGTGACATGTGCACATCTGGACCAGCACGTCTCGCTCTTGCGCGATGGTGTGTCGCTTCTGGATCAGATGCTAGAACGCCATCCGGGAATGACACCGCAGGAGGCGTATGCTGCGCTCGCCAGATTTGCGTTTCGGAATACGGATGCAGCTCGTCTGCCGGAAAGCTTGAGTGGTGGTGAGAAAATGCGCGCCGGGCTGGCTTTGACGACGAGTGGTGATCAAGCGCCGGACCTTCTGGTTCTGGATGAACCGACCAATCATCTGGATATCGATACGATTGAGATGCTTGAGACCGCGCTGAAGGCTTATGAGGGCGCATTTCTGGTCGTCAGCCATGATCAGATGTTTCTCAAGGCGATTGGTGTTCAGCGAGAGGTTTGTCTCGGCGAAGACTGACTTGCCCTGAATCAAAAAGGCCTGCGTTTTCACGCAGGCCTTTCATCAGAATATATCTAAATAAAACTCTATTCTTCTTCGCCAGTCGCATCGTCTGATGCTTCCGCACCATCGATTGGCTTCAGGTTCACTGCTTTCGGGCCTTTGCCGCGGGTGTCCGCTGCAAGGTCGAAGATCAGTTTCATGCCGTCTTCTACGCCCGGCAGACCGGAGCGTTCGACGGAGGAAATGTGAACAAAGACATCATCGCCGCCATCGTCTGGCGTAATGAACCCGAAGCCACGTTCCTGATTGAAGAATTTAACGGTACCGGTGAGACCTTCTTTTTCGATCTGCATTGGCTGACGTGGAGGACGTGATCCGCCATCGCGATCGCCGCCGCGGAAACCACCGCCGCCACCGCCACGGTAACCACCGCCGCCGCCGCCACGATAACCGCCGCCACCGCCATCACGGTCGCCGCCGCCACGGTATCCACCGCCGCCGCCGCCACGATAACCGCCGCCACCGCCATCACGGTCGCCG
>NHBK01000006.1 GCA_002173095.1 Hyphomonadaceae bacterium TMED5 | reverse complement strand
GCTGTGTCTGTGCCTGTGCCTGTGCCTGTGCCTGCAGTGTGCATGTGCGCGTGCCTTTGCGTGCGCGTGTGTGTGTGTGTGCCTGTGTGTCTGTGCGTGTGTGTCTGTGTCTGTGTGTGTGTGTGCCTGTGTCTGTCTCTGTGTCTGTGTCTGTGTCTGTGTCTGTGTCTGTGTCTGTGTCTGTGCCTGTGCCTGTGCCTGTGCCTGTGCCTGTGCCTGTGCCTGTGCCTGTGCCTGTGCCTGTGCCTGTGCCTGAGGCTGCGGAGAGGTATTGGCTGTCATTGGAGCGCAAACAAAAACGGCAGTGAGGGAGAGCCTCACTGCCGTTTGCAGTTTGTAGGTGATTCAGGGGCAGTTTTATTTCTGCCCCGGTATCCGGATGAAGTAGATCAGTACGGCACAGATACACGCGACAGAGATCGGGAAGACTGCAATCAGTGTGTAGAGCGAGTTCACAACTGATTCAGGCTGTTGAACCGGCGCACCGCCCGTTCCTTTGATATAGCCTGTCAGGCCGAGCACGATGCCTGTGAGTGTTGTACCCATGGCGAAGGCAAACTTCTCTACCAGCGTATAAACAGCTGACAACAGGCCCTCACGGCGCATGCCAGTGAGCTTATAGTCATAGGCCATAACGTCCGGCAGGAGAGACTGACCGACCATCAGGCCACCGCCGCCGATAATACCTGCCGCCAGACCACGCGCGAGGACATAGATATATGGATCGCCAGAGCTCGCCAGTGCCCATGTCAGCGCGACAAGCGAGCTGAGAAGGGTCGTTGTGATGAAGAGCCAGCGCTTGCCCAGCTTGCGTGCAATCATCAGCCAAAGTGGCTGGGAGCACATCATGCCGAGATAGAAGAGCAGGAAGTAATAGCCAAGCTGAGCGGCATCAAGCGACAGAACCTGGAAGAACAGGAATGGCATTACGGCCTGTGTGACGGCCATGGTCATCAATGAGATCAGCTTCACGGCGACCAGCAGCATGAATGGTTTATTCAGCCAGGCCAAACGGACCATTTTAAAGATGTTCAAATCGTATGGATTGTCCTGATAGTGGAAAGGCGCTTTTTTCGTTGCCAAAAACGCAGTCACACCACCGATAATCGCGAGCGCCGCCAGCATGCTGCTATAAATGGAATAGCCGGTGGCGCTGTTATCGAAATATTTCAGGACAACCGGACCGACAAAGGTCGCAATCAGGCTGGCAATGGACACAGCCAGAACACGGAATGAAATGAGGCGGGAGCGTTCATTTGCGCTGGTGGTCATTTCCGCAGGCATGGCCATATAAGGCACACCAAAAAGGCCGTAAGCTGTTGCATATAGGATGAGCGCGCCGCCTGCATACAAGATTGTCAGGTTGCTGCTGAGCCCAGATGGAACATTGAATAATAGAATTGCAGACAGTGCGAGCAGGCCGCACCCGTAAAGCAGGAATGGGCGCCTTCTGCCCATCTTGCTCTTGCTTCGATCGCTGATTGCGCCAATCACAGGGTCGGTAAATGCATCATATAGCTTTGACAGAGCCATCAATAAGCCAGCGATTGCCGCGCCGATGCCAACATAGTCGACCAGATATTGAAGAAGCAGAATATTGACGGCGTTGTACATCGCTGCAACGCCGAGTGTGCCCATGCCCCAGCCAAAGGCGGTGAAAAGGGGCAGGCGGTCTGTGGCTGACGGGGAATTTGGGTCAGCCGTCTGGCTATCCCCAGCTACTGCGTCGGTCATCGTTTCCTCCGGGAAAAATGTGAGAGAAAGTCGGTCTGCCATGTCGACTGATCGAAGAATGGCAGACACAAAAAAGCCGGTGACCAGAGGGGGCACCGGCTCTCAGAGTTGGGTTTAGTCTGCGAAGACCGGGCTTTCTTTAATGCCCGCGCGTTCCAGAATTTCCTTAACCGAGCGCTTCTCGCCAGCGATTGGCGCGCTCAGAACCAGAGTAGCGAACTTGTCGCGTTCTGCTTCGATTTTCGCAGCCAGCTCGTCTGGAATATCCAGATTTTCCAGCTCTTGTGGTGCCAGCGCGCCGCGCTGTTCCAGAATGTGCTCGAGCAGCATTGTGCGGTCTTTCAGGATCCAGACTTCAGAGAGAAGCGCCATCATCATGCGCCCGAGGTCTGTGACGCTGTTTTCGTCGAGATATTGATAAGCCATTATGCGGCTACTCCTTGTTTTTCAGTTTCCGCAGGCTTGCGGGCGCGGGTGATCCATGGGTAGCCTTCCTGGCCGATGGAGTAAGCTTCGACGGCCTCAAAGCCTGCTTCTTCCATCATTTCTTCCAGGCTGGATTCCAGAATTGCGCTGAAGAATGGTTCTGAACGGTGATCCGTGTCCCAATCGAGAATGACTGAGTGGAACAGGCTGACCGCGCGGAATGGAGGCGGGTCGGACAGAACGATGTCTGCGCCCGGCTTCATGATGCGGAACATTTCTTTGAACAGTTCGCGGTTCGCTTTTGGCGGCAGCTCATGGTGGAGCGCGTAAGTGATAACGCCATCAACGGAGTTATCTGGCTCGCTCGTTTGCGTGGAATCCTCATGCTTGAGGTGCACTGCAAAGTTTTGCTTGTTGGCCAGCATATAGCCGTTCTTCAGGAGGAGCGGAGACAGGTCAGACCCATAAAGCTCAGTTCCCGGGAAGACTTTGTTGATTGCGCCGAGTGTGGAAACGCCGCCGCAACCTGGTTCGTAAATCCGCTCATAGCTTTCTTTCGGGAACTGACGGATCGCTGACATGCGCTGCTCGATAATGTCGTCGCCATATCCAACGGCCGCATAGCCGCCGAATTTGAAGATGAGCGGGCCAAGACCAAAGGCAAAAAGTGGGCCGTAAAGGTCGTAACCATCCCAGCCGCCTGGCTCCAAGTGCCAGTCGACATCTGTCCAGTATTTTGGTGCTGGCGGCTCAGAGGCCATTTCAAGTTCAGAACCTTCGACAGGATCGACTTTCTCATTCACGAACTTTTCGAACTGCTCACGGCGCTCTTCAATCGCTGGAATGCCGCGGTTGAAGTTCTCTTCTGCGACATAGCGCTGAAGGAAGCGTTCCATGCGGTAATTCGGATCAGATTCACAGATTTCGCGTGCGCGTGCGATACGCTGGCGCAGGGCTTTTTTATCTGGATTTTTGTCTGCTTCGTGCTCTGCTGAAAGCGCTTTAGCTTCTTCGTTTTCAGCGAATGTGTCCGCTGCGATTTTACGAAGGCTGCCCGCTGAATAGCGCTGAATAGAGCCGAGGATTTGAAGGCCAGAGCGGCCACGTTGAGTAAGTGAGAAGTCAGGGACCGATCCGGCGCCGTCGCCTTTTCGCTCCAGTTTCGTCATGAAAGTCATGCTGTCACCTCTTCGTTTTCGGACGTTTTCTTGTACGCACCTGTTTTTATAATAACCGAAGATAGGCAGCGTCGTCGCGCGGGTTCCACACAAAGCCGAAGAAAAATCGCATAGTGAGAATCTATATTGCGTAGACCGCAAACACGGGGCGCATGGCGTAAAACCTGAGTAAAATAGGCAGTTTTATTCGAGTGGTGAAGAAATTCATCAAACCACTGGTCTGGAGATGAAATCCTTCGGAGCGTTCAAATTCCAAAGGTTTGTCGAGGCGCTCTCATGACCAAATTTGATGAATTCCGAAGCGGATGGCTGGTCATTCTGGCATGTGCCATTGGCGTCGGTGTGGGCCTGACCGGACTGCCATTTTATACGTTCGGGGTTTTCATCAATCCACTTGAAGACGCGTTTGGCTGGAGGCGGTCCTCCATTGCCGCAGGGCTAATGGTTCTGAATGCGGGCACGCTGTTCCTCAGTCCGCTCCTCGGCATGGTGATGGACCGCGTTGGTGTGAAAGCGATTGCCGTTCCCTCGCTCATTGGTCTGGCGATTGGTATGCTTGCGCTTTCCTATAGTGGCGGGTCTATCATCCACTTTTATGCGGCATGGATGCTGGTCGCGGTTCTCGGAAGCGGAACAACTCCTCTGACATGGACGCGCGCTGTCACAGCCTCTTTTAACGAGATGCGCGGACTGGCGTTGGGGCTCACACTCATGGGCACCGGTCTTGCCAGCATGTTTGGCCCAAGACTGGTTCAGGCCGCGATTGGCGCTGGCGGCTGGGAGGCGGGCTTCCGGGCGATGGCCATCTTTGTTCTGCTGGTTGCTGTGCCTCTGGCTTTCTTTGGTCTGAAATCCAAAGGGTCGGCGTCAAAACAAACGCCGGATGCAACACCCGCTATCGGCCTCGACTTCGGCGAAGCGTTAAAGCGCCCCGCTTTCTGGCTGATCTTTGTCGGCATTTTCTTTGTCATTCTTGGTCAATCAAGCGCGACGGTTCACTTCGTGCCTTTAATGACGGGCCGGGGCGTTGAGGCAGCAGATGCGACCCAGATGATGGTGGCGCTTGGTCTTTCAGTTATTGTCGGCCGGGTTCTGGTCGGTCTGGCGCTTGATCGGTTTCATGCTCCGCATGTGGCGCGCGCCTGTCTGCTTCTGCCGGTTTTGTCGCTTCTCGTTCTGATCTTCACCTCAACGGGTAATTTCGGCTTGCTGTCAGCTATTCTTCTTGGTCTTGCGGCTGGCGCTGAGGTCGATCTGCTTGCCTATCTGGTGGGGCGTTATTTCGGTCTGAAGAGCTATGGTAAGATCTACGGTGTGATGCTCTCTGCCTTTGCGCTTGGCGGTGGTCTTGGCCCGGTGCTGACCGGCATGGCCTATGATGCGGCAGGCAATTACGCGCTGGCGCTCTATGTCGGCGTTGGCGTGTTTCTCGCTGGAGCGATCTTGCTGGGTATGCTCGGCAAATATCCATCCTTCGATACGAAGGCGCCGGAAGAAGAAGTTCTCGTATAGCGAATAGTCGACAAGCCCTGCTTCGGGCTCTCCTGAGCAGGGTTAGTGTTTCGTGGTCAGTTGTTGCAAAGTGAAATGGAGCCTGAAGATGTCTCTGAAAATGAAGAAATTACTTGGTTTGAGCTCTGTAGCGACCCTTTCGCTCATCATCGCGTCCTGTGCGCCAGAAGCGGAAACAGCACCAGAAACCGAAACGACTGCGGAAGCTGCAGAGCCGGGCGTTGTCGAAACAACCTACGGCACTTTGCAAGGCGTGGTTTCTGAAGATGGGGCTTACGTTTCTTTTCAGGGCGTTCCGTTCGCTGCGCCGCCAGTTGGCGATTTACGCTGGGCGCCGCCAGAGCCACCAGAAGCCTGGGATGGTGTGCGCGCGGCAGACGGGTTTGGCCCGGCCTGTGCGCAGACAGAACCGCAACCGGGTGCCTGGAATTACGATCCGGATGCCGTCTTCAGCGAAGATTGTCTCTATCTGAATGTCTATGCGCCAGAAGATGCGTTTGAAGAAGGCGCAGAGCCTCTGCCGGTCATGTTCTGGATTTATGGCGGCGGCTTCTCTGCAGGCAGCGCAAGTCAGGGCGTTTATCGTGACCCGTCAGCCTATGCTGAGCGTGATGTCATTCTCGTTATTCCGAACTATCGACTGGGCGCGCTCGGGTATCTGGCGCATCCGGATTTTTCTGCGAACTCGGAAAGCGGCGTTTCTGGCAATTACGGTACAATGGACCAGATTGCTGCGCTTGAGTGGGTTGCAGACAATATCGCTCAGTTTGGCGGCGATCCGGACAATGTCACGCTGTTTGGCGAGTCCGCGGGCGCCATCAGTAATAACGTCCTCATGGTGACGCCTTCGGCGCAGAATTTGTTTGATAAAGCCATCATGCAAAGCGGCGGCATTTGGGGCCTCACGCCTTACATGAAGTCTCTGGAAGAAGCTGAAGCCTGGGGCGAGGAATTCCTCTCCGGTCTCGGCGCTGAAACGTTGGAAGACGCGCGCGCGCTGGATCTGGATGTGTTGGCACAACTGCCATGGGAATATGCGTATTCTCTCCAGCCGATTGCTGACGGTGTGCTGACACCCGAAACGACAGGCGATGCATTCCTGACGGGGCAGCAGTCTGATCAGGACATCATGATCGGTTGGACGCGGGAAGAGGCTGGGCGCTTCTTCGCAGGTGAAACAACTGAAGAAGAGGTTCGTGCCTGGTTCGTGGAAGACTTTGGCGATGCGGGTGAGGCGCTTTTCGAGGATTGGTATGAATATACTGGTGACCTGAATATGGCGCAGGTCGCTGCAGCGTCTGGCGGAATTGGTCAGGGCTCGCTCGTCGAGGCGGCCATTCAACTCGAGAAAACGCCTAATGTTTACGTGTTCCGCTTCGACACTGCGCCGCCAACTGAAGATGGTGCTGCCTATGGCGCGGTGCATGGCGTAGATGTTGGCTACACCTTCAATTATTTTCCGGAGCCAGTTGAATGGCGCGCTTCAGACTATGAGCTGAGCGAAACCCTGATCGATTTCTGGACCAATTTCGCGAAAACCGGCGATCCAAATGCTGAAGGCCTGCCTGTCTGGCCTGCTTACGACCCGGAAACACCAGAGGTCATGTCATTTGCGGACCCGGTGCAGGCAATTGAACTTACTGAATTTGATCTGATCATGCGATCAATGGGGGAGCTGGACTATTCCCGTAACCCTGAAATCCGAGGTGAACAGTAATGAACGACCCGAAGGGAAGCAAAATGGGCTTAGACCGACGCTGGTTTCTAAAAACCGCTGGTATCGCTGCACCGGCTCTGATCGCGGCGCGCGCGTCTGCACAAGAGGCGGTTTCTGAACCAGCGCCTGCATTGCACTCCGTTGATACTGAGGTTTTTGGCACACCTGCGGATCTGATTGTTGAAACCGACAGCGGCAAAGTCCGCGGCTATGTGTCCGGTGGCATTCGTACCTTTAAGGGCATTCCTTATGGTGCTGACACATCTGGCGCGAACCGTTTTCGTCCGCCAGTCGCGCCAGAACCATGGGCGGGCGTACGCGATGCATTTGTTTATGGTGCAACCTGTCCGCAAATGGCGCCGGGTGTTCCGGGCCGTATGGATTTTCTCCTGCGCCCACAATACGGCCATGCCAGCGAGGATTGCCTCAATCTGAATGTATGGACTCCAGAAACGGGTGCAGGTGGTCGTCCGGTCATGGTTTGGATTCATGGCGGTAACTATTCCACCGGGTCGAGCTATGCGATTGGTTCACAAGACGGCGAAGCGCTTGCGCGCCGCGATGACATTGTCGTTGTTTCCGTCAATCACCGTCTCAACATTCTGGGGCATATGGACCTTGAAGCAGCCGGTGCAGGCAGCGAGTTTGCCTCTTCTGTAAATGTTGGTCTTCTGGACCTCGTTCAGTCACTCGAATGGGTTCGCGATAATATCGCGCGCTTCGGCGGTGACCCGTCCAACGTCACACTGTTTGGCCAGTCCGGCGGTGGTCTGAAGATCACTCATCTTTGTGGCATGCCGTCCGCGCAGGGTCTGTTCCATAAAGCAATCGTTCAAAGCGGATCTCTGGTCGACGTGTTCGATGAGAGCATGACCGCAGAACTCTCTGAAAACGCACTGTCGGAAATGTCACTGGCCGCGACAGATATTGAAGCGCTTCAAAGCCTTTCAGTCGATCAGCTTCAGGCAGCTGGTCAGGCTTCAGTCGGCGCCTGGCGTGCGACTAGTGGTTTCGGAAATATCTGGAGAACAGTTGGCTGGGCGCCGCGCATTGAGGCGGACACAATTCCGTGGAGCCCATATTCTGCGGAAGCGGCCCATATCTCTCGCGATATTGCCCTGATGGCGGGTTCAACTCTGCAGGAATTCAATCTTTCACTCTTCAATCCGGCTGCTGAAGCCATGACGCGTGATGGACTGAAGGATGCGTTGACGGCACTTTATGCTGATCCGGAAGCGGTAATCGTTCAGGCCGAAACGGCGTATCCGGGGCAGTCTCCGTCTTCGCTTTATTCCATTATTAGTGCAGCCAGCTTTAATCGTCGCAACGTCATTGATCAGTGTCAGGCGAAAGCAGCATTAGGCGGCGCGCCGGCCTATCTTTATCAGTTTGCGTGGGAAACGCCGGTGCTGGATGGGCTGCCACGTGCCTATCACTGCGCTGAACTGCCATTCGTTTTCGCGAATGCTCAGAAAGAAATTCAGGCAACTGGCGGCGGTGAAGAAGCGGATCTTATCGAGTCGCAAGTGGCGTCTGCCTGGACCTCTTTTGCGAAGAGTGGAAACCCATCAAACCCTGCGTTGCCGGGCTGGAACTCAGTAGAATCAGACACTGCGCCAACCATGGTTTTTGATGCGCCAGCGCGTTTGGAAACAGGACGGGATGACGCTTTGTTGGAGACGGTCGCCAGCCTGCGACTTTGACCCAAAGTTAAATTTCAATACTATACAGTGTGGGGCGTTTGATTTTCATCGAGCGCCCCATTTTTGTACGTCTACAGTATAAATGTTGCGCTTTTTTTGGGCGGCGAAAACGCAATTTTATCAGTCCTGAGTTTAGATTTCACATATTGTTCGCATACCGAACATTCACCTGAAAACCCTGTCGGCATCGTAATCTGCATTCATACTGATACTCAGGGATTATTTAGTTAGGCCCTGAATCAGTGCGGTGCCATTGGCGCTGCACTTACAGCGCAAGGGGAAAGTTACTTATGGAAGTATCATCCAATTTGAAAAAGCTCCTCCGTGGAGCAAGCGCCGGTGCAGTCATGATTGCAGCGGCTTCTTCCGGGGCATTCGTATCACACGCTCAGGAAGCAGAAGCAGAGGCCGCAAGCGAAGCTCGTCTGGGCACCGTAACGGTTACAACACGTCGTTCAGAAGAGAACCTGCAGGACGTTCCAATCTCTATTACTGCGATCGGCGAAGAAGCTATTCTCGACCAGGGCATCGCAGACTTTGATGACATCGCTGCTTACACGCCAGGTCTGTCTTTTAAAGACTTCGTGACCGGCTTTAACGGCGTTGCGACCATGCGTGGTCTGGCACAGGCAAACCTTCAGGACTCCACTGGTAACGTTGGTACGTTCGTAGATGGTATCTACCTGCAGCGTGGTTACATGGTGAACTTCGCGCTCGCAGACATGGAGCGTATCGAGGTCGTTAAAGGTCCACAGAGTGCTCTTTATGGTCAGAACACTTTCTCTGGTGCGATCAACGTTGTAACCCAACGCCCTGGCGATGAGCTGGAAGTTGATGCGTCTGTAACGCTCGGCAATTATGACCGTCAGGAAGTTAAACTGGCTGTTGGTGGTCCGATCGTAGAAGGCCTTCTTGCTGGTCGCGTATTCTACGGTAACTCCGAATATGGCGGTTCTATCGAGAACACTTACCCGGGCATTTCTGGTGATTTCGACCATTTCGGTGGTTATGAGCGCGAAGCTTACTCTGGTATTCTCGTCTTCACACCGACAGACAATCTGACGTTCGAAGGCTTCTACCAGCACTATGAGCGTGAAGAAGAACAGCGCGCTTATTACGCAATTTCCTGTACGGATGGCGAATGGAGCTGTAACGCTGAAGACAATACATGGTTCAATGGCACGCTGCCAACAGATCACACTGAACTTCTTTCTGGTGCAAACCCGGATCGTCCAGACGGCCTGTTCTCTGTACCGCAGCCAAACCTCGTAACTGAAACCGATCTCTATCGTTTCAGCGCTGAGTGGGACATCAACGAAGATTGGTCTTTGAGCTACCTCTTCGGTAAAGCTGAAGCATCTGCTCTTGAGCAGTTCTGGTTCCAGTCTAACACCTACAACCCGATTGGTGGTCTGACGACTTATACGAACCAGCACGAGGGTGGTACGCTGGACTTCCAGAGCAACGAACTGCGTCTTGCATTCGATGGTGGCGGCCCACTTACCGGTGAAGTTGGTTACTACACATCTGAAGCAGACGATGAGTTTGCTTTCGGTCTGAACCTGCAGGCTGCTGACGGTGAAATTGACTCTCTGACAGACGATCCAGTGTCTCTCGACACTATGTTCCTGCCATTCAACCACCGTTCTACAACGTTCGAAACAGAAGCCGTATTCGCTCGCGCTGAATATGAGTTCCTGGATGGTCAACTCGTAGCTGGTCTTGAAGGCCGTTACACGATCACAGACGTGGTCGTTCGCGATAACCTTGCCCGTGAGGCTGCGGTTGATGCGGGTCTTGACCCAGACGTCGAAGCTCCAGACCTTTCTGACCAGTGGAAAGAGTTCACGCCACGTGCAACCCTTAACTACTTCGTCACTCCGGATAACATGATCTACGCTTCCGTAGGTCGCGGTGTGAAATCCGGTGGCTTCAACGGCTACGTAACCGGTACAGTTCCACTCGACGAAGACGAGCGTTCTTACGGTTCAGAATCTAACTGGACGTATGAAGTTGGTGCGAAGAACGAGTTCCTCGAAGGCCGTCTCTTCACAAACGCCGCTTTGTTCTACACTGACTGGACGAACCAGCAGATCTCTGTTGTTCCGCGCAACTACACCGTTGTGATCGGTGAAGATGACCGCGCAGTTCCTGGGATTTACGGTGCTGTGGGCGATTCAACGGCCTGGGGTCTTGAGTTTGAAACCAGTTATGTTCCTAACGAAAACTGGAGCTTCTTCGCGAACTTCGCTTACACTGACACAGAGTATGGTGAAGGCGCGAACAACCCGGCATATGGTGAAGTCGCAGGCAACACCATTCCTGGTGCGTCTCCGGTCACTGCATCTCTGGGCTTCCAGTATGACCGTCCGCTGACACAGGAAATCGATGGCTTCTTCGCTCTCGACGCAAACTATGACAGCGATCAGTACGTCACGCCGGACAACATGATTGAAATTGAAGGTCGTACCCTGTTCAACATGCGTGCAGGTGTCACTTATGGCGACGTGAAAGCCTTTGTTTACGTCAAGAACCTCACGGACGAAGAGTATATCGATGGTGTATTCACCATTCCATCTCTCTTCCGCATCGTTCCGTCTTACGGCGAGCGTCGTACGGCAGGCATCACGCTGTCTTACAGCTACTAATCCTTTCAAAGAACGCCCCGGTTTCGCGACCGGGGCGTTTTTTATTTGTCCTGAAAAAGTCGACCGGAGGTTATCGTGAAACATTTGTTGTCTGCCCTTATTCTTTCAGCTGGGCTTGCAGCCTGCCAACCCGAGCCTCAACCGGTTGCTGAACCGGAAATTCCTTCCGAACCCGTCGCTGAAGAAGCGACTGCTGAAGCACCTGCGACCGCCGAAGAGATTATCTGGGCGAAGGAGCTCGCAATCTATGAAGCGCGCGGCGAAGGCGACATTTCAGTCTACCTTGAAAACACAGCTGATGGCTTTTCCGCATGGCCACCTTTCACAGACACGCCTTATGGACGTGATGTTCTTGAAGCGATTGGTGGAGGTACAAACGGTGGCGATCAGGAAGAACTGACCATGGAACTGGTCAGCTTCACTCAGAATGGCGACAGCGCCATCATTTATTATCAGACGCATATGACGCGTTCAGCCGACGGCACGCCAGTCGATTACCGTTACGAAGTGACCCACACATGGGCGAATGTCGATGGTGAGTGGCAGGTGCTGGGCGGTATGGCGCGTGCAATGCCAGAGCGTGGAGAAAACTAATGAAAACGACTTTCGCAAGCCTGTTTATCGCTTCTACAATGGCGTTCGCACCCATGTCTTTCGCAGATGAAACGACCAACACTGATCTCGAGTTCGAGACAGCCAAAGACATTATCTGGGAAAAAGAACTCTCAATTTATGCAGGTCGCGGTGATGGCGATCTGGGCCCGTATATCAGCAATCTGGCTGAGGGTTATTCTGCCTGGTCGCCACACATGTCTACGCCAAATTCGGCTGAAGCTATGTATGCGGCCGCTGATCGTATGACCGACCAGACTGAAGAAGAACTCGCAATGGAGTTTGTCGGTTTCACGCTGAATGGCACGACTGCGATCATTTACTACCAGACTCACATGACGCGGAACGGCGCCGGTGAAGAGGTCGATCATCGCTATGAAGTGACCCACACCTGGGCCTATGAAGACGGCGCATGGAAGGTCCTTGGTGGCATGGCGCGCAGCCGCCCTGACCGCGACTAAATTGCAGTGATTTTATTCGACAGGCGATAATCGCCTGTCGATTCCATGGTTTTTAGGCGATTTCAGCCTTATATTGAAAATTCAGAAGACAAGAATTTCTGGGTTCTGACTTCGGGTTGCGCCGACTGATAGCCGCTACCGGTCTTGAGGTGACGCGAACCTATCGTGTCAGACGACAGTCGAGGAGACACTCAATGACCGCACAAGCTTTTCCCCGCCACCCGCTGCCACCCGTAGCGCCAAAGCCGCTCAGCGTGAGCCAGCGTGCACGTTCCGGTATGGAAATTCTGGGTTCCATGCAGAAGTTTTCATCTAGCGTTCTTCGTAATCAGGCCGCTGAGAATTTCTTCGCCAATGAGCGCGCAGCAGAGCTGAACGCGATCCACGTGGAAGAAAAGAAACCGGCTAAAGCTGACCTTCGCAAGCGTATCGCTGAAGCGAAAGCAATCTGTGAAGCAGACAGCATTTATCGGCTTGAGCGTTTTGTTCAGCGCTATGTTGCTGAAGAAAATTACAATCGCGGTATTCCTGCGATTGAAGAACGTCGTGAGATGTTCGAACCATTTGTCCGTTCCGAAGCGACACCGGCAGAAGGCGCGTCTATCGATCTGACGGGCCCTGAAGTTGAGCCTAAATACTGGGGCGCAACTGAATGGCACCTCGAGCCAGGCGGTTGGGAAGGGTATGACCTCTATCCAGCAGTCTTTGCCTTCACCATCGGCCCTAAAGTCTTCTCTCTCGGCGGTTATGCAGCTGTTGGTGTGGGTGATAAAATCCAGGAACAGCGCTATGACGTTGTCCGCCAGTTCCCGAAAGAGAGCTATGCTCGGGTCTATGAGCCAGGCTGTGGTGGTTTCTCCACGCTGAACGCCGTGCACCGTGCATTCCCTGAAGCTGAGCTTCACGGATCTGACCTGTCGCCATCTCTTCTGACGGGCGCTTACAAAATGGCAGGCGCACTGGGTGTGCCGGTCAACCTGAAGCGTCGTGACTCAACCGACACCGGTGAAGCTGATGCGAGCTTTGACGGCGTTGTGACCTATGCGCTTCATCATGAAATGCCGCCAAAGGTGAATAAGGCACTCTTTGAAGAGATGTTCCGTATTCTGAAGCCGGGCGGCGACATTGTCATTTCTGATCCACCTCCATTCCGCGCGGTTGATCTCTTCCACGCTGTCGTTCTGGACTGGGATACAGATCATCGTGAAGAGCCATTCTTCTCTGCGACAGGTGAAACGGTTCTCGAGGACCTTCTGACAGACGTTGGCTTTGAAAACGCTGAGGCGTTCTCTATCGGCACGCAGGGCAGCTATCCTTGGGTTACCCGTGCACGTAAGCCAGAAGTCGCGCTGCACTAATCTGGGGCGGTTTTAGCCCTATTGTCGGAATAGCTCGACATGTCCAAAACAAAGAAGGCGCGATGCAGTCAGCATCGCGCCTTTTCTTATGGGTGCATCCACAAGCGCATAAAGCAAAACGGCCACCCGATCTGGGTGGCCGTTCTGGTTTGTATCATTGAAGATTAACCGCCTTAGAAAGCGCGGTTAGGCGGCGCGTATTTGGTGAGGTTGACGCCCTCAACAGCGGCCTGATACTCATCAATCGTAGGCGTACGGCCAAGAATGGTGGAGAGAACCACGACAGGTGTGGAGGAGAGCAGGGACTCGCCTTTTTTGTTGTCGGAGTCTTCCACAACGCGGCCCTGGAAGAGGCGCGTAGATGTTGCCATCACGGCATCGCCTTTTTCAGCCTTCTCCTGGTTACCCATGCAGAGGTTACAGCCCGGACGTTCCAGATAGAGCATGTTCTCATATTTGGTACGTGCTGCGTTCTTTGGTGCTGAATCGTCGAATTCGAAACCGGCATACTTCTGCAGAAGCTCCCAGTCGCCTTCTTCTTTCAGCTCGTCAACAATGTTGTAAGTCGGCGGCGCAACGACGAGCGGTGCTTTGAACTCAACCTTGCCGTGGATCTTCTCAAGGTTCTGAAGCATCTCAGAGAGGATCTTCATATCGCCTTTGTGGACCATACAGGAACCGATGAAGCCGAGGTCAACTTTGGTGTCGCCACCATAGTAAGAGATCGGACGGATTGTGTCGTGCGTATAGCGCTTGGACACGTCTTCATTGTTCACGTCAGGGTCGGCGATCATTGGCTCAATGATTTCGTCGAGATCAACAACCACTTCAGCATAGTATTTCGCGTTTGCATCTGGTTTCAGAACCGGCACGTCGCCAGATTTGATGTCAGCAATACGCTTGTCCGCTTTCGCAATCAGGCCGGCCAGGACGCCATTGGCATTGTCCATGCCTTTGTCGATCATGATCTGAATGCGGCTCTTCGCGATTTCGAGCGATTCAATCAGCGTTTCGTCTTCTGAGATACAGATAGACGCTTTCGCTTTCATCTCAGCCGTCCAGTCGGTGAAGGTGAAGGCCTGGTCTGCCAGAAGCGTACCGATGTGAACTTCAATCACGCGGCCCTGGAAGACGTTCTCGCCGAACTGTTTCAGCATTTGCTGCTGTGTCGCGTGAACCACGTCACGGAAGTCCATATAGTCTTTCAGCGTGCCTTTGAACGTTACTTTGACAGACTCAGGGATTGGCATGGTTGCTTCACCCGTTGCGAGCGCCAGAGCAACCGTACCGGAGTCAGCACCGAACGCGACGCCTTTGGACATACGCGTGTGGCTGTCGCCGCCAATGATGATGTCCTGATCAGACACGGTGATGTCGTTCAGAACTTTGTGGATCACGTCCGTCATTGGCGCGTATTTGTCGTTCGGGTCACGTGCGGTGATCAGGCCGAATTTGTTCATGAAGCTCATCAGCTTCGGAATATTGCGCTGAGCTTTCAGGTCCCAGACGGACGCTGTGTGACAGCCAGACTGGTAAGCGCCGTCTACGATTGGTGAAATCACCGTCGCAGCCATGGCTTCCAGTTCCTGAGAGGTCATCAGGCCCGTTGTGTCCTGAGAGCCGACAATGTTCACTTCGACGCGCACGTCAGAGCCGGCATGCAGGGTTTTGCCCGGTGTCGTGCCCACAGCGTTCTTATTGAAGATTTTCTCAACCGCGGTCAGGCCCTGACCTTCATGAGAAATCTCTTTAGATGGCGCGTATGCAGATTTGAGTTCCTGGCCGAGCGTTGCCGCAGCGAAGGTTTGCAGCTTCTTGCCGAAGACAACAGCGTAAGACCCGCCGGCTTTCATGAACTCAACTTTTTGCGGCGTGAAGGCAGATGAAATATCAACCAGCTCTTTATCGCCGTTATAAAGCTTCTTCTCTTTAGTGTTGATCGTCAGGACCGTGCCTGTCTCAACAGAGTAAGCCTGCTCGAGGACTGGCTCATCATTTTCGTCTTTGACGACTTTGCCGTCAGCGTCGGTTTTCTTGACCCAGTTTTTGAGGTCGATGCCGATACCGCCGGTCACGCCAACTGTCGTCAGGAAGATCGGGGAAATACCGTTCGTGCCTGCAACAACTGGTGCAATGTTGACGAAAGGTACGTAAGGGCTTGCCTGCTTGCCAGCCCAGAGCGCGACGTTGTTCACGCCAGACATACGTGATGAACCAACGCCCATCGTGCCTTTTTCAGCGATCAGCATGACACGTGCGTCCGGATGCTGCTTCTGCAGAGCGACGATCTCATCCTGAGCTTCAGGAGAGATCATGCATTTGCCGTGCAGTTCGCGGTCAGAGCGGGAGTGCGCCTGATTGCCCGGAGAGAGCAGGTCGGTTGAAATATCGCCTTCACCAGCGATGAATGTAACGACTTTGATTTCTTCTTCGACCTCAGGAAGCTTGGTGAAGAACTCAGCCTTCGCATAGCTTTCAAGAATGTCTGCAGCGACCGTATTGCCCGCTTTGTAAGCGTCTGCGAGGCGTTCCATGTCAGCGTCATAGAGGAAGACCTGAGTTTTGAGCACTTCAGCGGCTTTGCCAGCAATGTCAGCGTCGCCGCCCAGAGCGAGATCCAGAAGCACCTCAACAGATGGGCCGCCCTTCATGTGAGAGAGAAGCTCGAACGCAAAGTCCTGAGAAATCTCAGCGACAGCTTCTTCGCCCAGAATGATCTCTTTCAGGAAGGCTGCTTTCACGCCTGCTGCGCTCGTTGTGCCTGGCAGGGTGTTGTAGATGAAGAATTTCAGGGAATCTTCGCGGTGCGGATTTGCCGTGTCCTTGATCTGAGAAATGAGCTCCTCAACGAGCGCTCCATCCTCAACAGGCTTGGGCGCCAGGCCCTCTGTCTTGCGGGTTTCAATCTCAGCGAGGTAGTCGGTATAAAGGCTCATCTATTTCCCAGTCGATCGGAGTAATTGCGCGCGATTGCAGCAAAGTTGGACTGAAGGTCGAGAAACGACCTGAGTTCTTGCGCGCATGCGTAATCAATACTGGGCCAGCGCGCAAGACGCATTCCAGCCCATTATAGAGTGTCGAACCTAGTCTTTGGTCGGAGCGTATTATTTGTCCGTGGGATCCATGAGCGCCCAAACGGTATGCAGGAAATGAATGGCTCACGAGATCAGTGCGTCTGCAGAGCGCAGAATCGAGCTGACTCTGAGTGTCCAAAGAGAATGATTTTCAGGAAGGAAAGTGGCGGACTGGGGAGGATTCGAACCCCCGACCCCTTGGTTCGTAGCCAAGTACTCTATCCAACTGAGCTACCAGTCCGCGCCGAGAAGAAGGGCGTCAATACAGAAAGGCAGACGCTATGGCAAGCGTCTGGAATAGAAAAAAATACACTTTTTTAGAGTTTCCTTTTCCATCCCTTGCCCGGGGGCGTGATCAGCTGGTTGCGTCTGGTGGGTTTGCTGCGTGAACGCCACGTGCAATTGCCCGTGCAAGCGTGCTGGCGGCGAGCTCTCCAAGGCTTGCCAGTGTGAGCGCGCGAGGCTCTGAAAGGTCTTTCGTGCCAGTGGAAATGGCAAAGACGACATCGCCATCAAACGGTGCAAAGACCGGGCGTATAGCGCGCGCCATGCCCGCTACGGCCATATCGGCCAGGCGCTGGGTTTCAGAAGGCGTTAGCGCAGCGTCGGTCGCGATGGTGGCAATGGTGGTGTTTTCGCGCGGAGCAGGGTTGGCCTTCGCCGCGCCCCAGTCTTCCGGGTCGAAGTCGAATCTATCTGGCATGCCAATGCCGCCAAATTCATCTCCGATTTCGTATGGTGCGGCCCAGAAGCTTTGTGTGTTCGGCACTTTTACCGAACCAAATGAGTTCACGGCCACAATTGCGCCGACGGTGAGGCCGTCATTTGAGACAATACTGGTAGAGCCAAGCCCGCCCTGAAGCGCGCCTGCACGTGCGCCATAACCTGCGCCTGTACGCCCAAGCTGGAAACTGTCAGAGAGGTCTGCAAAGGCTTCATGCCCAAGGCGCAGATAAGGTGGGCTCGTGCCCCAAGCTTTGTCGCCGCCATTGGCCAGATCATAAAGAATGGCCGACGGCACGATGGGAGACTTTGGAACGCCCGGCAGCTCCATCAGTGCAAATCCATCCCCTTTCGCGCCCAGTTCGGCGATGACGCCATCTGCGGAGGCCAGGCCATATACAGAGCCACCAGACAGAACAATGGCATCTACATCATCGACCAGCGTGCCGAGCTTCAGCGCATCGGTTTCCCGCGTGCCCGGGCCGCCGCCTGCAATGTGAACCGCGCAGACAGATCGTGCCGGAGGGCGGATCACTGTCACGCCTGTGGCGACGCCTTCATCTTCAGCATTTCCGACCATGATGCCGTCAATATCGGTGATGAGATTAAACTGTCCGGGATTTGCCATAACCTGCCTTTCACTCTCATGCCTTGGGTGTATGGTGCATTCAAACTGACGCCAAGGAACTTTTGTAATGCGCTTTTCTCTGTACACGCTTCCGGCTTTTGCACTTCTGGCAGCCTGTTCACCTTCTGCTGAAGAGGCCGTGACCACCGAGCCAACCGAAGAGGTGGTTCTGGCGCCGGATGGCTGGACCTATGGCGGCATGGTGACTGCGGCAGACCCACGGGCTGTTGAGGCTGGCGCGCGCGTTCTGGCGGCGGGTGGCCATGCGGTCGATGCCGCGATTGCCGTTCACAGCGTTCTGGGTCTTGTTGAGCCGCAATCTTCAGGCATTGGCGGCGGTGCGTTCATGGTCGTTTATGACCATGAGAGCGGCGATGTCAGCGTGTTTGATGGCCGCGAAACAGCCCCAGCTGCCGCGACTGAAAACTATTTTGTAGATGAGAATGGCGAGGTCCGTGACTTCATCACCTCTTGGCAGAGCGGTCTGTCGATTGGCGTTCCGGGCCAGGTGGCACTTTATGAAACGGCATATGAGGCGTTCGGTATCGTCGAATGGCCGAGCCTGTTTGAAGATGCGATCACGCTGGCGGATGAAGGCTTTGTCGTTTCGCCGCGCCTTTCCGGTTCACTTTCCAGTGACCGTCTGCGTGCGGTCATGCAGCTGGATGATAACCCGGATACGGCAGCTTATTTCTACCCCGAAGGTGAGCCGCTTCAGCCGGGCGACACTCGCGACAATCCGGACTATGCAGCGACGCTGCGCGCGATTTCTGAAAATGGCGCGGAAGCTTTCTATACCGGCCCGATCGCTGAATCCATTATCGCAAGTGCAACGGCCGGCCCGCTGGGTAGCGCCATGACGATGGAAGACCTCGCTAATTATGAAGTTGTCGTGCGTGATGCTGTCTGCGGCGAGGCGCTCAGCTACACCATCTGTTCTGCGCCGCCGCCATCTTCCGGTGGTTCGACACAGAACGCGATCATGGGCCTTTATGAGCGCTTTATCGCCGACCTTGAGCCGGACGATAAAGATGGTCGTCTGCTCGCCTTCATTGACGCGCAACGCATCGCTTATGCTGACCGTGACCATTACGTCGCCGATGCGGATTTCGTGACCGTTCCAACCGAAGACCTGTTCAATCCGGATTATCTGGATGTTCGCATGAATGACCGGTTTGAGCCGGGCGCCGTTCCGACACCGGGCGATCCGGGTGAGGTACTGCGCGGTGAGCCAATGATCGACATGTGGGGCCGCGACATGACCGAGCATGCGCCGGGCACGACGCATATCTCCATCATCGATACCTATGGCAATGCGGTCTCTATGACGGCGACGGTTGAATCGGCCTTTGGCGCATCCCGCTGGGCATCTGGCTTCCTGCTCAATAACGAGCTGACAGACTTCTCTCGTGCGCCAACGCTGAATGGCTTGCCAATCGCCAACGCACCGGCAGGCGGAAAGCGTCCACGGTCTTCCATGTCTCCAAGCCTCGTCTTTGACGATGCAGGTGACCTCTTCATGGTGACCGGTTCTCCGGGCGGCAACCAGATCATCGCTTATGTGTCCAAGACACTGGTTGGCGTGCTCGACTGGGGTATGAGCGCACAGGAGGCGGTCGACTTCCCGAACATCATCGCTCGTGGTGAAACCGTTGGCGTTGAAACCTCACGCGGTGAAGGCGCAGAGATTGGCACAATGCTGACAGGTCGCGGATACAGCGTCGCTGAGCGCTCTGGTGAGAATTCCGGCCTGCATGCCATTGTCGTGCGTGAGGATAGCCTTGAGGGCGCAGCTGACCCGCGCCGTGAGGGTATCGTCATCGCTGTCGAGGCAGCCGAATAAACCTATCGACGGAGCGTAAGCTCAAACACCGTCCCATCCGGGCCCGTGCTGACAAGATCCAGACGGGCCTGCATGCCAGACGCAAGCTCCCGGGCAATGGCAAGGCCTAGCCCGGAGCGACCTTCCTTCCGGGAGCCTGTGAAAGGCTGGAAGACCGTCTCCTGCATACGCTTCGGAATGCCGGGTCCATTATCTGACAAATTCAGACAGATCGTAGATGCGGTCAGCGTTGCGCTGATACGTATCTCGCCGGGCTTTGCCTGTGAGATACGTGCGGCAAGCGCCTGAGCCGCGTTACGCACGAGGTTTACGATGATCCGGTGCAGATGGTCCGCGTCGATGCGGGCGCGCAGAGCATCATCTACACTGTGCTCAAAATGGACATCCGGATGCGCGGCGAGGCCTTCAAGAGCGGCCTCGGCGATGATGTCCGCCAGAATGTACTCGCCAATATGCGGTTCTGGTGATTCTGAGCGGCCAAATTTGAGTGTGTCTTCCGCCAGTGAAATGGCGCGTTCGAGTGCGCGTTCCAGACGCGGCGCAGCGCGCTGTACGCGCGGGTCTTCGCTCATATTCAGGCCATCAGACACAATCTGCGCCGCTGCGAGCGAGTTTCTCAGATCGTGATTGATCTTCGCCATGGCCTCGCCGAGCTGTGCAAGGTGTTCCCGTTCGCGGAGGGCTGCGCGCACAGTAGTCTGCATATCGTGCAGCGAATCTTCCGCGCGGCCGATCTCATCGCTGCGTCCGGTTGGCTGAATGTCATCAATGAAGTCTCGCGGGGCGTCGCGAATGGATTCGATCGCGCCTGTGATCTTCCGGATCGGGCGAACGACCAGAAAGACAAGCGAGAGATAGATCAGCACTCCAACAAAGGTGGAAATGAAGAGCGACAAGAGAATGACCCGGAAGGTGAATTCCTTCAGCTCCATTTTCAGGGGCAGGGCTTCGACCACCACTTCTACATATTCAGCCTCAAAGCGCGGCTCCTGAATGATCCGGATAAAATCGATATCATTGCGGGCGAGCATGTTCATGGTTTCGGTATAGCGCTGGAAAAAGCCCTCGCTGCGAAGGTCAACCAGTTCAAACTCGCCATACATTTCCATAGCGGGCGAGAGGATGATCTCCCGGCCCATATCACTGCTAACGGCCACGGCGACGATACGCGCGCGTTCCAGAAGGTCGCGGGATAACTGGTCCGACACCTGACGTTCGGGGGCAGCCTCAAGGGCGAGAACGGCGGTCTGCGCCATCTCAACGCGCTCATTCAGCCAGGTGTCGCGGAAGTTTGCGATGGATGGCAAAAGGATGAGCGCTTCAGCGATCAGAATGAAGGCAATGGTGAGGGCAAAAAGGCGTGAAGAAAGCCCCGGTCCCCAGTTCCGGGCTTTTTCGTTTGCGCCATCGACGCCCGTTTTGGTTGTGCGCAACATGCCCATATCGAAAAGCATGTAATCGCGAGTCCCGCGAAGAACAAGTCATCACGGAATACGTTGAGTTATACTCACAATTTTCCGGGCCATTGCGCCGAAGACTTTTGGCTGAAAGTAGAGGCTCGCAACACGCTTTACGACTTCTGCGCGTGTCGGATATGGCGAGATCCATTTGGTGAGGTCGCGCATTTTCAGTTTGTTTGCCATTGCCAGTGAAACAATCTGCAAAATGTCACCAGCGCCTTGTCCAAGAATGCTAGCGCCAAGGATTTTATCGCCCTTGCCAATGAAGAGTTTGGCAGAGCCTGCAGTCTGACGTTCAGCTATGGCGCGGTCATTCTCCTCAAACGGAAATTCGATCACCTGCAGGTCGTCGCCATCGCGTTCGCGTGCGGCCTGTTCAGAAAGGCCGATCTGAGCAATTTCAGGATCGGTATAGGTCACAGCCGGGATTTGCTCGCTCACCGCCTTTGCGGGCAATTTCATCAGGGCGGCCTGAACGAAAATGCTCGCATGCCAGCCTGCCAGATGCGTGAACTGTCCGCGCCCGGCAATATCGCCCACCGCCCAGACGCGTGAGTTGGACACGGATCGCAGATTTGGCTTGGTGGTGATGCCTTTTGGTGTGAAGTCCACGCCGCCAGCTTCCAGGTTCAGACCGTGAAGTGCTGGTGCGCGGCCGAGCGCAACAAGCAGGTGAGAGCCTTTGACGTTGATTTCAGCGCCTTCGTGCTCGGCGGTGACGAGCACTTCACCAGACGACGCGCTGACACTGGTCGCTTTATGGCCTTCAAGAACTGTAATGCCTTCCTCGCGTAAATGGTGGACGACTTCGCCAGCGTGAGCGGGATCTGCCACGCCCAGCGCTTTGCCCATTTCGACAACGGTCACCTCTGAGCCGAGGCGTTTGAAGGCCTGTGCCATTTCCATTCCGATCGGCCCGCCACCCAGAATGACCAGATGTGACGGGAGGTCCGGCAAATCGAAGATGGTTTCATTGGTGATGTAGGGACATGCTTCCAATCCGGGGATTGGCGGAATGAGCGGATGCGAGCCGGTGGCGATAACAATGCGACGGGCTTTCACCTCATAGCTGTCAGATGTGATGGTGGTTTTGTTATTGAACTGCGCCAGCTCACGGATGACGGTGCAGCCAAGGCCTTCAAACCGTTCCTGACTGTCTACGGGCGCGATCTGGTCAATCACCCCTTGAAGATGGGCTTTGACCGCTGTCCATTTGACCGATGGCTCTTGTGTGACAATCCCATATTTACCCGCTTTTCGAACAGTATGCGCGGTTTTGGCGGCTGCGAGCAGGGCTTTGGATGGGACGCAGCCCGTATTCAGGCAGTCGCCGCCCATTTCGCCCTTCTCGAAGAGCACGACATTGAGGCCCAGCTGGGCCGCGCCAGAGGCAACGGAAAGGCCACCGGAACCGGCGCCGATCACGACGAGATCGGCATTGAGACGGGTTTTAGACATCATGTTATCCGTTGCTCTCGGGCGTTACTGTCGGGGTTTTTCGGAAGCGCTTCAACACGGCTGGGATAAGGCTCACCACAGCCAGCGCGGCCAGAGGTGGTGCAACCTGCCAGAAAAAGCCGCCAAGGTTCAGGTCTTCACCACGGTCAAACACGCCGCCCAGACCTGCGCCCACCCATGTGTAGGCGATGACACCCGGCATGATGCCAAAGAAGGTGGAGAGGATGAAATCACGTGCCTTAGCGCCAAGGAGTGCCGGCGCGATATTCGCGACAGGGAAGGGCACCATGGGCAGAAAGCGCAGGAAGAACATATAGCTGAGCGCATTTTCGCGGAAACCTGCCTCTAGCTTGCGAAGGAAGGGGCCAGCGCGTTGGCGCAGCGGCTCGCCGATAGAGGTGCGTGCGGCGAAGAACAGGAGAGACGCGCCCAGCGTCGCGCCGAACACTGTCGCGGCTGATCCGCCAACAAGGCCGAACAGAAAGCCACCGGCAATCGTGATCCACAACGCACCCGGCAGCATGAAGAGTGTTGCCAGCGCATAGATCAGCACAAAGGCCAGCACGGCTTCGATTAAATGCGCGGAGACGAACTCTTTCAGGGATGCGCGCTGCGCTTCCAGCGTTTCCAGAGACAGGTATTTGTGGAGCCCTGCCATATAGGCGGCGATGAGGCCTGCAATCACAATAGCGACCGGCAAGAGCCGTATTAGCCAGTTGGTTTTTGCTGGCGCTTGTTCTGCGCTGGTTTCAGTGTCGGGGGAGGTCATGTCGTCTTCTGTTTCCTGCCTTATAGAGACGGCTATTCTTGTGTAGCGTCATTCAGGGACCAATCATACACATGATTGGCAATGTCGGGGCGCGCATTAATTTGCGCGGTGAGGTCTTCATCAGCATAGAGGAGCAGGTGCTCGATCACGCCGCGTTCGGTGCTTCCGAAATCTTCGCGAAACCAGCGGTAAATGCTGGAAAGCTTTAAGCGGCCATCGGAGCGCACCGTCACGCCGCGTGGATGATTGATATACGCGCGGGCGGCAGCATTCAGATCAGTGTCCAGGGTTTCAGCTGTCCATGCGTGGGGTTGAAGGTTGGGGCAGCCGAGTGAGGCGCAATTCACCGCATAATGGACGCGCGGGTCATCAAAGCGCTCGCGCAGAATGCCGTGTTCAATATCATCGAGAGACAGGCTTTCGCCTTCTACGGTGATGAGGTCTTCCTTCCATGGCCCACGCGAGAAAAGGCCACCGCCAATATCCCGGATCGAATCGACTGGGTAATGCTCAACGACGATTTGCACGGTGAGCGCATTATAGAGATTGGCGTAGGCGGCAAATTGTTCCTCGTCCGTCCAGCTGGAGATCGGCGAGGCGGCGAGTGCCGAGATATAACAGCCCAGACGTGAGCGAGCATCTTCATCGGCTTTTAGGCCGCCATAGTCGAAGCGGTAAATGCCGTCCGGGCTTTCTACCAGATAAGTGTTCAGTACATCATTCCATGGGGCGTTATCGACCAATCGGCCTTGCGTGCTGCCGGCTGTGGCTGATTGCGTGTCGGCAAAGCCGACGCCCGGAAGCGCGAATCCTGCGCTCGTAAGCGTAAGGGCGACCAGGCGCGCAGATTTGTATTTAGTGTATCGTTTCGTCATGCAGGGTATATAGTTCGCCGGGTATCGAATGTCCGCTCACGATCAATCTCCACCTTTCAAGTGGCTGTGAGAGTTCCGCGATGGGTAAGAGATTCAAAAATCGGCGGAATTTTGTGTCGATTGTGCTTGACGATGCTTTTTAAAACCCTTATCCACCGGCCCTTTCCAAGATTAAGGGGCGTGAGCCGTGAAACGCACATTCCAGCCAAGTCGACTGAAGCGTGCCCGTACCCACGGGTTCCGCAGCCGCATGTCAACAAAGAACGGTCGCAAGGTACTTGCGAACCGCCGCGCTAAAGGCCGTAAACGCCTGAGCGCATCATAAGTGGAAGCCGTTGAAATTCGTCGGCTGAAGGTTCGTAGAGAATTTCTTCAGACGGCGAAAGGACGTGCTGCTCGGCGTCACCTCGTTGTGGTGCAGGGACGAGACCGTAAAGACGGTCAGCCGCACGTCGGCGAAGGCTTTACCACTACGCGAAAAATTGGCGGCGCTGTTGTCCGAAACCGGGCTCGGCGCCGTTTGCGTGTCGCCTCGCGCGAGCTTTTGCCGCAGCATGCGCTCCCGGGTTTCGACTATGTATTTATCGCGAGAGCCGGAACAGCGACTGCTCCATGGGATCGTTTGCTTGACGATGTGGAAACTGCGTTGATAAGGCTCCACCGGGAAATTTCCGCGAAATAAATAACGGGCCGAGCGCTCAGAAAAACAGGGCAGCAGCACATGCAACAGGAAACCAATCTGCGCAATCTTATCATTGCGATGGTGGCGATTGCAGGGATCATGTTGGTCTGGCAGCTGGTGTTCTGGGGGCCGGAGCAGGCTGAACGCGATGCCGCGCTTGCTGAACGTCAGGCCGCCACAGAGGCCGCGTCGACTGAAACGACTGACCCGGCACAACTTGCGGCGTCTTCTGAACCAGCCCAGCCCGTGTATGAGGATGTGCGCATCCCATTTGCAGGCCCTGCTGTTGACGGGTCTCTTCTTTTGCGTGGTTCGCGCATCGATAGCCTCAATCTTCGTGGGTATTATGAAACCGTCGAAGACATGGAAAATGAAAATCCAGATGCGGAAGTTCAGATTTTCCAGCCTCAAAGCGGAAGCGATGGCTATTACGCGTCTATCGGTTGGACCTATGCTGAAGGCAATTCCATCACTGATGCCCAGACGCCCTGGCAGCTGGTTTCCGGTGAAGAGCTGACACCAGACAGCCCGGTCACACTGAGCTATGAAACGGGCGGCATGACCATCACGCGTGTTGTCTCCATTGACGACAATTTCATGTTCACCTTTGAAGACACGATCACCAACACATCCGCGCTTGAGCAATCCGTTCAGCAATATGGTGTGCTCCGCCAGTTTGGCGTGCCGGATGATCTGGCGAATTTCCACATCCTTCACGAAGGTCTGGTTGCCGCTACAGGGAACGAGCTTCACCTCACCAAGTATAAAAAGCTTCAGGAAGGTGAGACCTTCAGCCGTGACAGCGCCAATGGCGGCTGGATTGGCCTGACGTCTAAATACTGGCTTGGCGCTCTGATTCCTGATCAGACGCAGCCATTCAATGTCAGCTATCGTACGATCAACCGTGATTCCGGTCAGGTTCTGCAAGCGCGCGCTGATGGCGCAGTCGCTCTCCTGGGCCCGGGTGAAAGCACAACCTCTGTGACGCGCGTTTTTGGCGGCGCCAAAGAGTCCGCAACGCTGCAGGCCTATGAAGAAGACCTTGGCATTTCTCGTTTCGAGGATGCGATTGACTGGGGCAGCATGTTCTTCTGGCTGACCAAGCCATTCTTCTTCATCCTGACAATGATCAACGGCGTTGTTGGCAATTTCGGTTATTCAATTCTCATCCTCACCGTTCTGGTGAAGGCGATCTTCTTCCCTATTCAGACCAAGGCGTATCAGTCTATGGCGAAAATGCGTGAGCTCTCCGAGCCGATGAAGCGCATTCGTGAAGAAGTCGAAGACAAGCAGGAACAACAGCGTCAGCTCGCAGAGCTGTATCAGAAAGCAGGTGTGAACCCGCTTGCAGGCTGTCTGCCGATCTTTGTCCAGATCCCGGTCTTCTATGGTCTCTACAAAACACTCTTCGTGACCATTGAGATGCGCCATGAGCCATTCCCGCTTCTGCCATGGATCAATGACTTGTCCGCGCCGGACCCATCTGCGCTGGGCAATCTGTTCGGCCTTCTGCCGATTTCACATGATGCTCTGGCCAGCGTTCCGCTGATCGGTGAGCCGCTTCTGCTGATCGGTATTCTGCCAATCTTCTACGGCATCACTATGTGGGCTCTGCAATCTCTGAACCCGCCGCCAGCAGACAAAACGCAGCAGATGATCTTTGGCCTGATGCCAATCGTCCTGACCTTCGTATTTGCGGGCTTTGCCGCTGGTCTGGTGATCTATTGGTGCTGGTCCAACATACTCTCAATTGCGCAGCAATACGTGATCATGCGTCGCCACGGTCAGGAGACCCAGGTCGACAAACTGATCGGCAAGCTGTTCAGCAAAAAAGGTGAAGCGAGCGAGTGAGCGACGAACGCTATGACGCAGAACAGATAGAAAATGGACGGCTTTTATTCGCCGCGCCGATCGATTTCGTGCGCGGTGTTGCCGACCTGAAAGGCCTGCCCCCGGCTGACTTTTCTGAAATCTGCTTCGCGGGTCGCTCTAATGTCGGCAAATCCAGCCTGATCAACGGCCTGACCAATCGCAAAAATCTTGCGCGCAGCTCAAACGAGCCGGGCCGTACGCGCGAGCTGAATTATTTCAATCTCAATGATGAGCTGTTTCTGGTCGACTTGCCGGGCTATGGATATGCCCGTGCGTCGAAGACAGAAATTGCGCGCTGGACCAAGCTTACGCTGAACTATCTGCGTGGCCGGGCGACGCTCAAACGTGTCTTCCTTCTGATCGATTCCCGTCGCGGCATCATGCCTGCCGATGAAGAGATCATGGATCTGCTCGACACCACTGCCGTCGTTTATCAGATCGTTCTGACCAAGACAGACAAGCTGAAGCGTGCTGAGCGTGATGGTCTGATTGAGGCGGTCCTGAAACGTCTGAAAAAGCGTCCTGCCTTCCACCCGGTGGTGTTTGAAACATCCAGTGAAACGGGCGATGGCCTTGCAGAACTGCGCGCTGAGATCGCGCTGCTGAAATAATCTGAAGAGTTAAAAGATGAGCGACACAGATCCGGGCTTCCAATCCGCCAAAACACTGTCCGAGGCGCTTCCATTCATTCAGCGCTATCATCGCCAGACTGTTGTCATCAAATTTGGCGGCCATGCCATGGTGGACGCAGAGCTGTCGCGCAGCTTTGCGCGCGACGTGGTTCTTCTGAAGCAGCTGGGTGTGAACCCTGTTGTCGTGCATGGCGGTGGTCCGCAAATCGGTAAAATGCTGGAACAGCTCGGCATTAAATCTGCCTTTGAAGACGGCCAACGCGTTACTGATGACAAAACCCTGTCCGTCGTGGAAATGGTGCTGGCTGGTTCCATCAACACAGAGATTGTCCGGTCCATCAATATGGCGGGCGGTAAAGCGGTTGGCCTCTCTGGTGCGGATGCGAACCTTCTGAAAGCGAAGAAGCTTCAGCGCACTGTACGTGACCCGGACTCCGCGATTGAGCGCGTTGTGGACCTCGGCTTTGTTGGTGAACCGGAAACGGTGACGCCAGATGTTATCCAGACGCTGGCAAACGCATCTGAGGGCTTTATTCCCGTCATTGCACCTCTGGGTGTTGGCTCCAACTATGAAAGCTTCAACATCAATGCAGACACCGCTGCAGGCGCGATTGCTGAGGCACTGAAGGCCAAACGACTGCTCTTGATGACAGACGTGACCGGCGTTCTGGACAAGCAGGGCCAGCTCATGCGCTCCATCACGGCCTCTCAGGTGCCAGAACTTGTTGCAGATGGTACTGCTAAAGGCGGTATGATTCCAAAACTGGAAACGGCATCTTCTGCCGTGGACAATGGTGTCGAAGCAGCTGTTATTCTGGACGGCCGCAAACCTAACGCCCTTTTGGTGGAGCTGTTTACAGATCATGGCGCAGGCACGCTCATTTCAGACCCTGATCGGTCTTAGCCTTTTCCTTCTTCTGGCGGTCCTTTGTGTGGGCCGCGCACATGCACAGGACGCAGAGGGCTGGTCCGTCTGTAATGAGACCAGCCGTATCGCTGAACTCTCTACGGGCCGTCAGGTCGGCAATGATGTCGTTGTAGAGGGCTGGACACGCGTCCGCCCGGGTGAGTGCCGGGTGGTGCTGCAGGCGCCCTTGCGCGAGGGCATTTATTTCCTTTATGGCAGAACCTCCCGCGCGCATCGCGGTGGTGTTAAGTCCTGGACTGGCGATTATGAGTTCTGCGTCGACAGTCAGGGCACATTCTCTGTTGAGACCCCTCCGGACTGCGCAGCCATGGGCCTGGAGGCGCGCGGTTTTCAGCCTGTGACAATTGAAGACCGGACCAGCTGGACAACCACGCTGCGCGAAACCCAGCAATGGAACCAACAGAACGCCATGGCGGCGGGTATTCAGCGCCTTCTGGATGATGCGGGTATCGAATCCGGTGCGATTGATGGCTATATCGGCCGCCGCACGCGTTCGGCCATCCGAACTTTTCTGAATGATCAGGATTTGCCCGGCGATACGACTGACACACAGCTCATCGACTATCTGGAACAGATTGCCATTGAGCGTGCACGTTCGATCGGGCTGACGCTTTGTAATCGATCAAACAACCGCGTCTGGGCCGCCATAGGCCGCCGAAGAGGTGAGGGCTGGGAAAGCCGCGGCTGGTGGAGCCTTGCTGCTGGCACATGTGAGCGTGTCGTTGATCAGGCGCTGATCGAAACCTCCCATTTCGTCTACGCTGAAATGGATACGCCTGACGGGCGCAAACGTATCGCTGACGGAAATGAAATTTTCTGCCTGTCTCAGTCTCAGTTTGCGATTCTGGGCCGCGAGAATTGTGCCGCGAATTTCTATGAAGACGCTGGTTTCGTCGAAACAGAGGTTCCTGCGGACGGTCTGCTGATTTATGAGTTCTTTGAACGCGATTTTGAGTTCATGGAAACCGAGGAGCCATTATGAGCGCCGACCTCAAACATGCTGACCAATGGGTGTTCGACCTCGATAACACGCTTTATCCGGCCGAATGCGATCTGTTTGCGCAGATTGATGTGCGCATGACGCAATTCGTTTCGCAGGCGCTAAAACTGCCGGAAGACGAAGCCCGACGCCTGCAGAAACAATACTATGCTGAACACGGCACCACGCTGAACGGTATGATGCAGATCCACGGTGTCGACCCGGCGCCCTATCTGGACTTCGTTCATGATATTGATCTGACGCCTATTCCGGAGCTTCTGGATCTGCGCGATGCAGTGCGGGACCTGCCCGGGCGCAAATATATCTTCACCAACGGCTCAAAAAAACACGCTGATCGCGTGGTGACCAAACTTGGCCTTGATGGCCTGTTTGATGGGTATTTTGGCATTGAGGATGCGGGCTATGAGCCGAAGCCACGTCGGTCTGCTTTTGACAAACTGCATGCCCGTTTCGATATCAAGCCGCAGTCGGCTGTAATGTTTGAAGATTTATCCCGAAATCTGAAAACAGCGCACGATCTGGGCTATACGACTGTGCTTGTCCATTCTGACAAAGACTGGAGCCATGAGCCCGAAGGCGCGCGTCCTGCGGGTGCCGGAGACGCGGCTGATCACATTCACCATTTGACGGATTGCCTGACAACCTTTCTAAAGACGGCGCAGAAAACCAATAAAACCCCATCCGAATAGGTTCAGGACTAAAACAATGACATCTACCGATCTCCAGACCGTGATCGATGCAGCCTTTGATGCGCGTGACACCATCTCCACCAGCACGACCGGTGAAGTCCGCGACGCCGTGAATGAAGCGCTTCTGCTTCTCGACGGTGGTAAGGCTCGCGTCGCTGAAAAGGGCGAAGACGGCAATTGGGTGGTCAACCAATGGCTCAAAAAAGCTGTGCTTCTGTCTTTCCGCCTGAACCCGAACGCGCTCCAGTCCGGCAGCGCGAATGGCGGCAGCTGGTGGGATAAAGTCCCGTCAAAATTCGAAGGCTGGGGCGAAGCTGAATTCACCGAAGCGGGCTTCCGCGCTGTGCCAAACTGTGCTGTGCGCCGTGGCTCTTTCATTGCGCCGGGCGTGGTGCTCATGCCGTCTTATGTGAACATTGGCGCTTATGTCGACAGCGGCACTATGGTCGACACATGGGCGACTGTCGGCTCTTGTGCGCAGATCGGTAAGAACGTCCATATTTCCGGCGGCGCAGGCATTGGCGGCGTTCTGGAGCCGCTTCAGGCCGGTCCTGTCGTGATTGAGGACAATTGCTTCATCGGTGCGCGGTCTGAGGTTGCTGAAGGTGTGATCGTCCGTGAAGGCTCTGTCCTGTCTATGGGCGTCTTCCTTGGCCAGTCCACAAAGATCGTGAACCGCGCGACCGGCAAAATCTTCTACGGTGAAGTTCCAGCCTATTCCGTGGTTGTTCCAGGCACGCTGCCAGACCCGAAAGGCGGCCCGTCACTGGCGTGCGCAGTTATCGTGAAAACAGTAGATGAGCGTACGCGCTCTAAAACCTCGATCAACGAGCTGCTGCGCGACTAAAAAACACCTGAAGCCCTTCTCCCCTCGGGAGAAGGGTTTTAGATGAGGGGCTCAGGAAATGCGATCAGACGCGGTCGCGAAATATCCCATCTTCTCGCCAACACCTGAGGCATAGCCCGGGAACATGATGAAGCCGTCTTGCAGGGCGACTTTCTTCGGCGCGCCATCTTTATAGGTCAGTGCCTGACCTTTCGCGATTGGTGAGAAGTTCTTGAAGTCCGGGGCGAGGGTCTCTTCCTCACAGGTGCGGAACATTGGCGCCTGCATTTCGATACAGCGATAATCAGGCTTTGGCGGCGCGACATCGCGGTCGAGCATGTTGAGCAGCTGCAGGGCGTTCAGAATGGCGTTATAGCCGACATTCTTCGCATTCGGGTCAGCGTGCTGGCCGCATTCCAGCGTACAGGCATAGCCGCCATTGCTGCGGGTATATTCCGTCGTGCCAACGGCAAAGCGGATATTGCTCAGCGGGTCCGGTGGTGTGAAGGCTTCGGTGTCGGAATAGAATGCATTGTCGTCAAAGCTATTAAAGGCATTGGAAGCCAGCCAGCCAAACGCGATGGTGCGGACACCCAGCACTTTGACAATGTCTTCTTCTTCGCTCGCAAAGCGGAATGGCTCTGGCGTATCGATATTATTGCGCGGGCCGATCAGGGCAAAAGGCTCATCACCTACTTTGAAGGAGTGAAGGTCGAGCAGGACATCATTGGCCGCCAGCTCGGGGCAAAGCCGTGTCGCGATCTTCTCTTCATTGGTGATAGGCGTTGCCAGGATTTTGAGATCCCGGTTGAGATTGGTCGGCGCGCCGCGCTCATTCAGCTCATAAGCCTTTTCATTCACCACAGGCACAAAGGTCACGCTGCCGCGTGTCAGTTCATTCTGGTCCAGAAAATCCATCGCCATGGCAATCGCTTCGGCCCCGGCCTTTTCATTGCCGTGAACCGCGCCCGTAATGATGAGCTTCGGGCCGGCATTGAGTGAGGCGTATTTGATGATTTTCATGGGAAGCACCGACTTATCTGAGCTGACGAAGACTATTGTGCATCAGCTACAGGCTTGAGCCAGCAAGTAAAGGGCAACAAGGCCAATCGGGCGGTTGGGCGCCGTCTTTTGCTTGCCGGGTATCGCCTGTCGGCGCATATCTCGAAAACCTTTTCAGCGCCGTCCTGCCGGAGCCCTTAATGATCACCATTCGCCGTGCAAAACCTGAAGACCGGGATGCTATCTGGTTCATTATCGGGCCGATTATCCGCGCAGGCGAAACCTATACATATGATGCGGACTGGCTAAAGGATGACGCGCTCGCCTATTGGATGGGCGATGACAAGCACACCTTTGTGGCGGAAGAAAATGGCCAGATACTCGGCACATATTATCTGCGTACCAATCAGATGGGGGGCGGGCGTCACGTCTGTAATTGCGGATATATGACGGGCGAGGCCGCGCGCGGCCGTGGTCTGGCTCGCGCCATGTGTGAGCACTCCATGAAGGTTGCGCCAGAGCTTGGCTATAAAGCCATGCAGTTCAATTTTGTGGTGTCGGCCAATGAGGTTGCCGTCGGGCTCTGGAAGCGTCTTGGCTTCGATATTGTCGGCACTCTACCCAAGGCGTTCAACCATCCCCGCCTTGGTCTGGTCGATGCCTATGTCATGTATCAATGGCTGGGTGATTAGTAATCCACGCGTGTGAGATGGAGCCCATCAGGTGGCGCGACCGGGCCGCAGGCAGAGCGGTCAGCTGCGGCGAGAATTTTGCCAATCCAGAGCGTGTTTTCCTTGCCCCGGCCCACTTCGACCAGTGAGCCCACCATAGAGCGGACCTGCCGGTGCAGAAAGGACAGCGCACGGCATCGCACATGGATCTCTTCGCCAAGACGTGTGACGGAAATCGCGTTCAGTGATTTGACAGGGCTGTCAGCCTGACACTGACTGTCGCGAAAGGTTGTGAAATCATGACTGCCGACAAGCGCCTGGGCTGCGGCATGCATGGCGTCTGCATCGAGCGCTGCGCCGACACGCCACGCAAAACCCGCATCCAGCGTCAGCGGCGGGCGGCGATTGGAAATTCGATAGAGATAATGACGTTGTTTGGCGCTGAAACGGGCATGGAACTCATCGCCGACCATGTCTGATCTCAGTACAGACACCGGGTTAGGCTTGAGGTGATAATTGATGGCATCCATCACCTTTTCGGCCGGCATGTCCTTGTCCATGTCGATATGTGCAACCTGACCTGTCGCATGCACACCTGAATCAGTACGGCCTGCGCCCTGAACTTTTACCGGGGCGCCATTTATCTTTGTTGCAGCTTTTTCCAGCGCTTCCTGAACGCTTGGCTGGTCTGCCTGACGCTGCCAGCCCGCGAATGGGCGTCCGTCATATTCAATGGTCAGTTTATAGCGGGGCATAGATCACTCAAAAAAAGCGGACGGATAGTGCAGTTCAGCCAGCGGGGGGCTGCCAGGATTGAGTTCAACGGCCATAAAGTGCGGCCCGCCCCATGGCGCTGACATACCGGCGGTTTCATCCACGCTGAACCCGAAGCGGGGGTAATAGTCTGCATGGCCCAGCACAAAGACTTTTTGATAGCCCAGCGCTTTAACCTCTTTCAGGCCCGCGCCAATCAGCTCTCCACCAATGCCGGTTTTCTGAAAATCCGGGTGCACGGACATTGGGCCAAGGCCCGCAAACTGCGCTGCGCCGGGGCCAATTGCGTCAATCGGGAAAAACTGAATATGGCCGACAATACGTTCATCAAGCTCTGCGATGAGTGACAGAAGCGCTTCATCATTTTCGTGAAGCAAGGCGACGATTTTGCCTTCATCGGCTTGTCCGAAAGCCTCATCATTCAGTGTGATGATGGCGGGCAAATCGGCTTCAATCGCAAAACGCAGTGTGATGTTATCTGTCATCAGTAGACCTCATCGCCACTAGTGATGGGATTGCCTCGCAGAAAGTCAGAGGTCGCACACGCGCTTTTACCCGCTTTCTGAACGCGGGATAGACGAACTGCGCCCGTGCCGCAGGCTATGGTCAGCTGGTCATCCAGAACCTGTCCCGGTGTGCCCGTCGCATCCGCGATATAGTGAGACATAAGCGCTTTAACGCGAATATGCGCGCCATCCTGATCAATCTCAAACCAGGAGCCGGGAAAGGGCGACAAGCCGCGGATTTGCCAGTCCACCTCTTCAGCAGATTTCGTCCAGTCGATACGTGCATCATCCGGACCGAGCTTATGGGCATAGGTCACGCCGTCTTTGGCTTGTGGCTTTGCGTCCAGACCAGAATGTTCAAGTGCAGCGAGCGTTTCGGCAAGAACCGGCGCACCAATTTCTGCCAGTCGGTCGTGAAGCGTGCCAGCTGTGTCCTCAGCTGTGATAGGGGTGCTGGCCGTCAGGTAAACCGGGCCGGTATCAAGGCCGGCTTCCATTTGCATGGTCTGAACGCCGGTCATCTTATCGCCAGCCATAATGGCGCGTTGCATAGGGGCAGCACCGCGCCAGCGCGGCAGAAGAGAGCCATGAAGATTGATACAGCCAAGGCGGGGCGCGTTTAGAATAGCTTTGGGCAGGATGAGCCCATAGGCGACCACGGCCGCAGCATCGAGGTTCAGCGCCGCGAAGGCAGCCTTTTCCTCATCCGATTTCAGCGAAGTCGGGTGGCGCACCTCAAGGCCGGCAGCGAGCGCCGCATCATGGACGGGCGTATTGCGCAGCTTCTTGCCGCGACCAGCCGGGCGTGGTGGTTGAGTATAGACGCAGGCAATCTCATGGCCTGCCTTGATCAACGCCTGAAGAGACGGAACGGCAAAGTCCGGAGAGCCCATAAAGGCAATGCGCATGGATCAGAGGTCCTCTGGAGCGGAAAGTGTGCAATCGCCAGCGGTATAGTCCCAGCTGCCACCGATTTCCAGACATGAGGCTTTGGCTGAGCTATCGCCGATCCAGACACCGATAATGAAAATACCAAGCACGGCGGCGCTCAGCACTGCTGCGCCCAAAAGAGCGAACAACCAGCGTTTCCAGGCGGACACGCTGGTTTAAGCCGCTTTGGATTTGAGGCGTTTGGCTTTCTTGACCTTCTCTACGGCGCGCTGACGCTTCAGGCGGGAGAGGTGGTCGATGAAGAGTGTGCCTTCGAGATGGTCCATCTCGTGTTGAATGCAGACCGCGTACAGGCCTTCAGCCCATTCTTCCACCTGATTGCCGTTATAATCGAGATAACGGATGAGGCAGCGGGCAGGGCGTTCCACTTCGTCGTAATAATCCGGGATAGACAGGCAGCCCTCTTCATAAGGCTGCGTTTCTTCAATCGTTTCAACGATTTCCGGGTTCACGAAGTATTTTGGCTGCTTTTCTTCATTCGGGCCGCCAAGATCCATGACGATAATGCGTTTTGGTACGCCAATCTGGATCGCCGCAAGGCCAATGCCCGGCGCGTCATACATGGTTTCCAGCATATCATCCATCAGCGCGCGAAGTTCATCGGTGACGCCGCCTTCGACAGGTGTTGAGACCTGTTTGAGGATAGGATTTGGAACAGTCAGAATTTCTCGAATAGCCATGGTCTATAAGTAGGTTCGCTGCGGTGAAACGTCAATCTTGAGAGTTTACGCCAAACGGCAGGCCGTCTGGTGTCAGATCGCCAGTTTCAGGCTCATCTTCCGGCGTGATGTTCGTATTGGATGGAAACTCTTCAATCCGGTTCAGGTCTTTAATTTCGGTTCCGCTATCGCTGAGTTGCAGCGTCTCGAATTTACGTGCCTGCGGCATAACCATGCGCTCATAAGAGCCGGTCATCTGATTGAAGGCGTTGACTGAGCGGCCAAGGCTCGCGCCGACACGTTCCATATGGTTGGTGAAGGTCGCAAGTCGCTTATGCAGGTCGCGGCCCATTTGCGCGGCTTCAAGCGCGTTCTTCGCCGCTTCTTCCTGACGCCAGCCATAAGCAACGGCTTTCGCCAGCGCGATCAGGGTGGACGGCGTAACGATGAGAACCTTATTGCGCGCAGCATAGTCGAACAGATCGCGTTCTGCCTGCAGTGCGGCGGCATAGAAGTTCTCACCCGGCACATACATGGCAACGAAGTCCACGCGGCTTTCAAAGTATTTCCAGTATTCCTTACTGGCGAGGCGTTTCACATGGTCTTTCATTTTGCGCGCATGAGCGGCAAGGAAGGTATTGCGTCGGGTTTCATCTGTTTCGTCTGCAGCCTGCAGAAAGTCTTCAATACTGACTTTGGAATCCACGACGATCTCCCGGCCACCCGGCATACGGATGATGACGTCCGGGCGAAGGCCGTCGCCTGCGCTGCCATGCTGTTCGACGAAGTCGGCATGTTCAGAGAGGCCTGCCATTTCCATCACATTGCGCAGGCTTTCCTCACCCCAACGGCCGCCGCCTTTCGGGGAGGAGAGCGCGGTGACGAGCTTTGATGTGACCGCCTGATTGCGCACCAGCATATTGCCAATGTTTTTGACCTGTTCGAAAATGGCGGACTTGTCCTCGGCGCGGACTTTTTCCAGCCCTTCAACGCGCGTTTCGAATTTGCCAATAGCCTCACGAATAGGGCTCATAAGCGCCTTCAGATTGCCCTCGGTCGCTTCTTTCTGCTTACCGAAGGTCTCATTAGCGGTTTCCAGAAACAGGCCCTGAGACTGTTTGAGGGCGGAATGGGCGATCTCCTTGAAGCGGTCTTCGACTTCCTGACGCAGCGCGGTCATTTGTTCGCGCTCTTCCTTCATGGCGCGCTCGCGCTCTTCGGTGCGGGTTTCAGCGCGGCTCAGTCGGGTTTCGGCTTCCTCAAGGCGCAATTGCATTATGCGCTTTTCGGTCTCCATCTCTTCGATACGCTCGGAAGACTGTTTGCGCTCATGGTCCAGCGTTTCCTGCAAAGAGGTCAGCCGCGCGGTCATGCCTGCGTGTTCAGCGCTCAGTTTATTGTTCAGCGCTTGCAGGGCCGTCAGATTTGTCGTCGCAGTGTCTGCGCGCTTTCTGTAGGGCCAGAGCGAATAGGCAAGCAGAGTGCAAAGAAACAGAAGCGTGAACAGACCCAGGTGAACCAGGTCGAACTGGGCTGATCCGATGAAAATAATGGGATTAGTCATTCTGTTAGCCTATCCGGATTCGTAAGGAACAAATCATAAACATATTGCGCAAACAATAAAGCTGCATTGCAGTATGGCCGGAAACGTCTCAGAAATTCGTATACATACGTGTTCGGGAACACAAAAAAGAAAAGACGACCCATTGGCGGCTACGGGTACAGATACAGTTTATTACGCGATTGGCGATGTCCATGGCGTGGCAGACCGATTGAAGCTTCTGCATGGGCAGATTTTGTCTGATCATCAGGCGAACCATCCCGGCCAGGCCGCGGCAATCATTCATCTGGGCGACTATCTGGATCGCGGCGAAGACTCCAAAGGCGTGGTCGATCTGATTATGGCGCTGGAGGCCGAGGCCGAGAACCAGCCCTTGCTCAGCGTGAAATCGCTCATGGGCAATCATGAGGAAATGATGCTCGCTGGCCTGGATGGAGATGCCGCCTACCTCGAAGTCTGGCTGAAGAATGGTGGGCGTGAAACGCTCGATAGTTATCGCCTTGGCGATCAGGATTATGATGAGATCATGCTGGATATGCCGAGGGATCATCTGGACTGGCTGAAATCGCTTCCCGATATTCTGGTCTATGAGGAAGACAGGCTGATCTTTGTTCATGCGGGTATCGATCCGGTGAGCTTCCCGGATGATACTGCGCAAGTGCATTTGTGGACGCGGTCATCGCGATTCTTCAATCCCAGCAGCTGGCTGAAAAATAGCGCGCTTGACGGTTATACAGTGGTGCATGGTCACACACCCGATAAAAAGGGAGAGGACGTGCAGGCAGATGGATGTCGCCGCATCAATGTAGACACAGGGGCTGTGTTTGGTGGCCCGCTGACTGCGGTGAAGCTGGTGTCCGGGCAGGAGCCAAGCTTTCTGAGCATTCCCTCCTAAAGCGGAAGTGCGTCTTCCAGTGAGCGGCTCGTGCCCTGGAATGGAAGTTCAGCCGGAGACACATGCATGATCGGGCAGGGCGTCTTCAGCGCGCATGTGATGGCCGGACCTGACAGATATCGAATGCCAGATTTGATCGCCGTCAGAACTTCGTCACGTGTTTTTACCCCGGTGATGCCGGGCAGTATGCGCATTTTGCGAAGTGCATCGGCATATCCACCAAAGGTTTTGATCGCCTCGATGCGCTTGTCCAGCTGATCGTGGATGTCGAAGGTCAGCGTATTCAGACGGCTATTTGCGAATTGCGAAGGCTGGAAGTTTACAGAGCGCACCTGCCAGTCAATGAATCGGAAGTATGGAGAGAATTCTTCCGCACACCGTTGAATGGCGTTCACGCTCGCATTCTCCGGAGCACAGAAGACAACCAGACCGGTAAGGTTTTTCGCCCAGCTTGGCGCACCCTCTATGGCTTTGAGATATTTCTCCCGCGCCTCGGGAACGATGAGCGTGTGATACGAAATCGGTGTCAGCACAATGCTGTTTAAACCCGCCTTATAGGCTTCCTCGGCCCGGACGCGCGAATGCTTGTATGCTGCGATTTCGAAGTCGATCGTGTGAGGCGCGCGAACCGCCATGAAACGACCGACGTGAATATCGTCCTGCGTTTCTGAGTGATGGTCTGCCACAGTGATGGCCTGACCGATCATCACGCGCTGTTTGCATTCCAGAATACCCCGATAGCGGAAGTGCTCTGTGAAGATCCGCGCATCACCCTGCCAGCCATAGCGCCAGGCTGAATGCTGTTCTGTAATATCGCGGTGACGGGTCTGATAGGCGTTCAGATAGCTGTCTGCACGACGTTTCGCCGTGGCGTCATCTGCCATCATGAAGGTTTTCAGCGCATCGTCGCTGCCAGTGAAGCTGACAATGTCGACCTTAGAGGCTGTTTCGCTGCCGAAGAGAAATTCTCGCAGCCTTAATTGCAGGGATACAAGAAAGTCTTCGAACTCATTCGGGCGGCATGCGCCATGAACGATGAATGAGGTCGGTGTGACCTGATCGTATCGGAAAGGGGGTTTGACATGACTTTCGAGAAAACGGGCCGTGTAGGTCGCCACAGTTCTATCGATATCTTTTTTCTCAGACAGCCCATCAGGGATCTCAAGACTGATCAGTCTTAAAGCGCCCGTTGTTGCGGCCTCCCAGCCGCTGGTGTTGGTCGTTCCATCCGCCAATTCTTATTATCCTTTTTGCAGATAGAACCGCTCAGGAGTTAATTTTTTGCGTGAGTTTGGTAATAAATTGATCCTAATTCTTCCTGAAGCCCCGCGATTCCGGGAGGCTTGACTTTGTCCGGTGGGACAGGAAAACACCGGGGATATGAAGTCCACTGGCAGGAGATCTGACGCGCATGACCAAAATTCACTTTCACAAGGGCGATCTGCCGGCTGGTGTAGATTTTGGTGACAGCGTGGCCGTTGATACAGAGACGCTCGGTCTGTCTCTCGTGCGCGACAAACTGTGTGTGGTTCAGCTGTCATCGGGCGATGGCACGGCACATGTCGTTCAGCTGGATCGGTCCAGCTATGATGCGCCAAACCTGAAAGCGCTTCTGGCTGACACCTCTGTCGAGAAAATCTTTCACTTCGCCCGTTTCGACGTGGCGATGATCAGCAAATGGTTTGGAGTGACCTGTACGCCCGTCTTCTGCACCAAAATCGCATCCAAGCTGGTGCGGACCTATACAGATCGTCATGGCCTGAAAGACGTTTCGCGTGAGCTCGCAGGCGTGGATATGTCCAAAGCGCAGCAAAGCTCTGACTGGGGGGCAGAAGAACTGACAGAGGCACAGCTCGCTTATGCCGCGTCAGATGTTCTCTATCTGCACCAGATTCGCGATAAACTGTCTGAGATGCTGGAACGTGAGGGGCGCAGTGAGCTGGCAAAAGCCTGTTTTGACTTCCTGCCGACGCGCGCTGAACTGGATCTGGCAGGCTGGCCGGAAACCGATATTTTCGCACACAGCTGACTGCCCTCCTAGTCTGCGCCTTTGCAGGGTAAGCCTTTGCGCAACGGGAAGGCAAAAACCGCAATAAAATCCAGTTGATCGTATTAATGCCCTAGTTTCGCCCTACGGCTTTCGCTAGGTGGTTATCTCCAACGAAGGACCAACACGCCATTATGAACAGCGTCGCTGCCACGCATGACGATATCTGGGCACCCAAACGCCGACTGTCTCTGAAGCAGGCGCGTTCGCGGTCCGATCTCGTGCGCCTGCTGCGCATGCTGTTTACATCTGCCGCTGCGATTTCTGCGGGCGTGTTGATCGGAAGCCTCGCATACAGTGTTATTTCCGGCACGACGACGCAGGTGGATATGGGCGAGGCACGTTCTGTGACCATGTTGAACCCACGTTTCACTGGCCGTGACGCAAATGGTCAGCCGTATGAAATCACCGCTGATACAGCGCAGAGAAATACCTCGAATGCCTCACTGATCGATCTGGTGAACCCTGCGCTCGACAATGGAATGAGTGGTACGGTTCAGGCCCCGCGCGGTGTGTTTGATCAGGATGCGCAGCATCTGGAATTGTTTGAAGAAGTCGTTCTGACCGACGCAAGCGGGAATCGCTTTGTCACGACGCATGCGCGTATGTATGTTCAGGACAACAGAGTCGTTGGCCTGGAGCCGCTTGAGGGTGAAGGCCCATTCGGCAAGCTTCGGGCAGATAGTTACGAGATTAATGATGGCGGGGACCGGGTGACATTCAGGGGGAATGTCTGGACCGAGATTCAGCCGTCTCGCCGGGAGACAGGAGAATAGTCATGTTGAAGTCATTAGTTCTGGCCATTGGCCTCAGTGGAGCACTGACCTTCGCTGCATCGGCTCAGATCAGCGGCCAACGTGGCCCAATTCAAATTGAAGCAGACCAGCTCGACTTCATCGATAGCGAAGCGCGCGCAGTTTATGTGGGCAATGTCGATGCCGTGCAGGGGGATGCACGGATTCGCGCTGAACAGCTGACGATTTATTTCGAGCAGCGTTCTGAAGATGGCAGCTCGGCTACCGCGCTTGGCGGTAATGTGGGCGATGTTCAGCGCCTCGTCGCTGAAGGCGAAGTGTTCTATCTGACGCCAACCGAGCGTGCGCGCGGTGACCGCGGCGTCTATGATTATTCGACAGATACCATTACGCTGACAGGCAATGTCACCGTGACACGCGGCGAAAACGTGATTGCGGGTGATACACTGGTTGTGGATGTCGCAAATGGCATTTCACGCGTCAGCTCAGAGTCACGTGCGCGTGGTGAGCGGGTCCGAACCGTTATCATTACAGACGGACAAAGTGACGAATAAGCCAATTCCGATTGTAACTTTTTCGGAAAATTAAATCGGGTTTTAATGAACCTATGCAAGATTGGGGCCGCAGGCTGATGCTTTGGCCACGCGAATTGGGAGAAATTTTGTGAGTAATGACCAGTCAGGTCTCGTCGCTATGAACTTAGCCAAGTCGTTCAAGAAACGACGGGTGGTTCACGACGTGTCACTTTCTCTGAAGCGTGGTGAAATTGTTGGTCTGCTCGGCCCTAACGGTGCAGGTAAAACGACCTGTTTCTATATGATGATGGGGCTTATCACGGCTGATGAAGGGCAGATTTCCATTGATGGCGAGGAAGTTACCGCGCTGCCAATGTATCAACGTGCCCGTCTTGGGGTGGGGTATCTCCCTCAGGAAACATCGATTTTTCGCGGTATGACCGTAGAAGAGAATGTGATGAGCGTTGTTGAGCTGATCGAGAAAGACAAAGATGCGCGTCACCACGCGGTTGAAGGTCTGCTTGAAGAGCTGAACATCACCCATATCCGATCACAGTCAGAAATGTCCCTTTCCGGCGGTGAGCGCCGGCGTGTGGAAATTGCGCGTGCACTGGCATCCCGGCCGAGTTTCATGTTGTTGGACGAACCGTTCACCGGGATCGACCCTCTGGCCATATCGGATATTTCCGATCTGGTGCGCTATCTGAAGGAACGCGGCATTGGCGTGCTGATTACCGATCACCAGGTCCGTGAGACCTTGCAGATCGTTGATCGGGCCTCCATCATTTATGATGGACGTGTTCTTTTCGAAGGCTCACCTGAAGACATCCTCACAAACGAGGAAGTGCGCCGGGTCTATCTGGGTGAAAGGTTCGCGGCCTAGGAGGCACGCGGTGGCGTTTTCACAGCGGATAGAAATGCGCCAGGGCCAGTCCCTGGTAATGACCCCACAATTGCAGCAGGCAATTAAACTGCTGCAGCTATCCAATATTGAACTTGCCGAATATGTGGATCAGGAGCTGGAGAAAAACCCGCTTCTGCAACGCGACGATAGCGAATTCTCGGGCGACGACAGTTCTTCCGACGCAAAAGACGATTATGGCTCTGATGATGGCGCCGCTCAGCTGGCTGACGCTCAGAACAATCTCGATGCGCCGTCCGAAGACACTTATGAAGCTGATAGTCCGTCTGAGGCGGCTGTCGAAGCTCATGGCGCGAATGCGGCAACCTCAGCAGCCGGAGCGTCAGGATCGACCTCGGGCGGCGGTGGCGGTGAGGATTTCGACTTTGAATCCATGATGTCCAGCGAGAAAACGCTGCGCGAACATCTGAAAGACCAGCTGGCCATGTCCGGCCTGAATGAAGTTGATCAGATCATTGCATCTCAACTCATCGAAGAGACCGATGAGGGCGGGTATATGCGCGGCGATATTCCGCAAACAGCGGAATTGCTCGGCGTTGAAGAGGCGCATGTTCTTGAGATCCTGGAGATTTGTCAGGGCTTTGAGCCGACAGGTGTCATGGCGCGATCTCTGGAAGAATGTCTGGCGCTGCAGCTGAAAGAACAGAACCGGTTTGACCCGGCTATGGATGCACTTCTGAATAATCTGGCCCTTGTCGCCAAACATGATTTGTCCGGCCTGGCGCAGCTTTGTGGCGTGGACCGGGCCGATGTGCTCGACATGATCGCCGAGATTAAAGCGCTCACACCGCGCCCGGGTGCCGCCTTTGCTGGCGATGCCGCGCAGGCGGTTGTGCCGGATGTCTTTATTCGTGAGTTGCCTTATGGCGCTTTCGGCGTGGAGCTAAATTCAGACACGCTACCGCGCGTTCTGATGGATCGCACCTATTATGCCGAAGTGTCCTCAATGCCGATGCGCGATAAAGACAGGGAATTCATCGAGGAATGTGCGGCCAATGCGAACTGGTTGATCAAAAGTCTCGATCAGCGTGCCCGCACTATTCTGAAGGTCGCCCAGGAAGTTGTGCGCCAGCAGGACGCATTCTTCGTTCACGGTGTGGCGCATCTGCGTCCGCTGAACCTGAAAACGGTTGCTGATGCAATCGGTATGCATGAATCGACGGTCTCACGCGTGACCTCGAATAAATATCTCTCCAGCCCGCGCGGTCTGTTCGAGTTGAAATACTTCTTCTCTGCCGCCATCGCCTCGACCGGTGATGGGGAAGCGCATTCGGCTGAAGCTGTCCGTCACCGGATCAAATCTCTGATTGATGGTGAGACACTTGCGACCGTGCTTTCTGATGATCAGCTGGTCGAGGAATTGCGTGGTTTTGGTATTGATATCGCACGCCGCACTGTCGCGAAATACCGGGAATCCTTGCGAATTCCATCCTCGGTGCAGCGCCGACGTCTTCTGCGTCAGTCTGCCTGAAACTCCAATATATTTCAGAAGTTTAAGACCTTCGGATTAAGAACGTTCCGAAGCGGGCAATTGTGCTTTTCTGCTTCTCAACGTGTTAACATCTGTGTCAGACTATTTTCTACAGATACATATGGAACGGTTTGATGCCGTCCTTAGATATATCTGAGCGGAAGGCTTCGCTTGACTCACAAGTTTGTATGGTCCAATTGCGCGCCCTCATTCTTGCCACAAGCCTGCCAGATGCTGCAACATCAGGTGTCGGGGAAGAATAGAAAAAGGATCCGTCATGCAAATTCAGATTGCCGGTAGGAACATCGATCTTGGCGAAGCTCTGAGAACCCGAATTGAATCGGGACTTGAGGACGCTGTAACGAAATACTTTGATCGAGCGACCGAGGGTAATGTGAGCATGATCAAGGATGGTCATCTCTATGAGGTCGAATGCCAGGTTGCACTGCCATCGGGAATTTCCCTGCAGTCCAGCGCTGAGGCTGACGACCCATACGCCGCCTTTGAACGTGCCCTCGATAAACTTGAAAAGCGCGTTCGTCGCTATAAGCGTCGTCTCAAAGATCACCATCGCCCAGACCCTGGCCCGCTTCCCGCAGAAATGGTGGCATATTCTGTGCTTGCCTCTACGGATGAGGAGGGTTCAGACGCCGATTCTGACGATTCTGAGACCGTTGATGCGCCAGCAGTGATTGCTGAACAACAAACGGACATTAAGACGATGACTGCATCAATGGCAGTCATGCAGATGGAATTGCTTGAAGTTCCAGCGCTTATGTTCCGAAACGCTGTGCATGGCGGCCTCAATATGGTTTACCGTCGCAACGACGGTCACATTGGATGGGTGGACCCGGGGAAGTAAACGTGCGAACGAGGCCCTGAAAAGGGCGTTGTACCGAGGTTTTTTATGACTAGAGATCTTTCTGATCTTCTTCTGGGTGGCCCAGTGCTGCCCGCCCTGAACTGTACAAGTGCGAAACAGGTTTTCTCGAGACTGTCCTCTGCCATGTCTGACAAGACGGGTGTGTCTGATCGTGACATCCTGCATGCAATTGTAGAGCGTGAAAAACTCGGTTCCACCGCGGTCGGGCATGGTGTTGTTTTGCCTCATGCCCGCCTCCCTGGCATTCAGCAGCCGATTGGCGGTTTTGCGCGGCTGCTGACACCGGTGGATTTCGACGCGGTTGATGAACAGCCGTGTGATCTCGTTTTCATGCTACTGGCGTCTGATGGGGATGGTGCTGATCACCTTCGTGCGCTCGCAAAAATTGCACGTGTTATGCGTCATGCTGGTTTGCGCAAAGACTTGCGCGACGCGGAAACCGAACAAGATATTCGGGACATCTTCTGCGCCTCTATTGCCAGCTCCGCGGCCTGACACTGAGAATAATATCTGTTTAAGATTACAATCGACTGAAAAGAGCTGGTTTTTCGCAAGAATGCTAATGACAGCTTAAGTCATTCGATAAAGCTCACTATACGGGCTAGCCGCTTCCTTAAAACAGTTATGGTTGACTTTAAGAGTAAGTCTTGGGTTAGCCTATGTTTGATCTTCCGTTTCTGACGGCTCTGCCGAATCTTGATCCACTCCTGATCGCGGTCATCGCGATGCAGATCAGTGTGATTGTTTTCATGGCATTTGCCTTTCGGCGGAATGTTCGCAATTCAGCGAATGGCGTCGGTCCTTACCCGATTATTCTGACAATTCTGCTCGCTGAAGTGCTCTTCGGCCACGTGATGATCAGTATGCTGCTGTTCCATCCGGCCGAGCAGATACGTATGAGCGAAATCGACATTATGGTATCCGTGGGCGGAGCGATTGCCCTGGCCGCGATGATGATCCGAATTGCCTCAGATACCAGTCGTTTCAAGCTCAATCGCTTTGCGGGCTATATTCTTAATACCGGGCTGGTGGGGCTGGGTATTCTTATTCCCATGCTTGCCTATGCAGATGCGCCGAGGTCTGTCGATTTTGTGACGCTGATCGTGTCCTGTTTGTCCGTTATTCTTATCAATGGCTACATTCACGACAAAGTTCTGCTCGGTAAGCTGCAAATGCAGGCCTCTGTTTCGTTCGTCGTAACGACCACGCTTCAGTTTGCGGCTCAGTTTGCGATCGCAAAATCCATCATCTTCATGCCATCTGAGCTGTCACTGCTGACGCATGACGGCAAATCGGCGCTTTGGCTGGAAGTCTTCATGACGATGATTTCCATTCTCGCGCTGGGGCTGTGCGCAGTGATGGGCAATAACCCTCGTCAGCACTGGCGTCGGTACGCGGTCACGGCCGTGCTCGTCTCTATCATGTCGGTTTCTATCTTCGTCGCAAATGAGCTGTCTCTGCGCTATTCGAACACGCACTTTGAACTGGCGCGCCTGATTGAGGCTTTGAATGGTCAGCGCTCCACGCTCTATGGAAAGTATCTGCGCTATTCCGAGGATGAAGATCAAAGCATGACGCGAACCGTCCCGTCTGACGTGTTCCGCAATCTTCAGATTTATTTCGACACCTCGGTACAGGTCGACCGCCTCATGCAGAATGAGACGGTTGAGGATGACATTCAGGCTTTCTACGCCGCGCCGATCGAATCCGAACGCGAAACGATGGCGGACTTCACGCTCGCGGATGAAACAGATCAGTTCTATCAGTTCCTGAAATCCGAATTCGGGCTGCAGGCTGTTATCGTTGAATTCAGTGACTTGCGCCATGTGATGTTCGAGCGCCGTCTGAACGACCTTGCCAATATGATCATCGCCCATGCGCGAGAGGCGTCTGAGATTCAGCTGATGATCAAAGACATGGCGCTGCTCGGGGGCTTATTCATTGTTGCCTTCCTGACTTTCGGCGTCTTCCTGCCTGCGCACCGGTCCACCATTCAGGCGCTTGATGCGCTGGAGGCTGAGAAAGCTCGCATCTACAAATTGGCTCTATGTGCTGAACACACCACCAAGGGGATCGTGCTTACAAACGGCCGGGGACAGGTCACCTGGTGCAATGATGCCTTCTGCGACATGACTGGATTCCGCTTTAGTGAGCTTGAAGGTAAAACCCTTCTACAAATGACGCGTAATCCAGATGCTGATCAGAGCGAAATTGATCGCATCATGATCGATCTGCGCAATCGCAAGCCATCTGACATTGAGGTTCTGGCGAAGCGAAAGGATGGCCAGGACTTCTGGCTGAGCGGCTCCATCACGCCGGTCGTGGAAAATGACCGCCTGAACAAAGTTGTGCATGTCTTCAATGACGTGACCGAAGAGCGCGAAATGCGTGATCGCCTTGCGGCGGCGCGTAGCGAGGCTGAACGTCTTGCTGTTGTGGTTCGCCACGCATCTGATGGTATCGCCATTCTCGGAAAAGATCTGGCCATGACCTGGGCCAACCCGTCTCTGACCCGCATGACCGGTTATGACTTCGATGAATTGAAGGATGTGTCTCTGCACGAATTGTTGCGTGGGCCGGAAACGAATGCGGAAGACATAGCGGACATGTTGTCAGCCATTGCGCTCCGCGAGCCATTCTCCGCAGAATTCCTCTGCTATCGCAAGGACCAGTCCCCGTATTGGATTGAGGCCCAGCATTCTCCATTGTTCGACGAAGAGGGCGAATGCACCGGGTATGTTGTTGCGCACCGGGATATCACCGAGCGCAAAGAACTTGAGCTGGAGATTATTTCCAGCCGCGACGATCTGGCTGTGCGTGTTGAAGAACGAACTCAGACCATCATGAATCAGGCTTTGGAGCTTGAAAAAGCGCTTGCCGCTGAACGTGAGCTCAACCGTATGCAAACTGAGTTTGTATCTATGGCGAGCCATGAATTCCGTACGCCGCTGACCATTATTGATGGTGTGGCTCGTCGTCTGGAAAAGCGCGCTGACCGCTGGACGCCGGATGATATCCGAGAAAAGGCGCAAACCCTGCGCTCTACCGTGAAACGTATGACCATGCTGGTGGAACGTACTCTCGATGCGTCGCGTCTGTCCTCGGGGCGGATCAAGCTGACGCCGGAACATTTCGATGTGCAGGAACTGGTTGAAGAAGTTTGTGCCCGCCAGCGTGAACTCGCAACGACACACACGATCGATGTGGACATCAGGAATTTCCCGCAAACGCTCTTCGGCGATGCGCGACTGATGGACAATATTTTTACCAATATCGTGTCTAATGCCGTGAAATACTCAGGCGAGAGCAAGTATGTGCGGGTGACGGGCGCGACCGAAGACGACTTTGCCGTTCTTCATGTGCGTGACCACGGAATTGGTATTCCAAAGGAAGAGATTTCGAAAATATTCCAACGCTTCTTCCGGGCATCCACGTCAACCGGCATCCCTGGAACGGGCATTGGTCTCAACCTCGTCAAGAGCCTGGTCGAGATGCATTACGGCTCAGTCGAAATTGAAAGTGAAGTGGGAGAATGGACGGAGTTCACCATCCGTCTGCCGATAGAATCTCCGCTGGAAACCGGTGTGATCAGCTCTGATGCGCGCGAAAGCGATGCCGCTGAAGCAGAAAACCAGTCAGCGGCGTAAGAGGAGGGGACTATGAGCGCAGAACACAGCGACGACGATATGCCCGATAATCCGGATAGCATTTCCTATCTGGCCCATCAGGAATTGCAGGAACTGAAAGAAAAGCTTTCCGTTCTGACACGGCATTCTTTGCGTACACCACTGACAGTGATTGACGGCAATGCCCGTCGACTTCAGCGTCATGCAGAAACCTTCTCTCCTGATGAGGTTAAGGCGCGCACCGAAATCATCCGGTCAACGGTTGAGAAAATGGTGGAGCTGGTGGAACATTCCATCGAGCTGACGCAAATGGTGACATGTGTTCGGGACTTTCCGCCAAACACGCTTCCGCTGCGAGGACTGGTTCAGCAGATTGTCGAAGAGCATGAGTTTGACCGACCTGCCGCTAATCTTGTGGCCTGGCTGAATGAATGTCCGGACGTTCTGGTTGCCGACCGCCGTCTCGTTGAACTGATCCTGGACAAGCTTCTTACGATTGGTGGCGAACTGATTACCAATCATGGTCGCCTTGATCTGGTTGTCTGGTCTGAAGGCGAGTATGCGAACATCACTCTGAAAGCCATTTTTGAAGCGCGGTCACTGGTGGATGTGCGCCATCTCTCTGAACGCCTGGAAGCTGAGCGTGAGCGCGTATCGCCCGCCATGGCGGAAGGCGTGAACCTGAACCTTATTCGTCTGTTGGTCGAACAACATGACGGTGAGCTTGATATCGATGACTGTGAAGACAGGATTGAATTCGAAATTCGTTTCCCTGTCCGGTCGGCGGAAGAAAATCCGTCTGCCCCGCTGGTTAAACCCGGCATTGTTCCCCTGAATGATTTTAACGAAGGAGCTATTTGATGAGCGCCCGTATTGCTGTCGTAGAAGATGAAGCAGAAATCAGATCCCTGATCGTCGAAGAACTGGAAGACGAGGGGTATGACGTTGCGTGCGCAGAAAATGGCGCAGAAGGCCTGAAGCTTATACAGGACTTTAAACCTCAGCTTGTCCTGTCAGACATCACCATGCCTGTTCTGGATGGATATGGCATGCTCGAAGGGCTTCGGGAGCTGAAATCCTTCCACTCAACACCTATCGTGTTCTTGAGCGCGCTGGCCGACCGTCGTCACATTATTCAGGGCAAGAAAATGGGCGTTGATGACTATGTCACCAAGCCGATCGACTTCGAGCTTCTTCTGGCAACCGTTGAGGCGCGTCTGCGCGAAGTCGAGCGTATGACGGCGGAAAAAGAAGAGCAGATGGTGAAGCTGTACCATTCTTTCATGGCACAGCCGGGACAGGAAAAGCGGACCAAGCCGGCATTGATCATCGCTCAGGAATGGCTAGACCTCGAAGATCTGGAACACGTTCTGAACCAGATTGGTATACCGTTCATTGTGCATCACCGCGGATCGCATCTGGATTCATATCTGCGCGAGAAAGCCTATTCGGCGCTCATCATGTCTCAGAATACGAATGATCAGACTGCGCCAACGGCCATCAAACACTCTGAACTGTTTTGCGACCTGAAAATTCCACGCTTCCTTCTGATCGAGGATTCGAAGGCTGCACAGGATATGAGCTATTGGGATAAGTTCACGCGTGTGATCTCTCTCGATCATGCGACAGAGGCCGATATTCAGGAAACGATCGCTCCGCACGTGTAAAGGCTGATCGGGCCGCAGCGAACACCTCACGGGCAGCGCTAGCTAGTCTTGCGCATCCGCGTTGAGATTGCCGCGAGCAGACTGTCCGGAGAGAATGGTTTTTCAAGGAATCCGGCATTCGGAAAGCGATTGGCCACATCTGCTGACGGCTGTAGTCCCGATATGAATATAAAGGGCGTTCCAGCGTCTCTTAGCGTTTCGGCGATTTCGAAGCTTTCCTTGTCATCAAGACGAATGTCGAGAATCGCGAAGTCAATTTTGCCCGCAGCGAGCACGCCAATGCACTCCTCGTGGGAGGATGCGATTTCCACACGCTCAGCGCCCGCTTCTTCGAGCAGATCGGCCAGGTCGATTGCCACGACCGGATTGTCTTCCGCGAGCAATACCCGCCCGGAAATTGATGGAGCCATCGTTTCGGGATTCCCACTTTTCCAGACTGCGATATACGCCCGCGACAAATCTGGATGAATTGAATTCCCGTATAAATCCAAAATACTCTGTGGGTAATTGATCGAGATTAAAACTACTGCGTTTTCATAGGTGTGTGTCACCATGTGCAGTAGAAGCGTGCTGGCTGCCTTAGCTTTCCGGCAGCCAACTCAGATCCAGGTCCTGATAGCGGTCAACGAATTCAACCATGTCAGCCAGACTCTTCTCATCCATGATTTGGATGAACTGACGCGACTTTCGAATATATCCACGATCCTCTAATTTTTTGAGCGTTCGGCTGACATGGACGCCGGTCAGTCCGGTCGCGTCACCGATTTGTTGCTGCGTAAGCGGGCAATGGAATTGGTCATAAATAGACGAGTTCATCAGGCTCAGGCGAGACAAAGTCTGCAGCAGGAAAAGGGCAAGACGCATTTCACTGTCTGTGCGGCGCGCAATCATGACGCGATCAGACATTATAGCCTGTTCAACCGCGCTGAGCGCGAGCAGGAGCGCAGAGATACGCGGGCTCTCTTCGAACACTTGATTCAGCTGCGCAGTACTAATGCGACAGGCCCGTAAGGGGGATTCCGCCACACACGTATTCTTCACGCGTGAGAAGGCGAGGTTTTCAAAACCCACCACATCACCCGGATGATGGATCTGCGAAATACTCGTAGAGCCATTGACCGCGGTTTTGCCGGAGGTGACCCAGCCAGATTTCAGAATGATCAGTTCGTCAGCGGGCGCTCCCTCTTTGAGAAGCACAGAGCCGGACACAATATCCGATTCCTCGCTCTCCAGACGGGACAGCAATTCCTCCTGACGGTTCGTGATAGGAGCCAGGCGCATAAGTTTCGCGCCGAGGCAGCTATCGGTATGACGACAGGGTTCGTCTTCGAATGTGTAATATTCCTTCATCATGGAGGCTAAAATGCGCAAGCCATGAGTCGGGTTTCACTTTTGATCTCAGTTAAATTTCGTTCATTTTCGGAACCTTGTCAGTTCCGTAACGCGAGAGATCGACGATTTTAAGGAGGGCAGAAGGCCTTAGCGGTCTTCTGGATCTACGCCGTCATTGAGACGGGCGCGCAGCTCTTTGCCAGCTTTGAAGAAAGGAACGTACTTTTCTTCTACCTGAACTGTTTCGCCCGTACGCGGGTTGCGGCCAGTGCGGGAGTCACGCTTACGAACAGAGAAAGCACCAAAGCCGCGAAGCTCTACACGAGCGCCGGATTCGAGGGCTTCTGTGATCTCATCGAGAATGACATCTACAACCTTCTCCAGGTCCTGTGGACGCAGGTGAGGGTTTTCATCAGTCAATTTCTGGACGAGTTCTGATCGTAACATTCCCCCATCATATACGTTTTCGCGGCGAAACCAAAGGTCCCGCCGCGAATAAGTTACTTAAATTCAGTACAGAAACAGCGTTTTTTACGCTTATTTCTCTTCGTCGCTGCCGCCAGAGAGGGCTGCACCCAGAATGTCGCCAAGAGACGCACCAGAGTCTGCAGAGCCGTACTGAGCAACTGCTTCCTTCTCTTCTTCGATCTCCAGAGCTTTTACGGAGAGCGTTACGCGGCGCGAGTTACGGTCGAAATTGGTAACTTTTGCATCCAGAGTGTCGCCAACTGCAAAGCGTTCCGGGCGTTGTTCTGAACGGTCACGGGACAGGTCAGAGCGACGGATGAAGGCTTTGAGGCCTTCGCCGAACTCAACTTCGATGCCGCCAGAAGCAACTTCAGTGACCGTACAGGTAACTGTAGAGCCCTTGCGAACGTCGCCGCCAGTCATTGGGTCATCGCCAAGCTGTTTGATGCCGAGGGAGATACGCTCTTTATCAACGTCAACTTCGAGGACCTTAACTTTGACTGTGTCGCCTTTGTTATAGTCTTCGATTGCTTGCTCGCCTGGACGGTTCCAGTCGATGTCGTTGATGTGAACCATACCGTCGAGCTCAGGGCCGAGGCCGATGAACATACCGAATTCGGTGATGCCACGAACTTCGCCTTCGAGTTCAGAACCAACTGGCTGTTCAACGAGGAACGCATCCCATGGGTTGTCCATGCACTGCTTGAGGCCGAGAGAGATGCGGCGTTTCTCGGAATCGACGTCGAGTACCATGACGTCAACTTCCTGAGACGTGGACACGATTTTGCCTGGGTGAACGTTTTTCTTCGTCCAGGACATTTCGGACACGTGGATGAGGCCTTCAACGCCATCTTCCAGCTCAACGAATGCACCGTAGTCAGTGATGTTCGTGATGCGGCCAGTGTAGCGAGCGCCCAGCGGGTATTTCGCTTCAACACCATCCCATGGGTCAGACATGAGTTGTTTCATGCCGAGAGAGATACGCTGCGTGTCTGGGTTGATCTTGATGATCTGAACTTTGACAGTCTCGCCAACGTTCACAACCTGGCTTGGGTGAGAAATACGTTTCCAGGACATGTCTGTGACGTGGAGC
>NHBK01000005.1 GCA_002173095.1 Hyphomonadaceae bacterium TMED5 | reverse complement strand
TCAATCTTGGATGCATCCTTATCTACACAGGTCACCACATGGCCGAAATCTGCAAAACAGGCTCCGGAAACAAGGCCCACATAGCCAGTACCGATCATGGTCACACGCATGAGAAACTCCTGAGGACGCGCTTTTTTTACAAGCCGGAGGGGTGCGTTTTTTCTGCCAGAAGGTCAAGAGGGCCAAAGCGCGCAAATTCAGTCACAGCCGCGCCCATGGCGTAGAATGATGCGCTGGCGTGCGCGCCTGCAACAATTCAGGTTTCGCGCAAGTTTTATTCAGGTCGGACTGTTTTGTTAAATTTATTCGGCATTTCGTAAATCATTTCGGGTTAGCTGGTTCGCAAACCAAATTATAACCGGGCTGATTTACGATGTTTTCCAAACTCTCGAACATGAAGATCACGTCTCTCATCGCTGCGATGACTGGCGGCCTTGTCATTTTCTCTCTTCTGGTCGTGGCGGTCATCGCGAACCTCGTCATCACCGGTAAGGTGAAGGAAGATGCGCTTTCCTCACAACAGACCAGTCTTCGCGTGGCCGCGTCCATGCTGGAAGACAATCTTGAAGGTTTTAATGTCTCCTGGAACGCAGAAGGCAACGTCACGGGCGTAACCGTTCAATCCATTCCTGAATTTGAAAATCACGATCTGATTGATCGCGTCGGTCGGGCGACCGATGAGACGGCGACGGTGTTCGTCTGGGATGAAGAGACACGTGATTTCTGGCGTCGCAGCACGAACATTGTGAAGCCGGATGGCTCCCGCGCTGTAGGAACGCCGCTTGGCACATCTGGTGTGGTTTACCCTTATATTATGCGCGGCGAGACTTATCTCGGCGAGGCTAACATTCTGGGTAAAGACTATTACACGGTCTACCTGCCTATCCGGTCTGTGACAGGCGATACTCTCGGCATTCTCTATGTTGGCGTTGAGCAGGCCAAAATCGGGGCGGTCGTTTCCGATCTGATGATCAAGCTCGCCATTGGCATGGGGATTGTGATCCTGCTCGCGGTTGCACTCAGCATCTTTGCTGCGCGCTATCTGATGCGCCCGGTCAAGGAACTGGCCGTCGTCACCGAAGAGATCGCGCACGATAATCTCGATGTGAATGTTCCTCACACGGCGCGTCTTGATGAGATTGGAACGCTCGCCAATTCCATTGTTTCGCTGAAAGCCAAATCCAATGAGCGTCGTGCACTTTCAGAGCAGCAATCTGAGCTGGATGCCCAGACCCGTGCCCGTCAGTCGCGCGTAGAGAAGTATATCTCTGACTTCCGCGATTCCGTTGCTGAGCTGATCTCGTCTGTCTCTCAGACTGCGACGGGCCTCGATACGACAGCGGGCACGCTGACGCAGATCGCTCAGGACAATGCGTCTCGCGCATCTGACACAATGAGCGCATCTGACATTGCGTCTCAAAATGTTCAGTCGGTAGCGACAGCAGCTGAAGAATTGTCAGCATCGATTTCTGAAATCCGCCGTCAGGTGGCTCAGACAACGCAGGTTGTTGAGCGCGCCACGCATTCCAGCCAGGAATCCAATGAAAAGGTAGCGAGCCTTGCGCGTTCGGCTGAACGCATTAGTGAGGTCGTGTCGCTGATTGGTGCGATTGCGGAGCAGACCAACCTTCTGGCGCTGAACGCAACCATTGAATCGGCGCGCGCAGGCGAAGCCGGCAAAGGCTTCGCGGTTGTTGCGTCTGAGGTGAAACAGCTTGCGGCTCAGACCTCACGTGCGACAGAAGACATCTCAAGCCAGATTTCTGAAATTCAGACGGCGACGGAGGAATCTGTTCAGGCCATTGTGAACATCATCAATGTGATCAATGAAGTGGATGAATACACCACTGCCATTGCTGCTGCGATTGAAGAACAGGGTGCTGCGACGGATGAGATTTCTCAGAATGTTCAGCGCGCGGCGTCTGGTACAAGCCAGGTGTCCACAACGATGACGAACCTTTTCTCTGGCGTTGAACAGACGACGGGCTCGGCTGAAACTGTTCTGAAGTCAGCGAATGCACTGATGGAGAAAACAGATCGTCTGACGCAGGAAGTGGATCGCTTCATTCGCGACGTTTCTGCGGCCTGATCTTCGGTCAATTGTTTCACAGAACGCCGTCAGGGAACTGGCGGCGTTTTTTTTGTGCGATTTTGAAATGCAATCAGTAGTAGTCGGCTGGTGCTGTAGCGTATTGTTTTGGTTGTGAAATTTCAGAAAAATCTGAATTTCATTTCCGAAGATGTAATCAATTCAGAGTAAAATGTTTTTGAAGCTCACTACCTTAAGGGCGCTAAGAACATGCAGTTTCTGGAAAAAATGAATATCACAACGGTCATTGCCGCCATGAGTGGCGCTCTGGTTGTTATGGCTCTGATCATCACCGGGGTGATCAGTTTTATGGTGATCTCTGGTAAGGTTCGCGAAGATGCGATCGCGACACAGAATCTCAATCTTCGCGTTGCCGCAGGCATTTTCGATCGGGATATTCCGGGTAGTGAAATCGAGTGGACGTCTGACGGAGAAGTCGGAACCGTTACGCTCGAGCAATTCCCCGCATTCACCGACTTTCATTTGATTGATGATATCGGCACGATCACAGACGAAATCGTCACCGTGTTTGAATGGGATGCGCAGGACCGGACATTCATTCGCCGCGCGACCAATGTGATCAAAGATGATGGCAGCCGCGCCGTTGGGACTGAGCTTGGACGCGACGGTGAAATCCAGCGAACGGTGCTCAGCGGTGAGGCTTATCTTGGCGTTTCAATGGTGTTGGGCGAGCCGTATTATGCGGTCTATCACCCTATGTATAACCCGTCCGGTGATATCATTGGTATTCTGTGTGTCGCGGTTCAGAAGTTCCGCATCAATGCCGTTATTGGCCATATGATGTGGACCTTCCTTTTGTCAGTCCTTCCGGTGATTGCGCTGGCTCTGTTTGCGTCCGTAGTGGCGGCGCGTCGCTTGCTTCAGCCACTTCGCAAGCTCGCTTCAGTTACTGAAGCGATCGCGCGTGATGATCTCTCCGTTGATGTTCCATACACTGACCGGACTGATGAGATTGCAGTTGTCGCGCGAGCGACGGATACCTTGAAAACGCGTTCGCAAGAGCGTGTGCGCCTGCAGGCTGCGCAGGAGGAAGCGGACGAGAAAGCACGTGCACGTCAGGCGCGGATCGAAGCTTATATTGCAGACTTCCAGCAATCTGTTGGCGGGCTTGTATCCGCTGTGACCCAAACCGCGCATGGCCTGGATTCCACGGCGGGTACTCTGACCGATATTGCGCAAAGCAATGCCTCTCAGGCCTCTGAAACAATGACGGCATCTGACTCTGCGTCCCAGAATGTCCAGTCTGTGGCGACGGCCGCTGAAGAGCTGTCCTCTTCCATTGGTGAGATCCGTCGTCAGGTGGCGCAGACAACGCAAGTCGTACAGCGTGCGACGGAAAGCAGCCAGGAATCGAACGAGAAGGTCGCAAGCCTTGCCCGTTCTGCTGAGCGCATCAGCGAAGTTGTCTCCCTCATTGGGGCGATTGCAGAGCAGACCAATCTGCTGGCTCTTAATGCGACCATTGAATCGGCCCGTGCCGGTGAGGCGGGTAAAGGCTTTGCAGTTGTTGCGGCTGAGGTGAAACAGCTTGCGGCACAAACCTCCCGCGCAACCGAAGACATTTCTGAACAGATCAGCGAAATTCAGACCTCTACGGATGACTCGGTGAACGCTATCACCCAGATCATGTCGGTCATTCGCGAAGTCGACGAATATACCAGCGCGATTGCGGCAGCTATCGAGCAACAAGGTGCGGCGACCGACGAGATTTCTCAGAACGTCCAGCGCGCTGCGTCCGGCACGTATCAGGTGTCCAACACAATGAACAATCTGTTCCAGGGTGTTGAGAAGACCACAAGTTCTGCAGAGACGGTTCTCAGTTCTGCAAATGCGCTGATGGAGAAAACCGATCTTCTGACAAAGGAAGTGGATCGTTTCATTCGCGACGTTTCTGCGGCTTAAGGCTCTCAAAGCGGGTTGACCGTACTGTGCAGACAGACCAGTTAGCCCGCATGAGCACACAATCAGACTACGCGCATTTGCGCATCGAAGGTTATGCGGTTGTCAGTGATGATGACCGCATTGCTGATTCTGCGGGCCTGATGCCGGACGCGTTGAAGAATGATGCAGAATGGGCCTTCTTTCAGGCAGGGCTCGATGCGGCGGATGTGAATGTGCTCGGCCGCAAGAGCCACGACCTCACCCCTAATCACAAAAATCGAAGACGCCTCATCATGACCCGGTCGGTGACGGGTGTTGAGTTGCGTGAAGATGGCGTGTTCTGGAATTCAGATGGTGCGACTCTGGCCGAGGCGCTTTCCTGTTTTGATTGTGAGGTTCAAAGCCTTGCCGTTGCGGGCGGCCGCGATGTGTTTGACTATTTCCTGTCCGGCGCCGCTCGCTATTCCACCTTTTTCCTCAGTCGTATGCACGGCGTCACTCTGCCGGACGGCGTGGGCGTGTTTACGCGCGTGAATAGTGCAGGTGAGGCGGCAGAAGACATTCTCGCCGCTTATGGGTTTGAGGGCGGCGAGCAGCGCGTGATTGATGACGGTGTCAGCGTGGTCGGCTGGACGCCGCGTGCTGAGTAATCAGATAGCGGCAGGGTCGGTCAGGCCCGCATTCTCACGGCGACGCATGGCTTCAGACACGAACCATGCCCCAACCATTTTACCCAGAATGAAGACGATCCAGTTTGCAGGGTGCAGCATGGTGCCCGCCGGCTCGCCCATATAAATCTGTACGGCGAGGTCTGCGCCGAAAAGGAAGATGGTGGTGTCGATAGGGGCAGCAACCGCCGAAGACAGCAGGATGCGCGTTGAAAGACGGTATTTTGTGAAGGTGTAGAGCGCCCAGTCCGCCAGCTCGGAAATCGCAAATGCCAGACCAGAGGCAATCGCGATAACAGGCCAGGCGTAATAAAACGCCCAGGCAATACCGAGCGTCATGACGATAAGCACGCGCTGGCCCATCGTACGTTGAACAAAGTCGCGGAATACAAACACCAGACCGGTGACAACGGTCAGTGGATGAATGCTGACGCCTTTTTGCAAGAAGCCGACACTTTCAAAAGCGCAGCTATCAAACATGACGCGGCCCGGTTCGCCCGATTGCGGCAGGACGAGGCAAAAGGGTTCGATGACGCCGAAGGACCAGTTCAGGAAGGGAATGGCAGCGAAATATAAAAACGCCCATCCACGACCGCCTGCACGGTAAATAATGAAAAACGTAGTCGCCAGACCGATAGAGACGACCCAGAGATTTTCCGGGCGTCCGGCCGTGATGCCGTCGATCAGCTGGTTGGTCACAAGCTGCAGAGCATTTTCATTACTGGCGATCATGGGCGGATGTCCTAAGCAAAACGCCGACCCTTTATGGGACGGCGTTTCAGGAATTGAAAGTGCAGGCTGGAATTAGAAATCCAGAACCTTCGCATAGCGAACGTGTGGAAGATCGTTGATCTTCTTCAGAACGTCGTCAGACACGTCTGTATCCACGCCCACCAGAGCAACAGCTTCGTCTCCTTCGCCTTCACGGCCAAGGTTGAAGGTCGCGATGTTTACATTCGCATCGCCGAGCATGATGCCGAGCGCGCCAATGAAGCCTGGCTTGTCGAGGTTGTTGACGTAGAGAATGTGCGGACGGAACTTCGCGTCCAGTGCCATGCCTTTGACTTCAACAATGCGTGGCACGCCAGCGACGATAGAGCCGGCAACGTCACGCCATGCGCCTGCAACCTTCACGCGGATACGGATGAGGTTGTCATATACCGGAGAGTCCGCACGGGTGGCTTCGGTCAGCGTAACACCGTTGGCTTTCAGAACTTCTGGTGCAGAGACCATGTTCACATCGTTCATGATCGGGCGAAGCGCGCCAGCAACAGCCGCCGCCGTGAGTGGCTTGGTGTTCAGCTGAGCTGGCTCACCTTCGAAACCGATCTCAATGTCTGTGAAGCCACCATCGGCAATCTGGCCAGCAAACAGGCCGAGCTTTTCAGCGAGGTCTGCGTATGGCTTCAGCTTCGGCGCTTCTTCAGCGGAGATGCTTGGCGTGTTGAGCGCGTTGGTGACAGCGCCGGTGAGGAGGTAATCAGAGATCTGATCAGCAACCTGAAGGGCAACGTTTTCCTGTGCTTCTGACGTTGCAGCGCCAAGGTGAGGCGTTGCGACGAAGTTTGGCGCACCGAACAATACGTTCTCTTTGGCTGGCTCTTCGACGAATACGTCGAATGCAGCTGCGGAGATGTGGCCAGAGTCCAGACCTGCGCGAACGGCTGCTTCGTCAACAAGGCCGCCACGGGCACAGTTGATGATCATGACGCCTTTTTTGGTTTTCTGAATAGCGTCAGCAGACAGGATATTGCGGGTCGCGTCTGTCAGCGGTGTGTGTAGAGAAATCGCATCTGCCTGAGTAAGCAGGGTTTCCAGATCGACTTTACGAACACCGAGGTCTGTCGCGCGCTCTTCTGTCAGGAATGGGTCGAATGCGATGACTTTCATTTTCAGGCCAATCGCGCGCTCAGCAACGATAGAGCCGATATTGCCGCAACCGATAATACCGAGCGTTTTGAAAGACAGCTCAGTACCCATGAAGTCTTTCTTCGGCCATTCACCAGCCTGCGTGCGAGCGTCCGCTGCCGGGATCTGGCGAGCTGCTGCGAACAGCATAGCAATCGCGTGCTCAGCGGTGGTGATGGTGTTGCCGAATGGCGTGTTCATCACGATCACGCCTTTAGCAGTCGCTGCCTTCACGTCGATATTGTCGACGCCGATACCAGCGCGGCCAATGACTTTCAGATTGGTTGCTGCTGCGATGACATCTGCGTCCGGCTTGCACGCGGAGCGAACGGCGAGGCCATCATATTGAGGGATGATCTCGATCAGCTCTTCTTTTGAAAGGCCTGGCTTTACGTCGACTTCGAGACCGCGATTGCGGAAAATCTCGGCGGCTGCCGGGCTGAGTTTGTCTGCAATAAGAACCTTAGGCATTTTGGTTTCCCTTTGTCTTGTGCTCGATGGCTGTTCGTCACTTGCGTTCTGGCCATCTGCGCCTTGCCCCGTCGGGCTGGGCGGTGCTCATATCGAGCACGCTATTGATTACTCTTCGGGTGATTTCTTCGAGTGGCTTCCGGTGCCATCTCCAGCGCTTTGCCATTCGCGAGCCCGGTTGATTGCCATTTTGGCGTCGACTTCGTCTGAGAGGTCTTTGCCCAGAATGGCCATCAGTCGGTGAAGGAGAATGGTGACATCGGCGGCTTCTTTTCCCGCTTCGGTCATATCTCCTGCGATGAGGGCGTCTTTCAGCTCGGTCAGTTCGGCTTCCGCACGTGTGACGAGGGAAACCGGATCTTTCACTTTGCCGAATGTCTCATCGCCCCAGACGCAAATGCTGGAGGAGGTCTCCGTCATGTCTTACGCGTTGATGGTTTCTTCAAACGCCCAGGTGAGCCACGGGCAGAGCGCCTTCACATCGGAAGGTTCTACCGTTGCACCACACCAGATACGCAGGCCCGGAGGTGCTGCGCGATAGCCGTTTGCGTCGAACGCCACGCCTTCTTTTTCCAGAAGACCGGTCATCTTCTTCATGAAGGCCGCCTGATCATCAGCGGAAAGTGCTGCGAAGCGGTCATCCGTGATTTTCAGCGTAACGCCCGTATTCGAACGTGTTTCAGGATCCTGACAGAGGAAGTCGATCCAGTCATTTTCTGCAACGAAGTCTTCGAGAATGCCGAGGCTTTCGTCAGAGCGTGCTTTCAGAGCTTTCCAGCCGCCGAGTTCCAGAGCCCATTTGAGAGACTGAATATAGTCTTCAACGCAGAGCATGGATGGGGTGTTGATGGTCGCGCCTTCGAAAATGCCGAGATCAACTTTGCCCTTCTTCACCATGCGGAAGATTTTAGGCAGTGGACGGTTTGGCGTGTAGCGCTCAAGGCGTGCAACAGCTGCAGGTGAAAGCACCAGCATGCCGTGTGCCGCTTCGCCGCCGAGAATTTTCTGCCAGCTGAATGTCGTTACGTCGACTTTCGCCCAGTCAATATCCTGCGCAAATGCCGCTGAGGTCGCATCGTTGAAGACAACGCGCTCAGGGTTTTTGACGATCCAGTCAGCGTTTGGAACTTTCGTGCCAGACGTTGTGCCGTTCCATGTGAAAATGATGTCGGCATCGTCGCGTGCTTTAGAGAAGTCTGGCAGCGTGCCGTACTCTTTCACGACGTGAGCCGTCGCGTCGACGTCTGTGAGCTGGTCGAGTGTATCTTTGACCCAGTCTTCGCCGAAGCTTTCCCATGCGAATACATCTACAGGGCGTTCGCCCAGCATGGACCACAAAGCCATTTCAACGGCGCCGGTATCAGACGCAGGGACAATGCCGATGAGATAATCATCTGGCACGCCAAGTGCTTCGCGCGTCAGATCAATCGCTTCCTTGAGCTTGGCTTTGCCAAGTTTGGAGCGGTGAGAGCGACCAAGCGCTGCGTCTTCGAGTTGTGAGAGAGAAAAGCCCGGGCGCTTCGCCGTCGGACCGGAAGAGAAATACGGGCACGCTGGACGTGCTGCCGGTTTTGCAACTGTAGTCATCTGTGATGTCTCCTATCCTTACAGATAGGCTGAGCGCCGTTGGGAGCGCCTGGCCCGCAGCCCGTATCTCATACCTCAGTTAACAAAGCGAGCGGTTTTTCATGACAATTTCGTCGCAAGCTCGTGAACGTGTTGAGCTTTGAATATTGACAGTGTCGGAGTATTGAATTGAACTCAATTCAAAAAGTAGGGCATCAATGGCTGATCGAAAAACGGGTTCCGCTGAGCGCCTTTTACAGGCCGCGAAAGAAGAGCTTCTGGCGAATGACGGATATATGGAAATGAGCGCCGTAGCGAAGCGCGCAGGCGCCTCAGTGGGATTGGCCTACCACCATTTTGGCTCAAAAACGGGGCTGATTGCTGCTGTGGTTGACCAGTTCTACACGCCCATTCGCGAAATCGCGCTCGGGAGCGCCATTCCATTGGCAATGGATTGGAGAGAACGGGAAAGAGCGCGAACAGCAGCATTGATACAATATTTTTATCAGGAGCCGCTGGCCCCTCTGATTGCGGGCCGATTGGCTCGAGAGCCTGAAGTTCTTGATATTGAACGCGCGCATATGGAAGCCGTGCTGGAGGCGGGTGCACGCAACATCGCGCAAGGCCAGAAGCTGGGCATTCTGAGCCCTGATCTGGACCCGGTTATTACAGTGGCCATGCTGATGGGTGGGCTGCGGCAGGTTATTGATGCGGCCATTCAATCAGACCCGCTCCCGGACCCGGACCGGTTATGCCGCCAACTCTGGCGGCTCTCAGACGGTGCGCTTCAGCTATCCGATTAGATTTTCAGAATAATAAATCGCGGAGGAAAGACGAATGACTGAATTTGACCGGAAGACCTATGGAGATGCCGATCACGCCAAAACACACCGACGTCTGGAGCCGGGGAAGGACAGGGACACACCGGAAATTGCGGCCGATTTTGAAACTCTTATGCGCGATGGGTATGTGATCATAAAAAATCTGATCCCCGTTGAAACCTGTGAGTATATCAAGCGAGACAGCCTGAAACTGCTCGGCGAGACGGGGCGCAATAGTTTTGAGGGGCGTGATACGCAACGGGTTTATAACGTACTCGGTAAGACTGACGCTCTGGATGAGCTGGCAACACACCCGCACATACTGGGCTTGATGGACCGGTTCTTCCAGCCGAGTTTTTTGCTCTCTCAAAGCCAGATTATCAATATTCAGCCCGGTGAATCCGCGCAGGGCTTACACCATGACGATAGCTTTTATCGCATTCCAAGGCCGCGCCAGCCTCTGGGGGCAGCCACAATCTGGGCGATTGATGAATTCACCGAAACCAATGGCGCTACGGTCGTTATTCCAGGCAGTCATGAATGGGGCGAAGGCCGTACCGGCAAGCGAAGTGAGGCCATCCCGGCCGTCATGCCGCAGGGGTCGGTTATCTTCTTCCTTGGTACGACATGGCACGGTGGCGGAGAAAACCGGTCTGATAAGGCGCGGTTTGCCGTGACCCACCAATATTGTGAGTCATATGTTCGCCAGCAGGAAAACTATCTTTTGGAACTGTCCAAAGAACGCGTTCGGGCAATGTCGCCAGAGCTTCAGTCGCTGGTCGGCTATTCTATTTTTCCGCCCTTCATGGGGATGGTGAATGGAATGCACCCCCTGCGTACCTTGCAGGACGCCTGACGATTTACATGTTTCCGGGGGGAGGTTCGCCATTCGCAATTTCCCCATCCCGATAAAACATCCACATTCCTGCCTCGCTTTCGCGGCATTGATGGGTTTATGACCCTTCATGACTTTGCACGTTTCTGGCTATAGACTAGCGTGCAGTCAGCCAAAGTGCGTGCGAATCAAAGCAGGAACCGGGACACGATGACGAATAGCGATTTTGATCGACTAGAGGCTTTCGCTCAGAGCTCTTCGCCGCCGGTTCAGACTGTGAAACGCAAAACCGTTAAACCGCTAAACCGTGGCACCATGTATTGGGGCGCGGGGCTGGTCGGGGTCGCGATTGTCTATATTCTGATTGTGAAACTCGTCGCGGGTACGAGCTTTATTGGCGATATCCTGTTTCTGGGCGGCATGGGCCTTTTATTCCTTGGTGTTTTGTTCGGCCTGTCTGCGCTGGGGGCATATTGGTATAATGGTCGGGCAGAAGGCGAGAAACGGTCTGGCCCGGCTTGGGTTGCTGCCATTGTGCGCGACCGCCAGTTTGATGCGGCCGGTGAGGGCGGCACAGACTTCATTTTCCTTGAGCTTCTGGATGGCCGCCGCGTGCGCCTTGAGCCGAAAGGCACAAATGCAAAAGCCGCCCAAACCGGTGATATCGGTTGGGCGCTTTATCGCGGTGAAACGCTCGTCGACTTTGCAGCGGAGTAGAAGCGCTTGGTTCGTACCCGTGTGAAAATCTGCTGTATTTCGTCGGTTGATGAAGCACAGCTTGCCGTGCGCGCAGGCGCCGATGCGATTGGTCTGGTCGGTAAAATGCCATCCGGGCCGGGGCCTATTCCAGACGCTAAGATCAAGGAAATAGCCAGACACGCACCTCCGGGTGTGAGCTGTTTTCTTCTGACCTCAGAAACGAGTGCCAGCGGTGTGGCCGAACACCTTTTGCGTACCGGCGCATCTACCGTTCAGCTGGTTCAGCATATATCGCTCGCCGAAACGCTCAGCCTTGATCGCGTGCTTCTGAGTACGCGCCGTGTGCAGGTCATCCATATGGAAGATGAAGGCGCGCTTGAGCTGATCTCTAAATATGAAGACCATGTGCATGCCTTCCTTCTGGATTCTGGCCGTCCATCGGCTGAAACGCCGGAACTGGGTGGTACGGGCCGTACCCATGACTGGGATTTGTCCAGGCGCTTTGTGGAGAGCACGAAGAAACCAGTCTTTCTGGCCGGTGGCCTGATCCCTGAAAATGTTGGCGAGGCGATTGCCCGCGTGAAACCTTATGGCGTGGACGTTTGCTCAGGCGTGCGTAGCAATGGCCATCTCGACCCGAAAAAGCTGGACGCCTTCATGACGGCAATCCGGCACGCTGATCGCCGCAGATGACACCCGGTGGGCAAAGGTCTCCGCTGGACTGGGGGCTCTTTGTTGCGCTGAGCCTTTTATGGGCCACCGCCTATCCCGGCACGCGCCTGGCGGTTAATCCTCTGGACCCGGCACATGGCTTTCCACCGCAGCTGGTTCTCGCCGGACGGCTGACTCTGGGCGCCATTATCCTGATGTCGGTCGCGCTCTGGCGGAAAGAGAAGTTTCCACCGCTTCGTGATATTCGCAGATGGCGGACCTTGCTCGGCCTTGGTGTGCTGGGCATGACGCTGCCCTTCTTTGCGATCACAATTGCTCAGCGCACAATCGATTCCAGCCTTGCGGCTCTCTATGTCGCCGCCGCACCGCTCTTTGTCGCGCTGTTCGCCCATTTCTTCTTTGCAGATGAGCGCCTGACCACGCGGACCATTATTGGTCTTCTGGTTGGATTTTCGGGCGTTGGCTTGTTGTTTGGGCCGGATGCCATCGCGTCCTTCGGGTCGGCAAGTGTCGGGGCGCAGGCGCTGTGTTTGCTTGCGACGTTCTTTTATTCGGTGACGACCATTATTGCGCGCGGTGCGCCGCCTATGTCGCCTATTATGATGTCCGCAGCCTTTGTGACGCTTGCGGCGCTGGTGAGCTATATTGGTCTGTTCTTCGTGGATTTCAGCGCGGTCGACCCATCATTGTCTGCATGGGCCGGCATTGGCCTTCTCGGGATTGCGCCAACAGCAATGGCGTCGCTTTTGTATATGAATCTGGTGGCACGAACGAGTGCGACCTTCATCTCGCTGACCGGCTATACCATTCCGATCGTTTCGGCGCTGATTGGCTATTTTCTGTTCGCAGAAGTGCAGGCCTGGCACAGCCTGATCGCCTTTGGACTTATCCTTCTGGGCGTGTGGTTGTCCCAGCGGTCTAAAAGGCGCGCCCAGCCCGAAAACTGAGCGCGCGCCGTTTTATTCGTTGATCGTGACAGTGACTGCGCCCAGTGAGGCGGAATTCACATTGAACGTGTCGCCCGGGCCTTTGCCGTCCGGATACTCGGTGCAGCTCTCGCCAGGTTGCATTGAAGATTCAGTGCATAGCGAATGGCCTTCAATACGCCATGTGCCGGGAATATCGCTGCCCATCGCGTTCGCCGAATATGTGCCATCGTCATGATAGACCACGGGAATTGGCAGGCCCTGAACATTCATCGTCACGCCGTGGCTTACGACATTCTCCAGAGTGGTTGGTTCGTCGGCCGACGCAGAAAAAGCAAAGCCAGTCAGCGCAATGCCCGCCAGTAGAGCTGTTTTAGTCATGGTGTTTCCTCCTGTGTTTTATCCGTTTCAGATAACAGGAAACAGCCAGAGCTGGAAGTTAAATGTAGTGAGTTACATTTAAATGTGATCGCGAGATCAGATGCCGGCCCGATCAAGCAGCCGGCCAAAGGCAGCCCAGAACTGCGCGCGTACCTCGTCGGTTTCCATCAGGATTTCGTGGCGGGCATTCGGAATGAAAATCCGCTCAACATTCTGAAGGTTCGCTGAAATGCGTTGATGGCTCTGATTATCGACCAGTTCTTCTTCACCGGCCGTTGCGATGAGAACAGGGCAGGAGACATTCTCCAGCACAGACGGTTTGGCGAAGGCATCAATCACATCGAGAGACGCGCCCAGCCAGCGCCATGTGATTGGGCCAAGGCCAAGCTCAGGCTTGGCGTCAATCAGGCGTTCGTGCAGCGCCCAGCGTTCTTCGCAATGGGTGACGATATTGTCTTCAAAGCTTTCGCGCGGGCCGGGTTTGATCGCGAATTTATTGCCCTGACCCAGGGTCTTCATCGACCAGGCCAGATATTTCATGCCCATAAAGCGGCTTTTTAGCCCCCACATAGGTGCGCTGAAGGCAGCAGCGTCCACCTCGACCAGCTTTTTGGCGATGGCCGCCAGCGCAATCGCTCCACCCATGGAATGGGCCAGCGACACATAAGGGCGCGGCAGTTCATCATTCATTTCATCCAGCGCTTTTGTGAGCGCATTCATGAAGGTCGAGAAATTGTCGATATGGCCTTTGCGCGAATCCGGAAGCAGCCGGGAGGACAGACCTTGTCCCGGCCAGTCGAGCATGAGGACCGCAAACCCCATATCCTGAAGCTCGCGTCCAACCTCGAAATATTTCTCGATGAATTCTGTTCGTCCGGGGCAGACAATTACCGTGCCGCGCGGGGCAGACCGGTCCAGCGCTGGCGCAACGCACATGCGAAGCTTGCGCCCTTCTGCGCCATCCAGCCAATGCACTTTGGCACCTTTTGGCGGCGGATTGCCTTCAATCTCGACTAGACCGGACGCGGACATGGAGCCCCGATCAGGTCAGTTTGGAGAAAAGAGACTGCAGCTGCATGACAACAGACATGTCGCCAGCGACTTTCAGCTTGCCCTGCATGAAGGCCATGGTTGGGTCGAGCTGACCTTTGATGAGTTTTTCAAAGTCGTCCCATTTCACCGTTACGGTGGCATCGGCATCGCCATCTTCATTTGAAGCAACGCCCTGCGCGCCATTCAGAAGCAGCTGGCCTGCCTCCATGAAATCGAACTTTACGACTTTGTTGAAATCAACGCCGCCGCTGAGGACTTCGTTCGCTTTAGCTGTCAGAGCAGCGAGATCCATGTGAGTCTCCATGAAGTTTGAAACGCTCTATGGCCTCCGGTCGCGATGAAGGCAAGTGTGTGAGGGAAAACTCACACAGATGTCAGCCCGCAAAAAGCAGTTCAATCGAAAGAGCTGTGGAAGGATGAAATCTGCCCGGCCAGCCATTCCGCGCGCTCCAATGGCACCATATGGCCGCAAACGGGAGCCGTGTCCGTTCGTGCGTTTGGGATGGCTTCTGTCATGGCCTGTTTTTGCGCCACGGTGAGGAATGGGTCTTCATCTCCGCCCAGAATAAGGCTGGTGCAGGTGATCTCAGGCAGGCGATCCATCAGGTTTTCACGCTCACTCGTCACGGTGAGCTGAGTCATCAGCGTTTCCACGCCAAGCTCTGCATCCATATCCCGCATGACTTGTTTGATCGGCTCATCCCTGTGACGGGTGGCGTGCAGCATCTGTTTCAGCCGCGCATCTGCAATGCCGGTATAGCGATGGGTTTTCAGGTATTGAATGGCGGACTGGCGTTGTTTCTTTTCGGCCTCATGCAGGCCATAGGCTGATGACGATACCGTGATGAGAGAGCTGACTTTATCTGGATGGGTGATGGCAAATTCAAGCGCCAGATATCCGCCCATGGAAAAGGCCACCAGATTGAGCGGTGCATGCTCAGCCGCCGTCAGAAAGGTCTGACGAAACGCCTCTGACGTTTCTGAGCGTTCAATCGCCAGATAATCGCAGACCAGCCCATCGCCCAGCTTATCCCAGACGGGTTGCCAGACGGCCTGTGTGCACATGGTGCCGGGAACAAATGTGAGTGTTCTGGTCATGAAATCTGCTGCGCCGAATAATCCTCTATACCCCGGTCCTATCCCTGATTAACATTGCAGAAAAGATCACAAGACGACACGCAGGGGAGAAACGCATGAGCTGGAAGCCGCATATAGAAGAATTGCGCGCGCGCGAACGACTGGCAGAGAAAATGGGCGGCGAAGAGCCCGTCTCTCGCCAGCGCGGACGCGGTAAACTGACGGTGCGCGAACGTGTGGCGTTTCTGGCAGACCCGGGCAGTTTCCAGGAGATCGGCAAGATTGCAGGTCGCGCTGAATATGATGAAAATCATCAGCTGAAAGACTTCCTGCCCGCCAATATGGTGGTGGGCCGCGGCAAAGTCGGCGGTAAGCCCGTTGTCATTCTTGGCGATGATTTCACCGTGCGCGGCGGCGCAGCGGATGCCTCCATTCGCGGTAAAATGCTCATCGCGGAAAAAATGGCGGGTGAATACCGTCTGCCGCTTATCCGACTGGTGGACGGTACAGGCGGTGGCGGCTCCATCAAAATGCTGGATAAAGACCCGCGTACCTACATTCCCGAAACGCCGGGCTGGGAATATGCGGTTGAAAATCTCGCTGAAATTCCAGTTGTCTCTCTCGCCCTTGGCCCTTGTGCAGGCCTTGGCGCAGGGCGCGTGGGTGCCAGCCATTATTCGGTGATGGTGAAAGAACTCTCTCAGGTCTTCGTCGCGGGCCCGCCTGTCGCGCGCGCCATTGGCGAGGATGTGACCAAGGAAGAGCTGGGCGGCTGGAACATTCAGGCCAAGAACGGTACGGTGGATGAAGCGGTAGAGTCTGAAGCCGACGCCTTTGAGAAGACCCGTCAGTTCCTGTCTTACCTGCCAATGTCAGTGCATGAGCGACCAGCGCGCACCGTGCCGACAGATGACCCGAACCGCCGTGAAGAAAGTCTGATCGACATTGTGCCGACCGATGGCAAAACGCCTTACATGCCGCGTAAAATCGTCAATGCCTGCGTCGATAAAGACAGCTTTTTCGAGATTGGCCGCTATTGGGGCAAAGGCATTGTAACGGGTTTCGCCCGCATTGATGGGTTTCCTGTCGGCATTCTGGCGGGGGATCCGTTCTTTCTTGATGGCGCCTGGACGCCGGACACATGCGATAAGGTGACCCGGCATGTCGATCTGTGTGACACTTTCCATCTGCCGATCATTCACTTTGTCGACTGTGCAGGCTTTGCGGTTGGCGTGAAGCAGGAAACCAATGGCGTCACGCGTAAGGGCGTGCGCGCCATGTCTGCCATGTATCAGGCGAAAGTACCGGTGTGTGCGGTGGTCATTCGCAAGGCCTTCGGTCTGGCAGGCTCAGCCATGATGAACCCGACGCGAACAAAGTGGCGCTATGCCTGGCCGTCAGGTGATTGGGGCTCTCTACCTATGGCTGGCGGCATTGAGGCGGCCTATCGCAAAGAGATTTCAGAGGCAGACGATAAGGGTGCTTTTCTGGAAGCGCTTTATGCCAAGTTTGACGCCATGCGTTCGCCCTTCCGCACAGCGGAAGCGTTCCTCGCTGAAGACATTATCGACCCGCGCGATACGCGCCCGCTATTGGTGGATTTCGTCCACCATGCGGACCGCATGATTGAGCCGGGATATAAACCAAAGGGGTATCGGCCTTAGGGCCAGTGAATTGAAAATATGGGTATTGAAAGCACATTGAAGCGTATTGAGTTCATGTCATCTAATGAACTGGCAAAGCTTAAGAACAACGCAGAGCGTTTGCTGGCGAATGGTTCTGAGCAGCAACGGCAGGACGCTCAAATCATTCTAGATGCGATGACCGCCAGCCAGGAGGCTAAGGTTCAGCAAGTTTATGACCGTTATTCCGATATGACGATCAACCAGAGAGTCATATCTTCGTTTTCCGAGAAGCCTGCTTCGGAAACTGAAGCTCTGGTTATAAAAACTCTAATGAAGAATCCGGGCTCAACCTCACAGGAACTGAGCAAGGCTTGTGGCTGGAAAGCTCAAACATGGCATTTATGGTTTGGAACGATGTGCGCAGAAAGACAGGCCGAATTGTGGCCCGCGCCGCCGTCAGAATCCCGTCCGGACAAAAAATTTATGACCGGCATTCTGGCCGACCTAAGCGCAGACAACAGATTTACGATGAAGCCAGACGTTGCGAGCGCTTTTGAAGCGCTTGGTCTGGCAAGTTAAAAAAAGCCCGGCGTGATGCCGGGCTTTTTCTTTGGATTGAGCCGTGAGGCTTATTCTTCGGTTTCTTCTTCTGCTGCCTCAGCTTCAGCCGCCGCAATTTCCTCTGCGGTTGGTTTGCGGAACATAAGCGTCATGCGGTCACTTTCGCCAATCGCTTCAAAGACAGAGGCGTCATAGCCTTCGATCTCTTCGCGGTTAGCATCTGTGGTGCGCAGATTTGGCGGAAGGTTCCAGACGCCTCCCGGATGGTCTTTTGTGTCTGCAGGGTTTGCGTTGATCTCTGAGCTTTCGACCAGAACAAAGCCAGCTGCTTCTGCCAGTTGAACCGCATAGTCCTCATGCACATAGCCGTTGGACGCGCTTGGGTCCTGCATGTCGGCGCTGTTCAGACGGTGCTCGACCACGCCGAGTGTGCCGCCTTCGCAGAGGGCGTCATACATGTCGGAGAACATTTTGTCGGCATACTGACCGGCCATCCAGTTATGGATGTTGCGGAAGGTCAGGACGGCATCCACGCAATCACCTTCTGCGAGCAGCGGACCGGTATCCCGGCTGAGCGGAACAAACTCGATTTCGCCGTACATTTCAGGTGCGGAGAGGAAGCGCTCAGAGAATGAATCATAAGAGCGTTGCGCATAATCAGATGCCGCAGGGTCTGGACCGGCAGCAATATAGCGGCCTTCCTCGGCCAGATAAGGCGCGAGAATTTCTGTGTACCAGCCGCCGCCCGGCCAGACTTCAAGAACAGAATCGTCCGGTTCAATGTCAAAGAATTCGAGAGTCTCGACCGGGTTGCGGAACTCATTGCGGGCAATATTGCCTTCAGAGCGCCAGTCTGCCGTGACGATTTCTTCCAACGTCATGCTGCCCATTTCATCCGGGGCAGGTGTTTCAGTCGCGGGTGGGGCGGATGCCGTTTCACTGGTTGGTTCCGGCGTATCTCCGCCACAGGCTGCTGCGAAAAGAGAGAGTGAAAGAATGCTCGTCGTGAGCAGGGCGTTCTTCATGAAGATTTCCTCCTGGGTGCTGGTCGGGACAAGACCTCTTGCGAGCGCAAAATGGCACCCCATATACGTTCTGTCGAGACGCCGGTTCCGGGTCGCGACCGAAGATGCGCCGAATTCGGGCATCGGGTGAAAACTGAAAGCAGGGGCACCTGCCAAACTTGTTGCTTGTGAAAGGACAATATTATGCAAACGATCGATCTCACACCGATTTACCGTTCTGTGGTTGGCTTTGACCGCGTTGCCAATATGCTCGACGCTGCGTCCCGCCTGGACAACTCACAGGGCTACCCGCCTTATAACATTGAGAAAATCGGCGATAATGAATTCCGCATCGAACTGGCTGTAGCTGGTTTCGGCGAAGACAATCTCGACATTGAGACCAAAGAAGGCCTTCTCACGGTTGCTGGCAAAGCCGGCTCGAATGATGAGGGCGAGGCTCGCGAATTCCTTCACCGTGGCATTGCAGAGCGAAGCTTTATTCGACGCTTCCAGCTCGCTGACCACGTAATTGTGAAGGGCGCTGACCTGCAAAACGGTCTTCTGCGCATCCAGCTGGAGCGTCAACTTCCAGAAGCGATGAAGCCGCGCAAAATCTCTATTGGTGCGACCAGTGAGAGCGCAGGTCCGAAAGTGATTGAGGGCGGCAAAAACGTCGCCTAACGTTTAAGACGACAGAGAACCTCCCCCCAGAGTGAGAAACGGCGCATCGTTGGATGCGCCGTTTTTTCTTATTCGGTTTTCTCTGGATCTTCGCCCGTTTCGGGCGCGTCATCCTCCGCGCTGACTTCAGGCTCAGCCGGTGCTTCAGGCTCAGCCTCCGCCTCAGCTTCAGTTTCGGCCTCTGCCGCGGCTGGAACTTCTTCTGCCTCTGGCGTGTCTGGCACGACTTTGGTTTCTGCCGCTGGTTCTTCTGCAGGCGCTTCTGGTTCCGGTTCAGCAACCGGTTCAGGCTCACCAAGAGTGAGAATGTCGCTCAGGCCAGCGTCTTTCAGGAAGGCTTCCAGCTCTGGCGTAGCAGGCGTTTCTGCAAAGGCGGCTTTTACCGCCTCGTAGGAAGACCGCGTGTGCGTCTGAACGCCTTGTTTGAAGTCCGTGCCATCAATGCTGACAGTCACAGTCTTGCGCTTTTTCGCGAGAGATTCAGCGTTTGCTTCAGCCCAAGCAATGTAGGTCGGCGCGACTTCATCTTTGATCAGCGCCAGAAGCGTGTCTGAAACCGCTTCAAAGCTTTCAAACGGTGCGCCCTGGCGTGGTTCTTCCATGAACTCACACCAGGCGGTCACGAATGGTGCGGTTTCGCGGATCAGATTGCCGGACACTTCGTCTTTCATCAGCTGGATGAGCTGACCCGCAATTGCGAAGTCTGCAAAGCTTGGATGGCCGCCAAACAGGAAGAGATGCTTTTCCAGATGCGCATTCAACAGGGTGAGGAACCGCGTGAATGAGCCTTCCAGAACTGGGCCGGTCTTTTTCGTTGAGCCAACCAGCTTCAGGCGACCTGTCATGCTTTTCGCGATAGACTTTTCGATGTCCGCGAGGCCTTCGACGGTGAAGCCCGCAAAGATGTGCTCAGCCTGACGCGCCGCAGCTGTTTTCGCAGCTTTGGATGTGCCCCAGCGATAATGGAACATGGCTTTATTCAGCCATTCATCGGCATATTCTTCGAGCAGAAGCGCGAGTGCACGGCAGGCTTTATCGTCTGGCGTGGCGCTATATTTCTTCGTACGCGGTTCGATCTGGCTCAGAATGCTGGTGGAGTCGTGTGCGACGCCGCCCTTTGGCGAAACAAGCATGGGCAGCGCCTGGCTTTTCGCCAGCGACTGGAACTCTTCTTCAGTCCCAAACCCTTTCGCGATCCAATCGAATGGAAGCTTCTTGTAACGCAGATAGCTGCGCACTTTGATGGAATAGGGTGAGGTCTCTGACCCGAAGAGGCGGTATTTTGCGCCCATGATTTGATGCTCCGTCTGGAAGCCGAAGGCTTACGCGGGGTTGGAGCGGGGTTCAAGCGCCAATGTGCCGGATTGGCAACTCTGTGGCACACGGGTCACAAGAGGAAAGTGTCGATTAGCCGTGCAGGTTGAAGAAGTCTTCATAAAGGACGTCAGCGTCATCCTGTTTCAAGCCGACGAAAACCGGAATGCCAGCTGCACGCAGGGCTGCAAAACCGCCGGCGCCTTTCGGGTGTTTGTCCGCGATTGCGCAGACAACGCGTCCAATACCAGCATCAATCAGGCGTTTCGAACAGGCGTCCTCACCGGTAGAGCGTTCGCGGCACGGTTCCAGCGTGACGTATGCGGTAGCCAGCGCAGCGCGGTCGCCAGCATCATCCAGTGCAATTTGCTCTGCATGTGGTCGGCCACCTTCGCCGGTGACGCCTTCGCCAACAATCCGGCCAAGCGGGTCGACCAGAACACAGCCGACGGAAGGATTATCTCCCGTCAGGCCGTAATTCAGGCGGGCGAGTTCAAGCGCCCGTCCCATAAAGCGTCTGTCTGCGCGTCGGCTCATGCCGGGATAGGCGGCAGGTCTTTGGCGCGGTCTGCATCGAGATAGCGTGCAGAGACTGGCTTCAGATCATCGTCCAGCTCGATCAGCAGCGGGTTACCCGTTGGGATTTCAACGCCGATAATGTCATCTTCGCTGACGCGGAACAGGTGTTTGACGATCGCGCGCAGTGAGTTGCCGTGCGCAGAGATGATGGTGTTTGTGCCGTCGTTTAGAACTGGAGCAATCGTGCCATCCCAATACGGCAGAACGCGCTCAAGCGTTAGTTTCAGGCTTTCTGTCGCGGGTACGTCAATGCCGTCATAACGTTGGTCTTTAGAGAGGTCGAACTCAGAACCTGGCTCAAGGTTTGGTGGCGGCACGTCATAAGACCGGCGCCAGATTTTGACCTGATCATCACCGTGCTTGGCGGCGGTTTCAGTTTTGTCGAGACCTGTCAGGCCGCCATAATGGCGCTCATTCAGGTGGAAGTCTTTTGTGACCGGCAGCCAGCAGCGATCCATGCTCTGAAGTGCGAGCCAGAGTGTACGAATGGCGCGGGTCTGAACGCTGGTGAAGCACTGGCGGAAATCCACGCCCGCTTCGGAGAGCAGCTCACCTGCGCGACTGGCTTCGGCCACGCCTTTGTCTGTCAGTTGCACGTCCCACCAGCCGGTAAACCGGTTCTGAAGGTTCCACTCACTTTGTCCATGACGCATCAATGCCAGTACAGCCATTTGTCCCTCGCTTTTACTGTATTGGAAGAAGGCCATACCGCCTTCGCCTCAAACGGTCGAGACTATAGCGTTGGAAAAACGTCTGATTGCGGATCAGCCGAACAGATTATCGATATCTGACTGAGAAATGCCGCTATCTGTCGGGTCGATATGCGTCTGGGACGGACCATCGCCGACGATCAGTCCGTTAATCGCGCCGATATCATCGAACAGCGTACGGCCAATTTCACCGGCGGCATCGAAATCACTTTTTATGACGGCCTGCTGAATGGCGATGATTTTCTGATCCAGTGCATTACAGGCTTTCTCAAACCGGCTCACCAGGTCGGCATCGGCCTGACAAAAGGCTTCTATGGCCAGCTCTTTGTCCCGAAAACCGGAATGCGTGAAATGGTCGACATAGCTTTCGGGTTTCCAGCTGAGAACTTCTTCTGAAATCTCATCATCAGACCCCAGAAAGTCGACCAGCATAGCGACTTCATTATAATGGTTGAGGAAGTCAGTCGCGAGCAGGGTATCCGGGCTTATATTCGCCGCGCGCAATACATCTGCATCCAGATTATGATCAGTTCCCACTTGCATATGACTGTTAACGCACGAAATCGTTCAAACCGACTTAACGACGTGGAAATCTGTGATTGTCTCTTGCATCTGCGAGGCTGAAGCGACAGAACACGAGATAAGAGTTCAGGGGACGAACTGCTGAAATGAGTGACATTGTATTTTATCCTGTCGCACTGATCGCCGCGCTGGCGATCATCGCTGCAGCTGCGCTCCCCGGACGTGATCGTCTGCAGTGCGGCTCTGTAAGTGGCGCAGGCACCGATTATCGAACAATTATCGTCTCTGGTGACGACCTTTGCCGCATGGTTGCGGCGGGCCAGTCAGACATTGAGCGCGTGATGGAGGGGGATGAAATCACCGCCCTCGTGATCACGGCCGCTGCCGGCCAGCTGGGCGACCGTGCAGAGCGTAATCCGCATTTCCGTCTCGCCGCTGACCTTGAGAATGCCTTTGCAGGCTTCCGTGTGCGCGTCACCGTTGAGGCGCGCCATGCAGATGTGCGCAGTGCCAGCTCTTTTGAGGTGAATTACAGCGCAGGCAATGAAGGCAATTCGGGCTGGCAACAGTTCAATCTGCGTCCAGAGTTCCGCGATTATAGCTTTGAATGGGATGTTCCGTCGCGCGGCGGCAATGAACATGCTGTCGACTATGTCGCCATCCGCCCAATTATTCCTGACCGCACACGTAGTTTCGAAATCCGGTCTATCCGGCTGGAACGTCTGCGTCGGTCTGAGAGTTCATAATCCGATTGATTTGAGAATACGGTCCGAAAAGGAGAGTGACATGCTTCCGACACCACGCGCAGACATCGCACCGAATACAGAAGAGTTTGAAATTCTCCCGCTGGTAAAGCCGACAGGCTTTCGTGAATATGATGCCCGTTGGTGGTTTGGCGTTCCGGGTGCGGAAAAGCCATCTGAGCTAAATCTTCTGGGCGTTCAGGCGCTGGGCCAGGGCATGGGCACTGTGTTCCATGACAAATGGGTCGCGCCGAAAGTCGTCGTCGGACACGACTTCCGCCATTATTCTCAGTCCATCAAATACGCGCTGATGACAGGCCTGTCTCAAGCGGGTTGTCAGGTTCTGGATATTGGCCTCGCGCTTTCGCCAATGACGTATTTCGCGCAATTCGCACTCGATGCAGCCTGCTGTGCGATGGTCACGGCCAGCCATAATGAAAACGGCTGGTGCGGTGTGAAAATGGGCTATGACAAGCCGCTCACTTTCGGCCCGGATGAAATGTCCCGCCTGAAAGAAATCGTGCTTGGCGGTACCCCTATGCTGCGTTCTGGCGGCTCCATTACGCGCGTCGACAATATGAAGCAGGTCTATCTGCAGAATGTTTCAAAAGACGTTCAGATTACGCGCCCACTGAAAGTGGTGGCGGCATGCGGTAACGGAACCGCGGGTGCATTCGCGCCAGAGGCTCTGCGCGCTATGGGCGTTGACGTGATTGAGCTGGATTGCGATCTCGACTGGACCTTCCCGAAATACAACGCCAATCCGGAAGACACCGAAATGCTGCACGCAATGGCCGCTGCGGTGAAGGAACACGGCGCAGACGTCGCGCTGGGCTTTGATGGCGATGGCGACCGTTGCGGTGTTGTCGACAATAACGGCAATGAGATTTTCGCAGACAAGATCGGTCTCATGCTCGCGCGTGACCTGTCCAAGGAATATCCGGGCGCGAAATTCGTCGTCGATGTGAAATCTACCGGTCTTTATAAGACTGATCCGGTTCTGAAAGAGAACGGCTCTGAGGTCGATTATTACAAGACCGGCCACTCTTACATTAAACGCCGCACCACAGACCTTGAGGCGCTGGCGGGCTTTGAGAAGTCTGGCCACTTCTTTTTCCGTCCACCGATTGGCCTTGGCTATGATGACGGTCTGGTTGCTGCGGCGGCGGTTCTGCAAATGCTGGACCGCAATCCGGGCAAAACGCTCTCTGAACTGCATGATGAACTGGGCGAAGCCTACACCTCTATGACGATGTCTCCGCATTGCGGCGATGAGGTGAAGTATGGCGTGATCGATAAAATGGTCGCTGAATATGAAGGCATGCTCGGCGCTGAAATTCTGGGCCGCAAGATTGTCGACGTGAACACTGTGAACGGTGCCCGCGTGACGCTGGAAGACGGCTCCTGGGTTCTGGTTCGTGCATCATCCAACAAACCTGAGCTGGTTGTTGTGGTTGAGAGCATGGTCTCCAAAGACGACATGAAGGCGCTCTTCCATGAAGAAGTGAAGCCACGTCTTGGCGCTCATCCGGAAGTCGGCGCGTACAATCAGGAAGTCTGATCTGTTTTATCCGAACACAGAAAGCGGCAGGGTCTCCCGGCCGCTTTTTTTATGCCGGGCTGCCAAGCATGCTCGCACTGGCAATCAAATGATTGGCAAAACGGCGTTTTCTGAATGGCGTCATCTTCTTCCCTGCTGCGAATAATGCCATACAAAGCGCGGTAGCTTATATTGGGGATCCCTATGAAACTGAAACTCTGTTTTCTTGCTGGCGCTGCGGCGCTTATGGCCAGCTCCGCTCAAGCCGGGATTGTTGAGGAAGTTCGCCTCGGCGTTCTTCAGCACAATATCTGCGTCATTGATTGCGACAATGCTGACAAGGAAGACGGTCCCGACATTTCAGCAGAAGTGGTGTTCGCCTCTCCCGATTTTCTGAGCTGGGCTTTTGAGCCACGCCCTTATCTGGGCACGACATATAACACGGCAGGTGAGACCAGCTTTTATGGTGGTGGCCTGCAATGGTCTTTTGGCCTCACGGACAGCCTGTCTTTTGAACCGGGCCTCGGATATTTTTTCCATGACGGATACAATGAGAACCCATTCGTTCAGGGCTCACCAGAATCAGATGCGTTTGGTCTGGAACATGTGTTCCTCGGTTCAGACGATCTCTTCCGCACATCGCTCGCTCTGACCTGGGATTTCAATGAGGACTGGGCCGCACAAGTGCTTTACGAGCATTTCTCTCACGGCCAGATTCTCGGCAATGGACGCAATCAGGGCATGGACAATATTGGCCTGCGTATTGCGTACACCTTTGACTGATCAGCGTTTCTGACGCGCAAAAACATTTCTGAAGGGCGGCTCCACAGGGGTCGCCTTTTCTGTTTCAGTCTCGGTGCGCGAATTTCCCGGTAGAAAAATCCGCATCTGGACCAATCGCCCCCTTGCTTTTCAGTGCTAAACACTGTCCTTTCCCGGCGGTTGAAGCGGAGAGTAGCTCATGACCGGAGTTGTCGTTGTCGGTGCCCAGTGGGGCGACGAAGGTAAAGGTAAGATTGTTGACTGGCTGAGCCATCGCGCGGACGTCATTGTTCGCTTTCAGGGCGGTCACAATGCAGGCCATACCCTTGTGATTGATGGCAAGGTGTTCAAACTGAATCTCCTGCCGTCTGGCGTTGTACGTGGCGGCAAACTTTCCGTTATTGGCAATGGCGTGGTCGTTGACCCGTGGCAGCTGATCAATGAAGTCGCTGGCATGGCCGAGCAGGGCGTTCACCTTGGCCCGGATGACCTTTTGCTGGCCGACAATGCCTGCCTCATTCTGCCATGGCACAAAGATATCGATGCGGCGCGCGAAGCACAGGCTGGCGGCGCGCAGATCGGTACGACCAAGCGCGGTATCGGCCCTGCCTATGAAGATAAAGTCGGTCGCCGCGCTATTCGCGTCGCAGACCTTGCTGATGAAGCAACACTCGACATGAAACTGGAGCGCCTGATCGCGCACCATGCGCCCCTGCGCAAAGGTCTCGAGCTGCCGCCACCAGATGCCGAGGCGCTGAAGGCAGAACTGATGTCCATTAAGGACGAAGTTCTGAAATATGCAGGCCCGGCATGGCAGCGCCTTGAAAAGGCCGACAAGCTTGGTCGCCGCATTCTGTTTGAAGGCGCGCAGGGCGTTATGCTGGACGTTGATCACGGTACATATCCGTTTGTGACCTCGTCTAACGTGGTCTCCGGTCAGGCCGCTGCTGGTTCTGGTCTTGGCCCGCGTTCAGTCAATTATGTTCTGGGTCTGGCGAAGGCGTATACGACGCGCGTCGGGTCCGGTCCTTTCCCAACAGAGCTCACCGATGAAGTCGGTGAAACGCTTGGTCGTGTCGGTCATGAGTTCGGCGTGAATACGGGGCGTAAGCGCCGTTGTGGCTGGTTTGACGCCGTTATGGTGCGTCAGGCCTGCGCGGTGTCCGGGGTCGATGGCCTTGCCATCACCAAGCTGGATGTTCTGGACGGGTTTGAAGAGATCAAAATCTGCGTGGCTTATAAACTGGGTGATCAGGTTCTGGATCGTCTTCCTGCAACGGCTGCTGAACAGGCCGCTGTTGAGCCGATCTATGAAACCATGAAGGGTTGGTCCGGCAGCACGAAAGGTGCGCGTGACTGGGATCAGCTGCCAGGTGAAGCGGTGAAATATATCCGTCGTCTGGAAGAGCTGGTCGGTTGCCCTGCGGCTATCGTCTCCACATCGCCAGAGCGTGAAGATGTGATCCTTCGACGTGACCCATTTGGTCGGGTGATGTAAGATCACGCTTTAAACGAGCCGGACAAAATGAGCCTTACCTATCCTGTCGCCGCAGATGCACTGCAAGCGCTGACCCAGCCTGTTGGTCTGGAGCGGACGCAGGCTGCTGCGCGGCGCCTTGCCGGGCGTGAAGTCATTTTCGAAACGGAATGGCTGCGTCCGGGGCCTGAACGCGCTGAAGAACTGGCAGCAGACATTCAGAGCGCGCTCTCTATGGGGGCGGCGCAGGTCTATGAGAATGAAAAAGGACGGCCGATTGTCGCGCTGAAGTTCTGGCGCATTCTGACCGATGAAGAGCTGAAGCCAAAGCCGGCACCGGCCAAACCAGAAGGCGGCGCGAAAGCGAAAGAAGATCATGCCGATGATCTCTACTTCCGCCGGGGCCGTACCAAAAAGACCAAGCCTAAGCCGGTAGACCCAAATCAGATGGATTTGTTTCAGGCACCGGCTTCGGATGCTTCAGACGAAGCCTGATCAGGCGGCGGCCATGTCGGCCAGATAACGATCAATTCGATTTTTGATGTTCAGGCTCTGATGAGCCAGCTCTTCTGCTGTGGCTGTGACCTGCACTGAGGCCGACGCCGTGGTCTGGGCAGCGTCTTCCAGCATGCTGATGGATGCTACAATCTGGTTCGTGCCTGTTGCGGCTTCCGCAATGTTTTTGGAAATCTCGCCGGTGGATGCAACCTGTTCCTCGGTTGATGCTGCGACAATGGTGGTGATGTCGCTGACATTTTCAACAACCGCGCCAATGTCTGAAACGGAAGACACGATAGCCTCAGTGGCGCGTTGGATCTCATGAATTTTTTCGGTCACGGAATGCGTGGCCTGTTCGGTCTGATCTGCCAGAGCCTTCACTTCCAGAGCGACGACATTGAAGCCCTTGCCGGCGTCTCCGGCACGCACCGCCTCGATTGTGGCGTTCAGGGCGAGCAGTTTAGTTTGCGCCGTAACATGCGTGATCAGGTCCAGAATTTCTCCGATTGAACTGGCCGAAGCAGACAGTGTACTCAGCTGTTCGCGGGTCAGGTTTGTCCGGTCTTTCGCTTCTGATGTGACGCCAGTGCTGCGCGACATCTGTTCTGAAACGCTGGAGATTGCTGCGTACATTTCTTCGGCCGCTGAGGCGACGGTCTGAACATTCGCAGATGTCTGCACGGTCACACTCGAAACGCTTTGAGTCTGGACGCTTGTTTCTTCAGCCGTGGCGGACATCGACACCGCTGTCGCCTGCATTTCTTCGGCTGCGCCCGCGAGGCTGGTAATGGCTTCGGCAATTTCGACCTGGAAGCTCTCTGTCAGGCGTTGTGCAAGTTCGGCGCGCTCAATCTTGGCGAGGTTTTCGCGTTCCTGTGCCTGCATGAGTGCGAGTTTCTCGCGAGAGCTCGTCAGGAATTTTTGCAGAGCGATGTTGAGCTCGCCAATCTCGTCTTTACGGGCCTCGGCCGTGATCTCATGGTTGAGGTCTCCCTCAGCGACGCGGGTCAGGCCCTGAACGACGTTCTGGAGTGGCCGCGAAATAAACTTGCGGCTTACAAAGACCGCTGAGATCACGCCCAGAATGATAGAGAGTGCTCCCGTGGCAAGGATCAACCATTCTGCCAGGTGTGCTCGTTCCTGTGCCAGATGGGCTGTGTGCAGGGCCTGAGCTTCGGTGAGTTCAACATATTCGGCGATATGGCCTTCAAGCGTATTCATCAGAGGTACAGAGGCTTCGATCGCATTCAGGAGTTGGCGTTGGGCGTCAGACAATTCGAACTGAGAGGCCTCGGCGAGTTCGATATTGTGCTCGATATCTTCAACATAGATCGAATAGGTCTGATCGATTTCGCTCAATATTTCTGCGGCTTCACCGGAAGCATGGCTGCGCAGAATAGCAAGCTCGGCCGTAAAATTGGCCTGATCTTCGCGTATTCTCTCGCGAACCTGCTCGAATTCCCTCGGATCAGCTGCAAAGCGAAATTCCAGGCGATTGAGATCGAGCACATCGTGATCCAGCTGTGCTGCGTGATGTATATCCTCAGCCGCGAGTTCAATGCGCTTTGCGGCGGTGGTGGTCATTTCCAGACCGACCCAGCCCACAACTGAAACAGCCGATAATGCAAAACCAAAGCCTGCAACTATTGTCAGGATTTTGGTTGATACCTTAGCGTCTTTAAATGCCATTTTTACATCCGACCCATGACTTGTGGCGGCCAGATTAACCGAGGGGGATGATAAAACCGTTCGGCCAACCTGGAAAATTAATACTGCTTGAAAACCATTTGAATTCTATCTTTGGGTGAAATTTTTCGCGGATAACTCTTAAACAAGTGTGTAGATACACTTGTTGCTATGCTGATTATTATCCCGGCAGTATTTTGACTTTCTGGCGGTCGTAGCCATGCGTTAACGCTCATTTTCGGGCATCGTGCCTTTAGGGCGATGGTTGGCTTTTTCTGACCATGACACCTGTTTGAATTTCTTCTATTTTGCTTCTTGCAGTTCAGTTTTTGCGTAAGGCGTTATGAGTATGACCAACCCGGCAATACCGGTTCCAGTGCCGACTGAGACGACGTCACCTGAAGGTTTGACGACCGAGGAGGGCACTGAACTGATGGTGCGCGCTGAGGCTTTGGGGCTGGACGCCTGGAACTGGTTGAAAGAACACGTTCTGACGCCAGAAAACCTCATGGCGATTGGTGTTCAGCTGGGTGTGATTGTTCTTGCAATCATCATCGGACGACTGCTCGCGCCACATGTGCGCCGGTGGATTGACCTTGGCATCTCAACATTGCCGGAGCAGATACGCGAACGGGTCGCAAAGCTCGCGCCACTTATATTGGATCATGGTCTGCGTCCGGCCTTGTGGATTGCATGTCTGTGGATCGGGCAGACTGCGTTGATGGGCATGGGCCAGCCCTATGTGCTGGTGCGTATCGCAGCGAGCCTCGCGACAGCCTGGTTGGTGATCAAACTGGTCACCCAATTCCTGCCGGATGATTTGCGCAAACCGGCTATGTATTTTGCCTGGGGCCTTGCCGCGCTGAGTGCGATTGGCGTGCTGGATGATATCTGGCGTTGGATCAATGGCATGGGCATTGAGTTCGGTCAGGGCGGCTTCATCAATGCGGAATTTGTTCTGCGCGCCATTATTATGGCGGCCGTCTTTCTTTTCGGCGCGCAATGGCTGTCGAAGCGCCTGAAGGCGCGGGTTGAAACCCTTCCAAAAGTCGAGCCATCGCTCCGCATTCTGATGTCGAACGCCATTCAGATTGGCCTGTTTATCGCTGCGGCCTTCCTGACCATGACGAGCATTGGGATTCCGCTGGGCGGTCTTGCCGTTTTCGGTGGTGCACTGGGTGTGGGCCTTGGCTTTGGCATGCAGCAGATCGTGGCAAACTTTATCTCTGGCGTCATTCTGCTCACCGACAGGTCGATCAAGCCGCATGACGTGATTGAGGTCGATGAAACCTATGGCGAAGTGAAGTCTTTGGGGCTGCGCTATGCGTCTGTGATTACCCGTGACGGCAAGGAACACCTCATTCCAAACGAGCAATTGGTCACGAATAAAGTGGTCAATTGGAGCTATTCGAACAATCTGGTCCGCATTAAGCGGCGCTTTCTGGTCGAGTATGAAAGCGATCTGCGGCTGGCTGCGCGCCTGTGCGTTGATGCTTGTGGCGAGCAGGTTCGCGTCCTGAAGGACCCGGCGCCGAAATGCCTGCTGATGGAATTCGGCGAGGATGCGGTCGAGATGGAAGCGCGCTTCTGGATCCGTGACCCGCAGAACGGCATCAACAATATCGGTTCAGAGGTTATGTTTACGCTGTGGGACAAATTCAAAGAGCATGGCATCGATCTGCCACTTGGTCAGGACGAAGTTCGCATTGTTGCTGACAGCGAGCTGAAGGTGAAACTGGTTCGCGATCGAGGCCATAAGAGCGACGAAGCCTAAAGCGCCTGAACCTCACGCACATGACCATCAGAACGGGCGAAGGTGACATGCTCATCGCCGGGCCAGACCCGCATATCGCAGGTCATGCCCAGCGCTAGCGGTGGTGCATTACGATTCCAGAGAATTTCCGGCTCATAGCGTAGCCAGACAATAGGTGAGGCTTCGGTTGCAAACCGTGCTTCATCCTCGATAAGGCGTGTGATGCGCTGGCGCGTTTCGAGCGGTGGATATTGGAAGAAGACGGAGTGAAAGATCACCGTCGTCACGCCGCTCGGGCGGGATTTGAGCTCGCGTGCCAACCATAGCGCAGCGTCTGCCCGGTCGACATGAGTGTTTCGGGCTATGGCGAGGTCCGCGGCGGCGTCAAATCTTGAAAGACGCTCTGGCTGGTCGGCCCAGATATCGCTTTTCAGATGAAGGCGCGTTTCCTCATCTGACAGATCGAGCGGGTTCTGGTCGCAGGCTTTGCGCTCATGCAGAACCAGAGGCGCCGAAAGGTCTGGCGCGGGTCCTGTCCACGTGGTGCTGACCTTCATGTCGGAGCTAGGCTCACCCCATTGCCAGTCGCCAGCCTCATAGAAAAAGGCATCGAAATTCTGGTTGAGCCCGGCGCTGGCACCCAGTTCCAGAAAATGGATCGGGCGTTCAAACCGTTTGGCAATGGCCTTCAGCCCGATCAACAACATGAAGGCACGACGGGTCTCATTCGTCTGGGGCGGCATTTGAAGGAAAGTGCGCACCCAGCCTGCATTGGTTTTCAGGAAGGCTGAGGCCACAGCCCACACCTCTTCCATTGGCCTGAAGATCTGGCCTTCCGGGTAAACGCTGGCAAGGGGCGCAGACATGCCGGACAACACACCGAAATGCAGTGCGCCAGCCAGACGAAGACCCAGTGCATCTGCGCGTGGATTACCGGGCCAATCGCCGACCAATTTTTTGATGACACCGTGATTTTCAAGGTCGAGTTTCATGGCGCGCAGAAGGGCGGCCGTGAAGGGAGAGCCCAGCCGATCGCACCATTGAGCCTGTTCTTCAAAATGTTCGGGCAGAGTGGGTGCGGGCATGATTTGGCTCCTTATTATTGGGAGGCAGTATCACACAAACAGGATGCTCGGACGAGAGGGGCGCGAAGGCTCTGGAAACAAAAAAGCTCCGTCATCTCTGACGGAGCTTTCAGTGTTTTCAGAATGTTGGAGTGGCTTAAGCCAGCTCAACACACATTGCGATGCCTTCTCCGCCGCCAATGCAAAGCGAAGCAACGCCTTTGGTCTTGCCGTTCTGTTCCAGAGCGGAAATCAGCGTGACGAGAACGCGCGCGCCAGAGGCGCCAATTGGGTGACCAAGCGCACATGCGCCGCCATGGACGTTCAGGCTGTCATGGCTGATGCCGAGTTCTTTCATCGCGATCATAGGAACGACAGCGAATGCTTCGTTGACTTCCCACAGATCAACATCGTCTTTGGTCCAGCCAGCGCGCTCGAGTGCTTTCTGCATGGCAGGCACAGGTGCTGTGGTGAAGAATTCTGGCTCATGTGAGTGAGACGCAGAAGAAACGATTTTCGCGATTGGCTTCAGGCCGCGCTTTTCAGCTTCAGACTGTTTCATCAGAACGAGCGCGGCTGCGCCGTCAGAAATCGCAGATGCGTTTGCTGCTGTGACCGTACCGTCTTTGTTGAAAGCCGGACGGAGCGTTGGAATTTTGTCCGGACGCGCAGACTTAGGCAGCTCGTCGATCTCGACCGTAGACTCGCCCTTACGGGTTTTCACAGTAACCGGTGCGATTTCACGCTTGAACTTGCCTTGTTCAGTTGCTTCCTGCGCGCGGCGCAGGGTTTCCAGCGCGTACTCATCCTGAGCTTCGCGCGTGAACTGATACTTTTCAGCAATCATGTCAGCAAACTTGCCCATTGGCTGGTTTGCGTAAGCGTCTTCCAGACCGTCCATAGCCATATGGTCCTTGGTCGTGGTGTGGCCGTATTTGTGACCTTTGCGGAGGTCGATCATGTGAGGCGCGTTGGTCATGCTTTCCATGCCGCCGGCGACAACAATGTCAGCCTGACCGGAAAGAATGGATGCAGAGCCCATGACGGCCGCTTGCATGCCAGAGCCACACATCTTGTTGATGGTGGTGGATTCAGCGGCAAGGCCGAGTTCAGCTTTGATGCCAGCCTGACGCGCAGGCGCCTGGCCCTGACCAGCTGGCAGGCAGTTGCCCATAATGACTTCGTTAATGTCGGCGCCTTCGATACCCGCTTCGGCAACCGCTGCTTTAATAGCCATGGCGCCCAGCTCGTTCGCAGAGAAGCTCGAAAGCTCGCCCAGCAAACCACCCATTGGCGTGCGCGCCATACCTACAATTACGACCGGATCAGATGTGCTCATGGTCGTGTCCTCCTCGCTACATGACGTAATCTATTGTGCGGGAGTTGTGGAAGGTTAGTCCGGCGACGTCAAGCGGTTTTATTGCATGTGCGAAGGGGCTAATTGCCCAGAAGTGCGGTGCCCATGCCGGGGCGTAAACGCTCGGTTTCGAGGTCATACATGCCGAGTGACGTGGCCCAGTCCCAGTAACACCAACCAAAGCCGGAAACTTCTGCTGTACGGCGGATATGGTGTGTCCAGCGGGCGCGGTCAGCATCCGGAACTTCTTCGTAAACGCCGAATTCTCCGAGCAGAACGGGCATGCCGACGGTCTGGCTGAAGCGTATCGCATGCGCGAAATGTTCACTGACGGTCTGGCGGTCCTGCGGTGTGCCCCAGGTCTGCCCCAGGGGGATAGGTTCATAGGCCCATGGGGCGCCCTGATGCGTGAACTCGAAAGGCTCATAATAATGGAAGGTCACCATTGCGTGAGGGTCGTAGGGCGGGTCTGTGCGAAGCATGCCTTCCAGCGTGCCCCATTGCCCGCCGCCCAGAATAACCCATCGGTCCGGATGGGTTTCACGCACCATAGAGAGAAGATCGCGATTGAGCTGGTTCACACGGGCAAAGCTCATATTGGTGTGCGGCTCGTTCAGGAACTCGAACATCAGCCCTGATGGCCAGCCCTCGTAATGCGCGCTGATCTGTTCCCACATGGCATAAAGTCGGGGCAGATGGGCGGCTGGTGTCTCGTTCAGTTCATCATAATGGTGAACATCGATAATTACCTGCAGGCCCGCCGCCAGCGCCTGCGCGGCGACCGTGTCTACGCGCGCAAAAAAGGCTTCATCAATCGTGTACGGGGAATGAGTCCCGGCATGTGCAGACCATTTGATCGGCACGCGTATCGTGTCAAAGCCGAGTGCCCGGATGGCATGAAGGTCACGCTCGCGGATGATATATCCCCAGCTGCCTTCTACAGGAGCTTCCAGCGCGCCGCCTAAATTTACGCATTGCCCGACAGGAGAGGCTGCAATTTCGCGCTGAGGCGTGACGGGAGCTGAGGATGATGGCGATAGCGAAGTCATGGTGATCACCGCGGCGCTGCCGAGCAATGCGACGCAGATAATGATCCAGAATATACGCATCATGCTTTGGGTCCTCTCCCTCTGGCTGAGAGGTTAGGGGGAAAAAGCAAATAAAGTGCAGCGATAGAGTCTGGAATTACTCCAACTCCGGCTGGCGTCATTTGCTGTTTTAGCGCGTGCAGCAAAACTAAGGGCAAAAAAATAGCCGCCCGAAGGCGGCCAAGGGAGGTAAAGTGAATAAATTCAGATCAGTTCAGGGAGGCGTTGCACTCTGAAACCTCTTCCGGCGTTAGCGGATCTTCCGCTGTACCAAAAGCTGTGACCGGGCCGATTTCCGAAACGACGTGTCGGCAGACGCGAACGGTCGCGCTGCGCCGATTGAGGACAGCTTCGCAGGTTTCGCCTTCGCAAATCCATATGGCATCGGCAGCGGCAATGCGCTCGGTCTCGCTCTTAGGCGCTTCGAGTGTCGCGGTGAAAGTCGTGGAAGCCATGGCTGGCAGGGCGCCAAACAGGGCAAGAGCAGAAAGCGTGAGGAAGCGTTGCATGTCAAAATCCCGTCAAAACCCGGACTGATGCCGGCCGTTCATAAGGCACATATATACACGCTGAACGAATTGTCCAATATTTAGTGAACGGTGTTCACAAAAATGTGCGATTGCAGCATTCTTGTTATACGGCGTGTCTCTAAAGGCGTAAAACTGCCAATTTTCCCGCTGATCACGAAAGTGTGACCGGCGGGAGATATCAAAATGATATCCAAGATTGCAGTGCGCGGTGGAATTTCAATTCAAAGGCATTGGGGAGCCTGAAATGAAATTTCTTATGCTTCCAATCGGCAAACAAAAAAATTTCCTTTTCAGTATTGGATAACAACTATTCCGGATTGTTTTTGCAAACTTGGTTAACGCTGCAAAAAGACGCGAAATAATGGAGACTTTTAACTTCGGTTGTGTTTAAAGGCGCGCCTTGCTGCCGGGTCGTGTGTGTGTCCGGCGGGACTACTCTCGAAAAAACATAATATGAAATTGGTATCTTGATGCCTTCGCAATCCGTATTGAAGTCGAAAGACTATCGCCAGATTATTGGCTTCCTCACAAAAGTAATTGACCAGACCATACTGCACGAACAGGAGCTGAATGAACGCTTCGGTGATGATGCGCCGGCGTCTGATGCTGTCATTCTGCGCGGTCTTCGCCGTAAGCGCGATGCGGCCTACCGTGTGCTGGAGCGTATGCTTGAACTGATCCTGGTTGAGCTGGGTGAGCTTGAAATAGAAGAAATCGAACCGGAGCTGCCTTCTGAAAGTTCCGATACGCTGATCCATCAGGTCTTCCCTGAAGACAATGAAAGCACAAAGCTGAAACGCGAGCTGGTTCTCGAGATGAAACGCGCCGCAAACGGCTAACGCCGAGCTGCACGGCTTGTTTTCTCTGGTTGAGCCCTGGTCCGCAGCCAGATAAGTGTTGCGCGACGATAAAAGAGTTCATCCGGGAGAGAGTATATGGTGTGCGAGGCGCTGGATCATTTTGTAATACTGGTGCCGGATGTCGAGGCCGCCATTCAGACCTACGGTCTGCTTCTGGGGCGCGATGTCGACTGGCAGCACGTAAACCCGGACGACGGTACCGCCACAGCACTCTTCTATCTTGAGAATACTAATATTGAGCTGATGGGGCCGAAAGGCGACGGGCCGGTTGGTGCGCGGATCAAAGAGATATTGGGCGAGCGTAAAGGCGCGCTGACCAGTCTCGCATTCAGAACATCCGATATTCGTGACGCTCATTTTCAGGCGAGCCGCCGTGGGCTAAAGCCTGAAGAAATCATCTCACAGGCCGCAACCTATGGCGGGCTGCATCGCAGCTGGTCTCGTGTGCGCCTGGGTGATGCTGCCTTTGGCGAGGTGAAAGGGTTTCTGGTCGAGCAGAAAGATGGCGCAATCTCTGTGCGCCCGCCGCGTGTGGGAAGTGCGGTGCGTCTGGACCATCTCGTCATTAATACGGGCAATCCTGACCGGGCTATGGCGCTCTATGGGGCTAAACTGGGTGTGAGGCTCGCCCTTGATCGCACGAATGAGAAATGGGGCGCGCGTTTCCTTTTCTTCCGAACCGGGGATGTGACGCTCGAAATTATTCAGCGCCTTGATGGCAGTGTGGGAGCTGACGATAAAGATCAGCTCTGGGGTATGACCTATGAGGTGGATAATCTGGACGATGCGCATCTGCGTCTGGGCGTAGGTGGCGTGCAGGTTTCAGAGGTTCGTGCAGGGCGGAAGCCCGGAACCCGTGTCATGTCTGTCAAAAGCCATGATCTGGGTGTGCCGACGCTTTTGCTCGACAAGCGAGGTTGAGTGCTATTCCCCGCAAAAGGGGAATTGATCTTCTCCGGGTTTGAGGCCTAAAAGAGCGGCTATGGACGCTTTTACAACACTTACTGGCCGCGCTGCGCCATTGCGTATGAGCAATGTCGATACCGACATGATCATTCCGAAGCAGTTTCTTAAAACGACGGAGCGCACGGGGCTTTCCAGCGGTCTTTTCTTTGAACTGAAAACGCTGGAAGACGGGTCTCCTGATCCGGACTTTGTGCTGAACCAGCAAGCGTATAAAGACGCCAACATTCTGATTGCGGGCGCCAATTTCGGCTGTGGCTCATCTCGTGAGCATGCGCCATGGGCGCTGCTGGATCAGGGCATTAAATGCGTGATTGCGCCAAGCTTTGCCGACATTTTCTATAATAACTGTTTCAAGAACGGCATTCTGCCAATCGCTCTGCCGCAAGAGACTGTGGCCCGCCTGATGGACGACGCCAAAGGCGGCAATCACATTTTCACAATCGATCTGGAAAACATGGTCATCACCCTGCCTGATGGTGAAAAAATCGAATTCGAACTCGACAATGCGCGTCGAAACAACCTTCTTGAAGGTCTGGATGATATTGGCATGAGCCTTCAAAGCGAAGCCCGCATTGCAGAGTTTGAGGCGCGTCGCCGACTTGCGCAGCCATGGCTGGAAAAAGCCTGATGCGCGCGGCTGCTCTCTCGGTCCTACTTGGTCTTTCGCTGGGCGGATGCGCGGTTGATGGATTGAATACCGATCCTGAGGTGCGTGGCTTGTCTGGATCTGTATCTGAGCAACGACTGACTGAGCCTAGAGGCGGGGAAGAGATTGTTCTTTCTGCCGGAAATACGCTTCGCATTGAGCTGAGTGCCAACGCGACCACTGGTTATCAATGGCGCCTCCTTCCGGGTATGAATGACCGTATTCTGGAACTGATGAGCCAGGACTATCAATCCGATCTTCATCCTTTGGGAATGACAGGCGTGGGCGGGACAGCCATTTTGGTTTTCCGCGGTGTTGAAGAGGGTGAAACCCTGATCCGTCTTGGATATGCGCGTCCGGGTGCGCCGCCTGACGTTGAGCGCGAAATCGCCGTCTCTGTTATTCCGCGTTAGGACAAACTCTCGCAAGAGTGTTGCGTTAGCCGCGCCTTTGACGAGTGCGGCTGATAAGTGTTTTGCCCGATTGGCGGTTTTCTGGAAAAGAATTGCGGTTCTGCGGCACTCTGATGCGGTGTGAGGCCTTGATTTTTGCTGCCAGCTGAGGCTCACAAGCGGCTGGTAATTCTCTAATCAGGCACTCACAGCATGGCACAGACACTTCTTCTTCTCCCGGGTGATGGCATTGGTCCGGAAGTCATCGAACAAACCGTTCGCGTTGCAGAAAAAGTCGCGCCTGATCTGGGCCTTGATTATGGCCTGATTGGTGGTGCGAGCTATGACGAGCTGGGCACGCCGCTGTCTGAAGACACAATCGCAAAAGCTAAAGCGTCGGACGCTGTTCTTATGGGCGCGGTTGGCGGCTCTAAATGGGATGGCGTTGAGCGTCATAACCGCCCTGAAGCGGGTCTTCTGGGCATGCGCGTTGCGCTTGATACCTATGCCAATCTTCGCCCTGCGCTCTGCTTTGATGCACTGGCAGATGCGTCTGCGCTGAAGCGTCATCTGGTCGAAGGCCTCGACATAATGATCGTTCGCGAGCTTGTGGGCGGTGTCTATTTCGGTCAGCCAAAAGGCATTGAGACGCTGGAAGACGGTACACGCCGTGGCTTTGATAATGCCGAATACACCACGCCGGAAATTCACCGCATCACCCGTGTTGCTTTCGACATTGCCAAGGGCCGTGGAAATTACGACCGTAAATGGGGCGGTGTTTGCTCTGTTGAGAAGTCCAACGTCATGGATTCCGGCCTTCTCTGGAAGCAGGAAGTTCAGGCGCTCTATGATGCTGAGCTGAAGGATATGGGTGTGCCACTGCACCATATGCTGGCCGATGCCTGCGCCATGCAGCTGGTACGTGAGCCAAAAGGCTTTGACGTTATTCTGGCGGACAATCTCTTCGGCGACATTCTGTCTGATGAGGCGAGCATGCTGACGGGTTCTATCGGTATGCTGCCATCTGCATCGCTTTCTGACCCCGGTAAGCCGGGCTTCTTTGAGCCGGTTCATGGTTCTGCGCCGGATATTGCGGGTCAGGGCAAGGCGAACCCATGCGCGGCTATTCTCTCTCTCGAAATGGCGCTCCGTTGGAGCCTTGATCGTCCAGATGCGGCTGATGCCATTACGCGTGCTGTCGGCGCTGCTTTGGAAAAGGGCGCTCGCACGGGTGACCTTGGCGGTGAACTCAGCACGTCTGGCATGGGCGACGCTATTCTGGCGGAGTTGTAAAAACCGAACGGTTGATACGGAGGGCTTCAGTTCCTCCTATCAATCAGGAAAGTTTTCAGGTTTTAAGTGACCCGAGGCGGCCATGAGGTCGCCTTTTTTGTGTCGGGAAATCAGTACACTGTCTTCTGCATGTTTAGATGTGGGGACATATGTGGGACGCAAAAGGTCTGAGGGACGAATTACATCGCAGGCATGATGCCCTGCGCACCCGATGGGTGAGAGGGCCGTGGTCCCTTGGAGCCTATGAGTTTCTCTCATTCGGCATCAAACAAGCCTGGTCGTGTCTGTTTGGCGGGGCGATGGTGTTCCTCCTGCTGGCAACTTATCTGTTTTATCCGGAGAGTGCGCCGCTCTATCGCGCTGATTTTCTGTTTCTGTGCGCGCTCGCCATCCAGATCGGCATGCTGATTACCGGCCTTGAGAGCTGGGAGGAGGCGAAAGTCATCTTTGCCTTCCATGTCGTCGGCACGGTGATGGAAATCTTCAAGACGCATATGGGTAGCTGGATTTATCCGGACCCGGCCTTTTTCCGGATTGAGGGTGTGCCACTGTTTTCAGGATTTATGTATGCCTGCGTCGGGTCATACATTGCCCGGTGCTGGCGGATTTTTGATTTTCGGTTTGACCGGTTTCCGCCGCTCTGGGTGCAGGCTGTGCTGGCGATTGCGGTGTATGTGAATTTCTTCACGCACCATTTCACGGTCGATATCCGGCTCGGGCTTTATGCTTTCAGCGTACTTTTGTATGGGCCATGCGTGATCTGGTTCCGGCCGGACGAAAAACACCGTCCTATGCCCATGGTTGTGGGCTTGTTGCTGGTCGCATTGTTTATCTGGTTTGCAGAGAATATCGGGACGCTCGCGCGGGCCTGGACCTATCCTGCGCAGGAACAAGGCTGGCACATGGTTTCGCTGCAAAAGCTCGGTGCCTGGTATCTTCTGATGATTATCAGTTTTGTGCTCGTCGCCTTCGTTCACCGCAAAAATGATATGGAAACAAAAAAGCTGCGCGAGCCATAACTCGCGCAGCTTTGGTGTTTAGTCGTTCGTGGTGATCGTCTCTTCGGCTTCCATCTCAATGATGTTTTCGCCGAGGGGTGTCGTCGTCATCTCGCTTTCCGGTTCGAAGGACAGCTCGTCCATATCGCCCACTGGAATAGTGATGGCGCGAACGGCCGGAATGCTTTCGCCGCCCGGAAGCTCAACCGTCATGAAGACGTTGAGATAATATATGCCAGGATCCGCCGAAGACAGGTCCACATTCATTGTATGTGGCGCGGGGCTGGACATATCGAAGCTGGCTTCGGTTGCCGAATACATTGTGAGGGCTTCATCCGCCGCCAGCAAAACATTCAGCGTGCCAGCAGCGTAGTCTTCAGTAACTGTAAGGGTGAAGCCCTCAACGTCCGACGGGTTGGTTGACCCATCATAATCGGTTGAGATTTCGACCGCAGCACCCGGTTTTGCATAATCGCTATGGTCATGCGTGTGCGGTGCTTCTGCTGTTTCGGTGGCAACATGCCCGGAAGAGCAAGCTGTCAGCGCGAGAACGGACAGGGCGGAAAGAAGAGAAGTCGTACGAAAAGTCATGAAGTGTCTCCGCCTTTAATTTGAAATCGTGAAGTCGTAGCAGACAGTCGTATTGTCTGTGTCATCATCATTGATGTTCTGCCAGTCATAGGTGTCGATGACATAGGTGCCTGCCTGGAACGCGAAGCTTCCCGTTTCGGAATCGACAGTTTCAGACTGGCCGCCAAACGTCGGCGTGCCTTCTAGCCAGACGATAAAGTCAGGGTCTGTGCCCGTATCGCCTGAGCTTTGCGTCATGGTGACAGTGCGGGTACCCGCATCCGGGAAGGTGACTTCGACACGCGTGCGAACGCCATATTTGTTGTAGTCGCCGAATTGATCGGTCGAGCACACTTCCACGGCAGGGCCGCCCGGCGTCACTGATGCGTAAACCGGCAGGCCGTCTGCATAGCCGCCGCTATTGGTTTCACCTGCACCGTTCGGGCCTGTTCCGTTCACGCCCTGGAAGTTGGCGATCGCGTCAATGGCCGTTGAATCGGTCGGATTCTGGCTCTTCAGCTCATTCAGGAAAGTGAAGATGGTCATGAAGTATGGCGTGGTGGTGTAATCGGTTGCTACCAGCACATCATAGACCGGGCCGAAGCCAAGAGAGAGTGTGTCGGCATCATCATCTGCAGAGTCAGCAACGTCGTAGACGATGGATTGAACCGATGCCTCATTGAACCAGCCTGGCGTGCCTGGGCTGTCGTTTTCAACATCCAGATCAAACCCCTGAGACTGACGGTTGCCAAGGCTGTCTGTATAGATTGGATCATCCAGCAGAATGCCCGACAGCGCGTTCGCGAAGCCCTCGCCCCATGCAAGGCGTGGGTCCAGAGACTGGCTGAGGCTGTGGCTGCCGCCCATTGAATCAGACCGGCTGAGAATGTCTTCGAAATAATGGCCCCATTCATGGACGATAACGTGGCTGTCGAATTCATCCGTATCGGAATCTTCGGCGCCCAGAATGTGGATGATGCCGCCGCTATAGTGCGAGGTACCAATCTGGCCGAGCGTGACATCACCACTGGTCGGGACATTGTCGACGCTCCAGCGCAGTTCAAGCGCCGGCATGTTGACGTTCGGGTCGACCGTGCCAACCGCGTTTACGGCATCATAGACGGCATCAAGAATAGCAAATGGCGCAGACGCACGCGTGCCGGTGTAGGACGAGCCGCCCCAACCGGAATCAGCGTGCAGGTCGCGCGTGGAATCTGAACCGCCAGATGTCGTCAGGGAGCCTGACAGCGTGTAGATGGCATTGCTGTTGGTATTGTCTGTGACGCTGACATCCCATGTCGGGCCGCCGCTGCTCAGAATTTCTGCGCGGGCGCGGATGCGAACATCTGTGTTTGAAGACACATCGAAAGAATATTCGCCAAGCGCATTTGTCTTTGTGCGCTCAAGAACGCCGACGCCAGAGCCGCCAACCAGCTGAACCGTCACGCCACGCGCCGGGCGAACTTCGGTGTTATCATAGTCGAGGCCGCGCGTTGCCGGATCGCTCGGCACATAATCATAGGTGATCGTGCCTGAGATGGTCACTGACGCCTGAGTAGGTGTTGGTGTTGGTGTTGGCGTCGGGGTGGGTGTTGGCGTTGGAGCCGGAGAGGGCGTGGTTGTAGGCGTCGGCGTTGGTGTCGGCGTGAAGTTGCTGCTGCCGCCACCGCCGCCACCACTACATGCGCCAAGGAGAAAGGCAGCGGCCAATGCGCTCTGGCTTACCTTCAGGAGCTTGGTTTTCATATTCTCAGCACCCCGTGCTCTGGAATTAATTGTCCGGGCGAGCCCGGGCGAGTCGAGGCAGAATAAAGGCGAATTACATTGCTGCAATCTTAGAAATGAGGTTTTTGCAGCTGAATTTATTTCAGTTCTTCGTGAAAAATTCCTCCGCATTTCTCCATCCGGAGGGGCCAATATAGTCGGCATGCGCGATACGGATGGAATGAATTACCGCTTCGATCTCCCGGCGCCAATGGTCCAGGAACTGTGCGAGGCGCGCAAATTCTGGTGCGCGGTCCAGCGTTTGCCAGGTGAAACTCTGAAGCAGTTTCGGATAATCCGGCATGTAATAGAGGATTTCTGTGGTCAGAAGGCCTTCGCCATAAAAGCGACGTTCAAAGTCAGATTTGTGTGCACTCATGCATTTCCCCTTTCAAAGGGAAGTGTTTTGCATTATATGCGCTCTGAAAAGAATAAAATCAGCAATTACAGAACATTAGCAGCATTCTGACGTGGCTGCTAACATCCGCATCAGGAATAATCGACGATCCGGGAGAGCAGGCCGTCGCGCGCTTCGAAAAAGCTCGCGCCTTTGAGCTCAACGGATTGGCCCTGCATGGTCCCGTTTGGCAGATCAAGCGCCGCAATGCCCTGAAACTCGACTTCAGCCGCCGCGTTTTCACCTGAAGAAACGACATTCATCAGGCGCTGACGCCTGAAGGTGAAGGCCTGTGAGCTGGCGGCTGCGACTTGAGCCAGCGCGTCCTTGCCTTCCAGCTGCATGGACTGGCCTGCATTGGAAATGTTTTCGAACCGCACATCGTCGGTCACGCATTCCAGCATGCCGTCCACATCGACGCGATTATAGCAGTCGACATAGCGTTCGATGAGCTCTTCAATACTTTCCATACGGATCTCCCAGTCCGATACGGATAACATCTATCCGGGTGACCTTTGCAAGAGTATTTTGCAATGCATCAGTTTTCCGGTATTGCAGCCCTCCCAGTGTCTAAAAAAGGAGCGAGCCATGGCCTTACGTGTTGCTGTTGTCGGAGCCACCGGAAATGTCGGTCAGGAAATGCTCAATATTCTGGATGAGCGCCTGTTTCCTGCGGATGAGGTTTTTGCGGTTGCGTCCAGACGTTCCATTGGTCGATCTGTGTCTTTCGGTGAGCGTGAGCTGAAATGCTACGACATCGAACAGTTCGATTTCTCCACGATTGATCTCTGCTTTATGGCGACGGACAGCGCGATGGCGCTGGAATGGGCGCCGAAAATCGCGCTGCAGGATTGTATCGTCATTGATAACTCTTCGGCCTTCCGCATGGACCCGCTCGTTCCGCTGGTTGTGCCGGAAGTGAACGCCGATGCGGTGATGGGGTATGATGAGAAGAACATCATCGCCAATCCAAACTGTTCGACCGCTCAGCTCGTTGTGGCTCTTAAGCCGATCCATGACAAAGTGGGCGTCGAGCGTGTCGTCGTCGCGACATATCAGTCCACATCAGGCGCGGGCCGCGCTGCCATGGATGAGCTGTGGAACCAGACCAAAGGCATTTATGTGAACCAGGAAGCTGAGCCGCATGAATTCCCTAAGCAGATCGCATTCAATGTTATCCCTCAGATTGATGACTTCATGGATGACGGCTTCACCAAGGAAGAGTGGAAGATGACGGTCGAGACGAAGAAAATCCTCGATCCGGATATTGAGCTCGTTGCGACCTGTGTGCGGGTGCCGACTTTTGTGGGCCATGCCGAGGCCGTTCATCTGGAGCTTGCGGGTGCGATGACCGAGGAAGAGTGCCGTAACCTGCTGCGCGAAAGCCCGGGTATTATGGTGATCGACAAGCGTGAAGCTGAAGAAGAAAATTATGTGACGCCGATTGAGTGCGTCGGTGAATGGGCAACATTCATCTCACGTATTCGCGTGGACAAGACAGTCGATCACGGCATGGCGTTCTGGTGTGTCTCAGACAATCTGCGTAAGGGCGCTGCGTTGAATGCGGTTCAGATCGCCGAAGAGCTGCTCAATCGTGGTGTGGTGAAGCCAGAGAAGACGCTTATCCCGCCAGCGGCAAATGACTGATAAGCAACCTGACTGGCCGGGTTAGGCCAGTCAGGTCGTCTGGATTATTGCTCATTGCATGAATAAACCGGCGACAGGCAGCGCCCTTGTCGTGCTCTCGCTTCATCAAAACACTGTTGCATACTTTGATGGTCCACGGTTCCATAATCGTTTGGAACCCATCCCGGCAAGGGGCTGCCGGCGCCGCCATATACAACTCGACATGAGTTCATGTTTTCCTCAAATTCCATTCTGCACGCGCCGTAGCATTGCTCGCGTTCACTCGTAAGAATGCCGCGTTCAAGCTCGCTTTGGTACTCCATGTCGGCCAAAAGGTGTCCAAGCGTTAGATTGGTCGTGTACATCTGATCAATTGTGTCAACGGGCGAGCAGTTTGCACCTAAACAAGTGGTTTGTGCGGCGCAAACTGGGGTCAAGATCAGTGTCACTGGAAGTGTAAGCGATTTAATAGTCATGTCTGTGCTCCCGCATGGTAAAGTTACGGTAACGCAAAAAAAACCACTTAAAAGAGAAAAATGCTTTTTATCTACGCCTCGTTAAATTCGAGTTAGCAAGAGCATCGGTCTTTATTTTTCTGCTTGGAACCGATTGCCGGTGCTGCGTGTTATAGCTTGTTAGATCTTATTGTGCGTGTATAGGGGCGGACCTGATCTGCCGAGGTAAATTCATTTTTTCAGCGGGCTGACAGGCGCAATATGTGGCGGAAATTAACCGCTATCCCGACACTTTCAGGCTTCGACCCGTGAAAACGGGCCGTTTTACGCAATTTTCAGCGCGATGCGACTGAAATACCTGACTTTTTTGTTTTGTCACCATAGTGTCACAAAACGCTCGTCAAACGTTAAAGTCTGTATACGGACTATATTGAATATCGCGGAAAAGACAGTTTTGCACTGTTTTTATTGAATAAAAAAATCATTTTGCGATATTTAAATAGCTGAGTTATGATCTATATCAAATCGGTCCGGGGAGGTAAATTCGATCCGGATCGGGACAATAAACTTTAAAGGTTCGCGTCAATGATAAAATCTGTTTGGGATGCGATCCATTTTGGCCGGTTTACCAGCCAGTGGCGCAACGATCCCCCTTCTGAGGTTGAGACCGATCAGGTCCACCTCGGTAAAACTTTGTTCTATGAGACAGTCCTGCACAAGACAGAAGCAGGCTGGGAGCTCGTAACTGAACGTGGCGGCTATATTGGAGGCATAAGTTTCTACCTTATGCTGCCAGTCTATGCGCTGTTCATTGCGATGATCGTCATGGGCAAAGCTGACATTGGGCATCTCGCTCTTTTTGAAGCCTTCTTCATCACGGTGTTTGGCTTCCTGAATGGCTTTGCCCTTCATAAGCTGGCTCAGGATCCCGGATACGGGATTGAAGAGCTTAGCCTTCATAGAATTCAGCGTAGCTGATCTCAGAAAACACCGGGCCGATGGTCCGGTGTTTTTTTTATTCTCACGCCGCTTCACGCGTAGTTGAAGCTCTCTTCGCTTGATGGACAATCGGCGCTCCCCATTTCCTCCCGGTACGAAACGGTCATAGGATGGCCGAAAAATCACGGGAGCTGGGAATGACTGACCAAACCGAATATGTGCCACCGGAAGTCTGGACTTGGGATTCAGAAAGCGGCGGTCGCTTTGCAAACATCAACCGACCGATTGCGGGCGCCACGCACGACAAAGAGCTGCCTAAGGGCAAACATCCTATTCAGCTGTACTCGCTGGGCACGCCGAACGGTGTGAAAGTGACGATCCTTCTGGAAGAGTTGCTGGCTGCGGGTTTTGATGGCGCGGAATATGACGCCTGGCTGATCAATATCGGCGAAGGCGATCAATTCAGTTCCGGCTATGTGGAGCTGAATCCGAACTCCAAAATTCCTGTTATGCTGGACACGACGAACAATCAGCGTGTTTTTGAGTCCGGTTCTATCCTGATGTATCTGGCAGAGAAGTTCGGCGCATTCATTCCGAAAGATCCTGCCAAACGCACCGAAATGCTGAGCTGGCTGTTCTGGCAAATGGGCTCTGCGCCATATCTGGGCGGCGGCTTTGGCCATTTCTACGCCTATGCGCCATACAAAATGGAATATCCGATCAATCGTTTCTCTATGGAAGTGAAACGCCAGATGGATGTTCTGGACCGTCACCTGAAAGAAAACCAGTTCATGGCAGGCGATGAATACTCCATCGCTGATATGGCGATCTGGCCGTGGTATGGCGGTATGGCAAAAGGCGTCATGTATGACGCGGCAAAATTCCTGTCTGTGCATGAATATACGAATGTCATTCGCTGGGCTGATGAAATCGGCGCGCGCGAGCCTGTAAAACGTGGCCGTATGGTCAACCGTGTGTTCGGTGAGCCGTCTTCTCAGCTGCATGAGCGTCACGATGCCAGCGATTTCGACACCAGGACACAGGATAAGATTGGCGAGTAAGCCACACGCCAAACTGTTTTAAAGACCCCGTCCTTTGCGAAAAGGGCGGGGTTTTTCGTTGGATCGTTTTTAGAAATTCTGCGGCACGAAATAGCAAGAAACAGGTATTCTCCGCAGACGACATGCCTTACATCCGAACGTCGACAGGAGAAATGCGATGACACCAGACGTTCGCATGGGATTTTTCGCCGGTATCAGCGCCTATTTCATGTGGGGGGTGATGCCGATCTATTTCAAATTCATCCAGCACATCGCGCCAACTGACATCCTTGGATATCGTATACTGTGGTCCATACCGACGGGTATGTTGCTTCTGGCGATCGCCGGGCGATTGAGAGATCTGCCTGTCGTGTTCAGGAGCAGGAATGCGCTCTGGCTGATGGCGTCGTCTTTCGTCATTGGGCTGAACTGGCTGATTTACATCTGGGCCGTGAACAATGCGCACATCATGCAGGCCAGCCTTGGCTATTTCATGAACCCGCTCGTGAATGTGGGCATTGGCGCAATCTTTCTGTCAGAACGCTTGCGGCCTCTGCAATGGGGGGCAGTCGCTATTGCTGCGACCGGTGTAGCCATCGAGACATTCGTTCTTGGCGAGCTGCCATGGGTATCGCTGGTTCTATGTTTTTCGTTTGCCTTTTACGGATTGATCCGCCGACGCGTGCAGGTCGATAGCCGCGTGGGGCTAACGGCCGAAGTCCTGATCCTGTTGCCAGCTGTGCTGATCTGGTTTGCTGCAACCTCAGGGCAGGACCGTGCCTTTATGGGGGAAGGGCTCCGCGACTTTCTGGTGCTTGCCCTTGCCGGGCCAGTATCGGCTATTCCGCTGATCCTGTTTGCGCTGGGTGCAAAGCGCCTGCGGTTCTCAACGATTGGCATTATGCAATATCTGGCGCCCAGCCTTCAATTCCTGACAGGGCTTGGCTTCGGTGAGACGCTGACGCCGACACGGCTCATCACCTTCGCCTTCATCTGGACGGCATTGGTGATCTTCACACTGGATGCTTTAGGTCATGAGCGGCAGATGCGTCGCGCAGCTATGCGGCCAACTTAGAGCCGTTATCAGAATCCGATATCAGCCGATTTCGGATCTTCAATATCTTCCATGCGATCGCGGCGGCGTTCAGGGCCGCGATAGTGCGGATCATCACGGCGACGGCGATCCGGGCCGAAATAGTTTGGCGCACGGATGAAGTCGCGGGGTTTGTTCACCACAGAAACAATCCGCGTATAGAGCGTATGTGCATTGATCGGCTTACAGCAGAACTCAGAAACGCCTGCATCTCGCGCGGCACGAACCTTAGAGGGTTCTGAGTGCGCGGTGACCATGATGATCGGCACATAAGGGTTAGGCGAGTCGCCGGAATTGCGTACCAGCTGGGTAAACTCAATGCCATCGAGAACGGGCATGCGGTAATCGACAAACATCAGGTCAATGGGCGTGTTTTTGATGACTTCCAGCGCTTCGGCCGGGTCTTGCACCATATGGACTTCTTCGAAGCCGAACCCGCGGATCATGGTCGCCAGAATCCTCAACATGTGGATGTTGTCTTCCACAATGAGGACGGACAGTTTTTTCATTCCCGTAAGTTCCGGCATTGTCCCGAGCACAGCAATACACCTTCTGATCCCGCGTCAGGCTATCGTTCACTGGTTAACAGCTGAATAGGATTTGTTATGAATACGGCGTATAGTTGGCGCGATTTTGTGAGTTTTCCAAAGAAAAAGGCCTCGGACATGATCCGAAGCCTTTGAAGTCAGCCTTTGTGTGAGAATGACTGAAGCATCATACTCGAAGTGTATGTTGCGAGGATCGTGCCAACCGGAATCAGGCTTTTGCGCCCCGTTTTCCTCCTCCAAACACAGGATTTGCCTCTGCGGCTGCTTCATCCAGTGGCCATCTGGGACGAGCGGCCAGATCTAACGATGAGGCTTGTCCCGCTTTGAAACGCATAGCGCCCGCATAGGCGATCATGGCGCCATTGTCCGTACACCATTTCAGCGGCGGAGCGTGGAAGCTGAAGGCTTCTTCTTCGCAGAGCGTTTTAAGGGCGTTGCGAAGCGCGGTGTTCGCGCCCACGCCGCCCGCAATGACGAAACCCGGTTCGCCCTCAAAGCCCAGCTCTTCACGCGCAAGGCGCATGGCGCGGCGAGATTTCTCCGTCAGAATTTCGCAGATTGTTTTCTGGAAGCTCGCGGAAATATCCGAAAGCGCCTGCTCCGTCAGCTCCATATTCTGTGCTTCACGCAGAACAGCCGTTTTGAGGCCTGCAAAGGACATGTCCAGACCCGGACGATCCAGCAATGGCTTTGGAAGCTTGATGGCGTTCTCATTGCCAGTCTTCGCATAACGCTCAACCGCAGGCCCGCCAGGAAAGCCAAGGCCCAGCACTTTTGCGGTTTTGTCGAACGCTTCGCCAACCGCGTCATCAATGGTGGAGCCGAGCCGTTTATACTGGCCAAGGCCCTCAACGCTCAGAAACTGGCAATGCCCGCCAGAGACGAGCAATAGAAGGTATGGAAACTCTACCGGCTCACCAAGGCGCGGGGAGAGGGCGTGGCCTTCCAGATGGTTCACGCCGATAAAGGGTTTGTCCGTCGCCATGGCCAGCGCTTTGGCTGTCATCATGCCAACCATTACCCCGCCAATCAGGCCCGGGCCTGATGTTGCAGCAAAGCCGTCAATCTGATCCAGCGTGACGCCAGCACGGTCGAGCGTTTCGCGCACGACATTGTCACACATATCGGCATGCGCGCGTGCAGCGATTTCGGGTACGACGCCGCCAAAGGCTTTGTGTTCATCGAACTGGCTGGAGATCACCTCACCCAGCACTTCGGGGGAGCCGCCATCAAGGCGCACGACCGCCGCTGCGGTTTCATCACAGCTCGTTTCAATGCCGAGTATAAGAATAGGGCGGTCCGGGGCTTGCTCCATGATGGGCGGGGTTGTAGCCATTCTGGTCCTGTTCGCAAATGATAAAGACACAAGAATTCGGCAATATGATGAAAACCCTCCGCATTGGTACACGTAACTCCCCCCTCGCACTCGCTCAGGCCAACTGGGTCGCGCGGGAGATTGAGGCTCAGTCTGACGGCGGCGTGACGTGTGAACTGGTCAGCATGACGACGAGTGGCGACCAGTTGCAGGATCGCAGCCTTCTGGCCGCTGGCGGCAAAGGGCTGTTCACCAAAGAGCTGGACATTGCGCTGGAGGCCGGTGAGGTCGATCTGCTTGTGCACTCTTTGAAAGATGTGCCTGTTGAGCTGCCGATTGGTCAGCGCATTATTGCCTATCCAAAGCGCGAAGACCCGCGCGATGCCTTTGTCAGTCTCAAATATGAAAGCTTTGATGACCTGCCAGAAGGCGCAACGCTAGGAACGTCCAGCCTACGTCGCCGTGCCTTTGCGCTGGCGAAACGCCCGGACCTCAAAGTCGTTGAGTTTCGCGGCAATGTTCAGACACGTCTGCGTAAGCTTGAAGAAGGCGTTGCGGATGCGACCTTCCTGGCGTCGGCCGGTCTGAACCGTCTGGCGCTGGAAGAAAAGGTTGGCCGCCCGCTCGACCCGAACAGCTTCCTGCCTGCTGTTGGGCAGGGCATTCTGGGGCTGGCGGCGTATCCGGATAAGCTCGACGAGGATGTTCTGGGGTGGGTGACCGGACTGAATGACGTGACTGCAGAGCGCGCGGCGCTTGCTGAACGTGCCGCCCTGACAGAACTTGATGGCTCCTGCCGGACGCCGATTGCAGCTCACCTCTTTCACGAGGGCACAGGTGTTTATCGACTGAATGTTCGCGTGGCACATCCATCGGGCGCACCATTCTACGAGGCCGAAGACACATTGGAAGGCCTGGAGCTATTCCTGCAGGACTTCCGCGCACTCGGCCATAAGGTTGCGAAAAAGCTGATTGAAGACGCTGGTGGTGAGCTGCCACATCTGGAGGTCATCTGATCATGGCGCAGGTTCTGGTCACACGGGCAGAACCGGGCGCCAGTGAAACGGCGGTGCGATTAAAAGCGCTGGGCTATGAGCCTGTGCTTGCACCCGCTCTTGATATCTCACTTCACGAATTGCAGCCGGACTGGCCGCCCTCAGAAGATGAGCATGTGATCTTCACCAGTGCGAACGGCGTTCGTGCCTTTGTTGAAGCGGGCTGGGATATGCGTCCGGTCTGTGTCTGTGTCGGGGCGTCTACGGCTGGCGCTGCTGCCGCGGCCGGCTTTGTGCACATCTGGAATGCGGATGGCGATTCCGATGCGATCATTCAGCTGATATCGACCCAGTTTGAGGCAGGCGGGCCGAAATGGGTGCATTATGCGAATGATGCGGCTGCAGGTGAGATTTATCGTCGGCTGAACGCGCAGGGGTTTTCGGTCCGATTTGTGCCGCTCTACGGCGCGCGACAGGTGAGCGCGACGGAGCGTGAAGACGAACTCAGAAACTTCGAAACCGGAGCCGTCCTCGTGCATTCAACTAAAGCGGCGGAAGCTGTGGCCAACTGGTTGGATATGTCGAATCCAGACATAAAATCCATGAAGCTTGTCGCAGTGTCTGAACGTGCGGCAGAACCGCTTCGTGGCTTTGGCTGGGATTGCGTTTCCGTTGCGACACGTCCAAATGAAGAGAAGCTTTTAGAAGCACTTCAATTCGTACTCGAAGCCGGTGTATCATCGGATTGAGTCTCTGATCGGTAAGGTCCACTTCAATGGCGAGCACTGAAAATTCAAGCGAATCCGAACCGATTGATGTCGAGTTCACGCCGGCGGAACCGCAGGAAACGGCGTCGAAATCCTCAGCCTCTCAACCGGGTTGGATTGGTTTGATTTCGGCAGGTGTTTTGTCTGCATTGGCGGGCGGCGCGATTGGCGTTGTCGCGAGTGGCACAGATGGGCGTTACGCTCAGGCGGCGGAAGTTGCCGTGGATATCGCTGAACTTGCCGATTATGACCGCACGGTCGCGACCCAGCTTGCAGATATTCGTGAGACACTGCGTACGACAACGCTTCGCCTTGATCAGGCGATGGAGCGGATCGAGCAGGGCGAGACCTCCAATCTGGAAGAAATCGAATCCATTCGTGCTGACCTTTCCACACTGAGCGCGCGTTATATCGCGTTGATCGGTGGTGAGGTTGAGGCTGTCCCGAATGATGAGACAGAACCAGAGGTCGAAGCCGGTGAAGAGGTCGTAATCGCCGAAGGTGAGGGCGCTGATGCGCCATTGCCGCGTCCGGAAATATCGCTCGCTGCGCTGATGGATCGCCTCAACGCTATCGAGGCGCTCGACCCGTCAGGTGAGGCGACCCCGCAGGAGCTGGCGCGCACGGTCGCGTCTCTGCAGGAGCGCACCACTCAGCTTGAAGAAACCGATATGCGCTTCACGGAAGCCATGGAGGCCCGCGAGCAGGCCATCGCTGCGCTGTCAGCTGAAATTGATGCCGTCGAGGCGGGTTTGCAGGCCGCTGGTGAACGCTCGACCGATATTGAAACGTCTGTCGAGGCGCGTCATCAGGCGGTTACGGATCTCACTGAGGATCTGAATGCGCTGCGAGAAGTGGTGAATGAGCAAATCAACAGCTTTGAAGCGGCCCAGCTGACGCAGGATGAGCAACAGCTTGTGCGCCGCGCCGACAGGGTGCTGGCGCTTTCTGCGCTCGAGGCTGCCATTCAGCGCGGTGACAATTTCAGCACCGAACTTGAAGCGCTCGCTATTCAGCTCGAAGCAAATGCAAGCGTCTCTGCGCTGCGCCGTATCGCCGATGATGGCGCGCCAACGGTGGATGCTTTGAAGTTGAACCTCAGCCAGTTGAAAGACGATGTTGCACAGGCCGGTATTCCCGCTCAGCCGTCTGGCGAGTGGGCATGGCTCGGTGATCTATTGTCTGGAGTGGTCTCCATGCGCGAAGAGGGCACGGCAAGCGGTGAAACTGCCAGCCGTCGCATCGACGTTGCACTGGAGCTCCTTGAAGAGCGCGACCTGACTGCGGCTATTCGTGAAATTCGCGTGATTGAAGGCCCGCAAGGTGAAGTGCTTGCCGACTGGCTGGCCTCTGCACAACGCCGTCATCAGATTGATCAACTCATGACGCGTCTGCGCCGTGATGTACTGGATGGGGAGGCTTCCGAATGACACGTCTTTTCTGGCTTCTTCTGACGATAACGGTCATTGCGGGTCTGGTGGTGCTGGCCATGTGGGCCAATCAGATTCCGTGGCGCATTGTGCTGGAACGTGAAAACCAGCCAGATATCGTCCTTACACTGACGGGTGCCGCCATTGTGATGTCGATCCTCGGTGCTGCAATTGCGATTATCTGGGCGTTTCTGACCGGTGTTTTCCGTCTTCCAACCCGTATTAAATCCATGCGCCAGCGCTCTCGTCGTCGCAAAGGCAATGAAGCGCTTGCCAATGGTCTTCTTGCGATTGAAGGCGGTGACACCAAGGGTGCAAAACGCCTTATCGGGAAAGCACTGGCCGATGCCGAGGATGAGCGTCTGGCGCTGTTGCTGGACGCGCTGACGGCTGAACAGGAAGCAGACTGGACGCGTGCTGAGCGCGCTTATGCAGAACTGTCCCGCAAGCCGGGCGCGCATCTGGCGGGTCTGCGTGGACTGACAGGCGCGGCAGTCAAACGCGGCGATTATTCCATGGCGATTGATCGGGCGCGAGAAGCACTTGAGATGAAGGGCGAAACCGGTGACTGGCCGTTCAAGTCGCTCTTTGAAATCTATATTGCCCGTGGCGAGTGGGAAGAAGCGCGCCGTGTACTGACATTGGGTGAACAGAAGCGCCATATCATGGCTGAACCTGCACGCCGCCGCCGCGCTGTCATCCTGGCAGCCGAGGCCAGTGATATCATGTCGACCGACCCGGAAGGGGCTGAGCGCATTCTGACAGAGGCGCTGAAAATTGAACCGGGCTTTCCGCCTGCGGCTTATCATCTGGCCCGTCTTCAGCTGGCGCGTGACGCGATTAAACCGGCGATCTCATCGCTCGAAACGGGCTGGAAGGCTTACCCGCATCCGGCACTTGCTCTGGTGGCTGAACGGCTTGATGATTCAGAGGGCCGGTCTGGCGGACGTCGTGCAACACAGGCGCTGATCGCTGCGAATAAAAGCCATCGCGAAACGGCGCTGCTGAAAGCCGATACCGCGATTGCGGCGGGTGACTGGGATGGTGCCGAGAAAGCGCTCGCGCCATTGCTTCAGGGCGGACAGCCGACAAGTCGTGTCTGTCGCCTCATGGAGATGATCTCCACGGCAAAGGATGATGACGGCGCTGCCCGAACCTGGTCTGAGCGTGCGGCGAGCGCTGTTCGTGAGCCGGAATGGAGCGATATTGAAACTGACGGTTCTGCGTTTATGTATTCAAAAGACGAATGGGCGCGTCTGGTCTATGTCTTTGGCGATTCAGGGCAGCTTATTCACCCCCGTCACGAAAGCTATCGCGCAGAGCTGGATGTCGCGCGTAGCCGGGCGATCGGGTATACAAGTAAACCGGCAGGTATGGCGAAAACATCAGAAACGCCTGTTCTGCCAGACGCGGCAGCGCCGACACCAACGCCGCCGCCGGTGGATTATGTGAAGAAGACCTGATTTATGCGCGCAATACGCACATTCATTTTGCTTTGTCTGGCGCTCGGCTTTGCTGGCGCTCAGACGGCATGTGCGTGTTTCCATGAAAACAACCACGTCTCCGTCGTTGAGATGTCCGAGTCTGACCATTGCCACGAAATGGCGATGGATATGTCGGACGAAATGCCGATGCATCAGTCATCTGTGGCTGATGATGATTGCGATCACGCCCCTCAGGTAAGCTATGCGGCTCTGCGGACAATTGATCTGGGGCTCCTGCCTGACCTTGAACTTCTGCCAGTTAACTATGTGCAGCTGCCAGAGCTCGCAGAGGAACATGGCGAGAGATATGCCGCGCTTTCGCCGCCCGAGCCGCCGCCTGACCCGCCATTTGCGCGGAAAACCGTCTTCCTGAACTGAAATCTTCTGATGCCTTAGCGCCCGGTGCAATCGAATGTTCCGGGTACGGAGTATATTACATCAGAGGTTCAGATGTTTAACCGACGACACTTTTTGAAATACGGCGCAGGGTCTGCGCTTTCTCTCAGCGCTGCAGGCCTGTTGCCGGCCTGGGCGCAGAGCGCATCTCACGGGAATATGGGCCATCATGGCTCTGCCCGTAATGAGTTTGACCTCCACGTCAGTGAGTTTCCCTTCACGGTGGATGGACGCACTGGCATTGCCACAGGCGTAAACGGAACCGTGCCAGCACCGCTCCTTCGTTTTCGTGAAGGCGAAGAGGTCACCATGCGCGTGCATAATATGCTGGATGTAGACACCAGCATTCACTGGCACGGGCTTCTGGTGCCTTTCCATATGGATGGCGTGCCGGGCGTCAGCTTTCCGGGCATTCCCGCCGGTGAGATGTTCACCTATCGCTTTTCCGTTCCGCAGAACGGCACGTATTGGTATCACTCGCATTCCGGTCTTCAGGAACAGGCTGGGCATTATGGACCGATCATTATCGACCCGGCCCATCATGACCCTGTCAGCTATGACCGCGAATATGTGATGGTGCTGTCCGACTGGAGTTTTGAGACGCCAGAACGGATCTATGAAAAGCTCAAAATGCAGAGCGATGTTTATAATCTGCAGGAGCGGACTGTTCCGGACTTCCTTGAAGACGCGAATGAGCATGGGCTGTCTGAGACGCTGTCGGACCGCGCAATGTGGGGACATATGCGTATGTCGCCGCGCGATATTTCAGATGTGACGGGGTCGACCTATCACTTCATGGTCAATGGCCATGCAACATCCGACAACTGGAATGGGGTGTTCACGCCGGGCGAACGTATTCGTCTGCGCATTATCAATGCTTCTGCGATGACCATCTTCAATGTTCGTATGCCGGGCCTGCCTATGACTGTGGTGCAGGCGGATGGTCTGCATGTGCAGCCGCTGGAAACCGATGAGTTCCAGATGGGTGTTGCTGAAACTTATGACGTTATCATCGAGCCAACCGAAGACCGGGCTTATGCCTTTGTTGCGGAAAGCATTGATCGATCCGGGCAGGTGGTTGCGAGCTTTGGTCCGCGTCCGGGTATGCGCGCGGCGGAGCCTGAAATGCGAGCTGTGCCGACCCTGACCATGCGCGATATGGGCATGGACCATGGCGCGATGGGCCATGGTGATATGGCCGGTATGGATATGAGCGGTGATGACGCTGAAATGGATCACAGCACCATGGACCACGGTTCGATGGATCATGACTCAATGGACCATTCGGCTATGGGGCATGGCAATATGCAGATGGATCATTCCATGCATTCGGGCATGGACATGGCGTCTGAGGACTGGCTGGTTGAACGGCCTGATCTGGAAATCGGCCCCGGTGTGACGAATATCAATGCCATGCCACTCTACCGCCTGGATGACCCGGGCCTTGGTCTGGAAAACGTCCCGCACCGTGTGCTGACCTATACCCAGCTTCGCAGTCTTGAGCCGAACCCGGATACCCGCCCGCCTGAGCGCGAAATCGAAATCCACCTGACCTCCAATATGGAGCGTTATATGTGGTCGTTTGACGGCGTGCGTTTTTCTGAAGTGACGGAGGCTATTCAGTTCCGCGAAGGTGAGCGCGTGCGTGTGACACTGGTGAATAACACCATGATGTCTCACCCAATCCATTTGCACGGCATGTTCTTTGACCTTGTAAATGGCGGTGGCAATCACAGCCCACGCAAACATACGGTCATTGTGAAACCGGCTGAAAAGCTCTCTTTCGATGTGTCGGCTGAACATGTGGGTGACTGGGCGTTCCACTGTCACCTTCTCTATCACATGCTGGGCGGCATGATGCAGGTGGTTTCCATTCTGCCAGATGCTGAAGGGCGACACCGCATGCATCAGGAGATGATGAACCATTCCGGCCATGACATGCCTATGGATCACAGCCAGCATGAAGGCCATTCAATGCCGATGAACCATGATCAGCATCAGGGGCATGCCATGCCCGCTGAGCCGTCTCACGAAGGGCATTCCAATATGCAGCACTCACAGCATGGAGGGTCCCGCCGATGAGACAGGAACTGATCAAACTCATAGCAGGAACTACGCTGGCGGGCGGCCTGATCACTGCTCCGGCTTACGCACAGCATGACGGGCACAATGGTGCATCTGATGCCCCGCCGCCATGGTCTCAGGCTGATGAGGTCTGGGGCGCTGAAGAGATGGCAGAATCCCGGAATATGCTTTTGCATCACCACGGGTCAGCCAGCATGATTGGCGTCAATATCGACCGGTTTGAATATCAGCTGGGCGAAGATGAGGCCGTCGGCGTATTTGATGCAGACCTCTGGTATGGCGGTGACATCAATAAGCTCTGGTTCAAAACGGAAGGTGAGTACAATTTAGACCATTCCGAATTGGAAGAGTTCGAAGTGCAGGCGCTCTGGTCCCGTGCGATTTCACCCTACTGGGATTTCCAGACCGGCATTCGCTATGACTTTGAGCCAAACGGCCTGGCCCATGCGGTCGCCGGGTTTCAGGGCATGGCGCCTTACCGGTTTGAAGTCGATGGTGCAGCCTTTTTCAGCGAAGATGGTGATCTGACTGCGGATGTTGAGGTGGAGTATGAATTCATGCTCACCCAAAAGCTGGAGCTGATCCCGCGCGTTGAACTGGGCTGGTCGGCACAGGAAATTCCAGAACTGATGATGGGCGAGGGCTTCACCAGTGCTGAAGCTGGTCTGCGTCTCGCCTATGGCCGGGAGTTTGCGCCTTATATCGGTGTCGAATGGCACGGAAGTTTCGGCGAAACCGAAGACATTCTGAGCGCGGCTGGCGAGACGACCGATGATGTGGTCGTGCTGGTCGGTTTCTCAGCCTGGTTCTAGGGAACTGAAGGTTTCGTGGCTCGTTGGAATATCATGTCCATGAGCCACGAACATTCATCCGATGGCAATCTGAAGACTTATCTCCGATTTGCTATCATGATCGCGGTCAGCATGGTGGTGATGTACATCTCAATGTACCTCAATACCTATGCTGTCGAACACATTCACTGGAGTGAGACGCGCTTCTATATGACCCTGATTATGGGGTGCACGATGACGGTCGTCATGTTGCTTTTCATGTTGGGCATGTATCGCAACAAGACTCTGAATATTGGAATTCTGGCAGGTGCGACGATTGTTTTCCTGTTGGCTGTCTGGTTGGTCCGGTCTCAGGCCCTTGTCGATGACGAGGCCTATATGAGGGGCATGATTCCACATCACTCCATTGCCATTCTCACGAGTGAGCGCGCGGGCATTGAAGACGTGCGGGTTCGCGAGCTGGCAGACGGGATCATTGATGCGCAGGTCCGGGAAATTGCAGAGATGGAATGGCTGATCAACGACATTGAAGAAAACGGTGTCGCGACAGACCAGGCAGAAGCAGAGGCGCGAGCCGTTCCTGATTTTTCACTTGAATCCAATTAAACTGATTGGGGGAGCATAGAGTAAAATGTCAGCTAAGAAGAAAGCTGTTCTGTATCGTATGGTGATGCCAGGGCACATTTGCCCTTTTGGCCTGAAGTCAAAAGACCTGCTCGAGCGTCAGGGGTATGAGGTCGAGGACCATCATCTGACGACGCGGGAAGAAACGGACGCGTTTAAGGAAAAGCACGGCGTGAAGACAACGCCGCAGACCTTCATCAATGATGTGCGCATTGGTGGGTATGATGATCTGCGTGACCAGTTCGGCCTGCATCGTCAGAAACCCGGTGAAACAACATATCGGCCGATTATCGCGATCTTCTCAATGACCTTTCTGATGGCGGTTGCGCTCGGTTGGTTATTGCCGGGGCCTGTGATCGGTGTGCGTCTGATTGAGCATTTCATCGCCATTTCCATGTGTGTGCTGGCGATCCAGAAACTGCAGGATCTGGCGAGCTTTTCTGGCCAGTTTCTGGGCTATGATCTGCTGGCGCGAAAATGGGTGCCCTATGCCTATATTTATCCATTCGCAGAAGGTTGGGCCGGCGTTTTAATGCTCGCCGGTTTTGCGACCATCATTGCTGCGCCGGTTGCGCTGGTGATCGGCACGATTGGTGCTGTCTCTGTCTATAAGGCGGTCTATGTCGATAAGCGCGAGCTCAAATGCGCGTGCGTTGGCGGCAATAGCAATGTGCCGCTCGGCTTTGTTTCGCTGACTGAGAATATCATGATGATGGCGATGGCCATCTGGATGCTGGTGAAGCTGTTCCTCTAGCCGACATCTACCACGCCGCCGCGCAGTTCCGGACGGTAGAATAGCGATAGCTGAAAGCTTTTGGCGATGCGCACGGCGCGATCAATAAACCAGTCCTCAGCCTCCTGGCTGGGGGCGGTGTCTTTTAAAGTCTGATAGAACAGCTCCAGCCAAGTTTCGAAATGCTGGGGCGTCAGGCCTTCCAGTTTCATATGTTTGGGCAGAGGGCGGCCATCATAACGCCCGGTGCTCAGCACCATGCTGGACCAGAAGTCCTTCATGGTAGAAAGATGCGGCGCCCAATGGTCGCCAATTGCGCCTTCGAAGATGGGGCCAAGCTGTTCGTTCGCGCGGACGCGGTTGTAAAACTCATCCACCAAATGTGAGACATATGCCTCATCGACGCCCATAGCTGCGGCTTCGGCTTGCTTGTCAGCGATACGCTCTTCGGCTGAGCGCTGGCGTTTTTCCGTCACGATGAGGTCTCCTGATCAGCCCTCTATCTGTGCCCGGCATCGCCTGGTTTCAATGTGACAGGATGACGTTGCTCGGATATCGAGCCTCAATCTCCATTTCACCAGGATGCTGGGTGGTAGGTCAGGTGGATAGCCAGAGTGGCTTCCTTTTTCAGGTCCTCAAGCCGACGCTCCGCAAACCCTGTGAAGTGCGGCGTGTTGGCGTTACCTTCAGAGTGGGCAATTGTCTGCCCTGCGGTTTTAGCGACCCAGAAGTGTCCTGATCCAGCGACCCTCGGAATATAGCGGTCGTAAAGACGCGATACGACTACGGCAAGCGTATCGTCAGGCCTTGCGCGTAAAGTCATGGTGTGCGGCGCATGAATATCATCGCCTGCGCTGACACTGTCACGTGTGATCTGAATGGTCAGTGTCTTACTCATTTGATCGCTGGTAACGTATCTAGCGTGAGCGCCTGTGTATCGGCTATCTGCTGCGGGTCCGACTTCAGTGCCGTAGCAAGATCGTAAATCGTCGTCATAACCGCAGAGACCTACGTAAGCATTTGACAATTCTGGGTTTCATGCGGCTGAGTAATGCACATGATATCGCGAGCGGACCAATGATTTCTTTAATAAGTTGCAGACCATGACCGCTGAAGATGCCCTTGCGCTGTTCAATCATGAATATGATGCCGATGATGGCCTGTTATTTCGTTTTCGCATGAGTGACGATGTGGAGACAGAACGCCTGCAGCGCTTCCTGTCTGCGCTGGAGGTGATGTCGGACTATTACGAAGGCAAAACGCATGTCGAAAAGGCGATAGCTTATCGTGTCATGGCTTTTCGCGATACGCTGTCGGCAAGTGTCGGGCACTGGAAAGTCAGCCGCCCGAAAGGCATGACGACCAACATGGTGACTGCGCTCTTTATTGCGTTCAGTAGCGTTTTTGCGAGCGCTTGAGGCCGAAGCCGTGAACAGAACGCGCGTTGTCGGGTCAAAAGTCTTGGGCTGTCAGCTTGCTCACCCGACAAGGGGTATAGGTTATGATTATCTCTGAGGTTTTCCTATGAGCCTTGCCCTTACGCATTTGAACAGGCTTCGCGCGGATTTCGCCGAGGCTGATCTGCCGAACGTGATCGCAGCATTGGATAACCTCACCCCCGCGCACGCCATGGACTCACAATCCAATCTCGACAATGCAATCGACGCGATACTGAACTTAAGTCAGGGCGATGCTGAAGAGCTGATCCGCCTTGTTGAGGCGGCCAGAACTGACTTTCGTGATGTTATCTATTGGTGGTCGCTCGAGCGGCAGAAAGCCGCGCAGGTCATTACTGTCGTTCATGAAGGGCGCGGTGGATATGTAGAGCTTGATGGCGCGCGATATCCTATAGACCATGTCGCCGAAGGGTGTTTCTGCATTCATTTTCCGGCCGGCAACCGGCACGTAAATCTACAAACTCACCTTGAAGCGCTCAATGCCTTCGCCGAGGCCAGATCGCCCAAATGGTATATAGAAAACCGCTCCAGAAAATATACCCTGCCTGAGGCATGAGACCCCAGCCTTGAGCGCGATCCATCGCGCTGGCGCAGCCAGTGCGGGCGATCATTTAATTGTGCTCAAATCCATACAGCGGGAGACCTGCCGTCGGGCTTCGCCCGCCTGTCGGAGCCGCTGTGCGGCGTGAGGCAAAGCAAACATAATTCATCTCTATTTTTGATCCACTGGATCAAAAATTTTTGCGAAGCAAAATGGAGATGAATGGTGCCGCTTAGGTGACTTGAACACCTGACCCCCGCATTACGAATGCGATGCTCTACCAGCTGAGCTAAAGCGGCACACCAGAGGAAACGGGCATATACCCAATCCCGAGCAGATTTCAAATACCAAATACCACCAGATTCCTATCAAATTTTGAATGCAGCGGGCTGAAGGCGTGAATTCTGCCCGTTTTCAGGTGTGGCAAGGCCTTTGCTACCCGAAAGTTAACAGGCTCGAATGAGTTTGAACCTCAAGGGACACGTGAATTCAGTTTTTTTCCGACAGTTTGCGCGCTGAAGATTTCGGTAGTGGGGTGTTTTCGGAACTATGCACTGGATTGCGTTGCTCGCAGCCATTCTGGCACTTGTGCTGGCGCGCCTGTTCCGTGCTCCGGCGAAATCGCGCTTTTTTCCCGGTCTCTTATGGTTCACCGCGTCCCTTCTGGTGTGCACCTTCGCGATACGCATTGCGACGCAGAGCGCCGACATTACCCGCCCCACAGATTATGATCGCTTCGTTGCCTATGCCGCCCAGCAAGTGCGCGAGGAGCCAGACACGCCTTTCGCTGTCTTTGTCGGCGCGAGCTATACGCGCAACGGCATTGATGACGAGGCGCTGACGCGGCGCCTGCGAGCGGAAGGCTATCCGCATCGCGTGATCAACCTTTCGCTGGAAGGCGCGAGCCTTCAGGAGCGTGATGCCCATCTTTGGCAGTTTATGCATATGACCGGCATGGCGCCGGATGCCGTATTCCTGGAAGTATCTGATCTTTACGATCACAATCCGGCCTATGTGTTTGAAGTTGGAAAGTTCTCAGATCGCGCCATTGAGCAGTTCGACCCGAACTCAACCTATTGGACGCTGAAGGGCCTCGCACAGGGCCAGTGCCATGGCACGGCTGACTGTGTGAAAGACTGGGTTCTGATGAAGGCCCATATTCTGTTGAACTTCGTCAATATTGGCATTCTTTCGACCGGTGAAACCGTTGACGAGATTGCGCCGTCTCCAGCTTTTGACCCACAGGACCAGCCTCGGGATACCTTTACCTGGCAGTCTGAAGAGATCAGTGCTGCGCTCACCGAGCCTTTGGTGATCCAGGCTGAAGAGGGGCCGGCCTGGGCGCGTCTTTTCCGGCATGATCAACGCCGCCGTCTTCAGGAAGCGGGCGTGCGCCAGATCGCATATTATTACCCGCCCGTGCTTGAACCGCTCGATCGCGCCTATGTCGCTGATCTTTGTGCGGGTGAACTCTCTGAATTTCCGTGCATTGCGCCCGTGGATGAAATGCTTCTCAGCCAGCTGGAAGGCGATGTCTGGTTCGACCATGAACATTTGCTGCGTGAGGGCGCAGAGCTCTACACAGCCTGGCTCGCCGCCGAAATTCAGTCGCGGGGGGCGCTGCAATGATTTTCACTGAAGCGATTTTCCCGCTCTTCCTGATGATCGTGCTGGGTGTCTATTGGGGCATTATGCGCGGCAGCTGGCGCAATGACTGGCTGCTGCTTGCCAGCATCGTCTTTTATGGCTGGTGGGATGTGCGCTTTCTTGCGCTTATCGGCGCTGTCGTTTTCGTGGCCTGGTTTGCAGGTCTGATGATGAAGAAGCGCGAGGAGTCCCAGCGCGCACAGCTCTGGGTGCTCTGGCCCGCTATCGCATTTCAGCTCGTCATGCTGGCGACATTCAAATATTTCGGCTTCTTCTCTGAAAGCGCGCGCGTGGCGCTTTCGACCATCGGCATGGATGCGTCATGGCCCACGCTGAACATCATCCTGCCGGTCGGTATCAGCTTTTATATCTTTCAGGCCATTTCCTATCTGGTGGACATTTATCGCAGGCAATTGCCGGTCGAGACGCAGTTTGCGCGCGTCGCCTTTTACATCGCCTTCTTCCCGCAGCTCGTGGCGGGCCCGATTGTGCGGGCGGCAAGCTTCTTTCCGCAGATTGATCGCAAGAAGACCTTTAGCGGCGGGTTGGTGGCGGCCGGAGCGCGGGCCTTTATTCTGGGCTTTGTCTATAAGGCGGGGCTGGCAGATAATATCGCGCCCTTTGTGGACCCGGTCTTTGCCGATATTTCCGCTTACAATACCCCGTCGGTTATCGGCGCGACCTTCGCTTTCGGCACGCAGATCTATTTCGACTTTGCGGGCTATTCCCTGATGGCGATTGGCGTAGCGCGATGGTTCGGATTCTACATTCCGAAGAACTTTGACGACCCGTATAGCTCGACCTCGATCGCGGTTTTCTGGCGTCGCTGGCATATGTCGCTGTCATTCTGGCTGCGCGATTATCTCTATATTCCGTTGGGGGGTAATCGCCTTGGCCCGGTGAAGACCTATCGCAATCTGATGATCACCATGGTGCTGGGTGGCCTTTGGCACGGTGCAGCCTGGAGCTTTGTGCTCTGGGGCGCGCTTCATGGCGCAGCGCTGAGTGTGCACCGCTTCATCATGGGGCATGTCGCCGGTAAGGAGTTGATCCCGGCACTGGGAGGCATGTTCGGACTGGTTCTGACCGTATTCATGGTGTTTGCCGCATGGGTGCCGTTCCGCGCTGAAAGCATGGCGGACACGCTGTCTGTATGGGCCGGGTTTGTCGGCCTGCGCGCAGGCGGTGAGGCAAGCCTGCCATGGGTCGCCTTCTGGGTGCCGCTGCTCATTATCATCGATAGCGTGTTCAGCCAGACAGATGTTCTGAAACGTATTTCGCGTACACCGATCTTCCGTTCGCCTTCGCTTTACTGGGCGGGCATGGGGTGCCTCGCCGCACTTATGCTGGCGCTCTATCCGCTGAAATCAGCGCCTTTCGTGTATTTCCAGTTTTAAGGTCTGCAAAGCGGTGCTGTTCAAGCGTCGCTTTTCTGGCTAACTGGCGGACATGCCTGAATTACCTGAAGTCGAAACCGTACGACGCGGCCTGCAGCCTCATCTGGAAGGCGCGCGCCTGACCTCTGTACGTCTTAATCGGCCTGATCTGCGTTTCCCGTTTCCTGAGCGCATGGAAGAACGCCTGACCGGCGCCCGGGTTGTCAGTCTTGCGCGGCGGGCGAAGTTCCTTGTCGCGGATACCGACCGCGATGAGCGGCTTGTCATGCATTTGGGCATGTCGGGCCGTTTCACCATTATCGATCCGGCGGCCGCGGACCTGCCAGATGCGCCGGGCCAGTTCGTACACGCCCAGCCCACGCTGCCGCAGCATGACCATGTGGAATTTGAGACCGAGCATGGCGTGCGTATCGTGTTCAATGATCCGCGCCGGTTTGGCTATATGCAGATGTTTACAGCTGGCGAAGACCCGTTTTATGAAATTGGTCCCGAGCCACTCTCCAATGCGTTCTCCGGGGAGAGCCTCTATGAGGCGCTGAAAGGGCGCAGGAGCCCTATCAAGACCGCATTGCTGGATCAGCATGTGGTGGCGGGGCTTGGGAATATATATGTCTGCGAAGCCTTGTTCCGGTCTGGTGTTTCCCCGCGCAGGCTCGCTCTCAATCTGGGCAAAGCACGATGTGATCGCCTGGCGAATGAAGTGCGCAATGTCTTGGAAGATGCGATTCGGGCAGGGGGCTCTACGCTGAAAGACTATGCGCATGCCGATGGGGGACTCGGCTATTTTCAGCACAGTTTCGGTGTTTATGGTCGTGAAGGCGAAGCCTGCACGCAGTGCCAAATGCCTGTTCAACGGACAGTTCAGAGCGGTAGATCGACCTTCTTCTGTTCAAACTGCCAGAGATGAGCGCTCTATCCGGTTGACGATGCAGGGCCTTCATGGTCTCTCACGCCCTCGTTCCGGGTGCGTTCAGACCCAGAGAATAGCAGGAACCTCAAAGGTGTTTTGCAGTTCTGATAAATGTTCGCCGAAAAAGGACCCTTTATGGCCTATGAAACATTGCTGATCGAAATTCACGATCAGACCGGCATTATTCGTCTTAATCGACCTGATGACCTCAACGCGCTGAATAACACGCTCATGGATGAGCTGACGGCTGCGGTGGATGAATTTGAAGACAATGACGACATTGGCTGCATCATTATAACGGGCTCTAAGAAAGCATTCGCAGCGGGCGCCGATATTAAAGAGCTTAAAGCCTATGACTTCGTCTCTGCCTATAAGCAGGATCTGATCACCCGTAACTGGGAACGGGTTTCCCGTTGCCGGAAGCCTGTGATCGCGGCTGTCGCCGGATATGCACTGGGCGGTGGATGTGAACTCGCCATGATGTGCGATTTCATCATCGCTGCTGAGAACGCAAAGTTCGGTCAGCCTGAAATCAATCTTGGTGTTTTGCCGGGCGCGGGCGGTACGCAACGCCTCACACGTTTCGTTGGTAAATCCAAAGCGATGGATATGTGCCTGACGGGTCGCATGATCGACGCTGAGGAAGCGGAGCGTTGTGGTCTGGTGGCTCGCGTAGTCGCGCCTGACGTGCTTCTGGAAGAAGCGAAAAAAGTCGCATCTATCATTACATCCAAATCTCTTCCTGTCGCTATGATGGTGAAGGAGAGCGTGAATGCCGCTTATGAGACGACTCTCAGCCAGGGCATCATGACGGAGCGCCGCCTGTTCCATTCTGTCTTCGCCACAGAGGACAAGGATGAGGGCATGGAGGCCTTTATTGAGAAGAGGGATCCGCACTTCCGGAATAAATAATCCGGAATCTTCAGCCCTCGCCGAAGAATTCCCGGATTCCTCATTGACCTTGGCGCCTTTAAAGCATATGAAGCCGCCTTTCCGAATTTTCCGACTGGAGACATTGCATGGCCAACACCCGGTCAGCCAAAAAAATGGTTCGCAAGATTGCGCGCCGCACTGAAGTCAACAAAGCGCGCCGTTCGCGCGTGCGGACATATGTGCGTAAGGTTGAAGAAGCGATCGCAAGCGGCGACAAAGCTGCAGCTCAGGAAGCACTTAAAAATGCTCAGCCTGAACTGATGCGTGCTGCTGGCAAAGGCGTGATGCACAAGAACACGACCTCTCGTAAAGTTTCCCGCCTGTCTAAGCGCGTTGGAGCTATGAGCTAAGAAATGCTCTCTTCTGGCATGCGATCTGAGCTGCCGTAGGAGTTGTAAGAAAAGCGCCCGAATGGGGCGCTTTTTTTTTGCGCACCGCAGTGGATATTGTTTGTGCAGCGACGTTTTGGCCTGATCGTCAAGGAACAGTCACGACATCCGGTTAAGTTGGAATTTCCGTTCCTGTGCGGCGTAAAAAACGGGAGGTGTGCAGGAAGTCATTGTTTTATGACATTAATGCAATCTTATCCACAATATCGCGCGAATCACATCGTTGACTTTTGATTTGGAAAGTTGAAGCCGCGGGCAAAAGTCAACGGTTGCTCGCAAAATAGCTGTTTATCTTTTCCAAAGAAAATTTCATTGTTTTTTAATGGCTTGAATGACGTCAAGCGGGGAAACCCACCTAAAAATATCATTCAGTGAAGAAAGTCAGATTGACCAAAATCGCACTGGAATTATCCTAGGTTTCGATCACGGTTAATGTCCGCACAAGGAAGTGTTTAGACGACGGTTCGCGAGAACCGATGTGTGGAGAATTGTGTTTGAGCGTAGATTATCACTTTGGATAAACTTTACAAAAATAGGGGTGCATACGGGGCTATGACAAATAATAAAATGCCCAACGTAATTGAAGCGGTGGCAGAAAGCTCAGAACAAACGGCTATTGTGATTTGGCAGTCTGTAGTTGAACAGATTCGCGGGGATGTTTCTGAATCTGTCTACAACAAATGGCTCAAGGATCTTGAATTCGTAGCGGACCTTGAAGGTGTTATTCAGGTCGCGACGGCTACAGGAACCCAGGCTGATCGCGTGAACACGGACTTCATCCGTAAGATCAATCTGCTCTGGTCAGAGCGGGACCCATCCGGCCGACGTGTGTCTGTCGCAAGCTGGGCAGATCTTCCAGAAGACGTACGTGAGCTCGCAGAGGAAGCACGCGCAGAGCGTGAGGCCAGAATTTCCTCTGACGCGACGGATGTGACGGAGCCAGCGCTTCGTACCTCCGGGAAGACCCTTAGCTTTGAAAACCTTGTTACCTCAGAATCTAACCGGCTGGCTTGCACCATCGGCCGTAAGATTGCTGACGGTCAGGCGACGCCGTCTCAGACGATCTATTTCTATGGACGTCACGGCGTGGGTAAAACGCATCTTCTGCACGCCATCGAAACTGAGATGGTACGCAATGACGACCCGCGTACAGCCGTTTATATGAGCGCGGAAGAGTTCATGGTCGCATTCGTTGAGGGCGTTAAGCGCCGCGACACGAGTGACCTGAAGACCCGTCTGCGGTCAGCTGACGTTCTTCTGATTGACGACCTGCAGGCGATTGCCGGCATGGGCGGTACACAGAAAGAATTCTTCAGCAATATCCGTGCGGTTGTTGCGCGTGGTGGTCAGGTGGTCATCACGGCTGACGAAAGCCCGTCCCAACTGGACTCTCTGAGCGCCCGCGTGCGTGAAGAGCTTCAGGGCGGTGTTCTGATCGAAGTCGCTGAGCCAGACGAGGCTATGCGCCGTCGTATTGTTGAGATGAAGGCTGCTGAGATCGCAGCTGAGAATCCAGGTTTTGAGCTGTCCTCTGAGGCGGTGGACCTGATTGTCAGCCGTGTGAAAGGCCCGGGTCGCCAGCTTTACGGTGCGGTCTGCAACGTTTTCACTGCAACGACCTTCATCGGCAATCCGGTTACGCTGGATGATGTCAGCGCTGCTGTGCGTCGTCAGCTGGGTGATCTGAAGCCGCCGACGATTGATCAGGTGAAGCGAGCAACCATGACCGCTTTTGACGTGACCAAGACGGATCTGGAATCTGCTCGCCGCAGCCGGTCCATCGCTTACCCGCGTCAGATCGCCATGTATCTCTGCCGTAAGATGACCACACGGTCGCTTCCGCAGATTGGCCGCTTCTTTGGCAATCGTGACCACACGACTGTGCTCTATGCGGTTCGTAAGCTGGAAGATGCTGTGAAATCTGATGAAACGCTGCGTCGTGACATCGAAAAGGTTGAGCGTGCTATCGAGGATATCCTGTCCAGCGCGGGCAAGTAGTCGCCCGTTGTTTTTAGAAAATCTCCCGGGTTTTGACTGAAAACGGGAGATTTTTGGCAAGAAACCACAGAAATCTGTAGTTTCCGGCAAAACTAGCGGCAAATGGGTTTTGCGAAACTCAGTTTTATGGATAAATCTCAGCCCGTTTCGAATCGAAGCGGGCTGATTTTTGTTTGGGAAGCGGGAGCAGACAGACGCTCCTGAGAGGCAGAAGATGAAGCTGACGATTGACCGTTCGGATCTCCTACGCGCACTCAGCCACGTGCAAAGCGTTGTCGAGCGACGGAATACGATTCCCATCCTTTCAAACGTTCTTCTGGCGGCCGGTTCCGGCTCGCTCACGCTGACGGCGACAGACCTTGATATTGAGGCTGTAGATGCCGCTGATGCTCATGTGGATCAGGAAGGCGCGCTGACCGCTCCGGCTCAGACCCTGTTTGATGTCGTGCGTAAACTTCCGGAAACCGCAGAAGTTCAACTGGAATACATGCCAGACAATCAACGCCTCTCTATTCAGGCAGGTCGCTCACGGTTTGCGCTTCCAACGCTGCCAGCGGCGGACTTCCAGACCATGGTGCGTGATGAGGGCGCGGTAAGCTTCTCTCTCGATGTGAATGATCTGAAGCGCCTGATCGATAAGACACGCTTTGCGATTTCTACCGAGGAAACCCGTTATTACCTGAACGGTGTTTATCTCCACATTCATAAGGGCGAGGACGGCAGCAAGCTGCGCGCTGTCGCAACTGATGGTCACCGTCTGGCGCTTTCTGAAATCGATGCACCGCAAGGCTCTGACAGCCTGGCAGGCGTTATCATTCCACGTAAAGCCGTGTCTGAAATCCGTCGCCTGATTGATGGCTATGATGGTGTGATTGAGGTTTCTGCTTCAGAAGCGAAGATCGTCTTCACGGCAGGCCGTGCGGTTCTCACAACCAAGCTGATTGACGGGTCATTCCCTGACTATGCGCGCGTTATCCCTCAAAATAACGAACAGACGCTGAAAGCGGGAAATGTTGCGCTTGAGAAAGCGGTCGATCGCGTCGCTACCGTTTCAGCAGAACGTTCCCGCTCTGTGAAAATGTCTCTGGAAGCCGACAAAGTCGTTCTCACCGTGAACCATGCAGAAACAGGCCATGGTGTTGAGGAAGTCGAAGGCGAGTATGGCGGCGAGCCGATGGAGATCGGTTTCAATGCGCGCTATCTTCTGGACGTTTTCCAGCAGGTGGATGGTGACGAAATCCTTTTTGATTTCAACGATCCGGCATCTCCTGCACTGGTTCGCGACCCGGCTGACCCGGCATCCCGCTATGTGTTGATGCCACTGCGCGTCTGATCCTGATGGACGGCGCGGGCCGGATCTATCTGAAACGCCTCGCGCTCTCCACATTCCGGAATTATAGCGCGCTGTCGATGGCGCTCGATGGGCGCCATGTCTGCCTTTATGGGGCAAATGGCGCTGGCAAAACCAATCTCATTGAAGCGATTTCCCAGTTATCGCCCGGGCGCGGTCTGCGGTCGGCTGGCTTGCCGGATATGGCGAAGGTTGAGGCCGGTCAGGCTGGTAGCAATTGGGCGATGGGCGCGACACTGTTTGACGGGGATATGGACCGTTCCATCCGCATTGATGCGAGCATGGAAGGCTCCGGACGCGGCAAACGCAGCATGCAGATTGACGGTGCGGGCTCAACTGCTGGGGCGCTGAGCGAGCTTGTCCGGATTATCTGGCTGACGCCGGCTATGGATCGTGTGTTTGCGGGCGGCGCGACGGAGCGGCGCAAATTCCTGGATCGGCAGACGCTGGCCCATTTTCCAAATCATGCGCGCCACTCAACAGCCTATGAGAAGGCCATGAGAGAGCGAAACCTGCTGCTTGAGCGTGATTTCCCGGATCCTGTCTGGCTGGATGGTCTCGAGGCTAGGCTTGCTGAGCATGGCGCTCAGATCGCGTTTAACCGCGTGCAGACCGTTTCCCGTCTTCAGGCCGCAGTTGAGACGCGCCCGGATGGCGCCTTTCCGAAAGCCGATTTAGGGCTTGAAGGGCTCGCTGAGGAAGCGTTTAGCGAGGGTAAGTCCGTGTCCGAGGTCGAGGCGCTCTTAAAGGACGCTTTGAGCGAGGGGCGGCGACGCGATGCGCGCGCCGGGCGTACGCTCAGTGGCCCGCATCGCTCTGATCTCGTCGTCATTCACCGGCCGACGGGTGTGCCTGCTGCGCTTTGTTCCACCGGCCAGCAAAAGGCATTGCTCATCGGCCTGATCCTGTCGAACGCTCGTGCGTTGGAAGCTGAAGAGCATTTGCGCAATCCGCTGGTGCTGCTCGATGAGGCGGTGGCGCATCTGGACCCGGATCGCCGTGCGGCGCTGTTTGATGAGCTCTCAGCCCTGAATGGTCAGGCCTGGCTGACCGGCACGGAGAGAAGCTTGTTTGAGGGGTTCGGGGATCGGGCTCAATATTTTGAGGTCAGTGGCGGCGAAGTGATTGCGCAGGACTAAAAAATTCACCTGCTGCGCGAGTGATGCGGCGTTAAAATTCTGATTTCCGCAGCATTATCCACGGTGAATTCCAGCCCGGGCTCCGAAGAAAGTTCAGCATTCTTGCGACTGTCACGAAACTCTAATGAAAACAGTGAAATAAAGCTCAGTTTCCGGAGTAATTTTCTGGGCTGAAATTTCCCTTTTGCGGCAAACCTGCCTATACTGAGAAAAGTGATTCACGAAGAAAAAACGAAGGCACAAATGGCCGACGAAACAGTAGATACACCGGAATATGGCGCAGGGTCGATCAAGGTCCTGAAAGGACTGGAAGCGGTGCGTAAGCGCCCGGGCATGTATATCGGTGATACGGATGACGGGTCCGGTCTGCACCACATGATTTACGAAGCCGTCGACAATGCGATCGACGAGGCGCTTGCGGGGCACGCAACTGAAGCGACTGTCGTTCTTCATGCGGATGGCTCTGCTGAAATTACTGATAACGGTCGCGGCATGCCGGTTGACCTTCACCCGACTGAAGGCATTTCGGCGGCTGAGGTCATCATGACCCAGCTCCACGCTGGCGGTAAGTTTGACCAGAACTCCTATAAGGTTTCAGGCGGTCTGCACGGCGTTGGTATTTCGGTTGTAAACGCGCTTTCTGACTGGCTGGAGCTTCGTATCCACCGTGAGGGTCACGAACATTATGTGCGCTTTGTCGATGGCGGCACGACTGAGGCGCCTCTGAAAGTTGTCGGCGATAGCGAGAAGCTCGAGAACGGTAAGTATTACACCGGTACGAGTGTGCGTTTTTTTGCGTCCCCTTCGACCTTTACAATGACCGAGTACAATCGCAGCACGCTGGAACACCGCCTGCGCGAGCTCGCCTTCCTGAACTCCGGCGTGAAAATCGTCTTCAAGGATTTGCGTCAGCCAGAAACACACGAAACCATCTTCCAGTATGATGGCGGCGTGAAAGCGTTCGTTGAACATCTGGACCGTCAACGCCAGCCTGCCATTCCTGAAGCCATTTATACTGTGGGCGAAAAGGACGGCATCACAGTCGATGCGGCGCTTCAGTGGAATGACAGCTATCACGAGAATGTTCTGTGTTTCACGAACAACATCCCGCAGCGCGATGGTGGTACTCACCTTGCTGGCTTCCGTGCGGCGCTGACCCGCGTCATCAACAAATATGCGGGCGAAACCGGCGCTGCACAAAAGGGCAAAGTCACGATTTCAGGCGATGATGCGCGCGAGGGACTGAGCTGTGTCCTTTCTGTGAAAGTGCCTGATCCGAAATTCTCCTCCCAGACCAAAGACAAGCTCGTCTCCTCTGAGGTGCGTCCGGTTGTTGAGAGCCTGATGACAGAGAAGCTCTCTGAATGGTTTGAAGAAAATCCGGGCCCGGCCAAACTGGTCATGCAGAAAATTGTCGAAGCGGCTGCGGCGCGCGAAGCTGCGCGTAAGGCGCGTGAGCTGACCCGCCGTAAGACGGCGCTCGATATCACCTCGCTGCCGGGTAAGCTGGCAGACTGTCAGGAAAAAGATCCTGCCAAGTCTGAACTCTTCATCGTGGAGGGTGACTCAGCTGGAGGTTCGGCCAAACAGGGCCGGAACCGTGAGAACCAGGCTATTCTGCCGCTGCGTGGTAAGATTCTGAACGTAGAACGCGCGCGTTTCGACAAAATGCTGTCTTCAGATCAGGTCGGCACGCTGATCACTGCCCTGGGGGCTGGCATTGGGCGTCGTTCGGAAACAAATCCGAATGAAGGCTTTCAGATTGAGAAGCTCCGCTACCACAAAATCATCATCATGACCGATGCTGACGTCGACGGTGCGCACATTCGTACGCTTCTGTTGACCTTCTTCTATCGTCAGATGCCGGAAATCATCGAGAACGGTTATCTCTATATCGCTCAGCCGCCGCTCTATAAGGTTTCTAAAGGCCGCTCTGAGCGTTATCTGAAGGATGACGCCGAGCAGGAAGGCTATCTCATCGAAGAAGGCACTACCGGCGAGGTTCTTGTGCTTCAGGATGGCGAAACCATTGGCGGTGAAGACCTGCGGACAATTGTACGAGACGCTGTGACGGCAAAAAGCCTGATCCGTCGTCTGGCGCTGAAAGCACCGGGCGTACTGGTCGAACAGGCTGCACTTGCAGGTGCTCTGCGCTCAGGTGCCGGTGAAGCGGAAGCTCAATTCACGGCGACCCGTATGAACCGTATTGCCGAGGAAGGCGAAGACACATGGTCTGGTGCCTTTGAAAATGGCAGCCTGGTTCTGCAGCGTGTGGTTCGTGACGTTGAAGAAAAAATGGCTCTCGATCAGGCGCTACTTGTGTCTCCGGACGCGAAAAGACTTGCGGAAAGAGTTGAGGACCTTCTTAAAATTTTCTCGGAACGATCTGTACTGCGTCATGAAAAAGGCGGTGAGATTGACGTCTTCGGCCCTGTGTCGCTCGTGGATGCGGTTCTGGCGTCTGGATCAAAAGGTCTTTCAATTCAACGCTATAAAGGTCTGGGCGAGATGAACCCTGACCAGCTCTGGGAAACCACGCTTGATTCGAATGCGCGTACCTTGCTGCGCGTGAAAGTCGAGCACGCAGACGAGGCGGACGATATGTTTGCCAAATTGATGGGTGATGTGGTCGAACCGCGCCGTGAATTTATTCAGGCGAATGCACTTGAAGCGGAAGTCGACGTTTAGGATTTTCCCGGGTTTTTTAACCTATGACGGCTTTGCGTTAAGATGTTGGCAAGCCTGTCGGCGCATTCTGTTTGCACGATTTGCGACACAGATTCCCGGTAGGCTGCCATGCTCAAGCATATAACAACATCTCGGCTGATTTATGCGGCAGTATCGCTGGCGATTGCGCTTCTCATTGTTTGGGGGGCGACGCAGGCTGCGCCGCCAATTCCGAAGCTTTTTGCGCAACAGGATAAGCTGGAGCATTTCCTTGCCTTCGGCGCATTGACCCTTTGGATAACCGCGTTTTTTGGCCCGCGCCATATCGGACTTTCTTCTGCGCTGGCTGTCCTTGCCGGCATCGGCCTGGAACTGGTTCAGGCATTTCTGATCCCGACACGTTCAGGTTCGCTCATGGACTTGCTGGCAAGCATTGCAGGGGTTGTCGCCTGCGCCGCGTTTGTCATGATCTGTCGGAGTTTGATTCGATCACGGCGGGTGTCTGCATCGGCCTGATCTTTTAGATCTGGGCAGGAGGGGACATGCCCGTCATTCAGCTGACGAGCTTTAACTGCGAAAATCTGATGATGCGTTTTGCCTTTGGCGAAACCTCTATTCCGCGCCTTCGTGAGAAGCTCACCATGGTGTCAGATGCGGATGCTGCGAACGCGGTAGATGGCGCGTTTAATGTGCTTTCCGAAGACGATCGCACCCTGACAGCACAGGCGCTGGCGAGTTCCAAATCAGACATTTGCGCGTTGCAGGAAGTGGAAAATCTGGTCACGCTGACTGCGTTCCACAATCGATATCTGCGCCGTTGGTCACGTACCGGATATGAGTGCCGAATACTTAAAGAAGGCAATGATTCCAGAGGGATAGATGTCGCTGCCCTCAGCCGCAAACGACCAGATCGGATTTTGTCTCACGTCGGGCTGACGCTCAATGATGTTGGCATTCCGCTCTTGCCGGGGCAAACGCCGCGCGACTCGGTATTCCGGCGCGATTGTCTCCAGCTTGATTTTACCTTCGGTGAAACGCCGCTCACGCTTTTCATTTGTCATTTTAAGTCCATGCATGGCGGGCGGTGGGAAACCCGAGCCATTCGTCAGCAGGAAGCGCTCGCTGTGCGTCGTCTGATTGAGCGGGAATTTGAAACGCCTGCCGAAGCAAACTGGATCGTCTGCGGTGATCTGAATGACTTTCTGGAACAGGATGGCAGGGTTGATACCGGCCACGGTCTCTCGCCGCTCATTCGTGATGGGTTTTCGTTCGACGCGCTGATGATGTGCGACCTGCCGGATCTGGAGCGCTGGACGCATCATTATACCGGTGATGATACTTATTCGGCGCTGGACCATTTTTTACTGTCACCCGCGCTCGCAACAAAAAATGCACGGCCTGACGTGTCGATCACGCGTCATGGTATGCCCTGGCAGGCGAGCCGCTATCAGGGCTTCCGCTTGCCGGGCATTGGATGGAGCCACCCAAAAGCCTCTGATCACTGCCCTATAAGCCTGACCGTTGAATTGTAGGGCGACATTGCCTGCGAAAATCGAATAGGTCGGAAAATCAGGGTGTTAATCAGAGATTTTCCCTGCCAGACTTGAAGTCCTGACACTGCAAGTCAGATTCGAAAGTCAATTCGGCCAGAACCATCAGGCGGGGGATATATGTCTCGATTTGAAGACCTTCTTGAAACTGTGAAGGAATATCAGCTGCGTGCGGCTGAAAATTACGAACGTATCCGCCAGCTTGCCAGCGACCTGAAGGATGGCTTTTGCGCGTATCTCGGTTCCAGCAAGGGCGTATGCGTTCATCTTGTCCCGCCGACCGGGGCGTTTAAACCACAGACGGATCTGGATACTGCTTTTTCCATCCCGCCGCGCGGCTTCCGGCCGTTAGGACCGGTTCTGTTTGGGCTCGCTGTGCGCGTAACGGAGGGCACAGAATGGATCCGCGTTGTTGTTCACTGCCATAAACAGGGCGAAAATTTCACAGTTCACGTTGATGACGGTCCAAGCTATACTTTCAAGCTCCCACTAGCGGATAATGATCCGCAGGAGTTTTACGATATCTTGTATGCGTATATTCGTGCCCAGTTTTCTGAAGCGATTGAACGATATGACCGGGGAACCGATGCACGATCCATTGGTTTTGATTTCAGCGAGGCTGACGACGGGTAAAGCCGCCTAGTCGGTTTTTCCGTCCCATTCTGATCACATCAGTATATAATTCTGCAATCTCACCGGTAGCCAACAGCTCCGGCCACGCGTCTCTGCGCTTCTTAGGATGGGGCGGGACGCAGTTAAAATAAGGAACCTGCCCATGGCAGTATCAGGGGAAACCGCAGCGCTTCTTTCGCCAGTTGAGGCTGTCGCGCTTATCGGTGTTCTGGGCATTGGGGCTCAATGGCTTGCCTGGCGTATGCAATGGCCTGCCATTGTAATGATGAGTGTGGCTGGTCTTCTGGTGGGGCCAATCTCATCGCTTATTCTTCCAATGCCAATCCTCCAGCCGGACGCGACCTTCGGCGAACTGGTTCGCCCGATTGTATCGCTGGCTGTTGCCATCATTCTGTTCGAGGGTGGCCTGGCGCTTAAATTCTCTGATTTGAGGGATGCAGGCTCTGCCGTACGGCGCCTCGTATTCTTTGGCGCGCCGATTGCCTGGGTTCTGGGAACTTTGGTCTGCTACTTCTTTGCCGGGCTCGGGCTCGGCACAGCCATTCTCTTTGCGGGCATTCTGATCGTGACCGGACCGACGGTGATCATGCCGCTTCTGCGTCAGTCAAAGCTGGGCGGACGGGTCGGTAAGGCGCTGAAATGGGAAGGCATTGTGAATGACCCTGTAGGCGCCCTTTTTGCGGTTGCCGCTTATGAGGTTCTGCGCGTTCTTGAGGCTGAACAGAATGCTTTCACCATTATCGGCTGGATTATTTTCGCCGCTATTTTGGGCGTTATTATTGGCGTTGGGTTGGGCAAAGGCCTGACCCATGCTTTCCGCAATGCATGGATGCCGGAATTCCTGAAAGCGCCGATCATTCTGATCAGTGTGCTGGCGTGTTATGCGCTGGCAGAAGCGATCGAACATGAGATTGGCCTCGTCGCGGTGACGGCATTCGGCATGACGCTTGGCAACTCCAAATTCGCCAGCCTTCAGGATATGCGCCGCTTTAAAGAGAATATTGCGGTCATTCTGGTCTCCGGCGTGTTCGTTCTGCTCACGGCAGGCCTGACGGTCGACATAATCATGTCCGCGCTGAACTGGCAGACCTTTGCATTCCTCATCGGCATGCTGTTCGTAGTGCGCCCGGCAACGGTCGCACTGTCGACAATGGGCGAATTCAAACTGAAAGAAATGTTTCTGGTCGGCTGGATTGCTCCGCGCGGTATCGTGGCGGTCGCCGTGTCAGGCTTCTTTGCGGGCAGGCTGGCCACGCTCGGCGGCGGGGATTCAACACTGCTCGCGGGCGCTGAACAGATTGTGCCTTTGTCCTTCGCAATCGTGTTTACCACCGTCACGCTGCACGGCTTCACCATGGCACCGTTGGCGCGGTATCTGAAGCTTGCCCATTCCGGTGCGACCGGCGTGCTTCTGGTTGGCGCGAATGCCTGGAGTGTGGGCCTCGCAAAAGTGCTTAAAGATGCTGGCATTGGCGTTGTGATGGCTGATACCGATCTTCGTCGTCTGCGCCCGGCACGTGAGGCTGGCATTACGGCCTTCACAGGTGAAGTTTTGTCTGAGGCCGCTGAGCATCGTCTCGACCATGCGCTGTTTTCAACGCTCGCAGCGGTCAGCGCGAATGACTATTACAATGCGCTGGTCTGTCGCCATTTCGGCCCGGAACTTGGCCGGGAGCACACCTTCCAGCTGTCGAGTTCGGACAATGATCAGGACCTTCTGGGCGTGCCGCGCACGTCACGTGGCCGCACGCTCATGCGCTCGGGACGAAACTATGATGGCCTCATCCGTGACCATTATAAGAAATGGGTCTTCCACAAGACGGAACTGACAGAGAAGTACAATCTGGAAACTTTCCGCAAGGAGCGTCCGGATGCGGATCTGATCGCCGAAATCCGAACGGACGGCACGATTTACTTCCTCGGTCCGGACCGCACGCCCAAGGGTGAAACCGGTGCGCGGATTATCAGTTATGGGCCTGAAGTGACATCGAAACCTGTCACGACACCGGCTCCAACGAATGGTCAGCCACCAGCCGATCCGGTTGTGCCGTAAAGGTGAAGCCGACCACCATGTTCTTTCAACCATTTTCGGGCCGCCTTGTGCGGCCCGTAGCTTTTTTCCACCAAAGCCCAGAAGTCGGCTGAATGGTTCATTTCAATCAAATGGGCCACTTCATGCGCGGCGACGTAATCGAGAATGCCGGGTGGGGCGAGGATGAGCCGCCAGGAGAAATTCAAATGCCCTTTGGAGCTGCATGATCCCCATCGCGAACGCGTGTCACGAATGGTGATGCGTTGCGGGTCCACCGCTAACCGCTCCGCATGCACGTCCACGCGCTCCATTAGTGCCGCTTTTGCTTTCAGACGCAGATAGCGCTGAACGCGATCTCCATAGGTGACGTCTGCGCCAGGACTGTCCAATTGCGCGGGTGGGCCTTCAATCTGGCGTGTTCGGCCAGACCGGCCAGAGCAAACCAGCGTATGCGGCACGCCTTCAACCGGCAGCTCTATACCCGGCTGAAAATCGGTACGGACCGGTTGTGTCGCGAGTTGTGCCTCCAGCCAGCCTGCCTTGGCTTTGACAAATTTTTCTGCAGACTTCAGGTGCCGTGTCGAGGGCGCGGTGATGACAGGCATACCCGTTTTGGGATCAATTCGCAGTATGAGGCGTTTGGCTCTTGTATTTACACGGAAGCTGACCGGAAATTCCAATCCGTCAGGTCCTGTAATGTTGAATCGGTGGTCCTTCATGGGCAGTATGTTACAAGCAGTTTTCAGGGGACAAAACTGTCCTTTTCGGGACAGCAAACAGGGAAGCAGGTATGAAAAAGTTTTTGCTTAGTGGCGCGGCAGCGCTGGTATTGGCGTCTTGCGGTAATGGTGGACCTACAGCGGATCCGGCAGAAGTGGAAGCGGCCCTTGTGCAGTTGTCTTTGCGGGATTCGGGTTCTGGTCGCGTTGAGTTTGAAGAAAGCTCCGTTGACGGTGATGATGCTGTCTTCCGCAATGTGATGATCCGCACCAGCGATTTTGCGACGACAGATGATGACGCAGATGCTGACACAGATCTAGATATCGATGTCGAAGTGGGCACGGACTCAGCCGATATGAAAATCGGCGAAATGCGCTTTGGCGGACTTTATGTGAGCGAAGAAGGCATTGCCAATTTCTCTGACATGACGCTCTCCATGATTGAAGCGGTTCCAACAGACCCAGCTGAATCGGAAGACGTGACAGCGACCCTCGGCGAAGTCTCGCTGGTTAATCCATCACCATCGCTCGCGGCATGGCTTGCGGGTGTGTTTGGTCAGGGCGAGGCAACAGATATTCCTGCGCCGGAAGATGTGCAGTTTGACTCATTTTCATTGTCCAACTGGCTGATTGAAGGTGCTGATGGCGAAGACATGATGCGCCTCTCCATCGATTCCATCGCTGCTGAAGATGCGGGTGAAAGCAATCTTGGCCAATTTGGATTGAGTGGTCTGGACCTGTCTTTCGCTGATGGCGATGACGCGGGCACATTCACGCTGGGATCTATCGAGATCACAGGCGCAAATACAGAAATCCTCGAAGGCCTGGCTAAAGTTGAAGAAGATGGCCCGGGCGAAGACCTGATCGGTATGATGTATGGCAACCCGTTGGATCCGGGCTTTGACAGCTTCGAACTGGAGGGGCTCAACCTTGATTTTGCGGGTCTCAGCGTAAACCTGCCAAGTCTCGTCTATGACGTCACGCGCAATTCGGATGATATTCCGACACGCTATGACATGCCGGAATTCACTCTGACCGTGAACGCAGATGCTGAAGGTGGTTCAGTTGGTGCTGAGCTCGCATCAGCGCTCTTGATGCTGGGCTTTGATGAGCTTGTGCTGACGGGTTCTGGTGAGTCCTCTTATGATCCGGAAACAGATATTGGCACCACAGAATCCAGCCGTTTCGCGCTGGCTGATGCATTCGTTCTGAACACCACGAGTGAAATTGGCGGCCTCAGCCGTATGGCTGCCGCTATGGAAGAGATGGACTCTGAAGCCTTCGCCAATGGCGAGCAGGACCCGCAGGCCATGATGATGGAAATCTATTCAGAGCTGGATTTCTATAATTTCAGCTTGTCGCTGACGGATGAAGGCCTTGTGGACAAGGCGCTTGGTTTCTTCGCGGTTCAGCAGGGCACGACCCCGGAAACGCTTCGAACCAACATTCTGACCATGATGGGTGCTTTGCCCGCGATGGCTCAGGGCTTCGGTGTGGATCCGAATATCGCCGCTGATCTTTCTGCCGCGCTTTCCGGCTTCATTTCTGGTGATGCTGGCGAGCTGACCATCTCGTTTGATCCGGAAACGCCGTTCACGTTGACAGAGCTGATGCAGGATCCCACACAGCTCACCAAGGAACGTCTGGGCTTTTCTGCAACGGCAGAATAGGCCGACCGGGGACTGAACAGCAAAACGCCCTCTTCATGAAAGAGGGCGTTTTTTCTTGTCCAAATTTTCGAACTGTTATTCGGCGGCCATCATATAGCTGCCCTGCAATTCGCGCTCCTGATCGGCATCATGGAATTTCCCGATGAAATCCACGACGCGCGGCACGATTTCCTTGCGGAAACGAGAGCCGTTGAACACGCCATAATGGCCAACACCCGGCTGGACATAATCAAGGCGCATATTTGCTGGCAGGCTTGAGCAGAGGTCGTGAGCGGCCTGCGTCTGGCCAATACCAGAGATATCGTCATTCTCGCCTTCAACCGTCATCAGGGCGGTTTTTGTCACCTTGGACGGCTCGACCAGTCGGCCGCGATGGTAAAACTCACCGCGCGCCAGTTCATGGTTCTGGAAGACGCGTTTAATCGTGTCGAGATAGAACTCTGCAGACAGGTCGAGAACGGAAAGATACTCGTCATAGAATTCGCGGTGTTTTTGTGCACTGTCGCCATCATCCCCCACCAGGTGTTCGAAGAAGGACCAGTGCGCATCGACATGGCGATCCCAATTCATGTTCATGAAGCTGGAAAGCTGGACGAAGCCTGGATAAACGCGCCGCATTGCCCCCGGATAAGGGAAGGGCACAGTGTAAATCATATTGTCTTCGAACCATTTGAAATCCTGCTCTTCAGCAAGCTGGTTCGGAACAGTTGGGCTTTTACGGCAATCAATCGGTGAACCCATAAACGTCATGCTGGATGGCGCATTCGGGTCATTGTCCGCAGACATAAGAGAGACTGCGGCGAGAACAGGTGGCCCCGGCTGGCAGACGGCCAGCACATTGGCGCCCGGTCCGACCTCAGTGATCATCCGGCGCACATAATCGATATAGTCGTCGAGATTGAAGCGGCCCTGAACCAGTGGAACCATGCGCGCATCGGTCCAGTCGGTGATGTAGACCTCGAAATGCGGGAGAAAGGCCTCAACCGTGCCTCGCAGCAGAGTGGCATAGTGGCCGGAAAGCGGCGCAACGATGAGAAGGCGTGGCTGAGGCTGGTCGCCAATCGCTTCGCGCAGTTCGTCTTCGTCGCGTTTGAAGTGGACAAGGCCACACCATGCATCTGACCAGACGGTCTCGGGGTGGACGGATACGTCAACGCCGTTGATTTCGGTCTCATCAAGGCCCCAGACCGGCTTCCCATAGGTGCGGGTGAGGGATTCAACCAGAGCCGCTGACGCCGCGATGGATTTTCCGAATTCGGTCCTGCTAAGCACGTTGAGGTCTGATTCAAACATCAGGCGGTTCGCGCGGGCAAAGGCGCGCATAGGCGCGGCCGCAGCACGATGCATCTCAATCATCGCATAAAGCATGATGAACCTCTCAATTGGATATGCCAGCAACTGTATTTGTTGCGGTGCAACATACGCTATCAGTCTGCTCTTAACAACCACTCTATCCGATTGAGCAGAATTGATGCCTCGCCTTCCCGCAGGAGGCGAGACACCGTTGTTTTCGTTTATGCCATTTCTGGCGTGGGCCATTTTGCTTCAGAAAAATATCGACTTTTGACCCGCTCCATATACGCCACCAGATTTTCGTGACGGGTGATCAGTTCTTCAACCGGCGTGTCGAAATAAGGCGTTGCCCCCGCAATCAACATGGACGCGACGCTCGCATCACCTGCTTTCGGGGCGTCGCCGAACAGGTAATCCTTTTCACCGAGCGCGGCTGCGATAGCCAGAATATCCCATTCAGCAAATTTGAGCCGTTCTTCGCGTGAGTGACGGCCGAATCCTGTGCCCCAATAGCTGGTTTTGATCTGTGTCAGAACTTCTTCAATGACCTGCGCCCGCGCGTCTTCCGGTATGCCCATGAAGAATGTAGCGGGGCCTTTCTTGAAGTTCTCCGGGATCAGCCAGCGTTCGTATAGAATGCAGGAATAGAGATTGCTCTCTACCATGCGCTCCAGCGCCCAGCCTGTTCCGATTTCAGCATCGCTGAGACCGTCATCAAGGTTCTTGCCCAGTTTCTTTTCCATATGCGCGCGGATGAAATTGCTGTCCTCGATCAGCAGGTCTTCATCCTTCATATACGGTGCCTTGCCCTTGGGAATGGATTCCAAATCGGCAATAGCGCGATCAAATTCCACGCCCAGCATCTGAAGCTGCATGTCGGATTTCATCACATATGGGCTGGGTGATGGGCAACCAAATCCAGGGCCCCATCCATATAAGGTAATCATCTTCGTCCCTCCTTCCGCTTGGGTGACGAAAACCTTGATAAGGGAGGGCTGCTGACACCATGATGTCAGTAGCGTGGCAGTAAGGTAATCTCATGAGACGAACAGAGCGCTTATTCCAGATCATTCAGATATTGCGTCGCCATGACCGGCCCGTGACAGCATCTGAACTGGCAGAGGAATTGGAAACATCTCTGCGCACCATATACCGCGATACCGCTGAACTGATTGCGCAGCGTGTTCCCATTCGCGGTGAGGCGGGCATGGGGTATATACTTGAAGATGGATATGACATGCCCCCGCTCATGCTGACCGCCGATGAGTTGGAGGCTGCTGTCCTCGGCGCAAAATGGGTGGAGGCACGCGGTGACCTGCATCTGGCGAGAGGTGCCAGAGATCTCATAGCGAAGCTCACAGCCGCCGTACCGCCTGACCTTCAGCCCGTGATCGTTGACGCGGGGCTCGCGCCGGTGAGTTTCCGCTCGCGGCTTGCCGATAGTTTTGATGTTTCACTGATCCGTCTTGCCATCAGGACGCAGAAGAAAATTCATCTGACCTACTCAGATGAGAAAGGGAATGCATCGTCCCGCACCATCTGGCCGTTTGTACTGGCCTATTCAGAAGAGGCGAGAATGATCTGCGCATGGTGTGAAATGCGCGAAGATTTCCGCCATTTTCGAACAGACCGTGTGATCAGGGCTGAATTGATAGACGCGAAATTCCCCGTGCGCATTCACGAGCTGAGAAAGCGTTGGAATGCGATACGGCGTCAGGAGCGGGAAGCCGAAAAAGCCCGCCAGGCGGGCGTTTCCGAAGCTTGATCAGCCTTCGGCTTCCGGCAGAAAGTTCGCCATGCACTCGGCCATGTCGCGCGGGTTTTCATAGGCTGTGAAGAAGGTTTTGACTTCCCAATTGTCATCCAGAAGATAGATCGCAACCGAGTGGTCGAAGACATAGCCGATTGCGCTGTCTTCCTGCGAGCTGACCTGATACTGGGCCTGAAACTCTTCAGCGGCAGCGCGGATCTGTTCTGGTGTGCCTGTGAGGCCGACCATATTTTCCGGATAATATGGGTTGGAGATGTACTGCGTCAGAACCTCTGGTGTATCGCGCTCGGGATCAAAGCTGATCAGCATGGCGCGCGGGTGTTCCAGATTGTCTGGAAGCGAGTCGAGCGAATACATGATCTTTTCCATGATCACCGGGCAGGCGTCCGGGCACATGGTGTAGCCGAAATACATAAGGGTATATTCGCCTTTGAAGTCTTCTTCAGTGACGGCCACGCCATCCTGATTGACCAGATCGATAGGACCGCCCCAGCCATATTCTCCACGGGAGTGACAGGTTTCCTGCGCACCCGATGAGGTCGCGACCTGAGTGCCCTCTTCACTGCCGCATGCAGCAAGCAGGATGAGAGAAGAGAGAATGCCCGCCTGGGCGAAGAATTTACCTGACGCCATATTGATCTGGTCCTTTACTATGGGTTCAGATAGGACAAGACAGGCCGATTGAAAATACTCGGGAATTCGCATGCCGCATCGCCTCGATGGACATAAAACCTTTTTTTCCCTTCCAAAAGAGGGACTTGGCGGTGTTGGCTCAGCATTTGGTCGATTGCGGGTGCGCACCTTTGTCGCGACACGTTGGCTGGCGATTGTCGGTCAGGCGATTGCCGTCCTGTTTGTGCATTTCGGTCTTGGTTTTACTTTGCCGCTCGGCCTGTGTCTGGCCGCAATTGCCCTTTCTGCCTGGCTGAATGTCTTTCTAATGCTCGCCTTTCCGAGCCAGCGTCTGGCCAGTACACCAGAGGCCGTTGCGCAGTTCACCTTCGATATTCTTCAGGTCGCGTTTCTGATCGCCATTACAGGTGGCCTCGAAAATCCCTTCGTCCTGATGATCATGGCGCCAGTGACGATTGCGTCGATCAGTCTGGATTCGCGTATCGCCGTCGGGCTGGCTTTGCTGGCGCTCTTTTGTACCGCCACCATGTGGATGTTTCACATGCCTCTGCCCTCGCTGCCGGGTGAAACCATCACTGTTTCCCCTCTGCTTCAGGTCGGGCAGTTCTGCGCGGTTGCGATTGGTCTCGTCTTTTTCGCTATCTCTTCCATTCGCGTGACGAATGACGAGGCGCGCCTTGTCCGGGCGCTGGATGCAGCTCAGGTGGTGATTGCGCGCGAACAGAAGCTCTCAGCGCTGGGCGCGCTCGCAGCTGCAACTGCGCATGAGCTTGGGACGCCGCTGGCGACCATTCATCTGGTGGCGAAGGAAATGGCCGCCGATCTGGAAGATGACGATCCACACAAGGAAGATGCACGGCTTCTGGCCGAACAGGCAGACCGTTGCCGGTCTATCCTGCGCCGCCTCGCGCAGGAACGTGAAGCGGGTGACATTCTGCATGCGCGTATTCAGTTGAGCTCACTCGTTGAAGAGGCTGCGCGGCCGCATAAAGGGCGCGGTAAGCTGGTCGATATTCAGACCCACGCTCATGAGGTCGCCGAAGATATGAGCGAGCCAACGCTTCGCAGGTCACCTGAGATTCTGCACGCGCTTGGCGCCTTCATCGAAAACGCCGTGTCTTTTGCCGATAGCTATGTGTCGATTGAATCGGTGTGGAGCAATCGCATTATCACCATCACCATCTCAGACGATGGTCCCGGTTTTTCTTCAACTGTATTGCCTAAATTAGGAGAGCCTTATATCTCCGAACGGAGCCAGAAACATGCTGGCGGAGGCGATATGGGGCTAGGCTTTTTCATCGCAAAAACGCTTATTGAACAGAGCGGTGGAGAAATAGCGACCTTTAATCAGGCAGAACCGGATACCGGGGCTGTCGTGAGGTTGCGCTGGGAAAGGGCGGCCCTTGAGGCCGAAACGACTTGGTCCGCACATGAAACGGGACTACAAGATTTGAGTACGTAATATAAGTATTCAGGGAAGCAGACGGGACAGAAGTTATGAGTGCAGACATCGACATCCACAAAGCTCTGGAAGAACTGACAGACCGTACACTTATGGTTCTGGATGATGATGCACCCTTCCGTACCCGTATGGCGCAGGCGCTCACACGTCGTGGCTTTACGGTTTCTGCTGTCGGTACCGTCGCTGAGGCAAAAGACATTGCCCGTATGAACCCACCGGCATTTGCTGTGCTTGACCTTCGCCTCGAAGATGGCTCCGGTCTGGAAGTCGTCGAAGTCCTTCAGCAGCATCGTGAAGATGTTCGCGCCATCATGCTGACCGGCTATGGCGCGCTGGCGACAGCTGTTGCTGCTGTGAAAGCGGGCGCTGTCGACTATCTGTCCAAGCCGGCAGATGTTGAAGACATTATCAAAGCGCTGGTTGCTCAACGCGATGAAGCTCCGGAACCACCGGAAAACCCAATGTCAGCTGACCGTGTACGCTGGGAACACATTCAGCGTGTGTATGAGCTTTGTAATCACAATGTCTCTGAAACCGCGCGCCGTCTGAATATGCACCGTCGCACGCTTCAGCGCATTCTGGCCAAGCGCGCCCCGCGCTAAACCCTCAGATAAGCAAAACGGATATACCGTTTTAGACTCTTGTCCGCGCGTCTAATCCGCTTTAGACGCGCGCGATGATCATTTACGACCGAGAGATACCCGACCGGGACGGATACGCCATTGAACGGCTGTTTGATTCCACATTTGGTCCGGGACACTTTGCGAAAACCGCTGAGCGTGTGCGGGAATATTCCTATTCCATGCCAGAGATCACGCGCGTGGGTCTGTTGAATGGAAAGCTGATTGCTGTTTGCCGCGTCTGGCCGATCTTTATTGGCGGTGTACCGACGCTGTTCTATGGCCCGATCGCGGTTGCCCCCGACTATCAGGGCGGCAAGGTTGGCCGGTCTGTCACCGAAGCGTCTTTGGAAGCTGGTGCTGCCTCCGGGCACAAATTTGCATGCCTGATTGGTGCGCCTGCCTATTTCGGACGTATGGGATTTGAAGTTCAGCCCTTTGGAAGCATTGAGTTTCCCGGGCCGCAGGACCCGTCACGAGTCATGCTGCGCCGGTTGAATGCCTCTTCTGATGAGCCTTACCCGACAGGGAAAGTTACCTTCCCTCGCGACGCCAGGCGAGCAGAAGCAACCCAAAAAGCATACCTGCAACGAGCCATGTGGGAAGAATAGGCGTGCTCGCCGAATCGCGTACGGCATAAGCCTCGCGATTGCGAAGTCCCATCCAGCCTGCGCCGCTGCCACCGCGTGAGGTCATTCGGATATCCGGTACATCTGACAGGTCTTCAATGCGTGTAACCGAGCCATTTGTGCCGTCAGCTAGCGGCTGTAACACTTCTGTGGTCGAGCGCAGATTTGCAAACTCCAGAGGCTGTGCAGGGCCGTTCAGGAAAATGGTGTCGAGCTCATCCACGCTGGCCTGATAAAGGCCCAGCTGGTCGCCCGGTATGCGGACCTCTTGCATCCCATATTCATTGACCGACCAGTCATAGCCTTCTGCGCTGCCATCCGGGAAGGTCAGGCTGAGCGCCGAAGGGGTAGGGGAAAGTGAAGTGAGATTCGCGATGATCTCATCACCTTCGCTGCGCATGGTCAGGCGCTCTTCTTCCAGTTCAGGTTCGCGCATCATCCAATGGACAAGGCGACGAATGAGTTCAGCGAATGGGCCGCCACCGTCATGGCCACGTGCCCAGAGCCAAAGCTGGTCAGACATGAGTTCTGCCACACGGCCTTCGCCAACCCGGTCGACCGCGAGCAATGGCTGGTCATCTTCCGTGGTCAGAAGCACGTCGCCTGTCACTTCACGTGCGCCGATATAGCGATACCAGGGGCCCATATCAGCCTGATTGAGCGTACGCGTCACGCTGTGGCGCGCGCCCAGTTCTGAGATTTGCGGACGGAATTCTTCGGTCTCAATCTCGCCCGTCGGGCTGAGAGGCAGAACAGAGGCAAGCGGTGTGCGGTGGAGGCTGGCTGGGCCAGCAAATGGCTCACCGGCAGAAATCAGCAGCGCGCCGCCCTGATCCACATAACGGGCGATATTGTCCAGGTAGCGAAGATGCAGAACGCCGCGACGGCGATAGCGGTCAAAGATGATGAGGTCGAACTCATTCAGCTTCTCTTCGAATAGTTCCATGGTTGGGAATGGAATGAGTGCCAGTTCTTCGGTTGGCGTCGCGTCTTGCTTGTGCGGTGGGCGCAGAATGGTGAAGTGAACAAGGTCGACCATCGGGTCAGACTTTAATAGGTCGCGCCATGCCCGGCCGCCGCGATGCGGTTCACCCGTGATCAGCAGTACGCGCAGCGTGTCGCGAATGCCGGTCAACGTCATGGCGGTCACATTGTTGGCAGGCGTCAGTTCGCCAGGACCAACCGGAATAGCCGCCACAATTGTGTTCGGTCCACGACGGTCAATCGTGATCGGTACCTCGGTCACGGCGCCAACTTCGACCCTGATAAGGTTAGAGGGTTCGCCATTAACCGAAACATCCACTGTGGTTGTAACAACATCATCGGCTTCCACGCGAATGCGCAGCATGGCTTCGTCGCCGACAATGCCATAGGAGGGCGCAGAGACAATTTCGATGCGTCGGTCTGAGTCCTGTTCCGAACCGGTAATCAGGCTGTGGACGGGACCGAAGCCTTCAAGATCTGTGAAATCTGAAGGCACATCATGCGCCTGACCATCGGTAATAAGGATGGCACCTGCGATCTGGTCGCGCGGTGTATCAGACAGGGCGCTCGTCATGCCGGCGATCATCTGCGTAGACGGTGCGCCGGGACGGGTTTCGATGATGCGCACATCCAGCGCTTCGGTATCAGCGATCTGCGTTTGAAGCTGAGCCGACACTTCATCGGCAAGCGCGCGGCGCCCTGCAACGCCCATACTGGAGGATTGGTCGACGACGATGGCCACTGTGCTTGGCAGAGGCTCGCGGTCTTCGCGCACCCATAGCGGGTTTGAAAGCGCAGCGGCGATGAGTGAGAGCGCGAGTGCGCGCGTCAGCCATGCCCGGCCACGACGGATAAGATAAACCCCCCAGATGATGGTGGCCGCAACGCCCAGAACAATGAGCGTGGTCCAGCCCAGAAGCGGATCGAAACTGAGATAAGCGCTGGTCATCAGTTTTTATCTCCTCCGTCTGGGGTCAGATCGCGAGGGGCAGCGTCATCAAGGGAGCGCAAAATGTCGGAGCTATCCGGTGTTTCGCCAAGGCGTTCCAGAAGAGAGGGCAGGTGGACCTGATCTTCTTTGTAATTGCCGGTCAGGATGTACATCACAATGTTTACGCCCGAGCGGAAGGCGAGTTCACGGTTGCGATTGCCGCCATCAACGGAAAAGAGCGGGCGGCCGCGTTCGTCCACGGCCCATGCGGCAACCATATCTGCATCGGTGATGAAAATGCTGGATATGCCATCACCGCGTAGTTCATCGCGTGCGCGTACGGCATTGCTTTCAATCCAGAGCGGGCGGTCGGTATATCGGCCGTAAAATCCATCCACGAGATAAAAGCTGCGGGTCAGAACATGGTCGTCATTGACCTGAACCAGTGGAGGCACGTCCAGGCCTTCAAGAAAGGCGGCTAAATTGCCATCCTGAGCGCCGCTCGAGCCGCCTGTACCTGTGTCGATCACCAGTGCGCCGCCATTTCTCAGATATTGGGAGAGCGCCACACGTTCTGCATCATCAAGAATGATGCCGCCTTCAGGCATGACCACCAGAATGAAGGGAAACAGGTTTAGCGGGTCCGTTGCGAGGTTCAGTCCAACGGGCGCAGCAGGTTCAACGGTTGTGCGTTGGTAGAGCACCATAGACAGTCCGCGCAGGCCAGATTCCGCCTTGGTGTTTGCTGCGCTGTCATCTGTCTGAAGATAGGCAAAGCTCAGTTCAAGGGCCGCCTGCATGATGCGGTCTTCGCGCGTTGGCTCAGTGCCACCAGCATCCTGTGCGTCAGCCATTTGAGGGGTAAAGGCGAGCAGGCCGATGGACAGGAAAACAGCGCTCGTCGCTGCGCGTCCAAAGCGTAAGCGCCCTGCAAGGAAAAGCGATAAGAGCAGATCAAACAGCAGGAGTGCGAGTGCTGCACCAAGGAATAATCCGCCAAGAGGGAAGGCTGCCCGATCATCGATGGATCGAACGTTCATGCCGTTCGGCCAGTTTCCGACAGGTGCGGGTGTCCAGCTCGCGCCCGCATTCAGCGGCAGAGTGACTGCGCTGCCTTCATACAGGCCAGCAGGGTGCTCCGCCGATGGGGTTGGCAGTTCAGTGGCATCAATCTGGATCGGCATGGCGTTCGGCGCGGGCGTCATGAAATCACCATAGCCATTCAGCCAGCGCTGCGGTGCGAGGCTGGTATTTGGCTGAAGACCAGAATTGGCAAGATCTCTTGCGGGTAGGGTCGCATAGCGCAGCATGTCCACGAACACGCCTGACAGCGGAAGATCGGACCATTCGGGCCCTGCTGTGACGTGAAACAGCGTGATGCGGCCTTCGCCGAGCCCTGCAGACGTCACAAGCGGTGTACCGTCGGCCAGTCGAGCCCATGTGCGCGAGGCAAGCTGCGGGTCTGGCTGGGCGAGAACCTGACGACGGACGAGTACATCGTCGCTGTCTACGTTCAGCGCGGCAAACGGGCCTGTTTCAGAAAAACCAGCCAGTGCTTGCGGCGTATCCCAGGACAAGGCGCTGTCCAGCGCACGGGACGCGCGGCGCAGACGTACTGGCAGCAAATTATCGGCCTGTGCAGCAAGGCGCGGTCCTGCAAAACGAACAAGCACGCCGCCGCCTTCAACCCAGCTGCGAAGACGGGAGGCGTCGCTGGCGGCAAGCTCACCGACATCGGTCAGAATGAGCACGTTGAGGTCTTCTTCCAACAGCTCATCCAGCGTGCCTTCGACGATAGACGAGAAAGGCGAGAGCGCATTGCGCACATAATAGGTGTCAGACAGGAGCGGTTGCAGGGATTGGCCTTCCGATAAAAGGCCGACACGGCGCAGACGGCTTGCGCCCTCCCATTGCCAGACACCACCCGCAGATACAGGGTTTGAGAGACGGAACCATGCCATGCTGGTCTGAAGTGAGTCTGGAACCTCAAATGCAATTTCAGTCGTGCCTTCGCCGCTGGCAAACGCACCGCGCGCCGAGGCGACAGAGCGGCCTGTCGCGTCATAGGCGACGGCGCTGACAGTTTGTTCGCCTTCAGGGTCGGAGCGGGTGAGGGTGAGAACAGGCCCGGCAGCGCGTGTCGCGACGCTGGTTATGGCGGTCACGGCATTTGATGTAACAGGGATAACATCGACAGGGCCAAGGCTGGTAAGGGTGGATGCGAGCGCGTCAAACCCTTCTGACCTCTGGCCATCAGAAATCCAGACAATATCAAAGCTCGCATCTTCAAGTTCACCAAGGGCATCTGCGAGGCGTGTATAGTCTGGCTGCCAGCCATGGGGTTGCATGGCCTGAACCTGCGCGCGTGCATTCTGAGGTGCGAGGCGGGTTGCGAGTGCATCCGTGTAATCGGCCTGTGTTGTCGAAAGCAGATACACGCCGCGATCTCTGTCCGTCGCATTCAGCGTGCCAATGGCCGCATCTTCAATTTGCGACCAGTCAGATGCCGCCGTCCAGCCGTCATCTATCAGCAAAAGAAGGTCAGCATTGGTGCCACTCTCATCTGCGCTTTGAACCGGCGACCAGATGGGCGTCGCAAGGCCGATAATGGCAAGAAGGGCAATCAGCATGCGCAGGAGAATGATCCACCAGGGTGTCTTGTCCGGCGTTTCTTCCTGCGTTGGCATGTCTTCAAACAGGGCAAAGGAGGGCAGAGACTGTTCTTTTGGCTGTGGCGGTGTTGCGCGCAGGACGAACCATAAAAGCGGCAGACCGATCAGGGCGAGCAGTGCAAGAGGCGTAGCGAAGAGAAGCGGACCTAACTCCATGTCAGACCGCCCCGCCCGATGTGATCAGCGATTGCATAACGCGATAGGCCGATGGCCTGCGTTCCGCGCCGGTCATGTGAGCCTCAAACCCCCAGCCTATACGGGCGGCAAGATCGCGCACTGCGTCCTGACGGGCTTTGAACCGTTTGTCATAGGCCTCTTTCAGGCCTTCCGTGCGTCCGAAAATTCGCGACAAAGTGCTCCCCGGACGGGTGAAACGTACGCGGCCTGTAAAGGGGAACTCCACTTCCACGGGATCACAAATCTGTAGCAGCACACCCATCTGGCCGTTCGCAGCGGCGGAATGGGCAAACCGGCTCATCTCATCGAGACCCGTGTAGAAATCGCTGACAATCAGCAGGAGAGAACTCTCCCTGCGCGGAACGGGCGGGTGAGCGGCGCGATTTGGAAGTTCAAAATCGTCGAGCGTATTCTCAAGGACACGATTGGCTGATGGCGCTTTCGCGCCGCCCAGCACGCCCACGCGGTCACCTTCATCGGCAAAGCGTTTGGCAAGCCCCAACAGCATGACGCGCGCCTCATCAGCTTTTGTCAGCCGGTCATCGCTGCCTGTCCAGTCAAATCCGGCGGACGGGTCCAGCCAGATTTCCATTTGCCGCGCTGTCTGTAATTCGTGTTCGCGGATATAAAGCTCGTCACCGGTCGCCGACCGACGCCAGTCAATCGCCGAGGAGGAATCCTCCGGCGTTCGCCCTCTATATTGCCAGAAATCTTCGCCATGGCCCGAGCGCTTTCGCGGACTGGCGCCGGGCGCTGCCGTGGCCTGCTGTTGTGCCAGCAGGCTGTATTCCGGCAGTTCTGAGGCCAGTGTCTCGGCAAGTGCGCGAAGACGGTTCAGATCACGCATAAATCAGGTGTTCCGCGTCGCCAGCGTCTCAATCAGTTTTGAGAGTGTTGGAGCTTCGCCCGTCGGGTCGAAGCGAAGGGCCATACGGTGACCGAGCGCAGGTTCGGCCAAGGCTTCAATGTCTTCAACGCTTGGAGTCAGTCGTCCACGCAGCAGGGCGCGCGCACGGCAGGCCAGCATAAGCGCCTGTCCGGCACGCGGAGACGGCCCCCAAAGGACCTGACTGCGCACCGTATCAACTGAACTTTGCTCCGGGCGTGCATCGCGGATGAGGTTCAGAATGCGATCTACGATCTGCGCGCCAACTGGGAGCCGGCGCACCAGAGCCTGAAGGTTCATCAGTTTTTCAGGCGTGAAAACGGTTTCCAGGTCGGTTGGGCTGCCGGAAGTTGTTTCAATGAGAATGCGGCGCTCTGTTTCAGCATCCGGATAGTCGACATCAACTTTCAGAAGGAAACGGTCGAGCTGGGCTTCTGGTAGCGGGTAGGTGCCTTGTTGCTCAATCGGGTTCTGGGTCGCCAGAACATGGAAAGGTTCGGGCAGGTCATGGCGGTGGCCAGCAATGGTGACGTGATGCTCGGCCATGGCTTGCAGAAGCGCAGATTGCGTACGCGGGCTGGCGCGGTTGATCTCGTCGGCCAGAAGGAGGCTGGTGAAAATTGGGCCCGGAAGAAAGCGGAAAGACCGACGGCCATCTTCGCTCTGATCAAGAATTTCGGAGCCCAGAATATCAGATGGCATCAGGTCTGGCGTGAACTGTACGCGACCTGCGCCGAGGCCGAGCACAGTGCCCAGCGAATCGATCAGACGTGTCTTTGCAAGGCCCGGTGCGCCGATGAGCAGGGCGTGTCCGCCAGATAGAATTGCGCAGAGGACGAGTTCAACCGTGCGGTCCTGTCCAAAGACAACTTTGCCGATTTCTTCTCGCACTTTGGCGAGATCAGCCATCACCGCATCGACTTCATCCGTCGCAATTTCAGGCTCCGGCGCAGCAACAGTTTCGGCTTCCGGGACGCTAAGTTCTTCACTCATACTGATTTTACACCTAAATCACTCATGTGATGAGATAAGGAGCCGTTAGTGGCAAGCCAACCGACAACAGATCTCGACCAGTTAAACAAAACATTGCAGGCGATTAGCCCGATTGCAAATGGCAACCGACAATTGCCGCCCGTTGAGAAGTGGAATCCCGAATTCTGCGCTGACATTGGTATGGAAATCCGCAAAGACGGTTCCTGGTGGCATGAAGGCACAAAATTCTCCCGACAGAAACTTGTACGACTGTTTTCTACGATTTTGCGCAAGGATGACGATGGGTCCACCTATTTGGTCACACCTTACGAAAAGGTCATAGTTCATGTCGAAGACGCGCCCTTCATTGGCATGCGTGTTGATGCCGCTCAGAAAGACGAAATGCCTGTCATCCTTGTGACGACCAATCTGGGCGACAGTGTGGAAGTGAGCGCTGAAAACCCATTGCGTGTCGAAACCGATGAAGAGACGGGCGAACCCTCGCCTTATGTGCTGATCCGTGGCCGCCTCGAGGCAAAACTTTCACGACCAGCCTTTTACGAACTTGTCGAATATGCCGAAGAAAAAGACGGCGCGCTTTTTGTGCGGTCCAATGGCGATGATTTTTCACTCGGGCAATTTGAATGAGCTGGCAGGGCTGTGATGACTTTCTGGAGCGTGTGACATCGCGCCTCGTGCCGCTTTATGAAAAAGGCGATCAGCGCGAGGGCGGTGATATTCACAATATGCCTGAAGATGAGCGCGCCAGGCTTCGCGATGCGAGCGTGCTGATTGGCATTGTAGATCGCCATAATGGTGATCCATCCGTCATTCTGACTGAACGGCCGAAAACCATGGCGAAACATCCGGGCCAGGTCGCCTTTCCGGGTGGCAAGGTCGACCCGGTCGACAAAGGCGTCGTTGCGGCAGCTCTGCGTGAGGCGCATGAGGAGGTTGGGATTGAACCGGAGGATGTGAGTTTGCTGGGGCGGTCTGATCTCTATCTCACCCGGACGGGTTTTCGGATAACGCCGGTTATTGGCCTCTTGCCGTCAGATTTTGTCGCTCAGCCGGACCCGCATGAGGTGGATGATGTTTTTGAAACGCCTTTGTCTTTCCTTATGAATCCCGACAATCATATAAAGAAAACCGCGATCTGGCGGGGCGCGCCGCGTACCTATCTCGAAATGCCGCATAATGGTCGGTATATCTGGGGCGTTACAGCTGGCGTGATACGTGCGCTATATGAGCGGCTCTATGAAGACGGGGAGGCACAGTCATGATGCGGATTATCCTTCAGGCAGTGCTAATCATTCTGCCACTTGCTCTGTTCGCCATTTATCGCCTCGCAACGCGCGATCGGCGTGCGCACGGTGAGCCCTGGCCGGTCATCGCGCTTGTCGGCGCTGGATTTGCGCTGTCGATCCTGTTCTATATTCTGCTTTTCTTCTCAGACCCGCGTGAAGAACGGACGTGTTCAACCGCGCCGCGGTTCGAAAACGGTGAGCTTATCCCAAGTCAGACTGTTCCTTGCGAGAGCGTCAGCATAGACAGCCGCCGTCACGATGTTCAGCGTCGTCCCGGTCAGGTTGATGAGGATGTGAGCATCAGTCGTGAGGGGAGCGTATGCTATAGCGCGCCCCGCCGCGAGAATGGTGAGCTGATCCCGGCCCGGCGTGTGCCGTGCGATCAGATCGAAATTGAAAATCGTGAGCCTGTGACAGACGAACTTGAAGATGTCCCATCCGGTAACTGACATAACGGCGCAGGACTGGTTTCAGGCCGCCTCAACCCGTCAGGTGATGGATGCGCTCGAGAAAGCGTGTCCGGGCGGTGCCCGTTTCGTCGGTGGATGTGTGCGCAATGCCTTACTGGGCGTGCCGGTCAGTGATGTGGATATAGCGACCCAGCTGAAGCCAGAAGAAACCATGGCCGCGCTTAAGGCTGCGGGCATCAGAGCCATCCCGACGGGTATTGAGCATGGCACCATCACAGCCGTGATCGAGCACGAGCCGTTTGAGATCACCACTTTGCGACGCGATATCGAAACCGATGGGCGCCATGCTGTGGTCGCTTTTACCGATGACTGGAATGAGGACGCTGCCCGTCGCGATTTCCGTATGAATGCGCTCTATGCAGACCGGCAGGGCAAAATCCATGACCCGACGGGTGGAGGCATTGCCGATATTGCCTCGCGCAAAATTGCTTTTATTGGGGATGCGCGTGAGCGTCTGCGGGAAGATCATCTGCGCAATCTTCGGTTTTTCCGCTTCAGTGCCTGGTATGGGCATGAGATTGACGCCACCGGACTTGCCGCCTGCGCCGCTGAAAAAGACGGCCTGGAACAGATCGCGGCTGAACGCATATGGAAAGAAATCTATCGACTGCTCGATGCGCCATCGCCTCTGGCATCTGTGACGGCAATGCATGAAGCCGGTGTGTTGCAGACCATCCTGCCAGAATGTGAGGACTTGTCGCGACTTTCAGGATTGCTCCGGATCGAAGATGGGCATGGCTATCGTTTTACCGGGTTTGACCGGTTTCTTTCGCTTTTGCCGCGCGATGAAGTCGCGCTTCGTGTGGTCGCTGAACGTCTGCGTATGTCCGGGCAGGAACGCACGCGGCTTGTGAAATTTGCGCGGGCCGAGCAAGTGTTTGCTCCGGATATGTCTGACGAGACCGCAAAGGTCGGACTGTATAATGAGGATGATCAGGCGGCTGAGGATTTGATTCTCTGGCAATGGTCTGAAGACCCGGACAAAAGCTGGGGACCACTCTTTTCGCTCGCGCGGAATTGGGAGCGTCCCGTCTTTCCCGTCACAGGCGCTGACCTTCTTGCAAAGGGCATTCCTGCAGGACCAGCGATTGGCCAGTCTCTGCGTGAGCTGGAACAGGTCTGGATCAGGAATGGTTTTAAGATGAAGCCAAAACTGGCCGAGTGATCAGGCGTTCAGCCAGATAATCATGCCATTCAGATAGCCTGCGAAGGTGACCCACAGGAAATATGGGACGAGCAGGAAGGCTGCAAATTTCGAATATTTTCCGAAATGGAAGATCATTGCGACAATGATCAGCCAGAGCGCGACAAGATCAATCATCGCCCAGACCGGACGATGGAAGAAGAAGAACAGAAAGCTCCACGCGCCGTTAAAGCAAAGCTGAAGGTAGAAAATACCAAAGCTAGTTGGCGCATGCTCGATATAGCTCACGCGGCGGCGAACAATCACCGCAGACAGAGCGATCATCACGTACAGCACCGGCCAGACAATGCCGAAATAATATCCAGGTGGATTGAAAGGCGGTTTGGACAGCGCCTGATACCAGCTATCGCTATCGCCGCCGCTGACGAGCCCGCCCAAAGCCGCAATTACAACAACGCTGCCGACGAGCACCAGGTCGCTCAGCCAGCCGGATTTGTTATTGCGTGGTTTTGGACGCTGCACGTGCACTTCAGGACCTGACGAAAACTAGTATTAAGTCACCAGCGTCTAAAAAAGCGTTGAGTTCCAACAGATTTCAAGCGATTTCCCGTGACGCGAGAACGCAGGACTAGCTAACAGCCGTTTCAGGAGAATGAAGGTTTTATACCCATTTTACGACAGGTGGCATAGAAGACAGGATGGAATTCACATTCCCGCCTGTTTTTAAACCGAAGGTCGTGCCGCGGTCATATAACAGGTTGAATTCCACATATCTGCCGCGTCGGATGAGCTGTTCGTCGCGTTCGTCCTCAGACCAGCTCTGTTCATAGGTCTGGCGAACAATGTCAGGATAAACAGACTTGAAGGCGAGGCCGACATCTTTGGTGAAGGCGAAATCCTTCTCCCAATCACCTGTGTTCAGTCGGTCATAAAAGATGCCGCCCGTACCGCGCGGCTCAACACGGTGCGGCAGGTAGAAATACTCATCGCACCATTTTTTGAACTTCGGATAATACTCAGCATCATGAGGGTCGCAGGCAGATTTCAATGCGCCGTGGAATTGCTGGGTCAGAGGGTGCTCCTCGTCGCGCTGAACATCCAGAACGGGCGTCAGATCCGCGCCGCCGCCAAACCAGCTGTCCGATGTGACCAGCATACGTGTGTTCATGTGTACGGCCGGAACCTTCGGGCTGATCGGGTGGATGATCAGTGAAATGCCGCTCGCCCAGAACATGCCGTCTGATTTGTCTGCGCCGGGAATTTGCGCGGCAAAGGCTTCTGAGAATTTGCCGTAGACACAAGAAAAGTGCACGCCAGCCTTTTCAAACAGGCGGCCTTTCAGAATGCCCATTGTGCCGCCGCCCTGATCTTCGCCGTCCGGCCCTCTGGTGCGTTCCCATGGTGTCATCTCAAATTTGCCGGGCGGGCCGTGGAAGAGCGGCGCGCTGACTTCAGCTTCCAGCTTTTCCAGCTCAGAGATGATGTCCTGCTGGAGAGATGAGAACCAGGCCTTTGCGGCCGTTTTGCGGGTTTCAAGCGAAGTATCTGTCATTCTGCTTCTATGAGGGACGCCGCAAACGAGTTCAATCTCTAAAGCGTGATCTGTTTTCCGGCTTTTCAGCCTGTAGGTGGTTTCGTTTTGTGAATTTCAGGCGTAACGGCTCGGTGAAATGCTGACACCACACATTCCCCGCGCTCTGCGCTTATTCATTGCCGCCTATGCCGCGCTGGTTCTCGCTTACCTTCTTGGCCTGCATAACCCGTATTGGGCGGCCATGCCTGTTTTTGTCGTTATGCAGCCGAACAGGCAGGATTTGTTGCTGCGCGGCGTCTTCCGAATGGTGGGCACACTCATTGGCGGGGGAATAGGCCTTGCCGCATTGCTCTATATCGACAATCCGCATCTGATCGCAGCGGTTCTGGTGGTGGTTGTCGCGCTGTCAGCATCCATCGCTTACTGGATCGGTACGATCTACGCCTATGCGACCATGCTGGTCGGGATTACCTGCGTCGTGATTATCATTCCGGGACTGAGTGGGCATGCCGAACCTGTTCCACTGGCTGTTGATCGGGTCTGGTGTACGCTGATTGGCGTTGTCGCCGTAACACTGACGACGTTTTTCTCTACCCCGCCACGAAAAGAGTCTGCGCCATTGCGTGCGGACCATTCTGTAACAGCATCGCTGGCGAGATTTGTGACGGCTGGCGGCATTGTTGCCATCGCGATGGCGGTTCTGAATTTTGCGGGCGGCATGGCGGCATGGCGGCGATGGGGTTTGCGCTTGGCGCGAGCATATTCGCGACCGTGATCGGCTCATTTCCAAAACCACAGCTTCTCTTTCTGAATATGCCTTTAGGCGCATCAATGGGCGTGGTGCTGGGGCTGATCTATCGCGGGCTGGGCGCAGAGTTTGATCTCTCGCCGGATGTGATGATCGCGCTTGCGGCCGTTTTTATCGGTCTTGGGTCTTATCTGCGCGCAAATCCGAAAACTCAGGCCTTTGGTCTGGACATAAACATGGTCTTCCTGATTTCGGCCGAGGTTGGATTAACACTCCATACCTATCCGGAACTTCTCATGGGGGGAGTGGCGCTGATTGGTGCTGCGCTGATGTGCACATTCATCTTCCGCGCCATGCTGATCTATGTTCAGCGGGTTCATAAACGCGAAAAATAATTTCAGCTGAGACCGCCTGTTTGACGGAGCGCTTCGAAGAGCGCGATTGAGGCTGCGGTAGCGACATTTATCGACCGCGCACCCTCGACGAGAGGAATCACTACACGCGCATCGCATGCATTATGAACCTCATCAGGCACGCCAGCGCTCTCCCGGCCGAATAAAAGTCGATCCTTGGGAAGAAATTTAAAATTTTGAAGAGGTGTGGCACCTTTGGTGGTGAAAAGAACGACTCGCTCACCCTCGTTTTTGGCCTCGGAGAGGTAGGTTTCTATAGAATCAGCCCGATTTACCTGCGCCAAATTGCCGTAGTCGAGAGTAGCGCGCTTTAAGGATTTTGCCGTTAAAGGGAAGCCACATGGCTCAATTATATCCATTTTTACGCCGAAACATGCCGACAATCTTATCGTCGTACCCAAATTCTGCGGAATATCAGGTTGATAGAAACTCAGGCGCAATGTATCGGCTTCTTTCATTCAGGGCTGGGAGTCCATCTATCCGCCTGCGCGACTTTGCGCCGCAAAGTCTTTTAGCGGGAAATGGGTATGCTATGGCATCCACCAGAAAGCCGATTTGTGAGGGCATGGCAACGTGACTGACGAGACATATACAGAAACGGTAGATGAAGAACGCCGTGATTTCATCCACATCGCTGCTGGTGCAGCAGTAGCTGGAGGGGCTGGCGCACTTGCCTGGCCTTTTATCGCGCAAATGCTTCCTGCATTGGACACACGCGCAGCTTCCAGTCTGGAAGTTCCGGTAACGGACATTCCAGAAGGCGGCGAGGTTCGGGTATTGATTGGTGGTAAGCCATTCTTCCTGCGCCGTCGTACAGCAGCGGAAATCGCTGAAGCGCGTGAAGTAGACGTAAACGCACTGCGTGACCCGGAAACAGACGATGATCGTCTGGTGCCGATGGCTGACGGTAACCTCAACCCGGCTCTGCTGGTTGTTTCAGGTTCCTGTACGCACCTTGGCTGCGTACCTGTAGGCCCAGGCAGCAATACGGGTGAGTTCGGCGGCTGGTACTGCCCATGCCACGGCTCTCACTACGACACATCTGGTCGTATTCGCAAAGGTCCGGCTCCGCTGAACCTTCCAGTCCCGACCTATGAGTATAACGCAGACGGCAGTGCCGTGACGATTTCACTCTAATCGCACGAATGGGGAGCTCACATGAGCGGACATGAATCCACATACAAGCCGAATACCGGCATTGAGAAGTGGCTCGACGCGCGTCTTCCGATCGTGCGTCTGGTACACGGGTCATTCGTTGACTTTCCGACACCTAAAAACCTGAACTACTGGTGGACATTCGGTGGCATCCTGGCGTTCTGCCTTGCTACGCAGATCATCACCGGTATCGTTCTTGCCATGCACTATGTGCCGAACACCGAAATGGCTTTCGCCTCGGTCGAGCGCATTATGCGTGACGTAGAATATGGCTGGCTGATGCGTTACATCCACGCAAACGGCGCCTCCATGTTCTTCCTCGCGGTCTACATTCACATGTTCCGCGGCCTTTATTACGGTTCATACAAAGCACCACGTGAGATCAGCTGGATCCTGGGTGTTGTAATTTACCTCCTCATGACCGGTACAGCCTTCATGGGCTACGTGCTGCCATGGGGTCAGATGTCTCTGCACGGCGCGTCTGTTATCACCTCCCTGATCGGCTCACTGCCGCTCGTTGGTGAGCAAATTCAGATCTGGCTTCAGGGTGCACCTTCTATCGGTAACTCTACGCTGAACCGCTTCTTCTCTCTTCACTATCTCCTGCCATTCATGATTGCTGGTGTTGTTGTCCTGCACATCTGGGCGTTCCACACGACGGGCAATAACAACCCGGCTGGCATCGAGATCAAAGACCCTAAGAAAGACGCTGTTCCTTTCCACCCGTATTACACGGTGAAAGACGGCTTCGCGATCATCGTCTTCATGCTGATCTTCGCTGGCTTCGTATTCTACGCGCCAAACGTTCTCGGCCACGCCGACAACTACATCGAAGGCAACCCGCTTAAGACGCCTGCGCACATCGTTCCGGAATGGTACCTGCTTCCATTCTACGCGATCCTGCGTGCGATCACGTTCGACGTCGGTCCTATCCCAGCGAAACTCGGCGGTGTTATCGCAATGTTCGGTGCGATTGCGATCATGTTCGTTCTGCCTTGGCTGGACACGTCTAAAGTTCGCTCACTGCGTTACCGCCCGCTGGCTCGCCAGTTCTTCTTCGGTTTCGTTCTGGTTTGCGGCCTGCTCGGCGTCGCTGGTGCGTCTAACCCGGATGACGTTGTCATTCCGACCGGTGAAGACACACTGCGCTACGAAGTTGCACTGGCTGACACGCCGAACGCTGTTGAAGTTGCGCGCGCTAACGACGGTAAAATCGTTTCGCAACGTGACGAGCGTGTCGTGATCGACTTTGTTGATTACGAAGCGTCTCTGGCGTTCGAAGAAGAAAGCGGCACGCTGGTTGATCCGACTGTTAAACACCATGGCATCACATGGCTTCCAGTCGCTCAGCTTCTGACGCTCCTCTACTTCGCTTACTTCCTGCTTGCTCTGCCACTTCTCGGCCTTGTTGAGCGTGCGAAGGATGAGCCGGAAACGATCGCAGATTCCATTCACCCGAAAAACGGCTCTGCTGACGCCGTAGCAGCAGAATAGGAGAGGTCACTATGAAAGCGATTAAAGCTTGCCTCGCTGGTCTCGCCCTTATCGGGCTCGCGCCAGCTGCTATGGCCGCTGGTGGCGCTATGCACCTCGACGAAGGTGAAACAGCTCTTCCAGACTGGCCGTTCGAAGGTCCGTTCGGCCGCTTCGATCAGGCTGCTGTTCAGCGTGGCTTCCAGGTTTACACCGAAGTCTGCGCGGCATGTCACAGCATGGATCTTCTGTCTTACCGTAACCTCGGTGAGCCAGGTGGCCCGTTCTATTCTGATGATGAGGAAGCAACTCAGTCCCAGGTGGCTGCATTCGCATCTTCTTATCAGGTGACAGAGATCGACGATTTTGGTGATGAAGTGTATCGCCCGGCTCGTCCATCTGACAGCTTCGTCAGCCCGTATCCGAACCCGCAGGCTGCTGCGGCGGCTAATGGCGGTGCTATCCCTCCGGATTTCTCCGTTATCACGAAAGCCCGTCATGGCGGTGCGAGCTATATCTACCGTCTCATGACGGGGTATCCGGACTCTGAAGAGTTTCACGGTAATGAGCTGCACATCAATGACGACCACTCTCACGGTGTTCTGACCCAACCAGTTGGTCTGTACTACAACCCGTATTTTGCGGGTGACACGTCAGGTAACTGGGAAGGCGACCCACGCCACGCACCGGCTGGCGGTTTCCTGGCTATGCCTCCACAACTGTTCGACGGCCGCGTTGAATACATGGATGGCACTGAAGCAACCCGCGAACAGCTGGCTGCAGACGTCGCTCAGTTCCTTGCCTGGGCTGGCGAGCCAAAAATGGAAAACCGGAAGTCTCTCGGTATGGGCGTGATGATCTATCTCTTCTTCCTCGCTCTGATCGTGTACTTCTCGTACAAACAGATCTGGCGGAATGTGGACCACTAGGGTTCACTGAACAGAACTGAACAAAGAGAAGGCTGCGCTCGCGCAGCCTTCTTTCTTTTTGGGCTAAGTGTTGGACTTTCCGGTCAGAGATGATCGAAATGTTGCGGGATCAGGAGGCGGCCAATGCATGTGGGCATAGATTTCGGGACATCGAACACAGCATTTTCCATTCTGGCGAACGGGCAGACCAGGCTTCTGCAGCTGGAACCGGAAGAAACCTCCATTCCAACGGCCATCTTTTACGAGGCAGGGTCGCGCAGCTTCACCATTGGTCACCGCGCCATTGATGACTATGAGGCCGGTGAAGAGGGCCGTTTGATGCGGTCCATCAAGTCGGTGCTCGGTACCGATCTGATTGAAGAAACCACTCAGCTGGATGGTCGGCGCATTCCCTTTCAGCAAGTGATTACCGATTTTCTGACACGGACTATACGCCAGGCTGAGAAGCTGAATGGCGGGGAGCTGGATACGGTCATTCAGGGGCGACCTGTTTCGTTCAATGATGATGACCCCGCGAAAGACCAGCGTGCGCAGGCGGCTCTTGAGGCCTCGCTACGGGCTGCAGGTGTTCAGCATATTGCCTTCCTGCCAGAGCCAGTGGCGGCTGCGCGTTCGGTGGAGTTTCCAACCGGCCGGGAAAAACTCATCTTTGTGGTCGACATCGGCGGCGGTACCTCGGACTTCTCAGTCATCCGGATTTCAGATGATAACTCGAGCTTTGATGTTCTGGCGAGTACGGGTGTCTATCTTGGTGGCAATGATTTCGATCGGCTTTTGAGCTTTTACGATCTGACGCCGCATTTCGGGCGCCTCGAAACGCTGTCAGAAAACGATTTGCCCGTGCCTGCGGCGCCCTATGTGACGCTATCAGACTGGAAGAGCCATAACCGGCTTTATTCCATCACCATGCGCAAGGAGATCGACTGGCTGTTGAAGAATAGTCCTAAGAGCGCTGGCCTTCGCGCTTTTGACTATCTGATTCGAAATTTTGAAGCGGGCGCGTACGCAAAGAAAACAGAAGCCCTGAAAATCGCGCTCAGTGACGCCGCTGAGGCGGGCTTTCGCTATGTCGCGGGAAACACCGCCATTGAGGCGAACGTCACGCAGGCGGGCTTCAGAGCGCTCATAGACGATACTGTGAACGCGATGGATGGGGCGGCAGCCGAATGCCTCACTTTGGCAGGCTGTTCAGCCGATCAGATCACTGACATCGTCATGGTCGGCGGTTCGACGCATATCCCGGCGGTTGAGAGCCATTTTACCTCTCAGTTTGAACATGCAGTGGTCTCAGCCAATGACCGGTTCGGCGCTGTTGCCAAAGGCCTGGCGCGATATGGGGCGACGCTTTAAGGCGCTGGCGGCGTTCACACTCCTTCACAAACACATGGATTTACATCAGCCTCGACGCGAAGGGCTTCAGCTTTTAGCGCTCTTGTGCCAAAGCGAACGCTTACAGAGATTTTCGAGGAGTCACTGCGATGACGAAATGGGTACTTGGCGTGTTGGGCGGGTCTGGCCTTTACGAGATTGATGGTCTCGAAAATGCGCGCGAGGAACATATCGTTTCCCCATGGGGCGTGCCATCTGGCAATGTCATGCGTGGCAATATGGGCGATGTTGAGCTGGTCTTTCTGCCGCGTCACGGTAAGGGCCATCGCCTGTCGCCAACTCATGTGAATTATCGCGCGAATATCGACGTGCTCAAGCGCGCAGGCGTGACAGACATCCTCTCGATTTCGGCCGTTGGCTCACTGCAACAGCAATATGCGCCGGGCCATTTCGTGTTCATCGATCAGTTTATCGACCGCACGTTTGCCCGTGAGAAGAGCTTCTTTGGCGAGGGCTGTGTGGCGCATGTGTCTATGGCGCACCCGATCTGTGAGCGCCTGTCCGGGTTGGCATATGAAGCAGGTCAGGCGGTTGGTGCGACCTGCCATAAGGGCGGCACCTATATGGTTATGGAAGGCCCTCAATTCTCGACCTATGCAGAAAGTCAGCTCTATCGCAGCTGGGGCTGTGATGTGATTGGCATGACGAATATGCCGGAAGCCAAGCTCGCCCGCGAAGCTGAAATTCCATATGCGACTGTGGCCATGGTAACCGATTATGACTGCTGGCATGAGGAAGAAGAAAACGTCTCTGTTGAGAGCGTTCTGAAAATCATGGCGGGTAATTCGGCTAAGGCGAAGCTGCTCATCCAGAAAGTTGCGGCTGGCCTGCAGGGCACAGAGCGCACAAATGGCGCGCACGGCATTGAGACCTGTCTCGACTTTGCAATCATGACCCCTCCAGAGGTTCGCAACCCTGAGCTCATGGCGAAACTGGATGCTGTTGCAGGACGCGTTCTGTAATGGGTGTGCCTCATCTTATTCTGGGCAATGCGCGCTATTCCAGCTGGTCTCTGCGTGCGTTTGCGGTGCTCCGTCGTGCGGGCATTGAGTTCACCACTGAATTTTTGCCGCTGCGTACAGATGAATTCCGCTCGCGAATGGCTGAGGTTTCGCCCTTCGCGCTCGTCCCGACGCTTCTGGTCGGCGATGAGGTGATTGGCGACACAATGGCGATCTCAGAATGGGCAGCAGAGCAAGTGCCGTCTCTCTGGCCAAGAGATGAGTTCCGCCGTGCCCAGGCGCGCATGATGGCGGCTCAGATGCATGCCAGCTTTATGAATATCCGCCGCGAATTGCCGATGGACCTTTATCGTCAGAACGAGCCGCGCGTGACGCTGAAAGACGAAGTGGTGGCAGAAGTGTCCAAACTGTCTGCGGCCTGGGGGCAGGCGCTGCACAAATCTGGTGGTCCGTTCCTGTTTGGGGAATGGTCTATCGCTGATGCGTTTTATCTTCCGATTGCGTCGCGCTTTTCATCCTATGCGATTTCACTGCCGGCTGAGCTTCAGGACTATTGCGATGCTTTGCTCGCAACGCCTGAATTTGCGGAATGGAAAGCCATTGCTGATGAGGAAGACTGGATAATTGAGGATTATCTGGTTGAACCCTGATAGACAGCGCGCAACAATCTGCTCCAATAGACTGAATATATTCAAAGACTGAGGTCAGACCTGACTATGAATCTGAAAGACACCATCCGGACCATTCCGGACTATCCGAAGCCGGGCATTATGTTTCGTGATGTCACAACGCTTCTTGGTCAGCCTCGGGCATTCCGTCGTGCTGTGGACGAGCTGGTTCAGCCATATGCCGGTACCCGTATTGATAAAGTTGCGGGCATTGAAGCGCGTGGTTTTATCCTTGGCGGCGCTGCTGCGCACCAGCTTTCTGCAGGCTTCATTCCGCTGCGCAAAAAAGGCAAGCTGCCGCACAAAACCATCACTGAGAGCTATCAGCTGGAATATGGCGTGGACGAGATGGAAATGCATGAAGATGCAGTTCAGCCGGGCGAGCGTGTTCTTCTGACAGATGACCTGATCGCCACCGGCGGTACAGCAGAAGCTGCAATCAAGCTTTTGCGCCGTGCGGGCGCAGAAATTGTTGCCGCTGCTTTTGTTATCGACCTGCCGGAATTGGGCGGCGCAGACCGAATTCGCGCAATGAACTGTGAAGTTCAGGCGTTAATGGCTTTTGAAGGGCATTGACGTAGTCCGTTCTACGTCACACCTATAAAAAAAACTGGAGTTTCCATGTACCGCCTCGACGAAGAAGAAGAAGCAACACCGATTTCAGAACCAAACAGCTTTCTGGAGCAGGCGCTGTTCAAGGCGCGCACCATTCTGCTGACCGGGGGTGTCGACGACAAACTGGCGCGTCGCGTCTGCGAACGCCTTCTGGCTCTGTCTGCTGAAAGCCATGACCCGATCCTGCTGGTTGTCTCCTCACCGGGCGGCCATGTGGAATCGGGTGACATGATCCATGACATGGTGAAGTTCGTTCCTGCCCCTGTGAAAATTCTCGGCACGGGCTGGGTCGCAAGTGCTGGCGCGCTCATCTACGCATCTGCGAAAGTTGAGAACCGCTTCTGCCTGCCGAACACGCGCTTCCTGCTTCATGAACCACGTGGTGGTGTTGGTGGTCAGGCGTCTGACGTTGAAATCCAGGCGCGCGAAATCATCAAAATGCGTGAGCGTTTGAACAACATCTTTGCTGAAGCAACCGGCAAGCCGATTGAGCAGATCCGCAAAGACACGGACCGTGACTATTGGATGACGGCTCAGGAAGCTGTTGATTATGGTCTCGTTGGCAAAATCGTCAAAAGCCAGAACGAAATTCTCTGATTTTCAAAATCACCGAGAGATGAAAAAGCGGGCCAGATGGCCCGCTTTTTTTGTATCTTATTTCAAAGCCGCTTCGAGCTGTGTGATGTCGCCATCGTTTTCGGCGGGTTCAATACCGGTCAGTTCTGCCAGCAGTGAATAGACCGAAACATTATCGAACAGGTCCAACTCGACGCCCGAGGCGATGTCCGGGCCATTTGCGATGAAGACAGCATTCATGAGCGGGTCAGCCGGGTCGAAGCCGTGGCTGCCGCCAGAGCCGCGCCAGACGCGCACATTAGGTGCTTCATAACGCCAGCCTGTGTCAGCAAGGCAGACAATCTCCGGCACGCGCGGATTGCTGCCATATTCGAAGCGCTCTGGCAGTTCGTCCTTGCGCCAGCATTCGCCATGTTCGCGATGGCCGAGCAGCGCCTCTTCAACTTCGGCTTCGTGGCCGGGAAGTGGAGACAGCCCCATAAATTCACCGCCCCAGACAATGTGGGTAAGCGAAGTATCGACCATATCGTCGACATGCATAATCTGCTCGTCAGAGACTGGCGCCATGCCGTGGTCAGATACGATCACCAGATTGGTGTTATCGCGCAGGCCAAGAGCCTCAAGGCCTTCGATAAGACGGCTAATGGCGGCATCTACCTGAGCGGTGGCAGAGGTGGTGCGTGAATCGTCCGGTCCGTAACGGTGTCCAGCTGTGTCCACGATATCGAAATAGAGCGTTGCGAAGACAGGGCGCTCTTCTGCTGGAACGTCCATCCAGCCGAGCACGACATCCACGCGGGCAAAGTCAGTCAGCGCCTGATCAAAATTCATGAATTCCGTAGGGCGCTCGCCATGGATTTCAAAGTCAGAGCCCGGCCAGAACATGGTCGCGCTTGGAATGCCCTGTTCAGATGCGCTCACCCAAAGCGGGCGACCTTCTTCCCACCATTCAGGGTTAGACGCGACCACCGGGTTGGACAGCATGAAAATGGCCCCCGGCATATCCGGGTCTTCCATCGTGTTATTGATAATGCCGTTATGGTCCGGGCGCAGGCCCGTGACGATGGCATAATGGTTCGGGAAAGTTTTCGACGGGAAAGATGGCTGCATCGGCCCCCAGGAGCCATTTGCCGCCAGTTCGCTCAGCGTCGGCGTTGCGCCACGGTCCAGATAGTCTGGTCTGAACCCATCAATGGAAATGAGAATTGTGGTCGTCGGCCCGGTCGCAGCCGGAAGGCTGGCCTCTGTGGCGGCGGTATTAACTGCCGGTGTTGAAGCGGTCGGAGTTGTGGTGCAGGCGGCCAGCGTGAGCATGGCGCAGCCAATGGAAGTAAGAAGAAATCGTGTCATTCAGGTTCACTAACGCATTCGTGTGACAATTGCGTGGGAATGTGAACCAAAACGAACTTGATCTCAAAAGAAAAGCGGGCCCGAAGACCCGCTTTTTACAAGACGTTGAGATTGCGATCAGGCGACCGCTTTTTTCAGGAAGGCTTCCACGCGATCTGTGATCTGCTGGCCAGCCGTTTTCACGTCCTGAGATACGCCCAGAATGGTTTTGGCTGCAGACGATGTCGCCTGGGCTGTCTCAGCTGCAGAGCTGACCTCATCGGCCGCCATGCGTGTGCTGTCAGATGCCGTAGAAACGTTCACAGCAATTTCGTTTGTTGCGACGCCCTGTTGGTCGATTGCTGCAGCGACGTGCGTGGTGAAGGCATTGATCTTGTCCATCTGCTCAGTGATGGCCGCAATCATATTGGTGGTTTCACCAGACACATTCTGGATCTGCTCAACCTGATCAGAAATCACCTGAATGGCGTTCGCTGTCTGGTCTGCAAGGCCTTTGACTTCAGCGGCAACAACCGCAAAGCCTTTACCACTTTCGCCTGCGCGGGCGGCCTCAATGGTCGCATTCAGCGCCAGAAGGTTGGTCTGACCTGCAATGTCACGGATCAGGTTCACAACATCACCGATTTCCTGAGCACTGGTAGATAGTTCAGTGACCTTGGTTCTGGAGGAGTGAGACGTAGCTGTTGCGCGCTCGACCAGCTCAGACGATTGAGAAATCTGGCTGACGATTTCGTTGATAGAGGCAGAGAGCTCCTGTGCGGCGCTGGCCACGGACCCCACACTGTCGAAAGCACGCGTGGTTGCTGCATCCATCTGATCAGCCTGACGGCGGGAGCCATCAGCAGCTGTCTCAAGCGAGGTCGCCGTAGAGTTCAGCTGATCCATTTCACGGTTCATGTCTGCCAGCAGCTGACCCATTTCGGTTTCGAACTCAGATGCAGCCTTTTTGAGGTCGTTATAGCGTTCAGCTTCTGCGTCGGCCTTGCTTTCAGCGGACAGCTTCAGCTTGGTGGCGCGCTCTTCAGCTTCCTGAGATGCAAGCCTTGCCGTTTCAGCCGTCATGAGCGCGCCGCGTGTGGCCGCCATCAGTGACGTGATCTTTTGTGACAGGAAGATAAGTGCGCCACATTCGAGAAGCAGAATGCCGCCATGAAGCAGAACGCGAACCAACGGCGCGCCATCCGGGAAGGCCATGGTTGGCACGAGGAAGGATGCGCCAAGGTGGTGAACCGCAACGCAGCCCGTATAGGCAACCAGTGCACGCCAGTCCATCAGACCGGTCAGAATGGCCAGACCCGCAAAGAAGGTCATGTGCATGTCGATCTGATACGCAATGCCAGTGCCGTTCCACTGGAAATTATAGACCAGCAGGGCCAGAATACCTGCCACGCTCACTGCGAGGCTGATCGTCATAGCGCTGTAAATTGGCTTGAAGAAGAAAGCTGCAGTCGGCAGGGCAGCAAGAATGAGCGCCATAAGCGTTACGGGAGCTGCATGGCCATGACCGTTGAAAATGGCGATGCCAGCGACAACAATTGCCGTTAGCCAGGTGATAACGAGAACACCCTGCGCGATTGGGCGTCGTACCGCCTCAATCTGAAAATCGTCACTGCTCAATTGATTATTGTTATGTGTCTCTGACATGTCTTCTTATCTCAACTGATAGAGGGCGGGGGAGTACGGCACATCTGAGCGTAGCCAGCATCCACGACAGTCCGCGCACCGAGCGCGTAAAGCGCGCGTGTGCTCTGGCCTTCAACGTCCCGAACGATGAGATGGTGAAACGTCTCATCATAGGAAATAACGTCCAGACCAATATGTCTTGCCTGTGCTTCAACGTCGGCTGCAACAACGTCCTCGCCAAAAATGGCAAGCACGTCTTCTCCGGCCTTGGGGCTCAGATTGAGCAACATGACCGGAAGCGTTGAGCAAATCACTGAAAGCAGAATGAAAGCACGCATGAGGTTTCCTTTGCGAACAAAAGAACTTCAAACGAATGTGAATTTCGTAAATATCTAAGTTAAGATTCGTTGTTTCCGGAGGACTGCGTCAATCTGTCAGAAGAAATATAAGACTATATGGGGTCTAAAGATAATACTTTAGTTGACTATTCTGGTCAGGATTAAAGAATACTTAGTTACTGATTGGTTTAAATATTCTGAAAATCCACTGGTGGGCCCGGAGGAAACAATATCCGGCCAAAAAGGTAAATTAAATTAAGCTTTTAGAATTGTGTGCGTGGCCGTGTACCAACATATGTACCAACTCGTGCAGGCAATTTGATTGATACGCTCTCTCATCGTGGTCGCGGCACCTTGCATGTTATTTGAATTCAACTAATCTCAGAGACTCAATTTTGTGTTTAGAATATTTGTGGGGCAACTGTGGCGGTAAAGATACGACTTGCACGAGGCGGTTCAAAAAAAAGACCACATTATTCGATCGTTGTCGCTGACAGTCGCTGCCCGCGAGATGGCAAATTCATTGAAAAGCTAGGAATCTACAACCCAAGGCGCTCTATTGAAGAAGGCAAGAAATTTGTAATCGATAGAGAAAAAGCGAAATCATGGTTGAAAAAGGGAGCCAAGCCGACAGATCGGGTCGCTGGTTTTCTTGAAGCAGAGGGTTTATTAAAGCGATCTCTCCGTTTCAATCCTGTCAAGGGAAAAATACCTCAACCAGATGCATACCAGTCGTCAGAATCTAATGATGCCGAAGAACATCTTGAGGCGCATTAGAAGGTGCACGTTAAGGTCGTTGATTTCAACTAATAGTGATTTTAACTCTTCGAGAGGTATGCCACTCTTTTGTGCCAAAGCTTCTCCACCTCCAAATACGATTGCCTCTTGCACTTCGGTAAGAATGTCAGGAATGGCATAAAATATTGGAGCTTCAATGTCAGTGCTTACATCCACCCTCGGCATTATGAGTTCGCTGAATAGACCTCCCCGCCGTATAGTTCGATGACTTTTGTCCGTTTCGGCATCATCTGAAGGCCACTCAATTGACCCTGTATAGCCTTCTCCTGAATGGACAAGTCGAAGCGTTCTGCGAGCATCGCTTCTAGATTTGTAGTTCCCTGATTTAGGCTTTACGGACACCGCAGTTATCTCCGAAAAAGGGTTTTAAGGTCAACCGCCTCTTCATCTTTGATCTTTTTGAGTCGTGGCACGCCTACAGGCCAATCTTGATCGCCAAAGTCCCAAATCTGAAGGCTACCCTTAGACATGATTGCTCTGAACCTGAAGAATGCCTTTGGGTGGGACCATATCCATGATCCAGCCAATGAACTTGCGTACTGTCCATTAGGTGCCGGGTCATCGTAAATAACTCCACCATCACATTTTGCGCGATGTAGCGGATAAGGGGGGGGCTTATGCAGCAAGGTGTAGTGAATACCTTTGTGGGCTTGGTTGATAATCTCCTGAATATCAACGGCTAAATCTGGGAAGCTGTCCAAAAGATGCGGCTGCATACCGTTATTTTTTATCATAATTGCCCCGCAATTCTTCTTTTAGTTGGTCAGTACCATTTTCTACATCGTTAAGCGTATTTGACAGTTTCTTCAATATTTCCGCCATTTCGCCTAGCTGAACCCAACCTGTGGGCGCTGAGGCGATCCTACGACGAGACCGCCTCACACTATTCAATTTATTCGCAAGTCCCCTGAAACTGGCCACAAAATCTTCCCCGAACTTTGATGCTTCATTTGCGCCAAGTTCGGGCAACCTCTCTAACGGGTCTTTCGAAGAATCGACAAACTGAACAAACTCTTCCTCTAGTCCAGAATAGCCTTCGATACTCGTCAGGTCTTTTGATTTGACGTCATCTTTCCCATCCAACCATCCATCTATCGTAAGCAATAATTCCCTGATTCTCGCTTTTTCGATACGCACGTTTCGTTTTAGGCGAGTGAGTTCGAGGGATATCCAAGCTCTTACATGTTCAAATTCTTCCATGCGGCGCTTTTCTTCTCGGGAAACTTCTCTCTTGCGCTCAACTCTCCAAAGAATCACAGCTATCAAGCCGGTTATCGCTGCGCCTGCCACATCACCAAGAAAACCAACCCATGAGTCACCATGAGTGTGGTGCGGGAGGACAAATGCAGAATCTGTCGAGGTGTTTTCCAAAGATGTGGTATCCGGTATCGCCGGGCTCACCAATGTTGGCGAATGGTTGTCAGTAAGGGGCGTCGGCTCTTCCGGGGACGTAGTTTCATTTTCTAACGACTGTAGCGTGCTATCTTGTAAATCCTGGTGTGGCTGCGGTTGATCGTTTTCAGCAGTTGAGTTTTTTGAATCTTGTCCCCCCATGAATACTTCTCCCGAAATCTCTCTCCACATCAATCTATAGTTTGTCAATTTGAGCAACTCAATCGAGATTCAGATTTAAATTTAGTGTTTTAAGTTGCTTTTGGCTTCTGTCGGGACGTCCGATTACTGATCAACCAAATCAGTGTGTTTACGACGGCTGACGGGCCATTTGTATTGTTCCAAGTGAAAAACCAAAGGCGCAACGAATGATTTTTCCCGCACCGAACGAATTCCGCAATGTGTCCAATCAACCGGATACTGACCTGATTGGCGGCTGGGAACGCTGTTGAAAAGGGCATTTGCAATTGATTGCACGATGCTCATTCACTTCGCGGTGACCGCTTATGTTCCAAATGTCAAAGGTAGACTTTGTAGGGCTTCAAACTCGAACCGAGCGCTAAGCGCGTCCTGTTTCAGAAGTTCGTGACTGAGAAACGGATGAAACTTCTCGAAGATCAGGTTTTCCTTGCCAGTGAAAAAGCTGTCTGGAGAGCTTTCCGAAATCTCGCGCAGTCCATCCAGCAGGCTAGGTGACTTCTCAGTTTCTGAGACCTCAACAACTCCATCCCACGTCTTCGCCTCAAAACCTAAGCTCGTTAAGGCAAATTCAAGCGTGAGGTTTTTGGTCGTGCCGAACCACGTTGCCAGAAGGTAGTCCTTTTCGGAGATGCGAATGATTGAGTTCTCCGTGAGCCCAATAAGCTGCGCATTAGTGCGTGCCTCAAACAATAGCTGTCGAGCATTCGCATCGAGATAAGCGGGGACGTAATCTGAGGCATAAAGCTCTTTCATCTTCTGGCAAACGTGGTCGTGGATGATGCCGGGATCACCACCAAATTTTGGCGGCTTGCCTGCCTTGGATGGCCTGACCAATAGAACATTTGTGCTGGAATCGATATCAAGTATTTCCCACCGTCTGCCCGAAAAGATAATCGTCATTCCCGGTTTGAACGGGTTGTCCAATGGGATCGTCCCAAGCGTTTTGCTTTCGCAGACAACTCGAAACTCCTCGGGCGTTTTGAAGACCGCGTAGAAGCTATAGTGCTCGACCAGCTTTTCTCCGATGCGGCCCAATAGGAGGTTTCCGTCTGGTGCTTGTTCAATCAGTTCGACGTCAGGTTGCCCGAGATGCCGAAGCAGTGCCATGTAGATATCTGGCGTAACATTGGAGAAGGGGCCTTTTTCGCAAAGCGTGATAAAAAGGCGTTTCGCACTTGCTCCACCTCTTTCAGCAATAATTGAAAGCGTCTGGTGTACCATAGTCGAGAGGTTTAAAGCTTGGGCTCTCGGCGGTTCACACCATTTCGCCAAGAGCAACTCAATCATCGCGACTGAGCGCACCAGCTTCAAGCGCAATTGGTCGCTGAAATGGCTGGAGGCTTCCAAATGTTCTTCAATCTCATATTGTCTAAGGATTGCTGGTTGCCCCTCACGGCGGCCTGAGCGACCGAGGCGTTGCCGAAGCGAAGCAACGGAAAACGGTGAACCCACCTGAGCTACGCAAGTTACGTCGCCGATGTCGATGCCAAGCTCCAGCGTTGAGGTGCATACTGCTGTTGTGGGCTTCGTGTCGTCTTTCAGGCGGCCCTCAACGAACTCTCTGTGCTCCTTGGAGAGGCTGGCATGATGAGCATAAAATTCCTGGGGCAGATGCTCATCCTCACAGAAGCTTGAAAGCTTGTCCGCATAGATTTCTACGTTTTCCCTGCTTCCGGCAAATATGAGGTTATCGCTGCCTCTCAAGTTAGTGAAAAGATGCCGGGACACTTCTTCAATCGCCGCGCCGTCATCGCCATCATTTCCAGTCGTATAGCCACGTAGCTGGAGACGAAGTTCAGCTTCCGCTTCGGGTGATTTGATAACCTGAACCTGATCAGGATTTCGTGGACGCAGATAAGATTTGGCGAGTTCCATGTCGCCCAACGTTGCCGACAATCCGATCCTGCGGATTGGATGATCGATAGCTAATTCCAGCCTTGTGAGAAGCGAGCGGAGCTGTATGCCACGTTCTGAATCCAGTAGGGTATGCAGCTCGTCTATTACGGCAGCGCGTGTGCGCGAAAACAAGCGAGGGATCAGCTCTCCTTTACGCACGAAGATTGCCTCTAGAGATTCTGGCGTTATCAGAAGCACCCCTGAAGGATTTTTCTGAGCCACGGCCTTCTTCGACGCGGATACGTCGCCGTGCCATGGATGCACTGCAATTTCAGCTTCAAGGCACATGCCTTCAAGTCGCTGGTATTGATCATTGATGAGAGCTTTGAGTGGTCCGATGTAGACCATATCGAACCCTACCTCGTCGGTCTCTTCCGGATTGTCTAGCGTTTGAGATAGCAATGGAAGAAAGGCGGCTTCTGTCTTTCCTCCTGCGGTTGAGGCCGAGACAATGACATCGTCTTGGCCTCCCAATATAGCGTTGATGCTATCAACCTGAATCGGCCTGAGTTCCCGCCAACCTTTCTGCCGAATCCACTTTTGAATTGGGCGTGCGAGTCGTTCAAACGCCGGAGCCGTCAAAGCTTGAAACTCGACAGGTCATCGGATGAATCTTCGGCACCAGTAGCCGTTCCGGAGGTTCCCGCATCAGTGATGTCGCTTAGATCATCGCCTGAGTCCGTCGCAATCGTGACCTCTTCAATCAGGTCCTCCCACTGCGTTCCCGGGTTCTGCTCCAGCACTGATAGCATGTTCACAAATGCTGTGACCGTGTTTCTAGGTGTACGGAAATATGCCTCGCCAATTCGATCAGAACAGTGAGCCATGAAAGCTTCCAATGCTCTGTCGGGGATAGGATTGTCTTCGCCCTGAACAACGAGTCTAACGTTTCGAAGAAGTACGAACAGGTCCTCGGGGGTAAGGTTGGCCAGTTTAATGACTGGACCTGAAAGGTCTACAAGGCCACCAGTGGCGAAAGTGTTCTCAGCAAGTCGCGACTGTAAGGCTTCATAGCTGTAAAGGCCGCGCCGCGTGTTCATCAGAAATTCGGGCGTACCACCCAGTAGAAAGCCCAAGTGAGAAGCGGAGCCCTGCAAAACATCATTCAAAATTCGCAGAATTTGCTCGTAGTTGGCATTTCTGGCTTGAGATGACGTGAGTTTGAACAGGTTGACCAGCTCATCAAGAGAAACCAGCAAACCCTTGTATCCGGCAGCTACTGAGAATGCGGACATGAGTTTGATCATGTCATACACATTCGCATCGTCTATAATTGTCCGAACTCCTAAAGCATTCTTTGCGTCAGTTCGCGTGGCGTATTCCGCCCGGAGCCAACGAAGCGATGCCGCTTTCAAGTCTTCGTTTCCGGTCTCGTGCCCATCCCAATATTTCTTGATCACCTCGGCGAAATCGAATCCGCCTGTCATTTCCTGAAAGTGGGCAAGCTGTTTTCGAACGACATTGGCGACGCTTGTATCTTCCTTCGATGCGGTTTGTTCAGCGTGACCGATGAAGCGTTCGACGATACTTGGGAGTGCTCCGCCGTCAGGTTTGGTTCGGGTCGAAAAGTTACGGGACATTTCTGCGAAGAGGCTTCGAGCCTGCCCGCCAGTTGCATGTATACGTCTGTCCGGCGCTAGGTCGGCGGACATCACGACAAGCCCTTTTTCAAGCGCAATAAGCCTGATCAGATTCAAAAAAAATGTTTTCCCTGAACCGTATTCCCCGATGATAAAACGAATAGCTGAGCCGCCGTCGGCAATACGCTCCATATCTTTGACGAGTTCCTCAATTTCTCTCACGCGGCCGACTTGAATATGTTGCAGGCCAAGTTTGGGCACCACACCAGCTCGCAATGATTGGACGATTGCATCTCGTTCTCGGCGCTTTATGCTCATCAGGTTTCCCCCTCTACTCTCTGAACTGAGCGACGATGTCGCCGTTAAGTTCATAACCTTCATATTCTTCAATCAATGCATCATCGAAGCGTTCAAACGACCATTCGTTTACAGCCTCGAGAGCGCCAGCGGGCAGTAAGCCGTGGACTTGCGCCAGTCTTTCGAAATCTTCTGTAGACCAAAAATCTGTCTGGATCAGTTCTCGAACAAATTGAGCGTGTTTGGGGCTTAAGCCGTCAAACTGTTGCGCCGAAGTCGTTTCAGTATCTTCTGAAACCTCATCCTCGAGGGTTTCACTCTCATCGCCCGTTTCGAAAATTTGGGTGAGTGTAGACTTCACCTTCGCAGTTTCAGCGGACAATGCTGATACCCGAGTATGATCGAGTTTAAACCCTGCGGCCTTTTCTGGTTCAGATGGAATTGTCTCGCCGGATGGTGCGACAGATGCTGAACGGACCGTTAGAGGGGCGTCAGGACTATGTTCACCATGAAGGTCAGAATAAACGCGGTTTTCATCCAACCCTAAAGCCTTATAAATCCGTTCTAGGCTTCTAACCTCGTCGGCATGAATTAGGCCGTCAGCTTTTGTTATCGCGATGGCATGTTGCCTGATCATATCTGCTGCTTCTGGCGCAGCATTTTTCAAATGAGTTCTCAACAAGGTGAGGTCGGGCGGATTAGCTAGGAACCATTTCAGGTTAGCATGCAGAATGTCTTTCTCGAGACCTGTGAGAGAAGTCGTCCGATCAATCGATTGCGCCATGGCATCGACTTCCGTTTCTGCAATATGCCCATCCGCATGAGCGATCATGGAGGCGATTGCCATGTTGACTAACGAACTTTCGAAATCCACCGATGGTGCGCGCAGTCGACCTTCGCTCGGTGTCTCGAACAGTATGACAGTATCATCGATTTTTAGGCGACGGATGGAATACAACGGGTCTGGAGCCATACTGAAGTTGAGCGCTCCCAAAGAGTCTGCCAACTCACTCCAAATCTTTTTCGTCATAGATGTGGGAGTTTCACCTTTGATTTTTTGGGTGAGTTCGGCGACCGAAACAGGTGCGCTAGAAGCCTCTCTGACCCAATTTTTCAGTGAATCGATTTCTGGTGAGATGTTGTGAAGTCGTAGCTCTGCCGGGAGCAGTAGGTGCGCTTCCATGGTATCTTTCTTCTCTGGAGAGCGTCCCAAGAAGCGGCTGTAGGAATCGAGTTTTTCCATAGCCTCATCAGCGATGTCCTGAGCAATTTGCAACGGCTTTCTTAGAGTCGAGATATCGGGGATGGGCAGAGCGAGGTCATCGTCTTTCAGTTCGAATTCTGTCTCGAACTCTGATGAGGCGGCTTTATAGCCAACTTTTAACGACTTTTTCGGCGTCTTTATCGCCATACCTTCGGGGTAGCGATCATCAAATAGCATACTGAAGAGCTGTTTAAATTCGTTTCCACAGCGCGACGCTGGCGTTCGTATTCGGGACTCTACGTCGTTCATGAACCAGAAAAATAGCCATTCGCTATTTAAGGACCGATTGGATAGCAGGTGGGAACCGACGCCAATGGCTACTTTGGGAGACAGCTCGTACGTTCTGCGAATGGGGCCGGCAGGCGGAGTTCCAAGGGAGGGAAGTGATATGGCTTCCGCAACGTCCAAAAATGTACCGAGGTAATTCTCTACCGAATAGTTGTTCGGAAAAACTGAGATCAACCTCCTGACTTCTTCAACAATTTCGCGCTTCTCGTCTTCGCTGGGAGAGTCCACAAAGTACCGGCGTTCCAGTCCATAGAAATATAAGAACAGGTACCCCGGGTTCACATCAGGATTATTGCGACCGGTCTGAAGCCAATCCAAATAGGTTGCGCGTGCAGTTGGTGTGATGTCTGAATAGCTGGGCCAGTAGGAAAGTCCGTCACCACCATAGTCGCGGCGATTTTTAGCGATGGGCAACGAGGGGTCGATGAAGCAGCGGGCCTTCTCAGAGTAATATCGCCCGCCGGTTAGAGGTGGTGTGCCCACATACACCATGCCTCCAATTTCAAAGCCTTGAATCGAAGCTGATTTGGCAGCGGGAATCCAGCCGTCGCCAGTGTTGCGAGTTGACCTGAAATTTTCCAGTTTCCTCCGGTCGGCATCAGTTAATTTGGGACTTTTTTGGGTCTCAGATTGATCAAAGAATCTTTGCGGAGATGCGGTGCCTGTCAAACGGATGTCTTCATGGTGAGCCGTATCTGCTTCGTCAGGCATCCTCCTTTTCCCTGAGGTCGGTACAGGCTTTTGTCTCTCATTTTTCTTACGGAAGACTATGAATACCACAAGCCCGAGTATGCCCGCGATCCACCAGAAAATACCTTGGCCTTCGCGCTCAGTGCTTTGAGGCGCTTCCCGACGCGGGGAAGGAGTTGGTGGAGGTGGATTTTGAATTTGATTGATACGTTGCAGCGTTAGCTCGTCCAGCTGACCGGTAACGTCCAGTTCTTGGTTGCGTTGAAATTCCGATACGGCTTGTTCCGTATGCGGCCCCCAGAAACCATCTGCGGGGCCCGGGCTGTAACCTTGCTCGGATAGAAACTCTTGAGCGGCTCTTACTTGCTCATCTTGAGCGTGAGCAATGTTGCCGGAAACGCAAATAATGCACAGCGCAATGGCGCATAGTGCCTTAGCTAATGTGTATCTTGTGCAGTTCATTCGCCATGCAACCCCGTCCTGAGCAACCTTACATAATGAGAATTCAGATAGAATCTCAACTGTTAAGCGTGGTTGTGGCCATTTTGACGGAACAAGGTTTGATAAATCGCGGTCTATTCGAGCAATTCTAAAACCATCGATTTTTTGACGCATTCATTCCAGTGGGACCAAACCTGATCTTTTGTGATCAAGTCTGCGGGAAGATACTTCTCGGCATTATCGATCATGTCTTTGGGAAGGAAGTCGTCCGGCAATAATTGTGTCGCTGCGTTGTAACCCCGGAACCTCGCGCTATCGAGAAAGAGTTGCCACAAGCCTGCTTCCAAAGGTGGGTTGGAAAGTTTCATCCTTCGAATGTCCCATCCCTCAAAAAGATAAGGCTGATTTGAGAGACTTGTCAGGTGACAATTCTTTCTGAGGGAGAGTTCAACACGCGTATGATCTCTGTCGCCGAATTTCGGAGTAAGTTCTTTTGCTTTTTGTTCTTTCCGCTTGTCGTAGACGATGAGATTTGCCCGCTTTTTGGGATTGACCTGGGGGCTCTGCGTATACCCAGAGGATTTGTAGAAATTCAATGTCTCTACGCCTCTATTAAGTGAAGATGCGGACCAGACTTTCCAAACATCCTCATTGTAGACGAATACGTCTCTGGGGCGGATTCCTAGAATGTCTACCGCGATATCCAGTCGGGTGATTTTTGCGTCGACCAGCAAATCGGCAAGTGGGAGCTCGTTGAAACTTATGAAGCTCCAGACCTTCTTGAAGTCTGAAATATCGTCTGCGTTGAATTGGGATGGGTTAAATTCGAAACGAACGGGGGCGGCATTGCTTGTTGGATGCGTAGCGAACAGAACTCTTCGGCCAGACATGGGCAATACCAATGAGTAGCAGCTCTTGTACCCCTGAATTCGTTGCGTCGATTTTTCTAAAAAGGTCTGGTCGGACGCTTTGCCTAGTTCGAAAACATAGTTGTAGAAGTCGGTCCAAAATTCATATGCAGTTTCCCACTGCTGATGAGACTTTACGAGTTTGGTTACCGCAGCCTTTCCCCCACATAATAAGACTAGGGTATCTATTGCGGGCTTCAATACAGTTATCTTCTCGGTTCCAGATAACTCTATCTCATGGGCAATTATCTCTTCATCCATAAGCCACCTTTGTGGGGTGTTACAGAAAACTCTTTTAGCCCCGAAATTTGCAATTGATTGCAAGCGCTGAATGCCTGACTTTAAACCGATTCGCTTCGGAATGCGGCGCGGATTTGTGACGCTCGGACCTTCTCAAATTGCGCCCAGTTGCCGGATAAAATGCTGTAAGTGGAGGAGTTGCTTTCAGGCTCGTCCGCGAACGGAAGCTCGCGCGTTCGTTCGTGAAATTTATAGTCCGGCTCACGAAAGATTCTTCGTTTCATGGCTCCGCTCTCAAATTCGAAGTGCGCAAACTTTAGAGCTTCAAATGCTTCCGTCGAACTTAGCTGTCTTTCACTCCACCATGCTCGCCATTCAGTACATCGGTTGTGAAAGTGACGCAGGGCAGCCAGACCGGCGCGCGTGTACTGATCGAACGCCCAGCTTGGCAGTTCGCAAACAATCTGACTGGAGGGGAAGTCGTCCTCTTCAGTGCTAGGGTGGCGCTCTTGAGGTTCGTTGTGAGCTCCATTGAGACTAATGACAGCACAAATGGGTAATGGAAGGTTGGTAGTTCGAATTCCTTCTGAGAGGATAACTGGAAGCGCAATGGAGCCGGTTTTTTCTGAGAGACTTGATATCAGGCGTGTTCTGTCTGCTTCCGGATGTGAAGCGAATTCGCCTTCACCTTTAAAGTTCGCCAGAGCGCTGCAAACTGCCGCTTTCTGAGGTAGCGACAATTTTTCTGAAAAGCAGAATTCGAGAGCTTCCGTAAAAGGAAGGTCAAACACGCATTGCTCCAGCACTTCTTTCGGGTCGCGGTGCCCCAAGATGGAAATATGGTTGGCGATCTGGGTTTTGGGTGCGTCTGAAAGACGAACGACCAGATTGGAAATAGCGGTCCAATTCAGTGAAGGAAGAGATCGTCGCGGCATACAGGCGAGTATGTCCAAAGCGAGATCAACATCATCGATCCCCACATCTTCAAATAAAATCACCGCAAGTCGACGCCAAAGCATGCGCCGGTCTAAATCAAAAAGCCGATGCGCTGCAGCCAAAGCCCAGGCTGTTTCTGATCTCCGAATAGCCTTTTGCAGAAGTGATGCAGCGGTGTAGCGATTTACGAATATCGGTCGAAATTCTACGTCGATACGCGGCTTTGTTTCCATCTGGTTTCGATGGTGTTCCAAGATTTCCAACAACTCTTTGCCTCCTGTTGCGGGAGGCTGAAATCCCTTGGTTTACTCTGACTTGTGACAACAAGAGTTCAATTAATTTTCCAGTACTGAAGCATGAAATACGCCCAACCCCGAGCTTCCGCGACGCCAGTAGCCCACAGCGTCGTCAGGTGGGATAGCAGGTAAGTTCCAAGTCCAGCCTTCGCCATTCACAACGGCCCGAAATGTCGCGCGTTCGAACCGCATTTGTTGTAGATCTGGCGCAACCGCTTCGAAGTCCTGTCGTGCGCGCTGCGCCACCAAGTAATAGTTTCCCTCGAAGCGGATCGTTTTGAACGATGCGCCTGTCGTAATAAGGTTGACCTGTCTGTCGAACAGATTTGCCCAATTCGCTCGTCGTTGAATCGGGCCATAGGCATCTCTCATCCTAGGAAATTCACGTCGCTGGAGCGCGCTCAGGAGCTGCCCAAACCGTGCTCTGTCGGCCGCCTGTTCATCTGACAGCTGAATGCGGCCCCCTCGCGAATAAAATTCGCCAAAACCGTCGAACAAGTCGAGCATTAGTTTGATGTCGGCGAAACTGCTGTAATCTGGAGAGGCAATACTTTCCAGTTCAGTGATGTTGTCATCGAGCGCGGCTATATAGTCGGTGCGCTCTCGAGCCTCTCTCTCCTGCCGTTGGACTTCTAGCATAGAACGTACTTCAGCTTCCCGCCGCAGGCGTTCTTCCTCATCGGCAATTGCTTGAGCTTGTCGGGCCGCTTCTCGCTGAGACATTTCTGTTTGATAGGCTCGAGGATTGATGCGCTGAAGCTCAGCAAGCCAGACATCATCGCTGCGTCTCTCCCTAAGCAAGGAAAGATACTCTTCATGGTCAGTGTTTTTCAGTGTCTCCAGTCGGTTTTGAAGCATGAATTCTTGCGAACAAAACAGAAGGATGAGGCCGCCAATGCATACAGCGAGAATTCCTCGCGTTACGCCAATCCGCTTGCGCACATTCGAAACAGAGAGAACAGAGACGCCAAGCAGAGCAATCACCGCGCCAAAAAGAATGCCCGCTAAGACGTTCGTGGTCGAGAAAACTGGTAGGGCGATTAGAGGAAGTAACAGCCACCCCAGCGCCTCCGGAACCCAGTTTTTCTTTTTAGCCTTTTTTGCAGCACCCATAATCACAGCTCCCAGTTTCCCTATAACTAAGAACTCTATTCTGACTATCGCTGTTTTCAAGAATTGAATGCGCTGTTGGCGTGAATCTAAGAATTCTATTCTGGCTGCAATGGCATCAGATTCTGAAATTTCTCTCCGAAAAATATTCTCCCAAAGGCTCCAGCTTTCACGTAAGAAAGCAGGTCTTACACAAGAACAATTAGCCGAACGGATTGGAAAGAGCGTTGATCTTGTAAGCCGCCTAGAGAGAGCGACCACAAGCCCCTCATTCGAGACAATAAGCCTGATAGCCGAGGCGCTAAATTCACCAGCGGCGTCATTCTTCACGCATGAGGAAGTTTCTTCTTCAGATAGACACGACGTTTATAGCACGCTGATCGATCTCGTTCTTTCTATGCCTTTAAGCGACACCGTAAGAACGCGCGAAGTTTTGCTTGCTATGAAAAAATAGGATTTCCCGCTTCTACGAATTCGGTGTGCTGAAACCTGCTTCACAAGGGTGTTCAAAACACGGATCAGTATTGCAATTGATTGCATTTTGAAATGCTCGACGCGCGCCCGGTGCGGGTTTAGGTATTTCCAGCAATGAATGCAGTGTCCGATGAAACGCCGCCTTAGGACTTTCCATTCCATTGCGGTTGCTGGCCTAGCCAATCGAGACCCGCCTCAACGTCAATTAGCGTTCGACCTCCCACACGCACTGCTTTTAGATCACCAATGTTTAGAAGCTCATATGTCTTGCTTCTGGATATGCCGCTGATAGTCACCCAGTCCTTTATTGTCGCGAAGGCTGGCCGGAGTTTTGAGTCAGTCGATTGAGAGTTGTTCGTCATCGTGTTCATGTCTGTCACCTTCCGAGGCAGTTCTATGCTGTGGAAGGAAGGTGGCATCACATACGACAGACTGTCGAAGTCGCGATTGTTTCAAAATATTAAAATTTGCGACTTAAATGTTTGTGTTAGTTTTCAAGAACCGACCCATGGCATCCAAAAGGGCGCGCTCTGTTACTCCGATTGCTAAGCCGCAATAAGGATCGGGCAGCTGATCAAGGACAATTGGAATGCAGATAAACAGCTCGTGTATGGGGCCGCCATCATCGACACTTTTTGTCCTGGCAGGCCACTGACCGGTTGCTTCAATCCATTTTTTTGCTGCAAATTCAGAGATAGATTCCAACTGAACTGGAACTGGTCGTCCGCGCTTACTCTCGATTTGCTGCAATTCAGTTGTGATCGCCTCCGCGAAATCACTTAGATACGAGATGAGTTGAGCGACTGAAATATTCGTTCTGTCTTCGCGAAATATTTGCCTCGATGGAGATATGAGGCCGAGAAATTCTCTGGAAGACGTGCTCGACTCGTCCATCAAGCTAGCAGACTTAGAGAGCGAGTTCGCGAGTTTTCTTAGTGCATTCAAGTCTTGAGCGTTCAGGTAAGGTGGAGCGAGTTGAATGGCCTGTTTGACCACAAAGTGTAAGATGGAGCTAACGCAAGACTTTGCTCTTTGTTGGTTGGCACCGTCCTCAATGCATTGCTCTTCTAATCGTTGGATCAGCGCGGAATCGATTTTGCCAACTAGCTGGTCGGCCTCTGAAGAGCTCAATTGTTAACAACCCTTAAATGAGAAATTTTGGCCGTATCGCCATTTTCAACCGAATTTAAGTAGGCCGACCACCATTCCATCATATTACGCCGCTGTGGCAGGTAAAGTGCGCTGTTGTAGGCGGCGCGCACTTCGTTCCTTTCCACATGAGCAAGCTGTCGTTCGATCCAGTCACTGTTGAACTGGTGCTCGTTTAGAATAGTCGAAGCAGTTCCTCGGAAGCCATGTACGGTAGCTTTTGAGTGATACCCTAAGCGGTAAATCGCAAATATCAACGTGTTCTCAGACATTACGCCTGTACGCTTAGTTATCGAAGGAAACATGAACTCGTTTGAACCTGATATCTCCTTCAGTTGGACTAAAATTTCTCGAACCGGCTCTGTGATTGGTACAATATGTTCTGCCCTCATCTTCATTCGGGAGGCGGGAATTCTCCAAATAGGCGTACTGGTATCCCAATCTTCGATCTCCTCCCACCTTCCGAGACGAAGCTCGTTTGTTCTGAGAAAGGTGTGCATGATGAGCTTTAGACCCAGAACGGTTTGTCTTTCACCGTCATATTGCGCGAGCGCTTCAAAGAAGTTTGGTAAGTCTTGCGCTTTCAGAGCAGTTCGGTGCTTGGTCGGAGGTGGCGTTTTCAGCGCTCCTCTGAGGTCTTGTGAGGGGTCTCTTGATGCGATGTTGCAAGCAATTGCATAACGAAAAACGTGGCTCGCGGCTTGCAGTACTCTCTTTGCCATTTCGATAGCGCCTCGGTCTTCTATAGCGCGAATGACCTGTAAAAGTTCCGGCGGTTCTATCTCTTTGATCGGTCGATGCCCAAGCTTTGGAAAAAGATCGGCTTCCATCCTGCTCAGAAGACGATCTGAATAACCTGGGGTCCAAGAATGCTTCCGATTTTCGAACCACTCCAGCGCCAGCTTCTTGAAGGTGTGCTCACTTTCCGAAATCAACTTTGCTTTTTCAGCTTGGCGATGCGCGGATGGGTCAACTCCGTTGCTTAAAAACTCTTTAGCGGCATCCCTGCGTTTTCTCGCCTCTTTAAGGGTAACGATTGGATACGCACCGAAGGAAATTGTCTTCTGTTTTCCCTGAAATCTGTAAGCAAGTCGCCAGAGCTTGCTGCCATTTGGTTTGATGTGCAACTGCAACCCTCCACCGTCAGACAGCTTTTTGAGAGTTTTATCTGACTTTGCATTTTTGCAGGCAGTCTCTGTTAGTGGCATTGTTGGTACCTTTGCATATGGCTGTTGGTATGTCCCGAAAATTGTACCAACAGAAAGGCTGGCTTCTGGTGGACAATTTGGAGCACCGTCAGACTAGCAGAAATGCCTAGTGTTTTGAATTTATTTATAAAAATAAACACCTTGGGACGCTCTCAAACGTCCTTGGAAGAGAGTATGGTGGGCCCGGAGGGACTTGAACCCCCGACCAAACCGTTATGAGCGGTCCGCTCTAACCAACTGAGCTACAGGCCCTACCAGAGTGAAAGCGGAACTTACCGTTTTTTTTCAGCGCGTCGAGTGTTTATGCGTCGGTTTTTGATGAGCTGAATATGAATGGAACCGTCATGCTCCTGCCGGGATTGATGTCTAGTCAGACAATATCAAAAAGGAGGATTCCTATGAACGCAATTCAACCCCTTGCAGGCCTGGCTGCAATTGGCCTCGCTCTGTCGGCTGTTCCGGCGCATGCGCAAACCATGACGGCGATGAATCACAATTCTATTCAGCCAGAAACCACGCTGAATATTTCAGCAACCGCCAATGTGACTGCTGCGCCTGATATCGCATATCTTACAGGCGGCGTCGTAACAGAGGCGCGCACGGCTGAAGAGGCTGTACGCCAGAATGCGGCGGATATGTCGGGTGTGTTTGAGGCTTTGGAAGCAGCCGGCATTGATCGCGCAAATATCCAGACATCAAACTTTTCAGTTCAGCCGCGATATAACTATCCGCAGAATTCAGAACGCGTACTTGTCGGCTATACCGCGTCAAACCAGTTGCGCGTCACTGTTCGCGATCTCGATATGGTCGGCGGCGTGATTGACGCAATGGTCGCGGAAGGCGGCAACACCTTCTCTGGCGTCACCTTCGGCGTTGAAGACCCGAGCGATCTGATTGATCAGGCGCGTCGTCAGGCTATGCAGGACGCTATGGCGCGTGCTGAATTGTTCGCGGATGTCACCGGCTATGATGTTAGCCGCATTGTTACGATTTCGGAGAGCAATACGTCACCTGTGAGCCCGCAGCCGGTTATGATGCGTGCAGCCGTAATGGAAGATGCCGCTTCAACGCAGATTTCAGGTGGCGAACTTTCATTCTCTGCGACAGTCAATGTCGTGTTTGAGATGAGCCAGTAATCAGGCGAGGGCTGCGATGAACCGATCCATTGAGGAGATGCGAAATCTCGGCCCGAAGTCTGCCTGGATCATGCAGGAAGCCGGTATTCCGGATGAGGCCGCCCTGAGGAAACTCGGGGCGGTTTCTGCTTACCGACAGCTGAGGTTTCAGTTTCCGCGTTATGCCAGTCTGAATCTCTTATGGGCGCTGGAAGCTGCATTGCGAGACATAGACTGGCGCGCCCTTACCCCGGAAGATAAGGCCGCGCTTAAATCGCAATTGTCAGAATAAAGCCGCTTAGTGCGGTTTAACGACGTCGTTCTTCTCGTCGAGAATGACCACGCTTGGTGAGTAGTTGCGGGCTTTTTCCGCTTCTACCTGACCGAAAGTTGCGATGATCACACGGTCGCCGACCTGAAAGTGACGTGCAGCGGCGCCGTTAACGCCAATCGTTTTAGAACCGCGTGGTGCTTCAATCGCATATGTCATAATGCGCGAGCCAGCAGTTACATTCCAGATATAGACCTGTTCGTGCGGAAGGATGCCCGCTTCGTCCAGCAGATCCTGGTCAATGGAAACAGATCCCTCATAGTGCAGATCACATTGAGTGACAGCTGCGCTGTGAAGTTTCGCTTTCATCATTGTCAGAAGCATAATTTTGTCTCCAGAACACCAGTAACGTGAAGAGCTTTGCCCTTCATCTTATTATATATAGGAACGACGTTGACGTAGCGTAAGGTTAAGCTGTGCCGCGCCTACGAAGTTCCGTCGCGGTTATGCACGAACGGACGTATGGCGTAAAGCGGTATTACAGTAATTCCGCAAACACATAAAAGTTAAACACCGTGTTTTCGGGGCTGTTCAAAGAGTTCTGTCACCTCAGACCCCCTATATTACGGCTTCTGCAATATTGTTGCAGCGCACAATAGCGCTTCACTTTATCAGTATTTTTTACAGTTGGGTGATCTCAGGGTAAGTCACGATCAGGTCCTGATGCAGAAGACCGGCTTCCCGGTGACGTGCCGCATCCTTATAGCCGGCATGGTTCAATGTCGCGATAAAGGCTTTCCGGTTCGGGAATTGGTTGATCCAGACGAGATCCCAGTCACCCGTGCCGATGAAAAACCGTTCCGCGCTACCTTTGAAGACACATTTGGCACCAACATCTTCTGCCATTGCTTCGAAGGCGTCGGCATAGCGAAGATAGGCTTCCTTGCCTGTAGAGCCGTCTTCATATTCCGGGTCTTCGGGCTGATAGGCCGCTTTGTCCCTGAATTTGAGAAGGTTCACCTGAGCGATAGGCCCGTCATGGTCGAAATCGCGAAAGGCACGGAATTGGTCCGCGGTAGGCTGAAATGCTGGCATATTGTCCTCCTGGATGCGAGCGCTCTTTGTCGCTATGCGTTGCCAGTTTGAAGCACAGGCAGCTAGCCGGGCCAAATCCTTATCGCGTGAGCGCCATTCGGATCAGCTTCGCCAAGAGAAGCAGCCAGGGCCAGGCATGCCAGAACAGATCGAAGATATCGATCGGTTTGGTGAGCGTGCCGGCACTCAGCATTTTGAGTTTTTCCCAGAGGTGAGGCTCAGGAAGGAAGGGCGCCAGACCCAGGGTGAGACACGCCAGAATCACAAAAACAAATGGGATTTGGTCGAGAAGGTTTGGAATATTCATAAATACTTATATAAAGCGAACGGTACACGCCTGAGAATGTGACAAGGTGTCAGGCATGCACCGTTCTGCGACCGTCCAGAGGGGCTGGCTCAGTCGTCCGATTTTTTCCGTCCGGTAATCATAGCGAGCGCAAGGTTTTCCTTGTGGGCCCGGCTGGACAGAAAGACTCCGATTACATGCAGCCCTGCGAGGCTGAGTGTGAGATAGACAAAGAACTTGTGGAGGCCCGCGACGAGGCCGATAAGGCCGCCCTCATGGTGTTCACCTTCTTCATGCTCATCCTCTCCCTCGTCTTCATGGGTGGAAGGTACGGAGCTGGTTTCCGACATATCAGCTGGCGCATCGCGAAACGATGCGAGCGCAGGTGCGAGAGGGCCCTTCCCGTGTTCAAGGGCATAGAGGCTCATGCCTGCGCCCGTTGTACCAAGCAAGCTGATCAGCAGAGCAATAATCATCGCGCCACCAGCCGGGTTATGGCCGATATGGCGCTCGCTTTTCCCGGAAAAGAGCGATTTCAGATAAGAGAAGATGGCACCCGGGCCGCGAATGAAATCTGAAAAACGGGCATGGCGGGAGCCGATAATGCCCCAGAGAATGCGGAAGAGCACAGTGCCCGCAACTATATAGCCTGCGGTTACGTGAAGTGTCTCAGAATCATCGCCTGCAATATATGCGGTCAGAACACCTGCCACGATGACCCAATGCCCGATACGGACAACAGGGTCCCAGACTTTGAGGCTTTTTGGCTCATTGTGTTCAGTCATCTCTGTCTCCAAACTAGTGGAGGAATACTGCACTGGCGTGGCTAAAAGCCTATTCGTCAAATGACGTAGTGCAGGTTTTAGACTGTAAATTCAAAGGTTAAGCCTGACATGAAACGATCGCGCCTCAATCTGATTTCTATGATCGTCTTCAGTCTCATTGCGGTTCTTGTTGCTGCTGATCTGTTCACCGATCAGGAGGAGGGCGCGAGTTTCCTTCATTTGTTTATGGAGAGCATTGCTCTGTTCGCTGCGCTCATCGGAGCGGTGGTGACCTTCCGTATGCTGCGGTCTGCCTCTGATGCGTTGATGGTGGCCCAGACAGAGGCGAGCCGCTGGCGCAATGAAAACCGTGAATTGCTTCAGGGGCTATCGGCGGCGATCGGACGGCAGTTCTCGCAATGGGAACTGTCTCCGGCAGAGCATGAAATTGGATACTTGCTTCTGAAGGGCCTCAGCATGGATGAGATCGCCTCCGTGCGAGGGACATCCGAACGCACGGCACGCGATCAGGCGCGCTCTGTTTATCGCAAAGCCGGCGTCTCCGGACGCGCCGGGCTGTCCGCATTCTTTCTGGAAGATTTGCTCGTGCCAGTGGCGCAGGCCGCTGAGTAAATCAGGCTGCGCCCTGTTCGCCAGTGGGTAGGCCGGGTTTAGGGCCTTCGCCGCCGACAAAGTGGTCGATTAGTGTCTGGCCATCTTTCTGTGTGACGCGGATCACTGTGTCATTGGTCTGTTTGACCGCCAGAACCTCTTCAACACTTAAACCGGCAAGGCGGCTCACCATGACGCGAATGATGAAACCGTGCGCGATCACCGCCACAGTGTCGCCGGGTGTGTTTGCGGCGTCTTCAAAGAAGCTGTCAGAGCGGACTTCAAGGTCGACGAAGTTCTCACCATTGGGCGGGCGATAATTATATCGGTCATCCACCCAGGCCTGCCACTCATCCGGGCGTTCCATCGCGATATCGGCATAGAGCATGCCGGACCAGTCGCCTGAGCTCCACTCTTTCAACCGGTCGTCAAATTGAGGGTTCGCGGCCAGCGGCATGTGCTTTGAAATGATCTCAGCCGTCTGGCGCACGCGGATTTGAGGTGACGCCCAGATGTGCTCAATCGGCAGGGTGGCCAGCCAGCGTCCGTTTACGTCGGCATGGCCTTTGCCATTCTCGTTGAGATTGGATTCCCACTGGCCTTGCATACGCTTTTCAGCGTTCCAGTCGGTTTCACCATGTCGAACGAAATACCAGACGCGATCTTTCTGGGCGGTTTTGGTCATTGGCTTCAGTCCCCGGAACCTAGATGTGTCCGACAGACCTGATGCCTGCCTTAAAACTCTCGGTCGATCTCATAGCCGAAGGTCACTGGATACTCCACACCTTCAGCCGTTGTGAAAGAGCCATTCATGTCTGCCGGGGCAAAGACGACATTATCCATTGCGCGTCGGACGGCCGAACGGAAAGCCGGGTGCGAGCAGGACACGGATACGTTTTGCGGCACGCCCGCATAAGGCAAGTCAAATGTGGCAGTGCACTCGCCCGAATAGCCGTCATTCAAAGCCACTGATGGATAGGTCACCGTGAATGGTGTCATCAGCCAGTCCCCGAACGGGACCATTTCTGAGTTTTCGAGATTGGCTAGGGCGCTGCGATAAATGCGCTCATAAACAACCATGTCTCCGCATTGCCTTTCATCGCGCATGGACCGCGCATATCCGACACGGGCCACATAGCCCACGAACTCGACATTCCCGTTTTCGATTAACTCGCCAAGGCTTGTTTCGGCTTCAAGTGCCGCAGAGCTGGCTTCATAAGCGCACTCATCCTGAGCCATTGCCGGTACAGCCAGCACGAAACAGGATGCAGCGAGGAAAACAGATTTGAACATAAAAGCCGGTCCTTTGAGGTTGTCGCTCAGCCCTTCGGTTTTGGGCGTCGCTCCGGGTGTTTTGCAAAATAACGTTCAGCGTAATAAAGCGCCGCTGCGTGATGACATTGTTGAGGCGAAATGCCTTCAAAATTCAAGTATGCGTCGTAGGGCATTTCAAGCACTTCAATGTGTTCGGTGACATCCAGGTCCTGTTCGCCAGTTTTGCGGGCACCGAAGGCCATAAAGAAATGCACCTGATTATTCTGGGTTGCCCAGTTGGCATAGGCTTTGCCGAGCTCAACCCATTCATCAGCCTCATATCCGGTTTCTTCACGAAATTCGCGCTGGGCGACGGCCAGATAATCATCTTCGCCTTCATCGGCTGTACCTGCCGGCAGGCCGAGCGTCACCTCACCACAGCCATGGCGATACTCACGAATGATGACGAGATTGCCCTCATCGGTGAGGCCCATAATGGCAGCCCATTCCTTATACTGCATGACATGATAGTCCGGGATGGTCGTGCCATTGGGCAGCTCAACCGTATCGGTGCGCACATTCAGCCATGGGTCTGAATAGGTCTGACGTGAGGAGACGACTTTCCAGCGGTCCAATTTACTCTCCCGGGTTCAAATGGCGGTTGAGAAACTCCATACGGGTTCGCAGGAGGTGCGTCTGCAAAGCCGCGCCTCGAATGCCGTGGCGCTGCCCCGGATACGTCATCAGGTCAAAGACAAGACCTTTCTGTTGGAACTCAGCCATCAGCCGCGTCGTGTTTTCGAACGGAACATTGTCGTCCGCCATGCCGTGCATGAGTAGAAGCGGCGTGGTGAGGTTATCGGTATAGCTGAAGACAGATGAGGCCTCATATCCTTCAGCGTTAGTTTGCGGCGTACGCATGTAACGCTCTGTATAGAAGGTGTCATACATGGCCCAATCGGTCACCGGCGCGCCGGATGCTGCGGCGGCAAATGTGCCTTCAGGTGCCTGTAGTATGGCCATCAGCGTCATGTAGCCGCCATAGCTCCAGCCCTCGATTGCGATGCGGTTTTTATCCACAAAAGGCTGGGCACGTAGCCACTCAACCCCGACCAGTTGGTCGCGGACTTCCGGAATACCCATTTGCTGGAAGATCGCGTCTTCAAACCGCTTTCCGCGATTGTAAGAGCCGCGATTGTCCAGACGGAAAACGATATAGCCCTGATGGGTATAGAATTGGTCGGACAGGCGTTCCCAATTGCGGTCCACCCTCTGAACATGCGGTCCGCCATAGATTTCTACCAGCACCGGGTAAGTGTTGGTTGGATCAAAGTCCGGTGGCATCTGGATGGAATAATAAAGCGTCTGGCCATCTTCAGCGGTCAGCGTGCCGTATTGCGGGACAGTGTGATTTTCCAGGAATGGATAATAAGGATGGTTTTCATCCAGACGGTTTTCTTCAATCCATGTGATCAGTGAGCCATCCGCGCCGTAAAGGCCGGTCTGCGGTGGCTGGGTGGGCGATGAGGATGTGCCAACAAAGCTCTCGCCATCCGGGCTCATTGTGATGGACCAGCTGCGGCCGCCTTCAGTGACACGTTCCACCGTTGGGCAGAGCGGCGTAGATTGGGCAGCGTCTGGGGTCGTGTCCACGCACACACTATCCGGCAGGCGGGATTGCCCGTCCTGCGGGTTCAGAGCTGGCAGATGCGCGCGATAAAGATGGGTTTCGAGCGGCGTATCCAGATTGCCTTCAAAGTAGACAGTGCTCGTCTCGATATCGACATAGAGAATCTCCGTGACTACGCCCGTAGCGGTGTCCAGCAGCGGAACAACCGTGTTGCGCGCCACAAATACAGGCATGCGATAGCCGTTAGCCTCGCTTGTGGTCAGGATCTCAATATCGCCTTGTCTGTGAATGCTGCCCGGGCTGGTGCTGAGCGTGACAAAGTCATTGCTCAGATTGACCCAGTTCTCCTGCGTTTCCTCATAGAAACTTTCGCGGGCAAACAGGGTTTCTGGCCAATGCTGGGTGAAGCGGATGATGGTCTGCTCGCGGTTTACCGCCTGAACCACCAGTGTCGTGCCGGCCCAGTTGACGCGTGCCAGATACTGGTCGGTGGCTTCGCACCATTCATCATTGCGCCAGCGCGCCTCGTCCGTGCGGCCATCTGTGATGCCGTAAACGAACAGGTCTACAATAGCGTTGGGGTCACCCGCGCGCGGATAACGTTGTTCGATGATGGTCGCGCCATCTGCGCCGATATCAAAGCGCGGCATGATCGGAACCGTGCTCTCATCCACGCGGGTGTAAGCGATATAGCTTTCATCCGGGCTCCACCAGTAACCCGTATATCGTCTCATTTCTTCCTGCGCGACGAACTCTGCCACGCCATAGGAAATCGCATTGTCTGGATCGGCATCGGGTGTGATCTGTTTTTCCTCGCCGGTAGCCAGATCAATGACGATGACAACGCCATCGCGGATGAAGCTCACATAATTGCCAAGCGGAGAGACTTTTGCGTCGTATTCGAAGGCCTCGGTGTCTGTGAGCTGACGTGCAACCGGACCATTTTCCGTCAGCGTGATCAGGTGAAGGTCGCCGCCCAGCGGCACAAGGATCGTATCTGACGTGCCCCAGTCATAGCTGACAATGCCTCGGCGGCCCGCAATCCGGCGACGCTCACGCAGGGCAATTTCCTCTTCGGAGAGCTCAACTTCTTCAGGTTCCAGAAGCAGCGAGTCGACCAGCATGCTCTGTTCGCCTGTCGCGACATCAAATTGCCAGAGATCATAGCGCGCGCCATCGTTCTCTCGCGATTTAAGGAAGGTCACCCGGCGGCCATCTGGCGAGAATTTTACGCCCTGTGCGCTTGGTCCGGAGAGGGATGGAGACTGAAAAAGGCGCTCAATTGTGAGCCTTGGTGATTCGGACATTGAACTCTGTGTTTCTGTTTGCGCGTGGGAATTTGTGCTCAGGCAGGCAGCAAATGCGAAAATTAGGGCAGGCAAGCGTAAAAGTTTGTGCATGAATCCGGAATTGGCGTTGTCAGAGATTGGAAGTTTGGTTCAACATCAAAAACATGAGCGATGCAAACGCCCTTTTTGAGACTGCTATTCGTATTGCTGCCGTCGCAGATTGCGACGACGAATGCCGCACAGCAGCCGGGCTCATGCAACAGGCCGCTGAGCTGGGCCACGGCGCCGCAGCGGGCGCTTATGGCAATATGCTGATGAATGGCTTTGGCGGAAAATTTGATCCTGATCAGGCGTTTCATTACTGGTCTCAGGCCGCGCTTGAGGGCGCAGATGCTGACAGTGCGTTCCGTCTTGGCATGGTCTGCCGGGATGAAAAATATTCGACCAGGACCTGGCTTCAGCGCTCGCCTGGTTCCTCGTCGCAAGAGATCTCGGCTCTGATATCGTGCTTCCAGATATAGATGATGTCCAGTTTGAGCTGGATGAAGCGGCCTGCTCTGAAGCCTATCGCCGTTATGACGAACTACGCGCCAGCAGCGAGCGCCTTCGTTAGTAAAAAGGCGGCCTTTTGAGCCGCCTTTTCTTTTCTTATGATCTAGTCAGATGTTCCAGACTGTGTGGCACCAACCTCAATGGAGACGGTGACGCTGGTATCGTCCGTCTGGTCAGCGCCAATGCCGAAATCCATACGGTCAAATACGACACTTGCCTGTGCGCTCGCGTGATCGTCTTCAATCGTCAGAGTGAAGGGCAGGGTGAGCGGCTGAGAGACGTCGATCAGCGTCAGAGTGCCATCAGCGCTATAGCTGCAATCCTCCAGCAGGGTGATGGTGTCGGATGTAAAGCGGGCCGTCGGGAAGCGACCTGTGTTGAGCCAGCCTGCAGAATGAGCGCTATTGGCTGCATTGCTGTTCGGGCTCGAAAGGTCGCGCGTGTCGATGGTGACATCAATCAGGCCGTTCTCTTCCGGTGCATCAGGGTTCAGAATGATTTCACCATCAATCGTCGCAAAACGTGCCGTGCGGGTACCGCCATTGGCGGTGAGCTCGACCTCCAGAGCCGTCTCTTCCGGAATGATGGCCCATGAGAAGTCGCTGGCGGTCGCAGGCGCAGCCGTTTCGCCTGTCTCAGCAGTCTCAACGATCGCTGGCGTTTCCTCAGCGCTCTCTCCGTCTTCATGTTCATCCGTCGCGGTGAAAAGCACCATGCTGGCGATCACGGCCGCGCCAGCTGCACCAGCGAAGGCAAGTGCGATGAGCGGGCCGAAGCCGCCACCCGCCATGCGGTACATAATGCTGTCACGAGAGATGAAATAATGCTTCGCGGCCGCGCCTACGTGAAGGAAGAACAGGCCGATGGTCGCAAACGCAAGGAATTCATGGAAACCTGAAAAACGCTCTTCCCAGATCGCATTCACCGGCACGGGCAAATGGGGCACGGGAATGGTGAAGAACAGCTTTGTCGGAATTTCCAGCGGCGAGGCAGAAACAATCAGCCAGCCAACCAATGGCACGCCAATCATCAGCACATAAAACAGAATGTGCGTGATTTTGCTGATGAAAATCTCCCAGCCTGCCATGCCGGATGGAAGCTCTGGTGCTTTGTGAGTGAGGCGCCAGAAGAGGCGAACAATTGAGAGTGCTAGGACGATCAGTCCGAAACTCTTATGGTACTGAAAGGCCTGATACTGAAACGCCTCATCAAAGGCTTTGTGCGTCATCAGCCAGCCGCCGATGAATTGTCCAAGAATCAAAAGCGCGATGATCCAGTGAAGCATTCGCGCAACGGCATTGTATTTCATTGGTGCAATCGAAAACATGGTGCAGTTCTTTCCCGTTCCAGCCCGCGTCAACACGCTTCAGACCAGTCTGAACTGAATTGTGTCGTCTCTCAATGCGACCAAATAAGAGGGGCGCTATACTCTGCAAAGTACGAACTTTTGGGTGACTGTTGCTGGGGCCGGGCTAGGCAAACACGACGGGCAGATTGAAGCCAATCACATTTGAGATAATGGCGACGGCCAGAGACGTGATGGCAAAGAGCAGAGCTTTGCCAATACGGACCCAGATTGCCTTGCCCGCAACGCCGCCTCGAAGTGCGGTGATCAGATCAGCTGAAAACGTCACGAGCACCACGAGAAGAGAGTATTTTGAATACTCTTCGATTGAGATGGTGGAGAGCGGCATAAGCAGGAGAAGAGACAATAAAGTATTCGGAATGACCGCCGTGAAATACAGGCGAATGCGTAGAACCGCGCTTGTGCCCTTGCCCCAGATGTGAAGCACCGTGCCCGCCAGAAAATGGATCAGCATCATCGCAAAGGGGAAAATGAGGATATATCTGTCCAGAATGGTTTTAGTAACTGCGCGGGCCTCTTCTTCGGTGCTGACGGCACCGGTTTCCAACAGATGGAGCAGCGTGGATTGGACGAGGGCGCTGTCCGGGCCGATCCAGATAAAACGCAAACCCGTAATGACAGCCAGAATAGAAAACACCACGCGCAAGGACGGTGTGAAACGATAGGATTGCCAGTCCGGTGAGCGTGCGGCTTCGAAGATTTTTTTCGGAGAAGCAAAGACGGTCCACATAGTGCGCAGGCCGCGCAGACTCAGACCGAACATGTCCTCAGACAGATCGTCCATGCCAAGATTGGTTTTGCTTCTGGATTCTGACATATCTTCCCCGTATTGAATTTGCGCCGTAATTCGGGCAAACACCTGCCTCAACTCCCCCCGGAATCAGAAAGCACGCTTCATGGCATCTTACCAGTATATCTACCAGCTTCAGGGCATCACCAAGACCTATCCTGGCGGTAAGAAGGTGTTCGAGAATATTCACCTGTCTTTTCTGCCCGACGCAAAGATCGGCGTCGTCGGTGTAAACGGTTCTGGTAAGTCCAGTCTGCTGCGTATTATGGCGCAGGAAGATAAGGAATTTAACGGTGAAGCGCGTGCCGCTGATGGCGTGAAGATTGGCTATCTTCCGCAGGAGCCGCAGCTGAATCCAGAGCTGAACGTCTTCGACAATATTGCCAGCAAATGCCCGGAAAAAATTCTGCTCGATAAGTACAATGCCATTTCTGCTCAAATGGCTGAGGAATACACAGACGAGCTGATGGAGCAGATGACTGAGCTGCAAGAGCAGATCGACGCGGCAGATGCCTGGGATATCGATTCCAAAATTACCATGGCGATGGATGCGCTGCGCTGCCCGGATGAATTTGCCGATGTGACCAAGCTCTCCGGTGGTGAAATCCGCCGCGTCGCCATTTGTCAGCTGCTTCTGTCCAAGCCTGACATGATCATCATGGACGAGCCGACCAACCACCTCGACGCTGAAACGGTTGCATGGCTTCAGAACTATCTGGTGAACTTCACCGGCTGTGTGATCCTCGTTACCCACGACCGTTACTTCCTTGATCAGGTGACGGGCTGGATTCTTGAGCTCGACCGCGGTCGTGGCATTCCGTACGAAGGCAATTATTCCGCCTGGGTTGAACAGAAAGCCAAGCGCATGGAGCAGGAGGCCCGCGAGGAAGCCTCCAAGAAGCGTACGCTGTCTAAAGAGCTTGAATGGGTGCGTGCCGGTGCGAAAGCCCGTCAGGCCAAATCCAAAGCCCGTATTCAGCGCTATGAAGAAATGGCGTCCAAAGCTGAGGCTGAAAAAGTTTCAACAGCTCAGATCCGAATTCCGCCGGGCCCGCGCCTTGGTAATGTGGTTCTGGAAGCTGAAGGCCTTCGCAAAGGCTTTGGCAATCGCCTCCTCATCGAAGATCTGGAGTTCAAACTGCCGCCGGGTGGTATTGTTGGCGTGATCGGTCCGAACGGTGCGGGTAAATCCACGCTGTTCAGAATGATCGTCGGTCAGGAAGAACCTGATGCGGGCTCTCTGCGTGTCGGTGAAACGGTGAAGCTGGGCTATGTTGACCAGTCTCGTGATGCGCTCGACCCGAAGGCAACTGTCTGGCAGGAAATCTCTGGCGGCACGGATGTGATCGACCTTGGCGGCGTTGAAGTGAATTCCCGTGCTTATGTTGGCGCGTTCAACTTCAAAGGCTCTGACCAGCAAAAACCGGTTGGCGTACTTTCCGGTGGTGAGCGTAACCGCGTCCACCTCGCGAAAATGCTGAAGTCCGGCGCAAACCTTCTGCTGCTTGACGAACCGACCAACGACCTTGACGTGGAAACCCTGCAGGCGCTTGAGGAAGGTCTTGAAAACTTCCCGGGCTGCGCTGTGGTCATCTCGCACGACCGTTGGTTCCTTGACCGCATGTGTACGCATATTCTCGCCTTTGAAGGCGATAGCCATGTGGAATGGTTTGAGGGCGACTTCTCGGCATATTGGGAAGATAAAAAGCGCCGCCTCGGTGCTGAAGCTGTTGAACCGAAGCGTCCGAAGTTCAAGAAATTCTCTCGGGATTAATTCAAGCGGGCTCTTCGGAGCCCGTTTTTTGTTTAGCTCAACACCAGAATGATCAAGGCAATGAGGGCGATGAGTAATCCACCCCATACGGCGAGATTGATCTGTGTTGAGCGCTTGGCAGAACGCCGTTCCAGCCATGTGCGGGGGCGAATACCGCGAAGCGCAAATACTAGCATGCTGGCAATATTCACACTGATGATGTTGGTGGCCAACAGGACAGCGGCGCGCAAAGACAGCGTTACTTCACCTGCGCCCAGATAAACTGCCACGGCGACAGACGGCGGCAGGAGCGCCACCGCCACCATAACGCCGACAAGCGTCGTCGGCAGGCCTCTTGCGACCGAGAGCGCTGCTGCGCCCCCGGAGGCGAGTGCAAGCACGACGCTATCAAGCCCGACATGCGTGCGGTCCAGAAGTTCCGGGCTTTCAAGATTGATAGGGGCGATAAAACCCACCAGAAGCGCAGTGCCGAAACCTATGCCGAGCCCGGTCAGCGCAGTTCGTGTGGACTTTCCCATCAGTTCCACATCGCCAATGGCCGAAGCAAATGCAAATGCCAGAAGTGGGCCGAGCAGGGGCGCAATCACCATGGCGCCAATCACGACGGCCACACTGTTCGCATTCATGCCAAGCGCGGCAACAATGGCGGAAAGTACCGTCAGGATGAGGAATGTGGAGTTAATCTTCGCGCCGGCGGCGACGTCTTCATAGATCTCTTCGCGAAGCGCAGTTTCCGCCGACTGTTCGGGCCTGGGTTTGTCGTCCTCTGGTGTGATGTCTGTATCTTTGGTCTTGGGACCGACACAGGCCTCCAGCGGAACAATATCCAGACGCCAGCCTTCAAAGGTTGTGAGGCGCATCTGCAGGGCATCGACCAGTTTCTGGCTGTCTGTTTCAGGAAGGACCACGCGCACATCCATCCGGTCATTTCCGGCGTGAATGACCGTCCAGTCCAGCATGTCCCATTCTTTCAAAATGCTCGCGACGGCGTGTTCGGCGTCAACGGGACAGGACAGAAACATCATTCGCATGGGCTGGGCCTTTGGCTGAGTTCGAGTCAGGCGAGCATGCAACAGAGATGGCGTCCCGGCCAGTGGAGGGACCGGTTTCAGACCGCAGACATAAAAAAGCGGACCAGTTGGCCCGCTTTTCTTTTTTTGGTGTCAGTAAAACCTAGCCGCGATGGCGTTGGTCTGGTTGCTGGTTCTGGGCGCGGTCGTCCTGGCGGTCATTCTGGTTGCCAGGCTGTTGACCCTGATTTGAATTGCCCTGCTGTTGTTGCGACTGTTGAGGCTGCGACTGCTGCTGGTTCTGTTGCGGCTGTTGATCACGCTGACCATTGGCATTGCCGTTTCCATTCCCGTTATTCTGGGATGGTTGCTGGTTCTGCGCATTGGACTGCTGCGAATGCTGGCGGCTGTTTCCATTGTTCTGATAAGTCGCCTGCTGTGCGACCTGCGGACGGTTCTGGCTCAGAAGTGGGTAATAGACCCAGCGTGCAGATTCGTTCGGCTGCGAAATGCGCGCCCAGTCTCCACGGCGCTCATAAATGCGCACTTCGCGACCCGGGTCGTAAACTTCAACGACAGCGTTTCCGGTGCCCGGTCCACTGCGGACATTTGTATATGATGTGCCGATAAACAGAGTGATGATGGCGTTTACATCAACAGAGCTGGACTGGCGCGGTTCAGCGGACGCAGAAGGTGCGAACGCGCCCAGTGCGACGGAAAGCGTGAGGGCGCCAGCGACCATGCCATTGCGGGTTACGGCGGTAATTTTGTTCAACATCGTACGGCTCCTTTATTGTGCCAGACTATGTTGATTAAACGGGACAGGCTTTGCGGCCCGTCGATGAATTCCCTGTCATGATCATTATGCGGCGTATGGGCAAGTCGACACCGGTTTTGCCTGAAAGCCCGGCCGAATAGTCTCTGCGGCAATAGCGCCAATCCCTTTTATCGATCGGGCCGTCTATAATTGACCCATGTCTCAGCTGACGGTCTTTTATGATGGCGCTTGCCCTTTATGCCGACGCGAAATCGCCTTTTTGCGTCGGATGGATAAGCGTGAGCCCGTCGCGTTCGAAGACATCTCTCCGCCGGATGCCGCTGAATACTGCCCATTGCCGCAAAAGCAGATGCTTTCCCGCTTTCACATTCGTAACCATGAGGGGCGACTGATTGAGGGCGCTGAAGCGTTCACGACGCTCTATGCAGAGTTTCCGGGTTTTTCATGGCTGAGGCCGATAGGCCGGTTCGCGCCAGCGCGCTGGCTTTTGAACCGGGTCTATGACGGCTTCTTGCTGATCCGGCCACATATTCAGAAACTGTTTCGATCACAGAGCTGAAGTCAGCTCTACGTCTCGTCTTTCTTGAAGGCGCGTCCGAAAATCCAGGCTACGACTTCGACAATGGCGCGCGACAGCAGCGTCATGATGATGCCGAAAATCGTGTTTTCATTGACGAGCGTGCGATACAGAATGAGCGCCTGATCATCCAGAAGCGGCGGTGTGCGTAGCTTGTCGTTTAGCAGTTCAATCCAGTCTTGCGCACTGCGAACCATATTGGGCGCAAACGCGAAGGCGAGCACCAGAATGACAATGACGAGTGCAAAGCTGATGACAAGCTTGGCGGATGACCGGAAGACCGATCCGAAAAGTGAGAAGATAAACATCCAGCCCTCCTGAAATTCCCCAATTGGCAATTCAGCATGATTGGGGCGGGCGGTCTATCACCTTCGCTTTTCTGATGAAATTCTGAAGGCAGGGCGTTCTAGTTGATGGCCGTTTCTCGCGGAGTCGTCGGATTATACCCGAATTCCGGCACAGGCAGTGCGATGCCCAGGCTGCTATTCACATAGCCAAGTGCTGCGAAGTGATGGATGGCATGGCTGTGAGCCTGAATGAGCGCTGCACCCAGAGTGTATTTGCAGGTGACGGGACCAAGGCCCAGATCGTCGGTTACATCGATCAGCTGATCCATATCCACGTCGTCAAGCGCATATAGCTGGTCAATCGTGCGGTCCAGATAGGCAAGGCAGGCCTCACGGTTCGTCTCGACATCGGTGCATCGATTGCGTGCGGTCAAGTCGACCTTGCCGCTTTCGAGACCGGCGAAGATGCAATCAAAGATATCCAGTATGTGGCGCATATGGCAGCCAATACTGGAATGATAAGGCGGAACTGTGCAGTCCTGAAATTCGTCATCCGAAATAAAACGGACGAGTTCCGCGCCCGCATTCAGATTTTTCTCTATGGCCGCAAACATGTTTGGCTTACCCGGCATTCTGTTCTCCCGACATTCACAGCCACAACATACCCGACAGGCTCAACGAAAAGCACTGAACGAGTTTTCACAATTGCGGTAAAGCATAGTGAGCAAATCGCGCATTTTTGTGAACCTGATGCTGTATACATCGGCTTAACGTCCCCAATCATGCTCAGAATGTGGGTATTCGTGGAATCAGGCAATCGTCGCGATCGGGTGCGGCGCGAGGGCAATTGGCGCAAGCGACATTTCAAGTGTGGACAGTATTTAACCTGCTTGCCGCGCTTCTGCCTCAAATCGTTAACGCCTTGTTAACGCGAGAGTTTAAATTGAAACAATATGGCTGGCGGCACGTCTTAACTGTGAGAACAGTTGAAAGGAACCACGCAATGCCCGGTATGTCCCCAGTATCCGCCGCGTTTGCAACCTCCCTGGCGAGATCCATTTCTTCACGCCAGAAATCCGATACTCAGCCCGGTCGCGCAGTCCGCAAGGACCGCGGCGATGCGCTCACGAGAGCAATGAGAAATGCCAGCCGCATGCGCCGGGCGCGATCCGTTCTCGACTGAACAGAGCACCATCACCGGAACTTTGGCCGTTGAACAGACGTTGCAAAACGGATGATCAAGGAGATTTACGATGTTCCGATCCGATAAAAATTCGTACCGTCCCTTTCTGGCAGCGTCTGCACTGGCGCTAACGGCGTCACTTGTTGCGGCCTGCGGACAGAGCGAGGACGAAGTGGTATTTGAAGAGCCGGTGGTCAGTGTTGAAACACCTGTCCCGGCGCCCTCTGAACCGAGCGATGAGCCACTGCTTTCAGGAAATGGAATGGCGAGCGCTGGCGTTCTGGTTCCACCGGGGCCGGGTGCGCCCGGTGGACTGCCGGATGATCGTACGCCATTGGACGAAAGCCCGATTGAACCGGGTAGTATTCGCGATGCTGGTTCAGTTCTGGAGCAATATGCTTTTGCCATGCAGGAAGGCGATTGGCAGGACGCCTATTCCTATTGGGCTGAAGATGGCGCGGCCAGCAATATGAGCCAGGAAGAATTCGTTTCCGCCATGCAGAATTATGACGAAGTGCATGTCATGATCGGTCGCCCGGTTGAAGCTGAAATGGGTGTCGCCGATGCAGCTATCGTGCCCGTTCAGATGTATGGGCGCCGTTTGGATGACACTGTTTTCAATACGATTGGTGAGTACACGCTGGTTCTGCAGGATGGTGCCAGCGGACCGGACTGGAAGATTGCATCCATGGATATGCGACTGGAAGGCGAGGTCACTATTCTCGAAGAGAATTAAGGTCGCATAGAGATATCCCGGATTTATTCCCAAATATTATAATGGTTCGGGATATCTATTCTTGGAAATACTGGTCTAAGACTTGCGTATTTCCTCCGTACAGTGAAATTTTTGTCTTCACATGGCACACTATTTCTGGTTAATCTGCATTAACCGAACAGTGATAGACCAGCCGGAACATACCGGATGCCACCCGAAGGCAAGATTGGTGAACAACACCAGCCACTGTCGGACATAACGCATAACGCTGGAAAAATCCGGCGAGGGAGGAATTCATGCTGAAAGGCATTCTGGCCGCAGGAGCGGTCATTTCAGGACTAGTGTCACTTCCGGCAGCCGCGCAGGCTGACGATACACTCACGCCTATCGAATTCCGTAACTCTGTTATCGAAACCATGCAGGCGCTCAGCGATGAAGAGCTGTGCTTTGTACGCCTGTCTGAAGAAAGCTTCCGATCTGGCACATCACCGGACAATTGCGATTTTGAAGCGCATCTGGATGCTGCTTATCGCACTTATGTATCTTCCCCGGAAACGCTTGATTCTGTCATTGCCGATTATGCTGGCCAGTATGTAGACCTGATCACGGCGGGCATTGATTACAGCAATTTCGAAAACCGTCTGGTGGTTCAGCTCCGCTCCCGATCCTATGTTCGCAATGTGAACCTTGGCGCAGACTCGCCACTCGTGGCGCGCCCGTTTGCTGGTGATCTGATGGCCGTGCTCATGCTGGATAGCCCGCAAACTCTGGCAGCCGTTTCTGAAGAGCAGCTCGCAGACCAGGACGTGTCCGCAGATGAAGCGTTTGAACTGGCCGTCGGTAACACGCGTGAGCTGATGGGTGAGGTTCGTGAAGACGAATACCGCCGCATTCAGTTTGCATCCTCTTCGAATGGCCTGATCTCTGGTCAGATCTGGCTTCCGGAAACATGCAATGCGTCGAGCGAGGACGCTGTCTACTTTCTGTATGACCGCAATGGCCTCATGTCAGTCAGCATGGAGGACGCGCTGGGCGTTTCGAATCTCCTCGCTGTTGCGAACGGACTGGTCATTCAGGGTGAAGCTCTGACGTCTTCTGTTGTAAGTTGTCAGTCCGGTCAGTGGACCCAGCTCTGGCCTGCACGCACAGCAGACAATTCTGCCTTCAATCCATACCTGCCGGGGTAATTTCTACTCTTCTGGCTTGCCTCCGAAAAACGGGCGACGCAGTGTGTCGCCTGATTTGGAGGAAATCGACCTATGCTGAGAAAACACCTTTCTGCTTTGAGCGCAGCTGCTTTGCTTCTAGCGGCCTGTGGTTCTGAGACGGCTGAGCCTGTTGTGGAAGAAACGGCCGAAGTTTCCGTGGACTGGACGAAAAGCACGCTACCTGAACTGGTCGCATATCTGGAAGCCGGAGAGGTGACGTCTGAAGCCCTGGTCATGGCCTATCTCCAGCGGATTGAGGCCGTTGATGAGTCCGGGCCGACCATCAACTCTATCCTCAGCCTGAACCCTGACGCTATTGAGCAGGCCCGCGCCATTGATGCGCGTCGAGCGGCTGGCGAAAATGTCGGCCTGCTTCAGGGCGTGCCGGTTCTCCTTAAAGACAATATCGATACGGCTGACCGTATTCCGACGACGGCCGGTTCACTGGCGTTGGTAGAAAACTATGCGTCTGAAGATGCGCCTCTGGCGGCCGCACTGCGTGAGCATGGCGCCGTAATTCTCGGTAAAACCAATCTCTCTGAATGGGCGAATTTCCGTTCAAATGGCTCTCTGTCTGGCTGGTCCGGTGTGGGTGGCCATACGCTGAACCCTCATGTTCTGGACCGTCAGACTTGTGGTTCCAGTGCAGGGTCCGGTGCGGCGACAGCGGCCATGTTGGCTGCAGGCAGTGTTGGCACAGAAACCAATGGCTCTATCATTTGCCCGTCAAACGCGAACGGCATTGTCGGCTTTAAACCGACTGTGGGCCTCGTCTCTCAGGCGGGCATTGTACCGATATCCTCTTCGCAGGACACCGCAGGTCCAATGACGCGCACAGTCACAGGCGCAGCGATGATGCTGACCGCCATGGCAACCGGTGAGGGCGCAACGGACTTCACGACTGGCCTGTTTGATACCGCTCTGGAAGGCCGACGGATCGGTGTGATGCGCTTCACGGTAAGCGATCAGCCGGGTGTTGCAGAAGCCTTTGATGCGGCGCTTGAGGTTCTTGCAGCTGAAGGGGCTGTTCTGGTCGAAATCCCTGATTTTGAACAACAGGTCGAGAATTTCGGAGAGAGCGCTTTCCTCGTTCTGCTGCACGAATTCAAAATCACGTTGAATGAATACCTTGAAGGCACGCCGGAAACGGTTGAGGCACGCACTATGGCTGAGCTGATTGCCTTCAATGAGGCGCACGCTGAAGAGGAGCTGGCTATTTTCGGACAGGATTTGTTCGTTGAGGCCGAAGCTACGAACGGCATTGAAGATCCTGCATACGCCGAGGCTGTTGCCATTGCTCAAAGCGCTACACGTGAGTTTGGCATTGATCTGATGCTGTCTCAGTATGATGTCGACGTGCTGGTGTCTCCAAGTGGCCCGATTGTACCTGTCGCTGTGCCGACAGAACCAGATGTCTGGCCGAGCTGGTCTGGCGGCGGCGGTTTTGCGGCAATCGCTGGCTATCCGCATCTGACGGTTCCAATGGGCGCTGTTGAAGGCGTTCCGCTGGGGCTTTCATTCATCGGCACGGCTGGTCAGGACGCTGACATTCTGGCACTCGGTTATGATTATGAGCAGGCGAGTCAGATGCGCGTGGATCCGACTTTCATGGCTCATTCTTCAGCGCCAACGCCGGACCGTGACGCTGCTGAAGAGGAAACAGAAGAAACAGAAGCCTCTGAGGAGTAAGCTCTGACACATATCGCTATTATCGGGCCGGGCGCGCTTGGGGGAACTCTGGCTGCCTGGCTCGCTCAAAAGCCTGAACATGAGATCACGCTATGCGCCCGCACCGGTTTTTCCGGATTGCGGGCGCAAACGCCTGCGGGGGAAATCACGGCAGACCCTCTGGTCATCACCGATCCGGAAGACGCGAAGCCTGCCGACTGGGTTTTCATCTGCACAAAGACCTATGATTCAGCTTCTGTGCTGCCATGGGTCGAAAGATTGGCGGCAGATGGAACGCGGTTCGTCATCGTTCAGAATGGTGTTGAACATATGGAGCGGTTCGCGTCGCTTCTGCCCGGTAAGGCAATTGTGCCTGCCGTGGTCGATATTCCCGCAGGTCGCACCGCGCCGGGCCGTGTTGTTCAGAATGCGATTGGGTGGATTGTCGTGCCGGAAGGGCCGGACGGTGACGTCTTTACCGACCTCTTCGCCCATACGCCAATTGATGTGAGCGCGGTGTCCGACTGGACCAGCCGTGCCTGGGCAAAGCTGTGTCTGAATTGCGCCGGGGCTTTTCCTGCGCTCACCATGCGGTCAACCGGGCCTGTCTGGACCGGTGAGATCGAAACGCTGGTGCGCGGGCTTGTGACCGAATGCGCCGCTGTCGCGCGTGCTGAAGGCGCGCAGATTGATGACAGTGTTATAGAACAGGTCGTTGAAGGTGCGCGCAATGCGCCGGAAGGCGTCGGCAATTCGCTTTATGCAGACCGCATGGTTGGTCGGCCAATGGAAGTGGATGCCCGCAATGGCGTGATTGTGCGATTAGGTGCGAAACACGGCATTCCGACGCCAGTGAATTCGCTGTTCGTGACGCTTTTGAACGCGTCTGGCAGCCCGTGGGTTCAGGCATAGCCAAAAGAAAAGGGAAGGCGGACGGCAAATCCATCCGCCTTGCCAGAAGGCTTAGCCTTTGAGCATGCCGCCCATGCGTGCGGTGATGATTTCCTCAGCCTGCGTCATGATGCGATCGATCAGTTCTTTACAGGTCGGGATGTCATTGATGAGGCCAGCGACCATGCCGCAAGACCATGCGCCTGCATCCATATCGCCTTCTTTCATGATGCGCGGATAAACGCCGGCAACTTCATTCGCGATATCTTCGAATTTCAGGTCAGCGCCGAGTTCTTTCTCTTTCACGAGAAGGCGTTCAACAGCATCGTTGGTCAGAACGCGTTCTGTATTGCGAAGGGGACGCATAACGAGGCGCGTGTCGAGCTCTGTCGCTGCGAGGATCGCTTGTTTCACGTTCTCGTGGACCGGAGCTTCCTTCGTTGCGATGAAACGCGTGCCCATATTCATGCCTTCAGCGCCGAAAGCGAGAGAGGCAACGAGCGAACGGCCATCAGCCTGACCGCCGGAAGAGACGAACGGGATTTCCAGCTCATCGGCTGCGCGTGGCAGAAGGATGAAGTTTGGAACATCGTCTTCGCCCGGGTGGCCGCCGCACTCAAAGCCATCAACAGATACTGCGTCACAGCCAATGGATTGCGCCTTCAGCGCGTGGCGGACAGCCGTACATTTGTGAATGACTTTAACGCCAGCCTCTTTCAGATAAGGCAGAACAGCCACTGGATTGTTGCCCGCGGTTTCAACCGCCTTCACGCCGCTATCGATAACCGTTTTGACGATTGCCGGATAATCCGGTGCGTTGAGGGATGGCAGGAAGGTGATGTTCACGCCGAACGGTTTGTCGGTCATATCCTTACAGCGTGCGATCTCATTAGCCAGCGCTTCAGGGCTTGGCTGGGTGAGCGCTGTGATGATGCCAAGGCCGCCAGCGTTGGAAACAGCCGCTGCCATTTCCGCGAGGCCCACATGGTGCATACCGCCCTGAATGATCGGATGCTCAATGCCGAACAGCTCTGTAATTCTCGTCTTCATGATGTCTCTCCCTCTTTTTACGAGTATTGTTGCCTGAATACTTAGCGAGCGGATTTGCTCCTGTCGCCCCTTCCGTTAGCGTCAGGCGGAAGATTTTTCTTCAGCCCCTCATGCCTGATGATTGCGGTCGGGCATTGCCTATCGGCCAATGACCGTTTCTACTGGGCCAGATACGTTATGTTTTGGGGCAAATGTTATGAGTGATACACCTGATACACAGGACCGCGCGCGAGGGTTTCTGGGGTTCGTTGAACGTGCGGGTAACCGCCTTCCGGACCCCGTCTTCATCTTTATGTTTCTGATCGTCATTCTGATGGCGATTTCCGTGCTGGCAGACCTGACCGGCCTTTCTGCTGTACTGAGCGATCAGGTTCTGGCGGGCATGTCGGATGCGAGCCGTGCGCGCTTCTCCATTGGCGACGATGGCACCATTCCAGCGCAGAGTTTGCTTTCGGCTGATAATATCCAGCGGCTCTGGACAGATATGCCGGCTACATTCACGCACTTCCATCCGCTTGGGTATGTGCTCGTGGTCATGCTGGGTGCCGGCGTGGCTGAACGGACTGGCCTGTTCGGAGATGCGATGCGGGCGGCTGTGAAAAGCGCGCCGAAATTCCTGCTGACACCAGTTGTGGCCTTCGTGGCTATGGCAGGTAACCACGCAGCAGATGCGGCCTATGTGGTGCTCATTCCGTTGGCGGGTATACTTTTTGCCTCTGCGGGACGTCACCCGATTGCAGGCATTGCAGCGGCCTTTGCCGGTGTCTCTGGTGGCTTCTCTGCGAACTTTGCGCCGGGCCAGCTCGATGCACTTCTCTATGGGATCACCGAGGCTGCGGCTGAAATTCTGGTGCCAGACTATGACGCAAACATTGCGGGCAACTGGTACTTTATCACGGCGATGATGGTTATCTTCATCCCGGTCATTTGGTTTGTAACGGATAAGATCGTTGAGCCTCGTCTTGGCACATGGACGCCGTCTGAAGACAGCGCCGTTCAGCTGACTGATGAAGACGCGCCGCTGACGGCTGACCAGAAGAAAGGCCTCAAATGGGCGGGGCTTTCCATTATCGTAGTCATTCTGCTCTGGGCGTTCATGACGCTTGGCCCGGGTACGCCTCTCATCAATGAGGCCGCGTGTCCTGCAGAAGCAGCCGAAGCGGGGGCGTGTAGCTCCATCGCCAATTATTCGCCGCTCTTCCAGTCTCTGGTTGGCGGGTTCCTCGTGCTCTTTCTGGCTGCAGGCATTTGCTATGGTATCGCCGTGAAGAAGATCACGTCCGGCGACGATCTGGTCGCTATGCTGGCCGATGCAATGAAAGACATGGGCTATTATCTGGTTCTGGCTTTTGCAGCGGCTCACTTCGTAGCAATGTTCAACTGGTCTAATCTGGGGCTGATCTCCGCTGTGCACGGTGCAACGGCGATTGAAAACTCCGGATTGCCATTGCCGATCCTGCTCGGGCTGATCGTGATCTTCGCTGGTCTGATCAATTTGTTTGTTGGTTCTGCCAGCGCAAAATGGGCCCTTCTGGCCCCCGTGATGGTGCCAATGCTGATGCTGCTGGGCGTGTCACCGGATGGTGCGACTGCGGCCTATCGTGTGGGTGATTCCGGCACGAACATCATTACGCCGCTCATGGTCTACTTCCCGCTCATTCTGATCTTCGCTCAGCGTTGGCAGAAGAATTTCGGTATCGGGTCGCTTACGGCGATCATGATCCCGTATTCCATCTGGATCATGATTTCAGGACTGGTCCTGATGGTGGGCTGGGTCTTCCTTGGCATTGATCTTGGGCCGGGCGCCCCGGTTCACTATGAGTTGCCGAGCGTAGCCGCCGAATAAACTGAAAAAGAAAAAGCCCGGCAGTTCGCCGGGCTTTTTTTGTTACGTGGTGCAGTCAGTTAAGCGTTTTAACGGCCAGACTGTGGCGTTGCACCCGGGATTGCATTGGACGCATCCGTGCGCTGAGCAACGGCTCGGGCTTCAAGGCGTGCCGTCATGCCGTTGATCGTGTTGATCAGTTCCTGCGCATCACCATTGGAGCGATCAAGAATAGCAATGAACTGTGCGCGCTGCTCAATCGCGAGCCAGAGCAGGTTGCCATCAATCTCCAGCGCCACATCGACAACCTGATAGTTGCCATCGTCCATTTTCAGAACGCGCCAGCGTACAGGCAGATCGCCAGACGCGCGGCGAACAACTGTTTCTACGACGGAGTCTGAGTCGTTGCGGTCTGTTGAACCGGTGACTTCAATTTCTTCGCCGCGATATTTATCCAGCTCGGCTTCATAGGTCGCCAGGCCATAGCGTGAATACGCCGTGAGATAGGATTCAAACTCAGCGTCTGAGAAGGTGCGCGCATAGCGCCCAATCACAAAACGTGAGACGCGCTCGAGATCCGTGAAACGGTTCATCAGCGCCTGAAATTCTGCGCGGCGATCATCTGCATCCAGTTCAGGATTGTTCAGAGTATCAAGCGCCGCATTGGCATTCACACGTACATAGTTCTCAGAAGCTTGGTCAGCTGCAGCAGAAAATCCCGTTGCCAATGCCACACCCGCTGCTATCGCAATCGTTTTTATAAAATGTGCCATCGTTAGTCCCTCCGACAGGTCTAAAAATCATCAAAATCGGGCAAATCTTGGTACGCATTGGGGTCAGTTTGCCCATTTCTGATCTCAGCGTCTCTTTGTGAGGTGTAGGTCCGACGCAGCGCGATGTATGGCTCGGGTTGCTCGCGCAATGTTTCAATTGCGGTTTGCGCCCGGGAGCGTGCGTTAAGACCATTCAGAATGACCATGCCACTACGAATGGCGAGGTCCTCGTCATCATCTCCTGAATACACCACGTAGTTTGTCGGGCTCATGGCGCGGTCTACGCCAAAGCCCACCAGATCACGCGGGTTGGTTGACCCCAGAAGCGGCATGACAAGATACGGACCGCTATCTACGCCCCATACGGCCAGCGTCTGGCCGAAATCCTCATCATGGCCTTCCATGCCGCCAAATCGCATCACGTCGAAAATACCGGCCAGACCGACCGTTGAATTGACGACAAAGCGAATACCCGTTTCAGCAGCACGGTCTGGTTCACCCTGCAGAACGTCGTTCACGAAAGTAACTGGTTCACCCAGATTACCGAAGAAGTCGGCTACACGATCCCGGCCCCAACGTGGGGTGACGGCTGTGTAAGCCTGTGAGGCTGGTTCCAGAACCGCATCATCCACCGCCAGATTGAATTCCAGCATGGATCGGTTGAAGTCCTCATAAGGATCTTCCCGAGAGGTTTGGCCCGGGGAAGTGGCACACGCAGCCACGCTCAGCGCGAGCGCTAATACTGAGAATATTTTCATGGTCCCCTTCCGGCAGGTAGCTCTGGTCAGCAAATACTTTTTCTTACTACGTCTGGACGCAGAAATTGGTTCTCTTTTCGTTTATTCAAGTCACGGGTTCGTGATTTTTAGAGCAATCGTTCTAAACCTGTGTTGCTAACGCAACATGACACCGCACGACAAGTGAAATTCACGACACGTTTTCCAGCTTGACAAAATCATATAAAGATATGTTTATACGATTTGAAAGTGAGATATCAATGGATCTTGTAGAAGCCCTTCGCAGTATTGGAGAGCCGACGCGCCTGCGCGTGCTGGCTCTTTTATCGCGTGGGGAATTGTCCGTCGGTGAGCTGGTCCAGATTATGGGCATGAGCCAGCCCCGCCTGTCGCGCCATATGAAGTTTCTCACAGCCGCTGGCTTGGTGGAGCGTCTGCCTGAGGGCGCGTGGGTATTTTACCGACTGCCGGCCATTGGCGAGGCTCGCGTGCTGGTGGACGCTATCCTGCCTTTTATCCCTGCTGACCACCCCGAATATGTGCGCGACTTCCAACGCCTGTCTGGTGTGAAGGAGGGCCGTGCATCCGCTGCGGAAAACTATTTTAATCGTCAGGCCGAGAGCTGGGATGATGTGCGTGGACAGCATTATCCAACTCAGGATGTTGAGGCCGCGCTTCTGAAGGCGGTTGGCGCAGAACCTTTTGGTTTCATGGTTGACCTCGGAACAGGTACGGGCCGCATGCTCACGCTTCTGTCTGATAAGGTGGAGCGTGCCGAGGGTGTCGATCTGAGCCATAAAATGCTCACCATCGCTCGCAGCAATCTGGAACGTGCGGGCGTATCGAATGCGAGTGTTCGCCATGGCGATGTCACCGCACCACCATTTGATGACGGCGTGGCCGATCTCGTAACGATTCATCAGGTGCTTCACTATATGGATCAGCCCGAGCGTGTGATTTCGGAGGCTGCGCGCATACTGAAACCCGGTGGTCGCCTGCTTATGGTAGACTTCGCGCCGCACACTCAGGAGTTTCTGAGGACCGAGCATGAACATAGACGCCTTGGTCTGTCAGATGAAGAAATAACGAGATGGTCTTCCGCAGCGCGGTTAAAACCTCTGGACCCGGTACGCTTCAGCCCGTCTGACGAGCATGGTCTGGCAGTGACAATATGGACGGCTGAGAAACAGCCGCAAATTGGAGAATATGCGGCATGAGCCTGCAACACGCCCCAAAGAATATTCATGTCTCTTTCGAGTTCTTTCCGCCAAAAACGGAAAAGGCCGAAGACAAGTTATGGGAATCGGTCCGCCGTCTGGAGCCTGTGCATCCGGAATTCGTGTCTGTGACCTACGGCGCGGGCGGCTCTACGCGCGACCGCACACACCGGACGGTAAAGCGCATGGTGGAAGAAACCAATCTTGTGCCCGCGGCGCACCTGACCTGTGTGAGCGCCTCCAAAGCTGAAGTCATGGGCGTTGTAGATGATTACCTTGACGCTGGCGTTCAGCATATCGTTGCGCTGCGCGGTGATCCGCCAGAAGGCATGGGCGCAAAATTTGAGGCTCATCCGGAAGGCTTTTCGGGCAGCATTGAGCTGATTGAGGCGATCCGTAATTACAAGCCCGCGCTGGGCAAACGTTTTGAAATTTCAGTTGCGGCCTATCCGGAAGCCCATCCGGACAGCCACGGTCTGAAGCGCGATCTGGAAATTCTCAAAGCCAAGCAGGATGCAGGTGCAGACCGTGCCATCACGCAGTTCTTCTTTGAGCCGGACCATTATCTTTCATTTCTGGATGCGGCGCGCGATGCCGGTATTCATATTCCAATTGTGCCGGGCATTATGTTGCAGCCGAATTTCAATGGGCTGAAGCGTATCTCTGCGCTTTGCGGAGCCACGCTGCCAAACTGGCTACATGAGCTCTATGAAGGGCTTGATGATGACGCTGAACAACGCGAGCTGATCACGGCCAACGTCGCGGCAGACCTCACTATGAAGCTGGCAGACAAGGGCGTGAAGGACTTCCACTTCTACACGCTGAATAAGGCGGGGCTTTCTCTGTCGACCTGTCGTCTTCTTGGTATCAAACCGACCGCGAAGGCAGCCTGAGCGCCACGACTGAGTGCGTACGGAGAGGATGATGGAAAAGCTGTTCGATAGAGCGCTGAACATCATCATTCTTGTGTTGGTGTCGATATTGATCGGCACAATAGCGTTCAAGGCCGGAAATTCCGGCGAGAGCCAGGCCGAACGAAATCTGGCTTTTGCACGGGATACGATGGGGCCGATAACGCGGGTTCTGAATACGCCTTGTGGGCAGCTCGAAGCGACGATCACATATTATGCGAGCTGCCTTGAAAGCCTTGAAGATGAGGCTGATATCACGATGGAGTGCCCGGCAATCCGGCCTGCCAGCGTAGATGCGGCGCCAAATTCCGTCGCATTGGCCGAGGCGCTGATGAGGCATCTGGAAGAGCGTCAAATGTCTGCATTGTGTAGTCTGGCGCCGGATATAGAAGAGACCGGGCAGATCCCCGAACAGGCTGGCGGGAGCTGGCGCGAACTGAATGACATGCTAATGGAGCAATCCAATAGCCAGGAATCTGACACAGAGGATGAGACAGATGAACCGAACTGAACGCCTTGCTGCGCTGAAAGCGGCCGCTGAAGAGCGTATTCTCGTCTTTGATGGCTCCTGGGGCGTGCTGATCCAGAATAAAGGCCTCGTTGAAGAGGACTATCGCGGCGACCGCTTCACCGCCTTCGCGGGTCAGATGAAGGGCAATAACGACATTCTCAATGTTACACGTCCTGACATTATCGAAGACATTCACAACGCCTATTTTGGCGCTGGTGCGGATATTTCAGAGACGAACACATTCTGCTCGACCACCATTGCTCAGGATGACTATGAGCTGGATGCACAGTCCGTTTATGACCTCAATTATGAGGGCGCTAAAATTGGCCGTCGCATCGCCGATGAATGGACAGCTAAAGAGCCAAACAAGCCACGCTTCCTCGCGGGCGCAATCGGGCCGCTCAACAAGATGTTGTCTATGTCGCCGGATGTGAATGATCCGGGTGCCCGTTCGGTCACTTTTGATGACGTATACGAAACATACCGCCATCAGGTGGCGGCGCTCTATAAGGGCGGGGTTGATATGTATGTCATTGAAACCATTACAGATACGCTGAACTGCAAAGCTGCGATCAAGGCCATTCGCGATCTCGAGGCAGAAGGCCAGGAAGAGCTGCCAATCTGGATTTCCGGCACGATTACCGACCGGTCCGGACGTACGCTTTCAGGGCAGACTGTTGAAGCGTTCTGGAATTCCATTCGCCACGCCAGGCCTTTCGCTGTCGGGTTCAACTGTGCGCTTGGTGCTGAACTCATGCGGCCGCATATTGCGAGCCTTGCGCGCGTGTCTGATGCTCTGGTTTCAGCCCATCCGAATGCGGGCCTGCCTAACGAAATGGGCACATATGATGAGACACCCGAGCAAACGGCGGCGCATCTTGGAAAATGGGCGCGTGATGGATTGCTGAACATTGTGGGTGGATGCTGTGGTACGACGCCCGCGCACATCGAAGCGATTGCAAAAGCTGTTGAGGGTGTTGCGCCGCGCAAGCCCGCTGAAAGCCGTCAGACACTTCGCCTTTCAGGGCTTGAGCCGTTCGAGGTCGCTTAATTCAGTTCGGCGTCACTGAGGAGCCGCGTGCGCTAGCCTTCTTTCGGAGGCGGGCGCATCGTGCCATGAGGCCGGAAATATGCCCGCATTGTTCCTGCGCGATTGAGCAAAGCTGATCAATGAGCTGGAGGTTTTGGCTGTCGACTAATAGCTCGATCGCAGTATTGTAAAAATTCGTGCCCGTCGGATTCCAGGAAAGGCCTTGTCCTATCAGGTCTTCGGTTTCGCTCGCGCTGGCAGACTGCGCGGCAGTCTCCATAAATTTGGCGAAGCCGTTACCTTTGTCAGCGATGAATAATTCTTCTGAGAGCAAAATTTTGCCAGCTCCTTCGAGGTCTCCGGCCCGAAGCATGTTCAAACCGACACTTTCGCGCCAGCGAAGTTTGCGGACATGAGAAACTGTGCCGGGAGGAGGCTCGAAGCTGGTGCCATCTTCTGGCTCGAGCGTCTGGGCGTCTATCAGATCAAGAGCTTTCTTGAATTGCTTGTTCCAGACGAGTCTATTCAATCTTGTTTTGAAGTGCTCATTCAAATCGGGCTCTATCAAAGGCAAAATTGACGTTGCTTCTTTAGCTGCGAGATCTGATTGCCCATTTGCGGCCAGAAAATTTGAAAAGTCCGTTCTGAGTTGCGGGTTCTTGGGGGAAAGCGCAATAGCATCGCGGAAAGCGCGTTCAGCTTTGTCTGTGTCACCTGCTGACGCTGAAATCTGGGCGAGGTCTATAAGATATCTCGTTCGTTCGGGCGCTGCTTCACTCGCGCGTGTTATAAGTTTGATTGCCCGTTCAGCTTCGCCTGCCTTGCTGAGAATTAGCGCCTTCTCTCTGATCGCGGGTACATAGTCCTTATCCCGCCTCAAGGCTCGATTTACGTGCTTTAAGCCAGTCTCGAAATCATCTTGCAGTCGAGCGACACGGGCCTCATTCCACGGCAGAACAGCAGGAGAGGAGGGTGAGCAGCCAGCAATCTTCATGAAGGGCAGGATTTCGGCTTCCAGCGCATACCCATCTGCGAACTCTTGCTTGAGTTCTTCTGTAAGATTGAGGCTCTGATGGCTCTTCTGCTTCTGGAATGATTTTGATTTAAAACCGAAATCGCCCTCAAACGGAATTTTGAGTCGGGTGCAGACATCTGTCATGTCTTCGGTCAGGCGGCTGAAATTAACCACTTTGTCGGCAATCAGTTTGCCGTTTTCGAAATACCGAAAAATATCGGAATAAAAATTGGGAAAGGCGTAGTCCAGAAATGTGGATACCGCATCGCCCTTATCGCTGATCTGCCAGGTTTTGAAATGAAAAGCTGAGACGGTTTTGGAGAGTGGTTCGCGTTCAATGCAAAATTTGAAATAGGTGTCCCAAACCTCCGTTGGAATTTTAGCGCGTACGCGGGTCCCTCCCATATGGTTTTTGTATCCGGCTGAATTCTGGAAGCGTGTATCGCGTCCGAATAAATAACGCAGGCTGGGAGGGATACGTTCAGGTTCACTGCCAATCTGTGTGACGATGTCATCTGGTCCACTGAAACGGGACAGATAAAACTCGACGGTTGAGCCTGCGACCTTCTTATTTTTCAGGAAAATGTATTTCTGGGCATGAGAGAGGATCATGGACGGCTCATTTTGTGGGTGGGGGCCTGATCAAAAGTTTTCCTAAAAGGCGTCGGATTGGTAAGTCAAACGTGGCGAAGTGATTTTAAATCGGGGCGCACATTTGATGACGAAATCGGCACTTTTTGTATTCTATGGTCTTTTGAAACGGGGCGCTGTCGGTGCGCCTGAGCATATTGATCTGGAAGCGGGTGGCGAATTCCTGGGGCCCGCTTTCCTGCGCGGCGACCTTTTTGATGTCGGCGGCTATCCGGGCATTGTAGAGGGCGAGGGGCTGGTAACAGGTGTCCTCTACCGTCTCGATGATCTGGCGCTTCTGACTGCACTCGATGAATTCGAAGACGTTGTGCCAGATGATCCGGCGGGTTCGCTCTATCGACGTATTTTACGAGATGTTTTGAATGAGGCGGGCGAGCCTGTCGGCCAACGCGCATGGGTTTACTGGTTTAACCAGCCGGTACATTCTTTCCCTCGACTAAAAACGGGGAACTGGCCGTTGGGTGCGGGCTCCCCTTAGGCGGAGGGGAATGCATGAAGTGGGTGTTGAAGGGCATTGTCGCGGTTTTCTTTGCGGCATTCTTCTACTTCGTCGTGAGTGTAATGGCCGGTTTGTTTCTGGAGAACAAAGTCCTGGCCCAGCTGGCAGCTATTGGCGGCGCGTTGTTTGCGGGTCTGGTTGCCCTCTTCGGTAAAGGCGGAGGAGGTGGGTCCGGTGGGCATGGAGCTGGTGGGCATAATCACGATTCCGGCTTTAGTGGAGGCGGCGGAGGATTTGATGGCGGCTCTGATGGAGGCTTCTGAGCACCTCAGAACATGACCCTTTCATGAGCGACTTCTGGAAATTCTTCACCGGCATTGCAGTGCCAGTTGCCGTTTATGGCCTGTCCTATCTGGGTATGGTGATAGCTGGCTCGAATGTGTATCTCGCAGGACTTCTTGCCGGTGGGTTTGCCGCAATCGCCTTTTACGGTGTTGGCTCCGTTCTTGGCTATTCGGTCGATCCAGATGATGAAATCTGACCCCTGAAAATCAGGCACAAAAAAAGCCCGCCAGGGGAATGGCGGGCTTTTCTGCAGTCTGCGCGGGATCCTAGTACTGGATGGTCGCGCCGATTGTGAATGTGCGTCCAAGCGCGTTGCCTACGAATGGGTTGTAGGACAGTTCGAGCTGAGCTGGAGCAGGATCTTCGTCGAAGATGTTCTCGACTGAGCCGTTGATGCGAACATCAGCGAAATCAACCGGAACTTCCCAGAATGCGTGAAGATCGTGCTGGACATAATCAGACGCGCCTGCGCCGTAGATGATGCCGCTGCGGTTATCTTCCGTGCCTGAGATGTACTCGATCTGATAGCGGAAGTTCATGTCGTCCAGACTATAGTTCGCATAGAGGTTACCCTTCAGCTCGGAGATCGCTGGCGCGGTCCGGTCGAAGTTGTTGTAACCCACAGCGTCATAAGCTTCAGCGACTGAAACGCCGTCCATGAACAGTTCGCGTACTTCGTACTCAAGCGTGTATGTACCAGCACCACCGACGAGCATGAAGCCTGGGCCAAGATCCCAGCCATAGCTTGCAGAGAAGTCGATACCAGAGGTTTTGATACCCGGACCGTTGATCAGGTCAGAACGGACGCGAGCAATATCAAGACCGGTTGTGACACCCTGAGTACACTGGTCGCCGGAGAAGGTGATCAGGTATGCAAGCGGGTGTGTACAATCGACGAGCTGGGTACCATCAGCCGGGCCGTTCGCAACTTCGTTCGCGATAGCCTGAGCAGGAACGCTCACGATCTCGTCTTCGAAGTCATAGCTCCAATAGTCGACGCTGGCTTCGAAGCCGCCAAAGTCAAACACTGCACCAACGTTGAACGTGAAGGCCGTCTCCGGAGCGAGCTCTGGATTGCCGTAACGGTCAACAGATTTGAAGTTGTTGCCTGCAGCCTGAATGCCGGACAGGTTCGTGAATGCGCGACCGTCAATCAGATTGCTTGGAAGCGGACCACGGAACGTTGTGCCGGTAGATGCACGTAGTACCAGGAAGTCAGTTGGTTCCCAACGGATAGACACTTTCGGGTCAGTTGTTGAGCCAGTCAGCCCGCCATAATCTTCGTAACGGAGCGCGACAGTAGCTTCCAGCGTGTCCGTCATTGGAATGTTCAGCTCACCGAACACAGCGTATACGCTCTGCTGGAGGCGGGATTCCGAAGATTGACCGAGGAAGATCCAAGGGCCGATTGCCGGATCAGAGCTGGTCAGACATGAGTTGTCGCCTTCGGCAGCGCATGGGTGAATATCAGCGTTGGACAGATCGTTGATCGGGTCGCTTGAGAAGTTTGAGTGACGGTATTGCGCGCCAACAGCGTAAGCAAGTTCACCCGCACCGAAGTCCAGACCGGAAAGACCGCTGTAAACCGAATCGATCACCAATACGTCTTCAGACTGGTCTGTGCCGTTTGGCTGGTAGATATAGTCCAGAACTTCATAGCTGTTCTCATTGCCTGCCACATAAGCAGGGTTATCGAGACCCAGTGCAGCGTTAGACGCATGACCGTTGATGAACGGGTTGAAGTACAGACAGCCATCCTGACCAGCTGTGCCGTTTACGCGGTCACAGTCATAACCGCCAAAGCCTTCTAGAGAGTCCTGCAGACGCTGGCCGACAATGTCGTAGTTATAGAACAGACGGTTGGTCTGATAGAATGTGATGTCGGTAGACCACATAGAGTTTTCGGTCACATCCCATTCAAAGCCACCGGAAACGCGGAACGCATCATCCTGAGACTCGCCGATTTGGCCACCAAGGCCACCGAACAGTTCTTCTGCGCCGCCATTACCGATCGGACGACCGAGCAGGATGGAAGAATAAGAGCCGAGAAGGTTTGCAAAAGAGCCAGGGGTTGCCGGGTCAGCTACGCCGCCAGACAGACCGGATTGGTCGATGAAGTCCTGATAGCCAGGGTTCGTGTCAGGCACGAAGAAGGCATAGAGATAGCCTGGACCTTCAGGGCCCTGAGTTGGCGGGAAGGATGGAGAATAACGGTTATTGTTCTGCTCGGTCCGTGCATAGAGCGCGTTCGCATTAATGCGGAATTCCGGAGACAGATCTGCGTCGAACTGAGCGTAAACCTGCGTACGGTCCTGCTCCTCAACGAGGTTGCCGAACGGAATGTAGGAGAAGCGACAAATCGGAAGACCGCTTGTCGTCCCGTTGATGCCGCCGGTTTCGCCACATGCATCCAGATCGGAGCCGTCTACTGCAAGACCAAGCACGGTGCCTGCTGCGCCCTGTGAGATATCACCAAGCATTGGCAGGTAAGTGCCAGGGTTGCCGAGCGCAGACCAGCCAGCAGGGTTGGTGTCATAGTCCTGGAATACCCAGTCGCGCTCAATGTTCGCGAGCTCGGAGCGGTGCTGCTGGCCGATACCGAACATGATGTTGCCGTTCTCGAAGTTGCGGCCCCAGAGCGCAGACACTTCATAGTCGCCATCAGCGCCGTCAATGGCTGTAAAGTCGCCAGAGAGCTCAACACCTTCGAAATTGTCGCGCGTAATGAAGTTCACAACGCCGGAAATCGCGTCTGAACCGTAAGTCGCTGCCGCACCGTCTTTCAGAAGTTCGACGCGATCGAGCGCGAACATCGGAATGAGCTGTGTGTTCGCGAAGCCGTCGCCAGGAGCGGAGATGGTGCGCAGACCATTTACCAGCACAAGGTTACGTGTCTGGCCAAGGTTACGCAGGTTGATGGAGCCGACGCCCTGATCGCCCTGTGCGGATGCGGAGAATTGGTTGGAGTCACCAAGAACCGAGCCAACAGATGGCAGAGATTTGATGAATTCCAGTGGTGAGCTGATGCCGGTCTCTTCAAGTTCGGCGCGGCCGAACACGTCTACCGGAAGCGCGGAATCTTCCGGTGTTCCCGCAATGAATGACCCGGTAACAACAACGCGTGTCTGCACCGCAGCTTCTTCAGCTGCTTCTGGTTCTTCGATCGTCGCTGGAGCGGTGTCATCTTCCTGGGCAGCTGCTGGCATAGCCATGCCCAGCCCGAGAGTCAGCCAAAAAGCCGACTGCGCGCATGTTGAAAACAAGCGTTTCATACGAGTTACCTCCCTATGGTATATTTTTTTGGCAGTCCTTTATTACTTGGACTTAACATTGCATCTGCACTGCTATTGTGAGGCCGTCAAGACAGTTTTGCGGTTAAAATGCCATAAAGGAATAAGCGGTATTCCGGATCGGGTGGTTGTTATCGCATTGTATTTGTTGCGGAAAATATAGATTTTTGAATGCATTTAGCCTGCGAAATCAGGGGTTGTGTATTCGGTTTTCATAGCCGGGTTTTTCCTGAAATATGGGAAATAAGTCACACATTTCAGTGTGCGCGAATGCATATAATACTTACCGTTGCGGCGGGCCGTTACTGTTGAAGCCAGAATTGGGGCGGCGGCTAAATGGTGAGACAACGGATATACTCTGTAAACCGGATCAGGATTTCGTGTAGGTTAGCTATATAAAAATAGCCCAAATTCTCAGTTTTCGTGTTGGGTGTTCAGTATTCGTAAATTATACCTATTGGTGAGAATGTCCTATAATTGGCTGTCTTCATCAATGGCTCCGGACTTTACGTAGCGTCCATGGTCGATTCTCATTCGGACCCTTCAGGAAAACTCAATGATTCATGCCTCAATCCGGGTGGAAATTCGCGCCGCAACGCGATAGATGAGGCGGCTGAAACGCACGCAACTCTATAATCGACTGAACTCTAAAGCCGCCCGCCGCGCTGCTGGCCCATTGGAAGACCTGAAAACTCATGACTGAACAGACTGCCAGCTTCGTAAATGTGGGCGAGCGTACCAATGTCACCGGTTCTGCGAAATTCCGTAAGCTGATCGAAAAGGGTGACTACACCACCGCGCTTTCAGTCGCGCGTGAGCAGGTCGAAAACGGCGCGCAGATCATCGACATCAATATGGATGCCGGTCTTCTTGATTCGGTTGAGGCGATGAAGACCTTCCTCAATCTGATCGCGTCTGAACCAGATATCGCTCGCGTGCCTGTAATGATCGACAGCTCCAAATGGGAAGTGATCGAGGCGGGCCTGAAATGCGTGCAGGGCAAGGCGATTGTGAACTCAATTTCTCTGAAAGAGGGTGAAGAGCAATTCCTCGACCATGCCCGTAAGTGTCTCGCTTATGGCGCAGCTGTCGTGGTCATGGCGTTCGATGAAACAGGGCAGGCAGACACACAGGCGCGCAAGGTGGAAATCTGCCAGCGCGCCTATCGCATTCTGACCGAAACCGTCGGCTTCCCGGCTGAAGATATTATCTTTGACCCGAATATCTTCGCCGTCGCAACCGGGATTGAAGAACACGACAATTACGCCGTCGACTTTATCGAGGCGACCCGCGAAATCCGCCAGACCTGCCCGGGCTGTCATATCTCAGGCGGTCTTTCCAATGTCTCATTCTCCTTCCGGGGCAATGAGCCTGTCCGCCGTGCCATGCACTCTGTCTTCCTCTACCACGCCATTCCGGCAGGTATGGATATGGGCATTGTGAATGCGGGCCAGCTCGACATTTATGACGAGATCGAACCAGACCTGCGCGAGCATGTTGAGGATGTGATCCTCAATCGCCGGTCAGATTCCACCGAACGTCTTCTCGAAATTGCTGAGAAGTTTCGCGGCCAAAAGGGCAAAACAGTCGAGAAGGATCTGTCCTGGCGTGAACGGCCAGTGGCAGAGCGCCTGAAGCACGCGCTGGTTAACGGCATCACCGAATACATTGTCGACGATACAGAAGAAGCCCGTCAGTCTGTTGAACGCCCTCTGCACGTCATTGAAGGCCCGCTTATGGGCGGCATGAATGTGGTGGGTGACCTGTTCGGTGCGGGTAAAATGTTCCTGCCACAGGTTGTGAAATCTGCACGTGTGATGAAAGCCGCCGTCGCACACCTTATTCCGTTTATGGAAGAGGAAAAGCGCCGGATGGGGATGGAGAACAAATCCAACGGCAAAATCATCCTCGCAACGGTGAAGGGCGATGTGCACGACATTGGCAAGAACATTGTCGGCGTCGTGCTGGCCTGTAACGGTTATGAGATTGTCGACCTTGGCGTCATGGTGCCGGTGGAAACTATTCTCGACACGGCTGAAAAAGAAAATGCCGACATGATCGGCCTGTCTGGCCTCATCACGCCGAGCCTTGATGAAATGGTCGTTGTGGCTGCTGAGATGGAGCGCCGCGGCATGGATATTCCGCTGCTCATTGGCGGCGCGACGACATCACCTGCGCACACAGCCATCAAGATTGAGCCAGCCTTTCTGCGCCAGCCCGTTGTACATGTGAATGATGCCAGCCGCGCCGTGGGTGTGGTGTCATCCTTGCTGAACGAGCATGAGAAGCACCATTACTGGGAAACCGTTCGGTCCAAATATTCCCGCATTCGCGAAAGCCGCGCCGGTGGCCCGCCTAAGCCGCGCCTTCCAATCGCTGAAGCGCGCGAAAAGCATGTGCCGATCGACTGGAAATCCTACACCCCACCTGCGCCTGCTTTCACCGGCGTAAAAGAGGTAAGCTTCGATCTGGGCGATCTGAAGCGCTATATCGACTGGACACCATTCTTTGCCAGCTGGTCTCTGGCGGGGCGTTTCCCGCAAATCCTTGAGGATGCCGTGGTCGGCGAGGCGGCAACCAGCCTCTGGAATGACGCGCAGGCCATGCTGCAGCAAATCATCGGCGAAGGCTGGTTTGAGGCCAAAGGCGTGTGCGGGTTCTGGCCTGCGAAATCCGTCGGCGATGATATTGCGCTGGAAAACGGCGAAACGCTCTACACGCTGCGCCAGCAAATGGTGAAAGATAATCAGAAGCCGAACTTCGCGCTGGCAGACTATGTCAGTCCGGAAGGCGGCGACCATATTGGCGCTTTCTGTGTGTCTGTCTTTGGCGAGTCTGAACACGCGAAACGCTTTGAAGATGCCAATGACGATTATTCGTCCATTCTGGTGAAGTCACTGGCCGACCGGTTTGCTGAAGCGGCAGCAGAGGCTCTGCATGAGCAGGTTCGGAAAACCCATTGGGGTTATGCCTCTGATGAGACTTTTTCGTCTGATGAGCTGATCAAGGAAGCCTATACAGGCATTCGCCCGGCGCCCGGCTATCCGTGCCAGCCAGACCATACCGAAAAAGAGACCATCTTCCGCCTGCTCGGCGCGACAGACCGTATCGGCACTCAGCTCACCTCCAGCTATGCGATGACCCCGCCAGCTTCCGTCTCAGGGCTTTATCTCTCACATCCGGAAAGCGTCTATTTTGCAGTAGGCCGTATCGAGCGCGATCAGGTCGAAAGCTATGCCGAACGCAAAGGCTGGGAAGTCTCAAAGGCTGAAAAATGGCTGGGGCCAATTCTCAACTATGACCCGAATGAGGTTTGAGCGGAATTAGACTACGAAACCTTGTCTACTGGGTCCCGGATATGTCCCTCGGCCATTCCGGGATGACACGTTGAGCAGCGTTTCAGTTCGCTCTCAGGCTTCGATAGTTTTTCCAGGCGGCGCGGCCAGCCGTGTTATAGACCTTCATCTTCTCCACCATTGAAAGCAGCGTTTCGAGCACGCCGAATTCTTTCGGCAAAAGCGGGTCTAGATTGATCGCTCTGATCACAGCTTGCCCGACAAGAAGCGTTTCGCGCGCAGCCTCTGGTGCAGAGAGCTGATCAAGGCGGGCAAGGCTTTTATCCATTTCCTCAATGGCCGCCTGATAGCTGTGTTGAAGGTCGTTGACGGACCAGAGCTCACGCCAGTCTGTTTCGGGCGGCAGCGCCGTTGCCTTGGTCGCTATGGTCAAAGTATCAGCGTCCGCACCAAGCTCGATGAGACGGCCCCGATGGCCTGCCAGATCTTCGGTCAGATTGTCTGGCCTGACCCACATACCCGGTTCTGCTTGTTGATAGCCAAGCAGGCCGTAAGCGCGTTCGGCAGAGCGGAGTTTCTTGCGGTCTGTTCGCCCTAAATGCTGGCTGAAATTGATGATCCAGTTGCCGTCCCAGTCGCCGATAGCGTCTGAAACGTTTTGCCATTTGCGCACATGTCGGGTGATGCCTTCAGCCTTTTGCCCGCGCTGATAAACGCCGCGTTGGGGGCTGTCCAAAAGCCCTTCCTTCACCAGACGCGTTGCCGCGACCCGCATGGCCTTGGCGTCAATGCCGAAAACATCCCCGGTGTGGATGAGTTCGGCAATGGACTGCTGGTCCGTTCCTATCGTGTTCAACACAGAAAGGATGAGCGCGCGTGCCGTGACGTCGTCGGGGTTGAGAGGCTTAAAATGATACATAATTTGACATATTGTGTAAAAAGGTGTAGCAATCCCGTCAATAACGAGGAAACGCCCATGAATTCGCTGAAACTCTCAGACGTACTCACAAGAGATGAGTTGCGGGAACTTAGCAAGAAGTCAGATATCAGAGCGCTGTCGTCTCTTATGTGGACATGGGCGCTGATCGTCGCCGCATTTGCGATGGCGATTGTCTGGACCAATCCTCTGACCATCATTCTGGGCATTGCTCTGTTAGGCGGACGCCAGCTGGCGCTGGGCGTGATCAATCATGATTGCGCGCACCATGCCTTCTTCAAAAGCCAGAAAGTGGATGAATTTGTCGGCCACTACATTGTGGGCGCGCCTATGAATATCTCGCTGCACGCCTATCGGGCCTATCATCTGAAACATCATAAACATGCGGGCACACCGAATGACCCGGATATTGGCTTTGTGAAGAATTACCCGGTTTCAAAGTCCAGCATCCAGCGCAAGTTCATCCGCGATTTTACCGGCCAGACCGGGTTTCGGGAAACGGTGATGAAGATCCGGAAATTCAAACTGTCGCGGAACTGGCCATGGCTCACCTTTCACGTCCTGCTGTTAGCGACGCTGACTGCGGTTGGCGCGCCCTGGGCGTATCTGATGTGGTGGGTGGCTGAGCTTTGCGTCTTTCCGGCAATTGTGCGTCTTCGTCAGATCGGTGAGCACGGCACCGCACCTGACCGAACGAGCCTCGATCCGCGCCTGAATACGGGTACGACGGTGGCGCCTTTCTGGCAGCGTATCTTCCTGGCCCCAAATGATGTGAACTATCATCTGGAGCACCATTATCTGGCCGCTGTGCCGCCCTACAACTTGCCAAAGCTGCATCGCATTCTGGCGTCACGTGGCTTCTATGAGGGCATTCCCTGTATTGCGACGGGCTATGGTGACGTGCTGAGAAAAGCCGTCCGCTGGGATGAAGACGCCGTTACGGCTTAGCTTTTAGGTCGGATCATCTCACACTGGCTTTGCGGTGTGATCTCGTAATAGCTGGCCGGTCCACCGGCGCGTAAAATGGTTTGCACGCGGGCCGGGTCATAAATGCCGTCTACCAGAACGCCGTCTGCGATATGCACGCCGACGACTTCGCCAAAGGCGACCCATGTCGGCACATCCTCACCGGATTGAGTTTTCAGCTGAACAATCTGGGTGAGCTTGCATTCAAATGACACAGGGCTGGCGGCAACGCGTGGGGCTTTGATCAGTCGGGAAGGGGCCTCTTCCAGCCCGGCGCGCACAAACTCGCTTTCGTCGGCAGGGATAGGCGCGCAGCTTTCATTCATCGCTTCGGCAAGCAGGCGCGTGGCCAAGTTCCAGCTAAATTCGCCCGTCGCTTCGATGTTGCGAAGGCTGTCCTTTTTGCTGCCGACGCTCGCAAAGCCAATAATCGGCGGGGTGTAGTTGAAGGCGTTGAAAAAGCTGTAGGGCGCAAGGTTTGGAATGCCGTCTGCGCTGAGCGAGCCAATCCAGCCAATCGGACGTGGGCCGATAATGGCGTTGAACGGATCATGTGGAAGGCCGTGGCCGTTGTTCGGTTCGTAGAAATGCGGTCCATCAGAATTCACGGTCATGCGCCAGTTTCCATATTTGAGGGCATAAGAAGCAGTCTAGATAGGGGCTTTGACGAAAATGTGCACCCGTTAGCGGCGAGTGATTGGGGGCAGGATGGAAACACTGCGCCGGTTTGTTGCGGTGAGGGGGCAAGCCATGCATGGTGCGCCCAGCTTACAAACCGAAACTCCGATACAGTCAGAGGATATTATGCGTCATTCCGTTCTTACCACCAGCCTTGCAGCTCTCATTATGGCGTGGAGCACACCAGCTTTCGCGCAGGAGGCTGCAACAGCTTCGGAATATGACGCGGATATGGTGTTGGTCACGCTGGGTGAGGACGAGATCACGCTTGGGCATCTGGCACTGCTCAATGAGCAGTCTGGCGGATATTTTGCCCGCCTGCCGGAAGAGGCCCGCTTCCCGGCGCTGCTTGATCAGGCCGTGACGGAGCTGGTTCTGGCGCAAGCGGCCGAGGCAAACGGCATTGCTGATACACGCGCAGCGCAACTGGCTATGGATGTGTCGCGGTGGAGACTGCTGGCCAGCGCACAGGCTGAAGCCGTCTTCGACCAGGGCGTTTCAGAGGCAGATATTCAGGCGGCCTATGCCGAGTATGTTGCCGATGATGCCAGCCGCAGCGAGTTTAATGCCTCTCACATTCTGGTCGCGACTGAAGCTGAAGCGCTGACCCTGATTGAAGAGCTGAATACGGGTGCAGACTTTGCTGAACTGGCCCGTATCCATTCGACCGGACCAACAGGGCCAAATGGCGGAAACCTGAACTGGTTTGCGTCCGGCGCAATGGTTGGGCCGTTTGATGCGGCCGTCAAAGAGATGGAAGTGGGCGAGGTGGCAGGGCCTGTTCAGACCCAGTTTGGCTGGCATGTGATCAAGCTGAATGATACGCGCTCGACGCCGCCTGAGGCTTTCGAAGCGGTGCGCAGCCAGCTGGAACAGGAGTTACGCAGCGCCGCATTCGGCGAGTATCTGGATGCAATGCGTGAGGCTTCCGGAGTTGATATCTCCAATGTAGATTTTCCGTATTCCGCCCTCGAAAGTGTGACGCTGTCTGAGGACTAGGCCACGCGTCTCAAATGGCCGCTGGCGGAGGGCTGGCGGCCCTCTGGCGGCATGGTGGCGGGTCTCTGGCGTGGCGGAAACACGGGGCTTTGCGTCTTTTGAGGAAATTCTGTTATCGACTTTTCTCAGGAGCACATCATGTCACTCAAAACAGACACCGCAAAAATCAAACGCTGGCGCGAAGAGCGTCACTGGTCGCAGGAACACCTTGCAGACATGGCGGGCGTGGGCCTGCGCACGCTGCAGCGTATTGAAACGGGGCAGCAGGCGTCAGGCGACTCGCTGAAGGCGCTGGCGAGCGCGTTTCAGGTGGATGTCGCAGCGCTTTATATCGACCCGGAAGCAGAAGCAGCCGAGATCATTCGTCAGAAGAATGCAAAGGCCAATGCCGCAGTGCAGATGTCATTCTTCATCCATCTGGCAGGCTGGGTGATTGGCATGGCCGTGTTTGCCGCGATCAGCCTCGGGTCAAATGCGGATTACTGGGTGATGAAATGGCCAACACTCTGGTGGACGGTCGGTCTGATCTCGCATGGTGCGACCGTAGCGATCGTGTATGTCGCCACGCGTTTTCAGGACGTTTGAGGGGGAACTGATGACACAGAAGATCGCGCTGCTTGGATGTGGGCGAATGGGCTCTGCTATGGCGCAGGGCTGGCTGAACGCAGAAGATAAGCCGCAGATTTCTGTCTATGCGCCCCGGCCGACACCGCTCGTTTCTGAGTGGGCTGGAAAGGGTGAGGTCGTTCTCAATCCAGTGCGCGAGCCAGCTGATATTCTGGTCGTGGCAGTCAAGCCGCAAGTGTTTGGCAGTATTCTGGACGAAGCCCGCCCGCTTTGCGATGAAAATACGCTGGTGATTTCCGTCATGGCCGCCTGGTCTGTCGACCGGTTGGTAGAGGCGCTTGGCACGCGGCGTATTGTGCGTGCTCTGCCAAGCACGCCGGGCTCAGTTGGCAAAGGCGTCACGCTATTGAGCTGTGATGAAAGTGTCAGTGAGCAGCAGCTTGGCCTCGTCAATGATCTGCTCTCGCCTCTTGGCTGGGTGGAGGGCCCTATGCCGGAAGAGACGCTTCAGGTTGCAATGACCATTTCCGGGTCCGGACCGGCCTACATCTTCAACATGGTCGAAGCGCTCGCTGCGGCGGGCATTGCGAACGGACTTGAGCCAGAACTTGCCATGCGGCTGGCACGCCAGGGCGTGATTGGCGCGGGTGCATTGCTGGATGGCTCGCCTGAGGAGGCTTCAGCTCTCCGCGAAGCTGTAACCTCACCTAAGGGTGTGACTGCTGCCGCATTGGATGTCTTTATGGGGGAGGGCGGCCTCACGCCTTTGGCGACCAGAGCCATCGCGGCTGCGGTCGCCCGTGATCAGGCACTGGCCCGCGGGGAAGACTAGTCGATGAGCTGAAGCGCAGGTGCCTGCCACTCACCGGATAAGATGGCTGCGCTTGGTTGATAGGTTCGCAACACGTAGTTCCATCCCTCCGGGACTGGAATACAGTTGACTGAATTCTCATCGCAGTCTCCGAATTGTACGCGATAGCTGCCGTCCGCGCTTTGCACCCCATTCACATTGTTGATGGCGTTCACGCCCAGATCATTGGCGACCATGAAGCCGCGCGCATTATACACGGTGACGGACCAGAAGGCGTTTGTGGGTACGTCTGAAAGGATAAGCTCATGCGGTAGAGCAGCATGGCCAGCAACTGGCGCACCACCGAAATAAGCGGCTTCTGCTTCGGGCAACAAGCCCCAACCTACAGCCGTTACGATGAGGTGAGCAATCGGGTCGATCTCTTCGCGTGTGCCCATACGGGTGCCGAAATTGCCGCGTGCAAGCGCACCAAGTTGAAGGAGCGCCATGCGTGTCCGGTTGAGTGATCCCTCATCATAGATTGGAACGTTGAATTCACCTTCGTCGTTCTGTTCTACGATGATGTTCTCTTGAATCTGATTGGCGTAAGCTATGTCGTCCGGATCGGTTGCGTCCATGAATACGCGGATGATCACCACGGCATACCGGGTATCTACGTCCTCTGCGCTGAAGGTGTTTGTGCCATCATGATAGACGCCAACAGTGAGATGGTCCTGTGTCAGGATCTGAGCAGACATATAACGGCCATCAGGAGCGTCCGGCAGTGTGATGCTCACCGGGCCGGCCTCCATATCAAAAACGCCAGAAGAGTAGATGGTGTCGAGATTCATGCGGATGACGGGCTGATCGGCAAGATCAACAGGCTCACGACCGAGAGAAATTTCGCCGAAACCTCCGTCTTCCACGATGCCCGCCATGTAACGGTCGGATTCAGCTCGAACAAAGTTATGAGGGCCTACATGCACCGGGTCTGCATTGGCTGCCGTGCACAGCATAAGGCCCGCTAGTGCGGCGATCTTGTAAATCATGATTTCTCTCCCTTTTGGCCCCGCTTTATGAGGTGCGCGATGGTCCTTTGTTTCCGGAATGTTGGACCAGTGTGGCAGGGATGGCCAGAGGGAAGACTGTCTGATCGACCGTCTTCCTGATGGTAGGTTACTTTGTAGCGGCCCAGCTACGATAGCGTTTTGCGCGGGATTTCGCCTCCAGTTCCGATGTGACCAATGCATAAATCGGCCATACATTCGGGTTGGTCCGTTTGCCCTTGGAGAGTTTGGCCATTTGAAAGCGGACAGCTGACATTTGCGCTGCAGAGGCCAGGGCTTTATCTTTGAGTTTGACAGGCCGCATGACTGGCACGGGTGTTTCACCGGCTTTCCAGCATTTTGGCAAATCCGGACAAATAGCGAGGGCGGTCGCTATGCCAACCATATCCACGCCGCTGTCGATCACCGTATTGGCAACTTCGATACGACGGACGCCGCCCGTCACCATGACCGGCATGGTGGCGACTTTACGAACCTCGGTCGCGAAATCGAGGAAATAGGCTTCTCTTGCGAGGGAGCGTTCATCGCGAGCTTTGCCCATCATCGCCGGAGCTTCATAACTGCCTCCGGATAATTCTATCAGGTCAACGCCAAGCGGATTTAGCCATTGTACAACTTGCCGGGCGTCATCTTCAGAAAAGCCACCGCGCTGGAAGTCGGCAGAATTGATTTTCACAGCCACAGCGAAGTCCAGGCGCACCTCAGCGCGTACAGACTTCACAATGTCGATAAGCAGCCGTGCGCGGTTTTCCAGAGATCCGCCCCATTCATCCTCCCGCTTATTGACGAGAGGCGAAAGAAACTGGCTCAAAAGATAACCATGAGCTGCGTGTATCTGAACGCCTGAAAAGCCGGCCTTTTGTGCAAGCACAGCCGTGTTCGTGAAACGGCGTTGAATGTCGGCAATGTCTTCGGCTGTCATTGCGCGAGGTGTGGGAAAGCGCCCGGATTGTGCGCCAAGATCCAGTGCGACGGCCGAAGGTGCTATGGCTTCCTGACCGAGTGAGCCGGGCATTTGACGGCCCGGATGATTGATCTGCATCCAGAATTGTGCGCCATTTTGCGTACCGATTTTGGCCCAGCGTGTGAATTTGTCGAGCTGACTCTCATCTTCCAGAACAACGCCGCCAGGACCAGTCATTGCCCGGCCGTCCACCATCACGTTTCCGGAGATTATTAGTCCTGAGCCTCCTTTCGCCCAGCTGTCATAGAGCCGATAGAGCTGTTCGGACGGTGCCTGATCCGCATCCGCCATGTTCTCTTCCATAGCGGCCTTGCCAATACGGTTTTTGATTTCATTGCCATTCGGCAGAACCAGAGTTGAGAAAAGTGCCATTTGGCTCTCCATTCATCAGATTTTGACGCAGCCTAACCTTTGAGTTAAGTTTAAGGTCAAGCGTCATTTTGAGAGACTGAGATGAAGATTGGTGAACTGGCAGAACGTACGGGGTTAACCGCTTCAAAGATCCGCTTTTATGAACGTATCGGATTGCTGACATTCGTGGATCGGCGATCAAATGGATATCGCACCTATCCGGAAGAGGCGGTGGTTGTTCTGGATATCATTACCAGTTCACAGAGGGCGGGATTCAGCCTTGATGAAATCCGAAATCTTGTTCCCACCGATTTTGATACCTGGGAACACGACAGCCTTCTCGAAGCCATCAAAAAGAAGGTCACGGACATTCAGGCGATGGAGAAAAGGCTCGCTAAAAGCCGGAAGCAACTGGTTCATCTGATCAATGAGATTGAGGACAAACCAGACGATATGGATTGCGGTGAAAACGCGCGGCGCGTTCTCTCAACGGTGTTTATGAAGAACACAGCAGCGCAGGCCTGAAATCGAAATTGAAAGCTATCCGGGCTATGGACAGTGCTGTGCGCTCTCCCATATCTGAAGTCAGCAAAGGATACGCCATGACTGATCAGACCACTCAGAATGCCATTGAAGCGGCAGCCTTCCGACGCCTTTTAAAGCATCTCGCAGACAATCCGGATGTGCAAAATATCGATCTGATGATCACGGCGGATTTTTGCCGGAACTGTCTGGCGGACTGGTATGCTGAAGCCGCGGCTCAAAACGGCGTGGAGATCAGCCGCGATGAGGCGCGCGACTATACACACGGCATGCCCTATGCAGACTGGAAAGCGGCTCAACCGGACGCAACGCCTGAACAAATGGCGGCCTTTAAGGCGCGCAAAGCTGCCAAAGGGGCTTAGTGCTCAATCCATTGCAGGAAGATGGACAATGTCAGGATGGAGATGATGGTGGAGACCAGAATAACCTGTCCTGACAGCCGTGCATTACGTCCATAAAATTCGGCAAGCATGAACGGGCCTGTGCCCGTTGGCATGGCCGCAATGAAAACTGACGAATACAGCAGGAATGGCGGCAGGTTCAGAACCGGGCCCGCAAGCACCCATGTGATAAAAGGCTGGATGAAAAGCTTCAGTACGGTCAGCCAGGTGACATTGACGATGGAGGCGCTGGTGCCTTCCTGCTTGTCACTGCTCTCGGCAAAGAACAGGCCCAGTGCCACAAGCGCGCAGGGTGAGGCGGCGCTGCCGAGCAAATCCAGAAATGATGTGACCGGTGAGGGGAGAGTGAAGCCGCTCAACAAAACCACTGCGCCAGCTGCGGGTGCGATAAGCAGCGGGTTTGAGATGAGAGACAGTGTCGCTTTGCGCGCAATCTGAAACGCGTTTCCACCTGTCTGAATGCTGCACTCAATCAGGACCAGAGCAAAACAGAAGATAATGGTGACCGTCAGAATGGAGGCGATGAGAGCGGGTGTCAGGCCCGGCTCGCCATAAACGGCCAGCAAAAGCGGAAAGCCCATATAGGCGGTGTTCGCATACCCAGCGCTCAAACCATCCACGGCTGCATCTGCCAGAGCAGCTTTCTGTTTCAGGCGGATAAGCACTGCCACGATGAAGATGGAAAAACAGCCGGTTGAATAGGCGAGGATAAAGCCCGGCAGCCAAATCTGTTCAATCGTCGAGGTCGCGATGACGTCAAACATCAGAGCGGGCAAAGCGAGATAGACCACAAATCGATTGATTTCCCGCAAAGCCGTTGGCCCGAGCGCGCCAAAACGGCGGGCCGCCCACCCTGCAAAGATCAGGGCGAAAATGGGAAGGACAATGAAGAGCGTGGAAAGCATAAGCGGTCAGACAGAATTGGGTATCTTATCTCTTCGCCATGCATGACATGTCAGCGCTCTGCAAGCGAGGGAGCAAAGTTCAACATGTTAAGGAGCAATTCTTCGCTGATACGGATGAAGTTTGCCGTCGCGCCCACGAAGTGCGGGGCCTTCAGGCGTATCGCGCAGGTCTGAGGTCGCTGCATTCGCCTTGGAAACGCCGCCCGGAATATCGATCACATAACGGGGGACAGCAAGGCCGGTCACGCGGTCGCGCAGCGCCTCATAGAGGGCTTGTCCGGCCTCAACGCTTAGGCGGAAGTGTGATGTGCCGGGCGCAAGGTCTGGATGATGCAGATAGTAAGGGCGAATACGTGCTTCGACGAGGCCTTGAAACAGGTCTGCGAGCGCCTCAACGCTGTCATTGACGTCTTTGAGAAGGACGCTTTGGGAAATGAGAACCAGACCGGCATCGGCCATAAGGTCGGCGGCGGCGATTGTCTCTTCTGAAAGCTCATCCAGATGATTGATATGGATGGAAACATAGACCGCGGCATCTCTTGTCTTGAGGGCATCCACGAAGGCGGGTGTCACACGTGCCGGATCTGCGACAGGCATACGGGTATGCCATCGAATGATCTTCAAATGTGGAATATCAGCCAGCGACTCGGTCAGTGCTTTGGCGCGACGTGCCGACAGCATGAACGGGTCGCCGCCGGTCAGAATGACTTCCTTCACTTCCGGATGCGCGCGTACGTAGTCGAGGGCGGCATTGAGGGCTTTGGGAGACAGCGCATCGCCAAGGTCGGGGCCAACCATTTCCCGCCGGAAGCAAAACCGGCAATAGACGGGGCAGACCGCAACGGGCTTTAAGAGGACCCGGTTTGGATAGCGGTGCACAATGCCCGGCACGGGTGAGTTTGCCTCATCGCCGATGGGATCGTTCAATTCTTCGGGCAGTCGTGTCAGCTCAGCTTCCGTCGGCAGGAACATGCGCGACAGAGGTGAACCCTCTGCCTGATCCTTCAACTGGTTCGCCAGAAAGGGTGTCACCGCGATGGCATAATGATCTGCGACGGGTTTAAGGCTCGCAGCCCGCTCAGCTGTGATCAGGCCAGCATTTGCCAATGCGGTTGGGGAATTGAGTGGGCGTGTCGGGCTCATAAAGTGAAGGGCGTCCACATGACGTGGTGTACGCTCGGCGCGCCAGTTGCCAGCATGACGAGCCGGTCAAAGCCCAGCGCAACGCCGCTCGCATTTGGCATGTGTTCCAGCGCGTTTAGAAAATCCTCATCGAGCGGATAACGCTCTCCATAGAGCTTTTCCTTCAAAACCATGTCTTCTTCGAAGCGGGCGCGCTGAACGACCGGATCTGTCAGCTCGTGAAAGCCATTGGCCAGTTCAACGCCGCAGGCATACAGCTCAAACCGGTCTGCATAGCGCGGGTCATCAGCGCAAGGTGCTGCCAGCGCCGCCTCGCAAATGGGATAGCGATAGAGAACAGTCAGGCGTCCATCGCCAAGGTGAGGCTCGATTTTTGAAACCAGAACGGCTGAGAAAATATCAGACCAGCTTGCATCCTTGGAAACCGGAACGCCTGCATCCGCAGCGACTTCGGCGAATAGTTTGCGCTCTGTCAGAAGCGATTGAAGATCAATATCTGCATAGCGGAGGAATGCATCGTCCAGAGTGATAAATTCCACATCGGCGCGCGGGTCGCAGGTTTTACCCTTCCATTCAAATTGGCGGATTTTCGTGACGTCCTGTGCGGCACGGCAAAGTGCAATGGCATCCTCAACGACCGCGCGCAGACCAACGCCCGTGCGATACCATTCAAGCATTGTGAACTCCGGTGAGTGGAGTGGGCCCGTCTCGCGATTGCGATAGACGCGGGCAAAATCCACAATACGTTCTTCGCCCGCGGCGAGGAGTTTCTTGCACGCAAACTCAGGCGAGGTGTGGAGATAAAACGGATGGGTCTGGCCGTCTGCTGTACGGAATTCGGTCGCAAAAGCATGCAGATGGGTTTCGTTTCCGGGCGAGATCTGAAGCGCGCTGCACTCAACCGGCATGAAGTCTTCGCCGTCAAACCAGGCTTCCAGCGCGCGCTTAATGCGGTTGCGACCGGTCAGGAAAACGCGGCGATCTGCATGCCGTTCGGAATGCCACCAAGGATCGCCAGTCATCGTTATCGCCTCTGATATTGCTGAATCTTGCACGTGGAGCTTGGAAAACCGCGCGATCACGTCTAAGGCAAACCGAGATTTAGCTGCTCCAGTACGGAGCGCTGTACACTACCAGCCCCTTTATGGGCAACTCGGGAATACGACATGGCCGTAGAAGTCGCAGCGAATATTCGCAAAGGCAACATTATCGAACACACTGATGGACACCTGTATGTGGTCCTGAAGGCTGAATCCTTCCGTCCGGGTAAGGGCACGCCGACAACGACGATTGAAATGCGTCGTATCTCTGATGGTGTGAAAACAGTGATCACCACGAAAACTCAGGAAAAGCTGGAAAAGGCCTTCGTTGAGGAAGTGGATTTCACCTATCTGTATCAGGATGGCGAGAACTATGTGTTCATGCACCCTGAAACGTTTGAGCAGCTTTACGTTTCTGCTTCTATGGTTGGCGACGGCGCACCATTCCTTCAGGAAAACATGGTCTGCATTCTGCAAATCTTTAACGGCGACCCGGTGTCTGTCACTCTGCCGCCACGCGTGACGGTTGAGGTTGTTGAGACTGAGCCTGTTGTTAAAGGTCAGACCGCGTCTTCTTCCTATAAGCCAGCTATGACTGATGTTGGTGTGCGCGTTATGGTGCCTCCGCACATTGATGCGGGCACGCGTATTGTCGTAAACACAGAAGACAACAGCTATCTGGAACGCTCGAAAGACTAATCTTTCGCTGCTAATTTGCCTGTCTGGTGACCAGTTCATCAGACGGCAGATGATCTGACTTCGCCTTCCGCGCGAAACGTGCCTATTCTGAACTCAGGATAAGTCGATGTTTCGGGGAAGGCGTGTCCATTTTACTTTATTATTCGCCAGGTTCCGGGGCTCAGGTCCCGCACGTTCTGCTGGAAGAAGCAGTACTGGACTATGAGCTGCGTCGCTTGGATGCGCGTGAGCCACCCAGCGGCGAACAACCTTTGCTTCACAATATTCCGTCTCGTCGCGCACCTGCGCTGGTAGATGGAACAGAGGTCGTGTTTGAAACCGGCGCGATCATTCTCCACATTCTGGCTAAGCAGGAAGCGTCTTACATGATGCCGGCCTATGGCTCGCCCGATGGTTCGCGGTTCCTGCAATGGTTGTTCTATCTCATCACCACCCCGCAGCAGAGCCTGTTGGAATATTATACGCCGGAGCGCTGGGCGACGAGCGAAGAAGACCGGGAAAAGGTCCGCCATAATGGCATGGTGAAGCTGATCCATCAGTGTGACTTCATGGAATCCCATGTCGCACAAGGCAGTTTCATGCCCTTTGGTTTTACCGCGCTGGATATATATCTCACCATGCTGGCGCGCTGGACCGTCATCATGGAAATTCCAATGACCAGATGGGACAGGTTGGGGGCCATTATTGAAGCGACCCGAGAGCGCCCGTCATTTCAGAAGATGATGCGTATGCAGGAAATCGCCTGGCCTGAAACAGACTGAGGCTAGCCGAAATACCTGTTAGAAATCCGGGACTTGTCAACCCGAGCAAACGCGTTCAGTCTTATTTTGCGGGGGGCGTTCAGGAGCCCGGCATGACTAAAGGTCGCTGTTTTTGTGGATCTGTACAGTTCGAAGTTGAGGGTGCGCCGCTCTGGCGGGCCGTCTGTCACTGCGAGAGCTGTCGCCGCGCTACGTCTTCTCCTTTGACAGCCTTTGTCGGTTTCCCACGGGAAGCTGTAAAATGGTCAGGCGGTGTACCCGCTGAGTACCAACATAGCGAGCGCGCGACGCGGTTGTTTTGCCCGAAATGCGGATCACAGCTCGCCTATGTCAGCGCGTCTCGAACCGACCAGATCGATCTTTATACCGCCAGCCTTGAAGACCCTGATGCCTTTGCGCCAGAGAAGAGCGCCTTTGAGGAAGAGGCTCTGGCCTTTACCCGTCACCTTTCAGACCTTCCAGAGTGGAAATGAGTACGTCCAATGTCTGTTATTCTTGCCAATATCACGCTTCTCGTTCCGGATTATGATCAGGCCATCGCCTTTTATTGCGGTGTGCTCGGCTTCGACATGGTTGAAGACACTCAGATCGAAATGGATAAGCGCTGGGTGAGAGTAGCACCGCCCGGTGGTGATACGTGTCTCTTGCTAGCCAAAGCCACGAGTGATGAGCAGAAGGCTGCTATCGGGTATCAGACGGGTGGACGGGTGGCCTTTTTCCTTCATACCGACAATTTTGATCGCGAATATGAGGCGATTGAGGCCGCCGGATGCCAATTCACCGGCCCGGTGCGGAATGAAGAGTATGGTCGTGTGGTCGTGTTCCGCGACCCGTTTGGCAATCTGTGGGATCTCATTCAGCCAGAATAATGTATACACGTGTATACGGCTGACATATTCATCCGACAAATCCACTGAAAGACTGACCTGAACGCCGCGGACCGGGGCCGCAGGAGACCTATTGCAATGACCACTTCACCTGCATCACGCGCAGTCATATGCGCGCTTCTGCTTGTCGGATCGCTTTGTGCGTTTCTGGCGACAGATCTCGTCCTGCCTGCGATTCCTGATCTGCCGGGCATTCTGGGTGGTGACTTTGAAGAAGGTCAGTTCGTTCTGGCGAGTTTCATCGCGGGCGGTGCGCTGGGCCTCTATGTGTTTGGCGCGATCAGCTGGCGGTTTGATCGCAAGAAACTGCTCATGGTCTCGCTCTTCCTGTTTGCGCTGGTCTCACTGGCCTGCACGCAGGTGACTGGCATCTGGCAGCTGATTGTGCTGCGCTTCTTTCAGGGCTTTCTCTCTATGGTGCCTGCCGTTATCGGGCCGGGTATTTTGCGTCAGATGTTCTCTGAAACAGGCGCGACCCGGGCGATTGGTGTTCTGGGAAGCCTTGAGGCGCTGGCACCGGCTCTGGGACCGATTGCGGGGTCCGGCCTGTTGGCCATAGGTGGATGGACGCTGTCCTTTACGCTTTTGGGTGTGATTTCGCTTTTGCTCGTCGGCGCACTTCTGGTACTGTCAGGCTGGGTTCACCGCACTGAGCGGACGGAGCCAAAGGGAAGCTATCTCTCACTGCTCAAGTCACCGGTCTATATGCGTTATGCGCTGTCTCAGGCGTTCTGTGTGGGCGGGCTCATCATGTTTGTGATGTCCGCGCCGGTTATGCTGGAGCAAGGTCTGGGCGGTAGCCTTCACGATTTCATTGCCATGCAGGTCTGTGGCGTGACGACCTTCATCATTGCCTCGAATTCTGCAGGCTGGCTGATTGACCGTTTCGGTGCGGAACGCCTGATCTGGTTCGGTACGCTGGTCAGCGCGATCAGTCCGCTTGGCATGGTGCTCTATGCTTTGAGCGGTTTTGCAGAACCAATCGGTGTGATTCTTCTCTTCATTCCGCTCAATATGGGGCTTGGTTTTCGGGGGCCTCCGGGCTTTTTGCGGGCCGTCATTTCGGCTGATGGTCAGGATGACCGGGCTTCATCTCTGGTGGTGCTCACCATCTTCGCGGTGGCGTCCGGCGGGACGGCTTTGCTGGCGCCTGTGATTGAACAGGGATTGCTCAGTGTGGCCGTTATGGCGCTCCTGATTGAGGGGCTCGCGCTCTTATGTCTATGGCGTCTGCCAGCATTGAAAGACTGACACTTTCCAAAAGCCTCTGGCCGTGCCAAACCGCGCGCCATGTTGACGATTACAGACCTTCAGTTCGCCTTTGGCACCCGCACGCTCTTTGAGGGCGCATCAGCTCAGCTGGCCAAAGGCTGGAAGGTAGGGCTGATCGGCCGTAATGGCACGGGTAAGTCCACGTTGTTACGCCTCATCCGTGAGGCGCATACGACTAAGGAAAAAGACACAGCCATCCGCTTCAATGAGGGGGCTACTCTGGGCTGGGTTGCGCAGGAAGTTGCCGCGACCGATGAGACCATCCTCGACGTGGTTCTGAAAGCCGATGCGGAACGTCATGCGCTGATGGAAGAAAGCGAAACGGCAACCGATCCGGACCGGATTGGTTATATCCATGAGCGCCTTCTGGACATTGACGCATGGTCGGGTGAGGCGCGCGCAAGCGAAGTCCTGATGGGGCTGGGCTTTACGCCGGAAGACCTTTATCGGCCAACGCGTGAATTCTCCGGCGGCTGGCGCATGCGTGCGGCCATTGCCGGCGTTCTGTTCGCTCAGCCTGATGTGTTGATGCTGGACGAGCCGACCAACTATCTGGACCTTGAAGGTGCCGCCTGGTTGGAAGGTTATCTGCGAAGCTATCCAAACACCGTGCTATTGGTGAGCCACGACCGTGAAATGCTGAATGCGTGTGTCACGCATACGCTGGCGGTGGAGTTCAAGAATCTGACGCTCACCACGGGCGGCTATGACGACTATCTGAAAATGCGCGCAATCAAGCTCGCTCAACTGGAGTCGATGAAGAAGAAGCAGGACGCAGAGCGCGCCCATTTGCAAAGCTTTGTGGACCGTTTCCGCGCGAAAGCTTCTAAGGCAACGCAGGCCCAGTCTCGCATTAAAATGATCGAGAAGATGAAAGACATCGCTATTCCGGTGTCAGAGCGGACGACGCCATTTCATTTTTCTGCGCCAGAGTCTCAGCTCGCGCCGCCTTTGCTTGAACTACGCGGAGCGGACCTTGGATATGGCGAACAGGCCATAATTCTGCGTGATGTGAACCTGAGAGTGGACCCGGAAGACCGGATCGCAATCGTTGGCACAAATGGTCAGGGCAAGACGACGCTGGTGAAATCCATCGCCAAAAAGCTCGAGCTGATGGCGGGGCAGTGCATTGCGCCGGGCTCTATCAAGATCGGCTATTTCAGTCAGGACCAGATGGATGAGCTCGTGCCGGGTGATACCGTGTATGACCACGTTCTGCGCGCCATGCCGAAAGGCACTTTGCCGGGTAAGGCGAGGGGCAAGGCGGCTCAACTGGGCTTCTCTGTTGAGAAGGTTGAAACCAAAGTTGAGAAACTTTCCGGTGGCGAGAAAGTGCGTCTGCTCATGGGCCTTATGTCCATGGAAGAGCCGCATATTCTGATCCTCGACGAGCCGACCTCTCACCTTGATATCGATAGCCGGGAGGCGCTCATTTATGCGTTGAATGATTATCGCGGCGCTGTTCTGCTCATCACCCACGATGTCTATCTGGCCGAAGGGACAGCCGATGAACTATGGCTCGTCAAAGACGGCAAAGCCAATGTCTATGGCGGTAATCTGGACGACTATAAGCAGTTGGTGATGTCGGCTGACCGGGGGGCTGCAAAGGAAAAGACTAAGCCAGCAGAGGTGGTCGTCGCGGCGCCCGCGCCAAAGGTCGATAAGTCGGCGAACCGCCAGAAGGCTGCTGAGGCTCGCAAGGCTGCAGCTCCGCTCAAAAAGGCTGCCGATACCGCTGAAAAGCGCCTTGAAAAAGCAAATAAGCGCATCGCTGAAATTGATGCTGAACTCATCAAGCCCGGCCTTTCATCTGACCAGATGCAGACTTTGATGAAGTCGCGCGGCGAAGAAGTCGCGGCGGCGGAAACGGCTGAAATGGAATGGCTTGAAGCATTAGAAGCCTATGAGCAGGCGGTCAGCGAAGATTAAGCGCTAATCCCCTGTTCTGAGGACGCGGAAAGGTGAATTCTGTCTACTCTGCTGGGCATGATGGATTCGCTTACATACAAACCCTCCAGCCTTTCGTCTGAGATCACAGCTGAGCTGGATGATGCTGGTCTTACTTTAACAGGGAATGGCTCTTCAAAGCGGATTGAGTGGGCGTCTTTGAAGTCGGCCCGCTATTGGACCATGCGAATGCAGGCCATGCATTTTGAGGGACTGCAGCTGATTAGCGACGACGATCAAAAGGTCGAGCTCAATCTGAATACACCTTTAGGCAGCGTCGGGCAGGATAGTCGCCAGCTTCAGTTTCTTACATTTCTTGAGAACATTCTGGCGTCGCTAGAAAGCCAGCGCCCTGACATGCGCATCGCCTACGGCCAACCATCGCGCAATCGCTGGATCTATTTCATTCTGGGTCTTGCGTGTCTGATCTTCACTGTGGGGATGGCCGTGGCGCTCCTCGCCGACAGAGGTAATGACCTTGAAGAGGTGATGCTGCCGCTCGGACTGATGGGGCTATTCGGTGCCTTTCTGAGCTGGAGCTTCAGGCCCACCAAACCGCCAGTCACGCTGTCCATTCCAATCATGAAGGGTGTCATGGCGCGGTATCAGCCGGGTGAGCCTCAGAGCTGAAATTTGAAGCCTTCATGCGATTTGGCAAAGCCATAACGTTCATAGAAGCGGTGGGCATCGAGCCTTAGTTTGTTGCTGGTTAGCTGGATGAGGCCACATCCGCGCGACTTGGCGATTTCAACCGCTTTATCCAGCATTTGCCCGCCTAAACCCAGGCCGCGATAATCCGGGTTTACGTGGACGCTTTCCATTTCCATCCGCCATTGGCCACCTTTCACCAAGGTTGGAATAAAGATGAGCTGCATGGTGCAGACCACGCCTTTTTCCGGGAATTCGCCTACGTAAAGCATTTGATTATTGTCTGCTTCAATGGCGTCAAAGGCCGCGCGATAAGCGGCCTCCGGCGCGTTCTCTACCCGGACTTCATCACCCGGCGCGCCTTTGACAATCAGGTCCAGAATGGCGGGTACATCCTCAAACCGTGCAGGCCTGAGGATGAGCTCTTCGGGAAGGCTATTCATCATCGGAAACGTCGATTGTCGCGATCAGATATTCAGACTGGTTCATGTCTGTGAATTCCAATTCTACACGTTCCATGCTTTCGCCAGGCTGCCCGTAATTTCTCCAGATTTCAGCCTGAATTGCGACCGCGCCATTCGGGTTTACAACATCAGTTGAGAAGTAATCCATGCGCACCTCATAAGTGCCCGGCATGGCGTTGCGCAGCAGGTATTCTTCCGGGCCGTATCCATCCGTCATGTCGTTGGAAAGGCGACCGCCAATCCGGGATAGCGGATTAGAGTATTTGACGGTCTCACCGGTTGGCTCAGTCACCCAGAGGTCCATATCCACTTCATCGACATTCCACGATACGACAATGCGCAGATCGACAGGCATAGGCGTTAGAAGCGTGTCGGAGGCGAGCTCGGCTTCACCGCCAACGGCTTCCAGTCGTTCCAGAATGCGATTGGCTTCGACGGTGGCAATGGCTTCAATGCCGTCATATGCGCCTGACCATGGCGTTGAGATAACATGGTTGAGGTGCTCAATGGCTTCTGCCAGTCGCGCGCGCTTTTCAGAAGATGTGAGGCCCGGCAGTTCAGTGCTCTGGTACAGAGCAAGGGCCAGATCGCGCCATGGCTGTGGACGGTTCGGGTCAATCGTCAGGACCTCCCGGAACAGATCAATCGCGCGGTCGCTATCGCCATAGCGTAGCAAACGGTAAGCGACGGCTGTTAGCGTGTCTGCATTGCGGGTCGGCAGTTCCAGCGCCGTCAGCACCACATTCGCAGCGCGTGCAGAATCTCCGCAGCGCTCGAACAGGTCTGCCATTTCAAGGAAATAGCTTGGCAGGACGCCATATTCGCGGCGCTCGCTCATATAGACATCTTCCAGAACAGGCGCGCAGAAGTCGCCGGCTTCGGCAAGATAGGGCCGATCAGGCGTCCATGGCTGAACGTTCAGTGCAATCGTCTCGGGTGCTTGAGAAGCTGTGACATTGAGGCTCTCGCCTGTGGCCATCTCCGCATGTGGTGCCGGCGCGGGGGTGATGCGCTGCATGTTCATCGTCGGCGGAGTGGTTGGCATCGCGTCTTCCGGCGGCGGCGGAGGTGGTGGTGGCGGAGGAGGAGGTGGAGGTGGAGGCGGAATGTCCGACATCCATGCCTCATCAATAGAGCCTGTTTCTCCCTCGACATAATCTGATGGCGTGTCGTCTGCAGAGGTCAGGCTGAAGTCGCGCTCATACCAGCTCAGCTGTCTTGCCCAGAGTGAGGATACGCGCTCCAGGCGGTCTCTTTGTTCGCGGGCGAGCATTTGTTCGCGCGACGTCATCAGTTCCGCATAACGGTCCTGTTCGTCTTTGGTGAAACTGTCTTCCGGCAGAGCAATGCCGTTTTCGACATAATCTGAAATCGTTTCCAGAACGAGCAGTGAAGTCTCATCGGTCACCACTGAGTACGTGCGTGAGAGGTCGACAAGTTCGTCCCGGCTTGCGCCGAGCGCCCGCTCAGATGCAATGCGTTCACGCGCCCAGCTTGCGCCCGCCCCATCATTGCGAGGTGCTCGTGAAGGATTGAGCGCGCCAGCCAGATTGGCCGACCCAACGCCGACAGAGAAACTGCGCGCGCTGGGTGAGATGGGTACGAAGAGGCGGAACCTGTCGCCATCGTCCACCCATTCAGCATCCGCCAGCACATTGCGACCATCAACCATGACCTGCCTAGGCGACAGAACAGATTGAGACAGGCGGCGTTCGGCTGTCTGGAAGTTTAACTCGGTAAGGTCCAGATAGTGCCCGCCGCCACGCTCTGCGATCATTTCCAGCGCTGCATCATCGGCATCTTCAGCGGCTGAAATCACATGCAGCTGGCAGGGCAGGCGATGGGTTGGCAAATCACCCAGAGTGACCCGGCCATCGGTCACCAGAAAACAGATGTCGGCACGAGACCGGTCGGCTTCTGCTGCAAAAATAGCGGCGAGATCTGTCGGGCCATCAAAGTCGAGGTCTTCAACGAAATAGCGGAGTTCTTCTGGTTCCGGTCGCATATCGATGCGCCCACGGTCGGTAATGCCGCGCGAAAACGGAATCAGCTCCAGAGCGTAAGGACGAACCTCGAAGAATAGTTGTGTGAGAAAGTCGAGCGGAACGTCGCTGGAGGCTTCGTGCGAATAAGAGACATCCCAAAGAATGCGTACAGATTCTGGCGTGAAGCGGGGGCCGGCTTCTGAGGGAATATTGACGCTCAGAAATGGGCGGCCGCTGGAATGTCGGCTGACAGAATATCGCTCCGGGCTTTCAGGCGTGATGGCCAGCGTGCCGTTGAGAGGTACACCTTCTGCATGCAGCACGGCGCTATCAATGCTGGCATCCCATTCAGCTGCATGCGCGCCTGGCATCTGGACATCTGCCAGCGTGATATCGCCGGTCACCTCAATATTCAGTATATTCGGAGAGACACCCGATTCCAGTGGAAGAATATAAGGCTCGTCCGGGCTGACCGGTGTGATGAAGGTGACTGAAATCTGTCGTGTCTGATCTGGCAGGATTGGGAAGACCCGCGTTTCGAACGCGTTTGTACGGCTGACTTCAGCTAGGCCCGGGTCCACGCCACGCCGGATCCGCTCATTGAAGGCGCGTTCTGCCTGCAGCTTTTCAACTATGACGCCGTCACGAAGCGTGCCGTTTATATCCAGCCCATAGCCGACGAGCATAGAACCAGCGGGCATGTCGAAGGTGAAATTGCCTTCAAGCGTCTGATTGGTCGGGTTTCTGAATTCGGCAATTGCGGTGGTTTCGGCAAAGCCGTCATTCACGTGCACAGAGATGTCGAGCGACTTTAAAAGCAGCTCATTTGTTTCCTGGCGCCCATCTGTCGTGAAATAGCTGACAGAGCTAAGCTCCGGATTAGACTGCGCAAAACCTGCGCTGGCACCGAGTGCCAGAAGTGATACGCTTAGAAACGACCCGATCAGAGTGTGTCGAGACATGAGTGCCGCTCTCCCGAAATTTATTCACTCTTTGTAGGGCCTTCAATCCGGGCGGATATGAGGCATTACAAAGGCTTATGCAGATGCTGCATGAAACCGGGGGGCGGATCAATCTGTATTGGAAAAGGGCAGTGAAGGCGCTGAGGCGCGCCTGTCAGAGCCTATTTTGTATTGGAAGAGCTGGAATCTTCGACAAGAGACAGCGGAACAGCTGTCGTGCGTTTAGAGACGCGAACAATAATGCGGGACTGCACATCGGAGACGAGGCCGAGTGACAGAAGTTTGTCGCGCAGGAAGTCATCATAGGCATGCATGTCGAGTGTCAGCACGCGGATAATATAGTCGACTGCGCCGGTGACGGTCATGCATTCGACGACTTCCGGCCAGCCATCGACGGCTTGCTCGAACAGTTCAAGGTTCTCACGGTTTGGAAGCTGCAGCTTTACAGACGCAACCACTTCAAAGTTCAGGCCCAGCGCATTGCGGTCCAGAACGGTGACACGGCGCTGAATAACGCCTTGTTCTTCCATGCGCTTGATACGGCGCCAGCATGGAGAAGATGACAGGCCAACCTTGTCAGCAATATCTGCGACGGAAAGGCTCGCATCATTCTGGACTAGCTCCAGAATGTTTTTGTCAATTTGGTCCAGTTCGACAGATAACATTTTTCCCTCGTCGTATAAAAATGTTCGCCTTCGTTGCCTTTAATGCGATTAATCCGGCGTAATTTGCAAGTCTCTTTCCCAATTGGGCTATAAACAGAAAGAACCTTCCAATGGCAAGGGGTGATTTTAAGCAAGTCTGAATGATCTGAGTGCAGATTATTTTCTGAAATATCAGTCAGGCCGGTTTCTCAGGAAATACGGCGTAGAATCAGATGGGCTGCAGGGCTTATCGGCCTGCGTTTTTGTTAAACTCTGTCCGTCAGGCGAGGCCGATTTGAAAAGAGACGAAATTGCCCGCGAAAACTTGTGATTCAGCGCTTGTGTCATCGAAAGAGCCCGCGTATATAGCGCGGCTCATTGAACGGTTTGGTTCGGTAGCTCAGCTGGTTAGAGCGCGCGACTCATAATCGCGAGGTCGGGAGTTCAAGTCTCCCCCGAACCACCATTTTCCTTCAAATACTATAGACCGTCTTCTCAATGCTCGTTGAGAATCACCCAGGCGGAATATCCTCCAGCCCAGATCAGGGATGCGATGAACGCCCATAACCAATAGAGGCTGTTGGGGATGTGGCGGTATTTGCCCCCAAATGGTGGTTTCATGCGAACGCCCCGCCAGCGCCCGGCCAGTATCATTTTCGACAGGCGCCATAGCAGAAACAGGATAGCAAGCGGCAGAAAGGCGAGCCCGAATTCATCGCCATTGAGGGCGTAGCGCACGCGGCTTAATCCTCGGTCTCTTCGGCGTCGATGTCTTCGGCCCAGTCATGGCTGTCTTCTTCGAGTAGCTCTGCAAGGCCTGACTCCAGATCGTCGGCTGTAAGATAGGGGCCGCACCGGTTTCCGGCTTCGCCATGCAGCCATACGCCTGCGCAGGCGGCTTCGAAGGCGGGCATGCCTTGCGCCAACAGGCCAGTTATGATCCCGGTGAGCACATCACCTGATCCAGCGGTCGAAAGCCATGGCGGGGCATTCGAATTGATGGCAATGCGTCCATCGGGCGCCGCGATGACCGTATCGGACCCTTTCAATACGACGACAGAAGTTGAACGTTCGGCTGCGCTTTTGGCGATTTCCATTTTATCTGCATCTGCGGGCAGCGGGCCGAAAATTCGTTTGAATTCACCTTCATGCGGCGTCAGCACACTCATCCTGTCGCGGGATTTAAGCTGCTCGAACAGCACCTCCGGCGAATCGGCGAACAGGGTGAACACATCCGCGTCGAGTGTCAGTGCAGCCGATGTTGCCAATACGGCATCAAGCTTGGCACGGGCGGATTGATCGGTGCCGAGGCCGGGGCCTGCGCCAATCGCAGTGATGCGCAGATCTGAGAGAATGTCGCTTAGCTCATCCAGCGTGTCGGCCGGCTTCAGCATGACCGCCGTCAGGTGCGCAGCATGCACGCGAAGAGCCGTGCGGTCGCCTGTGACGGAAACCAGCCCGGCACCTGCGCGCAGGGCAGCGGTCGCACTTAGCCGTGACGCGCCGGTTGAAAACTCACCGCCAGACAAAATGACGGCATGGCCGCGCGTATATTTGTTGCTGTCGGGCGTGTAGCCGGGCCAGACGGCCTGCCAGAGGCCGGTGGCATTCTCAAAGGTCGTAACGGATAGCGTTTCCAGAAATTTGTCCGCAATGCCTATGTCGGCAATGGTGATCTGCCCGCAATGACCTTTGCCGGGGTTCAGAACATGTCCCGGCTTTTGCCGGAAAAAGGTCACTGTTTCTTCGGCCAGAATGCCGACGCCGCAAACCTTGCCAGACGCGCCGCTTATGCCACTGGGAAGGTCGATGGAAAGTACGGGTGTTCCGGACTCGTTGATCTCGTTGATGATGGCGGCTGTCTCGCCTTCAATGTCCCGGGCGAGCCCTGCGCCGAACAGCGCATCGACGACAAGTTCGGCGGCGTCTGGCTCCATTTCTGAAATGGGAAAGGTTTCCCCACGCCATTGGCGAAAGGCAAACCCGCCATCGCCTGGAAGCTGTTCCGGGTCACCAAGTGCAAACACGCGTACAGAGCGACCGGCCTGCCTCAGCAATTCGGCGACGATATAGCCATCGCCTCCGTTATTGCCCGGGCCACAAAAGATATGGATCAGTTCAACATCTGGAAATGCAGCGATCAGGCGGTCAAAGACGGCACGGCCCGCATTCTTCATCAGCTCAAATCCGGGCACACCATTGTCTATCGCCATCAGATCCATGAGATGCATCTGGTCGGGCGAAAGAAGGGCGCTGTGCAGCGGAGAGTGTCTGTCCATGGCCATGAGCCTATTGCGGATCAGTGCGCTGACAAGGGCTCAATTGAAGAGGGCTGTGGATTTGTTCCGATCGTTTCAGAGTGCGCGGACCCAGAATGTCATAGGCTTTCGGCTTTCGGTTGCCGCGCCGACATCTTTCCAGCTGAATGAACAGACGAGATCGTCGCGTTTTTCATATCCGCGTCCCTGCCAGAATGCATCTAATGGGCGGTAGTCGGCAGGCTTTGCAGGATGAGATGCAGGGCGCTGAACCGCGCAAAAGGCTGTCATGTCCGCGCCCCAGTCGCGCGCCGCCGCTTCGCGCAGGTCGAAAAAGGCGTGTCCAACGCCAAGGCCGCGATATTCAGGCAGGAGAATGGATTCGCCGAAATAGAAGATTTTTTCAGTCTTCATGTCTGCGGCTTCGAACGGGGCGCGAAAGTCGCCATGAGCGGAGCTGAACGGTTCTGCCGTGGTCGCGCCGACGATTTCGTCATTCTCGCGGGCTATGCCGATAACAGCGTGAGGGGAGGATGCAAAATGACCGAGATATTTCTCTTCTTCTTCCATCGTGCCGTCATAGAGGTATGGCCATTCACGGAAGACTGCGATGCGCAAGCGCGCAATGTCTTCAAGGAAGGGGCGGATCTGATCTGGACCTCGAAGAGTGATAACCTGCACGCCTAAACTCCTGCTGCATTCTGCGCGCTTTGCTAACGCGTCAAAACGTCGAATGGAAGAGCTGTAAGCGCGGAGCTAGACCGTCTGGGTCGTAATTGAAAGGACGCCTCATGACACTGCTTCGCCATATCGGGCTTGCGCTCATCCTGTCCTTTGGACTGTCCGTTCTTTTTTATCTGGGGCTCGGTGCTTTTAATGCCACCGGTTTCTGGCTGGCGTCATTGGGGTGTGCGTTTTTAGGCGTGGTATTCGGGCTGGTCTTCTTCCGGAAGCTCGCAATGACCGGCATTGCTACTGTTTTGGTCCGCGTGATGGTTTTCATCATCATGACAATTGGAAATGGTCCGCCTCCTGTCAGCTGACCCATGATGGCCTGATGCTGGTATTTCAGGTTTCGATCAATAATTTGCTCATCATGGGAATGCCTTTAAGGTCGGGAACCGGTCCATATATTCCGGGGCCGACTTTAGGTTGATTTTTTCTACGGCTCGCTTCAGTATTTAAGCGGCTATTGTTTACAGGCGGCATAATGACAATTGGGGAGGATGGGGGCGCTCCGTCGGAGGAGCCGAACCAAAACGAGGATGCGGGGACAGCGTTTTCTTCTTCTGGAGACGGAGAAAACGGCGCAACCTTAGGTAAACTGGATCCCAGCTTTTATCTTGTTGGTGTGGGTGCTTCAGCTGGCGGGCTGGATGCCATCAAATCGCTATTGTCTGAAATTCCAGATGATTGGCCGCATTCGCTCGTTATCGTGCAGCACCTTGCGCCTGATTATAAGTCCCTCATGCGTGAGCTCTTGCAAAGAGAGACGCCTCTTAAGGTGAAAGAGGTGGAGCAGGGTATGGAGGTCGAGCCCCGCCATATCTATCTGATTCCGCCAAAATCGAACATCATCATTCAGGGCACGTCGGCCAATGCGATGACTGCGGTGCAGGACGTTGAAGAACGTTCGGATGCGCCGATGAAGTTTGAGCTGCTAAGTCAGCCTTTGCGCCATCAGTTGAACCTTCCAATTGACCTCTTCTTCCATTCGCTCGCAGAAGCGGTGGGTGACCGGGCTGTTGCGATTATTCTTTCTGGTGCCGGGTCAGACGGTAGCCGTGGTCTGATGACCGTGAAAGATGTGGGTGGCTTCGTTCTGGCGCAGCAGCCTGAAACGGCTGAGTTTACTGGCATGCCGACTGCGGCCATTCAGTCTGGCGGGGTCGACCTGATCGCTCCGGCCGCGGAATTGGCTGGCGAACTAAACCGCTATTTCAAAGCCCGATCCGGCCATATTGATCTCGACGATATTTTCTCATCTGAGGTTGATGAGGACCTGATCAACTCGATCCTCTCAACCGTCTCCAAGCATACTCAGGTGAATTACACCTGCTATAAGATGCCAACACTCAGGCGTCGTATTGCGCGGCGTATGGTGCTTGGCGAGCATGATGGCCTTCAACCATATCTGGACCGCCTGCAAGCCGACCCGGATGAATGTCTGAAACTCGGTCGGGAGTTTCTTGTCGGGGTTACCAGCTTTTTCCGTGACATGCCTGCCTGGGACGCGCTCCGGGAAAAGGCGTTTGGGCGATTATTTGCGTCAGGACCCGAAGATCAACCTCTCAAGGTCTGGAGCGTCGGGTGTAGTACAGGTGAGGAAGCCTACACGATCGCCTGCATGCTCGACATGTATCGGGAAACGCGCGGTATCAAGCGTGATTTTCGCGTGTTTGCCACAGATTTGAACGCGGCCTCAATCGAGTTTGCGCGCCATGCTATTTACCCGTCCTCTGTGTTGGCGGATGTGCCCGCAGAGTTTCGTGGACGTATGTTTCGCTTCATGTCGGAAGGTGTGAGCGTTAGTCCTGAAATCCGGAAACGGGTGATTGTGGCGCCGCATGATGCGACACAGCATCCGCCCTATATCGGCACAGACCTGATCATCTGCCGAAACACGTTGATTTACTTGTCGACGTCTGAGCATAACCGTCTGGTCGACAATTTTTCATATTCGCTGAATGAAGGTGGTGTTCTGTTTCTCGGGTTGAGTGAGTCAGCCGACCGCGGAACGGTCCATTTCTCCACATTGAATAAGCGCTTCCGGATTTACGTGAACGACTTCCCGCAACGTCGCCCGACGGCCAGCGCGGTACGAAGCGGCAAGTATTTTGTCCCAATGGCAGGTGGCGAAGGCCGGGGGGGCTCCACAGGTGCGGTCTCGCGTGCAAGTCAGGATCTGAAAGACCTGTCATTTGTGGACCAGATCCTGCGGGTATCAAGCACTTGTGCAATTGTGGTGGATGCAAACAATCGCGTCATCAAAACAGTGGGCGAGTATCGCAGGGTTCTGAACCTGCCTGATTCCGGATTTTCAGATAATCTGTCAGAGCTGCTGCCTCACCCGTTGAATACGGTCGTCAATCAGGGTTTGCGCAGCAATGCAGCGACCAACGGAGATGGCTGGCACACTAAAATTCCGTTTGAAATCGACAATGAGAGCCTGTCTCTGAATATCCATATCAGGGCCATGGGAAATTCCATGGGGGCGCATGCGCAGAGTATTATTGCGATCCGTTTCGAGCCGCTTTCTTTCTCTTCCGGTGATGAGGCCGGCTACTCAGAACATGAGAAATCGAGTGAACGGGAAGGAAAGCTGGAAGCCGAACTGCGCATTACGCGCCAGGCATTGGAAACCAGTATTTCAGAGTTGGCGGATTCCAACGAGGAGCTTCAGACGACCAATGAAGAACTCATGGCCACCAATGAAGAGCTTCAGGCCACGAACGAAGAGATGCAGAGCGTCAATGAAGAGCTCTATGCCATCAACGCTGAGTTCACAGAGAAAATTAACGAGCTGGAAGCGGCGAATGCCGACATCGATAACCTGTTGGCAAACGCTTCCGTGCACGCCGTGTTTGTGGACGCCCGGATGTGCGTTCGTCGCTTCAGCGAGCACAGCAACACACTATTCGCGCTGACGCCGAATGATGTTGGCCGTCCGCTCAGGCACTTCTCATCGCGCCTGAAATCATCTGATCACAGCAAACTGCTGGATGCGATCGATGCCAGTATCGGATGGACGTATGATGCTCAACAGGTTGGTATTGATCGCCCCGCGCCGCGGCCAGGAAATCAGTTCCAATGCGAAGACATAGCAGGCAATTTCTATATCGCTCGTATCGATGCCTATGGCGATGCCAGCGGACGTGCGCGTGGTGTGATGGTGAGCTTTGTCGATGTGACGGAGCAGAAACACCTGCGGGATGAGCTTGAAGACAATAACCAGGTTCTTGAGGGCGTTCTTGAAGCGCAGATGGCGGGGTATTGGGATTGGAATATTCCAGACAATACCGAGTATCTGAGCCCGGCCTTCAAAAAGATGTTCGGTTATGAAGATCATGAAGTCGAGAATACGCCGGAAGCCTGGCAGGAGCTCATCCATCCGGAAGATCTTCCGGGCGTTCTTGAGACCTTTGATGCGCATGTGAAATCACATGGTGAAATCCCTTATGATAATGAGGTGCGCTATCGCCATAAGGACGGATCCATCGTTTGGGTATGGTGCAGAGGCGCCGTGGTTGAATGGACGGAAGAGGGTGACCCGGTTCGCATGGTGGGATGCCATGTCGATATTACATCGCTGAAAGAGCGCGAGGAGCAGGTGAAAAAGGATGCGGAAGAAATTCGCCGCTTCACCTTTATTGCGGCGCACGATCTGCGCGAACCGCTCACGACCAACGACAATTATATCAACATGCTGAATGACCATCTGTCTGAACAGGCGGATGAGTTCACCACAAGGATGATGGACACCATCCGTCAGGGTAATCAGCGCATGCGCAAGCTGATCATTGGTATTCTGGAATTCGGAAGCCTGTTTAATGATCAGCAGGAATTCGGGGCTGTTGAACTGAAAAGCGTGTTCACAGAAGCCGAGCGTATGCTCGAGAACAAGTTCAAGGAGAATGGCGCCTAGCTTACGCTGACGCCACTTCCCACTGTAAGGGGCAAGCCGGGCCTCCTGACGCAGGTTGCTTTAAATCTGTCGTCTAATTCACTGAAATATCGCGATCCGGAAAAGCCTCCGCGTATTGTCGTGACGGCGAAAGAAACTGCGACTGAGCATATCATTTCCATTTCCGATAACGGGATTGGGATTGGCGGCCAGTATCGCGAAAAGGTCTTTGAGATGTTCTCGCGGCTGCATGCCATGCATGAATATGACGGCATCGGACTGGGGTTGGCGGCCTGTCGCAGGATTCTGCTGCTGCATGGCGGGCGCATCTGGATAGACGATCAGGATGAGCCGGGAACGCTGTTCAAAATTGCTTTGAAAAAATAACGAGGGGAGGGATGCGCAATGCAGAAATTCGGGACTGTCATGCTCATTGATGACAATGCCAATGACAATTTTCTGCATGCGTGCGTTCTCCGACAGGCTGACGCTGCAAACGAGATTCTGGAGTTCATTTATGCAGATGATGCTCTGGCTTATTTGAAAAATGCCGGCCGGTCTCAGATCGATGCTATTTTCCTGGACATCAATATGCCGCGCATGAATGGCTGGGAGTTTCTGGATGCCTATGGCGAGTTGTATGAGGAGCTTCGCAAGGGAACTCTGCTGGTCATGGTGTCCGGCACGATTGATCCGGAAGATGTGCGACGGGCAGAGGCGCATCCGCTTATAGACACATTCGTGTCTAAGCCGATCACGACTGCCGCACTGGAACAGCTCGCCTTGGAGTTTACGCCGCGCTAGCGGTTGCCGGGCTTGTTTGCTTGCTCACCCGTTGGATCGCTTTTGCGACGCCGCCCACGGAGAATGGCTTGACCAGAAAATGGTCTGCCCCCTGTTTCACGGCCAGTTCAACCTTGTCCAGAGTGTTGATTGACGTGAGAAGAATAATCTTGGTTTCCTTCGGCAGACTGACTTTCCACTTCGCACGGTTTGCACCAGATCAAGACCCGAAACAGGGGCCATCAACCAGTCTGTAATGATCAGATCAGGTTTCAGAAGCGGCGCCTTCAGTAGAAGCTTTTCGCCATTCTCGTAAACCTCAAACGCTTCAAGTTCGAGATCGCTCAGAATGTTGCGCATGAGCGCTCGTATGGTGGAATCGTCATCTGCAAATGCGACGCGCCGTAATGAAAAGTCCTCTGGCTTTGCCGTTGTGGGCTTTGCATTGGCGTTCTCAGCGGTCGCAGAGTCGCGACGCTGGGCCGTTTGAAGAAACTGAGACTGCTCCGGTCGAATATGAGAGGCAAGCCGCGCCAGAGATTCCATTTGCTGCGCGATGTTGACGTAGAAGCGTCCATTAGCCTGCTCTGTAGAGGCAATTTTTTCGGCCAATACATTGGAGAGTTCGCGCATGGATTCACCCAGAAACGGATAGCCCATGCACAGCGCACTTCCGCCCATTCGGTGAAGTTCGGCGTAGAGAGCTTTCAGTGCATTCAGACTGTCGAGCTGATCCTTTGATGCGCGTTCCATGAGATTGGTAACGCTGCGCATCTCGTCGGGCAGTTTCACACAGTAATCGCCGACAATTGTCGACGCTTTGTTCTCTTCTGAGGGCATTGGGTTCCTTTCTGGAAGACATAGCGCTTTTTGCGCCGGTCTATGCGCCCATTTTCAATGGCGCTCGCGCAGACCAGAGAGATTTGAGTTGATCTCCCAGATGGAAGGCGTCGAACGGCTTGACGATTACGCTGAGTGCGCCTTCGTCCATGTATTTCTGCTGTTCGTGCGTCTGAGCCTTTGCGGTCATAAAGATAACCGGTGTGCTCGAGCCATGAGCTTCGCGAATGGCATGAAGGGTCTCAACGCCATCCATATCAGGCAGCATGACTTCGAACAGCAGGAGATCCGGCTGGAAACGCGCGTAATTCTCTATGGCGGCGCCACCAGAAGCGCAGTGAAGGACGTTCAGCCCGGAGATGTCGACCATCGCCATCTGTGCGATTTCGGCGATGTTCGGATCATCCTCAAGATAGAGGACCCTTTGTAAATCAGCTCCCATAATGCATTCCTTTCCTTATGATGCGACCTGCAGGGGCTGGTCGAGTTCAGCACTCTCCGGCAGGTCGAAATAGAATGTCGTTCCTTTATCGATTTCTGTTTCGAAAGCGATTTTACCACCAAATGCTTCAATAATCGTTTTCGTGATGTTCAGGCCAAGGCCAGTGCCTTGTGTTTTGCGCTGATTAGACCCGTCCGCCTGCGCAAACTTCTCAAAAATTCGAGTTTTGAAATTGTCTGGAATTCCCGGGCCTTCATCGCGAACACAGATGCGAATGAATTTATCCGCGTTTGCTTCTGTCCAGATAGAGACCACGCCACCATCCGGAGAGAACTTCGCAGCGTTGGATAATAGATTGACTGACGCCTGATTGAACCGGTTGGCATCCACCGTGACCGTCTGGTCTTCGCAAAAATGTTGCACCAGGAAGCGAACGCCAAACCGATCTGCCAGGGTCTCATGGCGACGAACAACGTCTTCGACCAATTCCTGGGCGCTGAGCGTTTGAAGATGATATTCCATCTTGCCTGCAGCAATTTTTTCCAGATCCAGAATGTCATTCACCAGATTGGTGAGGCGGCTACAGCCTTCGTGTGCCAGAGTGATAAGACGCTCGCAGCGCTCATCCAGTTTTCCTTCCGACATACGGCGCAGGAGGTCGAGAGAGCCAAAGATCGAGGTGAGCGGAGTCCGGAGTTCATGGTTCACGGTAGAGACGAACTCATCCTTCATGCGTTCCATTTGCTTGCGGTTTGAGATGTCCCGCATGGAGCCGCAATAATAGACTTGGCCGTTCTGATAGAATTGGGAAATGGAAAGACTGATTGGGAAAGTTGACCCGTCTTTATGTGTCGCTTCAACGTCTCGGCCAATCCCGATAATCTTGGCTTTTCCAGTGCGTTGATAGTTCGCAAGATACTGATCGTGCTCACCGCTATAGGGCATTGGCATCAGCATTTTGACATTCTGGCCCAGTAATTCTTCTTCGCTATAGCCGAACAACTCTTCACAGGCTGGATTGACGGACTGAATGATGCCGTTGCGGTCGATCATGGCAAAAGCGTCGACAGCGTGTTGGAAGAATTTCTGCTTTTGCATCCTCTCCCGTGCGAGTTCATTCATGAGGTCACGGAAGGCGACGGACATATCGCCAATCTCATCATTGCGATCGTATGGAAGGTTCAGCTCATCGACGTCATGGCCTGTCGGGAAAGTGCGCAGAGTCGAAGTGACCGAGCGTAAAGGCGCTGTGAGCCTTGAGGCGGCGATTGTGGCGCATGCCAGAAAGATTGCCATTAAAAGCCCGGCAAAAGCGAAGTTTTCTGCAAAGTTGGAAGCAAACTCTGAATAGATCAGCTCATTTGGAACGGTCTGAAGAACGGTGAAGCTGCGTCCGGGATTGTTGACCAGAGTCTGGTCCGTGGAAGCATGGTAGAAAACACCATCCCGTTGGAAAATTTGCTCGTTTGGCGCATCTGCAAAATCGGCAATGAAGTTTTTAAGATATTCAGGTGCCTCTTCCGCCAGAAGCAATTCTGACATGCCTGTCGCTGGATCATAGCGAAGTGAATCGCCTTCTTCGTTGAAGATAAGCGTATCAACTTCAATATTCATGGAACTGACCATGTCCTGAAGAATGGCGCCATAATCTGCATTGATCACGACCGCGGCGCCGGGCACTGCGCTATTTCGTGTTGAGACAGGTGTGATGGCCCGGATTGTCGGCGTTCTTGTCGGGTCTACAACGCCATTCTCACGGTTTAGATCGATTTCGGAGAACGCAACCTGTCCCGGTGCCAAAGTGCGCGCGAGCTGCATGTATGGTTCTTCGCCCTTATCCTGAAGCTCTGAATTGCTCACCGTAACCAGCGTGTCGCCAAAGCGGTTGACCCGGACGATCTCGCGACCGTTATCGGCGGTCGAGATCAGGCGTAGTGGAAGACGTGGGGTCTGCGCTCCATCACATTCATGAAGAGTTGTGACGTCGTGCTCAGGGCATTCTGTAAGGTAATGTAGTCCGTGGTCTCTTCGAATTGGCCGGAAAAGTGATCCGCAATCAGCTGAACATCAGGCGAAAGAGCGACGATCTCGGTGTCCTCGCGCAGGGTGTGAAGGACACTTTCGACGTTCTCTGTAATAAGTCGACCTTCTGAGCGCATTTGAGCTTCGGCAGTATAAAAGGCCTGATTGTGCGCCCGAATGGAGTTCATCCAGATAACGCCGCCCATTCCGAGCAAAGCGATAACCCCGCAGAGCAAGATAATCTTTGCGGACAGCGAATTAATATGAAACCTGTCGTTGTGCATGGTAAACACCTTTAGACCCTGACACTGGACTTATTCTGTAGGCGAATATGTTAACAACACGCTTAAACACGTTAATGTGGGGTTACGTTGAAGGCAAGACCGGAAACTCCACTTAATCAGCTTCAAGTATAGATAAGTGAAGAATGGATTTTAAGAGATATTTAATTAATGGCTTTTGAAATTGCCTTCAGGGATTAGGATTTCGCGTTTTTATTAATTAATCCCGTATTGATAGCCTATCACCAGTTGAAGCCTGAAGTAATTGGGATGGAGACCATGCGAAATATAAACAACCAAATGTTGAGTGTCGTTTCTCGGTTCTGCAATGATTTTTCCGGTCAGGTTGAAGGCCTGATCAGTCTGATCCCGGAAGATATGAGTACGGCGCCCGAGCATTTTACAAATCTGCATAAACTCCACGCAGAAACTCACAGACTATGCGGTGCGTCGCACTGTATGGGTTTTCTGCAGGTGGGCCGTGAGCTCGAAAAAATTGACCGTGAAGTGATGTCGCTTAATGGGGCATCACCGGACCGTGTTCGTCAGACGCTACCGATCATTCGACGCAAACTGGAAGCGGTGAACCGCGAGTTTGGATGGTTGTCGCCAGCACGCTCCAAGCTAATCAACCGCGCATCTGCGCTAGAAGAGCTGGAAGCAGCTGAGAAAGACGGCGAGCTGGAGCGTGCCTCCGAGAATGCCAAAATGCGTATTCTGGGCCGTGAGAAGGTCCTCTTCGCTGATGATGATCCATATGTGCGCGAACTGATGGAGCAAACCCTGACTGAGCTGGGTGTGAACGACATCGCCGTGGCTTCTTCAGGTCGTGAAGTTCTCGATATGCTGGAAACTTTCGAGCCGACCGTCCTTGTTACGGACTGGAATATGGAACCGGTGAGTGGCCTTGAGCTTCTGAAACGTATCCGCCAGGGCCGTACTTCGCTCGAGCGTGATACGCCGGTGATGTTCTTTACAGCTGTGAAGGACCGTAAAGGCATTATGGAAGCCAACCGATATGGTCTGAATCAGCTTCTGTCTAAGCCTCTCCTTCCGTCTGAGCTCTCAGAGGCTGTTCTGAAAGTTGTCGGCAAGCGCTTTCAAACGCGGAACAAGGTCTGGGATGTAGGCTGAGCTGTCGCGGGTTCGGCAATCAGAAGGCCGGTCTGAAAAGGATATAAAAAATGCAGACTGATGAAACACTTCGACAAATACTGGGTGACTATTGTGAGAAGCTGCCTGATCAGTTGGCGAGCCTCTATGATTTGTACAACACCCGGAAATATTCCTCGATCCATCCCAAGGATATTGCTCGCAATTTGCATGTTGAGCTGCACCGCATGAAAGGCGCGGCCCATTGCATGGGGTATCGGAAATTCGGGCGCGAACTTTCACGCATGGATACCAAAATTTCCAAATCCCTTCGTCTGCACACGCGCGGGATTCAGGAAACGCTGGATGAGCTCGAATTTCGTATTGCGCGTCTGGATCTGATGCTTTCCGATATCACTCCGGACAAGTCGCGTCTCATCATGAATAATCTGGTGGAGGACTGGAACCAGCAGGAATTGCTGGAAGAAGGCCGCGACGAGGAATGGCTGGATGTCCTGCGCGATCAGCGCATCGTTCTGGCTGATGATGACCCATTCATTCAGAAAATTCTCTCGACTTATCTGATGGATATCGGTGTGAAGCGCGTCATGGCAGTCTCTTCGGGGCTGGAGGTGATCAACGCGGCAAGCGATTTCAGGCCCGATATCATCATAACAGACTGGAAAATGAAGCCTGTGTCCGGGCTGGAGCTTCTTCAGTGCATTCGCAATGGCGGAACAGACCTGGCAGAGGATACAATCGTTGTGTTCTTTACGTCGAGCCGTGATGGGCGAAGCCGAATGGAAATTGAATGCAATGGTGCAGACAAGCATCTGACCAAACCGGTCAGCCCGCGTGTCGTGAAGTTTGCGCTGATTGATATTCTTAAACGCCGAGCCGGCGTGGCCGTTGAGCAGGATGCAAGGTCCGAGGTCGAGGCGACGTCCTAAACGCGGCGGATCTGTTCGTCATAAATGGCAGTGACTTCGTCCAGAAAGCCATCAATAGACACCTGGTTCTTATCCAGAACACCAAGGGCGCCGCTTTGCCGCGCCCTTTCTTCTGTCAGATCGCAATTTGCATTCGTTATGAACAGGATCGGCTTTTTGGAAAATTTCCGGATATGCTGAACATCGTCCTTCAGAGACAAGGCGTCCGGTCGACGAATATCCACCAGGATGAGGTCGGCGTCATTGCGGGACAGATAATCGCACATTTCTTCTAAATTCTGGCTGGTGGTCAGAGCTGCATCAAGTCGTTTGGATACGGAGTGATGAAGCTGAAAACACCAGTCAAGATTGTCTTCTAGATAGTGGATGATCATATAAAGCTCTTGATCAACTTTGCGCCTGCCCAAGCTTCCCATAACATTTCAAAAGACAATTCGAAATAAATAATTACACATGATCAAATAAAGCGCTGCGAAGCGACAAAAATATCCGCTATGTCGCCAAAATTGCCAGTAAAATAAGCTACTTTCTGTCGCTGTGAGCGTTTGATTACGATAGTTTATTTGAAAATTCGATTAAAATCTCGAATTCTGGGCAGGCGAAGGCATTAAGAACTGTCATTACGGCAACCTTGAGATGTATTCGTGTTATGTGCTCATTTCGCCTGACGTTGCAACCTAAGCGACATGAAAATCATATATAATTTCGCTAGCCGTGCGCGTAGGAGCCGATGGACTGCACGCCGGCGTCCTTCAGCACCCGTTCAACAGTGCGCATGCTGAAGGGTTTGACCAGGAACTGATCTGCTCCGCTGGAGATCACATGTTGCACTTCGCTCAACGTCCGCTCTGAAGTGAGGAAGATCACTGGTGTCTGTTTATCAATACCAGCTTCGCCTGAACGGATGCGGCTCAGAACCTGCATTCCGTCACACGGCAGCATATGCCAGTCGGTTATGATGATTGTTGGAGAGAAGTCCGGCGCTTTATTCAGCAATTCTTCGCCGTCACATGCCGTCGCGACGGCTTCAACCTGCAAAGAGACCAGAATATCTTGCATCAGATCGCGTATGGATGCGTCATCATCTGCGAATAACACCCGTTGTGACTGAAGCACGTCCTTCTGAGCCGTCCGGATCATGTTGACCGCTGGCTTCAGAGCACTTTGGCTTTCCAATTTTTTTTGGCGCAACAGCAGTGAGTTTTTCGGTTGGACATGTTCTGCAAGGCGCGCGATTGTCGCGATTTCTTCGAAATATATGCCCAGAAGTTCCCGTTCCGGTTCGATTTCAGAGAGAATGGTTGCCTCTACGTCGCGCTCAAAACTTTTGATGCGGTTTCCGAAATGCGAATACCCCATGCACAGCGCCGCTCCGCCCATGCGATGAAGCTCGCCATGCAGGGTGACCAGCGCAGATGTGATGCTGGTCACGCCTTCTGCTGCGTTTTTGAGGATTTCAGCGAGCTCGATCAGTTGCGTATCAAGGCTCGCGCAATATCGGGTGATGATGTCCGTGGCGCTCATAATAAAGTCAGCTCAACAGAAGAAAGTAGATGGAATCCTAAGGCGAGGTGTCGATTATGTGGATAAGACAGATGGTGTTTGTCTGGCCGACCATATCGACTTGATCTGATCACCAAGGTTGAGCGCATCAAACGGCTTTACGATCACGGACAGCGCGCCAAGATCCATATAGGCTTGCTGTTCGTGCTTCTGAACTTTGGCCGTCATGAAGATGACCGGAATATGCTCGCCGCCTGGTAGTTGGCGGATACGTCGCAAGGTTTCGACGCCGTCAATATCCGGGAGCATGACATCAAACAGCAAGAGATCTGGCTGATAAGCGCGAAAAGTTTCAATCGCCATGCTGCCATGTGAACAATGACGTACATTGAAATCTGAGAAGTCCTCCAGCGCCATAATGGCGATTTCCGAGATATGTGCGTCGTCTTCAAGATACAGTATCTTGTTCGGCATGCTGTCCATATGTTTTGGTCCCTGTTCCCCGTGATTTTACTAGATCGCAAATGCCAGTGTGTGCGGCGGCGCGAGGCGCTGTCCGTGAATTGGCAGATCGAAATAGAAGGTCGTCCCCACGCCTTCCTGTGTTTCAAATGATACCTGGCCATTAAAGGCTTCGATGATGGATTTCGTGATGTTCAGGCCGAGCCCGGTGCCCGCCTGCTTCGGGCTTTTCAGACCGGTGGCTTGAGAGAAGCGTTCGAAAATACGGTCCTGAAAGGCTTTTGGAATACCCGGGCCGAAATCGGTAACACCAATACGAACCGTGTGTGCCGAAATACGCTGCGTTCTAATGATGACGTCGCCGCCCGATGGCGAGAATTTCGCCGCATTGGAGAGCAGGTTCACCATAGCTTGCGTGAAGCGAGCCGGGTCCATTTTGACGTGATGGTCTTCCAGATGCTGGTCCAGAACGAAGTTGACACCGAAACGTTGAGCGAGCGCCTCATTGCCTTCAACTATGCTGGTGATAAGCGGTTTCAGCTCAACGTCTTCCATCGCGTAATCCATCTTACCGGCAGCGATTTTCTCGACGTCGAGAATGTCGTTCACAAGGTTGCTGAGACGTCCGCAGCCATCGTGTGCTAGGCTGACAAGTCGCTCACATTTCGGGTCCAGCTTGCCAGTGGACAGACCTTTGAGCAGATCAAGTGACCCGTAAATGGATGTCAGCGGCGTGCGCAGTTCATGGCTGACGGTTGAGACGAACTCATTCTTCATCGTTTCCATATTCTTGCGTTCAGTGATGTCTCGCAGAATGCCGGTGAACATATTACGGCCGCCAAGCTCCGAGCGACTGATGGCCAGCTCCAGCGCAAAGCGTTGGCCGTCTTTGCGTACGCCTTCCAGCTCCAGCGTTTTGCCAATGATCCGGCTTTCGCCCGTTTCAATGACTCTGCGGAAGCCGGCGCGGTGGGCATCGGCAAACTCGTCTGGAACCAGAATGGTCAGTGGCTGACCGATCAGCTCATCGCCTTCATAGCCGAAAATCGACGCACAGGCTGGGTTGCAGGTGTCGATGAGACCATCTTCATTTACGGTCAGAACACCATCGACAATGTTTTCCAGAACCAGTCGGGTCTTCTCCTCGCTCGCGGCAAGACGGGAGTCAGTGATGACCTTATCAGTGACGTCCTGGAAGATGCCGAAAACGTTGAACCGTCGCGGATTATCCGGGTTCGGGAAACAGTCGCCCTTGGAAAGCACGTGACGAATTTCACCATCCGGGCGGATAAGGCGCATCTGAAAGGAAAACGGTGTGCCATTCATCGTCGCTTCCTGAACGAACTCAGCGACGGCAGCTCGGTCATCAGGATGATAATGCTGAACCGCATCGTCGACATTTGGGTCCATTGAGTCTGATGACAGTCCGTGAATGCGGTAAATACCTTCAGACCAGTAGAGCTCACCCGTGGCACCGTCCATGCTCCAATGGCCCATTTCGGCAACCGTCTCTGCAAGCTCCAGCTGTCGGTTGTTCTCAATGGTTTCCAGTTCGCTGCTTTTGCGTTCGGTAATGTCAAAGTGCAGGCCGGTCAGACGGGTGACGAACCCCTGGGCGTCACGATCTGAGACCGTGGCGCGCGACTGAACCCAGATCCAGTCGCCAGTTCGTTTTTGCATTTTGTATTCAGTCTCGAAGGCGTGCGTGTCGCCGACGATAAAGGCGCGAAGCTCCTCCATCACCCGCTCATACTGGGACGGCTCAATCATGCGGTACCAGTTCAGACCGCCTGCGCCGAGCTCTTCGGCTGAATAGCCGAGCAGAGCAGCAGAGCGTTCACAGAAGTCGATCTGGCCGCTCATTACATGGAAACTCCAGGTGCCGATGCGGCCCCCTTCCATGGTGAGGTCCAGTGTGCGTTTTTGCTCTGCCAGGTCGTTATTGGCTTTTACGATGTCTGAAATATCGCGAACAACGCCGCAGAAATAGGTTTGATCGCCTTGCGTGAAGCGGCTGATGGATATCTCTACCGGGAAGTCGGTGCCGTCAGCTTTGCGTGCGGATATGGTGCGCGTGCGGCCAATAATGTGCCTTTCAACGTCACTTTTGGCTTCGGAGATATATTGATCGTGTTTGTCTGCCGATGCCGGTGGCATAAGCATTTTGATGTTTCGCCCCAGAACATCCTGCGACTTATAGCCGAAAATCTCTTCGCACGCCGGATTGAAGGTTTTGATGACGCCGGTTTGCGTGATCACGATCAAGCCATCTACCGCATAATCAATCACATTGCGCTTCATCTTCTTGGCGTCATTCAATTCGCCAATCAGATGAGTAAATGAGCGGGAAAGAGCGCCGATTTCGGTGCCCGACTCTGTGGGCAGAACAAGTTCCTGATTGTCAGGATCGCTCGCATAGAGCTCAATGGAATCTGTCATCTTTTTCAGCGGGCGTGTGAGCCGGGCCGCGAGTATTGCTGCGACGGCTGACAGGCCTACGAGCAGTATTAAAGTCAGAATAACTGAGAGCCATTGCGCATTTCGAACGCCAGCGAACAGCTCTGATCGCTTGCCCTGGACCACGATGTCCAGGTGAAACTCGGAGTTGGGTAGCAGATGGTCAAGGCGGTTCGCGATCGCATAGTTATCGTCAGATGATTGCAGCGTGCGCATTTCGTTCTGGCGCAGGCTCATCAATGATGTAGCCAAATCACCGGGAATGCTTCCTGGAAACATGAATTCAGGTGTCTGAGTTGCACCTTCATAGGCCGCCACATTGCCTGATGCATCCAGCACGAACGTATCAAACTCTGGTTTCGTCTCGTTCAGAACGTCGAAAACGAGCGCTCTGTAATCGGCATTGATGACGATGACACCGAAAGCATGTCCCAAACTGTCGAAGACTGGTAGCATAACGCGCAAAGTAGGGGATGCATTCGGTTCGACTTCGCCATTCTCCCGGTTCTGAGTGATTTCGGAGAAACTCGCTTCGCCGGGCTGCAATTGCATCGCCTGACGCATATAAGGCTCTTCGCCCTTTTGCTGCAGCTCATCCATCGGAACGGTGAAGACCGAGCTACCGATACGGTTTACGCGTACAAGCTCGCGCCCATTATTCGCGAATTCGATATACCGCATCTGCGAGTAGTGCGAGCGCACGCCCAGCAATGACGTGAAAATCGTGGATAGACGGCTGCGCCAAAGTTCTTCTGTTGAACCGTCAAACGGGTCGATGCCTTCATTTTCGGATGCGCGAACAATACCTCGAATTGGGGGGGTGAGAGATACCACGCGCGCGTCTTCGACCAGCGTAAGCAGTTCTTCACGAAGACGGGTCGATACGACAAGACTGTCGGCGCTCAGGATGGTTTCTACATTGGCCTCGGCCAGTTCGAGATTTTTCGAATGATTGAGCACAGCGAGAAACAAGGTTCCAATCAGTGCGAAGCTGAAACAAAGGCCAATGATTTTCAGGCGCAGTGACGAATTTGAAACTGTGTTGAATGGCATTGCGGTTCCCCGGTCTGTGCAGCCATTCACGATTAGTGAAAAAAGATGAATGCGGCGTATAAAACTGTTACCCGGGAATGAATTTCGAAATTTAATTCATATTTTTCAATAGTTTATTTTGGGTAGGTAATTTGAGGGCGGGGTTTAACCTTTGGTTGACTAACGACGTCTTACCTGCACTTCGGATTTGGAAAATCTTAATTTTAATTTCTTTAAATTTTACCTGTTAGGTCCTGTTTCAAAGACCGTCCCGGGAGGTAAGGCCATGAGTGCGCAACAAGATCAGATGTATGAAATCGTGTCTCGATTTTGCACCAATTATGAAAGCGAGATTCAGGCCCTCGAAAAGCTGATGGATGATGCTGAGCGCGACGCCGCAGGAGCCTTTTCTACCCTGGCCGATCTGCATGTTGAGACGCACCGGCTTGGCGGCGCCGCACACTGTATGGGATTCAGGTTCCTGGGCGGTGAGATTGAGGATGTCGACAAGCTGATCCAGCGCTATCTCGATATGCCCAATCTGGATGACACGAACTGCCTGACGGATGTGCGCAAGCGTATCGAGTCGCTGAAAGCCTATCGCGGAGATCTGCATCCTTCCGGGTCCAAACTCCTGAACCGGGCAACGGCGCTGGAAGTTCTGCGCGAGGGCGAGGCAGATACCGAGGCGATGAAGGTGCGTGATGCCTCACGCATTCGTCTTCTGAACCGTGAGCGCATTCTGTTTGTGGATGACGATCCCTATATTCGCGCACTTGTAGCGCGCACGTTTGAGGATTCCGGCATTGAGCAGATCGAAACGGCGCGCAATTGCGAAGACGCGATCAAGGCTTTGAAAGAATACCAGCCAACTCTGATCATCACGGATTGGGAAATGTCACCTGTGAACGGGCTGGAATTGTGTCAGGTTATCCGCAATGGCCGCACGCCCATTCCGCGCGATACGCCGATCCTCTTGTTCTCCGCGCATAAAACGCGAGATGATCGCCGCAAGGCGCTGAAGGCGGGTGCGAACAAACTGCTTGGGAAGCCGGTTCTTCCTGAGGTGCTGATCGATGCAGTTGCAGAGACGGTCGCCAAACGGTTCAAACTGAGCCGCCGCGCACGCAACTAGACCTTCAAATTTGCCGGAAGTTTCGCTATGAACGGAGCCGGGCAATCATCGGGCGGGCACTTTGCGACACAGACTAGAAGCAGCTTTAGCGCGCTATTGCGAAGCATTTCCTTCGCAGTATGAGTCCGTTCGACAGCATTTGACGGCATGTCACGCCGCAAATCTTTGCAGTCAGCAAACCCTTTCCGACCTTCATGCAGAACTTCACCGGATGAGCGGAGCGGCGCAGTGCATGGGATTCCGGGCGCTGGGACGAGAGTTCTCTCGCGCTGAAGAGCGTCTGGCTCGCGCGATCAAATCTCCCAAGGTGAATTTTGATGACCTTTATGAGGCGCTCATCATGCGGCTCGATAAGATTGAAGACCTGATGGATGAGGTGACGCCGGAGCATTCCCGTCTCATCTCAAATGATCTTTTGTCCGAAGATGATGAGCTCAACGCTTCAGATAAGGGTTCAGTGGAAGAGGCCGTTTTGCAAAGCAGCCGTATTCTGGTGGCCGATGATGACCCGTATGTTCGGGAAATTCTGCAGAACTACCTTCAGGATATGGGAGTGGGCGAACTTGAAATCCGGACATCGGGGCTTGAGGTTTTGCAGGCGCTGAAATCCTTTGCGCCTGACGTCATCATCACGGACTGGAATATGGCTCCGGTTACGGGGAAGGAATTGTTGAACACCATCCGGGCTGGCGAAGCTGAGATTGACAGCTCAACGCCTGTCATTTTTTTTACAGCGAATAATGACAAGCTCAGCCGGATGCAGATCGAACATTCAGGTGCCGATCATTTCCTGACCAAACCGGTCAGCCCAAAGGTTCTCAGAACGACGCTTTTGCGTGTTTTGTCCGACCCGTTCGGTACACTGTCGGTGCGGTTTGGCTGAGATAGCATCATGCATTGTATGGTTCTGGTTGCTGTAATTATTTAGAAAATCTTGAATTGAAATGGTCTAAATTCTGGTCTTATTCTTCTGTAATACAGAAGTGGGGCGAGTTTTGAGTTTCCGATATATTTTAGCGGCCGTCTGTGCCTTTGGTGTTTCTGGCACTGCACAGGCTCAGATGGATGGTGATGTTCTGTCCGCGTTTAATGATGCGGTCAGCAATGGCTCACCGGGCCGCATAGAAACGGCTGCCCTAGCCCTGATGAATGAAGCGATGGCCAATCCATCGGACCCTGATGCCACAGTGGCGGCGTTTGAGGCATCACTGAAACTCGCTGAACAGGAAGAATGTGCGGCGGCTATTCCCGGCGCGGATTTCGCGATGCGCCAGCAGGCGACAGCATCTCATCCACTTATGGAAGATCGCCGGGTACTTCTGGCCTATGCGCGGTATTGTGATGATTCCACCAGCGAAAGCCGTAGCGAACTTGAAGCCTCGCTGATGAATGTCACGGAGCCGAGCATGCTGACCTTGCGTGCCTGGATAGACCTTTACACCGGCTATGGCGGATCCAGTCGCTGGCGGGATGCCGTGCGCACGGCAAGTGCGGCTGCCGACCATATGCGCCCGTTCAAGAGCTCCATTCCGCAGCTTTACTTCAACGCAACAGAGTCAGCTGCGATCTCTCACTTCATGCATGAGCCCTCTGCTGAAGCGCATGAGCGTCTCTATCGCTGGCAGCTGGAAGGCGAGCAGTACTGGGCGCAGGTCTGGAACTCCGGAGAGGAGATTCCAGACTGGCTGGAAGATACACGCTGGTATGGTGACGCCTGGATGCATGCGGCCGATATGATGTATCGATCCTTTGAGGGGCAGGCCTCATCCTCGAATGGCCGTGCTGTACGCAATCAACTGGAATCCATGTCCAATGCGCAGCGCGCGTCTGTGTCTTCTGCCTATTCCATACCAATGCTGTCGCGCATGGAATATTACGAGCCGGGCGAGCGTCCGCTTCCATTCTGTCGTGGCCGTGTGAACCAGACGCGCGAGCTAAGCTATCCGTCCGTCGCGGGCTGGAATATGCGGGTCGGCACAGTCATCGTGCGCTTCACGATCGACGCTGACGGCAATGTGGTTGAGCCTAAATTGCTCGCCGCAGTGCCTCCGGGCAATTTTGAAGACCGCGTGCTCGACACGGTGTCTGAGTGGAAATTCGAAGTGCATGATGGACAGGATTTGTCTCAATGCCGCGTTGCGGGGCGAGAGATTTATCAGACGGTTGGCTTCTATATTATCCGCCGATAGCGCGCTCAGATATGCAGAAACCTCAGCCAGACAGACACGGTCAGAACTGAAATCGCAGTTCCGAGCAGAACTGAGCTGGCGGCAACGCCAATGGCGCGCTGATACAGGCTGGCAAAGACAAAAGCATTAATGCCGGGCGCCATGCTGGATGTGATCATCGCTGAATAAAGCGGTCCGTCATCCAGATGGAAGACATAGCGCCCAAGCAGCAAAACAATGATCGGGTGAACGATCAGAGACAGGGTGACCACCATGCTCGTCTCACCGAAGGATTGGCTCAGCCGGTATCGCGTGAGAATCGCGCCGAGCCCGAACAGGGCTGCGGGTAAGGCGGCTCTGGCAAACATGTCTGCTGCTGCCCAGAAGGGTTCGGGCAATTCAAGGCCGGACAGGTTCACAATAAATCCAAGGCCGAGGCCCAGCATGAGCGCATTTCGCAGAATGGCGCGGCCAACCAGTTTCAGCGTGTTCGCCAGACTTTCCCCATCGGCGCGGGCAAATTCCATAAAGGTGATGCCCACCAGATAGCAAAACGGAGAGTGAATAGAGATGATGGCGAAGTTGGAGCCCAGCGCATCGGCGCCAAGCGCCCGCTCTGTGATGGGAATGCCTAATAGCAGTGAGTTTGAAAACAGCGCGGCAAAGCCGATGGCGACGGATTCCCCCGGTGTCCGGCGAAAGACATAGCGCGCGCCGACAATGCCCAGAATAAAGGAGCAGAACGCGCCACCATAAAACGACATGAGCAGTTGCGGATCGAAATAGGTTTGCAGATCCATGCGCGCGACCGCGCCGAACAGAAGTACCGGGATTGCAAAGTTTTGCGCGAAATACATCACGCCCGTGACATGGTCTTCCCGAAACAGTCCGAACCGCGCCGCCGCAAACCCACCCGCGATGAGTAGGAAAACCGGAGACAGAACGATCAGGATTTCGATAAGACTCATGGCGCGCTCCGTTTCCGGCCTGATATCAGACGCCAGTCCATCGGTAGAGGTGTCAGGCGCATTTTCCGGCTTTAAATCTCATGTCGCCCAAGTGCTGGACCAGCTGCTGGAGACGTAATCGCCAACCGAATAGTTTTGAATGTGGTCGCGATCATCCCAATGGCGCACCCTAGGTTCTTCGTTTGAAACCGGTTTGAGTGGAGAAATCTATGGGTGCTGTCAGTTCTGATTCTGGCGAGAAGGCCGATAGTGCGAAAGGGCAGCTGAGCCCGATCACCATCTTTGTCTTCGCGCTCGCCACGGGTACTTATGCCGGTAATCTTTATCTTGCACAGCCGATTATCGAACTGATCGGGCAAGACCTCGGCATGAGCACGGCTACGCTCGGCGTGATCGTCATGCTGACTCAGGTTGGCTATGCGCTCGGCATGTTTTTCGCTGGTCCGCTTGCCGACATTGCTGAAAACAAACGTCTTATTCTGACCTCTGTGTCCTGTGTTGTTGTGGGCATGTTGGGTATCGCCTTTGCGACGACCCCTCTCATGTTTCTGCTTGCGGCCTTCTTTGTCGGCATTTCAGCCATTGGTACGCAGATCATCGTCCCGCTGGCGGCCAATCTGGCTGATGATGAAAAGCGCGGTGCTCAGATCGGCACCATTATGGCAGGTCTTTTGACGGGTATTATGCTGGCGCGTCCGACTTCCAGTTTTCTGGCAAGCCTTTGGGGCTGGCGCGCGCCATTCCTGGTGTTTGCCTTCCTGATGACGGGCATTGGCATTCTGCTCGCAGTTTACACGCCGCGCTACACGCCGAAGACGCGCTGTAGCTATTTCAACCTGATTAAATCCATGCTGGTCCTGCCGGTGAAGTCAGACGCACTGCGCCGACGCTGTGTTTATCAGGGCATCGCCTTTGGTGTGTTCAACATGTTCTGGACGACCTCTTCGCTTGTGCTGACCGACCAGTTCAATCTGAATTATCAGGAGATTGCACTGTTTGCGATTGCCGGTGCTGGCGGTGCACTGGCCGCGCCGTATGCGGGCAAATTTGCAGACCGCGGGCTGACACGTATCGCGACGGGAGCGGTTCTGATCATTCTTCTGGTATCGCTGGGCCTCACTCTGCCGCTCGTGCATTTCAAATATCTGATCGTCTTTGCGCTGACTGCCGTCATTATCGACGCAGCCGTTCAGGCCAATCAGGTGCTGGGGCAGGCGACGATCTATGCTGAGCTTCCAGAGGCGCGGGCGCGTGCAAACTCCATGTATATGACCAGCCTTTTCATCGGCGCGGGTGCAGGCTCGCTCATCGCACCTGCCGCTTATGATTTTGGCGGATGGGTTATGGTGGTCACTATTGCGGCCAGCCTTGTGGCGCTCACCACGCTTTATTGGGCAACAGAATATCTGACGGCGAAGCGCTAAGAAGGACGACAGGCTTATGAAACTGCAATCACTCTCTCTTCTTCTGGCTGGTCTGGCCGTCGCATGTAGTCCTGCCTCTGAGCCGGTGCCAGAACCGACGCCAACTACCGAAGCGGTAAGCGAAACGCCTGTCTTTACCAATGCAGATGCTCTGGAAACCTATCAGACCCTCGGTCTGGTGGCTGGTAATCCAACGCCACTGCCTGAAACGGGTGATGTCAGCATTGAAGACCCTGAAGCACTGTTTGCTGAGGCGATTGCTTATGGCGCGGAGACCGAAAGCTATGCGCTGCTCGTCTGGTGGCAGGGTTCGCTTGTGCTGGAACATTACTATCCAGGCTATTCCACTGATGTTCGCTCAGAGCCTGCTTCCATGCACAAATCTGTGCTGGGCCTCGTCACGGCAAAAGCGATTGAGGATGGGTTCATCGGCAGCGTTGATGACCCGATCTCCCTTTATATTCCTGAATGGCAGGGCGATGAGCGCGGCGAGATTACAGTTCTCCAGCTTCTGAACATGTCTTCTGGCCTTGCTTCGCTGTCTTATGTGGGCGGCGATGACTCTCAGGCGCGTCAGTTCATGGCTGGCAATCTGGATGCACGCGCGACGGTGCTCGGCATGCATATGGAAGAAGGTGCGGATGGCCCACACTTTCATTATGCCAATGCTGTCAGCCAGCTTCTGATGATGGTCGTTGAGAACGCGATTGGCGGTTCTTACGCAGATTATCTGTCTGCTGAAATCTGGCAACCAATCGGCGCAGAAGATGCCTATGTCTATAATTTTGAAGAAGACTGCTTCCCACGGGGTTACGCCTCATTTCTCGCACGTCCTCTCGACTGGCTGCGTCTTGGCCTTCTGGTGAAAGACAATGGCGTGTTTGCAGGTGAGCAGGTCATTTCCAGCGAGCTGATGGCGGAGCTGAAAGGGCCTGCCATCACGAATGAAAACTATGGCTGGCAAATATGGCGCGGCGCGACCTGGCAGGAACAGCGCTTCTACAATGATGAGAAAGCCGGGTTTGCTGTGCTGCAGAGCGAGCCATACCTGACCGATGATCTGGTCTATTTCGACGGCTTTGGCGGCCAGCGCGTCATCACCAGTGAAGAGCAAGACCTTGTTATTGTTCGCCTCGGAAATACGAGCGTGACCTGGGATGATGCGCAATTGCCAAACCGCGTCATGCGGGCACTCGATAGCCTGGGAGAGGGTGAATAATGGCCGCGCCAACTCATGTTGATACGCTGATCCGCAATGGCACCATCCTCACAATGGATGAGGGGCGCCGGGTTTTCACGGACGGCTTTATAGCGATTAAAGACGGCAAAGTTCTGGAAGTTGGCGAAGACCGACTATGTGAGTTTACTGCCGATGAGGTGATCTCCGCTGAAGGGCAGATGGTCATGCCCGGCTTTGCAAATGCACATAATCACCTCGTGCAAAGCTGTTTCCGCGGATACAATGATGACCGCTGGCCGGTGCTTGATATTCCGACAGCAGTACGCGCGCTCATCCAGCAACTCTTCCTCATGGCCGGCGCTATGGATGAGGAGCGGACCTATAAGATTGTGCGCCTTCACGCGCTGGAAATGCTGAAGCTCGGTTATACCGCGACACATGATGAGCATTTCACCAATGTTCGAAAAGACAGCGTAGATGGCTCATGGCGGGCGATCGAAGAGTCCGGTATGCGCGGCTATCTCTGCCGATGTATCGCGAACAGTAAGTCTGTACCTGACGAAGGTCATGAAACATCAGAAGCCGGTTTGCTGGAGATCGAACGGCTGGGCGCGAAGTTCAAGTCCGATCGTATCACCGTGGCGGGTGGCTTCCTCAATTTCAACTTCCTGGCTGACCCGGAAGATATGCGACGCATCCGTCAGGGGTGTGATCAGCTTGGCGTCGCGTTCGGTGTCGACATGACGGATAATAGCCGGGGCGCAGCTTTAAAAGCGCGCGGCTTTGAAGGCGGTCAGGTTGAATATTATCGCAGCTTTGATCTGCTCGAAGAGCCGATCTATGCGGGCAAGGCCGTAAATGTTCAGCCGCATGAATTTGATATTCTGAAAGCACATGACTGCCGGGTGTCCCCAGTGCCTGTGCTGCGTTTTTTTGATGCGACGGGCATTCCGGTCGATGAGTTTCTGAAACGCGATATACTTCCTGCCATTGGTACAGATGCTCCTCTGGTTAGCGACAGTCAGAACCCGTTCGAAGTCATGCGCCTGATGATCCTCGCGCAGAATGTGAATGTAAAAGCGCGCGTTGCCGCGGGCGGAGAGCGTCCGGCGCGGGAACATTGGCTGACGGCAGAAAAATGCCTCGAAATGGCGACGCTGGGCGGCGCACGCACACTCTTCATGGAAGACAAATGCGGATCGCTTGAGGCTGGCAAAGCGGCTGACCTTGTCATGGTGGACATGCGCAAAGTCGAAGCCCAGCCGGGCTATGATGGACGTCGCGGGCCGGGCGCGCTTGTCTGGGGCGGCCAGACATCCATGGTGGATACTGTCTTTGTCGCGGGTAAGAAGCTCGTCGAAGGCGGACGGTCGACCGTGTGGGATGAAGAGCAGATCGTCACCGAAGCCAATGACGTCCTTCGCGATATCGCAGAAGAAACCGGCCTTTACGAATACCTTCCAACACGAACCGCCGGATCCGAGTTCCGTGGCTGGTCTTATATCTAATCAGGAGAGATGCGAGTGAGCGACGCTAAGGCAAAAACGGCTGTGGTCACAGGCAGCACGCGCGGTATCGGATATGGAATCGCAGATAGCCTCATGGCGCGTGGCTGCAATGTTGTGCTCTCAGGGCCGGGCCAGGACTCCTGCGATGCCGCAGTTGAAAAGCTGAATGCGAAACATGCGGGCACCGCGAAAGCGCTGGCGGTTGCATGTGATGTGACCTCAGAAACAGATGTGACGGCGCTTTGGGATGCGGCCGTAGAGGCGTTTGGTGGCGTGGATATCTGGTTGAACAATGCCGGCATGGCGCTTACCGGGCCAACTCTTAGTGACCTGCCGAGTGATGACTTCCAGACCATGCTCAACATCAATCTGCTGGGCGCCATGAATGGCTGCAAAACAGCCTTCAACGGCATGAAAGAAAACGGCGGCGCTATCTATAATATGCTCGGTGCAGGCTGGGATGGGAATCCGGTCCCAGGCATGATTGGCTATGCGACGTCCAAAGCTGGTTTGACCTTCATGACCAAGTCATTTGTCGCAGAAGCAGATGGCTCTAAGGTTCTGGTGAACTCATTTGCGCCGGGGGTGGTGATCACTGAAGGCTTTATGCGCGAGCAGGAGCGGTCGGGCGGAAAAATCCCGGCGGCTCGCGCTGCTGTGCTGAATATCATTGGCGATCATGTTGAAACCATTGCCGATTGGGTCGCTGACACCATGCTCCAGAATGAGGCTCATGGAGAGCTGTTTAACTGGCTGACGCCGGAGCGGATTGCTGAGCGCCGGGCGATGGAACCAGCGCGAAATATTCTTGCAGCATATGATCTGACGATTACTGACTGACGACTGTTAATCGCAGAACGAATAACGCCGAACAGGCAGTGGAGCAGTATTCGGGGCGGCCTCAGACTGAATTTGAATTCAGCTCATGGAGACCGGAATGTCCGCTACTGAAACACCTGATGTAAACGGTAAAGCCGCGCTGATTACAGGCGCTTCTGGTGGCATTGGCGGCGAAACGGCACGACGTCTCGCCAAAGCCGGTGCGAAAGTCGCCGTCCACTACAATTCAAATGCAGACAGCGCGAATGAGATTGTCGCTCAGATTACTTCAGCGGGCGGAACAGCCATCGCGGTTGGCGGTGACGTTACTGATGAAGCTGCCTGCAAAGCGATTGTTGAAAAGACAGTTTCTGAACTCGGTGGCCTCGACATTCTCGTCAATAATGCCGGCATTTCTTCCTTCATCCCTTTTGGCGAAATGACCGCTGAGGCGATCGACAAGGAATTCTCGGTCAATGTGAAAAGCGTCATCCTGATGACACAGGCCGCCGCGCCTCACCTCGAAAATGGTGGCCGGGTTGTGAATGTCAGCTCTAACCTTATTCACGCGCCAATCCCTGGAATGACAGCTTATTGCGCGGCCAAGTCTGCCGTGGCTTGTCTCACTCATGGTTTCGCGAAGGAACTTGGTGAGAAGGGCATTACTGTCAACGCCGTATCACCGGGCGCGACCCACACGCCTATGACAGCGTGGCTGCCAGACGACATGGTGAAAAGCATCTCTGATGCGACGCCATTGTCCCGACTTTCTATGCCAGACGACATCGCCGACGTGATCGTTTTCCTCGCATCGCCAGCTTCACGCTGGGTGAACGGCCGTTCTGTGGTCGTCGATGGCGGCCTCGTCTGATCCCCAAATTCACTACTCATAAGGACATATAAAAATGACCGACCCGAAAGCTCCTGTTGCGATCTGGCCAGATATTCCAGAACCGCTCATGCCTTACTCCCCAGCGGTGAAGGCAGCAGACTGGATTTTTGTATCCGGCCAACTTGCGAGCGACTTCAAAACCGGCATTGCACCGGAAGCTATTCCGGCAAACCCGCATCTGGAAAGCGAGCAGGCGCTGCAGTCCAAATTCGTGATGGAAACGCTGAAGCGCACGCTGGCAGCCGGTGGTGCAGACATTTCGAAAGACGTGGCGCGCATCTGGCAGTGGCTTCCATGGGAAACGCCAACCTATGATGACTTCCTGAACGACAATAGCTGGCCAGACGGCCTGTCTATCACGCCGTATCTGGACACGCGTAACGAGTACATTTTCGAACCGCGTCCAGCGTCTACAGCAGTCAGCATCCGCGCGCTCCCAGTACGCGACGCGCATATCGAAATCGACATGATTGCGATCACAGACGGTTCAGAGCCTGAGGGCTTCTCACCGGGCCCGGAAGTTCCGATGCCATTGGCTGGTTATTCTCCGGCTCTTCGCCGTGGTGACTGGATTTTCCTTGCTGGTGAAGTACCGACTGACTGGGTTGGTGACTATGGCGAAGCACGCAGTATGGGGCCTGAAAGCGCGCTGGCTAAAGACGCGCGCGTGAACCCGCACGTCTGGTACGGTTCCGAAATCGAAGCTCAGACGGATTATACGCTCTGGAAGCTCCAGAAAATTGCAGAGTCTGCTGGCGGATCTTTCAAGCGTGTCGTGAAAGCTGAAGTCTATATCGGGCATCCAAGCGATTACGAAGGCATGGATAAAGTCTGGAAGAAATGGTTCCCGGACAACCCACCAGCACGTGTCGTGATCCCATATATGGGCCTCGGTACACGCGGTAGTAAAATTGAGATCGCTCTGACGCTTCTGGCGGATGATTCCGAGCTCGAGATCGAAACAATTCACACGACTGAAGCGCCTGAGCCGTTCAGCCATGAGCCACAAGCTGTGAAGGTTGGAAACTTCCTTTTCCTCAGCCAGCAAATGGCATGTGACTCCAACGGCGTTCTCGCTGAAGGCATGCTCCGTCACAAGAACTTCCCTTGGTATGGCCTGCCGGGCAAAAACCAGATGGCTTACATGATGAAGAACATCGCAGCGATCTGTGAAGCAGGCGGCACCAAGGTGGAGAACATTGTTCGTCGCGCTTGCTTCCATGATGAAGGCGATCACTTCGCTGATTCTATTGAAGAATGGGCGAAATACTTCCCGGGCGTGAAGCCAGCTTCCACGACGATGAAAATCGGTGGCCCGCTGGTTGTCGAGGGTGCGAACACGATGCTCGACCTTATCGCTTACGTCCCGGACTAAGCTATGTCTGAGTTGGGTCTGATCTTCAAAGCAAGTGAAGGCAAACGGTGCGACAGTTATCGTCTGGGTGGAGCCATCGTGGACTACGATGCCATCACCAGCAAGTGGCGTATGTGGTACTATTGCCGTGACCGTGGCTTTGATGGTCCGCCCACTCTTGGGACAGGATATATAGCTCACGCCATTTCAGATGATGGCGTGAGTTGGACACGGGTTGAGGGCAAGGAGGCACTGGGATCAGTCCTTGCGCCTAATCCGGATAAGTCCGCATTCGACAGCGTCCATGTGGGTCTAACAGACATCACGCGAGGCGCTGGCGAATGGTTGATGTGGTATTTCGGCGGAGATACGCGTCCGCAGAAGACAGAAGCACCTTTTCTTGGTGATGCAGTCGTGGGCCTCGGCATGCGCCCTGGTCTGGCGCGCAGTAAAGACGGCGTAGAATGGGAGCGCGTTCCGGGGCCACGCATAAGCGGTGCTTTGTTCGACTATCCGGATGAAGACATGTATGCGGCTTGGCCGAATGTGATCTTCGATGGCCGTCGTTATATCATGCAGTACACGTCACCGACTTTGGATCTGAGTTATTTTCATACTCACACCGCCGTTTCAGATGATGGTCTGAACTGGACCAGGAGCGACGACCTCTTCTGGGCGGACGGCGGACGGCCGTATGATGAAGGCGGCATTGTTACACGCCAGATTCTGTTGAATCCCATTCCGGATGGTCGTCGTTTCCTCATGGTCTACACGGCAACTGACAAATATCACGGGCGTTCAGTCGCTGCCGCCGAATCTGATGATGGTCTGGCCTGGTATCACCTTTATGATGAGCCGATTTTTAATGTCGGTGAGACGGATGCATGGGATGCTTATGGCGTTGCGGCAAACCGATTGGTTGCTGTGGGCGACAAGCTTTATTTTTATTATTACGGCTTCCAGTCCCTGGGCGCAGATGATGCTATGCGCGGTATTGGCCTTGCGACTTGTCAGGTGGGCGATTTGCGCCGCCTGCAGCGTTACGACACTCGATAAGTCACTGGATCCAATGTCGTCAGGCGATGATCGGGAAATTACTCCGCACATTCGCTACAGGAATCCCTGAGGGTGTTACTCACAGCTCAAAATTTGGAGACTGATGCAGAATTTCCCGTCTCTGTGCCCTGCGCGGATGGACGAAGAACCAGAAGACTGGGAACGGTGAGCTGCGTGTTTTGGAGAATTCGATGAGTGAGACGAGTACAAGCGAGCCTGCTGCGACAGACAAACTGAGCACTGGGATTAAAGTCAGTTGGGGCATTGGGGCCCTCGGGACTGCGGTCCTGATGAACTCCGTGAGTGTTCTGATTGTCTATTATCTGGCGAGTGTCGTTGGCATGGAAAGCTGGATTGCTGGTCTCCTTCTGTCGTTAGGCCGGATTCTTGATGCCGCCACGGACCCTTTCATGGGCTATATCAGTGACAAAACGCCTAATAAATGGGGCGGACGGCGACGACCTTACCTGTTGATCGGTGCTTTTCTTTCCGCCCTTTCTATTCTGCTCATTTTCAACGTTCCGTTCCGCGGAGACGGCGTTGAAACAATCTCCTATGTTCTGTTTACACTGATCTTTTTTGGCCTTGGCTACACAATTTTCAACGTTCCATTCATCGCCATGCCAGCGGAGATGACGTCTGATTATCATGAGCGCTCTTCCATTCACAGCTGGCGCGTTATCTTTGCCGGCATGGGAATGGCGATCGCTTTCGCGGGTGCTGGTATCATTCTGGACTGGCTCGCAGACGGTCGTACCAACGCGAATGGTGTTCAGATGAACACGTCTGGTGATTACACCATTCTCTCTCTCATTTTCGGTGCGCTCATTCTCGTCAGCATGTTGATTGCCTGGAACGGTACGCGCAAAGCGAAGATGACCTTCAATACGAGCAAACCTATCCCGGGTGGGGAACAGATGAAATCGTTCTTCAGCAATAAGTCCTTCCTGACCATTATCGGTGTAAAGGCATCTCAGTTGATCGCCGTATACGCCAGCCAGACCGCGCAATTCTTCATGGTTGTTGAGGTGCTGAAACGAAGCAGCGATCAGATGGCACTGCTTTCTCTTCCAATGGTTGCGGTATCTATCCTGTCCGCGCCGCTGCTTGTCCGCTTTTCGCGTAAGTTCGGCAAGCGTTGGGGTTATATCCTCTCTGCGATGTTCACTTGTGCGTCTTACCTCTCCTGGATCTTCTCTGATCCGAGCGAGCCAGGCTATATGCTCGCCATTCGTGGAATGATTCTGGGCGTGGGCTTTGCGGGTAATGTCATGTTCGCCATGTCCATGATCACCGATGCAATCGAGCTCGACTCCATCCGCACCGGCATGAACCGCGAAGGCATGTATACGGCTGCGTTCAGCTTCATTGAGAAGTCTGCGGGTGCGATGGGCCCGGCGCTTGTAGGCATTGCCCTCAGCTATGCAGGGTTTGACAAGAGCGCGGACGTTGGTGTGGACAACTATGAAGCGGTCCGTCAGGCGACCCTGTTCGGCGTGGCATATATTCCTGCCTTCTTCGCCTTAGTCTCGGTCGGTATTCTCAGCTTCTATAAGCTCGATGAGAAGGCTCTGGCCGAAGCGCGGGCCGAGAAAGCGCTCAGAGACGCGGCTGAAGCCGAAGCCTGATCCAGCCGTCTGGGCGTTCGCTCAGACATCCAAAATTCGAAAGCGCGCCGCATTGATGTGTGGCGCGCTTTTTCTTTGTCTGGGGGCTGGAGCAAACACAGTCGGGCTCAAATACTCTCTATCATGTGGCAAATCCTGTAAGCTTCATCAGACGCGCTTACGCACTTCCCTTGCTTTCATAGCTGAGAGCAGGAACGCTCCTGTGCCTGTGCCTGTGCCTGTGCCTGTGCCTGTGCCTGTGCCTGTGCCTGTGCCTGTGCCTGTGCCTGTGCCTGTGCCT
>NHBK01000004.1 GCA_002173095.1 Hyphomonadaceae bacterium TMED5 | reverse complement strand
TGGTCAGCTGGAGAACACCGCCCGCGTGCGCCAGGTGCGTCGTGACATCGCTCGGATCCAAACGATCCTACGCGAAAAAACGCAAACCAGCGCTGCGTGAACCTGAGGGAGCAAAAGCAATATGCCTAGGCGGATTATGGAAGGCGTGGTGGTTTCCACCAAGCAGGACAAAACAGCGATCGTACGTGTTGAGCGTACTTTCCTGCACCCTCTGCTTCGGAAAACCGTTCGTAAGTCAAAGCGTTACCACGCCCATGACGAAAATAACGTGGCTGTAGAAGGCCAAAAGGTATCAATCATTGAGTGTGCGCCAAAGTCTAAACTGAAGCGCTGGGAACTCGTTGGTGATCAAGCTGGTGGAGACGCCGCATGATCCAGATGCAGACCAATCTCATGGTCGCTGACAACTCCGGCGCCCGCCGCGTCCAGTGCATTAAAGTACTGGGTGGCGCGAAGCGTCGTTATGCCAGCGTCGGTGACATTATCGTTGTGTCTATCAAGGAAGCGATTCCGAAGGGCCGCGTGAAAAAAGGCGACGTGCGTAAAGCCGTTGTTGTTCGCGTCTCTAAAGACATTAATCGTCCAGACGGTTCTACGATCCGTTTCGACAGTAACGCCGCTGTTCTGATCAACAATAATGGTGATCCGATCGGCACTCGTATCTTCGGCCCGGTCCCACGCGAACTTCGCGCTAAAGACCACATGAAGATCATCTCACTCGCTCCGGAGGTGCTGTAATGGCTGCCAAAGTGAAAAAAGGTGATCGCGTCGTTGTTCTCGCTGGTCGTGACAAAGGTCGCGAAGGCGAAGTAACGAAAGTCATGCCTAAAGAAGGCCGTGTGATCGTTTCAGGTGTTAACGTCGTAACGCGTCACCAGAAGCCAAGTCAGATGGACCCAGGCGGCATTAAGCGCTTTGAAGCATCTATCGATGTTTCCAACGTAGCGCTCGTCGACCCGAAAGACGGCAAGCCGACACGTGTTGGTTTCCGTACGACGGAAGATGGCCGTAAAGTCCGTTTCGCAAAACGTTCAGGGGAGGCCATCGATGTCTGATGCCACCACTTACGAACCACGCTTCAAAAAGCTCTACCGCGACGAGATCGTCGGTAAGCTGAATGAAGAGTTCAAGTACACCAACCCGATGCAGGTGCCTAAGCTCGACAAAGTCGTGCTGAACATGGGTGTCGGTGAGGCTGTAGCTGATTCCAAGAAGATCCAGTCCGCTCTGCGCGACATGGAGGCTATTGCTGGTCAAAAGCCAGTTGCGACGAAAGCGCGTAAATCTATCGCCGGTTTCAAAGTCCGTGAGGGCATGAACATTGGCTGTAAAGTAACGCTGCGCCGTGACGGTATGTTTGAATTCCTGGACCGCCTGGTCACGATCGCGCTTCCGCGTGTGAAAGACTTCCGTGGCCTGAACGGCAAAAGCTTTGATGGCAATGGCAACTACGCCATGGGCATCAAGGAACACATCGTGTTCCCGGAAATCAACTACGACCAGGTCGATCAGATCTGGGGTATGGACATCATTGTTTGCACCACGGCGCAAACGAACGAAGAAGCTAAGGCGCTGTTGACGCACCTCGGCTTCCCGTTCCGAAACTAGGCGCGCGGAGGACGATATGGCTAAAAAGAGTGCAATCGAACGCAACAATAAGCGCAAGGCGCTTGTTAAAAAATACGCTGGTCGCCGCGAGCGCCTGAAAGAAGCTGCTCTGAACGAGGATCTCCCTCTGGAAGAACGTTTCGAAGCTCGCCTTAAACTGGCTGCGCTGCCGCGCAATTCGGCTGAAAATCGCATTCGCAACCGTTGCGAAGTGACCGGCCGCCCGCGCGCATATTATCGTAAGCTGAAGATGTCCCGTGTGGCTCTTCGCGAACTGGGTAACCTTGGTAAGGTACCTGGTATGGTCAAATCTAGCTGGTAAGGGAGGGTATCTAAATGAACATTTCTGATCCTCTCGGCGATATGCTGACACGTATCCGTAACGCTCAGTTGCGCGGTAAGTCGGTTGTAACCACGCCGGCATCAAAGCTTCGCGTTCGCGTGCTCGAGGTTCTTCAGTCTGAAGGCTATATCCGTGGTTTCACGGAAGTCGAAAAAGATGGCAAAAAGAACATCGACATCGAACTTAAATATTATGACGGTGTTGCGGTGATCTCTGAGATCCGCCGTGTGTCCAAGCCGGGCCGCCGTGTATATTCATCCGTAAAGGATCTGCCACTTGTTCAGAACGGTCTGGGCATTTCGATCCTCTCTACGCCAAAGGGTGTCATGTCTGACAACACTGCGCGTACAGAGAATGTCGGTGGCGAAATCCTTTGCAAGGTCGTGTAAGGGAAGGGAAAAGGTATGTCTCGTATCGGTAAACTCCCTGTCGAAGGCGGCTCAGCTACTCTGTCTCTCGCAGACGGCGTTCTGACGGCTAAAGGCCCTAAGGGTGAACTCACACTTCCTATCGTGGATGATGTAAATGCAGAGCTGGACGGCAATGCGGTTACATTCACCCCACGTGACGAATCCAAACGTGCTCGCGCAATGTGGGGCACAATGCGTGCTCGCGCTCAGAACATGGTCATCGGTGTCACCGATGGTTATGAAAAAGAGCTCGAACTCGTAGGCGTTGGTTACCGTGCTCAAATGCAGGGTAGCGACGTTAAGCTCTCGCTTGGTTTCTCTCACGACGTCATTTACGCCGCTCCGGAAGGCATCACGCTTTCCAGCACGAAACCGACGGAAGTGAAAATCGCTGGCGCTGACAAACAGGCTGTTGGTCAGGTTGCTGCTGAGATCCGCAAGTATCGTCCGCCTGAGCCTTACAAAGGCAAAGGTATTCGTTATGCCGGCGAACAGATTCGTCGCAAAGAAGGTAAGAAGAAGTAACCATGAAGACGCCTCGCGAAAAAATGCTGCGTCGCGCTCAGCGGGTACGGACCAAACTGCGCAAGCAGGCTACTGGTCGTCCTCGTCTGTCCGTGGTGCGCTCCTCCAAAAACATCGCCGTACAGGTGATCGACGACGAACGTGGTATCACGCTCGCTTTCGCTTCCACTCAGGAAAAAGACTTCCGTTCATCTACGCCGAACGGCGGTACGTCTGACGCAGCTTCCGCTATCGGTAAGCTGATTGCAGAACGTGCTACCAAAGCTGGCGTTGAAGAAGTTGTCTTTGACCGCGGCGGATACATGTTCCACGGACGCATTAAGGCGCTTGCAGATGCAGCGCGTGAAGGCGGCCTGAAATTCTAGGAGACGGTAATGGCTGAAGAAAGAAAAGGCAGCGGCGAAGGCCGTGGTCGTGGCCGGGGCCGTCGCGATCGTGATCAGAAGCAAGAAGAGCAAAGCGAATTCGTTGATCGCCTGGTTGGCATCAACCGCGTTGCTAAGGTTGTTAAGGGCGGTAAAAACTTCGGTTTTGCTGCACTCGTAGTGGTTGGTGACCAGAAGGGCCGTGTCGGCTTTGGTCACGGTAAAGCCCGCGAAGTTCCTGAAGCAATCCGCAAAGCGACTGACGAAGCTAAGAAGAAAATGATCCGCGTGCCTCTGCGCGAAGGTCGTACGCTTCACCATGATGGCCGCGGTCGTCACGGAGCTGGTAAAGTTGTTCTTCGTGCAGCGCCTCCAGGTACCGGCGTCATCGCTGGTGGTCCTATGCGTGCTGTTCTCGACGTGCTGGGTGTTCAGGACGTTGTTGCGAAGTCTCTGGGAACGTCTAACCCGTACAACATGGTTCGTGCGACGTTTGACGCTCTTAAAAACCAAAGCAGCCCACGGTCTGTCGCTTCCAAGCGTGGCCTGAAGGTTCAGGATATCGTTGGTCGTCGTACCGATGGTGCTTCTGAAGCGGGCATGGCAGACGCGACGAACTAGGAGCTTTTGTTATGGCCAAGAAAACACTCATCGTTCGCCAGACGGCGAGCCCGATCCGTCGCAAGGGCGACCAGCGTGCAACGCTGGTTGGTCTTGGTCTGAACAAGGTCGGCCGCACTCGTGAACTGGAAGATACGCCAGCTGTCCGTGGCATGATTGCCAAGGTTCAGCACATGGTTGAAATCGTAGAAGACAAGGCCTGAGCTGACGGGTACGCCCGGACTGCTCTGGTGAGGTTATCGACATGAAACTGAATGAACTCTCTGATAATTCGGGCGCAGTACATGCCCGTAAGCGCGTTGGTCGCGGTGTCGGTTCCGGCACGGGCAAAACGGGCGGTCGCGGTGTTAAAGGTCAGAAATCACGTTCAGGCGTAGCTCTGAATGGTTTCGAAGGCGGTCAAATGCCGATCTATATGCGCCTTCCGAAGCGTGGCTTCAAAGCGCCGAACACCAAAAAATATACTTGGGTCAATCTGAGCCGAATCGCTAAAGCGATTGAAACCGGACAGATCGATGGCAAAGCAGAAATCACTGAAGAAGTGCTGGTCACATCTGGTGTGCTGCGCCGCTCCCGCGATGGCGTTCGTCTCCTTGCTAAAGGTGACGCTCCAAAAGGTGTGAACATTACTGTCACGGGTGCTTCCAAAGCAGCCATTGAAGCTGTGAAGGCAGCTGGCGGAAATGTCACAGTTACTGCGCCAGCGGTGGAAGAATCTGAATAAAGCCTATTTTCGGGCTTCACAAATCAGTGCCAAGTGCCGATCTAAAGGCCTGTTGCATTTGGCAGCAGGCCTTTATCGTATAGATTGGGCCGCTGGGGTATAAGGAGGCGCGTGTGGCGTCAGCTACAGAACAGCTCGCAAAGAATATGAGCCTGGATGCGTTTGGTAAGGCCAAAGAGCTCCAACAACGGATCCTGTTCACGCTCGGGATTCTTATCTGCTATCGTCTCGGAACCTATCTTCCGATCCCTGGTATCGATCCAGCGCAGTTCTCTGCTCTGTTTCAACGCCAGGAAGGCGGCATTCTTCAAAACCTCAACATGTTCGCAGGCGGCGCTATTGAGCGCATGGGTATCTTTGCCCTGAACGTCATGCCGTACATTTCAGCCAGCATTATTATGCAGCTGATGACAACTGCTTCGCCGACACTGGAGCGCCTCAAGAAAGAGGGCGAAACTGGTCGCCAGCAGATCAACCAGTATACCCGTTATCTCACCGTGCTGTTCGCGCTGGTCCAGTCTTTTGGTATCGCGCAGGGCCTTCCGGTGATGGAAGGTATTCCACAATGGTTTTTCATCCTTTCAACAGTTGTGACGCTGACTGGCGGTACGCTGCTTCTGATGTGGATGGGCGAACAAGTTACAGCGCGTGGTGTCGGTAACGGTATTTCTCTCATCATTTTCGCAGGCATTGTGGCTGAGCTTCCGAAAGCGATTGTGCAGCTGATCGACTCGAGCTGGTCTGGCACGATGAGCTTCCCGTTTGTCGCGGGCATTCTGCTCATGGCTGTCGCGATTATCGTATTCATTGTATTCATTGAACGCTCTCAGCGCCGGATCCTGATCCAGTATCCAAAGCGTCAGCAGGGCAATCAGATGCAGCAGGGGCAGACGAGCTTCCTGCCGCTGAAGCTGAACACGGCAGGCGTGATCCCGCCGATCTTTGCATCTTCGCTTCTGCTTCTGCCGGCTACGGTCGCTAACTTTACGGTTGGTGCAGATGGCGGTGCGCCGTCGGGTTGGCTCGGTACGCTTGTTGCGCTCCTGGGCCCTGGTCAGCCAGGTTTCATCCTGCTGTACGCCTTCATGATTGTTTTCTTCTGTTTCTTTTACACGTCCATCGTGTTCAACCCTGAAGAAACAGCTGACAACCTCCGCAAGTATGGCGGCTTCATTCCGGGGATCCGTCCGGGCAAGCGCACGGCCGAATATCTCGACCATGTTCTGTCCCGACTCACCGTGATTGGTGCTGCGTATTTGACTTTTGTCTGCTTGCTTCCAGAGATACTTCGGTCTCAAGTACCATCGATTCCATTTTATCTTGGTGGTACATCACTTCTGATTGTTGTGTCGGTGACGATGGATACGGTAACACAGATCCAGTCTCACCTCGTCGCACACCAGTACGAGGGTATGATCAAGAAGTCTCGTTTGGGGGGTAAAAAACGATGAACCTTATTCTGTTCGGACCACCGGCCGCAGGTAAAGGCACACAGGCTAAGCGTCTCGTCACTGAGCATGGATTTATCCAGCTCTCTACAGGCGACATGCTGCGGGCCGCACGTAGTGCCGGAACCGAGCTTGGTGAGCGTGTAGCTGCGATCATGGATTCTGGTCAGCTGGTCTCAGACGAGATCGTGATCGAACTCATCGAAGAACAGCTGGACACGCATAAGGATGCGCCGGGATTCATCTTTGATGGTTTCCCGCGTACGGTTCCACAGGCTGAAGCACTCGACAAGACACTCGCGTCTCGCGATATGGAAGTCGATTGTGTGATTCGCCTTCGTGTTGACGAAGGTGCTTTGCTGGACCGTGTAACGAAACGCTATGAAGAGCAGGGGCGTGAAGACGACAATCCTGAGACCTTCAAAAAGCGAATTGAAGCCTATAACGCACAGACAGCTCCGCTTCTGCCAATCTATGCTGAACGCAAGAAACTGGTTGAAGTAGACGGTATGGGCAACATTGAAACTGTTGCTGCTCAGATCGATGCTGCGCTGGAAAAACAATCGAGCGGTGAGAAGAAGGGACTCCTCTCCAAGCTGTTCGGAGGTAAGGCTTAACCTGTAAGTAATTTATGTATCAGGCTTACTCAGCTATTGACGTGAAGTCTGATACATATATAAGACGCGCTTTCTGCGAGTCATGGGGCGTCGTGCCGGTCATTTTATGGCAGGTATACCTAATGTCTCGGCTCAATTGATTTTTAAACGGAGAAGTAGCTTGGCCCGTATTGCTGGCGTCAACATACCGACCAATAAGCGCGTTGAAATCGCGCTCCGTTACATTCACGGGATTGGCCCGGCAATGGCCAAGGATATCTGTGAAAAGGTTGGTATCACTGCAGATCGTCGCGTAGCCGACCTTACGGATGCTGAAGTCATCCAGGTTCGCGAAACGATCGATGCTGATTACCTTGTAGAAGGCGACCTGCGTCGCGAAACTGCTATGAACATCAAGCGTCTTATGGACCTTGGTTGTTACCGCGGTCTTCGTCACCGTCGTGGCCTCCCTGTCCGCGGTCAGCGCACGCATACCAATGCGCGCACCCGCAAAGGACCTGCGAAGCCAATCGCTGGTAAGAAGAAATAAGGCGAGGCTCAGAAGATTATGGCTAAAGACACAACTCGAGTTCGCCGTCGCGAGCGGAAAAATATCACCTCTGGCGTTTGCCATGTGAATTCCAGCTTCAACAACACGATGATCACAATCACTGATTCCCAGGGCAATGCGATTTCCTGGTCATCTTCAGGTCACATGGGTTTCAAAGGCTCTCGTAAGTCTACGCCTTATGCGGCTCAGATGGCTGCTGAGGATGCTGGTCGTAAAGCTCAGGAACATGGTATGCGTACACTTGAAGTGAACGTTCGTGGTCCAGGTTCTGGCCGTGAGTCAGCGCTTCGTGCACTTCAGGCTGTTGGTTTCACCATCACGTCTATTCGTGACACTACGCCGATCCCACACAATGGTTGCCGCCCACCGAAACGTCGCCGCGTATAACCATTACCCACCCAGATCTGAAGGAATCCGCGATGTCAGGCTCAATTGCCGTCGTTAACGACAAAAACTGGAAAGAGCTTATCCGTCCTGCGCGCCCTGTGGTCGAGCACGGATTTGACGCTCTTCGCAAAGCTACTCTGGTTGTTGAACCGCTCGAGCGCGGCTTCGGTACGACTCTGGGTAACGCTCTGCGCCGTGTTCTTCTGTCTTCTCTGCAAGGTGCTGCAATCACCGGCATGCAGATTGACGGCGTTGTTCACGAATTCTCTTCAATCGCTGGCGTTCGTGAAGACGTCACCACAATCGTTCTGAACCTCAAGCAGGTTGCAGTTCGCATGGTTTCTGAAATCCCGAAGCGCATGACGCTTCGTGCGAACGGTGCTGGCGAAGTAAAAGCTGGTCAGATCGAAACTCCAGGTGATGTCGAAATCCTGAACCCGGATCTCGTAATCTGTACGCTGGATGATGGCGCTGAAATCCGCATGGAATTCACCGTCGACACTGGCAAAGGCTATGTGCCTGCAGAGCGTAACCGCGCTGAAGATTCTCCAATCGGCTTCATTCCTATCGATGCGATCTTCTCTCCGGTTCGCCGCGTGGGCTATCGTGTGGAAGACACACGTGAAGGTCAGGTTCTCGACTATGACAAGCTGATGCTTGACGTCGAAACTGACGGATCAATTTCTCCGGAAGATGCTGTAGCTTATGCTGCGCGTATTCTTCAGGACCAACTGCGTCTCTTCATCAACTTCGAAGAGCCAGATGACAAATCTGAGCAGGACGATGAGCCGGATCTCGGCTTCAACCCAGTCCTTCTCAAGAAGGTGGATGAGCTCGAACTCTCTGTTCGTTCTGCAAACTGCCTGAAAAATGATAACATCGTTTATATCGGTGACCTCATTCAGAAATCTGAAGCAGAAATGCTTCGCACGCCGAACTTCGGCCGTAAGTCTCTGAACGAGATCAAGGAAGTCCTCGCAGGTATGGGCCTCCACCTCGGTATGGACGTTCCAAGCTGGCCGCCTGAAGATATCGAAGGCCTGGCCAAAAAATACGAAGATCAGATTTAACGGCAACGCGCCGACAAGGAAGTTTTAGTCATGCGTCACGGACTTGCACATCGTAAACTGAACCGCACGTCAGAGCACCGCAAAGCGATGTTCGCGAATATGGCGTCGTCTCTGATCGAGCATGAGCAGATCGTGACCACGGTTCCTAAAGCTAAAGAACTGCGTCCAATCGTAGAGAAGCTTGTAACGCTCGCGAAAAAGGGTGACCTCGCTTCTCGTCGTCGCGCGATTTCTAAACTGCGTAACCAGGACATGGCGAAGAAACTCTTTGACGTTCTCGGCCCACGCTATGAAGAGCGCAATGGCGGCTATGTTCGCATCATGAAAGCGGGTTTCCGCCACGGCGACAACGCGCCAATGGCTGTCATCGAATTCGTTGAACGCGACGAAGACGCTAAAGGTAAGGCTGACCGCGAGCGTGTTGCGCTCGAAATGGAAATGTCTGACGAATAGGGCACTGTGTTTTCAGTGCGGAACTTACAGTTCGGCCAGAAACCGCCTAATTCCGGACATGGTCGGAGAGCTTACTCATGATCATGACCAGACACATAAATAAGATCCTCTTTGTACTGAGCGCGGCTATTGTCGCGCTCGTATGCCTTCTGCTGGTACCTCCGGCGCGGGCTCAAATGCTGCCGGAAAGCCGGGAAGAGATTCAGCTCTCTTTTGCTCCGCTTGTCCGTGAAGCCTCTCCTGCAGTTGTGAACGTCTACTCTGAACGCCTCGTGCGCCAGTCTGCGAACCCTTATGCGGGCCACCCTTTCTTTGACCGGTTCTTCGGGCCAAACGCTTTCGGCGTTCCGCAGGACCGTGTGGAATCCGCACTAGGTTCCGGCGTTATCGTTGGGTCGGAAGGCATTATCGTCACGAATAATCACGTCGTAGATGGGGCTGATGCTCTGCGCGTCGTGTTGTCAGACCGCCGTGAGTTCGAAGCAGAACTCGTTCTGGCAGACGAACGCACCGACCTTGCGGTCCTGCGTATCGACCCGGAAGGCGAAGTGCTTCCAACGCTCGAGTATGCAGATACGCGTCTTGTTGAAGTTGGCGACCTTGTCCTTGCAATCGGTAACCCGTTTGGCGTTGGTCAAACGGTTACAAGCGGCATTGTTTCAGCAACCGCGCGTACCGATGTCGGTATTTCAGACTATTCCTTTTTCATCCAGACAGATGCAGCTATTAACCCAGGCAATTCCGGGGGAGCGCTGATAGACAATTCCGGTCGTCTGGTCGGCGTGAATACGGCGATCTTCTCGCGCTCTGGCGGTTCAAACGGTATTGGCTTTGCGATTCCGTCTGAAATGGTGCGCCGTATCGTCGATTCGGCGATCAACGAAGGTCAGGTCGTTCGTCCATGGGTTGGGCTGAGCGGTCAGGCGGTTACCTCTGAGATTGCGCGCTCTATGGAGCTGGAGCGACCAGGCGGCTTGTTGATCACCGAAATTTATCCAGATGGTCCTGCAGACCTGGCTGGCCTTCGTCGCGGCGACATTCTTCTCAAGTTTGATGGCCGTGATGTGTATGACGAAAATGGCCTGCGCTTTTTGTCCGCAACGCTCGCCGTTGGTGACTCCGCGCCTGCCAGCATTTTGCGCAATGGCGAGGCGCGCACGATTAATCTTACCGTCACGCCGCCTCCGGGCGCCACTGAGGCCGATCTTGTCGTGATCGAGGGCGAGAACCCTCTTTCAGGCGCTGAGGTCGCACAGCTCTCTCCTGCGCTTGCAGAGGAGTTGCGTCGTGATCCGTTCGAAGAGGGCGTTCTTGTAAATCGCATCGCGCGCCGGTCTCTGGCTTATCGTTCCGGTGTACGCCCGGGCGACGTTGTGCTGGAGGTGAATGGCGAAACGATCTCCACGGTTGATCAGCTCATTGATGCATTGAACGTAACCGATAGTGCGGGCGATAAAATCCGCACATGGGAAATCGCGATTGACCGTGGTGGTCGACGCCTCGCTGAGACCTTCCGGTTATAGGCGTTGAGTGATTTGTTTCAGGCTGCGGGGCTCGATGAAAATGCGCCCCAGCCTCTCGCAGAGGCCATGCGTCCAAAACATCTGAATGAAGTTGTAGGGCAGGACCATCTTATTGGTCCTGATGGCCCGCTGGGGCGTATGCTGGCCGCAGAGCGTTTGTCGTCTGTCATTCTCTGGGGGCCGCCCGGTGTGGGCAAGACGACGATTGCTCAACTCCTCGCAGATGGCACTGGATTAGCTTTCGAAGCGCTCTCCGCTGTGTTCTCCGGCGTGAAGGATTTGCGCGCTGTTTTCGAGAAGGCCGAACAGCGCCGGTCCATGGGGAAGGGCACAGCCCTGTTCGTGGATGAGATCCATCGTTTCAACAAAGCTCAGCAGGATAGCTTTCTGCCTTATGTAGAGCGCGGTGTTGTCACGCTTATTGGCGCCACCACGGAAAACCCGAGCTTTGAACTAAACGGCGCTCTTTTATCGCGGTGTCAGGTTCTGACGTTAAATGCGCTTGATGGGGCTGCGCTAAAAAAGCTGATCAAGCGTGCTGAAGACCACAAGAAACGCCCTTTGCCGTTGGATGAAGCGGGCCGCGAATATCTAATCAGTCTGGCGGGCGGCGATGGCCGTTATTTCCTCGGCATGATCGAGGATGTGTATGGCTATGTGCGCGGGGATGCGCCACTGCCGCTGGATCAGTTGAAAAAGCTGATCAGCACGCGTGCAGCGGCTTATGATAAATCCGGCGATGGCCATTACAATCTGATCTCAGCGCTGCATAAGTCGATCCGCGGTTCTGACCCGGATGCGGCCATGTATTGGTTTGCTCGCATGCTGCATGGCGGAGAGGACCCGCGCTATATCGGACGCCGCCTTGTGGTCATTGCCAGCGAGGATATTGGCCTGACTGATCCGACGGCGTTGATGATAGCAGGTGAGGCCGTCCGGTCATTTGAACGTCTGGGCAGTCCGGAAGGTGAGTATGCATTGGCGCATGCTGTGATCCATCTGGCTACCGCGCCAAAATCCAATGCGGTCGCACGTGCGCTTCAAACCGCTAAGATGGCGGCCAGCCAAACCGGCCATTTAAATCCGCCAAAGCATATACTCAATGCGCCAACCGATCTGATGAAAGATCAGGGCTATGGCGATGGCTATATTTACGATCATGACACAGAGCATAGTTTTTCCGGGCAGGATTATTTCCCTGAAGGCCTGGACCGTCTGAAAATCTATGATCCGAAGGGCGATGGACGGGAAAAATCTATCAAGGAAAAAATCGCCTATCTGGAAGATCTGCGCGCCCGCTTACAGGGCCGCAAGCAGGTATAAGCTGTAAGAATATAACATTGAATTCATTTGCTCACATTCCCGTTACTCATTAGTTCGGAAAGTCAGGTGCGATGCAGGCGGCCTTATCAAATACATAGGGCTGCAATGAATTTGATCGATGAGGCTGGCGGGCCGAATGAAAAACATGACCATTCCCATTCGGGACTGGCAACTGATCTGAAATACATCATGGCGCGTCGTCGCGCTCTGAAACTGCTGGGCGGTGGAAGTAGCTTTGCGTTGCTGACAGCCTGTGCAGGCGGTGGAAGCGGTTCTGGAAGTTCTACGTCGACGCCTAGTTCGTCATCGACCTCCACGCCGACACCAACTCCAACACCGACCCCGACATCTACGTCCACGGCGACAGCTGGCGAATGCGTCGCGCATCCGACGGAGACGAACGGGCCTTATCCGGCTGACGGTTCAAACAATGCCAATGGCGCTGTTGCGAATGTGCTGATTGAAAGCGGTATCGTGCGCTCGGACATCCGGTCGAGTTTCAACGGCTCAACGGGTACGGCGGATGGTGTCGACATGACGCTGACGATCACACTTTCCAACGTAAATGACAGCTGCGCCGCACTGGCCGGGTATGCAATCTATGTCTGGCATTGCACGGCAGAAGGTGAGTACTCCATCTACAATATCTCCAATGAGAATTATTTGCGCGGCGTCGGCGTGACGGACACGAACGGGCAGGTGACATTCCAGACGATCGTGCCGGGCTGTTATGCTGGTCGTTTCCCGCACATCCACTTTGAGGTGTATGAAGATCTGTCTTCTGCGACCCACTACAATAACCGCTTGCTGGTCTCGCAAATGGCCGTGCCGGAAGACGAAGCCGCTTTCGTCTACAGCACGGAAAGCACGACTTACGGCGATAGCTCGCGAAATCTCTCACAGATTTCCATCTCGTCGGACAATGTGTTTGGCGACAACACAAACGCGCAGATTGAAGCGCAGACCCTCGTCATGACAGGATCAATTCAGGAGGGGTATGAGGCGTCGGTGACCGTTGGTCTGGCAGTCTGACCAACCGTATCGAACCTTACCTGAGTTGACAGAGCGGCGTTTGCCGCTCATCCCATGCCTTCTCCTCCGGGGGGAAGAGAAGGCATGGGATTTTCTGTATGCGTAATCGCGAAATAGTCTGGCTGTCTGACGACGAAAAAGCTTTCGTTCAATCCTTCCTATTGGAGGAAGACGACGACATTCTGGCCTTCAACAAGCCAGCGGGGCTGCCGTGTCAGACACGTAAGGTCGATGATCAGACCCTGGATAAACTGCTCTGGGCTTTTGCCAAATCCAATGGCAAGCGCCCGCATCTGGCGCACCGACTGGATGGTGAGACGTCTGGTATCGTCATTGCGGCGCGTACCAAACCTGCAGCGGCAGCACTTTCGAAAGCTTTTGAAGACCGCCAGATCAAGAAAACCTATCTGGCTCTGGTGAAGGGTGATGCAGGCCGTGTCACGCGCATCGACGCGCCGATTGGCTCAATCCGCAAAGAAGACGGAATGCTGATTTCCGGCATTGGCGGGCAAAAAGGCGTGAAGGATGTGAAAGAGGCGCTGACGCGGTTCAACTGCGTGGCCTTTGAAAATGGCTATAGCCTTCTTGAATGTCGCCCGGAAACTGGCCGTATGCACCAGATCCGGGTTCATCTGGCGCATGCTGGATTCCCTATTCTTGGTGATGCCATTTATGGCGATGCGAACTCTGCGCCGCGCCTTATGCTGCATGCCTTGTCGCTGAAAGGGCCGCACCCAATTGGTGGGCAGTTCGAATATCTGGCACCGGTGCCAGATGACTTTGAGCAGTTCGCACAAGGGCAGGGCTGACGGCGAGACGCCGAGCGCACGGATTGTCGAAACGCCAAGAGTCAGGCAAACACAGACTATGTTCCTGATCCATCTCATCGCAGCAGCGGCAGGCGGAGCCATCGGCTCGGCGCTACGGTTTTCCGTTGGCGCACTCATGCTGCGTGTCATGGACTCGGGCTGGCCCTGGGGCACTTACACGGTGAATATCGTGGGCTCCCTGATCATGGGACTGGTGATTGGCTGGTTCGCCCATAAGGGTAATGGCGGCAGTGTTCAGGTGTTTCTTGCAACCGGTGTACTGGGCGGGTTCACCACGTTTTCGGCCTTTTCGCTGGAGACTGCACGCATGGTCGAAAGCAAAGCTTATACGCAGGCTGTACTCTATGCCGGAAGTTCTGTTATTCTGGGCGTGCTTATGGTATTCGCCGGCCTCTTGATTATGAGAAAGGTTTTGATGTGAGCGCAGACGTTCAGCTCATCGAAATTTCCTATGAGGAATCCGGTGCCAGACTGGACAAATGGTTCAAGCGGCGCTTCGACGGAATCACTCAGGGACAGGTGGAAAAATTCCTCCGCACGGGTCAGATCCGTGTGGATGGCGCACGCGCAAAATCCAACACCCGGCTTGAAGAAGGCCAGATGGTGCGCGTGCCGCCTCTGCCGACCAAAGCAGATATTCAGAAGATCAAAGAGAAGCGGGCTAAGGAAGTGTCTCAGAAGGACGCCGCCTTTATTCGCGAACTGATCATTTATGAAGACAATGACATTGTCGCACTGAATAAGCCGTCTGGCCTGGCCGTACAGGGCGGGACAAATACTAATCGCCATGTGGATGGCATGCTGGATGCCCTTGGCGATGGGGAGCATCGCCCGCGTCTTGTCCACCGTTTGGACCGCGACACATCTGGTGTTCTGCTGATTGCCAAACACCCGCGTGCTGCAAAAGACCTTGGCGACATGTTCCGTGAGCGCACGCTGAAGAAGGTCTATTGGGCTGTGGTTGGCGGCGTGCCTATGCCGCATCGTGGACAGATCCGGTCCTGGATGATGAAGGGCTTTGGTCCTGCGGACGAAAAAGAACGTATGGTTCCGGCAGTTCAGTCCGATAGGGGCTCTCAACATGCGGTCACAGAATACGCTGTTATCTCTACGGCGGCGCAGCGCGCGGCATGGGTTGCGCTAAGCCCGCTGACAGGGCGCACGCATCAGCTTCGCTTCCATATGGAAGAGATGAAGAATGCGATTGTCGGTGACCCGAAATATACGGGCCGTCGTGAGCCAATGAATGGTCTGGCGTCCGGCCTGCATCTGCATGCGCGCGCTCTGGTCATCCCACGAGACCATGGCCCTGATCTGGAACTGATTGCGCCACTGCCAAAGCATATGACCGAGACGTTCAAGACACTGGGCTTCCTGCTGGAAGAAGCAGGCAAAGATCCATGGGAACCGTTTGAATGAGTTTACGACTGGTCGTCTGGGATCTGGACGGCACGATTATCGACAGCCGCAAAGTCATCCAGAATGCAATGACGGCGGCGTTTGAAGAGTTTGGTTTAGAGCCACCGGAATATGATCGCACGCGCCAGATTGTCGGTCTGGGGCTGGAGGATGGCTGCCGAATTCTCGCGCCGCAAGGCACGTCAGAGAAGGATGTCGCGGCTCTGGCGCTGGCGTATAAAAATGCCTTTGTTGCGCATCGGACAAATAATCCGGACTTTAAAGAGCCGCTCTATGAGGGGGCTGTCGAGCTTCTCGAAAGCCTGGCCAATCAGAATTGTCTGATGGGTGTTGCTACAGGAAAATCGCGGCGCGGTATCGAGGCGGTGTTTGGCATGCATGACCTGCATCAGTATTTTGATACCATCTGGTGCGCCGATGATGGCCCGGGCAAACCTCATCCTTTCATGGTGATGGAAGCCATGAAAGCGATCGGCGCTGAAGCGGATGAAACGGTTATGATTGGCGATGCCATTCACGACATCCATATGGGGCGGTCAGCCGGTGTCGTGACACATGGCGTGAGCTGGGGTTTTGGCGAGGCGCACGAGCTGGAAGCGGCGGGCGCCCACCATATCCATCATGAGATGGAAAGCCTTTCAGACGCGCTGCATAGCTTCGTGAACGTCTGATCTCTTCCGGTTTAGGGGTGACCCGGCGGAAAAGTTTTGTATAGAGAGCACCATGTCTAACGGTTCTGTTCTGAAAAAGCCCAAGCGCTTCTATAAAACGGTCTCGGTCTCCGAAGGTGAGACAGGCTGGGTCATTGAGCTTGATGGTCGTACACCAATTACTCCGGCGAAAAAAAAGCTGACCCTGCCAACGCAGGCTCTTGCGGTTTCTGTAGCCGAGGAATGGGATAGCCAGGGCGAGGACCTTGAACTGGTTGGCATGTCGCTCACACGCCTCGCGAATGTGGCGCTGGACCGTACCCCGGAAACGCGCGACGAGCTGGTGGCAGAAGTCCAGAAATATGCGGGCACGGACCTGGTCTGTTATCTTGCAGATGGGCCGACTGAACTCCGCGAGCGTCAGGAAGCGCATTTCCGTCCAATACGTGACTGGGCAGGGCGTGAACACAATGTGCTCCTTATGCCGACGGAGGGCGTCATGAATGCGCCTCAGCCGCCATCGAGCATTGAGGCTGTGGGCGTCTACGCCGCGTCTAAAGATGATTTTGCGCTCACTGGCCTTGGCATGGGGCTCAGCCTGTTTGGCTCGGCCGTGCTGACTATGGCGGTTGCTGAGGGCGAACTGACAGCCCTTGATGCCTATGACATCTCTATCATTGATGAAGTCTGGCAGATGAACCAATGGGGCGAAGACGAGGAAGCCCTGAAGCGTCTTGGTGGCCACCGCATGGAGGCAGCAGCCCTTGGCGCATGGTTTGAAGGCCTTGCCTCTGGCGTTGTCGCGTAATTTCTGATTGCCAGCACCCCAACAGATCGCATAATCAGCGCGGCCGGTAATGTGTGCCGGGGTGTACAAGGCCCTTAAAGGGAATGTCAGAATTCAGTGAAAGTGAAGTCGAGCGCCTGAACAAGGCTGCCGGACTTCTGTTCGAGGCCGAAGACCGGCTCCCCGTTCTTAAATCAACTGGTTGGACGAGAGACGTTGCTGATCGCTTTTTCGCAGACGGCGAGAAAGAGTTGCCGCGTCCCGTTTACGCAAAAATTGACCCTGCGCCTTCGACGGAACGCGTTGCTGAGGCTCGTAAGCTGATTGATGGCTCCAGCAGTGTGCATGACTGGCTGCGCCGCTTATGCGATGTCACGGACCAGACCGCCTCAATGCTTGGTGCAATGGGCACTGCGGAATTCTATACCCATTCCACCGCGCTTTATGGTTCGCCAACGACGCCGATCGCGGACGGCAATAATACCGCGCTAGACCTCGCCAATCGGCTGGACACACTGCTCTCTGATTTTGACGAGGGTACACTGCGCCTTGAAGCGCCGGTCCGGCTCAGCGCGGAAGAGTTGAAAGCTGAACTTGAGGCGGAGCTGCCTCAACACTTTGGTGAGGACACACCGGAGGTGATTGTTACCTCAGAGGTGAACGCCAAGGCGGCAGCAGGGCGCGACTACATCAAATTGCGCGAGGATGCGCGCTTTACCGACCTGGATGTGACGCAGCTGCTTCAGCACGAAGCGCTGATCCACATTGCAACCGGTTTTAACGGAAGCCGTCATGGGCGGTTTGAAATTCTGGGTGAGAGCCATCCCGGCAATGCCCGTACCCAGGAAGGGCTGGCCGTTTTTGCTGAGTTTATCACGGGCGCGATCGACCCGCGCCGCTTTCGTCGTCTGGCCGACCGCACAATCGCAATTGATATGTCTGCAAACGGCGCAGACTTCCTCGAGATTTACAATTTTTTCCGGGAAAAGGCGACGCGTGACGCGCCGTTTGAAGCCTTTGAGAGTGCGCGTCGTGTCGTTCGTGGCGGTCTCGTCGAAGGCGGCGCGCCGCTTACAAAAGACGGCGTTTATCTGTCAGGACTTGTTGAGGTCCACTCCTATTTGCGGGCGGCGATCCGCGCAGGTGACCTGGCACTGATCCATCTCCTCTTCGTGGGCAAGGTCGATCTGGAAGATCTGGACGCGATGGATTTGCTCATGCGGGAAGGGTTGATCAAACAGCCGCAATTCATGCCGCAATGGGCAAAGGATGCCCGCTATTTGCTGGCAAACCTGTCCTATTCAACCTTCCATTATGAAATTGATCTGGCTCAGGTGGCGGAGCGCTACGACAGTTTGCTCAGCAGATATAAAAACCTGTGAAATAATCGAGAAACGAGAAGATTTTTCTGGTAATCAGTAAATTCGAATGCTAAGCGCCCCTTAAATCCTGAGGCGTTTAGTATGAAATACCTTCTTTGCGGGCTGTCGATTCTGTCGTTGACGGCATGTTCTGTCGATGTGAGCGATCCACAGACGGCGGGTGATGACTTTACTGCGCTTGAGCAGGTAAATGCTGAGACGCCGCCCCCTGATCAATTGCAGGGCGTCTGGCGCTCGCGCGGCTATGGCTGGATTTTCGACATCGACGAGACCGGCATCACACAATACCAGCATGCGGGCGAATTCTGCTTTGAAGCGCCAGAGATAAGCCTTCAGCTAACTGACACTCTGGCATTGCCATACCAGTACTACAGACTGGGGCGGTCGCCCGATCAGGCAATCCTCCAGCTTCTACCGGAAGATACTGAAATCCACATTGAACGCATGGACGACCTGCCTGCGCATTGTCTTGCTGAAACCGCTTCCGATAAATCAGCAGTATTTGAGTATTTCGCAACGCTGATCGGTCTGCATTATGCGTTTTTTGAAGAGCGGAATATCGACTGGTTTGCCCGCGTACGTGCCACGCGTGAGTCGCTCAATGGCGTTCAGTCAGATGTCGAGTTATTCGCACTATTGTCGGGTATGATTGATGGCTTCAGCGATTCCCACACCAAACTGATTGCCGTCATTGATGACGAGCTGAACCGTCAACAGGACGGACTTGGGGAAACCCTTCCGGCGGTGCGCGATCAGGGAATTGAGATGCCCTGGCTGATCGATATTTTCACGACTTTACAGCAAGATATTCTGGATGCTGGAAGCCAGCATACTGCCAATGATCGCATTCTCTGGGGCACGATTGATGACGGTCGGGTGGGGTATATCCAGCTTCTGGTCATGGGTGGTTTTTCCGGCACAGATATAGGCGCGCCCGAATTCCGCGAAGATGAGTTCGCCGTGTTTGATGACGTTATGGATGCGGCGCTTACCGCCATGTCTGGTTCAGAATATGTGATTGTGGACCTGTCCAATAACCGGGGCGGCTATGATGCAATTTCCCGTCGTCTGGCGAGCCGTTTCACGGATGAAGTTTTTGCGGCCTATACGACGCAGGTGCCGGGAAGTGGCGTGCCTGCACGTGCGCGATACATCGAACCGTCCGAAGGAGTGCGATACACAGGCCCGGTGGTCCTTATGACCAGCGATGTGACGGTGAGCGGAGGCGAGATCGCGACATTATCTTTGCGTCAGCTCGAGAATGTCACGCATGTGGGCGGTATTACACGCGGAAGCTTTTCGACGGTTCTGTCTAAGCCTCTGCCAAACGGCTGGGTAGCGGAACTTTCCAATGAAGTGTTCGCCGCGCCGGATGGCAGTGCGTACGAGGAAGTGGGAATTGCTCCGGAACATCCGTTCCGTGTTTTTCCTTCCGATCATCTCATGGGCGGGCATGCAGCAGCGATTGATTGGATTTTGCAATCATATCCGTTCAGCGCCGAGCCAGGCGAATAAAAGAAAACCCCGCATCCTTACGGAGTGGGGTTTATTTTGATCTTTAGATCAGAGAGCAGCCTAGCCGACTTTGATCAGCTCGACTTCGAAGATCAGTGTTGCGTTTGGCGGAATAGCGCCCGGAGCGCCGCGAGCGCCATAGCCCAGCTGAGACGGGATCACGAATTCATACTTCGCGCCTTCCTGCATGAGCTGTACGCCTTCAGACCAGCCCGCGATAACTGCATTAAGTGGGAATTCGATAGGCTGACCGCGCTTATAAGAGCTGTCGAACTCCTTACCGTTGACCAGTTTACCTGCATAATGAACCGTGACCTTCTCAGTCGGGCCCGGCTTATAGCCAGTACCTTCTTTGATGACGCGGTATTGCAGACCAGATGCGGTAACAGTGACCCCATCTTTCTTCGCGTTCTCATCCAGATAGTCGAAGTCAGGGTTGCTCATGGAGTTTTCCTCTCATCAATTATGGTTGTGACGGCGAACTCCTGCACGGTTTGATGTAAAAGGTAAAGTGTGAAGACGTTTTAGCGCAGAATGTCTTCTTTAATCAGCCGGTTGGTCGCGTGCGTATGCGCCGCCACAAAACTGCGGACAGATTTCCCGACCAGAGGGTGTAGGACCACATTCATGGTCTTCACGCCGTGCTCATCTTCCTGAACCACGCCTGCCTCAATCAGCTGGTTGATCTTCCGACGCACGAGCTCTCGGTTGAGACCGGTGGCTTCGGCGACAGCGCGGCGCGAGATGGAATGGAAATGCGAGGGGTCCAATGCCTGTTCTGTAGTGTGAATTTCAGCGTCTTCCGGGTGCCTCAATACGCGCTGCACAGAGGCGTTATTGATGGTTGCGAGGATGAGAATTGAGGCAGCATCCAGACCGGTATTCTGGCCGATCTGGCGCGCAATCTCCAGGAAGACATTCATCACATGATAGCCAGCGAAGCGAAGTTTCTGATCCAGAACATCCTGATTAACATTGAGCTTTGCCGTCGCCATTGAGAGCCGTCCTTTTGAAAAGAGCCGGCTTTGAAGGCCGGCTCTCATTTTCCCTAAGGAAGAACGATACTGAATGGTTCGGGATTGCCAATATCTTCCAAGCTGGCGAGCAGGCCGTTAAAGGCTTCGACATCACCGTCTATCGCTATTGTGCCCTGATCTACCAATGGCCCGGCTGGCTGACCGGCAAACAGGACAGCCATGAATGCTGAGCGAGGCATTGTCAGCGTAACGTCTGAGGCGTCGTCCACACCTGTTTCATGGACCAGAACGGAGTTGCGAAGTGACAGCAAATGCGACTCGTCGCGGTCGTTGAACACAAAGCGCACGGTCAAAGCTCTTTCGCCGGAACGCGCGGGATCGATTTTTGCGGCCAGAATGTCAAACAGGTCAGCGCTTGGAGTGGCTGCTAGAAAATCGCCGGACATCGTAATAGCGGCACTTGCTGGTGGAGGGGTGATAACCTCCTGCGCGCCGGTGAGATACATGTTGCGCCAGAGCATGCCTTCCGCCTGATAGCCCATTTGCTCGAAAGCGGCCGCAAGAAGTTCGCGGGCCGACATGTTGGAGGCGTCGTCGAAGACGATGTGACTGGCGAGCTGTGCCGCCCAGCGATAGTCACCCTCTTCATAGGCGCTTTGCGCATTGCTGAGCGCAGCGTCAGCGCCACCCATCGCTTCGACATAGCGCGAGCCAGCTTCCTCGGGTGGAAGTGGGTTCAGGTTTGCCGGATTGCCATCATACCAGCCCATATAACGCTGATAGACCGCTTTGGAATTATGGCTCATCGTGCCGTAATACCCGCGGTTAAACCATTGACGTGCGAGCGAAGGCGGCAGCTCAATCTGTTCTGCGATTTCCATTTCCGTATAGCCCAAATTCATGAGGCGTACGCTTTGATCATGCAGGAATTTATACGCATCGCGGTGGGATGACATATAGTCGTATATGTCTTCTTCTCCCCAGCGCGGCCATCCATGAGAGGTGAACACGACGTCTGCTTCATCTCCCCACAGGCGCAGAGATTCTGTCAGATAATCTGCCCATGCCAGCGCGTCACGAACGAGTGCACCGCGCGGGGTAAGCACATTGTGCATGGTCGGGTTTGCATTCTCCGCAAGGCAAAGGGCGTTGAGCGATGGCAGGAAGAAGTTCATCTCTGCGGGGGCTTCTGCGCCCGGCGTGACCTGGAAGACAAATTCCATCCCATCAATCGTCAGGGTTTCGCCCGTTTCATTTATCGAAATTGTTGGTGGGATAAGTGATCTGGTGCCTCTTGCGATCGTTGCGCCAATACCATTGCCCGCGTGGCCGGTCGTGCCGACATCCAGACGTTGCCCGAACTGATAAACGGCGCGCCTGCGCATTGCAGGCCCTAAAAGCAGATTCTCTGAAACGGCATGTTCCATAAAGCCATGAGGCGCAATGATCTGTGTGCGACCGGAATTGACGTCATCCTCGCTGACAACGCCTTTCACGCCGCCAAAATGGTCAGCATGGCTATGGGTATAGATCACGGCGTGCACGGGAAGATCGCCAAGCTCCTGGCGGACAAGTTCCATCGCAGCGGCGGATGTCTCGCGAGCCAGAAGCGGGTCTACGATGACATATCCGGTATCGGTGCGGATGATCGACATGACTGAAAGGTCGAAGCCACGAACCTGCCAGAGCCCCGGAACGACTTCATAAAGGCCATGCTGGCGAAGAAGCTGCAAATGGCGCCAGAGACTCGGATTGACGGTGTCCGGCGCGTCGCCTTCAGCGAAGTCATAAGCCGAAAGGTCAACGACCGTCCCGCCGGAGGCTGTTGTTATAAGCGGGTTCTCTCGCGTTGCGATAAAGCCGCGAGCCGCGCGCTCAAAGTCTGCATCGTCGCCCCAGGGCAGGTCTGCCGCGAAAGCTTCATTATAGGCCTGTGTCGTTTCGGTGGCCTCTTGAGCGAAAGCCGATGTGCAGAGGAGAGCTGCCGCTGCGCAAGTTGGCAGAAGGCTTCGAAAGATAGGAGCTGTCATATTTCTTCCCTGAGTGTTTTTTCGAAAGATCAGGGCAAAATGAAATTAGCTCCAGCAATCGGTGACACAAATTGTGTCATCAAGGGGGGGTGAGATTTGGGGTGAACCCTGTTTGTCATGAGGGTTCGGACGAGAGATCAAAGGGGACGATATGACTCATCTGAAAATGACCTGCGCCGCATCTGTTGCAATGATCGCTATTGCCGCCTGTACAACGGAAACCAGCGCTGAAGCAGAAACGGCAACTAATCCGAGCGTGCCGACAATCACACTCACGGCAGGAACGAGCAGCGACGGTTTTTGTCAGGTCGAAGAGTTGGCTGAAGTGCATCGCACCTCCACGCAATTGTTCAATATTTTCGGCGATGCGAAATATGTGGATATGGATACGGGCGAGACGACCCGCATTCCTCTGCAATATGTTTTCCGAGGATGGGATGATGAGGGCATGTCGCGCACCAATGGCATTGTTGGCATCAATTCGGAAACGAGCTGCGACCGGCTGAGCATTCAAACGGAAATTCGTTATTGCGTGTATGATTATACCGGCGGCGAGGAGCAACGCTGCCCGGATACACTGATCTATGATGGTGAGGGCTTTGGGGAGATCGTGCTGACGCGCGGCGACCTCGATCGTCCGGTTTATGAGCCGCCGGCTGAATAGCGTTCTGTCGCATCTGATAAGATACAAAAAAGCCCGGAGAGCGATCTCCGGGCTTTTGATTTCAGACTGGTGTCCGGGCTTAGAAGATCTCGAAGAGACCAGCTGCGCCCATACCGCCACCGATACACATGGTGACAACACCCCATTTCGCGCCGCGACGCTTGCCTTCGAGCAGGAGAGAGCCCGTGCAACGTGCGCCTGTCATGCCGAATGGGTGGCCGATAGAGATTGAACCGCCATTGACGTTGTATTTCGCTGGGTCGATGCCGAGACGGTCACGGGAGTAGAGGCACTGAGATGCGAAAGCTTCGTTGAGCTCCCACAGATCAATGTCATCAACTGTAAGGCCGTGGCGTTCAAGAAGACGTGGGACAGCGAAAACTGGGCCGATACCCATTTCGTCCGGATCACAGCCTGCAACGTTGAAACCAGCAAAACGACCGAGTGGCTCAAGGCCTTTTTTCTCAGCTTCCTTGCCTTCCATCAGAACAAGCGCAGCAGCGCCGTCAGACAGTTGAGACGCGTTACCAGCGGTGACGTATTTGCCTTCTTTAACGACCATGCCGTTTTTGAAGACAGGCTTCAGGCCAGCGAGTGATTCAACAGTCGTACCCGGACGGTTACATTCGTCGCGGTCACACGTGACTTCCTGGAAGCTTTCTTCACCGGTCTCTTTGTTGACGAGTTTCATGGTCGTCGTAACCGGAACGATCTCTTCAGACATTTTGCCGGAAGACTGGAATTCAGCGGTGCGGCGCTGAGATTCAGCAGCATACTCGTCCTGATATTCGCGGGACACGTTGTAACGGTCAGCAACGATTTCAGCCGTTTCGATCATGGTCATCCAGATCGCAGGCCATGTTTTCATCAGCTCGTCTTCGACATAGTTGCTGCGGTTCATATTGCCGCTGCCAGACACGAGTGAGATAGACTCAACGCCGCCGCCGATCGCAACCGGAGCGCCTTCGTTTTTGATGGTCCATGCTGCGTTCGCAACAGCTTGCAGACCAGAAGAGCAGAAACGGTTGATGGTTGCGCCAGACGCCGTAGATGGGCAGCCAGCCCACAGAGCAGCGTTACGCGCTACGTTGTGGCCGGTTGCGCCTTCAGGCTGCGCACACCCCATATACACGTCTTCTACGGACGCAGGATCAATGCCCGCACGTTCCATAGCGCCTTTAATGGCTGCACCAGCCATTGTGATGCCGTGAGTGTTGTTGAAAGACCCGCGTCCAGCCTTGGCAAGGCCTGTACGGGCGGTGGAAAGGATGACTGCATCACGCATTATAGTTTTCTCCCTCGAGTGTTGTTGGCGCGACCCTAGCGTCTGTTATTGTAGTTGACTAGTTGCCGTTCGCGTTAAGTAGCGTTTGGAAGAAAATGCCGGAGAACGCAAGAAAAATGCGTCTAAATCCAGAAACCGTGAAATAGAATGATTGAAATTCTTCAGAGGCATAACACAGAAGGTAATTTTTGCTTTCTGTGTTTGCGTCTGGAAGCTCAGAGCGTTTCTATACTGTCCAGATAGTGTTCTGCGGTTTTCAGATACTCTGAGCGCTTATCTGCATCCATTCTGTCCCATGTCGCATAGGCCCGGTTCACGCGGCCGTTTCGGGAAAAGCGTTCCTTATTTCGTATCAGAAAATGCCAGTAAAGTGAGTTGAACGGGCACGCGTTTTCGCCGGTTTTCTTCGACACTGAATACTGACAGTTTTCACAATAGTCTGACATTTTGTGAATATAGCTGCCGCTGGATGCGTAGGGTTTTGAGGCAAATACGCCGCCATCTGCGAACAGTGACATGCCGATCACATTCGGGGCTTCAACCCATTCAAACGCGTCTGCATAAACGGCCAGATACCATTCATGCACCTCGTGCGGCGACAGGCCTGCAATGAGAGCGAAATTGCCGGTCACCATGAGCCGTTGAATATGATGGGCATAGGCTTCATCAATGGTTTGAGTGATGACGGCTTTCATACAGGCCATCTGCGTGTCACCGGTCCAGAAATAGGCGGGCAGGGGGCGGTGGGCGTCCAGCTCATTGCGCTGCACATAGTGCTCGCCCTGCATCCAATAAATGCCGCGAATGAATTCCCGCCAGCCAATGATCTGGCGGATGAAACCCTCTACGGCATTGAGCGGTGCTTTGCCGTCCAGATAGGCGCGCTCGGCGCGCTTGCAGACCTCAAACGGGTCCAACAGGCCTGAATTGATGTAGGTTGATAAAAGGCTGTGATAGAGGAATTTGTGCGCCTCCAGCATGGCATCCTGATAGTCGCCGAAGTCGTGCAGAGCATCCTCGATGAAATGGTCGAGTGCTTTTTCTGCATCTGCCCGGGTACAGGCAAACCAGAAGTTTTCCAGCTTCCCAAAGCTATCGGGAAAGCGCTCTTCGACCAGCTCTAACACGTCTTTTGTGATGTCATCTGGTTTGAACTTAATGCGCTTGGGAATGAAGAGATCATCGCTCGCGGGTTTGCGGTTCTCGCTATCGTAATTCCATTTGCCGCCCGCTGGATCATCGCCTTCCATCAATAGTCCTGTGCGCACACGCATTTCGCGATAGAAATGCTCCATGCGCAGCGTTTTGCGGTTTGTGGCCCAGTTTTCAAACTCATCATGAGTGCAAAGGAAGCGGTCGTCAGGTCGTATTTCAAACGCGTAGTCGGCCTGCGCGCCCCATCCGCGAAGTGACTTCAGGACGCGCCATTCTCCGGGCTCTGTCACGACCACCTTTTCGGGTGATAATTCCTTTGTGGCGCGGGTCAGTTCGCCGGAAAAACTATTGGAATTGCTGTCATCGGTGAGTTTCACATATCGCACAGTCCAGCCAGCGTCTTTCAGCTCTTCGGCGAAATGGCGCATGGCTGAGAATAGAAAGGCGATCTTCTTTTTATGGTGCGGGACATAGCAGGCTTCGTCGCCGACTTCGCACATCAGGATAACATCGCGATCTTTGTCCGCGTTTTTCAGGCTGGAGATATCAGGCGTCAGCTGGTCACCCAGAATCAGGATGAGATTTCGTATGCTCACCAGACAATCTCCTTGCCCGCATAGTCATAGAACCCGCCAGACTGATCGGGTGTGAGGGCGTCCAGAACGCTCAGTAGGTTTGAGGCGCACTCATCGGCACTATGGGTGAAGTTGCCGCTGGCATATTGCCGGGTGAGATCAGTCTCGATCGTGCCGGGGTGGAGCGCGGTGCAGATGCTGTCCGAGTTGCGGCGGCTCAACTCAATGGCTGCCGTGTGCATCACCTGATTCAGAGCCGCCTTGGATGCGCGATAGCTGATCCAGCCGCCAAGACCATTATCGCCAATGGACCCGACGCGCGCGGAAAGAGCAGCGACAATGCACCGTCCGCGACGGGGCAGAAGCGGCATGAAGGCACTCAATAGAAGTGCCGGCCCAATTGTGTTCGTGTTGAACAGCTCAGTCATGGTTGCCGGGGTGAGTTGCGAAAATGCTTTTTCGGGTCCGTCGCCTTCGGTAGATGTCAGAATGCCTGTGGCAATGATCAACGCGTCTATTTGTGCGTGGTCGGCTCTGATCTGATTTGCTGCGACCTCTATGCTTTCAGGGCGCGCGAAATCCACTGCTGGCGTGGAGGCGCGAGAGAGCGCAATCGCCGCACCGCATCGCGGGTCAGACATGCATTGATGATGAAGCGCGCGGCCAATACCGCCGCTCGCGCCCACAATTACGATTTTATAGCCATCGGGCAGAGAGTTGAGCATGGAAACATATTTCCTTGCTCAGTTTACGCAGGCCGTTTGGATCGGGATCAGAAAATTTTCTGATTTCAGGCCACTTCGGCGGGTTCTGGATGTTCCGGTCCAGGATCATTTCGCTCCAGCCGGTCGATCATGGATTCTGTCCAGTCATTGATCTGAAGCTCAGTCAGGCCAAGATCCTTCAGGACATCACAGGCCAGCGCGATTGCGTCCATCTGGGCCTGAACGACATAGGCTTTCATGCCCAGGGCAGAGTGGCGGGACCGTTCGGCCGGATCATTCACCGCAACGTAACGTGTGAGATTTGGGAAGCGCTCTTTTACAGCATCTGTGAGCCGCTGGGAGATAGAGAACCGCGGTTCGCCCAGCACAAGAACGGGCGCGTCCGTTGCGCCAAGGGTTTCCAGCATTCGGAAATCAGAGGTGTCTCCGAAGACGACCGAATACCCATCTGTTGTCGCTGAAATGAAGCGGCGAGGGTCATTGTCGAGCGCGACATAGGGAATGTGTGTGGCGACAAGGGCGTCCGTCATGATGCGGCCCGCATCTGTCATACCAAACACAATGACCCGTGGTTTTTCGTGGCCCGTGCTGCGTTCGGAAATCTTCGCATTGGCATCGCTGGATTCGGTGAGCTTTTCGGCGAACCGACGTGAGAGGCGTATGCCGAAGCCAGCCCAGAGCGGTGCGAGGGCCAGAGACAGCGCAGTTGACGCAACGAGGATGGAAATCCAATTGCCCGGCGCACCAACGCGGATCGCAGAGATAGACAAGACCACCAGCGTAAATTCAGACGCCTGAGCGAGCAGAAAAGAGAGCTGGGTCGCGCCCGGTACATTCCAGCCTGTCATGCGCGCTGTCAGGAATATCATCACCGTCTTTACCGCCATAATGCCGAGTGCGAGTGCAATAATGACGGGGAGGTTGGTGAAGAGCGACGGGACGTCGATCATCAGACCGACATTCACAAAGAAGAAGCTGAGCAGAAGCCCGCGAAAAGGGGAGACCTCTGTCTGGATCGCATGTCGGAAAGGGCTGTCGGCGATGGCCATGCCTGCGAGGAAGGCGCCCAGGGTGAGAGAAAGCCCGATAGCTCCTGTAGCCACGGCGGCCGCGACAACGATAAGCACCGTCGTCATGGTGAAGATTTCGGGGACTTTTGCAGACGCCAACACCTGAAAAAGCGGGCGCACGACATAACGGCCAATCAATGCGGCCGCGATGAACGCCACCACTGACTGTCCCGCAGCAATTGCCATGGCTGAGACCAGTTGCGCCGGGTCAGCTTCCAGAGAATTCGCAAAGATCAGGAGGAAAATCGCGACAATGTCCTGAAACACCAGAATTGCGATTGAGGATTGTCCAAGCGGGCTGGAATTGAGTTCTCGCTCCGCCAATACGCGTGTCACAACGGCGGTCGAGGAGAGGGCGAGTGAGAAGCCAATGGCGATGGCGACAGGCCAGCTTATGCCGAAGGCGACCGCAACCAGCGAAAAGCCCCCGCCACATAACAGCATCTGAATGGGGGCAAGTCCCAGAATGTCCCGCTTATTGTTTTTGGCGTCTTTCAGAGAGAAATGCAGGCCAATATCAAAAAGCAGAAACACCACGCCCAGTTCTGCAAGCAAGTGAGTGGTGTCACCTTCAGAGAGCGCATGCAGACCAAACGGGCCGATCACGATACCAGCCAGGATATAGCCAACCATGGGGCTGAGGCGAAGCGCGCGTGATGTCAGAGCAGCTACTGTACCGGCGCCAAGAAGGGCGATTGCAGGCTGGAGCGCTTCGACTGGTGTCATTTGATTCCTCTGTTCTTTTCAGACTTTTTCTCACGGAATCGGGACAACAAAAAGGCCGTGTTCTTGCGAACACGGCCTTAATTCTAAGTCTGTCCGGAAGGACAGTTAAATCTTAGAGAGCTTTTGCAACAGTGAAGACGAATGTGTCGTCATTGCCGTCGATGTCGGTCGTCCAGTAACGGAAGTCGAGGTCAAGACCAACAGCTGTAGCGAGCGTAGCGCCAACAGAGAAGGTCGTGTAGTCGCCGCCGCCATCGAAGGAGTAGTTACCGATGGTTGCGTCAATGCCGAGGTCGTCGGTCAGAGAGTAACCAGCAGAACCTTCAACGTAGAAAGACTCGTTGTCTGGATCCCAGTAGATGTAACCAGCGAGACCGAGGCCAGCTTCGAGCTCTGTAGAAAGACCACCGTAGAGTTCTACGAAGTCATAATCCAGGTCGCCAGAATCTGGGTAAGCGTAGTAGATCAGACCGAGGTCGAAAGCGACTGTGTCGGTCAGATCGCCGGTGAAGCCAGCGTAGAAGTCCCACTCAATGTTGGTGTCTGA
>NHBK01000003.1 GCA_002173095.1 Hyphomonadaceae bacterium TMED5 | reverse complement strand
GGCACGATTGAGTGGGAATGATTCCGCGTCTCTCGCGGACTATCGCGAACGATCAATAAATTCAACAAATACAATAGCTTGATACCGATTTTCGTTCGGTGTCTATCGCCTTCTATCGCGGGCCAACGGAACATTCTGACGGTATCGCCTGACGGTATACAAATTGCCTCTTCCTGCCTAAAGTCAAAATACCGTCAGCCCATTTTGGCGGCCTGACGGTATTTTATCGGCATAACGCATTGAAAAATAAGTTTTTTGTTGTGGAAAATTGGCCATTTCGGCCTGACGGTAAAATTGGTGGGAAGGAGGCGCAACATGCTGACCGATATTGCAATCAAGTCTTTGAAATCAAAGGATAAACCCTACAAGGTCGCAGACCGGGACGGTCTCTATGTGTCCGTCGCGCCGACGGGCACCAAGACCTTCCGCTACGATTACCGTGTGAACGGGCGCCGGGAGACGCTGACCATCGGGCGTTATGGCAAGTACGGGATCACGCTGGCGGCTGCGCGCGAGAAGCTGATCGATGCGAAGAAGCTCGTGGATGAGGGTGTCTCACCCGCCAAGGAAAAGAAGCGGGCCAAGGCCAAAGCGAAATCCGAAGGGACGTTCGGGGAGCTTGCTCAGCGCTGGCTCGCTGAGAGCGAGATGTCGGACTCGACCCGCGACATGCGTCGTCACATTGTCGATCGTGACCTGATCCCGGCGCTGGGCAATTACACCTTGCGCGAAGTGACGAGCGAGGACGTCCGTCAGCTCTGCGACAAGATCAAGAAGCGGGGCGCGCCTTCAACGGCGCTGCACGCCCGCGAGTTCATCAAGCTCATCTACGCCTTCGCCAATTTGCACGGCATCCGTGTCGAGAATCCCGCCGAGGAGGTCGATCCCCGGTCGATCGCGCGTGTCCGGCCCCGCGACCGCTCGCTCACGCCGCTGGAGATCCGGGTCCTCTATCGCGTGCTCGAAGAGATCACCGCCAATCCGACGCTGAAGCTCGGCGTGAAATTCATCCTGCTGACGATGAAGCGCAAGACCGAGGTCGCCCATGCGACATGGGATGAAGTCAGTTTCCAGGATGCGGTCTGGACCATCCCGAAGAAGCGGATGAAGACCGGCCTCGACCACAATGTCTATCTGTCGAACCAGGCGCTCGATATTCTGGTGGCGCTTAAAACCTGCGCAGGCGGATCGAAATACGTCTTCCCGTCGCGCTATGACACGTTTCGCCCGATATCGAATGCGACCTTCAACCGGATCACCGACAGCGCCCACAAGCTGGCAAGCGAGATGGAGCTTCCGCTGGAGCCTTTCACCGTCCACGACCTGCGGCGCACGGGCTCGACGCTCCTGAATGAGCTTGGTTTCAATCGCGACTGGATCGAAAAAAGCCTCGCGCACGAAGACCGGCGCTCTTCGCGTGGGGTCTACAACAAGGCCGAATATGCAGACCAGCGCCGCCACATGATGCAGGAATGGGCCGACATGATCGATGCCTGGGCTGCGGGTGAAAGCCGCAAGCCGAACATCATCCCGGAGAGCATGGCGGTCTACGCCGCTGATCCGAGGGTGGGGTGATCGTCACTTCCGGTTCGGGCGCAGAAGGAGTCTTTACGACCGGCATGAAGCGTAGGCCAAAGCTGACGTTTGCGATTGCGGCGCGAAGCAGCGCTGATGGCGCCAAACGGCCAATCGTGGATCCCAGGTCAGATTGGATGAATGTCGTGGACAATCCCATGTTGCAACACATCGGTCTAAGTAGGAAGGTGTAACTATGGGGGGCACCGTGGACATCAAAGACATTTTCCCGCCGCCTGGTCACGTGCAGCGCTTGAGGTGCTCTGACTGCGACGGTTGGCTCGATCTCGCTTATGCTGACTTCGACGAAACTGTGTCAGGGGCGCGGATAGCCATCAAAGGGCTGCCCGTACTTCGGTGTTCTACGTGCGAGAAGGACTATCTTCCGGACCGATCGCGCATCTCGATCATCCGGCTGCACGAGCAGTGCGTGTCCAAGGTATCCGCCGGTGTCACCGTAACGCGTAGGAAGCTTGAAGACCGCTACCCCTTCACGGACGTGCCGTTCCAGTATGATGCGGACGACTACGAATACCTGCCTGGCCTTCGCGGGCAGGGGGACGGTTTTCTCACACTTGTGTTCTTCAAGAGAGGGGTCTTGCTGAAATACGACACGGCGTCGGGCTATCGCCTGACGTTTGCGTCTCGGACGTACGGCACGATCACCACGGACGAAGACAACCAGATAAGCTTTGGCATCAACCGAAATGGCCGCGTCGTGATGTGGCTCGGCGACATCGCGACATTGCCCGTGCCGGAACAGTATTACCTGCTGTCTGAAAACGTGGAATCGGATCACTCCATCGGCAGCGAATTCTACGATGGACAGATCGACTGCATATTTTCCGATCCAACACCGGAAAACGACCTACTCGCGGCAAGGACGGACTTCCTCGAAGCTGCCAGGATGCATTTTGGAGCGACGCTCGCCCACCTTGAAGCCGAAGTGGTGGCGATCGCCCTCGACTTTGCGAGGCCGCTCACAGACAGCGTGAAGAACCAACAGCATGCGGCGGACGCGCTCAACAAGATCCACGTCGAATCTCTGGATACACAGGCCATCGGGAAGTTGCTGAGCGCGGCCGGAGGCGATCCCAAAGGCCTTGGCGGCCTGAAGCGCCTGCAGACACTACTTGAAACGCTTCCCGGCAGTTCCGCAATTTCGAATCTCATGCTGCCGCTCTTCGTGACCTACGATCTCCGGGTGGCAAACCTGCATCTCACATCTACGGGGACGGCGTCGGACAAGATGGACGATATCACGAGCCGCCTTGGTCTCCCGGCCGCCGCGCCGTTCTTTGATGTCTACGACGCGCTGGTGAAGCAGCTTGCGGCGGCTTATCGCGGGTTGCAGGAGCTCCTCACCCCGTAGCTGCAAGAGGCGGTGGCTGATCTTTCGCGGCCTCTAGTCCAAGACGGGGCCAAGCGATGCACTGTGCCTTCGTCAGCTGCTTGTTCAACTCATCCTGCGGTGGGCGGCTCGGAAGATGCTTTGGCGGTGTCGCAGTCAATACGACTTAACGATTGGATGTCTGCTAACGGGCGCGCTGCCTACGAAACGCAGCATTGTCCGCAATGAGGGATATTTGAGACAGTTCACCGCATTCGATAATCCGGATGCGGTCCGCAGCCTTCGCGACCCTTGCGCCTTTGGGCGTCGATCCACTCCAGCACTTCGGCGAGGGGCCAGACGACGCATCGGGGTGTCAGGTAGAACCGCTGCGGAAATTCGCCCTTCTGTTCGAGTTCGTAGATCGTCGTATCGGAGAGCGGCACAAGCTTGCGAAGCTCCGGCCGCCTGACGGTTCGGCGCCTGAAGATGTCGGCGGGCGTGATCCGTTCAGGATCGGTTGAAGTGACCGGAGCAGGGGCCTTTGGCGGCGGGTTCAGGTCCCGCGCGAAATCCCTAAGCCCTGTGCGCCCGCCCTCCTTTACGCGATGCAACATGACGCACTCCGATTACACCGTCTTCGCCCGGTTCCACACCATCACGCCGGTGCCGTCTTTCTCGTTCTCGAAGAAGGCCGCGCGCATGGGGCTGGCAAAGCTCGGGTCGTCGAGTTTGACGGCGAGGTAGGGCGTTTCGCCATCCTTGCTTTCCTGACGCCAGGCAGCGCCGAGTTCGGCCCCGCCGGCATAGAGGCGGAAGTCGGGGGCACCGTCTGAGGCCTTGTCACTGTTGGGAACAAGCTGGGCTTTGACATTGATGGTCATGGTGCGGATGGTGCCGGTATAGCTGCCTTCCTTCAGGGTGAATGTTCCGATCTGTGCCATGGGTTTAGGTCTCCGTGCTGGCGGTTGAATGAAGGGCGCGTCGCGCCCGCTTGAACCCGGCGTCGGACGCCAGGAAGCTCTCGATCATGGCCGGGATCAGCGCTTCGGGCTTTTCCTCCGCGCCGTAGGTCTGGCGGTAGATTTCGGCATAGTCGCTGAGCGCGCTGGCGAGCTCGGGATCGACCGAGAGGCTCATGCGCACCGGGGTGCGGTCGGGTAATTGTCCGAGACGAAGGGTCATCGTGTGGCTCCTTGGGGATGGGGTCTGAGAATGAGATCGCGGGTGACGACCACGCGCACCGGCCAGCCGGGGCGCACGCGGATGGTTGGCTGGATGCCAAGATTGCGCTCGACGACGCGTTGACCGGCCTGGTTGACGGTGTCGGTCGTGCCGCGGCGGATGGCGCGTTCCAGGTCGCCGTCTCCGTCTGCGCCAAGTTCGGCGCCGACGCCGAGAATGGTCGCGAGGCCTGCCGCGAGGAACACGCGGTCCCAGTGGTGATCGGTGCGGTCGGACAACCCCGCAAAGCCCTGCGCGTCAGCACCCGGCGCCGAGATCACGATGGAGGACCCGTCCGGGAAGATGATCCGGTCCCAGGTCACGAGCGCGCGGTCCTGACCGAACGAGACTTCCGACTGATACCGCCCGATAAGGCGCGAGCCCTGCGGGATGAGAAGGTATTGCCCGGTCACGGTGTCATAGACCGGTTGGGTGACCTGCGCGACGATCGTGCCGGGCAGGTCCGAATTGATCCCGGTCACGAGGCTTGCCGGGATCAGCGTGCCCGCCATGACCTGGTAGGGCGAAGCCGGGTCTTCGATGCTGTGAGGGTTGTAGATGTCGCTGTCCGCGCCTTCCCTGGCGAAGGCCAGTTTACGGGACTGGAGATTGGTATCGGCGGGCTGGCCGAACGCTGACGGCGCGCCCTGCGGCAGGGCGGCGAGCGCCAGCAGCTCAGAGCCAAGATCAAGCGCGGGGTCGCGATAAGCGAAGCGGGTGTCGGTGGTGCTTGCGGTACCGCTCTGAGAGTCGAGCCGGAAGAAGACTGGCGCGCGGGCCGCTTCATCGGCAAGCGCGGCCTCGCGCATGCGCCTTGCGCGTTCGGCCTCGTCGGCCGGGTTCGGGCGGAAATCGTCCTCGAAGCGGGTCACATATTCGGGTTCGATGCCAAGCTCGCGTTCAGCCCGCAGCATGGTCGCGCCGAGATCGCCGGAGAGTGGCGGGCCAAGGCGCGCGATGCGGTCTTCCACCGGGGCAATCTCGCTATAGCTTGCCGGGAGGGTGGAGAGGCCTTCGGGCTTGCGTGTGTTCGTGGTGTTGTAGAGCTCGCGCCTTGCATCCGGATCGACGGCGGTTGGTGGCTTCAATGCAATTCTCATGGCGGCGAACAGGCCAAGCACGCCGAGGCCTGCGCCGACCATCAGGACCTTGCGGTTGATCCGCGTAACCGGCTTCGGGCTGGAGCGGATCTTCAGCCGTTCGGCATGCTCGTCGAAGGGAATGGGCTCGGACATGGGCATCAGTTCCCGAACAGGCCAGCCAGAGGCGAACGGCGCTCATTGCGGGAGATGCGGACGACCATCTGGTTTCGTTCGCCGAGCCGCAGTTCCGCCGCACGGAACAGGCGGTCCACGACATAATAATTGCCGCGCACCCGGTAGTTGACGAGTTCCGCGTCACCGTCCGCACCCAGAACAAAGAGCGGCGGCATGTCTGTGGTGGCGATGTCTTCGGGCATCTGGATGAACACCTGACGGCCATCATCGAAGACGCGCACAGGTTTCCAGTCGGGGCTGTCGCCGGAGAGCCGATAATCGAAGTTCAGGCCTTCCAGCGTCAGGCCGCGCTCAATGCTGCCAGCGTCTCTTGCAATGGCGCGTTCATTGCGGGCGGTGAGGCCTGCCAGTTCATCAGCCGGATAGCGCCAGGAGAGCGCGGCCATATAGCCGCCCTCCGTGCTCTCCAGCTCCAGATGATAGGTCCGCCGGTCGGTGGCGATCATCAGATTGGTGCGGATGCCGGAGCTGATCGGTTTGACCAGCACATGGGCGCGGGCCGTCGCGCCCGAACCGGACACCGTGTCCCCCACCACCCAGCGCACCGTGTCACCGGCCGAAACCGAGACGAGTTCCTCGCCCGGCTGCAGGGCGATGTCCGACACCTGGCCGGGGCTGGCATAGAGGCGGTAAAGCGCGCCTTCGGTATAGGGATAGACCTGGATCGCGTTCACATAGCCGTCGACCGAAGGTTCGATCAGGGCGCTGGTGCGACCTTGTCTTATCGCTTCTGCCGGTGAAACCGACGGCGTGCTGACGGTCCTTGTATAGGTCCGTGTCACGCTGCCATCGGGATTGGTGGTGACGCGGGTGCCGATGGGCATCATCTGGCCGGGCAGCGGAAGTGCCACGGCGGTTTCGACAATCTCGACAGGGTAGTCAGCGCGGTCCTCGACAGGCGTCGCGGCGACGAAGGCGCTGGCATCGATGGGGTCGAGTTCCGTCGTGGCGCAGGCTGACAATAGCGCCATGGCAGAAGCGGCGGTGAGGATACGAAGCATGGGGATCATTCTCCTGTAACGAGGTCCTGACCCCAGTTCAGGGCATGGACATAAAGGCCGAGCGGATTGGCGCGCAGGGTCTGCGCATCCGTCGGCGGTTGGGTGATGAGGGTGAAGTTGCCGGTGAACCTTTGGGCGCGAACCAGCGCGCCATTCTCATAGGTCTTCTCGATCCAGCGGGCCTGGAAACTGTCGTCCGAGACGCGCACGACGCTGACGACATCCACCGTGCGGGATTTTCTGCCGACATCGGCGAAGGGATCATTGGTCGAGGCGTATTCATTGAGCGTGGTGGCGGCGCGGTCAGTGACGAAGTCATAGGCGCGCAGCCAGTTTTCGCGCACGACGACCGGATCGACGCTGAGGCCGCGCACGTGCTCGATGAAGTTGGCGAGGTGATGCGCGATCTGCGCATCGGTCGGGGTGTAGCGCTCCGTCGCTGGCGAAACGGCGCGGGCCGCGCCGGTCTCATCGACTTCCACGACATAAGGCGTGACGGTCGATTGCATGCTCCGCCAGACCAGCGCGCCGGAGGTGACGAAGCAGAGCCCGAGACAGCCGAGCGCCATGAGCCGCCAGTTCTTTGCCTGCACGCGGGCGGAGCCGATACGGTCGTCCCAGACCTGTCCGGCCTTCTGGTAAGGCGTTTCAGGGAACGGGCTTGGCCCATAGCTGGAGGAAGATCGCCTGAAAGCCATCGTCTAATCGTCCTTGTCTTTGAGGGTTGGGTTCGCGCCCGAAGCGCCGCGATCGCCGTCGCGGATCGAATGGGCGGCCATTTGGCCTGCCTGTCCCATGCGCTGGCTGGTCTGCATGCGGCGGGCCCAGCCGGGGCTCTGGGATGAGGATGATCCGGAGGCAGAGCTTTGCATGGATGCGGTCTCAGACCCGCCGGTTGCGCGCCAGGCGCCCTGACTGCCGCGTTGGTAGGCCTCGCGCATGGACTGGGCAGGACGGCTTGCAGCGCGGCGCATGGCGTCCCCGCCTGCGCGCGCGACACCGGCAAGGCCGGCGGCGACGCCCGCTGCGCCGGATGCGCCGGAGGCGACAGAGCCCAGCGTATAGGAGGTGCGCGCCGCTCCTGCCATGCTGGCGCCGGCCTTGACGGCGCTTGAAGCACCGCCCGCGACCGCGCCGACAGCGGCGCGGCCGCCCATGCCCGCTACATAGGTCCCGGCAGCGACGCCCGCTGTAGCACCCACTGCTGAGCCTGCGCCGAGCTGCGGAGCGCCGGTGATCAGCCCGCTCGCAATGCCGGGCGCAAAGATGCCCATCCAGAAGAAGACAATCGCAGCCAGCACCGTGCCCATGACCTGCGCCAGCGTCACATCATCGCCGGTGCGGAACGCATCGGTCACCGACGAGAAGAGCGTCGAGCCAATGCCGATAATAACGGCGAGCACCATGAGCTTGATGCCCGAGGTGATGACATTGCCGAGGACACGTTCGGCGAGGAACGTCGTCTTGTTCCAGAGCGCGAAGGGCACGAGCACGAACCCGGCCAGGGTCGTCAGCTTGAACTCCAGGATCGTGATGAAGAGCTGCACGGCGAGCACAAAGAACGCGACCATGATGATCGCCCAGGCCACGAACATGACCGCGATCATGATGAAGTTATGAAAAAACGAAATCGGCCCCAGCATGTCGCTGATCTCTTCGAGCAGCGGCTGACCGGCATCGAGACCGACACTGGCAATGAAGCCGGGGCGCAGGAGATCATCGGCAGTCATCGTCCCGCCGCCAGCGGTCACGCCAAGCTCGGCGAAACTGTCAAAGACGATACCGGCGAGGAGAGAGAAGTTGCCGATGATGAAGGCGAAGAAGCCGACATAGAGCACCTTCTTCAGGAGCCCGGCGATGACGTCCGTGTTCTGGCTTAGCGCCCAGAACAGGCCCGCCAGCGTGATGTCGATGGCGATGAGCGTGGTCGACAAATAAGCGACATCGCCCGCCAGCAGGCCGAACCCGCTGTCAATGTAAGCTATGAAGGTCGCAAGGAAGGTGTCGATCACGTCCATGGCGCGCTATTCTCCGAGGAAGGCCCGGGTGCGTGCGCGGCCACGTTCGGCTTCGGCGAGTTGGCGCGCCCGCTCCAGCGCCTCGGCGCGGTAATGGGCCGCCATCATGGCTTCCATTTGCATGAGCTGCTCGGTCTGCAGGGCTTCGATCTGGTTGCCGGCCTGGGCGACCTGGAGATTGCCGACGGCGGACTGGCTGTCCGCGATCAGCCGGTCGAGGCTGTCACTGTCAGCCCGCGCTGTGGAGACGACCTGCGCCGTGACGGTCAGGCTGTCCCTGTAAGCTGTGCGCGATTGCCGCCAGCGGGCGCGGGCCTCTTCGACGAGCACGGCCTGACGCGGCGGCTCGGCGCCATAGTCTTCCGGGTACACCTCTTCATACTCGCGCTCGATTTCCTCGACGCGGTAGCCGATGCCTTCGGCCTCGCGCATCAGCTCCTCGATGCGGCGCATACGGCGCAGGATGTCGTCAGCGATAGAATCCGGCAGTGCTTCCAGATCGCGCGCCATGTTTTCCAGCATTTCGATTTCATGGGTGAGCTGCTGGATCTGCTGGTTGACCTCCTGAAGCGAGCGGATGGCCTGGTAGATGTTCTGGATGTGATTGGCCGGGTCATACACCGTCCATTGGGCCGAAGCGGGCGGCGCGATGAGGATGGAGAGCGGCGCGGCGCAGATCAAAGCGGAGGCAAGTATGCGTTTCATCGGGGGCTCCTATTCGGCGGCGAGGATGTGGGAGGGATTGAAGGGCGCGTGCGCCTCAGGCTCCGGCGCATGGCCGGGCCAGCGGGTGAGAAGCTCGGCTGCCCAGGGCAGGCCCTTTTCGATCAGCCAGCAGGCGGAAAAGCCGTCGCCTTCCGTCTCGGCCCAGATGCGATCCATGCGGGCCTGGTCTTCGGGCGATGACGCGCCGCAGACGGACAATGCAATCGGCCCGAGGCCAAGATCGAAGACACGGGCCCCGAGGGGCGACTGGTAGTAATAGTCGCGCTTCGGTGTGGCCCTGCTGATCAGTTCGATCTGGCGCGCGTTGAGGCCGAACCGCTGATAGGTCTCGCGGGATTGTGGTTCCTGCGCGCGCTCGTTCGGCAGGAAGATGCGCGTGGGGCAGGATTCGACGAGGGCTGGCGCGATGGTGCTGTTCGCAATGTCGGCAAGGCTTTGCGTCGCGAACACGACGGACACGTTCTTCTTGCGAAGGGTCTTCAGCCATTCACGGATGCGCGCGGCAAACATGGGATCATCGAGGAAGAGCCAGGCTTCATCGAGGATGAGCAGTGTTGGCCTGCCATCAAACCGCGCTTCCAGCCGGTGGAAGAGATAGGTGATCACAGGCGCCACGGCGCCTTTCGCATGCATCAGCTCTTCCATCTCGAAGCAGACTGTGTCGGCGAGCGCGAGGCTTTCATGGTCGGCATCGAGGAGCCGTCCGTGCGGACCTTCCAGCGTGAACGGATGCAGCGCGGATTTGAGCGTGTCGTCCTGCAGCATCAGGCTGAGGCCTGTCAGCGTGCGTTCGGGTTCAGGCGCTGAGCTGAGAGACTGGATCGCTTCCCAGAGCTTTGCCTTGAGGTCCGGCGTCATCGCGACGCCTTCATTGGTGCAAAGACCCGCGAGCCAGTCGGCGGCAAAGCTTGCGCCATGTTCGGTGTCGATATCTTTCAGCGGCTGGAGACTTGGCGCGCGGGCACCGCCGAGATCGATATGTGCACCGCCCATGCAGAGCGTCGCGGCGCGGGCCGAGCGGCCCTTGTCGAACAGGAAGACCTGCGCCCCCTCATAGCGCTTCCATTGCAGGGCTAAGAGCGAGAGCAGAACAGACTTGCCCGCGCCGGTCGGGCCGACGACCAGCGTATGGCCGACATCGCCAATATGCAGGTTCAGGCGGAACGGTGTCGTGCCATCGGTCTGCGCCTGAATGAGCGCCGGGGCGTTGTGGTGACGATTGGTGTCTTCGCCCGCCCAGACGGCCGAGAGCGGCACCATATGGGCAAGGTTCAGCGTGTGCAGAATGGGCTGGCGGACATTGGCATAAGGATGACCGGGCAATGAGCCGAGCCAGGCATCGACCGCGTTCAGTGTTTCCCTGATCGCGGTGAAACCGCGGCCATTCACGATGCGCTCGGCAATTCGGATATGTTCGTCCACCGTGCGGCGGTCGGGGTCAGCAACGGTGATGGTGGTCGTGACATAGCCGTAGGAAACGAGATCACTGCCCAGTTCCTGCAGCGCCGCATCGGCGTCAGCGGCCTTATTGTCAGCGTCATTGTCGACGAGCGCCGCCTGCTCATTGAACATGGTCTCACGCAGCACCGCGCCGATGGATTTGCGCTTGGCGAACCAGTGGCGGCGTTTCTTGCCGAGGACTTTCTCGGCTTCGGCCTTGTCCATCGCGATGAACCGGGTCGCCCAACGATAGGCAAAGCCTTGACGGTTCAGCTCGTCGAGAATGCCCGGCAGGGTCGTGGCCGGAAAGCCGAGAATGGTCAGCGTGCGCAAATGCGCCTCACCAATCATCGGTTCGAGCCCGCCCGCGAAGGGCTCATCGGCGAGAATGGCGTCGAGGAAGACCGGCAGTTCCGGCGTCACGACCGGGTGGCGCTTGGTTGAGATCGTCGAGTGCAGATAAGTCAGCGTCTCGTCGTCAGAGAGCTTCGCAATCTCGGCGAGGCAGGTGGCCAACAGATCAAAGACGCGGTCAGCGTGCTGCTGGAAGGTCTCAAGCCTATGCCGCCAGGTCGCGGCGTCTTCCGTTTCGACACGCTGGATCAGGGCCTTCTCGGCGCGGCCGGTGGCATCGGCGGGCGGCAGCCAGAGCAGGGTCAGATAATACGAACTCTCAAACCGGGTTCCGGCTTCTTCCGCCTGTAATGACCGTTCCTGATCGGTGAGCCAGGTCAGCGCATCGGGAAACTCCGCCTCCGGATAGTCATGCACTTCATGGCGCTGGGCTTCGAAGAAGAGGGCCCAGCCCGAGCCGAACCGGCGCAGCACATTATTGACCCGCGCCATGACGGAGACGAGTTCTTCTTCCGTCGAACTTTCGAGGTCAGGGCCGCGATAGCGGAACGTCGTCTGGAAGCTGCCATCCTTGTTGAGGACAACGCCCGGCGCCACGATGCAGGCCCAGGGCAGATAGTCGGCCAGAAGCGTCGGCGCGTCGGCATATTCTCTGAGGTTCAGCATGTCAGATGCTCCTTGTGGCGCGTCGAGCGGCCTGCGACGGCCATGAAATCCGGATCAGACCGCGCCATGAATACCGCTGCCGAATGCCCCACCGCCCAGAGCACAAGGCCCGGTATCCAGAGCTGGAGGCCGAGGCCGACAGCAGCCGCGAGGGTCCCGATGGCGATGGCGGCGGTTCTTGGCGCGCCCGCCATCAGGATTGGCTCGGTCAGGGACCGGTGGAGCGGGATTTCATAGCCGTCGGCAGACATCAGATGAGCGCTCCGCCGCCGAACGAGAAGAAGGTCAGGAAGAAGCTTGTCGCGGCAAACGCGATCGAAAGCCCGAACACGATCTGGATCAGCTTGCGCATGCCGCCCGAGGTCTCACCAAAGGCCAGCGTCAGGCCGGTAATCGTGATGATGATCACCGCGACGATGCGCGCGACCGGTCCCTCGATCGAGGTCAGGATCTGATCGAGCGGGCCTTCCCAGGGCATGCCGGAGCCTGCCGCATGGGCGGGACCGGCGATCATCAGGCCGAGGCCGATACAGGCCGCGACCTGCACCGTTCGGTTTACGGTCTGGAGGTGGGTGTAGAGGGTCATTGGGTTTCTCCATGTTGGACGAGGGACAGGGAACGGGAGACGAGCGGGGCGGTCTGATACCCCTCGCCGTCAAAACCTGTGACTCGCAGCGCCTCTTCGACGCGGCGCTGGCCGCCCGCGCGGCTCATGAACACGACCACGTCAATCGCCTCTGCGATGAGGTCGAAGGGCGCGCGCGGTGTGGCTTCCAGGGTGAGCTGTTCAAGCCGGGTTAGCGCGCCGTGTGCGGAGTTGGCATGAAGCGTCGTGATCCCGCCCGGATGGCCGGTGTTCCAGGCCTTGAGGAGGTCGAGCGCTTCAGGCCCCCGGACCTCGCCGACAATGATCCGGTCGGGTCGTAGCCTTAAGGTCGAGCGGACAAGGTCCTGCAGGCTGGTGCTGCCGCGATGGGTGCGCAGCTGCACCACATTGGGCGCGGCGCAGCGCAGCTCGCGCGTGTCTTCCAGGATGACAATGCGGTCGTTTTGGAGTGAGGGTTCTGCCAGCAAGGCATTGGTGAACGTCGTCTTGCCGGACGATGTGCCGCCCGCGATGAGGATGTTGGCCTTGCTGGCGATAGCGTCTCTGAGCGCCTGTGCCAGCGCCGGAGCCAAGGCGCCCTGGGTGACATAGTCGCCGAGTTCGAACGGCGTCGTCGCGGGCTTGCGGATCGAAAAGCATGGGCTGGTCGAGACAGGTGGGAGAAGCCCTTCAAACCGCTCGCCGCTGCCGGGGAGTTCGGCCGAGACGATCGGGGACTTGGCGTGAGCGGCCTCTTCCACCCCGGAGGCGACCAGGCGGATAACGCGCTCGCGGTCGCAAGGGGCAAGTGTGTGCTGCGAAATGATGACGCCCACGCCAGCCTTCTCGATCCAGACCGAGCCGTCCGGATTGGCCATCACCTCGATCGTGTCCGGCGCTTCCAGCGCCTCACGCACCACCGGGCAGAAGGCCGTGCGCAGCATGGTGCTGCGCCGGGTTTCTGTTTCGGTATGGTGCGCATGAAGGGACATATCCCAGGGCTCCGACTGTTCATTTCAACAAAGCCAAGGATCGCAGACGGATGAATTCTACGGGAGTGTGAATGGCGGCAAATGGAGGCCGAACGCGGCGCAAGGCGGCGCGTTCCGGCATATTGCGGTAAAGGATGACAAATGCGCTTTTCTGTAGAGTTTGCGGCAGTTTTTCGTGTCACAAGCGAAACGAAAAAGGGTCGTTGTTTAGACGCAAAGCAATTAGAACACTGTTTTCAGACATCTTAATTGAGGTCGTCAGAGAGAAGCGCCAAACAAGCGTTGGCACACTTCTTGCCGGAATTCTCGTAAGAAGGGAGTTCAACCATGAAAACATTCACACTCGAAACAGACGCATTCACCGCAAAGTATGATTATTTGTGGCGGCTCTCGGAGGATCGCTGGGCCTGGGAATATGCCCGTCGCAGCAATAAGGTTCGCCGCTACGCGGAAAGCCGCACGCCGGACGACATTTCCGAGATGCAGGCGCCCTGCGCCAGCATCCGCCTCCTGAAATCCCGCGTGCCTCAGACCATGGCCGAACGGCTCGGCTTTGCCTTTATGCCCGATCCTGCAAAGAACGGATTCGAGGCCGATGTCGTCTGGACCCGGCTTGCCTATCCCGATCAGGTCGAGGTCAATTGCAGCTCGCTTCGCCCCGGCCAGACCTGCGATATCTGGGAGCGCACCGTACCGATCTGCAACATCACCCACATCACCGATTCCATCGGTCGCGAATTCCTGCTGATCCGCGGCAAGGGCTGCGTCGTCCAGGTGCGCTGCACAGGTCTCTCCCTTCTCGGGATGGAGCCAGTGAGGATGAACCTCACCATTTCTGATCTTGATGCCTTCGAGCGCAAGGTGAAGGCCCAGAAAGCCGCGCTTGCGCTGATCGGCGATGGGCCGGACCTGACAGAGCCGCGCTGGACCAAACGAACGGCGATGCTGCGCAATGGCCTCATCGCGCTGGACTGTCTGGAAGCCGGCCTCAATCGCCGCGAAATCGCAGAAGTGATCTTTGGCAAGGACCGCGTGGCCGAGGACTGGAATGGACCGTCGCTGAAACACAGCATGCGTTACCTCATCCTGAAAGCCGAAGCGCTGCGCGATGGCGGCTATCTCGTCGAACTCCTCGGGTCGCAGTTCGGGATCACGAAGACCGCCGCCTGATCAGGGCGTTCAGCGGCACGGAGTCTTTTGCGGCCTGCCCGCGCCTTTGGCGCGGGGCTGTTCGCCCGGCTGTAGGGGCCGTTGAGAGGCATCGGGGCGGTCCGGGGTGATCGCCGACCTTCGCCCGGCGCTCGCCCCGGAGCCGCAGGAGCCATCCTACGCCGACCGGCCCGGCGAGGCTCAATGAGGGTCCGGTTGTTCGTCTAAAGAACGTGGTGCTGGGCCTCGCCGGCTGACCGCGCGCCCGCGCTTCCCACTGGCTGGCGCCAGAGGGGTCGCGGACGCTGATGGTTCAGGTCATCAGGCTGCGTCGCCTTTGACCTCACGAAGCGCCCGGTTGAAAAAGAAGCGGATCAGCTTGTCCCGGGCTGCCGGATCGGTGAGCACGATATCGCGCATGTCATTGTCACGCTGGAACATGCGGATCGCGCCCTGAAAGAACGCTTGCGAGAAAGCGGAATAGACTACATCAGGTGCATTGTTCCGAAGCATGTCTGTCATGTCGTCGTCGAGCGTGGCCTGATAGGTCGGCTCATAACGAATAAAGTCATTCTCGGTGAATTCCGTACCATGACGGTCGTTGAAAGCCTTCACGATTTCCGAGAGCTCGCGCTGTTCATCTTCGGTATAGGGCTTGGCACCAAACTCGCTGATCGCCTTTAGCGCTTCCTTGTCCCCCGGCGAGAGGGAAGCGCTGCCCTGTTCCTTCTGCACGACCTTGAAGGCCTGCAGGCGGAGCATGTCCTGTGTGATTTCTATGTCGGGCGGCACTTCACGGTTCGGCAATAAACGCGAAAGCCAGGACGCATAGCTGTAGAGCTTTTCGAGCGAGGTATCCTCGAGCCGGATAACCTGCGCAACGAAGCCGTAGAAGCGCATATAGCTTTTCAGAAGCTGACGGAATTCTTCCTGGCGGCCTTCATCCTCATCGGCTTCGAAGCGCTGCACCGCTTCTCGGACAAGGCCCTCAAGACGCGCCCGGTCGCTGCCGCTGAGTGCGCCTGAATAGAATGTCTCTGCGAAGCGGTCGATCTCACCGCGATCGAGATAGCCGAATTTGAAAAGGCGGCCTTCGAGTTCGTAGACCTGATTGGGGTCCGACATCGCCTCAAGCGAGGTCGCTTCATAAAAAGGCCGGAACGCGGTCTGGATATCCTCCATCGTGTTCTGGAAATCGAGAATATAGGTGTTCTCCTTGCCAGCTTTCGTCCTGTTGAGGCGCGATAGTGTCTGTACCGCCTGCAATCCGGCAAGTTTGCGATCAATATACATGGCGCAGAGCTTTGGCTGGTCGAACCCAGTCTGGTACTTTTCCGCGACGATCAGGATTTGGTACGTGTCAGGATAAGGCGTGCCGTCCGGCTTGAACCCGTCAAACCGTCCCGGTAGCTCTGTTTCACTAAATCCGTTCAGGTCGGCTTCGGTATAGGTTTCGCCCTCATGGGTGAGTTCGCCGGAGAAGGCGACAAGCGCGCGAAGGTCGCCATAGTTCTCAGCATCGAGATAGGCCTTGATCCCGAAATAATAGCGCAGTGCATGCTCGCGGCTTTGGGTGACAATCATGGCCTTTGCCTGACCGCCAAGTTCGCCCATCACATGGCGGCGGAAATGTTCGACAATGATTTCGACCTTCTGGCCGATCGCGGTCGGATGCAGGGATGCAAACCGCGCCACTTTCCGCTGCCCGCGCCGGCCGCTCAGTTCCGGATCGTCTTCAATCGTCTTCTCGAGTTGGTAATAGGCCTTGTACGTCATGTAGTTCTGGAGGACGTCCAGAATGAAGCCTTCCTCGATGGCCTGACGCATCGAATACTCATGGAAAGCGACCGGCAACCCGTCCGAACCTTTGACGCCGAATCGCTCAAGCGTCACGTTTCGCGGCGTCGCGGTGAAGGCGAAGAAGCTGAGATTGGCCTGCGGTCCGCGGGACTTCTGATAGTCGAGGATCAGATCCTCGATATCTTCGCTTGAGGTTTCATCGCGGGTCAGCGCATCCGTCATCGCCTGGGCCGATTTGCCGGACTGGCTGGAATGGGCTTCGTCGATGATGACGGCGAAGGTGCGCGCGCCCTGACCGGAGATCGCCTTGAGATGATCGGTTGAGAATTTCTGGATCGTCGTAACGATGATCCGTGCCCCCTTGGCGATCGCCTCTTTCAGCTGCTTCGAGGTCCCGTCGATGGTTTTGACAAGGCCCTTGGTTTGTTCGAACTGGGCGACAGTTTCCTGAAGCTGGCGGTCGAGAACAACGCGGTCGGTCACGATGATCGCTGTGTTGAACACCGGGGTGTTCGACCCGTCATGCAGATTGATGGCCTGATGGGCCAGCCAGCCAATCGTATTCGATTTGCCCGAACCCGCCGAGTGCTGGATCAGATAGTTCCGGCCAGGACCATTTGCGCCCGCATGGGAGATCAACCGGCGCACCGCGTCCAGTTGCTGGAAGCGCGGGAAGATCATCACAACGTCTTTGCCTGTCTTTTCGACATGCATAAACTGGCCGACAATCTCGAGAAGGACGCGCCGCGAGAAGATCGCCTCGCCCCAATCGCCGGGGCGGTAGAGATAGGCAACCCGGAATTCGTCCGCGACATCGGGATTGCCTGCGCCCCGTTCGCGCCCGCGATTGAATGGCAGGAATCGCGTCTTGCCATTGGCGAGCCGCGTCGTCATCGAGACATTGTCCTCATCCATCGCGAAGTGCACGAGTGCGCCGCGCTGGAAGGTGAGGAGAGGTTCGCCTGCGGGCGAGCGGTCTTTCCGGTACTGCTTCTCGGCATGCCGGAAGGTCGAACCGGTCAGGAGGTTTTTGGCCTCTATCGTCGCGACGGGCAGGCCATTCAGAAACAGGACCACATCGATCCGGCTTTCATGACGGCTGCTATAGGCAACCTCATCCATGACGCTGAGGATATTGGCCTGATATTCCTCCACACGTTTGGGCTCTAGCGTGCTCGCAGGCCGGAAGTAGCAAAGCGAGAACTTGATGCCGGGCACGATCTTGAGGCCCTGGCGCAGCACATCGAGCAGGTCGCGCTCCTTGAGCGCCCTGGTCAGTTGGGTGAACAGCGTGTCTTCGGCCGAGTCCGAGTAATGCGCGGTGAGTTTCTCCCATTCTTCGGGCTGGCTCTCGCTCAGAAACCGAACCACCAGGTCGCGGTCCATCGCCAGCGCGCGGTCATAGTCGGTCTTGGCATCGCGGCGCAGGTAACCTTCGCCGCTGACCAGCTGATCAATGAGATGGTCCTGCAGGACCTTTTCGCGGTGGGCGCTGTCGGGTGTGTACGTGGTCATGAGTTCAGCACCTTGTTGAACCAGAGCACGCTGGCTTCACCCTCTTTGAGCGTGACCTCATCGACGGTGCGACTGTGACGGATGGTGTTGCGAAGATCTGCCAGTTGGGAGAATTTCTGGCTCAATGCTTCCTTTGTTTTGAACCTGTCAGCAAACCGTTCCCACAGCGCTTTGGAGAGGATCGTGTCCTGCACTTCGCGGAGATCGAAGTGTTCGAGCACGCCTTCTGCCCTGTCGAACCGGTCTGCGCTGAGCGCCGCATTCTTGCGGAGCGCCCTCTGGATTCGCTCTTGCGCATTACCGAGAAGGTGCGGCGGGAGCAGCGACGGATCGTTTTCGATGGCTTCAACAATCACTCTTCGCAGCGCGAGTTCAATCTGCTCGATCGAGGCATCAAGCGCTCTTAGGTTTGCTGGAAGGTCCAGCCGCTCCTTGATGAGCAGGTTCTCGATGCCGTCCAGAAGCGTCCGGTGACGTTCGGCGATGAAATCCTCATAGTCTTCAGGTGTGAAGGGATCACGCAGAAGAATGTCCAACGCGGTCTTGCTGATGAAATGAGATTCAAGAATGGCGACCACTGCCGCTTCGCCATTCTCATCGATCAGGTCTGGAAGATATTCATTCGGCAGCTTTTCGCGGATCACATTACGATTGGTGTCGCTGGTGAGGGGCGAGCGGTTGAGAATGGAATTGATTGCTGGGCCGACCTTGTTCTCGCGTCCCCACCAGGCCGGAACGATATGATGGTCATCGAGATCGCCATAGGGGGGGACATCGCCGCTCATCCAGTCCCGAGCGCCTGCTAGAACGAACAGGTTGAAGATGGCGCTGTAAATCGAGGAGCCGCGCTTCACTTCGCTGCGCATATCGATGGACCGGTACGACAGCGCAAATTCGTCGATCAGGTCCGGCTTGGCGTCCTCATGGGCCATCCATTCGCGCATGGCACCGAAATCGCGCGCAGCGGTCGACTCCACTGAACTCGAATAGCGGTTCAGAAAGACCGAGGCCCAGTACCAAAGCCGGACCTTGCGGCGCGCCGACAACTGCCGCTTGGCGGGCTGCGCGCTGACAAGTGTGTTGATAGCTGCGAACGCTGGAACGATCGACGCATATGGAATATAGGCTTGGCCCACTGCGCCATATTCCTGGGGATGACGAAGCAGCGCAATCACCCGTTCCAGCGCATCAACCGCCTGGTTCCAGAGCGTGACGAATTCTGAACTGTCCGCGACGAGAATGTCTTGCCTGCGTGTGCCGTCCGGCAATCGAACCGGCTTCTCGACGCCGGGCTGCAGGAAGTAGAGATATTTCGGCGAGCAATAGCTTTGCCGCAGGATCGACATCACCTGAAGGATGTAGACATTCATTTTCGGCGTTTCGACAAAGCCAAGCCGGTCGCGCGCCTCGCGGTACATGTGCTTGAGCTGGATGTCCTTTGGCTTCATCAGCGCATTCAGCAGGTCGAACACGTCGAGCTGAACGCCTTTGCTGTTGATCTGTGTGAAGATGTCACAGACCTTCTCGACACCGATCTCCTTATCGAGCTCAATGTAGGAAATTTGATACTCGTCCAGAATGTCGGAGACTTCATCTTCGAACGGCGTGGCATTCTCGACATGCGCCATTGCGAGCGCTCGTTCTTCATCGTTCGCAGCGTTCTCAGCGCGCGCCTGCCAGAACTTCTTGTATTCTTCGGTCCAACGGAACAGGGCTTTACTCCGACCACCGAGAACCGACAAAGGGAACATGTGCCGCTCGAAAAGTGCGGGCTCATTCTCCATCATTGACTGGGTCTTTTTCGACAGCCACTCATAGCTAAAAGCATCATCGGTTTCGCCGGCCATGAACTTGTCGACATGGATGAAGTAGATCGCACGCTTGGCGCGGTTCGGCAGGGGCATGTCTGGCGCTAAGAAAGCATAGTGCATCGCCGTTAGGCGCTGCTGGCCATCAAGGACGATGTATTCGGGCGAGCCGCCGCCCGCGTAGCCATAGAGACCTTCGCAGGCGAGCAGCTTGATGTTCTGGTCTTTCGCCTTCCAGAGCAGAAGGCTGCCGATATAATAGTCCGAGAAGATCGACCGCATCAGGTCGCGAATGTCCCAGGGCGCCCATTCGAATTCACGCTGGAAGTCCGGGATCACGAACCGGCCTTCGCGCATGCGGCCAATCAGCGTGTTGAGGCTGACATGGTCTGGTTTCTGAGCGTCTTTCATGCGCGCATCTCCGCTTCGATGGCGTCGAGGCGCCGGTCTGTGTCTCCCTTGCGGGTGTGTTCGGAAACATCGATCTGGCCAGTCACCGCGGCGGTGATCAGAGAGGCGCGGTATTCGCGCAGGCGGTCGATCGATTCTAGAGTTTTGCCTTGAACCGCTCTGAGCTGGGTCGTTTCGCTTTCGATGCGAGATACAATTGCGAGTTGTTCTTCTCTGGCCGGCACTGGCAGGAATACGGGAGCAAATCTAACAAACCTGAACCGTGGTGCTCTCTCACGAACGGACGGACAAAGAACGAATATGTAGTTTCGGCGGGCCATGCACCTTAGGGCGTAGGCGTAGTATTCTGGAACGACTCCCTCGTTACGCGGTCTGCAAACAGCATACTCACCCGTGGACTTACCATCGTCTTCCGAGACACCGATAGCTCCAGCAAAAGCATCCATAGTGTGGATGACGAGATCGCCTTTGCAGATGTGCTGATAGCCGACTTCCAATTCGGCAAATGTGTATCCTTCAGTCCGGCGTCGAGAACGCAAGCAAACCTGACCATCGCGGAACGCCGTGATGACCTCATCTTCTACTTCGACAGGACGCTTCATTTCTTTGAACAAAAATTTTGCGCGAACGAGTTGCCAGTCAGTCGGTATCTCTGAAAGCCATGGACTATCGACCGATGTTCGTGCGCGGTGCGGGTCTTCCGCCCCAGTGGCCAAGAGATCAGCGATATCTGTAATTTTCTGTTTCAGAGCCGCAACCAGCGCCTGCTTCTTCTCCACCAATTGGTCGATGCGGGCGGTTTCGCGGTCGAGGAAGTCGGCGATGGCGCGCTGGGTCTCGTGGTCGGGAAGTGGAATTTTTACCGCACGGAGCTTGCTCCGAGCGAGTTCGATAAATGTTGTGCCTTGTCCTGAAGCCTCAAGCTCTGGTCTTGCAGCGTTCAATGCCCAGAATGCGTATTCCGAAATTATGGGGCCTCGCGGTTCAAGGCCTCTGCAACCTTGATTGAAACACAGCGGTTGAGTCGCGATGGCCATATGGCCGATCGGCGCTCTGATGCTGAGAATAATTGCACCGGGACGAACCATTTGTGTCCCGCAGCTTGCGTAACCGCTTGTGGAAATGTTGCGCTGACCGCTTTCGATATAGCGACTCCCCAGTTTACCTAGATCCGCTGGGGTTACCCAAGCCACGTCACCGTCCCAGTATTCCTCGTTACCGGACGACGGCGTGGCGCCGTTTTTAATGTCAAATACTGCGCCAATCGGAACATATTGAAAGGTCATGCCGCTACCCTCCAGGCTGGCATCTGCTGCCAGTTTGCGGGGAAGCCCATGGCAGCGGTATCTGCGAGCGGGGTTTCCTCGATCAGCGTGATGAGCTTTCGCCGCCAGTCTGAGCCGGGCGCGATGATGCCGATGAGATAACCAATGATGGCGAGCGTATTGTACAGGCGGCGGCTAGAAGCTGGGTTCATCGCGAGCTTCAGCGCTGCGGGTGACTGGGGCAGCTTCATCGTCACCGTGAACTGCTTGTTCCACAGGCGGCCATGATGGGCGCAGATGTTGCGGACATGGGCGAGATGGTGGGCGAGCGACACGAGCACTTTCTCGTCCAGCCCATAGGGCTTCGCGATGGTCTGACGGTCCGCACGGAGTTTCAGATTGCCGAGCCATTTTGACAATTGTCCGAGCGACATGACCTCCGCCGCCATCCAGATGGGCGGCAATTCCGGATCGTCATATTTCGCGCGATAGTGTTCGATGAAGGTATCGCGGGAGCGCTCGATTTCGTTGATTAGGCTTGCGAGCGCCTTCGCGTAATGATCCTGGCGTCCATACAGGGTGCCATCGATATAGCCATGCGGCCCGTACTTGGTGGCGAGGTGATGCGCCCAGGCGCCGCGCAGCGAGACCTCGATCCGCTCTACGGCGTCCATGACATGCAGGCGCAGCTGGCGGTCGAAAACATAGAGGGCGACGGCGTCGTCAAAGCTCGCGCCATTTCTGAACGCATGGTCGCCATCGGCCTCGGCGGCGGTTTCAAAGGGCAGCCAATAGGCCCGCAGCCTGTAATAGCTGATATGGCGCAGATAGTGCTCTGCCCGCGCGCGGTCCGGCACAGCCATGCCGCGTCGCTCGATCAGCGCGATCTGGTCAGCGATGGAAAGGGCGGGTTTGGTGAACTTCATGCACGCCCCGCTTTCAATGAAAACAAGGCGCTAAAACGAAGAAACCCGCCAGGGTGCGCAGTGCGAAGCCGAAACTTCGTCCGAGGCGTGGCGGGTCTTATTACGTCGATATATGGCCCAGCCCGGTTAACATGGCAATAAGCTCGAGCATCAAAATTCTGCGACCTCATGCCACCACCTCCTTCAGGAGTGCGGCGATGTCGGCCTCGAGGGTCTTCAGCTCAGCGTCGATCTCCTCGAGCGGGCGCGGCGGGGTATAGGTGTAGAAATATCGGTTGAAATTGATCTCATAGCCGACCCGGCCAACCTGTTTGTCACTGTCGTCGGTATAGCTCTGATCGACCCAGGCGTCGGGCGCGAAGGGTTTGACCTCGCGCGCGAAATAATCCCGCCAGTCTTCTTTGAGCGGCACAAGCTCATGGTCGCGCAGCTGCGTGTCCGGCTCCGGATTACCGTCCTTGTCGCGGCAGATTTCGGCCGTCTCATCCCGCGCGCCAAGCGCCTCGACTATGGCCTTCATCACCGGCGAGCCGACTTTGATGCCCTTGGCTTTCAGCGCCTTGTTCAGCGCTTTGAGGAAGACAGCGCGGTCGGTGAAACTCTGACCGGAAAAGGGGCTGGCGATGGTGCTGCGGATGGCGTCCTGCTCGGCAGCGTCCAGCTTCTCGAACGCTTTCTGGCCGCTGAGGGCATTGAGCGTTTCTTCGGTCACATCGAATCGCAGGCGCAGGGGCCGCTCGACGCGGATTTCGCGATAGCCGAAATCGCTGGTGTCGAAGATCTTGGCGACGTCGCCTTCGCCGCTCTCGCCATTGAGGAAATCGGCATAGAGCCGGACAATCTGGTCGCGCGCCGTTTCGGGGATTTCCCGTCGCTTGGAGCCAAGCGACTTGCGCATGCCGGTCCAGAAGCGTTCGCCCGACGCGTCGATCAGCTGGACCTTGCCCTCGCGCGCCTTCGGCTTGCGATTGGTCAGGAGCCATACATAGGTCTGGATGCCGGTATTGTAGAAAAGGTCTGTCGGCAGGGCGACAATCGCCTCGACCCAGTCATTCTCCAGCATCCAGCGGCGGATTTCGCTTTCCCCCGAGCCGGCGCCGCCCGTGAAGAGCGGCGATCCATTCATGACGATGCCGATGCGCGAGCCGTCCTCGTCGTCACGCATCTTGGAAATCATGTGTTGCAGGAAGAGGAGCTGGCCGTCGGAAATACGCGGCGTGCCCGCGCCGAACCGCCCGGCATGGCCCTGATTGGCGGCTTCCGCCTTGATCGGGTCCTGATACTTCTTCCAGTCCACGCCATAGGGCGGATTGGACAGCATGTAGTGGAACTTGCGGTTCCCGTGCGCATCATCGGTAAGCGTATTGCCGAAGGCGATCTGTTCGGGGTTGTGGCCCGTGACCAGCATATCGGACTTGCAGATGCCGAAGGATTCGCCGTTGAGCTCCTGCCCGAATAGCTCGACGCGGATCGAATCGTTGAACCGCTTCAAGGCTTCCTCGGCGAGGGCCAGCATGCCGCCCGTGCCGCAGGCCGGGTCGTAAATCTGCCTGATGATGCCGCGCCGGGTGAGCTTGGTGTCGTCATTGGCGATCAGAAGTTCGACAATCAGCCGGATCACCTCGCGCGGCGTGAAATGCTCCCCCGCCGTCTCATTGGAGATTTCCGAGAAGCGCCGGATCAGTTCCTCGAACAGATAGCCCATCTCGATATTGGTGACGGCGGATGGGTGCAGGTCGATCTCACAGAACCGCTCGAACACTTGCCAGAGAATCTTGCCGTCATTCAGCCGTTTGAGCTGTTCGGTGAACAGGAACTTCTCAAGGAAGATGTCACGCACATTGGGCGAGAAACAGCGGATATAGTCGATGAGGTTGGCATGCAGCTGCCGGGCGTCCTGCCCGCGCAGCTTGTCGAAGGTGAGCTCTGACGTGTTGTAGACCTTGATCCCGTCGCCGGCCGCTCCAAACAGGATCATGTCCTGCGTCTCTTCATCGACGCCTTTGGGCAGCGATTTGTGAGCGGCGAGCACCGCCGTCTTGGTCGGCTCCAGGATGCAGTCCAGTCGCCGCATGACCACGAAGGGCAGGATCACCTTGCCATATTCCGATTGCTTGAAATCCCCACGCAGGATTTCAGCGATCGACCAGACGAACCCGCTGAGCGATTTGATGTCGGGTGTTGCACTGGCCGTCATGTATCCTTGTCCCCCTTGGCGCGCTTGCGCGCATCTTCGTCAATCCAGGCATCGATCTCACCCTTGCGGAACCGCCAGGAGCCGCCGACCTTGAAGCCTGGTATCTTGCGCTCGGAGGCCAGCCGGTAGGCGGTTTTCTCCGTAATGCGCAGATATTCCGCCACTTCCTTGATGGTCAGAATGTCGGTTTCCATGACCGCCCCTTGAGCCGAAATCAGCCTGTTTGAGAAAATTAGGCAGAATCGGGAAATAGCACAACCGGGAAACGGCGTTGGGGTGTCGCTCGCGTTCAGCGTGCTCACATGGCCACCCCAGCCTCCCTCCGCCTCAATATCTGTTCCCATCAGTCAGGTGGGCGGACGGTGCGTCTGCCAGAGCGCGGTCGTCGCGCAAGGGGGCGGGACTTTGTCATCTCTCATCGTCTTTTGGCGTCATACCTACAGCTTCCCCTTGCGCGCCGCCCTGATGCGCTCCGGCTGAGCACCTCCTCGCCGCCCACCCGACTGTCGGGAAAAGAACGAGGGCGGAGAAGGAGACTGACATGACTGACCAACTCGCAAACGCTGCACCTCTTGCAGCCAGCGCTGCACCCGCGCGACCCGATAGCCCGCGCATCTACGTGGCATGCCTTGCAGCCTACAATTCCGGCTGCCTGCATGGCCGATGGATCGAGGCGACCACCCCTGACGAGATTTGGGAACAGGTTCGCGCCATGCTGGCGGACTCACCGGAGCCCGACGCCGAAGAATGGGCGATCCACGATTATGAAGGCTTCGAGGGCGCGAACCTTTCCGAATACGCCTCATTCGAAACCGTGTGCGCGCTTGCCGATTTCATCGAGGAACATGGCGAGCTTGGCGCGAAACTCATGAGTCATTTCGGCGACGATCTCGCCGAGGCGCGCGCCGCCTTCGAGGACTATGCGGGCAAGTATCGCAGCGCGGCGGACTTTGCCGAACAGCTGCACGAGGACACGGGAACCGAGATTCCCGAAAGCCTTCGCTACTATATCGACTGGCAGGCCCTTGCCCGCGACATGGCGCTGAATGGCGAGATCATGGTGTTCCAGACGGGCTTCGATGAAGTCCACATTTTCTGGTCACGATAGCGGAGGGCTTGGACATGACTCCCGAAACCACCCGCTATCGCTTCACTTTGGAAGAACTGCAGCAGGCTGACGACTGGTCAGAAGGCTTCTGCTCGGCCTGCCGCGCCCCGCGCGAGTGCTGCGAACCCGATGCGAGCGCTTATCCATGCGACGAATGCGGCGAACATGCCGTCTACGGCCCGCACTGGATCGCGATTGCCGGACTCTTCACGGAGGGCGCACGATGACCTTCACGCAACGCTTCCAGAACTTTGTCTGCGAGGGCGACAGCATCTCTTGCGAGGTCGCAGGCTTCGAGATCACCGCGCGGATTGTGCGCGATGATTGTCCCGATGCGCCCGACGAGCGCCAGGACGGATTCTGGCCATCACTCTACAAGGACGCACCGGGATTTATCGGTCCCGGTCCGAACCATCGCCAGCGCTTCGCCGAGGCGCAGGCCCGCGCCGAAGCCGTCATGGAAGCATGGCGCACGGATGAATGGTTCTATTGCGGGATCGTTCTGTCCGTGGCGCTGGAGGGTGTCACGCTGGACGCCCATGCCGCCAGCCTTTGGGGCATCGAAGCGAACTATCCGGGTAGCGACAATGCCTATCTCACCAAGGTCGCGCAGGAGCTTCTGCCCGAAGCCTTGGACGCAGGGCGCGCCGCCGCCCGCCGCCTTTGCGCGGCGCTGGAAACCAGCGGGGTGCGCGCGTGACGGCGCGCCCCCAATCCACAAACCCCTCAATCGAAAAGGAGCCAGATCATGGCCCAGCCCATTCTCAAAACTATCCCCCTGTCCGAGCTTCGGATTTCCAAACTCAACATGCGCCACAGCCGCAAGAAGCCGGACGTCTCCGACATCCTGCCGTCGATCCGCGAGAGTGGAGTCCGGCAAACGCTCTTGGTGCGCAAGGAAGGCGATCACTATGGCGTCGTCGCCGGACGGCGGCGCTATTTTGCCCTCAAGGAGATCGAGAAGGAGACGGGTGAAACCCCGCAAGTCCCCTGCGCGATCATGACCGAGGAAGACGCCGCAAGCGCCATTGCCGCGTCCGTCATCGAGAATGTCGGACGCTTGCCAGCGTCGGAAATGGAGCAGTACACCGCCTTTAAGCGCCTGCACGATGAGGGGCGCAGCGTGGACGAGATCGCTGGCTTCTTTGGCGTCACCGAGCTTCTGGTGCGCCGCGTTCTGGCGCTGGCTTCACTCGCTGAACCGATCCGAAAACTCTACGCCGAGGACGAGATCGACCGCGAGACGATCCGCGCCCTGACACTCGCCACGCCAGACCAGCAGGCCGAATGGTTGCGGCTTTACGAGAGCGAGGACGAACGCGCGCCTCGTGGCCGGAACTGTAAGGCATGGATCACGGGCGGGGCGATCATCACGACCGACAAGGCGCTGTTCGACATTGCAGACTATGAGGGCCAGATCACCGCCGACCTGTTCGGCGAGCATGGCGTGTTTGCCGATCCCGACGCCTTCTGGAAGGCGCAGTCAGCCGCTGTGGCGCACCGCGTCGAGACTTACATTGCAGACGGCTGGAAGGATGTCATTTGCCTTGAGCGCGGGGCCTTCTTCCATCGCTGGGATCACCAGACGCGCACCAAACGCCAGGGCGGCAAGGTCTATGTCGAGCTACGCCATGACGGCACAGTGACCTTCCATGAGGGCTTCATTTCACAGGCCGAGGCGCGGCGACAGGAGACGGCAAAGACAGGCAAGGACGATGCGCCTGCCGCGCCCGTCAAACCCGAAATGTCCGGCCCGCTGGCGGAATACATTCTCCTGCATCGTCATGGCGCAGCGACGGCAAGCCTTGCGGGCCAGCCTGCCATCGCGCTGCGCCTGATGGTGGCCCACGCCATGACCGGCAGCGCGCTCTGGCAAGTCCGCGCCCATGAATGCACAAGCCGCAAGGAGGACACGCGCGCGAGCCTTGAGGCATCAAAAGCCGCTGCCGAGATAGAGGAAAAGCGCGCCCGCATCGCTTCCCTGTTTGAGGCGCGGGGCGTGTCGGCCGAGGCGCGGCGCAATGGCGACGCCTACCGGCTCTGCGAAATCTTCGCCGCCTTGCTCGCCATGTCGGACGAGAAAGTCATGGAGGTTCTGGCCTTCACCATGGCGCAGACGCTGGAAGCAGGTGGGCCGGTTGTCGAGGCCGTGCTGCATGTCTGCGAGACGGACCTATCCGCCTACTGGAAACCAGACGCAGCCTTCTTCGACTTGTTGCGCGACAAGCGCGCGATCAATGCCATGGTCGCTGACATCGGCTCGAAGTCACTCGCGGAGAGTTGCGCCAGCGACACTGCAAAGGTCCAGAAAGCAATCATCGGCAACCGGATCATGGGTCATGGATGCGAGCCCAATCCCGACTGGCGGCCCGCATGGATGCAGGTGCCGCCCGCCCGCCTTGTCGAGGGGGCAGGTTCACCGCCCGCAGACGCATGGGCACGGGTCGCGGGGCTGTTCGAGCGCGGCGAAGACATTGATGGAGCCGCGACGCAAGCCTTCGATCGGCCACACGCCGCCTGACGGTTCAGTCTCCTCGTCAGGCGGATGACGGAGCCGCCCGGTGACAGTCGCCGGGCGGTTTTACGCGCACTGATTGATGCTGCCTAGGCACAGGCAGAGGGTTCATTGATTGAACCGCGCCGAAAAAAATCGCTCGTCTTTGGGTCTCGCTTGGCTTTCCGAAATGGCGGCCAGCTTCGGTTCATCCGTTTCCAACTGATGCGCTCCGAACCCGACCTCTGAACGCCCATTACCCGCCGCAGCAATCACCCATCTGGATCGGCGGGCATTTCACATCGCCGAAGGAACAATAGACGCAGCAGTCTCCTGGAAGCGGTTTCAGCAGCGCCCCGCATCCCTTACAGTCATAGAAATACTGGCAGGCGTCAGTGGGCATAAGGTCCTTGGACCGATGTCCGCATTGGGGACAGGTCAGCGTCGAAGAGGGCTCAAAGCCATCGCTCATCTGAGGTTCAGCCATCGCAGCAACGCTCCTTCATAAGACGGCAATATCCATGCGCCCACGAGCAGCAGGACAGCCACCGAGACACTGATCCAGAACCGCGTCTTCGGACGCCGACCGCCGCGCAAGGCGAAAACAATGGCACCTGCAAGCAGGAGCATTGCAACGATCATGAAGGCGTTCTTGTAGCGGGCGAAGAAGCCAAGATTGGCGACAAGCGCGCTGCTGACGCCAAGGTTTACAAGCAGGATTGGCAGCACGCAGCACGAGGCCCCAAGGAAGGCGAAAAAGCCGCCGAGGACGCCGCCGCCCGCCAGCCAGCCATTGGCGCGGGACGCCTTGGTCACAGTCACATCGTTGTCAGTTTCAGCGGTCATCTTTATGGCCTACAATCTGTAGCCGCTACAGAAGCAAGAGGCAATTTCATGACCGGGTTCAGAATCGGGCGATTGAGCGAGGAAACGGGCGTCCATATCGAGACGATCCGCTACTATGAAAAGATCGGTCTTGTTCCGAAACCTCCCCGCAGCGATGGCGGTAGGCGGCTCTATGACGGTGGTGCAATCCAGCGCCTGCGCTTCATCCGGCGGGCGCGCGACCTTGGCTTTCCTCTCGATGATGTGCGTTCGTTGATGGGCCTTGCGACCGAACCTGGATGCTGCGCGGACGCTTTTGAGATTGCAGAACGTCACCGATCGGATGTGCGAAACCGCATCGCCGATCTGCGTCGTCTGGAACGGCGTCTGGCGGAGCTGACAAAGGCCTGCCAAAGCGATGGCGATCTCGAATGCGGACTTATCGATGCGCTCTCACGGAGCTGAGAATGGCATTGGCCGAGCCAGTTTCCGTGCCGGTCGATGTTCGCTGATACAATGACGACTGGCAGGTAGCGCAGTTCCTTCCGTTTCCACCTGATGCGCTCCGAACCCCTTGTTCCCGTCTCATGCCGTGTGACCTGGACGACGCCTGTCGGGCCTTGAAACCGGCCCATGCGAAGAATTTTCCCCGCCGCTTTGCGGCTCCTCGCCGATCAAAATTCTTCTCCGGGCCGGTGCTCCACTGCGTTTCGCCCGCGAGCGGTTCAGGCCCGCCCTGCGCCGTCCTTTCGGTCCGGCGTCGACGGGGACAAGGGGTCTCCGGGACACGATCAGAAACGAAAGGAACTATCACCATGGCCAACGCACTCGGATATGTCAGCGAAACCAAAACCGGCTTCGAAGGCGCTCTTGCAATGATGAACCTCACCGCTGCCATCCGCATCGAGAAGAACGCGGAGAAAGCCGCCGACGGACAGCCCGACTACCGCATCTTCGCCGGAGAAACCTCGACCGAAATCGGCGGCGGATGGCTTCGCAAAGCCAAGGCATCAGGGCGCGAATATGTCTCGATCACCCTCGCAGACCCGCAGATCGGCCCGCGCAAGATCTACGCGAACCTCGCCCCTGTGAAAGGCAAGAAAGGCCGCCACGTGATCCTCTGGAACCCGCGGGACTAGGGGGCAGATCCATCGCAAGCGAGCCGCTCCGGAGATCAGCTCCGGGGCGGTTTTTGCGTGTAGAAACAATGGTAAACAGGCAGGTGAAAAATTGCGCATGCGCTTTTTGCGGCTACAAATGGCGGCGTCTGGCGGCATCCTTTTCGTGGACTTTACAGCCACGAGAAGGAGCCTGACATCATGGCCAAAGATAACCGGAAACCGCCACAGCGTGAGGAGCTGCCCGAGCTTCTGACCGCTATCGAGGCGGCAGAATTTCTGAACCTGTCGCCCATCACCCTCAGCCATTACCGCTATCAGGGACGCGGGCCGATCTACCGCAAGCATGGCTGGCGCGTCTACTACACGAGAGCTGATCTGGTGGACTGGTCTAACCGCCAGAGATGGGCCTCGACCGGCGAGCCACTGCGGTCATGAGACGGCGGAAACGTGTGATCGGCGTTGGCCTTCTGGGCATCGGGCTCGCCCTGTTCGGCGCAGTTTTTACGCCTCAGGATCGGCTGATCTGGAACCGGACCGGCAGCGCGCCGCAAGGGCTGTACTGGCTGAGCGACGAGCCATTCACCCTTGGCCGATGGGTCGTCGTCTCAGCCAGAAGCGATGACGCGCAGTGGGCTCAGACCCAAGGATTTGTCGGGCGGGATTGGCCTTTATTGAAGCAGATTGCAGGGCTGCCCGGCGATGAAATCTGCCGTTGGGACACGCAGCTTCTGATCAATGGAAAAGTCGGGGGAGAGGCGCGATTGCGAGACTCTTCGGGGCGGGATTTGCCGTCCTGGGAGGGCTGTATGGTGCTTGGGCAAGACCAGCTCTTCCTGATGAATGCGCACCCGGACTCCCTCGATGGACGCTATTTCGGACCCGTTGAAATCCATGATCTCGTTGGCGTGGCGCGTCTGATCCTTGCTTGGCGGTGATCAGAGATGGCGGCGTATTCCGGCATATGGCGGCAATTTGCGGCGAAAGGTGGCATGGGATGGGCCAGCGAACCCGAACGGGCAAGATTGAAGCTCATGCACCAGGGGGTGCACAAGCCATTGTCTGCACATCTCTTTTTTGGCGTCTCATGCCGGAAAGTGTGGCGCCCGGTTTTCATGGGTTTTGTTGAATTCATTGAGGTTTTTTGGCGCCTGTGGGCGGAGACGCGCCATGGTCGATGACACGGACTTCACCCCCCGGCTCGGCAAGCTGCGCGATGTCGGTGCGGGGTCTTCAAAGCGGTTTCGCGCGCGGGTTCTGAAGGTGGCCAAGGGCCTTCATCGAAAGCCGACGCGGCCCGGCTTTACCGGGGCGCGGATCGGACGCGGGAGCGCAGCGGGAATCCATGCCTTGTCACGCGCCGGACACATTGAGCGCTTCCGGATGCGGCGGGTCGTCGTCAAAGTGCACATTGCGCGCGCCCGAACCGGTATCGGAGTGGCGGCTTATGGAAGGCACCTTGACTACATCCAGCGCGACGGGGTGGACCGCGAGGGAAGGGGCGGCGAGCTTTATGGGCGCGAAGGCGAGCGCGTGGACGGGCGGGACTTCGCAGATCGCAGCCAGGATGACCGTCACCAGTTTCGCATCATTGTCTCGCCGGAAGATGCGGGCGAGATGGGTGATCTGAAAGAGACGACGCGGCGGCTGATGAACGAGATGGAACGCGACCTTGGCACGCGGCTCGACTGGGTCGCCGTCGATCACCACAATACAGGCCATCCGCACACGCATATTGTCATTCGTGGCAAGGACGCGATGGGACAGGACCTTGTCATCGCGCGCGACTATCTGATGAAGGGCCTCCGCGCGCGGGCCGAAGAACGCCTCACCCAGGAACTGGGGCCGCGCCGTGATGTCGAGATCGCGAAAGCCCGGCAGCGTGAAGTGACCATGGATCGGTTCACCGGGCTCGACCGGGAGCTTGCATCACTAGCGGTGAATGACCGGGTTGAACTGCCTCCGGCCTCCGGGGCTCAGGCGAGGTTCACGCGGAGCCTGCAGCGCCAGAGGCTGGCGCATCTGGAAGGGCTGCATCTGGCGGCACCCTCCGGGACTGATGTCTGGCAGCTCAAGCCGAACTGGCAGCGCGCCCTGACGGCCATGGGGCGGCGCGGCGACATCATCCGCGCGCTGGCGGCCGGTGTCGAACATGGCCCGCATCTGACAAAGGTGCACTTCTTCGATGAGCGCCTCGATGATGCGCCGCCTCTTCGCGGGACCGTCATCCAGAACGGACCAGAGGATGAACTCACCGACAAAAGATTCCTGCTCCTTCAGGACTTCGAGGGCACGCCCTGGTATGTGCCGGCCGGAGATGATCCTGTGCCGCCCAGGGGCGCGGTTGTGGAGGTCTCCCGCAAGCAGGGGTCTCCCTCGCGTTCAGACCGGGTCATTACGCAGATCGCTGAGCGCAACGGCGGGTTTTATTCCGACGCGCTGCATGCCGAGGCTGATCCGTCAGCATCGAGCGCCTACCGGCTCGCGCACAAGCGCAGGCTGGAAGCGCTTCGCCGCGCCGGGATTGTGACGCGTGGCATGGACGGCGTCTGGCAAATCGGCGAGCGCTACCTTGAGCAGGCTGCGGAATATGAGGCGGCGCGGGGCGGCGGCATTCGTGTTCGGGTGCGCTCCTGGATGGCCATGAAGGCGCAGATCGAAGCGCGCGCGGAGACCTGGCTCGATCAGGTCAGTCCTACAGAGATCGGTGAAGGCGAAAAGCGGCTGCATGAGGCGCGCCTTTTGCGGCTTGGGTTTCTGCGCCGCGAGGGCTTGCTGGTGGATGAGCAGGACCGGCTCAGCGAAGAGGTTCGCCGTCGCATGCGGCTTGAAGAGCTGCGGCGAGCGGCAGCGGGCGAGACGAACCAGTCTGGTCGGAAGTATGCAGCGCTGGAAACGGGCGAGCGGTTCGAGGGCGT
>NHBK01000002.1 GCA_002173095.1 Hyphomonadaceae bacterium TMED5 | reverse complement strand
TTCATACCGCCTTACTGTGACGAGGTAGCGGCATGAACGCCGCTACGTGGAAACCGCCGGACTAACATTACCGGTGGACCACCCCTGTGGGGCAGAGCACTGCGATGCCGTTCAAGAAACGACCAATACGCTCCAATGTTGAGGTTTCTGGCCCAGCGGGCTCAAGATGGTCTCGTTGTCGGTCACTGAGTTTTCGGTGACAATTTCGGCAAACGATGACGAGGTCATCGCCATAGTCCTTACCGGCAATGTGATGCAGCTCCAGGCATCGCCAGTCGGTTTCACCGCATTCAATGCAAGCCGGGTCATCACAACCTAAGCGACGTAGGGCTCTTTCTTTACGTGTTTCATAATCTGATGAGGGCATCAGTTTTCTCCATTAGCTCATGTGGATTCGATAGACCTCGTGAAACTGCTGAGCCTGTTTGTTTCGGGCTCGCAGAATTGCATTGAGGTCTGTTTCGAGGGCGTGGTATCGGCCTTCAACGTCACTCACGCCCCAGCCGATAAAGGGAGTGAGTATTTCGGGCGTGATGGGTGTGTCGGTGGCACGCATCGCAGCATCATAATGAGACCCGGCAAGCGCGGCTGCCTGGTGGTCTGGAACGGTGATTTCTAGAAAGTCGCCGCGAGTTAGAATAAGAACCGTTCGGCGGCGCTCATCGTTGAAATGCCAACGGCCTTTCGAAAAGTCCGCTCCGGCATATCGCTTAATGTATCTGGTGAGGGTTTCGCGGCTGTAGCCAAATGCTCTTGCAGCCTTCGAAAGGGGGATGCCAGCCCGCATGGCCTTGATGGCTTTCTCTTTGCGCGGGGCGAGCTTGGCAGGCTTGGGGCGAATGCCTTTCTCGTGGGCTCGCGGATGCCCTCTCGCTTCCGAGCGCGAAAAGCCCTGAGCCATCTTCCGCGCAATGCGGCGCTGGTATTCTGCTTTGTAGTCTCTGCGACGAGCCACATCGGTCTCCGAAACATCAATCGTTTCGGAAAGTGTGACGCACTTAGTACATTGAAATCAAAAGGTATAAATTCTAAAAATCGTCATAATTAATTTATGACGTTTGTGACGGGTCTAAATCTCTCAAGCGGTTCTTGATGGCGCTATCGCCGTATCCTGCAGGAGGGCATAGATGATCGACATCGACGCCATGAATTCTTTCGCGCACAAGGTCACACTGCTTCGTGCGACCGCCTTCAATGCGCCAGAAGTCTGCGCGGATCTCTACTAGTTCTTCAATCGCTTGCTCGATTCCTGGAGAGGACTTGCGGCCTACCTTTCTTTTGAGCGCGTGTCGTAGGTCTGGTGATATATTTAGAGACAAGACTAATGAGCCGTAGAGATAATTGAGGGAACGAAACTGATCGTTCTTCCAGTCATCGATATCGCCAATTCGATTTGATTCAGAAAATAGTTCACGAGGTATCTCACAAACTTCACTACTCAATTCCGGTGAAAGTATCCGTCCATGCGCCACCAGTGCACCTTCAAAAAGATTGTCAAAGAGATGCTGAAACAAGTGCTCTTGTCTTCGCAAGTGAAGGTTAAATCGAGCATTCCCATCTTTGGGCTCATACGCCTGATAAACATTCGGAGGCTCATCGTTGGGAACGCCATCCAGTGCGGGTTTTAGAAGAACCAAGCATCGCTTCGTCAGTTCAAGACCTTCGGCATTTATATCCGCAAAAGCAAAGGCGGCTTCCGAAAGAGGAACACCATTTGCCCCAGGAAATGCATGATTTTCCTGATGTTTTGAGGTAGAATTTTCTATGCCTTTTGACGTATCTGACAACGACCTAAATGCCCAAATTTCTCAAGATGAATGGCTTGAGCGTAGCAGGTATTGGTTAGCCGAATACGAAGCCTCGCTTTCGAAACGCAAACGCCGCGAACGCCCAAAAGAGCCACTCGTCCTACTAGGGCACGGGTTGAATATCAAAGTTTATAAAGGCCGGTTGATTATTCGCGATGGCGCGACCCACTTTCCAAGTGAGCCTCGAGAGTTTGCCTTTTTCAAAGGCTCACTCGAGTTACCTCTTAGAATTGTGGTCATCGACGGAAGCGGCTCAATTACACTCGATGCCATCGACTGGCTTCAAGAGCAGAATATCCCACTTATTCGAATTCGTTTTGATGGTTCGCAGATTTCAGTGATGAGCCCAAGTGGTTATTCCGCAGAACCATCGAAGGTCTTTTGGCAAATAGAAACAAGAGACAATCCCGAAGAGCGTTTGAAGTTTGCAATCGAAACGACGCGGAAGAAGCTCGAAGCAAGTGTTGTTACTTTGCGGGATTACATCCCTGAAGGCCGGTTTCGCGATGCAGCTCTCATCGCTTCAAAAGACTGTTTGCAATTCATCGAAGGCGGAAAGGTTCAGAGCACATCAGAGCTGCTCGGACAGGAAGGCAAAGCCGCAAGCCATTACTGGCGAGCATGGCAGTCCGTGCCTATGCAATGGAAATCAGAAAGCCGCTTTCCCATCCCAGATGAGTGGCGCACTTATCTTTCGCGTTCGTCGCTTAATACTGGTTTGAAGCGAAAGAACCTTCGTGCTTCTCACCCGATCAATGCCCTACTGAACTATGCGTACACGGTGCTTCTAAGCCAAAAACGAATAGAAGCCATTGTCGCTGGATATGATCCGATGATTGGCATTCTTCACGACCAGCGGCACTATCTGAAAGACAGTACACCATCTTTTGCGCTCGATCTGATGGAGCCGTTTCGGCCCGTTGTAGACCGAGCTGTACTGAAACTCATCCAAGAGCGCACTTTCTCGGGCGCTGACTTCGACTTGCAAAGTGATGGGGTCGTTAGAGTGAACCCCAACCTCATCAAAGTTGTGACTCGTGATCTGATTTAGTGAGAACTTTCTGGAAGGGTCAAACCGTTGGCAAATATGGAGCTTTCATCTACTGTCGTTTTGGGTGAAAAATTGTATATTCAAAACTAAAAATTATGTCTTCAAAACCTCATGATGCTACTGGGACCGCGCTGGGATTTAGATATCAGGAGCGCTACGCGCTTCTTGAACTGTTTGGGCTGAATGACGACGAAGCCTGCGTCTCGGTTGAAACCTTGGACGACATACACTTGCAAGTGGGCGGGGCAGACCTTCTCGAACAGTTAAAACATTCAATTCAAGCCAAACCTACCCCGATCTCTGAATATTCTCCCAAAGTTTGGAAGACGCTCGCAATTTGGTGTGATTTGATTTTGAGTCCGGACCTCAAAGCATCAAAACTTATTTTGGTAACAGTCGCACCTTTGGCGAGTGACACAAAACTCAAAGCCCTCGCGGAAAATAACTCAGATCGGACGAACGTTGTAAACACTTTGCTACAAGAAGCGAAACGAGTTGTTGACGACTATGACGACGCAAAAGCCTTAGGAAACTCTCTGCCTCATAAGGATCGAATTGCGGGAGCTCGAGCATTTCTATCACTTACTGAAAAGCAGCGGCTTAATCTTATTGAACGTATAACTTTAAAGCCGGGCTCCCCGAATGTCGGGGAAGTCGAGAAAGCGCTATCAAACACACTCACAGCATACCCACCCAAGCAGCGAGACATTCTAGCAGCTCGAACCTGTGAATGGTGGGATCGCCAAATTCTGCGAGCGATGTGTGATCAAAGGCCTCGTTATATCAAACGCCACGAAGTGCTCGAACAGCTTTCTGGGATTAGCAGTTCGCTAACGTCCGAGTCCCTCATGGACAGCTTCGGGAGCAAAATGCCACCTGAAGTCCACACGGCGCACGACATTCTGAACCAGCAGTGCAGATTGGTGAATGCGCCAGCATCATTGATGCGAATGGCAAAAATCACAGAGTGGCAAGCGAGGAATCAAAGGTCTAGATGGGCAACTGAAGCTCCATCAAAGATCGCTAAGATAACGGATTTTGACGATAGGCTGGTTATCGAGTGGTCCTACCAACACACGCCAATATGTGAGCCGGAATTGGTAGGCGATGAAAACCAAATGTCTGACAATGGCCTTGATGTCCTGAAATGGGCAATGAATGACGCTCCGCACCAAATCGGAAGCATCGAAAACACCATCACCTCCCCTTTCTACATCAGAGGCAGTTTTCAAGTCTTATCAATTGAGGGAAGAGTTGGATGGCACCCGCAATATATGTCCAGAATAGGGTTTAAATAGCTATGCTTTCATACGACCTTTATTCCGAGACAAACCCGGCCTTTATTTCATTTTTACTATATCGTTTTGTTGAGTCATTCAATGCTTCTGCGCCAGCCAATCCTCATTTCAGTCTATGTTATCTAGCTGTCCCAATTTCTTTATCAGATCGATTGCAGCCGAGCTTTTCTGCTACAAATTCTTCCACAGGGCTACTCGCTTGGGCGAGCAGATTTCCAGAAGTACGGATTGGTTTAGGTCGTGAGGTCGTTGCTTCGCGACAAATGACCACGGACGGACTTCGGGCATGTCTGCATTGCGGACTTATTACGATCGGGGCACACGGTACTTTGCTTAAGGGCGCAGCAAAAACACCTCCCGCTAACGCACGAGATAAACTCCCAGATAACCCTAAGCAGGTCATAAGACGGGCTGAACGTTTAGGAAAGTGGATGTCCACTGCTGGAAGCGCTTCATTGATATTTTCAGCCTTGGAGGTGAACCTATGACGAGATGGAATATCTCACAAATAGCCTTCTATGGGCTGGATCATCGTAAAAGGACCATAGACCTGAAACTCGATGAAGTTTCTATTCTCACAGGACGCTCTGGCACCGGCAAATCTGCGATCATTGCGTGTATAGATTATTGTCTTGGTTCAAAAAGCTGCGAATTGCCAGATTACGTTCGTCGGAGAACCATTGGCGTAGCTGTGCATTGGAAAAAAGATGGTGTTGACCTGATCGTGGGCAGGGAGGTCCCTGACAGTGGCATCGGAACCGACAAAATGTTTGGGCAATTGGGCCGGTCACTCAGTTTACCGGAATCGTTTAACGAATTGGGTGGACCAGCGCCTCGGGCATCTGTGCGAAAGGTTTTGGAGCGAGCGTTCGGAATTGCGGATTTGGAAGACTTCGATGCGGAAGAGAAAAGTACCGTTGGTAAAGCGTCAATCAGGCATGTAACGCCATATTTGTTTCTCACCGCCGATGTGATCATCAGCAACAAAACGCTTCTTCATGACCTTAATGACCCTGACAAGGCCAGAGACATAAGGGCGACGATGCCCTATTTCTTACAGGCGATTGATCAGAAAACGGTTTTGAACCAAAGAAAACTGAGAAGATTGGAAATCACTTTAGCTAAGGCTGAACGTGTTTCCCGATCGAGGGAAAAAAGTAGGTCGCTTTTTTCTGATAGGGCTGGTGCTCTGATTGCTCAATCAGCAAACCTCGGCATGACCGTTCAACGCGGTCCTGATATCGGCGAACAACAACTCTTGAATACACTACGCGAAATATCGTTGTTTGATGTCCGGAAACCTTCAGATGCTGCGGACGACGAATTGTCTAAGCTTGAGAAGGAAAGAAAGAGTTTCATTCGACTAGCTTCTGAAACGCGAGAACATCGAAACGCGTTGCGTGAGCTAGTGCGAGAGTCATCTGGATTTGAAACTACCGTCTCGTCACAATTCGAAAAATTGAACCTCGTCCGACACTTGAATTTGGACACTGAACTTTGCCCCGTGTGTCAACAGGCTAGTGGCATCGGACATCAAATGTCGAAGGAAATGGCCCATTCACTTTCGTTGATCGAAAGCGAAGTCGCTGCAGTACGCCAAGTGGGACCGGAGTTGCTAGAGCAACTTGAGCGTTCTGAAAATGAGCTGATGACATTGAATGAGAATGTTCGGGAAGTCGAAGGCAAAATTAGGAAGGTAATACAGCAAAATGAGAGCCTTCAGCACGCAGATGATTTAGCACAAGCCAGATCAATGCAACTTGGAAGGGTGGTTCAGTTTCTAGAAACAACGGTTGAGGATTTCGAACAGACGGAAGTGGACTTGGAAAACCTTCAAGATGAAATCGACTATCTCCGAGACCTTGTTGATCCTCAAGCGATACGCGACCGAATAGCGTTTGCGGAGAATATGGTTTCAAATTACGCAACTGAAATGCTTCAAAAACTACCATCTACTGCGCCGTTGACGGATGCACGGCTTCAATTTTTTTCCGATGGCCGTTTGCGAATAATAGAGAGCCAGCGCCAAAGATCTCTTAGTTTAGTAGAAGTTGGCTCTGATCAGAATTATTTAGCTATTCACTTAGCCTTACTTTTCGCACTGCATAAACATTTTGAAGATGTCGTAGCTCCTGTGCCTGGACTACTGGTAATAGATCAGATTAGTCGGCCCTATTATCCTAAAGATCAAAATGCTGATGATGAGAAAAGTCTTCAGGACATCTCCAAAGACGACGATCGCCGATCGATGAGGCAGATCATAGACTTTATTTTTAAACAAACTGAGATGTCATCAGGATTACAAATTCTTCTCATCGAACACGCGTACATCGAACAAGACCCGAGATACCGAAATGCGACAACGGAACGCTGGACAAGAGATAATGGATTGAAACTTATCCCTGAAGATTGGGCTGAACGTGCTTAGTCCTCGGGATTTCACTTAGTGCATTCTTCGAACTAGGACATGTCTATTTTTCTCTGGAGATAACTATACCCCCTCCGCCCTCCGGGGGGGGGGCCGGGAGGATCAGCAACTTATAAATTTAATGCTGGGGCTCGTCGCTCATTGCCTCGCTCGCCTGCGCCTGCGCGGTCGCTTGTGCTTTTATCAAAAGCAGACGGGCGAATTCCAATGTGCGTACGGTGCTCCACGCGACCAAAGGTCGAGCGCAGGTGCGTCAAGCTTGCAAGGCTGCAGCCCCGAGCAAACAAACACTAAGCCGCCGCAGCTCCATTTCGACGGTTGGTGGCAGATGGTCATTTTTCATCTTCCAATTTTCACCGCCTTCCCCACCTTTCATTCAGGACGGAAGGGATATCTCATGAAATACAATCTGGCTGAGCTGAATGTCGGGCGACTGGTTGCGCCAACTGATGACCCTCGCGTGAAGGAGTTCATGGACAATCTGGATTTCATCAACAGCCTTGGCAAACGCATGCCGGGCTTTGTCTGGATGATGGAGGGCTCAGGTGAGCCGGGCAAAGGCAATACTGACGCCAAGATTGGCGGTGATCCGCAGCATGTGTCCAATATGACCGTATGGCGCGATGTCGAAAGCCTGGAAAAATTTGTCTGGGGCACGGTGCACAAAAAATTCTATGAGCGCCGCGAAGAATGGTTCGAAGTGCTCGGCGAAATGCATTTTGTGATGTGGTGGGTGCCCGAAGGCCATGAACCAACTCTGGAAGAGGCTCTGGAACGTCTGGACATGCGTCGCACGCATGGAGACAGCGAAGACGCCTTTGGCTGGGACTGGCTGAAACATGCCAAAATGCACCGCACACATGGGTGCCGACCAGCAGCCTGAGGCGGTTATTTCAGAATTATACGTTATAAAATCAAGCGGCTGCGCGACGTTAGTAATTGAGTAATTTTTGCTAAGATTTGTTAAAACTTTCGGGCGTAGCCTCTTTGTTACCAAGGAACTCGCAAAACCTGCCGGGCATATTTTCGGCGGTGCGAATGACACTTCGGGTATTAGGAGCCGAATTGCTCCAAAGGACATTCGCAGATTGCGCCTTGTAGAAACGAGGAGCACTCAACATGGTAGACGCGATACAACCTATCTCGCCTTATTCAGCGCTGCAGCCATTTGGCGGCTCGGCGCCCGTACAGCCGGAATTGCCGGCACAAACATTCGTTCTTCCGGTCGCCCCCGGCCCGGTGGAACAGCTACAGACCGCCATTCGCAACAGCGAATTGGAAAATGAAGATCTGTCTTCACAGGCCGACACGACGTTCAGCCAGAGCGCCGTCAATGTCGTCACCGATGAAGGCACAGTCGACCTTCAGGCTTATTCGGAATTGATCCGCGAGCAACGCAACGCATCGCTCGCAGCTGACATCACCGCCCGTTATGGGGTGGATGGTGAGGAATTCATTTCCGATACAGGCGGGGTCGATCAGAAGGGATTGAACTCGGTGCTTGCCCAATTGGGTATTGAACCGCGTGAAGACTTTGAGTCACCGGAAACTGGCTTCGGCGGAGCGCAGATCACCGGTTACTCTCCAAATGGCGAGGGAAACGCTAACCAGACTGCTTTGTCTTTTGTCAGTGTGGTCGCCTGAATGAAATCGCTGGTGAGCTGCGCAAAATGCTTGCCAGCGGACTGAAATCAGGCCGAATATATATGGGTGGAGACAGCACACGTCTCTGAGCAGAGATGTTCAAGGAAATTGCGCAGTCGACGATTGAAGCGTGCTGTCTCCACCAATTTAACGCGGCTCTTAAGGGCTTCCGTCGGTTAAATTTTTTACATGTTTCGCTAACCTTATCTCAACCATAGCGGATTAGCCTCCACCCCGTTCAGGAAATTGCTCAGTCATTCGAAACCCGTGTGTGGGTCGGATGATAATTATGGGTGTTGGGACTCTTCTGGTTCCGTTCAATCCGTCCGATCTGCGCCTGAGAAGGAATCAGGAGCAAAAGCCATGATCGGCTCAGTGAATTCATCAGCATATGACGTGCAGGGCATGTCCGCCATGGGCGGCATGGGACCTATGCAGGGCCCTCCTCCAGGACCGCCGCCAAGCGATCCGGTTGAAGAACTGGAATCCGCTTATGAGAGCGGTGAAGTTGATACCGAAGAACTGTCTGCAAAACTGATCGAAGTGTTCGGTGAGGAAGCGGCCTCTGAAGTTGTCGGCGAAAACGGCACAGTAGATTTTGAAGCGCTCACCAACATTATTGCTGCAGAGCGTACAGAAGAAATGACGGCAGATCTGACCGAGAAATTCGGGGAAGATGCGGCGCAATTCGTATCCGATACCGGCGAAATCGACCATGAAGGCCTGCAAGCCTATCTGGCTGAAAGCGGTATTGAGCCACCTGAAGGCCCTCCTCCGGGCGGACGCGGCGGCGAACCAACCGGCTATGGCCCACAGGGCGAAGCGACGAATAACGAAAACGCGCTGTCTTTCCTCAGCATGTTTGCCTGAATGGGGGATACGTTCAGGACCATTCGCAGAGAACCGGAGAGCCATCTCTCCGGTTCTTTGTTTTGTCCAACGGCCCGGAAATGGGCCTATAACTTTCTGTGTGGCTGCCGGAAACGCCCGAACTGCGCAGAGCAGTGGAAAACTGCATTAACCCTGTTCTGATAGACATCAGGAAAGACTAGGGTTGCTCAATGTTTCGTTCCGCTTTCGCTCTTTCCTCGCTCCTTCTTGTTCTGGCCGCCTGCGCCAGTAATCCCGCGCCGGTCCGCAATGGCCAGACGGGTAGCTCGCAGCAATATGACAATGTAAGGCCCGAAAGCGGCCCTGTTATTCAGGCCAATGTGGAACGGCTTTACCCGAATGAACGGCTCTTTCTCTGCCGCGGTATTCGTGTGTCCAATCAACCGACGACAGATTCAGACGGCGAAGTGGTTAACTATGCCCGCCTGGTCGTGGTGCATGGCGTACCGTTGGTGACAGCCCCAGCCAACAATGCCTGCGTTAGTTCTGGCTTTGGCATGCGCACGCTAAATGGCCGCACGCGCCCGCATAACGGCCTCGACATTACCTCCCGCCCGGCAAGCCGCGTGTTTTCCGGTGGCGCCGGGACGATTCTCGAAGCCGGCTATAACTCCGGCTATGGTCTCTCAGTTCTGATCGACCACGGTCAGAATGTTTATACGCGCTATGCCCACCTTGAATATGTCGAGGATGACATTGAGGTCGGCCAGACCGTGCATTACGGCAAACCGCTTGGAAGAATGGGTGCCTCCGGGCACGTCACCGGCATTCATTTGCACTATGAAATCCTGACCGGTCGATATCAGGCCGGGGTGTGGGGACGCGGCCTTACACCACAGAATCCATTCGATTTTCCAGAGTGGATCGACCCTCGCCTCGCGGTGAACAGCGATGAGGCAGCGCAGCTCGGCCAGTAAGCAAAACCTGAAGCGCTAATCATCTGCGAAAAAAGGTATTCCGTCCGCGTGCATTCCGTTGTTAATGAGCACCCATGTTTATGGTATCCGCAACCGCTCCGCGCGACATTATTCAGGCAGCCGCTGACGCGCTGACTTTTCTCGACCCGTCTCCTGCTGCGGCAGTGGATACAAAGGAAGAATCCCGAACGCTTTGGCGGATTGACGCCTATACAATGGATTTTGACAGCGCGCATGGCTGCGCTGGCATTATCGAGCTTGTCGATTCTTCACTGAACCCTGTCGTCACCGAACTGGAAGATAAAGACTGGGTCGCGGTATCTCTCGAAGGCCTTCCTGCCGTTGAAGCCGGTCCGTTTATTGTCGCTGGCGCACATGAACTGGCCAAAGGGCATCCGGGTAAAATCCCGCTCTGGATTGAAGCTGGACCCGCCTTCGGCACAGGCCACCATGGCACAACAGCGGGCTGTCTTCTGGCGCTGGAAAACCACGCTCGCAAACGCAAGCTCGGCAAGGTTTTTGATGTCGGTACAGGCTCCGGCGTTCTGGCTATTGGCGCGATCAAACGCGGCGCGACCTTTGCGATTGCCAGCGACCTGGACGCGGAAAGTGTGCGCGTCGCAAAAGTAAATGCCGACAACAACAATGTCGCGAACAAAATCAAAGTGCTTCAGGCTGTCGGTGCACGCAATCGCCTGATCCAGACGAACGCACCTTACGATACGATCTTCGCCAATATTCTGGCAAAACCGCTTATTGGCCTGTCTGGCGATCTGGCACGCCTTCTGAAACCGGGCGGCGTGGTCATTCTCTCCGGCCTGCTCACATTTCAGGAGCCAAGCGTGCGCGGTGCATTTTCGGGTCGCGGCCTGAAGCTGGTTGATCGCATTCGCCGCGATGGCTGGTCGACGCTCGTCTATCAAAAGCCGAAGGCAAAGCCGGAACCGGTTAAAATTGACGTAAAGGATGACGTTGCAGCACTCATTAAAGCGTTGGAATCCGGTGACATGAACGCCCTGAAAGCCTTTGATGGTTTTGAGGATGCCTGAATCCTGCGCTCACGCGCAGCATGCATTCTAACGATCAGGGCTTTTACAGGGAAATCATCCCTGTTATCTCACTCATCATGAGACAAACATTTGATGTCCGTGGCGGCCCGGAAATTGGCCGCACTCATCTTCCGCTTCTGCGCGACACGCTGAACAAAAAAGGCGTGGACGGTTTTTACCTGCCGCACGAAGATGAATATCAGAATGAATATCAGCCAGAGGCGAACCAACGCCTCGCCTGGGCAACCGGCTTCACCGGATCTGCGGGTGCTGCGCTCATTCTGGCTGACCGAGCGATCGTCTATGTCGATGGGCGCTATTCCATTCAAATCCTCGAACAGGTCGATCAGGACTTGTTCGAAATCGCCGCTTTTGCTCCGCCCGGGCCGTTTGATCTGATCGCGGATATGGATCTTGCTGGCAAAGTCATTGGCTATGATCCACGGGTGATGTCACCCCACACGGCGAAGGCACTTCGCGGCGCGCTGGCTCAGGCTGGTGCCGTGGCAAAGGCGATGTCTAAGAACCCGATCGACCAGTCATGGAAAGGCCGACCTCGCCAGCCAATGACGGAGCTGGTTCCGCAAAGCACAGACTTTGCTGGCACAAGTTCAGCCGACAAACGCGATGAAATCGCCATCGCACTGTGCAAGCGTGGAGCTGATGCGGCGGTCATTACGGCGCCTCCTTCGCTCGCATGGCTCCTCAACATCCGAGCACAGGATGTGAAATGCTCTCCACTGCCACTCGGCCGCGCCATTCTGCACTCTGATGGCCGCGTAGACCTGTTCGTCGCGCCGAAAAAAGTGACGGATGCGATCCGTGAGCATCTCGGCAATCAGGTCTCTATTCACGATATTGCAGACCTGAATAAAGGCCTGTCCAGTCTGGCCGGCAAAACCGTTATGGCGGACCCGGCAACCGCTTCAGAATGGGTCTTCTCCACGTTGAAGCGCAATAAGGCGGTTATCCTTGAAGCAGCCGACCCATGCGCTTTGCCAAAAGCGAAGAAAAACTCCGCCGAGATTGAAGGCGCAAAACGTGCGCATGAGCGTGACGCCATTGCCATTGCCCGCTTCCTGCACTGGCTGGATGAAGGTATTGAGCACGGCAAAACGACTGAGATTGATGCGGTCCGCAAACTGGAAGGTCTGCGCGAAGAAACGGGCGCGCTGAAAGACATCTCTTTTGAGACGATTTCCGCCTTCGGCCCGAACGGCGCCATGGCGCATTATCGCGTCAACACCGCCTCCAATGCCACGCTGGAACCAGATAACCTCTTCCTTGTAGACTCTGGCGGTCAGTATTTTGAAGGCACGACGGACATCACGCGCACGGTCTGCATTGGCACGCCGACAGCCGAGATGAAGAAGCATTACACGCTCGTGCTGAAAGGCCATATTGCCATGTCGACCATCCGCTTCCCAGCGGGCACGACGGGCACGCATCTCGACACGCTGGCGCGCCAGCCACTCTGGCAGGCTGGCCTCGATTATGACCATGGCACAGGACATGGCGTCGGCGCGTATCTGGGCGTTCACGAAGGTCCGCAGCGTATTGCCAAAGGCTGGAACGCAACGCCGCTCGCTCCGGGCATGATCGTGTCCAATGAGCCGGGTTATTATATCGCTGGCAAATACGGCATCCGTATTGAAAACCTGCAATATGTAACCGACCCTGTTGAAATGCCAGGCGGCTATGTGCCTGTCATGGGTTTCGAAGCGCTCACGCTGGCACCTTATGCCCGCAATCTGGTCGATACTGATCTCCTAACAAAAGAGGAAATCGAATGGGTGAACAGCTATCTGGAACAAGTCAGCTCAACACTGCTTCCGGACCTCGCGAAATACACGGAAACAGCCGAATGGCTGAAAGCAGCATGTGCGCCTTTCTAGGCGCACATTCAGCACAGCTCGCTAAGAGCTCATCTCGATCCATTCCGCTTCGGAAATAATCTTCACACCAAGGCTTTCGGCCTTGGTGCGTTTGGATCCAGCTTTTTCGCCCGCAATCAGAATATCCGTTTTTGCAGACACAGAACCGGACACTTTCGCGCCGAGCGAAAGCGCACGCGCCTTTGCCTCATCCCGCGTCATTTCATGAAGCGTCCCGGTGAACACCAGCGTCAGTCCAGCGACAGGTGAATCCTCGCTTGCGGCAACAGCCACCACGTCCTCAACCGTAACAAGTCCGGCATCACCTTCCGGAGCCCCTACAAGTTCAGCCAAAACCTGACGGTTATGACCTTCCTCATAGAAAGCGATGAGCGAGTTGGCCGCCGCCATTCCAAGCCCGTCAATCGCTTCGATGGAACGAAAAGCCGTGTGCACAGTCGCTAGCTCTTCCATAGTGGCCTTAAACGCGGCACGGTCTACGAAAAGCTCAATCAGCTTTTCCTGAATATCACCGCGCCAGCTCAGGCCAGAATTGCGTAGTGCTTCCATAAGCGAATAAGGCCAGGTCTGGTCATCCGCTTCCGTAAGTTCGTCGGCATGCACATCAAAGAGCGCCAGAGACACACGCTCCGGAACGCCCTCTATCTGACGGATTTTCTCATAGGTCTGCAGCCCATGATCAACTTCACCCGCAGCCCACATAAGGCCATGAAAATCAGCCCATTTGCCAAAGCTTGTCGCAATATTGCGCGCAACCACATCCCCCACATGGCGAATACCAAGTCCCGTGAGAAGACGCGCAAACGGAACACTGCGGCGGGCATCAATAGCGGCAAACAGATTGGCCGCGGAGGTTTCGCCAAACCCTTCCCACGTGCCCAGCGGGTCAAATCCCTCGCGCGCAATCGCCTCTTCCAGACGGAAGATATCCGCAGGCGTTTTGACAATGCCGCGCGACCAGAACAGCTCAATCTGCTTTTCGCCAAAGCCATCAATGTCGAGCGCCTTACGCGAGACAAAATATTTCAAACGCTCCAACGCCTGCGCCGGGCAAATAAGCCCGCCTGTACAGCGCACGCGCGCATCGGCTTCGCCGGTTTTGGTGTCCACGTCACGGACAGCCAGCGAGCCACATTCCGGGCAGGTTTCAGGAAAGGGAAATGCCTCTCCCCGGTCTTCACGGTCCGGGTTTACGACCTCCAGAACTTGCGGGATCACATCACCCGCGCGCTGAATGCGAACTGTGTCGCCAACGCGGATATCATCTGTGACCTTTTCAGTGCCTTTCTCTGTACGCCTATAGCCCGCAATATAATCCTGATTGTGAAGCGTTGCATTCGATACCACCACGCCGCCCACGGTGACCGGTGTAAGACGCGCAACGGGTGTCAGCGAGCCCGTCCGACCAACCTGAATGTCGATCGCTTCCACGCGGGTTTCCGCCTTCTCGGCGGGGAATTTGTGTGCGATCGCCCAACGCGGCGCACGCGATGCAATACCAAGCCTGGACTGAAAACTCAGCTCATCGGCCTTATAGACGACGCCATCAATATCATAACCAAGGTCAGGCCGTTTGGATTGGATCAGCTGATACTGATCCAATACCTCTTCAACACTCATGCAACGGCGAATGAGCGGATTGATGGGCAGCCCCCAATCCCCGAACATTTGAAGTGCATCATACTGACTGGTCGCAAAAGGTTCAGAGACACCGCCCCAGCCATAGGCAAAGAAGTCCAGCGGGCGAGAACGCGTCACCTCAGGGTCGATCTGGCGCAAAGACCCTGAAGCTGTGTTGCGCGGGTTCACATAGGTCTTAGTGCCCGCCTCTTCGGCGCGCTTATTCAGCGCCCGAAACGCCTCCCAGCTCATATACACTTCGCCGCGAACTTCGATCTCATCGGGAATGTTTTTCCCGGTCAGTCGTTCCGGAATGCATTTCAGCATCCGAATGTTTGCCGTGATGTCTTCGCCTACCCGGCCATTGCCGCGTGTCGCCGCGCGCACAAGCTCGCCATTATGGTAAAGAAGGTTCGCGGATACGCCATCAATCTTTGGCTCGGTCGTAACAGCCAGCTTATCCGTCGCATCAAGCTTCAGGAAACGCCGCATGCGCTGAACAAAACTTTCGACATCATCGTCATTGAAGGCATTGTCGAGCGAGAGCATTGGTACGAGGTGCTCTACCTTGGCAAAATCCGAAGAAGGCGCAGACCCAACATGTTCTGTCGGGCTGTCGTCGCGGATGAGCCCCGGAAACGCGGCCTCAACATCCTTATTGCGCCGGCGCAGTTCATCATAATCTGCATCGGTGAAGAGCGGTTCACTCTCGTCATAATACGCTGCGTCAGCAGCAACGAGTGCGCGCGCAAGAAAGGCCAGCTCTTCGCTGGCCTCTATGTCTGTCAGGTCCGCAACGGGCTTTGTAAGGCTTGCTGGACGGGCGTCGTTAAAATGCGGATCAGATGAGTCGGTCATGCCAAAGAATTGGCTTAAACTGCCTCTGCCATCAAGCGCTCTGCGGCTGCACGTGCCTCTTTTGTGATTTCACTACCAGAGAGCATACGAGCGACCTCTTCAAGGCGAGCTTCGCCCGTCAGAATATTCATCTGAGATACAGTGGTTTCACCGTCATCAATACGCTTGGTGATATGCCAATGCTGATGCCCCGACGCAGCAACTTGAGGGCTGTGCGTGATCGCAAGAACCTGACGATCATCAGCCAGACGGCCGAGGCGTTCGCCAACGGCAGCAGCAACTGCCCCGCCCACACCCTGATCGGCCTCATCAAAGACGAGCAGCGCCGCAGACTGAATGTTGGCAAGACACACGCGCAGCGCCAGCGTAAAGCGCGCAAGCTCGCCACCTGAAGCGATCTGATTGAGCGCCCCGAATGGCGCACCTGGGTTTGTCTGTACCTCGAACAGGATCTTATCCTGACCGTGAGGCCCAGCCTGAGCCATATCAAGCGTCTCAAGTTTCACACGGAACTTCGCATGCTCCAGCTTGAGCGGCGGGAGTTCAGCCTGAACAAGAGCGCTGAGTTGTTCGCCACTCGACTTACGAAGCGCCGATAGCTTGTCAGCCTGCTCGCGATAAGCTGTTTCGGCTTCCTTCTGGCGACGTTCAGCCTCTGCAATAACGCCATCAAAGTCCTGAAGTTCGTTCAGCTTCTGACGAGCTTCCGTATGAAGCGCAGCCAGCTCATCCGGATCGACATTATATTTTCGGCCAGCAGCCCGAAGAGAGAAGAGACGCTGCTCAACCTGTTCGAGCGTTTCAGGATCATGATGGAAAGATGCCCGTGCCGATTCCACGGCAATGCTCGCTTCATTCAGCTCAATCAGCGCGCGCTCAATCGCGTCCTGAGCCTGCGTCAGCGCGGCAAGTTGCGGGTTATCTTCCGGTGCATCCTGAAACTCTGGAAGGCGCATGGCCCGATCAATATGACGAGCTGCAACACCAAACGTCGATGCAGCATCCGACCGGTTCACTGCATCTTCAGCCTCTGTCACGAACTCAATGAGTTTCTGGCTGTTGAGCAGCATGGCCCGCTCAAGCGTAAGACGGGACGCCTCTTCCTCGCCCGGGCTGAGCTTATCCAGTTCTTCCAGCATGTACTCATACTGAGCGAGCTCTGCATCCTGAGACTGCTGGCGGGCTTTAAGTGCGTCACACGCTTCGCGTTTATCCGCCCAATCCGAATAGGCTTTAGACACACGCTTCAGCAGAGTTTCAGCCTTGGCAAACTGGTCCAGAACATCGCCATGAAGTTTAGGGTTCAGAAGCGCCGAGCCATCATGCTGACCATGAATCTCTACGAGATCGTGTCCGAGCTGCGACGCGAAGTCTGCGCTGATAATCTGGTCATTGGCATAAATGCGAGACGGACCAGAATGACTGAGCAATCGTCGGAAGGTGACGAGCGTGTCGCCATCTTCGACAAGTCCGCGTTCTTCCAATTCGGTTATCGCCGGATGGTCAGTCTGCAGCTGGAAGCTGACTGAAACGCTCGTGCGTTCTGCGCCCTGCCGGATAAAGCGTTTATCCGCCTTGCCGCCCAGAACAAACCGGAGCGCGTCCAGCATAATGGATTTACCGGCACCGGTTTCACCGGTGACGGAGGTAAAACCCCGGCAAACATCAATATCCAGGGAATCGATAAGGACAAAGTCACGGACAGAGAATGCAATTAACATGCACCCTCTATATCACGAGAACAAAATGCGAACAAATGATTCTCAGCGGAAGAGACCGAAGAAGTTCCAGCCGTCAGCTTCAGGCTCAATTTCTGGCGCCTGGCCGCTATCGGACATCAGCTCATATGCGTCTGCGTACCAGTCACTATAGCCATAGTTATAGCCGAGAACCGATGCAGCGCGAAGCGCTTCACCACGCAGACCAATAGCGAGATACGCTTCGGTCAGACGGTAGAGCGCTTCTGGCGTGTGGCTGGTGGTCTCATACTCGTCAATCACTTCGCGGAAGCGGTTGATCGCAGCAAGGTGCTGGTTGCGACGCAGATACCAGCGACCGATTTCCATCTCTTTACCGGCGAGCTGGTCACGGATCATGTCCATTTTCAGACGCGCATCACCGGCATATTCAGTTTCAGGATACCGACGGACAACATCTTCAAACGCAGCATAGGCGTTTTCCGTAATCCCCTGATCGCGGCCGACATCAACAATCTGCTCGAAATAGCAAATGCCGATCAGATAGTAGGCATAGACGGTTTCGTCATTGCCCGGGTGCAGAGAGATATAGCGACGCGCGGCACTGATCGCCTCTTCATAGCTACGGCTCTGATAATTTGCGAAAGCCGACATAAGGTTCGCACGGCTCGCCCATTCTGAATATGGGTGCTGGCGCTCAACTTCGTCGAAAAGCATGACGGATTCATCATAGCGGCCCGTTGAGAGCGCTTCGAATGCATTATTGTAAAGCTGTTCTACCGGGCGGGCGACATAGGCCAGATTCTCATTACGAGCGCCGTCAAATACAGAGCAGCCGCCTAAAAACAGAAGAGCTGCAGACATAAGCAGAGCTGGCGTCGGCTTTGTGATCATAAATACGCTACCTTATTTCCCGGTTCTGCTGGTGATAGCCTTTTGAATCCGCCGCGCCAAGCCGTTTCACCATGAAAGGTCTTTAATACTCGGCTTCCGGCTAAAAATTCCTGTATCTGCACCAGTTTTCGCGTCTGGCATGCTTAACAGATGCGCCCTCGCCCGACAGGGGAGTCGATGAAACTGTCTGGTAATTCAGAAGGAAAGACGACTCAGAGGCAAGCTGCAATGTGCGCCGCAGACAGCGGAGCAGATTTCGCCTTGCGGGTCTCCAGGACCCATTTCTCTTTCTGCTTCAGAACTTCGCGAACGAGCAGATTGTTGATGGAGTGGCCTGGCTGTTCGCTTTCATAGCGACCGATAATGCGGTGACCGATAAGCGCCAGGTCGCCGACAGCATCCAGAATTTTGTGACGAATGAATTCGTCTTCCACGCGCAGACCTTCCGGGTTGAGGATTTTATCATCCTCAACAGCAATCGCGTTCTCAAGAGACGCGCCCTGCCCCAGCCCCATGCTGTGCAGCTTTTTGATGTCACGGTAAAACCCGAATGTGCGTGCAAATGCGAGCTCGCGCGCAAAGGATGTTGCCGTCAGACAAATCGACTTCTTCTGGCGACCAATCGCTTCAGACGCAAAATCAATCTCGGCTTCCAGATGGAAGGCATCGTCATTCGTTGGCAGCAGACGCGCAGATTTTGGTCCATCCTGTACTTCGATCGGTTCGAGGATTCGAAGATACTGAGCTGCTGCAGCCTGCTGTTTCACACCTGTACGCAGAATAAGTTCTGTGTAGAGCGCAGATGAGCCATCCATAATCGGCACTTCAGGGCCATCGACTTCAATGATCATATTGTCGATACCGAGGCCATAAACAGCCGCAAGCAGATGCTCTACTGTAGAAAGGGTCGTGCCATGTGCGTTTTTAAGCTTGGTACCCAGCGCAACATCGTGAACCAGGTCACCGCGCGCTTCGATCCAGCTTTGAGATTCAGCAACGTCCGCACGGCGGAACATAATGCCCGTTCCAACCGCAGCCGGCTTCAGCGTCAGCCGCGCGCGCTCACCTGAGTGCACACCAATACCCGCGCAGATCGCGGTATTTGCCAAAGCTTGCTGATAAGCCTGTTGTTTCACGCACATTACTCCTGTCAGCTATAACTCGCTCTGACAGGCTCACGGCTCAACACACGCTTTGTTTCCATTCGTAACGCTTTGCTTAAAATCGCGGTTACCTTTTTATCGAAACAAACGCACAACATTGTTTATATTGTATTTTATCAGCCTCAGTCGATATCACGACTGTAACATTCCGTGTGAACGTTACTGACAAATCAGCCTTCTGTTGCTGATTTGCTACAAGTTTTTGCACGCACCAGATACGAAAACGCCCTGCAAAAGCAGGGCGTTACGTAGATTCTATTCAGTGCAGAGAGATCAGTGATTTGCTGACCGACGCAGGAATGCAGGGATTTCCAGGTCATCATCAGCCGCTGATGATGAGGCACCATGATCTGCATCGTTTGCGCTTGGGTGCACATCTTCAAACGGCACATCAACGTCTTCACCGGCCGGGCGACGCCAGCCGAACAGATTGTGCAGGCCGTTGGTACGCTGTTCGATAGAACGATCTGTTTCAGAAGACCGCGCACCATCAGATGGCGTTTTACCGCCGAATACATCTTCAGCACGGACACGGTCATGACCAGAAGCAGATGGAGCCACGGTTTCACGCGCAGCTGGCGCAGGCTCAGAAACCGCCTCTTCATCAGCAAACCATGGACGTGGCTCAGCTTCTGGCTCGACTTTTGCCGCGACCGGCGCTTCTTCAGCTTCAGCGCGTACAATCGCTGGCTTTTCCGCAGGTGGCTCTTCAGCCGGCTTACGAGCACCCAGGCTGGACGCGAAGCTGGTGACCGCTGCAGCTGCTGCTGCTTCAGGGTCAGCCTGCGTACCGGCTTCAGAGTCGATGCCCGTCGCAACAACAGATACGCGCATACGGCCTTCAATGGATTCATCGAAGGTAGAGCCGAGGATGATGTTGGCATCAGGATCAACCTGATTGCGGATTTCATTGGCCGCTTCATCAACTTCATACAGCGTCATGTCATAGCCGCCAGTGATGTTGATGAGGACGCCTTTGGCACCGCGCAGCGAGATATCGTCGAGCAGTGGGTTCGCAACAGCCTGTTGAGCCGCTTCAAGCGCACGGTTCTCACCCGCGCCCTCACCGGTACCCATCATCGCTGCACCCATTTCCGCCATAACGGTACGGACGTCAGCAAAGTCGAGGTTGATCAGGCCAGGCATAACCATGAGGTCTGTGATGCCGCGAACGCCGGAATACAGCACGCGGTCAGCCATCTGGAAGGCATCAGCAAATGTGGTTTGTTCGTTGGCAACGCGGAACAGATTCTGGTTCGGGATAATGATCAGCGTGTCGACGTGTTTTTTGATTTCAGCAAGGCCTTGCTCGGCAAGGGTCATGCGGCGCTTGCCTTCGAAGCCGAACGGCTTGGTGACAACACCAACCGTTAAAATGCCGCGCTCACGAGCGAGACGGGCAATCACAGGCGCGGAGCCTGTTCCCGTACCACCGCCCATGCCGGCAGCGATGAACACCATATGAGCGCCATCGAGGTGAAGGTTAATCTCTTCAGCAGATTCTTCAGCGGCCGCGGTACCAACTTCAGGCCGCGCACCAGCGCCAAGACCTTGCGTCGTTTCCAGACCGAGCTGGATCTGATTTTCGCAGGAAGATCGCGCAAGAGCCTGCGCGTCAGTGTTGGCAACAACGAACTCTACGCCCTGAAGTTGCGCCTTAATCATGTTATCGACCGCATTTCCGCCGGCGCCTCCGACGCCAAACACGACGATTCTTGGCTGTAATTCTACACTCATCTGCCTTGCCTTATCGATCACAAAATCCCCGAACCAGGTACAGAGAATCGGCTGACAGGCTTAAATCAGTGTTAAGAAAACTGAAAAAATCAGAAGTTTTCCCTCAACCACTCAAGCACGCGCGCGAACAACCCTGTTCCTTTAGGTTTTTCACCCTGGGGTTTTAGTTTCTTTCGTGCTGCTTTGGGGTCTCCGCCCCGAGCATGGTCAAACGTTAACAGACCTGCGGCTGTGGAAAAAGTGGGTCTTTGACATTCTTCGCCCAGAATTCCGGAATTTACAGGTCGCGCAAGGCGCACCTGCATGGCCAGAACGCGGGATGCGAGTTCCCGGACACCCGGCAATTCACTTGCACCGCCCGTCAAAACGACACGGCGCGGCAGGCGTCCACCAAGACCGGACTGAGACAGTGTGCGCGACACCAGCTCAAAGGTTTCTTCCATACGTGGCTGAATGAAGCCCATCAGTTCCGCACGCGGCATGCGGGCCGATTGCAGACGACCATCATCGCCCAGTTTCGGCGCTTCCACGAGCTCAGATTTTGCCGTTTCTGTCGCAATAACAGTGCCGTGCAGCGTCTTGATGCGCTCGGCGGCCGGAATGGTTGTTCCAATGCCCTGCGCCACGTCAGCCGTCACATGATTGCCGCCAACCGGCAATGTTTCCAGATGCGCGAGCGTGCCATTGAGATAGACCGAGATGCCGGTCGTACCGCCGCCCATATCGACACAGATGACGCCATTGTCCCACTCATCCTCAACCAGAACGGCTTCAGCGCTCATCACAGAGCCGGCCGAAACGCTGTCCACATTAAGGTGCGCACGAGACACACATAAAACGAGATTTTTATAGATCGGCTTCGGCATTGTGATGAGATTCATCACCACACCCAGCTCATCTGCGAACATTCCACGTGGATCGCGCACACCATCATTGCCATCTACGACATAGCAAAATGGAATGGCGTGAAGGATCTGGTGCTTGTCGCTTTCGCCAGATGCGAGCGCTTTTTCCAGCAGCTTCACAACATCTTTCTGCGTGATTTCACGGCCATCCATAGGAATAGCAATTTTGACGCGATGCGTCTTCATGCTGCCGCCGCTCACAGACAGGCGAACCGAGGAAACCTGCAAGCCCGCCATACGTTCAGCATCTTCAACGGCCAGACGGATAGACCGCTCAAGACCATCCATATCGATGACTGTGCCATTCTTCAGTCCGCGACTGGACTGCTGGCCATGACCTAACAGTTCAAAACCACCGGCAGATGGCTCGGTCGTACGCGCAATAAGGCACGCAATCTTGGTTGCACCGAGATCGAGCGAACAGATGATCTGTCCGACCTTGCGGGTCTTTGTTACAGCGCCAGCGAGAACTCGCTGATCGAGACTAGACATTATCCTGCCCTTTCAACATCGCCGAGGCCTGCTTCAAGCTGGCGGCGACGCACATAAACCCTTGCCGGGTCTCTCATATCAATTGTCTGAACCTGGCGGTCGAGGACACCAGCTTCTCTCTGCAGCGCGGCCAGTGAAGCCAGCGCCGGATAACGGTCCATGCCTTCCGGCAGCTTTACGCGTACACCTGACGTCATGATGAGGTCCCAACGACGCTCGCCCTGACGTTCTGCATAGCGCAGGCGTGTTTCGATAGCCGGGAAGTTCTGCAATTCATCATGCAGTTCCGGATAGGCCGCCAGCGCGCCCACACCCTGAATCAGGTGAAACTCACCCTGCGGCTCATCATCGGCAGCGCGCTCGCCCGTCATATTCATCGGGACGATTTCGCCGGTCTGATCATTCCGCAACAAAACGCTGGTTTCCAGCGGCGTTGCCACAATCGCAATCTGGTCCGGCCAGAAGCGATGAACCTCAATCCCGCCAAAGCCGGGAACGGTTTCGAGACGATCACGAAGCTCATGCGGATTTGCGCGGAACATGCTGTCACCTTCGACCACGCTCAGCGCATTGCGAAGGCGCGTTTCCTGTTCCGGGCTGAGATGTTCCACCACGTGAATAGTCTGAACGGAAAAGCCCAGGGTTTTCGCGACACCATCCGCCAGCTGATTGGCTTTGGTTTCAACAATGGAAATTGAGCCGCCCATCCAAGCCGCCGCGGCGATCAGAATAGCGACGAGAAAGAAAATCCCCATAAAGATGGAGCCAAGATCGGAGGAGCGTTTGACAACGGCATCGCGCGCAGGCGTCGGTGCTTTCGCTGAACGAGAGCTACCGGATCTGCTGCTTTTCCCACCTTGTCTTTTATTGCCACCCTTCACCTGGGGCATGATGCATCCTCAATCATCCACTCGACGAGTTCCGGGAAGCTGATCCCGAGGCTCGCCGCCTGTTCGGGGACAAGAGAGGTCGGCGTCATGCCGGGCTGGGTATTCGTTTCCAGAATGACCAGCCTGTCTCTCTCGTCGTCATAACGAAAGTCAGACCGCGTCACGCCGCGACAACCGAGTGCCTGATGAGCCAAGAGCGCTCCTTCCAGAGCTCTCTGTGTCACCTGACCCGGTAAATCCGCCGGAACAACATGGCGCGATCCCCCACTGGCATATTTTGCGTCAAAATCGTAAAACTCTCTTAACGTTACGATCTCTGTCACACATAAAGCGCGATCTCCCATCACGCCGACGGATAATTCGCGGCCTGGAATGTATTCTTCGGCCATGAGATTGTCGCCATAGGTCCAGCTATCCGCCATGAGCACATCTGCAGGCGCGTTTTCGCCCTCACGCACCATGACGACACCAAAACTGGATCCTTCAGCGATCGGTTTGATGACATAAGGCGGCGGCAAAGGATGCTCAGCAGACGCCTCGGCGCGCGTGACCTTAATGTCCGCAGCAATCTCAATATTGTTTTGAGCATAAACCGCTTTGGATTTGCGTTTATCCATTGCAACGGCGGAGGCCGCGACACCGCAATGGGTGTAAGGAATGCCCAGAATTTCAAACAATCCCTGCACGCAGCCATCTTCGCCCCACGGGCCGTGAAGCCCGTTGAGAATGACGTCTGGAGCAGCCGTTTTCAGCTGATCTGCAAGATCACGGCCCGCATCGATCTCGATAACGTCATACTTGCCGCACTCCCGTGCAGCCTTGGCCATGGCCTGTCCGGAGGAAATCGATACCGGACGTTCTGAAGACCAACCACCATACACGACTGCGACGCGTTTCATTTACGCTCTCCCGACAAGCAAAGACTGACGCTATTCTGCCCGCCAGTTTAAGGCAAAGCTGAGACGAATTCGTGGATTTTGGGAAGACTTGCAATGGCGCGCGGACTTTCCGCACGCATATTTTTTCAGACCACTGGTACAATCAGCCGAACACCACCAGATGAGTTCTGATTTTCCGGCCTGAAACCTGGCTCACAATAAAGGATGCACCATGTCGTCTGACGCTCTGATCCGCAGCTATTACACCGCCTTCAACGCCAAAGACTGGGACGGCATGCTGGAGCTTTTATCTGATGATATTCGCCATGATGTGAATGAAGGGTCTGAACGCGGAGGCAAAGCAAAATTCGCTGAATTCCTCGCCCATATGGATGACTGCTATGATGAAGAGCTCACAGACATTGCCGTCATGACCGATGCCAGCGGCACACGCGGCGCGGCCGAGTTCATCGTGAACGGAACTTATAAGAAAACCGATAGCGGCCTGCCCGAGGCGAACGGGCAGAGTTATCGCTTGCCAGCAGGCGCCTTTCTGGAAATCAAAGACGGTAAAATCTCGCGCGTCACCACCTATTATAATCTGGCGAACTGGATCTCACAGGTCTCTTAAGCTGCGTTCGTCCGGCTTTTGCTCAATAGTGATCACTGAAACACAAAATCACAGGACAGGAATTCGTGATGGAATATATGGTGCCGGACGCTGAATTGACGGCTGAACAATTTATGTCCCGTGGTGAAAACCGCTGGCCGGGTCATACAGGCGTCGAGCTGACGCACGTCGCACGCGATCGCTTTGAAGGCGGCTTCGACGTTCAGGACTTCCACATGGCGCCGAACGGCTTCCTGCATGCCGGGACGGTGGTCACCCTCGCCGACACACTGTGCGGATATGCCTGCGTCGCCAATCTTCCGGCAGGCGCGTCTGGCTTCACGACGGTTGAGCTGAAATCGAACTTCATGTCGACGGCGCGCGAAGGCCGCGTGACCGCCACTGCCCTGCCCGTGCATATGGGCAAGACCACGGAGGTCTGGGATTGCGAAGTCACTAATGCCAACACCGGAAAACGCATGGCGCTATTCCGGTGTACGCAAATGGTTCTGTATCCAAAGGGCTAAGCCCTATTCAGAAACGAGTTTGAAGTCTTTGGCATAACGCTGCCAGTTGGCGACATAGTGTTGAGCGGATGCTGTCAGCATCTGCTCACCTGCTTCGTCAATCTGGCGGACCACTTTGCCCGGCGCACCCATGACGAGCGAATTATCGGGGATTTCCTTGCCTTCAGGGATCAGCGCATGCGCGCCGATAAGACAATTCTTACCGATCTTGGCGTTGTTCAGCACGGTCGCACCGATACCGATCAGCGAATTATCGCCAATTGTGCAGCCATGCAGCATGGCCATATGACCAACGGTGACATTCTTGCCGATGGTCATGGAAACGCCGTCATCGGTGTGCAGTACGCTACCGTCCTGAATGTTTGAGTTTTCTCCGATCACAATCGGATCATTATCACCGCGAACAACCACGTTAAACCAGACGCTTGCACCTTCTTTGAGCACCACATTGCCCAATACTGTTGCATTGCCTGCCACCCAGCACTTTCCTTCTCCCGGTAGAGAAACCTTTTTATTTCCAAGGTCATAGATCGCCATATTCACATCTCGCCTTCATTTGACATCAAAATTTCGCGCTTTTCGCGTCTTGTATATCTCTTAACTGTTGTATGGTGGACTTGTCTAAAGATTCGCAGAGATTCGTCTCATCAGACCGATCTTTGCCCGACCTTGAAGAGGTGCAGATGGCTGCAGGATTTGCATTGCCAGACGGGCCCCGGCCCACCGAACGAGCGGCATTCGCCGCCGCCTCTTATCCCGCCTTTTTCGAACGCCGTAGTGCCTTTTGGCCTGCGGCGTTTTTCTTTGTGGTAAGCCAAGGAGGACACCATGGGTAAACGTTCTGCAGTCCGGAAAATTCGCAATGCCGAGTTCAACACGGAAGCCTATTTCGAAGACGAAGCCCAGGTCCGCAGCAAAGGCCTGTATGCGATAGATGGCGGCTGGTCGCCCGATCAGGAACCCAAAGGACGATCATCGAACCGAAAGATAAAAGAGCCTCCACGAGATCAAAGCTACACCAAAAACGTAAAGCCGCGCTCTGAAGGTCAGGCGCAGCTGATGAAAGCGATTGATGACTATAATCTGGTCTGCGCGCTCGGCCCTGCCGGGACAGGTAAAACCTATCTGGCCATCACCAAGGCCGTAGATGCCCTTCAAAAGGGCGAGGTTGGACGCATTGTTCTGGCACGGCCCGCTGTTGAAGCCGGTGAACAGATCGGCTTCCTGCCCGGCGCGATGGAAGACAAGCTCGCACCGTATCTGCGCCCACTCTATGACGCACTCTCGGACCGTCTCTCCCCGAAACAGCTGAAAGACATGCTTGCCGAGGGTGTCATCGAAATTGCGCCCATCGGCTTTATGCGCGGACGGACGCTCAACAACGCCTTCGTTGTGGTCGATGAAGCACAGAACTGTACGTATACGCAGATCAAAATGCTGCTCACGCGCCTTGGCTGGCATTCCACCATGATTGTGACGGGTGACCCGGCACAGTCTGACCTTTTGCCAGAACTCTCTGGTCTCGGAACAGCTGCAGACAAGCTGGAAAAACTTCCGGATGTCGCCGTGGTCCGCCTACAGGCAGAAGACGTTGTGCGCCACCCGCTGGTCGCACAAATGCTCGATACGCTCTAATCTACCCAGGCAAATACCCAATCAAAAACCCCGCCATCTCTGGCGGGGTTTTCTTTGGCCTGTCATATGTCCGGGGCAATCCTGGCAAGGGGGTCAGACATGCGGCAGGTCAGCTATCAGCTGAGATGGCAAGGCTCAGCTGACAATTCCAATCCGCACAAATGCACTACGCCCTGCACCGGGAAGGCGCTCGCCCACAGCCACATCGGAAGCAGCGTTTCGGTTATAACCTGAGAGATGGTCCAGATAGATTTCGTCAGCCAGGTTCTCGATACCAAAGCTCAGATGCACCCGGTCTGAAACCTGCCAGTCAGCAAACAGATTGAGCAGTACATACCCGTCCGATGGTTCTTCGCTATTGGTTTCAGAGACTTCGTCCTGTTCGGCGACACCGCGAACTTCAAAGCTCCCAGACCAGCTGGCCTCCTGCCATGTCAGTGCAGCCGACAGACTTGGCGGCGATATGCGATAGAGATTGTCATCAATATCCCGCCGCTCACCACGGACATAGCTGAACACTCCGTCCAGACGCAGCGGGCCTTCAAAGTCATATCCATAGTCGAAATCCAGCCCGTACAGACGTGCATCGACATTGGCAAAGCGTAGTGGCGTCGGATCGCCATTCATATTGGCGATCATTTCCTGCGTGCTGTCGATGACGCCCACAGTGTCATCAAACGGTACGCCCTGAATATAGTCATCAATCTGGCGATAGAAGATGGTCGGGCGAATATAGGCATTGGTGGTGCGATAGTCGAAACCGGCCTCCGCGATCCATGCGGTTTCCGTTTCGATATTCAGATCCCCCACATAGATATTACCATCGGCAAGCCCGCCGCTCGCATTCAGCGGCATCCAGCCATAGCGATGCAGATATCCCGGCGTATTGGTCTTACGCGCCAGCGTCATGCGCCATGAAAGGCCATTATTTTCCGGTGTCCAGAACCGGGCCACCGCATCAACTGTCGTGTCATCCCAGCCATGATCGGCAGCATTGAACGCCATAGCCAGCATTTGCGGGCCCATAGGCAAGGCAGACCCGAGCGTGACCTGCCCCGCATCATCTGAATGCTGATCTATGCGGACGCCAAGCTGACTTTCAAACAGGCCAAGCGCCCCCTCCCATTCGGCAAATACGCCATAACGTTCCTGCTCAGCATCCGGAATGGACGTGACCAGAAAGTCGGAATTAGCCGGATTGATGATGCGGACGGAATGCTCTTTCAGCTCACCATCTACGCCCAATTCCAGTTCGCCGTTAAAGGCGTCAAAGCTGACTGACACATCACCCGCCCGCGTATCTGCAAAGGCGAGTGCTTCACGCAGGCTTGCCATAGCGGGCGCGGGCCGCATGTCGAAATTGTTCATCGCATGCTCGACGGATGCATAATTTAAATGCGCCGCGACGTCGAAACCATCGAATGATCCCGCATATCCAAGCTTTGCAAAATCGGTGTCGAAATAGCGAATATCCATCGGGAATGGCGGGGTGCCAGCCGGGCCGGCCTCATGACGACGAACATCAAGGCTCAGCTCATGCGCGCCCTGCCGCACACCAGCGGACAGACCATAGACCGCCCGGGTGAATTCACTGCCCGCGACCTCTCCGTCCGCAAACTCATAGTCTTCGCCCTCTTCGAATGAACCGAGAAGGTTGAAGCGCCAGCTATCGGTCGATGCGCCAAGGACGCCGCCTGTCGCGACGCTGTTATCAACGCTGCGATAGCCGGCCATCAGATCATAACCGAGAACAGCCTCCTCGCTGTCGGAAAAATCTACGCGCTTGAAGACGGCATCAGCGCCTCCCGCAAGGCCCGGCCCTTCACTCACCGGGCTGACACCCCGATCAATCACCAGATACCGAACCAAAGGTGACGGCGCGTAGTGAAAAGCCGGGTCCATAAGGTTAGGTCCACCAGACCCAAAGCGCTGGCCATCAACGCGCAGATTCAAACGCTCGCCGAACAGGCCGCGATACTGCATCTGGCCAGACAACTCACCGTTTCCAATGCGTGCCGCACCCGGTGTTCGCGCGATCAGCCGCGTTACGTCTGCACCCTCAAGCGGCATCACCTCTGGTGACACAGCCAGCTCTGTTTCATCCGCAACTCGCGCAGATGTCACGCGCACAACATCCTGAAGCGCTGGCGCATCCTCTTCTGCATGAGCGGTTAAAAGGCCAGCACACATTGCAAGGACGCCCGTTGCGCCCAGTAAAGTCTTTTTCATTGGTATTCCCCTGGTCCCGGACATGCGCCGGGCCGAACTGATTTTTTAAATGCTAAGAAAAAATCAGGCGCGAAGCGGGGGACCTCGCGCAGGAAGAGGTGTTGAAGCGACAAATTCCTGCGGCCGTTCAACATAGATTTCGCCGCCCAGAAGCGGCAGTCCAAACACCTCTGCAAACATGCCCAAATCCTGAGACGGCATGTCGATATGAGATGTCAGGAGAGAAAACTCACAAAGCTCAGAAGGCTGTTGATCATCATCAGGGCCCGGCAATTTTCCGTCTTCACCGGTCTCCACCCATTCACCCGTTAAAGGGTCGAGCGTCACGAACCGTTGATCCAGACCGACCGAACAGATGCGCATAGTGATCGCACCCTCGGCATCGCGGTCCAGCATATAGCCAGTCGGCACAATAGCGTTCACGCCCAGACATAATGCCAGAGCAAAAACGAACACCATTTGTGTCCAGCGATTTACGAAAGCGCGAGGCGTCATACCCGGGTGTTTATATCGGATACCGAAAGACTACAATGCGTCCTTTTACCCGAGGGCGCGAAAAGATCAGAAAACGTCGTCGCCATTTGAAAAGCGTTGGCGAAGATTGCTGAGGAAAGCATCTGCGGTCGTCGTATCTGCGAGCTCGCGAACCGTGTCACTCAGAAGCGAAGACGAAACCTGATTTGTCCCGGTCAGCAGGTCAAACGTATCCTCTTCACTCGTGGCGACCATTTGAGGACCATATTCTGCGCGCAGGTTGGCAAGACCGTCATAATCGCCATCCAGGCGATAGGCGACCGCCGCGCGAACAGCTGTCTGAATTTGAGCTTCAGAAAGCCGCTCGCCGGGCTCTGGAAGTGTTCGTTGAAGCGCGCGTCCTGCTGCGCCCCATGTTCGTGCGCGCCAGTGAACTTCAGCAAGAAGGTCAAGAGCGCGTTGATCATCCAGCGGTTCAAGCAGTTCAATCGCATGGCCGTAGCGCTGCAATTCCATATGCGCGGCGGCTTCCAGCAAACGACGCTGAATGCGAAGCTCATCATCAAGCCCCGGCACGCGAGACCCGTTCAGCGTCTGAAGCGCGGCCTCCGGACGGTGGTCCAACAAATAGATCGCAGCCAGATCAGACGCAATTTGCGCACGTCCGATACCGATCAGATTTCGATTTTCTACCTGGTGCGCCAGAAGTTCCGTAGCAGGGTCCAGAAGATCAAAAGCGACAAGGCGGTTGGCCAGCATGCGGATCATGCGGTCGCCATCCGGACCAATTGGGGTCAGATCGCGGAATTCATAGAATAGCGCCAGAGCCGAAATCGGGTCGAGCCGATCGGCGCGACCATTGAGGAAGAGCTCCTCAAAGTATTCCATCAGATCAATGCGCAGCTCACGAGAGCCCGGCAGATCAGGAAATTCCATAGCAAAATTCTGCGCCAGAACCAGCGCTTCGCGATATTGACCAAGTTCGAAATATGCCTTCGCCAGATCGCCCACAATTTCCAGCTCCAACGCATCTCCGCGCCAACGGAAGCGAAGGGCATCCAGTCGATCAGCCGCATCCAGATAGGACATGCGGTCTTCTGCAAGCTCCAGACGTGTCATCTGCAGTTCAGCACGCACACGCACTTCGGGGCTCTCATGGTTGAGAAGCTGAGTGAAGGTCGAACGCGCATCTGCGGGACGTCCATCAATCCGTGCCAGCTCACCCAGAATTAATCGCCCCTGCCCTTCAGCCGTAGTGTCGCCGCTCCGGTTCGCCGCCAAAGCGTGTGATTCTGCGGCAGCGCCATCGCCCATACGGATCATCGCTCGCGCGGCAGAGGCGTGAAAGCGTCCAGCCCATTCTGGCGTGTGCGCATTGATCATCGGGTCAGCCAGCAAAAAGGCCTGACGCGCTCGGCGCCAGTCGGCGCGCTCTGCCAGCGCCATACCCAGCCATGCATTGGCAGCAGGGTCGCTACGCACGGCAGAATGGTCGAGGGTCTGAACGGCCTCATCATAACGGCCCATCATCACATCGGCCGCGCCTTTAAGCGTCAGCCATTGTGCATCCTGGCCCAGCACTTCATCCATAGCGCGCGCAAAATTCAGCGGACCATAGGCTTCAGCCGCCAACTCCCACGCCATAAGAAAACGCGCAAAATTCAAAAGCGCAGACTGGCCTTCCCACTCAGCCGGATCACCCTGCGCGGCCGCATGCGAATAGGCTGTGAAATTGTCCCAGTAATCGCGCTCATCGCCATGACGCCAGGTCGCAAAGTCGAGAAAGCCGGGCGTAAGGTTTTGCCCTGCATCCAGATCTGAATTCACGCCCCAGCTGGACAAAGCCAGACCTTCCTGACGCCCAATCAGAATATTATCGCCACGTTGAACGAAATTGAGATCATCGGCGCGGGGCACAACCACCATGCCGTGAGTTGTCGTTGGGAAGAAGGCCTCAACAAAGGTGAGTTCCTGCATCATGGACGCAGCTGGTGAGAACGCTGGTACGATCACGAGTTCATCGCCCACTTCCGGGTCCATGAGCGAAAAAATCGTCCCCGCATCCGGGACAACGGCGCGAATGCCAGACCCACCCTCGTTTGCAGCGCGCGTCGGGCGAATACGGGACACGCCAAGCACGCCCTCGCCGCCCGCCTCGATAGACCAGGTCCGACCGCTGGATGTGATCTGAACCAGATTATCGCGCGGCAGGAAGAGCCGCAGCGCCATACCGCTTTCAGATGTCACTTCGTCAACGCGGGTGCCGATCGCCTGCGGAATGCCAGACAGATCGAAATGTCCGTTTGCAGGAAAGGCCAGCCAAAGCGCGTTATTCCGGCGGAAAATAGCGCTTGGTACATTCGCCGCGAAATTCAGGTCCAGCTGCATGACGCCCGATGACATGCTTGCATCGACATCAACGACACCAGACCGCGGAAGGGTCTCGCTCCAGACACGTCGGGGCGTTACAGGAACCTCAGCAATAACGTCCATCGGATCGACAGGCACCGGATCAGGCTCTGGCACAAGCTCGACTTCACCCTCAGGTGTTGTCCGAAACGGGTGATCTGCGAGTGGTTTACGGCTTGGGGGTTCCAGATAATTGGCAGGCGGCAGGTCTACCGCGAGCGCTGCGAGCGCCGCTGGCAGAATGACATCCTCTTCCAGATCGCCATCGGGACGTGATCCCTCACGAAAACGCACCAGAACAGATTGGTCTGCTGCGACGGCATTCGCCCAATATCCCGTCTGAAGATCCAGATCGACCACATAGGTTTCTTCTGTATTGCGACCTTCAATGCCCAGAAGGCCGCGCGGCGGGTCGACCCGCGTGCGTGAAAGGTCTGCAATGGCGCGATTGGCAAAGACGATCTGGTATCCATCTGCCGTATCGCGGGCTTCAAAGTCGATATTTTCAGGCCAGTAAAATGCCAGCGTCGAAAAGTCTTCGCCTTCTGAGGCGCGAACCTGAAGATCGAGCGGTGGTGGCAAAGCCGCGATACGAGCCGATTGTGCACGTTCTGCGGCGAGCTCTGCCTCACGCGCGCGAGCGGCGACAAGTGGAGACACAATATCCGGCGGATCATTCAGGCGGCTTTCATTCACCAGATCAATCGCCGATCTATCGATGGATTCAGACTGGTGAATGCGATACTCGCGCGCCAGAGCAATACGGGCTTCACGTCCGTCATCGCTCAGCCGCGAGACAGCAATATAGCCGGGCAGGCCTTCCGTCAGTTCAGCGAGATCGAGGCTGACCTCTTCTTCAAATCGCAGGATAAGCACCGGGCCAGAAATACGGGCCGTAATTTCCGGCCCCTCCTGATCGCCATCAGCCCAGCGCGCAACGATGCGGGCATAATCTGCGTTCTGTTCGGTCGTTATGGTTAAGGGACGCCCGTCTGCCCAGGCCGAAGTTAGCCCCGTCAGCATGGCTGCACTCAGACAGAAAGCTGAGGCAGACCGGAGAAAGACCCGTTTAAGGGGCATTCGTCCGCGCCTCCAGTTCAGCCACGGTGCGAGGTGGTTCTGAACGGGTAGCCATAAGAGTGGTCAGCGTACGGGCGCGCTCTGGCTCCATGGAAGACAGAATGGCTGCCATGGGTGCCGGTGACATACGCTTGGCGATATTGAGCATCAGCTCATCATCCAGCGTATTGAAAATGCGTGCCGCATCATCTGCGCGCATCGCCTGGTAAATCGTCACCAGTGACGCAAGCTGCGCCTCATTCTGTTCGTCGAGCTGGCCCAAAAGGCCTTCAATACTGCTCTCAAGGGTCTGCAGAGCGGCGATCTGATCATCAAGACGCGCTTCAGCCGCAGAAATCGTCATTTCGCGCGTATCCAGAGACGCCTCGCGCACTTCCAGCGCCTCACGGCGCTCAGCCAGAGATCGCAGCACCTGAATTTCATATTGCGACAAGCCAGCCTGCTCAGCCAGAAGGTCTGGCGCAGGGCAGCTTTCAGGGTCAGTCGCGTCTGTCGTCTCAATAGGTTCAGCAGAGGTCTGCATCACATTGGCCGTTGGCGCAGCCTCAGAATGCGCAGGCTGTGAATGAGCGGCCTGTTGCTGGTTGTTAGACGCCATCTCACCTGCTGCCTCAGCAATTGAGACCGCTTTGATTGCAAAGAGGCCTGCGGCCACAATGCCAAGAACCGGGAGAAGTCTGACCTGAGATTTCGCCATGGATTAATACCCTCTCCGACCGCCGCGTTGCAGCGAATTTGACAGCGTGCGCGCTTCATCAATGCGCGACTGAAGCTCTGTACCGGTTTCAGCCGCAGACCTTTTCAGGCCATGAATAGCCTGTTCTGCATGCGCAATGGTTTCGGCAAGCTCACGCGCGGCATCAATCATGCCGTCATTGCCCTTGCGCAAACGATTGAGGCGCTGGTCCAGCCGCCAGCAATAAACGATGGTAAGGACGAGGAGCACAGCAAGCGCGAGCTCTACAATCAGACCGTAATCGCTCATTGTTCCCTCAGTATTTCTTTGCGCGCGCGATCAGAGATCGGGTGTTCGACGCGCACGGCAACTTTATGACCCATGCGTCCAACCCGACCCTCAGTCAGATTGATTTCACCGCATTTGATTTTGACTTTGGAATCCGGAGCCGCGTTCAGGAAAATCGTATCGCCAACATCGAGGTCGAGCATTTTCTTGAGTGGCACCTGCATTTCGTCCAGCACGGTCTGCACTTCCACAGTTGCAGCCCAAAGCTCGCTCGCGAGGTGGCTTTCCCAGATATTGTCGCGGCCGAACTTCTCACCCATGAAGTTTTGCAGCAGCATTTTCCGGATAGGTTCGAGCGTCGCATACGGCATGAGCAGTTCAGCCCGGCCGCCGCGATCTTCCATGTCGATACGCAGTTTAACCAGAATGGCAGCGTTTGCCGGGCGAGCAATCGCAGCAAAACGAGGGTTGGTCTCAATCCGGTCGAGTTCGAAGTCGACTTCCGTCAGAGGCGCAAAGGCCTGCTTGGCGTCATTCAGAATAACTTCCACAAGACGTGTGACCAGCGAACGTTCAATCGTGGTGTAAGGACGGCCCTCAATACGCATGGCTACTGTACCGCGGCGACCACCCAGAAGTACGTCCACAATGGAGTAGATCAGATTGGAATCGACGGTCAGCAGCCCGAAGTTATCAAGCTGTTTTGCCCGGAAGACCGACAGAATAGCCGGCAGCGGGATGGAGTTCAGATAGTCGCCAAAGCGGATGGACGTGATCGCATCGAGTGACACCTCGACGTTGTCAGAGGTGAAGTTCCGCAGAGAGGTCGTCAGAAGGCGGACCAGACGGTCAAACACGACTTCCAGCATTGGAAGACGCTCATAAGAGACCATTGCGGAGTTGATGATCGCGCGGATGCCCGAGGTATCATCTGCATCTTCATCATCCAGAGAGAAGCCCAGAAGACTGTCGATCTCATCCTGATTCAGAATGCGTTCAGTTGTCGGTCCGTTACCGATAACAGCCGTTGCAATGCTGTCTTTCGCCGCCTGCTCTTCATTCGCAAGAGAGGCTTCCCATTCCGCTGCAAAGTCATCGCCCAGACCGTCATCGCCACCGGCCGCTGTGTCAGCTTCCAGTTCCGCAGCCCATTCTGCGGCGAGTTCGTCATCTGTTTTTTCGTCAGACATTCAATCGCCTACTGAACAATAAATTCTTCAATGAGCACTGCATCAATTGTTTGAGGATACAGGCTGAGGTTAACGCGACGCAGAAGCTCGCGACGAATACGGTAATCACCAGCAGACCCGCTCAGATCGTCGAGACGCATTTCACGCAGGAACATCTGAAACTGATCCGTGATTCGCGGCAGATATGCATCCAGCTGATCGAAAATCGCCGGGTCTCCCGCTTCGAGTGTCAGTTTAAGCAGCAGCTGAGATCTGCGACCACCACCGCCATTCACCGTCACGATAAGGTCAGGCAGTGTATAGAAAGACGGATCGCCCGGTGCGCCAATCTGAATAACAGCGCCATTGCCCTCAGACTCTGTCGCATGTCCGACCGTGCTCTCGCCATAACCGCCAGAAGACTCACCATGATCATCGCCGCCACCGCCATGACCATCATCTTCACCATGTGAATCAGCTTCGCCGTGCGAATCGTCCGATTCGCCATGACTATCAGACTGCGGAGAAGCTTCAGCGCTGCCGCCGCCCATGAGCATCATGGCCGCGCCGCCGCCGCCTCCAAGAATGAGAAGGGCTGGCAAAACAATAAACAGAACAAGGGTCTTGCCCGACATTTTCTTCTTTTTAGGTGCTGACTCATCACCACCTTCAAGAGCGTCCTGGCCTTCTGACCCGTCCATTTCGGCTTCAATATCTTCAGACATCTTCCGGAAATCCTACTTATCTGACCCGGCAAAAATGACCGGTCTTGGTTAAGGAAGCGTAGAGATAGGAAGAATTTACCGATCAAATTGCAGTAGCTTTCCCTGAATTCATCATGGTTAGCGCCTATCAGGAAACCGTTAACCTTGGCGCGTCATACCAATAGTTAAGGCGAACAATTAAATTCGGGCATTTCATGGACAACGCACTTCTCATTGGCGTGAACACACAGCAATCCCTCCGTCGCCGGATGGATGTGGTCGCGAACAATCTTGCGAACATGAACACGACCGGCTTCAAGGCCGAAGTCGCGCTGAACGAACTGACTGTTCAACACCCAGCCTATGCAAATGACACTCCTGCCGACATTCGGTTCACGCAGGTGGAAAGCCTGCACCGGGATATGCGCGCAGGCACGCTCACGCCGACAGGAAATCCGCTGGATTTCGGCATTCAGGAGCCCAACGCCTTCTTCGCCGTCAGCATGAATGGTGAAACCTATTATACCCGCGACGGGCAGTTTGCTCTGGACGATTTGAGCCGCCTCGTAACCCATGAAGGCGCGCTGGTTCTGGATGACGGCGGCAATGAAATCGTATTCGACCCGGAAGGTGGGCCACCGACCGTCAGCGACGCTGGCATCATCCGTCAGGGAAATCTTGAGATCGGACGCTTCGGTGTTTACGGGTTCGAAACCCCCGGTGCTCTAGAAAAGGTCGGGAATAACCTATGGTCCCCAACGGACCAACAAGCAGAAGCTGTAGAGCTGCCAAAAGTGCAGCAGGGTGTTGTGGAGCAATCCAACGTCAACGCCATTCTTGAAGTTACCCGGATGATCGAAATCTCCCGGGCCTACACCTCTGCAAGCCGCCTCGTACAAGACGCAGACGAGCTTCGCAAAACCGCAATCAACAAGCTGGGCAGTGCTCAGTAAACTAAACGCAGGGTGATGTGATGCGTGCACTAAACACAGCCGCTACTGGTATGCAGGCTCAACAGCTGAATGTTGAGGTGATCTCGAACAACATCGCCAACATGAACACCACCGGGTTCAAACGTCAGCGCGCTGAGTTTCAGGATCTGCTCTATATGAATATTGAGCGTATGGGCGTGACATCCTCTGATGGTGGCACGATTGTTCCAACTGGCGTTCAGGTCGGTTCAGGTGTGAAGGCCGGTTCAGTTTACCGCATCACCACGCAAGGCAGCGTGACCCAGACTGAAAACCCTTACGACCTCGCCATGCAGGGCGACGGCTATTTCGTCATCGACATGCCGGACGGCACACAAGCCTACACGCGCGCAGGCAATTTCTCTGTCAGCGCAGATGGTCAGCTCGTCACCGAAGACGGATTTGTCGTATCGCCGGGCATCGCCATCCCTGAAGAAGCTGTTGATGTGACCATCAGCGCCGTCGGCATGGTACAAGTCCGACTTGCAGGCGAAGTTGATTATCAGGAACTCGGTCAGATCGACCTTGCCCGCTTCATCAATCCAGCAGGCCTGGATGCAATTGGCGACAACCTGTTCCTTGAAACACCGTCATCTGGCCCTGCCAATCTGGGCACACCGGGCGCTGTCGGCTTTGGTTCAGTCCTGCAGGGCTTCCTTGAGACCTCCAACGTCAATGCGGTGAATGAAATCAGCGCACTGATTGTCGCTCAACGCGCTTATGAGATGAACTCCAAAGTCATCACCACCGCAGATGAGATGCTCGGCGTTACCAGCCAGCTCCGCTAGGATAATCCATGATTAAGCCACGGCACTCACTCCTTTCACTCCTCGCCAGCGCGTGCCTGACCGGTGCGATGGCGACTGCGAGCGCGGATGTCGCCATAACAGGCGATTGGGTGCTTTTGGGCGACGTCGCGAATGTGACCGGAGCACCGGCACAGCGCCAGATCGCAGCCGCGCCCATGCCAGGCCAACGCATGCCTTTGGCATCTGAATTCATTGAAGCTCAGGCGCGCGCCGCCGGATACCCGGTTGATCTGCCCGATGGCGAGCTGATCTGGGTAACAAGAGCCTCAGCCTCTACCCCCGTCACGCCCTCTCCTGCGCCACAGACTGCGCCAGTCCGCAACACCTCGGCGGCCGCGATCAGCTCCGAACCACATGCTGAGAACGAAGTGCCAATGCTGACAGTCGACGTGCGCCGAGGCGATGAGATCACGCCGGACATGATCGCCTATGAAGAGATGAATCCGAACCGCCGCGTGACCGGCCTTATTCGTGAGGCGCATGTTCTGGAAGGCATGGAGGCAACCCGCACGCTACGCGCTGGTCAGCCACTTGCCATGCGAGACATTCAGCCGGTTTCCGTCATTCGCTCTGGCGACCCGATCCAGCTCATCTATGAACGCGGCGCGTTGCGCCTTGTTGTTGCGGCCCGCGCCATGAGCGATGCAGCCGCAGGCGAAACCGTGCGCGTGCAAAACCTACAATCCAACCGTTCCATGGATGCGATCGCATGGGCACCGGGCGAAGCCCGTGTCGGCACCATGTTCGCCGAAGGAGGCTAAGCCATGTCTTTGAAATCCAACCCGCTTCGTCTCGCAGCGCTCGCAGCCTGCCTTGGCGCACTCGGCGCTTGCGCAACCGTATCCGGCGCAGTTGAAGAGCCTCAACTCACCCCGATCACCAATCCGGAACGCATTATCGGCGCAATCCCGATTTCCGCGCCCACACCGCCACAGGTGCAGGATGATGGCGCAATGAATTCGCTCTGGCGTACCGGCGCCACCGGCTTTTTCAACGATCACCGCGCCAACACAATTGGCGATATCCTGACCGTTGATATCGACATCACCGACACGGCGACACTCAACAACTCCACTTCGACGTCACGTACGGGCAGCCAGGATGCCGCTGTCACGGGTCTGTTTGGCCTTGAAGGCCCGGTTGAGCGCTTCCTGCCGGGCAGCAATTCACTCGATACGGGTCTTGGCACATCGTCATCCCGTAGTGCCGCGGGCACAGGCTCAGTCAACCGGTCTGAAAACATTCAAATGTCGGTCGCAGCCGTCATTACCAATGTACTTCCAAACGGGAATTTCGTGATCGCAGGCTCTCAGGAGGTTCGCGTGAATGCTGAAGTTCGTGAACTTGTCATTTCAGGCGTGATCCGCCCTCAGGATATTTCCGCGACAAATACCATTCAGCACACACAGATTGCTGAAGCGCGCATTTCGTACGGCGGACGAGGCGACCTGACCTCCGTACAGCGCGCACCATACGGTCAGCGTATCGCGAATTCAGTCCTGCCATTCTGATTAAACAATCCGGCAAGACATACCAGGCAGTTTTTACCCGGCAGGCACGTTCTGCCGGGTTTTTCATGTATAGTTTCAAATCTTTACTTAATCGATCAAATTGAAAACGAATTTTCCTTTTAAAGTAAGGTTTTGAAAACTTTCCGGTAACCGACTGTTTTCTTTCTTCACATAAAAACATCTGGCTGGCGGGCAACGCCGAGCGTTGGGTGTATAAGCGGCGATCCCAGTAAGGAGATCGCCGCAACTCCATCAGGCTCCATCATTCTGCAAATTTGAAATTGCCAGGCCCATCAGAGTGGCCCGACTGATCTCAATAGAAAACCGTTACATTCTGGCGGGCCGCAATGACCGGCCTACCCTGCCTGTCCCAGACATACATAGCCTGACTGGAATAGCCGTCAGCGGTGTGTTCGGCGACCGACTTCATCAGGAACCAGTTATTGGCGACCTCGACCTCAGGCATCAGAAACTCCAGAGACCATGTCACCGTGCTGATCGGCGCGCCCTCTGACATCATGGTGAAGCAGGCTGGCGGCAGAACATCCGCCAGAGCGAACAGCGCGGCGGTGTCATCAACCGAAGCCTCTGTTGCATGGCGCACCCAGACCAGCATGTCTCCGCGCTCATTCCCGCCCATCGGGGTCAGACCACCAGCGCGTCTGAGTTCAAAATTTCGCGCAAAGTTCGCCGCTTTTCGATCCCCCCAAAGCGACGGGCAATCTTCCGGTGCATCCACCTGGGGGGCTGCGAGATCAGATTGATTGAGCTTGCTGTCGCGCGCATTGCCATAGATCAGCAACGCCTTCGTTCCGATACCCTTTTCGCCATGCAGCACAGCATCCATCATGATGGTAGATTTACCTTGCCGCATGATTTCTGCGCTTCCGGTCAGCTGACCAGAGGACGGCCCGACAAATGCGATAACGGCCGAGCGCAGGGGTTTATCAATCTCAGCGCTGGCCATCGCAGAAACATGACACAGAGCCGCAGACAGTCCGCCATATAGCGTACGCCCCTGAGCCCAGCTTTGAGGGGCATCCATAGTTAATGCGCCAATCTCTTCTGAGCGGAACCCATTTATCAGATCATCGAAGTTCATTTTATTTTTCCTCCCCCGAACAATAAAAAGCCCGCCAATCATAGGATGGCGGGCTGCATAAAGGCTATTGTTCAGTAGACGTTTTAATCGTCGCGGACGGTTTTTTCTTTCCGCTCATGGGCTTCCTGCGCCTCAAGAGAAAGCGTCGCTGTAGGGCGCGCTTCCAACCGGCCCAGCGCAATCGGGTCTCCGGTCATTTCGCAATAACCATACGTACCATCTTCAATACGTCGGATTGCTGCATCAATTTTGTTAATAAGCTTACGCTGGCGGTCGCGGGTTCTGAGTTCAAGAGCTTTATCACTCTCGGCAGATGCCCGGTCTACCAGATCCGGAAGTGAGCTGGAGTCTTCCTGGAGGTTACCGATTGTGGTCTTTGACCCGTCGATAATATCCTGTTTCCAGTCTTCTAATTTCTTCCGAAAATACGCAAGCTGACGATCGTTCATGAACTCTTCGTCAGAGGTTGGCTTATAGCCATCCAGATCAGTCGTACTCATACTCGACTCCCGATGCTCGGCTGCGTTATGCGAGCGGTCTATATAGCCAATGCTCCGGGGTTTCAATCGATGAATGCAGGAGAAAACTCAGTAAAACGACTAGTAGATCAGATTCCGGACACGGATTGATTGGTTTCCAGCTTCGCCAACTCAACCTCAACACGAAGTTCAATCTGATCGATCAGCGATTCCAGCTCCTGCTCGCCGCTGTTTTCTCGCTCCGATTCGAGCACCGCTTTCAGGCGTTCCAGCGTTGAGCGCGGGTCGCCGCCCTCCAGCATATCCAGCTTCAACCGATCGAGACCATCCAGCAACTGTCGTCCGCGACGCTCGACCCGGCGTCGTTTTTCCAGCGGATCTTCAGCTGACTGAAGCGCCATGAGCGCTGCAACAGAGTTAACGCCGACACTCGCACCGACATTTGTAGCAGACGCAGCAGCCGTCGAGCTGCCCAGCGCATTTCGAAACGCAGCCGAATCGCCAGCATCGCCTGTACGGCTGCCTGATCGTGTCACTCCGGTGGATCGTGTTTTTTCAATCCGCATGAACCGAAAACTCCGCCAAAATCCGCGCGCGAATCCGCATGGTTAAGAAACTGTTATGGCGGATTGGTGGTGAATTAGACGTTAACCGTTTTTTTGCGTCGCACTTTTAAAATTGCAGGAAATTAAAAGGGCTCGCTCAATATGCGTCAATTCATCAGACATTCCGCGCTCGCGCTGACACTGGCCTTTTCGGCTGCGTTCAGCATGCCTGCCAGCGCCGGTTCGCGCCTGAAAGATATTGTAGACATTGAGGGCGTCCGTGAAAACCAGCTAATTGGTTACGGATTGGTCGTTGGCCTTAACGGTACCGGCGACTCACTTCGAAATTCACCTTTCACACGTCAGAGCCTCGAAGCCATGCTTGAGCGTCTGGGTGTGAATACGCGCGACCAGAACCTCAACACGCGGAACGTCGCCGCCGTTATGGTGACAGCGAACCTTCCCGCATTTGCGACAAACGGTTCACGTATTGATGTCAGCGTGTCCAGCCTTGGCGATGCCGGCTCATTGTCTGGCGGTATTCTGCTGGTTACCCCGCTCGTCGGCGCAGATGGACAAGTCTATGCGGTCGGTCAGGGTCCGGTTGCTGCAGGCGGCTTCGCAGCCAGCGGCGATAGCGGTACATCCGTCATTCGCAACGTCCCAACCATTGGCCGCATTCCGAACGGCGCCCTAATTGAGCGCGAAGTCGAGTTCGCCCTTGCTCATCAGAGCTCGCTGCGCCTCGCACTGCGCAATCCGGACTTCACGACGTCTCAGCGCATCGCTGTTGCGATCAACGCCTATATGGGCATGGACCTCGCAGTCGCAGAAGATTCCGGCACAGTGCGGATCACCCGCCCGCCGAACCGCGATATGACGTCGCTGATCACCGAGATTGAAAATCTGGTCGTTGAGCCAGACCAGCCTGCTCGTATCGTCATTGATGAAGCCTCTGGCGTGATTGTCATGGGCGAAACCGTTCGCGTTTCCACTGTTGCGATCGCACAGGGCAATCTGACCATTCAGATTTCAGAACAACCTGCGATCAGCCAGCCTGCGCCATTTTCTGATGGTGAAACGACCGTCGTCCCACAAAGCGGCGTTCAGGTTCTGGAAGATGGTACCGGCCTTGCGGTTCTGGATGGCGGCGTACCGCTTCGCGATCTCGTCGATGGCCTTAATGCTCTGGGTGTAACGCCGCGCGATATGATCTCCATTTTACAGGCTTTGAAGGCGTCCGGTGCGCTGCAGGCCGATATTGAGGTGATGTAGTCATGAATGAAGTCGATGCCCTCTCATCATCCATGCCGGTCAGCCTGCCGGGCCTGCACCGCGTAGATACACGCGAAGCGGCACGCGAAATCGCTGAAGAATTTGAAGCCATGTTCCTCTCCCAGATGCTCGCGCCAATGTTTGAAGCGCTGGACACTGATGGACTGACAGGCGGCGGCGAAGGCGAACGCGCTTTCCGCCCCATGCTGGTCGAGGAATATGCAAAAGAAATGACCGCACAGGGCGGTATTGGTCTCGCCGATCAGGTTTATTCTGAAATCCTGCGTATGCAGGGGCTCAGCGAATAGGAGCAAACGCTATGACACTGGCAGCACATGACATTAATGATCGGCTGACACAGCTGATTGCGCTCACCAAACGCCTGACTGAGCTGATGATCACCGAGACAGCCGCGTTGAAAGCGCGCAAACTCGACGCGTCATCGACAGACTGGGAAGAAAAAGAACGTCTGGCGCACACTTACCGTCTGGAAATGACAGACCTCGCACAGAATGCCAAAGCCATGCTTCAGGCTGACATTTCGCTGCGCAAAGAACTCTTCGAGGTTGTGCGTAGCTTTCAGTCCGTTCTGGCCGAGCATAATGTGGCGCTGTCCGCCATGCGTGAGGTCACAGAGGGCCTTGTAGAAACCATTGCCCGCGAAGTCGCGAATGAAGCCTCAGGGCCTAAAGCCTATGGTGCAATGGGCACAACAACGGGTAAAACCCGCGCCTCAGGCATTGCGGTCAACGCAAAGGCATAAGCCCAAAACAGGCAGTTTTATTTCGCGATCCAATTGATATTCGTGCGATAGCGACTCATCTATTCTGAAGATGCGCGTCAGAGATATATCTCTGCGCGTGCTGAAATGAGTTCCCAAACGCTATCAATACGGATTACAAATCGCTTTATGAAGCAACTGATCCTCTTCCGTCACGCCAAGACCGAACCCTATGCCGAAACCGGTACGGATGAATCTCGCAAGCTGACGGACCGTGGACACTCAGATGCACAGATCATTGCGAGCCAGCTGAAAGCATTAAAGGTCGAACCAAGCTATGCGCTTGTCTCCTCGGCCCGGCGCACGCGTGAAACCTTCTCAGAGCTTCAACGTCTCTATCCCGGCCTCAAATACAGTTTTAGCGAAGACCTGTATCTGGCCACGCCGGAAGAAATCATCGCTTCGATTGAGAAGATCGCCGACACTGATGCGCTCATCGTCATCGGTCACAATCCGGGCCTTCACGAACTGGCCCTTCAACTAACGGAAATGGGCGGCTTTCGTAATTCCTACGCCGCCAACCAGATCCGCATCAAATTCCCGACAGCCGCCGTCGCATTGTTCACCGCCAAGGAAGATGATCCGTTCAACGCCTATAATTTTGAACTGGAAGATTTCTTCACGCCAAAATCACTCGCTGGCGCTGACCTCTGAACATTCTGCCTCACCGAAAGACCGGTTCATGATGTAGGTCATGTCCGAAATCGGATGCCCCCACTCAAGATAAGCTGCATTTGCCGGGTCAGACCAACTCTGAACGAATGGCTCCATGCCCGTCAGATGGTCTCCCAGATATGTCTGCAAATGCTCTGCATTCAGAATGCCCCAATAGTCTTTCACGTCGACACGGCATGAGGTGAATGCGCGTGCATCAGCCTCCATCGCGTCAGACACATCCATAATATAGCCCACATCAATGCCCTGACCTTCCAGATGCGCCCGCATATGCGTTGTGCCAGAGCCATGTAACGCAAAGTCGAGATTGTATCCGGACTGGGCGATCAGTGTCGCGACAGAGCCTGGTTCTTCATCGTCTTTCAGCCAGCCATACCAGCGGCCAAATGGGATCATTGTAATACCATGCACCGCGATATGAGCTGTGCGGTGGATATAGACCTCATCCAACCCCGGCAGAATGACCATGGCGCATGCAGACATACACGGCCCTGCAATCACCACAGACTCAGCGCGATTGTCCAGAATCGTGCTCATTCCCCGCGCTGTGGCGACATTGCCGCCCGGACTTGTGATGATGATGCGGCTTGCGGGTTCCAGATCATTCAACTGGAGAAACTCTTCAGGGAAGATGGCCGCATTATAGCAAATCACGTCGCTATCCGGCAGGAAGCCCACACCGTCCTGTTCGAAACAGGCCTGCACCTCTGCATCCAGCGCAGGATCTGGCGTTGCCCATTCTGCCTGCGCCGTTTGCGCCATTGAACCAATGAGCAGACATGAGATTGCAGTCGCGAAACCCAGACGCAGCATAGAGCACCCTTTTCCTTTAATCGTATCCATCCGGTGTAGACCATCCGGCCAATACGTGAAGGCAGATTTAACAGTTTCCACTGCAATTTACGGGCTTCAGAATTTAGATGTCCGCCGCGTGAGAATGCATGACAGAGACCCGAATTAGGTGTATTTCGGGCGATCATTATCGTTCCGGACCATTACGCGTTTGAACCAGCCTGACATACGCCGTGCGACCTCTGAAGACGTGGCCCAGATTCTCGCACTGGAATCCAATTTCGAAGAAAATGACAGGCTTTCACGCGACAGCCTGCGCCGACTTTTACGTGTGCCATCTGCAGATTGTCTGGTTGCCGATTCGGGCCGCGTTACAGGCGCTGCGATCCTGCTTTACCGGAAAGGCGTTCAGACCGCCCGGCTTTATTCAATTTCAGTATCTGTTGATGCCGGAGGTCAGGGCATTGGGCGTGCGCTGATCGCAGCCGCGAAGCAGGTCGCATGTGACCGCGACTGCCTTCGCCTGCGTCTGGAAGTTCGAAAATCGAATGCCCGCGCCATCTCACTTTATGAACGCACTGGCTTCAAAGTGATTGGCCGCAAAGACCATTATTATGACGATGGCGAAGATGCACTCATCATGCAGCTCGACCTGACCTGCCAGAAGAAAGATAAATCATGAGTGACTGGCTCATCCTCGTCGAAAACCTGAGCGATATCGGTCAGGCTGAAACGCCCCATAAAGTCATGCGGATTGCAGATTATCTCTCCAATCCGAAACTGTTCGTGGGCCGCCGTCCATATGTGCTGAACCTTGCCCGCTCCTATGGCTATCAGTCTGAGGGCTATTACGCCTCCCTTCTGGCAGAAGCGCGCGGCCACCGTGTGAGCCCGAGCGTGCTGACGATGAAAGAGCTGTCACAGAAGGCACTCTACGCCCATGCTTTGCCAGACCTGAATGCCCGCCTGCGCGAAGCGCGTAGCAAAGGCGCAGAGACAGTCGAGCGCATGTTTGTTGCCTTCTCCCGCACACCGGAACAAGGCTATGAGCGCCTCGCACGAGAGGCCTCTGACTGGTTCCGCACGCCCGCTCTGGAGATCGAATTCGACACAAAAGCGCCGTTTGAGATTTCCAGAATAAAACCCGTCCCGCCTCACAAGCTAAAGGATGAACGCCGCGCTTTCTTTCTGGATGCGCTGGCCACCTATACCGCTGGCCGCATCAAAGCTGAGAAATCCCGCACGCCCGCGAAATGGTCGCTCGCCATTCTGATGGACGACAAAGAGAAAACACCGCCCTCCTCTCACGCCTCCATGAAACGCTTTGCCAGTGTCGCAGACAAAATGGGCATTGAGGTTGAGGTGATTGACCCGTCAGACCTGACCAGCCTTTCAGAATTTGATGCGCTGTTCATTCGCGCGACGACCAGCATCGACAACTACACTTATCGGTTCGCCCGCCGCGCCGAGCAAGAAGGCATGCCTGTCATCGATGATACGACCAGCATGATCCGCTGCACCAATAAGGTGTATCTGAAAGAGATACTGGAAAACGCGAATGTACCGATTCCACCGACCGAAATTCTGGATGAGAAGACACCGCTCGCTGGCGTGATGGAACGCCTTGGCTCACCGGTTATCCTCAAAACGCCAGACGGTTCTTTCGGTGCGCATATGGTGAAAGCCCACACGCTGGAAGAGCTTCAGGCTGGCGCGAAGGAAATCTTCAAGGAAACAGCGCTCGTTATCGCGCAATCCTTCGTACCGACTGCCTTTGACTGGCGCGTGGGTGTACTGGGCGGCGAGCCCATCTATGCCTGCCAGTATGAAATGGCGCGGGGCCATTGGCAGATCGTCAAACACGGCAAAGACGGCAAGATGACCGAAGGCGACCACAAAACCTTCGCGATTGAAGATGTGCCTGCTGATGTGGTAGATGTTGCTGTGCGCGCAGCCCGCCTGATCGGCGACGGGCTTTATGGCGTGGACCTGAAAGACACCGGAAATGGCGTTGTCGTAATCGAGATCAACGACAATCCAAGCATGGATTATGATGTTGAAGGTCAGGTCCTGAAAGACGAGCTTTGGCGCAAAATCCTGACCTGGTTCTCAAACCGTCTGGAAAAGCGGTTGGGGTTTCAGGCCTAAACCGCTTTCAGCATCGCCATAATGCAGCCGCGCGGAAAGCCATCATCGCCAACGGAGGCCTCATAGACTTTCTCGAAAGGCTCGCAGGCTTTCCAGCCCTCTTCCTGTTCGGAAAAGCCAACCAGTTCAACAAGCTCAAATCCCGGCAGAGAGGCAAGCGCTGGCCAGGTTTCAGGGCCGTATTCCAGATAGGCGGCCCAGCGACCTGTTGAATCCTGTATCGTGCGGGTCGCGCCCTCGCCGCCCGGAACCGTGAGGCACAGAACGCCGCCCGGCTTCAGCGCCTTGCGGAAGGCTGCAAGCGCGTCGCGGTCTGCTTCGGGAGAACGGCCCGGCAGATCATCCAGCTCGGTCGGGCGGTCAAATGCCGTATCGGTACGGTCCGAGGGAGCGTCAAAGCCGATATGCTCAAGCGTAGAAATGCAGGTAATGGCGTCGAATGGCTTATCGGAAAAGTCCATTTTGCGCACATCGCCAATATGGACCGGAATTTCGAGAATCTGGTCGCGCCAGCCTTCCGGATAGCGGGTTTTTACACGCTCCGGCTTGATGATGTCCGCGCCCTCAATGACGCCGCCCTTATTCAGAAATCCGATCATCAGGCCGAGATAATCCGGGTGCGACATGGCAAGGCCGATATCCAGCACCCGTTCGGCTTCAGCAAAGGTTTTGGCCACCCACGGCGTTTCCACACAGCGTTCTGTTTCGCCTTTGCCATAGGTCGCCGAGAGATCGAAGTCAGCGCCATTCAGGACGTCGAGCGAAAATGTCAGGGTAGGAGAGGAATAAGACATGGGAGATGAGCTCCGCTTAAATTCTTCCGATGCGTCTCACTTCCCAGCGCAGATCGACACCGCTTGTTTCCAGAACCCGCGCGCGGACTAGTTCGCCCAGCGCTTCGAGATCACTGGCGCGAGCATCACCTGTATTGATTAAGAAATTACAGTGTTTTTCAGAGACCTGAGCCCCGCCCACACGAAGTCCGCGACAGCCGGCAGCGTCGATCAGCTTCCAGGCAGAGCGCTGGTTGGGGGTACCCGGCGGGTCCGGATTGGCAAAGGTTGAACCAGATGTCTTTTCCTTGATGGGCTGGGTCTCGGCACGCCGGGCCTGATGTTCTTCAATCTCGCGGGCCAGAGTCTCCGGATCCCCCCGGTCATCGCCCGCAATGAGAACGCGCGTCACGATCAGATCCTGAGAGAAATCTGTGTGGCGATAGCTAAAGCCAATCTCTGGCAGATCATAATCAACCAGACCGCCCTGAAAGACGCGTTTTTCACCGCGCCGGTTCACAGTCTCAACCTGATTGAGCACGTCTTTCAGCTCACGCCCGTAACAGCCCGCATTGGTACGGATATTCCCGCCTATCGAGCCCGGAATGCCGGATAGGAAAGATAAACCCGCAATGCCTTCTTTGGCGGCGAAGCGCGCCACGGAAAGATCGAGCGCACCTGCGCCCACCAGAAGGTTCAGCCCATTCACAGCTTCGATGGCGCCCCAATATTTCCCCATCAGGCGAATGACCACGCCCTCAATACCACCATCGCGGACGATAAGGTTCGAACCCACGCCCAGAACAGTCACCGGCACATCTTCCGGCAAGGCTTTCAGGAAATCACAGAGATCGTCTTCATCAGCTGGCAGGAAGAGGAGATCAGCTGGTCCTCCAACGCGAAACCATGTGTAGGGCGCGAGGGGCGCATTCTCGATGAGCTTGCCACGTACTTTGAAGTCTTCAGCTTTCAGTTCCACGGCCTACTCCTGTACTTTCAGATTTTCCTCAAGCTTACCCGCATGAGCGGTAATGTCGCCAGCGCCGAGGCAGACGACCATATCGCCCGGCTCAACCATGTCCTTTAGAATGGCTGGCAGATCATCAAGGCTGCCAATGGCACGCGCTTCACGGTGACCATGCACAAGCAGGCTCTTGGCCAGAGTTTCGTGATCAATGCCCTCAATGGGCGCCTCTCCAGCCGGATACACTGGCGAGAGGAGCACTGTGTCTGCTTCATTGAAACAGGTGCTGAATTCTTCAAAATGCGTTTTCAGGCGAGAATAACGGTGTGGCTGAGCGACCGCGATGACGCGCTTATCGCCCTGCATATCGCGCGCGGCGCGCAGCACAGCCTCAATCTCCACCGGGTGATGGCCATAATCGTCAATAATGCGCACACCGTTCCAATTGCCCACAGTCGTGAACCGACGCTTCACACCGCCGAATTTTGACAGAGACGCGCGAATACCGTCGGCCTCAGCACCAAGTTCCAGCGCGACAGCGATCGCCGCCAGTGCGTTCAGCACATTATGGCGCCCTGCCATTGGAAGAGTCAGGTCTGAAATCACATGCGCATTGCCAATGCGAGAGCGGATAGCGAGGTCAAAATGAACGCCATCAGCATCCGTGCGCAGGTTTACCGCGCGAATATCGGCTTGCGGGTTGAAGCCATAGGTCACGCGGCGTCGGTCAGACACGCGCGCAGCCAGGGACATGACCTCCGGATGGTCCGTACAGAGCACGGCAAATCCGTAGAAAGGAATGTTCTCAACGAAGGTATCGAACGCCTCGCGAAGCGTATCCATATCGCCATAATGGTCCATATGCTCGGGGTCGATATTGGTCACAATGGCAATGGTGGCGCGTAGCTTTGTAAATGTGCCATCGCTCTCATCAGCCTCGACGACCATCCAGTCGCCCTCACCCAGTTTCGCGTTGGAGCCATAAGCGTTGATGACGCCGCCATTAATGACGGTCGGGTCAATGCCAGCGCCATCGAGCAGCGCAGAGACCATAGAGGTCGTTGTTGTTTTTCCGTGCGTACCCGCGATTGCGACCGTCCATTTCAGGCGGATCAGCTCTGCCAGCATGTCAGCGCGGCGCACAACCGGAATGGCCATGGCGCGCGCAGTATCAACTTCGGGATTGCCGCCTTTAATCGCAGAGGAAATCACAACCGCGCCAGCACCGCGCACATTCTCTGCCTTATGGCCGATAAAAATGTTCGCGCCGAGCTCCTTCAGACGCTCCACATTGGCATTGGAACGGATATCCGATCCCTGCACCGCATAGCCGAGGTTCAGCATAACTTCGGCAATACCGGACATACCAATCCCGCCAATACCTACAAAGTGAACAGGACCGAGATCAAAAGGGGATGGATTGCGCATGTAACTCTCAGCAAATCAGACAGATATGGTCAGAGTGTGGCCTGATAGACCAGCTTGCGCAAATACGAAATGGGCGATGTATTTTCACCTTCAACAAGCGGCTCAGATTAACCTCAATTTATGCGCGAAGGGCCTGCCTGTTTTCACCTCACGGGACTGTAATTTAGTGACTTAAAAGCCGCGTACACAAAATTTTGATCTCATTTCGCCGTCAAAAAAGGTTAACAATATTGAACTCCCACCACCGCATGGCATGAAGCTTTCTTCTTTCGGGCCGATCAAAGGCGATTTCAGGCATATTTGCGGAGAAATTAGAAATTATGATCAGGACTTTTGGCGTCATTCTGGCGTCTTTTCTCGTTGCAGGCGCTGCGTCTGCACAGGGCATCCAACAGACTGTTGGCAATTTTGAAGACCGTTTCCGTCAACTCGACGAAGTACTCCCTACCCCTAACGTTTATCGCAACGCATCTGGCGCGCCGGGCCATGAATACTGGCAGCAGCAGGCTGACTATGTGATCGACGTCACCCTTGATGAAGAACTGCGCCGCCTGGAAGGCACGCAGACCATCACCTACACAAACAATTCTCCGGATACGCTGAACTTCCTCTGGCTCCAGCTGGACCAGAATATTTTCCGCAGCGATTCTCTGGCTGAGATGTCTCAGGACTTTGGCGGCGCAGGCCGTCGTGGCCCTACGGTTTCAGCGGGCAATCTTGATGAACCGGCCCGCCTCAGCATGGGTGCGCTGCGTCGTCAGCAAGCCATGGCAGATAATGAGTATGGCTATGAAATCCGCTCAGTGACCGGTTCACGTGGCGCGGCTCTGCCATTCACCATCGTCGGCACGCTGATGCGTATCGACCTGCCAACGCCGCTTCAGTCTGGTCGCTCTATCGCTTTTGACATCGATTTTGCCTTCAACATTGTTGAAGAAGACGCGGTCTCTGCACGTTCAGGCTATGAGCACTTCCCGGATGATGAGCGCGAAGGCGGCAATGACATCTATGTCATCGCGCAATGGTTCCCGCGCATGGTCGCCTATTCCGACTTTGAAGGCTGGCATAACAAAGAATTCCTCGGCCGTGGCGAGTTCACACTGGAATTCGGCGATTATGAAGTCGCGATCACCGTACCAAACGACCACATCGTTGCCGCAACGGGTGAGCTTCAGAACGCCAATCAGGTTCTGACACCAACTCAGCGCCAGCGTCTTCGTGATGCAGCAACCGCTGAGCGTCCGCTCTATGTCGTGACACCGGAAGAAGCGCTCGCAAACGAAAGCTCTAACCCGACCGGCACACGCACATGGCGCTTTGCGGCGGAAAATGTCCGTGACTTTGCATGGGCGTCTTCACGTAAATTCGCATGGGATGCGCAAGGCCACCCACAGCCGGGCGCAGAGCATGAGACCGTTATGGCCATGTCTTTCTTCCCGAAAGAAGGCGGCGAACTGTGGGAGCTGTTCTCCACTGCGTCTGTCGTACACACGCTGGACGTCTATTCCCGTTTCTCATTTGACTATCCATACCCGACCGCACAGTCCATCAACGGCCCTGTCGGCGGCATGGAATACCCGATGATCACCTTTAACGGTCCGCGCACTACGCTTCAGGATGATGGCACGCGCACCTGGACCCGCGCCGAGAAAGAATTCCTGATTGGCGTCGTGATCCACGAAGTTGGCCACATCTACTTCCCGATGACAGTGAACTCTGACGAGCGTCAGTGGACATGGATGGATGAAGGCCTGAACTCATTCCTCGACAGCGTCGCGGGCTATGAGTGGGACCCGGCTATGGAATGGAACCGTTCGCTTCCGCGCGATCTGGTCAGCTATATGACGTCATCCAATCAGGTACCGATCATGACCCAGTCAGATTCTATTCTGAACCTCGGCCCGAACGCTTATGGCAAACCATCTGCCGCGCTGCACATTCTGCGTGACACTATTCTCGGCCGCGAACTCTTCGACTTTGCGTTCCGTGAATATGCACAGCGCTGGCAGTTCCGTCGCCCGACGCCGGCTGATTTCTTCCGCACAATGGAAGAAGCTTCAGGTGTGGATCTGGACTGGTTCTGGCGCGGTTGGTTCTACACAACTGACCACGTGGATATCTCTCTCGACCGCGTTTATCAGCTGCGTCTCGACACTGAGAACCCGGACATCGACTTTGCACGTCTGGAACAGGAAAATGCGGACAAGCCAACGCCGATCGGCGTTCAGCTGAACGAGCAGGAAGGCCTAGAGCTCTGGATTGATCGCTTCCCGGACGTTCGTGACTTCTATGACGATAACAGCATTTATACCGTCACCAACCGTGAGCGTAACGAGTACAATAGCTGGCTCGAAGGTCTGGAAGACTGGGAACGCACTGCATTCATGCGCGCTGTTGAAGAAGACAAGAATTATTACGTTCTGGAATTCTCCAATGTTGGCGGTCTCGTTATGCCAATCATTCTCGGTCTGGAATTCGCAGATGGCTCAACTGAGCGCGTCTATATTCCGGCTGAGATCTGGCGCCGTAATCCGCACAATGTGCGCAAACTGCTCGTCTATGACAACGACATGGAGCTGACGCAGGTTACAGTGGACCCGTATTGGGAAACGGCTGATGCCGACATCACCAACAACACTTTCCCACGTCAGATCATGCCATCCCGTGTTGAGGCTTACAGCCCATCACGCAGCTTCAACTTTGAACGTCGTGACATCATGCATGACATCACAACCGAGCTGGATACGGATGAAGAGGAAGAGGCTGAAACACCTGCCGAAGCCGAAACGGCGGTTGAATAAATCTCACAGAAAAGCCGGGCATTCAGCCCGGCTTTTTTTATGCCCCCGTTCGAAGCGTTCAGCGATTCAAGCTTCATTAACTCCGCAGCATCAAACTTCTCCGGACCCTCACTGGCCCACGGAGTTGTCCTTTGCCGCAGCATATTCTTCAGTTCCGTCAACGTGGCATGGTCAGAGATACGCTTGCATCTTCGCGCAGCACTGCATCTGCCAATTCTGACGTCCGTGAATTCGTTGCCATGCCCGGCATGGATTTACGCGATCTGCACGCGCTTATGGTTAACTCTTCTCGTTCGCCTAAAAGCAGAAAAAGCTAAGCACTAACAGCGTTATATGAAGTATGTGGATGACATCCGCAAACCCCATGTGTTAACAAAATTAACACTCAAGGGATTGCAGGAATGGCTTCAGATTCGCTCTGGCAGAAAGACTTATTGACGGTTTGCCCGTGGATGGATCGCTATCTGTCCAACAGCACGCTTCTGCCGCTCGACAACGCGCTTCTGAACTCGAAACGCCGCAGCGAATCCATTCGTCGCGCGGAAGCCGGAAACATTGAGTGGAATCGCTGGGCGCGAGAAATGACGCGCCTTCGTGTTGCCCATCCGGACAGTAAAGCCATCCAATTTGCCGCGACGACCGACTGGCAAGCTGCCAGTTTTACTGAAACGGTCGATCTCGCGGGCTGCCTCTTTCCGGGCAGCATTCAGGCCGATGATGCTATCTTCTTTTCTGAAGCGTTTTTCACCGGCATTGAAGTCTATGGCGACTTCAATCTGCGCAATGCGCAATTCAGTGATCGCGGCCTCTGGCTTGATCAGGCAAAAATTTATGGCAGCCTCCGGCTGAACCGGGCATTTCTGGGCGGTCGCGTAGAACTGCGCTCCAGCGTCATTGCCCGTACCGCAGACTTCGCCGAGAGCCGTTTCGCAGGCGACCTATGGGCCACGCATATGCGCTTTATGGGCCCAACGGATGTAAGCTATTGCCGCTTCCGCAAAGATGCAGTGTTCCATTCAAGCTGGTTTGAAGCGCGCGCTGACTTCACTGAGTCAGAATTCAAATCTGCTGCTGGTTTTGAAAAGTGCCGGTTCGACAATATTGCAAACTTTGAAGGCTGCCACTTTCATCAGAAAGTCTGGATGAATGGCGCACACTTCCACGATGCTGCGCGTATCGGCTCTGCGCGCTTTCGTGATGAAATCAAACTTGACGGTGTTCGGTTTGACGACGCAAAAGCATCTGATGAGATCGATATTCTTCAGGACGTCCAACGTGCCAATGGCATCAGCACAGTCTGAGCACCAAGGCCGTTTCGCGGCGCGCACCTTCACTCTGTTTCAGGCCCTGACTGCAGCACTTTTGTGCTGTCTACTGGTCGGAGTGATGAGCCCGTCGGCCAGCGCTCACCCACGCCAGGAAGCCGAAACCGAAATCAGCTTCAATGAAACAACTGGTCTGACTGAGATCGTCCATCGTTTTCGTGTCCGCGATTCCGAAATCGCCATCCAGCGTCTGTATGGTGAGAGCCTCAATATCTTCAGTGACGCGGAAGCTCAGGGTCTGTTCGGAGACTATGTCAGCCAGCGCTTTTCAATTTCCCGCAATGGACAGCCCGTGGACCTCACACTTGTCGGCGGCGAGATAGAAGACGGCTATATCTGGATCTACCAGACCGCACCCGCCTTTCCAGAAGATGGCATCTATGTTGTGCGCGACAGCCCGCTGCTCGATACCCATCGCGACCAGACGAACATTCTGAATATTCGGCTGTATGACGAGGTTCAAAGCTTCATCTTCACGCGCTCAACGCCTTGGGCAACTTTCCGACTGGATGGTGAAAGCGTCTATTAGGACTGCTCTGCTGCCGCCTCAGCAAGATCGGCCAGATCGCTCGACGCAGACAACTTCCCGACAGATCGCGCCGCTGCGCCGCGGGCTTTGAGCCCTTCAGCATCAGACAAGCGCTCTGTCAGAATTGCGGTAATCCGATCCGGCGTGAATTCGCCTTCCGCCACAACATCCGCTGCCCCGGCATCACGCAAGGTCTCAGCGTTTCCGGTCTGATGATCATCCATCGCAATGGCCAGCGGCACGAGAAGACTTGAGCGCCCAACAACCGCCAGCTCTGTGACGCTGGACGCCCCCGAACGCGAAATCACCATATGCGAACTTGCGAGAAGCTCAGGCATATTAGAGAAAAAGGGTGAGAGTTCCGCCTCAACGCCCGCAGCGCTGTATTTCGCTGTCACAGTGTCGAGCTGTTCTGCGCGAACCTGCTGAACGACCTTTAGACGCGCGCGGATCTCTTCTGGAAGATGACAAATAGCGGGCGGAATAACCTCTCCAAACAGGCGGGCGCCTTGACTGCCCCCGATCACGAGCAGCTGGAGCTTGTCAGCCTCGCCGACCGGCGGAAATGCCTCATCGCCAATGGCGAGGATTGGCGCACGCACGGGATTTCCGACCACATGCTTATTGCCCGCAGCACGGGCTGGCAGTCGGTCCAGACGTTCAAATCCACAGGCAACGACGCGCGCCTTGCCTGCAAAGAACCGATTCACACGGCCAAGAACCGCGTTCTGCTCATGAATGATGATTGGAATATGTGCGCGCTGAGCAGCTGCCAGTGCAGGAAAGGCCGGGTATCCGCCAAAGCCCGCGACGAGGCTTGCTTGCTCGGCTTTCAGCTTTTTCTGGGCGTCTTTGACGCCTGAGAGGATTTTCAGACCAGCGCCCAGCAGCTTGTCCGGGCGCTTACTCGCAAAGGTCGCCGCCTTCACATTTATGATCCAGTCAGCCGGAAAGCCGTCTGTATATATGCGGCCCCGTTCATCGGTCATAAGACCGACACGCCAGCCCCGCGATTTCATCTCTGCGGCAAAGGCGGAGGCGGGAAACATATGCCCGCCTGTTCCACCAGCTCCGATTACGACGAGAGGCGCGTTGCTGGACGTATCTGCCAAAGAGTTTACTCCTCAGGTGTCGGCGAAGAGCTAGCCTCCCCCGGCGGTGTCATTCCTTCTGGCGGCTCCATGCGCATATCGCCCGGAGGAGGACCACCCGGACCACCAGGGCCGCCTGGTCCACCCGGACCGCCAGGTCCCATATCGTTCAATACAGGTTCCGCGGTCGGATCAAGTGCGATGGTGAGTGTGCCTGTGAATCCGGCGGAATAATCACCGCTTATAGACATTGTCTGGGCAGCAAATTCCTCGTCGGTATTGTCGCCAAACACATTATCCGATTCCAGAGAAATCTGGTTGAACGGACGGATGCTGTCTTCATATTCCGGTACGTTTTCATAAACAGAGAGCGCTGTATCATCGTCAAAAGCGATTTGGGAACAAAGCACACGCTCTGAATATTCAGAGGCAGATTCAACGCTCGGATACACTTCAAAGTGAATGTGCGGCATACGGCCCATATAACAGCCCGGGAAGACGGTAGTGAATTTCACCTTACCGTTTTCATCGGTCACGCCAGCCGCGCGCAGATAATTCTGATCTTCCATATTGTAGACCGAATAGAGGCCATCCGCCGTGCAGTGCCATGCGTAAACGAGATAGCCCACCAGAGGCTGGCAACCATTGGCCGCATCTACGACAGTCAGTTCCATCTCAAGCGGAACACCTTCAGCGGTACCCTCAAGGCCACCAAAGCTTTCGCGCATATCCTCACGGATGAGGCCGCTCGTGATCAGAACGTTAGCAAGGCTGCCATTGGCAGAGTTTGAGCCATCGGCCGGGTATGGGCCATTGGTCTCTTCTGGCAGAATTGTGCATGCGCCAGTCACCGCACTTACAACATCTGAACCAGAGCCGCCACAGCTCACAAGAACAGGGAGGGTTGCGCCACCAGCCAGAAGCGCAAGCGCTCTACGGCGCGGCATAATATTTTCAAGATCATCTGCCAGATGCGTACTGCGCCCTGACAATTTCTCTAACATGTTCAGTTTGTTAGTCACGGTGTGGAACTCCTGTGTGGTAAAAACACATGAACTCCTGACACGGTTTAGAGTGCCCATTCCGTCGATATTAATCGGGATTAATCAGGAAAATATTCAGCGCGCCGGCGTGTCAGCGCCAGACCAAGTCCCAGCGTCAATGCAGAACCTAGCATGGACGAGCCGCCATAGCTGATGAAAGGCAGCGTCATGCCTTTCGTAGGTAACAGCCCCACATTCACGCCGATATTGATGGTCGCCTGAAACCCGAACAGGAAGAAAAGCGCCGTACCTGCAGCCCGCAAATACGGGTCAGCCCGACGGGACGCATTCATCACACCACGCAGGGCGATGACCGCAAAAATGATCAGCAAGCCAAGGCAGGCGATATAGCCGAATTCTTCGCCCGCCACCGAGTAGATGAAGTCTGTATGCGGGTCCGGCAATTCTTCCTTGATACGCCCCTCACCCGGGCCAACACCAAGAAGGCCACCGCGAGAGATCGCTTCATGTGCCTGATCGAGCTGAAAGCCACCCTCAGATGGGTTCAAAAAGAGCTCAATGCGATGGCGCACATGGTCGAAGGCGAAATATAGCCCCACAGCTGTCAGAATGCCGCCTACGCCAAAGCCTGCCGCCCAAAGCAGCGGAAGACCGGAGACGAAAAACGCGACCAGAAATGCAGCGGTCAGAAGCACGGTCTGGCCGACATCTGGCTGGAGGAGCAAAAGCCCCACAGTCGGCGCGAACAGAAGGAAGGTAATCACCTCCCATGGCACAGTCCGATTGAGCTGGCGCTGAGCCAGCAGCCAGGCGGCAACGACGATCAGCCCCGGTTTCACAAACTCTGAAGGCTGTAGCGAGAAGCCTGCAATGCGAATCCAGCGCTGACTACCATTCGCCTCATGGCCGATAACCAGAATGGCCGCCATCAGCAGAAACGAGATGAGAAACACGACAAGCGCCAGACGCCGCGCCCAGTCTTCTGACAACATGCTTGTGCCGAGCATGACAATGATCGCACCGACTACAAAGAAGGCATGGCGGAATACAAAATAGAAAGGGTCTTCAAAGCCGATCCGGCCAGCAGCTGTGGGTCCGGCCGCAAGCGACAACAACATGCCGCACGCCAGCAATACCATCGCACCGATAATGATGCCGTGATCGACCGTCCGCCACCATTCTGCAAACAGGGATTTGTCAGAACGCGCGAGCGTGGTCATACCGTCGCCTTGAACCGCTCGGTTTCATCTTTCAGAGAGAAGACCAGCTGACGAAACTCTTCGCCGCGCGCTTCAAAATCCTTGAACTGGTCAAAGCTGGCACAGGCAGGCGACAAAAGCACAATCGGGTCATGCTCACCTGAATTTTGCGCGTCATGAAGCGCTTCCGCGATCGCGCGATCAAGCGTCTTGCACTTGCTGAACGCCACCTCATCTCCAAGCTCGCGCGCAAACTGGTTCTGCGCTTCACCGATCAGATAAGCCTTAGCGATATGTCCGAAATACGGGCGCACATCTGCAAGGCCGTCGGACTTCGCAACTCCGCCACCAATCCAATAGACGCGGGGATAGCTTTTCAGCGCCTGAAGGGCCGCCTGACCATTCGTTGCCTTGGAATCGTTGACGAAGGTTACATCGCCAATCTTGCCAATGACTTCCTGGCGGTGCGCCAGTCCCGGAAAGCTCTCAATCGCTTCCATGATAATGGTCGGGTCAATGCCAAGACCACGACACGCCGCATAAGCCGCTGCCGCATTCTGGTGATTATGCGCGCCCGGAAGTGCCGCCACATCATTCAGATCGCCAACCATCATGGCCCGGCCAGACTGACTATCGAACAAGCGGCCACGCACAACACTGACGCCACGCCCCAGCGCGTATTGAGAGGAAATACCGACGGTAAGATGTTCCTTACGCGCGGCCATCTTCGCCATCATGATCTGCGTGGACATGGTATCCATGCCGATCACGGCGAGGTCTTTTTCAGACTGATTGTTAAAGATGCGGGCCTTCGCATCGATATAGCCCTGCATTCCACCGTGACGTTCCAGATGGTCTGGCGTGATGTTCAGAAGAACCGCGACATCGCATTTCAGGCTCTCCATCAGATCCAGCTGATAGGAGGAAAGCTCCAGCACATAGACCGCATTGGCGTGCAGCGGCGCCATATCCAGCACGCCGACACCAATATTGCCGCCCACGCGCACATCCTTGCCAGCCTTTTTCAGGATATGCCCGATGAGTGACGTCGTGGTGGATTTGCCATTGGTGCCGGTAACACCCACGATTTTTGGCCGGGAATGTTCTGGCAGATCGTTCACCGCACGGGCAAACAGCTCCATATCGCCAATGACTTCCACACCCACCATGCGCGCCAGTTCGACCACGCGATGCGGCTCTGGAAAGCGGTATGGAATACCCGGAGACAAAACGAGCGCTGAATATTGCTGCCAGTCGCGCTTATTGATGTCGACCAGCTCAAAGCCCTGCTCAATCGCACGGTCACGCGCGACTTTATTGTCATCCCATGCATGCACTTTCGCACCGCCCGCCTTAAGCGCGCGTACAGCTGCCAGTCCGGTTCGGCCAAGCCCGAACACGGCGACATACTGTCCTGCGAATTCATGAATGGGGATCAATTGGGACCTCTAACGGAGTTTCAGTGTGGCAAGGCCGATCAGGGCTAGGACGACGGAGATAATCCAGAAACGGATGACAACAGTGGATTCAGCCCAACCGGCTTTTTCGAAATGGTGGTGGATGGGCGCCATGCGGAAAACGCGCTTGCCTGTCAGCTTGAAACTGCCGACCTGAACGAAAACGGACAGGGCTTCCATGACGAAGATACCGCCGACAATCGCCAGAACGATCTCGTGCTTTGTGCAGACCGCAACCGTACCAATCATACCGCCGAGCGCGAGCGAACCGGTATCGCCCATGAACACTTTGGCGGGCGGCGCATTATACCAGAGAAAGCCTAGCCCCGAGCCGAACAACGCCCCGAACAAGACCGTGAGCTCAGATGTTCCGGGCGTGTTGATCAGATAGAGATATTCCGCATATCGCGGCGTGCCGCAGATATAAGCGATGAGCGCAAATGTACCGCCTGCAACCATGACCGGGACAATGGCAAGACCATCAAGGCCGTCTGTCAGGTTCACAGAATTTGCAGCGCCGACGATCACGAATGAACCGAAAATCGCAAAGCCGTAAACCGTCAGATTGATCAGTACATCCTTGAAAAATGGGAAGGTGAGTGACGTTTCAAAGTTCGCTGGGATCAGCACAGGCAGAAGGTTTGCCGCTTCACGCTCCAGCGAGGATTGCGCCGCAGCGATAGGTGCATAACGCGCAACCCAGACCACAGCGACGATCGCAATCACGAACTCTGCGGCCAGACGAGATTTACCCGACAGACCACCCGCATGGCCTTTGGTAACTTTAGTGAAGTCATCCAGAAAGCCGATCAGCCCGTAACCCACGGTCACGAACAGCACGATCCAGATATACTCATTGCCCAGATCACCCCAGAGCAGCGTACCGACCGCAATGCCGAGAAGAATCAAAAAGCCGCCCATGGTTGGGGTGCCGACTTTGGTGAGCAAATGGCTTTCAGGGCCATCTTCACGGATTGGCTGGCCTTTCTTCTGGCGCTTGCGCAGCCAGTTAATCATTGGCGCACCAACAATCAGGCAGAGAATGAAAGCCGTCGCAAAGGCAAGACCCGCACGGAACGTGACATAGTTCAGCACGTTCAGAAACGAATAATCCTCTGTATATAAAGATAAAATCTCGTAGAGCATCAGTCTTCCTTCGCGCCTTCCAGGACTTCAACATGCTCGGCACTCGCACTCCGAAGAGCGTCTGCCAGTATCCGCATACCGGAAGCATTCGACCCTTTGATCAAGAGCGCATCGCCAGTTATTAACGATTTATTAACCATTTCTTGAAGTTCGCCAGCCTTGGGAGCCCAATGAACTTCCACCTTCCCGCTCAACGCATCTGCGAGCGGGCGAATACCTTCACCTGAGAGAAAAACGCTGGCCGGAGAACAAGACAGAACCGGGCCAGCCAGCTCCGCATGAAGGGAGTCGGCGTCCTTTCCCAGTTCTTTCATTTCGCCAAGCGCGATGAGCTTGCGGCCCGCCGGGCGAAGCGCAAACCCGGCAAGTGCCGCGCGCATACTTTCCGGATTGGCATTATAAGCGTCATCAACCATCAGGGCTTTCCCGCCCTCGGGCAGGTTCAGCCATTCGGCATTGCCGCGCCCTTCTGGTGGCGCATAGCCATTCAGCGCTTTGGCGGCGTCTACAGCAGAAATGCCTGAACAGCTCGCCATGAGCAGCGCTGCCGCGATATTCTGCCCCCAATGGTCGCCAACGGCGCTGACGGACACAGAAACAGTCTCGCCAAGCACACTCAGTGTAAAGCGAGAGCCAACGCCGTCCGTTTCATACTCAGTGACAAAAGCCTGACTGTCTTCGGTTCCAAAAGTCATGATGCGAGCACTCGGCGCCTGCTCAATCGCTTTCTCACGCAGGAAGTCGTAGAACTGGTCACCGCGGGGCAGAATGGCAAAGCCGTTGTCCAGAAGCCCGGCAAAAATTGCGGACTTCTCCAGAGCAACCGCGTCTTCAGTGCCCATACCCTCAAGATGTGCTGGAGCAATCTTGGTAATGAGCGCCGCATGCGGCTTCACCATCAGCGAACGTGGCTCAATCTCACCGGGGGTATTCATACCGATTTCGAACACGGCGCGTTCAGTGCCAGCCGGCATACGCGCGAGTGTGAGCGGCACGCCCCAATGATTATTGAACGACTTTACCGACCAGTGCGCTTCACCATGAGCACGGAAGATCTGCGCGAGCATTTCCTTCACACTGGTCTTGCCGACAGACCCGGTGATCGCACAGCAAAAAGCGTCTGTCCGGCGACGCGCAGCACGGCCCAACGCTTCCAGCGCGGTCAGCGTGTCATCGACCTGAAGGGCTGGCACATCATCAATCTGACGTGAAACAAGGCTGGCGCCCGCCCCTTTTTCATAAGCCATTGGCACGAAGTCATGCCCATCGCGCACATCCTGAAGCGCTACGAACAGATCGCCCGGCTCAATCGTGCGGGTGTCGATGGAAATGCCATAGACTTTCCATTGGCCGACACCGCGACCACTCGTGGCGCGAACCGCTTCTTCACTCGTCCAGAGAGGTGTCCTCATGAGAGCGCCTCCAGAGCGGCCTTCGCCGTGTCCTGATCAGAGAAAGGCAGGATTTCATTTGCGATGATCTGACCGGTCTCATGCCCTTTGCCCGCGATGAGAAGCGTGTCGCCCGCGCCGAGGCGCGCAATACCTTCACGGATCGCATCCCCACGGTCCGCGATTTCAACGGCTTCCGGACAGGCTTCGATAATGGCCTCGCGGATGAGCGTCGGGTCTTCGGAGCGTGGATTGTCGTCTGTGACAATGATCTCGTCTGCGTATTTCGCAGCGATCTCACCCATCATCGGACGCTTATATGGGTCGCGGTCGCCGCCGCAGCCAAAGATCAGCACCAGTTTGCCCGCAGTATGCGGACGCGCCGCGCGTAGCAATACATCCAGACCATCGGGTGTGTGCGCGTAGTCAACGAAAACAGCGCCGCCGCAAGTCTTCTCGCCGACCAGTTCAAGGCGACCTTTTACGGTCTCCAGCGTGGTCATTGCGTCAAAGACAGATTGAGGCTCAGCGCCAAGACCAATCGCAAGGCCCGCCGCCGTAAGTGCATTCAAGGCCTGAAACTCACCGATCAGAGGCAGCAGAACGTCGAAGGCTTCGCCCTTATACAGCACGTCCATCACCTGCCCTGTGGCACGCGGGCTAAGCTCGCGGATTTTAAGGTCCGCGCCGCGCCAGCCAACAGACATCAGCTTCAGGCCAGCATCATGAGCCGCAGCCTCAAATACAGGCGTTTCAGGGCTGTCCGCATTGACGACAGCCAGCATGCCCGGTTGAGCGAGTTCGGTGAACAGGCGCAGCTTTGCCGCGCGGTATTCTTCAAAGTCCGCGTGATAGTCGAGATGATCCTGAGTGAGGTTTGTAAACGCCACGCCGGACAGTTTCACACCATCAAGACGGTACTGTGCGAGGCCGTGGGAGCTTGCCTCCATGGCAGCATGGGTGACTTCCTCTCCGGCCAGCATATCCAGCGTCTGATGGATCATCACCGGATCAGGCGTTGTATGACCAAGGTCCAGACGACCATTCGGGCCTACAGCGCCAAGCGTGCCGAGGCTTGCGCCACGAAGCCCCATCCCGCTCCAGATCTGGCGCAGGAAATCTACCGTAGAACTTTTGCCATTCGTGCCTGTAACGGCAACGATATTTTGTGGCTGACGCGCATAGAATTTCGCACTTGCGAGCGCCAAAGCACGTCGAGGCTCAGCGTCCACAATCAGCGCAGCATTGCCTGTCTCAATTGGTTCATCAGTAAGGATAGCCGCCGCGCCATTTTCCAGCGCCATCGGGATGTAATCCCGACCATCCAGCGCCACGCCCTTCAGAGCCGCAAAGACAAACCCGTCCCGCACTTTACGGGAATCTGCCGTAAGCCCTATAATTTCGATGTCTGTTGAGACCTTCTGGTCTCCGAACAGATCGCTTAATTTCACAGTGACCTCCTGTCAGAAATCGCACGAATTGGCGGACCGGACGGTCTGATGTCTTCAAAATACGGCATGACGTCGAGAATTGGAGCAATCCTCTCAACCACACGGCCGACTGCCGGAGCAGATGAAAACGCAGCACTGATCGCCTGGCCTGCCTCGTTGGTAGGTTCATCCAGAACAATCAATACGACATAATTCGGGTCATCTGCAGGAAAGACTGCAGAAAAAGATGTAACATTGCGATCATCGTCATAACCGCCAGGGATTGGCTTCTCTGCCGTGCCGGTTTTACCAGCCACGCGATAGCCCGGAACGTCCGCATTACGGCCTGTTCCATCCGTGACAGCGACGCGCATCATACCCACAACAACTTCAGAGGTTGGCGCAGACATGACCCGGCGCGGCTCACGCGGTGGGGCCAGCGGATCAGTTTCCATCAGAATGGTTGGAGCGAGGTATTCACCGTCATTTGCAAAGGCAGAGAACGCAGCTGTGAAGGCAATCGGAGAGACCGCGATACCATGACCAAAGCTAACGGTCGCTGAGGTGATCTCTGACCAGTAATCCGGCAGAAGCGGCGCAGCGCTGCTGGCAAGCTCAATCGGCGCAGCCTCAAAAAGACCGAGCGATTCAAGGAAACGCTGCTGACGCTCCAGCCCGATGCGCTGAGAAACCTGCACCGTGCCGATATTTGAAGAATGAGCCACGATGGAGGTCGGGGTTGCGACCCGCGCATTTGGCAGCGGGTGATCATCATGAACGGTGTCGGAGCCGACATGGATCGGGTTTCGCACATCAAACTGCTCACGCAGCATTACTTCGCCCAGATCAATACCGGCAGCCATAGTGAATGGCTTGAAGACCGATCCCAGCTCATAAACACCGGCAGATGCGCGATTAAACCGTGCACCCGGAATCGCATCCTGCGGACGGTTCGGGTCAAAGAATGGCCAGGATGCCATGGCCAGCACTTCGCCGGTCTGCGCATCGAGAACAATGCCCGCCCCGCCCTGAGCGTGAGTGCTGATCGCAGCAGCTTCCAGCTCGGTTTCGAGGCTGTACTGCACACCCGCATCAATGGTCAGGCGCAGCGGCTCATCTGACTGCGTCAGGCGCTCATCAAGAGCATATTCAATGCCAGCAATGCCATTGCCATCGACATCCGTGAAGCCAAGCACGTGTGCCGCAAGTCCGCGCTGCGGGTACAGACGGCGCGTTTCTTCATTAAAGCTCAGCCCTTCCAGACCCAGCTCAAAGACGCGCTGGCGCTGAACTGGCGTCAGTCCACGCTGGATCCATACAAAGCGGCGGTCTGTATCCGATAAGCGGCGAACGATTGTCTCGTAATCAAGCTCTGGCAGGACCGTCATCAGCTCTGTCGCGACATAGTCGGCATCCCAGATTGCGGTCGGGTCAGCTGACAGAGAATAGACAGATACAGAGGTTGCGAGGCGCTCGCCATTGCGATCCAGAATTTCCGCGCGCGTTAGCGTGTTCGGGCTATCGGCCGAACGGGAATTCGCGAAGCGATCAGAATGATCGCCGGTCAGCGCCACGACGCCGCCTTGAATACCGACCGCACCAAACGCAAGGCACATACAGCCTGCAACAATGCGCGCTCGCAATGGTGAGGTTTTATCGCTTTCAAAGAGAGTGCGGCTCATTCAGCGCTCTCCCAATCCACGAGAGGGCCGAGATAAGCCTCTGCCTCCTGCATATTCATCATCTGACGCGAACGGGCTGGCTGCATTCCCAGACGAGAGGCCGCAAGCTCAGCGATACGCGCCTCACCGGTCAGCGTGTCCATTTCTGTTTCCAGAAGATCGATCTCACGGTTCAGATCGGCGATTTCATCATGCAGCGCCTCGATGCGCTCACCGCTCTGACGGGCACCAGATTTAGCCTGATACATGCCAACAGCGAGGAAGCCCGCGACGAAGAGACCGAAGAGCAGAATATAGCGGTTCATGACACCACCTCATCGAGGTCTGGCAGTTTGACTGACAGTGGGAACTCTTTGTCCCAGGCCGGTTCCGATGTCCGAATGGCAGAGCGCAGGCGCGATGAGCGCGCGCGAACATTTGCTTCAATCTCTGCCGTATCGGGCGCAGTAACGCGGCGCACATTTTCGAACGTTGGCTGAGGACCGGTAGATTTGACCTCTGGCATAAAGCGGGACCCGCCCTCTTGCTTGCCAGAGCGTTCCGCAAAGAAGGACTTCACCATTCGGTCTTCAAGCGAATGGAAGGTGACCACTACGAAGCGACCACCCTCTTTCACCGCGACTTCAGCCGCCTGGAGTGCAGATTGCAGCTGGCCCAGTTCGTCATTCACGAACATGCGCAGCGCCTGAAAGGTTTTGGTCGCTGGATGAGTTTTCTTGCCGCGACGGCCGCCCACTGCTTTTTCGATCAGCTCTGCAAGCTGAAGCGTGGATTCGAACGTCTCGGTTTTGCGGGCATCAACAATACGACGCGCAATGCGGCGCGAGTCACGCTCTTCGCCGAGCTGAAAGATAATGTCAGCGAGATCACCTTCACGCGCTTCGTTCACTACGTCGGCAGCGCTCGGGCCGGACTTACTCATCCGCATATCAAGCGGGCCGTCACGCATGAAAGAAAAGCCGCGATCGGCCTGATCGAGCTGAAACGAGGACACACCAAGGTCCAGCACGACGCCATCAAGCGCGGCATAGCCTGCTTCAGATGCCAGTTTGGACAGATCGCCGAACCGACCCGGCAAAAGCTGAAAGCGGTCACCAAACTCTGCCTTGAGCGGCTCGGAACGAGCAATGGCATCAGGATCCTGATCCACGCCCAGCACTGTGCAGTCAGCTGATTGAAGAATACGACGCGAATAGCCGCCGCCACCAAACGTGCCATCCAGAATGACAGAGCCAGCCTCAGGCGCGAGGTGATCAACCACATGATCCAGCATGACAGGGATATGGTTCATGACTGACCTCCCTGCCCGCTATTGCCAAGGCTCTGATAGAATGGGACGGCGAGCGCATCCGGGTTGTTGGCTGCATGCTCTGCCATTTGTTTGCGGTAATCAGCGAAGCGATCCGGGTTCCAGATCTGGAAGCGGTCCATCGCACCCACAAAAAGCAGCTCTTTTTCAATGCCAGCTTCCGCAAGCAGCGCGGCCGGCAGGTTCGCACGACCCGCCTGATCCATGGAGACTTCGCTGCCATTGGAGAAGATCGCCATCACATTGGCGCGGCGATGCACATCATTCGGGTGCAGGTTAGAGAAGATTTTACGATACCCGTCCATCAACTGTGTACCGCCGCCCTCAAGGCAGCCACCGCCTTCGGCGATCGGGTAGAGAAAGAATTTGGAGGCCCCTTCTAAAGCTGCACGGAAGCTGTTCGGGACAAGCACACGGCCCCGAGCATCGATACTTCCTTCTATGGTCGACAGAAACATGACCAACCCGCAGCCAAAGACATTTCGCCCGTTATGGGACACACCAGCTCACAGATGGGATACCATGGGGAAATCTGGGCAACAATGGGCACAAATGCGATCGTTAAGACAATCACCCACCACATCGGAAACAATTGTGGAACAAGGTGTGAATTTTAAGGGAACAACATGTCTGAGGGCGACCGATCAGCATAAACCGGAAATCTATATCTAGTAGCGCCCCATCATCACCCATCTATATCGTGTAATATTCCGAGGCGAGCGCTCGTTTTCCCCAGAACGTTAAGAAAATTCGTGAAAATTTTCGCAGCGAACGCCAGGCAATGACTCAAGTTTGAGCAGTTTCGGGCGCAATTTCGCAGAAATGCCCGAAGCAGCCCAAATCTGCCCATGGAGAGATTTGATCAGATGGCCTGTAAGCCGGGTTCTGTTCCCCACTTTCGTGGTTCGGCGACCATTCCTCTGGGATGATGATTACTCACCACCTCACGCGACCGACCCGGAAAGCGATGTGAAGACACACCATAGTGCTTTCCCTATTTGGTCTTGCTCCGGACGGGGTTTACCCTGCCAGTCCTGTTGCCAGAACCGCGGTGCGCTCTTACCGCACCCTTTCACCCTTACCCCGGTATACCGGGGCGGTTTACTTTCTGTGGCACTTTCCCTCAGCTCGCGCTGGGCGGGCGTTACCCGCCGCCCTGTCCTCATGGAGCCCGGACTTTCCTCCAGCACCGAAATGCCAGCGGCCGCCCGGCCATCTGATCAGCGGGCTGCATACTCCAGAATTCGCGCTGTGACTATATCGCGGATTTGTGTCTCGCCATTTCATGCATTGTGTTTCAATAGAAACTTCGATGAGATCAGGACTGAAATGATAGACGAAACAGCATATCAGGACGTTGCAAACCGCTGCATTGGCGTTCGAACGCTCATGACAGCACGCGCAGTCACGCGCATGTTTGATGCCGCCATGAAGCCTATCGGGCTGACAGGCACCCAGTTCACATTGCTGATCGCTATTGGGTCAAACTCCACCGGATCAATTTCCGAACTGGGTCAGCTGCTCAATATTGAAAAATCAACTCTGTCGCGAAACCTCAAACCCCTCACCTCAGCAGGTCTGATCGAGCGCGACACGTCCAAAAGCGGTCGCGCCATTGCTCACCAGCTGACATCAAAGGGCGAAGAGACGCTCGCGAAAGCGTATCCGATCTGGCAATCGCTTCTGACTCGTATTGAAAGCAATATCGCAGAAGACGAAATGCAGTCTGGCTTTGACTTCCTCCGCGCGCTTCGCACAGCCGCCGCGGAATAAGACCGGCGGCAATTTTCCAAATTGAATGAGTAGTTATTCCGCTGCAGCTGTTGCCTCGGCCTGCGGAATGACAGTGTCGTGCGCACCATCTTCCAGCTGGTCGACAGTCATGAAGAAGGCCGCAGCCCCCAGCGCCATTACAGCGATAAACACCGTTGCCGCTGGCTTATCCTTTTTCATCAGGAACCAGATCGTCGCCGCAAGCATGAGATTGGACAGGATCACAAACCAGAGGAAGAGATGGCTGGTGAAGACCTGTGTCATCTCAGGCGCTTCGCCAATCGCAATCTGAGCCAGAAGTGGAAGACCGACAGCAAGGTCTACAGAAATCACAAGGCCGATAAACGCTTTACCGAGATCGCTGAATGTGTCGAGCACAGCCGCGCCCAGTGTGACCACTTTATGCGTCAGTGCGAATGCGTACTCACGGCCCGCAATCAGACCAAGGAACACCCAGGTCGTGCTCATTGGCAAGTCGTTCAATTCTTTGAAGAAGAACAGCAGCGTCGCATAGAGGAAGTCGATAATCGTAGCGGACCGAATGTCTGTAACGTTCGACTTGGTTTTGAGAATACGCTGAACCGGACCGCCCTGGTTGGCAAAGGTATAACCCAGTAGGAGAACAATTCCGCCCATCGCGATGAAGCCCTGAACGGCTGTGATTTCGCGCGGCAGAAATACGAAAATGTTCGCAAAATCCTGAATGAGCCAGACGGCCCAGAGATAGCCTGTCGTGACCCATTGCACGATCACCCAATACATAGATCGTGAGTGCATCAGGCAGAAGGCGATGGCTATAATCTCACAGACAACCGAAATGACCACGCCAATGAGCGCGCTCGCAAGGCTGTCGGTCGTGCCGAACACATAATACTGAGACAGGAAAAAGGCCGACCCGACAATGGCGATCAGACCGTAAGGGATCACCGCATCTACGGGATTTTCCTCAAACCATTTCTCAAGCGTTCGCGTAATGATGAGATAGACGACACCGCCCGTCGCAAATGCCAGCGCATAGCCAAACAGCGACTTCTCGATCATCGAGCCCAGACCGCCAATGGAGGCGAAAATGGTCAGAACCATGAAAGACGTGGAGACCGGAATACCAAGTCGCGTGATCACAAGAAGCACAAGCGGCGGAAGGATATGGTACCATTCCACGTTGATCGGCGGATACTTGCTCTCATTGGAGAGACGTCCATATGACGGGTCACCGCCATTCACCACCCAGCCATAGGCAAAGGTGATGACCAACACGCCTGCAGCAAACGCAAACAGAACCGACCAGTGCAGTCTCTTATTGGAATTGATAAAGGTACCGAGCGTCTGCAGCGCGTCGTTTCCTACAACAGCATAAGCCGCAAACAAAAAGCCGATTGCCGCGAAAATCTCAATTCCAAAAAAATCCATAAATCACCTGGTTGGGGCTCTGGTCTGAGTCTCTCGCTATCCGAAGTGTATGACACTTTTTAAACAGTCGAGGTCAACCCTTGAATCTTTCCGGACAAAATTCAGTTCTCTGAGGGTTTATTGCCGGTGGGCCACAGTTTCTGGCAATACTGAACGGGATAATGCGCGCAGAAGTGAAATGACATTTCTTCAGTTCGAATTCGGTTTTTCAGGAACCAGCTCAATTCGCCCACGTTGTTTGAGCATGAACGAACGGAGACCTACCATGAAAAAGGCTTTTGTATTTATGCTTCCGGCACTGGCACTTGGCGCTGCTGCCTGCACAAGCACAGGTGAAACAGAACGCAACGCCCTGGGCGGTGCTGCAATCGGCGCGGCTGCCGGTGCGATTATTGGTAACAATGTCGGTGACGGTGATGCTGGTCGCGGCGCAGCTATCGGTGCTGCTGTAGGCGGTGCAGCTGGCGCAGCACGTGGTTGCACGAACGCTGAAGACTGCGACATGCCAGGCGTAGATGACCAGGCTGATGAGCGCGATTATGACGGTGACGGCGTAGCCGACGTCAATGACCGCTACCCATCTGACCCGCGTTATTATCGCTAAGATGTGAATTTGCCCCTGCAGCTATGCTGCGGGGGCGCTTTCCCGGGAACTGTATGCCAGACACACTTTCACATGCCCCCCCGACACGTCAGCCTGAGGCTGGCGATATTTCTGTTTCAGACACAATTGAAACGGCCTCCCCCAAACTCAAAGGACGCGCCATTGTCACCTATGGGCGCAGTCTCATGTCACTTGTCATTGCGCGATCTCTGCATGAGCGCGGCATTGAAGTGATTGGCTGCGACGATGTTGACCTCACCGTCCTCTCCTTCTCCAAACACACAAAAGATTGCTTCACTCATCCGCATTTCGAGCGCGACACAGTAGACGCGCTCAATCGAATGGAAGAAGCCGTCCGCAAATATGCACCTGACGATGACCGGCCCTATGTGCTGATCCCGGCCTTCAGAGATGCAAAGCTTTTCGCTGAGCATCGCGACCGGTTCGAACCGCTGATCAGGATCGCAGCCCCCGATCTGGCCTCCATTCAGCTGATCCACCCAAAGGATCAGTTTGCGCATTTTGCTGAAAAGCATGGCCTCGAAGCACCTGAGACACGCCAGCTCACCAGCGAAGAATTTCGCTCAGCTTCGGCCTCTGATCTGGATTTGCCAAAGATCATCAAACCGCTCGACGGCGTGGGCGGTCGCGGCGTTCGTCTGCTCAAAGATGAAAACGATATCACAGCCTATCGCGACGAATTGAAAGGCGAAGAAGATCTTCTCCTTCAAACCGCGGTCGACGGGTCTGACTATTGCGTATCTATCGCTGCAAAGAATGGCGAGCTGATCGCCATTTCTGCCTATCGCAATATCCGCCAGTTCCCGGTGGAATCCGGCGCGGGCGCTATTCGTGAAACCGTTGATGCGGCTCCATTTCTGGAGACGACCAAAAATCTGGTCGCAGCCACGAAATGGAATGGCGTTGCAGAAATTGATTTCCGCTGGGATGAAGACAGTGACGCGCCTGCCCAGCTGATTGAAGTCAATCCGCGCTTCTGGGCCGGTCTTTTTCATTCAACGGAATCCGGCATTGATTTCCCATGGCTGGCCTATTCCATTGCCGCCGGTCTGCCTGTTCCGGAACTCGACCCAAATGCGGCTGAGATCGGCTTCAAATCTCGCACCCCCGCAGCGTGGATTCTTTCTGTAGCGGAAGAAATCGCCAGCGAAGACAAACATATGTTGCGAACGTCTGACGCCTGGGATGAGCTTCGCAAAGATGTATCGAACGGCGCAGTCATCAGCGCGCTGAAACACTTCACATCACTTATCGGGCACTCCGCCCTTAGCGCCAAAGCGCTCGCACGCCTTCAGGAAGAGCTCAAACAGCATGGCGACCTGCCCTCTGAGTTCACGGTCGACAATGACCCGGCCACCGGGCTTGGTGTTTTATTCGCCCTCAGCTCCGTTCTGAGACATGGCGAATTACCTCCGGAACTGAAATTTGATGCAGATGCCCCTGCTGAGCCGGCACAACCTGTTGAACCCAAAACAGGGCGCCCGGTAATTGGCATTACAAAGCCAGACAAAGGCGATTTCTTTGCATTTCGCGCGATGAAATTCGCCGTCTGGCTGGCGGGCGGCAAACCGGTCTCGATCACATCCTCTGCGCCGCGCGACCCACAATCGATTGATGGTCTGCTTTTTGGCGGGGGATCAGACGTTTATCCTGAACGCTATGCTCAATCGCCCCTGCCCGGCGTCATATACGATCTGGCACGCGATGAGATGGAAGCCTCTTGGGCTAAAGCCGCGTTTGAACACGGGATTCCGATGATGGGCGTTTGCCGGGGCATGCAGATGATGAACGTCTATGCCGGCGGCACGCTGTACCCGGATCTCAGCGACTTTGAAGAACATTATCCGACCAGTTTCATCGACCGGATTTTCTATCGCAAACCTATTCGTGTGGGCGACGCTTCCATTCTTTATAAGCTGACTGGCCGGAAGACGCTGAGCGTGAACTCTATCCATACACAGGCCGTTGAGAAAATTGGCGGCGAGTTTCACGCCATCGCTCAGGAACATAACGGCCTGATCCAGGCCATTGAACACAAAGAGCACCCTTTTGCGCTCGGTATACAGTTCCATCCTGAGTTTCTGGTCTATCGCAAATTTGCCCGCGATATTTTCAAAGGCTTTGTGGAGGCAGCACGCGCCCACAGAGACAGAGCGTAGACCAAACCAGAGCGCTGAACCCACCAGACATACAAAAAGCCCCGCCAGAAGCGGGGCTTTATCGTTTGGCTAATGCTGTAAAAGCTGAGCTTACAGCTCTGCGATCAATGCATCGACGTCGCCACCATTTGCATCGAGTGTCGCCTGGAACTGAGCACGCTGTTCAATGGCGAGCCACAGGCCTTGAGCCTCCACATCAATGATCTTCCATTGACCATCAAAGTCCTTTACGCGCCAGGATACCGGCATGCTTTCACCGCTGGCAGGCGTAAGCGTGGTTTCAACAACCACATCGCCTTCGGCACGCTCCACAGTGTCCACGATCTCAATTTCACCACCGGCGAAATTCTCAAGATGCAGCTGCATCTGTTCTGTCAGATATTCGCGGAATGCCGTGTGATAGGAAGAAAGCTGAGCATCGCTGAGGCTGTGAACCTCACGCCCAAGAGCAAACTGTCCGATCGCCTCGACATTTACATTTGAGAGCAAATCCTGAGCTTCGGTTTCAGTGAGCTGACCATCTTCCAGAAAAGCAATTGCCTCATCTGAGATGACCTGAACCATTGATGTTGGCTCTGTTGGTGCCTGTTCGACGGCCTGAGCGGAAAACGCTCCGCCGAGCAGCGCGAGTGCGCAGATTCCATATTTCATATCTAATTATCCTGTTGTCGGGTGTGCGGCTGAGCCTGCGAGATTAGCTCTGGCCGTCCTGGGTGCCGTCACGAACATCATCAACGAAGTCTTCGGTTGCTTCGCCAAGATTATCTGCAGCGCGTTCTGTTACGTCAGCCGCATCGGACAGCACTGTGTCCATTTCTGCGCCCGCGGCTTCCATAGAGCCATAGCGAATGTAGAAAAATGCCATGACTGCCACGAAGACGATCGCGATAGCGGCAATAAGTGTAATCAACGGATTGCGTGTCATTGTCTGGTCTCCGGTTTATCTATGATTAAGAAACGCCAAAGCCCGCACAATGTTCCCTTGCGATGCTCGCAATTAAACGCTTTTAGTTGTTTTAAATCAGGGCATTAAAAAAGCCGCCACCCAATAGGGTGCCGGCTTTTCATGCATGGTGAACCGAGGAAAACCGATCGTTGTCAGAACAGGCCGAAAGCTAGTCTTTGAGCATGGCTCGCTGCATTCTTAGGATCATTCGCAACCGAATATCCAATAAGTGCAGCAACGCTGACAGACATGAGCGGACGTTTGTCCACCAGTGCTTTAACCGTATCAAACGGTAGCTCGGCCAGCGCCTCGGCTGTCGCCTCTTCCAATTGTTCGATTTCTTCCTCAGCCGTTTTAAGAGGCGCGAGGAAATAGGAAATCCCTAGGAGTGAACAGATAACCAGCATGACGCCGACGGCGAATGCTCCAATTACCCATCCGAAAAAGTGTGCCACCAGGGCAGCGAGACTGAATGACAGAAACAGGACGCCGGCGAAGCCCAGAAGAGCTCCACCAGCGCCAGCCATTATTCTGAGTTTGGCTTTGTCCATCGCGATTACTTACGCATCAGGATAGCAGCCAAAGCGCCAACGCCCGCAGCAATGCCTACAGCCGCCAGTGGCTTCTCACGGATGCGGGTTTCGACATAACCCTGAGCGTCCTTGGCTTTTTCGACTGCGTCGCCAGCAAATTCTTTAGTCTGGTCAGCACCTTTTTCAGCGCGCTCGCCAGCAAGCTTCGTCACGTGCGCGAAAAGCGAACCAACATTATCTTTCAGAGATTCAAAGTCCTGACGCAGGTTAGATACGTCCTGATCGATCTCTTGTTTTGGTTCAGTAGCGGTGTCTGTAATATTGTGAAGTGTCATAGCGATCTCCTCTGTTCGGTATGTAAAATCAACGTCAGGGAAGATCAGAAGTTCCGAAAAGAAGAGATGAATTTCGCTTTAATTCAAATGACGCTCAACAGTCCGCCAACCAGAACAATTACGCCGAAGGCCATGGAAATCAGCGTCAGAATTCCATCCTTCGCCATGAGGGACAATCCAAGCAGAACCAGACCACCCGCAGGCAAAGCGACAGCAAATGGAATAAGCTCTAACGGGATCATGATGAGTGACAGCGCGATACTCATCGCCGCGATAATGTACTCAGAATAAGTGCCGACCGCCCATTCGAAACGCGGCTTCACCCAATTGTCGATATGGTCGATCGCTGGCTCGGCCTTCTCCTGAAACGATTCCACCTGACTTTCCTTCAGTGATATCGAATGCAGCGCTGACGGCACCCAGGGATGAGACCGTCCAATGAGAATCTGGCCAGCCCATAAGATAACCAGTCCCGCAAGCACGATAGGAATACCGGGTACTGCGCCAAGCGGCGAAATCGCCAGAATGCCAAGCAATGCGAGAACGGGCCCGAAAGACCGGTTCTCAAACGATTCCAGAAGAGACTTCAGGTTCACTGAACCGTCTTTCTCAGCCATTTCGTCAATATCAGACAGAATATCATGTAAGGGTGTGCTGCTCATACCGGATTTAACGCAGGGCATGCACCCCGGTTCCAGCGCAAAGAAAAACGCTTGCCAGCTGAACTGACAGGCGTTTTCCGGAAGTTGAATTCTACCGCTGAGTTCAGGCTGCCTGAGCAGACTTGCTCGGATGGAAGAACAGAGCCTGCGCAATCGCGGCTTTAACTGTTGCTTCCTGGAACGGCTTGGAAATCAGATATGTCGGCTCAGGACGCTCACCCGTGAGCAAACGCTCTGGGAAGGCAGTGATGAAAATGATCGGAACATCGAAATCCTGAAGAATGTCGTGTGCCGCATCAATACCGGACGAATTGTCAGCCAGCTGAATGTCGCAAAGCACCAGACCTGGTGGATATTTGCGAGCAAGCTCAACAGCTTCCTTATGTGTGGTCGCATTACCGGTGACGTTGTGGCCGAGTTCGGAAACAAGGCTTTCAAGGTCAGCGGCGATGACAGGCTCATCTTCAATGATCAGCACGTCTGTGCGCAGGTCATTTTCGATTTCTGTCTGAGCTTCCGCGATGAAGGCACCGACTTCAGATTCGCTGACATCGAGAATGTCTGCGACTTCTGTAACAGTGAACCCCTCAAGAGAGGTCAGCAGGAAAGCCTGACGATGAATAGGTGCGAGCGCCTGCAGGCGCACATCCGCGATTTGATCAACACCGGCCAGATCCGAAGATTCTAGTTGAGCGCCGGTCTGAGACCAGATCGTGTGAAAGAATTTGTATAGCGCCAAACGAGGTGAAGCGCTCTGGTCAAAACTGTCTGCGTCGCTCGCGAGAGCAACGAGGGATGCTTTAATATAAGCATCTCCACTTCCCTGAGAGCCGGTAAGCGCACGTGCGTACCGACGAAGAAACGGCAGATGGGGGCCAAGTTGAGATACGAATGACATTTATTCCCTCCAAACGTAGCTCATTAATCCCTGAGAGAATCAAAGGTTCCAAAAAAAGTTCAGAAATTTTCCGTTTTTTTTTGGAACCAACCACCAGCCCGAACATTTCTTCAGTGTATTTCAGCGCGTCCCCACAATTATCGGACGTATAATCGGGCAAGAGTAATAGGTTTTAATCATGGAAAATCCTCGCGAAAATATGGTTGCGCAGAGGTCGAGGCAACGTCGTCTCGGTCAGCACTTGCGTCAACTCTATGATGAGGTGGTTTCGGAAGAAATCCCTGATGACTTTCTGAAACTCCTCGAAGAAGCAGATCAGAAGGCAAAAAAGAGCACGCAAAGCGACAGCGATGCATCCTCTGGCGATAGCGAATAAGAGGTCATCGTGGAAAGCATAGAATTCAAATCTGAATTAAGCGCGCTTATCCCGCACCTCCGAGCATTTGCACGCAACTTGTGTAATGATGCTACGCAGGCAGATGACCTCGCTCAGGAAACGTTGCTCCGGGCCTGGAAGGCTCGGGAATCTTATCAGGAAGGCACGAACCTCAAGGCTTGGGCATTCACCATTCTTCGAAACACCTTCTATTCGGAAAAGCGCCGCAGCTGGCGCCGTCAACCGCTCGACCCGGAAGTTGCCGAAGCAACTCTGGTCGCAAATGACGATGCCTCAGCAAGCATGGAGCTTCTGGCTCTGCGTAACGCTATGAACCGTTTGCCGGATGATCAGCGAGAAGCACTCATTCTCGTCGGCGCAGGTGGCATGCCATATGAAGAAGTCGCAGAAATCTGTGGCTGCGCCGTGGGCACCATTAAGAGCCGCGTCAACCGCGCACGAAACGCTCTTGCCGTCATTCTTGAAACAAATGAAGCTGGCTTCAGTTCGGATGCAAATATGTCTGCTGACGATGTGTTCGATGATCTGATTTCTCAGGCTGACAAATTGTCCGGACCTACACCCGCGTGAATGAGACAGTCTTAGCTCACAGACCGAAAAAATCTTCGCTTCGCCTCAGGTTGCTTCTCACCCTGGCCATTGCTCTCACGCCGATCTTTCTGCTGGGGGGCATTCAGGCCTGGATGAATGCTGAGGCGAGCATGGATATGCGTCGCGATGAACTGACCAATGAAGCCGATGAAGCCATCGACGACCTGGAACAGAATCTCGCTACGGCTGAAAGCTATCTCCATTTTTTTGCGGAAGAAATCCGCCTTGATGGATGCGGCATAGTTTATGACCGGCTGAGCACGGTCATTCCATCACTCTCAAACGTTGTTCATTTCGACAATGAAGGCGTGGCACAATGTACCGCCATCGGCGAGCCGGGCTTTAACGTTTCGATTCCCGATGTTCGGCTTCGCCTTGCCTCGGGTGCCCGCACCGTTCGCACAGATGCGTTTTATGGCCCGGTCAGCCACGATTTTCTGTTTGCGATCCATGAGCGCATTGACGATGCGTTTGGGCAGTTTGACGGCTCTGTCAGCTTCGCAATCAATGCGCACCAACTCGCCAGTTTCCTTCATTCGCGCCTGCGTGACAAAGATATTGATATCGCGATTGTCGCGTCCGATGGCAAAGTCTTCGGCAGCGATACATTTGAACAGATCCCATCCGACTGGCTGGATGAACTGGATGCATCTGAGACGAGCCTTCTATTTCCCGACCATAATATTGACGGCCACACACATGACGTCGTGATCGAGCGTGTCGGCGCGGGTGGCTTCAATGTGCTTTTGAGCCGCCCTTCACCTGGCATTTTCAGCGAATTCGTGATCGCACCTGCAACCGCGATCGGCCTTCCACTTTTTGCGTTCGTTCTCGTTCTGGCTGCTGTATGGGTAGCGGTCGACCGCCTGGTTCTGAAATGGCTGTCACGCCTGAAGCGTATCACCTTCATCTATGGCGCGGGCCGGTATCGAATTCGCGCTGGCGAAAGCTTCACGAGCGCACCGGAAGAAATCGAAGAACTGGCCATCACACTCGACCAGATGGCGGAGAAGATCGAGATCCGGGATGCGTCCCTGCGCGATGCTCTGGCAAAACGCGACGCGGCGGTGAAGGAAATTCACCACCGGGTAAAAAACAATCTTCAGATCGTCACAAGCTTCCTGAACCTGCAAAGTCGTCAGGTCTCAGACCCTGGTGCCAAGTCAGCGCTTGCCTCAGCCCGACACCGAATTGATGCACTCTCCATCGTGCACCAGACGCTTTATCAGCATGACCGACTGGAAGCTGTATCTCTGAAACCGTTTCTGGAAGGGTTGCTCAATCACTTGTCTGAAGCTTTGGGCATTGAAGATCTGGGCATTTCGGCAAGTTGGGACATTGTTGAGGCAGAGCGCGATGCGGATGATGCCATCCCACTGGCTCTTTTCGCGGTAGAAGCGGTTACAAATGCCATCAAACACGGTCCCGAATTCGGTGGAAGCATCCGGGTCAAATTGGAGCGTGTGACGACTGGCGACGAAAAACAGCTTGTTCTGAGCGTGCGCAATACACCAGATTCATCAGAAGAAAGCCGCTCAGAGTCCACCGGCCTTGGCGCTAAACTTATGACCGCATTCTCAAGACAGCTGAAAGGCGAACTCGCATCCGGCTTTGATGAGAATGGGGACTTCCTTGTCACGCTGACCGTGCCTGACTGCGAAGCGTCACCCGCTTGAGCCTCACGCCTGTTTTCTTATCCTATCAAGAAGCATCATTTCAAAATCACTGCAGAGCTGAAGCCCGCTGATTTATCTGTCAGCGGGCTTTTCTTATTCAGCTGCGGAGCTGGTGCTCAACACATTGATGCCTCCCATAAACGCGGCGCCGCTACTGTGTGCTGCTGTATGATCTGATCGGACAGGACGAAGATCACGGGATACCCACCAGCACGCCGGTGGCATTTCAAATACAAAAAAGCCCCCGGAAAATCCGGAGGCTCTTTGCCTAGTCTTTTTGACCTGAAGCTTATTCAGCGATGATGGATTCAAGCATCCAGATCGCTTCTTCGTGCCAGGTCATACGCTCAATCATCATGTCGGCGGTGACGAAGTCATTTTTGCCTTCACACCATTCGACAGCTTCGCGCATACCTTTGACAGCAGTCGCATGATCTCGCGTAAGCATTCTGATCATCTCTACAGCAGTTTTCGGCTCGTCCTCATCCTTGATGGAAGACAGCTCACCATATTTGGTGTAGCTCGCCGGTGCTTTATGGCCGAGAGCGCGAATGCGTTCTGCAATTTCGTCAATCGCATTGTACAGGTTTGTGTACTGCTTCTCTGTCAGCTCATGCACACCCACAAAGACTGGGCCTGTAACGTTCCAGTGCACACCCTGTGTCTTGATGAAGAGCATGTAGGAATCAGACAGAACAGTGCCGAGCTTTTCAGCGATTTCCGCGCGATCTTCCGGCGAGATGCCAGTGTTACGGTTGAAGTCGGGTTTTGCGATTTTCAGAGCTTCTACAGCCATGATGATCTCCTTAATTTACTGAGTTCTGAGAGTTCGAGAGCCGGGCCGGACTTAGTCCGTCGCTTCTTCAAACTCATCAGCCGTTTCTTCTACGGCGTTATCGATATCCTCACCTGCTTCTTCCAGCGGACCATCATTGGTGTCGCAGGCAGCAAGTGCAGTCAGGCTGAGGCCAGCCACGAGCATTGATCGAATAAGCATTGTTTCTCTCCTGTTATATCACTTCAGATCAACGCGGAGAGAGAGGCAGGGTTCCGAGATTCAGACCTTGAAACTTCCCATTTTAAAGGGCGAAAAGCGCCCCTCAGAAAAGGTGTGCGCATTCACGGTAATATGGCCATCATCAATGAGAATTTCATTGAAGCTGGGCGGCCAGTCACGCAGACGATTAGATAAAGTGCCTGCGCCAATTGCCAGATACTGACCATCGCCTTCGCGCCATTGATGTACGCTGGGTTGATGCACATGCCCTGTCAGCAACATTTTTACCGGGCTTCGGGCAAGGCGTTTGCTCGCGCGGTCTCCACGGCGTGTCCGCGTTTGCAAAGGCGAACGCGGAACGGCTTTAAACGGGTGGTGACACACAATCGCCGAAACGGGCGTTTCTATTGAATCCGCGCGTTCAATGCAGTCATCAAGATCTTCCAGATTGACCGAACCTTCCGCCCAGTTACGACGCACCTGCCAACCACGCGACGTGTTCAGCCCCATAACGCGCACATTGTTTAGCTGAAGGTCATCAAATTGAGGTCTGAACCTATCGAGAAACCGGTCAAAAGGCGCATGCACGCGCGCATATAGATTGAGAAGCGGCGTATCGTGATTGCCTGGCACAATAATCCTTGGAAGCGAAAGACGCGACAACCAGTTCTCCGCAGCCTCGAACTCTGCACGGGAACCGCGCTGCGTCAGGTCACCTGCCACGATCAGACCGTCTGCGTGTAAACTTTCAATTGCGGGTATGGCGGCGGGCATGGCCTGCGGATGTTCCCGCCCGAAATGTAGGTCAGCAAGCTGAATTAGTCGGATCATTTATCAGCGGCACTCCAGACCTGCGCTGCTTGTTCTACGAGATCAATCGCAAACGGTGCGGGAATTTCTGTCGGCTCGCCATCCATGGCGACATGCACCGATGCGCCATCATCAATCAAACCGATATGAATGTGCCGTGCGGAATGTCGCTCTACTCCCGTCGCGGTTTTCCAATCATGCAACATCGCATCAAGACTCGTTTCTATCAGCTCGCCCAGCGAATCCGGGTCAATGCTGACAATTTCCAAAGGCCGCCCGGTTTTTTCCGGAACGAAAACGCCAATCGCGGTCGCATCCCAGTCTTCCAGACCGGCATTGATTTCAAGGCGAGTTTTCAGATTGAGCACATCATTGCGCACAAGAGCCTGCACCGCTTCACCAATTTCACCGGATCGCAAATGCTCTCTTGAGTGAGCAAGTCGTGTCAGACGCCCGACAAGGACGCCAACATAGCACATCTCCTCGCCGACGCGGATACCGGGGATGGTGGTCTTTTCCGGATTTTCCAAAACCCGTTCGAGGCAGGTTTTCCACTCAGTGTCTTCACCGTGGATATATTTAGGAAGCATATTCATGGTTCCGCCCGGAAGCGGCAGAACGGGAAGCCCATCTTCGCAAGATCGCGACAAGACGAAAGACAATGTCCCATCGCCGCCCCACGCGATAACCCCATCACTTGTCTCAGCATCCACATTTGCCCAGACGTCAACGAGCTCTGCTCCGTTTACGACGTGCACTTCCACACTATGACCTAACCGGGAAACTTCTTCCTGAAGCAGTCTGTCGCCTTCTGGCGGCACAGATCCGGATGCCAGGTTTACAATAGCTGAGAAATGCATGAGCCCTCTTTATTATTATGGATTCTGAGAGAAAAAATGGTGCTCAGTCGACTGGCCAGAGCGTATCTTGCACCAGCCGACCGTAACAAAGGAACGCTTAGTCGTTCGTGTCGCCAGCGTCTTCAATAGCATCGCCCGCAACGACAACATCTTCGCCAACACCTTCAACGGTATTGCAAGCTGTCACCATAAGCGCGACCATACCGAACGTCATAAATTTCAACCAGTTTTTCATTTTCAACTCCTCTGATGCAATGAGGAGAAAACGCATGGGATACCCGTCTGGTTCCCGTTAAAAATCTCTCTCTTTCAAGTTAAAAATTTCGGAACCCTTCCCCCATTTCCTTTGTTGTTACTGGCATAGACGCAATGACAGCGTCGCAACCAAAGGAGACTATCATGCTCGGTTGGGCACTCGCATTTTTTGTACTGGCTATCGTAGCCGCTGCGTTCGGTTTTGGTGGTATTGCAGGCGCTTCTGCAGGTATCGCACAGCTTCTGTTCTTCGTATTCCTCGCACTGCTCGTGGTGACATTCCTCGCACGCGCACTCAGGGGTCGAAGCCCGCTATAACGCTTAGCGGAAAACCCAAAATTCATAAAAAGGCTCCGCATTCCGGAGCCTTTTTTGTGTCTGGAGCTCTGGGGTAGTGGCGTTCGATTACAGATATTAAAAAAGCCGGCTCACCACATGTGACCCGGCCCGGATTGAGAGAATTGTTCTGAGGGAGAGATCAGACGCCTGCATTCGCCGTGAACGAAGCGGTCTGGTATTCACCGCCTTCAGACGCAAAATCGGCAGGCGCAGCCACACAGACTGGCATTGAATTCAATTCCTGCTGGCTGATCAGATATGCGCTTTGCGCATTGCCAAATTCATCCACACTCTGAAGTGCGTAAATCTGAGCGCCTGTTTCTTCATCCCAGCTGACCGGGATGGGGTTTAGTCCACGAAGGCAGAGGTTTTCCACGTCCTGGATTTCAGTCGCACGAAGTTCGGCCTGCGCGAGTGGCGCGGCGGCGAGCGTCAGAACGATTGCGATACCGAGATGGCGTTTCATGGAATAACCTTTTGTTAATTCCTCCAATGCGCGAAAAGGCATCCGGTTCCCGGTGTCAGCTCAGTTTTTGATTCTTAAACGCACCTTCTGTATAGAGCGGTCAAAACACGCGCAGATCGCCTGCGATTTATAAAACCAAGCCCCCGAAAACATGTCGCTTAAAACCCATTACAGATTCTCAGTTGCGCCCATGATGGACTGGACCGACCGGCATTGCCGGGCCTTCCATCGTGAGCTGTCTTCCAATGCGCTTCTGTATTCTGAAATGGTGACAGCCGACGCGGTCATTCATGGCGATCGCGAACGACTGATTGGCTATTCTGATGTTGAGCATCCGCTGGCTCTGCAGCTTGGCGGAAATGAGCCGACAAAACTGGCTGAAGCTTGCCGCATTGCCGAAGGCTTTGGCTATGATGAGGTGAACCTCAATTGCGGCTGCCCATCAGATCGCGTGCAATCCGGTGCGTTTGGGGCCTGCCTCATGCGCCAGCCAGAACTGGTGGCAGATTGTCTTGCCGCCATGCAGGATGCCGTCAGCATTCCAATCACCGTGAAGCACCGCATTGGTGTCGATGAAGACGAACCGCGCGAGCGCCTGTTCGGCTTTGTGGAGACGGTTTCAAAGAACAGCGCTTGCACCGTGTTTCATGTCCATGCCCGAAAAGCCTGGCTGAAAGGCCTGTCGCCAAAGGAGAACCGGGATATTCCGCCGCTCGACTATGACCTCGTCCATGAAGTGAAAACCGCCTATCCGGACCTGATCATCACATTGAATGGTGGTCTCACAACTGTTGAAGACAGCCTGCCTCATTTGGATCATCTGGACGGAGTCATGCTGGGCCGTGCAGCCTATCAGGATCCGGCCATCCTGCTGAAGGTCGACCCGCTCATCTTCGGCAAGCCCCAGCGCCATCCGGACATGATCTCCGCAATGAGCGCCTATCGCGCGTATCTCGCAGCCGAGCTGGATAAAGGCACGCCGCTTCACGCCATGACGCGCCATATTCTGGGGGCCTTCAACACCCTGCCGGGCGCACGCCAATGGCGACGCTATCTCTCAGAGAATGCACCTCGCAAAGAGGCTGGCATTGAGGTGTTTGATGCAGCGCTCGAACTGGTCGCGCGCCATGCTCAGCCAGCTCTCTGAGCTGTTATCACGCTGAACCAGTTTTCTCTTGCTGGTGACGGCCTGCGCTGCAATGAAGCCTCATGACTGAATTCATCGCCGCCTATGGCCCGCTTCTTCTCGCACTTATTGCTGCCGGCACGTTTGCTGGCCTGATCGCTGGCCTGTTTGGCATTGGCGGCGGCGTCGTGATCGTACCCGTGCTGGCTTTTGTCTTTGATCAGCTGGGCTTCACCGAAACCTCCATGCACGCAGCCGTCGGCTGTTCGCTCGCGACTATTGTTGCGACGTCTATCCGGTCGGCCATGGCCCACCACAAACGCGGCGCGGTGGATATGGAGGTCGTCAAAGGCTGGGTGCCCTGGATTATGGCAGGGTCTGTGCTGGGTGCACTGATTGCCGGCTTCCTTCCAGGCCCGGGCATGCGAGCCATTTTCGGCATCATTCTGCTTTTGGTCGCGCTTCAATTCATTATGGGCCGCCCAAGCTGGAAGCTTCGCGACAGCCTGCCAACCGGCCTGCCCCGTGTCGGGCTTGCTGGCGGGCTTGGGGCGCTGTCTGGCATTATGGGTATTGGCGGCGGCGTGTTCGGCGTCACGCTGATGACGCTTTGCGGCTATACCGTGCACCGCGCGGTTGGCACAGCGGCGACCTTTGGCGCAGCCATCGGCTTTCCGGCCGCCATTGGCTATGCCGTTACGGGCTGGGGGCTGGATGGCCGCGCCCCCTTCTCACTTGGCTATCTGAATGTGCCTGCCATTCTGATCATCGGCATTATGACAACCAGTCTAGCACCAGTTGGCGCAGCCCTTGCCCACAGACTGGACGCGACCACTCTACGTCGGGTTTTCGGTGTGGTGATGATTCTTGTCTCCGGAAACATGGTCCGGATTGCGTTCGGCTTCTGATCGCTCTGCGATTATTCACGGATAATCATGGAGCTGGAACGCACCTCATAGCTGCGAAGCTCATTCAGAAAACTCATGCCGAGCAGCGATTGCTGAAGATCTGATTCCAGAACCAGCGCGCCGACTTCCTGCACTTCCACATTACCAATGCGAACTTCATCCAGCATGATGTAAGCACCGCGTGTGCCGCCGCCTGCGGTATTCACTTCCCAACGGAAATCCAGTTCCTCAGCCCCGATGCCAATACGCTGTGCGTCCTCACGGGTGAGCGCGACCATGCTCGCGCCTGTATCCACCATGAAGCGGACCTGACGGCCATTAATGTTGGCATCAGCCCAGAAATGATTGTCGCTGCCGCGTCGCAGAACAGCAGCATTCGGCCCCGGCGCTTCAGGACGAAAAGAGGTTGTCGCCTCCATGACAACGGGTTCTGGCGTCTCCTCAGTTTCCAGCTGATCATTAAACCGAGCAGCTACAGCCACGCTGATATACACGAGAATAAAGACCGGAACGGCAACTTTTAGCATGGCGTTTTACGACTCCTCAGCCCAGCTTGCCCTGGTCTTTGAGGACCTCAAGGCGCGATTTAGAGTCTGTTGTAATCGAATCTCGTTGCTGATCCGTATATTTCACCCATTGCGCAATTTCTTTCAGTGTGCGACCGCAGCCAAGACACCAACCGGTCTCTCCGTCTATGGCGCATACGCGAATGCAGGGGGATGTTATTGGTGTCACAGTCATTAGAAGAGTTATGCTCAGGCCCGGAAATCAGGCAAGGATGATTTGTCTCGTAACGTTATTGTCACAGAGTATGATTAATCGCAGACTTATACCCGTTCGGGATTGCGTTGAAGATTCGAGCAATCATATCAGAACCGAAAGATCTTAAAGCGAATACATGACCGGCAACCCTGCATCCCCACTTGATGACGTACAGGACCTGATCCTCAATCAGCCCGTTGTTGACCTTCCACGTGATTTTAATCCGGATGGCAGCGTACGCATGTCCAAATATGGTCGCCTTGACCGACTGGGCGAGTGGATGGCCGCATGTCAGCGCAGTGACAAACCGAAGCTGGAAAACTCCACGCTTGCTTTGTTCGCTGGCGCACACGGCCTTGCAAAATATGGTGTGTCTGTATCCCGCGATGATGCCACTCAGGCGCGCGTAAAAGCGCTGCAAGAGGGCAAGATGGTGTCCAACGGGCTCGCCGCGCAGTCCAATGCGACCCTGCGCGTCTTCGAACTGGCACTGGAAGTTCCAACCAAAGACATCTCTACAGAACCGGCTATGTCTGAACAGGAATGCGCCTCTACCATCGCCTTTGGCATGGAAGCGGTTGCGGAAAATCCTGATTGCCTTGCCATTGGTGTTCTGGGTGTAGGTGGCGGCACGGCTGCGGCGGCAGTCGCCTGTGCGCTTTATGGCGGTGATGCGCAATATTGGGTACGCGCCGGTCAGGGCGTACCTGAAGAAGTAAACCTTGCCCGTGCGGGTGTGCTCTATCGCGCACTGCAAACCCATCGCGGACACCTGAATGATCCACTGCGCTGCCTGCAACGCCTTGGTGGCCGTGAGCTCGCCGCTTGCGTCGGCGCGATCATCGCAGCACGCCATCAGGGCATTCCAGTGATTCTCGATGGCTTCGCTACAGCGGTCGCTGCGGGCGTTGTTCACGCGATTCATCCGCGCGCAATTGACCACGTCATTGCAGGTCAGGCGACAGACCGTCCGGCCCATCAGGCTATTCTGGAACGCATGGACCTCGAACCACTGCTGGATCTGAAGCTCCAATTGGGCGAAGGCATGGGCGGATTACTGGCCCTACCGCTCATTCAGGCGGCCTGCACAGTGGCTAATGCTTCTGGGTAATAATCCTCATGCCTTTCGGGCATGAAAGGACAAATTGTCCAATAATGTTATTTAGATAACACCTTCCCCGTACGGCATCTTGAAGGCATAACCTTTCTCCATATTATGGCGCGTGAGACGTCATGGGAGAAACAAACATGAACTTAGAATTTTCACCTGAAGATATTGCTTTCCGCGAGGAAGTGAGAACCTTCATCGAAGAAAACTACCCAGCAGACATTAAGGGCAAGGATCGCGAAGAGCTGTCGAAAGAACAGTTCCTGTCCTGGCACCAGGTTCTGGGTAAAAAAGGCTGGTCCGTTCCGTCCTGGCCGACTGAGTATGGTGGCACGGGCTGGACCCCGACACAGAAATACATCTGGTCTGAAGAGAATGCGCGCGCAGACACACTCATGCCGCTGCCTTTCGCTGTCTCAATGGTCGGTCCGGTTATCTACACATTCGGTAGCCAGGAACATAAAGAAAAATACCTGCCAGGTATCGTCGACGGCACAACATGGTGGTGTCAGGGCTTCTCCGAGCCGGGCGCTGGTTCTGACCTTGCTGGCCTGAAAACCACAGCTGTTCGTGACGGCGATGAATGGGTCATCAATGGCCAGAAGACATGGACGACGCTTGGTCAGTTCGCTGACATGGGCTTCTTCCTCTGCCGCACAAACCCAGACGTGAAGAAGCAGGAAGGTATTTCCTTCATTCTGATTCCTATGGACACGCCGGGCGTGGAAGTTCGTCCAATCATCATGACCGATGGCGGCCATGAAGTGAACGAAGTCTGGCTCACAGACGTGCGTGTTCCGGTTGAGAACCTCGTTGGCGAAGAAAACAAAGGCTGGACCTATGCGAAATTCCTGCTCGCGCACGAGCGTACAGGTATCGCAGGCGTTGCACGCTCCAAGCGCGGCATTGAAAAACTCCGCGAAATCGCAACGAAGGAACTCGATAACGGCAAGCCGCTGATCGAGAACCCGGATTTTGCTGAAAAGATTTCCAAGCTTGAAATCGACCTTACGGCTCTCGAGTTCACCGAGCTGCGTTCCCTGTCTGCTATGCAGGCCGGCAAAGGCCCGGGCCCTGAAAGCTCTCTCCTGAAAATTAAGGGTACAGAGATCCAGCAGCGTCTGACCGAGCTCACCATCGAAGCCGTTGGCAATTACGCCGCGCCTTATTTCCGTGGTTTCCCGGAAGAAGGTGGCAATCGCTTCCCGATTGGCCCGAGCTACGCCCACCACGCGCTGCCGGATTATCTGAACATGCGTAAGACCTCCATTTATGGCGGCTCTAACGAGATTCAGCGCAACATTATCGCAAAGGCTGTTCTGGGCCTCTAAGCCCGTGAACGCTTCAACGAACACAACACATACCAGTATCACTGGGGAGAGAAAAATTGGATTTCAGCTTTACTGAAGAACAGAACATGATCCGGGACTCACTGTCCCGAATGATCCGTGAACAATATGACTGGGAGACCCGTAACAAGGTCATCACCAGCGAATCTGGATGGCGCCCAGAAATGTGGGCTCAGTTCGCAGAACTCGGCCTGTTCATGGCGCCATTTTCTGAAGAAGATGGCGGCCTGGGCGGCAATGCTGTCGATGCCATGGTCATCATGGAAGAGTTCGGCAAAGGCCTCGTGGTTGAACCATTCGTACCAAGCGTTGTACTTGGCGGTGGCTTCCTGAAGCATGGCGGCTCTGCTGCGCAGAAAGAAGAATTCCTCGCACCAATGATGGGCGGCGAGACCATCTTCGCATTCGCTTACGCAGAACCAACAAGCCGCTTCAATCTGAACGATGTGACGACCACGGCGAAAGCAAATGGCTCATCTTACGTTCTGAACGGCCAGAAGTCTGTTGTTCTGGGCGCACCTTGGGCAACCCATCTGGTTGTTACAGCCCGCACATCCGGCGACCGTTTCGACGAGAGCGGCATTTCCGTCTTCATCGTACCGAAAGACGCTGCAGGCATTTCAACGCGTGACTATCCAACCATGGATGGCTATCGCGCGTCTGAAGTCTATTTCGAGAATGTTGAAGTGTCTGGCGACGCAATGATCGGTGAAGAAGGCGCTGCTTTCCCACTCATCGAAAAAGTCACCGACGAAGGCATTGCAGCCATTTGTTCAGAAGCGTGCGGCGCGATGGAAATCGCAAACGCAGACACGATCGAATACGCAAAACAGCGCAAGCAGTTCAACGTTCCGATCTCTACCTTCCAGGTTCTGCAACACCGCATGGTCGACATGTTCATCGAGCAGCAACAGTCAGTCTCCATGACCTATCAGGTCACGCTGCGCCTCGAAGAAGATGCTGACACGCGCAAGAAAGCTGCTTCTGCCGCTAAAGTTCAGATCGGTAATTCTGGTCGCTTTATTGGTCAGGCTGCAACGCAAATTCATGGTGGTATGGGCGTAACGGACGAGCTTCGCCTCGGTCATTACTTCAAGCGCCTGTCTCTGATCGACACCCAGTTCGGCAATGTCGACTATCACTTGCGCCGTTATGCAAGCATTGCAGAAAAGCCAGTCGCAATCGCTGCTGAATAAGCTTTTCTAAGACCCCTTGAATTAAGCGCCCAGCCTGTCATTGTACGCAGGCTGGGCGCTTTTTTGTTGGGGGATTTTATGATCACCACACATGCGCTTCGTCATGCCTGTTTTTCTGTTCTTATCGGCGCCGTCGCTGGCGCTTCAATGTCGGCACATGCAGGAGACAATACCAGCCTGCTAAGCCCCGGAAACGCCTTCACCTATCAAGGCATCTCCCCCAATGCGGATTCCTACGAGTATATAATTGAGTTTCGGGGACAGGTCTGCCCGTGGCGCGTATACCGCTTTCTTGAAGACGGCGAAGACCCGTATTTGTTTGCAGATACGCACTTTAACAGCGCCTATGTAAACTGCGATGATGAGCCCGTCATCCCACGCCCTTATATCGAAGCGATCATCCGTCGACTGGACGCAGCTGAGCCGTATCAACCTATTCCGGTCAAACAGGGCGATCTTGATTATACGGTCAGCCTTTCCGTCGAGCACTCCTATCTGGACCGGAAACTGGCCAATATTCCGGTGCTCGTGCGCGCCAGCTATATCAGCTATCCTGATGGCGAGACCGAAATTCTGACCATGACGCGCAATGGCGAGCTGTTTCTGAGGCTAGATCTTCCGGATGGCGGGTATGAGCGCATGACCAGCATCTATATTCCGGAAACGCCGCTCGCCCCATCACAGAGGCTCAGGCTGAAATCCTCTGCCCTGCGCTCTTTCCTTAACTCAGGCGAGAAAGCCTTGTCTGGAACGCCCAGCCTGTCATTGTATGGGCTGGGTGTGTTTGTGTGGGGACAATGATGAAACTGACCAGACTTTTAAGCCAATTTATGGCCTCAGCGCTTTGCCTGTCTGTTTGCGCGGTGGCCGCGTATGCTCAGGAAGGCGAAGACTGGCTCGTTCCCGGAAACAGCTTCGTTTATCTCTCAGAGTCACCGGACTGGGAAGATGAGCACTATATGACCATCTATCTTGGTGAAATTGGTCCCTGGCGCTTTTACCGCGAGCTGGTGCTGAATCAGGACCCGATCATGTATGCGGAAACACGCTATAGCAGCGTGTTCATGACCTGTGACAGCCATGATACCAGCGAGCTGGCTTATGTTGAGAGCATTGATAGCCAGGTAGGAAACCTGTCACCTCAGCGCTCAGTTCTCTTCTCCGACGATGACCTGATCTATACAATTGAGCTCTCTGTAGAGCATCAATTCCTCCTTCCGGAATTCTTTGACCATCCTATAGCTGCGCGCACGACTATTCTGAGCTATGGCGACGACTTACCCAGGGAAACTTACGTTTCCACACGGGACGGCGCAGTGCTGCTTCAGCTCGACTGGGGCGATGGGTCAACGGACACCCTCACCCGCGTCATCGAGGTGGCTACGCCTTCGCCAAATATCACGCGCGAACAGGTCGAGGCCCAATGTCCGGGCGTCTATTTCAATGAAGACAAGGTCCCGGCACCGGCAAGTTCAAAACTCTGAGCAGCACACGCAGTGGCAAGGCGCAAACCCTGTGCTATGCGGAATGAAATTCATTTAATCAGAGTGTTATCGCTGACCATGTTCCGACCTTCTCTTCTCGCCTTTGGTGCGATTTGTGCCCTTGGCACGAGTACGCCAGCACTGGCCCAGATGCCCTCACCTATGGTCGCCAAAGGCACACAGCTCACCTACGAAGTTCAGGAAGCGGGCAGCGTGTCCGGCGAATTAGCGATGACCGCCGTTGGGCAACGCGGTCCATGGACGATCTATCTCGGCGATCCGGGCGGTCATGAGTATTACTATGCAGAGGCGCTTTACGGCGTGTTCTCATCAGACTGCCTGCACTCGGTGACGCCATCAGACGAGCGCATTGCAGAGGCCGATGCGCAGCTCAGCGCGCTGGGCTTTGGTGACCGTGTCTTTTTCACGCTTGAAGGCACAGATGACGAGATCACCGTTTCTGAGGTCTATCGTTCACCAACCGCCGGCATTGATGGTCAGGGCGCTCCGGTACGACGCATTACAGTCTCTACACCGCAAGCCTTTGAAGAGATCCCCCGCCTAGTCGACATTCGTACGGGCTATGTGCTCAGCACCGATTGGGGCCGCGGATATATGGACACGCTGATCGCCATGACACCCGTCGCCGAGGACCTGCCAGAGCTTTCAGACTACGAGCTTTATCGCGCCTGCCCGCCGATTTTCCGTGAACCGGTTGAGCCACCCGCGCCGCCCCGCCGCGAAGCGCCCCCTCCTGAGCCCGAAGTCGAAGTGGACTATGGCGCGCCTATTACGGTGAACTAAGCCGCCGCGCTTATTGCATTTTGCTGACGATCAGGCAGAAACGAGAAAAGATCTCAAGGGGAGAAACATAAACATGCACGATCTGATCAAACTCGAAAAACATGGCGCAGTCGCTGTCATTACCATGAACCGTCCCGACCAGCTGAACCCGCTGGGCAAAGCAGGCGACGGACAAGCCTTTGTCGACGCTACAAACGAGATCGTTGCTGACCCTGAAATTCGCTGCGCCGTTCTCACTGGTGCAGGCCGCGCCTTCTCTGCGGGCGGCGACCTGAAAGCCATGAAAGAGCGCACCGGCGCATTTGGTGGCAATCCGGCACAGGTTCGCGAGGGCTACACCAAGAACATCCATATGATTGTGAACTCCCTCTGGAAGTTCGAAATCCCGCTCATCGCGGCCGTTAATGGCCCGGCTGTTGGTCTTGGGTGTGACGTTGCCTGTATGGCAGATATGCGCATTGCCAGCGCCTCTGCGCGCTTCGGCATGCCATTCCTGCGTCTGGGCATTATTCCAGGTGATGGCGGCGCATGGCTGCTGCCACGTATTGTCGGCCTTTCCCGCGCTGCTGAGATGATCTTCACCGGCGACCTTTACGACGCAGACACAGCTGTCGAATGGGGTCTGGCATCCAAGAAAGTCGATGACAACAAGCTGATGGATGAAGCAATGGAGCTGGCGGGTAAAGTCGCAAAACAGCCACCGCGCTCTCTTAAATTTGCAAAGTCTCTTCTGCGTCAGGGCCAGTCTGCAACCTATGAGCAGATCATGGAACTCTCTGCGGCTATGCAGGCGCTCCTACACACTACAGACGACCATATGGAAGGCGTCACCGCGCTTCTCGAAAAGCGCACACCGACCTTTACCGGGAACTAGTTTCCAGCTCTGACTGTTGGCGGCTCAGGGCAGTATTGAACTGAGCCTCCGACGCATCATTGAAGCGCTGCAGCGCGCCTGCATCAACGAAGGCGAGATCATCGCCTCCCATCAGACGTTCATACCGGTCCAGCATGCCGAACATGCTGGAATGGAACGCCAGAAACACATCCGCATCAATACCGCGCACACGCTCGAACGTTGCTCGATAGTCATCGACCATTCCGGGATAGCTTTCCGGAGCCACGCGCTGACCGCCCAAACTCGTGCTGCAATGGAAAAAGGCCTGATGCGGGTTTCCATCTTCATCCGTCACATCCACCAGCCATGATGTACACCCCGGTGAGTGCCCCGGCATAATGACGGCGGTCAGGGTCGTGTCGCCCAATGTCAGCTGGTCACCATCGTAAATGATCTGGTCGACCCGAACAGGTGGAAACGGCATTCCGGCTGACGGACCAAAGGAGATCGCGCCAGCTTCAAGAATGGGTGCATCCCTCTCACTGGCCACCATCTCAGCACCGGAGGCCTGCTTCAGCGCGGCCAGACCACCTGCATGGTCTATGTGCGCGTGGCTGTTCAGCAAATAGCGCACGTCGGAAATATCAAAGCCAAGGGCTTCAATATTCTCAACGATCATGGGCGGGCTTTGAGGCACAATGCCATCGATCAGGAAATGGCCTTCATCCGTAGTGATGAGGTAGGCGCTGACACTCGCCCCGCCGACATGGTGGATATTATCGATCACAGTGAACGGGGCATGCGGCGGTGAAAAGACGCGCAGGGCATCCAGAACCGGCGACTGAATCGCGAATTCAATTTCCTCCGTCGTCGCTAGAGGCGCGAGCGCACCCTCGCCGTCTTCGGGCACTGGGATCAAAATTTCTGCAGTTTCAGCTGTTTCAGAAACACTTGCCTGCTGCGCGCAGGCGGCCAACATCAGGGTCAGCGCCAGTGAAGAAATCCGGATCATATATGCGTCCTCCGTTTTGCGCATATGCAGTCTGAAAGCGGGTTTTTTGTTGTTCGTATTCCGCCAAAGACTGGGTTGTTTTAAGCTCGACTGCGGATTTTACTCCTAGCGAGAGCTTGCGCCGGCGAGCTCTGCAACGCGGCGGATCAGTTCCACCGTCATCGGGTCTGCAAGGCCTGTCACACTGGACTGGTTCCAGCGGCGCTGAAAGGCTGTGATCACAATGCCGAGAAACTTGTCGTATGTGCCGTCGGCTTCTACGGCATAGCCGATCTGCGCCAATAGTGATTGCAGCTCAGCGACGCGTTCGCTTGTCTCACCGAGCTTGATCCCCTCGCCCTGTGGCGCGACAGATGGAAACGCCGTCTCATCCGGACGCACGGGCCAGAACCCGACACCGCGCTCGGATAATTCTTCCCAGGGGAAATGCTCGCCCGGATCATCCTTGCGTTCCGGTGCGATGTCAGAATGGCCGACCACGCGATTTTGCGGGATTTTATGGCGGTCCAGAATGGATTTGCTCAGCTCGATCACGGACTCAATCTGCGCCCGGAAATAGGGCTGCAGCTCACCGCCGGGCAGCGGGATGTTGTGCCCTCGATTGACGATCTCAATACCAACCGATCGTGAGTTCAGATCGGTGTCGCCAAACCAGCTCGACCGGCCGGCATGCCATGCACGCATGCTCTCATCGACCAGCTGAAAAACATCACCATTCTCCTCGACCATATAATGCGAAGAGACTTCCGCCTTCGGGTCACACATGCGCTCCAGCGCAGATGGGCCCGTTTTCATGCCGGTATAGTGCAGGACCAGCATATCCACCGGGAAGCGCCGGTCATTAAAGTTCGGAGATGGACTGTCGATAATTCTCATGTGCCGCTCATCAGTTTTCTGACCTGAGCAGCTAAAGGGAGTTTGCTGTTCGGACGCAAGGCAATGATGAGCACGCCCAGCAGGGAAAACACCACGCCGACCAGAAACTTCGCATTGATGCTCTCATTCAGAATGATCACGCCGAACACAACGCCCCAGATAGGCGTCATCAGGGTCAGCGGCGACAGAAGCGTCATCTCATGGCGTGTGATCAGCCAGTAGAATGAACCATGGCCAAAGATGGAAACGCCCAGCACAGCAAAGGCTGTTGCCACCCAGATGAGCCAATCTGAATTGGCGAAAATGACAAACTGGCCTGCAACGCCCGCGTCAAATCCGTAGACCAGTCCGGAAAGCAACAGCAATGGCGCGAAGGACATAAGCCCCACCCAGGCCTGAACATGAATGGCAGGAAGCGGATTGATCTGTTTCATCATGATCGCGCCGACCGCCCCGACAAAAGCGGAGCCGACAACGAAGAGCAGACCGAACTCCATCGAGAAATTGGTCGGATCAATCGAGATAATCAGCACGCCCAGAAAGGCGAGCGTAATACCAAGCCCCCGCCGCCAACGGACTTTTTCATTAAGGAAAACAATAGAGAGAATAGTGGTGAACGGCACCATCATCTGCCCCACAACAGCCGCCGCACTGCCGCTCGCCATGGAAAGCCCGATAAAAAGCAGCGCAAAATGCGCAGAGCCCATGCACAACGCGATGAAGAAAAGGCGTCCCAGCTGGTTTGGCACACGGCGAAAGAATACCGGTGTCAGTACCAGTGCGATCAGCATAAAGCGCAGAGCAGCGTAGAAGATCGGCTCAATGTCAGAGTTCAGAAACACCCATCGTGTGACGATGACGTTCAGCCCCCAGACCATGCAGACAAGGCTCAGCAACCCGAAATCTCGGAGCGGCATTCAGTTACTCTCCAGAAGCGTGACCGGAGAGCCTCTCCCCTTAAGGCGCGCTTCCCGTGTCGAATTTATCTTTCTTGCGTTTGCCAAACAGCATGCGCGTCTCCAGCGTCTTTCGCAATGCTTTATAAAAGGCCTCAAGAAAGGCGCGGTCTGACTCTCCAGAGGCAGCCTCCCATTGAATGCGCTGACGAATACGCTCAGCGACGGCTTTCTGAACCTGCTCAGATGACGCCCGCAGCACATCTTCCAGCACCTGCAATTCATGCTCGCCATAGGTGGAGAGCTGCGTTTCAGTGAACTGAAACTCGTCTCCCGCATCTATCGTGTTCGTAGCAGAAACATCTTTGGCCAGTTCCAGCTTCGGATTGCGGATCACCCATGTGCCCGCGACCAGATCGCCGCCGCGTAATTTATCCCGGTTGAACAATGGCATGAGCACAAACACGCCGAGCCAGATCAGCACCAGCAGGGTCGACATGGAGTCAAACACATCGCCGCCTCCCCCGCTCACCAGATAGGTGAAGGGCAGGAAGACCTCCAACTCTCGCATGACATTGCGAGAGAAAATGGCATTGGCCGTCAGCTGTCGCCCTTCGCGCGCGACGACCCGCAGCTTCATGACGCGCTTACCCGGCGTTGCCGCATGGCGGCCCATTTCAAAAATGGTGAAATAAAAACCGCGCAAAATGAAGAAGAAGAGGTTGAACATAATCGTTCCACCATCCCGCCACGCGCCATCGCTCGCTGACATGGCGAGCAAAATGATCAGCCCGCCAATCAACAGGGTGAACAGCATGACGGCCGCATCAATCAGGAGCGCCGCGGCACGCTCGCTGGCATCCGCAATCCGCAGATGGATCACCGCACCTTCAGGCGTGGTCACCTCACGCCACATACGAACTTCATGCGCTGAACGTACAGCGCCCGGTCCGACATATCCTTCTGCGTCATTAGTTGCGGCCATCAGTTCGCCCGCCTTGGCAGAAGGTAGAAATAGCTCATCCACCCAAGGAAAGAGACAGCAGCGATCAGATAACGCGTCGTGTCGTCGTTGATCATCTGGCGTCCAAAGCCCTCCAGCACAGCGGCAAGCAGCAACATCAGAACACAGCCCATGGCCACATTCCCGATCATGCGACCCGCCTTCGCCATGGCATCCACCCGTCGCATCTTGCCCGGAAAGGCCAGCGTTTTGCCTATATGAATGCCCGCAGCCCCGGCCAGAATGATCGCCAGCAATTCCGTCACGCCATGAATGAGCAGCCAGCCCACAAACTCATAGCCGAGCCCTTTGCTGTAAAAGAGCGCCACATAGGCCCCCAGAATACAGCCATTATAAGCCAGCAGAATGGCTGTCGGTATGCCGACCATAAAGCCCAGCGCGAAACAGAAGAGCGCGACCATGGTGTTGTGCGTGAAGAGTTGTGACGCAAACACACTTAACCAGCCACCCCATTCTGATTGATCGGTATAGATCGTCTCCCGAAGAGTTTCGACGCTGGCATCAGGTGTTCGTGAATCCATAAAGGCTCCGAAAGGATAGAACCATTCCGGGTCGGCCAGCACGAGCAGGAAAGCTATCAGCGCGAAGCCTGCGGTAATGCCCGTAGACAGCAGCGTCGCCCAACCGAGGCTATAAACGCTTTCCGGCCAGTCCTTGCGGAAGAAAGACGTAAAGCGCTGCCAAAAGGTGACGCGCGGCCCGTGAATGAACAGATATCCGCGCGTACACAGACCCTCCAGATAGGCGATCAGATTACGATCCAGCGAAACGGCGCGCGCCGTTGAGAGCGAAGACACAGCCGTCCGATACAACTGAGGCAATTGCAGAAGCTCGTTCCGGTCCAGATCCTTTGGCCCTGCTGCCTGGACACGGTTCAAAAGGGCTTCGAGCTGGCGCCAGTCATGTTCACGCTCTGCCCGGAAGCGATAACTCTTCAGATCAAAATCAGACATGGGTCAGATACGCTCCTGTCGGAGAATTTTGAGATAGCGATTGAGAAGCGCGGTCGAAAACTCATTCACAGGCGCTTCCAGCACATCAATGCCCAGCCGTTCCAGGCGCCGGATCACGGTTCGGCGGGATTGCAGCAGCTGGTCGGCAATGACGGCACGCGTCACATCTTCTGGCGTTTTCGGCTCGGCATTGGCCTGCGCCTGCAAGTCCTGATCATCAAACACGGCGAATAGTACCAGATGACGCTTGGACAAACGCGCTGCGTTCTCGACCATCAGTTCAGCCTGCGTCGTATCGATAAAATCGGTGAACAGAATGATGAGTGAGCGCCGGCTAAGCCCGGCTGAAAGACGCGTCAGGCCAAGGGTATAATTCGCGTCTTCTGTTGAATAATCCAGCTTGGCCAATTCTGTCTGAAGACGGGAAAACGCCGAATTGCCAGAGACCATGCCGGTCATATTGCGTGGCTGCGCATCAAAGCCGTAAACGGCCACCCGGTCACCGCCGCGCAGGGAGGCATAGGCCAGTAAAAGCCCTGCATGAACGGCATGATCAAGGCGCGGCAGCCCATTCAACGGCTCGCACATCAACCGGCCTGTATCGAAGGCCAGAACGATATTGTGATTGCGCTCCGTACGATATTCTTTGGTCATCAGCGCCATGTGACGGGCGGAGGCTTTCCAGTCGACACTGCGCCTGTCCATGCCCGGCACAAATTCACGCATGGCATCGAATTCTGAGCCGTCACCGCGATCGCGCTGCGCCTTGACACCAAACTCTGCCTCACGCACAATGAGCTTCAGCGCATCGGTCTGCAAAATCCGGATGTCGGGGTTCACTGGCGATGAGAACCCGGCTTTGAGCTGAAGCTGTTTCTGAACAAAACCAAGTGGTCCGGACCAGCGCAGCCAGAGCGCATCAAGCACCGCCTCGCCGCGACGGTTCATGTTGAGCTCAAAATCTATCACGCCGCTCGCGGGCAGTATGCGCACGCCCGGCGGATCGACCAGTTCATTAAACTCAGGGCGCACTTCTATCTTTGGCAGATAACCACGCTTTTCATCGGTGATGGTCAGCGTGAACCGGTTTCCACTGCCTACGAACCAGATCGGCGGAATGTCCGGCGTGATGGTCAGCGCGCGCGATGACCGGGCCGCGAGTGCATCCAGAATGATCAGCACAGCAATCGCCGCAATACCCGCAAAAGACAGCACCCATAGAGCTGGCGCTATCCATGCAAACACCAGGCAGATGGGAATACCCATTGCCATGAGAATGATTGCCAGAGGGGTTGGACGAATGCTTGGCATAGATCAGCGCGGCGCCTCAGTCTCGGCAATAATATCGGCAATAATGCTCGCCGCTGTACGCCCCTCAATTTCGGCAGACGCAGACAGTACAACGCGGTGACACATGGCCGGGGCGGCCAGTTCTTTTACATCGTCAGGGATCACATAATCACGGCCATTGAGCGCTGCGCGCGCCCGTGCAGCAACGGCAATTGCCACAGCGGCGCGAGGGCTGACACCAACATCCAGATGATGCGGGCGGTCACGCGTCGCGCGCACCAGACGAATAGTATAGTCGATCACCTCATCAGAGAGCTTCACAGACCCGATATACTCGCAGGCGGCGTTCAGTTCCTCGCGCGTAACGACGGACTGAATGCCGAGCTCTTCCATAGAGGGCGCGCCCGTGCCTAGCGCATGAGAGGCGACGATTTTGAATTCTTCCTCAGCGGATGGATACGCCATTTCATGCTTGAAGAGGAAACGGTCGAGCTGTGCTTCCGGCAGCGGGTACGTGCCCTGTTGCTCGATTGGGTTCTGTGTCGCGACGACCATGAACTGGTCGCTCAGAATATGGGTTTCACCATCAATCGTGATCCGGCGTTCCTGCATCGCTTCCAGCAAGGCAGCCTGCGTCTTTGGCGGCGTTCGGTTGATCTCATCGGCCAGCAGAAGCTCAGTGAAGATCGGACCTTTAGTGAGAAGGAACTGGCTGGTCTGGAAGTTGAAGAAGTTCGTACCCAGCACATCCCCCGGCATGAGATCCGGCGTGAACTGGATGCGCCCATATTCCATAGACAGACAGGCCGAAAAGCATCGCGCAAGGAAGGTCTTGGCTGTACCCGGCGGTCCCTCAAGCAGGATATGCCCTTTTGAGAAAAGCGCGATCAGCAACAGATCAACAGCATCAGACTGGCCGATAATGCCGCGTCCGATTTGTGTTTTGAGCTTCTCGCCAAGAGCCTGAATATCACTCGCTATCATTGCTCATTTCCCTGTTCCAAACGTGATAGTCCCGCACAAACTGCATAAGCTGAGACAGGTTTTTGACCTGTGTCGGGTCTGGCCATGCAGGCGCATCTGAATGTTTCGCCCGCAGGTGGGCTTCGCGGCGCGAAAGAATGTTATCCATCTGCTCACGCGATAAATCTTCTGAATATCCAAGCCGCCGGATGATCATGCGGCGCGCCAGAAGGTCATAGTCTTCGACGAGACTGACTTCCTGTCGCGACTGGCTGAACAGACTGACCGTGCTCTCGACCAGTGACTGACGCCCGGTTGCGACCGCTGGCGGCTCTGTTTCAGGCCGACCAAAGCGCAGAAATGCTGCCCAGCCCAGCAAGATAGCCGTTGCCAGCGCAAACAGCGTCGCGCCCAGAATTGGCGGTTCGAACATCATCCGCAGCAGGTTTCGCGTGCCTTCAAACCCGTGCAGCGTCACGTCAAACATGACAGAATTGCTGCTGGATTTGCGCGTCATATTGCTGATCATCGCCATCATGATTTCAGCGTTTTCCAGATGGCTCAGACCATGCGTATTAAAGAGCTCCGGATCGCTCAGAATATAGGTCTGCGTATTAGCAATGCGCCCGAAGACTGCCGCATCGGACGTTGAAAGCAGCGCTTCGAAATTGTCGCCCGCTATGGTCTGCATATGATCGTTGAATACCACGGGCATTTCCCGGCCATTCATCGTGACAGAGCTGACCGGCTCAGCCTCTTCAATGGTCAGGCCAACGCCCAGATGATTGGCGATCGTTTGGACAGCTTCTGTCCGCAAGTCATCTGTGCGGCTATAGTGACGGGCGTTTGCGCGGTTCGGAATTCCCCACCGCTTTGGCAGGATAATCAGCGTTGGCTGACCACGTCCCTGAAAATTCATCTCGGCCAGCTTCTGGCCATCAACAGTATTAGCAGGCGTGATGATCAACAGGCCTTCTGCATACCGATCCCTCAGATTGTAAAGTTCGCGACTGATCGTCACCGGATAGCCCTGATCTTCCAGAAGGCGTACCGCAAAATTATAGCCAAGCGCCGATGTCGAATAGGCATGCAGACCTGCGCTATTTCGCTCACGTAGCTCTGGTGCAAAAGCCGACAGCACGACCAGAACGCCAAAGCTGACTGCAGCCACAAGCACAGCGATAATGGCCGTGCGAATGCTCAAAATAGAAGGCTGATCTGTGCGGCGTTCCATATTAGGCCTCGCCCCGCACAAAGATTTCATATTCACGGCGCGCGGCAAGATAGTCTTCCTGCCCGACCTCAGCGCCGCCAAAGGCGCTGATTTCCACTCGTGCAATCAGTTCGTGAAGAGCGGTACGCGACGCATCGGGCATCTGGCCAAGCCTGCCAATTTCACGGGCGGTCAGCGAAATGCCAATCCGGTCGCGGATGCGTTCTTTCATCTCTTCAAAGGAGGAATGCAGAATGGTGCGGATCGCCAGCGCATACTCGCCGCGCTCTGCCATTGCATCGGCCTGTTTCAGAAGGTCAGTTACGAAGGCTTCATCCGGACGCAGGTCAACATCCTGCAAGGTGTCCTCTTTCGGCCCCCTCGCCCGACGCAGTGACAGACTTCGACGGTTTGCAACGGAGCTGACTACGACGAAGAGGACATAACAGATCAGTAGCACAACGGCCGCGATCAGCAGGTATTTGATAACGGGTGCGATGGCCGTCAGGAAATCCCCGACGCCCATCCAGAATGCAGATGGCTCTGAGGGTGGCTGCGGCTGAAACGCCTCTTCCTGCACCGGCAATTCAAACTGATAGGCGGAATCATCCATCAGCGCAGAATGCGAGTCTTCAAGGCTGCGCTCAGGCATGTACGTCCCTTATCCCCATGGACAGAGCTTGTACGCCAGTCGGTTGAAAAGCAACCGATCTCAACAGATCAAATGAGATATTTTCGACTTGTGCCCGCTGAATGAAGAAAGGGTCTAACTTGCTTCTGTGATGAAGCCTTCAAAGCCCCTGTCCTGAATGAGGTCGAGCATGGGCTGCGCTTGTTCGCGATTAACCCAGCCGCCCAGTTGCACGCGGTAAATGGTCTTCCCGTAATAGAAATCTTCGTCAATGCGGGTCTGTCCAAAGCCAGACAGGAGCAACGCTAAACGGCTCGCATTGTCGTAAGAATAAAAAGCACCCGCCTGAATGGTATACGCCGGGACATTTGGCGCATACGGACGGTATTCCTGCATGGGAGGTTCGCTGATGACACCTGTAGATACAAAGCTGTTTTCAGCCTGAAGCTCGCGCTCAATTGAGCGGCGCGGCAGTTCAGAACGATAGCTGTCATAGCGTTGGCCGATCGATGACTGCGCATCGGCCATGATCACAGGCTTTCCGAAATCTCCGACGACACCAGAACTTTCAAGCGGCCCACCAGCCAGCGTGTCTGAACACGCGCTCATCGCCATGCTTGCGCTGATAAATCCACAAACAGTGAGCTGTTTCAGGTAAAATCGGGTCATGATTACGAGCTCCCTAGTTTCAAGTTCTGACCTTGAACCGGGGTCTGCTCCCGGCCTGCTATCGTTAATACCTTAACTGATAAAGGTTAATTCAGGCTCCTATGGGCCCGCGCGAATTGCCCCCCCTGCCCTCAATACTTTGTTTAGATGCGATAATCGGAAAAGCCGCTTGGTTAAGCCTCTGTCCCGCTCACATAGCTGTGCGCGTTCCGGTCTTGAACATTTGCGCAGTCAGGTGCACATGCACGGAAAGACTAAAGGCACCAGATATGACCGACACAGAACGCGCCCAGCGCTATGAACAGCTCAAGGCAGAAATCTTCGCCGTGGTAGAAGGCGAAACCTATCTGCCCGCGCGTCTGGCCACCACATCATGCCTGCTCGCCGAAGCCTTCCGACCGCGCTTTTTCTGGACGGGCTTTTATGTCGTGGACCCGGAAAAGCCGAAAGAACTGGTGGTCGGTCCTTACACAGGCACGCTGGGCTGTCTTCGTATTCCGTTCGGTCGCGGCGTGTGTGGCGCATGCGCGGAAACAGGTGAAACCCAGCTGGTGCCGGACGTGCACGCTTTCCCGGGTCATATCGCCTGCGATAGCCGCACGAATTCAGAAATTGTCGTGCCTGTGCGCTGGCCGGATGGTACGCTGGCAGCGGTGCTAGATATCGATTCCACTGAAGCCGACGCCTTTGACGATATCGACAAAGCGGGTCTTGAAGCTATCTGCAACGGCCTTCTGGCAAACTAGGCTCACTCACACATGATCGTCGCGATCTTTCTTCCACTGCTCATCATAGGCTGGTTCTGGGTGAATGCCCGTAAACGCAAAGCCTGGAAGGAAAAGCAGCGCAAGCTCGCCCAGCTTGATGATCCGAATGTGATCGAACATGCGCCGAAGCGCAAAAGCTCAAACGACTAATCGCTGGCGTCCTAAAGCTCGCACACGCCAGGTGTCTGAAACGGCCCTGCCCAATGGATTGTGGCTGCGCCGGACACAGTATCCAGCGTGACGACAGCCGTTTCAAACTGCCCCTCTTCAGCGCCAACATAGTTTGAGACCAACCTGTCAGAGCCGAAGATCATCAGATCACCCAGAACGGCATATTGCGTGGTCGGGCCCTCATTGCAGACGGTGTAGGCACACAGCGAAAACTCACTCGGCGAGACATGGACAGACATAGGCGTAAACGCCTCACTGCTGGCACACGCCCCATCGGCGCAACTGATCTCAAAATCTGAATTCCGACAGCTCCAACTGGCCTCTTCTGCCATTACCGGCAGGCTCATCAGCCCGAAAAGCGCAGGAACCAGCCCGCTCGCCATGTATTTCATCATCACAATTCCTTCCACTCAGCCTCGCCAATCGAGCTTAGACCCATATATTGGCTAAAAAGGGACACGCGCCCGCTCACCTGTTCAAGGAGACTGCCATGACCCACGCTGCACAGCTTGCCGACCTGATCGACACTGCAAAACGCGTTCTGATTTTCACCGGTGCGGGCATTTCCACAGAAAGCGGCATTCCGGATTTCCGCAGCCCGGGCGGCGTATGGAGCAAGATGAGCCCGATCTATTATCAGGACTTCGTCGCCGATCGTGAACAACGCCGCGAAGCGTGGCGCCGCGTTTATAACAAGACGGCGGGCTGGACAGGCGCTTCACCGAATGCCGGACATTTCGCTATTACGAAACTGGTGGAGTGCGGCAAGGTAAGCTGCGTGGTGACACAGAATGTAGACAATCTGCATCAGGATGCAGGTGTGCCAGACGATAAAGTCATCGAAATTCACGGCAATGCCAGCTACGCCAAATGCCTGAAATGCGGCAAGCGCTATGAATATGAAGACCTGAAACCACGCTATGAGGCGGATGAAGACCTGACCTGCCTGTTCTGTGAAGGTCTTCTGAAATCAGCGACCATTTCCTTCGGTCAGGCCATGCCGGAAAAGGAAATGAAATGGGCAGAAGTTGAAGCGCAAAATGCAGACCTTTGCATTTCGCTTGGCTCTTCGCTGGTCGTCTATCCGGCCGCAGCTATTCCGGTACTCGCTAAACAAACGGGCGCAAAATACGTGATCATCAATCGCGAACCGACCGAACAGGATCAGATCGCCGATATGGTGATCAATTCCGATATCGGGCCTTTAATGACGGATGTGATTGAACGCCTGGGCGTTTAAACCTGCCCGTCTCAGTCCCCGGCAAAATGCACAACGACGCGGCGCCTGTGCGGTGCATCGCGATGTTCGAACAGATAAATCCCCTGCCAGGTGCCAAGCAATAGCCTGCCATTTTGTACCGGGATGGAGAGGTTCACCTGAGTGAGCGCTGATTTGATATGCGCGGGCATATCATCTGGGCCTTCTGTGCGATGGCGCAGAAAGCTCATGCTCGGATCATTTGCGTGGGGTACCAACCGCTCAAAAAAGGCCTGAAGGTCACGAATGACATCCGGGTCGGCATTTTCCTGAATGGTGAGCGAGGCAGATGTGTGCTGGCAGAACAGTGTGAGGAGCCCGTCGCCCTTACCGTGCAACAGGCCCGCCACATCATCTGTAAACTCATAAAGGCCCGGCCCGGTGGTGGAGATGGTCACGACATTCATCATGCCTCTCCTATATCACCGGGATGGGCGGGATTGGAATGCGCCTAGTCTTCTTCGGCGAGCAGAGCGTCCATACGGTCCATAATGTCCGTCATTCGGCGCACAACAGCCTCATAAGCATCTGGCTGGGTCATATCGAGGCCCGCTTCATTGAGCAGGATCTGGTGTGGGTGATCAGACCCGCCTGCACGCAAGACGTTGAGGAAGTTCTCACGCACCTCGTCATCACCTGCGAGGAATTGCTCAGCAAACCAGACAGCGCCGGAAATGGATGTCGCATATTGGTAGACATAGAATTCATAATAGAAGTGCGGGATGTAGGCCCATTCAATGCCGTATGGCTCATCAATCGACATCACGCCTTCAGCTTCACCGTGATAGCGGCGCAGAAGGTCGAGATAGATTTCTGAGAAGCGTGAACCGGTCAGCGGCTCACCGGCTTCAGCGGCTTCGTGGATGGCCAGCTCAAACTCACCAAACATGGTCTGACGGAAGAAAGTCCCGCGCAGGGATTCCAGCGCCTGCCCCAGATAGAAGAGCTTCTCTTCACGGGTTTCAGCGTGTTCGACCATGTATTCCTGAAGCAGGATTTCGTTGATGGTAGAAGCCATCTCCGCGATGAAGGTTGAATAACCTGCCGTTTCAAACGGCTGGGCTTCACGGGCCAGCATGGTGTGAACCGCATGGCCCCATTCGTGGGTGAATGTGGATAGCGAGTTGAAGTCATCCGTATGGTTCAAAAGAACATATGGGTGCACATCATAGGCAGACCCGGACATATAAGCCCCGGTTTCTTTGCCGTCCTGCGGGTGTGAGTGCATCCAGTCGCCATCCAGACCTTCGCGCAGAAGGCCAAGATATTCCTCACCAAACGGACGCAGGGAATCGAAAGTGATTTCCTCTGAGCGCGCCAGATCGAACACGCCGGTATTGGCTTCAATGATTGGCGGGTAAATGTCGTAATAGCGAAGGTCTTCAACACCCAGCATACGCCCGCGCAGTTCCAGATAGCGATGGAAGATTGGCAGTGCCGCATTCACCTGATCGACCAGCTGAGTGTAGATTTCCTGCGGCAGGGCGTCATCGAACATGTTGCGTTCAAGCACGCTGTCAAAGCCGCGCGCGCGGGCACGGAAGACAGCTGAAAGCACTTGCGAGTTCAGCGTTGCACCCATGCCCGCTTCATAGTCGTTCCATGCACCCCAGAAGATGTCGAACACGGCTGCACGGTCTTCGCGGTTTGGCGCGGCGCGATAGCGAGAATAGGCCGCCTGGTTAAGGCGCACTTCAGTGCCATCTGATAGGGTGATCATCGGCCATGGAATGGAAGCATTCGCATAGAGGCTGTAGATTTCGTTTGACTGAGACAGCGCCAGACCAGCCAGTGCGAGAAGGGCTTCGCCATCTTCGTCCAGAGTATGCGGCGCCTGACGAAGCGTATCTTCAAGCGAGAAGGTGAACGGTTCCAGCGCAGGCTCTTCAGCCATGAATTCGCGAATCCGGTCTTCACCAATGGCGAGGAGTTCCGGGTCCATCCAGCTCACCGCTTCAGAGAAAGCCTGATAGAGCGACAATGCGCGGCCAAAGCGTTCCAGATTTTCCGGTACACGCTGGTCTTCATCGCGGCTCAGCGAAGAATAGACATAAAGGCGAACGACTTCTTTCGCCGTATCGGAGATCGTCCGCAGGGCCAGCGCCAGACTTTCGGAGCTTTCACCCAGTGTGCCCTGAAATTCTGAAAGGGTCGCGACCTGCGCCTGCATAGCTTCGAATTCAGCCGTCCACGCCTCTGGCGTCTCATAAAGATCAGTCAGATCCCAGACATAAGTTTCCGAAGATTCCGCCTCTTCAGAGGATAGTGTTTCTTCTTGCGGCAGGGGTTCGGCAAAAGCCGTCCCCGAAACACCTGCTGCCGCGAACATAGCAAATGAGCACACGCCCATTTTCAGAAATTTGTGAAAGTCAGCCACCTGGAAACCCCATTTTCCGTAAAACAATAAACAAATTCACCACGGATGAATTCGCCTGCCAAGCGACAATTAGAAACCTGTCTCGAAGTTAATGAAACCGGCTGAGTGACAATTCGTCTGTTTTTTGATGACCGGGCACCTAAGCTCGGTTAATTATACGGCGCGTTTGCATGGCAGGAGTGGGTGAGCAGATGAAGTGGAGACAGGGACGAACAAGCGGCCGGGTTGAAGACCGACGCGGAGTGAGCGGCGGTACAGCAGCAGGCGGCGGCATTGGCGTTATCGTCATTGCGCTGGTCGGATATTTCGTCTTCGGCATCAGCCCAGAACAGACCATGCAGATTGCCAGCCAGTTTGGCGGCGCAGGTTCCGCCGAACAACAATCTGGCACCACCGGAACCCCGGAAGATGAGGCTGGCATGTTTGTCGACGTCGTGGGCACCAATGCGAATGATGTCTGGAACGAGTTCCTTTCCAATTACACCCCGCCCAATACGGTCATCTATACGCAAGGTACGAATACCGGCTGTGGCTATGGTCAGGCCGCGATGGGCCCATTTTACTGCCCGGCCGACCAGACGGTCTATCTGGACCTGTCTTTCTGGGAAGAAATGGAAACACGCCTTGGCGCATCAGGCGCTGATTTTGCGCGCGCCTATGTGATTGCCCATGAGTTTGGCCACCATGTTCAGACACTGACCGGCGCGTCACAGCGTGTGCGTCAGGCCCAACAGAATGCGCGGTCTGAAGCTGAGTCCAATCAATACCTGGTCATGCTGGAATTACAGGCCGACTGTTATGCTGGCGTATGGGCCGCCAATGCTGCGCGCGTCTCGAACGGCAATGTTCTGCTGGAAGCAGGTGACCTTCAGGAAGGCCTGCGCACCGCCAACGCCATTGGCGATGATACGCTTCAGCGCAATGCGGGCCGTCAGGTGACGCCGGAAGCCTTTACTCACGGCACCTCCGCGCAACGTCAGGAATGGCTGATGCGCGGATATAACACCGGTGACCCGGCCCAGTGTGATACCTTCAACGCGCTTTAGCCGCATACAGAAAAGCCTCCCAGACGGGAGGCTTTTTCATTTGAAGGGAAAATGCCCCTACGCGGCCAGTGGCATATCCCAATCCGGTGCGAAGTCCGGATCGACAATGCGCTGATTGAGCGATTTCAGCTCCGTAATTCTGGCCATGTCGTCTGGCTCCAGCGCAAAATCATGAATGTCATTGTTCGACTGAATATGCGCTTCAGATGAAGACCTCGGAATTGCGATCACATTAGGCTGTTGGATGAACCAGCGCATCACAATCTGAGCCGGACTTTTACCATGCCTTTCGGCAATATCCCTGATGGTCTCGTTCTGAAAAACCTTACCCTGCGCGAGCGGACAATACGCCGTCAGCGCAGAACCATGCGCATTTGCGTTTTCCAGAAGCACCGACTGGTCAATCATTGGATGGTATTCCACCTGATTGCAAAGAATTGGCGCCCGCGACAGCTTCACGGCCTCGTCAAATTGTGCGGACGGAAAATTAGACACGCCTATATGTCGCGTCAGGCCGAGGTCACGCGCATCGTTTAAAGCGGTAATGGTCTCTTCCAACGGCACTTCATCATTCGGCCAGTGCAGCAGGAGCAGATCGACATCGTCGACACCAAGTCGTGACAGACTTTGGCGAACCGACTCCTGAAGATCGTCCTCATGGAATGCACTCGTCCAGACTTTAGTCGTCAGGAAATAGTCATTCCGTTTTAGACCAGAATCCCTGAGGCCTCGTCCAACGAATTGCTCGTTCTCATAGGCCTGCGCTGTATCGATATGGCGGTAGCCCGCATTCAGGGCGGCTTCCACGCAGCGGTGAGCGTCGTCACCTTTCAGCTGCCAGGTGCCAAACCCAAGAACTGGAATGTTCACGCCGAAATGCTGAGTTGTGAGGGTCATACATCGCTCCTTCGTTGATTATCCTGTTGAGGATTCAACGAGCGGACCCGGCGTGACGTTCCAGAACTTCCCAAATTGTAATCGCAGCGCGCCTCAGCCCATATGCGACATGGTCTGAGTGGACGTATCTGCGAGGCTGATACCCAGCGCTTCGGCGCCGTTTTCCAGATAGTCGCCCAGTGTCGGCATGCCGGCCAGATAATGCGCGACATCGCCATTATCGCGGTCTGCCGCCATTTTGCGGGCATCGCCCCATTCGGCTGCATCATAATCGCCGCGGCCAACCCATGCGAGCGCCACCAGCGTCTCCTGCTCTTCGATAGAGAGGCTTTTTATAGCTTCCAGCAGCACCTGTTCAGCCGGATTATCTGGCTGATCTTCCAGCGCTGAAATCTCATCATCGTCTATGTCGTTAGAGGCTTCATCCTCATCGGTCTCAGGTACCGTCACGTCGAAGGCGCGGGCTTCCAGAATGATGGCAGCGAGCGTTTCCTCAGAGACGCCGAGATCGTCTACCTTAGGTCCGGTATCAATCGTTTTCATGGCATGCTCCTTTCAATGTCTAAGCCCTAGAATAACACGCGAGCACGCCCTTCGTTCATTGTGATTTTGGTCGCAGCGACAAACTGACCATGTTTCGGGCATCCGATCACATTGCGCCCCCTGCCTCACATCCGACTTCCCAATCTGAAAAGACCGGGCATATTGGGGCAAACGAATCCAGTCTCAGGATAAACCATGCGCAAATTTGCCCTCCTTTCCGCCCTCTTACCCCTCGCCCTGCTCGCCGCATGCGGCGGTTCAGAAACTGAAGTTGCGAGTGCTGTAGCGGAAATATCAGATGCGCATATCAGCCAGATCCACGTGGATTTTGAAGAAAGCGCAGATCCGTATGCCGACCTGCAGACAGCCATTGAAATGGCGCAGGACGAAGAGAAATACATTCTTTTGGATGTTGGTGGTGAGTGGTGTTCCTGGTGCCATCTGATCGATGCATATATCGAAACAAACGCACCAACGCGAGAGGCCTTTGCGTGTGCCTTTGTCATTCTGAAAGTGAATTATTCAGACGATAACCCGAATGAGGAATTCCTCTCACAATATCCGGAACGTCAGGGCTATCCGCACTTCTTCGTTCTGGACTCAGAAGGTGAGTTTGTCGCCTCACAAGGCACAGGCGATCTGGAAGAAGGCCGGGGCTATAATGAAGACGCTATGGTCGGCTTTGCAGAGCCTTATTGTCAGGACGCTTAACGGCGGAACATATCCCCGAGCGTTTTCAGTGTAGCATGCGCATATTGAGTAACGCTCGGCGAGCGCCGCGTTGAACTGCGGACGAAATCAATACAGTTCGAGCCCGTCAGATCGTAATCATGACCAAGGCGGCGATGGGCATGGGCTTCGGCCCTATAGCCATCCATTGAGCTTTTGCGCGGATGGCGCATCACATCACGGCCGCGGGCAAACTCTGAATAGCTTTGTGAAACCACCCCGCCCAGAGACTGATTATTGGAAATTAACCGCCCGCCATGGGTCACCACGCCATAATGGCGTAGCACACCTGCAAAACGGACAGAGACAATGTCACCGGGCTGGAGATCAAATTCAGAATTCATCGAAAAACGATAATTCTGTTTTTCTCATCCGTCAAGCTCAGAGCTTATACGCCAGTCGCACACCGCCCCAATGACGGCCATTCACCGTGATCGGAACCGACAGATCTTTCATGACCACAGTCGAGCCGCCCATATCGCGGCTATAGGTCTGAACGAGAACGCTATTGGTGTTCTGACCCGCGCGCAGACCAACCTGATCATTGAAGATACGGCGATTGCGTGAGTTTGCAGCATTCCAGACAGGATCAGCGCCCTGCGGTTTGGAGAATTTCAGATTATGCGTCGGCAGATAGCCATTGCGATCCACGGCCGCGCAGAATGTGATGCGATCATCAAGCTTCAAAACCGGTTCCTGCACACCCGGAAGAACCTTATCTGTCAGAGCCGTGAACTTCGTCAGCACCTGCTCAGGGTCTGAGCCTGTGACTGGCTGATAGCTGGTATCAAACATATCGCCTTCGGAAATCTCACCCGAAGAAATGGCGCCCTCAAAGGCCAGAGAAATAGAGCGGGCAACCTTTTGCGCTATGCCATAGAAATGCGCGTCATCTGTCTGGATACCCTTTTGCGCCGTGCTCGCGACAAGCCCATCTGCGCGGTCTACGACGCGCTCCATACGGCTCACGGTCTCGGTCATGGATTTGGCGTTATCCACCACATCATTTTCCATGCTGAGAATAGTGTCCGCCAGAGACGTAAAGCCGGAGGCAAGCCCTTCCACGCCTTCATTGACGGTGACATTAGAGTGCAGAACCTGCTCCATCGCCACGCTGAGTTCAGTGATAGAACCATCCAGAACGCGGGAACTTTCTTCCACACTTGAAACGCCGGCAAGTGCGGCCTCGCCCTGCTCGATCAGCAGTTCAGATTCGCGCGTCAGCTGCGCCATGGTCTCATGGATTTCCTTGGTCGCGGCCGTCGTTTCAGCGGAGAGCGCTTTAACCTCAGCCGCAACAACGGCAAAGCCGCGTCCTGCATCACCAGCACGTGCCGCTTCAATCGTTGCGTTCAGTGCCAGAAGATTGGTCTGGCTCGCAATGGCTTCGATGGAGTTTGAAACCTTGGAAATATTCACCAGCGCGCGCTGCAATTCCTGAAGCTGGCTACCAATCTGGCCAACCGCGCGGGACAAATCAGCGATGTCAGCATTGGCACCGTCCAGCGCGGTGCGCGATTGCTGCACACAGCCTTCCGACGTGTGAATGGCCTGATTGGACTGTTCAAGCGTCTCTTTAATGCGCGCGCTTTGCTCGCCAGACCGCTCTGCCGAAGACTTCACTTCAGCGAAGGATGCGGTGAGTTCATTATTGGTGTGCGCAGAGGTTTCAATGACCTGGCGCATTTCAGCCAGCTCGACGCCAAAGGCGGAGAAGGCTTTTGCGAGATCGACTGCAACCTGCGTCGATGCCTCATTTGGCGCAGTTTCAGATGCATGCGCGCGAGCGTTAGAGAGCGGCTCAGCTACCATTTTTGTAGTCCCAGAATGGTCCTGTTATCGGACGTCTTTTCGGGAAATATACGCTGTTCACAATTAACAGGCTTATAATCAGTTCTCTGCCATTTCATGTTGCGGGGACCGACCTTAGTCGTAAGCGGCGCCCCGGGATCACTCGGTTTCCAACACAAACCGCTCACGGGTTTCCGGGCTTGGCATATAGCAATGATCCAGTCGTCCGAACCAGCTATACCGATTAGTCGCGATGCATTTATACGCCCAGTCACGCAGCGGGCGCGGCACAAATGAAAACAGGTGCAGGTATCGCGCCGGGCCGCCGGCTCGCTTCGTCATGATCATAACGGCATCGCTCATCAGATACGCCTTGCCATCATCTACGAAAATGAAAGAGCTCGGATTTTCAGGGTCTATGCCAAGCCCCTCAGCGATCGCCCGTCCTTCCTGAGACAGAATGGCGACGAACCGTATCGGAGGATCAGTTCTGTCATGCTTCAGCACATACTGAACGGCGCGCGAACACAGCACGCACTCCCCGTCATATACATAGATCGGCGCATCAGACATGGCGCCCTCCTCTAGGTTCAGCGAGCACAGTTTATATCGCCCTTCCTCATAGACACGTCTGCGAAGTGACGCAGGTCAGCGCTTGACCGGATGAGAAGCTTCAACGATATATGCGACCTATTCGCAGAAAAGCGCGTTCGGGGACGTTCATCGAAGACATATGACAGCAACGGCAAGACATATCTCTCTAAAGCTGTGCCTTTCCATACTCGCAGTCTGGGTCATGCTGGTAGCTCCCGCCGCTGAGGCAAGCCAGACTATGGCTGCCACTGAAATCGAATGCGTCGAGAACGGCGTTTATCAAACTCCAGCACAAGCGACCGACACATCACACGATGATCATGAACATCATGCGCATGAGTGCGGGACGTGCCATTTTCATGTGCTTCGAAAAGAGCCTGCGAACCTCATTGAGAAACCCGTGCTCGCGACGCTGATCCGTGTATTCGGCAATGAAGCATTCGCCTCCCGGCCTCCAGACCCAATGCATCGTCCACCTATTGCCTGAGACTGACTGAACCGGCGGGTCACTCCATTCAGCCCGCCTGAAATCATTCTATTTCAGGACTACAAAATGTCGAAACTTTTCAGGGGGACGTCTCTCGTCCTCATCCTGTCTGCATGCGCAATTTATCCGGCCGCAGCTCAGGAAACCAGTACATCTCAAATGTCGCTCAATGAGCAGGATCATCAGAATGAAAGCGATGATCATGACCATGAGGATGAAGAAGCAACGCTCGATGCGGTTGTGGTCACATCCACACGCTCCGGGCGCATGGCACAGGACAACCCGATGCGGGTTGAATTGATCAATCAGGAAGAAATCGAAGAAAAAGCCATCATGCGTCCCGGCAACATTGCCACCCTGGTAAACGAAACCGGCGGCGTACGCGTGCAGGTCACATCGCCAGGCCTCGGCGCCGCCAATGTACGTATTCAGGGGCTTTACGGGCGTTACACTCAAATTCTGGCTGACGGACTGCCGCTTTATGGCGGACAGTCATTGGGCGTATTGCAAATCCCACCAACGGACCTTGGTCGCGTAGAGGTGATTAAGGGCTCAGCGTCTTCCCTGTATGGCGCATCTGCACTGGGCGGCGTCATCAACCTGATCTCGCGAAGACCGGGCGATGAGGCCAATGGTGAGGTGCTGTTCAATCTCACCTCACGCGATGGTCAGGATCTGACTGCCTACGGCGAAACGCCAATCAATGATGAACTCGCAGTCTCTCTGACTGCTGGCGCACACCGTCAGTCCTTGGAAGACTTTGATCAGGATGGCTGGATTGATCTGCCTGCTTATGAGCGTTTCACCGCGCGACCTCGCCTGTTCTGGGAGGACAGTGAAGGGAATTCCATCTACGCAACTCTGGGCTTCATGACAGAAGAGCGCGAAGGCGGCACACGAGACGGACGCACAGTGCCCGATGGAACATATTTCCCATTGACCCAGGATTCCACGCGGATTGATGGCGGCGTTATTGCGCGAACCGAATTTAGTCCCGACATTTCTGGCCAGATCAGAGCGTCCGCAATGGTTCAGGACCATGACCATGTCTATGGAGACGTCGCAGAGACAGACAAACACGAGAATTACCTGTTGGAAGCATCCCTCACGGGCCAGCAAAGCAATTGGGACTGGGTTCTGGGTCTGGCTTATCAAAGCGATAGCTACAGCTCTGAGACTTATCCTGACTTTGATTTCAGCTATGACGTTCCGGGCCTGTTTGGACAGGTCGATTACGATTTCACACAAGACCTCTCTTTGTCGGTGAGCGGGCGCGTAGACGACCATTCCGAATATGGAACGCAGTTCAGCCCACGCGTATCCCTGCTCTATCGACCGGGTGATTGGACCATCAGGGGCTCGGTCGCTGAAGGCTTTTTTGCGCCCACGCCTTTTGTGGAGGAAATCGAAGCCTCAGGGCTCTCACGCCTTCTTCTGCTTGAAGACCTTGAAGAAGAAACAGCCAGAACGGCATCACTGGATGTCGGCTATCGTCGCGGCCCGTTCGAAGGCAATGTGACGGTATTTGCGTCAGATGTTGAGAATGCCACCATTCTGGAAGAGGTTTCGAGCACAACCAACGGACCTGCCGACCGCGTTCGTCTGGTCAATCTGGATGGCACCACGCGTATTCGCGGGTCTGAACTTGTGCTGCGCTATGTATGGAATGATTTCAAACTTACAGCAGCTATCTCTACACCGATTCAAGCGAGCCTTCTGCTGACGGCCTGTCCCGTGACGAAGTCGCGCTCACCCCACAACACACGGCAGGTATGGTCGCTATGTGGGAACGCCATGGTGAATTCAGACTGGGCCTTGAAATGTACTACACTGGCGAGCAGCGCGTAGAGGGAAATCCCTACCGCTCTGTCAGCAAGGCATATCTGGATGTGGGCATACTGGGCGAGATCACAATTGGCCCGGCGAGCTGGTTCATCAACGCAGAAAACATTCTGAATGTGCGGCAGACGCGGGAAGACTCGCTTCTGCTTCAACAGCGCTCAGCGCATGGCCAGTGGACCACAGATATATGGTCTCGCAATGACGGCTTCATTGTGAATGGCGGCGTACGACTACGCTTCTAGATTAAAAGGCTCGGGCGCCGCCCAAATGGCGGCGCCCGGCTAGCAGGCGTTCAATACTATATCGGGCAAATAGCGCCTGGGATTCAGCGTCCCTGGTATGATGCACTGTATAGCCCGCGTTCCGCGGCCCGTTTCCCCTGAATTACGCGCCACCTTCGCTCACCAGACGAATTACTCCGTCTTGAGCAGGTGCAATGCCTGACTTAAAAGTGTCGAAAGAACATAAGGGAATTGGAGGACGCCATGACAGACACATTTCAGGACTTTCAGACACTAGCCATTCACGCGGGCGCTGAGCCGGACCCGGCAACGGGCGCGCGCCAGACGCCAATCTATCAGACCACAGCCTATGTCTTCCGTGATGCAGACCATGCTGCTGCGCTCTTCAATCTGGCCGAAGTCGGTTATATTTATTCCCGCCTGACCAACCCAACCATTGGTGCCCTGCAAAACCGTATTGCGGCGCTTGAAGGCGGCGCGGGCGCGGTTTGTTGTTCCTCCGGGCACGCTGCGCAGATCATGGCGCTCTTCCCGCTTATGGGACCGGGCAAAAACATTGTCGCCTCCACCCGTCTTTATGGCGGCACGATCACTCAGTTCAGCCAGACGATTAAACGCTTTGGCTGGTCGTGTACCTTTGTCGACTTTGACGATCTGGACGCGGTGAAAGCCGCGATCGACGAGAATACGCGCGCCGTCTTCTGTGAGACGATTGCCAATCCGGGCGGCTATATCACAGACCTTGATGCGATCTCCGCGATCACTGATGAAGCCGGCATTCCGCTGATCGTGGATAACACCACGGCGACGCCGTATCTCTGCAAACCGATCGAACACGGCGCGACGCTGGTCGTGCACTCGCTCACCAAATACATGACTGGCAATGGCACTGTCACGGGCGGTGCAGTTGTCGATTCCGGTAAGTTTGACTGGTCTGCAAGCGACAAATTCCCGAGCCTTTCACAGCCAGAACCTGCCTATCACGGCCTCTGCTTCCATGAGGCGCTCGGCCCGATGGCATTCACTTTCCACGGCATTGCCGTTGGCCTGCGCGACCTTGGCATGACCATGAACCCACAAGGCGCACACTACACGCTGATGGGTATTGAGACCCTGCCCCTGCGCATGGAAAAGCACGTCGCCAATGCCGAGAAGATTTCAAAATGGCTGGAAACCCATCCGGCGGTTTCGGCGGTCACCTATGGCGGCCTTGATAGCTCACCTTACAAAGCCCGCGTGCCGAAAATCTGCCCGAAAGGCGCAGGCGCGCTCTTCACCGTCTCGCTGAAAGGCGGGTATGAGGCGTGTACGAAGTTTGTAAGCGAGCTGAAGCTCTTCAGCCATGTGGCAAACCTTGGCGATGCGCGATCGCTGGTTATTCACCCGGCCTCCACCACTCACCGCCAGCTCAGCCCGGATCAGCAAATCGCTGCAGGCGCTGCGCCAGACACGGTGCGTCTGTCTATTGGCATTGAAGGCGCTGATGACCTGATGGCCGACCTCGATCAGGCGCTCAACGCTATCGGCTGAGTGTGATGAGCGGTCACCTGAACGCTCTGGCTATTCAGCTGGGCCGCTCCGAAAATCGTCATAAAGCTGATATCAGTCGCATCCCGGCCATAGGTGATGCGCACCAGGCTTTCTTCCCGTGCCAACCGGGTCGGGTCGATCAGATGCCAGCGACCGCCAAGCCAGACCTCCACCACAGCGTGGAAGTCTGGTGGATTAATATCCGGCGCATACACAGAGACCATGCGCGCAGGCACACCCACGGCGCGGGCCAGCGAGATCAGCACATGGGCATAGTCCCGGCACACGCCCTGGCGCTGTAGAAAACTGTCTGCCGCCGTCGTTGTGGCGTCAGATGCTCCGGGCACATATTCGAAATTCTCATAAATCCAGTCGGACATGGCCAGAATTTGCTGGCCACCGGACAGCCCGCCAAACTGGCTCATCGCAAAATTGGTCAGCCGGTCGGATTCGCAATAGCGACTTGGGAAGAGGTAATTGATCACATCAGGTGGCAATTGACGGCGCGGCGGTACGCACAGGCCGCCAATATTGAGCGGCGCGCGACCGACATCGACCTCCGCCTGATAGCGAATACGGGTCTGTCCACGCGTTTCTGTCCATTGCCGACGGCCGGGCGTTCCGTGTTTTTCAACGCTTCGCAGCAGTGTACTTTCACCGGCCACAGTCAGCCTGTCCCGGATCAGCTTTTGATCAGCCATAGGAATGGCTTCCACGGCCAGAAGCACATCGGTCGGTTCAGCAAAATAATAGTCGAGTTCAGCAGCGATAGAAACGCGCATGAGCAGGCATCCTAATGGTCAGGAATGTAATTAACTGTCGGGGTACAAACTGGTTTCGCCCCTAACACGAAATTCAGGGTCGGATGCAAGCCCTTTATGACGCAAATCGGAAAATTACAGCTTTTAAGAGCATTTTTCCTGAACGCACCGCGTGTTTCCCTCCATCGGCGGAGGCTTCAGCTCTTATAATGTTCCACGCCGTCTGCACCGGCTCGATAGAACTCACCTTCATCACCTTGCACTTTAGCCTTGAGAAGGCCCGCCAGATAGAGCGCGCGACAGACAGTTTCATCGTCGACATAGTCGGCCGTCAGCTGCCCCTCTGCGAACTGAAACCCCATCAGAATATTGTCGTCTGTCCAGCACACTTTACCGCCGCAACACTGGCCGATACCGACGCGCTCCTCTCGTTCAACGAAATCCAGATACGGGTATTTCAACGCCAGCGCCTTCACCTCGTCGAGGGTGATGTTTCCTTCAGAAGGTTTTGCCCAGTGGGTGGACCGGCGGTGAATATGGATGCGGTAAGCCATGGCACTGATCTTAAAATTAGAAAAAACTTATATATGGATATGTTTTCTAACTCCACCCGCTTCAAGGGGCGGATATTCGGCTAGGTGTCTTTGGAGCAGAAACAAAAAAGGCGATCCGAGGGCCCGCGTAAATGCCGTCATAAATGCTAAGAGATTGAAAGGATCGAACGTGCTGAGTGCGTCAATCATAGTTGAACGGCATTTCCCTTTGCTGGAAAAACAATAGGTCGCCTTGCTCCGAAGAATTGATGGTCGAAACTGTTTCTGTCCTGAAATTACGGTTCTTATTTATAAAATTACGTACGGAAGTGTTCATAACAGAAGAATACACATTCATTTCTGCGCATCGGATGATTCGACGGTTTACATCGCCCACTTCGGAAGCACCCAAATTTTTCCTTCGATAGCGAAAGTGCGGAAAATCATTTTGAAGGGCGCTTTCAAGCAGTCTGCGGTCAACACGTCTTCTGGGATAAATTCTTATGGCAATGTCTGCAGCCAAGGGAACGATTCGAGCAAATATTGGAGAGCCAATGGAACGTTGAACCGCGCACGGATAATCACTCGTCATAAAAGATCTATCGGATGTTCTGGCGATTAAGATTTCCCAGCTAGAATTTCCAACTGCAGCCGTCCGCTCTAGAATATTGCTGATACCAATAGCTTGAGGATACTTCGGATCGACATCAACGAATACTTTTCCTGAAGCCAACATACTTGAAATCGTTTCGCCACCCAATTCGTCAGGGACTGGTGATAATTTCCCCATGTAGTCCATTTGCCTCGTCGTAGATTCGACGAACTTCTCCAACCATGCACGATTCAAGCGCATCGCAGCCGGAGAGCAGCTAGTCACAAAACCAATAAACCCAGAAATAACGTAAATAGCTTCGCCCGATACTGCTCCACTTCGCAAAGTTTCTACAGCAGCGTTATATTTAGGCTCAACAGTTTTCAAAAACTCTTCCACAAACCTTGGTTCAACCAAGTACTTATTGGAACTGCCATCTGGTATTCTGCATTGACTTCTGGAGTTACACGGAAACACTTTTAAGTCACGTTTCCTCACTCCATACATTTCCTGCCCCAAAGCCGGAGCATAAAAGTTTTTCAGATGAACTTGGGAAACGTAATGATCTAACGCCATCAGCGTTGCAAATCGACTTCAAGCATCTCACACCTCAACATTAAAACAAAAAGGCGACCCGAGGGCCGCCTTTAAATCTCTTACGTATCCAGGAAGCTGCGAAGCTTCCGGCTGCGAGATGGATGCTTCAGCTTGCGAAGCGCCTTGGCTTCGATCTGACGGATCCGCTCACGCGTAACCGAGAATTGCTGGCCGACTTCTTCCAGCGTGTGGTCGGTATTCATACCAATACCGAAACGCATCCGCAGAACGCGTTCCTCACGCGGCGTCAGAGACGCCAGAACGCGGGTCGTGGTTTCACGCAGGTTAGACTGGATCGCAGCGTCCACCGGCAGGAGGGCCGCTTTATCCTCGATGAAGTCACCAAGGTTTGAATCCTCGTCATCACCAATCGGCGTTTCCAGAGAGATCGGCTCTTTCGCGATTTTGAGAACCTTACGGATTTTCTCAAGCGGCAGGCCGAGCTTGTCAGCCAGCTCTTCCGGCGTTGGCTCGCGGCCAATTTCGTGAAGCATCTGGCGCTGGGTACGAACGATCTTGTTGATCGTCTCGATCATGTGCACCGGAATACGGATCGTACGTGCCTGGTCCGCAATAGAGCGGGTGATAGCCTGACGGATCCACCATGTTGCATAGGTCGAGAATTTGTAACCGCGACGGTATTCGAATTTATCAACCGCTTTCATCAGGCCGATATTGCCTTCCTGAATGAGGTCGAGGAATTGCAGGCCACGGTTGGTGTATTTCTTCGCGATGGAGATCACCAGACGAAGGTTGGCTTCCACCATTTCCTTCTTCGCGATGCGGGCTTCACGCTCGCCTTTCTGAACCGTCTGAACAATGCGGCGGAAGTCATCGATAGGAATACCGATTTCCTGAGCCGTGTCAGAGATTTCTTCGCGCAGGTTTTCAATCTTTGCAGCTTCAGCCGCAACGAAGCGTTCCCACTTCTTGGACTTGTCACGAACATCGTCAGACCATTCAGGGTCCAGCTCGTGGCCAAGATAGGCTTCAAGGAAGTCACGACGTGGAACGCCATGCGCGTCCGCCAGACGCATCAGCTTACCTTCAAGGCCCATAAGACGCTTATTGATGGCATAGAGCTGCTCAACCAGCGCTTCGATACGCGCATTGTTGAGGTGCATGGTTTTCAGGTTTTCAATGATGCCATTCTGAATGCCATCATAAGTGTCCTGATCCTTCGTGGTCAGCTCTTTGCCTTCCATACGGCGGCCGATGAGCTTTTCCTGAAGTTTACGGAAGGTGCTGAAGTCTTTCGCGATCTCGTCCAGCTTATTGGTGACGCCTTCGCGAAGTTCCGCCTCCATGGCGGACATGGACATGGCTGCGCCTTCGTCCTCGTCTTCTTCCTCTTCGCGACGCTTACGAGCGGCTTCTTCGTCCTCGTCTTCGTCTTCAGAGTTTTCAGACTCTTCCTCTTCTTCGTCCTCTTCCTCTTCTTCCGGCTCAGGCGGCGGGTTTTCCGCGCCATAAGTGGCTTCAAGGTCGATAATATCACGCAGAAGAACGCGCTCATTCACGAGCTCGTCGCGCCAGACCATCATAGCTTCGAAGGTCAGCGGGCTTTCGCAGAGGCCACGGATCATCGCATCGCGCCCCGCCTCAATGCGTTTCGCAATCGCGATCTCGCCCTCACGGGAGAGAAGCTCTACCGAGCCCATCTCGCGCAGATACATACGTACCGGGTCGTCGGTACGGTCAGACCCACGCGCATTGCCTTTAGTGGTGGTGACAGCTTTTGAACCGGAAACGGTGGCGAGTTCGCTCTTCTTCTCGCTCTCTTCCTCGCCCTCTTCTTCAGAGTCGACGACGGAAATGCCCATTTCAGACAGAGTAGACATGATGTCCTCAATCTGATCCGGATTCACTTCATCTGATGGCAGGACCTTGTTCAGCTCATCATGGGTGATGTAGCCGCGGGCCTTAGCCTTTTTGATGAATTTTTTGACGCTGGCATCGCTGAGATCCAGAACTGGGCCGTCCTGTGTTTCGTTCTCAGTTTCTTCTTCTTTGGCGACTGCCTTGCTCATTCAATGTCTCTCCAGGTCGTGACCGGATGTGTCTCCGATCACCGGGGCGATCTATCTGCCCCATTTTTTTGCTGCTGCCTCGCCAAAAGCGTTTAGCGCACGTGACAAACCAGACTTGGTCTCAATCGCATGTACTTCATCGCCGCCTCTGGTGAGATCACGGATTTCGGATTTCAGGCGTGCCTTTTCTTCGGCACAACTTTGCTCAAACACGTCTCCCCCAGCTCCAGACCGGAGCTGTTGCTGATCATGGGAAAGTTCATCCACTGCACAAAACCGCTCAAGGGCGCTTAGCCATTCCTGACCCTCTGGAGAATTGGGGTTCAGGGGAGTTCCAGCCGGTTGTGTCTGCAGGAGTTGGATAGCCTTATCCTTCCCGAATAAACGTAAATGGCTTGTCAAGCCAGTTCGGTCAACCTCTTCACCGCTTTCAAATAGGTCAAAAACGGCATCTTTCAATCCTGAGACGACAGGATCAGGGAATCGCGCAGCTGCAAGGCGCTCGATTCCGGCCTCAAGCATAGCGGGCGAATCAATCAGCCGCACAAGGATTCGCAGCCCTCTCGGGTTCAGATTGAGATCTGGTTTGCGTCCAATGGCTTTGCGTTGGAGGTCATTGCCAGAGCGCACACTGCCCGAACGGCGCATCTGAAACAGATAATCGCGAAGGCGCTGATGCAGCTCCCGGCCATAGGCTTTCTTCACACCGGCATGAGAAATATGGGCAACCGCCTCATCAAGGCGCTGCTCAAAGCCGGCCTTGCGTTCAGGGGTATCCAGCGGGCCTTGTTCCAGTTCCCGCATCCAGAGCAGGTCGACCAATGGTTTGGCACCGCCAAGCGCCTCGCCCATAGCGCCCTTGCCCCGTTCACGGATCAGATCATCCGGGTCGAGGCCGTCTGGCAGCAAGGTGAAGAACAGAGACCGGCCCGGTTCCAGATATGGCAGCGCGCGATCAATCGCCTTATGCGCCGCGCGCACACCAGCCGCATCACCGTCAAAACACAAAACAGGCTCACCGCCGACTTTCCACAAAAGGCTCAGCTGATCTTCAGTGAGCGCCGTACCCAGGGGCGCAACGCCATAGCCAAAGCCAGCCTCGCACAGCGCGATGACGTCCATATAGCCTTCACAGACGATCAGGCCTTCCACATCGGCCATGGCTGCCGCTTCACGCGCACGCTTATAGCGATAAAGCTGCGCGCCCTTATGGAAGAGCTCGGTTTCAGGCGAGTTCAGATATTTTGGTTTGGCATCCTTTTCCATGGCGCGGCCACCAAAGGCGATAACTTTGCCAGTGGTGTCTTCAATCGGAAAAATAACCCGTCCTCGAAACCGGTCATACGGGTCGCGCCCGCTATCTGGCTGAATGATGAGCCCTGCATCCAGCATGTCTTTCTGCGTCGCGCCGGTTTTGGTCAGATGCTCCTGAAGGGCGCGCCAGCTATCCGGCGCAAAACCCAGTCGATACTCCCCCCAGCTGGATGGCTTCAGGCCGCGGCCTTCAAGATAGGCGCGCGCGGCAGCCCCTTCCGGGCCGCGCAGCTGGTCTTCGAAGAATTTCGTTGCCGCTTCACACACATCCAGAAGGCGCCCACGACGGGATCGTTCAGCCTTGGCCTGCGGCGTATCCTGCGGCAATTCCATGCCCGCTTCAGCGGCGAGACGCTCAACGGCCTCAGAAAAAGATAGCCGTTCTGTTTCCTGCAGAAAGGTGATGACGTCGCCAAACTTGCCAGAGGAGAAGTCCTTGAAGAACTGCTTCTGGTCATTGACGTAAAAACTCGGCGTTTTCTCGGCAGTGAAAGGTGAAAGGCCGGACCATTCCTTGCCCTTTTTGACAAGCTTCACCTTACGGCCAACCACATCTGAAATCCGGATACGGGATTTCAGCTCATTGATATAACTGTCGTTGAAACGCGGGCCGACCATTGAAGGAGTTTACACCTTCTTCACCATGATACCAATGTAAAACCCAGTCCCAACCCTGTGGATAACGGGTATGGCGACATGTTTTTTCTTAGCAAAATGCCTCGCCGCGCGCAGCAGAACCATTCGCGCAATAGGCTCTAATGATCGCGATATCGGATCAAATCCGCATTATTCTTCTGAAATCCGGAATTCTGAATACTGTTTTCAAGGAATTACCATCGTATAACAAAAGAGCTATCTGGCTCGCATGACAGCCAGATATCTCAACACACTTCTTAGTCCGACGGCGCGCCAGCTACAGGAAATTGATGGCTCCCGGGAGCTTTATGCCGCCATGGAAGCGCGATCGACAGACGGCGTTGACCGCCTGACTGATCGCGAAGCCAGCTTCATCGCTCAGCGAGACAGCTTCTATATGGCCAGCGTCACCGAAGATGGATGGCCGTATGTACAGCATCGCGGCGGCGAAAAGGGCTTTTTGAAAGTTATTTCACCTCATCAGATTGCTTTCGCTGATATGCGCGGAAACAGGCAATTCATGTCCGCAGGGAATGTGCGCCAGGACCACAGAGTCTCGCTATTTTTGATGGATTACCCAAACCGGCGACGCATGAAGCTTGCCGGGCGCGGCGTATACCTGTCGGCGAAAGACGCCCCTGAACTGGCGAGCGATCTGGCCAGCCCGGCCCTTCGCGACAAAGCCATCGGCGCCTTTCTTATCGACGTCCTCGCATTCGACTGGAACTGCCCGCAATACATCACGCCGCGCTGGACAGCGGATGAACTCAAAGCCCAAAAGGAAACTTCAGAATGAGCACAACTCTTGGCGTCCATCACGTCGGCCTTTCCGTACCAGACCTGAAAGCTGCGACCGGCTTTTTTGTCGAGGCTCTTGGCTTTCAGGAAGTGGGCGGTAAGCCGGACTACCCGTCTGTATTTGTATCGGACGGCACCACTATGCTGACGCTCTGGCAGATTGCCGAGCCTGAAACCGCGACACAGTTCGACCGAAATACCAATATCGGCCTGCACCATCTGGCCCTGAAAGTCGCTGATAAAAATCAGCTCACCGAGCTTCACGCGCAGCTCGTCGAGCGCGACGATGTCGGCATTGAGTTTGCGCCAGAACCGATTGTATCCGGTGCTGCTATCCATCACTTTATTTGCGCCATGCCCGGTGGCATCCGCATCGAATTTACAGCGGCGGCCTGAAGCTCATACCGAAATGCGGTCTATTTCAGCAAGATAGGCGTTTTTCTCCGCCTCTGGGAGAAACGCGCCCTTAAAGCTGTTGCGGGCCAGCTCGACAATTTCATCGGCGCTGAGGTTCAGCGCCTTGGTGATGGCGAGGTAATTGTCGTTGATATAGCCACCGAAATAGGACGGATCGTCAGAGTTTACGGTCACACGCACTCCTGCACGCAGTAAACGCGCAAGCGGGTTCTCCGTCAGGTCTTCAGTGACACACAGCCGCTGATTGGAAAGCGGACACATGGTGAGGGTCAGTTCACGCGATTTGATTTCCGCAAGAAGCGTGTCATCCAGAGCGGACGCATTGCCATGGTCGATCCGGTCAATATTCAACAGGTTCAGTGCTTCCCAGACATATTCTGGCGGGCCTTCCTCGCCCGCATGAGCCACCAGCTTCAGCCCAAGCTCTCGCGCTTTGGCGAAAACCCGCTGAAACTTGCTTGGCGGATGCCCAAGCTCTGATGAATCAAGCCCCACCCCATAAATCTGAGACAAATGCGGTTCGGCTATGCTCAACAGCTCAAACGCCTCTTCTTCAGAGAGGTGACGCAGGAAACACATGATCAGCTTATAAGTGACGCCAAACTCGCCCTCGCCATCTTTGAGCGCGCTGGTCACGCCGTTCAGCACCGTTTCAAAACTGACGCCCCGTTCCATATGGGCCTGCGGGTCGAAGAAGACCTCCACATGTTTCACATTATCGGCATGAACGCGCTTCAGATAAGCAAAGGTCAGATCGTAAAAATCAGCTTCGGTGAGCAAAACGCCCATGCCCTGATAATAAAGGTCCAGAAAGTCCTGCAGATTTGAGAAATCATAGGCTGCGCGGATCTCCTCCACGGAGCCATATTTCAGCTTCACCCCATTTCGTTTGGCCAGTGCAAACATCATTTCCGGCTCAAGCGAACCTTCCAGATGAAGATGGAGTTCAGCCTTCGGCAGGGCGGCAATCAGCGCAGTCAGATCAGTCATATCAACAATCCATTATCCGGTCCGGTCAGCGGCAATCCTCTATCCAGGTGAGCACCGTTTCAGAAAGTGCAATGCGCGACCATGAGAAGGAGTGATCACCCGAAAGGGTTATCATTTCCACATCAATGCCGGGCTCTGCTGAATAAGCTGCGGCGACATCCTCAACCATTTCCGCTGAGACAGAGGCATCCTGATCACCCGCAATTAACAGAACCGACTTGCCAACCATTTGAGGCGCAAGGCCCGCCAGCGCGAAGCTTTCCGCATTGGCCTGAAGCTCTGAAACGGCCTTCTCACCAGACCAGCCAGCCAGCATTTGCATGGTATCAGAATAGGCCAAAAAGCCTTCAAGTGCTTCGGCAGGTGCCCCGCCAATACGACCGAAGTCTGCCGGCGCAATGCCTGCCACACAAGCGATGGAAGCATCATTCGCTGCGCCCTGAAGCGCCGCAAACCCGCCCATAGAGTGTCCAATCAGCGTGATAGCCGAAGCATCCACGCGATAATACTCAGCATTCGCACGCAGATATTCTGCCGCGCTCGCCACGTCTTCAATCACATTGGAAAAGGAAAACTCACCTTCGCTGCCCCATGCACCGCGATAATGGAAGAAGAGCACATTGAACCCGTCATTGCGCAGATATTGCGCCAGATCGAGGTTCTTCTCATTGCCCGGATAGCCATGCAGCAGAATAACAGTTGGGTGCGGTCCCTCGCCGTTTGCCAGATAAGCCAGGCCATTCAGTCGCTCATCCTGACTATAGAGAAACAGCTCTTCGATGGAGGGTGGAAATTCAGCGTCGAAGCCAACGGGGTCAGCGCCGATCACATGAGAGAAATCCTTCTCTTCATGTTCAACCTGAACACTTACGCACGCACTCAGCGCGCTCGAGCACAGAATAGCCGCGCCCAGCGCTGCAAACGACTTCAGACCTGAAAACATCCCCGAGCTCCTCTTCAGCCACCCTCACCTTCCCGCCAAGCGCTGCTCAAGGCAAGTCACACGCTCCAATCAGTTCTATTCTCGCAACCATTTGCGATGTCGCGCGTAGATTTAGCAGGACACACAAACCAACGGATTTCTTATGGACATTCTTCGCATCATTCTCGCCGTCATTTTCCCGCCGCTTGGCGTCTTCCTGCAAGTCGGTCTTGGCGCGCAGTTCTGGATCAACATTCTGCTGACCCTCCTCGGTTACATTCCGGGTATTGTCCACGCGGTCTGGATTATCGCGACGCGCGGCAGCAATCGCAGCCTTGCCTGAATGACCTGACCCAACGCCCGCTTATCCAAGCGGGCGTTTTACTTTGTTTCTCAAAAACTTTGCATCTGGCGGGAAAACACCATTTAAGAGTTCGGCTTTAAGCCTCTGACTTTTAAGTGAACTGAGTTCCGCCAATGCCTATTCGAATTCCTGATGGCCTGCCCGCCCGCGATCACCTGATCAGCGAAGGCGTGCGTGTGATGACTGAGCGCGTCGCAATACGTCAGGATATCCGTCCGATGCGTATCGGCCTTCTCAATCTCATGCCGAACAAGATCCGCACAGAGTTGCAGATCGCCCGACTTGTGGGGGCGAGCCCGCTTCAGGTTGAGTTCACGCTTGTGCGCCTGTCCGGTCACACGCCGAAGAACACATCTGCGGAACACCTTTTGTCCTTCTATCACACCTGGGAACAGGTGAAGGACCAGAAGTTTGACGGCTTCATCGTCACCGGCGCGCCGGTTGAAACCCTTGAGTTTGAAGACGTCACCTATTGGGAAGAACTACAACAAATCCTCGACTGGACGGCGACGAATGTTCATTCGACCATGAACATCTGCTGGGGTGCGATGGCGGCCATCTGGCACTTCCACAAAGTGCCAAAATACGTTCTCGATACCAAAGCGTTTGGCGTCTATCGACATCAGAATCTGAACCCGGCATCGCCTTATATGAATGGCTTTTCCGATGACTTCATGATCCCGGTTTCACGCTGGACGGAATGTCGGGCAGAAGATGTGCGCAACACCGATGGCCTCGAAATTCTGATGAATTCCTCTCATACCGGCCTTTGTATCGTGCATGAGCGGCACAAGAACCGGCTCTATGTGTTCAATCATATCGAGTATGATTCCACTTCGCTGGCCGAAGAGTATTTCCGCGATCTTGATGCCGGTAAGCCTATTCAGATGCCGTATAATTACTTCCCGGATAATGACCCCGCGAAGAAGCCCATGAACCGCTGGCGCTCGCACGCCCACCTTCTATTCGGCAACTGGATCAGCAATATGTACCAGACGACGCCATACGATATTTCTCGTATCGGTCTGGACGAACATGGTCCGGGCTATTGATCCAGATCAAGATTAGCTGACCCTTCCGCACGGTTTTTGCATCTCTGTGATTGAATCACTTGGAGATGTATCATGTCTGGACACTACCCATTCGTTGCACTGGTCGGGGACGCCCCGCACGCATGGATCATGGTGAATGCCCTGCGCAAGGAATTCGGCGACTTCCCTGTCATTGTGGAAGATGGCGAACCCTCCAAGACTTTCTGGAAACGTCGCCTGAAAATGCTTGGCCCTGTTACAGTGGCCAGCATGCAGGCTGCGCGTCTGCCGATGAAGCTCACCAAGCGCAAAACCCATGAGCTGATTGATCAGATGATTGAAGAGCATGACCTTGAACCGGACATGCCTGAAGGCCTCGAAGTCACCGAAGTGCCAAGCGTCAACAGTGAGGCCGCCCGTGAGGCCCTCACTCGCTATGCGCCAAAGGCTGTGTTTGTGATCAACTGCCGCATGATCGGTAAAAAGACCCTGCGCAGCGTGAACGCGCCTTTCATCAACTATCACTCAGGCATCAACCCGGCTTATCGCGGCATGTTTGGCGGCTATTTCGCACTGGCCAATGGCGAGCCTGAACATTTCGGCGCGACGGTACATCTTGTCGACGAAGGCGTGGATACAGGTGATATTCTCTATCAGTCTCAGGTCAAAACCCGCCCGGGCGATAATTTCCACACCTATATCTGGCGCATTGCCTCTGGCAGCCGTGAGATTGTGCTGAACGCCATGCGCGACGCACTGAATGGCACACTCACGCCATACAAACGCGAAATGCCGTCAAAGCAGTACTTTGCACCAACCTTATTCGGATATTTGTGGACTGGAATCAGCAAGGGCGTCTGGTAGGACGCGCTTTTGCTGTCAGCCCAGTGCGGCTTTTACTTTTTTGCCTGCTTCGCGCGGGTCCAGACAATCCGGATAGCGCGCTTTCAGCTCGTTCATGCAGCGACCAAGATCTTTGAGGCTTCGCGCTTCAAGATCATCAATCACGCCGCCAATCACCGCTTCAAGCTCTTTACCTTCGAGAGGCTTAGGAAGATAACGCTGAATAACCTCAGCTTCTTCGCGCTCGCGGTCAGCCATTTCGATGCGGCCAGCATTTTCATAGCGATCAGCAGACTCTTCACGCTGGCGAACCATCAGGCTCAGCACATCCTGAATAACTGAATCATCACAGCCCTGGCACTGGTCATGCGCACGGGCATCGGCATCACGGTCATGTACGGCGCACATTACGAGGCGCAGCGTGGAAACCTCGACGGAATCAGCTTCCGTCGCTTCGGCTTTCGCAAGGTCAGCTTCCAGCATGGCGCGCAGCTTAGGCGCATGTAACTTCTGCTCTGTCATATAGGAATCAGTGCTTCTCTTTGGCTTCCAAGTCAGGTTACGCGAAAAACGTTGTAATTGTACTACGTAACCAGCTTGACGATTGTTCCCACGAGTTCTACCCCTCGCGCGTTTGCCCGGCGGACCTCACCGCCCTCTAACTGAACAAGGTTGCCGTATTATGCCTTTCCTTACCGATGATCAAGAGTTGATTGAAGCCACCGGCGCACTGGTGCTGGCAACCGGCGAAGTCTTTTTCGGGCGAGGTAGCGGGGCAGAAGGTACCGCAACTGCAGAAGTCTGCTTCAACACGGCGATCACCGGATATCAGGAAATCCTGACCGATCCGTCCTATGCTTCACAGACGATCGTCTTCACCTTCCCGCATATTGGCAATGTCGGCGCGAATGCTGACGACCATGAGGAAAGCTCCCCTCAGGCCGCCCGCGCTGCACGCGGCGCCATCTTCCGGGCTCCTATCACCTCACCATCAAACTGGCGCGCTGTTGACCATTTCGATGCCTGGCTGCGCCGCAAAGGCATTGTCGGCCTGTCTGGCGTGGACACCCGCGCCATCACCCGGAAAATCCGTGAAACCGGCATGGTGAACGGCATTATCGCGAACATCGCCTCTGACGAGACGGTCTCCATCGCAGACCTGTGCAAAGAGCTGGACGCATTCGAAGGCGTTGAAGGCGCTGACCTTGCCAAAGTCGTTGGCCCGCTCGCGCGCTATGCCCATTCTGAACAAAACTGGAAATGGGAATCCGGCTTCACGCCTCTGGATGATGCCGCCCACCACGTCGTGGTTCTGGACTTCGGCGTGAAGAAAAACATTCTGCGCAACCTCTCTGAGGCTGGCGCGCGTTGCACGGTTTTGCCGGGCAATTCGACGGCCGAAGACGTTCTGGCGCTCAAGCCAGATGGTATTGTGCTGTCCAACGGCCCGGGCGACCCGGCCGCGACGGGCGAATATGCCGTTCCAACCATCAAAGCGCTGATCGAATCGGGCACGCCTATTCTCGGTATCTGCCTCGGCCACCAGCTTCTGGCACTATCACTCGGCGCGCAGACTATGAAAATGCCTCAGGGCCACCATGGCGCGAACCATCCGGTCAAAGACCTCTCCACCGGCAAGGTAGAGATCGTCTCCATGAACCATGGCTTCACCGTGAACCCGGAAACCCTGCCCGCTGGCGTAGAGCAGTCTCACGTCTCTCTGTTTGACGGCACGAACTCCGGCCTCAGCGTAGAAGGCAAGCCGATCATCTCAGTTCAGCACCACCCGGAAGCGTCCCCCGGCCCACAGGACAGCTTCTACATCTTCCGCCGTTTCGCGGATCTGATGGCTGCTCATAATACTGAAGTTAAGGCATAGCCTCATTTACCATCATCAGGGCGAAATATCAGGCAGGGACATGTTCTTGCCTGATGCCCTCCAAGACGTGAGTTGCTTTCAGGGACTCAGCGATTAGTGTCAGCCCCTTATTGGTCACAAGGGGAAGCTTGATGAAAGCCTGGACACAAATCACGCTCTGGAAACGGGTCATGCTCGGTCTGGCACTCGGCCTCATTGTGGGCCTTGCGCTTTATTATCCGGCTGGCGAATGGAGCGGCAATTCAGAGGGCGTCGCGAATTTCGCTAACACCTGGCTAAAACCGTTTGGCGATGGCTTTGTCCGCCTCATTAAAATGCTGGTCGTACCGCTGATTTTCACCACGCTCGTTGCGGGTGTGACGGCGATGGGCGACCCGAAAAAGCTCGGCAGCCTTGGTGGCCGCGCGATTGGTCTTTACCTCGGCACAACCTTCATTGCTGTGACCATAGGCCTGCTCATGGGCACGATTTTCCAACCGGGCAATGGTGTGGAAATTCTGGCCGACGAAGGCTCTCAGAGCGCTGTCAGCTCTCGAATTGCGGCGGCGTCTGCGGCTGATGCGAGCTTCGCCGATAAAATTCTGGCGATCATCCCGACGAACCCAGCTGAGGCTCTCGCCCGTCAGGACGTTCTCGGCATTATCTTCTTCGCGATCATTTTCGGCGTGGGCTGCCTGATGGCAAAAGAAAAAGCGACGCCAATCAAATCCGCGATCGAATCTGCTGCCGAAGTCATGATGAAAGTCACCATTATGGTGATGGAATTGGCGCCATTCGGCGTGTTCTTCCTTATGGCTTGGGTCATGGCGACCAAGGGCGTCGAAATCCTGTTCAATCTCGGCATGCTTACAATCGCGCTCTACCTTGCCTGCGCCATTCACATGGTTCTGGTTTATGGCCTCGGCATTGTCAAAGGCATTCTGGGACTTCCATTCGTGCGCTTCTTCGGCGGCATTCGCGACGCTCAGGCCGTTGCCTATTCTACCGCGTCCAGCGCAGGTACGCTTCCGGTTACGATTGAAAACGTCTCTGAGAACCTTGGCGTGAAGAAGTCTGTTGCCGCGTCCGTTCTGCCCGTCGGCGCGACCGTCAACATGGATGGTACAGCGATCTATCTGGGTCTGGTCGCCCTGTTTGCGGCACAGGCACTGGGTATCGACATGACGCCCGCCATGTACTTCTCAGTCGCTCTGGGCGCGACACTTACCTCTATTGGCGCAGCGGCAATCCCAAGCGCGGGCCTTCTTCTGGCGGCGGCCGTTCTAGGCTCGATCGGCGTCAGCGCCGAACAGTCACTGGTGATCATTGCCATGATCTTCCCGTTTGACCGTCTGCTCGACATGATGCGCACCATGACAAACGTCACAGGTGACGCCGCAGTCGCTTCAGCTGTTGCGAAATGGGAAGGTGAGCTCGACGAGGAAGTCTTCCGCAAAGAGCCAACCATCTAAAAACGGAATATGTGGATGGAAGCGGCGGACTATTCGTCCAGGCCGGTTCCATCTGCAACCGCTTTCCAGTCACCACAAATGGCCTGATACAGGGTCAGCGCGGCAATCGCCTCCGTCTCTGCCCGCAAGATACGTGGGCCGAGAGAAACCGGATAAACGCCTTCCATACTGCGAAGCATTTTGCGTTCCTTCGGTGAGAATCCACCTTCCGGTCCGATCAGAATAGCCGCAGAGCCTTTGCCGTGCTCCATGAGCACTTCAGCCATAGGGCGCGCGCGGTTTTCATCACCGCCCCATTCTTCATTCTCATCATCACCCCGCTCATCGCAGTAATACAATCGGCCATCACGAGGCAGATCCTGCAAAGCCTGAATGAGGTGCATGCTGTCACGGACGCGCGGCATGTTGAGACGCTCTGTCTGCTCGGCAGCTTCCATCGCAAGATTTGACAGGCGATCCGTACGAACACGCTCTGACTGGGTGTATTCAGTGATGACCGGCTGAATGACTTCTACGCCCAGCTCTGTAGCCTTTTCGACCACGAAATCGGTACGCGTCTTCTTCAAAGGCGCAAACAACAGGTTCAGATCGGTCAGCTTTTTCTGCTGTCGAAGTTGTTCTTCGACCTTCAGAATACCCGCAGATTTACCGAGTATTTCAGAGACCCTGGCCAGCCATTCGCCATGGCGACCATTAAACACCCGAACTTCATCGCCAACCTGAAGGCGCATAACCCGGAACAGGTATTTCGACTGGCCCTCATCGAGGGCTACGGGTCCGCCTGCCGCAAGGTCGGTCGGAACAAACAATCTGGGGCGAGAGCTCATAAGTTTCCTTTGGCATTCCTCTTCATAAATAACAAGAAAAACAGATATACTAGTGGCTATGACTCGTCAGACCCGCCTGAGGTGAAAGAATGACTGCGCAAACAACCCGACCAGCAGATGCCCCACCGTCATGGGTGGACCGTCTGCCGCAGAAATTTCAGGGTTTTGCCCGCCTGTCACGCGTAGACCGCCCGATCGGCATCTGGCTGCTTGCCATACCGTGTTGGATGGGACTTGCCTTCGGCGCGCTCGACGAGGGCTGGCAACCGCTCAATCTGTTTTATGGCATTCTGTTCGCCATTGGCTCTATCGCCATGCGCGGTGCAGGCTGCACGATCAATGATCTGGCCGATCAGGACCTTGATAAACAGGTTGCACGCACAGCAGAACGACCACTGCCATCCGGTGCTGTCACCCGGACCGAGGCCTATCTCTGGCTGGCTGTTCAGCTGCTGGTCGGTCTGGCGGTCTGGCTGTTCCTGCCGCTGGACGCGAAGATCGTCGCCATGCTGTCCATGCCGCTGGTCATCGCATATCCGTTTATGAAGCGCATCACATGGTGGCCACAGGCATGGCTAGGCATGACGTTCAATTGGGGCTTTCCGGTGGGCTATCTCACCGCTGGCGGAAATGACCTTCTCTGGCCGGTACTTTTCTATCTGGGTCTGATCGCCTGGACGATTGGATATGACACGATCTATGCCCGTCAGGATGTAGAAGACGACGCTCTGGTTGGCATCAAATCCACAGCACGCCTGTTCGGCGATCACACCATTCCAGCTGTCGCAGGCATTTACGGGCTATGTGCCCTTTTGATTGGACTGGCGCTGTCTTATGGCGGACCACGCGTGCCTGGCGTGATGATCACGCTCGCCTTTCTCTGCCATCTGGTCTGGCAATTGGTCATGCTCAAATCCAAGGGCGATGGCGTTGCGTTGTTCATTTTCAAATCAAATCGCGATGCGGGACTGTTGATTGTCTTCGGCGTCGTTGTGACCGTTGCCCTGATGAATTTAGGATAGCGCAGGCACGATATCCGGGGGGATGGGGCATTGGCACGACGAGACAAGATCAAACGCGGCTCCCCTGTTGGGCTCATTTTCACCGGGATTATTGGTTTTGTTGTCGGCGGCGCGGCCATGCTCGCGCTCTATATCTTCACGCCTGACCTTTTAGAGCAGTTCGATACTGAACTGGCCCGGTTCACTGGAGGTGAAACTGATACCCCTTCAGATGATCACCTTCTCTTTGAAGCCACTCAGGGCCGACTAACCTATCGCGCGCATGCGCAAGGCATTGAACCCGGCAGCGCCATCCATGATGCCATTATGGCAAGCCAGCCCTCTATTGCCGCCTCATATGGCGCGCAGGCCCAGCAGATTGGCGATGCCGATGTATGGGTGGAAATACTCTTTGAGAGAACTGCATCGGCCGGTCCGTATGTCAGCATTCTTCGAACGGACTATATTCAGGTCGGCAATGAAGACTCGCTTCTTCAATATGCCGCCACCCTGGTGAACACAGAAGAAGGGCTTGGCGCGGCAGCATCAGATCTGTTTCTCAACGATGCAGAAAGCGAACAGGCGCTTGCGACGCTCGTCTGCAACGCTCTTCTGGACGACCTTCGCGCGACGACGAGCGATGCCACCCTCAACGGTACGCGGCTAAATTGTTCTCAGGGCGGCCCATTGCCCTTCTTTGGCGGACCGCCGCTGATTTTCCTGCCCTCAACGGAGCCAGACAAATTTGGCGGTGTGGCAATGTTTGTCTCAGCCGGCCGTATCGCACCGATCCAGATGGGAGAGTTTATCCTCACCATTCCTCAGGCCGACCTTCGCGATTATGTACGCCCCGCCGATCAGAATTTGTTCGCTGGCGAGCCCGACATCTGAAACCTGAACGGCATCATCTCATCGGGCTATGCCGTGACGCATCAGACAATAATGCTCGCATAGGCAAGCTGCTGGAATTGAGGACGGATCGGATAGGACGATGATGGGATCATCTGCGTCATCTGAATGCCGATCATATCCTCTTCCGGGTCAATCCAGAAGAAGGTAGACGCCAGACCACCCCAGCTGAACGTGCCCTCTGATGAGGGCTGATTCATGAGAATCGGGTCGACGACGACAGCGCCGCCAAGTCCAAAACCATTGCCCGCCATATTGCTTTCAGAGAACATCTCGTCGCCCATACCGCCCATGGTTGATCCGCCCGGCAGATGGTTGGACATCATGTATTCGACCGTTTTCGGGCTTAGCAGGCGCACATCATTCAGCTCACCGCCACCGGCCAGCATGCGGCAGAAATTGAGATAGTCACTCAGCGTGGACACCAGCCCGCCGCCACCGCTCAACAGACGCTGCGGGTCTTTGCCCTCGCGGCAATAGCTGGAGGTTTCATCGCCTTTATCAGCGAGCGTGATTTCTTTCGTCAGCGGGTTGCGCGCATAGCAGCTCGCGAACCGATCCAGCTTGCTGGTTGGGATTGTGAAGCCCGTATCCACCATGCCGAGCGGCTCGAAAATTCGGGTGCGGAAAAATTCATCCAGCGACTGCCCGGAGACGATCTCTACCAGATGACCCAGCACATCAATCGCAACGGAATAATTCCAGCGCGTGCCCGGCTGGAAGAGCAGAGGAATGTCAGACAGCATCTCGCACATATCGGCGAGGCTGTGATTTTTACGGATAACCTTCTTGTCGATATAGAGCTTCTCGACCGGATGCAGGCCAAGAAAATCATAGGTCAGGCCGGAGGTATGAAGGAAGAGATCCTTCACCATCATTTCCTGTTCGCAATCGACGAGTTCCGGCGCGTCCGCCGTACCACCCTTCCAGACTTTCAGCTTTTTGAAAGACGGAATATAGCGCGACACCGGGTGTTCGAGGCGCAAAAGGCCTTCTTCAAAACACATCATCGCGGCGACAGATGTCACCGGCTTTGTCATGGAATAAATGCGATAAATCGTGTCCGCCGTGACAGGCTCGCCCGTGTCCCAGTCTTTCACGCCCTGACAGGACAGATGCACAACCTCACCACCGCGTGCGACCAGTGTTGAGATGTTTGGCAGCTTCTTCGTATCCAGATAATTCTTGCGATAAAACTCCGGAATACGATCCAGTCGCTCACGCGACATACCCAGAGTTTCCGGTTCGCTGAAATCGTCAAATGCCATGACGGGCTCCTCCCTGATTATTTTGGGGACAAGCTCGCACGCTCACGGAAAATGGCAATCCTCATCCGCTTAAAAAGCGGACATGAAACTCTAGTCTGCGTCGTCTTCCAAAGTGCCTATGCGACTGATCTTAAGCGTGTTGGTCTTGCCAGACCGACCGAACGGAAAGCCCGAAAGAATAACCACGCGCTCGCCATTCTCACCGCCGCTCTGGGCCGCCAGCTTGTCTGCGCGATCAATCATCTCCCGAAAATCTGAGATGTCTTCCGTCACCAGGGCTTTCACCCCCCAACAGAGCGAAAGAGACTGAGCCACGTCTGCATGAGGCGTCGCTGCAAGAATTGGCGCATGTGGGCGGTCGCGAGACAGCCTGCGCGCCGTAGAGCCTGTGTTCGTGTAGGCAATCGCAAACCGGCACTCCAGAACCTCGGTGATACGGCGCGCCGACAGGCTCACCGCATCGGCCGTTGAGTGGTGGTCTTCCTCGCTATGGAAGATGTTATAGCAATTGGTTTCGGGGTCTTTCTCTGTGGCCGTGATGATCCGGTCCATAATCGCAACCGCCGTCTGAGGGTGGCGCCCAACCGCTGTTTCCGCCGACAACATGACCGCATCAGCGCCCTGATTGACCGCCGTTGAAATGTCGGAGGCTTCCGCACGTGTCGGCGCTGAGGATTCCACCATGGATTCCAGCATATGCGTTGCAACGATGACCGGCTTACCCACACGGCGGCAGGCGCGGATAATGCGGCGCTGCATGATCGGCACCTCTTCCACCGGGCATTCAACGCCCAGATCGCCCCGCGCAACCATAATGGCATCTGAGGCCTCAATGATCGCATCCAGATGATCCATAGCCTGAGGCTTTTCAATTTTGGAGATGATGCCCGCTTTATCGCCAATAAGGGCGCGCGCCTCTTTCACATCTTCCGCGCGCTGCACGAAGGAGAGCGCGATATAATCCACATTGAGCGACAGGGCGAAATCGAGGTCTTCGCGGTCTTTCTCTGTCAGCGCAGAGATCGGCAGGGAACGGCCTGGAAGATTAATCCCCTTCCGGTCAGACAGCGTACCGCTGGAGATTGCACGCGCGCGGATATGCTCACCCTCTTTGGAGACAACACTCATCTGAAGCTTGCCATCATCCAGTTTGATCATGTCGCCCTCTTCCAGCGCGGCGAAGACTTCCGGATGCGGCACGGGAATAACGCCTTCATCATCAGAGGATTTGGCGTTCACCAGATCATATTCCTGTCCATAACGCAGTTTGATTGATCCGTCCGCAAATGTACCGGTGCGGATTTTGGGCCCCTGAAGGTCAGCGAAGATGGCCATCGCAGTGCCCGTTTCTTCCTGAATGTCACGAATGGCCGTCACAACGCCCCGCAGCTTGTCATACTGACCATGGCTCATATTCAGCCGGAACACGTCGACACCCGCCTCATGGATGAGCTGCAGCATGCTTGGCGATGAACTGGCCGGCCCGATCGTCGAAACAATCTTACAATGGCGATTCCGCATCCCTCTTCCTCCAGATTTTATCTTATTAGGGGACTATGTGATTTTCAAAATAGCCCGGAATCACTGAAATGACACCGGTTACCAAACGCCTTATACATCACGTTTGCGTACAGCACAGTGACAGGGGCAAAATTTCCATGCACCCTGCCGGACATGACTGTACTCGTTGAAATGGTATCCGATCTCGTCTGCCCATGGTGCTGGCTGGGCCTGCGTCGTCTTTATGAGGCGATGCACATCACGCAGGATGAATTCAGAACGGAAGTGATCTTCCGCACGTATCAGCTGGACCCGACCGTCCCGGCTGAAGGCATGCCCTATAAAGACTATATGACCGCCAAATTCGGCGGCGTCGGCGAAGCCGAGGCCAGCGCGCAGAAAGACCGGTTCTCCGCTATGCGCGAAGCGCTGGAACAATATGGCGAGGCGGAGGGCATTCCCTTCCACTTTTCCGGCATTCCAATGCGTCCGAACACGATCAATGCGCACCGCCTGCTACGCTGGGCACAGGGGCAGGATAACGGGCTGGCGGCCAAGGAAGCGCTCTTCAAAGCCTATTTCACCGACCACCGCGATATTGGCGACCTGGAAACGCTCGCAGATATTGGGGAGGACATCGGGCTGAACCGGGCGCTGGTAGCAGATCTTCTCAAAGGCGATGCTGACCTTGAAAATGTTCAGCAGGAAGAAGCCATGTTCCGCCAGGTCGGCATTACGGGCGTTCCGACCTTTATCGCGAACCGTAAGGTGCTCGCTCAGGGCGCTGAAGACGCTGAAAAGCTCGCCAACTTTCTACGCACCGCCGCAAATGAATATCCGATGGAAACGGCTAGCTGAGCTGAAGTTCGGCCAGTCGGGCATAGACCCCGCCCAGAGTGATCAACTCATCATGGCGGCCATTTTCGACCACGCGGCCATCTTCCAGAACCAGAATACGATCTGCATTGCGTACCGTTGAAAGACGGTGGGCGATGACCAGCGTGGTACGATCTTCTGAAAAGTCTGACAGCGCGGCCTGAACGCGCGCTTCGCTTTCTGCATCCAGTGCCGACGTCGCCTCATCCAGCAGCAGAATAGGTGCATCTCGCAGAATGGCGCGCGCGAGGGCAATGCGCTGGCGCTGTCCGCCGGAAAGGTTTCGACCAAACTCGCCCACCTGAGTTTCATAGCCATCAGACAGATTGGCAATAAAGTCGGCGGCATTGGCGTGGCGCGCAGCCGCTTCAATCTCAGAGCGGTCTGCGCCCAACCGCCCAAGACCGATATTATTCGCAACCGTATCGTCGAACAGCGCTGCATCCTGCGCAACCAATGCCATGGCGCCGCGCACATCCGCGCCGCGCAGGCCGGACACAGTCTTCCCATCGAGCTTCACAGCGCCGCTGGTCGGGTCATAGAGGCGAAGCAGAAGATTGAAGATGGTTGATTTGCCAGCCCCGCTTGGGCCCACAATCGCAACCGTCTCACCCGGTTGAACGTCAAAGCTCAGCCCCTTCAGCGCGAGACTTCCATCCGGATAGGCGAACTGCACATCCTCAAAGCTGATAGCCCCCTTCACCTCGCCCAGAGGCGCAGCATCCGGAGCGTCTTCCACACGGGTCTCAGCCTCCAACACTTCAAACACACGATCAGCAGCTGCGCCGCCTTCCTGCGCGACAGCGTTCAGCGTGCCAAGCGCGCGGATCTCCGGCGCGGCAAGGCCGATCAGCCCAAGAAACCCGATAAAATCACCCAGCGTGGAATCGCCCTGCGCAATCCGCCATGCAGAAAATGCAAGCACGCCCGCAATGGCGATGCCGCCCGTCACTTCAAGAATAGGGTCAACAGCGGCCTTATCGGCCAGAACTTTCAAATAGAGCCGTGCACGCTCAGAAAAGCCACGGCCCATTCGGCCCGTCTGATAGTCTTCCAGACCATAGGCCTTCACGACGCGCCCCGACTGAAAGCCTTCAGAGAGGAGCGAGGTAATCTCTCCCACCTGTTTCTGCGCGGTCTTGGCCCGTTTGCGCACTGAATTTCCAAGCGCAATCACCGGCCCAAATGCAATCGGATAAGCGATGATCAGAATGAGTGTCAGCTGCCAGTCGATGAGCAGCATGGAAATGAATGCACCAACCACAGAGACAATGCCCTTGGTCAGATTGTTCGCAACGCGCAGGCCCGCATCGCGCATGGCGTTCGTATCGTTGATAAAACGGGAAACAAAGTCACCAGACGCTGCCGCATTCAGACGCGCAAAATCACCATGGGTGAGGCTGGCAAACTGCGCATCCTGCACATCCACCAGCGAGCGTTGCACACCGGTATTGTTGAGAAGCGTCATGCCATAAAGCGAGATAGATCGCACAATTGACGCGACCACAATGCCGACCGTCAAAAAGATGATCAGCGTGATGCCGGGAACACCAAACCGGCAGATCAGACTTTCCGGATCAATCTCAGCACCGATCAGCGATTGCAGAGCATCGCCGACAAATTTGACAAGCACCATCTGAGAGACACCGGCAAGCGATGTCAGAACAGCTGCGAGCGTTCCGCCCAGGAACCATCTCAGATGAGGTGCAAAGAACTTTCGAAAAAGGCGGGTCAGCCCCGCCTTTTCGGGCTCACTCGTATCAGACGCTATGGTGAGCTCCCGTTTCGGGATCAAGCAGCTTGTGCGCGTGCAGAATGAAGTAACGCGTTTCAGCAGAGTCTACTGTGCGCTGCGCAGCATTCTTCCAAGCGTCGTAAGCTGTTTTGTAATTCGGAAATGCACCGACGAAATCAATCTTGCTCAGATCTTCAAATTCGAAATCGGTTACGTCTTTCAGCTCGCCACCAATTACGAGGTGAAGGAGCTGGGGCTGTGTCGAGGCTGAGTCACTCATCGGGTCTGTCTCCGCTCAAAAATCTTCAGGGCTGGCGTTATCACGAGTCGCCGGGTTCTGGCAGAACCAAGTGGTTCATGCGTGCCACAATTTGTTCGTGTATCACTGGCCCGCCTGCAATCAAGCTCCGTTGTAATGCGACTTTCTGGTTAAACAGAAATTCGTCACCAATATGACAACTCACTGCGCCGCCCGCTTCTGCGATGATCAGAGCTGCCGCAGCGACATCCCAATCGAACTTATTACGCAGGACAACAACCGCGTCCCAGCGGCCATCTGCGACCAGCGCCATGCGATAGGCGGTGGCGTTTGGTGTGACATCCGGAAAGACCAGATCCGGCCACGGGTCTGGCCAGTGTTCAGGTTCGAACACGCGGCGGTCGGCAATAATGCGGGCTTTATCAAGCGAGGTTTTAAGGCTGGCCAGAATGGGCTCGCCATTCAGCGTGGCGCCCTGCCCCGCCGCCGCCAGAAACATTTCATTGAAGACGGGTGCATAGATCGCGGCCGCGACGGTCTGGCCATATTCCAGAACAGCAAGCGCGATACAGAAATGCGGCTGGCCCTGCAAAAAGGCGCGCGTGCCATCTATCGGATCAACAACGAAGACACGATCACGCATTAGCCGGTCTGGCGTATCCGCCGTTTCTTCAGACAGCCAGCCATAGTCTGGCCGGGCACCCCGAAGTTTCTTTTCCAGATGATCATTCACCGCCAGATCGGCTTCACTGACGGGGTGGTCCGGTTCTTTGTCCCAGACCTTCAGTTCGGTCCGGAAATAGGTCATCGCAATACTGCCGGCCTCAAGGGCGGCGTCCCGCAGGAGATTCAGATCAGCCTGCAGATCAGCGTCCGGCAATCGTCATTCCTTCAATGAGAAGACCTGGCGCATTTGTGCGATTGCGGAATTCCAGATCACTGGCCGGGATCATGCGGGCAAACATATCGATCAGATTATCTGCGACTGTAATCTCAGACACCGGAACGCGATTGCCTTCGCCATCATGCCAATAGCCGGAAACGCCCACGGAATAATCGCCCGTATTGGCGTTGATGCTTGGCCCGAACATTTCGGTGATCTGCAGCACTTTGCCCGCAGAACTGATCAGCTCTTCAGGGGATTTCTCGCCCGGCGTAAGGTGCAGGTTCGAAGTGGCGATACCCGGCGGGTCACCAAAGCCTGCAGAGGCAAATCCATTTGGCTTAAGGCCAAGCTGGCGCGCAGAAGGGCCGTTCAGCAGCCATTGTGTGAGGCGACCGTCTTCAACCAGCTTGGTCAGCTGCACTGGACGACCTTCGCCGTCAAAGCTGCGGCTGCCAAGGCCATATTCAAGAAACGGATTATCGATAAGCTCAATGCCGTTGCCGAACACCTGCTCGCCCATTTTATCCTTCAAGAAGGACGTTCCGCGCGCAATCGCGGCACCGGAAATCGCACCAATGAATGAACCGATCAGGCTGGCAGAGACGCGGCGATCATAGAAGACAGTCGCTTTCTGGCTGGAGAGCTTTTCAGCGCCCAGACGCGCAACGGTGCGCTCACCGGCAACGCGGCCAATCTCTTCCGGCGATGGGCGGTCTTCGCGGCGACGCGAGGTATAGCTCTCATAGTCGCGCTCCATCACGCCGTCTTTCTCAGCGATGGCAGACAGGCCGACACCAGAAAGAGAGGCACGCTTGTGAGCGCGAAAACCATTGGATGCCGCAAGCCAGATTTCGCTCACCGACCAGCTGGAGCCAGAACCCGGAACATCTTTAACGCCCGGAATAGCGCGCGCAGCGGCCTCAGCGCGAATAGCTTCGTCTTCCAGGACTTCAGCTTCAACAGGGTCATCACCCCAGAGCTTCAGATCCGGATAGTCTTTTGCGAGTTCTTCAGGTGCAGCGATGCCGGCATATTTGTCTTCCGGCGCGATCTTCGCCATGGAGACACATCGGTCGATCAGCGCGTCGATCGCATCCGGGCTCAGGTCAGAGCCGGAAACATGCGCCTGTTTCTGGCCAACAAAACAGCGCAGCGACATGCCACGCGATTCATCACGCTCAACGGTTTCAAGCTGACCATTGCGGACGGAAACATCTACACCATTGGAGGAATCGATTGCGGCGTCTGCTTGGGTTGCACCGGCTTTCAGCGCCTTCTCGATAACAAGATCGAGCGTCTGTTCGTAATTCATTTCACTCATAAAACTGAGATGTACCGCGTCTGGCTAAATTGCAACTCAACAAACCGTCTAAAGTTCAGCGCTATCGCCCCAATTGCCATGCGCGCTGAACTCTGAGGACAGGATTATTTGTCGAATTTGTCTTCTGCAATGCGCAGAAGGTCGTTCACATCGTCACGAATATCCAGAAGCGTGATGATGAGGCCCGCCGCCAGTGTCGCGATCACCCAGCCCAGAAACAGGCCAAATGCAGCGGACACATATTTGTTGAGGAAGATGTCTGAGCCGAGGCGGTCCGCAAAAACTTCGCCGTTAATATAGCCCGTCGCACCCGCGTACAGAATGAAGGCCGGGTAGACCAGGTAAACCATCAGCCGAAAGCTGTTGATGACAAAATACTTCATTTAGCGTCTCCCACTCACGCATATCCCAAAATTCGAAATCAACTCAGACCTCCCACAGGCCAGAGCTGAAAAACAAGATCATTCCCGTCCGATCAGCTCGTCTATCTTCAGATTGGCGCGACCGGAAGCAAGAAATGCCTCCTTGATTGCCAGTCGGTCGTAATGGTTTTCGACCCAATCGAGGAATGAAATCGGCGTCTCCGCATTAAACGCGGCATAAACTTCAAACACGGCATCCAGCACGCCTGTCTTGCCATGCTTCACATGCAGGTATTTCAGCGAGAGCTGTTCCTGTGCCTCTTCAACGCTCACGCCTTCGCGCAACAGTTTGTAAAGCACAGACATCAGCCCAGCCCGGTCCGCCCCGGATTTGCAGTGCATGAAGGCCGGATACTCAATACGCTTGAACAGCTCATTGGCCTCGAGGATTTTTTCCCGCGTAGGCGTATCGCGCGAGAAGACCTGAAAATCGACCAGCTCAATCCCGTTTGCTTCGCAGGCTTCCTTCTCCAGAAGGTAATAGCCTTTCGGGCTTTCGCCGCGCAGATTGATGATGGTTTTGATCCCCCGCAGTCGGGCGTGTTCTTCCACCTGCTTTGGCGAGGGCTGATTTCCGCGCCACATCTCCGGCGAGATCTGGTGCAAATTCTGGAACCTCATGCGCAGAAAACCATGATCTCCCCAATAGAGTTCATTGTTCGCGCGTTTGCGTCCCTCAGGCGTTGCAAGGTCAATCGGCCCTTTAGCCGCTTCTTTAGCGCGGCGTCTGGCCTTGGATTCTGGTGTTTTGCGAAACATGAGAGCGCCTTAGCCCAGCCCTTTTGTGAGGTAAATGTACGTTTTACCGGTTTGCGCAGAAGAACAACACGGAGTAAGGCGAAACAGATGAAGTCAATTCTGCGCTCAGGACCAGTGCAATCCACACTCGCCTTCCTGATCTGGGCTTATATGGCCCTGATCGGTCGAACGAACAGATGGACTGTAGAAGGCCTCGATAAAGTTACTCCGCTGTGGGATGGCGAAGAGGGCATTATTGCAGCCAGCTGGCATTCGCGCATTCTTCTGCTCCCTGTCGGCTGGACCCGCTATATGCGCCACCGTGCAGGCAGTAAGGGCAAACTCGCCATTATGATCTCGCTCTCCCGCGACGGTGAATTCGTCGCGCGTGCAGCAGAGAAACTGGGCCTGAAAGTTATTCGTGGCTCATCCGGCAATAAGAAGAAGCAGAACAAGAATAAGGGCGGCGCAGCGGCCATTCGCGAAACGGGCGATCTGCTCGGTCAGGGCGGTGCGGTCTGCATTACCGTGGATGGACCACGCGGCCCACGTCAGCGCGCCAGCCTTGGTGTCGCGCTTCTGGCTCAGCGCAAGAATGCCAAAATCGTCACTTATGCTCTGGCGAGCAGCCCGGCCCATCGCTTCAATAGCTGGGACCATTTCGTCCTGCCCTTCCCTTTTACGAAGGGCGCCATAGTTATTGGTGATATTATTGATGCGCCGCGCGATGTGCCTGCTGAAGAGATCCGCCTCAAGGTAGAGCTTGCTCTGAACGCCGCGACGCAGCGCGCAGAGGAACTGGTTGGCGGCACATATGAGCCGCCAGAACCACTTGCTGAGGAGACCGCCTCATGACGCTCAGCCTGTTCGCATACCGTACTTTCACGTCGGGCCTCGACCCGTTTCTGCCCTTTGTGCTGAACAAGCGCGTCAAATCCGGCAAGGAAGATGCGGCCCGCCTTCAGGAGCGTCGTGGATATCCAAGCCGCAAGCGCCCGACCGGCAAGCTGATCTGGATGCATGGCGCGAGCATTGGTGAAAGCCAGGTGCTGATGCTGCTCTTCGAAGCCCTGCGCAAGGAACAGCCAGACCTCAATGCCATCATCACCACGCAGACACGCACCTCCACTGAGCTGATCGAGCGACGCAATCTGGATGGCCTCATCCATCAGATGGCGGCCATCGACACCCCCTTCTCGACCGAGCGTTTTTTGAAGCATTGGGCACCCGATGTGGCGATCTTTGCTGAGAGCGATGTCTGGCCGAACATGGTCGCCAAGCTGGATAAAAAGCGCATTCCTCGCATGCTCATCAATGCGCGTATGACCGAGAAAAGCTTTGAAGGCTGGGAACGTTTTCCAAAGCTGGCAAAGAAGGTCTTTGGCGGGTTTGATCCGATCCTCGCCGCGAATATGCGCACAGCTGACGGCCTGAAATACCTCACAGGCAACCGGGTCAAAATGCCGGGCAATATCAAATATGCCGCCCCGGAACTCCCAGTGGACACGGCTGAGCTTTCAAAGCTGCAAGTGGTTCTGGGCAAGCGCCCGGTATTCGCCGCGCTTTCTACCCATCCCGGCGAAGAAGACATGGCGCTCAAAGCCTATAACAAAATCCTCAACGTCCTGCCTGAAGCCGTTCTCATCGTGGCGCCGCGCCATCCTGAACGGGGCGGCGACTTGTTGATGACACTGGCAGAGCATCCGATCTATCACCGCTTTCAGGATGGAAAGCCCGCACCAGCTGATGCCGTCTGGATCTGCGATACGCTGGGTGAGCTGGGCCTTTGGATCAGGCTTGCCGATGTCGTGTTCATGGGCGGCGGGCTGCCCGGCTCCGGCGTGCTGGGGCACAATCCGATCGAACCGCTCAAGCTCGAAAAATTTGTACTCTCCCTGCCAGAAGTCGACAATTTCAAGACTGAATATGCCGACATGGTTGAGGCCGATGCAGCAGCAATCGTCTCGAACAGTACAGAGCTTGCCGAGGCCGCACTTCCATGGCTTCAGCATGAGGCTGAATACAAACCAAGCCCGACAAAGCTTGTCTCTTACCTTGCCGGTGAGAAGCCGCTCGTCATGGCGCGCGATGCCGTGCTACGCGCCCTGAAGACGAGGCGCAGCTGATGAAGGAGCCATCCTTCTGGCATGAGCGGGACCGTTATTCACGCCGCGCTGCACCCATCACACGCCTGCTCCTCACGCCAGTTTCAGCGCTCTACGCATGGGCGGGCGAACGCCGCATCCGCACAACCGAAGCTGAAAGCGTTGGTGCGAAAGTCATTTGCATCGGGAACCTCACCGTAGGCGGATCGGGCAAAACACCCGTTGTGGCAGCAATTCGTCGGGCGCTGTCTGAACAGGGCCTGCGCACAGCCTCGCTCTCGCGCGGCTATAAAGGCAAGCTCGAAGGCCCGGTCAAAGTCGACCCATCCTACCATTCGGCTGAAGCCGTTGGTGATGAAGCGCTTATGCTCGCCTGTTCCGGAGAAGCCTGGATCGGGAAGGATCGCGTCGAGGCCGCCAAAGCCATGACGCAGGACGGCGTGGACATCATCATCATGGATGACGGCCATCAGAACCCGACCCTGAAGAAGGATCTGTCCATCATCATCATTGATGGCGGCAACCCGGTCGGCAATGGCATGGTGTTTCCGAAAGGACCGCTGCGAGAACCTGTCGAACCTGGCCTCTCACGCGCCGATGCCGTGATCATTATGGGCGAGCCCGCCCATGACATTCCAGAAGTTCGCGCCTTCAACGGCCCCGTTCTGAAAGGTCAGACCGTTTCAAATGGTCCGCCGCCTCACGGCCCACTCGTCGCTTTTGCAGGCATTGGGCGACCTCAGAAATTCTTCGACACGCTAACGTCTGAAGGCGCAGAGCTGGTCGATGCTATCCCCTTCCCGGACCACCACAGTTTCAGCGCATCGGATATTGAATATCTGACCCGTCTTGCAGGCGAGCGAAACGCCCGTCTCATCACGACGGAGAAGGATTATGTCCGGCTGAACGAAGACCAGCGAAAAGATATTTTGACCCACCCCGTGCATGCGGTGTTTGACCTTTCCGCGTTAGAGCGCTTATTCCAGCCGCTCAATGGGAAAACGACATGACATCCGAGCAGCAATACATCCGCTCAAAAGACGTAGAAAACCGTGCGGGCTGGCGCCAGAAACTCCTCTGGCGCATCGAATCTATTGCGTGGGATGTCATCTATTGGACGCCCTTCAAACTGATGGGGGTGGACCGCGCCTCAGACTTTGGAGGCTGGTTCTTCCGCAAGGCTGGCCCATTGACCAGCACGCACAAAACTGCCCGGCGCAATCTCAAGCTCGCCTTCCCGGACTGGGATGATGCGCGCATTGAAGAAACCGCGAAAGAGGCGTGGGAGTGCTTTGGCCGTACGGCTGGTGAGCTGCCACATCTGCCGAGCATTGATCCTTATGAAGAGAATGGTCGCGTTGAGATCGTCGGCCTCGAACGTCTGGATGCCATCCGCGATTCCGACAAAGGCGCCGTGCTCATCTCAGGTCATTTTGCGAATTTCGAGGTGATGGCCGCAACCATCTGCAATCGTGTCAAAGACGCCTACATCACCTATCGTGCGCTGAATAACCCGCATATCGACCGCAAGCTCAACAAGGTTCGGCATGACTATGGAACCGCGGTGCTTGCACCCAAGGGGCTTGGCACAAAAGAGATTATGAATGCGCTGAAAAATCATAAGGCTGTCGGCCTGATGAATGATCAGAAGTTCAATCAGGGTATTGCCGTTCCGTTTTTCGGACATGACGCCATGACCGCACCGGGCCCGACCCGTCTGGCCATGAAATATGACGTGCCGATTGTGCCGTTCTCAACGGTTCGCACCGGACCGGCTCGCTTCCGCGTCACCATTCACGAACCAATCGAAATGGTTCGCACGGGCGATACCGAGGCTGATATTCGCGCCACTGTCGAACACATAAATGAGTTCATGGAGGCACGTGTGCGCGAAGAACCCGGCCAATGGTTCTGGATGCACCGCCGCTGGCCGAAAGAGGCGTGGCGCGAGGCCGGCCTTATCTGATCAACCTTCTAAAAGGCGTAAAACCCTGCCGTACCGATCAGAATTCCGGTGGCCAGACCAACCAGAATGTGAACCGCAATGGGCAGAGACGCAAACTGGTCAAGCAAGCCAACTGGCTTGCTGGCGAAGGTTTCCGGGCTTTCCATAAGAGTCATGATGTTTCGCTCCGTCTATGAACTCAGTCTGTTGCGCCCTGCCTGAACCTCAGATGGACAGAGCTGCTAGTTTCTGAAATCCGCAATACGGGCCTGAGTTCCCATCAAAGGGTTTGAAATCCTCTCATTCCGTTCCAGTTTAGGGACAGGACAGAAGGATACCCCGCTTGATCAGCCAGCTTATCTCAACAGCCGCCCTGCTTTTTGGCGCATGGATGGGGCTCTATTCCATGCTGAAGCCCAGCTGGGGGTCAAAGACGGTCGGCCTGAAGCCGATTGAGGGCCATCGCGAAGGTATTTCTGAATTCCGCGCCACCTTTGGCGGCATGTTCCTATTCGGACATCTGATCACCGTGTTCTTCCTCTGGGAATTGGATCAGATGAGCGCCCCCATCATCACCATTCCTCTGGCCTTTGCCTGGGGCGGCGCGGGCTTTGGCCGGGTCATTTCCATTCTGAAAGATGCAGGCGCCCGCACACGCCAGAACATGATTTGGGTTGCATTTGAGATGGGCATGGGCCTTCTCATCATTCTGCCATTTCTGATGATGCTAAGGATGATCAGCATATTCAGGTGACGCCAGCTTATTGGCGTGATATTGAGCCGGCTGGATATCGAAAGGATAGACGATGACGGAGCGTCGGGAGACGGGCCGGGGTCGCAGAGACACGCAATCGCGTGGCAGACCACCAGCAAAGCCCGAAACAAAATTGGAAGATGGCGAACGCATTGCGAAATATCTCGCACATGCCGGCATCTATTCACGCCGCGAAGCGGAAACGCTGATCAGCGAAGGTAAGGTCATGGTGAATGGCGAAAGGCTGGATAGCCCTGCCGTAAAGGTCACCGCACGCGACCAGATCAAAGTCCGCGGCCAGATCGTGCGCCCGCCGGAAGCGACCCGGATGTGGATGTATCACAAGCCCGCCGGCCTGATCACCGCAACCCGTGACCCTGAAGGCCGGTCCACCATTTTCGACCATTTGCCGAAATCGCTGCCGCGCGTCGTGACGGTTGGTCGTCTCGACCTGACCACAGAAGGCCTGCTGCTTCTCACCAATGATGGCGAACTGGCGCGCAAAATGGAGCTGCCTGCCACCGGGTTGGAACGCCATTATCGCGCGCGTGCACATGGCCGCGTGACCGATGAGGCCCTGAAAGACCTGAAAACCGGCGTCGTTGTTGATGGCGTTGAATATGCCAGCATTGATGCAACGCTGGAGCGGACAACCGGCACCAATAACTGGCTGCATGTTGTACTGCGCGAGGGCAAAAACCGCGAGGTTCGTAAAGCACTCGCGGCCGTTGGCCTCACTGTGAACCGTCTTATCCGTATCAAATATGGTCCGTTTGAGCTGGCAGAACTCGCGTCTGGCGCACTGGAAGAAGTGCCCGCCGATAAACTGGTCCACATTCTCGGCGATGGTATGGAAACTCAGCGTATGTCGCGTCCATCTCAACGTCAGGGCTCACGTCGTCCGGGCAATCGCTCGAATGGTCGCCCTTCGCGCCCGAACGGACCACGTTCCGGACCGCCGCGCCGCAAGAAATAATCTCCTCGCCTCCAATGCGCAGAAAAATGTTTCAACATCTGTTCGACTAATGCGCATTGGCAGATAGTTCTCACCAATATATCCTCTCTTCTAAGGGGAATAATTTGGGCATGGATTGCAGGAGAATTGCAGCCGAATGACAATTGGCCAGATCGAATGTCTGGAGGTCGACAAGACCGACTTCCAGCACTCCCGCTTGGTGAAGTTGCCAGAACGTGAGCTCAAGACAGGCGAAGTCCTGCTCAGCATTGAAGCTTTCGCGTTCACGGCCAGTAACATCGCCTACGCCCTCCACGGAGAGAGCCGAAAATACTGGAACTTCTTTCCCATGCCGCAAGCCGGATGGGGCTGCATTCCCGCATGGGGGTTTGCGACGGTAGAAGACAGCCGCAATGACGATATTGAAGAAGGCGAACGCTTTTACGGGTTTTTCCCGTCTGCCAGCGGCTGGATATTCAAACCCGACACAGTCGACGAAATGGGTTTTGTCGATGCCGCCAGTAATCGGGATTACCTGCCTGCCGTCTATAATCGCTATATCCGGATCGCAAATGACGCGGCCTATCGGGCCGATTATGAGAACCAGCAATTGCTGTTCCGGCCATTGTTTTATTCGGCCTATCTGCTCGTCGATCTGCTGAAAGGCAGCTCATATTTCGATGCTGATCAGGTGATTGTGTCCAGCGCATCCTGCAAGACCGCCATGGCGCTTGCATGGCTGCTCGGAAAGAAAAACATTCCCGTCATCGGCCTCACCTCGCCCAATGGGCGCGCCTTTGCGAAGAACAGTCAGAACTTTGAAAAAGTCATTCTCTATGACGACATCGAAGCCGAACTACCTGTCAAACGATCTGTTTTCATAGACTTTTCCGGCAAGGCCGACATTTTCACCCGTCTGTTCGATACGCTAGGGTATGATTTGTGCGAGAGCATTTCAGCCGGAGAAACGGACTGGAAAGCAGCCAGCTCGGGGAGCGGTCTGGACGATATACGCGGCCCGAAACCAAAGTTTTTTGTCGTATCGAAATACTCTGAACTCCGCGATGAAGACCTCGGTGAAAACGAGTTGCGACACCGCATGACGAATGAACTCATCGAGTTCTATCCGAGTGCGTCACGTTGGGTGAAAACTGCCCGTGGCCTTGGCGGCGAAGCTGTTCAGGAATGTTATGACCGCGTCCTCGCTGGCAGCACACTGCCAAGCGAGGGATTTATTCTGAGCTTCAATCTCTGAACTGACAGCGTGCCGGTTTAGCCCGCATACTGTTTCGCGAATGGGATGACATGGCCCAGCACGACCGGCACTGCTCGCGCTGGCAGGTCGTGCCCCCAATCAGGAATTTCCATGAAACTGGCATTCGGAATGCGCGCCGCCACATCGCGCCCGCAGTGCGGCAGGATCAGCGTGTCTCGCTCGCCATGCAGAACCAGTGTCGGTGCACGCACTTCAGACAGGCGCTCATGCCAGAGCGGTTGAGCCAGAATGGCTGCATACTGGCGCGCAGCACCCGCCGGGCGATAGGCTCGGTCATAGGCGGCACCTGCTTTTTCTGCGAGCGCAGCGTCATCATCCTGAAGACTGATGCCAGACCCGAACACACGGTTCGCTTTGATCGCATTCTGAATGATGTTTGCGCGGCTTGGCGGATTTGGGCGCTCGGTCAGCATGGCCTGCGCTTCGGGCGTTGACCGCTCCAGTGCCGGGTCGCTCGACCAGGTCATGGTCGGGATAATGGCTTTCACAGCGTCTGGATGGTTCAGGGCCAGCAATTGCGTGATCATTCCGCCCATGCTGACGCCCATAACGATTGCAGGTTTGGCGTTCAGCGCGTCCAGAAGGCCCGCCGCATCTGCAGCCATATCTTCCAACGTGTAAGGCGCATGGTCTGTCGCGGTGCCATCTTGCAGGCCCTCAACAACTTTTTTGAGGTCTGGAATACCCTTATCGTCAAACTGCTGAGACAGGCCAATATCGCGATTGTCAAAGCGGATAACGCGAAAGCCCTCATCAACCAGGCCTTCGATGAAGCTCATCGGCCAGTTGATCATTTGCCCGGTATATCCAGAAATCAGGAGAAACGGTGTTCCGAAATTTGGCCCGAATTCTTCGTATTCGATGCCGACACCGTTCGCAGTTATGTGAGGCATTAAATGCTCCCTTATTATTATTTATGGGAGTCTTACACTATATACACACGTCCAACCAAGACCGAATTCAGTCGGTCTTCGCTGTATGATAAAATTCATGCCCGGACGCGATAGTCCGTTCCGCCCCGATCAGGGCGCGACATATACCGCTCCGCGAGCCATCACGAAGTCCACATCCAGAAGTTCAGAAATGTCTTCAACCGGGTCACCCATCACCGCGATGATGTCCGCAGATTTGCCCGATTCGATAGTGCCAATCTCGCTCTCAAGTTCGACATGCTCAGCGGCCACGACGGTCGCCGCGCGAATAGCCTCTTCCGGCTCAAAGCCAGCCTCGACCATATAGAGGAATTCCTGCGCATTCTCGCCATGGCGAGAGACGCCCGTATCGGTTCCGAAGGCGATGCGCACGCCACCGTCATGGGCCCGGCGCAGCATATCCAGCATGAGTGGGCCGACAATTGCTGCCTTTTCGCGAGATGGTGCAGGCAGCCATGGCTCTTCCACCCATCCCGTCACGGTAATGCCCGCGATCACGGTGGGCACCAGAACTGCGTCATGTTCCAGGAAGAGCGCGATGGTCTCGTCATTCAGATATGAGCCATGTTCGATGGAATGCACACCGGCGCGAAGCGCCGCATTAATGCCCTCAACACCGTGAGCGTGCGCCGTCACCCGGCGGCCCATGCTCTCAGCGGCCTCTACAATCGCGACCAGCTCATCATCAAAGAATTGCTGACCAAGGCCGGCACGTGTGTTCGACAAAACGCCGCCCGTCGCGGTGATCTTGATCACATCAGCTCCGCCACGAATGGCGAGACGTACAGAGCGACGGCAATCGTCGGCACCATTGCACGCAAACTCGCTTTCAAAAACATTCATCAGTGCAGGCGACAGCCCGTTTACATCGCCATGCCCACCGGTTGGAGAGATGGATGCACCCGCCGCTCGAATACGGGGACCGGTCAGATCGCCCTCCATAATGGCGTCACGCAGCGAGAAAATCGCCTCGGGCGATGAGCCCACATCCTGCACGGTCGTAAAGCCCGCCTCGACAGTGCGGCGCGCATACATGGCGCCATCGAGCGCTTCATCGACTTCCGACTCGGACAGCATCATGACGCGCATATCCGGCGAAAATTCAGAGGTCAGATGGACATGGGAATCGATCAGACCCGGCAGGACATACCCCTCGCTCAGATCGATCAGCTCTACGCCCTCTTCCGGCGCGATATAGCCATCCTCAACGGACAGAATGCGACCATCTTCAATGATCACAGTTTGCTCTGTCGCATAGCCCTCACCCGGCACAGCCATGAGGTGACCCGCGTGGATATACGTCGTTTCAGCATGAGCAGCGCTTGCGAGCACCCCGGTCATCAACATGGTCGAGGCGATAAGAGTTCTGATCATGGCGTGTCCTTCCCGTTTGCGGTGACTGGACCATGGCCCTCACACGCGGTCAATTATGATTGTTTATCGTCAGACCGACAGACGACCGGCGAGCTCGGCATGGCCTTCCACCATGCGAGTAATCTCAGCCGGGTTCGGTGTGCGGTCCCATTCATGGTAATCCGTCGTCCCGCCGAGAACGATGCCCGTATTGCGCGGGAACATGTAGAGCACGCCGTTCTCAGTCGGCGCGACATAGGAATAATTGATGTCTTCCTGTGGCAGGAGATGGGTGAGCTGGCCGCGTACAGGATACATGCTTTCATCCCCGAACAGTGCCCCTGCGCCAAGGCCAGTACAGTTCACAATGGTCCGCTCAGGCAGGGCCAGAACCTCGCTCAGATCGGAAAACTCGCGCTGAACAATGCGGGCCCCGGCCGTTTGCGCGTCCTGCAAAATAGCATCCAGATAGTAGTCCGGGTCAATGATCATCGCCTTGAAGCGTTGCTGGTAGTCATAGGCAAACAGATTGCCCGGCCCAATCGTGCGCGTAAGCTCTGGATAGATATCATCGCCGCCCGGAAGCCCTTGCGTCCAGGCACGCGGCTCACGCGGCCCCAGATTATGATGGTCGGCCCAATAGACGCCATAGCCCGGACGGTTCACATACGGAATGAAGCCGAGCCAGGCCATGCGGACCAGCGCACGGTCCCATGCCTGCCATTCCGGCGTCGCAACTTCACGATCAAAATAAGTCGTCGGCATCCAGAGAACGCCTGCAATGTTCGACGTGGTGTGCGGCGGCAGTTCGGCGGCATACATAGTGACCTTGTGCCCGCGCCGGGCGAGCGTCAGCGCCGTAGTCAGCCCCTGAACGCCGCAGCCAAGAATGGCGACATCCTCATGGCCTGCTTCGCTGGCATAGTCCGCCGCGACCACGGCCGTGCCCCAGGACATGGTCACCCCACAGCCGCCATGCCCATAGGAATGCACGACCGTCTTGTCGCCCATATACTCCCAGCCGAGCCGATAGCCCTGAGGGCGATAAGGCCGAAGTCCGACAAGCGTCCGCGTGACCCGGTTCATGCTGGATCTCACCGGGGCGAACTGGGTCCAATATGGGGCCTGGCTGGTTTCAGGCGCAGCGACGCTTCCCGTGGTCGCACATCCGGCAAGGCTCGCCGCCCCCATGCCTGTCAGGAAATCACGTCTGCGCATCGCCCACTCCTCTGGTCGGAAACCTTAGTGGGACGTGATGTTCAGCGCCGGTCAAGCGGCGCTGATACGTTGTAAAAATCTATGTTGTGAGCTGCAGCGAAACTGATCAGCTCTGCTTGATATCCAGATTGCCCAGATACACACGCTTGCCGAGCGGAACGCCCTTCATACGCAAAATATCATAGGCTGTGGTCGCGTGGAAATGCATATTCGGAATAGAAAACGACATGAAGAAGCCTTCCACCGTGAACGGGATTTTGATCTCTTTCATAGAGAACATCACATCGCCGCCACCGAGCGAATTCACTTCGGATGGGTCCAGCGCTTTCAGTTCGCTAATGGTCACCGCAAGCATCTCTTCCAGCTGCGTATAATCCGGCTGAGACATTGGCGGGATCGGGCTGAACACACCTTCGGTCGCGCCGTTGATGGCACCAATTGTGTGGGTGCAGACAGATTTGATCTGGAAGGAAAACGGCAACATATCGCCGCAAAGTCGCTCATCCAGAATGTCTTCAAGATTGAGTGCATTCTCGCGGCAATAGTCTCGCCCGAGCTTCATAGCATGGAGCGTAGATTCGCAGACTCGGATGAAGCCCGGAACGGTCGCGTCATAAAGTGTGAAAGACATGGTTTCTCTCCCAGTGGAATTCGGCATGAGACTAGACGAGCAGCGCGCCACTACAAATGTATTTTAAGATATCCTTCGCGTGGTGGAGATCGTGCGGTCTCTTAGATGCAGGCTGAACGTTCAAATGCAAAAATGCCCGCTTTCGCGGGCACCTGATCGATTAAGACTTAAGCCATTTTCGCGGCAAGTTCTTCCTCATACGTCGGATATGAGTTCTTCATGACCGCATGGTTCAGAAGCGTTTCGGCAATCTGGGTTGTTCCCGTCTTGTCGAAAATTTTTGAGCGCGTCCAATAGCTCTCTGTCCGGCGGCTGCCAGACAGCGCGACAATCTCGCGGCGGATCAGATATTCCTCACCCACAAACAAAGGACCGTTGATATAGCGAACCTCAAGGTCCGCAAACAGACCAATTGCCGGGCGCTTCAGCGGAAACTTTGCATCATGCACGGTGTATTCAGCCAGCACCGACATCATCTCAGTTGGGATGATTGCGCGGCCCCAGGGTGAAGCAGCATCGTCAGAATAAGCTGGTGAGTTTTCCGTAATGGCCGCCAGTTTCTGGTTCAGAGAGAACGGATAGAGCGCGCCCATATGCTGGTCCGGCGCCATGGTCGCCATCTCATCGATTGCGCCTTTCATGCCGACATACATGTCTTCAAGAATGATGAAATGGTCGAGCGGCTTCAGTGTTTCGAGACGTTCTTCCAGAACAGTCTTGCCCGGCCCCAGAGTCGCGCTGGCTTCAAGAACCTGCGTACCATCAGCCTTTTCTGCCCAGCAGCGCACGCGTGTCTGGTTTTCATCTTTTGGCAGTTCAACAAAGGCTTTCGTTTCTTCGCCTTCAACAACCATGTTCTTGAAGTGAGATGAGAAACAGCCCTTTTCGAACCATTCCTTGCCCCAGATTTTCACCAGAAGCGGGTCAAACAGTGAAAAATGGGTCGGGCCCTCAATCGGGCCAGCTTTAAAGCCCAGTTTTTCGGCCATGGAATCATCATGGATTGAGCCGGCACCGGACCCGTCATAGCTCTGATCTTCGAGCATTTGCTTCGGCGCGCGCAATGGCCCCGAGATCACGTTACCGTCTTGAGTAATAGGCGTTTCAAACATCCCCTGCGTCCTTTTTTTTATCTGTCATCTTGTGTGGCGCGATACTGCCAAGGGACACTCAGAACAACAAGCCGATTTCTTTTTTCATTTTCTATTGAACAATTCTGCGGTTTGCGGCGTTGCAATTTCTGATGATCAAATCCCTCAACGCCCTTTTTGATTTTACTGCACGTGCGGGCTTATTTGGCCGCGCTGTCGTATATGCGCTGGTCGCGTCACTCTTATTGGCAGCGATCATTGCTCCAGGCTCGGGAGAAGAAGGATACTCACCGGGAGATACATTTCGACGTCTGGAAGCCGAAGAATCTGGTCTCTTAGTGCTGGCCATGCTGGCAGCAGGGCTCTGGCTCTATGCGCTGTGGCGCGGAGTACAGGCCTTTCTCGATACGTCCGATGAAGGCGATGATGCCAGCGGATATTTCGCCCGACTCGGTATGCTCGCTTCAGGCATCAGCTATTTCACCGTGGGCATTGCAGCGGCCCTCGTCATGATGGGCCAAAATTCCGGTTCTGGTGGCGGCACGACGGAAAGCCTCGCAGAACTGGCCCTGAACCAAACCTTTGGTCGCTTCATCCTTATCGCATCCGGATTGGCTGTCGGCGCTATTGGCGGCGTACAGGTCTGGCGCGGCATTTCTGGACGCTGGAAGAGCGGTCTGTACCTGCCTTATGACAGTGAGACTGTCTGCCGCCTGATCACAGCGGCCATCGCAGGACGTGGCATTCTGATCGCTCTGGTCGGCGTGTTTCTCATCTGGGCAGGCTGGGTTGGTGATGCTGATGAAGCGCGCGGTATTGCGAGCTTGCTCGGCTGGCTTCGTGAACAACCCTTCGGCCTTTGGCTTTACACGCTGAGCGCCATTTCGATTGCAAGCTATGGCTTCTATTCACTGGTGCAGGCACGCTATCTGAAGGTGGATCTGTAGACCTATCTACTCGCCGAGAACGCAGGCATCCAATCCATCACGCTGCACGACACCCATACGCTGCTGAATGGTTGATGCGCGCCCCGACACATAATTGCCCGCCGGGTCGAGACGCCATTCATTTGGGTTTGGCAGAACCGCAGCGAGAAGCGCGGCTTGTCTGGATGTCAGCTCCGATGCGGACACACCAAAACGAGCCTGCGCCGCAGCCTCCGCACCGTAAATCCCATCACCCCATTCGGCGACATTGAGATAGGTTTCCATAATGCGAGCCTTGCCCCAGAAGCTTTCAATAACAATCGTCATCCAGGCCTCAGCGCCCTTGCGCGCAAAACCACCGCCATTCCACAAGAAGACATTCTTCGCTGTTTGCTGAGAGATGGTCGATGCGCCGCGAAGACGACCACCGGCATTGCGTTCACGGATCGCCTGATTGATCGCATCAAAATCAATGCCGTCATGCTGACAGAAACGGGAATCCTCTGCGGCAATCACCGCACGCACGAGGTTAGGAGATATGCGTTCCAGTGAGACGCCATCGCGCTGAACATCGCGCCCTACCAGTGTCGAGCCAAGCATGTTGAGCGTGGTTGGCGGCAGCATGATGACGGTCAGAATAGCATAGACATGAACCAGAAATACCAGTCCGCATAGCGCCAGCGCGCCGCGCTTTACCCAGCGCCAGATGAAGCTGCGAATATTCCGCCAGTCATGCGCCTGCCAGTAAGATGTCTGCCAGTAAGATGTCTGCCCTGTTTTCCCGGCGTTATCATCGGAAAAATCTGAAGTCGGTGTATCCACAAAAGCCCCTCTGGCTGATGAAAGCGGCAGGCTTATGCGCCGCCATATCGGCAGAATTAAGACGCCTTTGCTGCAAAAATGTTCCCCCAAACCTTGTGGAATGCATTTTTAGATATATATCGAAACATATCTAAAATTTAGATATATCGAAATAATCCAAATGGAGACTTATGAATTGAAATTTTCAGAATTCAGAACTGAAGGCCGCGGCCAGCGCAGAATGATGCGTGGACCCGGCGGTCATGGCGGACGCGGTGGCGGACGTCGCGGCGGACCACCCGAAGGCAGACCAGAAGGTGCTGACCGGGGGCGCGGACGCGGTGGCCCGGGACGCGGACGACGTGGATCACGCCTGTTTGACTATGGCGAACTGCGCCTGCTCATCCTCGGCCTGATCGCTGAACATCCAAGCCATGGCTATGAGCTGATCAAGATTATTGAAGAAACCTCTGGCGGTGCGTACTCGCCAAGCCCGGGCGTAATCTACCCGACGCTCACCTGGCTGGAAGATATGGGCTATGCCGTCGTGGAACAGGGACCGACAGGTCGCAAGCAATACTCCGCGACAGATGAAGGCCGCAGCTTTCTTGAAGCAAACAAAGCCGCTGCCGAAGACATTAAAGCCCGATCTGTTGCAGCCGAAGGTGCACAGCGCCCTTCAGGCCCACCACCGGTCGTCACCCGCGCGCTGGAGAATGTGCGTACGGCTATGCGCCTTCGCCTGCGCGCGGGCGATCTGACCGATGAAGCTGCTCAAACAATCGCAGATGCGCTGGACACAGCCGCACGCGAAATCGAACGCAGCTAAGCCTGAATGCAAAAAAGGCGAGGTCGTCCCTCGCCTTGATGTTTTGTCTTGAAGCTTACGGGCAGCCCTAGTCGACCAGACCGGCTTTCTGAGCTTCGCCATAAGCGAATTTTGCCAGAAGCGGCACGCGTTCTTCCATGGCTGCCGCATTTGCGTTGGACGCCGTTCCATCACGCACCCGGCCGACAATCCCCTGACAGATACCCGCCAGGCGGAAGCCGTTATAGGCGAAGTAATAGTGCACGTCTGGCATGCCGCTCAGCCCGCGATGCGCGCAATACATGTCGACATATTCTTCCATAGTCGGAATGCCGTAAGCATTCAGGTCCGGAATATTGATGATGGCACCGCGCGCATCAGAACTCGGCATCACCCAGTTCATCAGGTGATAGGTGAAGTCCGCCAGCGGGTCGCCCAGCGTAGAGAGCTCCCAATCCAGAACCGCAATGACTTTTGGCTCTGTCGGGTGAAGAATCATATTGTCGAGGCGGTAATCGCCATGAACAATCGTGGTCGTCTCGCCCGCTGGAATGTTCTTAGGCAGCCATTCGATCAGGCGATCCATTTCCGGGATTTTCTTGGTTTCTGAAGCAACATATTGCTTCGTCCAGCGGTGGATCTGGCGGGCGACGTAATCGCCTTCCTTGCCGAAACCCTCAAGCCCCGCAGCTTTCCAGTCCACATTGTGGAGGTCTGCAAAGGTTTTCACCTTTGCTTCGTAAATGGCGCGGCGTTCGGCTGGCTCATAGTCCGGCAGCGTACCGTCCCAGAGAATGCGCCCTTCAACATGGTCCATCACATAAAACATGGTGCCGACGACGGAATCATCTTCGCACAGGCCATAAGGGCGCGCGACCGGAAAACCTAACGGATAGAGCGCGTTGATCACGCGGAATTCGCGATCCACTGCGTGCGCCGATGGCAGAAGTTTGCCCGGCGGCTTGCGGCGCATGACATAGGCTTTTTTCGGCGTGATGAGTTTGAATGTCGGGTTGGACTGGCCGCCCTTGAACTGGCGAACATCCATAGGGCCTTCAAATCCCTCAACATTCTCTGTCATCCACTGAAAGAGATTATCTTCGTTGAACTTATGGGTGTCGGCGACCTCTTTGGTGCCGCTGAACATTTCTTGCGCTGATGCGCCATGAACTGACATGTGCGCCTCTCCCCTGCTGACTGCCTGTTTTGTATCTTTGTCGGAGAACTTACTGATTACGTCGGCGAACGCAATGATTTGCGTATAGCTGAGTCTCAAAGATGAATTTCATCACCGAGGAGGCAAGTCTCTTAACGCTTACGGGATACAACCTCAGATACGTAACACACGGAGGACAGCGTGAAGGGCCTGATTTTTACTGAGCTTCTTGCCATGGCAGACAAGGAAGTTGGTGAAGACCGCGTGGACTCCGTCATTCAGCGATGCCCGCTGTCCGGAAATGGCGCTTATAGCACTGTCGGAAACTATCCGAGCGCTGACCTGTTTGCGCTCGTCAAAGGCTTTTCCCGCGAAACAGGACTGACGGTGGAAGCCCTCCAGAATGCCTTTGGACATCACATGCTCAGCGTGTTTTCCACGGGATACCCGCACTTCTTCACTGCTAAGTCAGATGCTTTCGAGCTGCTGGCCTCGGTCGAAGAGGAAATCCATGTTGAAGTGAAGAAACTTCATCCAGACACAGATCTTCCGACCTTCCAGTCGGAGTTTCCGGATGAACACACAATGCGTCTTACCTATCGCTCACGGCGTGGCCTGGTCGATTTCTGTGAGGGTCTGATAGAAGCCACACTCGCCCATTATGGTGAGACGGCCTCCATCAGCCGCACCGTTTCGACCGAAGGACACTTCACTGTGGCGTGCTTCACTATAGTCCGGGATCCCAGCTAATGGTCGCTCCTCTGCAACAGACCAACACCTCAGAAACGGTTTCGCGCGAGCGGTTCAACCGTGAGAAAGAGGCGCGTCTGGAAGCAGAGCGCATGCTGGAAGCTCGAAGCCGCGAACTTTACGAAGCCAATCGCAGCCTCTCTGCGTCACTCGAAAAAGAACAGAAGCTGGTCGCGCTTCAATATGCGCTGATCACATCAATCAATCACGAATTCCGAACGCCGCTGACAGTTGTCGATGGCGCAACGACCCGTATTGAGAAAATCGCAACCGGCGAGAGTCGCGAAGGCGTTCTGGAAAAATGCTCTCAGATCAAACGGGCTGTTCACAATCTGACACAGCTCATTGAGCGCTCGCTTCAGGGCTTTGGCGATGATCGCGGTGACACGATCATGCCGATCGACGTTCAGTCCCTCACCCGCCAGCCAATGTCAGACCGGTAAAAGCCTTTCGGCCAGTCAATCGCATTAATGCCGGAATACGCGCGCTGGAAAGCTTGTTCCAGGGTCGGCCCCGTCGCGGTGACATTCAGCACCCGGCCACCGACAGCCACCAGCTCACCATCGTCGCGCACATCCGTACCGGCATGGAAAACCTTCACGCCCTCAAGCCGGTCAGCGGTTTTCACGCCTTCAATCACCGTGCCTTTTTCATATGAGCCGGGATAACCTTCACTGGCCATAACAACCGTCACGCTAGGCTGAAAGCCGCCTTCCGGCGCGAGCTTTTCAAAGTCGCGCTCAGAATATCCGCCGGTTGAGCTCGCCAGAAGCAGAGGCACAATATCGCCTTCAAGCCCCATCATCAGAACCTGACACTCAGGGTCGCCAAAACGGCAGTTATACTCCACCACTTTCGGACCTTCAGAGCTGATCATCAGGCCGACATAAAGCACGCCCTGAAACTTCGCGCCTTCCGCCTCAAGTCCTTTGAGAGACGGTGTCACAATGGTTTCTTTCACCTGCGACATCAGCGCGTCAGAAATCACCGGCGCTGGCGCATAGGCGCCCATACCACCTGTATTCGGGCCTTCATCGCCATCATAGGCGCGCTTATGGTCCTGCGCGGCTGGCAGACAGATAAAGTTCTCACCATCAGTAATGGCAAAAACGCTCGCCTCTTCACCCTGCATGAATTCTTCAATGACAAGCTCAGCAGACGCCGCACCGAACTGACCGGCCAGCATATCTTCAACAGCTTTATCTGCGACCTCACGGGTTTCAGCGATGACAACGCCCTTACCCGCGGCAAGACCATCGGCTTTCAGCACGAATGGCGCTTCCAGTGTGTCCAGAAAGGCCTTGCCCGCCTCAACAGTTGTCACGCGCTGATAGCGCGCCGTCGGAATATTGTATTTTGCCATCAGGTCTTTGGAGAAGCCCTTGGACGCCTCAATCTGAGCGGCTGCAGCACTCGGCCCGAACACGTCATAGCCCGCACTGCGCAAGCGATCCGCCAGACCGTCAGCCAATGGCTGCTCTGGCCCGACAATGACAAGATCAGGGTCCAGCTGACGCGCGAGCTTTTCCAGCCCGTCAATGTCATCGGCTTTCACATCGAAGCACGGACCAACATCATGCATGCCCGGATTGCCCGGCGCAGACCACACTTCATCCACCAGCGCAGACTGGTTGATTTTCCAAGCGAGGGCATGTTCGCGGCCGCCCGAGCCAATGACGAGAATATTCATGACTTCCACATGAAAAACTGCTCTGCTTACGTCAAGCGATTTGCCACACTGAAGAGATGAGTCTTGCCTTGCATGCCCCTCACCTCATCGTGCTACACTGATGTCAGATTCTGCAATAAGGCGGCTTTTAATGCATTTCCGAGCTCTCATTATCCCAGCCATTCTAAGCTTCGCTGCGGCTTGCTCGCCAGCGACTGAGCCTGCTGAAGAGCCAACAGCTGAAACGCCGGCGGTGAATGATGAAATGGCCAATCTGATCACAGAAGGCCGCGCGATTGCGGAAGAAAACTGCACGAGCTGCCATGCGATTGGCGCAACCGGCGCCAGCCCTCGCACAGACGCACCAGAGCTGCGCACCGTATTTCGCGAATTTGACCCTGAAGCCATCAGCGCAGACTTCCGCGAAGGCATCCATGTCGGCGCACCAGACATGCCTGACTTCGACTTCGGCCCACTCGGCACTGAAGCGCTCATCGCTTACCTTCAATCTATTCAGACAGAGGTTCCGGCGCAGGCTCAGTAGTAAGCCCGCACCGGGGGCAAACTAGTCCCAGGCGAGCGCTGCGCAGGCTGGAACGTCATCTGGTCGGCCGTCTTCATCGGCGTCGGCTTCATCAAAGTTTGCGGTTTCCACCAGGTCTTCCGGCAGACGTTCAGCAATAAGGCGCGCAACGCCACATGCGCCAATCTCTGTAAAATGGGTGTTGTCCTCGACGCCATCAGGAAAACGCTCATTGGCAGTTTCAGGTGATAACCAGAGGAAATCTGTTTTCGTCTGCTCTTGTCCAATGCTTTCGAAATAGTCGATCGACAGCTGGGACAAATCGATGAACTCCACACCCGCCTGCTCGGCCGCTATACCCGCATTGAGGCGATACAGCCCATGCGTTTCCACCATGGCCGGACCTTCCCAGAGCCGACGCGCAGGCGGAGACATGAGGATAGCCGTGCCACCAGCTGCTTCGACAGCTTCGGCAAACGCCGCCATGTTATCACGGTAAGCCCCATCCGGCGCGCCGTAACGCTCCGGTGCGTCGTCACGCGAATCATTGTGCCCAAAGCTGATGATCACAAAGTCGCCCGGCTGAAGCTCTTCCATCAGGCTGTCCCAGCGGCCTTCATCAATATAGCTTTTCGTGCTTCGGCCGTTCACCGCGCGGTTCAGAACGACCACATCGTCACTCAGATAATAGTCAATCACCTGCCCCCAACCGATCTGAGGCGCGCGCTCAACCGGATAGTCTGCAGCAGTAGAATCCCCCGCAATCAGCAAACGGTGCGCTGGCGCTGCCGCCTCTTCAGCTGAATTCTGCGCGCAGGCCGAGCATGCAAACGCGGCGCATATCGCCAGTATAGAAACTCTGATCACTCTCTTCTCCCTCATTTATGCTGCAATGACAGCCGCTTGTGACACCGGTGTCAACGCGGGATTTCAGGAAGATTTGGGTAAATTCTGAACCAAAAGTCCGAATACGCGTTGGTTGAGTGTACGCAAAAAACGGAGACACTTATGAGCTATTCAGAAGAGCTTAAAACAAATGACGCACGTCAGGGCGAACGCATGCCAGGCATGTTTGCCGTACTGGCAGCCTCCACTGGTCTGGCGGTCATTGCGCTCGGCATTTGCGTCGCTGTCCTTAACGCAGCATGATTTGCGTTCGAACTTCACTCAATGGGTAAAGGCAGCTAGTCTGCACCCGTGCTGAGAGAGGTTCTGAATGCTCATCCAAAGTCTGGCTATATTGGCCATCGCATCCCTGCTGGTGGTCTATCAGATTTTGAAGGACCGGACACAGTTTCCAAAATTTGTCGCGCTCGAAACGAGTCAGGAGCGCAGAGACTATTTCCGAACCTCAGTTCTGGATTCTGCCTTTCGTTACGGCGTTCTGGGCGTGGTCGGTCTTTACGTACTTGGCGAACTCTCAGGGCTGATTGCTTTTCCGGCAATTTTCGAGCCCGGACGCGCGCTGACCTTCGCCTGGCTGACACCCAACCCCGACCAGCTTTATCTGTTTGGGTACGGTCTGGCGGGCATTGTCTTTATCCTCTTCACCATTATCACCATTCTGCCCTTCTATATGAAGGCGGAAGACCTGCCTCAGGATGGCGTCATGGCCATGCTGGCGCGCAATTGGAAAGAGGCGAAATGGTCGACGCTGCTATCCATCAATGCGGGTGTTTCAGAAGAAATTTTCTTCCGCCTGATGCTGCCGTTGGCCGCATTCCACCTGACCGGCAACATACTGATTTCGTTCGGAATAGCTGCGCTGTATTTCGGTATTGCGCACGCCTATCAGGGGATTGGTGGGATTATCGTAACGGGCGTCCTTGGTCTGCTCTTCACGCTCATTTATGTGCTGACAGCCCAGCTCTGGCTGGTCATTCTCATCCATATTCTGGTTGATTTGCGCGGGCTTATACTGCTGCCCTGGGCGCTTGGAATTCTGAATACAGGTGAAACCGAAGCCCCGTCTGACTGATCAGACGAAGCTTCCAGGGCGCCGTACAATCTCGCCGCCCGTGCCCAGCTTGAAGCGCGCAATACCTGCGCCTGAGGCCGTATTCACGCCGCCAAGGTCCAGAACCGAATACCCTTCTGCCTTCAATGCAAGCATCGCATTCCACAAAATCAGGTTATGTGCGCCCGCTTTGCGACCGTCATCACTCGACCAACCGATATGATAGGTCGTCATAGCGCCATGAGTGAGAAACATCATCGCGCCAGCAGCATCCTTGCCGAAGTCTGCGCGGAAAATGCGAAGGCCTGCACGTTTGTCTGCGCCCTTAGCGCGGGCTTTATCATCCTGCCAAAGCTCGACCAGTGCAGGTGGCAGACCGTGATATCCTTTTTTTGTCCGCTGTTTGCGTTCTTCTTCCAGCAGCCATTGATACTGACCCGCCTTCTGGCCCGCAGACGTAAACTTCAGATTGGACTTTTCTGCCGCGACCAGACGATTGCGCCATTTGCCATCCAATGCGGCGCGCAACGTTTCTTCATCCTGCGTCAGATCAAGTCGAACCGTCGCATCCCCCGTCATGACACGATTATACTTTTTGAGTTCAATCGGCGCATCCGGTGTCAGCGTGATTAGTCGCGGCCAGCGAAGCTTCATCTCCCGACGCAGAACGCCAAGCGCCGCCTGCTGTTCAGGCTCTGACAAGGGTTTCACCCAGACCGGCCCGTAAGTGCACAATGCGAACTTCGCGATGAGCGCAAACGGGCGGACAATGAATTGTGCGAGACCGCAAATATTGCCTGTGGGGTCATGAAGCGCGACGCGCATCACATCTGCTCCGATGCGGCGCATGGCTTCGCCATAAGACCAGTCCTGCTGATAGGCCGCAGGCACAGCGTTCAGGGCCGCATCCCATCGCTGGCGCGGCACATCATCTACGGAAATGGTCCAGTGCTGACTCATGAAAGAAAGAATTAGCTCTTTCTGGTTAACACTTACTGGACGTGAGATTTGCCTTAGTCCGAGACCGCAAACATGGCCCGTACAAAAACTCAGACCATTTCCGGTGAGACACTGCCTGAACCGCGCATCACCTTAACGGCGGTCTGGCTTGTCTTTCTCTGGATCGGACTGCCAATTCTACTGATTGGCGGGCTTCTGGACCTGGCCATGCAGTTTCTGTTCGGCGTCTGCACCGGCTTATGGTGCTTTGTGGACTGAACAAAGAAAAACGGCACCGGAAAGGTCCGATGCCGTCATCTTTTAAGTTCGAAAGTGAGCAGCGTTTAGCCGTCAATCACTTCGTCCAGCGGGTCAAAATCACCGTCATTTTCGTTGATTTCTTCACCGGCGACATAAGCCGCGCCAAGCAGGCAACCACCAAGTGTTGGCAGAATACCAAGCATCATAGCGAGCAGAAGTGCGTTCTTTTTCATAGGATTTTTCTCCAGGTGAGTTTAGGGGAATTAACCGTCAACAATTTCGTCCAGCGGATCGAAATCACCGTCATTCTCGTTAAGCTCTTCACCGACAACATAAGCACCGGCAACAGCGGCAGCTACACAGCCACCCAGTGAGGAAAATCCAGCGAGCATTAGCGCCAGAAGCGCAGCTTTTTTCTTGTCCATGGTCCCATCCTTTCAGGGCATTAACGTTGCAGCCCTAACGCCAGAGATGAGACCGGGTTCCGATAAAACTTCGCCTAGCAGCTGCCGCGACGACGTCCGACGCGGTTTTTCACGGTAGACTCAAGCGTGAAAGAAAAGGCGAGCGAAAGGATGAGTGGAACCCAGATCGGAAGCTCACCCAGCCCCGGCGCCTCAAGCGCCGCAGCCAGATGGTCGTCCACACACCACCAAAGCACAAATAGAAACATGATTACCGTCCTTCAGAATATTGAATAACGATAATTTATTGTTGAATTACGAAAATTCAAGCCTTGCCGCCTTAGCAGTCGAGCTTTTCTTCTTCTGCTTTGAGGTAATATTCCTCGCCCATCACGTCTTCGCCCATGGAATCCCAGATCTCACGGACCTCCAGAAAACAATGATCGAATTCCAACGCCGGATGACCGCGCGCAATTCGCACGGCTTCATCCATGTTTGCGCAGTCGATAATCTCGAAGGCGTAGAAAATCCGGGTGGCATCCTCAAGGGGTGCCTCACTGATACAGAAACTACCGTCTGTTCGACGGTAAATGGTCGTCGTCATGCCGGGTGGTTTGAGCGGGTTACCTGTCAGATGAACGCCTTCCGCAGCCATGCGGCGTTTCCACTCGACAATACGAGTGACGATCTCTTTGCTGATCCAGGTGCCTTCCGGCATGTTGAGGACAAACATGAAGCGCATTCTGGCCTCCATTTGCTTCTTTTTGTTATTGCCGCCGTTTTACGCCGTATGTGTAAACGCCACCTGCAGGTGAAGGATAAAATTTTATCAGTCACAAAGCGCGCGCATTCGACTTTCAGCGCATAGCCAACGGAACCGACCTTCCATTTGAAGCGTTAGTCCGGACATGCAGTCCGGGGCACACACTTGAAGAGTTTCTTATTGAACGCGCTCGACGATATCCGTTCGAGCTATTGGTTTATTCCAACCATTATGGCCATTCTGGCGACGCTTGCATCCTTTGCGATGATTGAGGTCGATGTCGTCATGAACGCCTCCGGTCCGGACTGGCTGAAATGGCTGTTCGACAACCAGCCAGAGGGCGCGCGGGAGGTTCTGTCCACCATTGCCGGCTCCATGATCACGGTTGCGGGCGTAGTGTTCTCCATCACCCTGGTCAGCGTCTCCAATGCCGCCTTCCAGTTCGGCCCACGCCTTCTCACGACATTTATGAGAGACCGCGCCAACCAGATCACGCTCGGCACCTTCATCGCGACCTTTCTCTACTGTCTCATGGTGCTGCGCGCCGTGCAGTCTGCCCCGCAGGATGCCAGCAGCGAGACCGCCTCCGCCTTTGTGCCGCATGTCGCGCTCCTCGGCGCGCTCATCCTCGCCATCTGCTCCATCGCCGTTTTGATCTATTTCATCCACCACGTCCCGCAATCCATCCATGTGAGCCGGCTTCTGGCGGGCATTGGTGAGGAATTTGCCAACCGCGTGGACACCACTTTCCCGGCAGAGCTTGGCACGCCCGGCCCCGGCTTTGCGGACACAGAAATCGACACCTTCCGCAGGCCATTTGAAACGGGCAGCACCACAGAGGATATCTGCGCAGCGCGGGCGGGCTATGTGCGCACCATTGATGGCGACACGCTGTTACACCTTGCCCGCACGCTGAATCTCCACCTCATCCTATGGGTCCGGCCCGGCGATTTCGTGAATGCCGGAGAGCGCGTTATGACCCTGCTCCCGCAGGCAGATGCGCCGGAAACCAGCCATATCGACCAGCTCCGCATCACCGTCTATCTGGATGATCTCCGCTCGCCCATGCAGGATATCGCCTTCCTCGCACAAGAGCTGTCAGAGATCGCCATGCGCGCCCTCTCTCCCGGCATTAACGACCCGGTCACCGCCATCACGGCGATGGACTGGCTGGGTGCCGGGCTCACCCGCTTTGGCGCCGCTGAGCCGGATTGCCCTCTGCGCGCCGATAGCGATGGCACACCGCGCATTCTGGCCCCGGCTACGCGGTTTGATGGATTGCTGAAGGAAAGCCTTGGCAGCATTCTGCCCTTTGCGGCGCGAAACCTTCCGGCAGCGAAAGGCTTTTTACAGGTGCTGGACCGCATGGAGCGCCAATTAGGCGAGGCAGACAGCAAGGCCCTCGCCGCTCTGCGCAAGGACATGCTGGCCATTGCCCGCACGGAACTCACCGCCCCGGAATATGCAACGCTGGAGAGCTGACCCGGCGCGCCTGCCCTACTCCGTCAGATGCTCTTCGCCCATCACCCGGGCGAGGCGGTTGAACCGGTGCATCAATTCCTCGCGGGCGGACTGGATATCCTCCTGCGTGTAGAACACGCCGTCAGGCTTTTCTTCCACGGCAGAATTGCGCACGCGCTCCAGTGCGCGCGACAGCGTATCTGCCATTTGCGTGGCTTTGCCCGCGGCGGCAAAATTGGCCTTCAGAATAGCGTCTTCGGCGGCAATCGCGGCTTTTTCCAGCGCGTCTTCCAGCTGTTGCTGTCGAGATTTTGTGGAAGAGCCCTTCTCCCCTTCAAGGGAAGAAGGGTTTGGGTTGAGGGGTAGCTCCGACGCGGCCTCAGACTCGCTGGTTTGAGGACGAATAGTTTCCCTCCCCCCCAGCCCCTCTCCCTCAGAGGGAGAGGGGGGCTCCCCCCACCCCTCACCGCCCAGTCCGGGCAGCAGGCCGTCAGGCGGTGTCTCCGGGGCGTTAAACGCCGGCTCCTCAATCAAATCCCTTACCCGCCAGCCGCCCTCGGCCGCCCATCGGGCGATGGTGGAGCCGGGCACGCTGGTCGCCTCGGTGATTTGTACGTTGGAATAGCCCTGCTCGCGCATCTCGCGGCACCGGGCCTTCACCTTGTCAGAGTAAGGCGCTCTCTTTGTATTCTTGCTCATGGGTGAGAGTATGGCTTGAGACTCTCACCGTTGGATAAGTTTGGGTTTTTTATGAGTTTGCTCGGGCGTGTCGCTTCGCTCGCCCTGCGCCCAGCCCGGTCGGGCTGTTGGGTGCTCAACACAAGCAAGCGCGCAGGCGCAGCCGGGGTGAGCCGGAGGCGATCCGCATAGGCGAGCAATCAAAAAAGACATGCCAGAGACAAGCCGAGACATCATTTCCCGTAGATACCTGCGAAGGCAGGTATCCAAGCCTGAGACTTAACACCCGGCAACCCACCAACGCTAAGGCATGGGTTCCAGCCTGCGCTGGAACCGGCAGATACAGCGGTGCGCAAATTGTGGGGAGTAATTGAGCGCGGCGTCCCCCCAAAAAACCAGAAACCCCGGACGTCTCAGCGCGACGAGCCGGGGTCCAATTATCTCTCAGGCTGGGTCCCAGTCCTGCTCACGCAAACCGGGATTTCTTGATGAGAGTGCGGTGCGCAAACCGTAAGGTGTCATCGAGAGCGAGAGCACTCCCGCCCGAAATGCACCAGAAAAAACCGCGCGAAGCGACCGTTTTATTGATGGCGTTTATTCTGGTGCGAGACGGAGTTTCGCTTACTTTTAGCGCCAAAAATCTTATCTGTGAGTTTCCTTACGCGGGTAAACAAGAACCAGATAAATCCAAAAAAAAGTATAAGTGCGAAAAGTGGCCAAAAAAGAAAAGCAGTCACCCCCATCAAGGCCGAGACCCAATACTCGTATCCGAAAGCTTTCTTTTTGAAGTTCTCAAGGACGCCCCAAATGAAAACGATAATCCCGCCAACCAAACCGGGACCGAAGTACGACGGATCGTTTAAGGTAACCTCCATAAACTACCCTCCCTCACAAGTGCCAACGAAGCGACCGTTTGAAATAAAACGCGGAATGTAGGGCGGTGTTGAACCCCGGATTTAATCCGGGGGATATCCGCCGAACGGATTAAAGTTATTCTGGCACACTTCGCCTCATAATACGCCCTACCGCGAAACGGAGTTTGGCATGATGCGGTTATTTTCGGGAGGACACCAATTTAAGGCTGCCGCAAGAACTACATTCCGCTTTTATTCGTTGAAAGTGAGGCGATTTTGCCAACTCTCGAGTTTTGTGGTTCGCGTGTTGCCGAGGTGTAATTTTCAACTTCGTCGCAATGCAATCGTCGCAAAGCGTATCTGGACGGACTTTTTCAAGTAGTTCGGCCACTCTCTCGATTACAGTCATGATCAATGTCTTTCGTCCGTTCGCAGAGCACCATATCAATCTACACCCGAATTGCACCAGAGAGAACCACGCGAAGCGACCGTTTAAAATAAAACGCAGAATGTAGGGTGGTGTTGAACCCCGGATTTAATCCGGGGGATACCCGCTAAAAGGATTGAAGTTATTCTGGCGCACTTCGTCCCTCAGTACGCGCTACCGCGAAACAGAGTTTCTAAAGTGGTGCCCAAATTGTAGGGTGACATTGAGGCGTAGGTCGGTTCAAGGGCGCAGCCCGGAACCGAAAATGTTTCACCGAGACCACCTGTAGGTCGGTTCAAGCGCGCAGCGTGGATCCGACACCAATCCGAAGAATAACCGCAACCATCCATGTCGGCTCTGTCGTTCCGACTTGAGCCGACCTACGCGTCACGGAGTGACGCCAACTGCCTGGCTAGTCTTCGTATTCCTCAACACCGGAATCCTGGGGCCCTCCGTGAGCGGCGGAAATTTGTGTATGAAGGTGCATGTTAATTCTAGGTGGTACATTTTGAGTGGGTAAAAAAATCCCCCCCGTTCCGCCAGATGAAGTGATGTCGATCAAATATTTGCCCCAGCAATCTGGTATCTGGTCCCAGTAGGGCCCTTGCACTATTTCTTCGGCAAGCTCTTCATATGTGGCACGAACGTCATTGCCTTTTTCACGGAACATTCTGATTTCGGAGGTCAATGGTACATCGATCCGAGGCCAGAAATTTGGCATCGGTGTATTTGAAGGCGGGCGCGTCGTCGCCCAGTCCCCATAAAATATGTTTGCTCGATTCGAGATCGAACGAGCTTCCAACTGAGCATTCTCAAAAAGAGTGCGTTCCGCAAGCGAATGACGATAGTCTAATCCAACTCCATCGAATGAATTCGGAAAGGTGCTGGAAGTAACAACAATGTTCACATTCTCGTTCGCTTGAATAAGCGCACGCACAACACCGTTTACTGCCAACTGTTTGTTGAGAACTTCCAAATCCCAACCAGCATCAACATTGACGAAAAAGTTTGAATCTTCGCGCTGAGAGATAAAAGCTGCAACACTACTCAATTCATGGAACGGATACATTAGCGAAATGCCAAATCCACGCTCTTGGAGCCAACGCATGTTGGGCGCGTTCAAATTTGGGAACCCACCTTCAGATCGAAGATACGGTATGCAGTTTTCGCGCCTCTCCACAAAATCGTACCAAGCTGCAGCGTGATTTTTCAAATTCTCATACTGGGCTACAGCGTCCGCGTGACCCGTCTCTCCGAAATAAAGCGGATCAAAATTAAGGCAATAAGGGCCGTTCGCCATCGCTAAATCGATGCGGTCCAAAGCTTTCTCGATTGTAGTCGCGGTAGTCCATGGTCGAAGTAAAAAGGTCGGAAGAAACTGGCTCTTTTCAAGATCGAACAGTTGTTCAACAGCCCGCATTTCAAGTGCTCTCAAGCGAAGAGTCGGGCTGTATTTTAACTTGTCGATTTCAATAGCCATCACACACCCAGACGAATCTTCATTGCTTGAACGGAAACTTGCAACGCCTCGGCAAATTCATCTACGAATTCCTCGGTAAGTGGAATTTTAAGATCGCTGGATATCTTCCGGATCAGTTTGGCTGGCATCAGGATATCTGCCGCCATTCTGTTCGCTTCCGCCTCCATCCTGTTGCTCAATCGTGACCGATATAGAACTGTATCGGTGATGCCACCGCCGATCAGATGAGAATGCAGAAGAAAATGACCAATCTCATGAGCGATCGTGAAGCGCTGCCTCGTGTTCTTTTCGAACCGGTTCACACCGATGTCGAAACCAGCTTCAGATTCGGTGGAGGGTCGAATTTCCCCAGATATCTTCGCAGGCAAAGGCTTAAGCAGAACGCGCAGTCCAAATGCCTTCGCCAATCCGCCGACCTTCACCGGATAGCTCTGCTGGAAACCTTCGATGGTTTCAAGCTGTTCTGCAGATAGTTGGCGCCACTCTTTAGACGTCAACACACGCCTCCATAAGTTCTACTTTTGTTCTTCTTCGTCATATATCGTGCTAATTCCGCTTGTTGCAATAGCATCAACTTCATCTTTGAGTATCTCTCTAAATTCTCCGCCTTGGTCGAATCCCTCTCTTATGAACTTGTGCGTCAATCTTTGCACGTTGGACTGAAACCCTTGCCAACCCACAAACGCCATGATTCCAAGCATGATCGCCAGCATCGAAAGAATCAGCGTAACCGCGGTAAAAATGGCCGTGAGGAAATCTTGATATGTAAGAGCTGACAAACCAAATGTCTGCCCACGCAGCCCGAACCACATGATCGCACAAAATTGAGCGAAGCAAACAATCGCTAATATGACAATTACGAGCGTATTTGTTCCATTCTTCTGCTGCAAACGACTCCCCTCACCCAATCATATCCAAGTTCTCTTCTCGCAGCTTCTTAAGCTCATCCCTGCGCGCCCTTCGAGCTAATTTTGATTCACTGGATCAAAATTTAAGCTCTCAGCCTCAAACTCAAGTTCGCTACGCAAATCTTTCGTTAGCTCAACATATCCAGCGATTCTTCTCGCAGTTTTTTGAGCTGGTCCCGGAGTTTTGCGTTCGGGATTTGAATTGATTCACTGGATCAATTCACCGGCGATGCCGGACACCCCTCACCTTCAAACTCCAGATCTGCTCAGCCGACCTCGAATTATTTGATTAAATCAAGATTGTCCTCGCGGAGCTTCTTGAGTTCATCACGTAGTCTTGCCGCCTCTTCGAATTCGAGGTCGGCTGCTGCATCGCGCATTCTCTTCTCGATATCCGCGATGACAGCCGGGAGATTGTGGCCAGAGCCGCCTGAGATTGCAACACTTTCCTCCTGCACGCCGCGCTTGCGCGTCTTGCCACCGCCCAGTTGCGTGCCGGAGCCGCGCTGGTCGTTCGGCACAAAGCCTTCCAAAACATCTTTAATGCCGGAATAGACGGTTTGCGGGGTGATGCCGTGTTCTTCGTTATGCGCCATTTGCTTGGCGCGGCGGCGCTCTGTCTCTTCCATGGCCCGGGCCATGGAGCCGGTGACCTTATCGGCATAGAGGACGACTTTGGCCTCTGCGTTACGGGCGGCGCGGCCAATGGTTTGCACCATTGAGGTTTCACTGCGCAGAAAGCCTTCCTTATCGGCATCCAGAATGCCGACAAAGGCGCATTCAGGAATGTCGAGGCCTTCACGCAGAAGGTTGATGCCGATGAGCACATCAAACACGCCCATGCGCAGATCGCGAATGATCTCAATGCGTTCCACCGTGTCGATATCGGAGTGCATATAGCGCACTTTGACGCCCTGTTCCGTCATGTATTCGGTGAGGTCTTCGGCCATTTTCTTGGTGAGCGTGGTGACGAGCGAGCGAAAGCCGCGCTCTGCCGTGGCCTTCACCTCGGCAATGACATCATCGACCTGATTGGCGCCCTCAGTTGAGACGGGGCGGACCTCGACCGGCGGGTCGACAAGCCCGGTCGGGCGGATGACCTGTTCTGAGAAGACGCCGCCTGTGCGCTCCATCTCCCACGGGCCGGGCGTGGCCGAGACGTGGATGGTTTGCGGGCGCATGGCATCCCATTCCTCGAATTTGAGGGGGCGGTTATCCATACAGCTTGGCAGGCGGAAGCCATATTCGGCGAGGGTGCGCTTGCGGCTGAAGTCGCCGCGATACATGGCGCCGAGCTGGGGCACGGTCTGGTGGGACTCGTCGGTGAAGACGATGGCATTGTCGGGCAGGTATTCGAACAGGGTTGGCGGCGGCTCGCCGGGTTTGCGGCCGGTGAGATAGCGGGAATAGTTCTCAATGCCGTTACAGCTGCCGGTGGCCTGAAGCATTTCAAGGTCGAACTGGACGCGCTGTTCAATGCGCTGGGCTTCGAGGAGTTTGCCCTGTTCCTTGAAGGTGGCGATGGTCTGCTGGAGCTCGTCCTGGATCTTGTCGACGGCCTGATTGAGGGTCGGGCGCGGGGTGACATAGTGCGAGTTGGCGTAGACTTTGATCTTCTCAAGGCGCTGGATTTTCTTGCCGGTGAGCGGGTCGAATTCGGAGATGTCCTCGATCTCGTCGCCGAAGAAGGAGACTTTCCAGGCGCGGTCTTCATAGTGGGTGGGGAAGATGTCGATTATGTCGCCTTTGACGCGGAAGGTGCCGCGGCCGAAGGCCTGGTCATTGCGCTTGTATTGCAGGGCGACGAGGTCTTTGGCGACGTCTCGCGGGTCGCGGCGCTCTCCGACTTCGAGCTTGAAGGTCATGGCGGTGTAGGTCTCGACCGAGCCGATACCGTAAATGCAGGAGACCGAGGCAATAATGATGACGTCATCGCGCTCCAGCAAGGACCGGGTGGCGGAGGGGCGCATCCGGTCGATCGCTTCGTTGATAGAGCTTTCTTTCTCGATATAGGTGTCCGAGCGCGGGACATAGGCTTCGGGCTGGTAGTAATCGTAATAGCTTACAAAAAATTCTACCGCATTCTCCGGAAAAAATTCCTTGAATTCGCCGTAGAGCTGAGCTGCGAGGGTTTTGTTCGGAGCTAATATTAGTGCTGGGCGTTGGGTGCGTTCGATAATATTCGCCATTGTGAAGGTTTTACCCGACCCGGTCACGCCCAGAAGGACCTGATCGAATTCGTCCTCGTCGGATAACCCCGTCACTAGCTCGTCAATGGCCGTTGGCTGATCGCCAGCGGGCTTATATTTCGACTCCAGCTTAAAGGTGACGCCGCCTTCGGACTTGTCCCAGGCGCGCTCAGGACGGTGCGGCGTCCACTCCGTCGGAGTGAGCACTTCCACGGCGCCGTCCATGATGAATTGCGATGCTGGAGCTTCTTGCATGCCCCGATTTCGAGATGATCCTGCCATGTCAGTAGTATGGCGGCAGGATACCCGGTTTACCAGTCATGCAATGCTGTTCTCCTGACAGTATCTGTCAGTGGGGATCAGCCATTGGTTTTGGACGAAATCGCGTCAGCCAGAATCTGGAAGTGCGGACGCAGATATCCGAGCCCTTCTTCGCTCGTCATACCTTGTTTCAGCATGCGACGCAGGCCTTGTGCGTAAATCAGGAAGAAGGTCAGCGGAAGCGTACGTAGATACTCATCTGGCAGAGACGGCATAAGCGCGCTCAGGACTTCGCGCTGAGCATTGTGAAATGGAGCTAAGCGCTCATCCACCTGCACATACCCATCCGTTTCCCAGCTGAAGGCGTTCGCCAGAACCTGCAATGTCAGTGTCGGGTAAGACATGTCCCGGCTCATCTGAATGCGGGCAAAATCCAGCAGCAAGTCGCAAGGGGAAGTAAAGCTGGAGGTTTTGAGCGCTTTGATCGTATCGACCAATTCATCATTGCGCAGCTCAAATGCCTGCTGCAACAGATCGCCCTTGCTCCCGAAATACTGAATAATCAGCGCAGGCGAAACACCCGCCTCTTCCGCAATCTTCCGGATAGTGACCTGTTCTGCGCCAATTTTTTCGATGAGAGAAAGCGTACAGGAAAAAATACGCATCCGCGTATCATCAGATTTTTTCTCTGAACTATTATTCTGAGTGCTCGTCATAATCCCAGTGTAGCCTCTAGTCAGACCTTTTCGGTCGTTTTTGTTTTACGCATCTACAACCAAAAATTATTCCAAAAATCCAGCCCATAAATACACAAACTAGACTTAAGCAGAATAAAACTGATTCCAACTGCCCAATGGTTAATAAGTCCAGTCACGCGAGCAAAAGTATAGTTACCTTAAGTTATACTTACACTGCTTGACGCCTTATCTAGCTGAACTAGTTCAGTTTTTTGCGTTGCCCAGTGACAAACGAAACGAATTGATCCGTCAAGCCACGGATACGCTTTCAGTCCCATTTGCCGCAGCTGGTCAAAAATAGTCTCCGGCAGTTTTGCAAAAACCTCATTCCCCTCTACGGGGTGCGCCAACACGCCCAACTCGCCATTAAGCAGAATTCGCGAAACCTCTGTTGCACACTGATTTGCGTGTTCGGCCAGCGATAACCAAAGGTCACCCTCCAGAAGCGCCAGCGCCTGAACGGATATAAACCGCATTTTTGGCGGCAAATGCCCCGCCCGTTTGGCCCGCGCCCGTAACTCGCCAATTCGCTGGCGCATATCACCAAAAAGCACAATAATATCGCAGCCAATTGCACCATTCTTGGTGAAGCCCAACGACATGCACTGCACACCAGATTTCCAGGTGATCTGTGCCGGGCTCCAGCCAGTATTCACGATAGCGTTCGCGAACCGCGCACCATCCATGTGCACATTCAGACCAAACGCTTTGGCCAGATCACAAATCTCCGCGACCTGATCCAGTGAATATCGCGTTCCGCTCTCCGTCAGATTGGTCAGCGACACAGCTGCTGGCGGTGTCTCATGAACAAATTCAGGATCCGCTTTCTCGCATAGAGCCTTCAGGTGAACAGGGTCAATGCGTGCGTGCTGTCCTGAAACGCAAGACAGTTTCCCGCCTGCAGAAAAGAATTCGGGCGCCCCGCGCTCATCGCGCTCAATATGCGCCTCCTCATGGCAGATCACACTCTGAAGCGGACCGTAAAGGAGCGACAGGCACAACGCATTCGCCGCCGTTCCGGAAACAACAGGCAGTATTTCAACATCACATTCGAAGATTACGCTTAGTCGCTGTCGAAGCTGCGCTGTGATTTCATCAGCCCCATAACTCGGTTGCGAGCCATGATTGATACGCGCCAGCGCCTCCAGAACCGCGGGGTGCGCGCTCGCAGACGTATCAGAAGAGAAATCCAAAACCTTATCTCACTCAATCACATCAATAATATCAGGTGTTTGCCAGATAAGATGCTGCCCACCATCAACAGCAATCATCTGGCCCGTGACGGCATCCGACTCCAGAAGAAAGCGCAGAGCTTTCACGATTTCCGCCGGGTTCGCTCCGCGCTCAGTCAATGTCGCCTCGACCTGCTTGCGAAAATCGTCGGCCGACTGACGCTCATTCTGCAGAGTCGGTCCCGGGCCGATTCCATTCACACGGACATTTGGCGCAAAAGCCTGAGCAAGCGTCTTCGTCGCACTCCACAGCGCAGACTTAGAAAGCGTATAGGTGAAGAAGTTCGGGTTCAGCTTCCAGACACGCTGATCAATCATATTGATGATTGCGCCTCGCTCGCCTTCCGGCAGTGACTTGAAAAACGCCTGAGACAATCGGATCGGCGCCCTCAAATTCACGTCCATATGCAAATCCCAGTCATCACGCGTGTGACTGGCAGCGTCATCATCCACAAAAACGGAAGCATTGTTGATCAATACGCCAAGAGGTCCGCCAAGCCTGTCTTCCGCTTTCCTGACGAGAGAAGACACATCTGCCTCGCTCGCCAGATCAGCCTGCACAAGAACGGCATGACGCCCCTCTGCCCTAACCTTTTGAGCGGTCTTTTCCGCGCCGGCCTCAGAACTGCGATAATGGATGGCGACATCATATCCATCCTGCGCAAGCGCAATAGCGATTGCCTGGCCCAGGCGCTGTCCGGCACCCGTCACCAGAGCGCGTTTAGCGGGAGCTAACCCCATAACCCGCTCCAGTCACCCGCCAGAACATAGAAGTGATGCAGACCAAACAGATAGAAGGCATAGGCCGCGATGAAGACCAGACCGGTCGCCCAGCCGATAGACCGCCGGAACAGGGTGTAGAGGAATAACAGGCCACAGGACGCCCCCATGAACCAGTGATCAAATGTGAGGAAAATCTCCGGCAACGCAAATGGACCGAAGAATGCGATTATACCGCCCGCGCCCAGAATATTGAACATGATGGAGCCTGCGACATTGCCCAGAACCACATCGGCTTCCTTGCGAAAGGCGGCGGCCATAGCTGCAGCGAACTCTGGCAGCGACGTGCCGACAGCAAGCAGCGTCAATCCAACCAGCTCGTTACTAACCCCAAACTCCGTCGCGATATTCGTCGCCCCACCAATTGCCAGATGCGAGCCAGCAGGAAGACCAACAATACCAAGCGCAATAAACAGAGCAGTCTGAGCCCAGCCCGGAGGCGGCTCTTTTGCTTCATCGGCAACAAGTTCATCTACATTTCCGCCCGGCGGAAAAAGGAGAGAGCCGACAATATAAAGCACCAGCGCGCCGACAAAGCATAAGCCAATGAGCGGAGACAGGCCGAAACGTGGCGTGACGACCAACCAGGCGATCGTCGCCAGCGCCGTCACTGTCATGGCGCGGAACATGCCCGTGCCCGTCGTCTTCAACCCCATGATGAGGGCCGGCACACCGAGCACCAGAAACACATTGGCGATATTTGATCCAACAATATTCCCCATGGCCATGCCGGGGGCGCCTTCCATAGTCGCATCAATGGCGACCAGCATTTCAGGCGCTGACGTCCCAAACCCCACGATAAAGACACTGGCCAGAACGTGAGAAACGCCAAGCTTCAGAGCGGCTGATACCGCTCCGCGCACAAGAAAATCCCCTGCGAAGACCAGAAACACCAGCCCCGCCACAAGAATACCGAAATCAAAAAGCATAAAGGACCAGAAGGTTCTCTAGTCGAGGCGCTTCATATCAATCAGGTTCAGAATTGCGAAAATACCAACAGCAATACCAATAGCGACAAGTGCATACATTGTCCGACTCCTTATATTCAGTCCGCATTTAGCCCGACTTGTCATAAAATACGAGTGGACGCCATGCCACACACGGATGTTTCATGCCAAAAAATCTCCGCACACGTCTTTTCCAGACAATTTTCAGGATAACCCGCCCAATGACGCTTGGCGTGCGCGGACTGGTTATCAACGCTGAAGGGCAATGCCTTCTCATACGGCACACTTACACGCCGGGATGGCACTTGCCGGGCGGCGGTGTGGAAAAAAAGGAATATGCAGAACTGTCACTGGAACGCGAGCTCGTGGAAGAGGCCGGAATAGTTATTGAGGGCACCCCCATTCTGTGTGGTGTATTTTCCAACCACTCAAACTTTCCAAATGACCATGTTCTTCTCTACCGCATTGAATACTGGAGCCAGACAGTAGCGACTTCCAAAGGTGAGATAGCAGAAGCGGGCTTTTTCAGCCCGGAAAGCCTCCCCAGCGAAACAACTCCAGCAACCCGCCGCAGAATTGATGAATGGCAATTGGGCAAGAAACCTTCGATATTTTGGTGAAATATAAAACTCTACCTAGAGTATAGTTTAGATTAAGTTTTTTTACTTAGTGGATTACAATATACATAAATGTATACTATTGTATACATCGTGATACAAGAATAAATTACACTGTATAATTGTTAATTAAGGATAGATAGGGAATTGGTAATCTATTTGATTTATCAAAACACAACCGTACGGTAACGAATGGGCCAGGGAGCCGTTGCGTTGCCATCGGATTGGAAGATAACCAGATGGGAAAGACGACGCCTATGTCCCCGAATGTACAACTTGTGAGCCGCCTTAAGTTTCTGCGACTCGACACAACTGCGATCGCCACCCTGCACAAGATGAGTGCTACCGTTCAGGAAATCCTGCCTGGCGTGCTGGAGCAGTTTTATACACACGTTGCGCAGCACCCGGAAGTCGCCCAATTCTTCGATTCCAGTGATCGGATAAAATTCGCCGCCAACCGCCAGACCGAACACTGGAAAATGATTCTGAAAGGTACGTTCTCGGAAGACTATATCAGCTCAGTTCAGCAGATCGGCTCCGTTCACGCGCGCATCGGCCTCGAACCACAATATTATCTGGCCGGCTATACATACCTCATCGACGAAACCATGAAGCTGGTCATGAAAAAGCTCTCAGACCGTAAAGGCCTGAGCACCAAGAACATCGAAGAGTTCACAAAATTCCAGAGCGCCTTTCTTCGGGCAGCCATGCTGGACATGGATCTGGCCATTTACTTCTTCAACGAGACCCGCAAGAAAGAAGCTCAGCAAAAAATTCTCGATATGGCAGACCATTTTGAGAAAGAGGTTCTGGGCATCAGCGAGATCGTGTCTTCTGCCTCTTATGAGCTTGAAGCGAGCGCGCGCTCCATGACGGAAATTGCGGAGCGAACCTTCAAGGGCTCTGCAGATGCTTCATCCTCCATACTTCAGGCCAGCAATGGCGTTGAGCATGCAGCTATTTCTGCAGACGAACTCGGCAAAGCGGTTGCCGAGATTTCAGAGCGGACAGCGCAGGCGCACGAAATGTCAGCGCAAAGTTCCGGCACAGCTAATGACGCGAGCGAAACCATTCAGCGCCTGTCGACATCCGCCGACAAGGTCAGCGAAGTGGTCTCACTCATTTCTGATATTGCCGCACAGACGAACCTGCTGGCGCTGAACGCGACCATTGAGAGCGCACGAGCCGGCGAAGCTGGCAAAGGATTCGCCGTGGTCGCCTCGGAAGTGAAAGCGCTTGCGAACGAAACCGCGAAAGCCACCGAGGAAATCACAGTTCATATCCAGGAAATGCTGGAAACCACCAATCGGGCTGTACAGGCAATCAGCGCCATTCAGGCGTCCGTTACAGAGATGAACTCCGTATCACTCTCGATCAACGCAGCGATTGAAGAACAAACCTCCTCCACGCGCGAAATTGCGCGCAACACCCACGAAGCCGCCCAGGGCGCTAAAGCGGTGGGAGAAGCCATCACCGAAGTTGCCTCCAGCGCCGAACGGACAAAGGACGTTTCAGCCGAAGTGGTGACAGCCTCGTCAGAACTCGGCCAACAGGCAACGGTATTGCGCACACAGGTACAGGACTTCCTGCAATACATACGCGCCTCGTAAGCCGCCTCACAAACAAACACTGTAAACCCCGCCCGAAAGGCGGGGTTTTTTGTTTACGAGCATGCAGAACTTTTATTCAAGTTCGCTGCAGCGCACAAATCTAATACCTGTAAAGCTCACGAATAGCGCCCCATATATACTGACCCACAACTACGAATGACTTTAACTTTAACCCATTAGAAATAACTTTAAAGTTACCAGCCAAATGTAGAATTGAACTTGTTTATGCGATCTCAAATGTAAAGCCCAAAATGTCGCAGAACAAAACTTAAGTATAAACGAGCAGGCCCGATTTGTTAACCTTCTTTCAATCTATCCGTGTAAAACAGATAGTGTCGAAAGACGAAGTGGTCCTGGACGTGGCGTATCCCCCTCCCTCCCCAACACGTCCTGGTACAAGCGGCCGTCTCCCTCCTCCCCCCCCGACCGGGAGACGGTCGCATCTTTCGACGCGCTTCCAGAGAAAGAGAAAGTCAGATCAGAACAGGCTGCCCTGCTCGCCTTTTTTGGATGAGGGCTTCGGGGTCGAAGGTGCTGAACGTGCCTTACCGGTAGAGACCTCTACTTCACCATCCGCAAACTGAATGGTCAGCTCCCCAGCAGATCGCGCGGGGGCACTCGCACGCACCAGCTCACCATTGCGGGTTTTCACGACAGCAAAGCCCCGCTGAAGCGTAGCCTGATATGACAGGGCTTCCAGCAAATTCCCTGCGCGAGACAGCCTGTCATCCATTCGAGACAGGCGTTGAGCCATTGCACGCTCAAGTCGGTCCGCGGCCTGATCCGTTGCGCTCGTATCACCCACCCTGCGGCGCAGTTGTTCCCCGCGCGCTTCAAGACGACGCGATACGGTTTCAAGTTTCGACTGCTGAACACTTTTCTGACGCAACAGACCGGAGGACAGACGCTTACCGGACTGGTCCAGCTTTTCAGTGAGTTGGCGCAGACCTGTTTCCAATGCCCGCGGGCGTAGACGCGGCCCCACCTGATCAAAAGCCGAGCGTTTTTTCAGAACTGCGGTCTGCAATGCCTTTGACAGCCGACTTTCAGCATAATCAAAGCGCTGCTGCCGCGCTTCGAGCAGCACCATAGGCTTTGGAAGACGTGCAGCGATTGCTGTCAGCTCACGATCATGACGACGCGTGGTTTGCGTCAGTCCACGCATCAACCGCTCACCCTGTCCTGTCACGGCCTGAACCAGCTCGCTTCTGACCGGTACAGCGATCTCTGCTGCGCCCGTCGGCGTTGGCGCGCGCCGGTCTGAGGCATAGTCGATCAGCGTGGTGTCAGTTTCATGCCCTACAGCTGAAATCAGAGGGATGCCGGACGCAGCCGTAGCGCGCACGACATTCTCCTCGTTGAACGGCCAGAGATCCTCTATCGAGCCACCACCACGAGCGACAATAATGAGATCCGGGCGCGGTATAGGTCCGCCCGGCTGAAGGGCGTTAAAGCCTTCAATGCCTTCTGTGATCTGCGCTGCAGCGCGATCTCCCTGCACCAGAGCAGGCCAGACCAGCACATGCACAGGAAACCGTTCCGTCAGCCGGTGGAGAATATCACGAATAACGGCGCCAGTCGGGCTGGTCACCACACCAATGACCTTCGGAAAGGCAGGAAGAGGCTTTTTGCGCGATGCCTCGAACAAGCCTTCAGCGGCGAGCTTTTTCTTACGCTCCTCAAGAAGCGCCATAAGTGCGCCGGCTCCCGCCGGGTTCATCGTATCGGCAATCAGCTGATAGTTGGACCGCCCCGGATAGGTCGACAACTTACCTTCAGCGACCACTTCCAGCCCCTCTTCCGGGCGAAAAGGAAGGCGCCCGACCGAGCCCTTCCACATAATGGTGTTGATGACCGCCTTATCGTCCTTCAGATCAGCATACATATGGCCCGACTTCGCAATGGTCACACGGCCCAGCTCGCCCCTCACCCGGACGCGGTCATAGGTCGTCTCAATCGTGCGCTTGATGGAGCCCGCAAGCTCGGAAACAGACAATTCAGGCAGGTTCGCGCTGGAGGGGCGTTCAGATGGAAAGAAGTCAGACATAACCATTTCCATAGCACAGGCCTGTGAGTCGGCGAGCGCTCGTCGATAGAAAATTACCGTCAGCCCTGCTTATTTCATGCATCCGGATAACGAGATCAAAAGACCTTTCTGCCTAAGGTTTTGCCTGACTGCAGGAGGCAGGCCCGTGCAAAACGCACCAAAACCAATAGATCGCGACAGTTATCGCACCGAAATCGAAGCGCTTGAACAGTATCTTCAGCGCACGAGCACATTCCACGCCATCATCCGCCTGATGGGCATTGTGGTGATGATTGCTGCGGTAACCTATGCCTTTCGCGGGCATTATGGCGTCGAAATTGCGATCTGGGCCGCCATAGTACTGGGCCTGGAGCTGCTGGCCTACAAACGTACCCAGTCCTGCTTCAAAAAAGGCCCGGCTCCACTCAGTGAGGATGGCCAGATTGACGGGAAACCGGTGACCCGCAAACAAGTCCGGCTCGCAATCTATATTGAAATACTGGTCCCGACCTTTTTCATGACGGTTGCCAATGCGGCCCCAAGCCTGTTCTTGATGTTTTTGCCCGCGCCCGGACCAATTCTAGGCTTTCTCAATGCGGCAGTTCTGATGCTCAACATCGCTGCACAGCACACCTTCCGACCGTCTATGCCATTTATCACCATCCCCATTCCGGCCATTGGCCTGATCGGGTGTGCATGGGCCATGTCGACGCCCGAAAATTTCTGGCTAATCATGGCCATCGCAGCCAGCTTTCTCGTGCAAACGCTTTCAATTACGCTGTCAGGCGTTCGGGCGCAACGCAACCTCGTCTACTCCACCCGGAAAGCCGAGAACGAAGCCGTCGCGCGCCAGATTGCGGATGAAGCCAATACGGCGAAATCTGTGTTCCTCGCAAATATGAGCCATGAATTGCGCACACCACTCAACGCCATCATCGGCTATAGTGAAATGATGATGGAGGACGCAGAGGACGAACATCGTCTGTCCGATACGGCAGACCATCGCCGCATCATCATGGCTGCACAACGCCTGCTCTTGAACATCAACGACATTCTCGACTTCTCCAAAATTGAAGCCGGACGCCTCGATACCGAGATTGGGCAATTCGATCTTCGAGACATGATACAAGACGCTGTAGATGCCGTCTTCCCAATGATCGCTGAGAAGCCCGTCCAAATCAGGGTTACGCTGCCCGAAGATTTGCCACCATTCTGGTCAGACCGGCACCGACTGGAACAATGTCTCCTGAACCTGCTCTCCAATGCCGTTAAATTCACCCATGAAGGCGAGATTGAGGTTCGGGGGTATTTTGAATCGGACTCAGCCGTGGGGGAATTCGTTCTGGAAATCCGGGACACCGGTATAGGGATGAGCGAAGACCAATTGTCGAAAATCTTCAGCCCGTTCGTTCAGGCTGATGAATCTCTTACCCGTGAATATGGCGGAACGGGCCTCGGCCTGGTGATTACCAAGCATCTGATGGGACTACTGGAAGGCAGCATTGACGTAGAGAGCATGCCAGGCAAGGGCTCCATCTTCAGTTTGAAATTCCCGGTGATGACGCAATCCGCTCTCAGCGAGACCGATACCCAAACGCCAATCCGAAAAGATGCGCCGCTGGTCATGATTATTGATGATGATGCGGATGTACACGAGCTATTGTCGCGCGACCTCAAATCCATGGGATTCAATCTGGAACACGCCCTGTCTGCCGAAGACGGCTATGACAAACTCTGTCAGAACAGCCCATCGGTCATCGTTCTCGACCTGCATCTGCCCGGCAAATCCGGATATGAATTTCTGGAACAGTTAAAGTGCGATCCGGAAACCTCCGGCATTCCAGTGATCATCCATTCGGCCGACTGCGACCGCCAAACGTCTATCCAGAAGGGGGCTGTTACCTGCCTTCAAAAACCCGCCCGACGCGAAGATTTAATCGCCGAACTGATAAGATATGCGCGGCGCGCACCGGGCGCTGAAACGCAGGTAAAGAACTCGCATTCAGCACGAAATACTCCGCAGTCAAAATCCGCGTAATTCCTTAAAATTGAAAGCACTCAGATTAAGACTTTAGAGACAGTCGAAATGTAATCTTTACGGATATCAAAATAATTGCCGGGAAAATCGGTACTTCGGGGGCAAAACCAGAGCACAAATCATGACACGCATCCTCCTCGTCGAAGACAATGATGATAATTTCAACATGCTGGAACGCCGTCTGACGCGTCAGGGATTCGTTGTGATTGGCGCCCATGACGGCGCAATAGCGCTGGACAAAGCCGCTACAGAGGCCCCCGACATCGTTTTGATGGACATTTCAATGCCCGTCATGTCAGGTCTGGACGCGACACGCGAATTGCGCGACCGACCCGAAACACGCGGCCTGCCAATCATCGCTCTTACGGCTCATGTGGCCAAAAAAGATCGAGATGCCTGTTTTGAAGCGGGTTGCGACGCCTTTGAAAGCAAGCCGGTAAATTTCCGCAATCTCATGGAAACCATGTCCAATGTGCTGGCCATTAAAGGCAAGCAACTGACCGCTGCGCACTCAGCCTGATTTAACGAAAAGATATATGCTCGTGTCCCGCATGGCTGTCTTCTTCCTGAAGATGACCATGTGATATGCCGAAATTTGCAATAATCACAGCGAGCAGCACACCAAATGCCAGCGCCGGAATACTCCTGATCGGCCGCTCTTCTTTCATATGAGCCATCAATGGTCCGGTCGAAACAAAGAGCAAAAGCCCAGCCGATACCGCGAACATGAGCGACAAGCCATCAGCACCGACAGAATAGGTGAGCGGCAGCGCAACGAGCGTTCCAAGCGGCGTCGTAAGCGCGGCTGCGACAAACGCCAGAATGAAGGACAGGCGGTTGCTGACCCCGGCCCCGCGTAAAAGCGCAAAAGCGATCACGGCTTCGGGGAATTCATGAAGCACAAGACCCGGCGTCGCATGCACGCCCGTTTCCACGCCACGCGCGAAAGTGACCGAATAGATCATCCCATCCAGAAACGAGTGAATGCCGATTGCGATGAGCGGCGTAATGCCGGCGGCCAGCGTCTTAGCGTCCGGCACTGGCAACAGCATGCGCAGGATATCATGAACGAACAGGCCAAGGAAAAATCCCGCCAGCATGAAAAGCGGCGCGTTCGGATTGCCTAACAATGCCTCCGGTGCAAGATGGGTCAGCACCATTGTCAGCAAAAGGCCGCTCGCAATCAACGCAAAAACAGGCGCGTGTTTCTGGCTCCAGTCGCTTCGAATGGCGACCGTTATCAGACCAATCGTCGCCACAAAGGCGGCCAGACCGGTCAGAAAGAACGTGGCCAGTAGGGGGTTAGAAAACACGGTTTGGAATATCTCCGGAGTATTCGGCGCTAAGCCGTTGCGAGCAGGCGCTTATGCCTTATGTTATAATATACAATCAAGTCCATATATGACGGCGAAAGACTTTTCCAATGACCTTCGGTTTGATCAGCCTCCCTATTCTTGCACTGGCACTCAGCGGCGCGCACGATGATGCGCCCAGACAGGCGCGCGCCCATGTTCACGGTGTCGGCGAAGCCTTTCTCCTTCAGGAGAGCGACACACTTTTCCTGCAAGTGGTTGCGCCTGCTGCAAATTTCGCGACAGAAGATGCGGGCCCCCTCGGTCTTGAGGGGCTTCAGACCGCTGATCTGATGGATCAGCTCATCTCACCAAACTCTGCAGCGGGCTGTGCCTTCACCTCGGTTGAATTTGAAATCGAAGAGCTGGAAGAATCGGCAGAGCACGATCATGACCACCACGATGAAGACCATGAACATGACGCTCACGCCGAGCATCACGACCACGAGTCTGATGAACATGCCGAACATCATGCAGAGCATCACGGTGAAACACATGAAGACGATGAACATCATCATGACCATGAAGAAGACGAACATGCGGGCCATTCCAATATACTGATGTCGCTCGACGCCGTTTGCGATCACCCGGACCGCCTGCGCGACGTGGATTTCACCCTGTTCGAAACCTTCTCAGGATTTGACTCCCTGCAAACGACTTTCGTAACCGTTAATAGTGCGACAGCGACGACCCTCACACCTGATACATCTTCCATTTCCCGCCCATAACCAAAGCAGGAGATTCATGTGTCCCTTCTGACACTGAAAGACGTTGAGTTCGCCTGGCCGAATTCAGCTCCGTTCTTGAATATTGCCAGTTTTGAAATCGCGCCCGGCGAGCACGTCTTTCTCAAAGGGCCAAGCGGTTCCGGGAAAAGTACGCTGCTGGGCCTTATCTCTGGCGTATTGAGCGCGCAGAAGGGTGAAATCAGTTTCGATGGTCAGGACCTCGCCAAACTGTCCGGCGGCGCGCGCGACCGTGTGCGCGCCACTGATATGGGCGTCGTCTTCCAGCTGTTTAATCTGCTGCCCTATCTGAGCGTCATGTCTAATGTGACCCTGCCCTGCAAATTGTCAGCCGCCCGCCGAAACCGGGTCACGAATGGGGGCGATGACCTTGAGACAGAAGCGCGTCGCTTGCTGGAACGCCTGGGGCTGACAGACGAAAAACTGCTCAACAGTCCGGTCACCAATCTCTCTGTCGGACAGCAACAGCGCGTTGCCGCAGCGCGCGCACTTATCGGTGCGCCAAAGCTGATCATTGCAGACGAACCGACTTCTGCTCTTGATACACGTGCACGTGACGCGTTTCTGGCGCTTCTGAAAGAAGAAAGCGAACATGCCGGTTCCGCCTTATTATTCGTCAGTCATGATGACGGACTGGGAGATGCCTTTCACCGCCGCGTGGACCTGACGCAAATCAACACACTTGCGGAGGTGCCAGCATGACACTTCTTGCTCTGGCATGGGCTAGTCTCTGGAACCGCAGAGGCTCAGCCCTTCTGACCATTCTGGCCGTCGCTGTCAGTGTCCTTTTATTTGTTGGCGTCGATAAACTGCGCACCTCGTCTGAGGAAAGCTTCAGCCAGACCATTTCGGGTACGGACATGATTGTTGGTGCGCGCACCAGCCCGGTCAGTCTCGTCCTGTTCAGCATTTTTCATATTGGCGACCCGGCAGCCGGCATGACATGGGAAAGCTATGAGTGGCTTGCAGACCGCGAAGATGTTGCATGGACCGTTCCGATTTCTCTTGGTGATTCCCACCTTGGTCATCGCGTGGTCGGCACCACGACCGACTTCTTTGAACATTATAAATACCGTGACGGTCAGGATGTGACCTTTGCTGAAGGCACAGCCTTTGATGATTTATATGACGTTGTGATTGGCGCAGGCGTCGCTGAAGAGCTTGAATATGCGCTGGGCGACGAGATCACGCTGTCACATGGCACGGGGCCTGTCAGCTTTCAGTCTCACGACAACCGCCCGTTCACCATTACCGGTATTCTGAACCCGACCGGCACGCCCATTGACGGGTCGGTGCTGGTATCCCTTCCAGCCATTGAGGCAATTCATGTCGGCTGGCAGAGCGGTGCCCCCTCCCCACTCGCAAACATTCTTACAGCAGATGACGTTCGTCAGCTCGATCTGACACCTCACGTCATCTCATCTGCCTTGGTTGGACTGACCGACCGTCGCCGGTCACTTCTCGCCATGCGTGCAGTGAACACCTATCCGGAAGAAGCCCTGCTCGCAGCGCGTCCCGCGCAAGCCATCGCCGAAATCTGGGAGCTTGTAGGTGTCGCCGGCAAAGCGCTTCTGGCTGTATCCGGGTTTGTGATTGTAGTGGGATTGGTCTCCATCCTCACCTCCATCCTGACCAGCCTACGCGAACGCCGCCGGGAAATGGCCGTCTTGCGCGCCGTCGGGGCCGGACCTCACCACATTGTGCTGTTACTCATATGCGAAGCGATCTTTCTGGCCGCGATCGGATCGGCTATCGGTATCGGACTGGTTTATCTCATGATCGCTCTTGCAGCGCCCATGTTTGAAGCCCAATTCGGTATTGCACTGGCACAGAGCGAGTTTGGTTCGACGGACATGATTGTTTTTGCCGTCGTTACAGCCTCAGCCGGACTGCTGGGCCTGATCCCCGCCCTGCAGGCGCTCAAGAATTCACTCGCTGATGGTCTGTCCATCAAACTTTGAAAGGCGACGTAAATGACTCTCTCGACGAAATCACTGCTCCTGGCTTTGTCCGCTTCACTTCTGGTGATGGGCGCGCACGCACAAGCAAGTGAGCCAAACCAGTCCGTCTGGGAAGGTGAGGTCGACGAAGATGGATATCTTGAGCTGACCTGGCAGGATCTCATGCCAGAGGGCGAAGAAGATCGTCTGCGTGAAATGTATGCGCTCCAGGCTCAGGAAATGCTGCGCAATGGTCAGTTCATCGCTGAAGGCGGCCCGAATGATGTGGGCGTTCAGATTGGCACGTATAACACCGTGGCGGAACTCGACGGCCAGAAAGTCCGCCTGCCGGGTTACACTGTGACCTTCGACTTCAGCCCGGGCGCACAGATTGAGGAATTCCTGCTCGTGCCAACGCTGGGCGCATGCGTGCATGTGCCTCCGCCACCTCCAAATCAGACGGTTTATGTCGAAACGGACGAGCCCATCGCTATTCGTGATCTGGCGCAGGCTGTCTGGCTGCGCGGTACGCTGGTCGCGACGACGCAAAGCACAGACCTCGCGGATGCGGCCTACACTATCATTCTGGATGACGTGACTGAATATAATTACCGTACGCGTTAAAGCTTTCAGCTGCCTCGACATCTGAGACAAATGTTAACGGAGCCACGCGCTCCGTTAATTTTTTTGTGTCGAAAAAAACAATGCCCCAGTGATTTCAGTCCATTGCACCAGCTGTGTGGATTTCAATGAAACTTAGCTGAAATCCGCTGGTTTCCGGCTACTCATCTCTAAGGTCTCCAGCAGAATATTAACGCGTGGTCCAGCGAGAAAGCGGGCCCCGATCATCGCTAATTTCACACGACACACTGCCAAGACCAGCAAGGGCAGGATGAGAGGGCTTTTGCATGAAAAACCTGTGGGGACAGACACAATTGCACGACGAATGGCCGCCGGTAGAGCGTCAGGTCGGGCTTGCGAGCCTGAGAGTATTGTTCGGATTCTGGGTCGGTATTTTTGCGATCGTCGGCACATTCTGGACAATGATCGACATATCGAAATTCTGGTAAGCCAGATAGCTCAGCCCAGGACACGCTTCAGAAAAGCGTTGAGCGTCTCAGGTTTCAGCTCATTCTTACTGAAATAGCCGTTCAGTCCGGCAGGCGGCTCATCGAATCCAAGCTCTTCAAGTTCGGTCGCCGTAAACAGATAGATCGGTGCAGATGTCAGACGTCTCAGGCGTTGAAGTGGAATATCGAAACGTCTGAAGGGCGGCAGCCGGTTATCAAGAAGAATAACGCCCAACTCCTCTGAGCCAGACAAAAAATCTTCAGCGTCCTCAACCGAACTCAGATGCACAAATGGCGCATTAGCATAGTCGGAAATCTGCAGCATGTGACTGAAAAGCCGCGCGACAGAGGCGCTGTCATCTATAAGCAAAATGGTAATAGCCCCGCCTCCTTCGTAAACAGAAGCCTGCAATCCTTAAATAAACATCTGATCACGGCTTAGACTGATTCAACCCAGAATTTGGTATCTTTTCAGCTACGCGTTCACGGTTTCTGGGGACAGATACCGCCCAAGTCTTACATACACCCGTCAATACTGGATATTGGGCAATCTGCCGGGTATTTGCGGAAATGCATTTCTCGTTGCTGAATTCTGGTTTTTCAGGCATATTCTCAAGGTCCTGAAGTAAACTGCGATGATCAGGACCTATGAACTAGTCAGCACGCAGATGGATATGCGAAGTGTGAATGAAGCGAGAACTACTCACTTTGCGAGAGAGGACAGCATACAGATATGAGTTTTGACGACGACGAACCACGCCGCGAGCGTGACGGTGGTCGTGGGCGCCGCCCCAAACGAGGGGGGCGCAGAGAGTTCGGCAGCGACAACGAATTTGGCAGTCCTTTCTCTGATCCATATGATAACCCTCAGCCGAGCAGCGGCTATGGGAATTCCGGTTATAGCAGTGACAATAGCGGCGGTGGTTATCGCGGTGGCGGCGGCGGTGGATACCGTGGCGGTGGCGATCGTGATGGCGGTGGCGGCGGCTATCGCGGTGGCGGCGGCGGTGGATACCGTGGCGGCGGCGACCGTGATGGCGGTGGCGGCGGCTATCGTGGTGGCGGCGGTGGATACCGTGGCGGCGGCGACCGTGATGGCGGTGGCGGCGGTTATCGTGGTGGCGGCG
>NHBK01000001.1 GCA_002173095.1 Hyphomonadaceae bacterium TMED5 | reverse complement strand
TCACGACGCACCTGGCGCACGCGGGCGGTGTTCTCCAGCTGACCAGTGGCCTGCTGGAAGCGAAGATTGAATTGCTCTTTTTTCAGAGCAACGAGCTGATCTTTCAGCTCGCTTTCGGTTTTAGCGCGAACGTCTTCCGCTTTCATAACGATCTCCTCTCGCGCTTATTCGGCGATACGAGTGACGACTTTAGTCTTGATCGGCAGCTTAGCTGCGCCAAGACGGAGCGCTTCACGCGCTACTTCATCGTTCACACCATCAATTTCAAAAAGGATACGGCCAGGTTTTACTTTAGCGACCCAACGGTCGATAGAGCCCTTACCTTTACCCATACGTACTTCGATAGGCTTTGCAGAGACAGGCAGGTCCGGGAAAATCCGGATCCATACTTTACCCTGACGTTTCATCTGACGTGTGATCGCACGACGTGTCGCTTCGATCTGACGTGAGGTGATACGCTCAGGCTCCAGAGCCTTCAGGCCGTAAGAACCGAAATTCAGACCGAAACCGCCTTTAGCGTTTCCGTGAATCCGGCCTTTGAAAGCCTTACGAAACTTTGTGCGCTTTGGCTGCAGCATTGGTTACGCTCCTGCACCTTCGCGGTTGCCCTGGCGTTCACCGCGCGGGCTCGTAGAGCGTGCACGTGCTTCGCCTGAAGCTTCCTGTTTCTTGTCCTGAGCCATGGGATCGTGTTCCATGATCTCGCCTTTATAGACCCAAACCTTGATACCGATGATCCCGTAGGTCGTCAGTGCTTCGGCTGTGCCATAATCGATGTCAGCGCGCAGTGTGTGCAGCGGGACAGACCCCTCTGCATACTGCTCGGTACGTGCGATCTCTGCGCCGCCAAGACGACCAGCAACCATTACACGAACACCGAGTGCGCCAAGACGCATAGCAGACTGGATAGAACGCTTCATCGCGCGACGGAAAGATGCACGACGCTCCAGCTGGCGAGCAATGTCGTCAGCGATCAGAGTTGCATCAATTTCCGGCTTGCGGATCTCGACCAGGTTCACAAAAACCTCGTCTTCTACGATCTTGCCGATCTCTTTGCGCAGCTTTTCAATGTCTGCACCTTTTTTACCGATAACCATGCCTGGACGAGCCGTGTGGATGGTGATGCGGCATTTCTTGTGCGGACGCTCTACGATGATCTTAGAGATACCAGCTTGCTTCAGCTTGTTCTTGATGAAGTCGCGGATCTTCAGATCTTCGTGCAGCAGACGGCCATAGTCAGCGCTGTCAGCGTACCAACGGGAATCCCAGGTACGGTTGATGCCAAGACGCAGACCAATCGGATTTACCTTCTGACCCATTATGCGGCCTCCTCAACTGCCATGCTCGTATCGCGCACGACGATGGTAAGTTGTGAGAACGGCTTCAGAATGCGAGCCGCACGACCACGAGCACGGGCACGCAGACGCTTCATGACAAGGTTCTTGCCAACGTAAGCTTCAGCAACGACCAGAGAGTCGATGTCGAGGCCGTGATTGTTCTCAGCGTTAGCAATTGCACTTTGCAGAGCTTTGCGTACGTCCGCAGCATGACGCTTTGGAGAGAATTCGAGTTCAGCAAGCGCCTTCTCAGCAGACAGACCACGAATGGACTGCGCGATCAGGTTCAGCTTCTGTGGGCTAATGCGGAGCATACGCAGCACGCAACGTGCTTCATTTTCCGCCTGCTTTGGGGGTGCCTTAGGCTTACCCATGACTACCTCCGCTTCGCTTTCTTGTCCGCGCCGTGGCCGTAATAGGTACGGGTCGGAGCGAATTCGCCAAACTTGTGACCAACCATTTCCTCAGAAACAGTGACCGGGATGAATTTGTTGCCGTTGTGGACCTGAAATGTCAGGCCGACAAAGTTCGGCAGGATGGTTGAACGACGAGACCAGGTCTTGATCACTTCGCGCTTTTTGGATTCGCCAGCCGCCTCTGCTTTCTTGAGCAGATAGCCGTCGACGAATGGGCCTTTCCAGACAGAACGAGACATGTCTAAGCGTCCTACTTCTTGTGACGGCTACGGATGATAAGACGATCCGTTGCCTTGTTCTTGCGGGTTTTTGGACCGCGGGTTTTCTTACCCCAAGGCGTAACCGGGTGACGGCCACCTGAGGATTTACCTTCACCACCACCGTGCGGGTGGTCGAATGGGTTCATGACCACACCACGAACAGAAGGACGTTTGCCGAGGTGGCGTTTACGACCCGCTTTACCGAGGTTCTGGTTCATGTTGTCCGGGTTAGAAACCGCACCGACCGTTGCAAGGCAGCGATCCATAACCATGCGAAGTTCGCCGGAAGAAAGCTTGATCTGAGCATAACCGTCAGAACGACCAACCAGCTGAGCGTAAGTGCCAGCGGAACGTGCGATCTGAGCGCCCTTTTCAGGCTTCATTTCGATGTTGTGGATGATGGTACCCACAGGAATGTTTTTCAGCGGCAGGCAGTTACCTGGCTTGATGTCTGCAGTCGCAGAAGAAATCACCGTGTCGCCAACGCCGAGACGCTGAGGCGCGATGATGTAAGCCAGCTCACCGTCATCATACTTGATAAGTGCGATGAACGCCGTGCGGTTCGGGTCATACTCAAGACGCTCAACCGTAGCAGAAACGTCAAACTTGTTACGTTTGAAGTCTACTTTACGGTAGAGTTTCTTAGCACCGCCACCAATGCGGCGAGCCGTGATACGACCAGTGTTGTTGCGACCACCATTCTTGGTCAGACCTTCAGTCAGGGTCTTCTCAGGACGGCCTTTGTGCAGACCAGCGCGGTCAACCAGAACGAGCTGACGGCGACCTGGTGATGTCGGATTGAATGTCTTCAAAGCCATAACAGGTTTCCTTACAGTCCGGTTGCCACGTCGATGGACTGACCATCCGCGAGGGTGACAATCGCTTTCTTGACGTCGTTGCGGCGACCAACAATACCGCGGAAACGCTTGGTTTTGCCCTTCACCAGAATGGTGTTCACGGACTCGACTTTTACGTCGAACAGCTTTTCCACTGCCTCTTTGATCTGAGGCTTAGTTGCATCGATCGCCACTTTGAACACAACCTTGTTTTCCTCAGAGAGGAAGGTCGACTTCTCGGTGATAACCGGAGCGACGATTGTGTCGTAATGGATTGGTTGAGCGTCTTTTACCATCGCTTAGCCCTCTCCGTTTGCGGCTTTTTGAGCACGCATTTTTACGAGAAGACGCTGGTCAACTTTTGCACGTGGAGCTTCACCAGCAACCATTGCTTTAGCCTGGCCAACCCAGTCTTCAGTTTCAGCGCGGTTAGCTACGCCAATTTTCTCGAACACAGCCTTCGCGTCAGCTTCAGAAAGCGCAGCAAGCTTTGTCAGCTCGCCATAACCTTCAGCTGCCAGAGCTTTAGAAGATTTCGCGCCAACGCCGTCAATCAGGACAACATCGTCAACAAAGCCTTCTTCGCCAGGCTTAGCGCCTGCAGGCACATCAGACTCACCGTTGTAACGAGCATGGATGCTGTCGAGAGCATCTTTCGTCAGAACCAGAGTGTGACGACGCAGAACGTCATAAACGTTCAGGCCAGCAAATGGCAGAACATCAATGTTCGGAATGTTGCGCGCTGCGCGAGCAAAACCTTCGTTCAGCTCAGTGCCGCCAACGATGAGCGCGTTGGAAATACCAAGAGACTCAAAAGACGCGCGCAGGGCTTTTGTTTTGCCTTCGTCGAAGTTTGCATCTTCCAGAACGATCAGGCTGTCTGATTTAACTTTAGAAGACAGAGCGTGCTTAAGAGCAAGCGCGCGAACTTTCTTCGGCAGTTCATGAGCATGGCTGCGAACACGTGGACCGTGCGCAACACCACCACCAACGAAGATCGGCGCGTTCTTAGAACCGTGACGCGCGCCGCCAGAACCTTTCTGACGGATGTACTTCTTGGTCGTGACAGATACTTCTGACCGAGATTGGGTTTTGTGCGTACCAGCCTGGCGCTTAGCCAGCTGATAGCGAACCATACGCTGCAGGATATCGCCGCGGACCTCTTCGATGCCGAAAATAGCATCGTCGAGCTCAACCTTACCGGCTTTTTTAGCAGCAAGCGTGGTGACTGCGAGTTCCATTACGCGTCAGCTCCCTCAGATTCCTCAGCCGGCGCAGCAGCGTCTTTAGAAACGACTGAACCAGGCATAGGGACACCTTCCGGACGTGTTTTCTTAACAGCGTCACGGATTTCAACCCAGCTACCTTCTGGACCAGGGATGTTACCCTTAACCAGAACGAGGCCACGATCGGTGTCCACACGAACAACTTCGATGTTTTGAGTGGTGATACGGGCAACGCCGTAATGACCAGCCATCTTCTTACCTTTGAAGACCTTGCCCGGATCCTGGCACTGACCAGTAGAACCGTGCGAGCGGTGAGAGATGGAAACACCGTGAGAGGCACGCAGACCACCAAAGTTCCAGCGCTTCATAGCACCAGCGAAACCTTTACCGATGGAGATGCCAGCAACGTCGACCTTCTGACCTGCAACAAAGTGGTCAGCAGAAATCTCAGCGCCCACTTCAAGGAGGTTTTCGTCAGCGACGCGGAACTCAACCACTTTCGCTTTAGGCTCAACGCCAGCTTTCGCGAACTGACCGCGGTCAGCTTTCGTAGCGCGCTTAGCTTTCTTGGTGCCTGCGCCGAGGATAACAGCGTTATAGCCGTCATTCACAGTTTTCTCGACCGGATCCTTTTTAGAACCACGGTTGATTTTCGCAGTGCGATCTTTGTCTTCACGAACGCCAACAACCTGACAGCCCTCGAGAGAGAGAACCGTTACAGGAATGTGCAGACCTTCTTCTGAGAAGACACGGGTCATACCCAGCTTGCGGGCGATGACGCCTGAACGTTTCGCTTCAGCAGGCATTAGCGAGCTCCCTCAAGCTTAATCTCAACAGCCACGCCAGCAGAGAGGTCGAGCTTCATCAGCGCGTCCACTGTCTGTGGTGTTGGGTCAACGATATCCAGCACACGTTTATGCGTGCGGATTTCAAACTGCTCACGGGATTTCTTATCGACGTGAGGGGAACGGTTCACCGTGAAGCGCTCAATACGGGTTGGCAGCGGAACCGGTCCGCGCACCTGAGCACCTGTTCTTTTGGCCGTAGATACGATCTCTTTTGCCGACACGTCGAGGGCGCGGTGATCGAAGGCCTTCAGGCGAATCCGGATATTTTGTTTGTCCATTGTAGCGTCCGTCCGCACAAAAGCTAAAGCCCGCACAGTGCCAGCCTTCGCTGACCCGACGGACCAAAACCGTTAAATTATTCCGTTTCGTTGAGAGTACGTTTGCGCTTAGATACTGACCTAAGGCACGGCTACCTCATTAACGAGCGGCGACCAATATGTGTTTGAGTCTAAGTTGTCAACACAAGAGTCGACATTCCGGGCCGTATTCTTTGGCCCATTGCAGCTCCCCGTTGAGAGGGCCCATGCTCAGGCCAGATAATACCGCATATGCAGGGGTTTTCCAGCCAAATTCAGGTGATCAACGAACCGACAGCCATCAGTCCTGTTCATCAGCTTCGCCAAGACTATCCGGCTAAACCGGACCGCAAAGAATCGCCGCCCGGAAGCGCGTTACGATTCGAGAATCCTAGCCGCAATCTCTTCGGGCTTTGCGTCCACGCTTAAATGCTTCACGCGTTGCGCATCGCCAGACTTCAGACTGACTGCCGACTTTGGAAGGCCCAGCCATTTTGCGATAAGCTGGCATACGGATTTATTCGCCGCGCCTTTATCTGGAATAGCGCGCACCCGCACTTTCAGAAAGCTCTGCCCATTCGCATCAGCGTCCACGCCTTCAACTTCATCACGTGAGGATTTCGGCGTCACTCGCACCGTTAAAATGGCGCCCTGCCCGTCAGGCCGCACCGGAAGGCCCTCATTGAAGCTCATCGTCTGTCCGAAAGCCAGAGCGACAGCCAAACGCCCAGCGCAGGAAAAGCAATCATGACCAATGCCGCCAGCGCTTTGCTGCCCCAGAGCAAATCCACCACAGAAAGCCCCGCGAGCAAGCGTACACTGATAGCCAGCACAGCCAGAAGCGCGCCGCCCAATAGTCCACCGAGCAGCCCCCGACCGAACCGGCTCCATTCCGGACCAATATCAGATGTCACCTCAGCTCGCGCCCGCCCCTCGCCGAATATCGCATCGAAAATGCGATCCCTATCAGCGGCGAAACTGGCGCGGGTCATGTGAAATTGGGGTTTGGTTTTCAGGCCCGAAAGCTCATCAGGAAGAAGACGTTCAGATGGAAGGTCTGCGCCGCCCGCAAAGGCTATATATAGAGAGGCCTCAGAGCTGAGCGCCTCTGCCAGCTGCCGGCGCACCGGATCCGCCTCATCCTCCAAGGCGTCGTGCCAGTTCGGTCCGATCACGCAGATCAGTATACCATCATCAGAAATAGACGCTTCAGCCTCTGCGCTCAAAACTGTGACAGACGTCACCTCTGGCAAACCACGCAGATTGGAGGCTATGCGCCCCGCCTCACGGCCAGCGTCCTGATGTCGAACAGATAACAATATGCGTGTCATGGTCCCCCAACCGCTTCTTCCGCTTATATATGCTGCTCACGACTGAGCGGACGGACTTTATTCTCAAGGTTCTCAATGATGAGAGATGCCACGTCCTTACCGGTCGCTGTTTCGATACCTTCCAGACCTGGCGATGAGTTCACCTCCAGAACCTTTGGCCCTTCGCTCGTGCGCAGAATATCAACGCCCGCTACAGACAGACCAATTGTTTGCGCGGCGCGACGAGCCACATCGCGCTCTTCTTTCGTCAGGCGCACAGGCGCAGCTGTACCTCCGCGGTGAAGGTTGGACCGGAAGTCACCGTCGGCAGCGCTTCGCTGAATAGCCGCCACGATCTTATTTCCGACGACAAAGCAGCGCGTATCCTTACCCGCAGCCTCTTCAACGAATTGCTGTACGAGGAAGTCGGCCTCAAGACCACGGAACGCATCAATCAGGCTCTCTGCCGCCTTTTTGGTTTCGGCCAGCACCACGCCTTTGCCCTGACTGGACTGAAGCAGCTTCACAACCGCCGGTGCGCCGCCGACCAGTGCGATCAGGTCTTTGGTGTCCTTTGGAGAGTTCGCAAATGCCGTGACCGGCATATTGATCCGCTCACGGGAGAGAAGCTGGTGCGCCAGCAGTTTATCCCGCGAGGCCGCAATGGCATTTGGCGGGTTGAGGCAGTATGCGCCGCTGTTTGAAAACTGACGCAGAACCGCAAGACCATAGGAGGTAATAGCCGGGCCGATACGCGGAATAACCGCATCATAGCGCGGCAGAACCTTACCGTCATAGTGAACCTCAGACGCACGCGCATCGATCTTCATATAACAGCGCGTTGTATCAATCGCTTCGACGACATGGCCGCGCGCCTCGCCCGCCTCGATAAGACGTCGGCTGGAATAATTATTTGGCTCTTTCGTCAGAAGCGCGATGCGAAGCGGACGCTTTACCGGCTTTTTGCGCGGAATGCCTTTGTAAAGGTCAAATGACAGAGACGCCTGCGCGAAGGACTGGTTCGGGTCGACCATCATGTCATCAGCGATAGAGGTCCGCCCGAACAACATGCGATACTGCATATTCTCGCGATTGGTCAGCGTCATTTCCACTGGCCAGGTACGGTCGCCGCATTTCAATTCAGTCTGGATGACATAACGCAGTTCAGCTTCACCATTTGAGCTGGTCACCTGTCGGCGGTCCACCACCGGCGCCGAGCAGGTAAATTCCATGCTCAGATCATCTGGATTTGGCTGGATCAGAAACCGGACTTGCGGCTTTTCGATCGGGCCAAAGGGCTCGATCACACTGGCATGCAGCGCCGATGTGCGCGCGCCGGTATCCACTTTGGCTTTTATTGCTGGCAGGCCGAGCGTCGGCAGCGCAACCCATTCTTCCCAACCGAGCGTAAAAGGTGATGACATGTCAGAGCCTCCTGTCAGGGCCCTCATATACGGATTTTCTCAGAAAGCGCGAGCCTTATAACTCCGCTAGGCTGGAATTCACGGCAAATTTGAAGCTCAGAGGTCAGACGCTCCATTCATCGCAATTCCAGTTCAATAGCCGGCGGGTTTCCTGAACATCGAAACGATAAATCTCCTGCAGTTTCTCCCGACAATCTTCCGGCATGGAGTGTTGGTGCGGGTCAGAATTCATTCGCGCTGAGAAATCGAATCTATGTGCATCACACTTCAGGAAGTCGCACACATCCTGCAAAACGCCCGACGGGTCGGCAGAGAGTTTCTCGCTCTTGATGAAGTGCAATTGCTCGCGCGGGAAAATGCGCAAAGCGCGGCGCACCTGCCAGGCATAAAACCCACGATCCACGAGAGAGCGTTCTCTGTCCTGCAGCGGCAATGACCGGCGGGATCGCTCCATTTCGCGCGCCAGAGCGTGCTCGAAATTCAGTGTCTCCCGCCCAAGACGCACATCCATTTTATATTGCGACCATGCACGCTCTACCGGGTCACGCAGGAGAATGATCAGTTTAATGTCAGGATTGTATTTCCAGATGCGCTCCAGCGCGCCATGCCACCAGAGATAAATCGGGGTCGCCTCACCGACGCGGCAAGCGGGGTCAGCTGGCCAGCGAAAATTGGAATTATAGATGGCCCAGTCGAGCGCATCGACGCCTGTTGGCGGCGCTTTGTCAAAGAAGTGCACTTCCTTTTTGCGCGCCATAGATATCTGCGGGTGCTGGCGCAAATACCCATCCAGCGATGTGGTCCCTGCCTTCTGCACACCTGCAATCAAAAAGTCAGCTCGTCGGGTAAACGTCTTCAGCACAACACGCTCACTCATATCCTTCTTATAGTGTACGAAGGATTGAACGCAGTAGCCGGACTATTCCGGCGCCCGATCGTCTGAAGAGTTTGTCACGCAACAAAAAAGCCCGCTCGGGAGAGCGGGCTTTTTCTAAACCTGGATAGGTTTGTATCTTAAGCGAGAACTTTAGACACAACGCCTGAACCAACTG
>NHBK01000027.1 GCA_002173095.1 Hyphomonadaceae bacterium TMED5 | reverse complement strand
TCGACTTCAGCTGGTTTGGCCAAAAAAGTTTTCATTGCTCCACTCGGAGCCTTTCTTGAAGGTGTTGTTAAATGGCAGAGCGCGCGTCACTAAAGCGTATGAATCAGATTGTCAATCAAAGAGCCGCATTAGGTGCAATTTTATTTTTAGCATCCTGCGGAGGAAGTGAAGAAGCCCAAGTAAACTCTGCTCCCGATTCCATCACGACCCCGATCGTATGGCAGACCAATACATTTACAGAAGACCTATCCGCGCTGGCGGTATCTCCATCAGGAAGCGCTGTATTCCTGTTCGCCTTTGAAAATGCGGGCCTGTCCCTGGTGGATATTGATGGCTCGCCAGTATCAGAACCTGCACCATACAGAACCAATGGCGCGGGCACAGGTGTCTCGACCGTTATCGAAGGAGCAAATCTTACGCTGTTCCCCGGCATTTCACGCAACGCCGATAAGCTTGTTGTATTTGTGCATGGTGAAGGGCTGGTCGCTCCGATCGAAATCGAGCTTGAAGCCGAGATCGCAGGATCAGTTGAAGGTGTGTGCGCCACCCAGTCCGCTACGGATGGTGCAATCCTTGACCTCGCATACTGGACCACTCTGGACCGCGAGACACTCTATAAGGGCACAGTTTCGGCAGAAGGTTCCAACCTTCTTTACGAGCCTACCGGCAATCAGGTCTTCGAGCGCTACCTGACCAGCTGCGCCCTCACTTCTAATGGCACCGTTGCGGGTGGTGGGTTTGGCGTGCAATTTGTTGCAAGCGATGCAAGCCTGTCTGATGAGGCAAATATCGTGGCGGTACCGGGTGTTCCCGTGTCTCTCAGCGCGGTGTCACAAGGTGGAGAAATGTTTTCCGCCATGGCGCTTTCGGGCGGCAGGGTCTTCATCGCCAACGACGCAGGCAACTTCTCTGAACTTGAATTCGGAGACGCACTGTCCAGCGACAGCCCGGAGACAGCAGGTCTCGTGGCATTCTCTGAGCGCACGGACATTCCGGGTTTCGCGAATGGCTTTCTTGCAGTTGAGAGCCACAAGTCCGGAGAAGACACCCAGCTGGTTCTTACCGACTATATGGCGCTCATTGATCAGCTGAAAGATGAATAAGACCAGCTTTTAAATGCTGATCGGATCGCCAGAATAAAGACAATCACACCTATGCCCTGGTGGATGAGTGCCAAAGACAAAGGCGCGACATGCACCAGGGTATAAATTCCCCAGAAAATCTGAAGCAGAATCGCAATGCCGAGAATCACAGTGTGCATTCGTGGTTTTGCTATATTGCAATTCGTCTCTTCCCGACGACTGAGCACGCCCTTAGTCAGCAGGACAACGCCAACCGCACCAATGAAATATGCGAGCATCCGGTGATTGAATTGAGCCGCTGCAATATTCTCAAACGGATTTCGTAGTCCAAGTTCGCTCATCCAATATCTTGACGGCACAAACTCCCCAGCCATCAGAGGCCAGTCCGTATACGTGCGCCCGGCATCGAGACCGGCTACGAGAGCACCGCTTCCCATTTGAATGAAAATGACGACGGCAAACGCCATGAGAGCGACAGACCATTTACTCCAGCGCCCGGACACTTCGGATAGCCCGAGCTGCATCCAATACCAGGCGATCAGTCCGATAATCAGAAGCGCCAGACAGAAATGGGTCATTAAGCGATAGGGCGCGACATCCACACGGCTCGTTTCTCCGATCCCGCTTGAAACCATCCACCAGCCGATAGCGCCTTGCAGCCCGCCAAGGACGATAAGAAACGCAAACCGACCAGCCCACCCGTGCTTCAACCAGCCCCTACTCCAGAATACCACCGCACCGGCAATCGCAATAAGGCCAATGAGTCGCCCAAGCAGCCTGTGGCCCCACTCCCACCAGTAAATGTATTTGAATTCAGAGATATCCATGGAGAAGTTCTGCAGCCGGAATTCTGCTGTGCCTTTGTACATGTCAAACAGCTCTTCCCAATGCTGCTCGCTCAAGGGCGGCAAGGCCCCGGAAATCGGCTTCCATTCTGTGATGGATAGTCCGGAATCTGTAAGCCGCGTTGCACCTCCCACAAGGATCATGGCGTACACCATGACACCGATCAGTATCAGCCAACGTCTCATCCAAAGGCGCGCTGTTTTAGAAATTTTGGGCTCGGCAGTGTGGATCATTTCGTTCATACGCCCTAAATGCGCCAGTTGAGCATTTTAGCAAGTGCCCCAACGACGCACCCGAACACGCGGAGACATGAACGCCATGAGAAAACTCATCGCCATGCTAGCCATATGCGGGGTGCTGATCGGATATATTGTGATCGCCGCAACCATCGGCAGCAAAATCGCGCACGCGCCAATTTGGCTCCAAACGGTATTCTACATCATTGCAGGGATCGGATGGGCATTACCCATTATGCCCATCATGTGGTGGGCCGAACGCGGCGGTAAGAGCTGAATACTCCCACCGCCGAGTTCTTACTTACTTTTTGTCAGCGTCATCAGCCGGGTCAGCTTCAGTGACGATAACGTCGTCGGTTGTCTCGGTCGCATTCGGCTCTGGCGTTTCCACAGCCACTGGCTCCGCCTCTGCTTCAGGTGCTACCGGCGCAGGCGCGAGCACGACTTCTTCTTCGACAACCGGTTCCGGGACATATTCGCTGGCGACAGTTGCTGATTTCTCGACACCAGCAAGTGCGGTCAGAATTGTCTCACCGCCAACCACGGTCATACCCGTTTCAAGCGCAGTTTCCGCACCCACAGGAAGATAAATGTCGCTCCAGCCACCAAGGCGGCGTACACCAATTTTCCGGCCAGCGCGGACACCATCACCAGGCTCCAGATCAATATCGAGGCGCGGACCAGTTCCCCCCGTCGCGATTCGCAGGCCGACGGCGTGATCTTCGCTGCTGATCAGAATGAAAGCTTCGCGCAAATTGGGATTATCAGGGTCCGTAGACAGCGTTGCCGGAGCACCGGGCTCAACAAGAAAGCTTTCCACATTGCCGGTCATGCTCGCCCGAACGCCATTCACAGAAAATGGTGAAGACGAAATGCGGATACGAGTAACTTCAGGCGTATCCCAGCGAAGTTCGCGTGGGGGCGCCACACTCGAAACGCTTTCAACCACGCCGTCGCATGGCGCCAGAACGAGATCATCACCATTTGGCGGCGTTCGTTCAGCGTCACGGGAGGCCAAAAGGATAATTCCGAAAACAATCAGGAAGATCAGGCCGAGTATCCAGTGAAGCCCGCCCAGAATGATTGCCAGCACGAGTGCGAGCCCGCCAAAACCAAGCCCCTCCAGATCGAACTCTGCTCTGAACCAAGGCATACTATTCGAGAGAGATTTCTTAGCCATGAGTGTCACTGATCCTTGTTTTTAAGTCGGTTCAGTCTCAGCTGATTGGTTCCTGGAAACCTGCTTCGACCACATATCAGAATAAAGGCCGTTCTGAGCCAGAAGTTCCTGATGGTTCCCCGATTCCACTACGCGTCCATCTCTCAATACTATGATTTTGTCTGCATGCATAATGGTTGAGAGACGGTGAGCCACAATGACCGTTGTACGCCCTTTTGCAGCCTGAGCGATCGCTTCCTGAACGCGGGTTTCTGTCTGACTGTCCAGAGCAGAGGTCGCCTCATCCAATAACAGAATGGAGGGGTTCTTCAGAATGACGCGCGCCAGCCCTACTCGCTGTTTCTCACCACCGGAAAGTTTGAGGCCGCGCTCACCGACGCGTGTCTCCCAACCGTTTGGAAGACTTTCGATAAAGTCCAGCAATTGCGCACCGGCAGCAGCTGCACGAACATCCTCATCGCCGGCATCAGGACGGCCATACAAAATATTGCTGCGGATTGTGTCGTTAAACAGGACAACGTCCTGAGGCACGATGCCAAGCCCTTCCCTGAGGCTTTGCTGGGTCACATCGCGTATGTCCTGTCCATCTATGACCACAGCTCCTCCGCTGACGTCGTAGAATCTGAAAAGCAGCTTCAGCAGAGTCGACTTCCCTGCCCCGGATGGCCCGACAATGGCCAGATGCTGACCGGCATCAAGGTCAAAGCTGACATCGTCGACACCCGTCTCACGTCCATCGTGACTAAACTCAACATGATCAAACCGGATTCTACCCTCGGCGGCCTGCATTGAGTCAGCGCCGGGCCTGTCATCAACTTCCGGAACCATACCCATCAGACCGAAGACCTTTTCGAGGTCGATCACACCCTGACGAATTTCTCGCCATCCCCAGCCCAAAATGTTGAGCGGGCGATAGAGATTGAGCAGCATGGTGAACACAGCTGCCAGCGCACCGACTTCCAGATTGCCTTTTGTGACATCCCAGGAGGTCCAACCAACCATGGCGAACAGGCCGAGATTCATGATCAGCTCCTGACCGGTGTTCAACACCGCCAATGATCGTGACGTCTCCACATATTGGTCTGCATAAGACCTGTAGGCTGTGTCATAGCTTTCAGTCTCGCGCGCTTCTGCCGCGAATGATTTCACGGTCTCAAAATTGGTCAGGCTATCCATTGCACGCGCCCTGAGCTCAGTGTCAGCTTTGTTCAGTTCACGGCGCTGTTTCGCTCGCCATTCGGTCACAATGACGGTGAACACGACATAGACAACAATGGTTGCAATCGCGATCAACGACAGGACCGGAGAATAAACCGTTGCGAGAACGATCGAAGCGAGCACCAGCTCAACAACAGTGGGCGCAATGTTGAATACGAGGAAGCGCAGGATGACATCCATCGCCGCACCACCTCGCTCAATAATTCGCTGTAATGCGCCAGACCGCCTGGTTTGGTGAAAACCTAGTGATAAAAGCTGCGATTTTCGGAAAGCACTGACGGCCAGCTCTCGCTGAGCATCCTGACTGACAGGTGCAAACAGAATATCTCGAAATTGCGGCAAGGCCGTCGCCATAAACCTCGTCCCGGAAAAGAGACCTAGCGCCACCAATACCGGCACTATCATAGCGCCAACTTCGCCGTCCGAAGCTTTGTTAATCGCATCGCCAAGGAAGAGCGGCGCAGCGACACTGACACCTTTGGCCACCACAGTAATGATAAGGGCAATGACCATACGAAAGCGCCATTGCGAAAGCGCCGGGCGCCACAAAACCTGAACGACACGCAGCAAGGCTGTGCCTATGCCGCCTGAAGCGGACTCGATGGCATCGTTATCTGTTGGGGAATGAGATCTCATATATGCCAGATAGTCTCTCGGTGGCGTTCTTGCCAGTTTGAAAAAATACGTTCAATCAGACTATGTGACCGCGCCTAATATCGGAGCAGCTATGTCGTCTATGAAATCCATCTGTCTGTATTGCGGATCCTCGAATGATGTGGACCCGAAATATCTCGATCTGGCCGTCGATCTTGGGAAAACGATTGCAGATCGTGGCTATCGGCTGGTCTATGGCGGCGGCAGCGTCGGACTGATGGGCGCATCTGCCAATTCAGCTCATCTTGCTGGTGGCGACGTACTCGGCATTATGCCTAAATTTCTACTGAGCAAAGAACGTATCTTTGATCTGGTTGAGCATCGCATTGTCGACACCATGCATGAGCGCAAGCAGATGATGTTTGAAGAAAGCGATGCCTTCATCGTTTTACCCGGCGGCATTGGAACGCTTGAGGAAGCCGTAGAGATGCTCTCATGGGCGCGCCTGGGCCTGCACAGCAAGCCAATGGCATTTCTCGACGTAGACGGCTTCTGGAGCCCGTTCTTCGAGCTGATGGGACACATTGTCGAAGACAAATTCACACCAGCAGAATTTCTTGACCTGTTTTCGCATGCAACAACGCCAACTCAGGCGATCGACTCGCTTGAGACGCGCATTATCTCATTGAAGTAGAGTAAGGCCGATGAAGGCGATCAGCTGATCGCCTTTTCCAGTCGAGCTTTGGCACGCGCCTCGCCGAGGAGAACCAACACACGGTTCATTTCTGGCCCACGACCTTCTCCGGTCAACGCCAGACGCAGTGGCATGAACAGACCACGCCCTTTGCGTCCTGTTTCCGCTTTGAGTGCGTTTGTCCACGCCCCCCAGGTTTCCAGATCATATTCGCCTGATGGAAGCGAGCCTAGCGCCGCTTTCAGATAGTCCTGATCTTCGGGAAGGTCCTGCGCTTCAATTTCGCCGAATAGGGTTTTCGCCCACATACCAGCTTCAGACACGGTCGAAACATTGCCCTTTACAGTTTCCCAGAAGAACTCCGGGTCCGGACACTCAGCACCTTCCAGTGCGTGATCGAGAGCAGCTTTCGCTTCCGCGTAGCTCATTTCAGAAACGAGATTTGAGTTCAGTTTAAGTAGATCTTCTTCGTCAAAGCGAGCTGGCGCACGACCAATCTTATCGAAAGAGAACTCTTCAGAGAGCACTTCCAGAGAAGGTCTGATTTCAACGTTATCGCTGGTGCCGAGCTTTGCCAGAAGTGACGCGATCGCAACGGGCTCAATGCCTCGTTTAGAGAGCTCCAAGATAGAGAGCGAACCGAGGCGCTTTGAAAGCCCCTGCCCGTCTGCACCCACGAGTAATGGCGTATGCGCCATTTGCGGCGCTGTTCCGCCGAGCGCCAAGAAAATTTCAATTTGAGCGCCAGAGTTCGTCACGTGATCTTCGCCGCGAACGACGTGGGTGATGCCGTACTCAATGTCATCCACGACACTTGGGAGCGTATAAAGATAGCTTCCGTCTTCACGCACGAGGATCGGATCGGAGACAGAAGAACTATCAATGCTTTGCGGACCACGAACGAGGTCAGTCCATTCCACACGATTGCCAGAGAGCTTGAAGCGCCAGTGAGGTTTACGGCCCTCTGCTTCCAGTTTTGCCTTCTCGTCATCAGACAGGTTCAGACCCGCGCGGTCATAGACTGGTGGACGACCGCGGCTGAGCGCGATTTTACGCTTACGCTCTAGTTCGTCAGGCGTTTCATAGCACGCATACAGCAGACCTTTTTCTTTCAGGGATGCGACTGCTTCATCATATTTGCCGAAACGCTTGGACTGATGAAAGCTGTCATCCCATGTCAGCCCCAGCCAAGTGAGGTCATCTCGAATGCCTTGCTCATATTCGGCAGTTGAGCGTTCAAGGTCGGTGTCATCGATCCGCAGAATGAATTTGCCATTCTGCGCCTTCGCAAACAGCCAATTGATAAGGGCTGTACGAACATTGCCGACATGCAGGCGGCCTGTCGGAGATGGTGCGAAGCGTACGATGATATCAGACATAATCTCTTGCTCAGTTGTTCTTTGTGCTCAGTCTGGAATTCAGACCCGCAAGGTTCGGTTGGATAAGCAACATTAAGCCGCTCGCCAAGAGACAAAACGCGCCAAAGCACGCTAATTGCAGATCAAATGGGATGCCGAGGCCAATCAGCAAGCCCGTCAAGAAAGGTGATGCAGCAGTTGAGGCGACCATTACTGCATAGATGAGGGCCCTCACATCGCCCAGGAAACGAGTCCCGAAAAGCTCCGGCCAAAGCGCTCCTGCCTGCGTGGCGGACGCGCCTGCAGTCATTCCGAGGCCGATATAGACCAATGGAATAATGATGCTGGTTTTGAAAACCACTGGCAGACAAAGAGCGACAGCCAGCGGTAGAAGGAAAACCGGCAACATTACGCGGGAGCTCCATTTGTCGATTATCCAGCCAGACATCAGACTGGTCACAACCTGTGCAACCGCGAAGACAGTCATGCTGGCAACCATCACCGACAAATCCCACTCCATGATGGAACCCAGATGCTGTTGATTGAAGAAATAGGCCGTCACCATGAATGGTGTACACAGGGTCGCCATTTGCACGATATAGAACTCAGGCGCCTTCAGGACGTCTGCCCTTCGCCAATCATAAGCCTTTTGATGATTTCCATCTTCTGAAACGGCATCTGTGCTGGCCAGATTTGGCTCACGCTCGACCCGGAGAAGAAAAAATATGACCGGGATTGCGATCATTCCAATGAAGACTGCGCCGCCAGCCCAGAGATAAGAAAACCCAAGCCCGGAAATCATCAGCGCCGCAACAGCAGGCATGAAAGATTCTGACAGCGGAAAACCGAGACCCACTATGCTTACGGCTTTGCCGCGATTGGCAGAATACCATTTTCCAGCAGACGTCATGGCGACATGGCCGCAAAATCCCTGCCCGAAAAAGCGCAGTCCGAAAATTGCCGGCACTAACAGCCAGATCGACAGGCTAGCTGTGGCCATCAGCGCACAGGCTAACGATAGACCAATCAGTGTTGTGACTGCAGAGCGCCTTACGCTCCATACATCGACGAGCTTTCCAAAATGAGAGAGCGCAAAAGCGCTGGCTAATGTTGCCGCGCCATAACCCAGCCCGAACTGCCCATGGGACAGATTAAGGGCGCCGCGAATGGCGTCGCTGGAAAGCGAGATAAAATAGGTCTGACCAAAACCTGAGAACAGGCACATCAACAGCCCGGCAAGCAACCAGCGGGCATTGGCAAGAATGAAGCTAAGCATCTCGCCAACGGCTGGTGATAGGATAGCGGCGATCGCGACCAAAATTCCGCGGGCCAATTTTAGGCCCCGGCGCTGACTGACGGCGCTTGTATTCAGAGATGTAGAGCAAATGCTCAATGCGCTTGACCGTGTCGCGGTCATGCCCACGTTCGATCAGATGTTCTACGGATTGCTCGAAGTCGACCAGCGCTCTGAGGATGTCATCCAGAACCTCATAAGGTGGCAGACTGTCTTCGTCTTTCTGATCTTCTCTGAGTTCGGCGCTTGGCGGCTTAGTGATAATCCGCTCGGGGATCACCTCTCCGGTCGGCCCCATAAATTCGGAGGCATCACATTCATTTCGCCATTTAGATATCTGGAAAACTTCAGTTTTATAGAAGTCTTTAAGCGGGTTATAGCCGCCGCACATATCGCCATAAAGCGTTGCGTAACCGACGGCCATTTCGGACTTATTGCCCGTCGTTACGACCATATGGCCAAACTTATTGGACAGAGCCATCAGGGTAACACCCCGCAGACGAGATTGGATATTCTCTTCTGCAGTGTCCGGCTCCCTGCCCTCAAACGCTGGCAGCAACATCTCATCGAGTGCGTTCACGCCGGGCGCAATAGAAATGCTGTCATATCGAATGCCCAGCGCTTCAGCACACGCCTTCGCATCTTCAAGGCTGTGATCGCTGGTGTATTTGGAAGGCAGCATCACGCACCAAACCTTATCAGCTCCGAGTGCATCAACTGCGATAGCTGCAGTCAAAGCAGAATCGATCCCTCCTGAAAGACCAATGAGAACGCCCGGAAACCGGTTCTTCCGAACATAGTCTCCAAGTGCGAGCACAGCGGCCTGATAGTCAGCTTTCTCTGCCTCGCTCGGCCCTTCACAGCTTTTTGCATCAAAGCTTTTGGAGTTCGCATCAAACTTGAAAGTTCGAACACCTGCTGCGAAATCCGGAAACAACCAGCTGTGCCGTGTTTCAGCGGTCCAGGCGTATGACGCTCCATCGAAGACCAGTTCATCTTGTGCGCCGATCTGATTGATGAATATGTAAGGCAGGTCTTCGCCTTCCCACATGGAAAAGGCGGTACGTCGTTCGCGATGAATGGTACGACGCCAAGGCGAAGCGTTGAGCGCCAGCAAAAGATTTGCGCCATCGGCTCGAATAGCTTCTGGAACGGTGCGATACCAAATGTCTTCGCAGATCGCTACGCCGACACGCACGCCCTTCAGATCAAAGCAAGGCGACTTCAGCTCACCTTTGGTGAAAACGCGGCTGTCATCGAATACACCATAGTCGGGGAGTTCGTGTTTATCCCATCTCTGCGCGTTTTCGCCATGCTGCAAGAGAAAGGCACTGTTATAAACATGCACATCTTCACGGTATGGCGCGCCGATCAAAATGGCCGGATCAGTCGCCAGCAATTCTGCATGCAAGCTGAAAAGCGCTTCAGCACAGACTTCGGCGACACGCGGCTTCAAAACCAGATCTTCCGGTGGGTATCCCAGCAGGAACAACTCAGAAAACACGAGAAGGTCTGAACCTTCCTGCCGCGCCTGAGCCAACGCACCACGCGCCAACTCAAGATTTCCGGACACATCCCCCACAATAGGGTTCAGCTGTGCGATGGTAATGTTCAGAGAATTCGCCATACCGGCCAGATACACGCGGTTTGCGCAAAGCGCAAAGGTCTAAAGTTTCACTTTCGCTTCAGCGGCTTCTGCCATCGCCACCGCCGCAATTGCGCCATGTCCCGGGATCATGGAATTTTGGTAGCCAAGACATGCACGATAGAAGCTCTCATCTGCGGCCAGAAGAGGATCTGGCAGGTCAGCCGAAATGTCGACTTTGATTTCATAAGGCGTGGAATTGATCACTTCCCGCGTGAGGAAGTCGACGCTGATTTCACCGGAATCATACACGACGCGCATTTTGCGTTCACGGGCTTTCGCGGCGCGGCTCGCTTTCAGAACAGCTTTCGCGCCTGATGAATAGGTAAACTCAGCTTCAGCCTCGTCGATATGGTCGGTATGAAGGCTCGAACCTTTTGCCCGAACATCCGTAAAGCGACCTTCGATCATGCAACCCGCAAGGTCGAGATCATGGATCATAAGATCCCATATAACGGAGACATCGCCGGCGCGGCCTTCCGGGGATGGCGGAGAGAAACGAATGGATTCTAAAAGCTTCGGCGTTTCCTCAATTCGGAACATGCCCATGGCTTTTGCGACGAAGCGTTCCTGATGGCCAACCTGAAGCGTCAGGCCTCGCTTAACCGCCTCACCTGCAAGCGCGCGCGCTTCTTTCTCATTGAGCGCCAAAGGCTTCTCTACCAGCACATGCTTGTCGCGTTCCAACGCCTTGGAAACGAGATCCGCGTGATATACAGCCGGCACGGCAACAACTACGGCATCGCACTGGTCCAGAAGCGCATCAAAGTCCGTATAATTTGGCACACCGTAAGGCGCAGCAACTGCCTGACCCCGCTCAGCATTAATATCGAAAATACCAACCAGTTTAGTGGTAGCTGAAGCAGCGGCTTTCTGTGCGTGGTAGTTACCAAAGACACCCGCGCCAGCGACGCCCACTTTCAACTCACTCATTTTCGACTCCGTACATAGTGCTTTTAGCGGCCTTGCGAGTATCAGCGGCCCGCACGCGCGACCAATCACACTCTGTTGCACTCTCTTACACGGATCACTCTTCTGAGCATGATAAATAAGAGAAAGGTTTGATGGGGCCTTCTGAGCGCAATCAACCACGAATCAAACAGGATGATTCTATGATTTTCGAATCAATAAGCCCGGAATCACGGGCAGTTTCGGTAGTTTTCGGACCTCAAAGCCCGTCAAATCACAGAAATTCACCGGTTTGAGGCGGGATTCTGGGGAAATTCCCCGTGATTGCGCGCTTTATTGCGCATTTTCTTTGACGAATCTGTTGGGCTACCGGATACGTAATGCACGCGTTTCGTTGAGGAGCATGAAATGAAAAAATCAGAACTTGTCAAAGCCGTTGCAGAGAAGTGCGACACAACTCCAAAGCAAGCATCAACAATCGTTGACGCAGCTTTTGATGTCATCGCTGAATCTCTGAAAGCGAAAGACACCGTAACTATCGCTGGCTTCGGCACATTCGCCGCTAAAGAGCGTGCTGCACGCGAAGGTATCAACCCTTCCACGCGCGAAAAGATCCAGATCCCAGCCCGCACAGTGGCTGTGTTCAAACCAGCTAAGCCACTGAAAGAGCTCTAAGGCTCTTTGCTTGTTGGAACGAAAAGGGTTGAGACTAGGTCTCAGCCCTTTTTTTTGTCTCCGCAGGGGCTACAAACTCCAGGATCAACACCTGTGAAACGCCTGCGACTACAGAAGCAATGATAACGCCCTCAAGCATGCCGAAAACGCCGCGTTCAAAATGAATGCTGAAGACATATGCCAGCGGCAGCATGAGCCCGAGATAACTACCAACATGGACCAAAGCGGGCTGCCAGACGAGCCCCCGCGCACGAGATGCCATCGCGGCGACATTCTGGATACCGTCGAATAGCACGACAGCTGCCGCATAAATAACAACCTGTGTGAGCAGTGGTCGTAACTGGACACCGGCAACCACGGCGTCGTCCTGAACGAAAACGGCCGCAATAGCCTCAGGGAAAGTTACGATCAGAATTGCCGTCAAAATCCCGACCAAAACACAGGTCAGTAACCCTAGTCTGGAGGCATTTCGTACCGCCTGTGTCTCGCCGCGGCCCAGACGTTCTGCGACCCTGACAGACGTCGCCGTGCCGAGTCCCAGAAAGGCCATGAAAACAAAACCAATGGTCTGAAATGTCATTCCATAAACGGACGCAGCTGCCAAACCGACCCAGGTCGCGATGATGTGGGTGAAATTAAATGCACCAAATTCCGCAATATTGCTGACCGCCATGCCAACACCCACCCGGATCTGACGCTTGCCCTCGTCATCATCGGAGGCGTCCGACCGTTTGAATCCCGGTGTAAAAATCGCAACAAAGACGAAAAGCGTAATCATCAGAACGAAATTCGTTCCTGTGGTCGCCATGGCAACGCCATTTGCCCCGAGCTGAGGAAAACCCCATTCGCCAGAAACGAATGCCAGATCGAGAAATAGATTCACGACAACGCCGATATACATCGCGACTGCAACAAGCAAAGGTTTGCGCAACGCTTCCAGATAGTAGGTGATCACGTTGTTGAAAAGCTGGAACAGGATTGCCAGCGACAGAATGCGCGTGACACCCGCTGTGCCCTGCAGGATCGCACCTTCAAAGCCGAGAGATGCAAATAGCGCGAACGCACCAAAATACATTGGGATCACGCAGACCATGCCCAACACGCTTGCGGTCAACAATCCGCGCCGGAAGACGCGCCCCGTATTCTCCTGCTCGCCTCGCCCGGCCATTTCCGCCGTCAGTATGGACACACCCAGAAGTAGCCCGAGTGAAAGCCCCAGCAACACTCCCACCGGAAAGTGTGAATTCAACACATACGGCAACTGTTCCGGCGCGTTTCGCCCCAGAACAATTGTGTCCGTCAGGAACATGAGCATGAAGGAAGAGCGCGACACCGCGATCGGCACGGAAAGCCGCAAAAGGTCCAGAATGTCTCTGGGATCAGCCCAAGCGGGCCACGCCCGCTTGGTCATGGTTTTATCTCAGTTTACGCGATGGATTGAACAGCCGCCTGTGCGCGTTCAGTCGAAGACTGGAGCTTCTCTGCGATAAGGAAGGCAAGTTCAAGTGCTTGTTCGCCATTTAATCGCGGATCACAATGAGTGTGATAACGTGAAGCCAGATCCGTCTCTGAAATTGCCTGCGCACCACCGATGCATTCAGTCACGTCCTGCCCCGTCATTTCGAAGTGAACGCCACCTGGATACGCGCCTTCGCTCGAAACGATGTCGATGAAATCTCTTACTTCAGAAAGAATTCGATCAACTGGTCGTGTTTTAAAACCGTTGTCCGTTTTGAGCGTATTGCCGTGCATAGGGTCAGATGACCAGACGACATTCCGACCAGAGGCTTTCACCGCGCGGACCAAACCTGGCAGGCCAGCCCCGATTCCCTCGGCACCAAAGCGAGCGATCAGGACGATGCGTCCCGCTTCGTCTTTCGGGTTCAGCGTGTCGATCAAACGAAGCAATTCGTCTGTTTCCATGCCTGGACCACACTTAATGCCGATCGGGTTCTTAACGCCCTTACAGAATTCAACATGCGCATGATCAACCTGACGGGTGCGGTGACCAATCCACAGCATGTGGGCAGAGGTGTCATACCACTCGCCACTCGTGGAATCGATGCGGGTCAGAGCTTCCTCATAGCCCAGAAGAAGGGCTTCATGAGATGTGTAGAACTCAACCTGCTGCATCTCCGGAGCAGATTCAGAAGAAATGCCGCACGCGCGCATGAATGCCAGAGATTTGGAAATCTGGTCAGCCAATGCTTCATATTTCTCACCCTGAGGTGAGCGCTCAATAAAGCCCAGCATCCAGCGATGCACGTTGTTCAGGTCGGCATAGCCACCTTGAGAAAACGCACGAAGCAAGTTCAGCGTCGCAGCGGATTGAGAATAAGCCTGCAGCAAACGGTTTGGATCCGGCGCGCGGTTTTCGGAATCGAAATCCATACCGTTGATGATGTCACCGCGATAAGACGGCAATTCAACACCATCGATCGTTTCGACGGCACTGGAGCGCGGCTTCGCAAACTGACCCGCGATACGGCCAACTTTGACCACTGGCTTTTCAGCCGCAAAGGTGAGCACAACGGCCATTTGCAGAATAACGCGAAAAGTGTCGCGAATATTATTCGGGTGGAATTCCTTAAAGCTTTCAGCGCAGTCACCGCCTTGAAGCAGAAACGCGCGGCCCGCCGCAACTTCCGCTAAACGGCTGCGCAGGCGACGAGCTTCGCCCGCAAACACGAGTGGCGGATAGCTGGACAGCTGCTCCTCTACGCCAGCCAGACGGGCAGCGTCAGGGTAATCTTCGGGAATATGTTTCGCTGGCATTGAGCGCCAGGAAGAAGGTGTCCAGGACATATCGGTCTCCATGAAGCCGCGATATTCATCACGCGAGCCTTTTCTGCGCAAGTATTTTTTGCAATAGCCTCCTTTTTCGGAAACTATTAGAAAGTTATTGCGCGAACTTTTCTCAAGGCCCGCCCGTCATATAGGAAATGCGGGGCAATTGAATAGCCTATCGAGCTAAATCCAACTCCGTAACAACAGCAAAGCCAAAATAGGTCTGAGTCGAGGCTGTTAAGCGGGCAAATTTACGCCTTAGGCGAGCTCTGGCGGAACGTACTTTTCACGCAAGGTGACGAGCTCCTCCGCCATGGACGGGTGAAGGGCACAAGTGCGATCAAAGTCTTGCTTGGTCGCCCCCATCTTCACCGCAATAGCGACTGCCTGAATGATTTCCGGCGCGTCAGGGCCAACAATGTGGCACCCTACAACGACCTGATCCGAACCACGGACAACGAGTTTCATCATCACGCGCTCTTCATCGCCAGTCAGAAGGTCCTTCATTGGGCGGAATTTGGTTTTATAGACATCTACGTCACCAAACTGATGGCGGGCGTCCTCTTCGCTTAAACCAACCGTGCCGACTGGCGGCTGACTGAATACGGCCGTCGGAACGTTATCGTATTCAAAGAAACTTGGCTCATCCTGAAAAACAGTTTCAGCGAAAGCCTGTCCTTCTCGTATCGCAACAGGCGTCAGATTCATCCGATTGGTTACGTCTCCAACCGCCCAGATATTCTCCACATTCGTTTTCGAATATTCGTCGACAAGAATTGCGCCTTTGTCGTCCATAGCGACACCTGCGTTTTCAAGTCCGAGACCCGCTGTCGCCGGCTCACGGCCAACAGCCATCATCACGACATCCGCTTTTATGTCTTCACCATTGGAGAGCGTGACCGTGATCTCGCCAGATTCTGACTTTTCAAGTTCAGTGAAGATCGCTTGTGTTACGACGCGCACGCCTTTTCGTTTCAATTCTTCATGGACATGGGTTCGAATATCCCAGTCAAATCCGTTCAGAACGGTGTCGCCGCGATAGACCAGTGTCGTTTCAACACCAAGCCCGGCAAACACACCAGCGAACTCAACGGCGATAAAACCGCCGCCTGCGATCACCATGCGCTTTGGTAAGTCTGGAAGGTGGAAAACCTCATTTGAACTGATCGTATGTTCGATACCCGGAACATCGGACGGCTTCCAGGGAATGCCACCGACTGCGATCAGAATCTTCTCCGCAGTTACCGTCTTACCGGACTGGGTCAGCCGCAAAGTATGATCATCCACCAGCTCTGCCCGTTCCTCAAGAACGTCGACACCGGTATTGGCCAGATTGCGTAGATAGATGCCTGAGAGGCGGTCCACTTCAGCATGAAGGGTTTTCATAAACCCTTTGAAGTCAAACTCAGGCTTTTCGGATGTCCAGCCAAAGCCTTTGGCATGTTCAAACATGCGCCCGAATTCACTTGCGTAAACCATGTATTTCTTAGGAACACATCCCCGGATCACACATGTGCCACCAATACGATACTCTTCAGCGACGGCGACTTTTGCACCCGCCATAGCAGATCGACGCGCAGCCCGTACGCCGCCGGAACCTGCCCCAATCACGAAGAGGTCGTAGTCATAACTCATGGGATACTCCTAATATTCGAATTCGAGGATTTCAGCGCCCTCTTCGTCCCCGAGAATGACCGTCCGGGTCATACTGAGAAACAGACCGTGTTCAACCACGCCGGGGATCACTGACAAAGCCAAAGCAGTGGCCTGGGGTGACGGGATGGTTTTGCATTCACAGTCCAAGATATAATTGCCGCCATCGGTAACAAGAGGTCCCGGCTTTCCGGAAGCCTCACGCAGTTTCACAACCGGTTTATCAATTCCGGTTTTCCGAAGCGCGTCATAGACTTTTTTGGCTGTCAGCGTGAAACCAAATGGCGTCACCTCCACTGGCAACGGAAAGCTACCCAGCGTCTCCGCCACTTTGCCCGCGTAAGCAATGACAATCACATGGTCTGACGCATTAGCGATGATTTTCTCGCGAAGAAGCGCGCCTCCCCCACCTTTAATCAGATTGGCATGCGCGTCGATTTCGTCTGCGCCATCAATCGTCAGATGGATACGCTCCACCTGCTCTACCGGCAGAAGCGGAACACCAAGTTCCATTGCGAGCTTGTGGGTCGCCTCAGATGTCGGAACCCCCTTCACGCTGAGCCCTTCTTCTACTTCTTCCGCCAGAAATTCTACGAAGAAGGAAGCTGTAGAGCCCGTACCAAGACCAATAACCATGCCGTCTTCGACAAACTCCATTGCAGCCGCCGCTGCATTTCGTTTTGCCTCATCAAGCACCATACTATCGCTCCTGCTTTTTGCGTTTCATCTCCACGTGGTAGGAATCTGACCAGCCTTCAATGTTTTTCTGTCGACCACGCCCTAGAGCCAGTGCGCGGTCGGGCACATTTTCGGTTACAACGCTACCCGATCCGATGAAGCTGGCCTCACCAATTGAAACCGGCGCGACCAATGCCGAATTCGAGCCAATAAATGCATTGGCTCCGATTTCTGTGCGGTGTTTGAAATAGCCGTCATAATTGCAGAAAATAGTGCCAGCACCGATATTTGTCCCGGCTCCGACATCGCCATCTCCGATATAAGATAGATGGTTCGCTGCCACCCCCGGCCGCAACTCACTATTCTTCACCTCGACGAAATTGCCGACGCGAACTTTCTTATGAAGCTTCGCGCCCGGCCGCAGCCGTGCAAATGGTCCGATTTGGCAATTTTCACCGATGTCGCACTGCTCAAGGTGCGAGAAAGCCCGAACAATTGTATCGCGAGCTATGGTGACACCCGGCCCGAAGACGACGTTCGGTTCAATCTTCACGTCTTCAGCGATCATTGTATCGAATGAGAAATAGACGGTATTTGGATCAACAAGCGTGACGCCAGCTTCCATAAAGGCTTTGCGAGCTTTTTTCTGAAAAACAGCTTCGGCTTCAGCAAGCTGCTCTCGAGAGTTTACGCCAAGGACATCTTCTTCATCGCATTTGACCGCGCCGGCTTTCAGCCCGGCTGATCTCGCTAGTTCAACAATGTCGGTGAGGTAGTACTCGCCCTTGGCATTGTCGTTTGAAATCTTCGACAGCAGCGAGCTTAAATACTCAGCCTTCACAGCCATCACGCCCGAATTACAGAAGCGCACGGCCAGCTCTTCAGGGCTGGCCTCTTTCGCTTCAACAATCTTCAGAAGTTCACCATCGGCCGAACAGACCAGTCGTCCGTACGCGCCTGGGTCGGCAGCATCGAACCCAAGAACGGACACAGCATAGCCCTCATCCAGCGACCGAAAGGCGCTCTCAACGGCTTCTACTGGCAGCAAAGGGGTGTCGGCATAAAGCACAACAACATTGCCACTAAACCCCTCAAGCGCGGATAACGCTGACTGTACGGCATGACCGGTTCCCATGGGCGGATCCTGAACCGCGATATTCTCTGGACCAACCCGATCCTTCGCGACAGCTTCCAATTCCTCTGAATGAGTACCGATGACCAGAATACGTTTATCGCAGCCCAGACCATCCGCAAGCGCCAAGGACCAGTCGACCATTTTTCGTCCGCCAACTTCGTGCAAAACCTTGATCGTCCGCGACCGCATCCGCGTCCCTTTTCCTGCGGCCAGTATGACTGCGGCTCTACTCATGGTGGGTTGCTCCAAAAAAATTCCCGACTCAGTCCGATTACACTCTATAGGTTAAGGTTCAAACCTAAGGCGAAAGAAACCCTATGAGCTGGCAAGATAAAACGATTGTTTTTGATTTGGACGGAACACTGGTCGACACGGCGCCGGATTTACACGCTGCGTTAGTCCATAGCTTTGAGATCGCTGGACTTGAGGCTGTCAGTCTCACGACTGTGAGAGACGCCATCGGGCATGGCGCGCGGGCCATGATTGAGTTTTCTGCGAATGCTAAAGGCTACGTCCTAACGGAAACTCAGCTTACGGAAATGCATCAGAATTTTCTGACGCACTACATTGCTCATATCGCTGATTGCAGCCGACCATTTGACGGCATTATTGAATGTCTTGATTTTTGCGACGCGAAGAATGCGCGACTTGCCGTGTGTACGAACAAAACACAGGCTTTAGCCGTGGAAGTTTTGACGACACTCGGGCTGTTCGATCGATTTCATTCAATTGTTGGCGCAGATGCCGCTTCTGAGAAGAAACCTTCTGCAGCTCACATCATTGAGGCCGTACAACTAGCAGGCGGCGAACTTAAAGGCGCCGTCATGGTCGGGGATTCGTCTACAGACGGTTTTGCCGCCAAGGCTGCAGGTATTCCGTTCTTTCTGATGTCGTATGGTTATCTCGACAGCAGAATAAGCGAAGTGCCAGTCGCAGCCCGGTTGGACCGGGCCTTTGAGCTGCCTGCAGCCCTGGAGAGGCTTTTTAGCCGTGCCAGCTAGCAGCGCTGAACTCTGAAGCAGAGTGATCAGAACCGCCACCACGGCGGGTCGGCATACCGTTGACCATATTGCTGCGGACGTCCGTTCGACCGGAACGCATCGCCGCGATAAAGCCACCTTCAACAAGATTGATGTTCACATCATAGCCTCGGTCACGCCAATAGCTTTCAATCTTATCTTTCAGCTTTCGCGCGCCGTCGTTTGTGCACCAGTCTCCATTCATCTTCAGTCTCCTGGATCTCTATTTTCAATTCCTGAAAATGTCCTTCTTGATCCAAGCCCATCTTTGCGTGGGCCTGAAGATGAAAATACGCCCACCACCCCACCTGTTCAAGTCGTTTCGAAATATACCCGCAAATGGTCACAGTTTTGACTTGATTGAATTTACATCTGTTCATGTCAAGGGGATACATGAACAATTATTCATGAATTGAATTCAAATGCAGTTATTGAAAGGCGAATTGAATACCACATTGACCGAACGAATCGTCGGCTCGGATGTTTTTTTAATGTCGGGAGTAGAGTTGGTGTGCCCAGCAGGGTTCGAACCTGCGACCTACTGATTAAAAGTCAGTTGCTCTACCAGCTGAGCTATGGGCACGACCGAGAGGGGGGCATATAGACTCACCAACCTTACGGGTCAATAAACTCCCTGCCTCATTCTTAGACTTTTTTTGTCCGCTGGCTCAAATCCCCGTAATTGCGGGACATTCTGTGAGATTTTTTATGAGTAAAACTGGTATCAGTCCTCTGATTATCGCGTTCCTTCTGGGTTCAACGATATGTGCTCCTGCTTTTTCGCAGACCGATTCTCAAGAAGAAGCCTCAGATGAGGAAGATGGAATCGTCAATTCCAGTGCACGCATCACGTATCGAACCTATCAGCAAACCCGTGATGGGCTTGGCGACGCCGCACTCTCGCCATTGGAAGACCTCAACCTTCGTCGTGAACGTGTTCCAGACGTGATTGCAGACCTTCGTACGCCATACGACCCGCTACCAGACACGAGCTGCGAGACAATAGCCCTGGAAGTACGTCATTTGGATACCGTTTTGTCTCTCGATGCCGATGTCCGTTTCTCACGCACCCTCAATCCGCCGGAAGACGGTGAAGAGACTACGGATATGTCAGAACGTGCCTCAGGCTTCGCGCTGGGCCAGATCGCCTCGGAGGCCAGATCCTTTATCCCCTTCAGAGGCTCTGTGCGTTCCGCCACGGGCGCCAACTCACACGCCGACCGAGTGGAGGAAGCCTATCAAACCGCTTACTTACGACGCGCTTTCCTGAAGGGCCTGGGGATGTCTCAGGGGTGCACCTATCCTGCTACCCCACTGGACGTCGACTATGGCGCGCCAGTTCCTAATGCAGCTCCGATATATTACCGGAACTCTGCGCCAAGATCTGATACGCCCTACTGACTATTTCGCCCAACGAGATTTGAGCTCTGCCCGAAAGGTCTCAAACCGACCTTCTGCAATGGACACACGTATCTCAGACATGAGTTCCTGAAAAAATGCAGTATTGTGCCAGGACAGAACCATGGCAGCCAGATACTCACCTGATTTGAAAAGGTGATTAAGGTAGGCTTTCGAATAGTCTCTGGTCGCCGGGCAAGAAGACGTCTCGTCGATTGGCGTATCGTCTTCAGCAAACTTCGCGTTCTTGAGATTGATCGGGCCATCCCAGGTCCACGCCTGCCCATGCCTTCCAGATCGCGTAGGCAATACGCAGTCGAACATGTCGACGCCATGGGCCACTGCCTCAAGGATATCGATAGGTTTGCCCACACCCATTAGGTAGCGCGGACGATGCTGTGGCAGATGAGGTTCTGTAAAGTCTATCACTTCAACCATGCGTTCGTGTCCCTCGCCCACGGCAAGGCCACCAATCGCATATCCACCAAAACCTATTTCCTGCAGCTGCTCTGCGGATTGACGACGGAGGTCTTCAAAATCCGACCCCTGAACGATCCCGAACAGGTTCTGCGTATCCCGCTCGCCGAATGCCGCTTTCGAGCGTGCACCCCAGCGAATTGACATCTCCATGGAAGACTTCGCCTCCTCGTGTGAGACCGGATACGCCGTGCACTCGTCGAGCTGCATGGATATGTCAGCACCAAGGTGGTCTGCCTGAATTTCAATAGACCGCTCGGGCGAGAGAAAATGGGTCGAACCATCAATGTGAGATTTGAAGGAAACGCCTTCCTCTTTCATCTTACGCAGTCCGGCTAGTGACCAGACCTGAAACCCACCGGAATCGGTGAGGATAGGCTTCTCCCAACGCATAAACTTATGCAGACCGCCCAACCGGTGCACCCGCTCACTGCCGGGACGCAACATCAAATGATACGTATTACCAAGCACAATATCTGCGCCAGCATCAGCAACCTGCTCGCTATAGAGCGCTTTCACTGTGCCGACAGTGCCAACGGGCATGAAGGCGGGCGTTCGAATATCGCCGCGAGACGTCTTCAGAACACCAGTACGGGCACGGTTTTCACGGCCCAGAATTTCAAAAGGAAAGTCAGTCATGCGCGGGCAATAGCAGACACGCGTCTCCATAGGAATAAAACTTATAGCCTGAATTGATCGCGTGATTGTACGCCACCTGCATCACGTCCGTGCCCATCAGTGCAGAGACAAGCATAAAGAGGCTGGACCGCGGCAGGTGGAAGTTCGTGATCAGGCCGTCCACGACCTGAAACTGGTAGCCCGGTTGAATGAAGATATCAGTATCACCAGCGCCGCTTATAACGCTACGCTGCTTGTCCGCACGCGACTCCAGCGTTCGTAGCGACGTCGTTCCAACGGCGATGACCCGCCCGCCGAGAGAGCGTGCTTCATCAATTTTCCGCTTCACCGATTCTGAGATTTCACACCATTCAGAGTGAAGCTTTCCAGTCTCGAACGCATCATCCGACAAACCCGCAAAAGTACCGGCGCCAACATGAAGCGTGACATATTCAAGGCCGATATTCTTTTCTTTCAGCTTGGCCATCAGCCCATCGGTAAAATGCAGGCCCGCTGTTGGGGCCGCAACCGAACCCGCTTTGTCTGCAAATACGGTTTGATAGTCTTCATCGTCTTTACGGTCAGACGCCCTCAGCTTCTGAATATAGGGCGGAATGGGCATACGACCGAGCTCATTCAACGCCGCCCAAAAGGCCTCGCCAAGTGGGCGAAACTTAAATCGCATCTCACCGTTTTCGTATTTCTCGACCAGAGAAGCGGATAGCCCCGCTCCGAATTCCACGGTGTCACCGGGCTTTACCCGGCGCCCCGGCTTACACAGGCAGAGCCATTCGCCCTCCCCCTTGTCTTCGAGAAGGTTGAGCTGAACGTGAACGGTTTGCCCTTGTTCATCGCGCGCCGGGCGCTCTCCGAACAGCAAAGCCGGGATGACGCGTGTATCATTTGCGATCAAAAGATCGCCCGGTTGGAGCAGGTCGACAATATCTCGGAACACGTAGTCGGACGGCGCATCACCGCCCTGCTGTACAAGCAGTTTACACGCATCACGCGGTTCTGTCGGACGTGTGGCAATACACGTGTCCGGCAGGTCGAAATCATACGGATCGAGATTCAAAGCTATCGCTAGTTCAAGACAATTGAAGGTACAGGCGGAAGCTCACACACGTTCGCTCCTGCTTGCTCTGCAAGAGTAGGCGCGAAGAGCGGGCCATCTGTACGCTGCACAAGCGCACGAGGACGTTCATCTTCCGGCATATCCGCCGCAAGTTTCGCAGAGATCAACACATCAGGAAGTCGCACAGGCTCACCCGTACGAATGTTATCAACCGCATCCTGACCTTCCAGAATACGTCCCCAGGCGGTGTAAGCTCTATCAAGATGCGGAGAAATATCCCGCATCAGGAAAAATTGGGTTGCGGCAGAGTTCGGGTCGTTCGTGCGCGCTGTCGAGACAACGCCTTTACAATGCGGGATCCAACTCTGCACCGTGCCTTCACGGGTCAATGCAGCAAAAGATTCAGACTGCGTACGAACCGGGAAACCGAGAATATATCCACTGGTCGCAGACGCAGGAATGCCCAGCTTTTGCATGTCAGGCACACCGTCATCAGCCGCCCCGGGGCGCCGTGTGAACTCGAATTCACCCTCGATTTCAGGCCAGGCATCCGCGCGATCCGGATGGACCGTAGCCACGTCGCCGCCTTGCGCCATGAAACCGTCGATGACCCGGTGAAACATGGTTCCATTCAGGTCGCCACTGGAGACTAAAGCGCGAAAACGTTCAACATGACCCGGCGCAGCAAAAGGCGCCGCCTCAATCACGACTCGCCCGCGATCTTCACCACGCGCCGCCTGAATGTTGAAAACCATCAAATTCTGCGGATCAACTTCGCGCCAGTTTTCCGTATCCGCGAGCGCAGCATCAAAAGTCGGCAAACTAGCCTCCTGCGCGACAGCGCCCGTCAGCGCCGTCAGACCAATCGCAGCGAGCAATGACCGTGCAAATGATTTCATGACGTAAGCTTTTCCTTCAGTCGCTTGGCTATAGCGGGCGAAACAAAATGCCCGACTTTACCATTGAGCTTGGCGATTTCCTTTACCAGACGAGATGCAACCGCCTGATGCTGAGGATCAGCCATGAGGAATACTGTTTCGATATCCGAGTTCAGCTTCTGGTTCATGGCGACCATCTGAAACTCATATTCAAAGTCAGATACAGCGCGCAATCCCCGAATGATTACAGATGCATCACATTCTTCAGCAAAATGCATAAGGAGATTGTCGAACGGACGGACTTCGATTTCAGCTACAGAGCGAAAGGCCTCCACCTCTTCGAGCACCATATCGACGCGCTCGTCGAGCGAAAACAGAGGGCCCTTCCCTTCATTGATCGCCACGCCTATTACAAGCTTGTCGACCAGCTTGACCGCTCTTCCAATAATGTCCCGGTGGCCATTTGTCAGAGGATCAAATGTCCCGGGATACATCCCTATTCGTTTAGCCAAATATGCCTCCCCGGCAATTCACTCTGTAGCTTCAGGCTCCTCGCCCTCACTTTTATCCTCTTGTTCGGCCAAACGCTCGACAGACACAACCTTTTCTTCGCCAGAAGTACGAAGAACACGAACACCTTGCGTAGATCGCGCTGCAATCCGGATTTGATTTACAGGGCAACGAATAAGCTGACCACCATTCGTCACCATCATGACGTCATCTGCTTCATCCACCGGGAATGAACCGACAATCTTGGCGTCGTCCGTTACGCGATGCGCGATCAACCCTTTACCGCCCCGCCCAGTCACGCGGTAATCGTAAGCAGACGCGCGTTTACCCATGCCTTTGCTCGTGATGGTCAGCAGGAACTCCTCGGCGGCACCAAGCTCGACAATGCGCTCCTCGGAGAGGGCAGCGATATCGCCAGACTCATCGTCCGTCTCAGCGGTTTCGACTTCAGCCTCTTCGCCAGTTTCATCCACTGCACGACGTAATGCTGTTGCATGCTTGAGGTAAGCGCGAGCTTCAGCAGGCGTGACATCAACATGTCGAAGCACCGCAAGCGAAATCACTTCGTCATCTTCAGCAAGGCGAATGCCGCGAACACCTGAAGACGTGCGACCTGTGAAGACGCGTACATCATCTACCCGGAAGCGGATACATTGTGCATTCGCAGTCGTCAGCAGAACGTCATCGCGTTCACTACAAATCTGAACATTGACGATGCCGTCATCTTCATCAGGCTTCATGGCGATCTTGCCGTTCCGGTTCACCTGAACGAAATCCATCAGCTTGTTGCGACGTACGCCACCCTTACGGGTCGCAAACATCACATCCAGCCGTTCACGTTCATCCTGATCTTCCGGCAGAAGCATCACGCTCGTGATAGACTCATCCTTATCCAGCGGAAGAATGTTCACCAAAGCCTTGCCCCGCGATTGCGGGCTGCCAAGAGGCAGACGCCAGACCTTTTGCTTGTAGACCATACCCGTAGACGAGAAGAACAGGACCTCAGCATGCGTGCTGGCAGCAAACAGGCGGGTGACGAAATCTTCGTCTTTCATCGCCATGCCGGATCGGCCTTTACCACCACGGTGCTGGGTTCTGTAAGTCGTAAGCGGCGTGCGCTTCACATAACCACCATGGGTCACGGTAACGACCATGTCTTCCCGTTCGATCAGGTCTTCGTCATCCATATCTAGATCGCTTTCAACGATCTCAGAACGACGCGGCACAGCAAACTGATCTTTGACGGTGTTCAGCTCGCCTCGAATGATGTCGAGTACGCGGCTACGATGGCGCAGGATTTCCAGATAGTCTGCGATTTTAGCCGCGAGACCTTTGGCCTCATCGCCGATTTCATCTTTACCAAGAGCCGTAAGACGGTGCAGACGAAGCTCAAGGATGGACCGGGCCTGCTCGTCGGACAGACGAACCGTTTCCTGATCAGACACAACCGTACGACGGTCTGCGATCAGACTGATCAAAGGCATCATGTCCGCAGCAGGCCAGTCACGCTGCAAGAGAGCTTCGCGCGCGCTGCCAGGATCAGGCGCATTCCGAATGATCCGGATGACCTCATCAATGTTTGCAACAGCCAGCGCGAGACCCACGAGAACATGGGCACGGTCGCGTGCCTTGTTGAGCTCAAACTTCGTGCGTCGGGCAACCACATCTTCACGGAAACGAATGAACGCCTTCAGAATGTCGCGCAGAGCCATCTGTTCAGGCGTTCCGCCATTGAGCGCCAGCATGTTCACGCCAAAGCTCGTCTGAATTTGCGAATACCGATAAAGCTGGTTCAGAACCACTTCCGGTGATGCGTCCTTTTTGATTTCAATGACGACACGAATGCCCGAACGGTCACTTTCATCGCGAAGATCAGCAATACCTTCAACACGCTTTTCGCGAACGAGATCAGAGATTTTTTCGACCAAATTGGCCTTATTAACCTGATACGGAATCTCTGTGATCACGATCGCTTCGCGACCATTCCGCATGGTTTCAAAATTGGAGCGCGAACGCATCACTACAGAACCGCGCCCGGTCAGCAGCCCATTGCGAGCACCCGTGCGACCGATGATCAGACCACCCGTTGGGAAATCCGGGCCCGGTACGATCTCGAGCAGTTCATTGTCATCAATGGCTGGGTTGTCGATCATTGCGAGGGTGGCGTCGATAACCTCACCCAGGTTATGCGGCGGAATGTTCGTCGCCATGCCGACCGCAATACCGCCCGCACCATTGACCAGAAGGTTTGGATACTGCGCCGGCAGTACAACCGGCTCTTGTTCTTTGCCGTCATAGTTCTCCTGAAAATCGACGGTATCTTTGTCGTAATCAGTCAGAAGGAAGTTCGCAGCCTTATCCATGCGACATTCCGTGTAACGCATAGCCGCTGGTGGATCGTTATCTATCGAACCGAAATTACCTTGCCCATCAACGAGCGGAAGCCCCATTGAGAAGGGCTGCGTCATGCGGACCAGCGCATCATAAACGGCGCTATCACCGTGTGGGTGATACTTACCGATCACGTCACCAACGACACGAGCCGATTTGAAGTATGGACGATCAGAGCGATATCCACCCACCTGCATCGCATACAGAATGCGCCGGTGAACGGGTTTCAGACCATCTCGCACATCAGGCAAAGCGCGGCTGACAATCACGCTCATCGCATAATCGAGATAGGAGCGTTTAAGCTCATTCTCGATCGTAATCGGATCTACACCGTCTTCCGGCAGCTCGTCTGGCGTTTCGTTATCTGAAGACAAAATCTGGTCTCTTACCGTTACTTATTTTTCGATACGCGACTCAGCGCGCAAATTCAGAAATTAAGCTAGCATCCGGGACGAGATCGACCAAGTGTTGGCGGGCCTTTCTCCAATGGATTTCATCCGTCTTCGGAAAGGACTTCCGGGTTTAATTCAGCCAACAGAACTGATGCAATTGCCCTCAATTGAAAAGAGACCATCTGAGACGTGTAGAAAAGCTGTTTAAGCTCTGTGAGCGTACACCAGAACTGACTTTCCTCCGCCACCCAATCATCGTTCACCTCCACAATCTGATTGAGTGTTTCCTGTCGATAGAATCTACCGCCTTCATCTGATTGCGTGAATGAGCGGACAACTTTTCCAGCAGGAGGAATATCCCAGCTTTGTTCGCAATGCCGCCTGACAAAGCTCGGACCTACAGCCACCCCTCCACTAAGACCCGGTTCCTGCAGAACCGAGAGCAAGACACGACGTTCTCGCGAGCAGCCCGATATGATCAGGACGGATTGCGCCACGCCATCGGCGGACATGAGCGGTTGATACCAGCCATTCACTTCCCGCGTGTGCGCTTTAGTCCGAAACATCGCGACGGAAACACCCTCCACGACAAAGCCTCCACCTTCGCTCCATTCCATGGTTTGCAAATCGGATAGGCCTGTCATTCCCCACGCGCCGCCAACATCAGCAACCCGGTTTACGGCGCCTATCACTTCAAAGCCGAATTCCACCGCCAACAACGGAGAGCGACCACACACAAAACGATCCCAATCGAACATAATGAGAAGAGACCGAAGATCATTGTTCAAATAATTATCGCGTTCCAGGGCAAGCCGAAGCACGTCGAGCGAAACCCATGCGAAATTACTTTCCGCGGGTTCCGGCTCCATAACCTCCACGTAAACATGGGACTTGTTTTTCTGATAATAGAATTCGCCAAGATCCATCTGACTGGTTACACAAAGCTGACGGCAACTAGCGTTATACCGCGTGAACAGTTCCACATGGGGCGTAGCTTTCCCGCCATGCTGTCTGAGATAGTTGGCCGGCGTGCTTTGAATTGTGGGGCCGAACTGACACCCAGAAGAGTTTCCGGGCTCTATACGCGCCTGCACCAGCACATAAACCTCACCCTCGATACGTGTGATCGCTAGCCCGGTCAGCGCGCTCTGCGGCTGAAACAATACAATGCGTTCTTCCCCAGTTCGTTCGCTGCGCAGACCTATCACATCAAAAAAGCCGCCCGTCCCGTGAGACAATGCGCCGTTTTTGATTTTCCAGTCACATTGCTCAGAAAAAGAGGCGCGGCGCACTTCGAAGTGCGCATTACGCTCAACCGCATTCCGAACGCAATCAAGCTCATCAAGACTCACAACAGGGTTTATATCAGCCAGCATGCACCACCTCTGTCGCGAGCACCGATAGCGCCGAAGACAAGTCGGGATGATCGCTATCGACGGTAACTTCAGAAAACTCGACCTGCATAACCTTGCCAAGAAAGCGCTGGACCGAAGGCTTTTTCATCGAGTCTGGTGTCACCATAATGACCTTAGCGCCCGGACGCACCCATACCAAATTTGCAAATTCAGCCCCCCGAATACCGATCATTCCGGAACAATAATGGAAGGCCCGAATTTGTTCTTTCAGCGTATGGCGGCCCGGTTCGAAAACCTGCGCACTAATTCCAGCGGCATTCAGCTCTGCGGCCACCTTGTCCAACCCCTGAAGACTTCTTCGGGTAACGCCATAACCGCTAAACCGCGCACTTCCGCCTTCAGAGTAAAACTCTTCAGCATCGGACCTCTTCAAAAGCAATAACGGGCCGACAGCATCCTGTTCGATTAGCTCCGTTTCCAGATCAAAAACCTTCGTCAAAACCTGTTTTGATTTTCCCAGCAAATGCCGCAATTTTGGTTCCAGATCATCTGAAAGCCTGAACCGCACCAAATCAGGATACTCCATTACTTTGTTGCGAAGCTTTTCAAACCTCGGAGTGGCGGCTTTCTTAAGATGAGGATTCAGCAAAGCACTATCCCAGCGCTGCGGTATGACCCGAATGTGATGCTCAGCCATGTCCTGCATGTCTTTATGCAGAATTTCGTATCTCAAATTGAGTGCGTCGCAGACCTCCGCGAGCACTACATCCATCACGGGCCCGCAACTGTTGAAGTAAAACAGATCATCGTCGGATGGCCGCAATGCCTCAATTTCAAGAATAGAAGGCAGCAGGTAACCTAGCAAAAAATGATGGAAATGTTCGTTTGAACCAGCCCGTATGCGCTCATCGAAAACAAACTCAAACCGTTTGACCAAACCCACCACCCAAAATCGAAACCAGTGTTCAATTTTATATGGCATCCGTGGACATGTAATCTCAGAAGTTTTTGTAGAATTTACATGAATTATCTGGCTTGATTGTTGGGCAGGCACTGGAGCTCATTTGATAAAACAAAGAACGCCGGGAACATGTCCCGGCGTTTTCGAATTTTGCGATGCCCACAGATCCTAGAATGGAATCTCGTCATCCATATCCTGAGAGAAGTCCTGCTTCGGACCGTCCATTGAACGTGGCGCGCCATACCCGGAATCGTCCATACGGCCACCGCCGCCACCCATGCCGCCGCCCTGTGGTCCATCACGACCATCGAGCATTGTCAGCGTGGAATTGAAGTTACGAAGAACGACTTCCGTTGAGTATTTTTCCTGGCCGCTCTGGTCTGTCCACTTACGGGTCTCGAGCTGACCTTCAACATAAACCTTCGAGCCTTTACGAAGATATTGTTCCGCGATTTTCACCAGACCTTCTGAAAAGATCACCACACGGTGCCATTCCGTCTTTTCACGGCGCTCACCGGTGTTACGGTCACGCCATGACTCAGAGGTCGCAACACTCAGATTGGCGATCGAGCCTCCGCTATTCATGGAACGGATTTCCGGGTCACGCCCAAGATTTCCGACCAGAATTACTTTATTTACCGAACCCGCCATTGCCTATTTCCTTCTTGAGCCCAAATCGTCGAATCTGAACGATGTTAGCGGAAATGTCTGTCACGTCGCGAGACAAAAGGAAGAATTCCTGACAGTTTCCCGAACATCTTGCTATTTGTTCTTTTTTTGTTCTGTATGTCAATTGTGATTCACTTCGTATTAACAAACTCCCGCCCCTTCAACACAGGCAGAATGTCCCAATGAGTGAACTTTCAGAAATTCGCGTGCGCGGCGCGAAGGAACACAATCTGAAAAATGTCGATGTGGACATCCCTCGCGGCAAGCTAGTGGTGATGACCGGCCTGTCCGGCTCGGGCAAGTCCTCACTCGCCTTCGACACCATCTATGCTGAAGGCCAGCGTCGCTATGTCGAAAGCCTTTCCGCCTATGCCCGTCAGTTCCTCGAATTGATGCAAAAGCCGGATGTGGAAAGCATTGAAGGGCTATCGCCCGCCATTTCAATCGAACAGAAAACGACCAGTCGCAATCCACGTTCGACCGTTGGCACTGTTACTGAAATCTATGACTATATGCGCCTGCTCTGGGCGCGCGTCGGAACGCCCTATTCCCCTGCAACCGGACTTCCAATTGAGAGCCAGACGGTCAGCCAGATGGTAGATCGCATTCTCTCACTTGAGGAAGGCACACGCCTTTATTTGCTCGCGCCAATGGTACGCGGCCGTAAAGGCGAATACCGCAAAGAGATGGCTGAGCTGCTGAAAAAGGGCTTTCAGCGCGTAAAAGTGGATGGCGAGTTCTACTCTCTGGAAGAACCGCCAACGCTCGATAAAAAATTCAAACACGATATCGACGTGGTTGTGGACCGCGTGGTTGTTCGCGAAGGTATGGATCAGCGTCTGGCAGAGAGCTTTGAAGCGGCGCTCGATCTTGCAGACGGTATTGCGATTGCTGAATTTGCCGACGCGAAGGAAGGCGAAAGCGCAGAACGAATTTTGCTCTCAGCAAACTTCTCATGTCCTGTGTCCGGCTTCTCGATCCCAGAGATTGAGCCTCGTCTGTTTTCATTTAACAATCCATTTGGCGCCTGCCCTACATGTGACGGTCTTGGCGAGCAATTGAAGATCGATCCGGAACTCATCGTTCCAGAGCGCGACAAGAACCTCCAGGATGGTGCTATCGCCCCCTGGGCGAAGACGACGTCGCCCTATCAGACACAAACGCTTCAGGCGCTCGCCAAAGCATTTAAGTTCAAAATGTCTGAGAAATGGTCCGCGCTCTCTGATGAGGTCCAGAACATCATTCTGAATGGCACTGGCGGAAAAGAAGTGCAGTTCGTTTATGATGATGGTCTGCGCCGCTATGAAGTGAAGAAAGCCTTCGAAGGCGTTATCCCAAATATGGAAAGACGCTGGCGCGAAACAGACAGCGCATGGGTCCGTGAAGAAATTGCCAAATTCCAGTCCGCCCAACCCTGCCCGACCTGTAAAGGCAAACGCCTGAAGCCAGAAGCGCTCGCGGTAAAAATCGGCATGAAGGATATTTCAGAGGCTTCTGCTTTTTCTATCAAGGAAGCCAATGACTGGTTTTCCGGAGTGGAAGGCCATCTCACCCCACAAAAGGTCGAGATTGCATCACGCATTCTGAAGGAAATCAAAGACCGTCTCAAATTCCTGAATGATGTGGGGCTCGACTATCTCAACATGTCTCGCTCTTCAGGCACGCTCTCGGGCGGCGAAAGCCAGCGTATCCGCCTCGCAAGCCAGATCGGCTCTGGTCTGACCGGCGTTCTTTACGTTCTGGATGAACCCAGCATTGGCCTTCACCAGCGCGATAATGAGCGTTTGCTCGACACGCTGAAACATCTTCGCGACCTCGGAAACTCTGTCATCGTTGTAGAGCATGATGAAGACGCGATCCTCACTGCTGACCATGTCATCGATATGGGACCGGCAGCGGGCGTGCATGGCGGTGAAATTGTCTCTCAGGGCACACCTGAAGAAATTATCGCCGACCCTAAAAGCATGACGGGCATGTATTTGTCCGGTGCACGGGAAATCGAAATTCCAGAGCGGCGTCGTTGGTCGAAGAAAACCAAGTCGATCAAACTCCTCGGCGCGCGCGGAAACAATCTTAAAGATGTCAGCGTCGAAATCCCTCTGGCGACCTTCACCTGTGTGACAGGCGTATCGGGCGGCGGCAAATCAACGCTCATCATCGAAACGCTTCAAAAGGCGCTTTCAAGAAAGCTGATGAAAGCGCAGACCGTGCCTGCCCCGCATGAAGGCACTGAGGGCCTTCAGCACCTCGATAAAGTCATCGACATCGACCAGTCGCCAATTGGCCGTACGCCGCGCTCCAATCCTGCGACCTACACCGGAGCTTTTGGCCCGATACGTGACTGGTTTGCTGGGCTGCCTGAAGCAAAACAGCGCGGCTATAAGCCCGGTCGCTTCTCATTCAACGTGAAGGGCGGCCGGTGCGAAGCCTGTCAGGGCGACGGCGTCATCAAGATCGAAATGCACTTCCTTCCGGATGTGTACGTCACTTGCGATGTCTGTAAGGGCAAGCGCTATAACCGCGAGACGCTGGAAGTCCTGTATAAGGGCAAATCCGTCGCGGACGTGCTGGATATGACGATTGAAGAAGCCGAAGATTTCTTCTCATCCGTTCCGTCCATTCGCACTAAAATGGAAACCCTGAACCGCGTCGGCCTCTCCTATATCAAGGTCGGCCAACAGGCGAACACGCTGTCAGGTGGTGAAGCCCAACGCGTAAAACTCGCCAAGGAACTGTCTAAGCGCGCCACGGGGCGCACACTCTACATTCTGGACGAACCAACCACCGGCCTTCATTTTGAAGATGTGAGAAAGCTGCTCGAAGTGCTCCATGAACTGGTCGATAATGGCAATACGGTCGTCGTGATTGAGCACAATCTGGATGTCATCAAAACGGCAGACTGGATTCTGGACCTTGGCCCTGAAGGCGGCGATGGCGGCGGTGAATTGGTTGCTGCCGGTACGCCAGAAGACGTGATCAAGGTTGACCGCAGCTGGACGGGACGCTTCCTGAAAGAAACTTTCGAACGTCAGGAAGCACGCAGCGATGCCCGTCGAAAGGCTCGCAATGAAGTGGCACGCAAAAAGGCTGAAGACTAAATCTTCAGCCTATCGCTGCGGATCAAACCCTTTGAACATGTATACCGAGAGGGCTGCGCCGCACAAATATGTCGGAATCGAAAACACGCCAGCGAGCGCTCCATAGACAAAACCGCTCAGCGGAGAAACAGCGGCAATGTCTTCGGGGGAACCGAAAAGCGGCATTCCAGTGAGCGAACTGGCGATCCATATGCCAAGCAACGAAATTACCGAAACAGGTGCCATCGTGACAACGATCGCTGCCACGACCCGCCAGACCTGATCCTTCGTCCAGCTCCAGGTTTCGAACATCATGATCTTTTGACGTGCCAGCGTCGCTGCTGGAAAATTAATGAGGCGGGCGGAGAAATAGAGCAAAGGAAACGCGACCACAGCGATCATCAGAATTGCGACGACAACGCCTGCCGGGGTGCCAAAAAACTCAATCATATATTGTTGTGCGGCTTCTTGGTTCGTGGCCATGGCATCCAAATCCGGGGCCACGCTCGCCATAATGATCCCAACGAAAATACTGCCAAGAACGATCGCAACGAAGCCGAGCACAAAGAGCACCAGGAAGTACATTAGATTGGCCAGAAGGAGGCGTGCCTCTTCGACGCCAAATTTGAGGCCGGTAAAGCCGTCAAATTCACCCTTCATCGCAAGACGCAAGGTCATTGCCAGACAGCTGATTGAGATGAAAAGTCCGAGCACATTTCCAATAAAGTCGAGCGGAAAAGCCCCCTCAGACAGGCTGGAAAGCGTAGCAGCGATAACCGCGCCCGTGACCAGTGCTCGAACCAGATAAGCAGGCAGGGTCGGAAGGAAGGCTGTCATCGCAAACTGCCAGCTATACCGTGCGGCATCTAGAATGGGTAGCTGACCTGACTGCTGCGACACGAGAATCCCCTGACGAACTTAAACTCCGCATCACTTGGGACAGAACTCCGTCAAATTCAATCGATTTTGGACAATGAATTGAAAGCTCACTCCCGCAAAATTCGTGCAGGAGACGGGAAATGCTTCAATCAATATTGGTTACGTCCATATTTCTCTATTTTTTGCCGTTCTGCGTATCGACCGCGATTTCGGTCTATAAGAATGGCATGTCTGCGGTTCATTGGACAAAAGGCGTTCGACAATCCGGCCTCACCAATATTGCGATGAGTGTGACGCACATACTGATCGCGCCCGCAGTTTTCCTACTGAACGATGCGTTCCGTCAGCTTTACGAAGCACTACACATTCCACACGTGCCTGTGGCGTTCTGGAATGGCTTTCCGCTCGCAGCTTTGATCGTTTTCGCTATCATTCTTCATGACTTCGCGGACTATTGGTGCCACCGCCTTCTTCATACGAAGGGCTTCTGGTCCATTCACGCAGTCCACCACTCCGACACAGACATGAATCACACTACGTCACTGCGCATTCACGTCCTCGAATCCGTCATGATGTCAGCGACTTACACGCTATTCCTCAGCTGGATCGGATTACCGCCGGTTGGCGCAGCCGGGCTGGCGCTTTTCTTTGGAATGTATAATCGCTTTGTACATATCGACGCTGACATTCATTTCGGGCCTTTGATCAAAGTCATCGCTACGCCCCGCTTCCACCAATGGCACCATGCTGAGGAAGAAGCCGCGCACAATACCAACTTTGCGAACATCTTTGCATTCTGGGATGTGATGTTCGGAACCTATCGGGTTCCTGGGCCATGCAAAGTCCCGCTTGGGTTTGAAGGCACACCCCGCCACAATTATTTCAAGCTTATGCTTTGGCCCGGAATTGAGCTCATGAACTGGTCCCGAAACCATTTGCCAAAACCAACGATCTCAGCTGCACCGAAACAATCCGGTTGACGCGCGCCGCCGCTTACCCAATTTAGCGGCATGACACTCAAACCTATACACATTGTCGGCGGCGGCATGGCGGGCTCAGAAGCCGCCTGGCAGGCGGCCAATCTCGGCGTTCCAGTGATCCTGCACGAAATGCGCGGCGTTAAAGGTACGCATGCGCACAAGACAGATCATCTGGCTGAGCTCGTTTGCTCTAATTCCTTCCGTTCAGATGACCATGAAACGAATGCGGTCGGCGTTCTTCATGAAGAAATGCGTCGCCTCGATGGATTGATCATTTCCACGGCTGCCCATCATCAGGTACCAGCCGGGTCCGCTCTCGCAGTCGACCGTGATAGCTTCTCAGCCGCGATCACAGCAAAGCTCGAGGCGCATCCAAACATCACCATTGTGCGCGAAGAAGTCGACACCATTCCACCCGAGGAATGGGATTCTGTGATCATCGCGACCGGTCCGCTTACCTCAGAGGCTCTGGCTAAAGCGATTGGCGAACTGACGGGTGAAAAGAATCTGGCCTTCTTCGATGCGATCGCGCCTATCGTTCAGGTCGATTCCGTCAATATGGACATTGCATGGCGCCAATCGCGCTATGATAAACCCGGCCCGCACGGCGACACAGCCGCCTACATCAACTGCCCGATGGATGAAGGCCAGTACAATGCCTTCATCGACGCGCTGATCGACGGCGAAAAGACTGAGTTCAAAGACTGGGAAAAGGACACGCCGTATTTCGAGGGCTGCCTGCCAATCGAAGTCATGGCCGAACGTGGCCGTGAGACGCTTCGCTATGGCCCGATGAAACCGATCGGTCTGACCAACGCTCACCAACCCGACATTAAAGCCCATGCGGTCGTCCAGCTACGTCAGGATAATGCGCTGGGCACGCTGTGGAACATGGTCGGCTTCCAGACCAAACTGAAATACGGCGCACAGACCGATATTTTCCGCATGATCCCCGGTCTGGAAGATGCAGTCTTTACCCGTCTTGGCGGCATTCACCGCAACACCTTCATCAACTCACCAAAACTGATTGATAACCAGCTACGCCTTAAGAAAATGCCGCGCCTGCGATTTGCCGGTCAGGTAACCGGCGTGGAAGGCTATGTGGAGAGCGCTTCAATGGGGCTGCTGGCAGGCCGTTTTGCAGCATATGAGCGCCTCGGCAAAGAAATCACTCCGCCGCCACCTACGACAGCGTTGGGCGCGCTTCTCACTCACATCACCGGCGGCCATATTGAAGCCGGGGGCACCTTCCAGCCCATGAATGTGAATTTCGGCCTTTTCCCGGTGCCAGATCAGGTTCCAAACAAAGACGAGAACGGCAAGCGGCTACGCGGCAAGGAAAAAGGCCGGGCGAAAAAGCGTGTTATGGCGAAACGTGCGCTCGATGACATCGAGGCATGGAAAATTGAAACTCAGCTCGAAACCGCCTGAAGTCGTGCGCTTAGGGCCTCAAGCTTCGATTTAAGAGCGCCCTCGCCTTTCGCAAACCCAACCCAATACCGCCAACGCTTTTGCAATGGCGGTATTTTTTTGCGGGTCAGCCAGTGCTCTGTGAAGACAAAGAGAGCGAGCCATGGCCAGTCAGCGTCCGACACGCTTTGCAGGTGAGCGGTGAGCTGTTCAATGGATGTTGGCGGCAATTGTCCCTGATTGGCGCGTTGAAACACACGACCGGCTGCTAGCGCTGCACTTTCATCCGAAACGAACAGATTGAACAGCGCTTCCCCATATGCGCCTGAATTCTGAGAGATTATGTCGTCATAGGCATCGATCAGAAGCAAAAGGGCTGACTTATCGTGTGAATGGTTAGCTATCAGATAGGCCAGAGACAGAGCCGCATCTGTTTGCTGTGGCTCCTGCCCGTTTTCAAGCCGTTCGATTTCGTCGCGCCACCATTGAAGTCGAATCTGAGAGACGATCTCTTCATCACTGATAGATGCAATCCGATTGAATTCGCCATCAAGGCACATAATTGCCAATGCACGTCGACGTTCCGCCCTGTTTGGCAGGAACCGCGATGCAAGCCAGAGCGTTTCATGCTTAGCTTTCGCGAAAGAATTCAAACTTTTGAAGAAATCTGAATTTTCGTACTTGGCCTCGGCCATGGTTATCCCAATATTCGCAACAGTGTCATTCTTGACGTAAAAGCTCGGTATTTAAAAAGAGGAGTACTTCATGGCTTTCGATCTTCCAAGCCTTCCATACGACCGCACGGCTCTCGCGCCGCACATCTCTGAGGAAACACTGAATTTCCACTATGGAAAACACCATCAGGCATATGTGACCAATCTGAACAAACTCCTCGAAGGCGGCCCGCTCGAAAGCGCGTCACTTGAAGAAGTGATCATGGACGCTGCTGGCGACGCATCTAAAGCCGGCGTTTTCAACAACGCTGCTCAGGTCTGGAACCACACATTCTACTGGCACTCTATGAAACCAGCTGGTGGCGGCGCACCAACGGGTAAGGTGGCTGAACTTATCGATCGCGATTTCGGTTCTTACGACGCGTTCAAAGAAGCTTTCTCTACAGCGGGTGCAACTCAGTTCGGTTCTGGCTGGGCATGGCTAGTGCTCGCGAACGGCAAACTCGAAGTTCGCAAAACACCAAACGCTGAAACCCCACTGACAGAAGAAGGCGTTACCCCGCTTCTGACGATGGACGTCTGGGAACACGCTTACTATCTGGACTTCCAGAATGCGCGTCCAAAATACATCGAGACATTCCTCGGTGAGCTGGTGAACTGGGACTTCGCGAACCAGAACCTCGCTGACGCTTAATCGACCGAGCATAAAAAAACAAAACCCCGCCAGTCGCCTGGCGGGGTTGTTTAATGCGTCATGTTTGCTTAGCTCTTGCTGGTAAACATGTCTTCCGCGCTCTGCAGCTTCTCAGGCTCACGCTTCAGCCCGGTATGGAGCAGAAGTGCGGACGCGATGAAGATCGAGGAATACGTACCGATTACAATGCCCCAGATCAGCGCGAATGAGAAACCACGCAGGACCTCACCGCCAAGCAGATAGATGGAAATCAGCGCAAGCAGCGTCGTACCAGACGTCAGCAAAGTACGTGAAAGCGTCTTGTTCAGTGACATGTTGATGACGTCGATGAGCGGCATTTTCTTATATTTGCGCAGCTCTTCCCGCACCCGGTCATAAACAACCACGGTATCGTTCATCGAATAACCGATAATCGTCAAAAGGGCCGCAATTGTCGTCAGGTCAAAATCGATCTGCAAGAGCGAGAAAACACCAACTGTCAGAATAACGTCGTGCAGAAGCGCCAGAACCGCACCAATCGAGAAGACGATCTGGAAGCGGAACCAGATATAGCCGAGCATGAATATAAGCGAGACAGCCAGCGCGGTCACACCTGCAGTCAGAAGCTCATTGGATACACGTGGCCCGACACTATCACGGCGAAGTACCGTCCATGCTGGGTTTGCTTCATCACCCGGAGGATAAACCTCTGCTAGTCGATCAATCAGCTGTTGGGCCTGGTCGACTTCATGTTCATCAATAGCAGCCTCAACTGCCGCTGAATCCACTTCACCATCAGCGCCAGCTTCCGGAACTTCTGGATCAGGCAAAGCCGCACGAATAACAAAAGTCTCTGTCGCGTTTGCGCCCGTACCTGTCGCTTCAGTGACGTTTGGCGCTTTCAGGTTCAACTCCGTGGCAATGGCGCGGATATCTTCGATCTGCGAACCTTCCGGCTTCGTGATTTCGACCAGAATACCGCCGGCAAAGTCGATACCGAAGTTCAGCCCTTTCATAGGGACGAGTGCAATAGATGCGATCAATGCCACAGCCGACAATGCGAATGCGAACATGCGCACCGACATAAAGTCGACTTTAGTTTCGATCGGAAGACGTTTCATAAGCATGGTTGGTCTCCTACATCGGCAGCTGTTTAGGGCGCGCAGTGCGCAGCCACAGCACAGTAAACCAACGTGTGACAACGAAGGCGGTGAAAACGGACGTGAAAATACCAATTGCGAGCGTCACAGCGAAGCCCTTCACTGGACCGGACCCAAGTGTGTAGAGCACTGCAGCGGCAAGAAGCGTCGTAATGTTCGCATCCAGAATTGTAGACAGAGCTTGCTGGTAACCAGATTCCACCGCGGACAATGGCGACCTGCCATTCCGAGATTCTTCGCGGATACGTTCAAACACCAGAACGTTGGCATCAACCGCCATACCAATGGTGAGAATGATGCCCGCAATACCAGGAAGCGTTAGGGTTGCGCCGAGACCAGACAAGGCTCCAAAAATCAAAAGGACGTTGGCAACGAGTGAACCGACTGCAAAGCCGCCAAACAGGCCATAAGCGATAATCATGAAGACTGCGACCAGCACCAGACCAATAATGGATGCAAGTGCACCAGCTTCAATGGAGTCCTGACCAAGAGTCGGGCCGACCACGCTCACACGCTCAACATTCACTTGCGCAGGCAATGCACCGGCCTGAATAACAGTCGCGAGCTCCTGCGCCGAGCTCACCGTAAAATTACCCTCAATGAATCCAGAGCCCGTCAGGATCGCCGTTTGAATTCTCGGCGCCGATTGAGATACGCCATCAAGAATAATCGCAAATGGACGTCCACGGTTTTGCGCGGTCGCCTCACCGAAAAGTCGCGCACCCGTAGTGTTAAAGGTGAAGTTTACAACTGGTCGGCTGTTGTCCGGGTGAAAGCCCTGAGTGGCACTACGCACCATGTCACCTTCGATGATCGGGTCGGCCTCTACCAAGAGCTGGCCACCGTCAACCGTAGGCACCAGCATTGTGCCCACACGCGTTTGTCCGGTACGCAAGGCATCTGAAAGCGCCTGTTGGTCCTGGACAACCAAATTGAAGGTCAGCACGCCCGGCTGCTCGATAATGCGGATAAGGCGCTGTGGATCAGACTCGCCCGGTGCCTCAACGATGATGTCCGTCTCACCTGATGGCTGGACGAGAATTTCGCCAATACCGTTCGGGTCAAGACGCGGTCCGAGTTTGGATACGGTCTGGCGCGTTGCTTCAGTCATAATTTCGTCAACGCGCTGAGCGGTAAAGCGAATCTCCACTTCACCACCGGCGATCTGTGAAACGGAAATGCTCGCAGCGCCAAGCGGGCCACCAATTGGCTGATTGAGTTCACGCATCAGATTGACCGCACGGTCAATCATGGACGGGTCTCGCAGACGGAAACGCACAGATTCATCTTCCACCCGCAGCGCTGAGTAAGCGATCCGCTCATCACCGCGCGTTGTTTGAAGCTTTGAGCGTACTTCACGCAGAAGATCGTTCAGCTGTTTTGTTACAGACTGCTCTGCATCTACAGACAGCAGCAGAGATACCCCGCCCTGAAGGTCGAGACCCAGCTTTGCAGGCGAAGACGGCAGGAAGCCCGGTATATTCTGGCGTTGGGATTCCGTGAGCACGTTAGGAAGCGCAAAGAGGCCACCCAAAAGCGTCACGAAGACAATCAGAAGGACCTTCCAGGTCGGGAACTGTAACATCTGGAACCTTTAGTTCTTTTCGTCAGCCGGCTTTGCAGCTTCGGTTTTGCCGCGCACGTCAACAATCATCGGACGCAGAACTACAACTTCGGTGCTGCCAAGGTTGATGGTGACTTCTTCGTCGCCCAGTTTCACGACTTTACCGACCAGACCGCCAGAGGTGACGACTTTGTCGTTCTTCTTCAGATTTTCCAGCATTTCTTTGTGGCGTTTACGCTGTTGCTGTTGAGGGCGGATCAGCAGGAAGTACATGATCGCAGCCATCGCGCCGAAAGGCAGGATAAGGCCCGTGAAAAGATTGCTGCCAGCCGCAGCTGTCGCAAAGATCGTGAGGGAATCGGTCATATGTCGGTCCATAACGGTGAACAATAAAGGCGCTGCTATACTTGGGAGCCAGACAGAATGCAAACAAGCTATAGCCTGTAATTATAATTCCTTAGCAACGCCCTCAGCGAGGTGAAGGAATTGAGACGGTGCCAGAATTTCAGACACCACTTCGCCATCTGATTTTTTCTGGTAGCGCATAACCTTCTGATTTTCATTGGTTCCAACCGGCAGGATGAGAAAGCCATCAGGTTTCAGCTGATCCAGCCAGAGTTTTGGAACATCCTCCAGAGCGCAGGTTGAAACGATACGATCGAACGGAGCTGCGGCAGGAAGCCCCAATTTTCCGTCAGCGGTCTGCGAAACAATATTGGTAATGCCGAGCTGATCGAATCGTTTTCTCGCGGCTTCAGAAAGCGTACGAAAACGATCAATCGTATGAACGCGTCTCGCCAATTTTGACAGCAGCGCGGTCATATATCCCGTGCCTGTACCGATTTCGAGGACAGAACAGGATTTGGGCGCGCCAAGAGCCAATGCATCAACAATGCTTGCCACCATGGATGGCTTGGTCATGCTTTGCCCACACGCGATGGGAAGTGCAAAGTCATCATAAGCGTATTCGGCGAAATCAGGAGAGACAAACAACTCCCGAGGCAATGCCTCGACGGAGTTCAGCAAAAAATTATCGGTGAGACCGGACTGACGAAGTTCCAGTATCAGCCGCATTTTGCGGAATGGATCTTCTTCTGGTTCGGACCCCGACAATCACGTCTCCCAGGCGTTCGCTAATCCCGTTCGAAGTGACACTAATGTGTCTTCGTGTGTCAGGTCTACATGCAATGGGCTGATTGAGACTCGTCCAGCATAAATTGCCTTCAGATCAGTACCTTCTGCGGGCTGTGAGAGCTTTCCGCGATATCCGATCCAGAAATAGCTATCCCCGCGCAAATCCATGCGCTGTTCAGCATGAACAATATTCTCGTCCCGGAACCCCTGACGTGTCACCTCAACGCCCGTTACGTCTTCAGGCGCACGGTCGGGAAAATTGATGTTGATCACAACATTGTCCGGCCAGTTCATATCAAGCACAGGGCCGAGAGCCTTCTTGCCCCAGATCCGTGACGTGTCCCAGGGCAGAGAGCCCGGAAATTGAAAGCCCCGAGACTGGCTAAGCGCAATGGAGCGCACGCCATGCTGCATACCGCACATGGCGGCCGCAATAGTTCCGGAATACGTCGTGTCTTCAGCGATATTCTGACCGCGATTCACGCCTGACAGAATGAGATCAGGCGCATCGCCGTCCACGAGCTCCATAAGGCCAAGCAAAACACAGTCGGTCGGCGTACCCCGCACCGCAAATCGCTTCTCAGATACCTGTCGAACCCGCACTGGATCCGTCAGCGTGAGCGCACGCGACTTACCTGATTGTTCAACCTCGGGTGCCACGACCCAGATGTCATCTGAAAACTGACGCGCAATATCCTCAAGAACAGAGAGGCCCTCGGCATGAATGCCGTCATCATTCGTCAGCAGAATACGCATCAGGATACAGACTCAATCTTTGTGATGCCGCCCATATATGGTTGAAGCGCCTCGGGCACAGTGATTGATCCGTCTTCGTTCTGATAATTCTCAACCACAGCAACCAGTGTACGCCCAACCGCGAGTCCAGACCCGTTCAGTGTGTGAACGAACTCAGGTTTCTTCGCATCCTTACGGCGGAATTTGGAATCCATTCGGCGCGCCTGGAAGTCTCCGCACGTAGAACAGGACGAAATCTCGCGATAAGTGTCCTGGCTCGGCAGCCAGACTTCAAGATCGTAAGTGCGTCGCGCACCAAAGCCCATATCGCCTGACGACAGCTTCATAACGCGGTAAGCAAGTCCTAGCTTCTGGAGCACGGCCTCGGCACAGCCCGTCATACGCTCCAGCTCTTCATCGCTTTCCTCCGGACGCGTGACAGACACCAGCTCCACTTTGTTGAATTGGTGGAGACGGATCATGCCCTTTGTGTCACGCCCTGCACTGCCCGCTTCTGAACGGAAGCACGGCGTGTGTGCCGTCATACGCAATGGCAATTGATCTTCAGCCAGAATGTCTTCGCGCACGAGATTGGTGAGAGAGACTTCAGCCGTTGGGATAAGATAATGCCCGGCGGTTGTCAGGAAGAGATCTTCACCAAATTTCGGCAGCTGCCCGGTTCCGACAAGTGCACGGTCTTGAACCAACAATGGCGGGCTCACTTCCGTATAGCCATGTTCTGTTGTCTGAATATCCAGCATGAAAGCAGACAGCGCGCGTTCCAGGCGAGCTAATGGGCCTTTCAGCGCGACAAAACGCGATCCAGACATACGCACTGCAGACTCAAAATCCATTTGAGCACCGGCCGCGCCTACAGTCAGGGCTTCACCGACCTGATCGTGAGATTTTGGCTCAAAGCCGAGTGGTTTAGGTTCACCCCAGCGGCGGACTTCCTCATTCTCCTCTTCACCTTCACCAAGCGGCACATCCGCATATGGCAGGTTTGGAAGCGACATAAGAATTGCATCGCGCGCATTGAGAGCGTCCGCTTCAGCTTCGCCAGCTTCTTCGATTGTCTTTTTGGCTTCAGCAACAGCCGCCATCAGGCGCTGGGCTTCGGCCTCATCGCCAGTCGCCTTTGCCTTACCGATCAGCTTTGAAGATTGGTTTCGGGTTGTTTCAGCTTCCTGTTTGCGACCAACCGCTTCACGAACCTTTTCATCAAGCTCGAGGATTTTCGCAGACCAGGAGGACGCGCCTTCAGGCGCGGCATAAAACCGGCGCTTGAGGTCCTCATCAAACTGCTCAGGATTCTCTCGAATGAAGCGAATATCGTGCATGGAATCTGCCCTATTGTTGTCAGGGCCTGATTAACGGCTAGCGACGCTGGCGTCTACTCCGATGCTTCGCGTTCCGCATCCTCTTTCGCACGCGCACGCTCCATCAGAACGACACACCAGATCGATACCTCATAGAGGACAAGAACCGGAACGGTTAGCATTACCTGTGAGATGATGTCCGGCGGCGTAAAGAAGGCAGCAAATGCGAGAATCCCCACCAGAGCGTATTTTCGCCCCGTTTTGAGCGTGTCTGAAGATACAAGATCGGCTTTACCCAGCAAGCTCACGACAACCGGCAATTGGAAAGACAGACCAAAAGCCAGCATGAGCGCCATGACCAATGACAGATACTCAGAGACACGGATTTGTGACTCAATCGCTGCAATTCCGTCACCGCCCATTTGCTGAAAACTCAATGCAAAACGGGAAACCAGCGGCAGCATGAGATAAAATACGAACAATGCGCCAAGCACGAACAGCACTGGTGCCGCTATAAGAAACGGGAGAAACGCCCTTCGCTCATTCTTATAGAGGCCCGGAGCGACAAAGGCATACACCTGCCAGGCCATGAGAGGAAAAGCCAGGAACACACCGCCGAAAAGCGACAGCTTAAGCTGAGCAAAAAACACTTCCAGAGGCGCAGTGTAAATCAACCTGAAATCAGTATCGCCTCGAACGACCTGCGCCTCATTCACAAGGGGGTGCAGCAAAATATTGTAGATTTGCTCTGCGAACATAAAGCAGAACAGCGCCGCGGCGATCAGGCCAAGAATGGCCCAGATCAATCGGGTACGCAGTTCATTCAGGTGTTGCAGAAGCGGAGCGCTGGAACTCTCAACCTCATCGGCGTCTGAAGCCTTATTCTTAGGTTTGTCGTTCACCTGAGGTCTCACTACTCATAACAGAGGTGTTGATTTCGCGCTCAGCGTCTTTCAGATCAGAAACCGCCTGCTCGAGCTGATTATTCTTCTTCAGATCCTCGATTTCCTTACGGAGTTCATCGAGTTCAGCCTGACGGGCAATATCGTCAAACGCTCCACGAAATTCATTGGCCATGCGCTTCGCCTGACCAACCCATTGGCCCAGTCTGCGCATCATCAGCGGCAGGTCCTTAGGACCGACCACAATCAATGCGACTACGCCTATCAGCAAAAATTCAGATAGTCCGAACTGTGGGAGCATTTTAAATCAAAGCCTGAAATCAGGCTTTGTCTTTTTCCGGGGTCACGTTGATCGGCTCTGGATTCGCCGTTTCATCTTCGTCGTCTTTAAGACCCGAACGGAAGCTTTTTATGCCCTTGGCCATATCGCCCATAATAGACGAAATTTTACCGCGACCACCAAAAAGCAGTAGAGCCACGAGAGCCACAAGTGCGAGCTGCATCCAACCTGGAGCCATAACTAATTCTCCTTACTTCCTCTTACATAGGCAGGAAGTTGTGTTCCGACAATGCGATCGAGCTATTGGACGGAATTTTCATCTTCCGCAAGGAAATCGGTGTGAAAAGCTGAGTTTTCATCATCCTGATCACTATTCAGGCCATCGATCTCTTCTTCATCACTATCAGAAGGTCGCGGCATCTCAAACCCAACTGGAAGTACGCTATCCAGAAGGCCGGCAGCCTGAAATTCTGATTTCCCTGGAAGCGTATCCAGACTCTCCAGTCCAAAATGCTCGAGAAACGCATCTGTTGTTCCGTATGTAACGGGACGACCTGGCGTTTTCCGTCGCCCGCGATGGCGCACCCAGCCGCATTGTAGCAAAATATCGATTGTACCCTTTGAAACCGCAACACCGCGTACGTCTTCGATTTCAGCACGGGTCACCGGCTGGCAATAAGCGATGATTGAAAGAGTCTCGAGGGCCGCACCGGAAAGCTTGCGATCTTCCTCGCGATACTCTGTGAAAAGAAAGCTGAGATCACGCGCCGTCTGAAACCGCCAGCGTCCGCCAACTTCAACCAGGTTCACGCCGCGCTTGATATAAGCTTCCTGCAACGTCATCAGAATTTCAGCCGCATCGACACCAGCTGGCATGGATGCAGCGACTTCCTCTGCAGACAGCGGTTCACCCGCAGCGAAAAGGACCGCCTCTGCCCGACGCAAAGCTTCTGCCTCGGCTTCCAGATGAGGCGTCGAAGTCGCGGGACCTTCGTGCTTCTTGCGTTCCTGCTCGCCTTTATAGGCAAAGCTCATCTGCTGCACGGCTGAGCGGATGTTCTCAAGTTTTTCGGCTTCAGACTTCGCTTGCATGTTCAGCCTCCTCAGTGTGCTCATCCATGCGGCGAACCATCACCGGCATGCGATAACCATCCTGACGAATATCAATCCGTTTGGCTTTTGTCAGGTCGAGCGATGCAGCAAATATGCTCGCAAGTCGTGACTTCATGAGGGCATGATCACCCTCAATATCACTTTCAGTGCCCGCGACCTGACTAAGGCTGGCCCAATTGTCGCCCATGCTAGGGAGCACACGCTCAATCGTTTTACGAGCGTCTTCCAGAGGCAAAACGTATTGTTTCACGACTTCATGTGGGCGCTCGCGGGTCTGGCGTGTCTGTATTTTTGCGAAGGCCGCCATCATGTCGATTAGACGCGTATTGTATTGCGCCCGTTTCACGACGACTGGCCGTTCAGGAAGGCCGCGCGGGAAAACATCGCGGTTCAGAAGATCGCCTTCCATCAACAGGTCAGCGGCATTCCGCATAGCTTCAAGACGTTGCAGACGGAAAGCCAGCCGTGACGCCAAATCATCAGCAGACACTTCATCTTTCTCGGCCTTCTCAGGCTGCGGTAATAGGAGACGTGATTTCAGATAGGCCAGCCAGGCTGCCATGAGGAGATAATCGGCCGCCAGATCAATTCGTTTTTCGCGGGCATCGGTAATGAATGAAAGATACTGTTCAGCCAGCTCAAGAACGGAAACGCGGCGAAGGTCGACCTTCTGCTTACGAGCCATACCAAGAAGCAGGTGTAACGGTCCCTCAAAGCCATCCACATCGACCAGAAAGGCATCTGCCTGATCGATATCGAACTCTGAGGAATCCAGCGTTCCTGAACCGGTTACTAGCCCATCAGCTGCCATTCAACGGCCACTCCTTACGCGGACATCAGCTCCTTATATTGAGCCCATAATGCTTCCAGATCCACGTCCTTCTGGAAGGTCGAATCCTTTTCAGCGGCGAACGCTCTTTCAAGCGCTTTGCCATCAAGTTCGATGGATGCGTCTGCGACCTGTTGCATCTCGTCGAAAATGACGCTCACGTCTTTTTCGAAACCTGCGCAGTGTAAAACCACATCACATCCGGCATTGAGAGCTCTGACGGCCCGTTCGCCGAGAGGTCCGCCCAGCGCTTTCATGCCCAGGTCGTCACTCATTAATAGACCATCAAAGCCGATTCTCCGGCGAATTACATTTGAAATGATGGTTGAAGACGTCGTCGCAGGCTCTTTTTCGTCAAAAGCTGGGTATAAAATATGCGCCGTCATCGCCATTGGTGCATTGTTCACCAGTTCGAAAGCCAGAAAGTCATCCTGAATTTCGTTTCCATGCTCACTGACGATAGGCAATTCTTCATGGCTATCCGCCTTTGAACGGCCATGTCCGGGAATGTGTTTAATCACACCTGCAACGCCTGCATCGCGCAATCCCTGTAAAGCAGCAGCGCCAAGTTGCGCCGCGGACCGAGGATCCGTGGCAAAGGCTCGGTCACCGATAATATCGTGGGCTCCCGGAACGGGTAGGTCCATGCATGGAGAGCAATCCGCATGGATTCCCAGTGAGGATAATTCAAACCCCATAAGCGTGTGACCGATACGGGTCGCCAATAACCCCTTGTCGCGATCAGCCGTATAGATTTCACCATATCGGGCAGCTGGAGGAAAAACCGGCCATTCTTGCGCCTTCAGGCGCGCAACGCGACCACCTTCCTGATCGATAAAAATCAGACAGGCACGCCCGAGCGCTCCCCAGATATCATCAACCAACTTCTGGACCTGTATTTTGCTGACGCAGCTCCGGCCCATCAGGATAATCGCCCATGGCTGCTGATCCTTGAGGAAGGAAGCTTCCTCACTCGTCAGAACCGGACCGGAAACACTCAGGATACAGGCTTTCATCGTTTATCTCGTCACCACAATACAGGACTGGTTTCGCGCCTGGAGCGCATTACAGAGTTCGGTTGCACCGTCGCGCGTTGAAAAAGCCGCCACGCGCAGACGATAGAAAATCCCACGTGATCCGAGATCGGCCCGCTGGATATCCATGACAGCCCCTGCGAGGAGATCGCGATGGGCCTCAACAAGTTGAGCCCATGCCGTTTCTGCCGTCGGGCGATCTCTCAGCGCCATGACCTGCACAAGATATCCGCCATTCGCATCGAACCGAGACGTGTTCGCAGCACTCGTTGTAGACTCTACCGGCGGCAATGGCCTTGGCGGGGCGACTTCCTGCGTCGCTACAGGCTCCGGTGTAGAGGTACGCACAGGTGCAGACGTTGTCGGCGCTGGCGCAGGCGCTGAGCTGGTGGGTGGTGCAGCGTTCGGACGCAAATCACGTGGCCGACCATCTGATGCCGTCGCAGACACCTCTGTGACAGGCGCTTCGCTGGTGTTTTCTGCAAGCGTTGTACGGTCATTATTATCGATGGAATCAAACAAGCGCATATTCGTCTCAGACGAACGCGGTTCGCCCTGATCGTCGAGCCGTCTCTTGTAAGGTGAATCATCAGCCGCAAAAATCGGGGCATCATCCGGGTTTGTCCGAATACCCTGTCGATAGGCATTCCAGACAACAGCACCAAACACGAGAACCACGCCAACAGCCAGAATGACGATTAGCGGCCCCTTGCCACCGCTTTCATCATCACGCGCGTCAAATCCGCGATACTCGTCTCCAAACGCAGAATAGGTCGACCGTTCGCGAGGCGCATCTTCGGACTGATACTTATCAGACATAATACAAATCCCTTTGCTTACGTTAACACTATAATAATGAGCGTTAACGCAGCGCTAACGATAATCACATCATGGCGTCGAGATTGAACAGGCGTCGATGCTCTTCAATCGCGAAATTATCCGTCATTCCGGCGATATAATCACATACAATACGGGCTCGAGCATCTCGCGTCGCCTGCTGTGCTGCTTCATTCCATGGTGGCGGCAGAGTGTCCGGCTCCTCAAGGAACAGAGCAAACAACTCTTTGAGAATACGTTTCGCCTGACTGCGCTTCCGGTTCACTTTATAGTGACGGTACATGCGCTCCATCAGGAAGCGACGAAGCTCTTTCTGCTCTTCGTGCAGCTCATCTGAAAACGCGACCAGCGGCTCATTCAAATGACGCACATCTTCCACAGATTTCGGCTGGAGGCGCTTAGCCCGTCGGCTGGTTTCCGCCGTGAGGTCATTGATCCAAATTCCGATCAGGCGCCGAACGGCTTCTGAGATAATGCGAGGACGATCCAGTAATGGATAATCCTTTTGAACCTGATGGAACACGCGCCCGACGAGCGGAACATCTTTAATGTCTTCAATCGTGAACAGGCCCGCAGACAAGCCGTCATCAATATCGTGATTATTGTAAGCAATATCATCAGAAAGGGCGGCGATCTGAGCTTCGGGGCCCGCATAGGTATCCAGCTCCAACTGATCGAGGAACTCAAAGTCCCGGAACGCCAGAGGCAAATCATTGAAGGTTTTGCCGTCTTTAATCAGCGGACCGTTGTGTTTGACCAGCCCCTCAAGCGTCTCCCAACACAGGTTCAGGCCATCAAAGGTCGGATAGCGTTGCTCAAGGCGTGTCACGACGCGCAGGGTCTGCGCATTGTGATCAAACCCCTCAAACTCAGCCATGCATTCGTCGAGCTCATCCTCCCCCGCATGCCCGAATGGCGGATGACCTAAATCATGCGCCAGGGCCAGCGCCTCCGCGAGGTCTTCATCCAGTCCGAGCGTGCGAGCCGCTGACCGAGCAATCTGCGCGACTTCCAATGAGTGTGTCAGCCGGGTCCTGAAGTGATCCCCTTCATGAGCAACGAAAACCTGCGTTTTCATTTTGAGGCGACGGAAGGCGCTCGCATGAATGATGCGATCCCGGTCTCTTTGGAACGGTGTACGCGTCGGAGAAACCGGTTCTGTCTGGAAACGGCCTCGACTTGCAGCCGGGTCACTCGCATAATCTACGCGCGGTGATATCAATGCTCCGGTCATCGCTTCCCTTTTCGCTGCGAAAATCGTGATTATCTGTAGTCTACCGGACAAAAGGACAAAATGATGGAAACGCCCGTCACGCTCTCATCCAGTGCTGCAAAGCGCATTAACGCGATTCTTGCCGATAACGGCGAGGCCGATTTCCTGCGCGTATCTGTCGAAGGCGGCGGATGCTCTGGATTCTCATATAAATTCGATTTCGGGAAAGCCTTTGAAGATGACGATCTGCTCGTCGAACGAGATGGAGCGAAGGTGGCAATCGACGCTATGAGTCTGCCATTTCTGGAAGGCTCAGAGATCGACTATGTGGATGAATTGATCGGTGCCAGCTTCAAAATCCATAATCCGAATGCAACAGCCAATTGCGGCTGCGGGACTAGTTTTTCTATCTAGTGACTTACGCCACGACACCGTTGCGCTTAGCCGTAGCAGGCTTCACAACTCATATAAAATGAGATGTGGAGGAAGATATGAAAGTCAGCGAAGCGCTTGAAAAGCGTATGTCTGTTCGCGGGTTTCTGGATAAGCCGGTTCCAAGAGATATTTTGGAAAGCTTACTCACGACAGCGCAAAGATCCCCCTCTGGCGGAAACCTTCAACCCTGGCGAGTCATCGCACTGACCGGTGCCTCGAAGCAGGCCGTCATCGATCTCGCTGCAGCAAAGCTCGCTAAAAACCCGGCTGGCGAACCGACCGACCGCCCCGTCTATCCCGAAAACCTGTGGGAGCCTCATCGCAGTCGTCGCTTTGCGGTGGGCGAAGCGCTTTACGGTGCGCTTGGCATTCCTCGCGAAGACAAGATCGCGCGCCTGACCTGGTTCGCTAACAATTTTCAGTTTTTCAACGCACCCGTCGCTTTGATGTTCGTCATTGATGAACGCATGGGTCATGGCCAGTGGGCGCACACAGGAATGTTTATGCAATCCATCGCACTTCTGGCTGAAGAACTGGGCCTTGGAACCTGCATGCAGGAATGCTGGGCAATCTTACGCCCTTCTCTCAAAGAACATCTTGGTCTGGGCGAGACAGAAATGCTTTATTGCGGCATGGCGCTTGGGTATCCTGACATGGATAATCCCGCGAATCAGATGCGCTCCGAACGTGCGCCGCTCGAGGAATTCGCCGAGTTTCGGGACTGAGATATGAAAATCGCCACATGGAATGTGAATTCCATCAAAGCTCGCCTGCCCACTGTGATCGAGGTGCTGAAAACCATTGATTGCGATGTTGTCTGTCTGCAGGAAATCAAATGCGAGACGGATGCGTTTCCGTATGTGGAAATTGAAGAGCTAGGCTATCAGGTCGAAGCCTATGGGCAGAAAAGCTATAATGGTGTCGCCCTGCTCTCCCGCACCAATCTGGAAGACGTACAACGCGGCCTACCCGGGAATGAAGGCGATGATCAGGCGCGCTATATCGAAGCCGTTACCGGAGGCGATACGCCGGTACGCATCGCCAGCATCTATCTGCCTAATGGCAACCCGTTTCCCGGCGAGAAGTTCGATTACAAACTTGGTTGGATGGAGCATCTGGCAAATCGTGCTAAAGAGCTCCTCTCCTATGAGGAAGCTGTGATCCTGGCCGGCGACTACAATGTCATTCCGGGCGATGATGATTGCTGGGATCCGAATGTCTGGAAGGATGACGCGCTGGCGCAACCTGAATCCCGCGCCGCATTCCAAAAGCTGCAATGGCTCGGATATACCGAAGCCTTCGCGACCATGGTCGGCCGTAGCCACTCTTACACATTCTGGGATTATCAGCGCGGTGCATGGCAGAAAGACCATGGCATTCGGATTGACCACCAGCTCCTTAGCCCGGAAGCGTCTGACCGGTTGGAAGAGGTTTCAATTTATAAGGAAGCACGCGGCCTGGAGAAACCTTCAGACCACGTGCCAATAATCACAACACTCAGAGATTAATCTGCAATATAAGCAGCGCATTCTTCCTGAAAAACAGCGCGCTTCTGATTGAACTCAGAGGCATCAAAAGCGAGCGTATTCTGGCGGGTGTCAACTTCATCACGCAGTGTGTTGAATTCGACCTCGAGGCGCTGAGCTTCCGCCAGATGGGCATCTGACCATCCCGACATTTCCTGCGCAGAAACATATTCATCACCGGCGAGCTCTGCCTGTTCAGCAAGAGCTGCAATTTCCTGCTGAGTAGTCTGAAGCTCGACCGCTGTTTCAGAAAGTTCTCTTTGCTGTGCGACGCACTCACGGGCTGACATTGCGAATGCGGATTGCGCCGCAGCAGCAGAGATCAGGACGAGAGAAGCAATTTTAACAACAGAGTTCATTCGAAACACGCCTTTCCTTTTCAGGTTTGTGTTTTGACACAGCCTAGATGACCAGATGCTGAATAAGAGGTTCAGATACAGTTAGACAAACAGAAAGGACGATTTTGTGGCTATTTGTTGAGCGCATCGACAAGATGGAACACAACTGCGAAATCTTCCAGCAGATCGCCGACCTGTTCCGGGTCATCAATAGCCGTCATCATTCCCCCACCCTCAAACAGATCACCATTCTCGAGCGCAACGAAAATTTTGTCATCATGGAAGGTCGCGCGAAATTTCGCATTTTTATAGCGCTTCTCAATATCCATGAAGGTCACCATCACGTCAGGTGTCAGCAGGAAACGAGATTCAACCTGGTCGGTTGTATAGACTTCAAAACTCTTTTCGAACTCAGGGTCTTCCAGTTTGGCACGGCTGAACTGATTTCCGATCGCGCCCAAAGCATTCAAAAGGCCGGAATCACGAGCAACACGCGTCGTCCCATGAAACGTCTTTGGCGCATCCATCACCCAGCACTGCCCGCGAAACGTTGTGACCCAATAGGTGCTCGTCCGGCCATTGCTGGTTCGTCGCGTGCGTTTTTCTTCTAAATGAGCCTCAAAGAACGAAAAGGCCGTTCCATTGCGCTCGCCGATGAATTCATCGCTGAGTATCTTTCGGTCCCATCCGGGGACGACTTTCATCTGATTACATTTCAGAAGATTAGCTTCAGCCGTCTGGGAAACCTGTTCATTATAGGTCAGTCCAAACTTCGCCGCGATGGGCGTGATCATCATGACTTTGGCTTGCTTGGAGACGGCGTTTACCGCGGGAAACCCACTTGCCCCGACACCAACGCCCACAAACACGCCGATAATCGCCAGCCATGGCATATGAAGGATCACCAGCCCGGCAATCGCGGCCACGACAGCAATAACAGCACCAACGATGGCACGCTGTTTTGCAGCCTCCCAGGCATGTTTACGCTCAGCTTCTTTCTCAGCAAGCTGTGGATGTAACTCGCGCTCGTAGATGTCTACGAAATCCGAGAAATCTTCCGGCAAATCGGCGAGACGATGCGCAAGGCTCGGCGCATTCGATCCATTATTGTCAGACATTCTGATAAATCCCCCAACCCTGAATTTATCAGGACATGCCTTCAAAACTCTGAAGCGCGCCGCTCAGCTTCTCTTTTTTCTCTCCATACTCAGCCATGCGGGACCGTTGTTCTTCAACAACCTCCGCAGGGGCCTTTGCCATGAAATTTTCATTCCCGAGCTTCTTAGAGATTTTCATGATCTCGCCGTCAATCTTTGAAAGCTCTTTGGAAAGACGCTCTTTCTCAGCGGAAATATCGAGCGCATCACTTACGACCAGCGCCGCACGTGTGCCACGGTGAATCATCTGAACCGCGCCGTCAGGAACGTCGCTTTCAAAAGCGATATGCTCAAGACGGGCGAGACGCTCAATCAATGGCGCATAGGCCTGAGTGCGTTGAATGATATCGCCCTCAGCTGCCACCAATGCGAGGCGAAGCTTCGCCCCAGCCGGCACATTCAAGTCGCCGCGCAAACCACGGATTTCAGTGATAAATTCAATAACCCAGTCGACTTCTTCCGCTGCTTTTTCGTTCAGCAGGTCTGCACCAAACGCAGGATAGGCCTGAAGCATGAGGAACTGGTCTCGCCCCGGACCAAATTCAGCCAACTGCTCCCACAGCTCTTCAGTGATGAAAGGCATAAATGGGTGCAACATTTTGAGTGTCTCATCGAGCACCCAGGCGGCTGTTTGACGGGTTTCGGCTTTTGCAGAGTCATCCTCACCGTTCAAAAGCGGTTTGATGAGCTCCACATACCAGTCACAGAATGTGTTCCAGATGAAGCGATAGCAGGTCGTGCTCGCATCATTGAAACGATAGCCTTCGAGGGCTTCTGTGACCTTAGTCACAGTCTGTGCCATCTCGCCGACAATCCATTGGTTGATTGGCTGCTTCAGTGCCATCGGATCAAATTTCGCAGGCTCCCAAAGGGTGCATTCATTCATCTGACAGAAGCGTGCAGCGTTCCAAAGTTTGGTGCCGAAATTGCGGTACCCAACAATACGATCAATCGACAGACGAATGTCACGCCCCTGCGCAGCCTGTGACGCCAGCGTAAAGCGAAGCGCATCTGCCCCACATGCCGGAATACCTTCCGGAAACTGGTTCTTTGTCTTCTGCTCAATCTGCTTGAGACGGTTTTTATCCGTCGTTCGCGAGTCACGCAGGCGCTTGTCGATCAGGGTCTGAAGCTCACAACCGCTGATGATATCAAGCGGGTCGAGAACATTGCCTTCCGATTTCGACATTTTCTTGCCGGTCTCATCAAGGACCAGCGCGTGGATATACACGTCGTGGAACGGGATTTCCTTCATGAAATGAAGGCCGAACATCATCATCCGGGCGACCCAGAAGAAGATGATGTCAAAACCGGTGACGAGAACCGCACCCGGATAGAAAGTGTCGAGCTCTTTAGTCTGATCCGGCCAGCCAATCGTGGAGAACGGCCAGAGCGCAGATGAGAACCAAGTGTCCAGAACGTCTTCGTCCTGAACCAGCTCCACGGCTTTACCGTATTTTTCTTCTGCCGCTTTCGTTGCTGCCTCAGCATTCTCAGCAACAAAGATATCACCTTCAGGTCCATACCAAGCTGGAATTCTGTGACCCCACCAAAGCTGGCGGGAAATGCACCACGGCTCAATATTATCCAGCCATTGGAAATAGGTCTTGGACCAGTTTTCCGGCACAAATGACGTGTCGCCTTTGCGAACAGCTTCAATCGCCGGCTGCGCGAGCGTCTTCGCGTCAACATACCATTGATCCGTCAGCATTGGTTCGATCACGACGCCGGAGCGGTCACCAAAGGGCTGCATAATCTTTTTGTCTTCGACGAGCGGCTTTGAATTGCCCTCATCGTCGGTCACCATGACAGCGAGGCCTTCGGCTGTGATCGCGTCAATCACCTTCTTACGGCACTCATAGCGATCCAGCCCGCGAAGTTCTTCGGGCACCAGATTGACCTCAGTCACATCCGTATCAGCGGATTTACCGGGGTGGCCTGCAAGCTCGGCGGCAATTTTCGCAGATTCTTCATAAGACAGGCCATCCGCTCGCATACATGCGACGTCATCCATCAGGTTGAATAGCGGAATTTTATTTCGACGCGCGACGCCATAATCGTTGAAGTCATGCGCACCAGTAATTTTCACAGCACCTGAACCGAAATCCGGATCCGGATAATCGTCAGTGATGATTGGGATCAGTCGGCGGCTCTCCTTGGGCCCGACGGGAATTTCACAGAGCTTTCCAACGATGGCGGCATAGCGCTCATCTTTCGGATGCACCGCAACCGCGCCATCGCCCAGCATGGTTTCAGGACGTGTCGTCGCGATGGAAATATAGTCCCGCTCTTCCTCGAAGGTGACATTGCCGTCTTCATCCTTCTCGACATAAGTGTAGGTTTCGCCGCCAGCGAGCGGGTATTTGAAGTGCCACATATGGCCGGCAACTTCTTTATTCTCGACCTCGAGGTCAGAAATAGCCGTCTGGAACTGCGGATCCCAGTTTACGAGGCGTTTGTCGCGATAGATGAGCCCGTCATTATAGAGCTCGATAAATGTCTTCAGAACGGCTCGCGAAAGCCCCTCATCCATGGTGAAGCGCTCGCGGGACCAGTCACATGAAGAGCCAAGGCGCTTATCCTGCTCAAGGATTTTGCCGCCGGATTCGGCTTTCCATTCCCAGACCTTCTCAAGAAAGGCTTCGCGCCCCATGGATCGGCGATCCTGATTGCCCTCAGCAGCCAGCTTACGCTCAACAACCATCTGGGTCGCAATACCCGCATGGTCGGTGCCAGGCTGCCAGAGAACCTTCTTCCCGCGCATACGCTCAAACCGGATCAGAATGTCCTGAAGGGTGTGATTCAGAGCGTGCCCCATGTGCAGTACGCCCGTCACATTCGGCGGAGGAATCACGATAGCATAAGGTTCAGCTGCGCTGTCCATATCAGGAGCAAAAGCGCCAGCCTCCTCCCATTTTTTATAGATTCGTTCTTCGGATTCGGCAGGATTGAAATGTTGGTCGATCATTGTGTCCACATAAAAGAAAAGCGCGCCAGTTTCCTAGCGCGCCCATACAGATAAATCGAGATGCAGAAATGAGATTAGCGCGCCATTCGGCTGATGCGTTTCACTTCTTCTTCCACTTTCGCTTCAACAATTGCAGGAAGGTTCTCATTCAGCCACTCTTTCAGCATTGGGCGAAGGAGTTCCCGCACAATCGATTCGAGCGTTGTGCCGCTGCCAACCGCCATGCTGCCCATAAGCTGACCGAGCGCGCCAGCGGCTTTGCCAGCGACCTCGTCTTCAAGCAAACCGCCATCATCCATAGGTGCCGGTGCCGGCTCAGGACGCGGCGGAGGTTCAAAAGACATTTCTGGTTCAGGTGCCGGTTCAGGCTCAAACTCAATTTCCGGATCCTCAAAGGCAACGATATCATCGTCTTCAAAGTCGGGTTCAGCCTCTTCCATTGCCATTGCTGGTTCAGGCTCAGGTGCTGGCTCTGGTTCGAACGAATGATCTTCCATAGGCTCGAGTTCAAGCACGTCTTCCTCAGCCTCTTCCATAGCAGGTTCAGCTTCAGCAGGTGCTGGCTCATCGTCTTCAGAAATAATCTTACGGATCGACGCCAGAATCTCTTCCATTGTCGGTTCTTGTTGAGCTTCGTCAGCTGCCATCGTACTTGGTCCCGATCGGAGGCGTTAAAATCAGAATACACAGGTGATGGTTAATAGAATCCCCTGCGTTATTCCAACATATTTTTCCGGTTTGGATAACGTATCGTTAAAACTGCTAAAACTAGGCGCCTAATGCACCCAGCAAAGCCAAAATTTGGCTTGCGGAGAGATAAACATTCTTTTCCGCATCAATCAAACGCAGTTGCGCTTCCAGCAATTCCTGTTCCTGATCAAGCAGATCCAGCGTTGTCCGCAAACCGACACTGACTTCAATTTCAGCCCCTTCCAGCGCGACTTCATTGGCCCTGACTTCTTCTCGAGCGGCAATAGCACTCGACGTCGCCGCGCGATGTTGCGCCCAGGCTTCAGCAAACATTGCGATCAACTGATTGCGGGCATCATCACGGCGCAGACGCAATTGGGCCCGGTCCATTCCAGCCTGCCGAACGGCAGACTGGAGGCGCCCCCCGGTATAAAGCGGCATACTGGCACGGGCGCCAAGGATGGCACTTTCATCACGGAACTCATTATCCCAACGCCCGTCCTGTATCGAAGCAGAACCAAACAATTCCACGCGTGGGCGCTGACGACTTTCAGCGATTCGAATGGCCTCACCGGCCATGAACTCCAGCGCCACATAACGCTGGAGATTCGGATTTTCTTCTAATAGTCGATCGATACCTTCATCTATCGACACAGGCATACCGACGGGCAATCCTTCTAACGCTGGCTGAGTTGCGCTCTCCCCCGTGATCTGCAGATATCTGGCACGCGCCCCTTCAAGCTCCGCCTGCGCACCTGCGAGCTGGGCTTCAGCGCCGCGCCATCTGGCTTCGGCAAGAGCGGTATCCGTGCGGGTCACAACACCAGCCTCGAACCGATCGCGCGCTGCATTGAGCTGGCGCTCAAGTCGGATCAAATTCTGTTCTCGAATAGCAACCTGTTCAGCAGCAAACTGAACGCCCAGATGAGCATTGATCGCTGATAGAAGGGTTTCCTGCTTCTGAGCGGCCAGAGCATATTCTGCCGCTTCAAGCGAGTAACGGGCCTGGCTGATTGTCGCTGCAATCTCACCAGCTGTAAAAATCGGAATAGAGGCTTCAATCGAAGCCTGCGATATAAACGTTTCGCCAGCGAGCGCACCAAACAGTCGGTTGGAGCTCACGGACTGGAGCTGCGTTGTCACACCTGTTGATATCTCTATCGAGCGGGCTGCACGCGCAACCAGAAGCGTCTCTTCTGCGAGTTCCAGCTCAATTTCAGCTGCGGCAATCGCTGGATTATTGATGAGCGTCAGCCGCAGGGTTTCCTGCAGCGTCTGCGCGTTGGCATCTGGCGCGGCCAGCATGACGCCCAAAGCAATAAACGAAGAAACGATCCGCATGCGAGACTCTCCCTTTTGGGAATATGTCTCACATCTCAGCAAAAAAGTGAACAGCGTTCACCTTTAGAATACGAAACCTTTTTCAAGGTGAATTTCCGCCAGCTTTGGCGGGACGCACTCAAACTCTGAATGATACGACACAGCCGCTTCAGATTTGTGATAAACACGTGCCTGCCCATTGCGATCATCACCGACAACCACGCCAAGGCGACCGCCCGGTGCAAGCTGTTCCAGCCAGGCATCCGGAACATATTCCACCATACCGTTTACGAGGATGACATTATAAGGCCCTTCGCTCGGATAGCCTTTTGAAAGCTCGCCTTTGACGAAAGCAATGCGGTCCAGCCCAAGAGACAGAACCAGGTCAGAAGACTTATCAACGATCTCTTCGCTTTCTTCCAACGCAATAACCGTCGTGGCAATCTCGTTCAGAAGCGCCGCCGAATAACCTTCGCCTGCGCCAATAACCAGAACCAGATCATCGCTCTTAACTTCCAGAGCTTGGAGCATTTTGGAAAGATCGCGCGCCAGCCAGAATTTTCGGCCCGGAACAGTATCAAGCTCCGCTTCGGAATATGCCAGTTCAGCATTCGCTTTAGGAACAAAGTTCTCTTTAGCGACCGATTCGAACGCTTGGATGACCTTCTCATCAGTCACATCATTCGGACGGATTTGGGAATCAATCATCTTCCGACGGGCAATATTCAGATCCACGGGACTCACCTCTGGTTTTTCACGACTGCTCTTACCACAGCTTCACGAGCGGACAAGCGCCACCTTAGTGCGGCATTATTCTCCTAAAATGTATACAAAAACCAGTACGGATGCGGATTTTCCATTGACGAGCGGCTTTAACTTGATCATGTAGACGCCTCTTTGAAAGGCCCTGTGGCGGAGTGGTGACGCAGCGGATTGCAAATCCGTGTACCCCGGTTCGATTCCGGGCGGGGCCTCCAAAGACATTAATCCAAAATTTACGATACCGCCCCAACCGGACGCCTTGAAAACATGATGTTTTCCGCCGGAAATACCCTCATTTCGGCCATTTATCGTTTACACCTCGTTAACAGATTCATGAGAAGTAAATAATGTCTTCTCCTTGAAGACACCCCACCATCACCCAACGCCTCGGCGGGAGTTCGCTCCCGCCATTTTTTTTACAAAAAATCTGAAATTGGTGTTTGACGTGACGGGCACGGATAGCTATATCGGCCATCTCGTTGTTCCGCGATAGCTCAGTTGGTAGAGCAGGCGACTGTTAATCGCCCGGTCGTAGGTTCGAGTCCTACTCGCGGAGCCACTCTTTCTTTCCTGAAATGCCAACTCATGGTCGACCCGATTTTTTTCGGATAGAACTGCGTTTGAAATGCCCTCGCCTTCAGGAATTCTCCCATGACCAGCTTCAAAGCCGCCTGCGTACAGATGACCACCGGGATCCATCCGGAAACGAATCTGGAACGCGCAAGCAATCTGATAGCCAGGGCTGCTGCTCATGGCGCCAATTTCGTTGCTACGCCTGAAATGACGGGCTGCATGAATATACGTGGAAACGATTCCCAGGCGCAGCGATTCTATGAATCTGATGATCCACTTCTGAAAGCCTTCCAGGTTCAGGCCTCGGATTTGCAAATCTGGCTGTTGATCGGATCTCTCGCTGTGAAGCACGAATCTGATGAGCGACTCGCGAACCGCTCGTTTCTGATTTCTCCTGAGGGCGAAATCTCTGCACGCTATGACAAGATTCATATGTTTGATGTCGAAGTGGGCGACGGACAGAGATATCGGGAATCATCCGTTTATCGCCCAGGTGATAAAGCAGTCATCGCAGACACGCCGCTGGGGCAGCTCGGTCTGTCCATTTGCTATGATCTGCGCTTTCCCTACCTTTACAGGCATCTTGCACAGTCTGGGGCGAACATTGTCACCTGCCCGGCCGCCTTTACCCGCGTCACCGGCGAAGCGCACTGGCATGTTTTATTGCGCGCACGAGCCATAGAAACAGGCAGTTTCGTTATCGCCCCGGCACAGTCCGGCCTACACGAAGACGGGAGAGAGACTTTCGGCCATTCTCTCATCATCGCGCCATGGGGCAAGATCCTCGCAGAAAGCAACGTAACAGGCGAGGACGTGATAATGGCTGAAATCGATCTCGAGCGCTCCACTGATGCTCGCAGGCGCATTCCGTCGCTCTCAAAGACACAAAGCTTCAGCTGAACAAAAAAGCCCCGACACTCAGTGCCGGGGCTTTCTGATTCACATCTAAAGTAACTTAGTGCGTCATTGGCGTAGAACCTGCCGGTGCGGGGTTCTGATTCATCATATTCGCCTGAAGCGCTGCCTGCTCTTCTTCGCTCCACTCAATCTCCTGCAAGGAGTTTGTCAGGGCGTGCGCAAGCACTTCATTAATGTCGCTCACCGGAATGATCTCCAGCTCGTTTTTTACATTCTCAGGGATTTCCGCCAGATCTTTGGCGTTTTCCTCTGGAATAAGAACAGTCGCGATACCGCCACGGTGCGCCGCAAGGAGCTTCTCCTTCAGACCGCCAATCGGCAGCACCCGGCCTCGCAACGTCACCTCACCGGTCATCGCAATATCCTTACGAATAGGGTTTGAGGTCAGAAGCGAGACGATTGCTGTTGTCATAGCGATACCCGCAGACGGTCCGTCTTTTGGAACGGCACCTTCCGGCACGTGGACGTGAATGTCGGTGTGATTGAACACATCCGGGCGAATGCCGAAGGATACAGACCGCGAGCGCACCAGGCTGTTCGCAGCGGAGATGGATTCCTTCATCACATCCTTGAGGTTACCCGTGACGGTCATCTTTCCGCGACCCGGCATTTTAGCCGCCTCGATCGTCAGAAGGTCACCACCAACCGACGTCCAGACGAGACCCGTCACAGCACCGATCTGATCTTCCTTATCCGCAAGACCGTAGCGATATTTACGTACGCCAGCGAAATCAGCCAAATTATCTGAGTTGATCTCAATCAGCTCTTTGTCAGCCTGCGTCAGGCTACGGACCGTTTTACGTGCCAGTTTGGACAGTTCACGCTCAAGATTACGCACACCCGCTTCGCGCGTGTAATAGCGAATCTCATCGCGGATTGCGCTTTCCTCCACTTTCCACTCACCGTCATTCAGCGCGTGGTTTTCCGAAATTTTCGGCAGGAGGTGGCGTTGAGCAATTTCGACTTTCTCGTCCTCTGTGTAACCGGCGATGGAGATAACCTCCATACGGTCAAGCAGTGGCTGAGGCATGTTGAGCGAGTTCGCCGTCGTCACAAACATTACGTTGGACAGGTCATAATCGACTTCCAGATAATGGTCGTTGAACGTTGAGTTTTGCTCTGGGTCCAATACCTCGAGCAAAGCAGACGCAGGGTCGCCACGATAATCCATACCCATTTTGTCGATCTCATCGAGCAGGAAGAGCGGATTGTTCGTCTTCGCCTTTTTCAGAGACTGGATAATCCGGCCCGGCATGGAGCCGATATAGGTCCGTCTGTGACCACGAATTTCAGACTCGTCGCGCACGCCGCCAAGCGACACACGCACAAACTCGCGACCCGTCGCCTCTGCGATGGACTTACCGAGAGATGTTTTACCAACACCCGGAGGGCCCACCAGACACAGGATTGGACCTTTGACCTTCTCCGTACGCGCCTGAACCGCGAGATATTCAAGAATGCGCTCTTTGACCTTCTCAAGACCGTAGTGATCGCTGTCGAGCACCTCTTCAGCCTTCATCAGATCAGTCGCAACTTTCTTGTTCTCACCCCATGGCAGGGCAAGAATCCAATCCAGATAGTTCCGCACGACCGTGGATTCAGCGGACATAGTGCTCATTTGGCGAAGCTTTTTCAGCTCCTGCTCAGCCTTTGTCCGGGCTTCTTCAGACAGGCCCTTCTTCGCGATCTTTTCTTCAAGCTCAGCGAGTTCATCGCGGCCTTCATCCTGATCGCCCAGTTCCTTCTGAATGGCCTTCATCTGCTCATTCAAATAGTATTCGCGCTGGGTCTTCTCCATCTGGCGCTTCACGCGGTTTTTGATCTTACGCTCCATCTGGAGCATGCCGATCTCACCTTCCATAAGCGCGAAAACGCGCTCAAGGCGTTCCGTAACGCTGGAAAGCTCAAGGAGTGACTGCTTTTCACCGAGTTTGACCGACAACTGGCCGGCAATAGAATCAGCAAGGCGCGCAGGCTCTGTAATCTCACTGATAGAAGACACAGATTCTGGCGGAATTTTACGGTTGAGTTTCACATAGCCTTCGAACTGCTCAATCACGGCACGCGCCAGCGTTTCCGTATCCTGGGTATCGTCAGCCTCTTCTTCGATCGGCTCGACTTCAGCCTCAAAGAAATCCTCGCGGTCTTCCAGCGCAGTCATACGCGCACGGGACTTGCCTTCGACCAGCACTTTGACGGTTCCATCTGGCAGCTTCAGAAGCTGAAGAATGGTCGCAACAGTACCGATAGAATAGAGATCTTCAGCGCCCGGCTCATCAACTGTCGCATCGCGTTGTGCGATCAGCATGATTTCATTTTCGCCATCTTCAACGACATCAAGCGCGCGAACAGATTTTTCGCGGCCCACAAACAGAGGCGCGACCATGTTCGGAAACACGACAATGTCACGAAGCGGCAATACCGGTAGCTTTTTTGTAGTAGTCATTTAGGTCTCCGGATCGTTTCTGCGCGGAATGAATTCAGTCAGAGTGACAGGATTCCCGCGCAGCCTTGAATCTAGATGTGGCGTTGCAAGCACACCTGTTCAAGCTCAGCGAATGCTGAAGCTGAATAGTTTTACAGTTTGGATTGGCCTTTGGCCGGATCAGGACGCTTCGCCCTGATCCTGCTCACGCTCAGAATGCACGTAGAGTGGCGCTCCGCCGGATTCTACCGCTTCTGCATTGATCACAACCTCGGCAACGCCGTGCAGGTTCGGAAGCTCAAACATGGTATCCAGCAGAATGCCTTCCATAATGGACCGCAGACCACGTGCACCTGTCTTGCGTTCAATAGCGCGCTTCGCGATGGCAGACAGAGCGTCATCACGGAAGTTGAGTTCAACACTCTCCATTTCGAAGAGGCGCTGGTATTGTTTGACGAGCGCGTTCTTAGGCTGCGTCAGAATCGTGATGAGGGCATCTTCATCAAGGTCTTCCAGCGTCGCGATAACGGGCAGACGACCAATGAATTCCGGGATCAGGCCAAAACGCTGAAGGTCTTCTGGCTCTACACCGCGCAGAACTTCGCCAGTTTTACGCTCATCCGATGATTTAACGTTGGCGCCAAAGCCGATGGACGTTTTATCACCACGGTCTGTAATAATCTTATCCAGGCCCGCAAACGCACCGCCACAGATAAACAGAATGTTGGTCGTATCGACCTGAAGGAATTCCTGCTGCGGATGCTTGCGCCCCCCCTGCGGAGGCACAGAGGCAACGGTGCCTTCCATGATTTTCAGAAGCGCCTGCTGAACACCTTCGCCTGAAACATCACGCGTTATAGACGGATTATCAGACTTGCGAGAAATCTTGTCGATCTCATCGATATATACGATGCCGCGCTGCGCACGCTCAACATTATAGTCTGCGGCCTGAAGTAGTTTAAGAACGATGTTCTCAACGTCTTCACCAACATAACCCGCTTCGGTCAGCGTCGTTGCGTCCGCCATTGTGAACGGCACGTCCAGAATGCGCGCAAGCGTCTGCGCGAGAAGCGTTTTACCGCAACCGGTCGGTCCGACGAGCAGAATATTAGATTTAGACAGCTCAACATCATTATTTTTAGAGCTGTGGGACAGGCGCTTGTAATGGTTATGAACCGCAACGGAAAGTACGCGCTTAGCCTGTTCCTGGCCGATCACGTAATCATCAAGAACATCACAGATTTCCTGAGGTGTCGGAACACCTTCACGTGAGCGCACCATTGCCGACTTATTCTCTTCACGGATGATATCCATGCAGAGTTCGACACATTCATCACAGATGAAAACGGTTGGACCCGCGATCAGCTTTTTCACTTCATGCTGACTCTTCCCACAGAAGGAGCAATAAAGTGTGTTCTTACTATCAGTAGATTGCGGTGGTTTATTCATCGAGACCTCAGCGGAGACGTTGCCCCATCTTCTTTCGACGTGATCGCGCCGTTTTCAGCATACTGGCGCAAGGAAGTTTACGATCCGTTTTAAAAACCTGATCAGTCGAACATATGGTTGCCCAGCCCGCAAGTGGATTAAAGCAGGCCGGACACTAATTATTCCCCTTACAGGGTAATATCTATCACTTATTCGCCTGTCGCGTCATCACTTTCGCGACGCTCAAACACCTTGTCCACGATACCAAATTCACAGGCTTCCTCAGCCGTCATGAAGGAGTCGCGGTCCAGTTTACGTTCAATCGTGTCGTAATCCTGACCGGTATGCTTCACATAAATTTCGTTCAGGCGACGCTTCAGTTCGATGATTTCTTCTGCGTGGCGTTCAATGTCAGATGCAACGCCGCGGAAACCGCCAGAAGGCTGGTGAACCATAACGCGCGCATTCGGCAGAGCGATACGAGAGTCTTTGTCACCTGCTGCGAGCAGGAGCGAACCCATACTTGCCGCCTGACCGATGCAAACCGTCGTAATCGGGCAGCGGATGTATTGCATGGTGTCATAAATGGCGAGGCCTGAAGACACGATGCCACCCGGCGAGTTGATGTAGATGGAAATGTCTTTTTTCGGGTTCTCAGATTCCAGGAAAAGGAGCTGAGCAATAACCGTAGTTGCCAGAGAGTCATCAACCGGGCCGGCGATGAAAACGATACGTTCTTTCAGGAGGCGAGAAAAAATATCGTAGCCGAGCGTACCGCGGCTGCTCTGGTCGTAAATCGTAGGATTGATGATCAAACCTGTTTCAGCTGAGTTCAGCATGTCCAAATTCTTTCTCGTTACTGGTGTCTGGCACACTCTAATATCTGAGTAGCTTTCCTGAATCCGCAAGTGATTCTGTCATTAAATAATCTTGTTTGGCAAATTACTCTCAATCCGGTTAACCCGCGAGGGAAATTCGAGCCAAGTCTCAAATTGCAAAAAAATAGGCGGACCGAATAGAAACGGCCCGCCTGATTTTTGATCGCTATGGATCGACGATTACATTTCGTCTTCTTTTTCAAGCTCTTCGCGGGAAACGGTCACATCGGTAACCTTCGCAAGATCAAGAATATGGTCCACAACTTTTTCTTCGTAGATTGGAGCGCGAATCTGAGCAAGCGCACCAGGCTGCTTCTGATAGAACTCGATAATCTGACGTTCCTGACCCGGATAACGGGACGCTTCCTGGTTCAGAGCGCGTGCAACTTCTTCCTCAGTGACCTGAATATTAGCTTTACGACCAATTTCAGCGAGGACCAGACCAAGACGAACACGGCGTTCCGCGATTGAGCGGTACTCGGTTTTCAGTTCGTCGTCAGACTTGTCTTTATCTTCGTCGTCCAGATTGCCGGCTTCTTTTTCACGTTCGAACTGAGCCCAGATCTGATTGAACTCAGCTTCTACCATGCCCGGAGGGAGGTCGAAGCTATATTCTTCGTCCAGCTTATCGAGAAGCGCACGCTTCACTTTATTGCGGGACATACCGTTATGCTCGGCTTCAATCTGTTCGCGAATAACCGCTTTCAGAGCTTCGAGGTCTTCCAGACCGAAATTCTTAGCGAAGTCATCGTCAATTTCAGGAGCTTTAGGCTCATTCACTTCGTGAACCTTAACTTCGAAAACAGCTTCTTTGCCCTTCAGGTCCTCAGACGGATAATCTTCCGGGAAGGTTACGTTCAGCTCGGTTTCGTCGTCGACTTTCACACCAACAAGCTGCTCTTCGAAGCCTGGGATGAAACGCCCCTGACCAAGAACGATTGTCTGGCCTTCAGCGCTACCGCCGTCAAATGCTTCGCCATCAATTTTGCCAACAAAGTCGATAACAACGGCGTCGCCGTCTTTCGCTTTGCTGCCTTTGCGGCGAGCTTCGTACTTATTGTTGTTCTCAGCGAGTTTCTGAAGCGCTTCATCAACTTGCTCATCAGCAACTTCAGCAACTGGGCGGTCGAGAGACAGTTCTGAAACGTCAGACGTTTCAAACTCAGGCATGATTTCCACTTCCATGGAATAAACCAGATCAGCGTCACCCGCTGCAACTTTCTCGATATCACCTTCAGGCGTGATGCTTGGCTGTTGAGCCGGACGCAGTTCGCGCTCATCAAGCGCGCTCTGGCTGGAGCTTGTCACGACTTCCTGAATAATGTCGCTCATGATGGATTTGCCATACATGCGCTTCACGTGAGACGCAGGCACTTTACCAGGGCGGAAGCCCTTCAGGCGCATTTGCGGACGGATTTCTTCAATCTTGGTATCGAGCTTTTCAGACAGCTCGCCAGCCGGAATGGTAATAGTGAAGGCGCGGCTCAGGCCTTCTGACTTCGTCTCTGTGACTTCCATAGTATTCCTCAGGTCCGCCACTGCTCTGGCGCTATTTCGAATTCGGAAAGCGATGGCTCCTTTTTCAGGAGCTAACGCGGAGATCAGCGGCGGTGTATGTCACATGGAATCGCTGGTGTCCACGCCCTCTTTCAACAGAAATCACGGGTTTGGGACGACTTCTCCACTGAGTGGAATTTAAATGCCAAAATTTTTCTTGTCTGGACTTGGCTGACCAGAATGAGAACATGACGCCCATGATACATGGACCAACCTCACATACTTATTATTCGCAGCGCCTCAGGCTTCATTATGTCGACTGGGGCAATCCTGACGCCCCTCCCCTGATTCTCCTTCACGGAGGTCGCGATCATTGCCGCAGCTGGGACTGGGTCGCTGAGGAATTGCGCCACGACTGGCATGTCATCGCACCCGACTTGCGCGGTCATGGTGACAGCGGCTGGTCTTCCGACGGCCATTATACCGCTATGGATTGCGTTTATGACCTGGCTCAGCTGATTCACCAGAAACAGCTATCGCCCGTGACGATCGTCTCACACTCCTATGGCGGCAATATCTCACTGCGATATACCGGACTTTATCCGGATACGGTTCGTAGGCTTGTTGCGATTGAAGGCCTGGGGCCATCGCCTAAGATCCTGAAGGAACGCGAGGCAGAGCCTCTCAGCGACCGCATTCGCAAATGGATCGACGACAAACGCGCTGCCGCAGGGCGTACGCCTCGAAAATACGCTTCAATTCAGGAAGCGCTGACCCGAATGAAAGATGAAAACAGCTATCTGAATGATGAGCAGGCGCGTCATCTGACAGAGCACGGCATCTCTCAGAACGAAGACGGCAGCTATTCCTGGAAATTCGACAATTACTTCCGCGTCTGGCCACCCTTCGACATTCACCCAACAGAGCTGCAGAAGCTCTGGGGAGAGATCACGTGTCCAACGTTATTATTGTATGGAGCCGACAGCTGGGCATCCAATCCGGCAGAAGATGGTCGGATCGACTATTTCAACAATGCGGAGGTCAAACTCTATCAGAATGCGGGCCATTGGCTGCATCACGATCAATTCAATCGCTTCATGAAGGATGTTCGGGAATTCATCTGAACCAGAAAGCAAAAATGCCAGCCCGAAGGCTGGCATTTTGTTTTATCCAAGTGGCGCGAGTGACGGGGCTCGAACCCGCGACCCCCGGCGTGACAGGCCGGTACTCTAACCAACTGAGCTACACCCGCTGACCTCTTGGAGACGCGGTGAATACGGATTTCAGATCGTCCGGTCAAGCATTATTCTCCATTTTTTTTCACTTCTTTTGAATGTCATTTAAAAGCCGCGATTTGTCGGTATTCTGACGCCCGAATACGTATTCGGAGTAGAAATGAAAAAGTTCATCATTGGAATTTTAGCCGTGATCGGAATTCTGATCGTGGCGATTTGCGTCGCGCCATTCCTGATTCCGTCGTCCACCTATAGCCGCGTAGCTGAAAACAGCCTGGAGGACATGCTCGGTCGTGACGTGACTCTTGGCTCTGATCCGCAGGTCACGATCTTCCCGCGTTTAGGCGCGCGCATTGATGACGTTCAAATCGCAAATGCCGAAGGCTTTGATGATCCATACTTCGCAAAAGCAGACAGCCTGTCTGTCGCCGTGAAATGGCTGCCACTTTTCTCTCGTCGCATCGAAATCTCATCTCTCATTTTTGATGGTGGCGAGGTTCTGTTGCAGCAGCGCTCTGAAACCGAAAACAACTGGACCTTCACGCCCGCGACAGAGCCCGAAGAACAAACCGATACAGCTGAGGACACCGGCACCAGTTCTGAGCCGGGCTTTGATGCCATCATCCCGCAAGCCGAACTCACAAATATGCGTATGCGCTTTCAGGATGACGTTGCAGGTACGGTCTATGACGCCAATCCGATTAATCTGACAGCCCGACTGGATGGCCTCGACGCGCCGGTTTCCGTGGACGGCGACATCACACTCAATGGCGAAACCTTTGATATCGCTGTAATGCTCAGCTCTCTTCAGGCGCTTGGGTCTCAGGCTCCATTCGATACGGAACTGTCCGTCGCCTCTGATTTCGCAGACCTGGACTTTACGGGCAGCCTGCAATTGGCATCCGTACCCGTTATGGATGGCGCCTTTTCAGTCGACCTAAAACAAGCCGGAGACTTGCTCTCTTTTGCGAATGTCGAGTTAGAACAGGATATCGCTCCACTCGGACGCATACGCGCTTCTGGCAGTGTATCTGGAACGCTCAGCCAGATGGCTCTGTCCGGACTTGATGTGTCTCAGTCAGGAGATGATCTCAACTCCGCCTTCACCGGTGACGTGACCCTCACAGATTTCTCTCCAAACCTGACAGGCAATCTCACGGCGCGGTCCAGCAATTTACGTCGCTTTCTCACCGATATCGGGATCGACTTATCCCAGATGAATTCTGACGCCGTTAAAACGCTGAATGCGGAACTTGCACTCGATACGTCCGGCTCGGTTACAACTGCCCAAATTTCACGATTTGATTTTGACGACTTGAGTTCAACCGGGTCGATCGGCTTCGATCTCTCCCGCGATGTTCCATTTGTGGATATTGATCTCGACATTCCTGACGCCGACCTTTCGCCATACATGTCCGCCTCATCTTCAAATACACAGCAGGCGCCATCAGAAGGCGGCTGGAGCGAAGACCCGGTCGATCTAAGCTTCCTTCGTGCGGCGAATGGCGATGTGAACATCAATATTGGTGAACTGACCGATGGCCGAGCTCGAATCGAAGATATCATCATTGACGGCACGCTGCGGAATGGACGTTTTAGCGGTGACTTCAACTCCATCGCTCCGGATGGTGGCCGCTCAGGACAGCCCGCGAGCATTGATCCATTCTTCGACGGCTCCCTCCTGACGAACGTGACTCTCGCATCGCTCGCCAATGGCTCAAATCGTATCACGCTCGATGTCGAAGGATCAGGGATCACAGCCGCTGCGCTGGTCAAATTCTTCACCGGCATGGACGTTCTTCAAGGCGTCGCAACCATAGATGCCGACGTCGATATGAGCGGCCTGAGCATAGCCGACTTTGTTCGCTCCATGAGCGGCAATTACGAAGCTCGCGTCGCAGACGGCGCGATTCTCGGCATCAACCTGCCGCAACTCCTTCGTAGCGCTCAGAGCTTCCTCGAAACCCGTGAACTGCCAAACGCCTTGTCTCCTAGCTCATCCACCGACTTCACTTCGCTGGTTCTTCAGGGAACGATTTCCGAAGGCGTTGCTGAGGTCGAGAATTTCGACATGTCAGCGCCATTTGTCCGGGCTACGGCTGAAGGTGAGATCGACCTCTACAACCAGACCCAGGACATCAAGATATACCCCCGCGCAGTCAACAACGCTCAAGGTCAAAATGCGGAGACGGGTGTAGAGGGGTTCGGCATTCCTCTTCGTGTCACCGGCACATGGACTGCGCCTAGCGGAAGCCTCGATACCGAGTTTCTGGCCAACCTGGCTACTCAAGCGGTGGGATCTCGTCTTCTCGACGAAGCCGACTCACGTCTCGGCAGCGGTGCCGGAAGCGTGATTGGTGGCATTCTGGGGATAGATCGTTCCAATCAGACGAGCTCCGAAACCGACAGCACATCTGAAACTAACGATGGCGCAGCTGAAACCGATGAAGCGGAAACGCAGGCACCCACAACGGAAGACACTGCTCGGTCCCTGCTTCAGGATCTGATCACGCGCAATCAGAACCGTGAGCAAAACGAAGAATAAGAAAGGCTCTGGTCGGAGCGAGAGGATTCGAACCTCCGACCCCCGGTCCCCCAGACCGGTGCGCTAACCGGGCTGCGCCACGCTCCGCCAGAGAGGGCGAGATATAAAACATCCCCCTCCTGGCAAGCAAGATCAGTTTTCTGGATTAAGCGGCGTCTTTGACGAGCACCGCATCAAGGCGAGCTTTGACTGAATCAAGCTCGGACAGCAGGCTGGAAAGACGATCAGTTTCAACCGCTTCACCAGTTGAGAAGACACCGGATTCGACAACATCGTTGACGGTTTTCTGGAGCTTTTGAACCGGGTTCGCCGCCGGACTTGTGAACTGGCCCGGATCAATCACTTCCTGAACCGCATGACCAAGGCGCGCTTCGCCGTGAAGTACGGTTTGAACACCCTGCTCTTTCAAAAGCTTTTGAGCACCTTTGATCGTCAGGCCCTGCGTATGCAGTAATTCCTGAATGGCGCGCGCAGCATCCATATCTTCAGGGCGATATAAACGTCGTCCATCGCGTCTTTTCACCGGCTTCAACACTGTGAACTTGGTTTCCCAGAAACGGAGCACATGCGTCGGAAGGCTGAGCTCCTTCGCTGCTTCGCCGATTGAACGGAATGCAGTTTCAGATTTCAGAACGGTGCGGGGCGCGCTGGACATGGTTTTATCCCTTGGTCTTATTCAGTGATTCATCAACGCGCTGTTTCAAGAGAGGTGACGGGCGGAATGCTACGACACGACGTGCAGAGATTTCCGCAGCAACACGCGTTTTAGGATTACGTCCCATCCGCGCATTCTTTTCCCGCACAACAAAATTGCCAAATCTGGCCAGTTTGACTGTACTGCCATTCGTCAGATCTTCGGAAATCAACTCAAGCACACGCTCGAGCAGCTCTCCTGAGTCCTGCCGGGTGAGACCGACTTCTCTTACGAGAGAGTCCATGATCTCGGCTCGGGTGACTGCCTTATCCTGCTGCACTACCACCTCCTTAACAGCCTTAACAGAGAACTACTGATTCCTTAACGAAACTCTTAAATACGGAATAGGTTCGCGCCCCATGCAAACCCGCCGCCCATAGCTTCGGTAAGGATCATATCTCCGGTTTTGACGCGTCCGTCATCTATAGCTTCAGAAAGGGCCAAAGGCACTGAAGCCGCTGAAGTATTACCATGTTTACCGACAGTAGACACAATTTTAGATGAGTCTATGGATAATCTTTTCGCCACACCGTCCAGGATGCGTTGATTAGCCTGGTGAGGAACAAACCAGTCAATGTCTTCATGGCTTACACCGGTCTGCTCCAGAAGCGCCTGAACCGCACTGGAGATGTTTACAACCGCGTGCTTGAAAACCTGGTTCCCCTTCATCCGAAGATGTCCAACTGTCTGCGTCGAAGATGGCCCTCCATCCACATACAAGAACTCTTTGTAAGCGCCATCTGTGCGCAAATTGTGGCCAAGAATACCGATTTGCGCATCGTCCTCTGCCGTATCAGCTTCGAGCACCACTGCACCAGCACCGTCGCCAAACAGAACGCAGGTCGTACGGTCAGACCAGTCCAGAATACGGGAATAGGTTTCAGCGCCAACAACAAGCGCTTTCTTATAGCCCTGAGCTTTCATCAGCGCATCCGCAGTCGAAAGCGCAAAGACAAAACCAGAGCATACAGCGCCAACATCAAAGGCGGCGCCGCCCGTCATACCGATTTTATGCTGAACGATGGTCGCCGTTGACGGAAAGGTATGGTCAGGCGTTGCTGTCGCGAGCACCAGAAGATCAATATCTTCAGCCTTGACGCCAGCCGCTGCCAATGCCCGGTTTGCCGCCTCACGCCCCAAATCGGATGTGAGCTCACCATCTGCCGCGATGTGACGCTGACGAATACCAGTCCGTGCCTGAATCCATTCATCGCTGGTATCCACCATGCGGGAAATGTCTTCATTGGTCAGAATTTTACTCGGAAGGTAGCTGCCAACTCCGGTGACGCGGATTACATTTTTCATGAGTCAACTTTTTCCTGGACTTCAGGATTTGAGGCCTGAAATCGCGACAGGCTGGCTTCTACGTCCTGATGAAATGTACTGTTTCCAACGCTATAGGCCAATCGCACCGTCGTGGCAAAGCCTTCGGCATCAGCGCTGCCATGACTCTTCAACACGATTCCATTTAGCCCGAGAAACACTCCGCCATTCACGCTGCGCGGATCAAGCCGGTTTTTCAGGGCTTTCAGGCCGGAGCTCGCCAGAAGCGCGCCCAGCTTGGAAAGAAGCGAACTGGTAAGGGCTTCTTTCACAAAGCCTGACACGAGCTTCGCTGTGCCTTCCGCAGTCTTGAGTGCAATATTCCCCGTATATCCATCGGTCACGACGACATCAGATGTACCCAGCGAAATATCATTGCCTTCAACGAAGCCGATATAATTCAGCCCCATCTCATTATCTTTGAGCATGTCGGCCGCGCCGCGGACTGAATCGATACCCTTCAAGTCCTCAGACCCGATATTCAGAAGACCGATGGACGGATTGTCTTTGCCATGGATCGCGCGGGAATACGCAGCACCCATAATCGCAAACTCAACCAACTGCTCTGCATCAGCTTCAATGTTCGCGCCGACATCCAGAACAATGGCTGCACCCTTCTGTGTTGGCCAGCTCGCTGCGAGGGCTGGGCGGTGTACGCCCGGAACCATCCGCAGCACCAGCTTGGACATCGCCATCAGCGCGCCCGTATTGCCTGCAGAAACCGCAACAGCGGCGTCTTTGGACTTCACACTCTGCAAAGCGTTCCACATGCTGGTGCCTTTGCCGGCACGCAGCGCCTGGCTTGGCTTAGCGTCCATCGCGACATGCTTGTCTGTGTGACAGACTTCGGAAATCTCTTTCAGCTTCGGATGCGCATCCATGTAAGGCGCGATCAGGGCTTCATCACCGTGAACAAGAAAGCGAACGGAAAACCCCTGTTTCGCGATCAGCGACAGGCCTTCCAGCACGCTATCCGGCGCATGATCGCCGCCCATCGCGTCAATTGAAATGACAAGTGTTTCAGATGCCATTTTGTCTTTTCCTTCAACACTGGCTTGGCCCCGCTTTTAGGCAACGCCGCACAATACCGCCAGCCTATATCTTGTCTAATTCATGAAAAATGCATCAGCGGCCGGCCATTCAAAACGACCGCCCAACATCTCATCATCACTGCTATCCGCCAGTTTTTCAGATACCGCCCGCACATAAGACGTCATGGCTTCGGTGTCCGCACCTTCCGCTCCATTGAACAAATTCCGGAAGATCACCTCATTGAGAGGCTCATTGCCATCCAGCCCCGCCTGATACGCTTTCATGCGACCGGCGAACGCTTCTGCAAGTTTTCTCATCTTCTTCCCGACGACCAGATCGCCAACAGCATTTTGTCGGTAAGCATAGTCAAATTGGGAAAATAATCGGTTCATCACGACAGAAACCAATTCATTGCCCGCGGGCCCGACAGCATTTAGCCTGCGCACCAGCAGAGCTGAATGCAGCGCAATTGCCTCAAACCTGCCGTCAAACGTGTCTCGAATACGATTCTCTGCAAACAGCACAGGTTGGCGGGCCTGCGCCGTCAAACCTTCCAAAATCCTGCTCGCAGCTTCCGATTTTCTCGCACGATGCGGGAACAAACGTGACAAAAACATCATATGCGTGCTCTCTGCTTGCCAAACGGCCATCAGACCCGTTAGTTCATGCCGATGAATAGGAGAAGTCTGATGGCGCGCAAATTGTTCTTTGTTATTGCTACTGCAGCGCTTTTGTCTGCTTGCGCAACAGCTACCCGTGATTATCAGGGCTATGTAGCAGACGAAGTGGCGCCCGCAGACATTCAGCCTGGTGAAGATACGCGCTCTACTGTGCTCGCGAATCTCGGCTCTCCATCTACAACGAGCATGTTCGGCGACGACACATGGATTTACTTCACAGCGACCCGCGAGCGTTTTGCGTTCTATCACCCGCGCGTGGTGAGCCGCGAAGTCATTGCGATCAGCTTTGGTGAAGATGATGTGGTAGAGGAAATCGTCGAATATGACGAAACCGACGGACGCATCATTCAGTATGCAGCGCGTGAAACCCCTACCCGCGGTCGCCAGCTTGGATTGCTTGAACAAATCTTCGGCAATGTGGGCCGTGTCGCCCTGCCACAGCAGCGTGATCCGGGTCAGATTGGCGGACCAAGCAACTAAAAAGTTCAACCTCTGAAACAAAAAGCCCGGCAAATGCCGGGCTTTTCTTTTGAGCGCCTTTAAAGGCTCAATGACCGCTCCAGTGCGCAAACACCGCCAACATAATCAACGCCACAATGTTTGTGATTTTAATCATAGGGTTCACGGCCGGGCCTGATGTATCCTTATATGGATCGCCCACCGTGTCGCCCGTCACAGACGCCTTGTGCGCATCAGATCCTTTCTCATGACGCACGCCATCTTTATCGACGAAACCGTCTTCAAAAGACTTCTTCGCATTGTCCCAGGCGCCACCGCCGGACGTCATGCTAATGGCCACGAAAAGACCGGTCACGATCACGCCAAGCAGCATGGCACCGAGTGCCGAGAACGCCGCCGCTTTCCCGGCAATGAGAAAAATCACGAAGAACAGCACCAATGGGGAAAGAACCGGTAGCAATGATGGCGCGATCATTTCGCGAATGGCTGCCTTGGTAAGAATATCGACCGCCCGACCATAATCCGGTCGCTGCTCGAAATTCATAATTCCAGGCATTTCACGAAACTGACGGCGGACTTCTTCAACGACATCCTGAGCCGCACGTCCGACTGACATCATGGACATGCCACCGAACAGGAATGGCAACAGGCCACCAAACAGCAGACCGACAACCACATATGGGTTAGATAGAGAGAAGTCTGGGACGACACCATAAAAGAATGAGCCTTCGACTGCATTCGCAGAGAAGAAGCTCAGGTCTTCAGTATAGGCCGCAAAAAGCACCAACGCGCCGAGACCCGCAGAGCCAATCGCATACCCCTTTGTGACTGCTTTGGTGGTGTTGCCTACCGCATCTAACGTGTCCGTCGTGCTCCGTACGCTATCATCCAGCCCGGCCATTTCAGCAATGCCTCCGGCATTGTCGGTTACTGGTCCGAACGCATCCAGCGCAACCACCATGCCCGCAAGTGCGAGCATTGTCGTTGTAGCGATCGCAATACCGAACAGCCCCGCCAGATTGAAGGTGACGATAATACCTCCGATAATGACGAGTGCAGGCAGAGCGCAGGATTCCAGTGACACAGCGAGTCCCTGAATGACGTTCGTCCCGTGACCGGATACAGATGCCTGCGCGACAGATCTAACCGGGCGGTGATCCGTACCAGTATAATACTCAGTGATCCACACGATCAGACCGGTGACGAAGAGACCAGCAATGCCGCATCCCAGCAAATCCATCGCGGTTATGGTCAGTCCAGCGGCCGTTTCAATTTCAAATGAGAAGCTACCCAGCAGAAAATAGATCGCTGCCGCAAGACCGATGGCCGAGAACAGCGCAGTCGCGATGAAGCCCTTATAAAGCGCCCCCATCACATTCTGACTTTTACCGAGTCGTACAAAGAAGGTTCCGAGAATGGAGCCAATGATGCACACGCCTCCAATGGCCAACGGAAGCAGCATCATCAGTGTGGCAGACCCACCCGCGAAAAAGATCGATGCCAGCACCATGGTGGCAACAAGCGTGACCGCATAGGTTTCAAACAGATCAGCCGCCATACCCGCGCAGTCTCCAACATTGTCGCCAACATTGTCTGCGATGGTTGCCGCGTTTCGTGGGTCGTCCTCAGGAATACCTGCCTCGACCTTACCCACCATATCGCCGCCGACATCTGCACCTTTGGTGAAAATGCCGCCGCCGAGACGAGCAAAAATCGAAATCAGAGAGGCGCCAAAGCCGAGGGCTACCAGCCCATCAATCAGTGTTCTGTCGCCACTGTTAAAGCCCATGCCAGCCGTCAGGAAAGCGTAGTATCCCACGGTGCCGAACAGTGCGAGACCAACGACCAGAAGGCCGGTTACAGCGCCGGATTTAAAAGCCATATCAAGACCGGCTGCGAGACCGCCATTCTTAGAAGCCTCTGTCGTGCGCACATTCGCCTGAACGGAAATTTTCATTCCGATAAAGCCGGCTGCGCCCGACAATACGGCACCAATGACGAAGCCAATCACGATGATATATTCGCCCTGAAAGGCAACGAGCAGCGCAATGGCGATAAGCACGCCGACAATACCAATGGTTTTATACTGGCGGGAGAGATACGCGTCTGCGCCTTCCTGAATGGCGTGAGCGATTTCCTGCATTCGTTCATCCCCGGGGGATGCGGCCATGATCGATCGGCTTTGCAGGAATCCGAACCCGATCGCCGCCAGCGCGGCAACGATCACCAGGACAGTTGTTAAGTCCATCTTTTCCTCACTATTTTTTATGAGGTCGATAGCGGCTCAGGCGGCATGCCCGTGCCCGACCTTTTTTTATGTAAGGGTATTGATGGCAAAATGACTGAACATGTGCAAGCGCCGTGATAATGGGCCCAAAGGTTCAGAATTTTCTGGATATTACAAAAGCACGGACCTAGCCGTCGATGAATACCAATTGGGAATCAGTGGCGATAATGTCGATATGCTCGACAGCGCCCGCTCCAAGTTCATGTTCAAACACGGTGACCACCGCAGCACGGAAGGCGTCCTCATTGAGCTCCATTGGGTGCCCCGCCAAACCGACCGTATGCCGATGGGCTTCACGCAGAATTCCGTCACGTAAGACATGCGCATTTTCTCGCGCCGCCCAATGATCAAAGCCGCCAGCAATTGTGACGGTCGCACTCACGAACAGGTAATTGATGAGCTCTCCATCCCGAGCAACCGGCAGAACCAGGCTGGACATGTCGACCGTGCGGTTGGAGGCACCGCCACCACCGCTATCTCCGGCAGCCATTGCTGGTGCAGAAGCAAATCCGAGACCGGATGCGAGGAAAAGGCTAGCGATCAAAGCGCGGAAAAACGTCATCATGGCCACAGCTATACAACCAAAGGCATGAAAATTGGTTACGAGCTCGTCTGATGTTGCCAGCCGGACTTTAACACTTTGATAGGCATACCATCCGAACCGATGAGCCGAACGCCCTGCCCGACCGTCACTCGACCTATCCGACTAACGGCTTGCCCATAGGTCCTGGCATCGCGCTCAATTGCCTCACGCGCAGAAACGGGGGCCGTGAATACGGTCTGATAGTCATCTCCGCCGGTAAGCAGGTCCAATTCAAGCAGTCCGAATTCAGCATTTTCCACCAACGGAATATCGCTCAGATGGCATTCTATCCCGGCACCCGAGGCATCAGCAATGTGCCCCAGATCAGCCAGAAGACCATCAGAAACATCAGCCGAAGCCGAAGCGTATTCCCCGATCAGGCTTGCCGTCGATAGCCGCGGAAGTTCAGGTACGAGATAAGGTGCTACGCGATGGTCCTCCTGCGCCGGACCGAGCTCCCTGCGCGCGGCCAGCCCTAATGCGCCACAGCCAATCAAACCCGTCACCCAGACATCCTCGTCAACTTTCGCGCTTGAGCGTCGAACGATTCTAGCGTTCGCAGCCTCGCCAATAAGCGTCAGACTCAATACGATTTCACGTTCTGACGCAGTCGTGTCTCCGCCAATCAGGTCAATTTTAAAAGAATGAAAATCCGTCCCGAGCCCATCTATAAGTTGGCTCAGCTCTGCATCAGTCCTGGAGCGAGGCCAGGTCAGATTGAATAGAGCGAACTTTGGAAGCGCGCCCTTAGCCAGGCAGTCAGAGACATTCACCCGTACCAGTTTCTGACCCACCGTAAAAAGTGGGTCATCACTGAAGAAATGGACGCCTTCTGCAAGCGTGTCGGTTGTAATAATTTGCTGCGCGGAAGAGACAGGCACAAGGGACACATCATCCGACAGCCCTTCAGCGCCCGAATAACCTGATAGCAGTGCCAGGCGCTGCTTTATCAGGTCGAACTCCCTCACGTGAGCTTGAAGCCTACGGGCACACCATCAGGGCGCACATCACGCGCAACATTGTCCAAGACCGCATTTACGAACTTAGGCTCTTCACCGTCGAAAAAGGCGTGTGCGATGCCAACATATTCTTCGATAATAATGCCGTTCGACAGGTCAGCGCGCGAGGCAAGTTCCTGAGTCGCGCACCGCAGAAGCGCGCGGGTCGTGGAATCAATTCGCTCAAGTCGCCAGTTCTTGGAAAGGCGCGCCTTTATCGCCTCATCGATGAGGGTTTGCTCTTCAACAACGCCCAGAACAATGGACTTGAAAAGATCAGGATCGGCATCCTCTACTGGCTGTCCATCATCGTCCAGCCCCAGTCGATCTTCCATAAATTCACGAATGACCGCTTTCGCGCCGCGATCTGTCATTTCAAGCTGATAAAGCGCCTGAATCGCCGCAAGACGAGCGCCAGAACGGCGCGCGCGAATTACATCAGGAGGAAGTTTCTGCAAATCGCTCATCCGCGTAATAATTCCTTACGGAAGCCCAGCATTGCCAGCGCAGCATTAGCCGCATCAGCGCCTTTGTTCTTCTGTTTCCGGTCAGCCCGTACCCAGGCCTGATCCTGACTTTCAACTGTCAGAATACCATAACCGATCGCCAATCTGCGTTGTACAGACAAATCCATCAAGCCGCGGGCCGATTCACCACACACATAGTCATAATGGGTTGTCTCTCCGCGCACCACGCAGCCGAGCGTCACGAAGGCGTCGTACATATCACAATCTGCCGCCATGGCGACAGCCGCTGGGATTTCAAATGCGCCGGGCACTTCTTTCAGAGTGACAGTCGCGCCAGCAGCTTCCAGAACTTCGCGAGCCCCTTCTTCCAGCTCGAGCGAAATACGCTCGTAATAGCGGGAAGTGATCATCAATACTCTCGGGCCCATATCAGACGTCCTCTTTAATCATACGCCAGCCTTCGAGGCTGATGCCGTAGCCATCCAAGCCCGCGATTTTCGACGGTTTTTTTGTGGTCAGATAGATAATCTTGCGCATGCCCAGATCTTTCATGATCTGCGCACCAACGCCGTATTCACGCAGCGGACGCGTCGGATCATCAGACGCAGAAGAATGCGCGCCGAGGCTTTCGGCGAGACAATCCTTACGCATGGTATTTAGAAGAATCAGAACGCCCGGCTCATCAGCCTCGGCAATCATTTTCATCGCATTGCTGACGAGTTTGGACCGGCCGCCCTTCTCAGACAGCACATCGCTCATAAAGTCGATACGATGAACACGGGTCAGGACAGGCTCTTCTGCGCTGACTTTACCGTGGACGAGCGCAAGGTGTTCTGAGCCATCAATGGTGTTTTTGAAGACGATTGACCGGAAACCTTCGCCATACTCGCTGGCGAACGGGACATCGATGCGGCGCTCAAGAAAACGATCATTGCGACGACGATACGCGATCAGGTCTGCAATCGTACCGATTTTCAGATTATGCAACTGAGCAAAGGATACGAGATCCGGAAGACGCGCCATGGTGCCGTCATCCTTCATGATCTCGCAGATCACGCCTGCCGGGTATAGCCCCGCCATGCGAGAGATGTCGACAGCTGCCTCCGTATGGCCAGCCCGCACCAAAACACCGCCATCGCGCGCGACCAGCGGGAAGACATGGCCCGGAGACACAATGTCAGCACTGTTTTTCGTCGGATCAATCGCAACAGCGACCGTGCGCGCACGGTCCTGCGCGGAAATACCAGTTGTGACGCCCTCTTTCGCCTCGATGGAGACAGTGAAGGCCGTGCTCATGCTTTCACGATTGTTTCGTGTCATCGGCTCAAGATCGAGAATGCCTGCACGCTCATGCGTCATGGACAAACAGATCAGTCCACGACCGTGAGTCGCCATGAAATTTACAGCATCCGGCGTTGCAAACTGAGCCGGAATGATGAGGTCGCCCTCATTCTCACGGTCTTCAGCATCCACCAGGATGTACATTTTACCGTTGCGGGCATCTTCAATAATCTCTTCGATCGAGGAGATAGCGCTGTGGAAGTCGTCGCTCATCGCGTTGCTTTCATCTTTCTGCACTGACGGGGTCACTGCCTTGGCGACCTGATCTCTGGAGAGGCCAAGCCCCTGCTCCTCGGACAGACCGAAAACCAGATCTTTCACAGATGCCGGCAAACCGCCTTTTTCAATCCAGTACTGGACCGTTGAAGGAGATTTGTTCACGGCTCGCGCGAAAGGACGAAGGCCGCCAAAAGCATCTATAATCTGGTGAATTGAGTTCATGGAAATGGATGTACGACTTTTTCGTACACTCGCAACCCCTATCAGCGAAATTCCATCTGACGGGAGACGTATCGAGCGAGCATGTCGGCCTCGAGATTGACCTTATCGCCCACTTTGCTGAGCCCGAGAGAGGTAACACTCCAAGTGTGAGGAATGAGCGCAACCTGAAACCCATCCTCCGTAATTCCAGCAACCGTGAGGGAAATTCCATCAATAGAAATCGAGCCCTTCAGGGCAATCATGGGACGAAGCTCTTCAGGCGCAAAGAAGGTCACGCGATACCCATCGCCCTCTTCACAAATTTCCGTGATTTCGCCCAGACCATCGACATGCCCGAAGACGAGATGTCCGCCCAATTCGTCGCCAAGACGCAGGCTAGGCTCGAGATTCACGCGATCGCCAGCCACTTTCGTGCCAAGCGTAGTCAGGCGAAGCGTTTCAGGCACAGCCTCAACGACCCAGCTCGAAACATCGTCGCCCGTTTCCGCCGAAACAACGGTCAGGCAAACGCCAGAGTGAGACACAGACGCACCCAGCGTCAGATCCTGTGCAGCGATCTTCCCGCGCACAGTGAAACGTCGATTTCCATTGACCTCTTCAATAGCCTCAATGACCCCAAGGTCGCGCACAAGTCCGCTGAACATTACTCTGCCTTCCTGATTTCGTACGACTCCCATAGATCATCACCAGAGCTTCGTACACCTGTACGGACAAATCTGGGTGCGAGTGATAATTGCTCAAGCCCCAGACTGCCAATTGCTGGGCGACCTTCACTACCGATCATGATTGGCGCGCGGAACCATTCAACATGAGTGATCATCCCAGCGCGCAAAAAGCTGGCCGCTACCTGACCACCACCTTCAATGAACAGACGGGATACATTTAGCGCAGCAAGGCGTTTACAAACCGCACCAATATCGAGGCCACCCGCTTGCGCCGTCGGAACCTGCTCTATCTGACCACGTGCGGCCCGGAGTGCCGCTGCCTTGTCCGGATCAGCCTCCGCGCAAAAAATGATATTTCGCCCGGTTTCTGGTACAAAAAGCGTAGCATCGGGCGGTGTTCTCAACCGACTATCCAGCACAACTCGATCAGGCTGCCCCGGTAATTTGATGCCACGCACAGTCAGGCGTGGATCATCGGCCAGAACCGTGCCAACCCCTACCAGGATAGCATCATGTGAAGCACGCAGCTTTTGAACTTCGACGCGAGAGGTCTCACCGGTAATCCACTTGCTTTCACCGGACGCGGTCGCAATACGCCCATCAAGTGACGTCGCTATTTTGAGAGTGACCTGCATAAAGCAGCCCTACTCGTCGTCTGAAATTGTAGAATTATTCCGCGCTTCAAGCGAGTGGTGCTCAATAAAATGAGCGAAGTCATTCGCATCTTTGAAATCACGATAAACTGATGCGTAGCGCACATAAGCGACCGGATCGAGCTCAGCTAGCGCCTCCATCACATGGCCGCCAATCTCGGCAGAATCGACCTCAGACTCACCAGCACTTTCGATCTGGCGAATAATGCCAGAGACGAGTTGATCTATCTGTTCAGATTCAAATGGACGCTTACGCAGCGCAATCATGACAGAACGCAGCAATTTCTCACGCACGAAAGGCGTTCGTTTGCCGTCACGTTTTACAACCGTGATTTCACGCAACTGGACGCGTTCGAACGTGGTGAAGCGCGCCCCGCAATTCCCGCAGGAACGGCGGCGACGCACAACAGTATTGTCTTCAGCCGGACGAGAGTCTCGGACTGCAGTATCCTCAGAACCGCAAAACGGACATCTCAAGGTCAGAACACCTCATCGCCAGGGTAGATCGGGAATTCACTCGTAAGCGCGAGCACTTCTTCACGAACTTTGGTTTCAGCCGCTTCAGTGTCTTCACCGCTTGCAAGAGCATCAACGATCTCACAGATCCAGCCACCGATTTTTGTGAATTCAGCTTCGCCAAACCCGCGGGTCGTGCCGGCCGGAGAGCCCACACGAATACCAGACGTGATCGCGGGCTTTTCCGGGTCGTTCGGAACACCGTTTTTGTTACACGTGATGAATGCACGGCCGAGCGCATTCTCAGTTGCATTGCCCTTCACGCCTTTCGGGCGGAGGTCGATCAGCATAACGTGAGAGTCAGTACCGCCAGAAACCACCTGCAGACCGCCCTTCTGAACCGCATCGGAAAGAGCCTTAGCGTTAGCAACAACGCGCTGAGCATACTGCTTGTATTCCGGACGGAGCGCTTCACCGAAGGCAACCGCTTTGGCCGCGATCACATGCATAAGCGGACCGCCCTGAAGGCCAGGGAAGACAGCAGAGTTCACTTTCTTCGCCAGCTTCTCATCATTGGTCAGCACAAGGCCGCCACGCGGACCACGCAGTGTTTTGTGCGTTGTCGTCGTTACAATGTGAGCATGCTCGATAGGGTTTGGATAAACGCCGCCGGCCACTAGACCAGAGAAGTGCGCCATGTCTACCATCAGGTAAGCGCCAACTTCATCAGCAATTTCGCGGAAGGTTTTGAAGTCGATGATACGGGAATAAGCAGAACCGCCCGCAATGATAACTTTTGGCTGGTGCGCCTTCGCCTGATCGCGAACCTGATCGAAATCGATGAGGTGCGTTTCAGGGTCGACACCATAATGTACCGGCTGGAACCATTTGCCTGACTGATTGACAGTCGCGCCGTGGGTCAGGTGTCCGCCTTCTGCGAGGCTCATGCCCAGAAATACATCACCAGGCTTCATCATGGACATGAATGCCGCCTGATTCGCCTGACTGCCAGAATGAGGCTGAACGTTCGCAAACTGACAGTTGTAAAGCTGCTTCACACGCTCGATCGCGAGGCTCTCAACTTCGTCAGCGAACTCGCAACCACCATAATAACGGCGGCCCGGATAACCTTCGGCATATTTATTTGTGAATACTGAGCCCTGCGCCTGACGAACTGCTTCAGAAACAATGTTTTCCGAAGCGATCAGCTCGATCTTTTCGCGCTGACGTTTCGCCTCACTACGCATATGGCGCCCTAGTTCAGGGTCTGATTGCATCAATCCGGTTGAAAAAAATCCAGCTGCTTGCGACATACCTTCGAACGCTCCGGCCATATACTATGTCTCCATATATTTTTGGCGCCTGTCTAAACCTCAGCACCATTTCGTGCAAGTCAAATGATAAAAAATTCAGCACTCAGCAAAGATAAGTAAAGATCGCTGTAGATTTCCTTTTTAATACTTGAAATCTATTTATCGGCCTGTAATACGAACTGACTCAATAAACTTGTCTGAGGACGAAATGAATTCTGAAAACACAGATAGCACTTTAGAAGCAGACGAAATCATGCGCATGACAACCGATATTGTCGCGTCATTCGTCGCTAATAATCCAGTTCCGACAGACTCGCTATCCGACCTTATCGCTTCCGTTCACAAAACTGTATCCGGCCTCGCGTCTAAAGAGACCGCACCGGTTCAGGAGCGCCCGAAGCCGGCTGTTCCGATCGGCAAGTCTATCACTGAAGACCATATCATTTGTCTGGAAGACGGCAAAAAGCTGAAAATGCTGAAACGCTATCTGCGCTCTCATTATGGCATGACGCCAGAAGAGTATCGTAAGCGTTGGGGCCTGCCTGCGGACTATCCAATGGTTGCGCCGAGCTACACAAAGAAGCGTTCTGACTTCGCTAAGCAAATTGGCCTCGGCAAAGTCAGCGGTCGCCGCACCGGTTAGAATTCATTTTGAATTCAATTACAATTATCAGAAAGGCCCCGCTCGTCGGGGCTTTTTTGTGTTCAGCTGAATCAGCCCTTGGAAACCAGGCCAAGCTGACCTTATTGTCGGGTCCTGACTTTCGGGATTCATATGAAACGACTTCTAAAAGCTACCCTGCTGGCAACAGGCCTGCTCCTGACAGCAAACAGCGCCAGCGCACAGGATTTTCGAGCAACCCCTGCTTATCAGCGAGATCTGACCGAGCTTACCAGGGTTCTGGGGCAAATTCATGCCATCCGCGTCATTTGCAACGGCACCGCAGACCAGACCTGGCGGAACTATATGCTAAACCTTCTTGATGTTGAGGCACCCGGCGCCAGCTATCGTCGCTCCCAACTCATCGAGACCTTCAATTCCACCTATCTCGGATTTCAGGCCAACCGCCCTCGATGTGACAGCTCGCTGACGGAACAAGAAGCCGATCTGTATATGCGCGGCCAAAGCCTCACCGACCAGCTATCGATAAGAGCTGCTGGCGACACCCCATAAAATTAGAGGAAACGCCCATGAAGACTCCAATCGCTTCCGTAATTGCGCTCTGTACAGCGCTTGCACTCCCGTCATTCGCGCAGGCAGAAGACGCTGAACCAGACATTCACGTTATGCGCGGTGATCGTGTGGGCCCTGGGCTGAACTTTGCAGGCCGTAGCGCCGTAATCGCACCTAATGGTGCTGCAGCAACCGCTCACCCGCTCGCGACCCAGACCGCGATTGATATCCTCCGTCAGGGTGGCAGCGCCGTCGACGCAGCAATTGCAGCCAATGCCATGCTTGGTCTTGTCGAACCCGTTGGCAACGGCATGGGCGGCGATCTGTTCGCGCTTATCTGGGACCCGGAAACAGAACAGCTCTATGGCCTTAATGCATCCGGTCGCTCACCCATGGGCGCGACCCTTGAAGATATGCAGGCAATTGCCGACGAGCTGACAGAGGGAGAAGAAATTCCCGCCTACGGGTCTGCGCCCGTTACCGTCCCGGGAGCGGTTGATGGCTGGTATATGATGCACGAGCGCTTTGGCCAGATGGACATGGCAGAGCTGTTTGCTCCCACCATCCACTATGCTGAATCTGGCGCACCTATTCCTGAGCTGATCTCATTCTACTGGAATATCTCTGCGCGGCGCTTCAACCAGGTTTATGAGGCCGGCATTCTGGAAGAGGTGGATAACGCCAACGCGACCTATTTCTCTCCAGCCCCGGAAGAAGGCTCACTCTTCCAAAACCCGGATCTGGCAAACACTCTACGCATTCTGTCAGAAGGCGGACGCGAAGCCTTCTATGAAGGTGAAATTGCCGAAACCATGAGCGCATATTTTGAGCGCATTGGCGGCTTCCTCCGCTATGACGATTTTGCTTCACATCAGGGCGAATGGGTCGATCCACTTTGCGTGAATTACCGGGAATCCCGGGTTTGCGGCCTCCCACCGAACACGCAAGGCGTTGCGACACTGCAAATGCTGCAAATGCTCGAAGACTTCCCAATGCGCGAATATGGCTTTGGCTCTGCCGATAGCCTGATGGCTCAGATCGAAGCCAAACGCCTCGCCTTTGAAGACCGCGCACTGGGCTATGCGGATATGGACTTCTTTGAGATGGATCCGGAAGCCTTCATCGATCCGGAATATGGTGAAGCGCGCGCAGCAGAGATTGACCTCACAACAGCCAACACAGACCTGCGCTCAGGCTCACTCGGCCTTCAAATGGCCGAGGAACGCCTGCGCGAAGGTGATACGACCTATCTCACGGTCGCAGACTCCAACGGTATGATGGTGTCGCTTATTCAGTCCAATTATCGCGGCATGGGTTCTGGCCCTGTTGCAGACGGCCTCGGATTTATGTTTCAGGATCGCGGCCAGCTCTTCTCACTCGATCCGGACCACCCGAATGTATGGGAGCCGGGCAAGCGTCCATTCCACACCATCATTCCGGGCTTTGCCTTCCATCAGACGGAATGTAAAGAGGATTGCAGCTATGAGCCATGGCTGTCATTTGGCGTTATGGGCGGTGGCATGCAGCCACAAGGCCAGACCCAGATCATTCTCAACCTCATCGACTATGACATGGACCTTCAGGAAGCTGGCGATGCGGCACGCTGGCGCCATGACGGTTCCTGTCAGCCGACTGACGACTTCATGAACGATGACTGCGAAGCCTCAATGGGCGTGGTGCACCTTGAAAGCGGCATACCAGAAGCCGTCGCCGAAGAGCTTCGCGCACGCGGGCTGACGGTTCAGTACTCTGATGATGGCGGCTATGGCGGCTATCAGGCAATCATGCGTGATTTCGAACACGGCACATGGGTTGCCGCTACAGAGATGCGCAAGGATGGCGCGGCTGGCGGTTACTAACCTCCAGCCGGACCAGCGATTTATCCAGCCATATGTGCAGCAATAAGGGTCGGGCCTTCTCCTGAGAGGGCCCGCTCCAAAGCTTCGTCAAACTCTTCTGCCGTCGACGCATTCTCGGCATTGACGCCCTGCGCTTTGGCGAGCGAAGCCCAGTCGATTTCCGGAGTTCCGATATTCAGCATATTTTGAGCGGTCGGCCCCGGATCACCCGCGCCCGTTCGCTTCAGCTCAATGTTCAGAATGCGATAGGAATGATTGACGAAGACAATCGTCACGACGTTGAGCTGCTCGCGCGCCATCGTCCACAGAGCCTGCATGGTGTACATGCCCGCGCCATCGCCAGACAGACAGATGGTTTTCGCTTCAGGCTTAGCCACAGCCGCGCCAACCGCCAGAGGCATGCCCTGCCCGATTGCACCGCCCGTTAGCATCATCCAGTCATGCGGCTCAGCCGTCACCGTCGACATGAAGATAGGAAGACTGGCCGTCACGCCATCATCAGATACGAGACTTCCCGCAGGCATATGACGGGATACAGACGCGCCGACAGTCACCGGCGTCAGCGCGCCTGTCGGTTTATCAGGCGCAGTACGTGGCTGAACATCAGCCTTTTCTGATGCTCCCAATTCATCTGCGAGCATTGAAATCGACTTGGTGACGTCAAGCTCTGGACCACCGAGCGTAACCATCTCGCAGCCTTCGGGGACAAGCACGCTTGGCTTGTCTGGATATGCAAAGAAGGCGACCGGCATTTGCGTCCCACAAATAACCATCAGATCCGTATCTTCCAGATCAGCCATTGCGCCCTCGGCGAAATACTGCATCCTGTCAGGTGCAAACCGGCCCGCACCACGCGCCTGTTTCCAGACAAAGGTATCGGTCATAACCCGGACACCAGCAGCCTGAAGCCGAGAGGCCTCTGAAAGACCCGCCTCTGAAAGCGCATCACCATTGATGATGATCATTGGCTTCTTCGCGCTTTTGATAGCTTGAGCCGCAGACGCAATTGAAGCTTCTGAGGCAGGGCTTGCCTTCGGAACATCCATCACCGGGGCATGTACTCCGCCTGGGTTCCACGCACTGTCGGCTGGAAGAATGAGAGAAACCGGCCCGGTGGTGCCCGTCATAGACGCATGAACACTTTCAGCCGCAAGCGTACCCGCTCGCTTCACATCATCGACCGATTTGATCCAAACAGAGTTCGGGGCCGCAAGCCCAAGAATATTGGATGTGAGCGGCGCATCATACCGCACATGGTAAGTCGCATGGTCGCCAATCACATTGATCATAGGTGTGAAGGCACGCTTGGCATTGTGAATGTTTGCACCGCCATTCAGATAGCCTGCGCCAAGGTGCAAAAGCGTCATAGCCGGTGTCTCGCTGACCCGGCCAAAACCATCGGCAGCGCCAGTCGCAATCCCCTCGAACAGGCAAAGCACCGAGCGAATGCGAGGCTCCTTATCCAGGGCCGCTACGAGATGCATTTCCGACGTACCCGGATTGGCAAAACAGGCCGTAACGCCGCAATCAGCCAGCGTTCCGACCAGCGCATCTGCGCCTGTCAGTGTGTCTTGTGTCATTTGTCTCTCTCCCGTCGGATCTAAAGAACGATCACGTCGTCATCATATTTGTCGGCAAACAGGCGCGCCACGTCATCGGCGCGAAGTGTCTGAACCTTTCCCTGATTCAGATAGCCCTTCTCTGTAATTTCACCCGCATCTGCCGAAGGCATATCCGGCTGCAGAATACAGGCCGCAATCCGAGAGGACGCGTTTGGGTTCTTCTGATTATAAAACCGAAGGCCATTCTCAACTGCGGAACGGATTTCCGGATGAGTAGCCATGTCCTCAAGCGAAATATCACCGCTCAGGCGTTTACAGAAATTCGGATTCAGGAATCCAAGAATACCGATCTTATTCTGGTTCAAACCACAAACGACCGCATCAGAGAGCACTCCATCAACTTCTGACACCGCCCCGACGCGCACAGCGCCCGCAGACACCCAGGTACCATTTGCAAGCTTGAATTCTTCGGCAATCCGACCATCAAAGGCGAGCCCTTTATTCGGGTCTTCCGGGTCAACAAAACGCACAGCATCGCCCAGCTTATAAAAGCCCTCTTCATCGAAGGCGTCGCGCGTCTTTTCCGGATTGCGAAAATAACCTTGGGTAATATGAGGCCCCTTCACACGGCACTCATATTTCTCGCCAACGGGTGCCATTTTGAACGTGCAACCCGGAAGCGGCAGGCCGATTAGCCCCATTACAGAGCTTGGCCAGTGTACATTCGATGTTGTCGGGGAGGTTTCTGTCGCCCCATACCCGGCAGACAGGGAGATGCGCTGGCCGGTCGTTTCTACCGCGACCTTCTGAATGCGCTCATAGATGTCCTGTCCCATCGCCGCGCCGCCATACGCCATGACCAGCAGGCGCTCGAAAAAAGTTTTAGCCAAGGCGGCATCATTCTCAATTTCTGTGGCGATTGCCGTCCAGGCCGCAGGAACGGTTGTATGCTGGGTGGGTGAAACCTCTTTCAGGTTTCGGATCATCTCCGGCAGGCGTGCGGGCGTCGGCGCGCCCCAATCAATATAGAGAACGCCGCCCCAATCCGTCATGGAATGAAGGATCGCATTTGCCCCATAAGTATGGCTCCAGGGTAGGAAATTCACCATAACCTGCTGTCCGCCCGACAGCTCATCCAGACGCTCAACATTCCAGACTGAGCGGATCATTTTGACCATGCTGGAGATATTGCCATGCGTATTGATGACGGCCTTTGGCTCACCCGTGGACCCGGAGGTCAGCATGTATTTCGCGACCGCATCGGGAGATAACCGATCATAGGCCAGATCGACAGCGTTGGTCGGTGTTTCCTCAAGCCCTTCGAGCGATATAGCATTCTCATAGTCTGGCGCATTGCGAGCGTAGATCACCAATCGCCCCTTCATATTCATGCCGTCGATGCCGCGCTGATATTCCTGACCGTCATCCACATAGATGAAGCCCGGTTCTGTGAGCTTATCGGCATAGTTGAGGCGCGCGAAATCCTGACTTAGCAGCGCATAGGCTGGCGTGACAGGCACAACAGGGGAGCCCGCCCACATGGCCGCATACATGATCAGCGCATGTTCGATGGAGTTACGCGACAGAATCATCACCGGTTTATCCGGCCCGGCACCTTGGGAGAGCAAACCCTGCGCCAGCGCCCGAATGCGCCTCAGCCCCTCGCCATAGGTTATCTCTTGCCATCCCGGCTTGTTTGAATCGACAGGGTCGCGTTGAGCCAACCAGAGACGTTCTGGATCAGAGGCTGCCCAATAAACAATTGGCGCGAGCATATGCGGATGCCAGGGGCGCAAAGGCTGACCGTTTTCCAGCAGGATAGAGCCATTCTCGCGCTGCGTAACATTCAGCTTTTGCGGCAGATAGGGAATTTCCCGAAACGGTAAATCTGCAATATTTACTGACATGATCTAAAGCCTGTCATTTATTTCCTCCCGACCAGATAGCTGGCATTGCCACCAAACTTCTGGTTCATTGGAAATCAGCATAGGGGGAAGCGGAAGGTGCGACAATCACATTGGTTCGTCATTTTTGGACTGTTGGCCGGTCTCACCGCATGTTCAGAACCACCCCCTGAAAATTTATGCGCGGAAAACCCAAGCTGTCTGGTCGGCCCTGCAGATGCTGTACGTCCTGTCGACGGTGACACCTTCCAGATTGAAGGCCGACGTTTTCGTCTCATTGGCTATGACAGTCCTGAAACTTCACCGCATGCCGAATGCATGGCCGAAGCCGATCTGGGCCTAGAGGCGGAAGCAGCTATCCAGGAGATTTTTAGCGAGGCTGACGACGTGCAAATTCTGTTTCGCGGCGTGGACGAATATGGTCGTGCGCGGGCGCATCTCTATCTGGATGGCCTTCATGTCGGATATCTGATGCAGCAGCGCGGTCTGGCCAAGCAATGGGATGAAGACAGAAGCGAAGCCAAGCCCGACTGGTGCAGCTAATCCCGCTCGCTATACGTGCCCATGCGTTGGCAGTTTAATGAACTCACCGCAGTGTTTGCAGTGGATTGCATCCGGCTCATGACGCGACAAGCCGCAACGTGAGCACTCGGCCTTCACCTTGGATGGACGAACAATCGCCTGCACCAATCGCAGAAACAGGGAAATACCAAGCACCATGATGAAGATGGAGAGGAATTTCCCGAACGTGCCATACAGCACAATGTCGCCATAGCCGGTCGTTGTAAGGCTGGCGATCGTGAAATAGAGCGCATCCAGATAAGACCGAATATGCTCATTCTGGGTGACCTGCGTTCCATAGACCAACGCCGTCATGATCAGGATAAACACAAGCAGGTTCACAACCCGATCAATGATCTCAGCATTCTCTCGCAGATAGCCGGAGACATTTTTCATTCGACGCAGGAAGGTAAAAGCCCGCACGAGGCGAAGCGCCCGCAAAACCCGAAGGAAACCGAGATTGCTGAAAAACATCGGCAAAATCAGTGTCACCAGAACGACGATATCCGCCAGATTGAACGGATTGACGAGGAACATATGCCTCGGCCTGGCAATCCAGAACCGCGCCATAAAGTCGAGCGTGATGAAGAGCGCAATCGAAATATCGAGAATATAATAGGCGCTCGTCCGCTCCTGAAACGGCGCCCAGAGGAAGAACGCTACAGCTGCAGCATCAATGGCTAGAAGCGCCCAGCGGAACAGGTAGGGACCCGTCCCGAAGCCTTCATAAAGCCAGAAAAGCGTGCGCTCTATCCCGCGGCGTTCCATTTCAGACTACCCCTTCCCCGATATTCAAATCAGGCCGTTTCTGGTTCAAGAGTTTCCTGGAAGCGGACAGGCTTACCCTTGCCCTTCTGAACGATTTCACCATCACGCATGATGAACTCACCGCGAATAACCGTAGCAACCGGCCAGCCCTGAGCTTCCATACCGTCAAACGGTGTCCAGCCGGACTTGGTTGCTGACCATTCGTCGGTAATAACCTCTTTGCGATCCATATCCACAATGGTGAAGTCAGCGTCATAGCCTTCTGCAATACGCCCCTTACCGATAATGCCGAAGACGCGCTGCGGGCCTGCACTGGTCAGCTCAACGAAACGCTGCAGTGACAAATGACCGTTATTCACATGCGTCAGCATAATCGGCACCAGTGTTTGAACACCCGGCATACCTGACGGGCTAGCCGGATAAGGACGCGCCTTTTCTTCGAGCGTATGCGGCGCGTGATCCGACCCCATGACATCAACAATGCCGGCATTCAGAGCGCGCCAGAGCGCATCAACATGGTTTTGTTCGCGAATTGGCGGGTTCATCTGCGCCCGGCCTTTGAGAATTTCGTACGCAAAAGGTGCAACCAGCGTCAGGTGCTGCGGCGTAACCTCTACACTCGCCACATCTTTTGCCTGTGCGAGCAGATCCATTTCTTCTGCCGTGGTGATATGAAGAACGTGGATACGCTTACCCGTTTTGCGGGCGAGACGCAGCAAACGCTGCGTGGACTGAATGGCCGCCTGCGGGTCGCGAACGACGGGGTGGCTCGTCCAGTCGCCCTGCACGGCGAGGTCGCGGCGATCAGCAAGTCTGTACTCATCTTCTGAATGGAAGGCTGCGCGACGCTTGATGGAGCGAAGAACGGCTTCGACGCCCTCATCATCCTGCACCAGAAGGTCGCCGGTAGACGCCCCCATGAAAACCTTCACACCACAGCACCCCGGCATAGCTTCCATTTCGGCAAGCAGATGCGTGTTGTCATGCGTCGCGCCAGCATAGAAAGCGTGATCCACATCCATACGGCCAGCCGCGCGGTTCAGTTTGTCCTGCAGCAGCTCTGGCGTGATTGTGGACGGATTGGTGTTCGGCATTTCAAAGACGCAAGTCACACCGCCCAAAGCCGCTGAGCGCGCGCCTGATTCAAGGTCTTCTTTGTATTCAAGGCCCGGTTCACGGAAGTGTACCTGCGAATCGATTACGCCCGGCAGAATGGTGAGCCCTTTGGCATCATAGTTCACCGTCGCATCAGAATGGGAAATCTCACCAATGCGAACGATTTTTCCGTCATTCACACCGATATCTGTCGATACCATACCGCCCGGGGTCATAACCTGACCATTTCGGAGTACGAGTTCATACATGGATCTATCTCCTGATCTTTCGGGCTTTCAGACGCTTATAGCGCGGTTTTCACCATATTCGAGTGTTCGCACAATGCTCCAGAAAAACTAATCTCTGAAACACCTTCTGTAATCGCATCAATCATCTTATCTGTGAGGGATGACAGATACGGTTTTCAAGCTCGATCAACGCCGCGTCATTGCGGTTTCCGGCAGCGAAGCGCTGAGTTTTCTCAATCGCGTTCTCACCTGCAACACAGAAACTCTGGATGATCCAGGCGGACGCTATGGTGCGCTGTTGACGCCGCAAGGTAAAATCCTCACGGATTTATATCTCTACAAAAGCAACGGCGCCGTTTTCATGGACGTGCCAGCCGACACGCTCGCCGATACGGTCAAACGCCTCACCATGTTGAAGCTACGCGCCGATGCCGCCTTCACCGCACGTGATGACTTGTCTGCGGTCCTGAGTTTCGAAGCGACTATGGAAACGGCACTCGCCAGCTTCCAGGATGATACCTATCCAAGCCCATGCTTCCGCGCGATCGTGGAAACAACACCGGCTATTGAAAACCTTCCGAGTGCGAGCAGTTCCGGCGACTATCATCTGCACCGCATTAGTGCGCGACAAGCCGAATTCGGATACGATTTCGGCTCAGCGGACGTTTTTCCTGCCGACATTAATATGGACATCACGCCCGCCATTGATTTCAAAAAAGGGTGCTTTGTCGGTCAGGAAGTCGCCAGCCGCATGAAGCGAAAAACAGAAGTTCGGAAGCGTACTCTCATCGTCAAAGCGCCGCTCGATATCGTGGAAAGCGGCACAAGTATCGTTGCAGGCGAGTCAACGATTGGCAGCGTCACGTCATGGTCCAACGGGCATGGCCTCGCTCTGATACGGCTGGACAGGCTGCAAACCGCAACAGACGCTGGCAACACTCCTCAGATCAGAGAAACACCGGCCGAAATCCTTCCATTCTCTGACTAAGAGGCAATTCATGAGCGCGCCTTCAGACATTCACTGCCCCTGGGCGCCAGCCGATGACCCGGTCTATCGCGCGTATCATGATACCGAATGGGGCGTTCCTGAATATGATGGCAGGGCCTTATGGGAAAAGCTTCAGCTGGATGGATTTCAGGCGGGGCTTTCCTGGCGCACCATTCTTTATAAACGCGAATCCATGCGTGAGGAATTCGACCAGTTTGACCCGATAAGCATAGCTGACTGGGACGACGCACGCATCGAAACTGCACTTCAAAATCCGGGAATTATCCGGTCAACGCAAAAGATCAGAGCGTTGATAGGAAATGCAAAAGCCTATCTCGCCTTTAATGAGGCAGGAGAAGACTTCTCCGAATGGATGTGGAGCTTTGTCGACGGAAAACCGGTTCAGAATAGCTGGACCAATTTTCGGGACGCACCTGTCAAAGACGATGCCTCAGAAGCCATGTCTAAAGCGCTTAAAAAGCGGGGGTTTAAATATTGCGGCCCTGTGATCGTCTACGCCTTCATGCAGGCGGTCGGCATGATCAATGACCATGAAACCGCCTGCCCCAGACATTCAGAAGTCCAGAAGTTCGCGCGCTGAGTATTATTCAGCGGCGACCTCTTGAGCGGCCTCTTCTTTCAAGTCCACAATCGGTGCTGAATGCTGTTTTGGCGGAACAGACATAGGGACAGTCTCCCCCTGAACAGAGAACTGCATTACGCCATCATCCAGCTTGCTATAGCGTAAAGTCATGAGGTCAGCGGCATAGTTCTGGTTCAACTTCCAGGGCTTCACCACGGCCTGCTGGGGAAAGCGACTGAGCGATCTTTGAATGTAACCGGAAGAGAAATTAAGCCAGTTCTCGGTTTCTATATCCGCGTCCTCATTGACCGGCGTCGCAGCGGCGAGACCTTTGCTGTCCATATGGTTCAGAAGCCGGCAGACAAACTCGCTGGAAATATCCGCCTTCAGTGTCCAGGACGCATTCGTGTATCCGAAGACGGATGCCATGTTCGGCATTCCGGAGAACATCAGACCTTTATAATTCAAAAGATCATTCGGTACCACGGCGCGGCCATCTACCGCAAAATCGACGCCGCCCAGAAACTTCAGATCCAGACCCGTTGCTGTCACGATCAGGTCAGCATCAATGCGTTCGCCAGATTTCAGCACAATGCCTGCCTGATCGAAATGGTCGATATGATCCGTCACAATGGATGCAGATCCCTCACGGATGGAATCGAAGAGGTCATTGTCCGGCACGAGGCACAATCTCTGATCCCATGGATTATAGCTGGGCGTAAAATGCTTCTCGACATCGAAATCGGGACCAAGCTGCTGCTTCACAGCGCCGATAAGGCGTTGCTTGATCTTCTCCGGTTCCTTCTGCGCCATGTTGAAGAAGAACATCTGCATCAGAACATTCTTCCAGCGGGTCATCGTGTAGGCGAGCTTTTCAGGAAGGTATTTGCGCAGTGAATTTGCAACTTTGTCCTCTGCTGGTCGGGAGAACATATAGGTTGGTGAGCGCTGAAGCATGGTGACATGTTCGGCATGTTTCGCCATCTCAGGCACCAGCGTTACAGCCGTTGCGCCACTGCCAATAATCACGACTTTCTGGCCGGAATAATCGAAATTCTCATCCCATGCCTGTGGATGCAGGATTGTACCGCTGAAGCTTTCAGCACGCGGAAAATCAGGCGTATAGCCTTTTTCATAGCTGTAATAACCGCTGCACATCATCAGGAAGCCACAACGGAATTCAGCCGGGCTGCCATTGGTGCGCACACGCCAGCTGGACGTCTCAGACTCCCAGTCTGCGGAAACGACTGACTGCCCAAATCGAATGTGTTGGGTGATCCCGTTTTCGTCCGCCGTGTCGCGAACATAGCTCCGAATGGAGGGACCGTCGGCAATAGCTTTGGCTTTGCGCCAGGGCTTAAAAGAATAGCCCAGCGTATGCATATCTGAATCGGAACGAACGCCCGGATAGCGGAATAAATCCCAGGTTCCGCCAATCGCATCTCGACCCTCAAGGATCACATACGATTTGTCCGGGCATTTCTGTTGCAGGTGATATGCGGCCCCGATGCCGGACAAGCCGGCACCCACAATCAGCACATCAAAAAACTCTGGTTCTGCCTTCTCAGACATGACGCCTCTCCCTCTGCACATTCTCTCTGAATGTTTATTGTTTCATTCAGCGTATCAATCATCGGAAGGAGGCGCCAGCCTGTTAATGCGAGTTGAGTATCAGATCTCCATCGCCTTTCGGATGTCCGCCGGCAAAAGTTTTGGCTTCTGCACATAGGAAATCACGATGAATGCGATGCATGAAATCAGCATTGAGATGAAGCCCCCATCCATCCCGAACGGCATGGCTATGCCAAACAGTTTGATGCTGAAATTAAACACGAGAGACAGAATAATGGCCGCAATGGCCGCCTCAGATGTCGCACGCTGCCAGTTCAGGCCAATTGCAACGACAGGGAAGATCGCCGCAGCAAACGTCCCCCAGCCGAATGCACCGAGCAAGGCAACCAACTCACCGCTATTATATCTCGCATAGAGTGCAAAAACGGTCGCGAACACAGTCAGAGCCACGGTCGCAATTCGAGCCCACCAAAGCTCGTTTTTGAGCGGCTTACCGCGCAAGGCCTTAGGTAGGTCGTGAATGATTGCAGCAGCGCCGATATTCAGAAACCCGTCTGCGGTCGACATAATCGCCGCGAACAACCCTGCGAAAACTACGCCCGCCAGAATTGGGTTTGCATAAGCCGCCAGAAATTCTGGTGCAGCATCATCCGGGAGGCCCAGCGGATCATGATTGCCCTGAATAACGAGCGCGCGCATGACGAGGCCCACTGATATCCACAACATGGCTGCAACGGCATATCCAGCGATAGAGAGCGGAAGAATGATGCGATTATCGCGAATCTTCCGGTTCATCATCAGCTTGGTAATCAGATGCGGTTGCCCCGCAAGTCCGACACCGAACATGAAGAACCAGCCAATAGATCCGAACAGTCCGAGCGAGCCAAACGGCATGATCGCTTCTGCGTCATCTGTTAGCAGAGTTTCAGATGCGCCGCTAAAGCCGCCATCAACCGCCATGGCCGCGGCAATGACGACAAGCAGACCGCAAACCATCATGATCGCACCCTGCACCAGGTCTGTATAAACCGATGCGATAATACCGCCCGTGACGGCATAGAAAATGAGAACGCTGGTTGAGATCACCGCGCAGGTAATCAGGCCAATCCCCTCAAACCATTCGGTCGAACCCAGGATGGACTGCAATACAGTAGACATGGCGAGGATCTGAGTTGCCAGATAGCCCAGAACGCCAAGAATGATGACAACAGCCATCCACCCGCCAGCGGATTTACTGGAATACCGGGACGCGACAATATCCGGCAGCGAAATTGTATCGCGCACATCAGCCATAATCCGGATGCGTTTTGCCAACATGAAGAAGCAAATCGCATAGCCTGCGGTCGAGACGATCACCATCCAGACCGAACTCATACCCATATTGTAGACAAGCCCCGGCCCGCCCACAAAACCGAAGCCTGAAAGCGTAGAGGAAAAGACAGCAAGGCCGACCACCATTGGCCCAAGACCTTTACCCGCGACGAAGAAATCGGCGGCTGAATGGGTTTTCTTCATGGCCCAGAGGCCAACAAGAATACAGATCACCATATAGGCTGCGACACAGCCCAGAATAATCGGTTCACGAAGCGCTTCCATGATCTACGCCTCCGCCGATTGCTGCTCACGCGCTTTGACGAGCGCCTCAACGGCGGCCTCATCTTCTGGCGTGAAAATGAATGTGTCGAACTTCCAGATGAAGATCACGGTGAACAGAAAAGCGGAGCCCCAGCAGCCAAACATCATCATCGCGGTTGGCGCAGGAAAGCCGAGAAGAAGGAAGGTCTCTCCTGTGTTCAGAAAGCTGATGTAAAAATAAATGAGGAGCGCAGCGAACATCAGATTGAGCGCTGTGACGCCTCCCATGAGCGTCCAGAAAAGCTGTGATCTGTTGCGTTTTGCGATACCCAGCACGCAAAAGACAGGCATGCTGATAAAGGTCGCAAAATAGAGGATAAGCCCCTCTACCCACAAGCCTTGTAGACGAGCGGCCCCATCGCCACCAATGCTCATTCCCGAATAGTCCGGATGCGGTCCTCCCGAGACCATTTCCGGTGCTTGCCCCATCATGGCAATGGCAATCGCCAACGCCATCAGGACAAGAATGCCCAGTATCCATTTTACCATGGATATCTTCCTCCCGATTTCATTGTAGTTTACTTTATTTATCTTTCTGACCGCAGATCAAAGCCGCTGTCAATCGCCCAGAGCGGGCCAGATACGCCGTAAAGTAAATACGTTCATTCGTGGGGAGGCTGAAACCTTCGACAGATCAGTATCAGTCTTCTGGTCGATCCAGATGCTGGGTTCGCCGGATTTTAGAGAACATGACGGACCAGAGGGCCGCAACGCCTACGGAGGCCAGACCACCAGCAACAACGGTGAAGACCGGACCAAAGAAGGCTGCCATAAATCCGGCCCTCGCCTCGCCGAGTTCGTTAGATGCTCCGAGGAATATGGAGTTCACAGCATTCACCCGGCCTCGAACCTCATCAGGCGTCCACAGCTGAAGCAGAATTTCGCGGATATAGACTGAAACCATATCGAATGCGCCAATAAGGATAAGCATGAAGATAGATAGCCAGGCGATTGTAGATAAACCGAAAACCGCAGTCGTCAGGCCAAACATCCCCACCGATACAAAGAGGATAAGGCCCGCATGTTTTCGGATTGGGAAGGCGGTGATCAATCCAATCATGATCAAAGCCCCGATGCCCGGTGCGCCTCGTAAGAGCCCAAGGCCGCCCGCATCCAAATGCAGAATATCGCGCGCATAGATTGGCAGGAGCGCGATCGCTCCACCAAGCAGAACAGCAAACAGGTCAAGCGAAATCGCGCCGAGAACCACCTTCTGCTTCCAGACATAAGCAAAGCCGCCCATAACGGTAGAGAGCGTCGTTACACGGCTCTGGCGCGCCTGTTCTGGTTTTGGAATTGAGAAAATGAGGACGGCCGCCACAAGAAACAGAACAGTCGACGTGCAATAGGCGATCTTCGCATTCCAGCCATAAAGCAGCCCGCCAGCGACAGGACCAATGATGGAGGCCGTCTGCCAGGTCAGCGCGGAAAAGCCCGCGGCATTAGAGAAATCTTCTGGCGGCACCAGATTGACGGCAAGGCTTGAAGACGCTGGCGCAAAGAATGCCCGCGCGCAGCCGAACAAGCCCAGCACCGCCAGCACCCAGATTGGGTGAAATACGGCGTTGAAAGCCATATACAGAATGCCCCCTGCGCAGAGCATTTCGACCAGAATGGCCAGCCCCATCACCAGTCGGCGCCCCAACCGGTCAGCTGCGAGCCCAGTGATAAACACCAAAAGCAGAGCTGGCAAAAATTGAACGAGACCTATCCAGCCAAGCAGATCAGCGCGCCCTGTCTCGTCATACATCTGCCAGGCGATCGACACTGACAGGATCTGCGCCGCAAAGGCTGTCAGAAAGCGCGCGCCAAAATATCGGCGATAACTGGAATGGCGAAAAGCTGCAAAACGTCCGGACATGCCGCCGCGATACACAAGTTTCGCAGCGGGGTCAGCGATTTTTTTAGATCACACGGTCACTCGTGATCAGATGAGCCCCGCAAGCGGTGAGCTTGGGTCTGCATAACGCTTCTTCGGCATACGCCCAGCCAGATAGGACTGACGCCCAGCAATGACGGCATGTTTCATTGCGCTTGCCATCAGGATTGGGTCTTTTGCTTCTGCAATAGCGGTGTTCATCAGAACGCCGTCACAGCCCAGCTCCATGGCCACAGCTGCGTCGGAGGCTGTACCAACACCTGCGTCCACAATGACCGGAACGCGGGTTTGCTCCACGATCAGACGGATATTGACCGGGTTCATTATCCCAAGGCCTGAGCCAATCAGTGAACCGAGAGGCATGATTGCGCAGCATCCCGCATCTTCCAGACGCTTGGCGTAAACCGGGTCGTCTGAACAATACACCATGACCTGAAAGCCCTCTTTGATGAGAAGCTCAGCTGCACGCAGCGTTTCGCTCATATCAGGATAGAGGGTTTTCTGGTCTGAGAGGACTTCCAGCTTTACGAGGTCCCAGCCACCCGCCTCACGCGCAAGACGCAGCGTCCGAATAGCATCCTCAGCCGTAAAACACCCTGCAGTGTTCGGCAGGAAGGTATAATCCTTCGGGGAAACAAAATCTGTGAGACGCGGCTGAGACTTGTCTGTCAGGTTCACACGGCGCACCGCGACAGTGACCATGTCGACGCCCGCCGCCACACAGGCTTCTGCATTCTGTTCATAGGTTTTGTATTTGCCGGTGCCGATAACCAGGCGCGAGGAAAATGTGCGGCCAGCAATTACCAACTCATCGGATTTCGTTTCGGTACTCATGGTGATTTCAGCCACCCCCTACAAACTCAACAATTTCAATAGAATCGCCCGGCGTCAGGCTTTCCTCGCCATGGCGCGATTTCGGCACAATCTCAAGGTTCCGCTCTACAGCAACAGACTTCGGGTCCAGCTCTAATTCCAGAACCAGTTCCAGCACAGTTGCTGCGGATTTGACCTCGAAGGGCTCGCCATTCAATCTGATCTGCAAAGCTATTGCCTTTCGCATTCAATATGTGTCTGGCTTATCACGATAGGTGTGCTAAGCGTCCAGTCCAATATGACAAGACAAATTTCCTGCATAAACGGTCCGAATCTAAACCTGCTCGGACAGCGAGAGCCAGAAATCTATGGACGGCTCACGCTTGGTGATATCGAAACGCTCCTGAATGAGGAAGCGGCTGAACTCGATATGTCCGTTAAAATGCTGCAGAGCAATTCAGAAGGCCAGATCGTTGACTGGCTGCAAGATGCCAGAACAAACGCGTCGGGCGTTATTCTGAATGCAGCGGCTTACACCCACACATCTGTGGCAATACACGACGCGCTTAAAGCGCTGGACGTACCAGTTATTGAAGTCCATCTGTCAAATCCGGCGGCACGCGATGACTTCAGGCAAACTAATTTTGTTAGTCCTGTCGTGACCGGATCGATTGCAGGACTGGGTGCAGCTGGTTATGTGCTAGCTCTGAAGGCTCTTGCCACCCTGATTCCATAAAGCTGAAAGGCGAAATAATGGCAAACGACAAACCTACGGTTGATCCAGCGCTCGTTCGTGAGCTCGCAGCAATCCTGCGCGAAGCGGATCTCGGCGAAATCGAAGTAGAACAAGGCGAACTGAAAATCCGTGTAAGCAAGCCTGCTGCACCTCAGATCGCAGCCGCTCCTGTAAGCTATGCTGCACCGCCAGCACCTGCCGCAGCCGCTCCTGCACCTGCTGCTGCACCAGCAGCTGAAGCCGCTCCAGCTGGCAATGCGCTCGCCGCTGACGAGGAAATCATTACCTCTCCAATGATTGGCACCCTCTACCGCTCACCATCACCTGAAGCTCCAACCTTCGTTGAAAAAGGCGCAAACGTCTCCAACAACAGCGTTGTCTGCATCATCGAAGCGATGAAAGTGATGAACGAAATCAAAGCTCAGATTTCCGGTACAATTACCGAAATTCTGGTTGCTGACGCTGAAGCTGTTGAGTTCGGTCAGCCATTGTTCAAAGTGAAAAAGGGTTAGGCCCTGAACCATGTTTGATAAGGTCCTGATCGCCAATCGCGGCGAAATCGCACTTCGAATTCACCGTGCCTGTAAGGAAATGGGTCTTTCGACTGTTGCAGTACACTCAACGGCTGACCGCGATGCTATGCATGTGCGTCTGGCTGACGAAAGCGTCTGCATTGGCCCACCGAGCGCGACCGAGAGCTATCTGAAATCGGCTGCCATTATGGCTGCAGCTGAAGTCACCCAGGCGGGCGCTATCCACCCGGGCTATGGCTTCCTGTCTGAGAATGCCCGCTTCGTAGACATCGTTGAAGCGCACGGCATCAACTTCATTGGCCCTCGCGCAGACCATATCCGCCTGATGGGCGACAAGATCGCGGCGAAAGCCGCAATGATCGAAGTCGGAGTTCCTGTTGTTCCGGGGTCAGACGGCGGTGTCGCAGACGAAGCTGAAGCCAAAAAAGTCGCTGGCGCGATGGGCTATCCAGTCCTCGTGAAAGCCGCTTCCGGCGGCGGCGGTCGCGGCATGAAGGTCGCCCGCAGCGAAGAAGAGATGGGCACAGCGTTCAACACCGCACGCTCAGAAGCCAAAGCAGCCTTTGGTGACGATGCTGTCTATATCGAGAAGTATCTCGAAAAGCCGCGTCACATCGAAATTCAGGTCATCGCAGACAGTCACGGCAATGTGGTTCACCTCGGTGAGCGCGACTGCTCACTGCAACGTCGCCACCAGAAGGTTTTCGAGGAAGCGCCTTCTCCGGTCATCACGCCAGAGCAACGTGCCAAAATCGGTAAAACCGTCGTCGACGCTGTTAAAAAGCTCGGCTATCTGGGCGTGGGCACAATCGAGTTCCTCTTCGAGAATGGCGAGTTCTATTTCATCGAAATGAACACCCGCCTTCAGGTGGAACACCCGGTCACAGAGATGATCACGCGTATCGACCTCGTTAAAGAGCAGATCCGTATCGCTCAGGGCGAAAAGCTCAGCTTCACTCAGGAAGATGTGCCGTTTATTGGCCACGCCATTGAGTGCCGCATCAACGCTGAACATCCGCAAACATTCGTACCGTCTCCTGGTCTCATTCAAGAGTTCCACGCGCCGGGCGGTCTGGGTGTTCGCCTCGATTCTGCGGCCTATGCCGGCTACACGATCCCGCCTTACTATGACAGCCTCATCGGCAAGCTCATCGTACACGGCGTAACGCGTGAAGAATGTCTGCTTCGCACCAAGCGTGCACTCGGCGAGATGGTTATCTCTGGTATTGAGACCACCCTGCCCCTGCACCAGCGCCTCGTTGATGCTGAAGGCGTCAATTCCGGCGATTATGACATTCACTGGCTTGAGCGGTTCCTCGACGACAAGGAGTCATGAGCAACCAGATCACGACAGATGATCTTCTAAGCTTTTATCGCTTGGGAATATTTCCTATGGCGGAACATCGCAACGATCCGGACCTCTTTCTGGTAGATCCTGAACTTCGCGGTGTCCTGCCATTAGACCGCTTTCACATTCCGAAAAAACTGAAAAAAGTCGTCCGGTCCGACCCGTTTGAAATACGGGTCGATACGGCCTTCACGCGCGTTCTGGAGGGCTGCGCCGCCAGCACCCACGACAGGCCCTCGACATGGATCAACTCCACCATCTTCAATCTCTACGGCCAACTGCATCGCCTCGGCTATGCGCATTCGATTGAGACCTGGCTGGATGGCGAACTGGTCGGCGGCCTTTATGGCGTATCCGTGGGCGGTGCTTTTTTTGGCGAGAGCATGTTCTCACGCGTGAGCGAAGCGTCCAAAGTGGCGCTTGTTCATTTGGTCGCGAGGCTGATTTATTGCGACTACAAACTGCTGGATGCTCAATTTACGAATAAGCATCTGGAGCAGTTTGGTATCATTGAAATACCGCGCCGCGAGTTTCGCAGACGGCTAAGTCATGCCATGGGATTTGAAGCTGACTTCAACGCTTATGACGGGCTTTCTTCAGACGAAAGGTCTGGCGCTTCAGCCATACAACGCATCACCCAGACGTCATAAACAGCATGCTGTAAGCCATTCAGGCCCGGGGATGACGCAAACATCCATCCGTTAAATACACGCTGCTCCAGATCCACCTCTTCAGGCAGCTCTGAGGGGTCTTCGACGCTATATCCATAGTCCTCGACTTCGATGTAAGCGATCGACTCAGGCGCTTCCGTTGGCGGCGTCTGGTGACATGCTCGCACAGTCACTCTGAGACCGCCGAGCATAGCGCTGGAGCCTACGCCAACTTCAATATCGGTTGCGCGCCCGGTAATTTTGTCCAACCCGCGCAGCATCACTGCCGGTTGACGCATATACTCAAAGTCCAGGACGGGCTGTTCGTCTTCCACGTCGCTTTCAGCGTTCTCACTGTCTTCACCACCTTCAGTAAGCTCGTCCTCCGGTAACGCCTCTTCTGAAGCGAAAATGTCCTCTGACGACAAATTATCCTCTTCCGTTTCCGGGCGGATGACATAGTCATCTTCGTTGTAGTCCGGCGCAAAAATTGGCGCGAGGCGCGGATAGATGACACCTTCGTCTTCATCTTCCGTCACTGCAGGATCACTGTTTTCAAAATCGTCCGGACGGAACTCATCACTTACATCCGGCGTTGCCGGGTCCGACTGATCTGCTTCATTGAACAAATCAGCCAGTGGGTCATCATCCTGCTGAGCAGTAGCGACGCCGCCCAGGGCAAGCGCCATCGCAGACGTTAGAATCAGAGTTCGCAGACAAGACGTCACTAGTTGCTGTCTCCGCCATTGCCCTGCCCGCTGGCAAAGCTCGCAAACAGGGTGATGATATCCACACTGCCGCGCGTATAGAGAATTTCGCCTGAACCGTCTGTTGGGATCATATCAAATCCGCCACCAGCCTGTACGGCGATGTGAGAGCCACCAAGAAGACCCGAAATAATACGAGCATCTGAATCATCAGGAAGCTCAACATCGTTTCGGACAGACATGGTCACCAGCGCCTCATAGGTTTGCGGATCCATATCCACATCCACAACGCGGCCGATCTTAACGCCAGCGAGCAGAACATCGCTGCCGGATTCAATGCCGGTCACATCATTGAACCGCCCAAGAAGTTCATAGTCTGAACCGCCACCGGACTGATCCGTCGCGCTCATCGCGAAGAACAGAAAAACGCCCGCCACAAGAATGACGACAGCCCCCAGTGCCGTTTCAAATACTGAATTACGCATCAGGGCTCCACGCCTCATAGTCACTGTCTGATTCGCGACGCGCGCCATCGCGCGCGAGGCTGCCTTTCGGACGATACGCATACAGCGTTCCCGTCAGGTTAGGTGTGTGATCTGTTTCGAACGGTTTACGCTCAAACGGCTTTTCCGTTGGCGGCTCATCGAACGTGTAGTGCAGCCAGCCATGCCAGTCCGCAGGAACTTTAGAAGGTTCCGCAATGCCTTTATAAAGCACATAGCGGCGATAACGACCTTCATAGCTTGGTTTACGGTCTTGGAAATAACGGTTTCCGTAATCGTCTTCGCCGACGAAATCGGAGCGCCGTTTGACGTCAAAGAGCGCACCGACTGTCCAGCCGCTCCACCAGGTGAAAATCTTGTCTAACACGCGAGTCGGTATCCCTGTTCTTTATGGCGCGAATATGGTGCAGCCGAGGCGATTGGTCTACCCCCCAGAAATGTCAGCAATGGTCGCATCTGGCCAGATTTTTAGCACGTTTTTGTGAATCTTTCGTCTCTTAGCACTTGGCAGAACATAATGACGTCTGATAACGAGGCTTTCTCGCGTGGAGAGGTGGCCGAGTGGCTGAAGGCGCGCCCCTGCTAAGGGCGTATACGTTAACGCGTATCGAGGGTTCGAATCCCTTCCTCTCCGCCATTTCGGTATAAAACTGGGCACGCCGTTCGCCGCCGATTCTGCGCTATTTGCGGCGGCTAGGGTTCTCAGAAGCTCGTTCTTCGATCCCATGATGCGCACTTCGCGCTCGTCGACCTCGACGCGCTGAGCTAACGCGCGCAGATGATCGCGCCGATAGCCGCCGCCCTCCAACCGCATTTTCTCGCGGGCCGCTGCGGCGAATCTCTCGATCATTTCCGGCGTGACGGCCTGATGAGTGGCGCTGTCGAGCATGGCTTCGGCGCGTTCCGCGTCGGTTTTCGCCTGATCACGAAGGACTTTCAGACCGGCGATGCGCTCTTTCAGCGCCGGATCGTCGAGGTCGGCGACGCCGATCTCGATGGCGTCGTAAAGGCGTTTCAGCCGCAGCTCCGATTCCGTTGCCCGCCGGTTCAGTTCGGCGATGTGCTCACGGCGGCGCTCAGCGCGCTCTTGCCGTCGGTCGAGCACATCGACGAGAACCTCTTCCAGCCGATCAGACGTCAGCAGACGCTCCTCCAGATGCTGAGCAACCAGCGTATCGAGCTTATCCATCGGGATTGTCCGGCCCTTGCAGCCAGTCTCGCCCTGACGCGCCTTGATCGAGCAGGCGTAGTAGCGGTAACGCCCGCTCTTGCCAGTGCGGATGGTCATGGCGCCGCCGCACTTGCCGCAAAAGCAGATCCCCGTCAGCAAGGTTGGTCCTGTCACTACGCGTGGCGGCGCGACCTTGGGATTGCGCGCCTGCATCAGCTTCTGCACGGCGTCGAAGGTCTTGCGGTCTATGATCGGCGGAACCGGAACCGTCACCAGGTCTTCCGGCTTGGTCGGCTCCTTGTTCTTGCGATGCTTGCCCCATTGATGCTCGCCGATATAGGTCCGCCGGGTCAGGATGCGATGAACCTGTCCGATGCCCCAGCGGCCGCCGTCTCGCGTGAAGATGCCCCTGCCATTGAGATGCGTGGCGATCGCTTTGACGCCCATGGCCCCGCGCGTTCCGTCCCCTTCCAGGGCGAGGCGATAGATCAGCCGGATCGTGTCGGCGTGCAGCGGATCGATCTCCAGTTTCTTCTTGGTCTTGGCGCCGCGCTGTTCGGCCGCGACCACGCGATAGCCGACGGGCGGGCGCGAGCCGTTCCAGAAGCCCTGGCGGGCGTTTTCCTTGAGCGCGCGCAGGACGTGCTTGGCGTTCTCCTTGGACTGATATTCATCGAACAGCGCCATGATCTGGCGCATCATGACGTGCATGGGATCGTCGCCCATCTCCTGGGTGATGGAGACGAGCTTGACGCCGTTCTTGGCGAGCTTCCGGACGTAGAACTCCAGCTCGAAATGGTCGCGGAAGAAACGGCTGAATGAGTGGACGACCACGATGTCGAAGGCTGAGGGCTTGGACGTACCCGCCTCGATCATGCGCTGGAATTCGGGGCGCTTGTCGTTCGTTGCTGACGCTCCTGGCTCCACATAGGTCTCGACGAGTTCGTAGCCGCGCGCCTCGCACCACGCTTCGCCCTGGCGTTTCTGGTCAGGGATCGAGACGTCATGCTCGGCCTGCCGCGTCGTCGAGACGCGCAGGTAAAGCGCGGCGCGGAGCTTCACGGCGTTTTGCGGTGCGTTCATGATGCGCCTCCCGCTGCCTTTCGCCATTCCTCGCCGGTCAACGTCAGATCAAGCGAAACACGGTCGTAGAGGACTCGCGGACGCCGCCGGCGCCCTTCCGGTTCCATCTCGACCAAACCGTATTCGGCCATCTTCTTCAGCGTTCGCGACAAGTTCGATTTGGCGCGCCCAGTCATCTCCGCCAACTCGTCAAGCGAAGCCGGTGCGCGTTCGGCGATGGTCCGCAACAGTTCGCGATTACCGGCTGACAGCACCTGGGCAAAGGACTCGGTCGATGTGAACCATACCTTCGGATCGTCCGGCCCCGGCTTTTGCTCGCCGCGGGCGATCCGCATGGTGCGGGCCTTCATCTCCTCATAATCGGCGATGCCGATCTTCAACGTCGTCATTGCAGTACGCCTCGCTCCTTTAACACTGCATCCACCGTCTCCCAGAAATCGACGATCAGGCTCGCGGCATCCTGATAGTCATAGGGACGCACGGTCCGGAGCCGGTGGCGGTGATCCTGCGGTTCTCCGCGTTTGCGGCGGCCGACAGGATGAGCATTGTCGAAGCCGACAAGCCGCTCGCCGTCAGGTCCGTGCAGCGTCAGCGAATAGTCGAGCCCATGGGGCTTCTCCGGGCTAACGGGCACGCGCGTAACGACGAACTTCACCCAATGCCTGCCCGCAGGGTCGATGACGAGCACCTGGCCATCGAGATCGAGCAAGGCGTCAAGGCTCGGATCGTATGTCTCCTCTGTCATATTAGGTTATCTTTAGATGATAACTTTGTCAAGGAGCCAACCGAACCCAAGGGGCCGAACAAATCGTCGAACAGATCACCGAACCAGGCCTCAAACACATCCACTTCGGACGAAGTGACCGGCACGCGCTTCAGCCACTCATCGGTGACGCGCCAGTCGGTCAACTCTGGTTCGGGACGTCCACGCGGCTTCGGTTCCGGAATCTGCGCGTAGTCGTAAAGATCAATTTTTGCCGCGCGCGAACGCTGCCGGCGTTTGGGTACGGAATTGGACATGAAGCGACTGTGCCGCCCCGTAGTACGCGGAGAAATGCTCCGCATCCGGGTGAAGCGTCAATGGCGGCGAAGACAGGTGTTCGGCGGTGCTGCGCCAAATGCCTGGCCAATCAAGACGAACATGTTCCCCGATAAAGAGTAAGAGTTCGGCGGCTTTCGCCGTGACGGGTTTGGAGGTCGAGAGAGAGGCTCTCGGCCGACCTGTCGCGGAGATTGACCCATGACCAACCTTGAAACCCTGGACGGCCGGCGCGACGCGAGCGGCGGCTACAAAGTCGATATCTCGCGCGGAGAGCGGATCGGCCGCGTCTCCTCGGAATGGTTTTCCCGGCCGAATGACGAGCGCTATCTGTCCCTGTCGGAGCTCTACGCGTCGGTGAAGGGCCGCGCCGAGCGCAGCCGCACGCGGACAGTCGAGAGCGCGGCGATCCGCGTTGAAGCCCATCGCGACGATCCGGAAAACCTGGCGCTCATCCTGCCCGACGCCGAGGCGCCGGTCGCGCCGACCCATTGGAGCTTCGGCCAGCTCGCCAGCCTAGTCAGCGCGCCGGCGGCCTATCTGCGCCAGCTCCCGGCGCCGCTTGCGGGCATCAACCTGCAATACGGGCTCACCTCGCACCGAGCCGAGCAGATCAAGACGCTGGAAACCGAAGACGGGCGCACGGAACTACGCGCCGTCACCGGCCCGGATTATGGCCGCATCTACGACCACGAACTCGTAGCGGCCGTGCAGAAGATCGCGGGGAACGGAACTGGCGATACGCGCTGGAAAGTGCCCGGCACGCTTGACTGGTCGAGCGGCGTCTACAATCCGATGGTCGACATCACCAAGGATACGACCACGCTCTACGCCTCCGACCGAGACGTCTTCCTCTTCCTGGTCGACGACATGAACCCGATCGAGGCGGGCAAGCTGTCCGACGGATCTCCCGATCTCTATTTCCGGGGCTTCTATTGCTGGAATTCTGAAGTCGGCGCGAAGACGCTCGGCATCGCCAGTTTCTATCTGCGCGCCGTCTGCCAGAACCGCAATCTCTGGGGCGTTGAGGACTTCCAGGAAATCAGCATCCGGCATTCCAAATACGCCGCTAATCGCTTCGCGCACGAGGCGGCGCCGGCTCTGACCCGCTTTGCAGATTCCTCGCCACGCCCCTTCATCGAAGGCATTCGAGCAGCGCGCGAGCGGATCGTCG
>NHBK01000026.1 GCA_002173095.1 Hyphomonadaceae bacterium TMED5 | reverse complement strand
CGTGTCGTCCGAGGTCGAGTTCTTCTCTCCCCGGCTGACCCAGGCTTGCAGATCCTCGATCGCGTAGACGACGCGCCCGCCGATCTTCGAGTAGCGTGGTCCCGTGCCATACGTGCGGTGTTTTTCGAGCGTTCGGCCGGACAGGCCAAGGAATCGGGCCGCTTCCGGCGTTCTCAAATAGCGTGGGGGAAGTCCGGCATTGGGATCGGGCATGGGTCGCGTCTCCGGTTAGGCCATCCCGCTGCGGGAAGCGCGGGACTGTCGGAGACGAGAAAAGCGTAAGATGCGCGCCGGGAGGGATGACGATCAGCCCGCGGCGAAAACGTCACCCCTGGAGTATGTCCAAATAATGTAGCAAAATTGCCCGTGGAACTGCTCGACTTCGTGCTGCTATTTTGGGAGGCGGACAAGATTGTGGACGTTTGAATGAAGGGAGAGAGCCTTTTGAAGGAAGGGCAGCATCGAATTGGTCCGACGAAAATCGAGAGCTACAGTGCACGTTTGATCGAACCTTATCGACCTCCCAGTAAAGGCGGAAACACGCGTGCATGGCACTGTCACGCCTTCCAGGTCGACGGACACTGGTATAGCTTTGTCGCTCTTGGTGCGAAAAAATGGATCTATGCGACGGACGACGTCGAGTTTGTTTGGTCTTGGGACAACAGCGGAAAATATCGCAATGTCGATCCAGATACGATCCGCACGATGAGTAAGAACGGCGAGCCCGTTGTGCGAGGTGAACGCGGATCGAAGAAATGGAGAACAGCGCCTGCTCGCATGCCTGCATCCCGGAGAGAACAGCGTGACTAAGAGTCCGGCATTCCACTCTCAGCGGGTTGGGCCTCTAAGCAAATCCCTGTAACCGCGATCAATCATCGTCCGGCCGTAGGCGGCGAGACGCGCAATTTGCGCCTTGAGCGAACTCGTCTTCCATGGTTCGGCGGCGACGCGATCGGCGCCAAAGAAAACAGTAGCGACGGCGCGATAGCTGGCGCCACTCTGGCCTCCGTCGATTGTCCGCAGAGCGCGTTTCAGGCGTTCACGTCGCTGTCGTGTGATCGGCGGATCGGCATTGCCATTGATGAGTTGGCGATACAGCCGATCGGCAGCCTCTAGGCGAATGGGCCAGTCTCCATCGAGCGGAAGCAGGAGGCCAACGGGTCGATCTCCGACCTGCTCCCCGACAAGATTGACTTCTTTCTTCAGCCGAACCCATGACAGTCCTTCGGCGTCGATTTTGCGGTCCTCAATGCTTTCGGGGGGTATGGATGCGGTCAAGCCGATGTCCGGCAGAACAGCGATGAGTTGGACCACCGCAGGCGCTGCGGATGGGAGCCAGTAGATTGGTGCGTTGAGCGCATTGAGTTTTGGATCTGCAAGGAAATCGCAACCCCCAGTCGGCTGGAGCGCTGCCGCCCTCCCGCATCAGGTCATAGTCCTTGCGATAGTGCAGGTTTCGTCGAAGGCATTCCCAGGCGAGTCCGGAGATGCCGAGATCATCGAAATGATCGTATTGGTGATCGTCGCGCCAGTCGGTCGGCATGGCGAACTCCTCCCAATCACGTGCCGCAAGTGGAGCGGCGTCAGTTGTTTGGGATGTTCTGCAATAAATTTGCGGTTGCATAGTATGGCCGCAAGCATCGTGTGATGCGTTGGACGCATCAGAGCACTCTTCAGCCCGTGGGAAGGCCATTCTTCAGCAGGTCTCGATAACCTTGCTCGGTCATCCAGCGAGCGCGTGACAGGTGACTGTCATGGACACGGCGGGCGCGTTCCGGTTCCTCATCCGCATCAATGCCAAGCAGAAGCGACGACACTTCTTCCAGCGATGCGCCAGCGTCATTGGCGTCGAGAAGCCGCATGTAAAGCGCGAAGTGATCACGGTCATAGATAGTCACGGCCGCGTCGTTCGGCGGAGCATCAGCGATCATGATCTGGGTGGCGGGCATCGGTGTCCTTACGGGTCTGGCGCCAATTATTAATGAACCGGAAACCATGATCGACGCAAGCATCGGTCGGTTGAAATCTCCAATCTGGTTGCGTGCCGACCGACGAGCCAGTCCCAGTGTCGCGTATTATAATACGTCGCATTAAAATACGCGATCCGCATTTTACTGGCGGATGGATATTCGGGAAGTATTTGGTGCGAACCTACAGTTTTTTCGGGAAAAAGCCGGCCTTAGCCAAGCTGCTTTGGCCGACAGGATGGGCGTCGATCGCGCACATATAAGCGCGATGGAGCGCGGCCAGCAGAACGTGACCATCATCACGCTCTGGCATGTGGCCGAAGCGCTCGACGTGAAACCCGCTGCGCTTCTGGATGATGATCGGGAAAAGGACTGAAGTATCGTTCTTGCTATCCCAACGGTCGATGAGGGGAACGATACAATGAGCACATATCCTCCGTCCGGGCTGGTTCCCGGTAGTATGCTGCCGGGTTACGAAGACCGAGAGATAGCCGCCAGCCTTTCTAAGCGCCCGCAGCCGCGAGACGACGTGTTCTGCTACCCCCTCGTTGAGACGTGGCGCGAACGCATCTGGCGTATGCTTGGCGATTTCATCACCGAAGAGGTGAAGGCTGAATTTGTCCGCCATCCGCCCAAGTACGTCGTCTCGGATGATCTTTCCTGGCTGGACAACCTGATCAACGATGTCACAGGCGAGATCACCGACATCAAGACGCTAACTGCCGACCGGTTGCGGAAGGAGTACCGAGCTTTTCGGGCAGGCCACGCCACCAGAACAAATGACCTGGCTCAGTTCTATCAAAATGGATTGAAGGTCTTGAACGCCGCCGAAGTTGAAGACCGCGCCAGATCAATCTTTCTGAACGGCCAGTTCAAGCATGCGACTGAAGAGCGTCTTCAGAACGCTATTGATGAAATCAAAGCGCGCGATCCTGCTGGTGGTCGCGAGGGGCGATTGTATTACTGTGCCCGAGAGGAAGAGCTATTCAGCAGGGCCGGCGGCGCCGGGCACTATCTAATCTATGGCAGCGAGTATCTGTATTGCCTAGGCATCCGCGTAGCGAGTTCCTGGGAAACGAAGAAGGCGCTGACAGGGATCGGCAGTCCAACAATGTTCGTATGCGATATACCAATGGTCATGATCCGACCAGGCGCACTCGAAGAGTTCGCGGGCTCTATCCTTGAGTACCTCTTTTGCGAGCTGGTGGATGAGCTGGAAGAACACGCATTAAGTCCCGGCGCTGGCTCGGCGTTGAGTTTGACAGAGAATCTTCCGGCCGAATGCATTGTCGGACATTATCATCCAACAACGATATATGATCCGCTTCGGTTCGCTTAACACAGCCTGCGTGGGGAAGCTGGGCAGCCCCTACCCGGTTTTTTGCCGGGCGGAGCTGCGGGAGGCGTTAGTCGCCGTTTTGGCGACGCGACCGCGACCAGATGAGGCTGTAGCTGTCTTCACCTTCGATGACGGTGTCGTCGAAGAGGTTGGCGTAGATCGGAGCAGTGAAGCTCGGATCGTCGAGCTTGAGGCTCAGATAGTCGCGGCCCTCATTTGAGCGCTTGGACCAGGCGGCGCCGATCTCGGCGCGGCCGACGAAGACGCGGTGGCTGGGCGCATTGTCGTTCGCGCGATCCTCTTCCGGGATGATCCTTACATTTTTCGCCTGAACGCTGAGGGTGACGATCTCGCCGACGTACTCGTTGGCGGACTTCTTGAAGGTTCCTATGGTGGCCATGTCAGTTCTCCTTTTGGCTTTCGAGCCCGCGTCCGTCGCGGCCTCGATGGAGATCGACAAGGCCGGGGCGACCACCGACGCAGTCCGAAGGACCCGCAGCGCATGCGAAGGACGGCGGAGCCGGAGTTTCTTGGTCCGCGAGGAATGGACGCAGCCCAAGGGAAGAAAGTCCGTCTCCGCCGTTGCGGTCAAGGCGGTCGAGGCGTCAGCCGATCCCGGCCAGATCAGTCCATGAGAGGCCGTTATGGGTGCGGATGATGAGCTAAGGTGTACCCCAAAGCAACCAGCATTACTTGAGGACTGACGACACCCCAAGGAGAGGTGCTGGCGCTCTAAAAACAAAAAGAACAAAAAATCAATGAATAGAAAAACGTAGGGACAGCCTGATGAAGTGATTTTCACATGACGATTGTTTCCCGACAAATTTGCTTTGTCTGCAAACTTCTTAGGATGCGGCAGAAAGGGAAAATGAGGGCCGCCATTTAGCCTTCCTCATAAATTATCATGCACGAACTATGGCCAGATCAAAGACGTTGCGGCCTTTGGTTTGTCCTTCGCCAATATTGCTGCGAGGGCTTTTGGGATGCTCAGCGCATAAATTTCACCGAACTCGAACGAGCCAATTAATTCGGCCGCAAAGCTCTTGACGAGTCGGAGTGCTGGAATGTTCTCATATAGAATATGAGCATGAAGGGTCCGGATCCCGGCGGCCAAGCAGTCTTGAAGCATCACCGTTAACAGAAGCGAGGCTATTCCTCTGCGCTGGAAATTGTCGGTTACGCCGAATGCCAGATCACCAGAAGCCGGTTCATCATGGCGCCTCAGGGCATGGATGGCCGCCACCGCTGGCAAACACGCCTTCCCTTCATGAATCGCGCCCCAGGAAAGATGATTGCATCCATCAATCGCCGTGAGCCGGTCCAGCAATCGCAAGGGGACCTTCTCGAATCCAAAATGGAATCGCAGATAACGTGACCGGCCCGATAATTCTTCAATGCCACGCGCGAAGAGATGCCGATCAAAGATAGTGGCGGGTCTGAGCAAGACTGGATCACCATTGTCGAGAACAATGCGATGTTTTCTGTCAGAGCCGATGTAGGGCCCCTGCACGATCATCAAACAAAGCTCCTTTTACAAGCCGAAGTATAATCGCCTCATCAAGACTACCGCAGATCGGCCGGCGACTACAGACTTGTCTCATTTGCCGGGCTTTCACCGACTGACCGGCCACACCCATTGTCTCAATGCACGTCAAAACGTCGGCATTGTAACGCAATGGCGCAGAGTTCCCAGAGAACCATCAAATATCTATTGATATTTGAATATCAATTGATATTTGTGTGGGAAGTCGTCCCTACTGCGCATCCGATATGGAGACACACCAATGATGCTGAAGACATTTCCCGGCTTCGATATTCCAACAGTTGCACCAGACGGTTTCGAGCATGAGCCTGATGCGACAACGGCTTATTGGCATCACCGCCCGGAAAACACTCTGCCGCCTCCCGATTTCATTGGGCCGTATGCGCGACACCGCCCCCTGCCGACGCCGGACGTTGAAGACCGGAGGGCTTGGATCATCGGAGGCGGCATCGGGGGCCTCGCGGCCGCCTTTTATCTGATCCGCGACGGCCACATGGCGCCTGGCAATATTACGATCCTCGAAGAAATGGATATTGAAGGCGGCTCAATGGATGGCGCCGGAAACCCCGAACATGGCTATATCATCCGTGGCGGCCGTGAGATGAACTGGAACTATGACACGCTGTGGGACATGTTCCAGGATGTTCCCGCCGTGGAGCTGCCCGAAGGATACTCCGTTCTCGATGAGTACAGGCTCATCAATGACAACGATCCGAACTATTCGAAGGCGCGTCTTATGCGCAATCGAGGTGAGATCCTGGACTTCACCGATTTCGGCCTGAGCACCTCACAGCAATGGGAAATGATCCGTCTCATGCTAAAGAGGAAGGAAGACCTTGATGATATCAGCATTGAGGAATATTTCAGCGAAGGCTTCCTCAAGAGCAATTTCTGGGCGCTCTTCCGCACTATGTTTGCCTTCAAGAACTGTCACAGTCTCCTTGAGGTAAAGCTCTACATGCACCGCTTCCTGGATTCCGTTGACGGCTTTGGTGACATGTCCGTCCTTATTTTTCCGAAGTACAACCAATACGACACGTTCATCAAACCCCTGGCAGATATGCTTCGCCACAGGGGCGTGAGGTTCCAGTTCGCAACCCGCGTGCATGATCTAGCGCTTAGTGAAGTAGACGCACAAAAGACCGTGACCGGCATTGAATGCACGATCTCAGGGCAAGCGCACCAGATCGATGTGCGCCCAAACGACCTTGTCTTTGCCCTGACGGGATCGATGACCGAAAACACGGCCTATGGTGACCTAGACACAGTTCCGCAGCTAGCGGTCGGCCGGCACGATCCGGGTGAGGAGAGCGGCTGGACACTCTGGCGAAATCTCGCAGAGAAGTCTCCTGTCTTCGGGCACCCGGAAAAATTCTATGGCGACACCGACCAGTCCATCTGGGAGTCAGCTACGCTGACGTGCAAACCCTCACCTCTTGTCGAGAAACTCAAGGAACTCTCCGTCAACGATCCATATTCGGGGCGCACGGTGACGGGCGGCATCATTACCTTTACGGACTCAAACTGGCTCTTGAGTGTCACCTGCAACCGTCAGCCGCACTTCCCTGACCAGCCGGAAGACACGCTTGTCGTATGGGTCTACGGCCTGCTCATGGACCAATCCGGAAATCACGTCCGCAAGACCATGCCACAGTGTACTGGCCGGGAAATCCTGACCGAACTCTGCTATCATCTGGGGATCGAGGCGCAGATTGACGACATCGTCGCCAATACCAAGGTGCGCACCGCACTCATGCCGTACATCACCGCACAATTCATGAAACGCGCCGCAGGAGACAGGCCAAGGGTCGTTCCGGATGGCTGCACAAATCTCGGACTTGTCGGGCAGTTTGTTGAAACGCGAAACGACATCATCTTTACGATGGAAGCGTCCATCCGGACAGCCAGGATCGGGGTCTACAAGCTCCTCAACATTCCCAAACAGGCCCCGGACATCAGTCCCACACAATATGACATCCGTAACCTGCTCAAAGGCGCCCGCGCCCTGAACAGCGGCAAACCGTTCCCAGGCGAACGCCTGTTACACCGATTGCTTGATCGCACCTATTATGCACACATTCTTCCCCCACTTCCCGAGCCCGAGACATCTAGACGTGATGCCTTTGAAGCCGAGATCGAAAGCCTTGCGGCAAAAGGCGGAGATGCCCTGAAAAGCCTCGCGACGTGGATCACGACATTCCGTAAGGGATTTGAAAGGAAGGGAGACTGAGCTCGAGAAATTGGGCGGCAGTCAAAAGAATGTACCGATGAAGAGCCCCCACCGCCGGCTGTCCCGGCAAGAACAGCAAAGACAGACTCGTGACCGCCTCCTCGATACGGCTGAAACCCTGTTCGCCGAAGGAGGAATCAATGCGACGTCTCTGCGAAGCTTGTGCGAGTCGGCGGGGTTTTCCCAAGGCGCCTTCTACTCCAATTTCGCTGGCAAGGAGGACTTGTTGTTATCGGTTCTCCAACGTCATATCGAACACGAAGCCGAATTGCTTCTTGATCTGGCGAAGGAAGCAACAGACGACACACTCGACGACGCCCTGGAGAAGCTTGCCAGCCGCCTTGCGCAGATTTCTCAAGACACGCGATGGTCACTGCTGGCGATTGAATTGCAATTGCAGGCACGGCGTGACACCCAGTTTGCGGCTCAATGTGCCGATACCCGAAAAGCCAGTTATGCGGCGCTCGCTTCAGTTCTGGATCTCCTGAAGGCGCGATTTGCACTCGACTTCAGAATTCCGTCCGTACAGCTTGCAATCAGCTTATACGCTTTATGGTCCGGACTCGTCTTGTGTGGACCGGTGGACAACACGTTGCCTCGGGATCAGGTGTTACTTATTTTTCTGAAGGGACTGATCGAACCCTAAAGACATCACTAGGACATATGCTGGGTCTCTACGGCGCTAATCAGATATAAGCCTGCGCCGCTGTGAACCAGCCCCTTGCCTTAACGTTCGTCGGCTCCACTCAGCGCTTTTTGTGAAAGAGCAATACGCCCTTTGGTCAGCGACGATAGGCCTGCCCCACCCGAGAAATCCACAAGACGGCAAACAGCGATCACCCCATATGCCGCCGTCAAGCCGAATAGGTTCGCCAGATCTGGCCACAGATTGGACAGCGGGGCTCCCATCTGATTGAGCCCGATCATGACCTGAATTCCCGAGCTGGTAGGAAATAGTCGGCGGAAAACGGCGAGCCAATGCGGCATCGCCTCAATGGGCCAGGACAAACCACTCAGGAAGTAGATCGGCAAAGAGGTGATGATCCATATCTGCACCGGCCGCTCCCTCGTACGAAAAAAGCTTCCAAGAGCAAGTGCGCCAGCTATGGTCGCCGATACAAACAGCCCCCCCGAAAGAAGAAGATCACCGAGGCGTCCCGCGCCCCGGGGATAGTCCTGCAACCAGAAGACAAAACCTGAGAAATAGAAAACTTCCGCAACGCCGAGCACAAAAAAAGCCAAAGCGATCCCCAGAAAGGTCCGCAGCGGGAATTTTGTTCGTCCTTGCGCCTCACGCAACGTCGCAGCCAGGAGCGCCAACCCCATCAACAAGGTCTGATGCACAATCAGGAAGACAACACCAGGAACGACCGTACTCCCGTATCCCTCTCGTGTATTGAACAAGGGTCTTTCAATGAATTTCAAAGGGTTGGCAGCTGGCGCACCAAGAGTCCGAGCCTGATCCTTTGCTGACTCAACCGCCAACGCTCCTAAGGACGTCGCCACGCCTGATAGGGCGGCTCCACTACGCAGAAGGTATGCACCATTTCCATAGAGTGAAACGACGCCTTGCCCACCGGCGCGAATTTCATCCCCAAAACCGGATGGAATCAGAACAATTGCTGTTGCCCGCTCATCCTCCAAGAGAATTTGCGCCTCGTTCAGTGATGGCGCACGCGCAACGACTCTTGCCTGCTGTGTTGCTCCGATCTTCACCGCCAACGACCGGCTCGATGCGCTGTTATCAAGATCGACTACCACCAGTGGCAAACGCACCGCCACCTGGCCTGTATAGGCTGAGGGATAGAAAAATGAATAAAGAACAAAGGAGACACCCAGTAAGAGAAATGCCGGGCGATCAGAAAGAATCGCTTTGAATGTCGCAAAAAAGGCGCGGGCAATCATCTTCGCCCCCATACCGCAGGCTGGGTTGCAGCGTTGATATAGCCGGGCAGACCGATGAGTGTTCCCAGGCCGGTGAACAGGCACAATATGCCGATGTAGCCGATGGCGACTTCCGGCGGCCCCGCCATGCTCCACTGCCCATTCAAAACTTTTGTGAACCAGGTGAACGGGAGAATCTGGCTCCAGACCCGCGCGAATCCTGATGCGGATTGAATTGGAAAGATCGCGCCCGTGAAAGCGAATGACGCACCCGCATAAATCCCAGCCACCGAAAGGGACTGCATCATTGACCTTGTAACCCCGACCAGCGCCAGAGCGATGGCGGAATATGCCGTATACATGCACAAATAGGCCAGAATAAGCAGACTAACGCGCCCCTGGATCGGCCATCCACGAAACTTGGCGAGATACACCGTAACAACAAGACTCCAGCCCATGAATATCAGGATGTACGGCGCGATCTTGCCGGCGATGGCAGGCACGGTCGACCACCTTTCGCACAACCATTCTCCAATGGTCCGGTCCCGCAACTCGCGTCCAAGCGCGCTTGTCACCGCAATCATGAAAGCGAGGTGTAAAAGCGCCGGATGCAACAGCGACACCAACTGAAATTCGTAACTTCTTTGCGGGTTGAAATGGAGCGTACTCTGAACCTTGATGGGTGGAGGCCTTACCCCACTGGGCTGAAGAGCCGCCGTCTGCCGCATAGCAAGTTTTGCAGAATAATCCTCGATAACAGAATTGACATCCCGGAGCAAAGCTCCGGATGCTGTGGAATAGCTGGCATTGTAAAAGACCTCGATCGCAGCACTATTGCCCTGCAGGATCTCACGAGACGCACCGCTCGGTATGAGAACGACGACGTAGGCTTTGCGGGCCTGCACAAATTGCTTCGCCTCACCGAAATCTAATATGCTCGCGACAACATGAATCGCCGGGGCTGCATCCAATCTTAAGCCGAGTTCTCGCGAAATCTGCGTTTGGTCCTGATCCACAAGCACTATGGGAAGATCGCGGACAACACCAGCCCCAAACACCCATGCGAGTATCCCAAGCAACATAGCCGGAAACCAACTGACCATCGCGCGATCCCAGAAATTGCGGGACAGGAAATCGAGTTCTCGCACAAACGACGACGCGAACGCCCTCATGGCTCTGATCGCTGCGGCCAGGGAAAAAGCACCGTCATCCCCGGACGAAGCCGTTCAATTGGTTCAGTCGGTTTAAGATGAACCTCAAAGCTCTTGACGTCATAGCCGCTGGATTGGCGCGTCGCCCGCCAAGTGGCAAAGTTGCCTGCGGGTGCAATGAATGTGACCTGAAATTCAGCTTCCTTATCTCCAAGAGCGGGTATGGTCCCTTTGTAAACCGCTGCTCGCCGCAAATCACTAAACTGGTCTTCGCGTACGAAGATGGTCACCCAGGGATCCCCGGTTTCCGTCACCATGAATACCGGAAAGCCCTGCGGCACCAACTCTCCCACTTGAGCAAGGCGTCGACCGACTTCCCCATCCGCCGGTGAGGCAATGCGCGTTTCTGCGGCCGCAGCCTCAACCTCGGCAAAGGCGCCCAACGCTTGCTCAAGCTGACCGCTGGCCGCCAGCTTGTCTTCGTCGCGGGCGCCAGCCAGCGCCTGATCATAAACAGCTCTGGCTGCGCGCTCCGCCTCTTTCGAAGCGACCGCATTTGCTTCAGCCTCGTCTCTTTGTTGTCCCGGCACGACCCCTTCGTTGAAGAGCCGCTGAATTCTCTGATGCGTCGCTCCCGCCAAATCGGCGGCCGCCTTCGCGCGACGCCATTGAGCCTCGGCCGCGCGTATATCTTCTGCGCGCGCACCGTCCTCCGCCTTCGCCTCCATGGCTCTTGCAGCGGTAACCGCACCGTTGGCCTGTTGCGACCGGGCCACGACTTCAGGACTATCGACCGTAAACAGAAGCTGTCCGGCGGTAACCCGCGCCCCTTCGGAGACATGAAACGCTTCTATCCGGCCAGTCACCTTGCTGGCGGCCCGGATCTCTCGCGCATCGACCATGCCCTCGATCTGATCCTGGACCGGACGATAGCCGAGCCAGAGCCCTGATACGATCAGAATGACAAGACCGATGCCGCCCACAAGAGCGAACAATGGTTTGCGCGACTTGCCCTGCGCCTGCCTCGCCAAAGGGGGCTCCACCTCAGCCCCCACTGCTTCGCCGCTTTCTTCAATCTCTATGTCTTCAGTCATGGGACCACCCTGTCGGCGCGGTTTAAAAAATGTGGCATTTCTAGCATTTTCCCGCTGATCGACAGTAGATCCGCCAACGCAACAATGTAGTCATATGCAGCCTGGGTCTGCTGAATACGCGCCCGCCCAAGACCCAGCTGTGCATCGATGACATCAAGGGATGTCGCCTGCTGCTCGCTATAAGCAAGCCTTTGCAGACGGAGGTTTTCCTTGGCCGAGGCGATAGCCGAGTCGAGAAGGAGGAAATTCTTCCGCGCCGCTTCCACCTCGAACCAGGACCTAGTCACACCGATCTCGATCTGGATTCTCGCTTCCCTGCGACCCGCCCGCGCTTGATCTGCAACCGCCCTTGCAGAGGCAACCCCTTCCTTACGATCAACACCAGAGAGAAACTTGTACCTAAACCCAACGCCAACCATCCAATCGGGATCAGTCAAGAGGGCATCCTCACGATCCAGATTGTATTGGGCGAACCCATAGACTTGAGGGCGTTGTTTGGAGATCTCCTGGCGCACTCCGGCATCGGCCTGGTCAGTGATCGCCTGCAACCTCATGAGCTCAGGATGGGTTGCAAGCGCAGACGCCTTGAAGTCTTCGACAGGCCTAAGCGGCTCAGATATTACAGACAGGGGACTGAGCGGGCGTACACCGCTTGGGGACCGCAACAAACCGGCAAGTGCAACATTCGCGGTCGCCAAGCTCGCTATGGCATTTTCATATTCGCGTTTCGCTTCGTCACGCGCGACTTCCGCCTGCAGGCGCTGCGCTCGGCTCGCAAGTCCGGCGTCTTCCATGCGTGTTACATCCTTGAGATGTTGTTCTAATCCGGACAGCACATCCCGCCTTACGCCGAGCACCCGCTCCGCCAATTGTTGGCCAAAATATGCGCTTACGAGCTGATGCAGGCCGTCTTCCACGGTAAGGTTCTGCTCTGCGCGCGCCCCATCTACTTGCGCCCGGGCACCATCCTTTGCCGCAGCGATCTCCCCTCCGGTATATATCGGCAATGTTGCACTGAAAATTGGACGTGTACTGCTCATCTCTTGACGAAATACCAGCGGATCGGGGATCCCATAGTCTTTAATGAGAGGCGACAAGGAGCCAAGAGGTAGATAGAGTGTCTTCTGATACTCTAGCAGCTGAAATTCAAAATCGATGTCTGGACGATGCAGATGTCTGGTCGACCGTTCCTGCGCCTGCATCGCGTTGACTTTATCGCTGGCCGCAGCGATCGCATCGGATCGTTCCAGGAACTTTAGCTCTGCGGCATTATAATCCAACGCAACCGGTGTATTCTCCTGAGCAAGCGCGGCAGGCGAAATCGATAAGGCGACAACACAGATTGCCCACCCGATCAGGAGATGAATTATCGGTCGTCTCGTCCTTCGAGGGTGGATTCACAAACGAAGTGCAAATTCTGTAGGAATACATAGAGTTGCATGGAGTATGAAGAATGGGAAGCCACTATTGTCACCTGAATTTGGACGAGCGCCGCAAGCTCGCAAAGTGGCTTGAAGCCAAAATGCCGGTTCCAGAGATTGCGGATCGGTTGGGTCGCGCAGCGTCCACGATCTATCGCGAGTTGAAGCGGAACACCTTTGAGGACACCGAACTGCCGGAGCTGAACGGTTACTACTGCATGACGGCCCAGGCCAAGTATGAGAAGCGCCGCGCGATCCATCGCAAGATGATCGTGTACCCTGAACTCAAAGAAACCATCGAAGACCGTCTGAAGGCTGGTTGGTCGCCCGAACAGATTGCGGGCCGGATGCGGCTGGAACGCCACCCGATCCGGGTGAGCCATGAGACGATCTACCGCTTCGCTTATTCCAAAGACGGTCGTGAGGAACAGTTCTTCCGCCATTTGCCGGAACACCGCCGTCGTCGTCGGCCGCGTGGTTACCGCAGACACAACCGGACCCATATGTTCGATAATCAAAGCCTGTCGCACAGGCCTGAGCGTGTCTCTGAGCGCGCCGAGTTCGGCCACTGGGAATGCGATCTGATGATGTTCCGCAAAGAACATGGAAAGGTGAATGTTACGTCCCTGGTCGAGCGCGTCAGCCGCTTCGCAGTCGTCTTTCGCAACGAGGATCGCCAATCCAAGCCTATCATGGAGGCGCTGATCCAAGGGCTCGCTCCCCTGCCCGCCGACGCGCGCCAGTCCATCACCTTTGATCGTGGCACCGAATTCTCGGCCTGGAAGCATCTCACAGCCGGGATCGGCGCGGATGCATGGTTCTGTGATCCGCAAGCTCCCTACCAGAAAGGTACTGTCGAGAACACGAACAACAGGCTGCGGAAGTATCTCCCTCGCTCAACCGAACCGACGGCACTGACAAATCGATATTTGAGGTCGATTTGCCACCGCCTCAATTCAACACCGCGCAAGTGCCTCGGCTATCACACCCCAGCGGAAATCTTCGAAACCAAGCTGATGGAAATCCAGAACCGATTGGGGTAAAACGACATATCAGAAATTGCGCTTCAGCGTGAGTTCACAGAGCAATCCGCATAAACTGTAGAATCATGCCATGTCCCCGATCTTTAGCGCGAACTTGACGATTCTCCGCGCCATTGCCTCCGCCGAAGACGCTTTGTCTCCCTTACGCAACCAATTGATCGATAACCATGTGAGGCCGCCGGCCAGAAGGAGCTTCAGGTCACGCTCATCTTCGTTCGGATGAGTCTTCCTCTGGAAGCCGGGTCGCATCATTCGCTCCGACACAATCCCGACCAGTCCCTCGAAAAGATCGATATTGCCCGCGCTATCGAATACGTTGAGATAGAATGTTTTGTCTGTGTGAAGATGACGCAGCACTGACACAGTTCGCTTTTCCAGCATTGTGCGGACTTCCTCAACACTGGCACGCTCAAGCCCGCTTTCAATATGTGGGTATGCCTCTGAAAGTTGGTGGAGCGCCGCGGCCCGCGCCGCAGATGGGACGTCGGCGAAGTGCTGGTAGAAGGTGGGGCGCGTCACCCCTGCCACTTCAACGACCTGCGTGATCAATATGGACACAACTGGTTGCTCACGCACCAGTTGGATCATCGCTTCGATCAGTGTGCTTCTGCTTCTATGGAAGCGGGGATCATTGGGCTTTTGCTGCATAGAATACCTACTGTGATCGCAGGCAAACACATGCCACTTATTTTACGTTTGTCAAATAGATTCTCACGAGAACGAGTTCCAACTCAGGAAGTCTCACTATGCATGCGAGGACCTTAAGTTGAGGTCAGAGGATTTTTTCCAGCACATTCAAGGACATTTCGCATCAACACAAAAAGTATGCACTCACAAAGTATTGAGCGCATTTCTCCAGCCAAATTCGGTGAGCGACGTTGAATAAAAAATAGACTGGTCTATTTATATTAGCATCTTCTAAGGAGGGTCGCATGGCGCGGATCAGAAACCAGGAACACTACTATGCGGTGCGGGAGAAGCTGCTCGAAACCGGCCAGCAACTGTTCCGCCAGAAGAGTTTTTTCGAAACCGGCATCAATGACGTGCTGAAACAGGCAGGCGTCGCCAAGGGCTCCTTCTATCACTACTTCGACAGCAAGGAGGACTTCGGCATTGCGGTCGCGCACCGCTATTCGGACACGCAGGTCGATTTCGCCCACCGGGTTCTATGCGACGAGCGCGTGCCGCCGCTGACCCGCCTGAAGAATTTCTTTGAAGCGGCACGGTCCGACATGGAACACAGGAGGTTCGCGGAGGGGTGTCTGATGTGCAATTTGACGACCGAACTCGCCGATGAAGTGCCGACCTTCCAGTCCGAACTGAAAGGCAATTGGGGCGACCTCTCCGGAGAGCTTGCCGCCTGCCTCGGTAAAGCCGACCTGTCGAAGATCGGCTTGTCCCACCTGAGTGCGGAGGAAGCGGCCGACTGGCTGCTGAACGCCTGGAGCGGCGCCCTGACACGTATGAAAGCGACCGGCGATGATGGCCCGCTCAATCTCTTTCTCAAATCAGTCTTCAAAAGTGGAGTGTAGACGCATGACCCAACCCACCGCCAAAACGGTCCTCGTCACCGGCGCCAGCCGTGGCATCGGCCTCCTGACCGCCCGGACGCTTGCCGCCTGCGGTCATCACGTTTTCGCAGGCATGCGCGATATCAGCGGCCGCAACCGCGAGGCCGCACAGGCCCTGCAGAAATCCGCTGCGGGCGCTGGATATTCCCTTCGTGTGGTCGAGCTGGATGTCACCTCCGAGCATGACTGCACGCGGGTCGCTGCCGAGATCGAACTTGAACGCTCGCTGGACGTGCTCGTGAACAATGCCGGCATCATGCCGGTCGGCGTGACCGAGGCTTTCTCGCTCGAAAAGATGCGGGCGTGCTTTGACGTCAACATGTTCGGCCTTGCTACGATGAGCCAGGCGGTCTTGCCCGCCATGCGCAAGCGCCGGGAAGGGCTGCTCATCAATATCAGTTCCTCCGCCGGGCGGCTGGCGATTCCCTATTTCGGGGTCTATTGCGCTTCGAAATGGGCGATGGAGGCCTGGTCGGAAAGCCTTAACTATGAACTCGCCCCGTTCAACATCCAGTCGGTTCTAATCGAGCCAAGCGGTCATGCAACGGATCTTGTGAACACTGCGCCGTCCCCGGACAGATCCGGTACGCTGGACTCTTATGGCCCGCATGCTGCGGGTCGGGAAAAGATGCTGGGCATGTTCCTCGACCTGTTCGAGCAGGGCCATGCGGGTAATGATGCCCGGAATGTTGCAGACCGGATCATAGAGCTTGTCGAGATGACAGGCGAGCGTCCCCTGCGTACCCAGGTCGGCGATGACATGGGCGTCGCGGCAATCAATGAGGCGACGGCGCCGATCCAGTCGGGCCTGATCGAGCAGCTATCCGACGTCTATGCGGTAGCGCCTGGACATGAAGACGCCTGACTCGCAGCTTCATCTATTTGCGGCGCTCTGCAAGAAGCTCTAAGCGCCAAGGATGCTTCATTGTTTCAGTCCGTTCATATTGGAGGCAGTCGGCGTTTAAACTGCTGAGATCAAAGTACAAAACCGTCCAGCCTTGCATATCGCATCTAGTGTTAAGTCTCGGCAAAACCTTCATCTCGCAGCAGGTTCGATAACCAGTCCATGAACACTGTCAGTCTTGGTGCGACGTGCCGGCGGCGCCCATAGAGAATGGAAATTGGCACGGGCGCCGGTCGGTACTCAGTCAGCACCTCGATAAGTCGGCCAGCGGCTATGTCATCGGTGACGTCATGCGCGGGGACCTGGATCAGACCGTGACCATGCAGAGCGGCAGAGACGTAACTTTCCGCATTGTCAACGCAAAGGTGGCTCGACATGGCGACGGTGACTTCACGCCCGTTCTCACGCCCTTCCCACTCGGATGAGAGTGCAGGCATGCGTAGCGCATAGTTGACCAGTTGATGACCCGAAAGATCCGCAGGGGTCAGTGGTGTTCCGTAATTCGCCAGATACTCCGCCCCAGCGCATGTCAACATCGGTACATCGCCGATCTTGCGACAAATCAGTTCGCTGTCCTCCAGAACGGCCAGACGCACCACCGCGTCAATCCCCTCAGAGACCAGATCGATCATCCGGTCCGTGGCGCTGATATCCAGCATTACCGCCGGGAAGCGCGCGCGAAACTCATGCAGATGCGGAATCACCATGCGCCTGGCAATCCGGCTTGGCATGTCGATCCGCAGACGCCCCGAGATATCATCTGGCCGAAGCCGGTATTGTCCCTCGGCCTGCGCGACCGCATCGACCAGATCGCGGGCAGTATCCGCGAACTGCAACCCCTCCTGTGTCGGACGCACCACGCGGGTCGTGCGCTGAAGAAGCTGTACGCCGAGTCTGTCTTCAAGCGCCTGCACCGCACTGGATACCGTCGAGCGTGGAAGTCCGAGGGCCGCAGCCGCGCGGGTGAAATTTCCGCATTCCACGACCTGAACAAACACGTGCATCTGATGAATTCGATCCATGCATATTGTTCGTCATTTCCGGCAAATGATGTCAAGAACTGTCGATTTATCTTTATTTGAAGACAGGTCACTTTCTGCGCAAGGCGTCGATCCGAAGGCGCACTCACCACCGGAAAGGAAATGACATGTCGAGAAACAGTATCGAAGGCAAAGTGGTTCTCATCGCTGGCGGCGCGAAGAACCTTGGCGGGTTGCTGGCGCGCGAATTCGCCCAAGCCGGCGCGAGGGCCATCGCCATCCACTATAACAGCGACGCCACGAAGGCGGCCGCCGAAGAAACGATCGCGGCGATCAAATCCGCTGGCGCCGAAGCGGTGGCCTTCCAGGCTGACCTGACCTCGGCGGCGGCGATGGAAAAACTGCTCGCGGACACGGTCGCTGCCGTGGGACGCCCCGACATCGCGATCAACACGGTCGGCATGGTGGTGAAGAAGCCGATGGCCGAGGTGACTGAAGAGGTCTTCGATCAATCCTGTGCGGTCAATGTGAAGTCCGCCTTCTTCTTCCTCAAAGAGGCTGGCAAGCACGTCAACGATAACGGCAAGATCTGCACGATCGTCACTTCACTACTGGGCGCCTATACGCCCTTCTATGCGGCCTATGAAGGACTGAAAGCGCCGGTGGAGCATTTCACCCGTGCTGCGTCTAAGGAACTCGGAGATCGCGGCATTTCAGTAACTGCAATCGGCCCCGGCCCAATGGATACGCCGTTCTTCTACCCGGCCGAGGGTGAGGAAGCGCAGCAGTACCACAAAACCGCAGCAGCGCTTTCTCCCTTCTCGAAGACAGGCCTGACCGACATCGAGGATATCGCGCCTTGGATCACCTTCATGGTCTCCGACGGATGGTGGATGACCGGCCAGACCATCCTCGTCAACGGCGGCTACACCACTAAGTGAGCCGTTTTGGCCGGCGGCGACTTGCCGCCGGCCTTTTCCATCCAGCAAGATTGGCGCGCAGTATGACAGATCCGCGTATCGGTGAAGTGATCGCATGGTGGCGAGCGGCATCCAAAGACTGGTTCTCCAAGTCCCCCGCGTTCGACGCCGCCTTTCGCAAGCGCTTCGCCTCCCTGCACGAGGCTGCCATGGCGGGTGATCTCTCGGCTTGGGAGGCCATACCCGAGGGCTGTCTCGCACTGCTGATCCTGCTGGATCAGTATCCACGCAACGCGTTTCGCGGCACGAAAGAGATGTATCACTCAGATCAGCAGGCCCTGTCGGTTGCGCACCACGCTGAGAAGCAAGAGTTCATCGGACAGGCGCCGCGAGACTTACGCCTGTTCATGCTGTTACCCTTCGCCCATTCCGAAACGCTTAAGGATCAGGACCTGTCGGTCGCACTCCATCGCCGCTATCTACCTTCGGGGCTCCACAAGGCAAAGCGTCATCGCGACATCATCGCCCGCTTCGGCCGCTTTCCCCACAGGCAGCCGATCTTCGAACGCATGCCGACGGCCGAGGAAAGCCAATATTTGAATGCAGGCGGATTTCAGGGATAGTTACTAAAAACACCACGGGGAAATTCCATGTCCAGCCTAATTCATCGCCTCGTGCCAACTGGCGCCTTACGCGACCTCGCTCCCAAAGAAACGCCCCGAGTTACCAATATGGAGCTGTTCTTCGATCTCGTTTACGTCTTCACCATCATTCAGCTCTCGCATTACCTGTTGGAACACGCGAACTGGCTCGGCGCGCTTGAGTATCTGACGCTCTTCGCCGCGGTCTGGTGGGCGTGGAACTACACCGCATGGGCCGCGAACTGGGTGAACCCGGATCATCCTAGCGGGCGTGGATTGATGATTGTCCTGATGGGCTGCGCGCTGCTGATGGCGGTGGCGGCGCCGCAGGCCTTTAACGAACGCGCGGAGCTGTTCGCCGTCGCGTATGTCTCCATGGCGCTGATCCGCGCAGCCTACATGACCTTTGTCTTTCGCGGTCAGATCATGGGGCGTAACTATTTCCAGCTTGGCGCCTGGAGCGCGATTTCCGGCGTCTTCTGGATCATCGGCGCCTTTGTGGAGCCTGCACGGCTGGCGCTTTGGATCCTTGCTGTGCTGATCGACTATGCCGCGCCCTATTTGGGGTTCTGGCTTCCGGGCCAAGGCGCGACCCCGATGTCGAGCTGGACACTGAAAGGGTTGCATCTCTTCGAGCGTAACCAACTGATCTTCATCATCGCGCTCGGCGAATCCATTCTCCTGCTCGGCGGCTATCTGGTCAGCCACGAGATCCATGTGGATACGGGGCTGGCCGCGCTGATCGGGTTCCTGCTGATCGTGACACTTTGGTGGATCTACTTCGTCGATCTCGCGGAGCCGGGGGAACACCGATTTGAACATGAGACGGATCACACCAGTCTCGCCCGCGCAGGTCTGGCCTATGCTCATGGCGTGGCCGTCTGCGGGGCCATCGTGACCGCCGTCGCCATTGAGATGATCGTGGCCCATCCGCATGACGCGATCCATGCCGAAACCGCGCTCATCGCCTTCGCCGGGCCATCGCTCTTCCTTCTCGGCTGCACAATCTTTCACCGCGTCACCGCGGAACGGTTGCGCGGCCTCTACCTTCTGGCCGTGGCTGCCCTTGCGGCCTGGGGCTGGGCATGCGTGGGTCTGCATCTGCACGGGCTCTGGCTCGGCGCGGGTGTCCTGCTGATTATGGCGGCCATGGCGGCGCTCGGCCATCGGAAGGCGGCCTGAGATGCTGTCGCTTCCCACCGCCAGGAACAAGGTCGCCGCCAATGCTGGCTTTCTGGCGGCAATCCTGATCCACAATCTGACCTATCCCTTGTCGGCCGCCGCTGGGGTTTGGCCTGCACTGTTCTATGGCTTTTACGCGGCGATTTTCGGGGTGGCGACCTGGGCACTCACGGGTCATCGCCTTCTACGCATTTTTGTTGGGAGCGCGGGGCTCGCTGTGTTCATCGCGGGCATTCTGAACTCCTATGTCCCCTCGAACGGGACAGCACTCGCCGTCTACCTGACATCCATGGTTTATCATCTCGGCATGATCGTGGTGCTGGCCCGTTACACCTTCGGCGCGCGGACAGTGATGACCGATGTGCTCCTCTCGGCCACTTCGCTCTACCTCGTCATCGGATCGGGCTTCGCCGCCGTTCTGGCCTTCATCGAATGGTGCGCGCCGGGGTCCTTCGTGGCCAGTTCGGGTGCCGCTATCGACTGGCAACAGATGGTCTACTTCAGCTACGTTACCCTCACCACACTCGGCTACGGCGATATCACTCCTGTCGGATTCTACGCGCAGTCCTTCGTCACCTTCGAAGCGATAGGTGGTACGCTCTATACCGTGATCCTTCTCTCTCGGCTGGTCGGTTTGCATGCCAGTCGCCAGTAATGGAGAACTTTCAGACTAGCTGATGATGCACGTCAGGTCCTACAAGGGATGCGATGCGCACCCATGCCGTCGCGCCGACGATGATCGCACCGATGCTCGCGAAGATGAGGGTCCACGCCTCGCCTGCGCCGCCGGTCTCAGAAAGCCCTTTGACCACGTGAAAACCGGCCACTCCTGCCGGCAAGGCATAGAGCGCGCCGATCGCCAGGCGGATGGTCGGTGACCGGATCGTGGCGAACGCGACTTGCCCGAGGATAAGAGCGACGGCGCCGGCGAACAGGGCGACGGCGATGGCGNCGATCGGCCCCGCCCCGTTTTCAAACGCGTAGTAGCCGACCGTGACGGCGACGAAGAACGGAAGCGCATAGACGGCCAGGCTGAATAACAGCCAGCAGAGNAAGCCGAGGCCGACAACGCTCAGCAATNCGGACAGAAACATGGGCGGTCTCCTTCATGGATGGAGCGCCTCCACCAACCGCCACGGCGCTTTTCGAAGTATAGCGCAAAGCAGCGCACGCCGNAACNTTCCGGCGCGCGCATCAGGTGATGCANCTCAGGCATCACGCTGCCTGCGCTTTGTTGTTCTTCGGCCTGAAATCGAAGAGCGGGACGCCGAGNTTNTTGGCCTTGTCNGCCAGATTGTCNGTNATNCCNGANCCCGGAAAGAGGATGAGGCCGATGGGCATCGCCTCAAGAAGCGCGTCNTTNCGCTTGAACGGCGCNGCCTTGCCGTGGCGCTTCCAGTCCGGCTTGAAGACGATTTGCTGGCATTTGCGGTTATCGGCCCAGCANGCGGCGATCTTCTCGGCGCCTTTGGGCGANCCGCCATGCAGGAGCACCATGTCGGCNTGNTTNGCCTTNACNCGGTCCANCGCATCCCAGATCGCCCGATGGTCGGTGACGTCNAGTCCGCCGGAGAACGCNACCCGTGGTCCGNTNGGCAGGAGGGGTTCGATCTCCGCGCGNCGCTTCGCNGANAGATAGTCGCGGCTGTCGATCATGGCCGCNGTCAGCGNNCGNTGANTGATNCGNGATCCNGANNGCGGNCGCCANGTCTGNCCGANATGNGTNTCGAANTGGTCGGCNGCGATNTCGCGCATGAGCTCGTANGCGTTGCGNCGCTCGATCANCGTGGTTCCTTGNGCCGTCAGGGCTTCAAGTTCGACCGAGCGGACCTCCGAGCCGTCCTGTTCGCGTTGCGATCGTTTCTGGGCCTGCTCGTTGTCGTCGAGATCGCGGTCGACGCGGGCGGCTGCGCGATGGAACAGGTTCGTCACGGACCAGAGCAGGTCCTCGAGATCCGGTTCGAGACGTGTCTCTTCCAGCGTGGCGGCGAGTGCGTCGAAGATATCGGCGATTGCTCCCTGAAGGGCGTCGGCTTCGGGCAAGGGTCTCGGGTCGGGCTCGTCGGCGAAAGGCCGATAGCCGTAGAGCTGTAATTCTTCGAGCACGGCCGCGGTTGCGGAACTGGCCATTGGTTCGGTGGTCTCGGCTGTCATGGGATCGTCTCCTGTTCGGCGTGGGCCGCGCCTCTCGCGGCCTTCCCGAGCGACGGAAAAGCGGGGGCTGGCCGGGACTGCACCGCCGGTCACGGCGGCCGAAGCCAGAGGCGGAGGACGGCCGAGGCGGCGCTCTTTTGTTTCGCGATGGAAAGCCGGGCCTCTATGCCCGGCGGCGGAAAAGAGTGTCGCCGCAGCCGTTGCCGGCCCGGCCAGTCTCCGCTCCGTCTCGCTCCTCTCGGAAGGCCGAAGGCGTGGCTCTCAGATAGGCAGACATCGTGATGACGCGGGCAAGAGTGCTACCTGGCCAGCTCCGTTGCTCAGGTGTTGTGCCCAGCGCAGCTATTCGCCGAGGGCTGACCGGTGGCGTGAATTCGCCGGTCACGGTCATTGTTCAACAGAAGGCGAGTCACAGACTTGGGTGAATACAGACACTCGAACTTTCAATACCGCTGGCTTAAACTCATATAATGGTAAAAACGATTCGAGTTGCGGCAGCACAAACGGTCGAGTTTGTTGGGGAGGTCGAAAAAGCCTCGGTGCATGCCATCAACCTCGTCGAGCGGTCGAAAGAAGCCGGTTCCAGTCTCATCTGTTTTCCAGAAGGGTACTTGCAAGGTTACATCGCGAGCGTCGTACACATCGAACGCTTCGCCCTGTCGATTGACGCTCCTGAAATCCAAGACTTCCTGTCTCGTCTTCCTGAGAACAGCCCAACTGTCGTTTTAGGATTTATCGAAGCTCTCGGCGGTGGGTTCTCGAATTGCGCAGCCATCATTCAAAATCGTCAGATTACGGGATGCTATCGCAAGACGCATCTTCTCGCCCGAGAGAATATGTTCATGGCTGGCGAAGCCTATCCTGTATTCGAAGCAGATGGACTGCGGTTTGGCGTAAATATTTGCTACGATGCTAACTTCCCGGAGGCGGCGCAATCCATTCGTGATCAGGGGGCTAAACTTTTGGTCTGTTGTGCGAACAACATGTTGCCGCGCACCATCGCCGAGAAGTGGAAGAATCGTCATAACTCGATACGCGGACAAAGGTGTCGCGAGACTGGATTGTGGCTTTTGTCTTCGGACGTCACTGGGTGTCGCGATGAATGTGTTGCGTGGGGGCCAACATCTCTCCTAGATCCGAGCGGTCGGGTAGTACAACAACTGCCTTTGGATGAACCCGGATTACTGCTCGCCGAAGTTACCGTTTGAAACGCACGCTTACGCGTCTTTATTAAAGGGTCTTAAGCCATCAATTGAGGGTATCTTAACGTCGATTTTGGGTTAACTCCGGTAAAATTGACCCTTGTTTCCTTTCTCTCCTTTTGCAGGCAAGCAGCCGTGAGAAATCGGCCGTAGCCAGTTGCTGACCCAGATGCGTCCTTAGGTCGTCCCGTCCGAGCTTGCGGAGGTCTTCGTTGAAGTCGCCGCCAAGAGAAATAAGCCGGATCGTTTCG
>NHBK01000025.1 GCA_002173095.1 Hyphomonadaceae bacterium TMED5 | reverse complement strand
CGTCGTCTTGCCGTGGTCAACGTGACCAATCGTGCCAATGTTTACGTGAGGCTTATTGCGCTCAAACTTTGCCTTAGACATGTTTTCCTACTCCTGAACGTTTGTCTGGCTGATGCCTGGCTTAACTTAACCGGCGAGCTGAGAAATAATTTTCTCGCTCTCAGCGCGCGGAACTTCTTCATAATGGTCGAACTGCATGACGAACTGCGCACGGCCCTGAGACATACCGCGAAGGTTGCCTACATAACCGAACATGTTCGCGAGCGGAACGAATGCGTTGATCGCTGTGACGTTACCACGTGGTTCTGAACCCTGAATCTGGCCGCGGCGAGAGTTCAGGTCACCAATGATATCGCCCATATAGTCTTCAGGCGTCACAACTTCGACCTTCATGACCGGTTCCATGATCTTCGGAGCACCTTTGCCCTTCAGTTCGCGGAACGCTGCACGACCTGCGATTTCGAACGCCAGCACGCTGGAGTCAACATCGTGGTACGCACCATCGATCAGTGTCGCTTTGATGTCGCTGACTGGGTAGCCAGCAAGGAGACCGTTCGCCATCTGGCTCTCGATACCTTTTTCAACACCCGGGATGTATTCCTTAGGAACGTTACCGCCGACAACTTTAGATTCGAAGACGAAACCTGTACCTGCTTCACCTGGCTCGAACTGGATCTTAACGCGCGCGAACTGACCGGAACCACCAGACTGTTTCTTGTGCGTGTAATCGATTTCTGCCGGCTGGCTGATCGCTTCACGGTAAGCAACTTTCGGTGCGCCGATATTCGCTTCAACTTTGAACTCACGCTTCAGACGGTCAACGAGAACGTCGAGGTGAAGCTCGCCCATGCCTTTCATGATCGTCTGACCGGACTCAATGTCGGTTTCAACGCGGAAAGATGGGTCCTCAGCAGCAAGACGCTGCAGACCAACAGACATTTTTTCCTGGTCGGCTTTAGACTTCGGCTCAACCGCAATCTCGATAACCGGATCAGGGAAATTCATCGTCTCCAGAACAACCGGACCAGACTTGTCACACAGCGTGTCACCCGTCGTCGTGTCTTTGAGGCCTGCGAGCGCGATGATGTCGCCAGCAAATGCTTCTTCGATCTCTTCACGGTTGTTCGAGTGCATCATCATCATACGACCGATGCGCTCGTTACGGGTTTTCGTGGAGTTCATGACTGAACCACCTTTGGTGAGCGTACCAGAATAGATACGAACAAAGGTCAGAGAACCAACGAATGGGTCGTTCATGATTTTGAATGCGAGACCAGCGAATGGCTGCTCGTCATCAGCAGAACGTTCGATGTTACGAACTTCGTCTTCGTCGCCTGGCTTGAAGCCTTTGTACGCTGGAACATCCAGCGGGCTTGGAAGATAGTCCACAACAGCGTTCAGCATTGGCTGTACGCCTTTGTTTTTGAACGCAGAACCACAAAGAACCGGTACGAAAGACATAGACAGCGTACCCTTACGGATCAGCTTGCGCAGCTGTTCGATCGTTGGCTCTTCGCCTTCAAGGTAAGCTTCCATAGCTTCCTCGTCTTGCTCTACAGCAAGCTCGATCATCTCATTGCGCAGCTCTTCAGCTTTGTCTTTGAGTTCGTCACGGATTTCTTTTTTGACCCAGCTCGCACCGAGGTCTTCGCCCTGCCATACCCATTCTTTCATGGTGACAAGGTCAACCAGACCTTCGAGTTCGCTCTCAGCACCGATCGGAATCTGGATCGGCATAGGGATCGCACCCGTACGCTCTTTGATCATCTTCACGCAGTTATAGAAGTCTGCGCCGAGCTTATCCATTTTGTTCACGTAAACGATACGTGGAACTTTATAGCGGTCAGCCTGACGCCAAACCGTTTCAGTTTGCGGTTCTACACCAGCGTTCGCATCGAGTACGCAAACTGCGCCGTCGAGAACAGCCAGAGAGCGCTCAACCTCAATCGTGAAGTCAACGTGTCCTGGGGTGTCGATGATGTTGAAACGGAATTTCGGAGTCTGTGCAGACTCACCATCTTCAGTGCGTTCCCAGAATGTGGTCGTCGCAGCTGACGTGATGGTAATACCACGCTCTTGTTCCTGCTCCATCCAGTCCATGGTCGCAGCACCGTCGTGAACCTCACCAATTTTGTGAGATTTACCGGTATAGTACAGAATGCGCTCAGTCGTGGTAGTTTTACCAGCGTCGATGTGCGCCATGATGCCGAAGTTACGATAACGTTCGAGCGGATAATCGCGTGCCATGAAAGGAGCCTCGATTTACGGGGTTTAGAAGTAAAATTACCAGCGGTAGTGAGAGAATGCGCGGTTAGCTTCAGCCATGCGGTGCGTGTCTTCACGCTTCTTCACGGCATTGCCACGACCATTGCCTGCATCAAGCAGCTCACCAGCGAGGCGTTCGCGCATTGTGTTCTCATTGCGGGCACGTGCAGCTGCAACGAGCCAGCGAATTGCAAGCGCCTGACGACGCTCAACGCGGACTTCAACAGGAACCTGATAAGTTGCACCACCAACACGGCGGGAACGAACTTCTACGGCTGGAGAAACGTTATCCAGAGCATCGTGGAACATCTCGATCGGATCGCGCTTAGCGCGCTCTTCAACGATATCGAGAGCACCATAAACGATGCGTTCTGCAGTAGATTTCTTACCATCAACCATGATCTGGTTCATGAATTTGGAAAGGACGAGATCTCCGAATTTTGGATCCGGCAGGACTTCTCGTTTTTCAGCGCGGTGACGACGGGACATATCTTATAAATCCTATTTCGGGCGTTTCACGCCATAATGCGAACGGCGCTGCTTACGGTCTTTAACGCCCTGTGTATCGAGTACACCGCGCAGCACGTGGTAACGGACACCTGGAAGGTCGCGTACACGACCGCCACGGATCAGAACAACAGAGTGTTCCTGAAGGTTGTGACCTTCGCCCGGAATGTAACAGATAGATTCGTAACCAGAGGTCAGACGTACCTTCGCGACTTTACGCAGAGCCGAGTTCGGCTTCTTCGGTGTCGTCGTGTAGACACGTGTACATACGCCACGGCGCTGCGGGCAGGCCTTCAGCGCTGGAACTTTATTACGCTTCGGGCGAGGTGCCCGAGGTTTACGGATCAACTGGTTAATCGTCGGCATAGGCCTTCTTCTATCCTTCTGCTGGGTCCAAACACCCAAATTCCATAACTAAATCCGAGGAGATTTCCCTGAATCACCCCGGAGAACTACGACTTGGGGAGGCTTGGGCCCCTAACCCTTACGGGAGGACGCTCGGATTGATACCTGAGCGAACCTGCACATCGAGCGGCGCTAATAGTCTGGGAACCCGCCGAGGTCAACCCTTCTGTATGGAATCTGGCACCTGAATGCGTGTTACGCAGGTGAATTCCATAACCATCTCGCCGTTTCAGCCGCCCGAAGCTTTCGGGCGACCAAATTATGCGTCTCAGCGGCGCCAAAGCGCCAACTGATTCTATCTACTCTGCAGCTTCCGGAGACGGAAGAGCTGGGGTTGCCAGCGCGGCTGCAGCTTCTGCGCGTTGCGCCTTCAGCTTCACGTCGCGATCTGTCGCCAGGCGACGGTAACGACGCAGCTGACCACCCGTACCAGCCGGGATCAGGCGACCAACAATGACGTTCTCTTTGAGGCCTTCAAGGGTATCAACTTTACCCTGGATAGACGCCTCAGTGAGGACGCGCGTTGTCTCCTGGAAGGATGCCGCAGAGATGAATGAGCGCGTTTGCAGAGATGCTTTGGTGATACCCAGAAGTACAGGCGAACCTACAGCTTCCTTACGGCCCGCCTTGCGAGCGGCTGCGTTGGCATCTTCGTAATCGAGAAGCTCAACAGTTTCACCTTTCAGAAGAGAGGTCTCACCACCATCGGTGATTTCCACTTTCTGAAGCATTTGACGAACGATCACTTCAATATGCTTGTCGTTGATCGGAACGCCCTGCAGTCGGTACACTTTCTGAATCTCGTCGACGAGATAGTCAGCCAGTGCTTCAACACCAAGAACGGTCAGGATATCCTGAGGCGCCGGGTTACCATCCATCAGATAATCACCACGACGGATCATATCGCCTTCCTGAATGGAAAGGTGCTTACCTTTCGGGATCAGGTATTCTGATGGATCCATACCTTCCTCTTCAGGAACGATACGGATGCGGCGCTTGTTCTTATAGTCGCGACCAAATTCAACACGACCATCGATTTCCGCGATGATTGCGTGATCTTTCGGACGACGTGCCTCGAAGAGTTCAGCAACACGCGGCAGACCACCGGTGATGTCTTTCGTCTTCGCACCACCTGTCATCACACGCGCCAGGGTTTCACCCGGACCGACCGTGTCGCCCTCAAGGACGGACAGAATAGCGCCAGCAGAAAGCTGGTAGCGCGCTGGCATGCCGTTAGGCAGTTGTACCGGGTCGCCATTGTCATCGACCAGAACAACAGCCGGACGGATGTCCGCATTCTTCGCAGTCGAACGCCAGTCAACGATAGAGCGCGAGGTAATACCTGTTGCTTCGTCGACTTCCTCACGAGAGGTCAGGCCGTCAATAACGTCCTCAAACTTCACGCTACCGCCAACTTCAGCGATGACCGGCTGAGCAAATGGGTCCCAGTCAGCAAGCTTGTCGCCGCGGACCACTTTCTGGCCTTCGGTGACGAAGAGCTGTGTACCATAAGTCGCTTTGAACGTCTGACGGACGCGGCCATCTTCGTCGACAGTGTCGACTTCCATATGGCGACCGATAACGATCAGGCGGCCGTCTGAACGCTTAACCGTATAGGCTTCGCGGAAGACAATCGTGCCGTCATAAGCAGCTTCAACACCAGATTGGTCAGAGACCTGCGCCGCACCACCAATGTGGAATGTACGCATGGTCAGCTGTGTACCAGGCTCACCAATGGACTGAGCCGCGATAACACCAACCGCTTCGCCCTGGTTCACACGCTCACCACGCGCGAGGTCACGGCCATAGCAGCTTGCACAGCAGCCATTACGGGTTTCACAGGTCAGAACAGAGCGTACGAAGACCTTATCAACACCAGCGCTGTCAATTTGCTTGGACAGAGCTTCGTCGAGATAGGTGTTCGCAGGAACGATAAGTTCGCCAGAACCCGGCTCCATAACGTCTTCAGCCGTCGTACGACCGAGGATACGATCCTCGAGCGGTACAATAACCTCAGCACCGTCCATAACAGCCCGCAGCGTGATACCTTTATCGGTGCCGCAATCGTCTTCGGTGATGATGCTGTCCTGAGCAACGTCAACGAGACGACGGGTCAGATAACCGGAGTTCGCCGTTTTCAGAGCCGTATCCGCGAGACCCTTACGGGCACCGTGGGTGGAGTTAAAGTATTCGAGGACGGTCAGACCTTCCTTGAAGTTGGAAACGATCGGCGTCTCAATGATCTCACCAGATGGCTTAGCCATCAGACCACGCATACCGGCCAGCTGCTTCATCTGGTTCTTGGAACCACGGGCACCGGAGTGCGCCATCATGAAGACTGAGTTCGGCTCAAGCGTACGGCCTGTTTCCGGATCGACTTTCTGCTCACCCGCAGCGTCCATCATGGCGTCAGCCACTTTGTCCGTACAGGTAGACCATGCATCAACGACTTTGTTGTATTTCTCACCACGGGTGATGAGACCGTCGGCATACTGACGCTCATACTCAGACGCCTGCGCGCGGGTCGCTTCGACCAGCTTATGCTTGGCTTCCGGGATGACCATGTCGTCTTTACCGAAGGAAATGCCGGCTTTAGCAGCTTCACGGAAACCGAGGCTCATGATCCGGTCACAGAAGATGACCGTCGCCTTCTGACCACAGTTGCGATAGACATGGTCGATCATACGACCGATTGCCTTCTTAACCAGCAGTTCGTTCACAACGTCTGGCGTCATGTCCGGCTGTTTTGGCAGACAGTCAGCAACCATGAAGCGACCTGGTGTCGTATCGAAGATTTTACGGACGACTTCGCCGTTTTCTTCAACAACGTCACAAGCAACTTTCACCTTAGCGTGCAGCGTGACAGCGCCGGAGTGCAGAGCGTGCTCGATCTCGCCGAGATCGCCAAAGCACATGCCCTCGCCCGGCTCGTGATCCTTCGCCATGGTCAGATAGTAGAGACCAAGAACCATATCCTGAGACGGAACGATGATCGGACGACCATTCGCCGGAGACAGGATGTTGTTCGTGGACATCATCAGAACACGTGCTTCGAGCTGTGCTTCGAGAGACAGCGGCACGTGAACAGCCATCTGGTCACCGTCGAAGTCAGCGTTGAACGCAGTACAAACGAGCGGGTGCAGCTGGATCGCTTTACCTTCGATCAGACGCGGCTCGAAAGCCTGAATGCCGAGGCGGTGAAGCGTTGGCGCACGGTTGAGCATGATCGGGTGCTCGCGGATAACCTCTTCGAGGATATCCCAAACTTCCGGCTTTTCTTTCTCAACCAGCTTCTTCGCAGCTTTAACCGTGCCAGCCAGACCTTTCGCGTCCAGACGCGCATAGATGAATGGCTTGAACAGTTCGAGCGCCATCTTCTTCGGCAGACCACACTGATGCAGTTTCAGCGTCGGACCTGTCACGATGACGGAACGACCAGAATAGTCGACGCGCTTACCGAGAAGGTTCTGACGGAAACGACCCTGCTTACCTTTCAGCATGTCTGAAAGGGATTTCAGTGGACGCTTATTCGTGCCGGTGATGACGCGACCGCGACGACCATTGTCGAACAGAGCGTCGACAGATTCCTGAAGCATACGCTTCTCGTTCCGGATGATGATATCCGGCGCGCGCAGCTCCATAAGGCGCTTCAGGCGGTTGTTACGGTTGATGACGCGGCGATAGAGATCGTTCAGGTCAGACGTCGCGAAACGGCCGCCATCAAGCGGCACGAGCGGACGCAGATCCGGAGGAATAACCGGAACAACCGTCATGATCATCCATTCCGGACGACAGCCAGAGTGCATGAAAGCTTCGATAACTTTCAGGCGCTTAGCGATTTTCTTAGGCTTGAGCTCGCCTGTTGCTTCTTTCAGATCATCGCGCAGCGTGTCTGCAGTAGCTTCCAGGTCGATGTCTTTCAGAAGCTCAAAGATAGCTTCCGCACCGATCGCCGCCGTGAATGCATCTTCGCCGAACTCGTCACAGGCATCCATATACTCTTCTTCAGAGAGGAGCTGCTTTGGTTCGAACGGCGTCAGGCTCGGCTCAATGACGACATAGCTTTCGAAATAGAGCACGCGCTCTACGTCTTTCAGCGTCATATCAAGCAGAAGCGAGATACGGGATGGCAGAGATTTCAGGAACCAGATGTGCGCAACAGGCGCAGCCAGCTCGATATGGCCCATACGCTCACGGCGTACACGCGCCAGCGTAACTTCCACACCGCACTTCTCGCAGGTAATGCCGCGATATTTGATGCGCTTATACTTACCACACGTACACTCATAGTCCTTCTGAGGACCAAAAATGCGCGCACAGAACAGGCCGTCGCGCTCAGGCTTGAAGGTACGATAGTTGATGGTTTCCGGCTTTTTGATCTCGCCGTGAGACCAGGACCGGATTTTTTCCGGGCTGGCGATAGAGATACGCAGTGCCTCAAAAGAAGGGGCTGGTGCGTTCGGGTTGTACAGGTTGGTGACTTCCTGGCTCATATAATCCGCTCCCTAGCGGTTATTCGAGAGACTGACACATCAGACTGGTCAGCCTCTCTAAATCAAATCAATCAGGCGAATACGCGGGTAAGCACTACTCTTCGTCTATCTCACTATCGATCATCTCAATGTTAAGACCGAGTGACCGCATCTCTTTGATGAGAACGTTGAAGCTTTCCGGAATACCGGCTTCAAAGTTGTCTTCGCCGCGGACGATAGATTCATAGACCTTCGCACGACCTGCGGTGTCATCCGATTTGACGGTGAGCATTTCCTGCAGCGTGTAGGCAGCGCCATACGCCTCAAGAGCCCAGACCTCCATCTCACCGAAGCGCTGACCACCGAACTGAGCTTTACCGCCCAGTGGCTGTTGCGTGACGAGTGAGTATGGACCGGTTGAACGCGCGTGGATTTTCTCATCCACAAGGTGGTGCAGTTTCAGAAGGTGCTTATAGCCAACTGTAACCGGGCGCGCGAACTGCTCACCGGTACGGCCGTCATACAGACGAACCTGACCGGAGGCATCGAGCCCTGCCCGCACAAGCATTTCTGAAATGTCGTCCTGGTGCGCACCGTCAAAGACAGGTGTCGCAATAGGTACACCGTTGGAGAGGTTCTGAGCGAGCTCAACAATCTCTGCATCGGTTTCCGGCATATCAACACCGCCACCATAGACCTTCTCGATTGCGTCACGCAGCTTATCGATATCCTGATTACGGCGATAAACCTCGTACGCATTCTCAACCAGACGACCAAGGCCGGCACATGCCCAACCAAGGTGGGTTTCGAGAATCTGACCAACGTTCATACGCGATGGAACGCCCAGCGGGTTCAGTACGATATCGACTGGAACACCGTCTTCGGTGAATGGCATATCTTCCAGCGGGTTGATCTTGGAGATCACACCCTTGTTGCCGTTACGACCAGCCATTTTGTCACCCGGCTGCAGCTTACGCTTAACAGCGAGGAAGACTTTAACGACTTTCATCACGCCTGGAGGCAGGTCATCACCGCGCTGGATTTTCTCTACGCGGTCATTGAAGCGGGCTTCAAGTTCACGAACGGAATCATCGAAGGAAGATTTCAGCGCGTCGATTTCAGCCTGAGCGGCTTCATCTTCGAGCTGGATCTGCCACCACTGAGACTTAGAGATAGTCTCAAGCTGGTCGAGTGAAACATCACCCTTCTTGAAGCCTTTCGTGCCAGCAATCGCAGCTTTACCAAGCAGAAGATCAGCCAGACGACCGAATGCGTTACGTTCCAGAATGCTCTGTTCGTCTTCGCGGTCTTCTTCCAGCTTCTCAATTTGCTCACGTTCGATCTGGATCGCACGCTGGTCTTTATCAACGCCGTGACGGTTGAAGATACGAACTTCAACAACAGTACCTGCATCGCCCGGAGGCACACGCAGAGACGTATCACGTACGTCAGAGGCTTTCTCACCGAAGATGGCGCGGAGGAGCTTCTCTTCCGGCGTCATCGGGCTCTCACCCTTCGGCGTCACCTTACCAACTAGAATGTCGCCAGCTTTAACTTCAGCACCAACGGCTACGATACCGGCTTCGTCGAGGTTACGCAGAGCTTCTTCACCAACGTTCGGAATATCACGTGTAATTTCTTCCGGACCAAGCTTGGTGTCGCGCGCTGCAATCTCGAATTCCTCAATGTGGATTGAGGTGAAGACGTCGTCACGAACAATGCGCTCGGAAATGAGGATGGAGTCCTCATAGTTGTAGCCATTCCACGGCATGAATGCCACGCGAATGTTACGGCCGAGAGCCAGTTCGCCCAGATCCGTAGATGGACTGTCAGCAATGATGTCGCCTTTAACAACCTTGTCGCCCGCTTTTACGATCGGACGCTGGTTGATGCAGGAGTTCTGGTTAGAACGGCGGAACTTAACGAGGCGATAGATATCAACACCAGAGCGGTATTTATCGAGATCGTCAGTTGCACGCACAACGATACGCTCAGCGTCAACCTGCTCAACAACACCGGAACGTTTTGCAACCAGCGCCGCACGTGAGTCACGTGCCACGACAGATTCCATACCCGTACCAACGAGTGGAGCTTCGGTCTTAACAAGCGGAACCGCCTGACGTTGCATGTTTGATCCCATGAGCGCGCGGTTAGCGTCGTCATTCTCAAGGAACGGGATCAGAGATGCCGCAACAGATACAACCTGCTTTGGAGAAACGTCGATATAATCGACTTCTTCACGCGGAACCAGCATAGCGTCACGGGCAGAACCAACACGCGCGTTGACGAATTCGTTCACAAGCATGCCGTCTTCATCAACCGTCGCATTTGCCTGCGCGATTGAATAACGCTGCTCTTCCATAGCAGAGAGGTATTTAACCTCATCGGTCAGCTTGCCATTTTCAACTTTACGATACGGGCTCTCAATGAAGCCGTATTTGTTGATGCGGGCGTGCGTCGCGAGAGAGTTGATCAGACCAATGTTCGGGCCCTCTGGCGTCTCAATCGGACACATACGACCATAGTGTGTCGGGTGAACGTCTCGGACTTCAAAGCCCGCACGCTCACGGGTCAGACCACCCGGACCAAGCGCTGAAAGACGACGCTTGTGCGTGATCTCAGACAGTGGGTTTGTCTGGTCCATGAACTGAGACAGCTGAGATGAACCGAAGAACTCACGGATCGCAGCAACAACAGGCTTCGCGTTGATCAGGTCGTGCGGCATAACCGTATCGACATCAACTGAAGACATACGCTCTTTAATCGCGCGTTCCATACGAACCAGACCAACGCGGTACTGGTTTTCCATGAGCTCGCCCACAGAACGGACACGGCGGTTACCGAGGTTATCGATATCGTCGACTTCACCCTTACCGTCTTTCAGGTCGAGGATCGTCGTCATAACAGCGATGACGTCTTCTTTGCGCAGAATACGAACTTCGTCAGAGCAATCGAGCTCAAGACGCATGTTCATTTTCACACGACCAACCGCAGACAGGTCATAACGTTCCGCATCAAAGAAGAGTTGCTGGAACAGAGACTCAGCAGCTTCCTGGGTTGGCGGCTCGCCTGGGCGCATAACGCGGTAAATGTCAGACAGCGCTTCAAAACGGGTGTTATTCTTATCCGCGGAGAGCGTATTGCGCAGCCACGGGCCGCGAGCGCCTTTATCCACATCAAGAATAGCAATCTCGTCTACGCCATTGTCGCGCAGTTCAGCGATATTTTCTTCTGTCAGCTCTTCGCAGGCTTCAACATAGATTTCGCCCGTTTCAGGGTTCACAATGTCATAAGCTACGAACTTGCCTTCAAGCGCAGCGCTCGGAAGCAGAATATCTTCCAGGCCACCTTCAGACAGCTTGCGTGCTTTTACAGCAGAGAGCTTCTTGTCAGCAGGCGCTTCAACTTCACCGGTTGCAGCATTCACCAGATCGAAGTTTGGCTTATAACCACGCCATTCTTCCGGCTTGAACGCAGTGGTCCAGCCATTCTTGTTAATGCGGTAGATGGAGTGGGTGTAGAACGTATCCAGAATTTCTTCTGCATCCAGGCCCAGCGCATAAAGCAGCGTGGTCGCCGGAAGTTTACGCTTACGGTCGATACGAACGTTCAGAACATCTTTCGCATCAAACTCAAAGTCGAGCCAAGAGCCACGGTAAGGAATGATACGCGCAGCGAACAGGAGCTTACCTGAAGAGTGCGTCTTACCTTTATCATGGTCAAAGAATACGCCCGGCGAACGGTGCATCTGAGAGACGATAACGCGCTCAGTACCGTTGACGATAAACGTACCCTTCTCGGTCATCAGCGGGATGTCACCGAGATAAACGTCTTGTTCTTTAATGTCGCGAACAGAGCGTGCCTGAGTTTCTTCGTCGATATCGAAAACGATGAGACGGAGCTTGACCTTCAGAGGCGCTGCGTAAGTGAGATCACGCTGCTGGCACTCTTCTACGTCGAACTTAGGTGGCTCGAACTCGAAGGACACATATTCAAGAACTGAACGTTCTGCGAAGTCTTTGATCGGAAAAACTGATTTAAATACAGCACCGAGACCTTCGTCAGGGTTCCGTTCCTGACCAGCACCCATCTGAAGAAATGTTTCATAGGATGCACGTTGAACCTCGATGAGGTTTGGCATGTCGACGACTGCAGGGAGCCGACCAAAGGACTTGCGAATTCGCTTTTTTTCCGTGAGGGACAGAGGCATCTTCGTTCCTGATCCAGGCCGCAGAGCGGCGTTCGCTACAAGCGCGGTCGCGGCGAATCCTTTGAGGACCCGCCGCGTGATACACTACAATGGACGCTCCGCGCAGAACGCGTCCACAATTTTTTTGCCCAAAGGCACCAGCGTTACTTGATTTCGACTTTCGCGCCAGCTTCTTCGAACTTTTTCTTGATCTCTTCAGCTTCTTCTTTCGTAGCGCCTTCTTTGATTGGCTTAGGAGCTGCTTCAACGAGCTCTTTAGCTTCTTTCAGGCCTAGACCAGATACGATTTCACGAACCACTTTAATGACGTTGATTTTCTTCGCGCCAGCGTCGGTCAGAATGACGTCAAATTCAGTTTTCTCTTCAGCAGCTGCAGCTTCACCGCCAGCAGCGCCTGGGACCATAGCTACAGCAGCAGGTGCAGCAGCGGAAACGCCCCATTTTTCTTCGAGAAGCGTAGCCAGTTCAGCAGCTTCGAGAACGGTCAGAGAGGACAGGTCCTCAACGATTTGCTCAAGTTTCGACATTTCAATTTCCTTCAGAATTTTAATTCACGGTCTGGATCGTTGCCAGATAATGACAGGGATTAAGCAGCATCCTTTTGAGCGTATGCAGCAAACACACGCGCAAGCTGAGAAGCAGGAGCCTGAACGACACCAGCAACTTTCGTTGCAGGAGCCTGAATAAGGCCGATAAGTTTGCCACGCAGTTGATCAAGAGACGGCAGTTTAGCGAGCGCCTGAACGCCGCTGGCATCGAGGACTGTGTCCTCCATGAGCGCACCAATAACAACGAGCTTTTCGTTGCTCTTAGCGAACTCGGTTGCCGCCTTGGAAGCACCGACAGGGTCCGGAGAATAAGCGATAGCGACAGGACCAGTGAAAAGTCCTTTAGCGTCGTCACCACCTTTATCTTCGAGACCTTCGAGAGCTTTGATCGCAATGCGATTCTTAATGACCTTCAGTGTACCGCCCTGCTCGCGCAGTTTGGAACGAAGGTCTGTCATCTCCGCAACAGTCAGGCCTGAATAGTGGGTCACAACGACCACACCAGCCTCATCAAAAATGCCTTTCAGCACTTCCATCGATTCGGCTTTTCCAGCTCTATCCATTACGGCTCTCCAATTGAGGCTCGCGGACCATCCACGAAGCCCAGGTGTCTGCACTACGCAAAAGCGCAATGCGCCTGCCCAGGGATCGTGCAGAGACCGCTCCACAAGGATTCTTGTCGAAACGATTAATTCTGCCTCACCCCGTCTACATAGGATTTACCAGCTAGGCTGACCTATGGTCTCGGACAGGTCCTATCCAGCCGGACGGATGTTCGGCTGGATAGAGTCGCGTTCCTTAACGCGATTATTGTGTCGCGGCAAGTGCCTGCGAAATATCAATTTGAACGCCAGGGCCCATTGTGGAAGAAAGAGCGATCTTCTTCACATATGTGCCTTTAGCGCCAGTTGGTTTCGCGCGGACAAGTGCAGCCACGAAAGTTGTGATGTTTTTCTCGAGATCTTCCTGAGTGAAGCTCGCTTTACCAACGCCTGCGTGAACGATACCGGCTTTTTCTACGCGGAATTCAACCGCGCCGCCCATAGCGTCTTTAACAGCCTGACCAACATTCGGAGTAACCGTGCCGACTTTTGGGTTAGGCATAAGGCCGCGTGGACCAAGAACCTTACCGAGACGACCAACGATTGGCATCATGTCCGGAGACGCGATAACGCGGTCAAAGTCCATGAAACCGCCCTGAATTTTTTCCATCAGGTCTTCAGCGCCGACAACTTCAGCACCAGCTTCTTTAGCTTCTTCTGCTTTCGCATCACGTGCGAATACAGCGACACGAACCGTGCGGCCCGTACCAGCAGGAAGGTTACAAACGCCACGGACCATCTGGTCAGCATATTTCGGGTCAACGCCAAGATTGATCGCAAGATCAATCGTTTCGTCGAACTTTGCTTTCGCGTTTGATTTCACCAGCTCAACAGCTTCCGCAATTGAGTAGAGTTTGTCGCTCTCAACAGCTTGGAGAGCTGCAGCCATACGTTTACCAGCCATGCTCTTATTCCTCCACTGCCAGACCCATGGAACGCGCAGAACCCGCAATAATGAGGGCCGCAGCGTCGAGGTCGTTTGCGTTGAGGTCAGCCATTTTCTGTTCAGCGATTTCACGGCACTGAGCCATTGTCACTTTACCAGCGGTCTCGTGACCTGGCTTGTTCGCGCCTTTCTTGAGGCTTGCAGCCTTCATGAGAAGGATAGACGCTGGTGGCGTCTTAACGACGAACGTGAAAGATTTGTCCTGATAATAGTCGATAACAACAGGAAGCGGCATGCCTTTTTCAGCACTTGCCGTTTTCGCGTTGAACGCTTTACAGAATTCCATGATGTTAATGCCGCGCTGACCCAGCGCAGGACCGACTGGCGGAGACGGATTTGCCGCGCCGGCCGGAATTTGGAGCTTGAGCTGCCCCAGAAGTTTCTTAGCCATGTATCCCTCACATGATTAGGTGTGGTCTGCATATTTCAGCTCGCCACTGCTACGGGTGCGTGGTGCAATAACTCCATGGACTTACGGAGTATCTCCCACACGAAGGAGCGGCATATAAAGAAGGGCCCGCCAAATGGCAAGCCCTGTCTTGAATTCTCATAAGGAACGACTGAAGTCGTGATCAGGCGACTTTGTCGACCTGTCCGTATTCCAGATCCACCGGGGTCGCACGACCGAAAATGGAGACCATAACTTTCAGGCGGCCATTTTCCTCGTCGACTTCCTCGACAGAGCCCTCGAAAGACTGGAACGGACCGTCATTCACGCGAACCTGCTCACCAACTTCGAAGCTGATGGTTGGACGCGGACGATCAGCAGATTCCTCAGCCTCACCCAGAATACGTTGTACTTCACGCTCAGAGACAGGAAGTGGCTTCTTGCCGCCTTCCGCGCCAAGAAAGCCTGTGACCTTCGGCGTGTTCTTGACGATGTGGTAAATGTCGTCCGTGAGGAATGCCTTCATCAGAACATAGCCCGGGAAATAGCGTTGCTCGCGCGTGCGCTTACGGCCGCGCACCACTTCCACCACTTCTTCGGTCGGCACTTCCATCTGCTCGATCAGGTGATCAAGATCGTTCATACGCGCCTGCTCGAGAATCGATGCCGCCACCTTCTTCTCAAAGTTGGAATAGGCGTGGACAATATACCAGCGGGCTTTTGTTACATCTTTCTGGCTCATGCCAGCAGTCTCCTGATTAACCTAAATGCCCGTAATCATCGGGATGATTGCGCCCCAGACCAGATCGACCAGGAAAAGGAAAGTCGCTGCAATCACCACCATGATAAGAACCATAATAGTAGCAGCCTGCGTTTCCTGACGTGTAGTCCACGTCACCTTGTTTCCTTCGGCGCGAACCTGCTTCAGGAAGGTAAGCGGGCCTGTGCGCGGTTTTCTTTCCGACATTCGTTCAGCTTCTCTTTTTGGGGTAAGGCGATCTGCCTAACTCACTTTGAATAATTCGTCCATGGCAGAAATGGAAATTTTAAGCTCAACCGCAAGTGTACGCCGTTCAAATTGTACGCAACAATCGAGTTTCAGCACCTCAAAACAACAAAATCCGTTTCCCCCTTGAACCGCGCCCCAAAACGGCAATAGATGGCGTCAGGAACCGCATTTCCGGCTCTTTCATTTTCAGTATAGCATCGCAGCGTATGAGTTCAGGGGGACAAATAGCGATGAGGATTATCCCGACGATTTTGTGCGGAGGTTCAGGCACACGCTTGTGGCCAACCTCCAGAACCTATGCACCGAAACAGTTACAAAGTCTGGTCGGCGAAAAATCGTTGCTCGCAAATACAGTTCTCAGACTGAAAAGCCAGGCGAATTGCACAGCGCCGGTTCTGATTTGCGGCCAAAGCTACGCGGCAGAGATTGAGGCACAAATGAAAGCGGAAGGGGCGCCGCTTTCAGCCATTATCGCAGAACCAATGGGCCGCGATACTGCTGCTGCTGCTGCAATAGCTGCACTCTGGGCGAAGAAAGTTCAGACAGAAAATCCGGATGAGGATCACGTCGTTCTTCTGCTACCTGCCGACCACCACATTTCAGACATTGAGGGTTTTCACAAAGCGCTGGACGCCGCAGGCCAAGCTGCGCTGGCGGGCTATATTTCCACAATCGGCATTACGCCAAATGCGCCTGAAACAGGCTTTGGTTACATTAAGCGCGCCGAAACGCCGCTGAAAAATCTCTCATCCTACACCGTCGCGAAATTCGTAGAGAAACCGGATGAGGCAACGGCAAAATCCTACCTCGAAAGCGGCGATTATCTCTGGAATTCAGGCATGTTCGCCTTTGCGCCAGATACCTTCATCGCCGAACTGTCCAAGCACGACATTGAAATCGCTAAGCAATCGATTGCAGCATTTGAACAAGCCGAGCTGTCCGTCGATTTGAACGGCCTGAGCCATTTGTCGTTCACCCCGCAAGCTTTCAGCGCCATCCCGAAGAACTCCATCGACTTCGCCGTGATGGAACACACTGACAAAGCCAGCGTCCTGCCCGCCGACTTTGGCTGGAATGATGTTGGCAGCTGGTCTGCCGCTCACGAAATTGCCGACAGCGATTCAAACGGAAACGTGCTGGAAGGCGACGTGATCGCCATCGATACAGAGAACAGCCTGATCCGAGCTCACGATAAACTCATCGCCGCCGTCGGACTGAATGACATGATCATCGTGGACACCGCGGATGCAATGCTGATCTGCCCCAAGGATAAGGTTCAGAAGGTCAAGGCGGTCCACAAACATCTGAAAGATCAGGGCCACGCTGTAGCCGATCATCACGGCCCGGGCAGCACAGCCTATATTGCACAACAAAAGAGCCGCGCCAGAGACTGGCTTTTCAATGCGGCCCTCCCTTTCTGGATTGAAAATGGCCTCGACCGCAAAAATGGCGGCGCTTATGAAGCGGTTGATTTTTCAGGATCCGCTCTCACTGAAATGCCAAAACGTCTTCGCGTACAGGCGCGTCAGACGTACGTCTTCTCCCACGCTGCGCTGCTCGGATATGCACCCGCCGAAGACGCCCTGAAAGTCCCGCTCGACTTCATGCTCCGCCATGGGCAGCGCCCAGAAGGCGGTTTCGGCCACATTCTCTCGCCAGAAGGCGTTCTGCTTGACGATCAGGCCGATGCTTATGATCACGCCTTTGTCCTGATGAGTCTGGCATGGGCATATAAGGCAACCGGCGACAAGTCCGTCCTGCAGACGGCTGAAAGCGTAATGGACTTTGTCTTTGCCGAGCTCCGACACCCGGTTCGCGGGTTCCGTGAAGCCATCCCTGAAAGTGATGCGCTTAGACGTGCAAATCCGCATATGCATTTGCTGGAGGCCGCGATGGCCTGGATGAGCCTTCATAGCCATAGCCGTATGGCAGACCTAGCGAACGAAATCGTCGGTCTGTTCAACACTCATTTCTGTATTGGCGGCTTGCTGCGCGAATATTTCGACGAAGAGCTGGGGCCACTTCCAAAATCTTATCCTGCTATAGATCTGGCCGTCGAACCCGGCCATCTCATCGAATGGACCTATCTGCTTCGTCTTTATGAAAAGCTGACCGGTGACAGCACGGACGCAACGGCAACTATGGAAGCTTTCGCAGACCGCTATGGCATCAACCCGCTTACAGGGCTCGTTGTTGACCATGTGCATCCGAATGGCCAAATGCTGGATGCACCTACCAGCCGCCTCTGGCCGCAGACTGAATATATCCGCCTGAAGCTTCAGGCTGGAACGAGCCATGATCTTGATCTTGCGCTTCATATGTTTGAACGCATAGCAGACGACTACATGACTTTTGATGACAGAATGCCTGGCTATTGGCGGGATCAACTGAGCGCAGACGGGCAAAACCTTTTGGATCGTGCGCCGGCAAGTTCTTTCTACCACATTCTAGGCTGTCTGGAGCCTTTGCTTTGATAAAAAGAAACCCCAAAATCAACTCATAGGACAAATACGGCAAAAACCCAACCAAACAATGCAATCTTGGGTCAATGCTGTTCAACATATGAGCATTGCGCAACTGCAACATTTTTTTTGCTTAAATCCAGTCTGGCTTTCTTGTGCCACTGGATGGGCTTCGATAGAGACTGAGACATTAAGTACGCGTACGCCAAGGGGGGCACTTTGAAGAATCTTTCCCACTTAGACCGCTTGGAAGCGGAGAGCATGCACATCATGCGCGAGGTTGTAGCCGATGCAGAGCGTCCTGTGATGCTCTATTCCGTCGGTAAAGACAGCGCCGTCATGCTCCATCTGGCCATGAAGGCCTTTTATCCAAGCAAACCTCCATTCCCACTGCTTCACGTGGACACCACGTGGAAGTTCCGGGAAATGATTGAGTTTCGCGACCGCCGTGCCGCAGAAACAGGTCTGGAGCTCCTGGTTCACGTGAACCAGGAAGGTGTCGATGATGGTGTCGGTCCGTTTACGCACGGTTCGGCACTTCACACCGACATCATGAAGACTGCTGCGCTTAAGCAGGCTTTGAACAAATACAAATTCGATCTCGCGTTCGGGGGCGCACGTCGGGACGAAGAAAAATCTCGTGCTAAAGAGCGTATTTGTTCTTTCCGGTCCGCAGAACACCGCTGGGATCCGAAGAACCAGAGACCTGAGCTCTGGAACCTTTACAATACGCGTATTCGCAATGGCGAAAGCATCCGCGTATTCCCGCTTTCCAACTGGACTGAGCTGGACATCTGGCAATATATCCGCCGCGAAGGCATCGAAATTGTTCCGCTCTATTATTCCGCTAAACGCCCGGTCGTTGAGTGGGAAGGAACGCAGATCATGGTTGATGATGACCGTGTTCCTGAAGAGCTGCGTAAAACCGCAGTCGAAAAGTCTGTCCGCTTCCGTACGCTCGGCTGCTACCCACTGACGGGTGCTGTCGAAAGCGAGGCCGACACGCTTGAAGACATCATTCAGGAAATGCTGCTGACCAAATCTTCCGAACGTCAGGGCCGCGTCATCGACCGCGACCAGTCCGGTTCTATGGAGAAGAAAAAACAAGAAGGATACTTCTAAGATGTCCGATCAGAATTCACTCCTAGAAACAGACATCCGCGCGTATCTGGAAGCTCACGAGAACAAGTCGCTTCTTCGCTTCATTACCTGCGGTTCCGTAGATGACGGCAAATCGACTCTGATTGGCCGTATGCTGTATGATTCCAAAATGATCTTTGAAGATCAGCTGGATGCACTGGAGGCAGACTCCAAACGGGTTGGTACGCAAGGCGAGAATATCGATTTCGCTCTGCTCGTTGACGGCCTGACGGCTGAACGCGAGCAAGGCATCACCATCGACGTGGCTTACCGTTTCTTCTCTACGGATAAGCGTAAGTTCATCGTCGCAGACACGCCGGGACACGTTCAGTACACCCGCAATATGGCAACCGGTGCATCTACCGCCGACCTTGCTATTCTGCTTATCGACGCCCGCCGCGGCGTTCTCGAACAGACCCGCCGTCACGCCTTCATCGCATCGTCTCTCGGCATTCGTAAGCTCGTTCTGGCCATCAACAAGATGGACCTCCAGAACTACGAACAGTCAGTTTTCGACGATATCGAAAACGACTTCATCGAATTCGCTGAAGAACTTGCCGCAGGTATCGAAATCCAGGCGATCCCAATGTCGGCTCTGGAAGGCACAAACATCACGACCAAGTCAGACAAAACCCCTTGGTATGATGGCCCTTCCCTCATGGAGTATCTGGAAACGGTTCCAGTGGATGATGAGCGCCTGAATGCGCCATTCCGTCTGCCTGTACAGTATGTAAACCGCCCTAACCTCGACTTCCGTGGCTTCTCCGGTCAGATCCCGTCGGGAACGGTTCGCGTTGGTGATCGCGTTAAAACGCTTCCATCTGCGAAAGAAACAACCGTCACGAAGATCCTGACTGGCGACAAGGAAGTTCAGGAAGCGGTTGCTGGCGAGTCCGTCACCATCTGTTTCGCAGACGAAGTCGATACCTCCCGTGGTGACCTCATCTGTACAGCTGAAGAACCAGCAGAAGTCGCAGATCAGTTCCAGACCCGTATTTTCTGGATGTCTGACGAGAAAATGCTGCCAGGTCGTCGTTATCTCCTGAAGATCGGTTCGAAAACGGTCACAGCACAGATCAACGAAACCAAATATCGCATCGACATGTCTGACCTTCAGGACAGACCTGCCCGCGATCTTTCGCTAAACGAAGTCGGCGTCTGCACCATGTCTCTGGATCAGGCGATTCCGTTTGATGCCTATAACGACATTCGTGAGACCGGCGCCTTCATTCTGATTGACCGTCTGACCAACAACACGGTTGGCATGGGTATGATTGACTTCGCGCTCCGTCGCGCAGGCAATATCCACTGGCAATCTGTTGATGTGAACAAGCAGGCGCACTCTTCACAGAAGGGTCAGAAGCCAGCAGTTCTGTGGTTCACCGGCCTTTCCGGCTCTGGTAAGTCCACGATTGCGAACGCGCTTCAAAAACGCCTCTTCTCAATCGACCGTCACACCTATCTCCTCGATGGTGACAACGTACGCCACGGCCTCAACCGCGACCTCGGCTTCACCGATGCCGACCGTGTTGAGAACATCCGCCGCGTAGCCGAAGTCTCCAAACTGATGGTAGATGCAGGTCTGGTGACGCTGGTCTCCTTCATCTCTCCTTTCCGTTCTGAACGCCGAATGGCCCGGAACATGGTGGAAGATGCAGAGTTTGTAGAAATCTACGTCAACACGCCGCTCAACGTAGCGGAACAGCGTGACGTGAAAGGCCTCTACAAACGTGCACGCGAAGGCAAGATCAAGAACTTCACCGGTATCGATAGCCCGTATGAGCCACCTCTGGAGGCCGAAATCGAGATCGACACAACCAGCATGACAGCGGATGAAGCTGCAGAGCTGATCGTCGACTGGATGAAACAACGCGGCATGCTGGAAGCCTGATAGGCCTTCCCACCGAAAAATAAAAAAAGCCCAGCTATTCTAGCTGGGCTTTTTTGTGAAGGCCGTCATCGCATCTGGATGGACGCGCGTGCTTTTAGGGCAATTCGACGTTTTCCAGCGTCGACTCCCCTCGCTCAAGCTTGACAGATACAAGGACTTACCAAAGCCTCCAGCGCCCAATTGGAGCGCATCCGCGTGAATGTAGACGAATGGTTCGTAGAGGAAGTTTTACCACTCGAGGGCAGCCTCGAGCGCTTTCTGATGCGCAATTGGGGCGTCACGGATGACATTCCTGATCTGCGACAGGATATCTATACGAGGCTCTACAAAGCCGCGTTGACCGAAATTCCCGACAACACAAAAGCCATGATGTTTGCCACCGCGCGCAATCTTTTGATTGATCGACGGCGACGAAGTCGAATTGTTTCCATCGAAACAGTGATGGATTTTGAGATGTCGGACGTCTCCAGTAATGAAGCCGGTCCGTTTCAGACGACATCTGCACGCGCCGAGCTCAGAATACTGCAGGACGCACTGAACGCTTTACCCGACCGGACGCGTGATGTGATTTATCTGCGAAAAATTGAAGGGAATTCGCAAAAGGAAACGGCGCGAATTCTCGGTATATCAGAGCCGACGGTAGAGCGGCATGTCAGTAAAGGGATCAGGAAACTGGCTGATCAGATGGGAAAGTTTGGAATCAACGTTATGCGGCCAAAAGCAAAACAAACAAAGGCGGCATGTGGTGAGTAACGAAGCAAGGTCATCTGACCTCTCTCTCGCCGAAAGAATTGATAACGACGCGGCTGACTGGCTCGCGCGACTGGATTCCCATGGCTTGCTGGACGATCAGCCGAAGCTGGATCAGCTCGCGGATTCACATGATGATTTTCAAAGCTGGCTAAACGAATCTCTTTCTCACCGCACGGCATTTTTACGCCTTCAGACAGCGTGGGCGAACGCCAACAGACTAAGCGCTCTGAAAACCAGCAATCGCGATCTGCGCTCTCAGTCATCATCCTGGATGAAACCGGTCCAGGCGATTAGCGCCCTCGCTGCCGCCATAGCCATCGCAATCGCGCTCTTCCTCTTTGCTCAACAGCCCGCCATCACGCCAGAAACTGTCATTTACGCCTATGCGACCGAGACGGGGCAGCAGCGAGATGTAAATCTGGACGATGGCTCAACCATCACCATGAACACCCAGTCCAATCTGGAAGTATCCTTTTCAGACGCCAATCGCCGTGTCTCCCTGGAAAATGGTGAAGCTTTCTTCTCCGTAAGCCGGGATGAAACGCGGCCATTTGAGGTCGATGCAGGGAGAGGCCAGATAACCGTGCTCGGCACGCAGTTTTCCGTTCGCCGCCGCGGCGATGTCACTGAGGTCACAGTTCTGGAAGGTCGCGTCCTCGTCGAAGGTGAGCCCACGCCTTTTGGTCGCCCCTCGTCCATCCTCACCGCCGGCATGATTGCCATCGTCGATGATGGCGGTGTTGTGCGTGAGATTGTCGGAGACTCAGCGATTGATCGTCTGCTGTCATGGCGCGAAGGCAAGCTGAATTTCAGTGGCACTCCATTGTCGGACGCCGTGGCAGAGTTCAATCGCTATAATGACACACAGCTCGTGCTCACCGATGACAGTATTGGCGATATTGAAATCGGAGGCACCTTTACGGCGACCAACGTGCTGGCATTCGCACGACTTGCGGACACTGGCCTGGGGCTTAAAACGCGCACGAATGGGTCGGTCATAGAAATTTCGCCCAATTGATAAAAAAATTTCATTTTATGTGATGGATTTAATAATCCCGCTCGTCATCAGACAAGAATGGAGCGTTTCCACTCACTTCTGAAAACGCAAACGGGGAATCTGCGATATGGCACGATTTAAACGACACCTGATCTCTGGGGCGGCCGGTCTGGCACTCTCAATTGGCGGCGCACTCAGCGCGCAGGCCGATGACACTCAGAATTATCAAATTCCGGCTGGCAGCCTTCAACGCGCGCTGGACTCTTACATCTCTCAATCAGGTCGGGACCTGATTTACCGCTCAGACGAAGTCCGCGGCCTCACTGCCAATCGCCTATCCGGTCAGTATTCTGACATGGAAGCGCTGAATACCCTGCTTGATGGCTCAAACCTGATCGCTCATTCAGATGAAACTGGCGCGCTTCTGGTCATGGCTGAACTGCCATCAACCATGCCCGTCATTATGGCCCAGTCACAGGCCGTTCAGAATACACCTGCCCCAGTTGTTTCCATGTCTGAAGAAGACATCGTTGAAGAAGCCCGTCAGGATACGATCGTCGTTGTCGGCTCGCAGATTGTCGGCGCACAATCAGGCGGAAACCTGCCGGTCACGGTCGTCGGTGAAGACGAAGTTGCAGCAATTGGAGGCGTCGATGGCGATGATCTCTTTCGCGCTATTCCACAGATGGGTGATGTTGGCTTCAACAGCACCGAGAACGTCAGCGGCGGCGTCAACTCCGCACGCGGAGACGTCGCATCCATCAACCTCCGGGCACTTGGAACCGGCAACACCCTGACGCTGCTGAATGGTCGCCGCATGGTGAACCACCCGGGCACTCAGTCTGAAAATCTCGTTCCTGTCGTCACAGTGAATGCCAACACGATCCCTGTCACAGGGGTTAGCCGTGTCGAAGTGCTTCTGGATGGCGCATCCGCGCTATACGGCACCGATGCTGTTGCGGGCGTTGTAAACACCGTGCTCAAAGACGATTTCGAAGGCTTCACCATGTCCATGCGCTATGGATTGGAACCTGAAGCGGGCGGCGAGGAACTGACTGTCAGTTTTGAAGCCGGTCAGAACTTCAACAATGACCGATCCAACATTGCTGTATTTGGCTCTTACACCACGCGTGACCCTGTCTACGCCTCAGATCGTGACTGGGCTGCCAATGCCGATCTGCGCGATCGTCTGCCAGCGTCATGGGAAGGCGACACCCAGTTTCGTGGCACGTCCACCAACACACCATGGGGCGCCTTCACTCTTCGTGATCCTGTCACGGGTGACACAGTCGGCGTGACCGACGTTACGAGCAGCGGCGGCGCCTTCCACGTCCAGCCAGACACAGAATCCGGCTGCCTTGTAGATCTTGGTGACGGCATCTGCATCGATGATGGTAATTCCACATCAAATATTCCGCTGCGCTACAACACCAACTCAGCCCGCACCATCAATAATGGTGTGGATCGCCTGAACCTCTTCGGCACCTTGCACCATGACTTCGAAAATGGAGTCACCCTGTTTGGTGAAGCCGGGTATTACCATGCGGATTCCTACGCGGAACGTGCAGGTTCAGCGAACCTGACAGCAGACCGCACAATCATCCCGGCTTCCAACTATTGGAACCCATTCGGTGCTGTAGGGTCGCCAAACCGTATCGAAGGCATTGGCACACCCGCCGAAGGCTATGACGTGGAGCTTCGCCGCTACCGCGTTGTGGATGCCGGCCCACGCGTCATCACGGTAGAAAACGAAGTCTATCGTCTTCTCGCTGGTCTCGAGGGTGACTGGAATGGTTTCGACTGGGAAACTGCGCTGGTTTATTCCGAAGCCCGCACCAACGATACGACGACACGTATTTCGAACACCCTCTTCTATGAGGCGCTCGCGCTGGACACACCAGACGCCTACAACCCGTTCAATGGCGGCGGCCTTCCGCTCTCTGATGAAGGTGATGGCACGCCAAGCAGTGCAGTCGGCATTGAGAGCTTCCTTGTTCCGGTTTACCGGATCAGCGAAACCAGCCTTGCCATGTGGGATTTCAAAGTTTCCCGCCCTGACCTGTTTGAAATCTGGGCCGGCCCAGTCGGTGCAGCTGCGGGTCTGGAACTACGTCGCGAGTCCTATCTGGATGACCGCGATCCACGTCTGGATGGCACAATCGAGTTTTTGAGCCCGCTCACAGGCGAACTGACCAGCGATGTCATGGGATCAAGCCAAACGCTCGATTCAGAAGGTGACCGCAATGTTGCCTCAGCCTTCATCGAGTTCGCAGTACCGCTTGTCTCCGAGGACATGAACATCCCACTAGTTCAGTCTGTAGACCTGCAACTGGCTGGCCGCTTCGAGGATTACGACCTGTTCGGCAGCGTCGCGAAACCTAAAGTCGCTCTGTCCTGGAGAATGACGGACTACCTTATGTTCCGCTCAGCCTGGTCTGAAGGCTTCAAGGCTCCAAACCTGCAACAGCAATACAATCGTGCACTGGAGCGCGTGAACACACGCACAGACTATTCTCTCTGTGCTGTTGATCTCGCAAATGGCACCATCGCAGACTTCTCAGATTGCGATCAATCATCGTCTGTTGTCAGTCAGCGTCAGGGCTCTACGGAACTTACGCCTGAAGAATCAGAAAACTTCACACTTGGCTTTGTGTTCGATTCCACCTTCCTGCCACCAGAATACGGTGACCTGCAGCTGACCGTGGATTACTGGTCCATCGAACAGGAAGATGTTGTCGGTATTTTTGGCGACGGCAATCACCTGGTCCTCGACTATCTGCGTCGCGTTCAGGGCAGCTCTAACCCGGCAGTCGTCCGTGAAGCTGGCACTACTGATGGCCTGACCAATGTTGGTGAGATTCTTTATGTCGAGGACAATTACACCAACTTCCTGCCTCGCACGGTCGAAGGTGTTGACCTGGGCGTCTATTACGACCTCGATGACACCCCGTTTGGCGATTTCAGCCTGCGTGTAAACGTTGCTCACCTGCTTACATTCGATCAGGCCATTTCGCCTGTTGAAGCCGAAATTCTCGAAGCGCAGGAATCTGGTCTTATCAGTTCGGTGGCTTCACTTTCCGGTGTCGGCGATCTGGTACGTCAGGACGGGCGTCCGGAATGGCGCTGGAGCGGTTCTGCGACCTGGAGAAATGGCCCTTATGGAGCAGGCTGGTATACTGGCTTTGTTGATGATGTTAACGACACAAGCGCAACGAATGATGACACGGGAGAGTTCTGGACCGTGGATTCTCACATGACCCACAGCGCCTATGTTCAATACACATTCGACGAAGATACCGATTCCCCAACCCGCATTCGTGTTGGTGCCCGGAATATTTTCGACGAAGACCCGCCTCTGGCGGATGAATCTTTCGGCTATATGGGATCGCTGCACAGCTCCCGCGGTCGATTTGTTTACCTGAGCGCACGGAAAGAGTTCTAGTGACAATGAAATTCCCAATGAGGATGCGAGACTTCGGTCTCGCATCTTTTTTTATCCTCGTTTCTGGCTGCGCACACGGAAATCTACCTGTCGAAACCGGAGAACGCGCACCGCTGTGCGCCTCATCCAGCGTTCGCGTGTTTACGGATTTCCCGGGTGCAGGACAGCACAGCTGTACCGTCATTTCGGAACGTGAAATTGTGCTTGCGACCGATCATGAGCACGATCGAAATGACGCGATTAATCCAAGCCCATGGTATGCATTTTCTGTCATTGAGACCGGTGATATGCCGGTCACTTTACGCATTGATTATGCCGACTATGAACATCGCTATACGCCCAAATCTCAATCGCTGAATGGCGAGTGGGTGGCGATTTCTCCTGAGTTCACCACACTGTCGGAAGACGAGCACCAATTCTCAATTTCGCTAGGTGATGCGACAGAAGAAACCGTCATCGCAGGCCAGCCCATTCTATCGTCGCAGGCTATTTTTGATCGGTATCAGGCGCTTGCGGACACTTATGGAGCAGATCTTCACATGCTCGGCCAATCTCGTGAAGGACGTCCGCTCTATGCCCTCACCTATGGATTACCGACGTCAGATCAGCTCGTCATAGCAATGACGCGTCAGCATCCACCTGAATTTTCGGGCGCCCAGACCTTCGATTACTTCGCAGAGGACATGTTGCAGGCTGTCGCGGCCGCCGATGACCTGAATTTTCGCCTTGTCATGTTTCCAAACGCAAACCCAGACGGGATCGACAATGGGCATTGGCGAAATAACACCGGAGGCTGGGATTTAAACCGCAACTGGTTTGAAGCCAGCGAGCCGGAAATCGCAGCCATTCAGGACCAGATCAACACCGAGGCTGAAGGCAAAGGCATTATCGCCTTCATGGACTTCCATTCCACCTGGGACACGTTGGTCTACACACATCCTTTTGAGGGAGACGAGACCGATATGCGCCTCCCCTCAGAGCTGAGAGACCTGATGAACGCATCCATAAACCCACAACCGGAATGGATTGTCGGCCATCAGATCATCAATGGCACATCTAAGAACTGGGCAAAGCTGGAACATCAGACGGGCGGGATCACAATTGAACTTGCCGACGATGCTCCCGACCAAGTGCGCCGTCAGATCGCCGCCTCTTCTGTCGAAGCGGTATTCAATATTGCGGATCAGACTTCGTCATCACCGTGATCGAACAAAAATCCCATTGTGCGAAGCATTAGAAGATCAATCACAGCTTCCGCGCGATCGGGATTACGGGCAAAACGGGCCGTAATCCCGATCAGCACCGTCATAATGCAGTCCACGACTTCTTGAATATTTCTGATATTGAGCTTCGGCTCCAGGACTTCACACAGCGTTTTGCGAATCCGTTCGTCAATCTCGTGCATTTGCTGGGCGACGTCCGGATTTCGTGTACCCTCCGCCATGATCTCAAAATTAAGGCTGGTCTGAAACGCTGAAAGCTTGTGCTTGATCGCGTCCACGGTGTGCTCAAAAAAAGCCTCGCGAAACGATTCGGCAGGAATGCTTTCGAGTTCTCTGATGCGCTGAACCGCTTCGTCGCCCTCGCGCTGAACGATCGCCAGAATAATCGCCTGCTTGTTTTTGAAGTAGTGATAGATATGGCCCGTACTCATATTTGCCTGCTGGGCAATTTCAGCCATTCCAGCGCCATGAAACCCCTTTTCGACGAAACAAAGGGATGCTGCATCCAGAACTTGATTTTCTCGTGCGGCTTTACGAGATAAAGAGTCGCTATAGTTCACTACATTAAACTTTCCGTGATCGCGTCGAAAAATGCTTGACGCCGGGACATGTCGACCAATATTAGAACGACCATTCTATTTTTCAATGGATATTCCGGGAAGTCTCCACAATATGCAATTGCACCCGTCAGTTACGAAGCGCCCGTGGGCGACGATCAGCGCTGCGCTCGTATCCTCCGCCGTTCTGCTCACGGCTTGCGGAAGCGACAACAACGCCAATGGCGCACAGGCCTCTGCTGCCGCGATGCAGCAACGCGCTGTCGCCGTAACATTTATCGAAGCTAACGCGCAGCAGGTCCGCAGCGTTCGTGAGCTCACAGGCCGCGCACGCGCCTATGCCGAAGCAGAAATTCGTCCACAGGTCACAGGGCTTATCCAGTCCCGCCTGTTCACAGAAGGCCAGCCTGTAGAAGCGGGAGAAGCGCTTTATCAGATTGATCCAGCTGAATATCGAGCAGAGGTTCAAAGCGCGAACGCTTCGCTTCGTGGCGCACGCGCAACCGCTGCAGCAGCGCGCGAAACGGCTGAACGCTTTGAACACCTCGCTGAGATCAATGCTGTCAGCCGTCAGGATTATGATGATGCGGTAGCAGCCGCGGAACAGGCTGAAGCGCAGATTGGTATTGCACAGGCAGCTCTGTCTCGCGCCGAGATTGACCTTGATCGTACAACCGTTCGCTCTCCAATCAGTGGCCGTATCGGACGATCAAACGTCACGCCCGGCGCGCTGGTCACCGCAAATCAGGCGGATACACTTGCACGGGTTCTGCAACTCGATCCGATTTATGTGGACCTCACAACATCCAGCGCGGATCTTCTGCGGTGGCGTCAGGATGTCTCTTCAGGTCGTATTCGCAGCACTGGTGAAGAAACCATTTCAGTGAATATTGAGCTTGAAAACGGCGTTGAGTACGGCGAAAGCGGCACGCTCGGCTTCAGCGAAGTCAATGTGGACGAAGCCGCAGGCACGGTAATCATTCGCGCGACAGTTCCGAACCCAGATGGCATTCTGCTTCCGGGCATGTTCATCACTGCAAGCTTCTCAGCTGGCAGCTATGAAGATGTTTTCCGTATTCCACAGCGTGCAGTGCAGCGTAACCAACAGGGCGGTGCCTACGTGTTCGTCGTTGGTGACGGCGACACAGCTGAGCAGCGCAATATTACAATTCTAGAATCCAATGGCTCAGACTGGATCGTCAGCGAGGGCCTGTCAGAAGGTGATCGCGTGATCATGTCTGGCTTCCAGTCCCTGCGCGGCGGTGCCCAGGTAAATCCATCTCCGGCACAATCCTCTGCAGAATAGAAAGAGATAACTCATGGCTCGATTTTTTATTGAGCGCCCTGTCTTTGCATGGGTGATCGCGATCATCATCATGCTCGCAGGCGTGATGTCGCTGCAGAACCTCCCGATTGCTCAATATCCGGAGATCGCACCGACAACCATCAACATTAACGCGACCTATCCAGGCGCGTCGGCCGAAGCGGTGGAAGACTCCGTTACTCAGGTCATTGAGCAGCGCATGACCGGGCTTGATGGTCTGGACTATATTTCGTCTCAGTCCTCTTCAGCCGGCACCAGCTCGATCACACTGACCTTTGAAGCCGGCACAGACCCGGACGTGGCTCAGGTGCAAGTGCAGAATAAACTTGCACTCGCAACGCCATTGCTGCCTCAAGCCGTTCAGCGTCAGGGTGTTCAGGTGAACAAGGCAGCCGGCGGCTTTGCGTTGATCACATCGATCTATTCCACGTCGGATGATTTCGACCGCAACGATTTGGGCGACTATATTCAGTCCTATATGTACGACCAGATCAGCCGAATTGACGGGGTAGGTAATACTCGGGTTTTCGGCTCTCAGTATGCGATGCGCATCTGGCTGGATCCTATCGCACTGGCCCGCTACCAACTCGTTCCTTCTGACATCACGGCGGCGATCCAATCACAGAATACGCAGGTATCTTCAGGTTCGATTGGCGCCACACCGGCCGAACCAGGTCAGGAAATCACTGCAACCATCACCTTGCAGTCACTTCTGCAAACACCTGATGATTTCCGTGAGCTGTTGATTCTGACGACACAGGAAGGCCGCTCAATTCGCCTGGGCGATGTCGCGCGCATCGAGCTTGGCGCAGAAACCTATGACGCGGAATCTCGCTTCAACGGTTACCCGGCCTCTGGTTTTGCGGTGTCTCTGGCGACCGGTGCAAACGCACTGGCGACTGTCGAGGCCGTAAAGGAAGCCGTCGAGGAAATGTCTCACTCCTTCCCGGAAGGCATTGAGTACGGTTTCGCTGTCGATACGACACCGTTCATCGAAACGTCGATCCACGAAGTCCAGAAAACCCTGATTGAAGCGGTTGTGCTCGTCTTCATCGTTATCCTCGTCTTCCTTCAGAGCCTTCGTGCATCTTTCGTTCCGATGATTGCTGTGCCGGTGGTTCTGTTGGGCACGTTTGCGGTACTTTATACGCTCGGTTTCTCCATCAACGTGTTGACCATGTTCGCCATGGTTCTTGCCATCGGTCTTCTGGTAGATGACGCGATTGTTGTGGTCGAGAACGTAGAAAGGGTGATGGAAGAAGATCACCTGCCGCCGAAAGAGGCGACCCGGAAGTCGATGCAACAGATTACGGGTGCCCTTGTGGGTATCGCAGTTGTTCTGTCCGCAGTCTTCATTCCAATGGCCTTCTTCCCGGGATCGGCGGGCGTGATCTATCGCCAGTTCTCGGTGACCATCGTATCTGCAATGGCATTCTCTGTACTGGTTGCTCTGATCCTGTCGCCGGCACTGTGTGCAACAATCCTCAAATCCTCCCACGGCAAGTCATCTGGATGGCTGAGCCGTCCGGGTGAGATGTTCAATAAAGGGTTTGATCGTTTCCGTGGCGGCTATGAAAACGTCGTCAGTCGCGTGATCCGTCGCAAATGGATATTTATGGGTGTATTCGCGATCCTGCTTGGACTGATCGGTACGAGTTTTACCCGCCTGCCAACGGCCTTCCTGCCGGACGAGGATCAGGGAATATTTTTCACCATGATCCAGTTGCCTCAGGGTTCCAGTATTGAACGCACGTTTGAGGTCGTTGAAGACGTTGCCGAATACTATGAAAACGAAGAAGGAGAGCTGATTGCAGATGCCTTCACGCTTGCCGGCTTCAACTTCACAGGTAGTGGCCAGAATAACGGTATCGTATTCGCCAGCCTCAAAGACTGGAGCGAACGCACCGGGCCAGGACAGTCCGTTGCCGACATCGCCAACCGTGCAGCGATGAACCTGTCGCCTCGTACGGATGCGATGATCTTCGCAATCGCGCCTCCGGCGATCCCACAGCTTGGTAACTCCAGCGGTTTCGATATCTACCTGCAGGATACAGCTGGCCTCGGTCACGAAGCCTTGCTTCAGGCACAAGGTCAATTGTTAGGTATGGCTGCTCAGGATCCGCTGCTCATGGGCGTACGCCCGAATGGCCTGTCTGATGCAGCCGAACTAAACGTCACGATCGATTATCAGAAAGCTCAGGCGCTCGGAATTTCGACGTCTGACATCACCAATCTGATGGCTGTTGCCTTCGGCGGCAGCTATGTGAACGACTTTATCGATCGGGGCCGTATCAAGCGCGTCTATGTTCAAGGGGAAGCACAATATCGTATGCAACCTGACGACATTTCTCGCTGGCAGTTGCGCAACTCGGCCGGCGATATGATCCCGCTCAGCGAAATTGCAGAAATCTCATGGTCCTACGGCTCACCACAGTTGACCCGCTATAACGGTATGTCAGCCCTCAATCTGCAAGGTAGCGCCGCGCCGGGCGTCAGCTCTGGTGATGCCATGAACCGTATGGAAGAACTGATCGGTCAACTTCCGGACGGCATCTCCTATGAATGGACAGGTATCTCTGCTCAGGAACGCGAGTCCGGTAACCAGGCCGCATTGCTGTATGCGATTTCCATCCTCTTCGTTTTCCTGTGCCTTGCGGCTCTCTATGAAAGCTGGATGGTTCCTGTTGCCGTTCTTCTGGTGGCTCCGATGGGTGTCGCAGGTGCAGTTGCAGGTGCTTATTTCGGCGGCCTGGCAAACGACGTCTTCTTCCAGGTGGGGCTTCTCACCACGGTTGGTCTTGCGTCCAAGAACGCCATCCTGATCGTAGAATTTGCCAAATTGCTCGAAGAGCGGGGCAAAGGCCTTGTCGAAGCAACAATGGAAGCGGTTCGCATGCGCTTCCGTCCAATTCTGATGACGTCATTCGCATTCGGATTTGGTGTTCTTCCTCTGGCCCTGAGCTCTGGTGCGGGCGCTGCAGCACGTAATGCTATCGGTACAACCGTACTTGGCGGTATTATCTTCGCGACAGCCTTCGGCCTTATCTTCGCGCCGCTCTTCTATGTTGTCGTTCGCACGCTCACCGGCGCGAAACCGCTGGTCAAAGAGCAACCGAATGAGGAGATTGCATAATGTCTTACCGCAAAGCCTCTGCTTCACTTCTGCTGGGCACTCTCACTCTGGCTGGCTGCGTAAATCTCGCACCCATCTATGAGCGCCCTGAAAGCCCAGTTCCGGCGGAACTTCCAGGCGGCGCAACGGGCGTCGCCATGGATGACCTGATTGCCTGGGATCAGGTTTTCCTCTCCCCCGAGTTGAAGGAACTTATTGAGCTGGCGCTCGATCAGAACCGCGACTTGCGGATTTCTGCAGCGAACATCGAAGTCGCACGCGCACAATACGGGCTGTCACGCTCCAGCTTGCTACCGACTGTCGGTGCGTCAGGCACAGTCCAGGAAGGCGGACGCTTCTCTCCGGAAGGCGTCAACTCATCTTCCTTCCGCGATTCCGCGCTCGTTCAACTGGGCGTCACAGGATATGAGCTCGACTTTTTCGGCCGTGTCAGAAACCAGACCGAAGCATCACTTCAGTCCTATCTGGCAACTGTTGAAGGCCAACGTGCCTCTCGCATAGCCATCATTGCGAGTGTCGCTGAGCTTTGGGTGCAACTTGCATCTGACCGGGAGCTTCTCGCCCTCGCTCAGAATACTGTGGAAGCTCAGACAGACTCGTTTGAACTCACTCAAGAGCTTCTCGATGCAGGCGTCGTTACGGCGCTTGATACGCGTCGCGCATCAGCCAGCGTCCAGTCTGCACGGGCACAGGCCGCACAGTATGAAGCTCAGGTCCGTCAGGATATAAACGCCCTGCGTCTGGTTGTCGGCACCTCCTTGCCCGCATCCCTGCAGGACGACGCCATGTTGACCCCCTCCCCGGTTCAGCTTGAGCTGCCAGTCGGTATGTCTTCCAGCATTCTCCTGAACCGCCCTGACGTTATTGCGGCTGAACGCAGCATGCTGGCCGCAAACGCGAATATTGGCGTGGCACGCGCAGCGATGTTCCCAAGCATCACACTGTCAGGGAATGTGGGCTATGCGAGCACAGACCTTGAAGACTTCTTCAACAATGATGTTGGTGGCTGGACCTTCGGTCCGAGTTTCGATCTTCCGATTTTTGATTACGGTGCACGCCGCAGTCAGATTGAAGTCGCGGAAGCTCAGCAGCAACTCGCTCTGGCTCAGTATGAGTCTGTGATCCAGACCGCGTTTCAGGAGACGGCTGACACGCTCGCCGTGGCAGAAACAATCGACACTCGTGTCGATGCCCTGGAGCAATATGCCGAAGACACTGATGTGACCTTCAACCTGTCCATGGAACGCTTCCGCACTGGCGTTGATGACTATCTGTCCGTCCTCGATGCTCAGCGCGAAGACTATACCGCACAGACGCAACTCATACTTGCTCGCCGTGACCGGGCTCTGAACATCATCGGCCTTTACCGCGCGCTTGGTGCTGCACCGGTTGTCCCTGGCGACGACACATCACTGGCGTCAGACGACCAGTAATGCTTCTCAGGCATCGTCACCCCGAACAGAATAACTTTTGGGGTGACGACGCGCCTGAATGACGATACCCCATAGACATAATAACCATCAGATAGATGTCTAAGGGAGATACAAATGTCCGTCGATTTTCCACTCAAAACGCTTCAGCTTCGAACGCATATCAAGCCAGAAGGCGTGCTTGAGCTTTCACTCGCCGAAGTCGAACTAGAAGCACCCGGCTCTGAAGAAGTCGTGGTTCGCGTCGAAGCGACCCCAATCAACCCGTCTGATCTTGGCCTGCTTATTGGCCCGGCCGACCTCTCTACCGCTCGCGTCAGCGGCAGCGACGAGCGCCCGGTACTGACGGCAGATATCAGCCAGGCTGGAATGCGCGCCATGGGCGCCCGAATGGATAAATCTCTTCCGGTTGGCAATGAAGGCGCAGGCGTCGTTGTGGCTGCCGGCAACTCACCTGAGGCGCAAGCGCTGCTCGGCAAAACCGTCGCTATCCTGGGCGGCGATATGTACACAGAATATCGCAAGGTTCATATCGCGCAGTGTCTGGCCCTGCCGGACGATGCGACACCGCGTGATGGCGCTTCCTGTTTTGTGAACCCACTCACATCTCTTTCTTTCCCGGAAACGATGAAACTCGAAGGCCATAAGGCACTCGTTCATACAGCAGCTGCGTCCAACCTCGGTCAGATGCTCAATAAAATCTGTATCGCTGATGGCATCGATCTGGTGAATATCGTTCGCAAGCCAGAGCAGGAAGAAATTCTGCGCAATATCGGCGCGAAATATATCGTCAATTCCACATCAGACACCTTCATGGCTGACCTGATTGACGCCCTCGCGGAAACGGGCGCGACGCTCGGCTTTGACGCAATTGGCGGTGGACCACTTGCTGGTCAGATCCTCATTGCGATGGAAGCAGCGGTAAACCGCACGGCAAAAGAATATAGCCGTTATGGTTCTGCGCAGCATAAGCAAGTCTATGTCTACGGTCGTCTGGACCTTAGCCCGACAGTCCTGCCTGCCGGCGTAGGCATGGCCTGGGGCTGCGGCGGCTGGCTGCTCACACCATTCCTGCAGCGTATTGGTTCTGAAGGCCGTGACCGCCTGCGCCAACGCGTCGTACGCGAACTGAAAACGACATTTGCGAGCCATTATTCTCAGGAGATTTCTCTCCGTGATGTACTGAACCCAGAGATTGCGCGCGCTTATGATGCGAAAGCAACGGGTGAGAAATTCCTGATCAACCCAACACTCTGATACAAAAAAAGGAGAGCCTTTCAGCTCTCCTTCTATCAATTGATCAAAGAAATCCGGTGCCACAGCATCGGATTTTTTGTTAGCCACCGAAGCGATAAACAAGTGATACTTTGGTTGTCGTATCGGTTGCCTCAAAGCCCTCCTGCGGGTTGGTGTCATGACGCACATCAAAAGACATACGGGCTGACAGAGCATCGGTGAGGACCGCTGTGACCGCGATTGTGTTTACAAGCTGTGTTGTCTCTTCAGAGTAGATCGCGCTGCTTGTATTCGTCATGTCGACATTGTCGTTAAAAGCATAGGAAAAGTCCGAGCTGGCAAGGAAGGAGATCGACTCAACGGTCTCACCGGGCTCAGTAACGACACCGTCGGTCACAGTCGGGCGCATTTCATCAATTTTGAAACCCGGACCACCACGAACTGACCAGGACAGACCATCTGCATCAAAGATGTCATAGCCCAGACCGCCACCGACGAAGATACGGTGCTCATAGCCTGAAAATTCGTTCGCTTCATACTGCGCCTGACCAAAGCCGAAAAGGCGGTCACGGATTTGAGCATCAGCCGTACCGCTTACCAGATACTTATTCTGAGTTTCGACACCATCGGTTTCACCGTAATCGGCAGAACCTGTGAAGCCGAACGTCCAGCGTCCGCGCTCATAGTCCATATCAACACCCAGACCGAGCTGAGTTGTTTCGGTATTTCCTGAAGACGTTGATGCGCTGAAAGAGCCTTCTCCGCTCCATCCTGCAATCTGCGCAGTTGCAGGCAGGGCTAAAACAAGACTGGAGAGAGCAACTAAACAAACGCGCATAACGTGTCCTTTCTGAGAATCCGCATCAGGGTCAAAATCTTTGGCCTGCTATCTAGCTCTAATGAGGCAAAAAGCAGGTACAACTTTCAAAATCACAGAAAAAAGAGGACTGAGTGATGCATTCATACATCACGCAGTCGTTACATGATCCTGGATGACCGAGTGGATAGCTCAGGTTTTTGCGCGTTCCAAGACACAGATCTGTAAGAAATCTGCGCCCCGGATATTATACGCGTTCGCTGGTATCAATCAGACGTGTGCGAACAACTTTGCCGTCCGCAGTCACGTGAATACCGCATTCAGTTTTTTCGCTTTCGCGCCAACGCCCTGCCCGCGGGTCTTCACCTTCTGCCACGGGCGATGTGCACGGCTCACAGCCAATGGAGCGATACCCTTTAGCTTCCAGCGGGTGACGCGGCAGGTCATGCTCGCTGAAATAGGTTTGAAGGTCTGTCGGCGTCCAGTTGGCCAGTGGATTGACCTTTACCTTGCCCGTCGTGTCCAGTTCAAAGATCGGCAGATCTTCACGGTCTGTGTTCTGATAGCGTTTACGGCCCGTGATCCATGCATCAAAGTCATCCATTGCATATTCGAGTGGACGAACCTTACGAAGCGCACAGCACGCGTCGAAATCAAACTTATGGAGGTCACCTTTAGGGTCCTCATCATTCAGTTCATTCTCGAGCGGACGAACAATGCGTACATCACGTAATCCGAGGCGCTCGATCAGCTCGTCGCGATAGGCAATCGTCTCTGGAAAATGTTTACCGGTATCCAGAAAGAGCACGGGTGCTGCCTTATAAACGCGGGACACAAGGTGCAAAAGCACCGCTGATTCCGTCCCAAACGAAGAACTCACAGCTATTCTTCCTGGAAATTCTTCCAGCAAAGCCAGCCTCAAAACCCGCTCAGCCTGAATCGTCCGCCAACGAGCATTTAGGCTCGCTACACGCTCTTTGGTGCTTTCGCCCGCAAGAACTGCGCTGATTTTTTCCTGGACCATGCCAATTCACCAATTTTGTTTCTGGCGCTCTGCGAAAATACGATTTCACATCAACGACCATGCATCTGTTTCAGCATGCAATATGTCTGTTAGGGCCTCTCGATTGAATGGCTGTTTTCATAAGCCATGCATTAGAAATTCTATCCTAACGCGGATAGAGCTTATGACTAACAAACACGTAATTCGTGTTAACCTTAACGCCCAGCTGACAGGAATTCTTAAGATTTCTGGTTAGCCTGAACCAATGGTTATCGCGCGGAAGTTAACCTGAATGCAGAAACCTAATCTGCCGAGTTCAGACATGGACAAACCTTTTCCACGCCTCGTTTTCACCAATCCGGAAGTCCCAACCGACCCGGAAGATGAATGGATCCTCGACTTGCCTAAAAGGCCCTTATTTTCGCAAAATTATGCAGCTGCCCTGCTCGGTCCGTTCGATGACGGAGACGATCAGGGCACGCGGCTCAGAATTGTTAAAAGCTAGAAGGACCGATCAGAGGTCCAGCTTGGACTTCAGGATCTCGTTCACAGCCTGAGGGTTTGCTTTGCCCTGGCTGGCCTTCATGACCTGACCGACAAACCAGCCAAGCGCCTTAGGCTTGGCGTGACCTTCGGCCTTTTGCGCCTGAACCTGCTCAACCTGCTTAGGATTGTTGGCGATAATATCGTCAACAATCTTCTCGATCGCGCCGGTATCAGATACCTGTTTCAGGCCTTCTTTTTCGACGATATCAGCAGGCGCACCTTCGCCATCCCAGACTTTCTCAAAGACGGTTTTGGCGATCTTGCCTGAAATCTCGCCCGACTTGATGAGATCGAGCAGTCCACCGAGATGTTCGGCGCTGACAGGGCTTTCAGAGATTGAAAGGCCTTCCTTGTTAAGGCGGCCAAACAATTCGTTTGCGACCCAGTTCACAGCCATTTTGCCGTCACGGCCTTTAGCGACCGCTTCGAAATAGTCTGCGCGCTCATAGTCGGCGGCCAGAACGCCCGCGTCATAGGCCTGCAGGCCATAATCCGTCATGAAGCGTTGCTTCTTCTCATCAGGCAGCTCAGGGAGCGTCGCACGGATTTCATCAACCCAGGCCTGATCGAGCTCGAGCGGCAAAAGATCCGGGTCCGGGAAGTAGCGATAGTCATGCGCATCCTCTTTGGAGCGCATAGACCGGGTTTCGCCCGTCGTCGTGTCGAACAGAATGGTTTCCTGATCAATCTTCTCACCGCGTTCCAGGCGGTCGACCTGATTGTTTGCTTCATACTCAATCGCTTGCTGGATGAAGCGGAAAGAGTTCATGTTTTTGATTTCACGACGTGTGCCGAGGAAGCTGAAATCGCCGGTCTCACGAAACTTCTCGTAATTGCCTTTCGGGCAGACTGATACGTTCACGTCCGCGCGCAGATTGCCCTTCTCCATGTCGCCATCGCTGGAGCCAAGCGCCACGACGATCGCACGGAGTTTCTTCAGGTAAGCAGCTGCTTCCTGCGGGGAACGAATATCTGGCTTGGAGACGATTTCCATCAGTGCCACGCCGGACCGGTTCAGGTCCACATAGGTCGCATTCGGATCGAGATCGTGAATGGACTTACCCGCATCCTGCTCAAGGTGCAGACGCTCGATGCCAACCGTAAAGGTGTAGCCGTCATCTGCTTCGACTTCGATTTCGCCCTCACCCACAATCGGGTGCTGGAATTGAGAAATCTGATAGCCTTGCGGAAGGTCAGGATAGAAATAGTTCTTACGGTCAAAGCGGGACCAGAGATTGATCTTCGCATTCAGGCCGAGGCCCGTCTTAACCGCTTCGCGTACACAGCCCTGGTTGATCACAGGCAGCATGCCCGGCATGGCCGCGTCGACGAGGCTCACATTGCAGTTCGGATCGGCTCCGAAATTCGTCGGCGCGCCGGAAAACAGTTTCGCATTGCTGGCGACCTGAGCGTGGACCTCAAGGCCCATCACCACTTCCCAGTCACCTGTTTCGCCTTCGATAATGTAAGGGGTACGCTCGCTCATACGGCACAAATCTCCATTTCATGCTCCTGATAGCGAGTTTGGCCTTAACGTTCCATACCTTTCGCCAATGAAATACGCTGAAGTTTCGGCGAATGGCCCTAAACGAAAGCAGAAACTGCCTGCCAGCCAACATAAACCGCAACAACACAGATGAGTGCGGCAAATCCATTTCGGGCAAGCGCGATACGATTCGTCAGAAGCTTGGCGATTCTCTGCCCCACCAGACCGCCCAGAAAGCCACCTGCAACCAGCAATCCGGCAAGGCGCCAATCGACCCAGCCCGCCAGCGCATAGTTGCCCGCTGTCGCAATGCCAAAGATCGTCACGGATACGAGCGAAGACGCAGATGCGAGCGTGATAGGCATGCCGGTCGCGAGCATCAGCCCCGGTACGATCAGGAAGCCCCCACCAATACCAAAAAAGCCCGCAGCAAAGCCCACCAGAAGGCCCAAAGGCATCAGGCGGCGCGCATAGAACCAGTTGATCTGGACAGATGCGTCCCCAACCGTGGTGGATTTGCGGAACATGGAAAGGCCGATCGCCAGCATGGCAATAGCAAACGCCAGCAATAGCGCGTCGCCATCAATCACTTTGGCAACGCTGGAGCCGATAATCGAACCGATAAGACCGAAACTGCCAAAGACGAGTGCGCAGGGCCATTTCACACGACCGCCCTTCCAATGCCCCAGCATGCTCATAAACGCTGTAATGGCGACAGAGAGCGCCGATGTACCGATAGCGAGATGCGGGTCCGTCAGGCCAACAAAATACAAGAGCAATGGAGCTGCGAGCACGCTTCCGCCGCCGCCGAAAGTAGAGAGGAATATCCCAATGATAATCCCGCTCGCGAGGGCCGTCAGAATAACGTAGAGGGTCAGCTCAATCATCGCATCATCTCATCAGTTTATCGCGCTCATAACAGCGCTGAGGAGCAATACCGCACCGACTACGAACAGAACCGGTCTGGCCTTGTCCATGAACCCAGCTTTACCACGAATGACGGGAAGATCATTGCCCGCCCAGGCTGAGATGCCACCATCCATCATCACAGATTTGCCAGAATGAAGTGAGGCAAGACGGCCCGAATTCATGTTTGTGCGCATGCCAGACCGACAGAAGAAAATGGCCGTCTGATTGTTCGGCAAGGTAAGGTCCACCTGCCCCAGACGGGACAATGGACACAGCATAGCACCATCAATGGCAAGGCTAGCCGTTTCGCCGGGTTCGCGCACATCCACCAGCGTGGCTTTGCCTGCTTCCACATCCCGCATTGCCTGTCGTGGTGATACCGATTTCATCAACTGCCTCTTTAACTTGTTGAACCCTTGCGGATTTCAGACGTCCCGATTGAAGGTCTGCACCTTCTTCATATATTTTATATTGATATTTTCGCAAGTTCTAATATTTAAACCTCAAACAGGAGGCAAATCATGTTCGTCAAAGGTTTCTTCGACAACGACACAAACACCATCACCTATGTGGTGGCCGATACAGAGACGCATGAGGCTGCGATCATTGATCCTGTCTGGGACTATTCCCCGAATGACGGAAAGCTCCGCACGACTTCAATTGATGCCATTCTCAGCTATGTGGAAGCTGAAGGGTTCAAGCTTGTGCGCGTTCTGGATACGCATGCACATGCTGACCACCTCTCCTCTGCCGATTATGTGCGCCGTAAAATGGGCGTGCCCTATGGGATTGGCGCAGAAATCACGACAGTTCAGTCTGTTTTCAAGCCGCGCTTTAACGCAACCGACCTGCTGACTGACGGTCACGATTTCGATGACCTGTTCAAGGAAGGCGAAGAGTTTTCAATCGGTAATCTGAAAGCCCGCGTGCTGCACACACCAGGACACACCCCTGCCTGCCTGACCTATGTGATCGGAGATGCAGCCTTCGTGGGTGACACGCTCTTCATGCCAGACTATGGCACGGCGCGTGCTGACTTCCCCGGCGGGGATGCAGCGACGCTGTATCAGTCGATACAGAAAATCCTCTCTCTTCCAGAGGACACCCGCATTTTCGTCGGTCATGATTATTTGCCGGAAGGCCGGACTGAATATGTCTGGGAGACGACCGTTGCGAACCAGAAAAAGTCCAACAAGCACGTTCATGACGGCATTAGCGAGAATGAGTTTGTCGCCATGCGCACAAAGCGCGACGCAACGCTCTCTGCGCCGCGGCTCATTCTGCCATCACTGCAAGTGAATATTCGCGGCGGCGCTCTGCCACCGAAAGAAGATGACGGGAAAACTTATATCAAGATCCCCGTCACTCAGCTTTAAGGCTTACCACCACTTCCCAGGCTTCGCATTGAAGCCTGAGGAGGTTTCCAGCTGCGCAGCAACGCGCAGACAAGCCGACTCATCAAGCGCCTTACCGATCACCTGAAGCCCCATAGGCAGGCCTTGAGAGTCCTGCGCCACAGGTACAGAGATACCCGGCAGACCCGCCAGGTTAGCCGTCACTGTGAAGACGTCATTCAGATACATCGCGATCGGATCGTCATTTCGCTCGCCCAGCGCGAAAGCTGAAGACGGGCAAGTCGGCGTAAGCAGTGCATCAACTTCTTCGAATACGTTTTTGAAATCCTGAAGAATTTTCGTGCGCACCTTCTGGGCTTTCAGATAGTACGCATCGTAATATCCCGCAGACAGCACATAAGTACCGATCATCAGTCGGCGCTTAACTTCAGCACCAAAGCCATCCGCTCGTGTGTTCTGATAGATTTCAGTCAGATTGCCGCCATCTTCGCGCAGGCCGTAACGCATACCGTCATAACGCGCGAGGTTGGAAGACGCCTCAGCTGGCGCAACGATGTAATATGCCGGCAGAGCGTATTTCGTGTGCGGAAGGCTGACATCAACAATCTCGCAACCGGCTTCTTTCAGCCAATCAATGCCCTGCTGCCAGAGCTTTTCAATCTCTTCTGGCATACCGTCGACGCGGTATTCCTTAGGCACACCAATTTTCATTCCTTTAACAGGCTCGCCAACCGCTTTCGTCCAATCCGGCTGCTCTACCTTGAGGGAAGTCGAATCCTTCTGGTCGTGGCTGCACATAACGTTCAGCATCAGCGCTGCATCTTTGACAGACTTCGCAATTGGCCCCGCCTGATCGAGTGATGAGGCAAACGCAACCATGCCGAAGCGGCTTGCACGGCCGTATGTCGGCTTGATGCCAACAGTGCCGGTGAAGCTTGCAGGCTGACGAATGGAACCACCCGTATCGGATGCCGTCGCGGCGAGGCAAAGATCAGCAGCTACAGCAGAAGCAGACCCACCAGATGAACCACCTGGGGTCAGCTTTGCATTGCCGCCATCATTACGGCGCCATGGGTTGATCACATCACCATAGTAAGAGGTCTCGTTGGAAGAGCCCATCGCGAACTCGTCCATGTTGAGCTTGCCCAGCATAACCGCGCCTTCGCGCCAGAGGTTTGCTGTGACCGTGCTTTCGTATGGCGGTGTGAACTCGCCCAGAATATGAGAACACGCTGTCGTGCGAACGCCTTCTGTACAGAAAAGGTCTTTAATCCCCAGCGGCGCGCCATCCAGAAGCCCGGCTTCGCCCTTAGCGCGGCGTTCGTCAGACGCTTTTGCCATGCTGATCGCCTTTTCAGGGGTCTGCACAACATATGCGTTCAAAGAAGGGTTTGCCGCTTCGATGGCCTGAATGAATGACGTCGTGATCTCTTCAGATGAAAACTCTTTCGAATTCAGCCCATCCAGAGCGTCTGACAGAGTGAGCGCTGTAAGATCAGTCATTATCAGTCTTTCAATCAAAGCAGACCCGGTCATTGGGACTCAGGTCATGAATACAGGAAACTACCAGCCGCTTGGTAGCCGCGTATCTCATCAAATTTCAAGTGCTGAGTTGGCGAGATTCACCCAATCGGTCACGGATTGAGGCATCTGACGCAAAAAACCGATGAGTTGATGAAGTTGTGAAGGCAGAAGCGCGTTCGCCGTACAGGAACAGCGCCCCTATTCCTCGTCAGCTTCTTCCGCTGTTTCCGCTTCTGCATCGCGGTCCCACTCATAAATGCCCGTTATGAGGCACCGCTGCGGTGCACGACCATTCACGCTGCTTAGACCGAACGCGCTATCAGAAACCAGAAGGCGGTCACCACGCGTCGCACAGCCAGACGCAGTATCCAGCGCAATGGATTGGGCGTGATCAAGGTCGAAACACGCCTGTGTTTCGACAAGGTATTCCCGAGAAGGACTAACACGCAGAACGACAGAGTCGTCGGTTGGCATGGAAAAGCTGTCTACGCTGGAGGCGAAACACATGCGGGACACTTCTTCACCAAGGCGTGGGTCTTCCGCATATTGCTCTACGCCGCTCGCCGAGGATCTGTCGTCTGAACCACCATTTGCGGCAGTTGCGCATGCAGACAGGAGGAAAACCATTCCTCCATAGACCATTGGCAGGCTTTTTTCACGGAACATACAGCACCTCGTTGCGTTAAACCTATATCGCGTTAAAGCAATAAAAGTTCAACGAATCCCAAAAAAATTCCGGTGCGGGTCGATAACTTATTCGACAACTTTCGGAACGACGAAGAATCCATCTTCGGAACGAGGAGCATTCGCCAGAACTTTGTCCTGAATGCCACCGTCTGTGATCACGTCTTCGCGCATAGGAAGCGAGGTCTCGACGACAGAGGTCATCGCCTCAACGCCGTCAACATCAACCTCTGCCAGTTGCTCAATCCAATTGAGGATATTGTTCAGTTCCTGCGTCATTGGCTCTGCCTGATCTTCCGGCAGCGCGATACGCGCAAGTCTGGCAACTTTCTGTACGTCCTGTTTGGTGACGCTCATGCGGCAAACTCCTGTTCGTTCACGTGCTTTAGATTGCGCCTTGCCCCAGATCAAGCGCTCTGCCGTGAATTCCTGCATGGCGACAATGTTCTTTTTGATCTTTTTCAAAAGTGAATTGAGGTCTAACACAGCTCTATGTTGCTAAACGAAGTCACAGAATTACCAAATCAGGGTGTGCTCCTGGGAATAGATCCCGGAAGCAAGACAATAGGCGTGGCCGCAAGCGACAGCCTCCAACTCACCGCACACCCGGTAGAGACCATTCAGCGAGGCAAAAAGCTTGCGCCCTCTCTGACGCGCCTTTTTGAACTTTTTGATGACCGTAGCGCAATTGGTCTGGTGATCGGATTACCGCTGAATATGGATGGCAGCGCAGGTCCGCGCGCACAGTCTGCACGCGCCCTCGCCCGCCATATCTTGCAGGTTCGCGATATTCCGATTGCGTTTCAGGATGAGCGCATGACCAGTCAGGGAGCCGAACGCGCTATGCTGGAGGCGGACCTTTCAAGGGCGAGACGCGCTGAACTTATCGACAAGTCTGCGGCCGCTCTTATCCTGCAGACGGCCATAGACCGGATAGCCAACGCCTCATGACGTTTCTGGGGGCACTGATACCGGTTATGTTCATGGTATCGCTTGGCCAGTTTCTGGCCTGGCGGCAAATCCCCCCGCGTGAAGGTTGGCGCTCCATTGAACGCCTTTGCTATATGGCGCTGGTGCCTGCGCTCATCATTCTGGTGCTGTCTCGCGCGCCGCTTCAGGACGCGCCGTGGAAGATCGCCCTCACTCTGGTGGTTTCGCAGATCATTCTGGCTGCAATCGGTCTGACCTCGCAGCTCTGGCCCGGCATTGATCGCCCTTCCGTTGGCAGCATTGTGCAATCCAATTCCCGTTGGAACACTTTTATAGCGCTCACCATTTCTGGCGTGCTCTATGGGGATAACGGTCTGGCGATTACAGCCATTTGTGCGGCGATCATGATCCCGATGGCCAATATTCTGTCCATTCTGGCACTGTCGCATTTCGGGCATAACGAAACCGGCATCAAACGAAACCCGTTTGCCGAGCTGATCCGCAATCCACTGGTGATTGCCTGCATCATTGGCGCCTTTCTGAACTTTGCCAATCTGAAGCCGACCGGTTTATTTGAAACCATCCTCACTCTGGTTTCCAACCCGGCCATGTCACTTGGTCTTCTTGCAGCAGGCGCTGGCGTGAATTTTCTGGCACTCAGACGAGCCGGGCTTCTGACGGTTTTCTGGTCACTGGTCCGACTGATCGGCATGCCTATCGTGGCCGGGCTTATCGGGCGATACATTATGGGTATTGAAGGCGAAGCCCTCGCCATCATCCTTATTGCCACGGCGACGCCAACAGCCACGAATGGATATATTCTGGCGCGTCAGCTTGGCGGCAATGCCGACCTGATGGCAAACCTTATTGCGAGCCAGACCCTGCTTTCGGCGCTCACCATCCCGTTCAGTCTCTGGATGTTCGGCCTGCTACCCGCCTGATCTCCTGAAAATGCGCCGAATTGCGCCTGATGCGCGCAATCTGTTGACGGGCTTGGTGCTAAACGACTAGCTGAGGCTGTTTGAAAACAGCCACGAGTCGAGATTGATGAGTTTCCGATACGACTTCCCTCATAAACACCTTCTCGGCATTGAGGGATTGAACCGGCTCGATATTGAAAGCCTGCTCGACCGCGCTGATGGTTTCGTTGAGAATAAATCCCCGGAACAATCGCTCGTGGGCAAGACGCTGATCAATCTGTTTTTCGAAAATTCGACACGGACGCAGAGCTCTTTTGATATCTCAGCAAAACGCCTAGGCGCGGATGTTGTGAACATGTCGGTTCAGTCCTCATCCGTTAAAAAGGGCGAGACTCTCATCGACACGGCCATGACGCTGAATGCCATGGCGCCAGACCTTCTGGTTATTCGTCATGGCGCGTCCGGAGCTGTGCGTCTCCTTTCGCGGAAAGTGGACTGTGCGGTCGTGAATGCGGGTGATGGCACGCACGAACACCCAACACAGGCCCTTCTGGATGCCTTGACCATCCTCCGCCGCAAAGGCCGGATCGAAGGACTGAAAGTCGCGATTTGCGGTGACATTCTGCACTCTCGCGTCGCGCGCTCAAATGCCATGCTTTTGCATCAACTGGGCGCTGAGGTTCGCCTCATCGCGCCGCCGACACTGCTTCCACCTGGCACGGACACATGGGGCGCGGCTTCAGTCCACACAGACATGCTGGAAGGCATTAAAGACTGCGACGTCGTAATGATGCTCCGCTTGCAGCTGGAACGCATGCATGGGCTCTATCTGCCAAGCAAACGTGAGTTCTTCCACTTTTATGGGTTAGACAAAGCCAAGCTGGCGCATGCAGCACCGGGCGCTCTGATCATGCATCCGGGCCCAATGAATCGCGGCGTTGAGATCGACAGTGCGATCACCGAATCTGCCAACTCAACCATTACAGAACAGGTTTCCATGGGCGTCTTTGTCCGAATGGCCGTGCTGGAAGTGCTCGCACAGAACCTTGATCGCGCACGTGCGGAGGCAAAGGCATGAAACGGCTTCTGACGAATGCCCGCATTATCGACCCGGCATCCGGCATGGACACGACAGGCGGCGTGCTCATTGAAGATGGCTTCATCGCTGATGTCGGCCCCCACTTGGACGCGCAGCATACCAGCGACGCAACGATCACCGATTGCGAAGGCTATGTGCTTGCGCCGGGGCTCGTTGATCTACGGGTCAAAACGGGTGAGCCGGGGTCTGAACACCGTGAAACCCTGCAATCTGCCAGCGAAGCAGCAGTCGCGGGCGGCATCACCTCTATGGTGGTCATGGCAGACACTGATCCTGTTATCGACACCCCTGCCCTTGTCGACTACCTCAAACGTGCGGGCCAATCGAGCAAAGTCCTGAACCACATTTTGCCATCTGGCGCCCTGACCGTAGGCCTTGAAGGCGAACGCATGACAGAGCTCGGCCTGATGAAAGACGCAGGCGCGGTTCTGTTTGCAAACGGCGATAGCGCCCTGCCGTCAGCCAATCAGGTCCGCCGGGTACTGCAATACGCAAAAGGCGTGGGCGCTCGCGTCATGCTGCGCCCGGATGAGCCAAGCCTGGCAACCGGTTCAATGAATGCCGGGGCGTTCGCAGCTCGGCTCGGTTTGCGCGGCTTACCCGCACACGCCGAATGGATCGGGCTGCAACGTGACCTCACCCTTGCGGAAATGACAGGCACGGATGTGATCATCGATCAGGTTACGACAGCTCGCAGCCTGGACATTCTTCTGGACGCGCGTGAACGTGGCATCAACGCTCAGGCAACGGCAGCTGCGCATTCTCTCTTCTTCAATGAATTAGACATCGGCGACGGCTCTCGCGACCCTGGCAAAGCCTATCTCACTTATTGCAAAGTGAACCCGCCCTTCCGACCAGAAAAAGACCGGCTAGCGCTGATTGAAGGCCTGAAAGCAGGTGTCATCAACGCTGTGGTGTCCGCGCATGATCCGCAGCCACCAGAAGACAAACGCCTCCCATTTGACGATGCGAGTTTCGGTGCGGCGGGTCTGGAAACACTCTTATCGGCTCTCACCTCACTGGTAGCTGAGCCAATGTATGAACTGGACCTCATGACCGTTCTGGCGAGCGTCACATGCAATCCGGCAGATATGCTGGGGCTGAACAGTGGACGCATTTCAGAAGGCCGCGTGGCAGACCTGGTTCTGTTTGATCCGGACCGACCGTGGAAATGCAAGCGCGATCAACTGCGCTCACGCTCTGGCAATAGTCCATTCGATGGTCGCTTGCTGACCGGCAAGACACTGCGCACTATGGTCGCCGGCAAATGGGTTTTTGATGCGAGCGAAGGAGCCGCGCAATGATTTCAGCCGCCGATTGGCTGATCTGGGGTGGCGCCGCACTGACGGGCTACCTCTTCGGCTCCATTCCATTTGGTCTCGTCATCGTCCGCTTGGGCGGGCTTGGCGACATTCGTGAAATCGGTTCCGGCAATATTGGTGCAACCAATGTGCTTCGCACCGGCCGCAAAGACCTCGCCGCCGCCACCTTCCTTCTGGACTCTGGCAAAGCCGGTCTCGCCGCCATTCTTTTTGCCGTCTTATTCTCTGAACAGTTTCCTGCCATAGGTCTGTTCGCTGGCGCCATGGCGTTTGTAGGCCATTGTTTCCCGGTATGGCTGAACTTCAAAGGCGGCAAGGGTGTCGCGACCTATGCAGGCCTGCTGTTTGCAGCCGTGCTCAAGGTCGGCTTGTTTGCAGCTCCATGCTGGTTGATAGTCGCCCTCATATCTAGGCGCTCATCAGTCGCGGCTCTTGTCACTGCACTTCTGGTTCCCATCGTTGCCTGGGCTCTAAACTATACGGCAAATCAGGTCATCATTCTTGTCGCTCTGACACTGCTCCTGATTTGGCGTCATGAGACAAACATCAGACGTATTCTGGATGGCACGGAACCGAAAATCGGCTCCAAATCCAAAAAAGAAGAACCAGCGCCCGCTGATGCAGAATGACGAAGAACGCATAGCCCGCATACGACTTGCGCGAACGTCCGGAATTGGCCCGCTCACCTATTCCAGATTTCTCGACACATATGGTTCAGGCCTCGCATCCATTGAGGCTTTTCCAGAACGCGTTAAAGCGTCCGGGCGTGGGGACGTAAAACTTTATGCCCGCGACGCCGTTCTTCGCGAGATTGAGCGTACAGAGCGCCTCGGCGCGCGTATTCTGCTCTCCTGTGATGAAGACTATCCCAAGCTTTTGGCTCAACTCAGCCCGCCACCACCCGTTATTTCTGTTTGGGGCGAGATTGGCGTTCTCTCAAAGCCCTGCATTGCGATGGTTGGCTCGAGGAATGCATCAGCCGCTGCAGTCAAAATCGCTCACACCATGGCGCATGACCTCAGCGAATCCGGCTATACAATTGTGTCGGGCATGGCGCGTGGCGTGGACACGGCAGCGCATAAAGGCTCACTGCAACACGGAACGGTGGCAGTCATTGCAGGCGGCGTGGACAATGTTTATCCGGCACAGAATGCAGGCTTAAGAGACGAGATCATCAAAACCGGTCTCATCGTGTCTGAATCCCCTTTCGGTCATGAACCACGGTCGAAGGACTTCCCGCGACGCAACCGCCTGATTACCGGTTTAAGTCTCGGCGTTGTTGTGGTGGAAGCCGCCCAACGGTCCGGCTCGCTCATTTCGGCGCGCACAGCCGGCGAACAGGGGCGCGATGTAATGGCCGTACCCGGATCACCTCTCGATCCGCGCACCAAAGGCTCAAATGGACTGATCCGCACAGGCGCAATGCTGGTTGAAACCGCTGACGATGTGCTTCAGATCATCTCTCCGGGACAGAACATTCAGGGCTCACTTTTTGAAGCTGAAGATGAATCAGAGCCCGAGGATGAGATCGAAATCACGGGCGCAGACCGCGACAAAATCTTGGAAGCTTTATCCCCCACGGCCGCAACAATTGCTGATATATCAATGACAAGCGGTATTTCTGTGCGCGCCTGCGCAATCTTGCTTGTCGAGATGGAACTCGCGGGTCTGGCAACTTCGCTGCCCGGTGGACTCGTTCGCCGCGCGACGTAACATCAATTATGCAACAGACCGACCTTATTTGTGCTTTTTTTTGCCGTCATAGGACAAGAAGCCTTTTGTCAGGACGGCGAAGCGTATAACCCAATTCTGTGTAGGATGGAGGCATAGACCGTGGCGCGCAGAGAACTGCTCGGAATTATGATGGCGATGGCCCTTACGCCAGCAGTTGTCGCACAGGACTTTGCGTCTGACCGTGTCTATCTGGAAGCCGATGTTCTGATCGATAGTCAGGACGAAGGCGTGATGATTGCCGAAGGCAATGTCATTGCACGCTATGAAGGCCGCCAGCTCACCGCCGACCGCGTCATCTACAATCTCGAAACGCAAAAAGTTCATGCCATTGGCAATGTTCGCATTATGGATCCGGATGGCACCGTCCGTACCGCCGAAGAACTGGAAGTCGATGGGTCTCTGAGCGATGGTGTTGCTGCAAATTTCGCAGCTCAGCTGCCTCAGGATGCCGTTGTCGTAGCACGTACGGCGGCGCGGGATGAGTCCGGGTCAAACTCACTCGAATATGTCATCTACACCGCCTGCCCGATATGCGAAGCCGAAGGCAGCGATCCAACCTGGACTCTGCGCGCACGTCGCGCTGTTCAGAACGCCGAAACACAGATGATCACCTATGAAGGCGCGGTATTTGAACTCCGCGGCATTCCAGTGCTCTATCTGCCATATTTTGCACACCCGGACCCAAGCACAGAACGCCGCTCTGGCCTGCTGACTCCAACCCCGGAACTCTCATCAAAGCTCGGCTTCGTTTACGAGCAGCCATATTACTGGGCGATCTCTGAGAGCAGCGACCTCACCATCACGCCCAAACTCTATACGAATGTAAACTCGGCGCTGAACCTCGATTACCGTCGTCGGTTCTATTCCGGCGACCTGAGCATCTCGACCTCCATGGCCTATGACTATGAGTTCGACAGCAATGGCGACCGTCAGTTCACCAATCGCAATGGTCGCATCGTCGACGATCCAGCCAATTTCACCGGCGAGCTTTTCCCAAGTGAAGAGAAGTTCCGCGGCCATATGTTCGCTGAAGGTGAATTCGAAATCTCAGATGTCTGGGATTGGGGCTTCGCGATCGAAGAAGTCTCAGATGACCTTTATCCGCGCCGCTATGATATCAGTGACTGGAACACGCCGCGCGGTCTGGTCGACACGAATCCATTGCGCCTGCTGAACCAGATTTATCTCGTCGGGCAGACAGATAATTTCTACACAGATGTCATTTCTTACAACGCTCAGGGTCTAAGCGCGACTGATGATGACGGCATGTTTGCGCGCGTCACACCATCCGTTTATGCCAACCAGATCGTCGACTGGGGCGATTACGGCATCACCTCACTTGAAGGCACTTTGGCCGTGCTGGACCGTAGTGGCGGCGATGACACGCGCCGGATTACGACATCTGCAGACTGGCAGAACTCCTTCATTTCTCCGGGCGGTGTCGTTCTGGAACCGATGGTCCGGGTGCGAGCGGACTATTATGACTACTCAATCGCAGAGACGACGACGTCAGCCGCTTATGAAGATTCTCAGGGGCGCACTTATGGTCTGGCGGCGGCTACCCTGCGTTATCCGCTCATCCGTCGCGGCGAAGACCTGAGCATCACCTTCGAGCCGATCATGACGGTCGCTTACAGTGAAGCCAGCGTCGACAACGGCATTCTGCCAAATGAGGATTCGGCGAAATACGAGCTGGATCATACCACCATGTTCGAGGCGGACCCGTTCACACAGCAGGACCTTCTTGAAACAGGTGGCCGTATCGCAGCTGGCTTCCGTACCACTTTTTCATTCGATAACGGCCTGACCTTGAGAAGCACATTTGGTCGTCGCTGGAGCGATGAGACCGATCCTGCCTTCTCCTATGCGTCCAATCTCGCAGGAACACAGTCAGACTATCTGGTCGGTGGGTCTGTTGATTTCGGCAATGCATTCAGCTTCGCGACCAACATGCGGGTTGACGATGATTTCGAAGTTCAGCGTACTGAATCCCGCATGACACTGAATTGGTGGCGCATGTCGGGTGCAGCCTCCTATTTCAATATCGGCGAAGACGTTTCATTCGATGAAACACCAACACAAAGACAGGCTATTGCTCTGTCCGCATCTTTCGAGGTCTCAGACGATCTTGATCTGATGTACCGGATCAGCCGCAATCTGGAGACAAACCTGAACCAGATTCAGGCCGTTGCATTGCGCTGGTCCGACGAATGTAGCTTCTTCCAGATTGGCTGGCAGCAACGTCAGATCACAGATCGTGGCATTGGCGACAGCAATTCAATCACGTTCGGCTTTGGCTTCAACACTTTGGGCCAGGTGACGAGCGGAAACTTTGACTAAGCGAAATCCTGCTGCAAGTTCATGTGACATTCTGATCAGGTTCATGTTATCGCAACATTTACTGATCGTGTGGGCGGACAGGATATTGGAGTAAAGATTTATGATCGGAATTCGGACGATTGTGTGTGGGCTGGCTGTGTCCGTACTTGGCGTACCAGCATATGCGCAAACGACTACCGCGCCATCAGCGACTGCAGCGGCTTCTCAAGACTCAGACGCGCGCCTGCTTGGCGGCGTCGCAGCAATTGTGAACGATCAGGTTATCTCTATTTCCGACGTAGCTCAGCGCGCACGTTTGCTGCTGATTACACTGGGCGTTCAGCCGTCTCAGGAAAACATGCAGCAAATTCTGCCTCGTGCGCTCGAAGAACTCATTGATGAGCGTCTTCAGCTTCAGAAAGCCGCTGAATATGAAGTGGTGATCAGCGAAGAAGAAATTGATGCCTCCGTCGCAGACATGGCGCGCCAGAATCAGGCGAGCATGCAGGAACTTTACAGCACGCTGGTCCAGAACGGTATCAATCCACAAACACTGCGCGATCAGATGCGCGCAGAAATCGCGTGGCGCCGGATTATGAGCGGTCTGTATTCTTCACGTATTCGTATCTCTCAGCTTCAGATCGATTCTACGCTCGACCGTATGCGTGCGGACGCTACGGAAGAACGCTATCAGCTGTCTGAAATCTTCCTGTATGCGCCGACTGAGACTGACCGTGCGCAAGTGATGCAGGGTGCGAACGTTATTCTTCAGCAGATACGTCAGGGTGCACGTTTCGAGCGTGCCGCGCAGCAGTATTCAAACTCTCCAACCTCAGCCGTAGGCGGCGACCTGGGCTGGGTGGCGCCTGCGGAACTCGAACCTGAGGTCCGTGAAGCGCTGGAAAGCATCGAACCGCCAGCCCTCACCAATCCAATCGTCGCTGAGGACGGCATTTACATTTACGCCGTACGTGCGCGTCAGGATGGCGGCTCTGGCCGGATGGAAATCGATCTGCGTCAGGTTTTGTCTCAAGACAATGATACGGCTGCGCTGGAAGCATTTGCCGCTGCGGGCCATTCCTGTGACGGATTGGAAGCAGCCGCAAACGAAGCAGAGGGCCTCACCTATGCGGCACTCGGCAATATTGGTGAAGATGCTCTGACTGATCAGGTTGCGCTGGCCATTCGCGGCGTGGAACCCGGCACAGCGTCTGAAATTCTTGAAACGCCAGTTGGACCGACCATGCTCTATGTCTGCGATCGCATTTCTGCGGACATCCAGCTGCCAACCCGCGCACAGATCGAAGACCGTCTGTTCAGCCAACAGCTTTCGCTTCTGGCGCAACGCGAACTTCGTGACCTGAAGCGTGACGCAACAATCATCCGTCGCTAACACACTGCCGCTCGCCCTGTCTCAGGGCGATCCGGCGGGTGTCGGACCTCAGGCCAGCCTTATGGCCTGGGAGGCGTTCAAAGACAGCACAGACACAAGCTTTTATGTACGCGGCCATGTGGACACCCATAAGGCACGCGCGGAGCAGTTCTGCCCGTCATCTGCTATCGTGGAAATCTCTGATCCATCCGAAGCACAATCTGCGTTCAGACATGGCCTGCCGATTATCGACATACCAAGCTTTCCCGTGACTGCTGGGACACCAGATGTTGCAACAGGTGCAGCAATCACCAATTCCATCCGGCTTTGCGTGGAAGATGTGTGGCAGGGGCGAGCTGGTGGCGTAACCACAAACCCGATCTCCAAATCCCTTCTGAAATCCGCAGGGTTCAAACACCCCGGACACACTGAATACCTCGCAGAGCTTGCTGGCGAGTTTGCGGGCACCGACACCCCTCGTCCGATCATGATGCTGGTCGGTGGCGGCCTGCGCGTTGCCCTTGCAACGATTCACGTTCCACTGATGAGCGTTGGCACGCTGCTGACATCTGCTCTGATTGAAGATGTGGCGGACATTGTGCTGCGCGCCCTTAATAAAGATTTCGGTCTGGAGAATGCACGCCTTGGCGTCGCCGGTTTAAATCCGCATGCGGGTGAAGACGGAATGCTGGGTGCAGAAGATGGTGCCATTATCGCACCTGCTATCAACGAACTGAACAAGGCAGGAAACACCGTCATCGGCCCTCGACCGGGCGACACAGTGTTTCACGAAATGCTGACCGGCAGTTATGATGCTGTGCTTGCCATGTATCATGATCAGGGACTGATCCCGGTGAAAACACTCGATATCTGGGGCGGCGTGAACGTTACGCTCGGCCTGCCTTTCATTCGCACTTCGCCGGACCACGGCACAGCCTATGATGCGGCCGCCAGGGGCGCAGTCAAAGTCGACAGTCTCATTGCTGCGATGAAGCTCGCAAAGTCTATGGCCGTGCACCGCGCCAGCTGGGAGGCTCAGAATGGCTGAAGACTCTCCGGAGCTATTACGCGCTGCGGCCAACAAAAAACTCGGTCAGCACTTTCTCTTCGATCCTGACATTCTCAAACGCGCCGCACTGGCCTCCGGGCCGGTTGAAGGCCGTGACGTACTGGAAGTCGGCCCCGGACCGGGCGGGCTCACGCGCGCATTACTCGATAATGGCGCAAGGAAGCTCGTCTGTGTCGAAATGGATGATCGCTTCGCCGATGCCCTGCAGACCTGGCCAGAGGCTACACAGGGCCGCCTCAGCGTTGAACGCGGCGACGCCATGCAGATCAGTCTCGCTTCCCTGATGGAGCGTTATGACTTGACCGCACCGATCAAGATCATTGCGAACCTGCCCTACAATGTCGGCACACCGCTTTTCATCAATTGGGTACTCCAGTCTGAACAAATCGGCGAAATGGCGCTGATGTTCCAGAAGGAAGTCGCACAACGCATTTGCGCCAAGCCCGGCTCAAAACATTATGGGCGTCTGGCTGTCATCGCGCAGGCCGTCACCAGGCCCCGCATGGCTTTCACGCTGCCGCCCGGCGCGTTCAAGCCACCGCCAAAGGTCGCTTCAGCCGTCGTCGTGACCGAGCGCCTACCTACCAGTGAAGCCTATCCCCATCTGGAAGCTCTGCAGACCGTGACCGCAGCAGCCTTCGGCCAGCGACGCAAAATGCTGCGCGCCAGCCTGAAGCCCATCATGTCTGAAACGGTAAGCGCAGAAGAGCTTTTAAACAGTGCCGGTATCGACCCGACACGAAGAGCTGAGACACTCAGTCAGGCTGAGTTCCGCAAGCTGACCTCGGAATGGCTGAAGGTTCAGCCTTCGTCCAGCAAGGCCTGAACCAATGGCTCGAGGCGTAGCTGACGCAGACGCTTCTGGCGCTCTGTTGTCAGAATGCCTTCAAGCTCTTTGAACGCCACTTCGATGTCTTCATTGACGATCGCATAGTCATACCGGCGCCAATGGCGAATTTCGTTACGTGCGCCAGCCATACGACGTTCTACCTTCTCAGGATCGGAGCCCGGCCGCGCCTCAAGACGCTTTTGCAGCGCATCAATGCTCGGTGGCAACACGAAGACTGACACCACATCATTTGGCATCTGGTCATGGATCGCATCTGCGCCCTGCCAGTCGACGTCAAAGATCACGTCTTTGCCGTCTTCCAGACGCTCTTCTACAGCTTTGCGCGGCGTACCGTAAAAATGGTCGAACACTTTCGCCCATTCCAGAAATGCGCGCTTTTCGATCATGGTCTCAAACGTCGAATGATCGACAAACTGATAATGCACGCCCTCTTCCTCGCCCGGACGCGGGTCACGCGTCGTCGCAGAAACCGAGAGGCGCACATCCTCATACTTGTCCATCAGCATACGTGAGAGCGTCGTTTTGCCTGCACCAGACGGGCTGGAAATCACCAGCATCAGACCGCGACGTGAATGCGTACTATTCGACATTGGCGGCCTGCTCCTTGAATTGATCGATGAGAGATTTCAGAGCCAGTGAATGGCGCGTCATCTCGAGACTGGCAGACTTGCTGCCGAGCGTGTTCGCTTCGCGCAGCAATTCCTGCGAGAGAAAGTCCAGCTTACGGCCGACCGGGCCTTTTGCAACAAACAGATTGTACGCTTCAGCCAGGTGTGCCTTGAGGCGATCCAGCTCTTCAGTGACGTCAGCCTTATTCACCAGAATGGCAACTTCCTGCTCGAGACGCTCCTCGCTAATGCGAGTGTCCTCCAAGAGTGCTGCGACGCGCTCTTTCAGTTTCGCGAGCATTTGTTTTGGCTGAACATCTGCTGTCTCTTGCGCTTCAGCGACGACGGTTTCCATGTCTTTGACAGTGCGCGTCAGCACAGAAGCAAGCGACTCGCCCTCTTTCAGGCGCGCGACTTTCAGCTGTTCAATAGCTTCGGACACAGTTTTCAAAATTGCTTTGCCGGTTTGGCTGTCCGCAGACACATCCACACCAGACTTCTCGTTCGACATCACACCACGCAGCGCCAGAAGGTCGCCAGCAGACGTCGCCGCACCCAGTCCGGTTTGGCGGTCGAGCATACGCGCTTTGCGCGACAGTGCGTTCAGAAGCCGTGTATCTAGGCTCAACGGCTTTGCGTCAGACGTTTCACGAATATTGAGATTGGCCTGCATGTTTCCGCGCGAAAAAGCCGATTTGAATGCTGCCCGGATCGGCGCTTCAAGGCTTTCGCACCCGGTTGGCAGATAAAGACGCACATCCAGCCCACGGCCATTTACGGATTTGACTTCAAAAGTCCAGGTAAGGCCAGAGCCGTCGTTCAGGGCGCTACCAAAGCCGGTCATGCTGGAGAGCATCAGCTATTCCTTATTCTGCGGCGCGGCGAGCGCGTTCGATCTCGCGCCAGCGTGCAACATTGCGGTTATGCTCTGCATTCGTACGAGAGAATGCGTGGCGGCCAGAACCATCGGCCACGAAGAACAGATAATCAGATTCAGCCGGCTGAAGAACAGCGCGAAGTGCCGCCTCACTTGGATTGCAAATCGGCGTCGGCGGCAGACCATCAATCTGATAGGTATTGTACGGCGTCAGACGATCAATTTCGGAGCGATAAAGCCCGCGCTGAATTTCACGGCCGTTGACGGTACGCGTCAAACGTTCGCCCTGAGAAATGCCGTATATAATCGTTGGGTCGCTCTGAAGACGCATGCCGCGTTCCAGACGATTGATGAAAACGCTCGCGACGAGATCTTCATCGCCCACGCTTCCGGTCTCTTTCTCAACGATGGAAGCAAGGATCACAGCTTCTTCAGGAGAGGCGAGCGGCAGGTCGTCCTGGCGTGCTGCCCAGATTTCTTCCATCAGCGTGTCCTGCGCCGCAAGAAGGCGCTGCACAACCTCTACACGGCTTGTGCCCCGGGTGAAGAAATAGGTGTCCGGCAGAAAGCTACCCTCTTCAGGCGTTTCCGGCATTTCGCCTGTCAGAACATCGACGCGGGCGATTGCGGCCATAGCCTGCGCAATCGTAGAGCCTTCGATGATCTGCACCGGATGAAGGATGACATCGCCCTCCTCCATCAGTTCCAGAATATCGACAATACTGGCATCAGCCGGGATTAGATACTCACCGGCTTTCAGACTGGATTGTACTTCAAGATAAACAGATGCAGCTCGGAACAGTCGGGCATCTTCAATGAAGCCTTCGGTTTCGAGTTGCTGACCGATACGGATAACTCCAGCGCCACGTGGGATCATAATGGTTTGGGCTTCACCGCCAGCCAGCGGTCCGGGCGCATTGATTTCGGCTTCAAACCATTTGAAGGCGACGAACGCACCAATGGCAGCAATCACGATCAATACGAGAAGGGCCACCAAAGCCCTGGTGACCCATTTCATGCGCTGTATCTCCGATAGCTGAAGCCAGGCAAAAGCGTAGACCCTTTAGTCGTCGACGCGGCCCATTACCAGCGCAGCATTCGTACCGCCAAATCCGAAAGAGTTAGACAGCGCGTATTTGATCTCGCGTGCTTTCGCCTTCAGAGGCGTCAGGTCGATCTCAGATTCGAAAGACGGATTTTCGAGGTTGAGCGTCGGCGGGATCATGCCGTTCTTGATAGCCAGAGCCGTGAACGCGCCTTCAACTGCGCCAGCAGCACCAAGCAGGTGACCGATAGACGACTTCGTAGACGACAGAGACAGACCTTTAACGGCATCACCGAACAGACGCTCGATGGCACGGACCTCAATCTCGTCACCAACAGGCGTAGAGGTGCCGTGCGTGTTGACGTAATCAATGTCTTCCGGCGTCAGGCCGGCATGGCGCAGCGCCATCTGCATTGCTCGGAAACCACCATTGCCGTCATCCGGAGGAGACGTGATGTGGTGCGCATCGCCAGACAGGCCATAGCCCAGAACTTCGGCGTAAATTTTCGCGCCGCGCTTTTTAGCGTGTTCGTATTCTTCGAGAACGAGAACACCAGCACCTTCGCCGAACAGGAAACCATCACGGTCTTTGTCATATGGGCGGGATGCGCGCTCAGGCTCATCATTGTATTTTGTAGACAGGGTCTTCGCAGCAGCAAAACCTGCAACGGCCAGACGGCAGAGCGAGCCTTCAGTACCGCCCGCAACCATAACGTCTGCATCGCCATACTGAATGAGACGTGCTGAATCGCCGATTGCGTGAGCACCCGTCGCACATGCTGTAACGACTGAGTGGTTCGGGCCTTTAAAGCCGTGCTTAATGGACACCTGACCGGAGCACAGATTGATCAGTGCACTCGGGATAAAGAACGGGCTAACTTTACGTGGGCCGCCCTGCTCCAGAATTTTCGTAGTTTCTGCAATTTCCGGAAGACCGCCAATACCCGAACCGATGAGCACGCCGGTCATGTATTTGTCTTCGTCTGTTTCCGGAACCCATCCGGAATCAGCGATCGCTTCTTCCGCCGCAGCCATACCGTAGACAATGAACTCACCGACACGGCGACGCTCTTTAGCTGAACCCACGCGGTCAGGATCGAAAGCGTCAGGATCACCTTCGCCTCCGCCCCGACCCGTGGTCCACGGCACTTGTGCTGCGATCTTGCAGGACAGGTCGTCAGTATCGAACAGATCGATTTTCTGCGCGCCTGAGCGCCCTTCGATCAAACGGCTCCAACTTGCCTCACGGTTTCCCGCCAGAGGCGTTACGAGGCCAATGCCTGTAATAACAACCCGTCTCATATCAGCACTTAACCTACGGTTTTCTTGATCTCGGAAACAGCGTCACCAACGGTGCGGATGTTTTCCTGAACTTCGTCTTCGATCTCGATTCCGAATTCTTCCTCAAATGCCATTACCAGTTCAACCAGGTCGAGGCTGTCAGCACCAAGGTCATCGATGAAGCTTGCAGCTTCCGTGACTTTGTCCGCTTCAACTTCGAGGTTTTCGACAACGATTTTCTTCACACGTTCGAAAACTTCAGACATTTCATCTTCCTTCTCATTATTGAGCATACAGTCGTGTTTTGTGATAACTGCTTGCGAGTTGCGCCGCTAGCACATGTTATGCGGCTTGACCATTAACCGGACTGGGATTTCCTGACTAGTCCTGACCTTTAAATCATCGCCATTCCGCCGTTCACATGCAGGGTTTGCCCCGTCATGTAAGCAGCTTCATCGCTTGAAAGGTAGACGCAAGCTGACGCAATGTCATCGCCTGAACCAAGTCGGCCGGTTGGAATGCTGCCCAGAAGTGCTTCTTTCTGTGCATCTGACAATTCATCCGTCATTGGAGACTTGATGAAGCCAGGTGCTACACAGTTCACCGTGATGCCACGGCTCGCAACTTCCTGCGCAAGTGATTTGGAAAAGCCGATCATGCCGGCTTTGGACGCCGCATAATTGGTCTGGCCCGGATTGCCCGTCACACCCACAATAGAGGTGATACCGACAATACGGCCAAAACGGCGCTTCATCATGCCACGAAGGCATGTGCGCGCCAGAATTGAGTAAGCCTTCAGGTTCACATCAACGACTGTGTCCCAGTCAGCTTCTTTCTGTTGGAGCAGAAGCTTGTCACGGGTCAGACCCGCATTGGACACGAGGATATCAACCGGAGCAAAGTCCTTTTCAACGCTCGGCACGAGCGCTGCAACGCTGTCGACGTCAGAGAGATTACACGTTGCAACAAAAGTCTCGCCGGAAAGCGTACCCGCAACTTCTTCAAGAACAGCTTCACGTGTACCGCTCAGCGCAACTTTAGCGCCCTGCGCAGACAAAGCTGCAGCGATTGAGCGACCAATGCCACCTGAGGCACCAGTTACAAGAGCAGTTTTTCCTGTCAGATCGAACATTACAGCGACCCTCCCTAACTAAAGCCTTTTCAGGCCTGATTCTGCGTTTCAGCAAAGTTCTCTAGATCAGCTGGCGTGCCAAGGGAAACCCCATTCAGGCCTTTAACTGTGCGTCGGTTCATAACAGTCAGCACTTTTCCTGCACCGCATTCAATAAGATTGACGATGCCTTCACCAGCCATTTTCTCGACGCTTTCGCGCCAGCGCACGCGCGCCGTGACCTGTTCCACCAGCAATTTGCGGATCGTTTCAGGGTCTGAAACAGGCGCTGCCGTCACATTCGCATAGACAGGAATGCACGGAGATTTGAGGTCAGTTGATGCCAGAGCCTCAGCCATTGCGTCAGCTGCGGGCTGCATCAGGCTGCAATGGAAAGGCGCGCTGACCGGAAGAAGGACAGCTTTCTTAATGCCGTTTTCCTTGGACCATTCAGCCGCTTTCTCAACGGCGGCTTTCGCACCGGACAAAACGATCTGACCTGGCGCATTGTCATTAGCCACTTCGCAGACACCACCAGATGCTTCACAAGCCGCCTCTGCCTGTTCGGATGTTGCGCCCAGCAGAGCGGCCATAGCGCCCTCGCCCGCTGGAACAGCTTTTTGCATGGATTCACCGCGGAAGCGCAGAACCTTCGCTGCATCACCTACGCTGATTGCGCCAGCAGCGGCCAGCGCAGAATACTCACCCAGTGAGTGGCCGGCGACATACGTGCCATCAGAGATTTTGACGCCAAATTCGGCCTCAAGCGCACGAACAACGGCGAGGCTGACAGCCATGAGTGCAGGCTGTGTGTTGGCGGTCAGTTTCAGATCGTCTTCTGAACCTTCCCAGATCAGCTTGGAAAAGGACTCTCCCAGAGCCTCATCAACTTCGTCAAAAACGGCTTTAGCGCTCGCAAAATTGTCAGCGAGTTCTTTACCCATTCCAACGAACTGGGCACCCTGGCCCGGGAAAATGAAAGCGGTGTGATCCATGGCTTCATCCTTTCAGAGCGACCTGCCCTACTCATATGTTCAGAAAATGACAAGCCTCTTGCTTTTTTTGCATGTTTGAGGTTTAAGCGCGCCTTCACCGAAGTGCGGCCCGCTCCAATAGTGGATCGGGGCCATCATTTGCTGTCTTCCCTTGTCAGCAGGTGCCGCTCTTCAGCCAAAGGGCACAATATGGCTTTTTACGAACACGTCTTCGTAGCGCGTCCTGATATTTCACCTCAACAGGTGGAAGCGCTCGTAGAAGACATCACCAAAATCATCGAAGGCGAAAACGGTAAAGTCGGCAAGACCGAATACTGGGGCCTGCGTAACCTTGCTTACCCAATCAACAAGGTTCGCAAAGGTCACTACTCGCTGATGAACATCGATGCTCCAGCAGCAGCCGTTCAGGAACTTGAGCGTCGCCTGCGCATCAATGACGACGTCATGCGTCACATGACAATCCGCGTCGAGGAGCTCTCTGACGAGCCGTCTCCTGTCATCGCACGCAAAGACCGCGACGACCGTCGCAAAAGAGACTAGGAGGGCATCATGTCTAAAGGTGGAAAACTGAATATCTCCAACCTGCCGGCTCGCCGTCCATTTGGTCGTCGCCGCAAGGTCTGCCCGTTCTCTGGTGAAAATGCACCAGCGATCGATTACAAAGACGTAAAACTCCTGCAGCGTTACGTGTCTGAAAAAGGCAAAATCGTTCCTGCACGCATCACGGCTGTCAGCCAGAAGAAACAGCGCAAGCTCGCACAGGCCATCAAACGTGCCCGCGTTCTCGCTCTGCTTCCGTTCAGCGTTCAGTAAGGAGAGAACAACATGCAAGTTATTCTGCTCGAACGCGTTGAGAAACTCGGCAAGATCGGTGACGAAGTTGAAGTTAAAAACGGCTTCGCTCGTAACTTCCTGATCCCTCAGGGCAAAGCTCTTCTTGCTAACGACGCAAACCGCGCTCGTTTTGAAGCTGAAAAAGCTGAAATCGAAGCTCGCAACGAAAAAGCTCGCGAAGAAGCTGCGTCTCACGGCGAAGCTCTGGACGGCAAGTCTTTCGTTCTAATCCGCCAGGCTGGCGAAAACGGTTACCTCTTCGGTTCTGTTGCTGCGCGCGACGTAGCTGAAGTTGCAACTGAGTCCGGCACGAAGGTTGAGCGTCGTCAGGTTCTTCTGAACACGGCGATTAAAACCATCGGTCTGCACGAAGTTGAAATTCGTCTGCACCCAGAAGTCACGATCACTGTCACGATGAACGTTGCTCGTTCTGAAGACGAAGCTGAGCGTCAGGCTGCTGGTGAGAACGTAATCGAAGCGGCTATGGCTGCTGATCGCGCCCTCGCTGACGAACAAGCTAACGAAATGGCTGAAGCTGCAGCGGAAGCTGCTGCTGAACGCGGCCCGGCTGAAGACGAATAAGTCTCAGCTCGCTGTAAAGCTTTGAAAAGCCGTCTTTCTTCGGGAAGGCGGCTTTTTTTATTCGTTGGCAATTTCTGTTGTTGAAATTCTGAGTAATCGTGAAAATTCAACGCATCAGAATTAAGAATGCTTACATTCGTTATGGGTACTATGCCTCTGTTGAATAAACTTCAGGGGAAGTCACCCAATGGCGCAAGCTAGCACATCTCTCGCTCCGCAAACGACGACAAAGTCGAAGAATAATACAGCGGACCTGTTTGAATATCTGATGCCGGAAGATCCAAATGGCGCACGCGCTGCAGCTGTATGGAATCAGCTTGCTCCAAATATGGAAGGCATTCTTGAACGCTTCTATGAGCGCCTTGGAAAAACGCCTCACCTGGCTTCCCGCCTGAATAATTCTACACGTACAGCAAAAGACCTGGCTAAGTCCCAGACGGGACACTGGCAGAACGTCTTTACCGGTCACGATATGCGCACGTTTGAGCGCGATGCCCGCAAAGTCGGCTCCGCGCACGTTCGCATTGGTCTCACATCCGACTGGTTCATTGCAGGCTATGGCCGCGTCCTCATGGATGCAATCCCTGCTGTCATGAAAGCGCACCGGTTCACGCCGCACCGTGCAACCGAAGCCCTGCAAATTCTGGTCGCTCGTATGTTCATGGATATGGCGCTCGGAAATGAGTCCTACTCATCTCAGATGACAGATCAGGATGCGATTGAATGGCGTGAGGACAGCGATTATCACACGCTGAAAACCATTTCCGGCGCGATGACCGACCTCAACCAGGTCACGCTGAACATTGCGCTTCTCAGCGACAGTACATCCCGCTCGACCTCGTCCAGCGAGTCTGTTGCTGCGGCTGTTGAAGAGCTGGTGTCCTCAATTCAACAACTCTCGGAAACCAGCCAGAACGCCGCCGATGCCGCAGCCGACACAAACAAACGCCTTGAAGAAGGTGTGCAGGGCGTGGTGAAAGCGCGTCAGGCTATCAACACTGTTTCCGAGGCCGCTGACCGAAGCAATGAAAGCCTGTCTTCGCTTCAGGACGCTGCTCGCGAAATCAATGACGTTATGAGCGTCATCCAATCTATTGCGGACCAGACAAATCTGCTCGCGCTTAACGCGACAATTGAGGCTGCCCGCGCAGGTGAAGCTGGCAAAGGCTTCGCGGTTGTTGCGAGCGAAGTCAAAGCACTGGCCAACCAGACCGCGTCTGCAACCGACGACGTAGCTGCGCGAATCCAGACGCTTCAGGATGAAATCAGCCGCATCAGCTCAAACTTCCAGGCGACGCAGAACGCCATCGAAACGGGCGAGGAAACGCTGACGAATGCAAGCGAGCAGATCGAGACTGCGGGCTATCAGATGAACTCTGTTGCTGGCCGCATGTCTGAGGTTGCTCAGATCCTGGAACAACAGGAAGCATCTTCCACTGAGATCAGCGGACATATCGCTGGCATCTCTGATCTGGCGCGAGACAATGCTGAAAGCCTCAACTCAATTTCTGACTCGCTTCAGGACAGCAATGATCAGCTCTCCAAATCCGCAACCAAATGGTTCAAGAACTCTTCTGGACGCTCGCTCTGCGAAATGGCGAAGATCGACCATACGCTCTTCAAGAAGCGTGCGATCGATACCGTTCTGGGTCGCGGCAGCTGGACGGCTGCTGACGTGCCGGACAACCATTCTTGCCGCCTCGGCAAATGGTATGACGGCATTGAAGATGCGGACCTGCGTCAAACCGATGCATTCAAGACGCTCGATAAGCACCATCATGATGTCCACCATGCAGCCGTCGACGCCCTGAAGGCCTCAGCGAGCGGAGACCGCAATGCAGCTCTGGACCTGTTGAAGAAACTGGACACGGCCAGCAACGAAGTCACCAAACGTCTCGACGAGATGTCCGCCTTCCTGCACTCCAAGGAATCCATTGAGGAGCGCCGCAAGCGAGAGCGCGTTCAGGTGGAAGGCAAACCTATTCAAATGCATGGCGACGGCAAAACAGTCCCTGCTATCGTGGTTGATGAGGGCCCTCGCGGCATCGGCGTAGAGGGCGTGTCTCAATCAGACGTCGGCCAGGTCTTTACGCTCAACTATAACGGCGAACGTGAGGGCGTTGTACGCTGGGCCAGTGGTAAACGCGGCGGTATCGAGTTCGACGACTGAGCATAGTAAGCGCCTCTCAATTCATCAGAGGCCTGACAAAAAACAGCGCTTCCCTGTGGATAACGGGGAAGCGTTTTATTTCATGGTCAGTCAAGGCGTGATCTTTGATTCAAAAAAGGTTAACGCTGCCCACTATGGCCTATGACGATCAAGCTCCGAAAACCAAACAGGACTCTCCGCACAATGTAGCGGCCGAAGCCGCCATTCTTGGTGCGATCCTGTTCGACAATAACGCCTTTCACCGCGTGTCTGAGCTTTTGATCGAAACGGATTTTTATAATCCTGCCCATGCGGAAATCTATGCGGTCATCGCCAAATTCGTACCTAACGGTAAAATGGCAGACGGCGTGACGCTGCATGATGAATTCGCCAAATCCGGCAAACTCGAAGCCATTGGCGGAGCGAGCTATCTGGCTGAACTTCTGGATCTCGCTGCATTCGGCCCGGAAATCGTAGACTACGCCCATATCGTACGCGACCTCGCTATCCGTCGCGAACTGATCGATATCGGCGCGGTTATGGTGTCCAATGCTGCACACCCGAAAGAAGATATTCCCGGCGCGCAGCAAATCGAAACTGCAGAGAAGAAGCTCGGCAATCTGGCAATGCGCGGTTCGGCGCGCGGCGGCTTTGTCACCTTCGGCTCTGCTATTACGCAGTCGATTGAATCAGCGACCATGGCGTTTCAGCGCGATGGCAAAATTGCCGGTATCTCAACCGGCCTGATGGATCTCGATAACAAGCTTGGTGGCCTGCACAATTCTGACTTGCTCATCCTTGCTGGTCGTCCATCCATGGGTAAGACCTCGCTTGCGACAAACATCGCCTATAACGCAGCCGCCGGTTACCAGTATGAGACCAATGAACAAGGCCAGCGCGTTCTGAATGATGGCGCGATTGTCGGTTTCTTCTCGCTCGAGATGTCATCCGAACAGCTCGCGACCCGTATCCTTGCTGAGCGGTCCGGCGTTCAGTCGCACCGCATTCGTCAGGGCGACCTCGAACGCCATGAATATGACAAGCTCCGTGATGCGGCGGCCGAACTGGAATCACTGCCGCTCTTCATTGACGATACCGGCGGCATCTCGATTTCTCAGCTGTCAGCACGCGCGAGACGCCAGAAACGATCTCTGGGCCTCGATCTGCTTATCATCGACTATCTTCAGCTGATTACAGGTTCTGGCGCGAAAAGCGCGCAGGGCCGTGTACAGGAAGTCTCTGAGATCACCATGGGCCTGAAAGCTCTGGCGAAAGAACTCAACATTCCGATCATCGCACTGTCTCAGCTTTCACGTCAGGTCGAGCAGCGTGACGATAAAAGGCCTCAGCTTTCTGACCTTCGGGAATCAGGTTCGATTGAGCAGGATGCCGACGCCGTGCTCTTCGTTTACAGGGAATCTTACTATCTGGAGCGTCAGGAACCGGATGATGCCGGCGAAAAATTTGCGGAATGGCAGGAAAGAATGGAACGTCTCCGCAATATTGCCGAAGTTATCGTGTCCAAACAGCGTCACGGACCGATTGGTAAGGTAGAACTGCACTTTGACCCGAATATCACCAAGTTCAGCAACCTCGATAAGCGCTACGCCAGCAGTGAATTCTGATCCGCTTGCTGATGTGATGGGTGAAACGCCTCGGGCAGAGATAAACCTCGCGACGATTGAAGCCAATTATCTTGCACTGAAATCCTTTGCTGCCTCAGCTGAGACGTCCGCCGTCGTCAAAGCGGATGCATATGGCCATGGCGCTGCTCAAGTTGCGGCTCGCCTTCAGACCGCAGGCTGTACAACATTCTTTGTCGCCTATCCGCATGAAGGCGTGGCCGTTCGAGACGCCATCGGCCCCGGTAGCGACATCTTCATTCTGCACGGCCCTACCGCTGCCGATATTTCGCTGTTCAGCTCAGCGGCCCTCATACCGGTCTGCAATTCCGTAGAACAGCTTGAGCTGTGGCTGCGCGCCGGAATTAAGATGGGATACGCACTGCATTTTGACACAGGCATGAACCGCCTGGGCATTCGGCCAGAAAGCCTCACCGATATCCTTCAGCTGACAGGCGATAAGTCTCCCTTGCTGGTGATGAGCCATCTTGCCTGCGCAGACGCGCCCGGGCACGAGATGAATGCCAGCCAGCTTGAACGCTTCAAAAGCATTGCGGCTCACTTTCCCGATTCAAAGAAAAGCCTGTCAGCGACTGCGGGCATCTATCTGGGCTCTGACTATCATTTTGATCTGGTTCGTCTGGGCATTGGTATTTATGGCGGCGGCCCAGCCAGACCGCCTGAAGTGCGCACCAGACCTGCACTAAAGCTGACGGCTCCAATCCTCAGCGTCTTTGACGTCAAAGAAGGTGAGACGACAGGTTATGGCGCGAGTTTTACAGCGCGCCGCCCAACTCAGCTGGCCACCGTTGCGCTCGGATATGCCGATGGTTATCTGCGGTCGGCCTCAAATTACGGTTTTGGGATTCTGGACGGTACGCCCTGCCCTGTCGTCGGACGTATCTCAATGGATATGACTACGGTCGACATTTCAGACCTGCCAGAGCGACCGGAACTTCAAACTCACATAGAATTCATTGGTCCACATGCCGGTCTGGAAATACAGGCTGAAGCATTAGGAACACTCGATTATGAGTTGACGTCACGCCTTGGCGGTCGCATCTCCCGGGTGTGGACGGATTAGGAGCGAGTACGTGAACCCAGAAATACCGTTTTTTCTGAAGCCCCTCCAATGGGTGGGCGCAGCGCTTCTCGGCCTGCTGTCAGAAACCGGACGCCTCGCAGCATTTATCGGGCGCGTCAAAATCTCCGCAGTCTCCTTTCCTCTCTATTTCGGAGAGATTGTGCGCCAGTGCATTAAAATCGGCTATTATTCTCTGCCGGTTGTGGGCCTGACCGCCGTTTTCATCGGCGCAGCCCTGGCTCTGAACATTTATGTCGGCGGCTCTCGTTTTAATGCAGAACAATTCCTCCCGAACATTGTCGTGCTCGGCATTACGCGAGAACTCGGTCCCGTGATTGCGGGCCTCATGCTTGCAGGCCGCGTCAGCGCGGGTATCGCGGCTGAAATTGGCACGATGAAAGTGACAGAACAGATCGACGCGCTCGATACCCTGTCTACAAGCCCGTATCGCTATCTGTACGCACCACGCCTCTGGGCAGCCATTATCACGCTACCAATCCTCGTGTTTGTGGCAGACGTGATCGGCGTTGCGGGCGGCTATCTGGTCGCGACTGGGACGCTGGATTTTAACGGCGATCTCTATATCCGGAACACCATGAATTATGTGACGGGCGGCGATATTTTCGGCGGCCTGATCAAAGCTGCTGTCTTCGGTGCAATCGTATCGCTGATGGGCTGTTATCACGGCCAGAACAGTGAAGGCGGCGCGAGCGGCGTTGGTCGTGCGGCCACGCTGGCCGTTGTCTCCAGTGCCGTTCTGATCTTCTTCTCAAACTTCCTTCTGACCACTCTGTTCACGAGGATTGGCCTGTGACCGCACCACTTCTCAGACTTAAAAATGTCCACAAATCTTTCGGCCCGAAGAAGATTCTTCAGGGTCTAGATTTCGATGTCGCGCCGGGCAAATCGCTTGTCATTATTGGTGGTTCCGGCACGGGCAAATCCGTCTCTCTGAAATGCTCTCTTGGCCTGATGACGCTTGATGAGGGCAATATCTATTTTGACGGCCATGAGATGCGCGCAAATAAGCGCTCAGAACGTGAAGCCATGCTGGCGCGCACGGGCATGCTGTTTCAGGGTGCTGCGCTGTTTGACAGTCTGCCAGTCTGGCAGAATGTCGCCTTCCGCCTGATCCATTCAGAAGGCGTGTCGCGCAAAGAGGCAAAAGAGCGCGCGATCGAAACACTGAAGAAAGTGCGCCTCGGGACTGAAGTTGCTGATCTTTACCCGGCAGAACTTTCAGGCGGCATGCAGAAACGCGTAGGCCTTGCGCGCGCCATCGCCGCCAAGCCTGATCTGATCTTCTTTGACGAGCCCACGACGGGCCTCGACCCAATCACGGCTGATGCGATCAATGATCTGATCGTAGAACAGGTAAAGGGGCTGGGCGCAGCATCCGTCTCCATCACGCATGACATGCCGTCAGCGCGTAAGATTGGCGATGAGATTGCCATGCTGTTTGATGGCAAAATTATCTGGCGTGGCAAAGCCGAAGACGTCGACCATTCCGGCAATGAATATGTAGACCAGTTCGTCCATGGGCGCGCTGATGGCCCGATCCAGCCGGCGATCTGATGGCGAAGACAAGCTCTCAGTTTGTGTGTCAGTCCTGCGGCACCGTCCATTCTAAATGGAACGGTAAGTGCGAGGGCTGCGGAGAATGGAACACGCTGGTTGAAGAGACGCTGAGTGTGGCGCCCGGCAGCCTGAAGCCCACGAGCAAAAAGAACACAGGCACGCTGGAATTCACCAGTCTGGACGAACAGCGTGAAGCTCCAGAGCGTATCAAGCTCGGCGTTGAGGAATTGGACCGTGTCTTTGGTGGAGGCCTCGTGCCAGCATCCGCCACGCTGATTGGCGGCGACCCGGGCATTGGTAAATCCACGCTTCTCCTTCAGGTCACGGCTCGCCTCGCCCGAAATGGCATGGAAGTTGTCTACGTGTCCGGTGAGGAAGCCGCTGCCCAAATTCAGGATCGCGCGGAGCGGCTGAAAATTTCAGCCAGCCCGGTTAAGCTCGCCACAGAAACAGATCTTCGGACCATTCTCTCCGCGCTGAAGAAGTCCAAACCGGATTTTGTCGTAATCGACTCTATTCAGACGCTCTGGTCGGACAGCGTTGAAGCAGCTCCCGGCTCAGTCTCTCAGGTCCGCGCCTGCGCGCAGGAATTGGTGCGGTTCGCGAAACGGTCTGGCTGTGCGCTGGTGATTGTTGGCCACGTCACCAAAGAGGGACAGATTGCGGGCCCTCGCGTTGTCGAGCACATGGTCGACACCGTGTTCTATTTCGAAGGCGAACGCGGACACCAATTCCGTATTTTGCGCGCGGTGAAAAACCGTTTCGGCCCGACCGACGAAATCGGCATTTTCGAGATGTCGGCCTTTGGCCTTTCACCTGCCAAAGAACCGTCCGCCTTGTTTCTGAGCTCCGAAGATGAACGCACGGGTGGTGCAGCGGTGTTTGCCGCCATGGAGGGCTCACGCCCTATGCTTGCAGAAGTACAGGCGCTGGGCGGACCTGCCGCCTATGGCACACCGCGTCGTTCCGTTGTCGGCTGGGACACGAATCGTCTGGCCATGATGATCGCAGTGCTGGAAGCCCGTTGCGGAATTCAGATTGGCGGACGCGATATTTATCTTTCGGTTGCAGGTGGCTACAGAATCAACGAGCCGGCTGGCGACCTTGCATCTGCGGCCGCACTACTTTCTTCCATTTCGGACACTCCACTGCCTGAAAAGGCAATATTTTTTGGAGAAATAGCGCTTTCCGGTGCAATTCGTCCTGTTGCTCGGATGGAAGCAAGGATAAAAGAAGCGGAGAGACTGGGCTTTCGCAGTGCGTTCGGCCCTGAAGGACCGCAGAAGCGGCATGGTGACTTGACCTACACGCCCATTAAGAGGCTTTCTGATCTGGTCGACATGCTCGGGATCAAGGACGACGATGGGTGATTTTCTGAGTTCTGCCACTTTCACGCTGTTCGATGGCATCGTTCTGGCGCTGATGCTGGTATCCGGCCTGATGGCTCTGGCGCGGGGGTTTATCCGCGAACTCGCATCTATTCTAGCCTTTGTGATCGCACTCGCCGCGGCGATTTTTTCCTATTTCTACATCACGCCAATTCTGCAGGAAAACATACCGTTTGAAGCAGATCCGCTGATCTTCCAGATCATCATTGTCGCGATATCATTCCTCATCGTCTACATTCTGGCGGCCTGGTTTGGTCAGAAATTCTCGCGCTTTGTGCACACCTCTACTGATATCAGCTGGATAGACCGTCTGGCCGGGCTTCTGTTCGGTATCGCCCGCGCAATCGCGATCATTATTCTTGTGCTTTTTGTGGCACGCCCCTTCATCGAAGAGGCTCAGATTTCCTGGGTGATGGATTCTTTTTCTTATCCCTATTTCATTCAGGGCGTAATCTGGGTACAGAGCATTATCCCGACGGTAGCCGGGAGTGTTCAGGACGCTTTACCTGACAATTTGCCAGACTCACCTTAGTTTTATGGACGACTAGTTGGAGCTTTGCACATGATGTTTTGGGACCATGATGATGACAAGCTCCGAGAGGAATGCGGTGTCTTCGGTATTTTCGGACACCCGGAAGCCTCAGTCATTACCGCGCTCGGCCTGCATGCGTTGCAGCACAGAGGCCAGGAAGCCTGCGGTATCGCCACTTACGATGAGAAGTCCGGCTATTTCGTGAATGAACGACATATCGGGCTCGTCGGCGATAACTTTGTCGGCGAAAATATGCGAACCCGCCTGCCCGGCTCATCGGCAATTGGCCATAACCGCTACCCCACTCAAGGCACGCCAGCGGTTCGAAACATCCAGCCAATTTTCGCCGACCTTGATTGCGGTGGTTTCGCAATCGCCCATAACGGCAATCTGACGAATTCCCGGGCCCTGCGCCGCCAGCTCGTAGACAAAGGCGCCATCTTCCAGTCCACAATGGACACCGAGGTTATCCTCCACCTTATTTCCCGTTCCGACAAAGCCCGCATCACTGAGCGTTTCGTTGACGCTGTCAGCCAGATCGAAGGCGGATATGCACTTGTCGCTCTCACAGAAAACATGCTCATCGGTGCTCGCGACCCTGTCGGTCTGCGCCCGTTGGTTCTGGGTGACCTTGGCGGCACAAGTGTTCTGGCTTCTGAAACATGCGCGCTTGATCTGATCGGTGCGAAATTTGTCCGCGAAATTGAACCGGGTGAAGTGGTCATCATCACTGATGCTGGCGTTGAAAGCCTGACGCCATTCCAGCGCCGCTCCACAGCGCCATGCCTGTTCGAATTCGTTTACTTCGCCCGCCCTGACAGCATCATTCAGGGTAAGAGCGTCTATGATGTACGCCGCCGTATGGGAATGCGCCTGGCGCAGGAAACACCTGCCGACGCGGACGTCATCGTACCCGTTCCAGATAGCGGCGTTCCAGCTGCGCTCGGCTTCTCCGAAGCGTCTGGCGTGCCGTTCCAGCTGGGTATCATCCGTAACCACTATGTCGGTCGTACCTTTATCGAACCAACACAGATCGACCGTCAGACAAGCGTTTCCAAAAAGCACGCTCCGAACAAATACGTTCTGGACGGCAAACGCGTTGTTCTGGTCGATGACTCCATCGTTCGCGGCAACACCTCCAAGAAAATTGTCAGCATGGTTCGCGATGCAGGCGCGAAGGAAATCCATTTCCGTTCAGCCAGCCCGCCAATCAAGTTTCCGGACTATTACGGCATCGACATGCCGTCCGAACGCGAACTCATGGCGGCAAACTACAATCTCGAAGAAATGCGTCGTGAGCTTGAAGTCGATAGCCTTGGCTTCCTCTCCGTGGATGGCCTCTATTGGGCTGTTGGTGACGTTCAGCGTGATGGAAATGCGCCGCAATATGCCGACCATTGCTTCACTGGCGACTATCCGACCCGTCTGATCGACCGACGGAATGAAGAAGTCGGCCGCGACGCGCAATTGTCCTTTCTCGACGATTAGGCTCTAAGAGACCTCATAATGACCGATAAAAGACTCACCCTTGTAACCGGGGCATCGCGCGGTATTGGGCGCGCTGTCGCGTTCGAACTTGCGACTAAGCATGACCATCACGTCATTGCACTGGCACGCAGCAAGAAAGCGCTCGAAGCGCTGGATGATGACATCAAGACAGCTGGTGGTCAGGCGACGCTTGTGCCGCTCGATCTGACGGATGCCGCCTCCATTGAGCGCCTGTCTGCAGTCGTTCTGGAACGCTGGCAGAAACTGGATGGCCTTGTGGCCAATGCAGGCGTTCTTGGCCCCCTCGGCCCGATCCACACGCTGAAACCAACCGAATTCAACAGCACGTTCGACACGAACCTGACGGCCAATTGGCGCCTGATCCGCTCGTTCGATCCACTGCTGCGCATGAGCGGCACGGGACGTGCTGTCTTCATGACCTCAGGTGTCGTTCCGCGCCCTCGCGCGTTCTGGGGCGCCTATCAGGCATCGAAAGCTGCGCTGGAAGCTATGGTGGCCGCGTGGGCCGCCGAAACCAAAACGACCGACATGAAGATCAATCTATTCGATCCGGGCGCAACACGCACGGATATGCGCGCAGATGCTATGCCGGGTGAAGACCCGCTCAGCCTTCCATCTGCCGAGGACGTCGCGGCAAAACTCGCCCCACTCGTAACAGCAAATGTCAGCTCACATGGCGAACGTATCGCCTTTCGCGAAATGTAAAAAACGGCCTCTTCGGAGGCCGTTTTCGTATCTGACTATCTGAGCTGATGCGCAGATCAGACGAGATCGTATCCACGCGCATTGATATACTGACGAAGCTCAGTCGCACGGCGAACAGGGTCCGGATGCGTAGACATAAATTCTGGCGGTCGGCTGCCTTCGCTGCGTGCAGCCATGAGGTCCCACAGGCGCGGCGCTTCGGCGGCGCTATAGCCCGCACGATACATGTAATCCACGCCAAGACGGTCCGCCTCAAGCTCGTGACGACGGCTATATGGAAGCAGAACGCCAAATTGCAGCGCAGCGCCACCAAGCACACCAATGGTATCGCCATATTCGCGAAGCGTATCTGACTGTTGAACTGCAATCGCACCAGCAACCATGGCAACCTGTCCCGCCAGCGCCACAGAGTAACGCTCTGCTGCGTGACGGCCGGCTACGTGGCCCGCCTCGTGACCCAGAACGGATGCAAGCTGGTCGTCATTCTCAGTCAGTTCAGTAATGCCGCGATAAACACCAACCTTATTGCCCGGCATGACGAATGCGTTGGCGTCGTCGGTGTCAAAGACAGCGATTTCCCAACTCTCATCTGACTTACCTGCGCCCTGCGCGACCTTTTCCCAAACGCGGTTTACGCGACGGGTAAGCGCAGAGTTTGTTGAAATTGGCGTTTCCTGTTTCATCTCATCCCAGGCAGACACAGCCATTTGCGCGATCTGCGCATCACCAACCAGCAGAAACTGGCTCGTGCCCGTTTCCGGGTTCGTCGTACAACTGGTCACGATTGGAACAACAGAGCCTGCTGCGAGGCCGCAAATAATCTGCCGGCGAGACATGTTCACGCGCGGCGCTTCATTGATTACCTGATTTGATATGGTCTCTTTCGAAAGCCGCATCATTTTCTCCCTTACACCCAGATTCGATCCCTACTCGATCTTAGACCGAGACACACATTCTGGAAACGCCTGAAATCAGTCGAAGGTTGCACCCAACCCCAATTGAGACAGCACTGTCTCTGTATCCTGTCCAAGCTGAGGCGGATCTGAACGAATGCTCGCTGGCGTTTTTGAAAAACTCACCGGATGTTTCATGGCGCGATAGCTGCCGCCAGCCGGGTGAGCACGTTCTTCGAAAAAGCCAACATCGGTAAGATGCGGATCGGTCAATACATCCATATTGGAGTTGAAACCCATGACCGGAATTTGCGCGTCCTCCAGCAATTCCAGCCAAACCTCCGTCGTCTTAGTCGCTGCAACTTCTTCAATCAGAGCGTATAGCTCACCAATGTTCTGGGTTCGCGCCTCATAGGTCGAAAAACGGGGGTCAGAGAACACTTCCGGTCTGCCACCAATCTGGAAAAACAATTCCCATTGTTCGTCTGAATACGGCACCAGACCGATATAACCATTCTGGGTTTTATAGGGCTTGCGGTTCTTATTGATCGAACGTGTATAGGCCATTCGCCCATTGCCCGGCAGCCAGGTTTCTCCATAGAGGTTCTCGACCATATGGAAGAAGGTGAAGGCCTCGAACATGGGAATTTGCACGAACTGCCCCTCGCCCGATTTCTGCTTATGGAAGAGTGCAGCAATCGTCGCGTACACGGCATAAAGACCAATGGTTTTATCCGCGATGAGTGACGGAATATAAGCGGGTTCACCGCCATCGCGCATCTGAAGCAAATCAGCGAAACCGGACGCAACCTGAATGAGGTCATCATAGGCCTGGCGGGTTTCATACCGACCGCCTTTGCCATAGCCAGCACAATGCACATAGACGATATCGGGATTGATTGCGCAGACGTCTTCATACGCAAAGCCGAGGCGCTCCATGCCTGCCATGCGCACATTGTGAAAGAACACATCGGCGTCTTTGAGCAGCTCTGTCAGCGCCGCTTTGCCCTCTTCGGTTTTGGCATCGAGACAGACCGACTTTTTATTCCGGTTCAGGCAGGTGAAGATCGGCCCCATGGCGGGCGTAGGCGCGGCGCCTGCATGACGCATGACATCGCCTTTGCCGTTTTCGATTTTGATGACCTCAGCACCTAGGTCGGCCAGAATCAACGTCGCAAACGGCCCCAGAACCACCGTAGACATGTCGACAATTTTCACACCCGCTAACGGTCCTGTCGCCTCCGGCATGGTGATATCCTCCCTGATTTTTTATTTCTTTTCATCAGTATCGGGGAATGCCGCAGGGGCAATCAAGTCATCATCTTCGATAGGCGAGAGAAAAAACCAGCGCCGTTTCATCAAACGCGCCGCTGAATTCTCTGCGCGCAGCAACACCTATTTCAAAATCCATAATCTGACGCGACACCATGAGTTCGAGCTTATCGCTTTCGCCATTATCGCCGCGCTCGAGCCAATACTGGTGAGTCACGTTGAAGCCGTCAGGATTGAGAAGGCCAATCACCAGCTCCGTCCGGTTTGTCTGACACGAATCCCGATGTTCACGATGACTGATATTCGCACCGATGAAATAGTCGCGGCTTCCCAATTGCCCGGAATGGCCAAGGCCAGCACCGATTTCACCGCCAAGTGATTCACAGCCCTGAAAGCCACCTATTGCTGCGCCCTCAAGCAGGCCTGCACCCGTCGTGGCAGACCAGCCATTGGCAGCCCAGATACGTCGTCGCGCGTATACTCTGTAGCCTGAACTGTCGAAGACAGAGCTCGTGTCAAAATCGACTTGTTCGTATTTTGCAGAAAGCGTCCAGTCAGACGTCGCACCCCATTCGACATATGCATCTGTGCGGCGCGATGTGAATGTATCGTGGTCTTCAAGCGCGAGAGAGGTCCGGGCATATAAATGCCCATCCTCCTGCACCCAGCCCTGCGCGATAGCTTGCGGGCTCAGGGCCGGCAAGCTGATCGCCAGAATGCAGATTAAGAATCGTAGCCAGGCAAATTGCGGTCGAGACGACGCAGAACCGCCGGCCAGACGAGTTTCTCCGAAAGAATGGACATGCCTTTTGGATTGCTCTGCCCGGCAACCACGCTTTGTACCTCGTCCCCACACGGATTCAGATTACCCCCTTGCGCCATGACTTGCATCTTACAGGCTCGCTCAAGAAAGAACATCCTCAGATAGGTTTCTGCTGCGGTTCGACCACAGGTCAGCGTACCGTGATTGCGCAGCATGAGCAGAGATTTGTCGCCCATATCAGCAACAATGCGTTCGCGTTCATCGAGGTCCAGCGCGACACCTTCATAATCATGATAGGCAAGATCATGCATAGCGATCATAGCCGTCTGTGACAGTGGCAGAAGACCTTCCTTCTGCGCCGATACCGCAACGCCGCAATCTGTATGCAAATGCATCACACAATGCGCATCTTCGCGCGCCGCATGAATAGCAGAATGGATCGTAAAGCCTGCCGGATTAATGCTGTAGGGTGTCTCGTCAACAATCTCGCCCTCGAGATCGACCTTCACCAATGATGAAGCAGTGATCTCTTCAAACAACAGACCATATGGATTGATCAGGAAATGGTGTTCCGGGCCCGGTACACGCATGGAAATATGCGTAAAAATCAGATCATCCCATTCGTGATAGGCGACCAGACGATAGAGCGCGGCCAGATCCACGCGCGCCTGCCACTCTTCTGTAGAGACACTATCCTTTACACTTCTCAGACCTAAATCATCGGCCATGGCGAAACCTCCCATATTTATTTCTAATGGCAAACTTAAACGAATTAGAATGCCTCGCCAAATAAAAGCTGATACCTAAGTCTACTGAAGTCCGCTGGCTCGACACGAAACGTGTCAGGAAAACTTTAAAATCATAGAGTTGACCTGTGACGTCCGGCCTTCAATGCTGAGCGCGAATTGAGAACAGAGTGAGTTATGTCAGATAAGATTGCGTTCGTCGCCAGCGCCCGCCCGGAAGCCCAGCTTGCGCTGCGATCCATGATTGCCCGTTATGGGCAATGCGATGAGGCAGACGCTGATGTGATCGTCGCCCTTGGTGGTGACGGATGCATGCTGGACACGCTGCGCCGGCGTTTTGACGATCCGCGCCCGGTTTATGGTATGAACCAGGGTACGATCGGTTTCCTGATGAATGACTATACAGAGGAACGTCTGATCGAGCGCCTGAACAGCGCAGAACGCGCGGTTATCTATCCATTGCGCATGGTTGCCCGCACCGTTGCAGGTGAGACCGAAACCAGCCTCGCGATTAACGAGGTGTCACTCCTGCGCCAGTCCTCACAGACCGCAAAGCTGAAAATCACTATTGATGGACGCGTGCGTATGTCGTCGCTTGCATGTGATGGCGTGTTGGTCGCCACACCTGCCGGTTCAACCGCCTACAACCTTTCCGCCCACGGCCCTATTCTGCCAATTGGTGCGAATCTGCTGGCGCTGACCCCGATCAGCCCATTCCGCCCTCGCCGCTGGCGCGGTGCCCTTTTGCGTCACGATGCGACCGTTCAGATTGACGTTGTGATCCCAGAAATGCGTCCTGTTGCAGCATCTGCTGACAATCAGGAGGTCAGACACGTCGAATCTGTTACGATTACAGAAGATCGCAGCAAACCGCTTGTGATGTTGTTTGACGAAGGGCACGCTCTGGAAGAACGAATTCTTCAGGAGCAATTTGCTCACTGATTGGCAAACGACGGGGAACAAAATCTTAAGATTAGTGTGCGCAGTATCAGGCTCACCAAATCCAGACTTTGCGGATGGGGAATATGGGTAAAGCTAAACCGATCGAAATCATTACGCCACCTAACGTGCTTAAGGCCAAGCTTGGGGGCCCTCTGTCTCTGAACAGCAGTGATGCGATCAAACTCGCTGAAAAAGCTCTGGAATCTCTCTCCGGTGAATTCGAGGACTGGCTCAACGAGGAAATTACCCGCGTTGAAACCGCCTGGAAAAACGCCAAACCTCTGACTGACCGTGATGCACAGCTCAGCGAAGTTTTTGGCATGTCTCACGACCTGAAAGGTCTGGCGACGACTTATGGTTACCCGCTCATCACGCGCTATGCCGACTCACTCTGCAAACTGCTTGCGACTGAGGAATGCCGCGAGATCGCGCCGGTCAACCTGATCGATGCCCACATCAAAGCGTGCCGAACAGCCATGCGTGATGAGATCAAAGCGGAAAACCACCCACTGGGTGTAGCTTTGGCAACTGAGCTTGAAACTCAGACCGGCAAAATGATCGCGGGTCTCGATACCGACTAGACTGTCGTCCTTAGCCGACAGTCTTCATCACACGCTCCAATGGCTCCTCCGTGACGCGGTATCCTGCCTCTACCGGGATAACCAGCACATTTCCTGTATCTTTCTTCTGAAGCACTGGCAGGACTTCAACGACATTCTCTGCTTTTGCAAATTTCAGTATGCTGTGCGTGGCGCCCAGATCTTCGAGCATTTCAAGATTCACTCGCGTCGGAAAAAGCAACTTCACCTCACCCGCCGCATAACGCGCCAGAACGTCCTCAGCACAGCTCCAGACGGCCTCTGTTGTCTCCCGACCATCATGCACAGCGTGCTGCCCTTTAGGCGTCCTCGCGACGTAAAACCGGGTATCAAAGCGCTTGGGTAAGAATTCCGGCGTAATCCAGTGCGCAAAGGGCTGAAGCGCATTGAGATTCAGCCTGAGCCCATGATCTCGTATCAGCCCCAGAAAGCTGATTTTACCTCGATCGACCCCAGACCTGAACGGTGCGAGCTGGTCACATATATCCTGACCGACATACTCATCCGGCGCAGCGTCAGCCAAAGTGGCGAGCAGCAATCCCGATTCCTCAAAGGCTTCGCGAATCCCTCCGATGCGAACAGCCATCTCATTGCCCGAAAACTCGCCATGGCAATGCAATCGCCAGTCTTCATGACGGTCGTCTTCTGTAAGCTTACCACCTGGAAACACCATCGCACCCGGTGCAAATTCAATATCGCTATGGCGTAAAACCATAAGGATTTCTGGGCTCTCATTACCTTTCAATAGAATAAGCGTCGATGAGAGCTTCGGCTCAGCCGAAGACTTCAAATCCTTCACAATTCCTCTCCAGTTTCGTTTCAGCTTTCCTGAAATTCTCTCGCCATGCGGCACGTGTTTGAAGGAGTGTCCTGCTAGTCTCTCATCTTGTCCAGACGAGGGGTATTTTTATGAGCCGGGCTTTTTTCGCAGTATCAGAATCTCGCGCTGTTGGTCCTCGTCCGTTCAGAAGCCGGTTTGAACCCTGCGTGAAACTATCTGATGGCGAAATCGACTTTCCAATCACACGCGTCGACCCGTTGTTTGAAGACCTCCCAATGTCACGCGCAAGCCTGACAAGCCCAACCGCCTGGATGGTCATGACGCTGCGCCGTATCGCTCAGTCTGCGCGCCAGTATGATGTGATGGTGCGCCCGCTCCATGTCCCTGCACCCATGACACTGCTCATGGCGGATGATGCGCCGCGTCATCTCAAAGTTGCTTCAGAAGCTGAAGGCTGCTGCCCTCAGGAGTTCGTTCTCGAGTTTCAGGACGCCTGTCTGGCGGCGACAGAAAACGGCGCGCTGGACCGGATGGAAGACTTCCGACGTCAGGGCTTCAGAATTGGGATTGATGCCCGCCGCTCTTCAGGCACCCCATTCGGCGCACGCGTTCGCACCGCAGTGGAACGCATGCGCGTCAGCGCAGAAGAGCTTCTGATCAATGAGGCAATTCAACAGCGTGCCGAGATTGTATCGAGCCTTGGCGGGGCCGTCATTCTTGATCGCGCACACTGGAAACAAGCCGACTTATTGGTCAGTTATGGCGCAACGCATTCTCTTAAAATGATTGCTGACGCTTAAGCGGCAGCCGTTTCGTCATCAATGACGTGCTCATTCTCACGATAAGCATCCAGCTTCTCCAGCAGATACTCCAGATCGGCTTTCGGAATATTCTGGAATTGCGTGAGCACGCGTTCGACCATTTGCTTGCGGAACCGCTCACGGTCACCTTCAAGGCCGTTATAATCCATCTCATGATAGACAGAAATGGCCATCTGGAAGGGAAGGAACATGCCTTTTGGAAGGCCTGCATGCTCGAACAGCTTACGAATGCCAAGCGTACCGGCATCGTGCAGCAACAGCCATGTACGGTGATGCGGCAGGCCTGACAGCTCTGACATCGCCCATTCCACGAATGGAATATGACCAAGACAAAGACCGCGCATGATCATGCTCGGCGTCAGACGGTTATTCAGGTGAAGTTGCTGCACAAAGCGCGGCAGGTTTGAAGAGTGGCCTGCCTGCTCTACGAGATCCAGCGTAGCACGTTCGTGCGCGCCAGAGGCAAGCTCAATCGCCAACTGAGGTGGCAATTCGTGATTATTGACCAGATGATCAAACAGCTGACCTGAAACAAGAGACACCATTTTCTCTGCGACCTGAGGCGGAATCCAGTCGCGAGAGATCAATGCTTCATGGATACCTTCATCGGTCTTGAAACGATCAATCGTGAAATCATAGCCGCGCTCAGTCATGCTGGCGCCGTCATTGGCAGCCATAACCGCCACCGCATCGCGGCAGCCATGTTCAGCGATCGCATCGGTCACGTCGGTTGTGAGGATATTCCGACGCGCAACAGCCATCTGTTTGTCGTCTGTAGAGTTCAGAACCAGCTCCACGAGATCAGAACTCGTGAACACCGGTGAATTTTCAATAACCGGTAAGGCAACCGCTTCAACGTCACGTGCCAGCTTCAACGCCACATCGCGCGGAAGATTAGGTGAGTTCTTGAGCGTCACCGCCATGGCGCGGCGCACCAGCGTTTCAGCATCCTGTGACAGAAGGCCAAGGATCTGGCTGGCAAACTGCTTATCCTGATGGTTCAGCTCATCATTGCCGATACGACGACAGAGCTTGTGTGTGGCATGCGCTCGGTCTTCTGCAGAGCTGCCTTTCATCAGACGAACAATATCATCCTGACTCAATTTGGGGCGCATCGCTTTGACGGACATGGGTTCTGGCCTTAACGAAGGTTGATAATCTTTGCGTCTAATTTTAGCGCTTATCATTAACGTCCGCTTACCGACGCGGCGATTTCTACAAGAAATCGTACCGTCTTCGGGAAATCGGTATAAAAAACAATAGGGGAGAGAAAATGCTTCAAGGCATTAAAGTGGTCGAATACGCAACATATATGGCAGCACCTGGTGCAGGTTGTATTCTGGCCGACTGGGGCGCAGAAGTTATCAAAATCGAGCCACCAAAGGGCGATCCGATCCGTCAGTTCTTCGCAACCATCGGAACGGACATCGCAGATAACCCGGTTTTTGACTTCGATAACCGCGGTAAAAAGTCGATTGTTGTGGATACGTCCAAGCCTGAAGGCGTGGATATCGTTAAGAAGCTCGTCGCTGACGCAGACGTATTTCTTACCAATGTGCGCCCTGGGGGACTGGAACGTTCGGGTCTCGATTACGACTCTCTTAAGGAATTAAACCCGGGTCTCGTTTATTGCACGCTCACCGGTTACGGCCTTGAAGGACCGGATAAAGACCGCCCGGGCTTCGACATTGCCTCCTTCTGGTCCCGCGCAGGACTTGCACGGCTTTTCCCGCCAAAAGGCATGGAACCCTTCCCGCTTCGCACCGCTTTCGGCGATCACGTCACATCGATTGCCGCGTCTTCTGCAATCAATGCTGCGCTTGTGCAGAAATTCCGCACCGGCAAAGGCCAGCTTGTCGAAGCGTCCCTTCTCCGCGCAGGCCTGTACTCGGTCGGTAGCGACCTCGCCATCCAACTGTTTTTCGATCGCGTAGCGTCCACCAAAGACCGCTATGAGACCAATGTTCCGATCATGAACTTCTTCAAATCGAAGGATGAGAAATGGCTGTGCATTGTAGCGCGTCAGGGCAATGCGGACTGGCCTAAAATCTGTAAGGCAGCAGGCATCCCTGAAATGGCCGACGATGAGCGCCTGAAGTCCGGTAAGGGCAGACGCGCAAACTCTCGTGAAGTTGTAGAGCGCCTCGAAACCGCACTCGAAGCTTATGACATGGATGAGATCGCCAAACGCCTGGACGAAGAACAGATCGCCTGGGCTCCGGTGCAATCACTGGCAGATGTGGCACAGGACCCTCAGGTCTATGCCGCTGGGGGCATTCTGGAAATGCCATCACGGTCCGGCGGAACCTTTAAAACTCCGGGTGCACCGGCCCGCTTCCCCGGCACTGAAGATGGCCCGAGCGGCCCTGCCCCGGCAATGGGCGAACACACACGCGAAACCCTGACAGCACTCGGCATAAGCGAAGCAGAAATCGATGCATTGTATGAGAGTGAAATCGTAAAATAACAGCAGAGTATCGGCCCGACATCATGTCGGGCCGATACTTTCATCCAGCTTTATTCTTCTGGCTGGAGCAGGTCCAATGCGGCAGCTGTCATAGCCGTAACACCTGTTTCAATCGTGGCTTCATAATCCGGCGCAAAGAAGCCGGAATGAAGCGACGGCAATGGCAGACCACCATTCTGAGCTTCCATATAACGCTCTTCAGATACAGCACCGATCCAGAACAGCATGCCCGGAATGCGCTCGCCCGTGCGCCCATAGCGGGAGAAGTCCTCCCCGCCCATAACCGGAGACATGATGCTGACTGACTCATCGCCCAACACATCCCGGAAAACACGCCCCATACGCTCAGAAAGGTCTGGGTCGTTATAATTAGACGGGGTGTAATCCGGATCTGAAGTGATGTCCGGCGGCGGCGCGCCAAACGCCTCGGCCTGACCATTTGCGATGCGAACAATACCGTCCATCAGCAAGGCGCGGACCTCATCGCTAAAAGAGCGCACAGTTAGCTGTAAATGGGCTTCATCAGGAATGATGTTGTGTTTATGACCCGCCACAATCGAACCAACCGTAACTACGGCTGCATCCTGCGGATTTACATTGCGCGAAACCAGCGTCTGAACGGAGGTAATGATGTGCGCTGCCACCACAATTGGATCGACCGTTGTATGCGGGTAAGCGCCGTGACCACCAACGCCATGTACGATAATGTCGACACTATCGACATTGGCCATAGAGTATCCGCCAACATAACCCAGCGTGCCTGACGGCATGGATGAGTTTACGTGAAGGGCCAGATTGTAGTCTGGTTGCGGATAGTCATCGAACAGCCCGTCTTCCAGCATAGCCAGCGCACCAAGACCAATCTCCTCAGCAGGCTGCAGAATCATGATCAGCGTGCCTGACCATTCATCGCGACGTTCAACAAGATTGCGCGCCGTTCCGAGCCAGGATGTCATGTGAACATCATGACCACAGGCATGCATCACAGGCCCCTCTACGCCGGTCCATGAAGTCGACGTCTGCTCTGATGCAAATGGAAAGCCGGTTTGCTCCGGCACAGGAAGTCCGTCCATATCGGCACGGATCAGAAGCGTGGGACCGGGACCGTTTTCCAGAATGGCAACCACGCCATACCCACCGACATTTTCACGCACCACGCCTTGCTCGCGCAAAGCCTTTTCACGCACCCAGTCATCACCAAGACCGGTGGTGACCGTGAAGCCCAGCGCTTCAATTTCCGATGCCAGATAAGCCGACGAATTGGCCTCCTGAAGCGACAGCTCCGGATGGGCATGAAGATATTCATAGACCGTTACCAGATCCGCCCCGGATTCGGGCTGCTGCGCAGATGCAATCTGACTCAGCGCGATTGCGCCAAGGCCCATCACCCCTGCCCTAATGAATGGATTTTTCATGACTTCATTCTCCGAGATGCCCGTTTGTGATTCCGACTGGAACATGTGAAATAGGTGAATACAAGGGTATGATAGCTTCACGTTTCCTGAACCAACGAAGGATGAAAAACAGGCTTGTAGCCGCCTCTAAAAGCATCGCAAACGGCCTCACATGTGAGCAAAATGCCTCGTTCAGGCAGCTCTTCAGCCTCACCATACCCTTTGAAACTCCATGCATGAGCGCGGTCCATCAGTTTCAGGAAGTACCGCCCCTTATGTTCGAAAATTGCCCCATCGGGCAAAGACGCCAAACTATGTGCCCCATAAGTCATGTCAGCCAATAGCCTTGTTTGAACCTGACGGGCGATCAATGCATCGACAACTTTTGTATCCGGCCGGTTGGCATACTTTCCAGACGCCATCAGACACTCCACAAAGTGCCGCGCATCCCCGCGACGACATTCATAACAGGGGCGATGGCCAGCCGCCAACGCGGTCGCTTCATCAAGAAAAAACAATTCTGTATAGCGCCCCGGCGACATGACCTCTCTAAGCCGGCCCTTAAAATCAGTGACACAGCATATCCAGCGTTCTGAAACCCAGTGCTGTGGCCGAAGGCTTTGATCGTCGCGATGAAAACACCCGCCCCGATTGCCCATAAACATGCCGCGCGACGCATTTGCGTGTGTGCGCCCGAAAGGGTCCACCCGGTTCTGCAATGGGGAAGGATGAGTCTTCATTTTCATAACTTAACAAACGTCGATTGACGAATTGTCGCAATGATGCGACATATGTCGCACGCAACAGAGTCGAACCATGAAACCATCCGATTCAGAACTCATCCTTCTCAAGCCTCTCTGGCAAGCGCCAAGATTGAGCGCGCGGGAAATCCACGACGCAACACTGGCCGAGACGAACTGGTCTTATTCTTCCACCCGGAAGACGCTCGATCGCATGGTGGAAAAGGGCCTGATCAAAACAGCCAGCGTACATGGCATCAAAACCTTTTCTGCCGCCCGGCCAAAACTCAACACGCTTGCTGGTCTGATCCGCGAGTTCTCGACGAACATTCTGGGCTCAGACAAACCACTTCCAGCGGCGGCATTCGTTGGAAGCTCACTCATCACCCAGGATGAAATTGAAGAACTAGAAGCCTTGCTGGCCAAGAATTCAGAAGAGACTGACACCAATGAGTGATGCAACCCAGATCTTGCTGCTCGTCGGATGCCTGCCCTTTATCTGGTCCGGAGCGCTCTTTCTCGCCCGGGCATCATTAAAGACTGCGCAGGGCCATGATTCTTTTGAAAAACTGATCCTCATCAGCATGCTGGCAGCCCCGGCGCTCGGCTGGGCCGCACATCAGTTTGCGTTTCAGCTCTCATCGCAGCCCCTCCCCCTGCCTGATTTTTCTGGATATTTTGGCGGCTTTCAGGGCGCTGAAAGCTATGTTGCTCATCCACCCGCGCTCCTGTTGCCAACGTTGGGTCAAGTCTCTGAATGGCTGGGATATATCTATCTGGCAGGCCTCGCCTTTCACCTGGTATCGCTCTTCGCGCGGATTATACGCCTCGTCAGGATTGAACTTTCCGCCCGTTCCGTTTCGGGCGACGCACCCTATTTCGTGTCCCACCATCATTTTTCCGCGCTCACGACACTGACCGGAAAAAGCATTCTGTCTGAAGCTCTTCAGTCCAGACTGTCACACCAGCAAATCGACTTCATTCTATCCCATGAAAGTGCGCACGCTCTTCGCGGTGATGCGGCTTTGTTTATGGCGCTGGCAATTGTCGACTGTCTGTTCTGGTTCAACCCGTTTGCTCGCCATCAGACAGGCCGATGCAGACAGGCGGCCGAGCTTGATTGTGATCGGATGGCTCTGGCGGGACGCCCAGAAATGCGCAGCGCATATGCAGAAACTCTTCTCATTGCGCTGAAGCATACCGCCGGGAACGCACTGCCATGCGCCCCAGCGGTCTTCTCACTTGGACAAAAAGGAGATTACCGAATGAGAATTGAGAGCATTCTGCAGCCAAGGCCGAAACTAAGCAAGACGCTGAAGCATTCTGTGCTGGGCGGCATCCTTGTCACCACACTCAGCCTTGGCAGTGTTCAATTCGCGCTCGCCGATTCGACCAGCTCGGCTTTTGCGCTGGCGTTTCTGCCCGCAGAAGGTCGCATGTCGTCCTCTTACGGCCCACGCACACACCCGATCACTCACAATCCGGCGTTTCACCATGGAATGGACATTGCGGCTGCCACCGGAACGCCCGTTCGTGCGCCAGCTTCAGGCGAAGTTGTCGCCGCCGAAACAGTGGGAAATTACGGGCTGATGGTGACGATTGATCACGGCAATGGCGTTCGCACACGCTATGCACAGCTCAATTCTGCCAGTGTCACAGCAGGTCAGCATGTCGAAGCCGGCACACAGATCGGCACAGTGGGCGCCAGCGGCGCAGCCACCGGCCCGCACCTGCACTTTGAAGTCTGGGAAGGCGAGACCTCGCTCAACCCGATGGACTTCATGACGCAGGACTAGCCTCCAAAACGAAAACAGCTCCGAGACCTGAGGCTTCGGAGCTGTTTCACATTCATAAGACGCAGCGTTTACTCGCCGCCGAACTTTTCAGTCCATTCTGCGATCTGCGCGTCTTCGATCTTGGAGAAGAGCACTTCAGGCGGGCTGATCTGCATACCGACTGGCAGCGCACTCATCAGCGCCTCAGCATCTACCCCGTCAGGGAAGTTGCGGTTCTCTTCTGGAATGTTCAGCGCATCCAGAATCTTCGCCGAAGCACCCGGAATAAATGGCTGCGCGATAATACCGAAGAGCGTCGCAAGGTTCAGCCCTACACGAACCCCAACAGCAGCCGCATCCACATCGGATTTGTACTTCACCCAAGGTTCTGCCTTTGTGAGATACTCATTGCCAGCCGCCCAGATCGCGCGTGTCTCAGCAGCCGCTTTGCGGAAATCCATGGCTTCGTAATGCTCGATCAGCGCGGCCATGCGGGTTTTCAGCTCGTCTGCCATCCAGGCTTCTGCTTCACCCGGCTCGCCGCCCTCTGGCACAACGCCATCAAATTTGGACGCGCAGTATTTGGTGATGCGGTTCACGAAATTACCCAGCACGTTTGCAAGGTCTGAATTCACCGCCGCCTGGAAGCCTTCCCATGTGAAGGCCGCATCAGAGCCCTCTGGCGCATTCGCCATCAGATACCAGCGCCAGTAATCGGCTGGCAGCAGATCAAGCGCCTGGTCCATGAAGACGCCGCGATTCATAGAGGTCGAGAATTTACCACCATACCAGGTGACCCAGTTAAAGGCTTTGAGCCGATCAACCAGCTTCCATGGCTCCTGAGAGCCAATCATGGTCACAGGGAAGCTGACAGTATGGAAGGCGACATTATCTTTGCCCATGAACTGGACATAGGTCACATCGTCAGCGCCCTTATCAGTGCGCCACCAGCTTTCCCACGCATCATCCTTGCCGATCTTCTCGGCCCATTCCTGAGTTGCGCCAATATATTCAACCGGCGCATCAAACCATACATAGAAGACCTTGTTTTCAAAGCCTTCTCGAACCTTCCCATTATAGGCGACCGGGATACCCCAGCTAAGGTCACGTGTGATCGCACGGTCCTGAAGGCCTTCATCCAGCCATTTCAGCGCAATGGATTTGGCAAGTTGAGGCCATTCGTCCGAGCTTTCCACCCAGCTGCGGATCTCATCCTGCATTTTAGACTGGAGCAGATAAAGATGCGCTGTTTCCCGCAGCTCAATCGCCGTCGAGCCGGTTTCCGCAGAGTATGGATTGATCAGCTCAACCGGGTCGAGCAAACGACCGCAATTATCACATTGGTCACCGCGCGCTTTCTCAAACCCGCAATGCGGGCATGTGCCCTCTACATAACGGTCCGGCAGGAAGCGACCATCCTCGATCGCATAGACCTGTTTGGTCACGCGCTCTTCAATCAGGCCACGCTCTTCCAGAACATGCGCGAAATGCTGCGTCAGGGCCGCATTCTGAGGATTGGAAGACCGCCCAAAATGATCATAGGACAGCGTGAACCCCTCACCGGCCTTGCGCTGAACCTCGTGTTGTTCGTCGCAATATTCGCGCACACTGATGCCAGCCTTTTGAGCCGCGAGCTCAGCTGGCGTGCCGTGCTCGTCAGTTGCGCAGATATAGAGAACATCATGACCGCGCAGGCGCTGGAAGCGCGCATAAACGTCAGCGGGCAGCATGGACCCGGCCAGATTGCCGAGGTGCTTGATGCCATTAATGTAAGGAAGTGCCGAAGTGATAAGAATGCGCGCCATGAGAATCGTCTGTATCGTTCTTGAAAATTTGCCGGTTAGCCGGACTTAGAAGCGCCCTCTTTAACCCGCAAGCGGCCATGATGGAACGGGGCAGATGGAAATTCTCTTCCGCCCCATCCGCACATAAAAAAACACGCGCCAAAAGGCGCGCGTTTCAATTCTAAATCCAGATGAATTAAGCGTTCGGCGGCAAAGGTATGAACCGCAGATCAGCCTTACGGCGCATCACCACGGGCTCACCGTTTTCCTGCAGCGCGCCCTCCTCACCGCGTGCGGTGAGATTGATCATGTTCGCTGTCACGCCGCGCTCTTCCAGAAACTCCAGCGCAGCATGCGCGCGCATCTCAGAGACTCGGTAGTTATATTCGGCCTGTCCGCTATGGTCAGCAAAGCCGGTCACATCAATCTGGGCCAGCTGGCAATGCTCAATCTGGCTCACAGCCTGATCGAGCAGGTCTTCTGCGAACTCATTCAGCTCTGTCTGCGAGGGCGCAAAATAAACCGAGACCTCTACCGGCACGCATGCGGCTTCCATGTCTTCGCGAATGGATTGTTCAGCGAGGCTATGCACGCCGAATGTTGTCAGCCCTACAGCGCCAGCCGCTGTCAGAAGTCTCATTGTCTGGTTCATTTTCACCTCCAGCCCGGAGTAGCATATACCATGAATGAACACATAAGGAGAAAGTTCCGGGGCCTAAATGTGACCATTTGCGGTCGAAAGCCAAAAAACCGTAAACCACGCATATTTCAGACATGAAAAAACAGGCCATGATTGGGCTTGCAAAGCCAGATCAATACCGGTAAGACGCGCGCTCTTCTTCGTGCCGGCTTAGCTCAGTTGGTAGAGCGCATGATTTGTAATCATAAGCTCTCTGCGCTAAACGGCTGTATTGTAAGGATAAAAAACAAAGAAACTGTGTAAGTGTGTAAGCTTTTGTGTAAGTTTTATCCACAAAAACATAATTTCTTGATTTAAGGCCCCTTGTTCGCTAAAGGTGCCGCTTTGGTAAAATGCCGCTATAGCTCAGTTGGTAGAGCAGTTGATTTGTAATCATCAGGTCCCGAGTTCGAATCTTGGTGGCGGCACCACCTTCCCTCTTGAAAAACATTGATATTTTGACCGCCCACACAACGGGCGCGGCATCCAGTTGGCCGCATTGTGAAAGCGATATCCTTACACAGTCAGTAAAATCACAAGGCAAATGACCCGCAACCGGAGGGCTGCGGGCCAGGATTCATCAGGCCGCATCGGCCAAGGATGCCGATTGTTGTTTCTGACGCTCAATCTCGTCGTAAGCGGCTTGAGAGAGCCTCGCCAGGCGTAGCAGCTCAGAGCCTGAGAAACTGAAAGCTTCACGCCACTCGTCGTTCTTGAGATAGCTCCGAGAAAAGGTCACGGAGTAATGGTCTTTTCCATTCTCAGTTTGGTTCTTCCAGATCGTCGCTGAGATGAGACCATCTTTGAGTTTGGTGATTGGTTGGTTNGACATGGTATTTTCCTTTCTGTTTGGCCGGTGAATTCCGAACCTTGAAAGGCGATCAACATGAAAGAAAAGTTGAGGCGTCATAGACGACACGGGTGATTCATCACCGGCGCGGGCTGTCTATTGACGGGGGCCTGCCATCAACTTCGGTCATGTAGCTCATTCAGATAGGTTTCGAAATTGTCCGAGCCAAACCTGAAAAGATCTCGTCCTCCAGACTTTTCGTCACTCAATAACTAGTCAGCTGAAATTGGCGAATTGCGCAGCTTGCTGAGATAGAACTTTTCAAAACCAAAGACCGCCGCCATGCCGACAATCGCAATGACGATGATCATAGGGTCGGCCTGCCATTTCAGCACTATGAAAGCAGACAGCGCGATCACATCCAGGCCAATGGCGACAAGAAGCACAATCGGTGAAGCCTCAACCTCTTTGCGGAGATACCGGAACACGCCCCAATGGATCATAATATCCATCACAAGGTAGAAAATCGCACCGAGTGAAGCGATACGGCTCAAATCAAAAAACACGGCAAGGAGCCCCGCAATTACTGCGGTATAAACGAGTAAGTGCTTCTGAATGGGACCTGGCATGCCGAAATGACTATGCGGGATCAGCTCCATATTCGTCAGCATGGTCAACATGCGGGATACAGCGAACAAGCTGGCTAACAACCCTGATGCTGTTGCGATCATCGCAATCGCAACGGTGAACCATAAACCGTAATTGCCCAGCGCAGGTTTTGCGGCCTCGGCTAATGCATAGTCTTTCGCTTCAACGATTTGCGAAACACTGAGTGTTGCCCCAACGGCGAGACACACGAGCAGATAGACAACCGTACAGATCGCCAATGAGATCATGATTGCTCGGCCAACATTCTTGTTCGGGTCTTTCACCTCGTCGCCGCTATTGGTGATGGTCGTGAAGCCTTTATAGGCGAGGATTGCAAGAGCGACCCCGGCAAGAAACCCGCCAGCAGATGTCTTGTCGGCCAGGCCATTCTCCATGGGCTGGAAACTGAAGCCACCAGCCCAGAGCGCGATC
>NHBK01000024.1 GCA_002173095.1 Hyphomonadaceae bacterium TMED5 | reverse complement strand
CCCTGTCACCCAGTATGAGTTCGCCAAAGCCGGCATCATCACCAAAGAGATGATCTATGTCGCCGAGCGTGAAAACCTTGGCCGCCAGGAAGCGCTCGCCAATGCCGCCGAAACCGTCGCACAGGGCGAAAGCTTTGGCGCGGAAATCCCCGAATTCATCACCCCTGAATTCGTCCGCGACGAGATCGCCAAAGGCCGCGCCATTATTCCGGCGAACATCAACCACCCGGAGCTGGAGCCACAAATCATTGGCCGCAACTTCCTGGTGAAGATCAACGCCAATATCGGCAACTCTGCCGTTGCCTCCTCCGTTGAGGAAGAGGTCGAGAAAATGGTCTGGGCGACCCGTTGGGGCGCAGACAATGTGATGGACCTCTCAACAGGCCGTAACATTCACAACACCCGCGAATGGATCATCCGCAACTCGCCGGTTCCGATCGGCACCGTGCCGATCTATCAGGCACTGGAAAAGGTGGACGGCATTGCCGAAAACCTCACATGGGAAGTCTATCGCGACACGCTGATCGAGCAGTGTGAGCAGGGCGTCGACTATTTCACCATCCATGCCGGTGTGCGCCTCGCCTATATCCACCTCACCGCCAACCGCGTCACGGGCATTGTCTCGCGCGGCGGCTCCATCATGGCGAAATGGATGCTCGCTCACCATAAAGAGAGCTTCCTCTACACCCATTTCGAAGAGATCTGCGAGATCATGCGCGCCTATGATGTCAGCTTCTCGCTGGGTGATGGCCTGCGCCCGGGCTCTATCGCGGACGCAAATGACCGCGCCCAGTTTGCAGAGCTTGAAACCCTTGGCGAGCTGACCAAAATCGCCTGGGCGAAGGGCTGTCAGGTGATGATTGAAGGCCCGGGTCACGTGCCAATGCACAAGATCAAGGTGAATATGGAAAAGCAGCTGCGTGAATGCGGCGAAGCGCCATTCTACACGCTCGGCCCCCTCACCACAGACATCGCGCCGGGCTATGACCACATCACATCGGGCATCGGCGCGGCCATGATCGGCTGGTATGGCACGGCCATGCTCTGCTATGTCACGCCGAAGGAACATCTCGGCCTGCCAGACCGTGACGATGTGAAGGTCGGCGTTATCACCTATCGCCTCGCCGCCCATGCGGCAGACCTCGCCAAGGGCCATCCGGCGGCGCAGGTGCGCGATGATGCGCTCTCACGCGCGCGTTTTGAATTCCGCTGGGAAGACCAGTTCAACCTCGCACTAGACCCGGAAACCGCTCGCGATTTCCACGACCAGACCCTGCCGAAAGAGGCGCATAAGGTTGCTCACTTCTGCTCTATGTGCGGCCCGAAATTCTGCTCCATGAAGATCACGGCCGAGGTCCGCGACTACGCCGCCAACATGACGGACAATGAGAAAAAAGCGCTCAATCTGGAGGCTGAGAAGGGGATGCAGGAGATGAGTAAAAAGTACGAGGAGATGGGCTCGGAGTTGTATTTGTCGGAGAGCGGAGAGAAGCGCGAGGCGATTGATTGACCTGTAGGGCGGCGTTGAACCCCGGATGTTTTCCGGGGGATACCCGCCGAAAATGTGCCGGCAATGTTGGGATTTCGGCTTTGCCTTCATCACCAACCTACAATTTGGGATGAACCGTAGGGCGGGATTTCCGCGGATGCAAATCCGGGGTTCATCACCGCCTACAACTTCATTGCGAATTACAACAACCCTCGTAGGGTGGCGTTGAGGGCGTAGCGCCGTGGAACTTCATCGCGAGTCTTGCGGTGGTATCCACTTAGGACCCATTCGATGCGATATTCAAACGAGTTTGTAGAATGATAGTATTGTTTTTGATTGCATTGTTTCTTGCCTGGCCAACGGGGGGGCTCTCGATTGTCGCCTTCATAGTGTTTGTCGTCGCTAAAGGTTACTTCAAAGGAAAATCACGACTTCACGATGCAAATGTTCGTCACGCTGAAAAGGCAATCAATTCAGGCGAGTTGTATCCTCCATCTTGGGAAAATGATGACTCGAAAATAGAGCTCTTCATAGGAGTGGTCTCAGGCGGTGCAACAGAGAAAGGCGTCGCTAAAGCATTTTCCGTGAATCTCCTAAACGACCCCACAGGTCGGAAGATGATGTTTTGGTTCGCTGGAGCTCTTGAACGCTCGGGCGCGTCATTCATTGAACAGCAGATGGCGTGCATCGAAAAAATGGTCAATGTCTGGAAAAGATCATCGGCAGATGCCCGGAAAGAAATGCAAGAACTGCACCTCAACACCCAACCTACAGGCCAAGCGCCAGAGCGTACAAACGAACAAGACGAATTGATGTCATTGCTGGCAAACGGTGATATGTACGGGGATGGGGTAGATGCCGACGAAATCCCCGGTTGCGCCGGAGAGTTCGGCTGGGAGGCGACCAATCCAGTTCCAGTGAAGTCGGTGTTAGGGGCGAGGGAATACTTGGATAGTCTTAGACTCGTAGACGGGACAAAGATCGAATACAATCGGATAGGCTCGACCACCGCTGATGGGATCAAACATCCAGTGGATATTTTTATGCTCGCGCACGAGAACGGTGAAGAGATAGGAAAACTCTACTTTTCGCCGTATCACAAGAGAAATTCTCGCAAAAAGCCAGATTTCGAGCGCTTGAATTCTAACAGCGTCCCCGACACGAACGTCGCAATCACAAGCCCCGTCGAACCAATGGTTGAAGTACAATCGATAGAGGGCGTGAAAGCTTATATTTCCAAACTGTCAGAGCTCACACAGGAAAAGGTATTTGTCGAATTTTCGAATGTTATGGCGGCAAAACACAATCTTATGTTCACGTCGACGAGCATTGATGATTACCAAGAGAAACAAACAAAGGTCACTGATTTAACAGATAAGGCTCTGTGGATATGCGTAAGTTTGTTCGGACAACAAGCCATTTCCAAGTTCAATATGGGCAATCCAACGCGCCTAAATGAGCTCATCAATCAACTCGACGAAGCAATTTCTCAAAAAAATCTCCCACCGCAGCAGCATGGACAAGAACTAGTCCAAAGCTTGCATGAAAACCTCACCGCATGAGTTCGCGCCACTCCGCTTCACGAGCGGCGGGATTGCGGCTTCGCCTTCATCGCCGCCCTACAAATCTCCCTTAAGGCGGGTATCACGCTCCGCGCTCAACACCGCCCTACGGATCGCTCTACACAACCACAAATGTTCATGATATGTTCGATATATGCCGAACTATCGTCGTCTCTATGTGCCGGGCGGAACCTACGGCTTCACGCTGTGTCTTCATGACCGGCAGGCGGATACATTGGTTCGGTACATTGATCATTTCCGCGCATCTTATCGCGACGTGACGAACAATCATCCGGTCGAAACCATCGCTATCTGCATTCTGCCCGATCATGTGCATATGCTCTGGGCCTTGCCCGAGGACGACTTCGATTTCGTAAACCGACTGCGACTTTTGAAAGCTGGCTTCACCCGACGTTTGCCGCCACACCTGAAATCCAACGGTCGCAAAGGCGAACGCCAGGTCTGGTAAACGCGCTATTGGGAACATGCCATCCGCGATGAAAACAACCTCGCCGCGCACATGGATTACATCCACTGGAACCCGGTGAAACATGGCCTTGTCACCTCGCCCGATGATTGGCCGCATTCATCATGGCATCGCTATAAAGCCGACTGGAACCGGGAATGGAAACCCGAAACGCCCATCTTGCTCACCGAACCGTAGGGCGGCGATGCATCGCGAATTCATTCGCGAAAATCCCGCCGCAATTGTAAAAATACGGCGGGTATCGGCCTCCGGCCTCAACACCGCCCTACAATCCGAGCGCAGCTCGGCAGAGCCCGGCCGGGAAGACAACCTCTCCCCAAACAAACTAATCCCACCCCACAACCCGCGAGGCTAAACTTGGCGGATGACCACCGCGCCTGCCTTTGACATGCTCCACACCCTGCCCGGCCCAAACCGGATGGTCGGGCTGTTTCTGGCGCGGCTGCTTGGCTATCTGCTCCGCCTCCACTATGCGGGCCAGACAGTCGTGCCCGCCGATATCGTCTCTATGGTGCGCTCAGCCGATGACATGGTGGAGGCCTGCATCCGCTATCTTGCGGCAGGCCAGCTCAACGCGGCCGGATGCCCGACGGCGGCCGAGGCTTTGCGCTCAACCACCGAAGACCTTGCGCCTGTCGCCTCCCACACAATTATGGAGCCCGCCTCCCCTGCGGAGCTGATCGAACAACTTCAAGCCAGCATAGACATGTTTGAACGCGCCGAGGCGCTGGCCAGCGAGCTGGCCTGTATGATGCTCTGCGTGCATTGCCTCATTACCCCGTGGCAGCGCGGACCACGTCTTCATACCGGCCTCATGCGCGCCCCTGCTCTCCAGACGTGCAGACTGGGCTTCACGCCACCAACAGCCATCAGGGTTGCCCGTGGCCCGCCCATTCGCGCGCCCGACACCTGGCCACCGCCCGAGCCTCGAATACGGCTCGCCGCGTAGGGTGTCATTAGGCGAAAGCCGCAATGCACCAGGATGACTCATCTTCAACGGTGGATTACGCGTCCGCTAATCCACCCTACAATTCCCCACATCATTCCCCCGCGCGACAGAGCCCCCTCTGTGGCGATATTTGTGCTGGTTTTGTGTTGAACCCGGACAGCGCGGTCTGCTTGACGCGATCTGTCATTTCAATGCTAACTTTCGCTTATGTCGGGACCGTATAAAATCAGCAAATATTCACCGGGCACGGCCCAACAGGGCAGATGGAGCGGACGTCTGAAATGGGTGTTTGCAGCCTTGACGGTTGTTCTCCTCATCAGCTCTGGCGCGCGCGCTGAAAGCACACGTCGCATCGCGCTGACCTATGATGACGCGCCGCGCGGTGACAGCGCGATGAGCGGCGATGACCGCGCTGCATTGCTGATCAGCGGGCTTGAAGCCGCCGGCGTTGAACAGGCCGCAATATTTGTCGTGACTTCACGCATAGACAGCCCGGCGCGGCTCGCCCGCATTCAGAGCTATGCTGAGGCCGGCCATGTGATCGCCAATCACACGCACACCCATCCATGGCTGAGGCATACGACGGCAGAGGCCTATCTGGCAGAGATTGATACCGCAGAAATGATACTGCAAGTGTTTGAAAACCGCCGTCCCTGGTTTCGCTATCCTTATCTGAACGAAGCCCCGGATATTGAGCGCCGCGATGCCGTGCGCGCAGGTCTTTCAGAACGTGGCCTGCTGAACGGATATGTGACCGTGGACACGTATGACTGGTTTCTGGAAAACCTCTATCAGACCGCCATTCGCGAGGATGACCCCGTCTGTATGGCGGGCCTGCGTGAGCTTTATACCGGCATGCTGGTCGCGGCAGCGAACTTCTATGATGAGGCGGCGCGCACGTATTTAGGCGAGGCCCCGGCTCAGGTCATGCTGCTGCATGAGAATGACATCGCGGCCTTGTTCGTGACGGATTTGGTTGCCGCGCTGGAGGCGGATGGCTGGGAGATTATCTCCGCAGACGAGGCCTATGCCGACCCGATTGCGGGCGTTCTGCCCGATACGCGATTTCTGGGTATGGGGCGGGTCGCGGCGCTCACCTCTCTTGCGGGCAAACCCGGCCCGGAATTCACCTATCTCGCGGTCGACGAGGATGCGATCACGGCTGCATTTAACGACCAGGTTGCAGGGGGCTGCGATTAGGGTGAGCGGCATGTCCTGATCTTTAGATTGGTTCAAACCGTTTTGAGGACATGAAATCGAACCCGTTCATTGATGCCCCGAAAATGCGCGGAGCTGACCTGGCTTTTGGTCTCGACCCCACGCCTCACAAAAAAACACTGATTAACTGACATTTTTTCAAAACTGTCGGCCAAAGAATGCTATCGGCAGGGCGGAATCCTAACCATGACGACCCGTCGCTTCAGACCCGGAGGGCCCCGATGACGCTTACTTCTCTTCGTTTCGCCGTAACATCCTGCCTTGCTATCTGCACGCTGATGGCTGCGCCTGCCGCACTCGCACAGGTGAACTCTCCCGTGGGGACGCAGGTGTATATGCTCGAACTGTCCGGCGATATCTGCGAAGCCGTTTTCAGCAGCGATAACAGCGCAATGACGCATGAGTATCGCAGCGGCGAGCTTAAGCTGGAATGCTTGGACGGCGTCTCTACCGGCGAGTGGACGATAACCAACCGCTCTGTCACCTTCACCGGCGTGAACGACCCGCTGAATGTGCTCAATCAGGATAACTGCCCGAATGGCTGGCAGAATATTCGTCCCAATCAAACCGTTCACGCGGGCGAGCTGTGTTGGGTAAACTGGTCCGCTGGCGTGGAAGCCGTTGTTCGCGTCGAATAAGCTGGCGCGCGCCGACCATTGCTCAAATCTTCCGCCAGAGCTAAAGCCTGATCATGACTGAAACCACTTCAAATGACCTAGGCCGCCTGGACGAACTCGAAATGCGCGCTGCTCATCAGGAGCAGACGATTGAGGATCTGAATGCCGCCATCACCGCGCAATGGAAGATTATCGACCGGCTGGAACGACAAGTCGCCATGCTGAGCGAGCGGGTTGCAGCCGGTGAACAGTCATCCGGTGAAGCACCGCCCGCACACCAGCCGCCGCCTCATTATTGATTGCTCTCGTGAGCCAGCGGCTCACATAGAGCGCGCTCAGAACTATTTGCTTTTTGCTCGGGCTCGTCGCTTCGCTCGCCCTGCGCCTGCACGGTCGTTTGTGTGAAGCTCGTCACGAGCAAAGCGAAGCTATTAAAGAATAAACGCGTCGCGCTTTGGCTCACCGCGTACCCGGTTTGACAGAATGTAAGACACAGGCACAACGACAAGGCCAACATACGCATGGATAGGCTGATCACCTGCCATCACATGGCCGACGGTTGCGGCGACCATATTCATGAAATAGGCGCCATAAGCGATGTCTTTGAGATTACGAAAATAGTTCGTCAGAATGGCAATCAGTGCCAGCAATTTCAGATATGCCAGCGGATAAACGATGTAAGTCGGATAGCCGAAATACTCAAAATAGCCCGCCATCCGGTCGTGATCGACATGATAGCTGATAATTGCCATCAGCATGAGTGCGACCATGATGACGGTGGCGACCCAATAGGTGATTTTTTCAAGAAGCTGCATGTGACCCGGACCCTTTAAATTGAGGACACTCCAAAACGTCCATTTTTAATGGGAAGGCCTGCGCGCGAGCGCTATGACATCTCGCGCGCGTGTGAAATCAGCAAAGTGTTTCGTGTTCAACCGTGAGCAGTGAGGCCCTAGAACTGATATTCCAGAGACACACCAAAGGTACGCGGCTCAGACCGGAAGGTGTTATAGCCGATAAAGCCATAGCCAGAAACGGAATAGTCTTCATCTGTCAGGTTCCGGCCCCAAAGGCTGAGCGTCACATCACTGTTCGCAAAGGCGAGGTCCAGCGCCGCCTGAAGCGTCGTGAACCCGTCCTGACTGCGCTCAGTTAAGCCTTCTGCATCCAGAAAATACTGACTGCGATATTTGCCGTGGAGCGATGCCAGCGCGGAGATATTGTCGGTCAGGTCAAAGGCATAGCTGCCGCCAAGCGTGATGGACGTGTCCGGCGCAAATGGCAGCGGGTTCCCATCAAACGTCGCTGCGTTTCCACCTATATTGGAGGTCTGGCTGATCTCAGTTTCGTTCAGCGTCAGTCCACCATTCAGCGTCAGCGCCTCAGTCGCGCGCAGGCTGAAATCAGCCTCAAGCCCGTAAGACACAGCCTCATCCAGATTGGAGAGTGAGTTGGACGTAATCTGCGAGCCATCCGGAAGAGTGAAGGAGACAAAAATCCGGGCCTGCGGGTCGTTATAGTCGAGATAGAACGCCGCAAGGCTATAACTATAGCGTGGGTTTGGCGCGGACTTAAACCCGACTTCCCAGGCGGTGACGGTCTCTGCTGAGAAGAGGCCTTCATCGCTATAATGGGTCGCATTATTAGCCACTTCGCCATTGAAGCCGCCGGACTTATAGCCGGTAGACAGGCTCGCATACGCCATGCCAGCAGACAGGTCGTAGGACAACGCCGCATTCCCCGAAAGACGAGTCTCGCTGATCGTATTCTCGCCAATCGCATCGCCAAGGCCATCGCGATTGTTGAAGGCAATTACGCCATCATCAAAGACGTGCAGCCCCATGCCTTCGCCTTCAATAGTTTCATCAGTCAGGCGGGCACCAACGGTGAATTGCAGCACATCTGAAAGGTCAAACTGATGACTGGTGAAGAGCGCAAGGGTCTGACGGGACTGCTCAATGTCGGTGATCAGAGTAGTTGCTGTGCCTGTGCTGGCAGGGTTAGGCCCCACCCGGCCCGGCGCGCCGACATAGCTGCAACTGCTGACCAGCGTTTCTAAGTCCAGCTCACCACACCAGATGGTATAGCGCTGTTGGAATTCATCCGCTGAAAGCGCGACGCCATAAAGCGCATGGCCATAGCCTGTCTTTCGCGACAGGCGCAGCTCTTCGGAGACCTGCACATATTCACGCTCATAGTAGAGGTTTGCATTCAGCGAGTAATTGCCGAAGGGCGCTGGCGTACCGTCAAAGTCAAAGCCGTAATTCTGCTCATAGCCTTCAACAGACGTTAGAGAGAACACCTCCCACGCACCAAGGCTTCGGGTATATTCCGCAGACGCGCCGTAAAAGCCGTTATCAGTGTCCTGAATGCCATCGCCTTCGCTTGAGATTTCAAAGTCGTCCAGATCCAGGCTGTCATTGCGCGGGGTGGTGTTAACGCCATTGTCCTCTTCATAATGCGCGCGCAGCAGAAGCTCGCTCGCATCCATGTCAAAAAGCAGACCCGCGCGCAGGCCAAACTGATCGGTCTCACCACCTGCTACGGAAGGGCCAGAAACGTTATCCAACACAGGCCCACGCGAGGTATAATTACCCGCAATGCGATAGCTCACCATGTCGTTTAGTGAAGCACCAAAAGCGCCGGCCGCATCAAAGCGATCATAATTGCCCACACCGATACGCACATAACGCGTCTGATCTCCTGAAGGGCGAACAGAGATGAGGTTCACTGCGCCGCTGGAGGCGTTACGCCCATAGAGGGTGCCCTGCGGGCCTTTAAGCACTTCTACGCGCTCAAGATCGTAGAGCATGAGCCCCGTCTGAACATTGGTGGCGAGAAATACGCCGTCTGAATACACGGCTGCCGCTGATGGGGTCAGCGCCTGATGGTCTACCGCGCCTATACCGCGAATCTGAAACGCGACCTGGGTGCCATTGGCAATCGCGGCTTCAATACCGGTCGCCAGATCGGTCAGATCGCCAGCTCCGAGATAGGAAGATGCAAGCGCAAGACGCTCGCCATCCAGTACCGAAACAGAGGCCGGCAGGTCAGAGACCGGCTGCTCAACACGGGTGACAGAAACCGTAACAGGATCGAGGCGGCGGTCATTTCCGCCCTCATCCTGAGCGAAGGCCGTGCCCGCTCCGGCAAGGAGAGTGGCACCCAAAAACACGTTTACAAATCTACTCATGACGGGGCGTGTACTGAGATTACGCAAATGGGGCAATTGCTAATTACCAATCCCCGGACAAGGATTTGTGAGGCCGCCGCACAGCGGAAGTTTGAAACAAAAGTGCTAAGGCGATTTCATTACACGTTAAGAGCTAACTGGTGTGATAGCACCTCTCAGAGGGGGCATTTACATGACATTCTTACGCTTAAAAGCAGCGTCTGTTCTACTTGCATGCACAGCGTTCATGGCGGCACCTGTCGCCAATGCAGAGTCCACACCTGAAGACGATGCTATTTATTCGCTCGAAATGATGGGCGAAACATGCGGCATCCACTTCATTGATGGTTCGTCCATTAACGGCAGCATCCATTTTGGTTGCGGCGCGAACAGCGTGGACATGACCGACATTGGCGGATGGAGCATGAATGGGGCCAATATCGACTTCTTTGGCATCACTGACAGCATTGATGACCTTCTGAAGTCCGGCAATTGCGCAGATGGCTGGGAAGATATCGCAACCGGTGAAGCCGCTTATGACGAAGATGCGCTCTGCTGGGTCAATTGGGAAAACATGGTCTCCGTCTCGCGGCGACAGTGATTAAGGGGGCTGATATGAAAACCAATACAACACGCCTGGGGCTTGCCCTTATCTCAGCGCTCTCGCTGACAGGACTGGCACACGCAGATGACGCCAGCACATTCCCGGAAGATAGCTCGATTTATTATATCGAAATGGCATCAGGAACCTGCACCATAAACTGGATAAGCGGCGGCGAAGGCACAACGAACGGGTCTGGCGAGATCAGCTGTGAAGAGCGTTCCGTGTTTGGCACCCCTTCATCAAACACATTCGAACTCACATGGAGCGTCTTCGGTGAAGCCTTCGAAGTCGAAATGGATTTATCCGACGCAGACAGCGCAGCCTCTCACATTTTCCTGCATGATGGCTGTTTTGACGGCTGGCAGGGCCTTGAAGTTGGTGAGACAGCCGGACCGGGCGAACTCTGCTGGCTGACTACGGATTCGGCATATCTGAGCGACGTTCGCCGCACACGCTAATTTTTTAAGCATGTAAATCTCAGAAATTGGCGTTTAAAATCTAGCCCTAATACAAGACACCTTAATCCTATTAGATCAAAATATCCGGAGAAAATCCTGTGCTCGATATTTGGTTGAGTTAAATTTAAAGCAAGCTTTTTGAATATTTATATCTAATAAAATCTTCTCTGTAGACGTATGAAACGATATCAATGCATTCATTGTCATAATAGTGTAACAATTTTTCGCTCGCTCCTGTAGCGGCGGGACCGTCTCTCAGGTCCTGTCTATCAGCATCGGTTCGCGTTCTAACACCTGCAAGAATTTTCGCCTGCGCTCCTTCTAAGTCTTCGAAGCGCCCGACAAAATCGATCTTGCTTGCTATATTGAGAATCCTAGATTGTTTCATCCAATGTGCATTCTGCCTCTCTCCTCCATCGGCTAGATAGCGGCAAAATGCGTTGAAGGAAATGTTACCCTCTTCTCCATAACGACTAACCGCTTCACCAAACTGCGATAACTTATTACCACCCCCAAATTTATCCAAGTATGCAGAAAGTATTCTAGAAAAAGGATTTCTAACTACTGTAAAAGTATAGAATTCCTCGATCATCTTTTTATTTCGTGAATTCAAATCGCTATAGTGTTTTGCCCTACGTTTTATTTCATGAACATTTTCAGCCTCTAACAATGGCTCGGGAAAGTGGCTGGTAAGCGTTCTCACAATTGTGCTATTAGCGGCTTTAGGGATTCTTAGGTAGACATATTGCCATTCAAACGAAATGAAGCTTCGTGCATCGAGCGCATAAAGGTTTTGAAACCACAAATCTGGTCTACTAGAGTAGTATGGCGAGCAAATATACTTTAAACGACGCATCTTTTTCATCGACATCGTTGTTAACTCCCATTTCAGCATGACCAACGGACACAAAACATCACAGGCGCACCGAATGACAAATTCTCATTCGGTATAAAGCAAATTGCGTGCGCCTGTTCGCCTATCGCAAATAAAACACAACTCAAAAGTCAAGCGGAAACATAGTTCCCGCCTCGCTGACATACTTATGTACAAAACGTACTCTTAGGAGCTCGTTTGTTGTCGTTCATAAAATTTTTATCAACGCTATCAACCTGTGTTCGAGACAGCCGGACCGGGCGAACTCTGCTGGCTGACTACGGATTCGGCATATCTCAGCGACGTTCGCCGCACACGCTAACCCCGCCCCTCTCTGACATAAAAGGCCGGGAACAACCGGCCTTTCCGCTCTAACGAAAATTATAGTTGCAACTCATTCTCATTTGCATATGATCGTATTTGAGAGGAGTTCAACAATGCCTTCCAGCAATCCATCCCCCCGTACTGATGAATGGCTTCAGGATCAGATGCGCGCGCTTGAATCCTGGATCGAAGAACTGAGGGTCGCCGACCCGGCTGGATACCGCGCCCGTCTGGAAAACATTGAAGCCCATCGCAGCTGGCTCCGAGACCAGATCGCTCAGCTCTCTCAGCTGAACTCCAACCCCTATTCACCCTTCTGATCGCAGCGGACAATTCTACCGACCGGCCAGTTCGCCTCCCAGCCGGCTGGCTGGTGTCCGCTGCGGTCAGTTCCAGGAGATTTGAGATGACCCAGAATGCCCTGCGCAAAGATATCCTTCTTCACGAACTGGGAGATGGAGCAGGCTATTTCATGCTGGCCTTTCGCGGCATCGCGTTTGGCAAAACAGGCTGCAAATGCCTGAACAAATTCTATGGAGAATTATTTGGAGACATGGGAGATGCCGTCCTCTCTGACATTTTCAGTCTGACCGCAAGTCTGGGCCGGTGTGGGCATCGAAAAATACGACTTGCTCAACCCGGCTGCGCCCATGTCACTCTTGATGAAGTCTCGCTTCTTTCCGCACTTGGCGCGGCTCAGTCCGGGCAGGATGAATTGCATCGCGCACATTTGCGTTGGCTGCTTGTGCGCGGTGATGCTGAGCATCTGATAGACCTGACCAGCCAGATTGCGGGTCATTTCGAGAGCATAGGCCTCGATATCTCAACACCTGAGCTTTCGGGCTACACACCCGCCAGACAGCCCGATATTGGCCGCATGACGCTCGTCGGCACGGCCTGAACACCCGTCATGGTAAAGATGAATAGCAATCTTAATCCCTGAATTTTATGGGATTTTAAGGTCACCCCCCCAAGATGTGGCTCACGGGGTGTTTCTGATGTTCAGAAGCCGGACCTGGGAGACCATTATGAAACTCACGACGACCGCTTTCGCATTCGCCGCTCTGGCCCTCACTATGACGCCATTAGCAGCAGCAGATGAAACCTACGACATTATGGAAATGATTGCCCACCACATGGGTGAGGTGGAATTTGATCTCGATCCGTCAGCCGATCTGATCAAGGATTTAGGGTTTGATGAGCTGGACTTGATGGAAGTTCAGGAAGATCTGGAAGAAACATTCGGCCTGGATATGCCCGACTTAACCAGTCTGGCTGATCCTGAAACCGGTGATCTGACCGTTCAGACCGTTGTTGACTATGTTGAGGCCCACACGCCGGTCTAGGGCCGCTTGCTTGCCCAGGTTACTCGTTCACACGCCCGGCTTATTGCGCCTGACGCAATGGCAACTTGCCGTCCATCCGGGGTGATATAATCCAGACAGGGGTTAGTTTCAGTTAAGCCCTGCCCGGTGATGTTCGTCGGCGATGCATGTCCCACCTATTGCATCTGACTTCGTGTTGCGTCCCCCGCTATCGGCGGCCTCATTCGGACAGGGTGTCCTTGAACTGAAAGGCTGCCCTTTATGACATCCACACTCTCCCGTTTTCTGGCGCTTGGCGCATTCGCGGCATTCACCGCAACATCCTGCGCGCAGACGGAAAGCGATACCGCCATCTACATGCTGAACACGCTCCCGATCAGCGAGCAGGCTATCGACGACTTCCTGCCAGTTATGCAGAACAATGCGCAGAATTCCCGCGAGGAAGAGGGCAATATCACCTTTGAAGTCTTCATGAATGAAGATGGCAGCTCCACCATTTACCTGTTTGAAGAATGGGAGAGCGCAGAGGCCCTGGAAGAACATATGGAAACGCCTCACCTTCAGGCGGTTGCCGCTGTTGTTGGCGATGCTTTTGTGGAAGGCCAGCGTGAAACAAGCCTGCGCCTGAACCGTCTGACAGACGATACACCACCAGCGCCTGTTTCAACGCCGGGGCGGAACGCGAAATGTTCTGGTCACTTTCGATGTGAAGCCTGAATACACCGACGCTCTCATCGAGGCCTTTCTGGATGTAACGCCAGACTCACGCGGCGCGCCGGGCAATATCCGCTTCGACCTTTATCAGGCCATCGAAGCCCCGAACACGCTGGTCCTGTTTGAACGTTGGGAAAATGTCGCCGCGCACGAAGCTCATCTGGCTCAGGACTATAACGCCCCAGTCAGCGCAGTCATGGCCGATGCACTGGAAGAACCGCTGTCACCAGCCACGCGCATTCTGGCCGTAGACGCCTCCGAATAACACCGAAGACACAGGCCATTCCCTGTCTATTGCGGGATAGGGAATGGCTCTATGTCGGAAAGGTTCAGCGCATAGGCGGCGTCGCCCAGATCATTCTCATTGCGCTCAATCGTCAGCTCGCCCTCAAGCCAGTATGGCACCCAGATATCCGGCACGCGCATTTCGCTGTCGCTGCGCACATAAATCACCTGATTTGGCGGAGGTGGCGGCGTATGGATACAGGCGCCGAGCGAGGGTACGAACAGAAACTCCGTATACGTATCATCGGATTCAAAGTCGAACGGCACGACATATCCCGGAATACGGACCAGCTCACCATCCAGTTCCTCAACACCGTCAAAAGTGCCAAGCTGAGGCATGGCATCAAGATCTGAGCCTTCCTCGATCTGCTGCGCGCTTGCGGCATCTGAGAGCCGTGTCGCATTGGCCGCCAGACGGCGATCAAGGTCTGCGTAGAATTCATCCTGCTGGCGAAACAATTCTTCAATTGCGCCTTCAGGCATCAATTCTTCCCAGCGGATCGGTACAGGCTCGCCCGGCTCTATGCCCCAATATTCACTGTCACGCCCGCCCCCATCGATTTGGGTAACGGTTTCGGTTGCAGCTTGCGGCGCAGGCAGGTTTTCATCATTGCCACAGGCAGAAAGGCCCAGAACAAGGCAAAGGAACGGGAATGCGGGCTTCATGAAATCTCTTTCCCAACGCCCTTTAAAAGGGGCTGTTTTTTATCGGGCCGCTTACATCACACAGATGCCGACACCCGCCAAGACACAAATTGTAATATAATTACATTTTATACCTTTGTGAGTCTGCGCCTAACCCCAAGGGCCCTTTTTACGCTTGTTGCGCATAGCCAGCCAGGGCGACACATCCGCTTCGGGGGCCTGAGTTTCACTGGCAAAGCTTTGCGCGCCAGACACACTGCCCTTCAGCGCCATCAACGCTTCAATGCGGTTCTGTGTTGCCGGGTGGGTGGAGAAGAGATTGTCTCCTGAGCGCCCAGCCAGAGGGTTCACGATAAACATATGCGCCATGGATTGGTGCTGTTCTGTGTAATTGTCCGGCATGAGCTCTGATTGACCGGAAATCTTGGCCAGCGCACGCGCCAGCGGCTCCGGGTCGCCCAGAATTTCGGCGCCAGCTTTATCGGCTTCATATTCACGTGCCCGGCTGATCGCCATCTGAACAATACTCGCAGCAATCGGCGCAAGAATGGCGATGGCAATGCCCGCGATCAGTCCACCACGCTCGCGGCCGCCTCCGAAAAACAAGGCAAAGTTAGCCAGAAGGCCGATCGCACCTGCAATGGTGGCCGTGACGGTCATGGTCAGCGTGTCCCGGTTTTTAACGTGTGCGAGCTCATGGGCCATCACACCGGCGACTTCATCTCGCGAGAGCATATTCAACAGCCCCGTCGTCGCCACAACCGCCGCGTTCTCCGGGTTCCGCCCCGTTGCAAAGGCGTTCGGCTGCGTCATGTCGATAATGTAGATTTTCGGCTCTGGCAGACCCGCCTTTTGTGCCAGCCGGCGGGTATCTTCCAGATAGGCTGCAACACGCGCATTATCGCCAAAATCAGCAGCCGGTTTTGCGCGATAGCTGCGAAGGACAATGCTGTCGGAATTCCAATACGAGAAGATATTCAGTCCAACGGCGACTACAAACGCAATCGCCATACCCGGCAGTCCACCGACAAGATAGCCAATCACGCCAAACAGCGCGGTCATGGCCGCAAGCAGCATGAAGGTCTTGGTATGGTTCAAAAGCGGCATTTCCGTTCAAACTCCATCAGGCACAGAACATGTCTCTCAAGAAGATGTAGGAAGCCGCTTCAGAACCGGAAGAGGTCACAGACAGCGCCTATTCGCTTTGCATGCCTTCGACGACTTCCGGACGTTTCAGAATATAGTTCTGGTCAGCCAACATACGGTAGACGCCGCCAATATTGTCGGCCAGCCAGGCATCATAATTCAGAAGGTCAGAATATTCCGGCAGCTCGATTTCCGCCTGCAGTGTTTCCAGCGACTTGCCTTCCAGCATGCCATCGCGGACCGCGGCATGAAGCGCCTCGATATAACCGAGATAGTGTTCCACTCCCTCACGGTCGCCAATGCTGGCATGACCACCGACAAAGACATCCCAATCCATAGCGAGGATGTCACAGGTTGAGCGGATCATGCCTTCAATGTCGTAGCCTTCCAGATTGGTCCAGGGCATGCGGCCAACGACAATCCAGTCCACCACATAAAGAAGGTCAGCCTCTTCAATCAGCATGCTGACAGAGCCAGCACCATTATTCTGTCCGTGATACTGCAAGTGCAGTGTCTCATCCCCGAGTGTCAGGCTCATTTCATCGGCAAAAGTGAGGTCTGCAAGGACCGTCTGCGCGCCGGAGATTTCCATACTCTGGCGGGCAAGATCATGAGAAATGAAGGTCACGCACGGCTCATCAAACACTTCACCGCCATAGGAATGGTCATAGTGGCTATGGCTGTAAATCACATAGCGGACTGGCACATCAAAGCGCGCATCCAGCTCTGCTTTCAGTCGTGTCGCGGCTTCAGTGCTCAGCGTATCCATGACGACAATGCCGTCCTCAGTCACCCAGAACAGAGAGCGATAGCTACCAGCGGTATAGCGATAAATATCGGGCCGGACTTCCTCGATCGCATATTCAGTTTCCTGAGCGTTTACCGGTGCAATCACCAGACATGAAGACATCAGGGCGAGCAGACCTGTCAGAAGTCGAACCATTCATTTCCCTCTCTTGATGGATACCGCCACAGGCGAACGCCGGAACGACACGAGTGTTCCTTCATCCGGACGCGGAGTTTCAGCCGTTTCAAAGAGTGAAAATGGTCCAAATGGTCCGAAAAGTAAGCGATAGACAGACTTGCAGCCGGGGAAACAATAGCAATTCAGAGGGTTTATGTCACCGCGACAGCGGTCTGCACCCCCTCAAAGGAGAAGAATTCAGGCCAGTGACGAACCGAGCTTGGCTGATCTGAACAGACCAGCCCCAAGAAGCCAGACCAGATCAAAGCCCAGCGTTGCGGCGATCACATCCCATGGCCATCTGGCTGCTGTATCACCCCAGCCGAGCGTAAGCGCCGCGACGCCAATCGTCGTTTGCAGAATAGCCATCACGACCAGTGTGCGCATCATACCGTCATCGGTGAAGCGCGTATAAACCCCGCCAACAACACCCGTCAGCATAACCAGAAGATAGAGCAGATTAGCTGAGTTGTTTTCATCACCGATAATGCCCACGGCGCCGCCCGCCCAGAAGAGCAACACCATGCCGACAATCATGAAGACAAAGCCCAGCCGATAGGTAACAGGCCGGTTCAGGCGAAAGAAAATCGCGCCGCCGACACCCAGAATGGCGACCAGAACACCAGCGACAATGAAATCAAGAAGCGACCAGTTCATCAGCCCATTCCCATAAAGCGCAAGATCCGACCGGGGCGATATGCACCCGAACATGGTTTGAGGCCAGCCTGCATATGGACGCAGCCCCACCCCATGCTATGAGGCAGAATGATCATCTATGTCGACGCCGATGCCTGCCCGGTCAAAAACGAAATCTATAAAGTCGCCGAGCGTCACAGCGCGCAGGTATTCGTCGTCTCTAACAGTTTCCTTCAGGTGCCGCACCTGCCCTTCATTCAGCAACAGGTTGTCGATGCCGGGCCTGACGAAGCCGATAACTGGATCGCTGAGCGCGCGACCGCTTCTGACATTGTCATCACCGCCGACATTCTGCTGGCAGAACGTTGTCTGGAAAATGACGCCAGCGTGCTTCAGCCGAATGGCCGTGCCTACACCAAAGCCAATATCGCTTCGGCTGTCGCAACGCGCGCCCTGATGGAACAGCTGCGTTCAACGGGTGAACAGGTCGGCGGCGCAAAACCTTTCTCCGCACGCGAACGCTCATTCTTCCTTCAGGCTCTGCACGAGAAATGCGTTCGCCTGAAAGCGGGCCGCTGAGCCCCCTTGCCTCAAATCTCAGTTTCGCCCACCATTGCGGATAAGCGCGATTGAAACGCGCAGAGGGAGGACACTTCATGACATTCACATCACGCCCGAATTGGGCCCTAGCAATGCCTGCATTCCTGGCGGCTGGTCTTATATCAGCCTGCAGCAGTGACGCGCCAGCCCCCACTCAGGAGGCCGGGACACCACCAGCCGCAATTGTTTTTCCGGTCGAAAATGACACCGGTGTCAATGTAGACACGACGCTACGACTGACCTTTGAAACAGCGCCGGACATCATTCCCGATGGAATGATCTCTGTTTTCGATTCTGAAACCGGAGAGCTGATCGATCAGATCGATATGAGCGTGCCTTACTCGCCCTATCCTGATGGCCGTATGGGACCATCAACCGAGGCCGAGCGCCGCGAAATTGGCCGCAATCTGCGCCCGGAAAACTTCCAGATCAATGTGATTGAGGGCGTAGAGTTTCTCTATCACCCGGTTCTCATTCAGGAAGACACCGCACACATCACCCTGCACAATGGCGCGCTCGACTATGACCGCAGTTATGACGTGCAGGTCGACGGCAGCATTTTCGGTCTGGATGAAGACATTAGCTGGAGCTTTCAGACAGACACCGCTCCACCCGATGCAAGCGATGGCCAGATCACGGTCAATGCTGATGGCTCAGGCGATTTCACCACCCTTCAGGGTGCAGTCGATTTTGCGCCTGAGACGTCGGATACGCCACTGGAGATCTTCATTCACAATGGCCGCTATGACGAACTGGTCTTCGTCAACAACAAGTCTGATCTCGTCTTTCGCGGTGAAAGCCGTGACGGAGTGATCGTAGGCTATCCGAACAATTCAGCCTTCAATCCGCCACGTCCCGCGCCATCACGCCGCCCGGCCTTTATTCTTTATGAGGTCAATGATGTTCAGCTCTCTGACTTCACCATAAACAATTATTTCATCGGTCAGGCAGAAGCGCTTCTGGCGCGCGGCGAACATATCATCATTGAGAATATGCAGCTGAACGGATCAGGCGATGCCCTGACCACTTACGGCTCGATTTACATGGTGGATAGTGAACTGACCGGGCATGGCGACACCATTCTTGGCTATGCGTCATTATACTGCCTGCGTTGCACACTACGCACATATGGGCCGTTCACCTGGACCCGGACGCCTGAAGGCCAGCATGGCAATGTGTTCATCGATTCCGTCTTCATAAATGAAAATGCGCCGCTCCCATGGACGATCACAGAAGAGACACCAGAGGGCCGCGTTGTAGATGCGCCGCTCGCCCGACTGCCGCGCAACGGACCGACCTCTTCGCAGATCAATTTCCCGCATGCCGAAATGGTGCTGATCAATGCGCGGACGCAGGACATCATGCCGGAAGGCTGGGGCCCGGTAGAGCCACGTGAAACCTTTGACTGGTCCGGCGTTTTCCTTGCCGAGTTCAACACCATGGATATGGATGGCAATCCGGTAGACCTGTCTCAGCGCCATGAAATTGTACAGATACTCACGCTCGAAGAGGATGAAGCCCTCATAGAGAACTATTCCACCCCGGAATTTGTTCTGAATGGGTGGAGCCCCGACATTCAGCCACCGCGATAAACGCCAAGAGTGACGCCCTTGATCGACAGAGTAGAAAGATGAACTATCTCTCTCTGATCAGGGGCATTACTGCGTCTGGGGGAGGAATTTAAAGGGATAATCATGTCAATCAAACACATGCTGCTTGTTGCGGCGACAACGCTTGGTCTTTCAGGTGCGGCCATGGCAGATGAAGTCTGGTCATCCGAAAGAGGTAATATCGTCTTCCTTGCAGAACTCGAGACCGGCGAAGCCATTATCGGCGCGCCCGTAGGCGACAGCATGATCCGGATGATCTTCCCGGGGCTGGCCTTTAATTACGAAAATCGCGGCATGCATAATGGTATCTGGATTGCTGACGATATGGTTGGCACCCTGCCCGAATGTGACTTTTCAATCGTGGACCCGCAAACTGGCGTCTCATCCAGTTCCTGGGGCCGCGCGGAGATTCTGTTCTTCGAAAAAGGCTATCCGTCAGACATTATTCTCACCGCAGGCACATGCTTTGGCGAACCGGAAGAAATGCTCTCCGGCACGGCGCTGAACCAGTAAGTCAGTATCGCAAATGAGCGTCACATCAGGGGCGCTCATACGCTTAATTCAGGTCTGGCAAATCCGGCGTGGTCGGCAGCGCGACCTGAAGGCTCGGTGCAACGCCCCGGTCATTCACACGGAACCAGCCCGCAATAGAGTATCTGTCCCGATTGGCGGGCAGGACTTCGTGCGGAATGTCTTCTGAGAGGAACAGCACCAGTGTTCCGAGTTCTGGGACAACGACGTCAGCAATCTCTGTGCTTGTCTCATCAGCATAGATCGCCAACGCGCCGCCATCCTCAGCGAGCCAGTCTTCATTCAGGTAGAAGACCGAAGACAAAACGCGGTTCCGCGCGCCTTTGAAGGCATCCATATGGCGTTTGTAAAATGCACCCGGTTCATAGGCCGCAAAATGGGCTTCATATGAGAACAAGCCCATAAAGAGCGAAGAATTCACCGCAAGGCGCACCTCTTCCATCACATCCAGATAAGCAGCCTGCACGGCGCTTTCCCGCGATAGCCATTTGGTTTTGTCGCGGCGAATACTGGACAGCAATGCATGATCTTCAGCACGGCCGACGCCCGCACGACTGAGATAACCGTTTTCGTGCAGATCAATCGCTTCGCGGCGCAACTGCACCGCCAGTTCCGGTGAGACAAGTGCATGGGTCACAGCCCAGCCCGTATCAGCCAGAGCGTTGATCCAGTTTCCCCGAATGAGAGGTTCAGACACAGCCAGTGCGTTCAATAAAGTGCATCCCAAATGAGAAGGTGCGCGCTGATACATTCAACAGATCACGGCTGCAACACATATTTTTTATAGAAAAATCGCCCGAAAACACCCAATTTCCCTTGGTTACTCAAAAGTGCGTTCTCGACTAAAAGAAACCAAGGCTTAGTTTCATCGTCAGTCCAAGGGAAAGAAAGGACAGGCTATGAACATTTTTAATCGTCACACTCTCGCAGCTGGTTTTGCAAGCGCGGCACTCATCCTTCCAGGTTGCGCGCAGGCTGAGCCAGTATCTTACGAGCCAGAACCAACGCACTCATATATCCGCGCGACTTACACCCATATGGGTCTGTCTCGCCAATCTATCGAGTTCATCGGTCTTGAAGGCACGTTCAACCTCGACACAGAGACACCAGAAAACTCTGAAATCGACGTCACTGTCGGCATCGACAATCTGGTAACTGTTCCAGGCGGCGAAGAGTTTGTTACCCACCTCTCAAGCGCTGACTTCTTCAATGTCGAAGAATTCCCAGAGGCGAACTTCGTTCTGACCTCTCTTGAGCAGGACACAGACACAACCGGCACAATGACCGGCGATCTGACCATTCACGGTGTTACCCAGCCCGTCACTTTTGACGTCACGCTGAACTATGAAGGTACGCACCCAATGATGTCAGACTTCACCGCGCTTGGTGTGTCTGCGACAACTCAGATCCTGCGTTCAGATTTCGGCATCGACATGTATGTTCCATACGTCTCTGACGAAGTTGATCTGGAAATTCAGCTTGAGCTGATCTCTCCAATCGCAGCTGAGTAATCAGCCAACATCATTCATTTGATGTGAAGACGGGCGCCTCTGAGCGCCCGTTTTTTATTGCCCGAACAGCTTCAGCGCGAAGGTTGGCAGCTGGTTGGCAATGCTCATGGACTGGACCTGCAATTGTTGCTGAGTTTGCGCCGCCTGAAGGCGCGCGCCCTCCCGACCGAGATCAGCGTCCACCAGCGTGCCGAGGTTCTTCTGCAACACGTCGGAGGTCTTCACCGCGAACTCTCGCGTGGTCTGTAAGGTCCGAAGGCGGCCGCCATACACATTTGCGATATTGGTATGCTGTTCCAGCGCGCTTTCCAGCCGCGTCAGGGAATCCTTTGCATCCTGCAGCGGGTCGATCACCATGCTCGGGATCAAATCAGTGTCCGAACCGCCCAGCCGAATGTCATATGGCGGCACATCAACATTGCGACCACCCTTCACATCGGTTGCAGGCTGCAAGGCAGGCGTGGTTGCATTCAGAAGGTTCAGATCATTGAAGGCCGCATTTCCGACCACCTTATCCACCTGATCGCGCAGGCGAATGAAATCCTGATTGAGAATAGCCCGGCTGCGATCATCCAGAGACGGATCAGCGGCCGCCAGTGCCTTCTCTTTCATATCGATGATGAGATCGGAAATGGACTCAACCGCCGCCAGTGAGACTTCGCCTACGGCAATCGCGAGGTCCATGGATTCCTGCACTACACCAAAGCCTGAAAGATCCGCTCTGAGGCTCTGCGCCAGTGCGAAAATCGCACCATCATCTTTCGCGCCATTGATTTTGCGGCCCGTATTAATGCGGCTTTCTATGGCTTGCAGGTCGCGGTCTGAGCGCTTCAGGCTCTGAGCCGTCGACAGGGCTGAAGAGTTTGTGTTCACGCTGAAGGGCATGGCGTCAGCTTCACCTTTCTGGTCTTTATGTGCCGTACTGCCCATTCTGGCAGCTGTGAGACGGCTTATTTTGTGACCAGAATATCGTGAGCGCCTGAACTGAAAATTTCCCATGCCCGGTAAAATCAGGCGCTCATCTGAGTGAAGTCTTAGGGTTAATCAAACCCAACAAACACAGCGGCCTCATCAACCGATTTACGGCGTGAAACAACCGCATTGGCCGGGAAGGTTTCATCCGGCCATCCCATAGCGATCGCCATCATGATTACCTGATCATCCGGAATGCCAGCCTCTTCGCGCACGACCGGGCTTTGCATAATGCCTTGCGAGTTGATGACGCAGCCAAGGCCGCGCGACCAGGCTGCGTTCACAATGCCATTGGAAACCGCGCCGCAATCGAATGTGGTGATGTCATTGCCTTCGACCTCTTTGTCGAACGTAATGATGACAGAGACAGGCGCATCAAACTGGCGAAACCCGCGCAGCACCCAGTCCATGCGCTTGTCTTTGTCATGGCGCTCAATACCCATAGCCTCGAAGAGCTGAACGGCGATTTCGATCTGACGATCACGATGGGCACCGGCATATTTGTCACCACCGCGAAACTCGCGGCTGTCCGGCACGCCCGCCATATTGCGCTCAACATTCCCCTTACGGATACGGTTCAGAACCTCGCCGCCAATCACATAGAAATGCCATGGCTGGGTATTCATGGAAGATGGCGCGCGAATGGCGAGCTCCAGCACCTCTTTGATCACATCTTTCGGTACAGGCTTGTCCAGAAAGCCGCGAATGCTGCGTCGCCCCTGAATGACGTCATCATATTCCATGTTTCTTCCCCGTTATCTGTTCTGTCCAAACCGGTAGAGCATTTCGCACATCAATTTCCAATCCTGCCCCTACGGTAAGGGTTTGAACTCTCGGCTTTGCCGCGATAGGAAAGAGGGCAGAAATCAGGTTCAAAATTCTCCTGCACGGAGGCTGGCTTTTCATTTTAAAATGTAGTCCAGTACACTCAAATATAAGACCGGCTCAGTCGGCAATAGGTTCGCCCGCCAGTGCAGGCAAAGCATGGAAACGCCCGAATGACATCTTTTGAGTTCACCACCACACGGTCCATTATCAATGAGCCGGGCGCAGTGAAGCGCCTTGGAGACATCTGTAACCGGATGGGCTTTTCCCGCCCACTGGTGGTGACAGACCCGGGCATTGTGAATGCGGGACTGCTGGACAAACTCACGTCATCACTCGACGCCTCAGGCACGGATTACGCGCTCTATACCGAGATCGTCGCTGACCCACCGGTCGAAACCATTATGGCGGCCCTCGAGGCGGCCAAAGCTCATGGTGCAGATGGCATTGTCGGGTTTGGCGGCGGCTCCTCCATGGATGCGGCAAAGCTCGTCGCGCTGATCGCCAAATCTGGTGAGAAGTTGGAAGACATTTACGGTGTGGGCATGGCAAAGGGTGATCGCCTGCCGCTTATCCTCATCCCGACAACAGCTGGCACGGGCTCAGAAGTTACTGCTGTGGCGATTGTCACCACCGGGCCAAATACCAAGTCCGGCGTGGTTGCGCCGCAGCTCTTTCCGGATGTTGCACTTCTGGACGCAGAACTCACGCTCGGCCTGCCTGCGCTGGTCACCGCTGCCACTGGTGTCGACGCGATGGTCCATGCCATCGAAGCCTATACCAGCCTGATCCAGAAGAACCCGTATTCAGACATGCTGGCACAGAAGGCGCTGCAGCTTCTGTCGAAGAACCTCAAACCCGTCATCGCCGATGGTTCCAATCTTGAGGCCCGCCAGCACATGCTGTTCGGCGCCTGCCTTGCCGGACAAGCCTTTGCCAATGCGCCAGTGGCCGCGGTGCATGCCCTGGCCTACCCGCTGGGCGCGCGCTATCACATTGCGCATGGCACCTCGAACGCGCTGCTCCTGCCGCATGTTCTGCGCTTCAACACGCCAGCAGCGGCTGGCATGTATGCAGAACTCGCCCCTATCTGTTTCGACAATGTGCCGGGCGGCTCCGATGAAGACGTGTCTTACTGGTTCTGTGACCAGCTGGAACAGTTGAGCCTTGATGCTGGCCTGCCACCGCGCATGCGCGATGCCGGCGTTCTGGCCAATGATCTCACCCTGCTTGCTGAAGAAAGCATGGGCCAGACCCGCCTTCTGAAAAACAATCCACGTCCTGTCACTCAGGATGATGCGTTCGCAATCTACGAAGCGGCCTATTAGAGCCAGCACGACCAATTCAGGGAGACACAGTCAGATGACGGATCTGAACCTTTCCGACCCGGCGCTTCTGCGCGGCCAGGCTTATATCGACGGCAAATGGGTAGATGCCGCCAGCGGCGAGACCTTCACCGTGGACAATCCGGCCAATGGCGAAGTGCTCGCCGAAGTCGCATATTGCGGCGAAGCCGAAACAAAAACGGCGATTGATGCAGCCAATGCAGCTCAGCCCGCTTGGGCGGCCAAAACACCAAAAGAACGCGCAAAATTACTGCGCGATCTTTTCAATATCATGATGGCCAACCAACAGGATCTGGCGCGCATTCTGACCCTCGAACAGGGCAAGCCACTGACTGAGGCTGCGGGCGAGATCGCCTACGGCGCCAACTATATCGAATGGTTTGCTGAGGAAGCAAAACGCATCCATGGCGAAGTTCTGGCCCCGCCAACCGGCGATAAACGCGTAGTGGTTATTCGCCAGCCCGTCGGCGTTGCAGCGCTCATTACGCCGTGGAATTTCCCGAACGCCATGCTGACCCGCAAGATCGCGCCAGCCCTCGCTGCGGGCTGTACGGTTGTCTGCAAACCAGCTTCAGAGACACCGCTTTCTGCGCTCGCTATTGCAGAGCTTTGTGACCGCGTGGGCATTCCTACCGGCGTTGTGAACATTGTCTGCGGGAATACCCGCGCCATTGGCGGCGAGCTGACCTCCAGCCCGATCGTGAAAAAGCTCTCCTTCACCGGTTCGACGGGCGTTGGCAAAATGCTGACAGAGCAATGCTCCGGCACGCTGAAGCGGCTCTCTATGGAGCTGGGCGGCAACGCGCCTTTCATCATCTTTGAGGATGCAGACCTCGACCTTGCGATCAAAGGCGTGATGGCCTCGAAATTCCGAAATGCCGGTCAGACCTGTGTCTGCACCAACCGCATTCTGGTGCATGAAAACGTCAAAGACGCCTTCGTTGAAAAGCTTCTTGCCGCAACGAACAAGCTCACCGTCGGAAACGGTCTTGATGAGGGCGTAGACCTTGGCCCGCTTGTCTCTGTGAAAGCGCGCAAAACGGTGGAAGAGTTTGTTGAAGATGCGGTCTCCAAAGGCGCGAAAGTCCATGAAGGCCCATCCACACCGAATGGCGAATGCTATTCACGTCCTCTGGTTCTGACTGACGCCACCAAAGAGATGCGTGTTTTCTCTGAAGAGATTTTCGGCCCGGTCGCGCCGGTCTTCAGCTTCAGCACAGATGAAGAAGCCATCGCCATGGCAAACGATACTGAGTTCGGCCTCGCATCTTACTTCTATTCCAACAATGTCGCGCGGTGCTGGAAGACCGCCGAAGCTCTGGAATACGGCATGGTCGGCATCAATGAAGGCATTATTTCGAACGAGATGGCACCTTTTGGCGGCGTGAAGGAATCCGGTCAGGGCCGCGAGGGCTCTCATCACGGTCTTGATGATTATCTGGAAGTGAAATCGCTGACTTTTGGCGGACTTAGCTAACCGGACTGCAAGACGCGCAGGAAAAATGGAACGGGCTGCATGCTTAGCCCGTTTTACCTCCATACCGTTATGGAGGATGAAATGACATCTATTGCTAAACTGACCGCTGCGTCTGCTATGGCGCTGTCTATCGCTGCAGGCGGCGCGCCTGCTTTTGCTGACCCGCCACACTGCCCTCCGGGCCATGAAATGCAGGGCCGTTGCGATAATGACCGCCGCGACTGGGGTGACCGTCGGGACGACCGCGACGAAGCCCGCGCTTACCGTGATGGCTATCAGGAAGGCCGCCGCGACGCCATTCGCTATGGTGACCGCACCTATTCAGACTATCGCGTGATCTCTGATTATTCACGCTACAACCTGAACGCTCCGCCAAACGGGTATTATTATGCCCAGATGAATGATGACATCGTCCTCGTTATGGCGGCGACACAGATCATTCAGGAATTCATCAACTAGAGTGTCCTGAACTCTGACCAGGAAGAGAGGGTTAGCTTTAGAGCTTGCCCTCTCTTTTTTGTGTCGGCATGTGTGACGTAAGAGGATTGAAGCGCCCGCCGCCCTCTGCCAGATTGGCCTGTCTGGGACAGTAAGGGCGAAGAACACGCATGGCAGACAAAGCCCCTTTATGGTTGCGCACAGCACTGCTGGCGACGCTTGCCATGGTCGCCTTCGCCGCCAATTCCGTGCTCACACGCATGGCGCTGGCTGACACCTCCATGGGTGCGGCGAGTTTCACACTGATCCGAATTTTATCCGGCGGACTGGTGCTGTTCGCTCTGGCCGGGCCGCGCGCCCTGACGTCTGGCAACTGGGCTGGCGGCGCATCGCTTCTCGCCTATGCCGGATTGTTCTCCTTTGCCTATCTGGGGCTCGGTTCCGGGGTTGGCGCGCTGATCCTCTTCTTCCTTGTGCAAATCACAATGGTGGGCTGGGGGCTGTTTCAAAGAAAGCCGCTCTCCCTAATGCAATGGTCAGGGCTGGCGCTCGCCTGTTTTTCACTTGTCTGGCTGCTTCTGCCGGGGGCCGAGGCCCCGCCGATATGGGCCGCGCTGATCATGGCAGGGGCAGGCATTTCATGGGGCATTTATTCACTGCTCGGCCGCAATGTCAGTTCGCCGACCAACTCAACCGCAGGCAATTTTCTACGCGCGAGCGTGATGGCAATCATTCTATGCCCAGCCCTCTTCTTCCTCTTGGGTGAGCCGCTCCCCTCATGGACCGGTTTTGCCGCCGCTCTCGCATCCGGCGCTCTCGCCTCAGGCCTTGGATACGCGCTCTGGTATGCGGTCCTACCAGCACTGTCAACGGCGCAGGCTGGCGCGCTTCAGCTGACAGTTCCCGTACTTGCCGCCCTTGGCGGTATCCTGTTTCTCTCTGAACCCATCACCCTCACCTATATTCTCGCCTCTGCCGGAATTCTGACAGGCGTGGCGCTGGTTATTCTGCGTCCCTCTCGCAAATAACAATTTTCGTGATCACGGCTCGCACGGGGTGAAATCATTTGATGTTCTATTGATGAACGGTAAGGTCTTGCATCTGTCCCTGTTTAAAGAGTGGAACATGACCCCATTGAAACGCCTAATTCTCTCCGGTGCGGCAGCCGGCTTCGCCTTCACACCAGCCTTTGCTCAGACGAGCTCAGTATCGGGCGGCCAGTCCGGCTTTGATGAAACGCTCGAGGCCATCGAGCCTACCGATGAGGCCGTTCAGGTTGGCCTTGCGGGCGAAGATCCATCGGATATTGCGCGCTATATTCTGGCCGCAAATGGCAGTATGCGCGGCGGCTCACTCTCTCCGGATGGAGACACGATCGCATTCAGCTGGACCATCACTGGCGAGAACCAGCTCTGGACAGTTCCAGCGACTGGCGGCCAGCCAAAACGCCTGACCTATGGCAATGGCATTTCCTTCTTCACCTGGGCCCCGGACGGTGAACACATTCTTTATGGTGCGGACAATGATGGCGACGAACAGGAAGCCTATTTTCTGATTTCCGCTGACGGCACTGAAGAAGAAATCATCTTTCCGGCAGAAGCTGGCGCGTTTCGCACTTTTGGCGACTTCGCCCCGGATGGGAACAGCATCATTTATTCGTCCACAGCCCGCACGGGTCTTCACTTCGACCTCTATAAAGCCACTGTACCAAACGGTACGGGTGAGATGATTTATGAGGGCGAATTCGGTGTGTATCCGGACGATATTTCCCCCGACGGCCAGTTCATAACTTTCTCCACCTCTGTCGGCGAAGATTCCAACAATCTCTATTTGCTGAACATTGAAACCGGCGAGGTGACGACCGTTTCAGAACCCGAGCGCCGCGCCGCACATGGGTCTGTGCGCTGGCTGGACGACACGTCTGGTTTCTATTTTTCCAGCAACACTGAGCGCGAATATTCGGCCGTTCATTTCTACGATCTGGAAAGCGGGTCATTTGAGTTGCTGCATGAAGTGCCCGGGTCCGATATTGATGGCATCGACCTGTGCGGCGCGGATGACGCCTATCTCGTTTATATCGCCAATGTCGGCGGATACTCCGAAATCACCGCTATGAACCGAGAGACCGGTGAAACTGTGGACGTGCCGGAACTGCCTGAAGGCGTGTACGGTGCGTCCTGCAATAACGAAGACGCACGTGTCGTTCTGGGGGTAAGCGGTTGGCGGACGCCTGGTGAGGTTCTGACCTGGGACATTGAAACGGGCGAAACCTACAATGTCTTCACATCCCCGCTGGCCGGTATCGACCCGGACCGCCTTGTTCGACCAGAAGACATTCGCATAACGGCGCGCGACGGCGTTGAGGTGCAGGGTCTTCTCTATATGCCGGATGACACCTCTTATACAGGCGAAGGCCCTCCACCTGTTGTGTTCATGGTGCATGGCGGACCAACCAGCCAGTCACGCCCGACCTTTGATGCAAATGTTCAGTATCTGGTAGATCGCGGCTTCGCCGTGTTTGAATCCAATGTTCGCGGTTCAACCGGTTTCGGGCACACCTATGTGACGCTGGATGACCGCGAAAACCGCCTTGAATCCATTGCTGACCTTGTCGACATGCTGAACTATCTCGGCGACGAAGGACTGGTTGATGCGGACCGAGCCGCCGTGGTTGGCGGGTCTTATGGCGGCTATGCGGTCAACGCAGCTGTCGCTAATTTCCCGGGCACATTTGCCGCCGGTGTCTCTCTGTTTGGTGTCGCCGATTGGGTCACCGCGCTGGAGATCGCATCACCGGGCCTCAAAGCATCTGACCGCATTGAGTATGGAGATATCACCGAGGACTACTGGCAGGAATATTACACGGAGAATTCTCCGATCCGTCAGGCAGACCAGATCAATGTTCCAATGTTGTATTCGCACGGCGTGAATGACCCGCGCATCGATATTATGGAAACAGAGACAATGGTCCGCACTATTCGTGAAAACGGATATCGCGCTGACTTCATCCGCTTTCAGGATGAAGGCCATGGCTGGCGGAAGCTTTCCAACCAGCTTTTCTATGCGCGTCGTCAGGCTGAGTTTCTGGAAGACGTTTTGGGCATGACGCCAGACGAAGCCGAATAAGGCGACGACGTACCAATCCTAAAACAGCAGAACGCCGGGGTTATTCCCCGGCGTTTTCTGTTTCAACCTCTTCAGGGGGCAGAACATGTGCCCGAAGATAAAGCGTTGAAGGCGCATTATAGGCGTCAGAATTCACGCGAATACGGATATACTGGTCTCCGACCATATCGCTCGTATCCACCGATACGGCGACTTCCCCAAACGCACCGGCCTCAACCGGCGCACGGGAGATCATCACCGAAACGCCAGAGGTCTGCGAAAAGGCCTGAGCCAGCGTGATCGGTCCACTGCCATTATTCAGGAAGAGATAGCTATGACGCAGCGTTTCCCCCTGAACCACCTCGCCAAAACTGCGAATGGCAGAATCAAACCCAATCACACCTGTATTTTCCGGCACCTGAATCTGCGAGGGCTGCTCCAGTGAAGGTTCAGCCACTTGCGCGTGCGCAAATGAAACAGGAATGAGAGACATCGCTGCCAGTCCGGCAAGGTGCGCCCACGGGTTCTTCATCACAATCTCCACCAATCGCGTCAGCCTGAAACACTTAAACAGCCATCTGCAAGTCAGAAACCAATTCAACACTGATGCCCGTAAGCTTAGAATCGGGTACCGGATAGCTATGTCCAAGCTCTATTTCACCTTTTCGGCCATGAATGCCGGTAAGTCGGCAATTCTGCTTCAGGCTGCCTATAACTATCGCGAACGCGGTATGGAGGTGATGTTGTGGACATCGGGCCATCACGGCGAAGCGGATGCAGAAAGCGGCAGTATTCATTCGCGGATTGGCCTTGAGGCCGAAGCTCACTTGTTTCGCGGCGATACAGATTTGTTCACGCGTATTGAAACGCAGAAACGCGAAGGCCCGTTGCACGCCATCTTTATCGATGAGGCTCAGTTCCTGACCAAAGATCAGGTCTGGCAGCTCGCGCGCGCGGGTGACCAGCTTGGCCTGCCCGTCCTCTGCTATGGTTTGCGCACCGACTTTCAGGGTGAATTGTTTGAAGGCTCAGCCGCATTGCTCGCACTGGCAGATGATCTGCGCGAAGCCCGCACCATTTGTCATTGCGGCCGCAAAGCCACCATGACCGCGCGCCTTGATGAGCAGGGCGAAGCCCTGCGCGAAGGTGATCAGGTGAGCGTCGCGAAGGGGAAATACGTCTCGCTTTGCCGTCAGCATTGGGAAGCGGCTGTCGGGCGCTGTTAGGTCCGCCTTACTGTTCTCGCCCGGCGCTGTTTCGAGCCTTTGAGACGGCGCAAACCCATTCGAATATCCCGGCGCACTCTCGATATGGAAAGCCACGCCCCGGTTCCACAAACCAGGGTCACTGCCATTAACAGCAAGAGTGTCACGACATCCCAGATCGGGCGTTCTTGCACGCCCGGCCAGTCAAAATTGTGAAAGCCATTTTCCAACCAACGAAACCGGCGCGCCGTAGCAGTCACGAAACGCGCAATCTCTCCGGTTTCAGGATCGACATACACGCGCGTCCTGTCCGCATCATCAAGGCGGACCCGGATCACTGGAAATCCGACCTCTGTTTTATGCCCATAATAATATGCGTCTTCAGACGTCAGCAGTGACACTTCCGAGACTGCCAGCCCAGCCTCTTCCAACAGGTGATGCACATCGTCGGGCGAAAGCTCAACTCGCCCTGAATGCCCAAACCGGTAGGCAGACCCATCGGCCAACTGCACCCGAAGTGCAGGCTCGCCGGCAAAGGGCGCAGCGGTGATTCCAACAATTCCTGCGGGCGCATTCTCTTTAAAGGCGTCCAGTAATTCGGCGGCTTCACCCCATGTCATTTCGCCGGAGACAGCTTGTCTTGGTGTGGATGGATCTGTCTCTAACAGCCCCCAGGGCTGCATGGTCAAAAGCCCGCTTGCCACCCAGCTGAGCACCAGAATGCCAGCCAGTACTCCAGTTACATGGTGCCAGAGCCAGAACGGCTTTTTGAACGGAAACCATTTACCAGATTTGGTTCTTAATCGACGCAGCCCCACAACCAGTCCTGTCAGCGTCAGAAATATGCCCAGCACGCTGAGCCATATGACCGACTGGTACCAGACAGGCTGGTTTTGCCGCAGTAATTGAGGGTAAAGCCAGTGCGGAATGGCCCCCAACCATGCCAGCAGACGCTCCTGCCGGTTCGCATCCTGCACAACCTGCCCTGACTGCCCGGACACATAGACATAAGTGTCGCTGGCGTCGTCAATTTCCGCCCTCCAAAGCGGGGCTTCCCGTCGCCACATATACACAGTCCATTGATCGACTTCGATCGGCGCGAAGGATGCTATATCCCCCTCCACGCCATTTGCGTGAAGAAACTGCGAGGCAATATTGCGCGCCTGGTGACGCGTGAGTGCAGCGACCCGTTCGCCCGTTTCCAGACTGTAAATTCCAGATAGTCGCCCCCGGGAAACATCGATAACGGGTTTTCCCGCCCGCATTCGAATTTCAAATTGAGATACGGGCTGCTCCGCCGCCATGTCATCAGGCCAGACACAGCATTGGTCTGACAAGAGCACCTGTCGAGCCAGCCTGTTTTCAGGATCGGTGGTTTCAGGAAACCCCTGATACATCATGACGAAGCCTGACAGACACCAGATCAGCATAATCATGCCGACAGTCACCCCGAGATACCGGTGCAGCGTGGTGATGGTTTTCCAGATCATCTGAATGTCTTTTCAAAGGGAGGGCGCCGACGAGGCAGAGGAGGTAAAAGGCCCCGCCGGCAGGAGATTCTAAAACGCGTAGGCGTAGGACACGTGCAGAGTTTGAGGTACGCCGCGATTGCCGTAGAAAAAGCGCTCATTCGTCGTGGTGCCATCCACCAGCGCAGAGCCGGGGCGTGTGATGTATTCCTCATCAAGCGCGTTTTCGAGGCGCACCGTAACTCGGTGACGCTGTTCATCATCCACGAACAGATGAGCCGCCAGATCAATCACCGTATAGTCGCCGTAATTGACCGTTCCAAAGCCTGTGACGCTCGCGAACTGATCTCCGGTCCAGAGCAGGCTGGCATTGGCACCGAAACGGCCAGATGGCGCGCGATAGTCCAGACCGAGCTTTGCAAAATCTTCAGGGATACGCTGAATATCAGAGGTGATACCGGCGCTTTCTTCCTCGCTATCAGCGTGCGTGTAGCTGGCCGAAGCCGCCAGCCCATTGCCTGCATCAAACCGCGCCAGCAATTCATAACCGCTGACACGAACTTCGCCTTCGACATTTCCAAACAGACGATTGTTATAGTCGGCTGGATCATATCCACGGAAAGGCTGGCTTGGATCGAGCCCCGCCTCTGTAAAGCTCATGGAAGAAATCAGATTATCGATCGAACGGTGAAAACCGGTGATCTGCCATACGAGCCGGACCGGGCCACCAAACTCGCCGCCAACCGAGGCATTGAAGTTCAGGCTTTCTTCCGGCTCGAGATCAGGATTTCCCAAAGTGCAGCACGTATCCACGGCATAGAGCTGATACGCCGTTGGCAGAAGGAAGGAGGTTCCTGCCGTGCCCTGAACATATAGCACGTCTGAGACATCATAACGGCCGCTGGCATTCCAGACCGTTGCAGATACGCCCCCCGTTTCATTATAGCGGACACCCGCGGAGAATGAGGCGTTATCGAGCAGGTCATCTGTCGTGCGGAGCTGACCAAACAGCGCATGAACTTTCTCTTCCTGCTCCTCAATCAACAACACATCATCAACGCCGGAATATTGCTGATAGTCATACCCGCCCAGCAGTTCGAACCCATTGGTGAGATTAAACCGCCCCAGAATGTTCACCCCGGAATCTTCATATCCCCAATAGGTATCCCGGTAGCGGACATCATAATCCCCGGGTGAGCCGACCACATTATTGATCGTGGTGTATTCTGTATCCCAGTCATGCCAGTAGGCTTTGACGCGCAGTTGCAGGTTTTCGCTATGGTCATAGTCCACACCCAGACTGGCAATGTCTTCATCCCGCACATTCTGAGCATAATGGGTCAGCCTTGCCCCAGGATAATCCAGCGCGGCATCATTGTGCTGATAGCGCGCACCAAGACTTAGCCGCTCATTCAGTTCCAGACGGTATTTGCCGCCAAAGCTGGTGACATCATAAGACCGGTTCCTGTCTGTGACACTTGGCTGAACCTGAGTGTAGGTATCAAACCCATCAGCTTCATCCTGCGAGGCGTAGACCACATAATTGCCGGGCCCGAATGCCCCCCGGACATAGCCATCAATGTGACGGCCCTTATTCGTGTCTACGCCCAGCTCAACCTGCCCATCGAATTCATCTGTATAGCCCCGCGTGACCACATTGATCACACCAGATGCAGCTTGCGTTCCATAGAACAAACTCTGGCCGCCTTTGACGATCTCTACACGTTCGACCATGGACGATGGCAGCGTGTCGGTAATCGTGCCGGAATATAGCCGATTGTTTATCCGCACGCCGTCGACCAGAAACAGCATGTCTTGCGTGCGCGACCCCTGAAGGGAAATATCCATATAGCTGAATGGTCCACCGCGCGGCGCTACAAACAGGCCGGGAGTTTCCATCTGCATGGCTGAAGAAACATCGATAAATGACTGCTCCTGCAGGTCGTCTGACGACATGGTTTCAACATCTGCCCCATACGCTTCAAGATCCTGCGGGAGCGTTTCCTCAAGTGTCTGACCGACGACCTCAATAGCATCCAGACGTCGCTCAGCATTCTGGGCAATGGCTGCAGTCGGCAGAAGAAGGCTGAGCACAATAGTGCTGCCTCCGAGAAGCAGATGTCCGGTTTCCATATAAACTCCCTCAAACTTTTTGGTGCAGTCATTGTTCGCTGCGTTGAGGAAAGTTTATTGTATCAAGCTATCATGAAGTTAAGTTATTAACGGTTACGCCGTGCGTTACAGGCCGTTACATTTGCCACTTTCGTCAGTCATCACCGGGGACATGTTCGCGTTGAAGCCGGGTCACCAGATTTTGCTGGCGCTGGCCTGTGACCTTAAAGACGGCTTCATAGCCAGGCACGAGAACGCCGACATCCAGCTCTTCTTCCAGCCAGCTGTCGTCCATCATCACTTCGGACAATCCCATCAGACCGGTATCGCGCGTGCCGGCAAATACCCAGATATGGTTGCCGGTCGGCCCCTCCTGATAGGAGAAAATCGCAAAGTCATTATACATGGCTTCGCCCGGCGAGCTGAGAAAGGCTTCGCTTACAAAGTCCGTCCCGTCCTGCGAATCCACGATCTCATCAAAGGTCTGCCCAAGCTGAAAGCGCGATTGCGCAAATACGGTTTCCTGCAACAGTCCAAAACCACTCGTCAGACCGATATAAATAATATCACAGCACCGAAGCGCGTCAGGCGATAGCTGCGACGCCTGAACGATCCGTGCGTCACTCGCATCAAGCAATGGTGCGAAATCACTCATCGCATGGGCTATCGAAACCGGAAGATATTCCAGAGAGACGTCCGCATAGGATTGAGAACCGGCCGGGTCGCTCAATAGGAAATTGCTCAGGTCTTCACGTGAGCTAATGTCGAAATCCCGGATCAGTCGGGTGAGAAACAATCCATCTTCATACTCACCAAAAATATAGTAGTCCCCAACCACCAGAATGAGGGGACGCGAGCTGTCAGCCAGTGGTGACCAGATTGGTGAGACCGTATAGTCAAATTGCGCGCCCTCCGCCTTGTCGGCAGATGTCCATACGTTCGCAGACAGGATGGCTATAATCACAATTGCACCCGCCAGCGCGCCGGAAAGTAGCCGGATCAGATTACGCGAAGACGGTTTGCCCGGCTCCTGACCATCTGTAGCGGGTGTCGAGTGCGCTATTGGCTCCTCCAACTGGAAACAATACTCACCGCGCGGCAGGACAAGCCTTGGCCCATCACACGGTTCTCCGCGCAGGTAAAAATCTTCCAATCGCTTGCGGAGCCGATGGACATAAACCCGAACGCTTGAATCCTCTGCTACCATACTCGCATCGCGACCAAACACATCGGTTGCGATTTCCGCTTCCTTAGGCGGACACCCTTCAAGGCTACGCTCAGCCAGATAGTCGAACAAATGTTTCAATCGGCCCGATTGCCCCACCAATCCGGCTTCTCGCATACGCGCGATCTCTGCTCGCAATTCTGTCCGCTCCTGATCGTTCACGCAGCCTCCCACAGCCTTTTTATATATAGACTACTCTCACCAAGTTAGAGACATGACAAGCAGACAGGACCTGACGGCTCAGATCGAACCAGGCGAACAGGAACACTCTTTGCACCTGACAGGGGAAAAGAGGAGCTTTTCCGATGAATGCACGCCTGTCACGCCTGTTTGCGACCCGAATTGATACAGTCAGCGATATTGCCGAGCTTGAATTTGAAGCTGGCCAGATCTGGACCATGACAGATGACGGCTATGCTGGCGTCTCAGTGCTCGTCACGAAAGTGGAACGCCACAAAACGCTCGGCGCGTCCGTGCATGTCAGCATTCGCGGCACGCTGCGCACGAAAGGCGGCTCAGAACTTGAAGGCGTTCCTCATTTGCCTTTCACACCCGAAGCGCTGGCCGCCTCTAATCTGGATTTGATCGGCTATATCAATGATCTGCCGGACGATTGGGAAGATATGTATGAGGACTGGCTCTCAGACGCCGAAATGGGTGAAGCTGGCCTGTTCAGTCTTCCCGTCTGTGAAGTGCTGGACACCATCATGTCCAAACTCGCCTGGCTTTAGGTTACGTTAGGTCACCCAAAGCGGGAACCTATCAAGATCGTTGAATTTCAGAGCAATGCCAGGTGATTGAGCATTAACTGACCACACTTGCGCCATGGTAGACCTTCATAAATTCTTCAATCAAGAGGATTTCATTTTTGCTTGCGTCAGCTTGTATCGGCTTGCACTAAAGGCTTAAGCAATTGGGGGATATGACATTGCGTGTAACTATGATCGGCACTGGCTATGTGGGCCTTGTTTCCGGAGCCTGTTTTGCAGATTTCGGCCATGTGGTGACCTGTGTAGATAAGGATGCATCCAAGATTGAGCGGCTGGAACAGGGCATTATGCCCATCTATGAGCCGGGCCTTGATCAGCTTGTCGCCAAGAATGTGAAAGAAGAGCGTCTGTTCTTCACCACAGACCCGGCTGACGCGATCAAGAATGCTGATGCGGTGTTTATTGCCGTTGGCACACCGTCACGTCGCGGTGATGGCCATGCAGACCTGTCTTATGTCTATGGCGCGGCTGAAGAGATCGCTCAGCTCATGGATGGCTATACCGTTGTCGTCACCAAATCCACCGTGCCAGTTGGCACAGGTGATGAGGTTGAAGAGATTATCCGTAAGACCCGCCCGGATGCTGAGTTTGCGGTTGTCTCCAACCCGGAATTCCTGCGCGAAGGCGCCGCCATTAAAGACTTCAAGGTTCCAGACCGCGTAGTTGTAGGCACAGAAGAAGAGCGCGCCAAGGAAGTGATGAGCGAGCTGTACCGCCCGCTCTACCTCAATGAGACGCCAATCCTCTTCACAGCGCGACGCACATCAGAGCTGATCAAATACGCAGCCAACGCCTTCCTCGCGGTGAAGATCACCTTCATCAACGAGATTGCAGACCTTTGCGAAAAGGTTGGCGCGAATGTTCAGGAAGTCTCTCGCGGGATTGGCCTTGATAACCGGATCGGGAAGAAATTCCTCAATGCCGGCCCAGGCTATGGCGGCTCATGCTTCCCGAAAGATACGCTCGCCCTTACCAAGACGGCGAATGATCATGGCGCACCTATCCGCATTGTCGACACTGTGGTTGAGGTAAATGCCGCCCGTAAGAAAGCCATGGCGACCAAGATCATTGACGCTATGGGCGGTGATGTCTCTGGCAAAACGATTGGCATGCTGGGCCTCGCCTTCAAGCCGAACACGGATGACATGCGCGATGCACCAAGCCTCGACATCATCCCGGCCCTTCAGGCGGCAGGCGCCAAGGTTCGCGCCTATGACCCGGAAAGCATGAAAGAGGCCTCTCACATGCTGGAAGATGTGGTGTTCTGCGACGGGCCATACCACGCCATTGAAGGCGCTGATGCTATGGTCATCGTGACCGAATGGGATCAGTTCCGTGCGCTGGATCTCGATCGCGCCAAAACCATGCTCAATGAGAATATCGTCGTCGACCTTCGCAATATCTACGCGCCAGCAGATATGGCCAAGCGCGGCTTTAAATATGTAAGCGTGGGTCGCGAGTAGGAGGCATCCGGATGAGATACTTTGTTACCGGAACTGCCGGCTTTATTGGTTTCCACCTTGCTAAACGTCTTCTCCATGATGGCCATGAAGTCGTCGGTTATGACGGCATGACCGAATACTACAATGTCGACCTAAAAAAAGATCGACATAAAGAATTGTCAAAGTTTGATGCTTTTACTCCGGTTTTAGGCATGCTCGAAGACACCGACATGCTCGCTCAAGCCACTGACGAAATGCCGCCTGACGTCATTGTGCATCTCGCTGCACAAGCAGGCGTTCGCTACAGTCTGGAACACCCGGAAGCGTACGTCTCTTCGAACTTGGTTGGATCATGGAACATTCTTGAGCTCGCCAAGAAACATAAGGTGCAACACCTCCTTATGGCCTCGACCAGCTCTGTGTATGGCGCAAACGAGAAGACTCCCTTTCAGGAAAGCGATCATACCGATGAATCGCTGACACTCTACGCAGCATCCAAGAAATCAATGGAGGTTATGGCCCACTCCTATTCACATCTATGGAAAATCCCCACAACAGCATTTCGGTTCTTCACTGTGTACGGACCTTGGGGACGGCCTGACATGGCTTTGTTCAAGTTCGTTGCTGCAATGATGAGTGACCAACCGATAGATGTTTACGGCCAGGGAAAGATGCGCCGGGATTTTACCTATGTCGAAGATCTGGTGGAAGCAATCATCCGTCTAGTGCCAGTACAACCATCTGAATCTAATCGTGTGGATGCTTCGCGAGCGTCAGACACCCTTTCAAAACAAGCCCCATTTCGGGTCGTCAATATTGGCGGCGGTCAACCTGTAGGCCTGCTTAACTTTATAGAAGCGATTGAGAAGGAAATGGGCAAAGATGCAATCAAGAATATGCTGCCCATGCAAAAGGGCGATGTTCCCCAAACTTACGCATCTCCCGACCTACTTCAAGCGTTGACCGGTTACACACCCTCTACCGATGTTAATACCGGAATCCACAAATTTTGTGACTGGTATAAATCTTATTTCGGGACCTGAATGCGGTGAAAATCGTTCACGTCATCACGCGCCTTTATCGCGCCGGAGCCGAAGAGAACACGATCTCAACGTGTCTCGGCCAGGTAGCTGAAGGTCATGATGTCACGCTCATCCATGGCAGAGACTTCACGCCTGAGCACTATGAAGCTTTGTCCGATAAGCTCCGATTGATCGAAGTTCGGTCTCTCATACGAGAACCATCACCGATCACGGATCTGAAATGCTTCTTTGAGCTCAAAAGCATCTTCAATGAGATAAAGCCCGATTTTGTGCATACGCATACAAGTAAAGCGGGCTTTTTAGGGCGTTTAGCGGCGCGCTACTCTCCTGCCAGACACATAGTACATGGCGTGCATATTGTTCCGTTTGATGGCGTCGGGTTCGCCGCAAAGCTGCTTTATCTGGCTCTGGAAAAATGGGTAGCCCCCTACACGGAGGCCTTCGTCCATGTATCACAGGGCACAAAAGACATGTACCTGGCAAAAGGTGTCGGCTCCACCGACCGACACCATATCATTCATTCCGGTTTCGACCTTTCCCGGTTCAAAAATGGTCAATACCCAGATGACTGGCGAACACTATTGGGTATTAGCGAGAACGAAGAAAAGCCATTCGTCGTCCTTATGCTCGCAGCGTTTGAACCTCGTAAACGGCATCTGCCATTGATCGATGCGTTTAGCACTGTTGTACAGAACACTCCAAACGTACGCCTGCTGTTACCGGGTGAGGGGCAGCTTAAAGAGGGTGCAACCCGGAGAGCGGAAGAAATTGGCATTGCTGAGAATGTAATTATTCCCGGTTACAGAATGGATCCGGCGAATTTAATCGCTCTATCAGATCTATGTACTTTAACCTCAGAAAAGGAGGGATTGCCGCGCGTTGTGATGCAATACCTTGCCGGCAATAAACCCTGCATCGTCAATTATGTTCCGGGCCTGGAAGAAATCCTGAAAGATGGCGTTAATGGAGCAGTAACCGCTCCCGATAGCGTCGAGCAGACATGCGCAAGCATTTCACGTACACTTTCTTCACCAGAGCTACTGAAAAAATTTACCGACGGAGCATTTCAGTCTGATCTTTCTGATTGGGACGTCAAAACGATGTGCACCAAAATGAATGAATTGTACCGCGAAATCGAAAATACTTAGGTGCAACTGTTTTGAGTAGGGAAACGATGACAGGACATTCAGCGTACAATTCGTTCTCCACACGGCATGTAGGAACCTCCGTACGCCCGCTTAGTCCTTCCCTATGCCTTGCTTCCGAAAGCTTCCTTCTAATTCTGCTTGTTGCATTGCTCTATAAGCTTACCGCTCTGGGGTTTCTTTGTATGTTGGCGCTGTCCGCTATCGGACTTTTGGGGCCGATAAATCGGAAATCCATCCAATCCCCGCTTGCACTCCTCGGATTCGGTTATGTGATCATTTCGACGGTCACAGCTTTGCGTGTGGATTTAGGTGATGGAATGGTAAGAAGCGTTCAGTGCGCTCTAATTCTGATGGCGAGCATCAGCATTACCAATTATTTTATACACGCCCCCCAACAGCGGACTGAATGGACTCTAAAAATAGTTTTTGCCATATCCGGATTAATATTTGCTCACCTGATTTTTTATCACGTCCGTCTTGGAGACTTTTCCGGCTGGAAGAGATTGGCCGACACCAAAGCTTCGATTTCTCTCGTCGTAATTTTCACTTTTATGTTTAAAAACCGGCTCGCTAACGGTCGCATGGGAACTTTCTTTTTCTATTTCGTTTTGGGGATTCTTGCGCTTCTGGTTTTTCTAAGCGGCGAAAGAAAAGCCTACCTCCTTCTGGCGGCCTGTTTTTTCTTATCCAATATATCCCCACTTCTTAAAGGCGCGTCCTTAGCGGCCGTTTTACCCGCACTCCTGATTATATCTCAATCTGAAGGTTACCTCGCCAATCAAGTGAACAGTATCCTTCAATCCGACGGGCCTGAACTAGCCCTTTCGGAACTACAACAAATCAACAATCTGACAGATTATAGCGATCTCGTTCGGAAATTCGTAAACGCAAATGCCTGGCAGTTGTTCCTTGATCAACCCATTCTAGGAGTGGGCTCGACAGGGTATCAAGCATGGGCCAAAGAAACCTATGGCCTCGTCGGGGATAACGGCGGGCTCTCAATGAACGTTCATGGAGAGATTTACCGTATCCCTGCTGAGGCCGGAATTTTAGGTATTGCAATCACGTTCTTTATGATTTGGTCCGCGGTTTTTGAACTCATTCGTTTTTTCAAACTACGCACGGATTTAGAAGGATCATTCAGAAGAGCTCCAGCATACTTCTTAGTCTTCCTTTTCATCTATGCGGCGACAGAAGCCTTAGATACGACCCTGCTTTTGATGATTGCAACCTTCTGCAGCCTCATGAGTGTTCTACCGTCACGGCGGCCAGGAACCACACGAATGACCGTTAAAAGCAGCGCCTTGTGATGATCTCGTCGATAGATCCAAAAACACGTTTAATTTTTCGAGGCACCCTGATCCTGCTCGTCATTTTAGGACATAATTATTGGGTTCATGATAAAGCATACGAATTTTATAAATGGCTGTATTCATTCCATGTTGGATCTTTTTTAGCGTTATCTGCATTCACGCAAGCACGTCTAAGAAAGATCCCGGAAAAGGCTTTGTCGTATCTTTGGCCATACGTCGTATTTTCGGCTGTTTATGGAATCCCATTCTATCTATTGCTTTCGCCAGACCGCTCTGCCGATGCGCAGTTGATAGGACTGAGCTGCGCAATCTTGTCGGGGAATGCAGAAACACTGGATGAATTTGCAGGCTTCGAAATGCTTTGGTTCATGCCTGCGTTCTTCACACTATATGTCGCGAACGCTGCATTTGCTTCCCTTCACTCGATTGGAAAGCTTCTGGCTTTGTTGGGCTTCGCACTCGTTCACCTTTTTGCTGGCACAATTCCCGCTGACATCAAAGCATCACTTCCGTTCGGCATTGGAATTGTCGGATACATGTTTCTTCTGATCTCGCTTTTCAGATACCTAGCAGAAATCCGAGTTCCTTTGTTGATCCCAATTCTGCTGTTCTTAGCATCGAGCATATTGTTCATTATTTCAGACACCACCGCCATTTTGAGTGACCTTGAAGTCCCCAGCTGGCGAGAACCATTACAGCTATTTTCTGCTGACGCACTTTTTCTCAGTGCTGCTGTATCCATTCTTGGCATTTGCAGAATTTTTGCCAAAAACAGCAGGGGAATGACAAAACCGTTGGAATGGTTCGGAGCGCAGTCGCTCATGATCTATTTCTTGCACCCACCACTGATCTTCATTGGATACGCGGCGATTGAAAAAGCGGGGCTCAATCAAGACGAAATTCTGGCATTGCTGATCACATTTGCCTTCAGCGCGATGGGAGGGCTGTTGTTGAGCCTAGTAATTGACCGCTCGCCAATTCGACATTTACTACAAGCAAAATCACGTCGCCAGCGACCAACTAGTTCAAACTGAATTCCGCAAAGCTCAAACTAGCGCATTTACGCCAGGAAAATTCCCGGGAATTCGAGCTTGCCGTTTTCGACAGTTCTTCACGAAATTTGATGTCCATCGCAATCCGCGCAAGAATCCGCCCCAATTCTTCGATGCCATCTGACGCTACAATCGCTTCATCGTCTCCTATAACCTCAGGAATGCCGCCGGTGTTACTCGCAATAGATGGGCATCCCTGAGCCGCAGCCTCAAGCAAAACCAGACCAAATCCTTCAACTTTTCCAGGCAAGGACTGAGCAAATAAAATGTGGCAGACAGACCGTTGGTATAGCCGCTTAAGGTCATCATCCGACAAACGTCCTAGAAACAACACAGGAACACCAAGTTGTTCGGCCTCATGTTCAACACGAGCCGCATAACCTGCATCTTCTACACGGCCTGCGATACAATATACGACATCAGTCAGACAATGCCGCTCTTTGGCCTGAGCCAACGCCTGAACAGTCTCCAACTGTCCCTTTCGGGGCTCTATTCGTCCGGTGGAGCAGAAAACAATGCGATCTTGCGCCAATTGCTGTAGCTCTTCATTTTCGAACTCTGAGGTTTGCGGCGACGAAAACCAGTACGGATCAACCCCCAGATATGTCACACATTCATTTCTTGGGTTGCCCACGGCGTTCCGGAAAATTCTTCCGGTTGCTTCAGAGTTATAGAGCACCACATCTGCAAACAGGTATGCCCGCCGCAAAATCCGATGCACCACTGAACCACCTGAAAACTTACTGGCTTCACTTCCATGGACCATAACACGATAAGATTTACGATGTAGCAGTGCCGTGGCGTAGAGGATCGCTACACTTCTGATATCGGCTGCAAGAACTAGAGTTCCGGCCGGCTGGCCTCGAAGCAGCGTAATCAGCTTCAACGCAGCTTCGGGTGAAACATTATGGTGACCGAAAATTCTGTGGACATTATCCCTGTCTAGTTCGAGCCCCGCGAATTCCGGATAATGAGGCGCAGCAATTTCGACCTCAACGCCAGCCGCCTCCAGCGCCCCCACCAATCCTCCACAATAGGTGGCGATGCCACCGGGAAAAGGCGGATATTCACAAGTGACCAAAAAGACTTTTACGGCTAAGGACATCTCAATTGCATTCATAGCCAAAAGCATGTCGCTTCGCTTTGAGTTTTGAACCGAGAACCTTTTCAAGAAGTCCGGGCGCGAATTGGACACCTACAAGCCCCGACCACGCAGAGATACTCAAAGGGTTCAGCTGTACCGCGAGACGCAGGAAGGCTACTGCCGCAGCTCGGTCACCGACGACAAACTTTAGATTGCCTAACTTACGTGCGCGCTCACTCAATCGTCTGGGGACAAGCGGTAAAAGCTCCGGATTTCTAGAGGCCGCTCGAAAGGCAACATTGGCATGGTCCGCCATCAGATCTTTCACGCCACCTGTTATACTGTTCGGGTGATACCGTTTATATAGCGTGGGCTGCTCTTGAAATCGAACACGCCCAATTGCACAAAGCCGAATAAACAACTCAGTGTCTTCGAATACTTTCAAATCGTCAGCAAAGCCACCACAGGCATCATAGGTCGCGCGTTTGATTAAAGTCGTCGAGGGAATAATCGGTGGATCTGAAATAAAGTACTCTTTCTCAAGGTTCTTTGAATGTGAGATATCTATTACACTTGCGAGCTCACCGTCTTCGGGGTGCCCGTCAGGAAATGATATATACCTCGAATAGATCAGATCGGTTTCAGGGTGATCCACTATAATGGAAAACTGAGTCTCTATTTTATCTTCGACCCAGTAATCATCGCCGTCTAGAATGGCAAAGTAGTCGGCATCAGAACACCGCAACGCATTCAGACGTTGTGCGGAAACACCCGCCCCCCCACCGCCAAAAAGAACCTCAATTCGCTCATCCGCTTCAGATACTTTTTTGAGCTGGTTAATGGTTTTACTATCTGAACCGTCATCGGCGATTATGATTTTTTGGATCAGGTCTGATCGTGATTGAGCCAGTACGCTTTGTACCGCTTCACCGATAAAATCACCCTCATTGTAGCAAGTTATGATGACATCTATGGACACAACATTCCCCCTTCAAATGTTGTAGCTCTGCACAAAAAAGAGCACAGTCTCCGAAAGATCAAATAATCACCGCTACTCAGTGTAATAGTTGCGGTATTTAGAATAGTAGAAGCCATAATCCACATAACCAACGCGATTTCTAGAACGCGGATTTACTTGCGAGAGGATCACACCTGTGACTTTGGCATCGACATCGCTCAGAATCCCCATTGCAGCTTGCGCCGCCGATCTTGGGGTTTTTCGCCACTTGACAACCAGTACATTCGTATCTGCCATGTGAGCGATCGTTCGGGTTTCTGTCACGGGTAGCACAGGTGCTGTATCCAGAATGATAAAATCGTATCGCTGCTTCAGTTCGTTCAGAAGGCCTTCAAACCGTTCGGATCCAAAAACGTCGGTCGGCGTATAGTCGCCAGCAAAATTCACAAGCACATCCGCGTTTGTTGCTGTATCTTTAACGACTGCCTCAGAAACGTTTTTTTGCCCCGACAGAACGTCCAATAGTCCAGGGCGTTCTTTTTCATCCGGAGCGACCGTCCGGGACAACGCCTTGCGTCTTAAGTCACAATCCACGACAATTGTTTTCGCCCCTGCCATCGCCGACAACCTTGCGAGAGCTAATGACGTCGTCGTCTTACCTTCGCCAGGAAGTGCAGACGTCACTGCTACAACTTTCGCCCTTTGGTCGAGATTTGAGATCAGAACCGCTGATCGAATTGCGCGAAAACTCTCGGTAAAACTCGAAAGGGGTTTTTCAGTGATCCAATCCTCCGGCCTCGATTTACCACCAGTCATCCGCTTTATGGAGCCAAGAACCCCAGGAAACAGTAATGGCACGGTTGAGACAAATGGGGCCCGAAGTTCGCGTTCAACCTGATCCCCGGTGCGAATACCAGAGTCAAAAAATTCCAAGACGACGATAGCCGCAACGCCAGCGATACCGGCAAGTGCAATAGCAAAAGCCAAATTGAGCGTAAGATTTGGAGAGCTGGGACTTCCTGGTGTCGTCGCTTCAGATACAATTCGCACATCGGCTTCTGAGAACGTCTCCTCTGCGCCGGTCTCCCGGAACCGGTTCAGGAAGCTCTCATAAAGGGTACGGGAAGCGTCAGCATCACGTTCGAGCTCTCGCAGGCGAACTAAAGAACGATTATTTTGTCCAAGCTCTGTCCGCAGTTCACTCAGACTTCCCTCTAGCGATCGTACACGGGTTCGAGCAACTTCAACCTCAGATTCAAGACTTGCAACAATCCGTGCGACCTCTAGGTCAATCTGAACCTGGATATCCTCAGCTTCTCGCTCAACAGTCAGAATCTGCGGATGTCGTGGTCCATATGTCGACGATAATTCAGCTCGACGTCTGGCAACTTCAGCCTGCTGCCCGCGCAATTGTCTGATCAGCTGAGAGTTCAAAACGTCCGCCATCGTATCGGCTGATGCTCCACGACTGACCTGTGTCCGGACGGTATCCAATCGGGCAAGCGCTTCATTGTATTCGGCCCGTTGAAGAATGAGTTGGCTATTCACGTCCGAAATCTGTTGTTCAGTCAGTGATGAACCTTCCGCACTGAGAAGTCCGGTATCTGCTCTATAGATTTCGATCGCATTTTCCGCAGCAAGAACCTCCTCACGCAGAACCGAGAGGCGCTCATTTAACCACTCATTCGCGCGTGCAGTAGCATCAAATTTAGCTTCGAGCTGATCAAATTGATATTGCTCTGCGAACGTATTCGCTATGAGTGCCGCTTTGGCCCGGTCTTCACTCGTATAGGCAATGTTTATAACGTAAGTGGTTCCGACTCTTGAAACCTCCAGTCCCGATATCAAAGAACCTACAACTCGTTGATGAGTTCGCTCTGCCAGTTCTTCTTGGCTCGGAACATTTGTTGGCAAAACCTGATCGGGTTTAAAAAGACCGATGAAATCCAAAACCTGGCGTATTGAATGCTTGAATCCAGAAGGCTCTCTTAGTGCCGAGTTGAACTCTGGGTCTGCTGTCAGATCTAACTCATCGACCACACGACGGGCGAGAGCGCGACTTTGAATGATCCTAACCTCAGTTTCCACTGACGCTGCGTCTGCCGGCAAACCAGCAAGAACGGATTCAATGTCCGTGACTTCACGCTCTCGTACATCAAGCATAATGCTGGATGTCGCTGTATACATCGGTGTTTGTTGAAGCGTGTAGACAACAACTAGGGAAAACACGATCAGAGCTATCGCGAAAAACGCACCTAAACGCCGCTTAAACGCTTCCAATAAACCTCTGATATCGAGCAAATCTTCCGTCGGAACCTCAGTTGCGACGTTAGGATAGGAAATTTCCTGCTTCATCAGATGATTTCAATCTACTCTACTAAATGCACTTATCGCTGCCAAACCAAACTGATCATAAATCGATTATCATCATACCCGGCCTGAGCTGCTGCCCCGGAAGAATCGCGACTGGAGCGTGAATAAGTTGCTGTAACGCCGACATTTCGGTTGACCAGATAAGTTCCGCCAAGATTGAACCTGAAGGTATCGTCAGCTCTGTCTAAACCTTCAAAACTGTTTTCGGTGTATGAGATGCTCGAAGACAATATCAGATTTCTTAGCAACTCATGATCAACCGCAGCGCCTACGCTCGTATTGGTGGAAGAGGCCGCCGCAGCGATGCCTGATGCAGAGGACCTTCGGCTCGCATTGACCGAAACGGTCGTGAGTGGAGTGACATACCATTCCGCGTCACCCGAGAAACTTAGACTGTCCTTTGAACCACGAGTAGCGTCGTCAAAATCGGTAGAAAACATGCCGATGCCGACTTCACCCGTTATCAGATCAGAGATATCGAAGCTTACGCCCCCTTCAAACGTCAAAGTGTCCTGATCCCGAACAACTCCACCTATCGCACTGTCATACGATTGGTTTTCATTAATAATTCGAACAAAAAACGATGTGTCTGGGGAATAGGCATAGTCTGCCCTCCCCTCAATAGATACATCGGTTCGATCCCTAAAGTCCTGATCTCCGACGCCACCACCGATTAGATCAACATCATCGTAGTCAAATTCATCAATAGAAATTTGTCCCGCAACAAGCACTCGACTAAACTCGCGGCTCGCACCAATGAAGGCAGACGCTTGATCAAAAGCGATCGGTCTGGCTGCAAGCCCAACAGCTGCCGCGGAACCACGAGGCTCGTGAGACGAACGAAAGTCCACACCGCCATTAACGAAAGAACTTCTAAGGACATCAACGCGACCGTTAATTCCCACAGCGTAGTCTGTTCGGTTTTCGGTATTTGCGTCAGAGTATTGGTAACGGGAAACCGACGCATTCACGCCAAGCTGGTGGCGCGACCATGTCGACCCGATGCTTACGGCTGGAATGAGGGTTACAAACTCATCAGAAAGTTCATTAGTTTCGGTTGCATACACATTATCGGTCGACTCGAGGCGCATCGTTAAAGACGGCTGAATAACAAAGGCACCCTGCTGAATGCCTCCCGATGTATACTCCGGCCTAGGACGCTCAGTGACACTGACATTCCGGTCTCGCGCGAACATGCCCGCACCATCCTGCGGAATTGCAGGAGTCGCAGCTATTCCAGAAACGGACAGCGCGGCTCCAACATACAATAAGTGATGTAATTTTTTCACATAATCCCCCACGGACATGCATGCTGCGAAAGCGGCGAAATCGCCAAATTAGTAGTCTGAACCGACCCCAGAAGCGTTCGCAGGCGCTTGATCGATAGCAATCCCGCCGCCATCACCTCCTGGCGTCCCGCCGACGCCACCGGTGCCGTCATCCAGCGGAGCTGGTTCCATGCTGGCGACAACAGCCGCGAAGGATGTATTGCCCGCTTCAATAAGCGCCGCAACGACAGCGTCTAGAACTTCCTGTTGGGCGTCCTCATCAAGACCTGCGGCGACAAGTTCAGCGGTTACGGCATCCTGAATGTCTTCTTCACTTGCATCAGCAGGCAGAGCAGCGAGCGCCACCATGATCGCATCAACAACATCACTCACAGCTACTTCTGCAGTCTCAGCCGCACCAGAAGCTTCAGAACCTTCCTGCGCCAGCGCTGTGCCTGAAATGCTAGTCAGGGCAACGAGGGAAAGTCCGAGAATTCCAAATCGAGATTTTGTGCAACGCATCATTTTCGCCACCATTCTCCACTTTAAGTTAGTATCAGGGTAACACAACAACCCAACCAGCAGCAAGTATCGACCTTCCAAAAAGCAAGTTTAAGCTGCACAACTCAAAATTTCAGCAGATTAACTTACTCACAGCCATGTACTGCCCCCAGATTGATCAGAAATAGCGCTCGGCAATGCGAATTGTATCACCCGGCCGAACAGGTGTTGTCGCCGTTAGCGGGAATTGTTCCTCATTCGCTGAGTCAGATCGCTTGATATAAACAATCCGGCTATTCGCGCGGTAAGTAAAACCACCAGCTGTCGCAACAGCGTTCAGTACAGTTAACCCATCCGAATATGGATACTCTCCCGCCTGCCCCACTTCACCCAGAATATAATAAGGACGGTAATTCAGAACCTCTGCATTGACGCGAGGATCGTTCAGATATCCATCGCGAAGGGATGTTTCTATTGCGCGCTGCAGTTCTCGCAGCGAGGTTCCGGCCGCGTGAACTTCACCAATCAAAGGCAGGGATATCGCCCCCGTCCCATCGACAACAAACTCCCCCGAGAGCTGCTCCTCACCAAAAACGATGATACGAACCTGATCACCAGTTCCCAGACGATATTCCGTAACCTGGCGGGCACGTAATTCCTCACCGGTTTCATTGCTGACGGCCACTCCGGCCGTTTGACACGCAGCCAGCAACAAAATCGCCGCTGTGATCATAAGAAAAATCTGCGCCAATCTGCTCGTATTCGTCGTTTGATGTTCAGACACCGAGTTGTCCCCAGAATTCAGTTTGTTGAAATAAAATCGACCCCACCGCCCTCAATACGAACGGCCGTCAGACGGTTGGTAATATAGGCGCCAGTGTCAACACCAATACGCCGGCCGTCCCACACTGGTGATGTTTCTGGCGTGTGACCATGCACGATGACTTTTTCAAGGCGCTTGCGGCTCTCCAGAAACCTGTCCCTGATCCAGAGCTGGTCATCTTCAGACTGATCTGCGACGGGCTTTTCAGGGTTAACCCCTGCATGCACAAAATAGCATTCACCAAATTGAAAGCTACGCTGCAGCCCGCGCAAAAACGAAAGATGTTTCGGTGGCAAGGCGGCCCGAAGATCGTCAGATGCCATCCTCCAGGCGGCCTCTCCCTTGCCACCATTCTGGAGCTCGACGCCGTAAGAGCTGAGCGTTTCCCTCCCGCCATATTCCATCCACGACGGCCCGACAGAAGGATCATCAAGAAAATCCAGCAATGTCTTTTCGTGATTTCCCAACAGAAAGGTCGGCTTCAACGCACCCCACTCCTGAGACAAAATTATTTCGATCACTTCCCGGCTCTGAAAGCCGCGATCAATATAATCTCCCAAAAAAACGAAATGCAGCTGGTTAAAGTCGCCACCTTTAATATCAGCGCGCAACTGAGCGAAGAGCTTTTCCAACAGGTCTGCCCGACCGTGAATATCACCAATGGCATAAAGACGAACGCCCTCAGGCAGAAGCGGCGCATCTTTTGCGCGCTTTGTTTTACTGCCTTTGAGAAGACCCTTCAGCATTGTCGGCGACCTGTCCATTGCGAGACGATATTGTGCATTGCATCACAGATCATGCAAGAGCCCGGCCATTTCATGACGAGAGAGAGGCAACACCCATACGTCAAACAGCCTCTCCACGCAGCTTCAAATGCCAGTTCCAGGCATCTGTAATAATTTCATCCAGCCCACGTGCGGGCACCCAGCCTAGTTCATCGCGAGCTTTGGCATTGTCTGCCACAAGCGTCGGGCTGTCGCCTTCTCGACGCGGCCCCGAACCGATCTCAAATTCCCGCCTGGTAATACGGATCACCGCATCGAGAAGCTCTTTTACGGTCGTCCCCTCACCCGTTCCCAGGTTATAAAAGCCGCCCATACTTCCATCGAGCTGCGCCTTGAGCGCGCGCACATGCGCATCTGCCAGATCCAGAACATGAATATAGTCGCGAACGCACGTTCCATCGCGGGTGTCGTAATCATTGCCATTAATACTAAAGCCCGAACGCACACCCAGCGCATTGTCGAGCGCGATCGGAATCGCATGCGTCTCCGGGTCATGCCATTCGCCGATACGCCCTTCCGGATCCGCACCTGCGGCATTGAAATAACGAAGCGCAATAGACGGAAAATCAGAATAGGTACGCAAATCTGACAGAATTTGCTCAACCATAAGCTTGGAAAGACCATAAGGATTAAGCGGCACTTGCTGATGCGTTTCATCCATTGGAAGCTTCACCGGCATGCCATAGGTCGCGCAGGTGGATGAAAACACAAATGCGCGAATGCCGGCGCTCATTGTCGCCCGAATGAGATTGAGCGCCCCTGCCACATTATTCTCGTAAAAATCCGCAGGCGCCTTCACCGACTCGCCCACTTCTATCAGTGCTGCAAAGTGCATCACGCCCACCGGCTTATATTTTTCAATAACAGCATTAAGTGCGGCGCGGTCACGAATATCGCCTTCGACCGCCGCGCCCCACTGCACAAACTCCCTGTGTCCGTTTGTAAAATTATCGAACACAATCGGCGTAAAGCCCTGCTCCGCCAAAGTCAGACATGTGTGCGACCCGACATAGCCCGCCCCACCAGCTACAAGAATATTCTTTGTCATGCGCTGAACTCTCTACTGAAAAACTTTTTTTGGTTTTGCGAATTTTTTTACGGTTTCAACGTCGCCGCTAAGCGCCGGGCGCGTCCAAATTTGTATTCATTATTAACAGCACCGCGCCCAAACCAGGGCTCACATAAAACAAGCCCATCTGAGCCGAGCGCTCATCCAACCGCAGTATAATTTTCAAAACACTTTTCCCCACGCCCTTATACCCCCCTGCTCAATAAGCACTTTTTATGCCCGCGCACCGTGACACGCTCAAGACATCCAGCCACCAGACGGCGATTTTATTCAACCTTTCTATCCAAATTGCGCTTTCCGCCTGAAATTTCATCAAATTCCACGATTTAAGTAAAAGCAAACATTAAGGATAACAAAAACAAAATAAGAATTAATCATATCTCAGTTTTCGGAAAGTCAATATTCAATAAGTTTATGTGAACACTTCTCCTATAAACATACGGAGAAGTAAAAATGCTTCCGACAAAAAGACCAGGTTCCATCCGCAAAAGCGGATACAAGCTTATTGTATGCTCCGGCGCCCTCGCTCTACTGGGCGCGTGTGCCTCAATGCCAGCCCCTTCAAGCTACATGCCATACGCCGCATCTACTGCGCCGCCGTCTGGCCTGATTGAGCTTTGCCAGTCCAATCCGGCGATTTGCGAGCCAGTCAGCCCGGCACGGGATTATGCGCTGCTGGAACGCGGCAATGTCGCAAGCGAGGCATCCTCCACGGGCGGCACACCATCCGCAGAACGCCTGACAGAGACAGTTTCTGATACGAATGGTGCGATCAGCCTGCGCGGCCGCACCGATGAAGCTGAAACCGAGGCTCAGCTGGCAGACGCCTCTCTCCAGGACGAAGCCGGCATGGCGGAACGCGCCCCAGCGCCGCTCATTGAGGTAAAAGAGACAGCTTCAGTGGTCATGCCATCAGAAGCGACCCTTGAAGCTGCAATGCAATTGACAAGCATCTCCAACCAACAACAGGTTCAGGTTGAGCTACGTCGCGTCTCTGACATTCAGATAGCTGCGCCACTCGCCGCCCTGACTTCAGAAGATGCCGCCGACACGCCATCAATTGCGCCAGCGCCGACAAACGCAGCACTGCTGACTGATGCAAACACGACGATCGCAATGTCGGACTCAATGTTTGCAACGCTTGATCGCGTCAATCGCAACATCAACACACTTATCCGCCCGGCAACGGATGATCAGATCTATGGTCAGAGCGAAGTCTGGGCCATGCCGCTTACGCAAGGCATGGACCGCCGCGGGGACTGTGAAGACTATGCGCTTGAAAAGCGACAAGCTCTGGTTAATGCAGGCATCCCGGCATCTGCGCTTTACTTTGCGGTCGGCTATTCCCGCGAAACCGGTCGTCACGCGGTACTCGTCGTGTCCACTAATCAGGGTGATTATGTGCTCGACAATATGACATCGGAAATCAAGCCATGGTTCGAAACGGACTATCTCTGGATTTCACGTCAGGTCGCTGGCGATCCTACGATCTGGGCACGTGCTGCTCGGGGCTAAATGCCCCGGGCCATCCGGCCCTGAAGAAGAAAAAGCTGGTCAACAAAAAACGCGCTGTTTGCACAGCGCGTTTTTTTTATTTCGTAATTTCAGACGCGATTTAGAAAAGTTTGATCGCCCCATAAATCGCAACAACCCAAAAAGCACCGCATGTGATAGCACAGAACATAGCCGTGCGACGGGCGCTCCAACGTTCATCTACGTTGCCGGAAGTGCTCTGTGACACTTCATCGTGAGAGAAGAATGCAAAATCGCTCATAAAGTTTCCTCCGCGTTCTTTGTCTTTATCAGAGCAAACTTAACGATCCGCTTTAACCGGTTGATCAAATTTGCTCAAACTTTAACGCTCTCCAGCTAGTTACACACTTTACATCGTTTTGTAAATGAAAAGGTTCCCAAATAGACGAAGGTCTACCTCATAAATTGATCTTCGAAATTCTGCGCGCCAGAGTATTTACCTGACCGTCGGCATCAGCCACAACATATGCAGCGGTTTTCGCGATCGGGTTTTGGGGAGTAGAGTATCGAATGGGGCAGAGAAAAGCGTCTCTTTTCAAGCTGGATGACATTCCGTCGCTCGGCGCGCTGACCATTCTTGTTCTGTCCTTGCTTCTGCTGGGAGCAGACAGTCCAGCTTCTTCGCTTTTCATCTCGGCGCTGACATTTTTATTCCTTGGGATTTGCATGATTGCCAGGAATGAGATGTCTCTTCGCCTCTGGACCGTGCCGTTCATCTCCATCTGGGCAGCACTCACAGCGACTCATTACGTCACCGGCCGAACGGCTGATGCAGAATACGAATATATAGGTCTGTTGACAGCCGGAAGCTTTTTCTGGTTCGGCAGATACACGGCACTGTCAGAGCGTAGACGTCGGCGCGTCAATCGTGTCATTGCAGTCCTGGCGCTGATATATGGTGTCGCAGTTTTCATTCAGCATTTCGCTCTGCCAAACACGATTCTCGGGCACCAAAATTTGCTCCATCAAGGACGACTGACAGGTACGTTTCTGTCCGCAAATACTGCAGCAACGTTTTTAGGTCTGTTGTTTCTCTTCTGTCTGCATCGGTTCCTCAGCCGCATATCTGACATGAATCAGAGTGCCGGCTCCACTACAGCAACTGCCTTATTAAAAGCGATTTCGTCCGCTCCGGTTACAATAGCAGCGCTAATATTCTTAGCCTCAGGTATATTGCTAACAGGGTCACGCGCCGGTTTATTTGCAATTGGCCTTTGCGCTTCCCTCCTTTTAGCGACCTTCCTTATCTTCCGGACCCGAAAATCCGACGCCCAAGACGTCGCCCCCACTCGGGCTTTGAATATCGTGACGCCAGTGTGTCTGGCTCTTTTCTGCGGTGTAACGTTATGGGCGATATCTGGCTCACTGATCGACGAACGCATGCAAACACTGGAATCAGATTTTTCCGATCGACAGATTATGAACCAGGCCGCCTGGCAGGCCGGGCATCTCAATCCCTGGATAGGCCACGGTCTGGGTAGCATTCGTTATGCGGTTTCATTCGTCAGCACACCTCAAACCAATACGGCCCTGACAGACCAGAACGCAGCTCACAACATTTTCCTTCAATGGTTTGTTCAGGCAGGCTGGCCGGGAATGATCGGATTAATTGCCTTAATTCTGTTCACGATATTCTGGACCGTCTCGCAACGGCACGACCTCAGGTTAAAAATATCGATAATTTCAGCAATCATCATGGTAGTAATCCACGGCCTGTTCGATTTTGGTTTAGAAATCCCCTCGGTTCTGTATTTATTAGCCTTTTTTGTCGGAAGCGCATCGAGCAAGCCATTGCGCAACCCTAGCTAGCAAAGAATAACACCTCAATATTGTTCTGAATTGGCGCAATTTATCAGTATAGAAGTGGCATGCCATCTGCTTAGGCAGTGGTGTAGGTAGTTCTGTCAAAAATAATTCAACCTTGTCGGTTATGATGGTTTCCGCTTTACGGTTGAATTTTTGTGTGGTGCCTTCATAACTGATCAACCAAAACTGAATTGTGGGGATTTAGGATGAGAATGCGAGGCGAAGCGAACGGTGAATATGCCCTTCGCAATGGAGCAAATGCTTCAGCGACGACGCCCTCCATTGGGTCAAGAAGCATGGTGAAACGCGCTATGGACGTTATCATAGCCGGAAGCGCGCTGATTTTTCTTTCCCCGATGATGTTGATCGTAGCGCTGATCATCAAACTTACCGATGGCGGCCCAGCTCTGTTCAAACAGAAACGCATCGGCCTTAACGGCGACGAGTTCACATGCCTGAAGTTCAGATCCATGGTGATGAACGCGAATGAGGAGCTTGAACGCCTCCTCTCCAGCGATGCAGACGCAGCCGCAGAATGGGCTAAAGATCAGAAACTCCGCAATGATCCCCGGATCACAGCGATTGGGAGTTTTCTGCGCAAAACCAGCCTGGATGAACTCCCACAATTGCTGAACGTGTTGCAGGGCACAATGTCGATTGTTGGCCCACGCCCGATTGTCCGCGGAGAAGTCGAGAAGTATGGTGCCTTCATCACCGATTACGCTTCTGTTCGCCCCGGTTTAACCGGCCTCTGGCAGATTTCAGGTCGCAATGACACCACTTATGACGAACGCGTTTCACTCGACGTAGAGTATGCTCGTAACTGGGCGATCGAGAAGGATGTAAAAATCTTCCTTTTCACAATCCCTGCAGTGCTCTTCTCAAAGGGCGCTTACTAATCACCAGAACAATGACTGGCAGCCGGATTCACAATGTTTGCAAAATGCGAGACCGTGAATCTTTGCGCGAGGTCGTTGAGCATTCAACGGCGCTGATTGATGTTATATAAAATTAGCAAATATTCCGGCCCAGGCCTGCTTACGCTGCTGTTTTGCGTTTCAGTCTTTTTCTTCATTGATAAAATCACGACACTTTCAATACGAAGAGCAGCGCCCCCAACCGAAAGCGAGGCCGTAAAACCAATTCCCTTTCTGGCATCTGCAGATCACCTCGATGCCTTGGCGGCACAATATCTGGACCGCACTCCACCTCACCTCGACCTGGCGCTCGACGCCACCCATCAGTCTATTGCCATCAACCCGCGCATCATCTCCAACTGGAACCGATTGGCCTATATTGACGTAGCGCGAGATGGCTTGATTTCGCAGGATGGAATTGATGCGCTGAACCAGTCCTTTTTTCTGAGCCCTTATGGCGACCCAGACGTCATGCAATGGCGACTAGAGGTCATAAACGCCTATTGGTATCACCTACCACAAGACATTCGCGAGGCTGGCCTGCGTCAGATCACAGCTCTTTATAACTATTCTGAACGTACCAAAGGCTGGCTAAGACGCTTTCGTCGCGACGCACGTCCCCACATTACAGAAAGGATCAATTCTGTCTTCGGCTACGGCAATCAGGCGAGTTAGGTAGCCCGCAAAAGGCGCGAACAAAGCCATCTGAGCCCCCAACCTCGGGAGTCCAGATACGGATAACCTTGACTTTCGCCGATTTCGTCAGTATACGGATTTAAAAAACCAGCGCGTGCACGATTCCGCGATTGACTCTTGCTTCTGCATATGTCATCTGCCGCGCTTTCCGGCTGATAGTGTGTCAGCACAACCCAGTTTTTTGAGAGGATCTGCGCGATGTACGCAGTCATCAAGACTGGCGGCAAACAATATAAAGTAGCCGCCAACGATGAAATCACCGTCGAGAAGATCGACGCAAACGAAGGTGATGAGCACGCATTTGAAGAAGTGCTGATGCTCGGCGAAGGCGACGACGTCACCGTTGGCGCGCCTGTTGTTAAAGGCGCAGCCGTCGTTGGTGAAGTTGTTGGTCAGGGCAAAGGTGATAAAGTTATCATCTTCAAAAAGCGCCAGCGTTCGACTTACAAACGTAAGAAGGGCCACCGCCAGCTCGAAACCACGATCAAAATCACGGCAATCCTTCCAGAAGGCGTTGACGTCAAGAAGCTGAAAAAAGCTGACAAGAAGACGAAGTCTGAAGAGGCTGTTGTCATCAAGGAAGACGCTCCTAAGCCAGCTAAGAAAGCTGCGCCTAAAGCCGAAGCGGCTCCAAAGGCAGAAGCTAAGGCTGAAGCTCCTAAAGCTAAAGCGGCTCCAGCTGATGCGGGTAACGACGACCTGACCAAGCTGAAAGGCGTTGGCCCGGCATATGCGAAAAAACTGAACGAAGCAGGTATCACCTCATTCGCTCAAATCGCTGCACTGACACCTGAAGGTGTTGCTGAACTCGAAGAAAAACTGAACGCTTCAGGCCGCGTCGAGCGCGATGGCTGGATCGAACAGGCAAAAGAACTTGCGAACTAAGCCTTAAACAGGCATTTATCGCACAGAATTTTGAAGGAGTGGCCAGATGGCTCACAAAAAATCAGGTGGTTCGTCCCGTAACGGTCGCGATTCAGAGTCCAAACGTCTTGGCGTAAAAAAATACGGCGGCGAGCTGGTTATTCCTGGTAACATCCTCATCCGTCAGCGCGGCACCAAATGGTATCCGGGCGACAATGTTGGCATGGGCAAAGACCATACGCTCTTCGCGAAAGTTGAAGGCAAGGTTGAGTTTCGTAAGAAACGCGACAACCGTCAGTATGTCTCTGTGATGCCAGTCGCGGACGCAGCCGAATAAGGCAGCCGTGACGGGCTGCCGCGTAGGTGGCCCTCAGCTCACACATCTGAGCATGGTGAAAAGACCAGGGAGGCCCACCGGCCTCCCTTATTTCGTTTCGGGAACCTCTTCCGGACTTAGCCGCTCAGGTGACACCATGCAGAAGACACTCAAAAGCAAAAGACTTGTTCTCCGCCCTGTTGCTCCGGTCGATGCCGACTGGCTCGTCGACCTGTGGAGCCTGCCTGAAGTGCACCGTAACGTGGCAAGCATTCCGGCCAGCCCGGACAAGGATTTCGTTCTGCGTCGCATTCATAGCGGCAATGAGGGCGAAGAGGCGTTTACGGACATTTGCCGGATGATTGAGCTGGACGAAAAACGTGCCGGCATGATCAGCCTCAACCGCACGTCTATCGTAGATGCGTTTGGGCTCGGTTATTCCCTGCATCCGGAATTTTCCGGTCAGGGCATAATGACAGAGGCCGCTCAAACGCTTCTGAATTGGTCAGACGGCTTCGTCGCGCCAAAATATTATATCTCGGGCCATTTTACAGATAACCCGGCCTCAGGCAGCGTTCTACGCAAGCTTGGCTTCCTGCCGTGCTGGCGCGCGCCGGTCTATAGCATCGGACGTGACGAACGCGTGGATCATCTGTATATGTCACGCCTTATCGGGTAAGTCGTAATTCATGAAATTTCTTGATCAGTGCAAAATCTACATCCGTTCCGGTCACGGCGGCGATGGCTGCGTCTCTTTCAGACGCGAGGCCTATGTTGAATATGGCGGGCCGGATGGCGGTGATGGCGGCGATGGCGGCGCGGTCTGGGCGGAGGCTGTCGAAGGCCTGAACACGCTGATTGACTATCGCTACCAGCAGCATTTCCGCGCACCACGCGGCGGGCACGGCATGGGCCGCAACCGTACGGGCGCCAATGCTGAAGACCTTGTGCTCAAGGTTCCTGTCGGCACAGAAATTCTTGAAGACGACAAAGACATGGTCATTGCTGACCTTGATGAAGTCGGAAAGCGCGTGCTGCTGGCCGAAGGCGGCTCTGGCGGCTGGGGCAATACCCGGTTCAAAACCTCCATCAACCAGGCACCCCGACGCTTCAATCCGGGCCTGCCGGGCGAAGAGCGCTGGATCTGGCTGCGGCTGAAGCTGATTGCGGATGTTGGCCTGCTTGGCCTGCCGAATGCGGGTAAATCCACTTTCCTGAGCGTTGTCTCCGCCGCAAAACCGAAAATCGCTGACTATCCCTTCACCACGCTCACGCCTAACCTTGGTGTTGTAGATCTTGGCCCTGAAACCCGTTTCGTCATTGCCGACATTCCAGGCCTTATCGAAGGGGCTTCAGAAGGCGCTGGGCTTGGCCACCGCTTCCTCGCACATGTGGAACGCTGCAAAGTGCTCCTGCACCTGATCGACGCGACACAGGACAATCCTGATGAGGCCTATCTGAAGATTCGCGGAGAGCTGGAGGCCTATGCCGAACATCTGGCTGACAAGCCGGAAGTGATTGCGCTGACCAAGGCCGACTCGCTTTTGCCGGAACAGGTAGAAGAAGCACGCCAGCAGCTGGCCAAAGTCACAGATACACCGATTGAAATCATTTCATCCGTAAGCGGACAAAATGTAAAACCGGTTCTCCGAAAGCTGGCGCGGCATGTCTATGGCGAGGATGACGCCTCTATGCTGGATGACGAACCATCCGACAGCGAAGAAGGCTGGACACCCTGAGCATGACGACGCGTCTGGAGACGGCAGAACGGATCGTCATTAAAGTCGGGTCGGCACTGATCGTAGACCCGAAAACGCGCACGCCTTCGCAATACTGGTTGACCACGCTGGCCGCCGACATTGCTGAACTGCACGCGGCGGGCAAGCAAGTCGTGCTGGTCTCTTCAGGCGCTGTCGCGCTGGGCCGTCCTTTCCTGAACAAGGTAGAAAAGTCCGGTCGCCCGGGCTCGCTGGAACTGAAACAAGCGGCCTCCGCCATTGGCCAGCCCCGCCTGATGGCGGCATTGCAGGCTGCTTTTGACCTGCAGAAGCTTCCGCTTGCCCAGGCCCTTCTCACCCTGGACGATACCGAAATCCGCCGGCGCTGGCTGAATGGCCGCGCGACTTTGTTTACGCTGCTGGATAACGGCACCATTCCTGTCATCAATGAGAATGACACCGTCGCGACATCAGAAATCCGCTATGGCGATAATGACCGCCTCGCAGCACGCGTCGCCCAGATGATCGACGCCGATGTGCTGGTCTTACTGTCTGACATTGATGGTCTGTATACGGAAGATCCGCGCAAAAATCCTGATGCGACGCATATTGGAAGCGCCGCAGCGGTTACCCCTGAATTTCGCAGTTATGCAGGCGATGCCAATGCCAGTGCCGGCGTAGGCACAGGCGGCATGGCAACCAAGCTGGACGCAGCAGCAATCGCATGGACAGCGGGGTGCTCAACCGTCATCACGCTAGGCAAGCCAGAGCATCCGATCCGCAAACTGCGCAATGGCGGGCGCGCCACCTGGATTATCTCAGAGGTCACACCTCAGGCCGCCCGCATGAGCTGGCTGTCAGGCCATCTGACGCCCGAAGGTTCTGTCACAGTTGATGCAGGAGCTGAAAAAGCCCTCATTTCAGGTGCCAGCCTACTTGCGGTGGGCATTCGCAGTGTGACGGGGCGCTTTACGCGCGGTGCAGCGATTGCGATCCAGAACCCTAAAGGCAAAACCATAGCCAAAGGCATGGTCGCCTATGACGCCACAGAAATTGAACAGATCAAAGGCCTGCAAACAGGCGATGTCTCTGAGCGCCTTGGCTATCCAGCCCGTAGCGCCGTCATTCACCGGGACAATATGATCCTTGTGGACGGCGAGGAGTAGACCAGATGTCGCTTCGCCTGCCCGGCCCTTATAAGGGCCTTCGCATTGGTCTGTTTGGCGGCACGTTCAACCCGGCCCATTCCGGCCATCGCCATGTCGCCATGCAGGCGCTTCAAAAGCTGAAACTGGATTATGTCTGGTGGATCCCAGCGGCTGGAAACCCTCTCAAAACCGAGGGGAAATCATTCGAGGCGCGTTTTGCCAGCGCCAAACGTATGGCCAGCCACCCTCGTATGAAGGTAACCGATATCGAGGTCCAGCTTGGCACGCGCTATAGCTATGACACCATTCGCGCCCTGCTGCCGCGCGTCAAAGGCGGTGAATTTGTCTGGCTGATGGGCGCTGACAATCTGCGCTTTTTTCATAAATGGGGCCATTGGGATGAGATCGCCTCACTCCTGCCTATTGCCGTTATCGCACGCCCAGGCGATGCCCGGCTGGCCCGGCTGTCCAAATTTGCGCACCGATATGCGGAATGGCGCCTGCCGCCAGAACAAGCCGCAAGCTTTGACCAGTATTACCCGCCCGTTTGGAGCTATCTGCCTACGCCGCTGCACACGGCATCTTCGACCAGTATTCGAAGCGCGACGCTCGCACGCAATCCATTCCGGATTGTCAGCTAAGCTTTAGAATTCAAATTTGAAATGGCTGGCCAGTTCTTTTGAGAACTGATGGCGCACAAAGTCATATCCGGCGCCCATTTCGTCTTTCCAGACCTCGTTTTCATAATAGGCCTGAAAATATTTTTGCGCTGGCCCCTTATGTGACTCAGGAATTGGGCGCGTTGCTTCGCGCACTGGCGTCAGTTTTTCAGATGGATTGGTCAGAAGCGGAAAGACACGTCGAAAGCCTTTGCGCTGGTTCGTGACCAGCATTTCAAATGGCAGGGTTTTAAACGCAATACCTTCAGCTTTCAGCTTCTTTGAGAAAGCCATATAGCTGGCGAGCTTTCGCTCATAAAGCGCGAGCGGCGGCAGATAGACCTCACCCAATCCGTCACGGGCCGCCGTTTTCCAGTCCGTCAGCAGAAAATCGATGAATTTCGGCGGCAGGTCAGCCTTTCTGCGCTGCAGCGTGTTGAACATGCTCCACGCCCAACTGGCTGGGTTTCGCACAGTAAAAACCACACCGCCTTCAAACGCCTCAACGGTTTTAAAGTCGGTCACACGGTGAGCGCAGCTCTCACCGCCTGTCGCGCCGGAATACAGGCCATCTTCGACCTTTTCCTGAAGGTCATAGGCGGATGCTTCGGTCAGTCCGGCGCTTGCGATCGCTCTGGTGGTTTGTAAGAGCGCAGCTCGATTTTCCAGAAAGTCGCCCGCCTCTGGTGCCAGCACTGTCTCTGAATTCTGCCGGATCAGCGCCTTCAGAACCGTTACGCCGGTATTCCTCTCACCGAAAATCTTGAGCACGACACACCCACCTTTTACATCCCCAACCGTTGCACACGGCCCAGAAGATGGGCTAACCGATTTTACCCCAGCGCTTCAAGTCGCACTCACATCTGCGTTTCAGATTTGAAATGAGACCCAGTGCTGAGATAGGCATGAATCCTGCTTTGCGCTAGCGCGAACCCGCGAAAAATCGCCGGAATACAGGCAACAGAATTAAATCAGCACATAGTTTTGTGAGCTGGCGAAAACTGTGCTATCTTTTGCCGGTCTAAAACAGTTAGGAAAGGTCAGCTTTTGGACGTGAGTACACAGTCCGCATCGTCACAACAGGACGCTCGGACACAGGATGATTTCCCGCCGCTTGAATCACTCATCATCGAGACACTCGAAGACGATAAGGCGGAAGACATCGCAGTGATCGATCTTGGTGGAAAATCTTCCATCGCAGACACGATGATCATCGCATCAGGCCGTTCGGCCCGCCATGTCAGCTCACTGGCTGATCACCTCATCAGAAAGCTCAAAGCAGGCGGCTTTGGCCGTGCGCAGGTTGAAGGCCTCGCCTCTGCTGACTGGGTTCTGATCGACGCAGGCGATGCGGTCGTTCACCTGTTCCGTCCGGAAGTGCGAGACTTTTACCAGCTCGAACGCATCTGGGCTGGCGACAGCGCACATATTGCTGAAACCCACTAGTTTCAGCCTTCAATGAAAATCAGCCTCATCACAGTGGGCCGCATGAAACGCGGCCCTGAGCGCGAGCTTGTGGACGATTATATCTCCCGCGCAAAAAAGCTCGGCGCGTCTCTTGGCGTGCGTAATGTGTCTGAAATTGAAGTTGAGGCCGGGCACACTCAGGATCAGGAGTGCGAAAAGCTTCTGGCTAAGATACCCGCTGGGGCTGAAGTCTTCCTGTTCGATGAGCGCGGCAAGGACTGGACCTCTACTGACTTCTCCGCCCATCTGGAAAAGCTGAAAGACAATGGCTGTCCGGATCTGGTATTTCTGATTGGCGGCGCGGACGGGTTCACGCGCGATGTCAAAAAAGCCTATCACAATAAAATCCGTCTTGGCTCCCTCACCTGGCCGCACAAACTGGTCCGCGTTCTGGCCGCCGAGCAGATTTATCGCGCGATCAGCCTGATGGCGGGCACGCCCTATCACCGCGAGTGAGCGGCGCCATGTTCAAGCGCTCTACCTGCCAGTGTTGTCGCCTCCCAACGCTTCTCAGTTCTGATGGGTTTGAGCCCTGCACTGTCTGCGGATGGGATGATACGCGTCTCGAAGATGGCCTCACACCAGAAACAGCCAGGGAGCATTTGCTTCAAAACGGCCCCGCCAACCAGACAGCAGAAACCGCGCTTTCCAACCCTGCGCGCATGGAGCTGATTGCATATGCGATGAGCGTGCTGAACGGGCATGAAAAACTCGATTCCGCCCTGCTTGAATCGCTTCTACTGGCAGATGAAATGGCGCAGGATTTCTGATCCGAACCGCCTCCGCATAGGTCACGAAAATGCACGCAACTGCCCGGAATTACGGCGATTTTCAGCAGTTTCAGCCCCTGCCCGTTTTCCCTTGACCTGTTTTCTCTTTCTCATTACGGCTGGGGTCAGGTGAGAAAAGGGGTACGCATGATTGTTTCTCATGAGCACAAGTATATTCACGTAAAAACTCAGAAAACGGCGGGGACAACGACAGCTGTACTTCTGGGGCAACAGCTCGTGAGCGGCGACGCCACACTGCCGATTGACGCTGAAAAAGAAGACATCACTTTCCCGGATGGGATCGTCATCAAACCGACGCGCGAACTGCACGGCAAGCAGCTGAAAATCGACGCGCATGCGGACATTTACAACATTCTGTCCTTCTTCAACGACACGCCAAATCTGTTCGAATACAAGATTGTCGCCAATGAGCGTAATCCGTGGGACCGCGTGGTCTCCCTTTATTACTGGCACCAGAAACTTGGCCGCGTTCCGGAAGATGTGACGTTCAAGCGCTTCCTCTATGACCGTCTGGCCATGGATTTCGGCGCACGCACTGAATATTATTATCAGGATATTCCGATCGCAGACTATGTGATCCGCTATGAATACCTGCACGACGATATGGCCGAACTTGGCCGCTATCTTGGCCTGTCCAAACCACTGGAACTGGGCGGTCTGCACTTCAAGGGCGGTGTCCGTAAGGATAAAGATTATCGCGAAATGTATGACGACCAGATGGCGCGTTATGTGGAGATTATGTTCTCCCGCACCATCACACTGTTCGGATACAAATTCGACGATCCGTACCCGACGAAAGAGTTTAAACCTCTGCCGAATAATCAGCACATGAAGCGCCGCGTCTATCGTCACGCCAAGCGTCAGCTGAACCCACAAAAACAGCAGCAAAAAGCGAAATAATCGCGCCCAAATTAGCCCATTGAGGCTGAGCTGCGTTAATGACGCGTTGGTGAACCGGCTGTATCATAGCCTCATGATTCTCCGACGCGTCTCATTTTCCATTGCCATAGGCCTTATCGCCTCGTCTGCGCATATCGCAGCCGCGCAGGAAAGCGTCACCCAGGAAGAGCTCCAAGACTTCGAAGCCCAGCTGGAAGCCGATCGTCGCGCCCTCGCCGCCATTGAAGCGGCGCAGGAAAGCGCGCGAGCTGATCTGGCCGTGGTCAACCGTCAGCTTTTAGCGGCCGCGCAGGAAGGTGCGCGCCGCGAGGAAGAAGCCGCCCGCATTGAGCGCCGACTGATAGACCTTGAAATCGAAGAACGCCGCGCCCGTGAAGCCCTGATGGCTGACCGAGAAGGCCTGCGCGATCTTCTTGCCGCCCTCACCGCGGCCTCCCGTCGTCAGCCACCTGCGCTGGCCACACATCCGGACAATGCAACCGACGCCATTCGGTCTGCCATTATCATGCGCGACATTGCAGACGAGCTTGAAACCCGCTCTGAAGGCCTCGCCGCAGACATTCGCAATTACGCCAATCTGATTGATGCGGTCAGTCGCCAACAGGAGAGGCTGACAGCCGAAGAAGTAGAACTGGCTGAAAATCAGCAGGAAATCGAAGAGCTTGTCGCGATAAAGCGGTCTGCCTTTGAAGACCTCACAGGCGAAGCCGATGCACTGCGCGAGCGTGTGTCTGCGCTTGCCGCCCGCGCAGACAGTATTCGCAGCTTCCTTGAAGACCTTGAAGCCAATGCGCCTCTCACGCCGGGCCGGAAACCGCCAGAACCGTCAGACAACACCTCTGAACCCGACATTGAGGATGCACCACCTGTCAGCGTTGCTGTGCTGGACCAATTAGGCCTTCCAGCCAATGGCAGACTGATTCAGGCCTTTGGAGACGAGCTGCCAACAGGCCGTCGCGCGGAAGGTATAACGCTGAGAACGCGTGCATCGGCGCAGGTGGTTGCACCTTCTGATGCGATTATTGAATATGCAGGACCTTTTCGCAGTTATGGACAAATGTTGATTTTGCGAACAGGTGATGGATACCATATAGTTTTATATGGCCTGTCTGATGTTTACCCGACACTTGGGCAGGCAGTTCTCGCAGGAGAACCAATAGGTCGGATGACGAACCGCGCAGACGTATCTCCGGATTTACATATGGAGTTGCGACGTGACGGAACGCCTGAAGACCCACAGAGATGGATGTCCGGACGGTCAGGGTGACCGGCGGACTTTAGAGGAGAACACCATGCGCTCATGGTTGATGTCGACTGTCGTAGGTGCTGCAGCACTCGGTTTTACAGCCGTAGGCGTCACGTCGCTGGCCTGGTCGGCCAACAGCACGAATTCTGAGCGTGAGGAAGTGTATCAGCAGCTTGACCTGTTCGCTGAGATTCTGGCGCGCGTGGACACTGAATATGTGATTGATGTCGACCAGTCTGATGCGATGGAAAATGCCATTAATGGCATGCTTGCATCCCTCGACCCGCACTCCAGCTATCTGCCGGCATCGGCCTATGAGGACATGCAGGAACAGACAAGCGGCGAATATGGCGGTCTCGGCATCGAAGTCAGCTCGTTTGAAGGCTATGTCAAAATCGTTTCTCCGATTGACGATTCACCGGCGGCACGCGCTGATCTGCGCTCTGGCGATCTGATCTCTGCCATTGATGGTGTCTCAATCGTTGGCAAAACACTTGAAGACGCGATCAGCGGTATGCGCGGCGAAGTCGGCACAGACATTGTCATCACCGTTATCCGCGCAGGCGAAGACGAACCGTTTGACGTCACGCTGACCCGCGAAATCATTCGTCCGAAATCTGTTGTCCATGAAGTCATGGAAGAAGACATTGGCTATGTTCGCATCTCCGCTTTCAATGAGCGCACGACCGAACTTCTCGCAGAATCCCTGTCTGCACTGGAAACAGAGCTGGGCAACCACCCGGCGGGCCTCATTCTGGACCTGCGCAACAATCCGGGCGGACTGCTTGACCAGGCAATTTCAGTGTCCAGCATGTTCCTGGATTCCGGCGAGGTGGTGTCCACCCGTGGCCGCGATCCACGTGACATTCAGCGCTATAACGCAACGCGCGGCGAACGCTTCGCTGAAGTGCCAATCATGGTGCTGATCAATGGCGGCTCTGCATCCGCAGCCGAGATTGTGGCTGGCGCTCTTCAGGATATGGAACGCGCACAGATCCTCGGCATGACAAGCTTTGGTAAGGGCTCAGTTCAGACGGTCATTCCGCTCAGCGCACAGCGCGGCGCTCTGCGCCTGACAACTGCGCGCTATTACACGCCATCTGGCCGCTCAATTCAGGCGACCGGCATTGAGCCAGACTTTGAAGTCGCTCAATACCACATCACTGAAGACCAGCTGGAAGATATGCGCCGCTTCTCTGAAGCTGACCTTCCAAATGCGCTCGACAATGACTCAGGCTCAGAACGCGTTGAAATCCATATGCCAGCAGACATGCCGGCTGAAGATTATGAAGGCGAAGACTATCAGCTTGAGCGTGCGATTGAGCAATTGCGTACAATCACGCTTTCCAGCGTTGATCACGCAACCTCAGGCTAAGCCCAGCCAGACCTCACAGCACAGCCGGGTGGCTGCAAACACCCGGCAAATTCTGCCTGCTTTTGCGAAGCGTTAATGGTTTTCATCAAAATAGGATAAAGATTCGAATCTTCCCAAAGGTACGCCTATGGCCGCCTCGCGCAGACTTCCTCCTTCCCCGGTGAAAACGGGCATTACGCACGCAGCACTCGCTGTGTTGACGTTCTCCGCCATCGGTACGGCCGCAGTGGCCGCTATCCGCTTCACGGGCGATGCCGAAAACGCAAGTCCGCGGCAGGTTGTCGGCCTTTTTGACGACCCCAGCCATGAGCCGGTTAACCTTATGAACCGGACGACAGGCGACGAACACAACACACATGGTGAAGACCCACACGCCGTTGAAGACGACCATCACACGCCAAACCTTGGCGTGCCTGATCCCGGCTCTGAGGACGAAACCCATCTTGCAAGCGCTCAGCCGCACGATGACCCTGTTGTTGAGGTCATCACGCCTGACACGCCCGTTGAAACGGCATCTGCTGCCCTTCCTGAAGCGCCTTTACCGGGCATGTCTGAATGGAGCCAGCATGGTGGACGTCTGCCCGTCATCGCAGATGATGGCCGCACGAGTTTTCAGGTCTATCGCCGTCCGTTTTCCAACCCGGCAGGCCGCCCGACTGTTTCCATCGTCATTGGCGGACTGGGCCTGAACGCCCGCGTCACACAGGCTGCTATTGATGAGCTGCCGCCTGAGATTACGCTGTCTTTCGTTCCCTATTCCCGTGGTCTTCAGGACTGGGTAGATAAAGCCCGTGAGGCGGGCCATGAAGTCATGATTGAGCTGCCTATGGAGCCATATGACTATCCGAACAATGACACCGGGCCTTATACGCTTCTCACCACCGCAAATGCGCTGGAAAACCGTCGCCGCACAGAATGGTTGCTCAGCCGTGCGACAGGCTATTTCGGCGTGACAAATTATCAGGGCGCACGCTTTGCGACCGATAGCCGTGCGATCGCGCCAGTCTTTGAAATGCTGGAAGAACGCGGCCTTGCCTTCATCCATGATGGCGCAGCACCTCGTTCCGTCTTCGAAACGGTCGCTGAATCCAATCATCTGCCATACACACAGGCCGCACGCGTGGTCGACGCGGATCCAACTGGCGCTGCGATTGATGAACAGCTTCTGCACCTTGAAGCGATCTCGCTTCAGCGCGGCTCGGCACTCGGAACAGGCTTTGCCTTCCCGATCACTATTGACCAGATACGCGACTGGGCAGAAACACTTCCGTCCAAAGGGTATTTGCTGGCACCGGCATCTGCCCTCCCACGCACAGCGCCAACTTATGTCAGCGCGCATGAAGAAGAGCAGGCACAACACTAATGCATGACGGCCCGTTGCAAGGTTCCAGAGACCCGGCTCGCTATCGCCCCAATGTAGGCATCGCTCTCTTCTCCAAACGCGGACACGTCTTTCTTGGCCGCCGCATCAACGCTCACGGCCCTTTCCAATGGCAAATGCCACAGGGCGGCATTGATAAGGGCGAAAGCGCTGAGAGCGCTGCTATGCGCGAAATGGAAGAAGAGATTGGCGTTTCCCAGAAGCTGGCAACTATTCTGGAAGAAAGCCCGGACTGGCTCTATTACGACTTCCCGCCTGATCTGAAAGCGCGCCTGCCCGGCCCATATATTGGCCAGAAGCAGAAATGGTTTGCGCTGCGCTTTAATGGTTCAGACTCTGACGTGCGTCTCGATTTCCATACGCCGGAATTTGACGCCTGGCGCTGGGCTGAACTCTCTGAAGTGACACCGCTCATCATCCACTTCAAACGCCCGGTCTATGAGGCTGTTGCAAAGCAGTTTGAGAAGTGGACAGAGCCGGAATAACCGGCCCGCCAGACATTCAGATACAAAAAAGCCGCGATCATCAGACCGCGGCTTTTTTGATAAACTAGCGTGTCGCTTAGTGGTGCGCTTCGCTGAGCGCATCCAGCTGAGCTTTCAGGCGTTGAACATCGCCTTCAGCTTTAAAGCGTGTTGCCTGATCGGCAGCGCCATCACGCGCCATCTCAGCTTCAGAGATCGCGTTCAGAATACCTTCTTCATTCAGGTCTTCCAGACGGATCGCTTCTTCAGCCAGAATGGTCAGGCCTTCAGGCGTTACGTCAGCAAAGCCGCCATGTACGAAATAGCGGTGAACTTCATCACCCTCTATAATGCGAACGCGGCCAGAGCGCAGCGTAGACATGAATGGCGCATGGTTCGGCAGTACGCCGAATTCACCTTCAGAACCCGGTGCGATCACATGGTCGACTTCTCCGGAGAAAAGTTCGCGCGCAGGGGATACAAGGGAAAAGTTCAGCTTTTCAGACATTTTGACTCTCTTGCAATTTCCCAGAGGGTTTAACGCAGATTTCTCTGAAGTCCAGTGCTAGCAATGCCGCACTTACTGAATAAACGCATCATCTCCGTAGTCAGGACAGATTTCCACGCGCGGAGGGGCATCCGTGAAGGATCGTGGCATCATCCAGCACGTCTCAAACACTGAGCAATAGCACAAATCCATCTCTGTATTTCGCGATGCTTCCAGCATGGCAACAGCCAGTTCCCGATTACGCGTGCGGAAGACCATGTCGGGTTCATTAGAGGCCGTATAGGTGCGCCCGGTGATCTGCGAGTGCTCGTAATTCGTCTCCGGCAGGCCGATACGTTCCAAAAGATGATCCCAGTCACGAACGGGTTCGCCATTGTGGAGCATTCGCAGCGCCTGAACGCGGCCCGGGCCAATACCCCAATTGAATGCATTCCATTCAAAGAAGCCCTCATCCTCGCTGATCGTCTGGCTCCGCGCGACGACGATCACCGGAAGGACCGCTGCGGCCTGTTGCTTGCGCACGGCGTCCGCCTCACTGAGCGCGGCATAGAGTGCGACCACGCCGGTGAAAATACCGGCCACGGCCAGAATGGTCTGAAGAATAGACAGGCGAACGAAAATCCGTTCCGCCTTTGTCATGGGTTCGCCATCCTCCGAATGCCGGATCGGCGTCGCATCATCCTGTTCACTCATCGGCCACCCCCTCTCTGCCTGTCACATGGTGTTAGAAGCCCGGAGCAATGTGAAGACATTCTCTCCTACTTTTAGCCGCTTGGTAGATAATAGCGCGTCTGTTAACCTTAAAGTGTGGGACCATTCATGCAGTTCAGGGGACGTGAACATGCCGAATAACTTTTTTGATGTCGTGGACATCGCAACGCTCAATCTGGATCAGATCGTATCTCAGCTTCCCGGCGCGCCAAACTGGAACAGTATTTCCGGCACGACGCAGGGCCGGTATGTGAATGCCTTTCTGCAATCGCAGTCGGTACTGGAAGACCATGGCATCAACACGGCTATGCGACTGGCGCACTTTCTGGGCCAGGGCCTGATTGAGACCGGATATCTTCGCTACACCTCTGAAAACCTGAATTATTCAGCCAGTGCGCTGCGCAGTGTCTTCGGTCGATATTTCGAGACCGATGAGATTGCCGAACAATATGCGCGCAAGCCGGAAATGATTGCCAATCGCGCCTATGGTAATCGCATGGGCAATGGCGACGAGGCCTCAGGGGATGGCTGGAAATATCGTGGGCGCGGCTTCATCCAGCTGACGGGCAAGAACAACTATGTGAAGTTCGCGGCGCTGACCGGACTACCCATTGATACTGATCCAGACCTGATCTCACGTGATCTTCAGGCCTCTATTCAGGTGGCGGCGAAGTTCTTCGAATCCAACGATCTCTCCCGCTTTGCCGATATGAATGATGCGAGCAAGGTCTCGCGCGGCATCAATTTCGGTAATCCGGATGCAGGCAGCCCCGCCCATGGTGAGAGCGACCGCATCTGGTGGACGGCTAAAGCGCTCGACCTGTTCCGGGTGGAAATTCCAGACATTCTGAACCCGCGTGATGGCGGCCGGCTGGAGATCGGCGATAAAGGCGACAAGGTTGAAGAGTTTCAACGTCTTTTGGCGGCGCTCGGCTTTGCTGTAGGCGGGTTTGATGGCGACTTCGGCCCCGCCACGAAAAATGCAGTCATCGCCTTTCAACAGCAGGCCGGCCTGCCTGTGACAGGCATTATCAACCAGGCCACAGCGCTCGCCATGGATGCTGCGCTCGAAGCGCCGCCTGCCGCGAATAATCGTCCCAATGCCGACGCAAATGATGTGCGAGAAACCGGCAGCGAAACGCCGGATGATACCAATCAGATCGGCGCAGCCGGCGCGGTAGCGGGCGCAGCAGCCGTAGCCGGTGCTGCCTCTGAAATTCTGGGCGGAGGCGAAGATACCGAAGATACTCCGCCAGAAGAGGCACCGCCGACCTCTGACCCGACACCCACGCCAACAGAGACAACAACGGCAACCGCCACGCCGACGCCAACACCCGCCGAAACCGCGAGCGATGGCGGCGGGATCAACTGGATCCTCGTGGGCTGTCTCGTGGTGGTGGTGATCGCCGTGATCTACATTTTCATGCGGGCTGGCAAGATCAAGAAAGATCAGGTGAAGGACTATCAGGAAGGCAAGATCGTCTGATTGATTATGTAGGCGAATACACGTTCAACTATGCAGTATATTTTGTGCGGCTCTCTGTGGAGTAGATTTCAAACAATGAAACTGTCAGAAAAAATTCGCCTTGGGTTTTGGGAACGTCACCTAGATGAAAATGTCTCTAAATTTAACAAAACTGCAAATGACAGAAAGAAAGCGAATTACTGGATTGGCTTTTTAGAAGGTGCACTATCGTCAGGACGAATAGAACAGGGTGAACCGACCGCTATTTTGAAAGAAGCCGAAGCGTTTTCAGAATTTTTTGACGATCCCGATTCCAAAGATCTTATTGAAGACCTCAACTCTGGTTGTTTTTCCTCTGAAGAAGACCTGTCTATTCAGCTCACAGACATCATAGATGCTACACAAGACGCTATCCGCTTCGACGAGGAATTTGCGGAAAAAGATGCGTTAAATCGATTTTTGGGATTCTGCGGCGGAGTAGTTTGTGACGGAGTCGTCACGGACCCAGAAATTGTCGCCATTAGGGACAAATTCTTAACTGACAGACACTTGTCCGCCTCTGATGCGCTGTCGGACTTGAGAAGCTCTATTTTTGCATCGTTATCCGACAATCAAATCGATGAAAACGAGCGTGAAGAAATTCACGAATGGCTCACTCATTTAGTAGGCGACGGCTATGCTCTTTCAGGTAAAGCTAACATCGGGGATGTTGCTGAGTTGGACGAGACAGAACTTGATTCCAGCACCGTTCAGTTTGAAAACAAACGCTTTGTAATCACGGGACCAACCTCTCTAGGGACGCGAAGGCATGTCGCAGAACTAATCGAAGATGCTGGTGGCATTTTTCAACAATCAATCACACAACAAACAAACTACGTTGTTGTTGCTGATAGAGCTTCGCCTCATTGGCGAACCACCCACTTTGGAAACAAGTTAGCTCGAGCCCATGAACTCATTGCTATGGGTTGTGACATCAAAATTCTATCTGAAACTATTCTCGAAAATGCGTTAGCTCGCAGTAAGACCAACTAGAACAACGAAAAAGGCCGCCCCAGGGGACGGCCTTTTCTTATTCAGATCAGAGACTGGCTTACGCAGCTTCAGCAGCGAGCTTTTGAGCCTTCGCCATAACTTCGTCCATGTTACCGCACATGTAGAACGCTTGCTCTGGAATGTGGTCGAACTCACCAGCGATGAGGCCTTTAAAGCCTTTAACTGTGTCTTCGAGTTTAACCTGAACACCAGGAGAGCCGGTGAAGACCTGAGCAACGTCGAATGGCTGAGACAGGAAGCGCTCAACTTTACGCGCACGGGCAACAACCAGTTTGTCTTCTTCAGACAGCTCGTCCATACCGAGGATGGCGATGATGTCCTGAAGTTCTTTGTACTTCTGAAGGATGGACTGAACGCCACGAGCAACTTCATAGTGCTCCTGACCAACAACCATCGGGTCCAGAATACGGGAAGAAGAGTCGAGCGGGTCAACAGCCGGGTAGATGCCTTTCTCAGCGATCGCACGGTTAAGAACCGTTGTCGCGTCAAGGTGGGCAAACGAGGTTGCTGGCGCCGGGTCGGTCAGGTCGTCCGCAGGTACGTATACGGCCTGGATCGACGTGATCGAACCTTTAGTGGTTGAGGTAATACGCTCTTGCAGGCCACCCATGTCCGTAGACAGAGTTGGCTGGTAACCCACAGCAGAAGGAATACGACCGAGAAGCGCGGACACCTCAGCACCAGCCTGTGTGAAGCGGAAGATGTTGTCCACGAAGAACAGAACGTCTTTACCTTCTTCATCACGGAAGTACTCAGCCTGTGTCAGACCGGTCAGAGCAACACGTGCACGTGCGCCTGGAGGCTCGTTCATCTGACCGTAGACGAGAGCAACGCGGCTTTCGCCTTCAAGGTTAATAACGCCAGCTTCCTGCATCTCGTGGTAAAGGTCGTTACCCTCACGAGTACGCTCACCAACACCCGCGAATACGGAGTAACCACCGAAGAGTTTCGCGATGTTGTTGATCAGCTCCTGAATGAGAACGGTTTTACCAACGCCCGCACCACCGAACAGACCAACTTTACCACCCTTAGCGTATGGGCAGAGAAGGTCGATAACCTTGATACCGGTTACGAGCACTTCAGCAGACGTTGCCTGATCAGTGAACTCTGGAGCTTCCGCGTGAATTGGACGGCGCTCTGCAGTTGCCACTTCACCACGTTCGTCAATCGGCTCACCGATAACGTTCATGATACGGCCAAGCGTTGCCGGGCCAACCGGTACGTTGATCGCCGCGCCGGTGTCAGTCACAGGCTGGCCACGAACGAGACCTTCGGAAGAGTCCATAGCAATCGTACGGACTGTGTTCTCGCCGAGGTGCTGAGCGACCTCGAGAACCAGACGGTTGCCGTTATTTTCAGTTTCGAGTGCGTTCAGAATGTCTGGCAGCTTGCCTTCGAACTCAACGTCGACCACAGCGCCGATCACCTGAGAGATACGGCCGGTTGCGGAGGTGCTCATGGATGACCCCTTTGTACTAGCGGTTGTTTTGGTTGTTTTAGCGGGTGCCTTCTTAGCCGGAGCGGCTTTAGCAGGCGTCTTTTCAGTTGCGGCAGCAGCAGCGGCTTTTGGCTTAGCTGCAGCCTTGGTAGTTTTCTTGGCAGGCGCTTTGGCCGCCTTGGCAGGCTTCACATCGTCAGCCGTTTTCGTTTGTGGCTTACAAGCGCCACAGGCTGCTGTGTCCTTGCGGCCAAGGCCGTTTGCGGTGGATTCAGCAGTTGCGAAATCATCGAATGGACCATGCCATTCGTCAGCTTCGACATTGTCAGCTGCGCCGCCAACGCCTTTGCCTTCATTACAATACCGGCAGCTGGACACGTGGATACGCGCCCGGTTGCGGATCTTGTTTTCGTAAACCCAGAAACTCATCGTTACGACCTGCCCTTATCAGCCTACAGCGCTTCCGCGCCGGAAATGATCTCGATCAGCTCTTTCGTGATCTGAGCCTGACGTGCACGGTTGTACTGGAGCGACAGCTTGTCGATCAGCTCACCGGCATTGTTCGTCGCATTGTCCATAGCAGTCATGGACGCAGCCTGCTCACCAGCTGCACTTTCAAGAAGCGCAGAAAGAAGCAGTGTGTTCAGATAACGTGGAAGGAGCGCTTCGAGGATTTCCTCTTCAGACGGCTCATAAATGTAGTTTGCACCTTTCAGATCGACAGTCGGCACATCTTCTGGCGTTTCAGCCGGAACGAGTTGCTTGGATGTCGGGATCTGAGAGATCACGTTTTTGAATTGCGAGAAGATCAGAGCAGCCACGTCAAATTCGCCCGCTTCAAAGCGCGCATTGACGTCTTTACCCAGTTCCAGAGCAATTTCAGCAAGGTCATCAGACCCACGCGCAGACGAAGTGTCGATGTGCGCGATCATGTGCTCGCCATAGGTACGAACGAGTTGTTCGCGACCCTTTTTGCCAACCGTGATGATTTTCACGGTCTTACCTTCGCCCTTCAGACGTGTGATCTCTTCGCGCGCTTTCTTCACGGTGTTGGCGTTGAAGCCACCGCAAAGGCCGCGCTCAGCCGTCATGATGATCAGGAGGTAGGTGTCTGACTTACCGGTGCCGGTAAGCAGTTTTGGTCCCTGACCACCTGATGCAGCTGATGTCAGGTTTGAGATCACGCCTGCGAGACGCATTGCATATGGTTTAGCAGCTTCAGCAGCTTCCTGCGCACGGCGGAGCTTGGCTGCAGCAACCATCTGCTTGGCCTTTGTAATCTTCTGTGTGGATTTCACAGAAGCAATACGGCCTTTAAGATCCTTCAAACTCGGCATAATTACCGCCTTTTAGTTCAGTCCGGCGAGCGCAGCGCCCACCTTCAGTCCACTCGCGATGAGAAGGACGCCAAATACGAATGCTCCAAGTACAGTGACTGCAGCTTTTTCAGTTCCTGAAAGATGGTTCCACCAAGCTTTTGGGGTCTGAAAATTCATATCCAGCGTCTCTCAGGTCTTAGCCGAAGTTCTTTGTGAACTCAGCCAAGGCTTCTTCCATACCAGCCTTGATTTCGTCCGTGAGTTTCTTCTCGTCACGGATTTTAGCCAGCAGGTCAGCCTTGTTAGAGTGGAGCCATGACAGGAGCTCTTTCTCGTAACGCGTAACCGCATCAACAGGAACAGAGTCCAGATAGCCACGTGTACCAGCGTAAATGACCAGCGCCTGCTCTTCCATCTGAAGCGGAGAGAACTGAGGCTGTTTCAGAAGCTCGGTGAGGCGTGCGCCGCGGTCGAGCGTTTTCTTCGTAGCCGGGTCGAGGTCAGAACCGAATTTCGCGAAGGCCGCGAGCTCACGATACTGAGCCAGCTCACCCTTCATGGAACCCGCAACTTTCTTCATGATGCCGGTCTGAGCAGCAGAACCAACGCGGGAAACCGAGAGACCAACGTTCACAGCTGGGCGGATACCCTGATAGAACAGGTCGGTTTCGAGGAAGATCTGACCATCAGTGATCGAAATCACGTTCGTTGGAATGTATGCGGATACGTCGTTCGCCTGAGTTTCGATGATCGGCAGAGCGGTCATAGAACCTTTGCCGTGATCTTCGTTCAGTTTAGCCGCACGCTCGAGAAGACGGGAGTGCAGGTAGAATACGTCACCTGGGTAAGCTTCACGACCTGGTGGACGACGAAGCAGCAGAGACATCTGACGGTAAGCAACAGCCTGTTTTGTCAGGTCATCAAAGATGATGAGAGCGTGCATGCCGTTGTCGCGGAAATATTCACCGATTGTAGAAGCGGTGTATGGCGCGAGGTATTGCAGAGGCGCTGGTTCAGAAGCCGTAGCAGATACGACAACTGTGTAGTCCATAGCGCCGCGCTCTTCGAGGGTTTTAACAACCTGAGCAACGGTAGAACGCTTCTGGCCAACAGCAACGTAGATACAGAAGAGTTTCTCTGAATCGTCTTTAGCAGCGTCGTTGCTTGGCTTCTGGTTCAGGATGGCGTCGATACAGATCGCGGTTTTACCGGTCTGACGGTCACCAATAACAAGCTCACGCTGGCCACGACCAACCGGGATCATGCCGTCAATAGCTTTAATACCGGTCATCATTGGTTCGTGAACAGACTTACGCGGGATAATGCCCGGCGCTTTAACGTCTACACGGTTACGGGACGCAACGTCAGCCAGTGCGCCTTTGCCGTCGATTGGTTCGCCCAGAGCGTCAACAACGCGACCGAGAAGACCTTTACCAACTGGCGCAGCAACGATCTCACCGAGACGTTTAACTGTGTCGCCTTCTTTAATGCCGCGGTCGTTACCGAAGATAACCACACCGACATTGTCGCTCTCGAGGTTCAGGGCCATGCCCTTAACGCCACCGTCGAATTCGACCATCTCACCAGCCTGAACGCTGTCGAGGCCGTAGACGCGAGCGATACCGTCACCAACTGACAGTACCTGACCGACGTCGGAAACTTCAGCTTCCACGCCGTAATTTTGAATTTGATTTTTGAGGATCTCAGAGATCTCAGCCGCGCGGATGTCCATTGGGCCTATGCTCCCTTCATGGCAAGGTTCATACGATCAAGTTTGGATTTGACGCTCGCATCAATGAGGCGAGAGCCAATTTTCAGCTGGAAGCCGGCGATCAGTTCAGGATCGACACGGACATCCATGGAAACTTCGCCACCGGAAACGGAGGCTACCAGGTCTTCAAGTTCTTTAACCTGAGCCGGGGTCAGTTCATGTGCAGAGACAACGCTCGCACGCGTCATGCCACGTTGAGCCGCTGACAGGTCGCGATATGCGCGCACCATGTCACCGATCTCGCCGGCACGATGATTGTCAGCCGCAACGCTAAGGAAATTGCCAACCAGCGGAGACAGGCTCAGCTTGGCAGCAATCGCGCGGATCACGGCAGATTTATCTTCAGAAGAAACGGTAGGCTTAGACAGCGCGGCTTTCAGCTCAGCGGAGTCATCAAGGGCCTTTCCGAAAGAGTTGAGTTCTGACTCGGTCTGTTCAACTGCTTTCTGATCTGTCGCCAGATCGAGAAGTGCGGCTGCATAACGAGTAGCGGCTTCACTGACTTGTAACGCGCTCAAATGCTCACCCATTCAGGTTCGGGCCAGGGCCCGGTGAAAAAACTAGAGGCAGCGGGGAAATACCGGCAAAAATGACGACTCCCCTCTGTCATCGGCGCGGAGTTAGCATGCTATCTCACCCATAGCAACAGGGGGTGTGTGGTGTTTTTTGGTCGCAGGTAAAGCGCGGCGTGGCGGGCAGATGGCGAGCCTTCTACGAATGTCTGAGGCCATTGCGACATCGTATTTCGAAAGGCCTCAGAAAACTCTCATGGAATCAGCTGGCCGGGAGCATTACCCCGCTTTGGCGATCAGCTCCGCACGGGACATAAGCCCCTGCTCTGTCACATAGCCGGTCACGTATTTCGCAGGCGTGATGTCAAAGGCGAGGTTTCCGCCCGGTGAAAGCGTGAGCTTCACACGCTTCATCTCACCGTTTTCATCCAGCCCATCAATATGGGTGACTTCGGTTGCATCGCGTTCTTCAATCGGCACGTCGCGCCCGGTCGGCATATCTGCGTCATAGGTCGTCATGGGCAGCGCCACATAGAATGGCACGTCATTATCAAAGGCAGCGAGCGCCTTCAGATAGGTGCCGATCTTGTTGCAGGCATCGCCATTGCGCGTGACGCGGTCAACGCCGACAATGCACATATCCACCTGCCCGCGCTGCATGAGAAGCCCGCCCGCATTATCCACGATCAGATGATGCGGCACGCCGTGTTGCTGTAGCTCATAAGCCGTGAGCAGCGCCCCCTGATTTCGCGGGCGGGTTTCATCCACCCAGACATGCACAGGAATGCTCTCATCATGCGCGCGGTAAATGGGTGAGGTTGCCGTGCCATAATCCACGGTCGCCAGCCAGCCCGCATTACAATGGGTGAGAATATTCACCGGCCGGTCCGGGTTTTGACGGTGCAGCTCGCGAATAATGGTCAGGCCATATTCGCCAATGGCCCGGTTCGTTGCGACATCCTCATCGCAAAGCGCATTCACCTTGGCATAGGCCGCCTCTGCCCGGTCAACCGGAGTTAAGGGCTGGACCACGCCATAGACCTGATCGAGCGCCCATTTAAGGTTCACCGCGGTCGGGCGGGTCGAGACCAGCATTTTATACGCCGCTTCCAGCCCGGCATCAGACGGGTCATTGCGCAGCGCCATGGCCAGACCATACGCCCCGGTCATCGCCAGAAGCGGCGCGCCGCGCGTCCACATCTCCTTAATGGCGACGGCGCAGTCTTCCGGGCTTTTCAGCTCAACAACATTAAGCTTCCACGGCAGATCGCGCTGGTCGAAAATATGCACAGACCAGCCGTTCTCATTCAGCCAGATAGAGCGATAGGATTTGCCGTCGATTTTCATAAGCGGAACTCCCCTGTGTCAGGCGAACTGAATGGATGAGAAACTGTCGGTCTTTGCCGGCCAGGTTTCGGCGCTGTGCGCGTGGTCACGGTCCAGAAGCACAGTCTGAAGGCCAGAGGCTTTCGCGGCTTCCAGTTCTGCGACTACATCGGACAGAAAGACGATCTCTCCGGCTGGCACGCCAATCGCCTCTGCGATCTTGGCATAAGATAGCGCTTCTTTCTTGCCGCCTGTCGTCGTGTCGAAATAGCCAGAAAAGAGAGGGGTCAGATCGCCCGCAACCGAATAGCCAAAGATGAGCTTTTGCGCCGCAATAGAACCGGACGAATAAACATAAAGGTCGAGCCCCGCCTGTTTCCAGGCGCGAAGCCCCGCCACAGCGTCATCATAGACATGGCCGTGAAAGGCGCCGGAGGTATAGCCATCTTCCCAGATCAGCCCTTGCAGAGCCTTTAGCGGGGTCGCCTTCCGGTCTTCATCAATCCAGCGTTCCAGCACAGAAATGCAGTCTTCCGTGCTGAGGCTGTCATCGCTCTCAATCTCGCGCACACCGGCCAGTATCTCTGTCAGCTCGCTCTCATGGCTTCGCACATATTCGCCGAGGCGCTCACGTGCATAAGGGAACAAAACCTCATGCACGAAAGAGATAGAACTGGTCGTGCCTTCAATGTCTGTGACGACGGCCTTCACGCCGGACAGCTTGATCATTCTGCTGCGATACCGGCTGCGTATTCAAAGGTCGGGAAGTTTTTAGAAATGCCAGACTCAGTAAAGTTCGGCACCCAGCCTTCCTGATTGTTGAAGAAACGGATCGCCGCAAGGCGCGCATCCGGCCCCATATCGAACCAGTGCGTCGTGTTCGCCGGAACAGAGATCAGATCGGCCTTCTCGCACAGTGTCATATAGACCTTGCCGCCAATGCGCAGATAGAACACGCCCGCGCCCTCAACGAAGAAACGAACTTCATCTTCAGAGTGTGTGTGCTCATCCAGAAATTTGGCGCGGATCACATCCTTATTCGGGGTCTCTTCCGTGACGCGGATAATGTCCACCGTCTGATAGCCGCCCTCATCGCAAATGCGTTTTACGTCGGCGTTGTACGCATCCAGAACGTCTGCGTCAGAGGCATCCGCCGCAAAGGCCTTGCCCGCTTCCCAGCGTTCAAACCGCACGCCAATGCCTTTCAGCGTGTCAGCGATTTCGTCAAAGCTGGTCGTGTCCATCACCGGGGTGTCCGGCGCAGTGTCAGAAAAGACGGTCAGTCGGCTCATACGAAGAATCCTTTCTTGGGCAGACCCTTGAATGTAAGCACCTGCAGCTCCAGTCCAAGCATGTGGTCGACAGCTTCGCACATATTCAGGCACTCATCCATGTCCTTACCCCAGACATAAAAGCCGTGATCGCGGATCACATAAACCGGAACGGCGAGGCCTGCGATCTCCGGCTCTAACAGCTCAGCCAAGGCTGGCATATCCTGCGTATTGTCGACGGTTTTCAGGCGAACTTTCACTTCATGTGTGTTCACGCCCGGAAAGACTTTCAGCATTTCATAGCCCGCCAGCAGCACATCGCCGCCCAGAAGACGCGTCAGCACAACACCATTGCCCGAATGCACGTGCAAAATGGCATTTGCCCCCGGATAATGGCGATAGATCTGAGTATGCAACAGGGTTTCTGCGCTCGGCTTTTTCGGCTCCAGCGCTTTGCCCTCGGCGTCCACACGCATCACATTGTCTTCGATAAGACGGCCCTTATGAAAGCCAGATGCAGTGATCGCGAACGAGCCATCATCCACACGCATGGAGTAATTGCCACTGGTCGCAGGCGCCATAGCTTTACTGTCCAGAATCCGGCCGGCTTCACAGATATTGCGCGCCGCGGTTTCAAAGCTCACCGGGCCATTGGTGATCAGCTCGCTCATCGCATAAATCCTTTCCGCAGAAGGTCTGCTGCAAGTTCCAGTGTTTCCGGCTTCTTGCAGTAGACAAAGCGGATCTTTGTCCGGCCATCCGCCTTATTGGAATAGAAGCTGGAGCCCGGCACAGTTGCAATGCCAACCTCATCAATCATCCATTTCGCGAAGGCGACATCATTATCATGCCCGCTGCGCGCCATCAGCGCGGAGGCATCTGTCATTATGTAATACGCGCCCTGCGGGTGGAAGCATTCAAAGCCGATCTCCTGCAGAACCGGCAGAAGAATGTCGCGCTTGGCCGCATAAAGCGCGCCGAGTTCTGCATAATAGCTTTCCTCAAACCGCAGAGCCGCCGCCGCGCCTTCCTGCAGGGGCGCAGCTGCACCCACCGTCAGAAAGTCATGCACTTTGCGAATAGCATCAGAAGCTTCCGGCGGCGCAATGATCCAGCCAATCCGCCAGCCTGTTGCCGAATAGGTTTTGGACAAGCCCGTAATCGTCACCGTGCGCTCAGCCATGCCCTCAATATCGGCCATACGCAAATGCGGGCCTTCATAGATAATGTGCTCGTAAATCTCGTCCGTAATCGCGACGACATCCCATTTCTGGCAGAGGCCAGCAATGAAGCTCAGCTCATCTTTAGAGAACACCTTGCCTGTCGGGTTGGACGGCGTGTTGATGATGATGGCGCGCGTCTTGTCGTTAAAGGCAGCAACCAGTTCAGCCTCATCAAAGCTCCAGTCTGGCGCGCGCAGTTTCACAAAGCGCGGCACCGCGCCGGAAAGCGTCGCATCCGGCCCGTAATTTTCATAGAACGGCTCGAACACAATGACTTCATCGCCCGGGTCCACCAGCGCCATCATGGTCGCCATCATGGCTTCGGTCGTGCCGCAAGTGACGGTAATCTCACGCTCTGTATCCGGGCGCACGCCGTAATGGCGCTCTGTCTTTTCGGCGATCGCATTGCGCAGATTCACTGTACCCCATGTGATGGCATACTGGTTGAAGTCGCCGCGAATGGCCTCAACAGCCGCTTCTTTCAGCCCTTTGGGCGCGGCGAAATCCGGAAAGCCCTGCGCCAGGTTCACACCCGGTTTATCAGACAGGCGCGCATTGAACTGGCGCGTCATGCCACGAATGACGGATTCGGAAAAAACGCCGGCTTTTGTTGACGTGTGAATAGGCATGGAGATGAAGACCCCTAATATCCGCTCGCGCGAGCAAACCGAAACAAGCTTGCCCCGCTTATACAGCGGTGAACCATTCTGGCCATGATGGATTTTCCTCATGGCGGAAGGGCGCGCGATATATCAGGCCTGCAGACACGCGCAATGGATTTTTGGGGCTATGCCAAATGCAAGAAAGGCAGGAGCTCAATCTCCTGCCTTTCGCACAGGAACTCCTCAGACCTTCCAATCACTCCGTCCGCCTTGAAGTCCAAAGGAAGACAGTGCATCCGAAACGTCATAGAGACTTTCTAGATCGGCTTTCAAAAACAAAGGAAGCAGATTTACCAACCAGGGTAACTCTCTCACTCCATATTCCGTCAATCGCGCCACTTCTTCTGCCAATCGTTGCTCATCGCGCCAAGGTGCAGTGTTATCGTCCCAGAAATACTCGATTTGGTGCTCGCCCCACAGACTTTTAGATGGCTTAATACGGTGTGGGCGTCTATCGCTATTGAGCTCCCACATGGGTATCCGGTCCCGAGAAAACAGAATTTTGGTCCCATTTTTCAAGTCGGCTTTGCCATATGCCACATAGAACCTAGCTGGAACAAACAAAGATAGCTGTCTGTTCGGCGATTTATATTCTGAAAGACCAAACATTGCCGAAGGGTGTTTATGAGTGAGCGCAGAAACCCCATCACTAGCCGAACGCAAAATTACACGGGTTGAATTGAACCCGGGAGCGTTAATTTCCCCCACTTCACCGGCCTGCCGCTTTCCTCGGAAAGGAATTGTTGTTTCCCGGTACGCTTTGCAGGTTAAACTAAGATGCCTGTAGATTGATCGTTCCGCTGGACAGCTCACGATCCCCGCCCGGGACAAAGCAAACAGCACATCAGCAGGAGCCAAATTCAACTCTTTTGTAAGCTGCACCACTATGGGTGTCACAACTTCATCTGCCAACGCATCGAGAATGGTATGTTTCGCACTGCAAGACAAAGATACGCTATGCAGTTCATCCCACCCAGTGTATCCTAAGCTCTTAGCTAAGGATTTTTGACATGCTGAAAGAGAGCAGTCGGACATCTTTGCCAAATGCTTGGCAGCAATTTTGGGTTTATTCGTATTTTTAAAGTAGACTCTCATCGCCATTTTCTTTCTGCTAATAGAACTTGCCCGCAAAGAACTGCGCATAAAGAAACGCGAAAAATTTTGATTGTCGGTTGCTCGATGAGCACGCCTATAGCGGGCGACATGGGACGAAAACTCCAATCAAAATGTGCTTTGATTCTTTATTTATTCCAACGCAGCCCATCTCACCCGCATACTGCCTTCCATGCAGAGCGGATTTTCCATACCGGGCCAATTCAAAGACCAGATTGAGCGGCTATCCGTTTATCTGAACCGGATTGCGCATTTTCCGTTTCACTGGGCTCGCCCCGGTAGTACGCCAGACCAGCCCGACTTCTTCCGGTATGACGCAGAGCGCCTTGCCCGCATGATCAACAGTGCAGAGCATTTCCTGCGATGCCTGATCATCTGGATGGCATGGCTGCGTCTGCACCATGGTGAAGTTACGCCCCGGCGCGTAAGCGCCATGCCACAGCCCATTGGCCGACGCCCTGTGCCGGAAGAAGATATGCATCCGGATTTTGCGCTGCGCGGACTACCTTTACGCATTGCCCGGCTTCCTGCCTTTCGCATCAGCCTGCCAGAAGACCGGGGCGCGGCCACACCGCGCGCCAATGCCAAAGGCAAGCCCTCCGCTCATCGTCCGCGAAATGACGACACGCTGTCAGGCGAAACGCTAATCGCGCGTGCTGAACGGCCCGACAAAATTCTGGAAGACTTAGACGCGCGGGCCACCCGGTATGCCAGCTGGTGGGCTGGAAGGCTATCGCTCGACCGGCAAAGCACTGAGCCGGCTTTTACGCCCCTAAAGCACTGGCAGCCACCACCTGATATTCTGGACGGCGCGCCGCCCGATGAAGAAGCCGACCTTCTGGCTATTCATGATGTCGCCTGTAGAGCCGCCGCAGCTATTGAAGCTTCGCCCCGCATCATCTGATGGCGGGGGCGCGCCCCATTGCGCCCCCCTCTCCTATCGGGAGGGGATAAGGGAAAACTGAGACTGGACGACACTTTTGACCTTCTGAAAAAACAACCCCCGGCACTCACGGGAACCGGGGGTCATTATTCTGGACGTTCGAGGGTGCCGCTACGGTCTGCCGAGCGTTTTTACTAGCTCTATTCGAAGTGCCTCTGCTGAATATCCCTCATTGCCCAGTCCGTAAGAATTGGCCTCAAACCTAAGTACGGCGCCCGGATGAATTTCAACACCGAGGAAAACACCGAGATTGGCTGTCAGTTCATCTCTTTCGTATGCGTTTCCACCATTTGTCAGAAGGGCCGTTTGTTCAAATGCCCAAACGCCGTCGAGACTTCCACCTACAACCCACTTTGTCGAACCGCTGGACGGAATGAAATAACTCAGTTCGGGTCCGAAGGTCAGTCGGCCCAGCGTGACATCCTGTTCGGGAATAACGAAGCCAAGACTGTCCGTGTAGGTAGACTGAGTGTCCTGCAAGTATGCCAGCGATGCATTCGGACGCAGCGACCAGTTGCCGAAATCATAAATGCCCGAGATGCCTGCATCGAAAAGATAGCGTTCGGTGTCAAAGCTATCTTCGTACCAGCCCAAGGGATTGACGTCGTTTGACGATTGTCCCGCCATTGCCAGTCCATCCAAAATCAGGTTTTCACTTGGTCGCCAGACGACATATGGCCCAACCATCCAGCCTGCGCCATTGATAGTCGGATTTCTGATGCCACCTGCTTCTGCCGCGATTTCTCGTTGCGTCTCATCCATCCAGTCATACTGACCCATGACGCCTAATATGAGGTCGGGTTGAATGGTCCAATCGACGCCCGCATGAAGGATTGCAAAATCTGAAGAAGAGTTGCCGAACTGCTCGTCTTCTACTCCTGCAAATTCTGCTGAAACCCATGCTGACCAGTCCAATGGTTTATCGCTTTCGCCTTCCTGAGCGAAATTCATGGACAGCGATGCATTTTCAGCACCTTGCTGCGCATTCGCCTGAAACTGTCCACCAGCCCATGGCTTCGAACGTCAAAACGACGCGATAAATCCGGCATTGCGTTCAGAATATTCTCTGAGCGACGAACAAGGAAGTTGTTAATTACACGCTGCGTCGCTGCACGCACGAGGTCTTCATCTCTAACGTTCACAAAAGTGCAAACAAGAGACTCTCCCGCATCAACATCTGCAATGAGAGACGCAGCTTCCACATCCACAACGCTTCCGTTGTCGGTATCGCCGGAGCATGAAATCGATTCCACGCGCCAACCCACTGGAGAGGCTTGAGCGATTGAGTATTGCCCAAAGGTTAGTTCGAGGTCAGCTGAATTTGCGGAACCCCCGCTGGTCGATAGGACGAGACCATCAACCAAAGAATTGCTGGAACTGTAAGTAAACTCTGCATCTCCCGAGACACCGGATGGTGTGCGAGCTATCAGTCGAAGTGTTCCCGTACGTGCCTCTACTTGAAGAACAATTGGGACTTCCGCCAAAGTGGGATTTGCCGCACCTGCCGCTGTTGCAATTGATGATGCTGCCAAAGCGTTCGCGCCGAGTCTGCGAATGGTCACAACAGCATTGTAAGTACCGGGCTCCAGACTTTCCGCTGCTTCTGTTAGCCTGAATGTAAATTCGAGACTTTCAAGAGCAGGGATTTGTCCAGAGGAAGGTTCTACAGCCAACCAATCAACATTTGTCGATGCCTCGAACGGCAAGGACTGACCGCCCGGATTGCTGATTTGAGCGGTTCCCAAAACGCCTGTCACATCTGTCGTTGATTGGCTGACCGTAATTGAAACTTCACTCGTGGGAATGATTGCTTCCACTGACAGTTCAGTCTCTGCATTTCCTTGTCCAAGCGCATCAACGGCTGCGCCAGAAGGTATTCGAACTGTTACCGTGCCGACAGTGTCTGGCGTAATTTCAAGTTCAAAACTCCGGTCACTTGTAGCCACAAAACCTGTCACTGTTCCGTTGAACACGACAAGGTCGGACTGCTCGAAACCCTCGATTGGTTTGTTGAAAATGATTTCGACGTTAAACGGCCCCGTTACGGTTGCCGCGTTTGACGTCATCTGAACTTCTGGCGGGTCGATGTCATTCTCGATGCTAAACTGGGTTGCAGCTGTGTTGCCATTACCCGCAGCGTCTGTTGCGACATCAGAAGCGACATCGACTGTCACAGCCCCATCGCCTGATGGTGTGATGGTCGCGGTATAGACAGCGCCAGAGC
>NHBK01000023.1 GCA_002173095.1 Hyphomonadaceae bacterium TMED5 | reverse complement strand
ACAATATCTTCCCTCCACTCCAGGAGGCACAAAACCCTCGACATAACAGTCGAGGGTTTTTTTGTGCCTGGAATTAGGAATGGGGAAACGGCGAGCAACTCCTAGGGGCAATGCATGCAAGCCAAGCCTTGACTTGAGACGGTCAAAACCGTTTGCGTATCTCCATCATGCATTTGAATCATCTTGTCATAGACGACTTCTTCCCGAACCCGCACGACGTCCGAAATATGGCGTTGGGATTAGAGTATCCACCGCGACCTGAAAAGGCGCAGTATCCGGGACGGAACGCGACAAAAGCTTTGTCTTTTCCCGGGCTGGAGCAATTGATCTGTAATATTGTGCAAGAGCCTCTGGTGCCGGTTACCAAGCGCGCATCCTATGGTGTACCTCGGATTGCGCTGGAAGGTGATGATGCGCGCAATGGCGTACATATCGACCCGACCCACTGGTCAGCGATCATCTATCTGACTTTGCCTGAGCACTGCCAGGGCGGAACTCATTTCCTTCGCCATAAGGCAACCGGATGGGACCGTGCGCCGGTCTTTCCGGGAGAGGCAGAAGCTAAAGGCTTTACGAGTTGTGCCGCGGCGACCGACCAGATCTTCAATGAAGATGGCCATAACCCAGATGCCTGGGAGACGACGATGATCGTGCCTATGCGCTTCAATCGCATGGTACTTCTGCGCGGATATTTATGGCATGATGCCGGTGTGTCCTTTGGCAAAACCCTTGAAGATGGCCGTCTGATTCTGCCGTATTTCTTCGAACGCAGCGATATGTTGTAGGCCGTTAAAAGAAATCCTCCGACTTCTGAGTTTTTCTTTGATAAATCCGTAAACACGCATTGACTTGGAGGTGCCAGACCATTATCTCCCAGTCCTTCCGGTGCTTCAGGGCGCTGGAAAAATTGCTGACAAAGACTGAAATTTCAGTCTGTTCGCCAGCAAAATTACTGTGACGCGGGATGGAGCAGTCCGGTAGCTCGTCAGGCTCATAACCTGAAGGTCGTAGGTTCAAATCCTACTCCCGCACCCATTAAACCCCTATGCCTTTGGCGTAGGGGTTTTTTATTTCTGGCGCATTCTTTTACGCCAGCTACGTCCACTCAACTGGCATAATTGAACGCTATTTCTATGTCGTCGCCGCATATCGTTGACGTTACTCCCCTTTCACCCCGGAGATGTGTGCAGACGCAGCCAGGGAGGTGGGAATGTCCGACAGCAAAGCTGATGCAGATGCGGTAAGCGAAGGCGAGTATCTTCCCGATAATCATGGGCTTAAGCGCACGCTGAACCTGCCTCAAAGCACAGCAATTGTGACCGGCGGTATTATCGGCGTCAGTATCTTCCTCGTCCCGGCCGCGGTTGCAGATATAGCGGGACATCCCATTCTGGCGCTGTCTATCTGGCTAATCGCAGGGGTTTTGTCGGCCTGTGCAGCATTATCCTTTGCTGAGTTAGGTGCGGCCATTCCGGAAACAGGCGGCACGATCGTCCATTTGGAACGCGCTTATGGGCGTGTTGTATCCTTCTTCTACGGTTGGATGGTGTTGTGTGGCTACGGGGCAGCAGCGCTGGCTGTGGTCGCTATTATGGCCAGCGGCTATGGATTGCGCCTGTTGCCGCCCGATATCGCGGAGAAGATTGATCCGAAATTCATGGCGATGTTTTTCATCGCGCTGACAGCTTCGGTCAATATTCTGGGAATCGGACGCAGCGCCCGGCTGCAATTCGTTCTAACCATTGGCAAATGCCTGTTGATCGTAATTCTCATCACACTGCCCTTTGTCATGGGCAGTGTTGATTTCAGCGTCTTTTCCCGCCCGGCAGAGCCAGCTTTAGATATGAGCGGGATCGCCTCAGCCATTTCAAACGGCCTGATCATCACGATCTTCTCTTATAGTGGATCGCATTTTGTGACGCAGGTCGCAGGCGAAGTGAAACATCCAGCCAAAGATATTCCCCGCGCCATTCTGTTAGGCTTTGGCGCGGTGCTGGCGCTTTATCTCCTGCTCAATCTGGCTTTCATCATCGGCATTCCGTTTGATGTGTTCCGCCAGAGTGATGCGGTTGCCGCTGATTTGATGGAGGCTGCTGTCGGCCCGATAGGCGCTTATGTCGTGGCGGGCGGAATTGTGCTCTCAACGCTTGCTGTGCTGAACGCGCAATTTCTGGGGTATCCGCGCGTGGCCTTTGCGCTGGCGAGTGAAGGCTTATTGCCGTCATGGATGGCGGCGCTACATAAAACAACACGTGCGCCCTGGGTCGCCGTATTCGTCGTAGCGCTCATTTCCATGGCCTATATTTCTACGGGCAGCTATTCGACCATTCTGACGTCAGTGGGGTTCGTGGCGCATCTCTTTACGACGCTGGCTGTCGCCGCGCTTCTGGTGCTGCGATACAAGGAACCGAATTTGAAGAGACCTTATAAGGTCAGCCTCTACCCATGGACGCCGCTGGTCTTCGTTATCTTCTCAATCGTTTATCTGATCTCTCTCTTGATCAATAAGCCGATGGAATCGCTCATCGGCATTGCCATCGTGGCGAGTGGCTTTCCGGTTTATCTCTGGCGTCGCGGAAAAGGAGAACCGGCTGGACTTCCGCATGAAGTGGCGACAGATCTATGAATATGACACTCAGAGACCCAACCACGCCGTCTAAACTCTTCCACCGCAAGCTGGGCGTAGAGCTGCCAGCGGTCGCCTCTGCGTCCGGTATTTATATCCGGCTGAAAGGCGGCGGCGAGATCATAGACGCCTCCTGCGGGTCGGCTGTGTCCTGTATCGGGCATTCTCATCCGCGCGTCGTGGCGGCTTTGCGTGAGCAGATCGGGCGGCTGGATTTTGCCTATAGTGGCACGTATTCAGTCGAACCTGCCGAAGAGCTGGCAGACCTTCTGGTCGAAAGCGGAAAGGGCGCGTTCTCTCGCGTGATCTATGTGGGCTCTGGCTCAGAGGCTATGGAAGCGTCCATTAAGCTGGCACGACAATACCATGTCGAGCGTGGAGAGCCTCAACGTACCCATGTCATCGCGCGTCGCCAGAGCTATCACGGAGCGACTTTCGGGGCGTTGTCGAGCGGCGGGCATATGATGCGCAGGCGCATCTATGAGGATATGTTGCCCGTCAGTTTTTCCCATGTGTCGCCATGTTATGCCTATCGCGGGCAGGGCGAGGATGAGACGGTCGATGCCTATACAGACCGGCTGGCGAAAGAGCTGGAAGATGAGATTACGCGCGTTGGCGAAGATAAGGCGATTGCCTTTTGCGCCGAACCTGTTGTTGGCGCGGCGCTTGGATGTGTTCCTGCTGAAGCTGGCTATTTCAAAAAGATCAGATCTGTGTGTGACCGTTATGGCGTGTTGCTGATCCTTGATGAAGTCATGTGCGGTATGGGGCGCTCAGGTACGCTGCATGCCTGGGAACAGGAAGGCATACGGCCAGACATTCAGGCCACGGCAAAAGGGCTGGCGGCCGGATATGTTCCGCTGGGCGCCGTTCTGGTGAGCCCTAAAGTCGTCAATGCCGTTCTGGAAGGATCTGGCATTCTGAACCACGGTCAGACCTTTCAGGCGCATCCTTTAGCCTGCCGTGCGGGACTGGAGGTTCAGCGCGTCATGCAAGAAGACAAACTCGTCGAACAGGGTAAAGGACTGGGCGAGCTTCTTGAATCCCGACTGAAAGACGTATTTGGCGAGCACCCACATGTCGGGGATATCCGTGGGCGTGGTCTCTTCTGGGCGCTGGAGTTTGTGAAGAACCGGCATACCAAAGAATGCTTTCCGCTGGAGGAGGGCATTGCAGATCGCGTGGGCAAAGCGGCTTTTGAGCACGGCATGGCCATTTATCCGGGTGTTGGCACTTCGGATGGCGAAACCGGCGATCATGTGATTATCGCTCCGCCTTTCACGGCGTCAGACAGCGAGATTGAAATGATTGTTGAGCGCCTGAAACTGGCGGTGACAGACATTCTGGGCGGCTGAGCTCACCCATTTTTGGCGCAAAAAAACACCCTCTGAGCGTAACCGCCAGAGGGTGTTTTGTTTTAAATGTTCGGCCCGTTTAGTGCGCTGGAGCGAGGATCAGCGCGTTTGCCAAAAGCAGATTTAGCCCATCCAGATATGCGCGGGTTGTCGGGCTCTGAGCAAAGCCAACGACCGAACCTGCGCCCGTTTCTTCAAACATGACGAAAGGTTTGAAGGCGAGCTGCTGGCGGTTTTCTTCCCAGAGATAGCCGCTCTGAAGCAGACTGTCGGCATCTGCGAAGCGGAAGACATTGCGGCCGGCAGATTCATTCAGAGGCTGGAAGATCAGGCGTCCGGTGACGAGGGCCGTGGCTTCAGAATAGCCCGCAGAGAGCCAGTGAGTTTCATCAGCGACAACGCGTGCCAGCACGCCTGGAATGCTTTCAGGGTGAGCATGTGGATCGTCGATCAGAGCTTCATATTCAATCAGTGTTTCGATGATCATGCCTTCACCCGCCTCAGGCAGACCTGGTGCATGGTCAAGTTTAGCTGCGCTCTCTGATGACGTTGAAAGCAGACCAAAAGCTTCATCGGTCAGCATATCTGTCGCGCCTTCAAATGCGACTACCGTTCCGCCATTCTGAACAAAGGTCTGAATGTTGGATGCGCCGCCACGGCCAATCTGGCCCGCAAGGCCATAGCCAGCTGGAAGCACGAGAACATCATACGCGCTGAGATTTGCGTAAGCGAGAGATGAGGTACGGATTGGCGCAGTAGGAATGCCAAGTTGGCGTTCAATAACGAAGCGCGTATTGCCTGCAGATGTCGAAGACGTACCGGCATCCCATGCGATAGCAACACGTGGGAGCGTAAGCGTCTGGAAGTTGTCGCTACCGAAATTCGGACCGTCATCTACCCAGCTGGAGGCCATGGCATCCATATCGGCACCAATTTCACGTGCGAGAGATTGGAGTGTCTGGGCATAGTCTGCAGGATTGTTCTGAGCGGCGAAGACGACGCTACCAATCGGGTATTCTGTGCCGTCTTGAACGAAGGCAATATCCGTAGTTCGACCGACGAGACCGGCACGCAGGGCTGCGATAACCAGACGAGCCTGGCCGCCATCCGTCCATGGGATCACATAGCCAAAGCTTGCGCCGGTTTCGACATCAGACGGGATAGCATCATCTGCAGAAACGGACGTGGCATTCGACAGGTTTACCGATCCGCAGGTCGCGCTTTCGGTGCCGAACATAAGCGGCAGAGACCATGCGACAACATCATACAATTGAGGGGAGTCACCGCGATCACGACGTGCTTCCTGTTCTTCAGCGAAGTCAGCCGGTAGCGGTGTGTCCGCCTGAAGGAGCGCGCGTGCAAGACGGCCCTGAGGTTGAGCAAGGTCTACGACCAGTGCGCCATCATCATAGGTCGTGCCACAGGCGCGTGTACCAGCTGGCAGGCGGGATACAGCGATATCCTGCATGACAAGACGGCGTGCCAGCGTTTCGGCCTCATAGTCTTTGTTCTCCAGGTCGAAGACGACATAGCGGTCGTCCGAGCCCCGGTTCAGAGCGAGTGCGTCGCGGCGATAGCCTGCATAAGAGGTCAGATAGGCCGCAGAATCGCGAGAGACGACTTCGAGCGTGGACAGCATGGCCAGCGCGTTGTTGCGTACGCCTTCGCCATAGGTCAGCACATTGCCGTCGCTGCGATTGGCAACGAGACCACGCGCGCTGGATTGTTCGAACGTCATGGCTGTGGCGCCATTCATCATTGGCCACATATCGCCATAACCCGGATAGAAGGCGTCAAAGACTTCGCGGGTGTAATAAGAGACGCCATACTGGTCGAACCAGCGGCCGTGATTGCGGCCCATTTCATAAAGCCGATCGACCTGTTCTTCAGGGATGATGGGATTGATAGGGTCCGCTGGTGGCGGGAAGTAGAAAGAGCTGTTCGTTCCCATTTCGTGGGCATCGACATAAACAACCGGGTGCCAATCGAGAACCGCCGCGACTTTGCCTTGTGTTTCTGGCTGGGTCAGAGCGAACCAGTCGCGGTTCAGGTCGAAGAGATAGTGGTTATAGCGTCCGCCCGGCCATGGTTGATCGTGCTCTGCGCTGGCCATATCGCCAACAGGCTCAATACCGAGAGCCGATTCAAACGTGCTGTGGAAGCGCATACGACCGTCAGGGTTCTGGCTCGGGTCGATAATGACAATTGTGTTTTCAAGGATCTGGTCGACCAGCGCATCATTCTGCGCAGCGAGCAGGTGATAAGCGACAAAGACCGAACCATCTGGCGGCGAAATCTCGTCACCGTGAACACCAGCGGAAATCCAGACGACGGCAGGGATGGACGCGGTGAGTTCGGAAATCTGAGCCGCGCTGAGCGTGCCGGATGCGATACGGTCCATCGCGTCCTTGATTTCATCCATACGCGCAAGGTTTTCCGGAGAAGAAATCGCAGCATAAATGAGATCGCGGCCCTGCCAGGACTGCGCATAGTTGAAGATTTCCATACGGTCTGGCGCAGCCGCCTGCAGCGCTTCGAAGAACTCATGGATTTCCGGTACTGTCGAAATGTCAGCGCCATGTGAATGACCCACAGTCGCTTCCAGCGTTGGAATAGCCGGGTCATAGCTTGCCGGTGGGAAGGTCTGAGCCGTTGCGGTCTGTGCAATGCCTGCTGCGCCGGCGAGGGCCATGGCTGAGACAAGGCATTTTTTGAATGGATGCATGTTTTACCCCGAGATAATTGTACGCTCGTACAGAAGAATTGCCGCCTTTTGGGATGAGCTTGCCCGAATCCCAAGTCCGGAGAAATGAATTCCCGGAAATTCGCTATAGCTGACCAATTCCTGTTCACCTTGTCCAGCAAACTCTTTCTGGAAAATCAGTGTCATCACAGGTGTGTGAAGGGGGAAGTTTCCAAGGATGCTAAATGTTCATCGAGCTTTCTTGGGTTTCGAGTGATGCCCGTTTGAAATTCAGCGCAATATCAGGCATGTGAAAGCTGAGAGCTTCAGGAAAGGCGATCCAGTGAAACTGTTAGTGACCGGCGGCGCCGGCTTTATCGGATCTGCTGTTGTGCGTCTGGCTGTTGAGCGCGGTCATGAGGTGATCAATCTGGACGCTATGACCTATGCGGCATGCGAGGCGAGCCTTAGAGGTGTCAGCTCAGCTCCGAATTATCAGTTTGAGAAGGTTGATATCCGCGACCGCAACGCGCTCGATCAGGTGTTGGCAAAGCACGAACCTGACGCAGTTATGCATCTGGCGGCCGAAACCCATGTCGACCGCTCAATTGACGGGCCGGATGATTTCATTACGACCAATATCAATGGCACGTTCCAGCTTTTAGAGGCTTCGCGCGCGTATTGGAGCTCAAAAGGGCGTCCGGATAGTTTCCGGTTTCACCATGTGTCGACAGATGAAGTCTTCGGTAGCCTGGGTGCGGAGGGCTTTTTCACAGAGACCTCGCCCTATCAGCCAAACAGCCCCTATGCGGCATCTAAAGCCGCCGCTGACCATCTGGTTCGGGCATGGGCTGAGACCTATGATCTGCCGGTCGTTCTGACGAATTGCTCAAACAATTACGGGCCATACCAGTTTCCGGAAAAGCTGATTCCTGTGATCATTCTGAATGCGCTGGCGGGTAAGAACATCCCGGTTTTCGGTGATGGAGAAAATGTCCGCGATTGGCTCTATGTCGAAGATCACGCCGATGCGCTATTGCTGGTTCTGGAGAGAGGGCAGCTCGGGCGCAGCTATAATATTGGCGGCGAGAACGAAGCGACCAATATAGATATCGTTCGCCAGATTTGCGCTATTCTGGATGAAATCCGTCCTGTCGAGCATTCATATTCCGACCTGATTGAATTCGTAGATGATCGCCCCGGCCATGACCGTCGGTATGCCATCAAACCGGAGCGAATTCGCGAAGAGCTGGGCTGGTCTCCAGAGGTCTCGCTGACCGAAGGCCTCTCAAAGACGGTCCATTGGTATCTTGAGAATGAGGATTGGTGGCGTCCACTTATGGAACGAGAGGGTGTCGGGCAACGACTGGGGACCAAGGTATGAAGTGCCTTGTCTTCGGCGCAAACGGACAGGTCGGCCGCGCGCTTCGCACCTATGATGGCGTGGTCGCATTGAGCCGTAAGCAGGCAGACCTCACCGACTTCAGTGACATCGCACTGGCCATCGACACGCACCAGCCGGATGTCATAGTCAACGCCGCAGCTTATACGGCCGTCGACGATGCGGAAAACGATGCGGAACTCGCCTATCTCGTGAATGCTGAAGCTGTTGGTGAGATGGCTGCTTACGCGAATGAGGCTGGCATTCCGCTTATCCATATTTCGACAGATTTCGTGTTCGATGGTGCAAAGGACAGCCCATACACAGAAGAGGATGAGGCCGAGCCTCTGAGCGTTTATGGTGCGTCGAAACTGGCGGGCGAGGCGCTGCTTCAGGCCCATGGCGGCCCGCATATCATTCTGAGGGTCAGTTGGGTCTTTTCAGAGCATGGCTCCAACTATGTGAAGACCATGCTCAAGCTGGGCGCTGAGCGCGATGCATTGAAAATCGTGGATGACCAGATCGGTGGGCCGACCTCCGCAGCAGATATCGCAGGCGTTTGCATGCAATTGGCCGCGCGCGCGGTTTCAGAAGATGCGCCTGCCGGGATTTATCATTTTGCGGGTGCGCCGGATGTAAGCCGTGCAGACTTCACATGGGAAATCCTCTCACAGGCGGGGCTGCGCGCCGAAGTGACGGGTATTCCCTCCCGCGATTTTCCACTTCCTGCGGAGCGACCTTTGAATTCCCGACTGGATTGTTCGAAACTTGAAAAGGTTTTCGGGATAGAACGTCCGGACTGGCGCAAGGCGCTTGGACGAGTATTGGATGAATTGGGGGAGTTGAAAGCGAATGGCTAACCGTAAGGGGATCATTCTCGCGGGCGGGCAGGGCACACGCCTTCACCCGATTACGCTCGGCATCTCAAAACAGCTGCTTCCGATTTATGATAAGCCGATGATCTATTATCCGATCACCGTGCTGATGCATTCAGATATTCGGGATATCGCGATCATCACGACGCCGGAAGACCAGGCGCAGTTCCAGCGTATGCTGGGGGATGGCTCGCAATGGGGCATCAACTTTACCTATCTTGAACAGCCCAGTCCTGACGGTCTTGCGCAAGCCTATCTGCTGGCGGAAAAGTTTCTCGATGGTGCGCCATCTGCCATGGTGCTGGGTGACAATATCTTCTTTGGTCACGGCTTGCCGGAACTCCTCGGCGGCGCCAATCGCAGAAAGACGGGCGGCACGGTTTTTGGTTATCGCGTCGCAGACCCTGAGCGCTATGGCGTGATCGGATTTGATGACACGGGCAAAGTCACATCCATTATTGAAAAGCCTAAAGTACCGCCGTCACACTATGCTGTGACCGGGCTTTATTATCTCGACGGTACAGCGCCTGAGCGGGCGAAGACGATTGAGAAGTCTGCGCGCGGTGAGCTTGAGATCACAAGCTTGCTTGAGACATATCTGCTCGAAGGCAAGCTCAATGTCGAACAGATGGGGCGCGGTTATGCCTGGCTGGACACGGGCACACATGCCAGTCTTCTGGATGCGGGTAACTTCGTCAGAACGCTGTCTGAACGTCAGGGCCAGCAGGTCGGATCACCCGATGAGATCGCCTATGACAAAGAGTGGATTTCGGCACAGGATCTGGCGCGCCGAGCCGAGAAGTTCCGGAAATCGAATTACGGAACATATCTGCAAAGCCTGCTCGCGCCGTCTGCGCATTATTAAAGGTCAGAGCGACAAATCACGCAGTCGGCCGTCTGAAATTTCGGCCTGAACCTCAAAGACCGTTTCCATATGAACGCTGGTCAGCGTTTCCTGAGGTGGACCAGAGGCGAGGATTTTACCTGACTTCATCCAGACAAGTTCGCAGGCGAACTGTGCGGCGATAGAAATATCGTGCAGCACCACGCAGGCCGTGCCGCCTTTTGCGGTGTAGTCGCGGAACAAATTCATTACACGAAGCTGATGTTTAGGATCGAGCGCACTCAGCGGTTCATCGGCAATCAGAACTGGCGCTTCGCCTGCAAACGCTCTGGCCAGATGCACACGCGAAAGCTCGCCACCAGACAATGTGTTCGTCGCCCGGTGCTGAAGTGCCGTCAGTCCGCAGTCATGAATGGCCTGATCGACGGCCTGAGCATCTTTGGGCGATAATTTTTCGGGACGAGCGCCATAGGCAAATCGCCCTAGCGCCACCGCATCACGCACTGGAATAGGCCATGCCAGCGGCCGCGATTGCGGAAGGTATCCGATCAGGCGTGCGCGCTCTCGGTGGGAAAGAAACTGGATTGGCTGTTCATTCAGCAGAACTTCGCCGCTGGTCGGCCTGTCCAAGCCACACATGGTACGCAGCAGGGTGGATTTTCCCGCACCATTCGGACCAATAAGGCATGTCAGCTTCCCCGTCTGAAGCGGCAGGCTGACATTGCTCAAAATGGAGATGTCTTTCTGGGTGCGGTAAATGTTGCGCGCTTCAAGCCGGGTCATTGTACAGCTCCCCGTCGGTTCTGAACGGCGATCCAGATAAAGGCGGGCGCGCCGATCAGGGCCGCGACCACGCCAAGCTTCAATTCGGCATAGGTGGGCAGAATGCGTATCAGAATATCTGCAAAAACAAGAAGAACGCCGCCCGCGAGTGCGGATGGCAATAGCGTACGTGATGGGTCATGACCGACAAATGGGCGGATGGCGTGAGGCGTTATGATCCCCACAAAGCCGATCGCGCCAGCCAGCGCGATACTCCCGCCTGTGGCCAGTCCGGCACCTGTAATGACCAAAAGTCTCTGACGCGTGAGGTTGAGGCCAATGCCTGCTGCGGCTTCCTCGCCGAGGGTGAGGGCGGATAGCCCATTCCGGGACACGAGAAGAAGCGCCATACCCATCAGGATGAAGGGCAGGCTGTAAGTCAGATCAGCCAGAGAGCGGTTAGCAACAGACCCCAGTGTCCAGTTCACCATGTCTGACAGGGTGAAGGGGTTGGGTGCAAAATTCAGGATTAGAGACATAAATGCCCCGGAGAAGCTGGATATGCCTACACCAATCAGAATGAGCGTTACGACTGATCCCGTTCGAAACGCTGCGAAGGCCAGAAGTGCTGTGGCGACCAGCGCGCCAGCAATAGCCGCCAGCGGAAGGGCGAGCCCGTTGACGCTGGCCAGACCAAAATAGATCACCAGTGTCGCGAACAATACCGACATGGCAGACACACCTAATACGCCCGGTTCCGCGAGGGGGTTACGCAACAGCCCCTGAAGGGCCGCGCCGGACATACCAAGGGCCGCGCCGGTGACCAGTGCAGCAATCGCGCGCGGCAGTCTGATCTGCCACACAATCACAGCGTTCTCCGGTGCGCCTTGCCCCAACAGGCCGTCCATAACACTGCCAACCGACAACGATGTGGAGCCAAGAAGGCAAGCAAGGAATAGTCCGAGGCAAGCAAGGACCACCAATGCACCATTCAGATAGAAGTCACGGGTCATTGCGTTACCTGTTCGCCCTCGGCGAGGGCTTCTATTGCTTCCACGATGTACCAAGCGCCGCAGGAGGTCCATGATGCATCAAGGGGAACGATGTCAGCGTGTTCCATTGCAGACTGTGTGATCGGGTGGCGGCTGGGGCTCCAGACTGATGGGGTTCGGTGGATGGTCTCATAAAACGCAACGGCCAGAACGTCTGGTTCTTCGCGTGCAAGACGTTCGAGTGGGAGATCATGCCAGCCCGGACGGGAGACATAGTTTTCAAGCCCCGCAGTGGTGAACATGTCATCAATCAGAGAGCCATGCCCGGAGGTTACACCGCCCGGCGTCACATACAGCGCGCTTGCAGTTTCCAGACGAGGCAGGACGGCGTTCAGCCGGTCATTGAAGTCTGTCACCAGCGCTTCGCCGCGTTCAGGTCTTCCCATCTCTGCTGCGACCTGCCGCGTAACATCACGAATGCTGTCGAAATCATTCGTCCAGCCAATCTGCAGAACCGGTATACCCGCCTGTTCAAAAAAACGCGGGGCCATTGGGCCGCCACCATATGACCGCACGATGAGGTCGGGTTGCAGGGCCAAAACGCTCTCTGCGACCGGACGGACCTGGGCAATGCCTTCGGCTTCGGTTCTGAGGTAAGAGAAATTTTTGTCTGCGTCGGGCGAAAGCGCGACAATGTCAGCGCGATCAGCCAGTGCCAGTACATACTGGTCGGCGCAGTAATCCATGCTGACAATGCGGCGATAGCCGGTGTCAGATGAAGGTGCGCTCACCCCGGTATCGTCCTGCGAAGAGCAGGCCGCCAGAAGCGCCAATACCGGGATGAGCAGCTGTTTCATTTCTATCGGAGCTTAAGGCCGATAAAGGCTGCAACGCCAGGGGCGTGATAGCCGACAACGTCCACGACTTCGACGTCGAGAAGGTTCTCACCACGAAGCGTAACGGCCAGACGGTCATTGAGCGGATATTCGAACGTGCCGGATACCAGAACGTACTCGTCGAGCGTCACGGTCTGATAGGTGCCAAAATCGGTGTCGAACTGGTCGCCCACATAGTCGAAGGCAATGCCCGCACGCATGCCATCAACATCCGGAGATACCCAATCTGCAGACAGGCTGCCTGTCCATTCCGGAACACGGATTTCAGCGACGTCAGAATCGTTCGTCGAGTCGACATATGTCGCGCTCGCTTCGACAGAGATCGTGTCGCTGACAGCCCAGCTGACAGCCGCTTCTGCGCCTGAACGTTCAGACGTTCCAGAACGGTTGGCCGGTGTGGATTCAAAGCTTGGCGTGTAAGCCGTGTAGATTTCATTTTCGAGCGAAGCATCGAAATAGGTGAGGCTCAGCAGAACGGGTCCCAGTTCCTGATCAATGCCGACTTCCCAGCTGGAAGAGGATTCTGGTTCCAGATCAGGATTGCCGATGAACGTCCCCGGATAATAGCCGAAGAGTTCAGTAAAGGTCGGGTTCTTCACGCCTTCACCCGCGCTGGCGCGCAGACGGGTCGTTTCTGAAACGTCAAAAGCCGCACCCAGACGCCATGTGGTGGCATCTTCAAAACGTCCATCATTGTCGTCATGGCGAACAGAAGCGTTCAGCGTGACAGCATCGAAGCTGACACGTGTCTCTGCCGCAAGGCCTAGCGTTTCGAAGGTTTGCGTCTGGTTCGGGTCGCCATAGAAGCTGGCCGTTCCGCGACGTTCATAGTCTTCCTGCTCCCAGTCGATGAGACCGGCTGCGAAGACTTCCGCCCCGGAAATCTCATAGGTGTCTGCCGGGCTGTAAGAGAGCTTTGTGCGCTCGCCAATCGCTTCATCGGTGTAAGCGCCGTCAGCAGAGTTCTCACGTGTGACGGAGTTGAAGCTTGCGCTGAAGGCGTGGTCGAGACCGAAGGCCATGACGTCATAACGACCGCCGATCAGCCACTGTTCACTGTCGGTTTCGCGGTCAGCATTGTCCAGAACGCCGTCATAGTCGGTGTCCGGATCGGTCTGGCTGGTGGTTGAGCGATAGGTGAACAGACCAGACAGCGTGCCGAAGCTGCCTGTGTTGTGCGTGCCGGTGACAATCGCTGAATAGCTCTCAGAGCCGTCTTCTTCGCCGCCGCGACCAGACACATCAACGCCGCTGGTGGTGAAGCCGGAAATGCCAGCTGACAGGCTGGAAGTTTCGTTTGCAAAACCGGTGGAGGCAGAACCGCGATATGTGTCCTGTGTGCCCATTTCGATTTCAGCTGTGGTGGCCGGGCTGTCGGATGTGACAAGGTTGATCACGCCGCCAATGGCATCTGAGTCGTAAAGGGTGGACTGCTCGCCACGTGCGACTTCAACGCGGTCCAGCTGAAGGCCGGAGAATAGACCGAAATCGGTTTCGCCATTGACCGGATCAGAGACCTCAATGCCGTTCAGCAGAACAAGTGTGTGGTTGGCTTCAGCGCCGCGAATACGGATCTGAGTGAGGCCCGCCTGTGTGCCTGAGCGTGAAATGCCGAGGCCCGGAACGGCGCGCAGCTCATCTGCAATGAAAGAGGCATCGCGTACCGCCAGGTCAGACGCATCCAGCACGGAGACGCTGGACGTCACATCGTCAGATGCGACAGGGCGAAGTCCCAGAACGTTGATTGTGGTTTGGCGCGCTTCAGTTTCAGAATCGGACTGAGCAGCGACAGGAAGAGTGATCGCCAACGCGGCGCACCCTGCAAGAAGGAAAGATTTCATACTGTTCCCCGGAAGCGCGCTTCGCCGGCAGCTGCACTCCAGAACGACAATTCGAACCTCTCTTTGCACCCGGCGATGCAAGAGAGTTTGTAAAGCCGTTTCGAAGGAAAGGGTTGGTCCCGTATCCCGCCTACCAGTGACTGACCCCGGTCGATAGGCGAACGACGCGATGGCAGGTCTCCTGACTTACCGATCGTCGCAGCCGATCACCTTCCCGGACATGCCAGTGGTGACTTGATCGGCCGCTCCCGGTTTACAGTTGCGGGCACAGTGCAGGAATCTCACCTGCTTCCCTCTTCGCCGGTCTCCCGGCACCATCTGGGCGCTTTGTTGTTTGAATTGTCGGACTTGTCAATCAATTGCCGAGATAGGAATCCGGACAATCGGTCCCATACACCGGGCGCTGACCGGGTGGGGCAGCGTTTACGCGATTTAGCGATGTGATTAGTCGCTGCTGGATGAGGCGTGGATCGCGCAGTCCCATCAGGCAGACGAGCGGCTCTTTCGTGTCGGCCGCCAGTACCACCGCATAGCCGGTATAGGGGTGCATGTTATAGGCGTTATAGATCTGGCCCATGCCACGCATTTGCATGTCGTTTCGAAAGTCAGCCCACATCTGGAAGCTGCGTTCACGCGATGCGCCGCGTGAATCGGTGAGATCCACTGTGATCCATTCAATCTGGCGGTCTGAAAGGTGTTCGACGGCGTCTTCCAGGGCTGGGTCGAAGACCCGGCAGGTCGGGCACCAGTCTGCCGTGAAGCTGACAATCTGGATGCCGCGCGATGCGGCAGAGGCAGGAAGCGTGACCAGGCCAAAGACCGCCAGAAGGAGCAGAATACCTGATTTCAACTGTTCTCTCCTTCCGGGACGGTCACGCTGGTCTATGCCGTTTTAAGCAAGAGCGTTGCCAAACACGCGGTCGAAAATCTCATCGACGCGTTTTGTATGATAACCCAGATCAAACAGGTCATCGATCTGTTCATCAGACAGTTTTGCAGTGATGTCGGCATCCGCTTTCAAAAGCTGATTGAACGGTGTGCCTTCACGCCATGTGACCATCGCATTGCGCTGAACGAGGCGGTAAGCGTCTTCACGGCTAGTGCCTGCTCCGACGAGGGCCAGCAGCACACGCTGAGAGTTATGAAGACCGCCAAGCTGGTTCATGTTTCGCTCCATATTCTCTGGATACACAACAAGACCGCTGACGACGCCGGTGAGGCGGGCGAGGGCGAAATCCAGATGGATGGTCGCATCAGGGCCGATACCGCGCTCAACAGAAGAGTGAGAGATATCGCGCTCATGCCACAGTGCTACGTTTTCCATGGCCGGAGTGACAGCGGAACGGACCAGACGCGCAAGACCTGTCAGATTCTCTGTGAGGACAGGGTTACGCTTGTGCGGCATGGCTGAAGAGCCTTTCTGGCCCGCAGAGAAGAATTCTTCGGCTTCCAGAACTTCGGTGCGCTGAAGGTGGCGAATTTCGGTGGCAAGGCGCTCAATAGAGCTAGCGATTACGCCAAGCGTTGCAAAGAAGGCTGCGTGACGGTCGCGCGGGATGACCTGGGTGGAAATCGGCTCCTGAGCGAGGCCCAGATGTTTGGCGACATAGGCTTCAATGCGCGGGTCGATGTTTGCATATGTGCCGACCGCGCCGGAAATGGCGCAGGTCGCGATCTCTTCGCGCGCTGTTTTCAGGCGGGTGAGGTTACGAGCAAATTCGGCGTAATAGGTGGCGAGCTTTACACCAAAGGTGGTTGGCTCTGCGTGGATGCCATGGCTGCGGCCAATGGTGATCGTATATTTGTGCTCTTCTGCGCGTTTCTGGATCGCTGCGAGAAGGTCTTCAATATCTTTGATCAGAATGTCGCTGGCGCGTGCGAGCTGAACAGCAAGGCAGGTGTCCAGAACGTCTGAAGAGGTCAGGCCTTTGTGCAGGAAGCGCGCTTCCTCGCCGACATGTTCAGCCACATTGGTGGTGAAGGCGATAATGTCGTGTTTGACTTCGCGCTCGATCTCATCAATGCGGTCGACTTCGAACGCGCCGCGCTCGCGAATGGCTTGGGCTGCTTCAACCGGGATCTCGCCGAGTTCCGCCATGGCTTCGCAGGCAAGCGTCTCAATTTCGAGCCAGATGCCGTATTTGCTTTCCGGGCTCCAGATCGCGCTCATCTCGGGGCGGGTATATCTCGGGATCATGGGTAAACCTCTGTCAGAATATGATTCCAGTGAAACTGCGTGCTGATTAGGCCTTTCATCGTGCAGAGTCCATTCGCGCGCGCAATGCTTCACGCCGGGGCAGTTGAATGCTCGCCCTACGGCAATTCTCGGTCTTCGGCTAATTTCCTAGATGCTGATTGTCCTGAAAGGTTTGCCAATCTCATTTAACCCGTCTAATCCCAAGGGAAATATATGAAACGGCAGGGACAAGAATAGCATGTTTTCAAAGATTCTCATTGCAAACCGCGGTGAAATTGGCGTTCGCATTATTAAGACGTGTAAGCGCCTGGGCGTGAAAACAGCAATCGTCTACTCCGAGGCTGACGCAGACAGCCTTGCAGTAGAGCTGGCAGACGAGGCGGTATTCATCGGTGGTGCGCCAGCATCAGAATCCTATCTTGTTCAGGACAAAATTGTAGACGCTGTTCGTAAGACCGGCGCAGAAGCGGTTCATCCGGGCTTTGGTTTCCTTTCAGAGAACCCGGCCTTCGCAAAGCGTCTCGCCGATGAGAAAATCGTTTTCATCGGCCCGAACCCGCACGCGATTGAAGCTATGGGTGACAAGATCACCTCTAAGGAATTTGCTGCGAAAGCAGGCGTGTCCACTGTTCCGGGCCATATGGGCCTGATCGAAGAAACCGAAGAAGCGGTCCGCATTTCCGGTGAGATCGGCTATCCGGTGATGATTAAAGCTTCTGCTGGTGGCGGCGGTAAAGGTATCCGCGTTGCTTATGACGATGCAGAAGTTCGCGAAGGCTTCCCGGCTGTAAAAGCTGAAGCGAAAAGCGCTTTCGGCGATGACCGTGTCTTCATTGAGAAATTCATTCTGAGCCCGCGCCACGTTGAGATCCAGATCCTCGGCGATAAGCACGGCAACGCAATCCACCTTTTCGAGCGCGAATGCTCCATTCAGCGCCGTAACCAGAAGGTCATCGAGGAAGCGCCATCGCCGCTTCTGGACGAAGAGACCCGTATGAAAATGGGTGCACAGGCTGTCGCGCTCGCGCAGGCTGTGAACTATGACAGCGCGGGTACTGTGGAATTCGTCGCCTCAGGCGCGGATAAGAGCTTCTACTTCCTTGAGATGAACACCCGTCTTCAGGTGGAACACCCGGTCACTGAGATGATCACAGGTGTTGACCTGGTTGAGCAAATGCTGCGCGTCGCGGCTGGCGAAAAGCTCGGCATCAAACAGGACGATCTGTCCATCAATGGGTGGGCAATGGAAAGCCGCGTCTATGCGGAAGACCCATACCGTAACTTCCTGCCAAGCATTGGCCGCCTGAAGCGTTATATCCCGCCTGTAGAAGGTGAAGCTGTTGGCGTACCGGGTGAGGTTCGCGTGGATTCAGGTGTTCGCGAAGGCGACGAGATTTCCATGTTCTATGACCCGATGATTTCCAAGCTGGTCACACACGGAAAGACACGCGATGAGGCCATTGATGCCCAGCTCGCAGCGATGGACCGTTACCACATTGAAGGCATTCAGGATAACATGCCATTCGTGTCTACGGTTTACGGTCAGGAGCGTTTCCGTTCTGGCAACATCACGACGGCATACATCAAGGATGAATTCCCGGAAGGTTTCGGCGGAGAAGCGCCAACCGCTGAACAGTCCCTTATTCTGACGGCTGCCGCTGCCTATGTGCACGGCATTCAGTCCGAACGCGCTGCGCAGGTTTCTGGTCGTCTGGCTGAGCCGGGTGCGACCCGCAAAGACTGGGTTGTCATTCTTGATAAAGAACATCATCCGATCACGCTCGACTTTACGCTCGGCCGCGCCGAGATCGAAGTTGAAGGCACCAAACACGTTCTGGAAACAGACTGGACGCCGGGCACACACCTTCTTGAGGGCAAGCTGGACGGCAAGCCATTCGCGGTGAAGTTTGCTGACCGTACCGAAGGCTATCTCTTCCGCCATCGCGGTGTTGCGCTTCGCGCGCTTGTTTGCACTCCGCGCTCTGCAGAACTGCACGCCAAGCTTCCAGAAAAAGAAGCAGCTGACCTTTCCAAGCTGATCATGAGCCCAATGCCGGGTCTGGTCGTTTCCATGGATGTGGAAATTGGTCAGGAAGTGAAATCCGGTGAAGCGGTCTGCGTCGTGGAAGCGATGAAAATGCAGAACATTATTCGCGCGGAAGCTGACGGTGTGGTGAAAGCCATCAATGTCGGTGCTGGAGACAGCGTTGCTGCTGACGAAATCATGGTTGAGTTCGAATAGAATTCTGCCCGCCGGAATAATTTTCGTTCCGGCACTTGCACTCTGAGCAAGTTTCTGTTTTATCGAAAAACAGAAAATATATATCAGGAGCCGATACGGATTCGGCTCCTTTTCTTGTCAGAGGCGAAATCACGTGTCCATCGATACATCCACATCAGAGCTGTATGACCCAAACCGCCCATGGATTTCCCATGAGGGTGAAGACGTGCAGAAGGCCAATTGGCTCGCTGAATTCTTCTGGCCGGAAGGGCGATCAACCAAGCCAGTATTTTTGCGCGGGCAGATGTACCTCGCCATTGTGCGGGCATTTGTTTTCATTGGTGCGATCATTGCGACGGGTAGCAATCCCTGGGTCGGCGCTGCGATTGCCTTTTTCGGTCTTGGGCTTTTGCTTGCCATGTCCATGATTAGTCATTTGCGCAGACTGACAGACGCTGCGAAGCCTGTTCTTTTGGCTATGATTATCAGCCTCCCGTTTCTATTGGGTACGTCGCTCGCTGTGTTGGGCGCGGCCAGTGTGCCTGCGCAAATGGCGTTGATTGAAGCCGAAGCGGCGCAGCAGGCTGAACAAGCTGCAGCTCCTATGTCGACGGACGGGGCTGAAGTGACTGAAGATGCTTCAGTTCCGCCTCAAACGGCGCAACGACGTGGCCCAGAGGGGCCAGTCACTGAGCAAGGTTTGCTCGCTCAGGCTATTGCAAGCGGTCTCAATATCTGGTTCCTGCTGAGTATATTTTCTGCGCTGTTTACATTCTTCTATGTCGCGCGTCGTCCGACGAAAGAAGCCTCGAACGCAGCGCGTGGGATTTACGGCTGAAGAGATATTTAGCTATACGCCAGAGATAAGATACAACATGTCGAAGCCGCCCTGATCAGGCGGCTTCAATTGAATCTTCGTCAGGCTGTTGGACCGGCAAATAGAGCGTCACTGTCGTGCCAACGCCAAGCTCACTGTCGATTTCAAAACGTCCGCCATGCAGTTCGGCCAGTGAGCGGGTGAGGGCAAGGCCAAGGCCCGTACCATTCATATTCATGTCCTGATTGGACTCAGCCTGCTCAAATGGATTGGCAAGCTTAGGCAGATCGTCCTTCGGAATGCCCACGCCGGAGTCTTTCACGGCAATCGCGACGAATTCTTTTTGGTTCTCGACAGAAACGGTGACCTTGCCGCCATCCTTTGTGAATTTGATGGCGTTGGAGACAAGGTTCAGCACCATCTGACGCACAGCGCGGTGGTCTGCCTCAATATCCTGAACATCATCATCATGAACCAGTTTCAGCTCAAGGTTCTTCTCGTCAGCCTTGCGGCGGATCATGCGCACAGCCGCATCAACAGGTTCTACCGGGTCGATTGGCTTGGTGTTGATCGTCATCTTGCCGGACTCGATCTTAGCCATGTCGAGAATGTCATTGATCATGTCGAGCAAGTGCTGACCGGACAGAAGGATATCCTGCGCATAAGACTGATAGCGTTGGTCGCCAAGCGGGCCGAAGACCTCCTTCACGAGCATTTCAGAGAAGCCATTAATGGCGTTGAGCGGCGTGCGCAGCTCATGGCTCATATTCGCAAGGAAGCTGCCCTTGGCCTGACTTGCATGTTCGGCCTTGGTCTTCTCTTCAGCATATTTGCGCGTGAATTCCCGCGCACGGCCTTCAGAACGTTCGAGTTCTGAAACAAGTCGCTTCAGCTTCTTCTCATTGCGAAGGTGTTCGTCCTGTTGGTTCTTCAGCGTTGAAATGTCGTTCGCAATGGTCAGCATGAGGCCGGCAGAGGTGTCGCGCTCTGCCAGATGGAACCAGCGACCATCACGCATGAGGATTTCGCGTTCACCGGTGATGCTCTCACTGGAGCGGTCAATCCGGATCGCCTTGCTAATCTCGACATTCACAATGTCATGGCTGACGCCAGGGCGCAGAACCGCTTCATTCAGAGAGAAGGCTTTTTCAAAGGCGGCATTCCAGAACATCAGGCGGCGGCGATTATCCCAAAGGGCAATCGGCATGGAGAAGCCTTCAAAGGCCTGACGCAGGCGGCTCTCAGAGGCTTTCATGCGCTCTTCCAGCATGCGGCGGTCAGAGACATCAATAGCGAAGCCTTCAAGCGCGACCTGAGCAGCACGGCGATCTTCGGTCGGGCGAACGCCCCGGAATTCAAAGAAACGGCTACGCAGATTGAGCGTGCCGCGAAGCTTGCCCTCCTGAACGGCCTTCTGAACAGCGGAGAGGAAGCGGGAGGCATTCTCATTGCCGAAATACTGGTCGAGCCGATTCATTGGCAGTTCAGCACCGGATTTCAGACCGAACGCATCGGCGAGTGACCCGGTGATGCGCATACTCTTCAGCTGATGGTCAATTTGCCATGCGCCTGTGCCATTGGCGGCCGCGAGCGTGTGAAGATCTGGCTCAGACATAAGCGGCGCGCCCGTCCATACCGCAGAGCGAGAGGAAATATCGATTGGTGAGGCATGGCCGCTGCGTTTGGCCCGGACAAAGCCAAGAATGGAAAGTACCGCCAGTGTCGGAGACAGGAAGAGCAGTGAGTAGAGTAGAATTGCGCCGGTGCCGATTGTGCTGAACCATGGCTGGGTATGGACCTGACACGCATTGAGCGGGCCGCCATTATAGGCAATGCATGTGGAGGTGAAGCGTGTCCAGAAACGATCAAAGCCGCTATAGCGGCCTGCTAGCGTCTGTTCGTCCAGCCATGAAAGCGTCTGCGGCGAGCCGATCTCACCTGTCATGTCCGGACTATTATTGAGCGAGAGGCGCAGGGCTTCGTTGCCGGGAATTTCAGCGGTGATCCGATGCAGCGGAATGGTCGCCGCATATTCGGTGCGCCCAACCGGGACGAGCAGGACAAGATTGGTCTGACTTGCGCCAATGCTCACATTGTTCGCAGCCATCCACCGTGCGGTGATGAGGGTTGAACGATCTGCAAGGCCCGCGCGATTGCCTTCTGGAGAAATCCGGAACAGGCGCTGGATCGAGGAGATTTCGCTTTCGATCTGAAGCTCTGACTGCCCAGCATTTGCGCCGATTGAGACAGCATCTGAGATAAGCTGGCGCTGAATTTCCAGTCGACCCAACATGCCTTCCATCTCGCTTTCAAGACGGGCGCGCTGTAGGTCGCTTTCGCGTGAAATATCATCCCAGCCCTTAACGCCAAGAATAGCAATTTGTACGAGCAGGAAAATAGAAGCCAGGAATGTCAGCCGGGCAAGCGGGTTCGAAGTTTTCGCGACTGATGTCTGCGACGCGTCCTTCTTGCCTTTGTTTGCTGAGTATCCGGATGTCGTGTTCAAAATTGTGCCTCGACAGTTCAAGGCATAAAAGCCCACGATTCTGATACCGGGCCAAATATTAAGACTGTTTTAAGACTCTGAATCCTGTGAACGAATCGATGAAACTTTGAACAGAAAAATTTACTCTTAGTTCATTTCCAGATTTTCAGCGTCTGGTGTTTCAATATCTTGAGACTCTTCACTACGACGTTCAGGTCCACGATAGGTATCAGATTTATTGCGTCTGCGGTCCGGGCCGAAATAATTAGATGTCCGGATAAACGGACGTGGCGTGTTCACAATCGCGCGGACTTTACGGAACAACTCCTTGGCGGTGACGGGCTTACAGCAAAATTCTGTTACACCCGCGTCACGCGCTGCGATCACCTTGGAGCGTTCTGAATAGGCCGTCAGCATGATGATCGGAATGAAAGGGTTCGGGCTGTCATCGCCGGTGCGAACAAGACGGACAAAGTCGGTGCCGTCCAGAATGTCCATCAGATAGTCAACGATGATGAAGTCGATATGCTCTGAACGCACAATGTCGAAGGCTTCAGCCGCGTCATTGGCTTCCAGGAAGTGCGAGATGCCAAAGCCTCGAAGCAGGGTCTTTACGATCGTGATCATGTGCTTGTTGTCGTCAACAATCAGCACAGTCAGCCGGTTCATGTTCGAGTTAGACATACAAAAGACCCGCAAGGCCAAAACACTAAGATAGTGATGACACTAGCGGGTCTGAATTAATACCGTCTTTATAACGGACTATCATTTGCAATTTATGCTAGTCGGCAAGCGCCCGCTGAATGATATCCATCGCATTCTTCGACAGTTTCGCGTCGCGAAGGGCTTCCAGCTCTTTGCGTGCATGTGCCTGAGTGCTCTCTGGTACACGGCGCCATTGCTCAAAGGCCGTACACAGGCGTGCAGACAGCGCACCATTGAGCGGGTCGACTTTTCGGATGACATCACCAAGCAGTTTGTAGCCTTCACCGGTATCGCTATGGAAGGCGACAAGGTTCGCCATGGCGAAGGTTGCAGCAACTGAACGCACCCGGTTCGGGTTTTTCCAGTCAAAGTCTTTATGCTCGAGCAGCTTGCGAACATTGCCGATCGCATCATCGCTCGCCTGAAGGGCCTGAACGCCAAACCATTTATCCATGACCAGCGGCGCATGAGACCATTTTGCTTCAAAGGCACTAATGGCCGCGTCAAAGTCTGGTCCACCCACGTTTGAAAGGGCACGCAGTGCTGACATCGTATCCGTCATGTTTTTCGCGGCACGGAAAGATGCGAGCAATTTTGCGCTGTGTTTGTCTCCATCGGCCGACAGCAGGTCTACGCAGGAGGCATAGAATGCGCGACGGCCAGCCGAAGCCGCATCCGGGGTGAATTCGCCCTCATGGGTGAGGTTCGCCTCGATGGTTTCATCAATCAATGACTGGAGCTCTTTGAGAAGCTCGATGCGAACAATGCGCTTGGCCTCGTACAGTGCAGCCGGGTCAGCTGGCGACATCTCCATGAAGAGTTCGCCGACACCTGGAAGCGTCATCAGTAGAGACGCAAAGGCAGGGTCATCTGAAACTGTCTGGCGCACGGCTTCGGCCATCGCTTTGACGAGACCTTCAGGCGCAGTCGCGGTTTCACCAGCTGCAAGTTTGCCTGCCATTTCCAGAAGCGTTTTGCGCGCGACAGTCTGAAGAGCTTCCCATTTCGCGAAGGCATCGGTTTCCAGCGTGACGAGCTTCAGGCGATCTTCATCGGTGAGTTCGTCCTGAAGTTTGACCGGTGCACTGAAATCGCGGTTCGCAGAAATCAGAGCATCAGAGGCTTCTGTCGCGAGCTGAAGTTCCGTTACAGCATCAATCAGCAGAACGACGTCTTCATCCGCGTTGTTGCGCGGCTCACCGGTTTCCGGATTGATCTCTGTGCCGTCCTCAAGGAAAGCGCTGACACGAAGAGGAATTGGAACGGGCTTCTTCTCAGATTGCCCCGGCGTTGGCGCGATGGACTGAGTGAAACGAAGGCGCGGAGCGTTTGAGCCGTCTTCTTCGATTTTCTCAATTTTGACGACTGGCGTTCCGGCCTGCCCATACCAGGTGCGGAAGCGGGAAAGGTCAAAGCCCGCAGCTTTCTCAAAGCCCTCATAGAAGGCTTCAATCGTGGTGGCCGTGCCGTCATATTTTTCGAAATAAAGGTCCATGCCTTCTTTGAAGGCGTCCGGGCCGATATAGGTTTTCAGCGCGCGGATCAGCTCAGCGCCTTTCTCGTAAACGGTGGCCGTGTAGAGGTTATCAATGCTGCCATATCGGTCAGGACGAACCGGGTGGGCCAGCGGGCCAGCATCTTCGGCGAACTGACGGCCACGCAAACGGATCACGTTTTTAATACGCTGGACCGGGCGTGAGCGCATGTCGGATGAGAATTCCTGATCGCGGAATACGGTCAGGCCTTCTTTCAGGCACAGCTGAAACCAGTCACGGCATGTGATGCGGTTACCCGTCCAGTTGTGGAAATATTCGTGCGCGACAATGCTCTCAATCGCCTCGAAATCGCCATCGGTTGCAGTATCTGCATCCGCCAGAACATAGGCAGAGTTGAAGATGTTGAGGCCTTTGTTTTCCATGGCGCCAAAGTTGAAGTCGCGCACGGCAACGATGTTGAAGACATCGAGATCGTATTCACGGCCAAACGTGTCTTCATCCCATTTCATGGAGCGTTTCAGGCTGTCCATTGCATAGGCTGCGCGCTCTGCATCGCCCTTGTCGACGAAGATAGACAGCGCCACTTCATTACCGGACATGGTGGTGAAATGGTCTGCGAAAACGTCATAATCGCCACCGCAAAGGGCGAACAGATAAGACGGTTTACGGTGAGGGTCGTGCCATTCTGCAAAATGGCGATCTTCGTTAATCGCGCCGGCTTCGCCTGGATTGCCGTTGGAGAGCAGGGTGGGCGCAAAGCTGACATCAGCTTCAATGCGCACAGAGAAAACGGACATGACATCCGGACGATCCGGCCAGTAGGTAATACGGCGGAAACCTTCCGCTTCGCACTGGGTGCAGAACCGGCCACCTGACATGTATAGGCCGGAAAGCTCGGTATTATTCTCCGGTGAAATCCAGACTTCGGTCTTCAGTTCAAACTCATTAGGTACGCCACGCAGTGTCAGACCGGTTTCAGAGAACTCAATCTGATACGGCTCCGGCGCTTTGCCATTGATGAGAATTTCGCCAGTCTCGACAAAGGCCTGTCCGTCCAGAACCATATCTGCCTGCGCATCACCGGTGCGCTTGACCTGCATGGTTGTGAGTACGCGGGTCTTGGCGGGATCCAGTTCGAACACCATTGAAACGGTCGGAATATCGAATGGATAAGGTTTATAGTCCTGAAGAAAAACGGGCTGAGGCGTGTCGGTACGCATAAAATCTCCGGTAAGTTGATCGGAAGTGCGGGAATTGGATACTGACATAGTAAAGTCAGCGGCGCTTTAAAGCGAGCTTTTAAAAATCAGTCTCAGTCAGCGCAGGGCGCGAATATCCATTGGTTGGACCGCTCGCCCGCCATAAGCGAAATCGTCGCCGACAAAGTGTCGCCGTTGCGCTGATAGGAAATTCGCTGAGGATAGTCGTGGTCAGGATTTTCAAACACTGCCATGCCAGCGCCCCGTTCTGACGCGGTGAACATTATGGGTTCAGTGCCGGTCGGTGCGGCGAGATAATACAGCTCGTCCTTGTTCCGGCTGATGGTCAGATATTCGGTGAAGACCGTGCCATCGCTGCGAGGGGAGCGACCTTCACCCAGCAGCGTGTTCATATCGGAAGAAGACCAGTCCTCGACCGTGCCCTGTTCTGTCGCCCAGCACCCGATGAGCCAGTCCAGATCGTCTGCGAGTGTTTGCTGGGGTGCAGGCGCCGAACCGCAGGCTGACAGGCTCAGACCAGCCAGCAGGGTGAAGGTTGTAATGCTGAGCTTCATTTTATTTCCCCAAACACGCGCTGAGTATAAGTTGCAGACAGCGCAAATGAAAATGAGAAAATCTTTATTCAGCCGCTTCGCTCGGCAGCTGATCGGGCACGTCATAAATGTCACGCAGAACGTGGATACCAATGCGCGCGAGCTGGCGGATTTCTGCGCTGGCGTTTTCCGGTGCGTCAGACACGTTGTCCACCAGCGTTTTCAGAAGCTTCAGCATTTCAGGGCAGTTCGCGATCAAGCGTGCCTGATACTCAATACGGTGCGGATCGCGATCATATTCTGCACCCGGTACGCGCCAGCCACCCCAGTCATTTTCGTCGGTGACGACAACCGGGAAGGTGCCCGGATGTGGGTGGCCTGCGCTGTCCTCGTCAGACCCCCAGCGCGTTTTCGCACGGAAAATGCGCCAGTTTTCGAGGGTCAGATCACCAGACTGAGACTGACGTTCCTCCATCTTGTCTTCAGCGACAAGTTCGTTGGCGGAGAAGTCACGGCCAAGGCCCACATCGTAATGAACGCGAAGCGGTTCATCCATGCCTTTGACCCATTGCGGCAGAACGCGTTCAACGATTGCCCATGTGCCGACCGGCTTTACAAACACTTTCTGGTTTTTGTGGAAAAGCGCTTTAGCCATTTAATCCTCATCCTCGTCTTTGGCGCATCATGGCTCAAGCTGGTTAGAGGAGAGTGAAAACAATCTGCGAAAACGCATCATACATGCCGTTACGACAGGACTTTCCAGCAGGTCTCAGCCTGTTAGGCTCTCGAAAAACAAACGCTGTGCGCAGTGCGTAATAAGCGGGATATGAGGAGACGCCATGAATTTCGATTTCTCGGAGGACCAGAAGTTTCTGGCCGAACAGGCCCGGAAATATCTGTCTGAAACCTGTACGACGGCGGAAGTCCGCAAAGTGCTGGATGATGAAAGCATGGCCTTTCACGAAGGCATCTGGAAGGGCATTGCAGAGATGGGCTGGCTGGGAGCATCCATCCCGGAAGCGTATGGTGGGCTGGGCCTGGGCATGCTGGAAATGTGCGTGCTGGCCGAAGAAATGGGCCGGGCGCTTGCGCCGGTGCCGTTTTCTTCAACCGCTTACATTCTGACTGAAGCTCTGAAACTCGCGGGCAGTGAAGCGCAGAAAGAGGCGCTCCTGCCAAAGATCGCCGAAGGCAGCGTTATCGGTGCTTTGGCCTCATCAGAGGGGCCGGGTGCGCCGGACCTTTCAAAGCTTTCTACCAGTTTTGCAAATGGCCTTGTGAACGGCACGAAAATCCCGGTTCTGGACGGTGATATTGCCACACATGCAGTGGTTCTCGCGTGTGAAGGCGGCAAACCCGTGCCGGTGCTGGTCGATCTGTCTGCGCCGGGTGTGAGCCGTAAGACGGTAAAGACGCTCGATCCGACACGGTCTCATGCGGAGCTTGTCTTCAAAGATGTTCCGGGTGAGCGTTTGGGAGAAACTGCAGACGGGGCGGCCAACATTGCGACCCTGATGGACCGTGCAGCCGTGCTCCTCTCCTTTGAGCAGATTGGCGGCGCAGACCGCGCTGTGGAAATGGCGACGGATTATGCCAAGGAGCGCTATGCCTTTGGCCGACCGATCGGTGGCAATCAGGCGATCAAACATAAGCTGGCTGAAGGCTGGGTAAAAAATCAGGTCGCGCGATCCAATGCGTATTATGGCGCATGGGCACTCTCTACAGACGCCGTTGAACTGCCTGAGGCAGCCGCCGCATCGCGGCTGGCGGCGTGTGAAGCGTTCTGGTTTGCGTCCAAGGAAAACATCCAGACCCATGGCGGCATGGGCTTCACCTGGGAGGTGGACTGTCATCTCTTCTATCGCCGGGCCAAATTGCTCGCGGTTCAGTTGGGTGCGCCAAAGCTCTGGAAAGAGAATCTGATTGGCGCCCTTGAAACGAAGAACGCAGCATAAGCGGGGAGGATAAAATGGATTTCAACGATACAAAAGAAGAAGCCGAATTTCGCGCTGAAGCGAACGCGTTTCTTAAGTCTCATCTGAAAGAGAAAACCGGCGGACGTCGCCGCGAATCCGGCGCTGAATTTCTGGCTCGCGCAAAGGCGTGGCAGAAAACCAAAGCCGAAGGTGGCTTTGCGCAGATTACATGGCCGAAAGAGGTCGGTGGTCGCGGCGGCACGCCTATGCAGCAGGTCATCTGGAATCAGGAAGAGGGTAAGTTTGATGCCCCGACCAGTCCGTTTCAAATCGGGCTCGGCATGTGCATTCCGACGGTTGTGGCCTTCGGGTCGGACGAGCACAAAAAGCGCTATGTCCGTAAAGCTCTGATCGGTGAGGAAATCTGGTGTCAGCTTTTCTCAGAGCCGGTGGCCGGGTCTGACGTGGCTGGCCTTAAAACCCGCGCTGTGAAAGACGGCGATGAGTGGGTGATCAACGGTCAGAAAGTGTGGACGACGGGCGCTCAATTCTCTGACTATGGCATTCTGCTGACGCGTACGGATACCAGCGTTCCAAAACACAAAGGCCTGACAATGTTCATTGTGAACATGAAGGACCCGGGCGTTGAAGTGCGTCCAATCCATCAGGCATCGGGCGGGCGTGAATTTAACGAGGTTTATTTCACCGACGTCCGCATTCCGGATTCAGATCGCCTTGGCGATGTGGGGCAGGGCTGGAAAGTTGGGCTCGTTACATTGATGAATGAGCGCCTGGCGGTGGGTGGCTCGCCGGGACCTGACTATTCAGAAATCATGGAGCTCGCCAAAGAGTTGGGGCTCATGGATGACGCAGCCTTCCGTGAGAAACTGGCGGATTGGTATGTGCAGGCGCAGGGTTATAAGCTGACCAAATTCCGCACGCAGACGGCGCTCTCCCGCGGTGAAACGCCGGGGCCGGAGAACTCTATTGGCAAAATCATCACGGCTAATCAGCTTCAGGATATCTGTAATTCAGGTATCGAGCTGGAAGACCATTTTGGCCTGATCATGGATGAAGACCTCTCACCGATGAAGGCGATTTTCCAGTCGAGTTTTCTTTGGGCACCGGGGCTGCGCATTGCGGGCGGTACCGATGAAATTCTGAAGAACATCATCGCGGAACGGGTACTTGGCCTGCCGCAGGATGTGCGTGTCGATAAAGACGTGCCGTTTGAGCAGCTTCGCGTTGGTTGATTGGATTGAGAAGGAGCGCGGCGGTGAAACTGCCGCGCTTTGCTGAGTGTGATCTATTCTACGAGTTCAAGGCCGAACTCAGTGTGGTCACGCCACACGATACGGGCCGTGCCGCGAATACGAAGACCGGGAACATTAATGTTCACATAATCAGGAAGGGTTTCATACGATTGGAAGCGAATACGAAGGCCAGAGTTGCTGTGGTCAACGACGATACCGCGTAGGGAATAACCAGCGTCGGTAGACACATGCGCTTCTTTGTAGGAGTTCACACGCTCAGAACGCGGCAACATGGCGCGAAGTTTTTCTTCTTCTGCCTCACGTTGTTGCTCAAGAAGCGCCAGTTCTTCTTCGGCTTCCTGCGCTTTCCGAGATTTGAATAGTCCAAACATGTCGATTCTCGATCCTAATTTCCGCTAACGTAACCCAATGAGCTTTTTTATTGGTTACTATGGCCTGCCGAATTTCAAAAACTTCCCGGGGAGGGACACATGGCTCAAGAATTTTTGTTTATTAAAGTCAATGACTTCACCTATCGCGTTGCCGTTGAAGGCGAGGGACCTCTCGTCCTTATGGTGCATGGTTTTCCTGAGAGCTGGTATTCATGGCGTCATCAAATGCCGGCCTTGGCGGAGGCTGGCTTCAAGGCGGCTGCAGTTGATGTGCTGGGATATGGGGGCACAGATAAGCCGCCAGAGATTGAGCGCTATTCCATGCAAAATCTGGCCAGCGATATGGCTGAAATTGCTAAAGCGCTATCAGATACGGGGAAAGCCATTGTCGTCGGCCATGACTGGGGCGCGCCAATAGCGTGGAATTCTGCATTGCTGCATCCGGATGTATTCTATGCGGTGGGCGCGCTTTCGGTGCCTTATTCGCCGCCGGGCGAACGCATGTTCCTCGACGTGATGGATCAGGTTTTCACCAAAAGAGGCCTGTTTTTCTACCAGATTTACTTCCAGAACGAAGGCGTCGCGGAAGCTGAGCTGGAAGCAAATCCGCGTGATACGATCCGCCGGTTTTATTATGCGGTCTCTGGTGATGCGCCAGAGGGGACCTGGCCAAAGGACAAACCGAACACAATGGGCATGCTGGATATGCTGCCTGATCCGAACCCATTCCCGGCATGGCTAACCGAGGCAGACCTGGACTATTACGAAGCGGAATTCCGCAATTCCGGGTTCCGTGGACCGCTCAATCGCTATCGTAACCATCCGCGCGACCACGAATATCTTCGCTCGCTGGATGACCTCAAAATCTATCAGCCAGCGCTCTTTATCGGTGGGGAGAAAGATCTCGTCCTGAAAATGCTGCCGGGTGTGGATGTGGTCGAGCGTATGCGCGGCTATGTGCCGAACTTGCAGGTTGGTGAGATACTGGAAGGTGTTGGTCACTGGACCCAGCAGGAACGCCCTGAAGAGGTCAATGCCATCCTCATTCCATGGCTCAAAAAACAGATCGCGTAATTCGGCTTGCGACCCCGGTATTCTTCTTTAGTGTAGCGGGGTCACATAAAATATAAGGGAGAGAGACAATGATCGGAGTGATCGCAGAACTACCAATCAAAGAAGGCAAGCAGGCCGATTTCGAAGCCATGGCAAAAGATCTGATCGCACAGATCAAAGCCAATGAGCCGGGGTGCCTGATGTATGAATTGCACCGCAAGCATGGGTCTGAAACGGACTATGTGATGGTAGAAAAATATGCTGATGAGGCCGCGCTGGCGGCGCATGGCAAGTCTGACCATTTCAAAGCCGCTCAGCCTGCGTTTGGTGAGTGTCTGGCGGGACGCCCAACCATTACGCGAATGGACCAGATCCTCTGATCCGCGATAGCGCATTCGGTTTGTCGCCGGATGTGCTATACTCCACCTATATAAAAAAATCAGATCAGGGAGGATCTGGCATGGCCGATGGACATGACGGCGCGATGAAGCCTCGCGCTAAGTTTAAAACCTTTGTTGAAAGCTCGCAGGATGATTGGAAAATCATCGCGACCGAATCCTTTGAGTTCAACAAAGGGCTGGCAGATCGGGTCCTCGAACATTTGCGCATTCTGAAGGGCGATTATGGCGGGTTTCCGATTGATCGTCTTGAGCATTCCCTTCAAACGGCAACGCGCGCTCTTCGCGATGGCCGTGATGAGGAATATGTCGTCTGCGCTCTGCTGCACGATATCGGAGATACGCTCGGCAGCTATAACCATCCGGATATTGCCGCCGCGATTCTGAAGCCGTTTGTGAGCGAGCAGAACCATTGGATGGTCGCCAATCACGGTATCTTCCAGGGATACTATTTCTTCGAGCATCTCGGGCTCGATAAGAATATGCGTGATCAGTATCAGGGCCATCCGCATTTCGAGTACACGGCGCAATTCTGCCACCTGTATGATCAGGCGGCATTTGACCCGGATTATGAAAGCGAGACGCTGGAGTTTTTCGAACCCATGGTGCGCCGCGTGTTCGAAAAGCCGAAACAGTCTATCTACAAAAAGAAATAGCTGTCGTTCAGGCATAAAAGAAAAGGCCGGGAGATTGTCCCGGCCTTTTTTGTATCTGATTAGCTGCTGGTACGTGCCGGGCGACGTGATGAGCGGCGCTGTGAATTGCCATTGCCGCCGCCATTGCCGGATGATTTGCGCGCGTTAGGCGCGCCATCACGACCACCGCGATTTCCGCTTGGGCGTTTGCCGGAGTTGCGGCCGCGTCCTGCACCGGATTTACCCGATTTGCCGCCAGAATTCTGAGCAAACTCATCCTTGCGACGATCGCGTGGAGACTTCGTCATTTCTGCTGGTGCGTCTTTGACATCCTGCGTGAAGCCGTCTGGCAGAGGAAGGCCGTCCAGTTTGACGTCCGTCAGGCGTTCAATGGCGCGCAGCAGATTACGCTCGCCATCACAGATCAGGCTGACCGCTTCGCCTTCACGGCCGGCACGCGCCGTACGGCCAATACGGTGGACGTATTGTTCAGGCACTTCAGGCAGATCGAAGTTGAAGACGTGGCTGACCTGAGGAATGTCGATACCACGAGCCGCCACATCGGTGGCGACCAGAATAGCGCACTCACCATCGCGGAAAGCATTCAGGGCTTTCTGACGTTGGTTCTGAGTTTTGTTGCCGTGAATGGCCAGAGCGTCGAGATTGGCTTTGTCGAGTTGTCCGACGAGACGGTTTGCGCCGTGTTTGGTGCGGGTGAAGACAATCGCGCGGGTCACTTCGCGGTCTTTCAGAAGACGCGACAGCAGAACGGCTTTGTCTTTCTGTTTCACAAAGTAAGCCGACTGGTTCACGCGCTCCGCAGTAGAGGATACGGGTGCGACAGAGACTTTTTCCGGGTTGGTCAGGAATTGCTGAGACAGCGCTTCGATCTCTTTCGGCATGGTCGCAGAGAAAAGAAGCGTCTGACGTTTTTTCGGAAGCGCTGAAGCAATGCGTTTCAGGACATGAATAAAGCCCATATCCAGCATCTGGTCAGCCTCATCCAGTACCAGATGGGTAACATGGTTCAGCGTAACTGCTTTTTGCTGCATCAGGTCTTCAAGGCGACCCGGGGTCGCGATGAGAACATCAGTGCCTTTTTCAAGCGCGCGGATTTGCTTGCCGATTGGCACGCCCCCCATGACGACATTAATGCGCAGACCCAGAAGCTTGCCGTATTCTCGGAAGGAATTGCCGATCTGGGTCGCCAGCTCGCGGGTTGGCGCGAGCACGAGACCGCGCACGCTTTTCTTAGGGCGCTCGCCATCTTTCTGGCTGAGGTTCAGTTGGTGCAGGATAGGCAGAGCAAAGCTCGCCGTTTTGCCAGTACCGGTTTGCGCAATACCCAGAAGGTCATGTCCTTCGAGAAGGATCGGGATGGATTGGGCCTGAATTGGAGTAGGGGTGGAGTAGCCGAGTGCTTCCAGCGTCTTCAGAAGCGGCGCAGCAAGGCCGAGCTCGTTAAAGTGAGTCATATGGTTCTTTCAAAATAAAATCGTCCGCCATACGCATTGCATAATGCGGGCGGGGGAGAGTTCGTTGTCAGGACGGCCTGCGTGAATTCAGGGCGCTTGGGCTCAAGTGTGAAACTTGAGAGGAAACCCAAAGGCGAAATGTTCGCCGCGCTTCACGCAGTTCTCTCTCAAAAGGCGCGCATGTGCGGGCCAGCGGTGCGTGTAAGCCGAAAATGCCGGAAAGTCAAAATATTTGGCTGAGGCGATACATTCTACAAAAACGGCGATCCGTAGATCGCCGTTTCAGTGTTCAGGATTTCGAGGCTGCAATCAGCTCTTGCCTTCTTTGACGAGGCGGATGAAGTGACCGGTATGGCCGCCGCCATTGTCGAAGGCCTGCAACTCAGATGTATCAGTGATCTGATCCCATTTCGCCGCTACAGCTTCGGCTGTCAGCTCAGGGCCCGTACCGACGAATGCCCCCTTGGTTTCGCGGATCTGAGCCATGGAGNNGCCCGCCGGCTGCGGCAGACAGCACCATACCTGTTGGCGCTTCTTCTTTGACGAGGTTGATGACGCCCGGCGTTACATATTCAGGCTTCAGCGCTTCCAGCATTTCTGGTGGCATCAGATTTTCAGTCATAGCGGTGGCTGCAACCGGGCAGACCGCATTGATCTTGATGTTGTACTTGGCGCCTTCCTGCTTCAGCGAGTTCATCAGGCCAACAAGGCCCAGTTTCGCTGCGCCGTAATTCGTCTGACCGAAATTGCCGTAAAGGCCGGTGGAAGAGGTGGTCACGACGAGGCGTCCATATTGCTGCTCTTTCATGATTTCCCAGGCAGCTTTGAACGGCTTGACTGAACCCATCAGGTGGACGTCCAGAATGATGTCGAAGTCTGGCATAGTCAGCTTGGCAAAAGACTTGTCACGCAGAATGCCAGCATTCGCGATGATGATATCGATGCGGCCAAATTCTGACATGGTGTCGTCAATCAGTTTCTGAACGCCAGCATCGTCTGCCACAGAAGAACCGTTTCCAATGGCCGTTCCGCCTGCAGCGCGGATTTCTTCAACGACGGCGTTGGCCGCATCCGATGTACCTTTTGAACCATCCATGGCTGGACCGAGATCGTTCACGACAACATTTGCGCCGCGGCGGGCAAGTTCCAGAGCGTGGCAACGGCCAAGTCCACCACCTGCGCCAGTGACAATGGCAGTTTTTCCGTCAAACCGAATTTCAGACATGGGTGCGTATTCCTCCGTTTCGGACCCCTGAGGCGCCCCTTTGCGGGGCGTATGCGAATATTTGTGAGTTAGGGAGCATTCAGAACTTTGTCGGTCAAGCGCTACGTAACGTCATGCTGGCCTGATAAAATGCGATTGCTGCGGCATTGGAGGCATTCAGGCTTTCCATCACGCGTTCAATCGGGATCTGGGCGATCTGATCACAGGATTTAGCAACGCCTTGTCTAAGGCCAGAGCCTTCAGCGCCTATCACAATCGCAATTTTGCCGGCACCGCGTACGGCTTCGTCGATCATGACATCACCTGAACCATCCAGGCCGACAACATGAAAGCCGTTAGACTGCAGGCTTTCAATGGCACGCGAAATATTGACGACGCGAACTTCTTTCACCGCCTCCAGTGCGCCAGCTGCGGTTTTGGCGGCAATACCCGTCAGGGGAGGGACGTTCTTTGTCTGCAATATCGCGGCAGTGAAGCCGAACGCTGCGGCGGACCGAAAGATGGCGCCGATATTATGAGGATCTGTGAGCTGATCAAAAACAATGACCCGCGAATCGTCTTCGAGGTCGTCGATATGAATTTCTGCCAGCGGGCTTACCAGCGCGGCCATGCCCTGGTGAACCGCTTCGCGCGGCAGCAATTGATCAATGTCCTTTGGCTGCAACTCTTCCGGATTGGCAGGAAGCTCATTGATTTCATTTAATTTCGCCATCGCATTGCGGGTCACACACAGGCGGTGAAACTTACGCTTGGGATTGCTTAAAGCTGCCAGCACCGGGTGCGTTCCCCACAGCCATTGGGGTGCATTCGGGTCATGTTTTTCAGCTTTTGTCACATTCTTGCGATTTTGGCGGTTGCGTACACTTTTTTGCATGACTATAAGGCCGCTTCCGATTCAGTTTGGAGATACGATTTCTTCTCTCTGGACCGGCAATTCACCGTCGTCAAACCGAATGGTTGAACAGGCGGAGGGGTGGCCGAGTGGTTAAAGGCAGCAGACTGTAAATCTGCCCGCATNGCGTACGNNGGTTCGAATCCNNCCCCCNCCACCANTATNNNACNGAATTTTAACAAATGAGAGGTTTAAAAGATGGCTAAAGAGAAATTTGATCGCAGCAAACCACATGTTAACATAGGCACAATAGGACATGTTGACCATGGTAAAACAACTCTAACAGCAGCGATTACTAAAGTTATGGCAGATGCAGGCAGAGCGGAATTTTCTGCCTATGATCAAATTGACAAGGCCCCGGAAGAAAGAGAAAGGGGTATTACAATTTCTACTGCTCACGTAGAGTATGAGACGGAGAACAGGCACTATGCGCATGTGGATTGTCCTGGTCATGCTGACTATGTTAAAAACATGATTACTGGTGCTGCGCAGATGGATGGTGCAATATTAGTTGTTAATGCAGCAGATGGTCCAATGCCACAAACAAGAGAGCATATACTATTGGCTCGTCAAGTTGGAGTTCCTGCTCTAGTGGTTTATTTAAATAAAGTAGATCAGGTTGATGATGCAGAGCTTCTTGAATTAGTAGAGTTAGAAATTCGTGAACTTTTAACTAGTTATGAATTTCCAGGGGATGATATACCTATAGTTAAAGGTAG
>NHBK01000022.1 GCA_002173095.1 Hyphomonadaceae bacterium TMED5 | reverse complement strand
CTCCGCATAAACGAAGGGCACAAACTGGCGGACTTTTACTCCGCTACAACTGCAAAACGCAGCCGCTTCCGTGGCCCAATATTGCTCCGCGTTTTACATATGAAAGCACAATATCAGAGCACCATGACCACATCGTTGATTTGGAATCTGACGAAGTGATTGAATTCCAATCGGAAGAAATTGAAAAGTTACAACAAGAAGTTGCAAGAAAGCTTGGCTACGAGGTCGTTCACCATCGACTTGAACTCTATTGTCAAAAGCTGTGAGCGAGCACCGTTGCGGGCGCTGGAGGACAGGAGGCCTTTTAGCACTAGAGGCACCGCCGACCGGAGCCCGGTGACCCGCCACAGGTGGGGCCGGAGCCAAGTCAAAAGTCGAACGTCATTGGATCGAGAGATCGAACCGGGTTGCGAAGGGTCAGTTCCGACTGTTGCAGTCATTCGATCAGATCATCACAGAAACTGCTTGAACCTCTAGCAACTGAAGCTCCTATTTTTAGCTCAACGCTTATTCGTAGAGGTTTTCCATGTCCCACGACGGTCCAGACACGCATCCACACGGTCATCAGGATGATCGCAAAGACACAAAGGCTTGCTGCGGCCAGACGGCCGAAGGCCCCGCGCAGATGGCAGCACCACCGCCATCTGCCGGACGCAGTTTTCGCGTCAACGGGCTGGATTGTGCGGAAGAGGTCGCGATTCTGAACAAAGTCGTCGGACCGGAAGTCGGCGGCAGCGAGCATCTGGCCTTCGATGTGTTGAATGGTAGGATGACCATCCTCGAAAGCGCCAAACCGCTCAGCGACGACAAGATCATCAAGATCGTCGGGTCGACTGGGATGAGCGCGAAAATGTGGGATGCTGAAAGCGCCGAGGCAGACCAGGCGGCCCATTTCGCACGTCAGCGCCTGTTCACCGGGCTTAGCGGCGGCTTCTGGGCAGCGGGGTTCCTCTACCACATCGTCGAGACGGGGGCGGGCGGCGCGCTACGGCTCTTCTCGGGCCATGGCGAGACGTCGATGCCTCTGATCGAAATGGGTCTGTTCATGCTGGCGGTGGTGTTCGGAGCATGGCTGGTCGCCCCCAAGGCATGGTCCGCCGCGCGCCGACTTTCGCCTGACATGAATCTTCTGATGATCGTCGCAGTGGCCGGGGCGATCGGGCTGGGCGAGTTTTTCGAGGCGGCAACGGTCGCATTCTTCTTTGCTCTGTCCCTCGCTCTCGAATCCTGGAGCGTGGGGCGTGCGCGCAACGCGGTCTCGGCCCTGTTGGACCTAGCACCACCCACGGCGCGCGTCATTCGTGACGACGGATCGGAGACCGATGTTCCTGCGGCTCAGGTTGCGATCGGTGACCGCTTCGTGGTGCGCGGCGGAGACCGTATCCCGCTCGACGGAGAGGTGACCGAGGGTCGCGGCGATGTTGATCAGGCTCCGATTACCGGGGAAAGTGCTCTTGTGGCAAAGGAAACTGGCGATGAAGTGTATGCCGGAACGATCAACGGCGACGGCACACTGACGGTCAGGGCCACCAAGGCCGCAGGCGATACCGTGCTCTCGAAAATCATCCGTATGGTAGGCGACGCTCATTCGCGCCGCGCCGAGGTTGAACAGTGGGTCACAAAGTTCGCCCGCATCTACACGCCTATTGTCATGGTGCTGGCGGTTCTAATCGCCGTCGTTCCACCGCTGCTGTTCGCGGGGGCATGGAATTATTGGTTCTACAATGCACTGGTTCTCTTGGTAATCGCTTGCCCCTGTGCGCTCGTGATTTCTACGCCGGTCTCCATCGTCGCTTCGCTCGCGGCCTCGGCACGCAATGGCGTGCTGATCAAGGGCGGTGCCTATGTGGAGGCGCCGTCACGCCTGACAGCTCTGGCAATGGACAAGACCGGGACGATCACCATGGGAGAACCGGAGGTCGCGGGTCTGCATCCCTTGGGCGGCACGGCCGAGCGCGACCTTCTGAGCGCCGCTGTCGCGCTGGAAGCCCGCTCTTCGCATCCTCTCGCGCGGGCCATCCTGGCGCGCGGCGAACGCGATGGGCTGAAGCAGTCGGCGGCTACCGACACCCAAACGGTGCCGGGCCGCGGTGTCGAGGGAACCTGGGAGGGTCAGCCCGTCTGGCTCGGTTCGGATCGATTTGCGACCGAGAAGGGGCTTGGCGAAGCGATCCCCCGCGACCTGCTGGAACGGATCGAAGGGGCTGGCAGCACACTCGTGGCCGTAGGCTCCGGAAGCCGCCTGCTGGGCCTGATCGAACTGCGCGACCGTATCCGCCCGGATGCGAAGGGGGTCGTGGCGCGTCTGCATGCCCAAGGCGTGCAAAAGATCATCATGCTGACCGGCGACAATGAACGCACGGCGCGCGCCGTGGCGGCGGAAGTCGGCATCGATGAGGTTCGCGCAGAACTGCTGCCAGAAGACAAGGTGGCGGCAATCGAAGAACTGGTTGCCAGTTACGATGTCGTGGCAATGATCGGAGATGGTGTGAATGACGCACCTGCCATGGCGCGGGCGCATTTCGCCATCGCCATGGGTGCGGTCGGATCGGATGCCGCCATTGAGACCGCCGATATCGCCCTGATGACGGACGACATCGCCAAGGTGCCATGGCTGATAGGCCATTCCCGCCGCACCATGAACGTCATCCATCAGAACATCGCTATTGCGCTTGCGACGAAGGCGCTGTTCGTCGGGCTGACAGCGTTCGGCATGGCAACAATGTGGGGTGCCATCGCTGCGGATGTCGGCGTTTCGCTGCTGGTTGTCGCCAACGCGCTCAGGCTGCTCCGGGCCAAGAAGGACCGGCCAGACGGGTCCGGGGGAGAGAAAGTGGGAGAGAAGATGGCGCAGGGAGCCCTGGCGCACGGCCATTGATTGATCAAGCATACCGATACCGATATGAGTGGACAGGTAAAAAGATCGAGCGGACGACATGATGAAAACGACACGACGAACGGCACTCTTGGGTGGACTGACACTCGGCCTTGCGGGATGCGCCAGCAAGTTCCGGACCTACGACGGGCCCGCAGTCACCCGGTTGCAGATGTTCAAAAGTGACCGGAACCTGTTCCTGTTCAACAATACCTCGGTCCTGAAAGCCTACCGGATCGATCTGGGTTTTGCGGCGGTGGGGCCCAAGCAATTCGAGGGTGATGGAAAAACGCCCGAGGGAACCTATACAGTCGACCGCCGCAATCCCGACAGTCTGTTCCATCTCTCCATCGGCATCTCCTATCCGAACGAGGCCGATATCGCCTATGCCGCTGCACAGGGACGTGAGCCGGGCGGCGACATTTTCATCCATGGCGGGCCACGACCCGGTATCGACGCGATCAAACCAGACTGGACGGCGGGTTGCATCGCGGTGTCGGACCGCGAGATTGAGGATATCTACGCGATGGTGCGGGACGGGACGCCAATCGACATATTCGCATAGCATCGTACCGGCCTTGGCTGGCGGTTCATAGAACCCGTGCGAGAAAGAAAGAGGATCTTGGAGTTTTCTAGAACTCGACGGCTCTGAGTACCTCTAGACAAGCTTTTACTTTTCAATTACTTAGCTGCTCATAATAGCGTGCCGGGTGAAACATCTCCATCACATCCCCAGCAAATCCAAAAGCTAATCCAATATACAGGAATGACAAATGAACCGTCCCTATCTGCTTTTTATCCTAGCATCCACGGCATTGGTTTCATGTACCGCTGTTGGCCCTGACTATACGCCACCTAAGACACCATTAGAAACGTCGTTCATTGGCGGTGGCGGGGCTCTCGAAGAGGTCGCGCGCGATGAATGGTGGAAACGGCTAAATGACCGGCAAATGAACCGGCTAGTAGACCGCGGCCTTACACAAAACATCGATATTGCAACGGCTTTACAACGTATCAAAGCCGCAAATACAGACCTGAGGCAGACAGGTACCGCTGGCCAATTCTCAGGTGGACTGGATGCACAGGCGCAAAGAAACAATGGTAACCCAATATCAGGTGATCCCTCTGAAAGTGCGACGTTCGGGGCGAATTACATCCTCGATATTTTTGGTGGTGTTCGCCGTGACGCGCAGCGCGCGGCAGCGGGTGTAGAAGCAGCCAAGTTTGATGCTGGCACTGTCCGGCTTGCTCTGGTTTCCGGTGTTGTTTCCAACTATATTGACGCGCGGTATTTTCAGGAGGCATTGGCTTTAACACGACAGAATATCGCGAGCCTCCGCCGGACCCAGTCCTTGATCAGAGCTCAAATTGAGCAAGGCGCATTGTCAGAATTAGATCTTGCCCGATCAGCAGGTCAGCTGGACACAGCAATTGCCGACCTCCCTCCGCTTGAAGCCGCATTCGAAGCCCGGGTTTTTGCAATCGCGACATTGTTGGCCGAACCAGCTCAGCCGCTGCTTAAACAGATGATTGCAGGCGCACCACAACCTTATCCTCGCAGCAAGGGGTCAACAGGCGTCCCCGCTAATCTGCTCCGCAATCGTCCAGATGTATTGGCCGCTGAACGCCGTCTAGCTGCCGCAGTTGCCGGAGTAGGTGTCGCAGAAGCAAAGTTGTACCCATCGGTCACTTTATCTGGCTCGGTGACAGCGGCAAACCCGTCAGAATGGTCCTTTGGTCCAGCACTTTCATTGCCCATCCTCAACCAAGGTCCGCTACGCGCTAGGCGAGATGCGGCTATTATTTCAGCCACGACCGCCGAACTGGAATGGCGTGCACAGGTGTTGGCCGCGGTGGAAGATGTGCAAAAAACTCAAAGTGAATTTACACGAAAACAAAGAGAGGTGGCCGCATTGCGCGCTGCTCAACGATCAAGGGATCGTACTCTTCAGTTGAGCCGCAAAGTTTTTGAACTGGGAGAACTGAACTTACCAGACCTGTTGGACGCCGAACGATTTGCAAACGCAGCACGCATATCCCTCGCAGCAGCAGTAAGAGATTTGGCCCAATCGTGGTCAGCACTTATGGTGGCGACTGGTCGTGGATGGGGCGACGTAAGCTAAAATTGGCGTTCTCTACCTTGATGCAGCAGATCAAGGCGCGCTCATCGCGGCACGTGCAGATTGAGTTTCCCGAATTGCGCAAACGATACTGGGGAACGCTATTTTGGGCACGTGGATTCTTTTCGACCACGTCAGGGAATGTCACCGACGATGTCATCCTCCAGTATCTGGAATTATATTCCAAACGCGAAACTATCTGGGCCCATCGGAAGGTTTCTTCGTAGAACCACGCTAAGGAAGAACGAAATATGAACACGGTTTACTGCGTGGCGTTTCGGATGGCCTTGTAAGCTGTTGATCTGCCTATGCCGAGATGTTTTGCGGCTTTGGATACGGATTTTCCAGCGCCGACGAGGTCTTGAAGGGCTGAGATTGTTGATTTCCACGCAGAAGTGACCCGGGGGGGGTGCGGACAAAAACTTGGACTGTTTTTAAGGCATAAGGCCGAGGCTTTTACGGTACTCGATTGGGCTTCTGCCACCAAGGGACATCTTGATGCGTGTTTCGTTATACCAACGGATGTAGGCGTCAACCTCGTCAATAAACTGGGCCACGGTGAAGGCTCGCCAATCGCGAGGATAGAAAAACTCAGTCTTCAGGCGTCCGAAGAAGCCTTCACATGCGGCATTGTCCTGCGAACTCGCCTTTCGTGACATCGAACGAACGAGCTTTGCTGCATCGATACGTTCCAGCCAGCCAGGCCAGCGATAGTGGCCTCCGCGATCGCTGTGGACTATAGGCCGCACTTCGCTGTCAGCGATGGTCTCTACCGCTGCATCAAGCATTGTGTTTACGAGATCGGCATCCGGTCTGGTCCCTATGGTCCAACTTAAGATGAGGCCGTCGAAGCAATCGATGATTGGGGAAAGATAGACTTTTCCCGCTCGGATGTGGAACTCGGTGATATCGGTCAGCCACTTCTCGTTTGGCGCTGCCGCCTGGAATTTTCGGTTGATGATATTCTCCGGCGCAGGGCTAATCTCACCCAGATATGAGCTGTAACGTCGGCGCTTCGGCTTTGGGACGATCAAAGCTTCCTGTTTCATCAGGCGCCGCACCACTTTTTCGGAGATCGAGATGGAGTCCCGCGTCATATATGCTTTGAGGCGACGGTAGCCGTAGCAGCGATGGTTGCTTTCGAAAGCCTCCTTCATGGCCTGTCGAATGGGAAGATACTTATCTCCCTGTTTCATGGGAGCGCGGTGGTAAAAGTACGAGCTGCGCGCGAGCCCCAGCCGAGCCAACAGCGCTGGTGTCTTATACCGTTTTTTTAGGGCGACGATCAGCATGGTTTTTTCCCGATTGCTCAGGCTCTGCAGATCGCCGCCAAGTTCCTTTTTTATCATTTCACTCGCAGACTTGAGCAGATCATGCTCAATCTGGAGCTCGCGAATGTCACGCTGCAGCGCTTCACGCTGACGCTCCAACTCTTCAAGCTCTGGGGGAAGGGCACTCTTCTTGCGTTTCATCATGGCAGGAGCCTCCGGGCCAAGGATCTGTGTTTTCCAAGCATAGAGCGTCGGCCGACTAACTCCGAACTTTTCGGCCAGGGCCTGGGCACTTTCGTAAGCGTTCTCAGGAGGGCACTGTCGGGTCAGCTTGACGTCTTGAAGTTCCACGGGAGCAGATCGTCGATGCCGCTTTGTGGGTGACCATTGGCGATCGCTGTGAGGGTTGCCTTGAGATAGGCGAAGGGCTCGATGCCGTTGATCTTGCAGGTCTCGATCAGTGAGGCGATGCGGCCCCAGGCGATACCACCCTCGTCATGCCCAGCGAAGAGGGCGTTTTTCCGATTGAGGGTGATGGGGCGGATCAGGTTTTCGACGCGGTTGTTGTCGATCTCGACGCGCCCATCGGCCAAGAAGGTCTGCAGTCCGTCCCAGTGATTGTGGATGTAAGTCAGCTTTTCACCCAGCCGGGATTTGGTGGAGATCTTGCGGCGCTCAGCCTCCAGCCATTCACCGAATGCTGCGACCAGCGGGGCACTGCGGGCCTGACGGGCAGACAATCGCTGGCCGGAGGAGATGCCACGAATGTCAGCTTCGACGGTATAGATTTCGGCGATGCGGCGCAGGCCTTCGGCGGCGATCTCTGAGCCATCTCGGTCAAAGACTTCCTTCAGCTTGCGGCGCGCATGCGCCCAGCAATGGGCCACCCGAATGGGGGCACCGCCCTTGCGCGTGGGTTTGGTCAGCCGATTATAGCCCTGATAGCCGTCGATCTGCAGGATGCCGTCGAAGCCTGTCAGGAAGGTTTCGGCATTCGCGCCCGCCCGACCGGGGGCATAGAAGTAAACCACACCGGGCGGATCTTCACCGCCCCATGGTCGGTCATCGCGGTCCAGTGCCCAGAGATAGCCAGTTTTGGTTTTACCGCGCCCCGGATCCAGCACCGGGGCCGTGGTTTCGTCCATGAACAGTTTGTCGGATCGTTTCAGGTGTTCGGCCAGCCGGTCGACGACGGGCTTGAGGTGGAAGGCCGCCTTGCCGACCCAGTCCGCCAGCACAGCGCGGTGCAGATCAAGACCCGCACGCGCCAGGATCTGGCTTTGGCGGTATAATGGCAGATGATCCGCATACTTGCTGACCAGCACATGGGCGATGGTGGCCTCGGTCGGCAGGGCACCTATGATCAGATGCGATGGTGCGGGAGCCTGGGTCACGCCGTCGGTGCAGGTCCGGCAGGCGTATTTCGGGCGGACGGTGACAATGACGCGCAACTGCGCCGGCACGATGTCCAGCCGCTCACTGCGGTCTTCCCCGATCTTGTGCATAACGCCGCAGCCGCAAGGGCAGCTCAGGCTGTCAGGTTCGATGACTTCTTCGATGCGCGGCAGTGCGGCCGGTAGATTGCCGATGGTGCGCTTTGGCGCAGATTTGGTTGTCGTCTTGTCACCTGTCTGAGCGGCCAGTTGGTCCTTCTGCACCTCGACCTCAGCCAGGGCGATGGACAGATCCTCGAACGCCAGCTGCCGCTCATCCTCGGTCAGCTTTTCCGACCGTTTGCCATGTAGGGCATGGTTCAGCTCCGCAATCAGGTGCTCTTGCCGTTGGGTGATTTCCGTAAGCGCCGCTACCTTTTCCATCAACGCCAAAACCGCCGCACGCTGCGCAGCAGGGATGGTGGATAGGTCAATGGCGGGTGTCGTGATCATGCCATCAGGATACGATAAAACCCCATTAAAAACACACAAAAGACAGCGGTTGATTCACTCTGCCGCAGCAGGTGGGCGCATCTCCAGAGCCTTGACCTTGCGCCAGTCCAGACCGGCAAACAGGGCCTCGAACTGGGCGTGGTTCAGCGCCATCATCCCGTCCTTGATCGCCGGCCAGGTGAAGGTCGCTTCTTCCAGCCGCTTATAAGCCATCACCAATCCGGTGCCGTCCCAATACAAAAGCTTCAGCCGATCCGCCCGGCGCGAGCGGAACACAAAAACCGTGCCGGTGAACGGATCCTTGCGCAGCACCGACGACACGATCGACGCCAGACCATCATGACCTTTCCTGAAGTCCACAGGCTGCGTCGAGACCAGAACCCGCACACGGTTTGATGGGAACATCATGGCTGACCCTCGATTGCCCGCACGATCTCGGCAACCCGGGACGAACTGGTCGTGCCATCGAGCCGGACTGTCACACGACCAATCCCAATCTCGATGGAGGTATGGGATGACTCGTCAGGCTTCGCGGACCGCCCCGCAACGGCCGACATATGCGCACCGCCGCCACCATCCGAGACTACGAGTGGCGCAAAACTAAAGGCGTCGTCATCGCCCGCAGGTAAAACCAACCGGCCATCGCGTGCTTGACTCCGCCATTCCGATAAATGGTTCGCCCGAAGCCCATACCGCGCCGCAACTGCATTCACGCTCACGCCCGGCTGCAAACTCTCAGCCACGATCCGTGCTTTGACCTCATTGGGCCACCGCTTCTGGCCATTGGCCCGTATCTCCACCCCGTAGTCCCTGAGAAACTCTACCGTAGTCGCCATCGCGAAACTCCCGCCCAATATCCGTCAGAAACGGAGTCGCAGCTCAGGCGAAAACTGGGAAGGTGCTGTCCAGGCAACGCTTACGCACTTTCTTGACGGCTATATAGCCCGACCACAGCAGCCTGCTTCACGGCGTCAGAGTGGTTGCCCGGGCCATATGCCGCGTTGGAGGCCGGCTTCATGTCAGGAAAGGCCTCGCGTACCCAAGCCGTCATTGTGGCTCGGCCTGGATAGCCTAAAGCACTCAGCGTCCATGAGATGCAGCGGCCATGGGTTGCATAATGTTTTAACGCCACCTGCTTTTGCGCCAATGAGAATTTAGGCGGGCGCGGCGCCGATCGTATCGGCAAGTCCTGCAGACGTTGGTATTCTCTATGCCACCCTTTCAGGGCGTTCTTCGTTGGATACCCCAACTCACGGATGGTGGCCTGCACGCGCTTGCCGAGCTTGATATAAAGCTTAACCGCGCGCAGTCGTTCTTCGTAGCTGTACATGGACTATCTCCAGGATAGTCCAACTTTTCGTCCGCACCCCCCCCGGGTCACTTCTGCGTGGAAATCAACATTTCTGGCCGGACAAATCCTGGTCGGCGGTCGAGACCCTTGCGTATCCGAGGATGTCGCCAGTGCGTGGCATGGTGTCTCCAAAACGGCCGTTTTATGGCCTGATTTGACGTGACCATTCTGGTCCTAGATTAGCGCGCCAAATATGTCTTTTTATCAGTCTCTATAATATTCGGCGTCTTCAAACCTCTGTGGTTGCCGCCCGTGATGCAAGAAGTTTTTTTCCTTTGAACAAGTGATCGAGTGCGGTCTTCTGTCAGGCCTTGATGTGCGGCGCTTTCAGGAGCCGCGGGCCGGTATGGTGATCTGCGGATCAGGTCCAAATCTTACAAACGAGCTTTGTTGGCTCGAAGTCCGTAGCTGGTTTTCCCGATCCAGATCTGTTCGATCATTTCGCCCATTCGGGTCGTCGCCTTCTCACACTCCCTTCACCGGGTCAGGTCGCTGCGGCACATGTTGATCGTGCTGCCACGGCCGGCACCGGATCCCTATAGTCCTCATTCTTCGTCAGCATGGCCCAGATCCCGCGCGCCATCTTGTTGGCCAGCGCGATTGCCACCAGCATGCGTGGCTTCCTGTCCAACATCCGCGCCAGCCAGGATCCCTCGGCGATCGTCTTGCGTCCCATCCAGTTCAGTCGCGACATCGCCCCGATGATCAGCAGCCGACGGATATCGGTTTGACCGGCTTTGGAGACGCGCCCTAATCGCTCCTTGCCGCCGGAGGAATGCTGCCGGGGGACAAGTCCAAGCCAGGCGGCGAAGTCTCGCCCCCGTTTGAAGCTTTGCATCGCGGGCGCGAATGCCTCTACCGCCAGTGCGGTCAGCGGACCGACCCCCGGCATCGTTTGTAACCGCCGGGCAGTGTCAGCCGTCGTAGCCATTTCTTTTGCTGTCTTAGTTTTGGCGTCGATCCGGATCGTTTGCTCTGAGATCTGTTTGACAAGATCCCCGCATTCATCGCGAACCAACGCGGGTAGATCGCAGTTCGGGTCCTCCAGAATTACATCGAACCGTTTGATATTTCCGATTCCCTTTGGGACGGCGTGGCCAAACTCATAGAGTACCGCACGCAGAGCATTCACCAACTCGGTGCGCTGGTGAACCAAACGCTCCCGGGCCCGAAACAGTACTGCTCTTGCCTGCTGCTCTTGCGACTTCGGCTCGACAAAGCGCATCTCGGGGCGCTGCGCGGCAATCACAATCGCCTCGGCGTCGGCGGCGTCATTCTTCTGACGTTTCACAAAAGGTAGCACGTATTGCGGTGCGATCAGCTTCACGTCATGGCCAAGCCTAACCATCTCACGCGTCCAGTAGTGAGCGCTGCCGCAGGCCTCCATCACCACCACCGAAGGCGGCTGGTCTGCCATAAACTTTCGAAACTGCGATCGCGTCAGTTTCTTGCGGTATTTCAGCTGGCCCGTCATTGACGCACCGTGGAGTTGAAACACGGACTTTGCCAAATCCACCCCAATCATTGTATCGTTCATATCGCCGTCCTCTCCGTTTCGTGGCTCTTTCAGGACCACATCCTGGCACATTGCGATGCCGTCTGGGGAGGGCGGCAACCACCCCATCTTGCAACAACGTTTTGAGGACATCTTATGGGCCGCAGACTTCTTTCCTCCCGGGCGCAGGCAGAATTCTTCGGGGTGCCGACGGATTCTGAATCTTTGATCCGCCACTATCTGCTGAGCGGAGATGACATTGATCTGATCCGTACCCGCCGCCGCGCCGAAAACCACCTTGGCCTTGCGGTACATATTTCTTTGCTGCGCTACCCTGGCTTGGGGTGGAGTGAAGACACCATGCCGCCAGCCGAACTGATTGCTTGGCTTGCAGAGCAACTTCAGATTGGTGCGTGTGCTCTCGACACCTATGCCGTCAGGCGAAATACGCGTCATGAACACCATGCCCTCGCAATGCGCCATTTGGGGTTGTCTTCTTTCGGGCCTCAGCATGTGCAGCAGGCGGAGGAGATTGCCACGAAGGCGGCCTTTGCGACGGATCATGGCGTCAAGATTGTTGCGATGCTGATTGCGGAGTTGCGCAAGCACCACCTGATGTTACCGAGCGTGGACACGCTTGAGCGCCTTGCCTTGAAAGGACGGGCCCGCGCCCGGCGGGAGGCTGCTGCGGCACTGTTTGATGCTCTCTCACTGGAGCAGCGCGGCAAGTTGCAGGCGCTTTTGGTGAACGACCCGTCCGTTGGGCAAACCCGACTCACGTGGTTACGTGGCTATCCACATTCCGCCAGCCCGGCCAGTATGACTGCGCTTCTGGACCGCTTGAAATATCTGCGATCATTGGACTTGCCGCCAGACCTTGGGCACGGCCTGCACCCGGACCGGCTGCTCAAGTTCGCGCGCGAGGGAGCTGTGGCACCCGTGAGCTTGCTGAACGATTTTGGCGAGCGGCGGCGGATAGCAACGCTCGCGGCGCAGGTGTCGGATTTATCCATCACGGTCACCGACGCGACCATCGCCATGTTCGAACGGCTGACAGGCCAGCTCTTCTCCAGATCCCGCAACCGTCAGGAGGAGGTTTGGCGTATGGGCAAAGCGCGTGTTGGCAAGCTGATGCAGCTATTCGGCGAGTCTATCGATGCCATGGCCCGCGCACAAGAATTGGGGCAGGATCCCTTTGCTGCCCTCGATGCAGCGATCGGGTGGAACACCCTCTTGGGCCGACGCGACGAAATCGCTGGCTTCGGAGAGCTGGCGACCAGTGATCCGCTGTCTCTGGCGGCCGAACGCTACGCGTATATGCGCAAGTTCGCCCCTGCCTTTCTTGATGCCTTCCAGTTCAATGCCACCGATGCGGGCGACGACCTCCAGGCCGCGGTCGCCTTGCTGCGTGACCAGAACCGCACCGGCAAACGCAAACTGCCCGATGATCCGCCCATGCCGTTCGCGGCCAAGCATTGGCCGTCGCTGATCTTGCAGGACGGTCAGCCAAAGCGGCGCATGTACGAACTGCCGTTGTGTCCACCTTGCGAGATCGTCTGCGAGCCGGGGATGTTTGGGTCGACGGCAGTCGCGAGTATCGGCGGTTCGACAGCTACCTGATGCCCCGGAACACTGCGGAAATCGTCATGCGGGATGCGGGCTTCGAGACAGATCCGGAATCATGGCTGGCGGATCGGCGGGCCACGCTGGCAAAACGCCTTGATGAAGTGGACCGCGCCTTGAAGCGCGATGCTCTCACCGGCGTCCGGATCGAGCGCGGGCGCCTGAAAATCACGCCCCATGACGCGGTGACACCACCTGCTGCGGTGCGTCTGGAACGGGCCATTGACGCCGTGATGCCACGTATCCGCATCACGGAATTGCTTTGGGAGGTGAATGCGCAGACGGGGTTCCTCGACGCCTTCACTGATCTGCGTTCTGGCAAGCATCACGATGCGCCCGCCGCTGTGTTGGCCACGATCTTGGCTGGGGCGAGCAATCTCGGGCTAGAGCGGATGGCCTATGCCTCATCGCGCGTCAGCCATGCGCAGTTGACCTGGGCGCAGACATGGTACTTGCGGCCGGAGACGTTTGCAGATGCTCTGGGCCGCATTGTCGATGCCCATTATGGCCTGTCCTTCGCGCAGCACTGGGGCGTAGCTGAACATAGCTCATCGGATGGCCAATTCTTCTCCGCCAATCGAGGCAGCGGGGTGATCAACGCCAAATACGGGCCAGACCCTGGGTTGAAGATCTACTCCTTCCTGTCAGGCCAATACGGGTCGTTCCATTCGAGCGTCATCGGGGCAACCGCAGGCGAAGCCCCTTTCGTGCTCGATGGCCTCCTGAACAATCCGGCCAGCTTCGATCCCCTCGTTCATTACACAGATACTGGCGGCGTGTCGGACCACGTCTTTGCCCTGTTCCATCTGTTGGGGATGACCTTCGCGCCGCGTCTGCGCGACTTTCCGGACCGGAGATTGGCCTGCTTCGGGAGTGCAAAAGCGTGACCCACTTTGTCTCCCATCATGGGCAAACCGATCAACGAAGAGGTGATACGGCAGCATTGGGGCGACATCATGCGGCTCGCGGCCAGCATACGCGACAAGTCTCTCAAACCGTCTGAAATCCTGCGCAAGCTTGGGGCGTACCGCCAGCAAAACCGGCTGTACCTCGCTCTGGGTGAAATCGGTCGGATCGAACGTACGCTCTTCATGCTCGACTGGATCGAGAACGCCGACCTGCGCATGGAAAGCCACGCAGGTCTCAACAAGGGTGAAGCGCGTCACTCGCTGGCCAAGGCCGTATTTGCTCATTCACAAGGGCGCATTCATGATCGCTCTGACGCGGCTCAAAAGAAACGCGCGATGACGCTCAACCTCGTCATTGCCGCCATCACGTTTTGGAACACTATTTACATGGACAAGGCGGCCAGACACCTCGCGCAGACCAGCCCGCTATACGATGCTAGGCTGCTTCCGCACACGTCGCCGCTCGGGTGGGAGCACGTCATCCTCTCTGGCGACTTCGATTGGCATTCTGGTGCAGCAGAGCGCAAAATTGCGCGGCCACTGAACATCAGGCCCGTCAGAGACTGGGGGACTTGAAGATGTTCGCTGAAAGTTCTCCCTTGGCGTGGTTTTACGAAGAAACCTTCCGATGGCCCCTATCTGCATCAGCCTATAGTACTCCTCTTTTGACCGGAGATGCGTTGTATTGACCCAAAGTACGGCCGCAAGGGAGCACGCACCGTCAAACAGCCGTGCACCTTTGCCTGCGCATCAGAACATATATGCCCTAAGCCTTCTTTACAGTTTTTGCCTTCGTACCATGCTCGTGGACCGTTTCGACAAGCGAATGATGCCCACCTTGTCTGGGTGCAAACCAGCGGTGCAGGGCGGGCATGACCAGTAGGGTCAGCACGGTTGACGAAACAAGCCCCCCGGTTACCACAGTGGCAAGCGGGCGTTGGACCTCGGCACCGACGCCGGTGGCGAAGAGCAATGGTGCCAGCCCAAGTGCCGTCGTCATGGCGGTCATCAGGACCGGACGCGCGCGCAACCCTGCGGCCTCAATGGCCAAAGCTTCCAGATTGCGACCGGCGCGCGCAAAATCATCCATGAAACTGACCAATACCATACCGTTGCCCAACGCGATGCCGAACAATGCGATAAACCCGACAGTAGCAGGCACCGACACCGGCAACCCTGTCAACCAGAGCGCCATCGCACCACCCGTCAGCGCCAAGGGGATATTCAACAGGATGAGGATCGCTGATTTCAGGCGACCAAAGGTTACCAGAAGGATCAGCAGAACGATGCCCAACGTAATCGGAATAACCACTTTGAAACGGGCATTCGCCTGTTGCTGAAGCTCGAATTGGCCGCCCCAGACCAAACGATACCCGGGCGGTAGATCCAACTGAGCGTCCGTCAACGTCTGCGCTTCGGCAACGAAAGAGCCGATATCGCGACCGCGCACGTTGGACTGGACCGTGATGAAGCGTTCGCCATCTTCGCGTGTGATCTGGCGTGGACCGATTACAGTTTCGATATTGGCCACTGTGTCCAGCGGCACCCGTGCGCCCGAAGGCGATTCCAGCACGATGCGTCTGATCGCCTCCGGTGTGTCGCGGCTTTCTTCGTCAAAACGCACCATGATCGGAAACTGTCGCACGCCCTCGAACAGTGATCCGGCTTCGGCCCCGCCGACGGCTGCACGCAGCCCATCCAACGCGTCCTCAACATCAAGCCCGTAGCGACCAAGGGCTGACCGATCCACGGTTACCACAAGTTGCGGCGCACCGGTGATCTGGTCGGCCTGTACCTCGGCAGACCCCTCAACCTGTTGCAGGAGTGATTGCAGGACTTGTGATCGCTCCAACAGAATTTCGGAATCCGGTCCAAAGATTTTGACGGCCAGTTCGGCGCGTGTGCCGGTCAGCAATTCATCAACAGCCATCGCGATGGGTTGGCCGATATTTACCACAATCCCCGGAAAGCTTTCCAGATCTTCCGAAATCGCCGTGCGCAAACCTTCGGCAGACAAGCCGGGCCGCCACTGATCGACCGGGTTCAGCTCGATGAAGGCTTCGGCGCTGTTGGTCGGGTCAGCATGCGCGCCAACCTCACCACGCCCAATACGGGTCACGATGGACTTGATTTCAGGAAAATTCTTTAACAGCCGCTTTTCCACAAGCGTCGTCGTCTTCGTTCCTTCGGTAAGCGAAATCGAGGGTGCCATGGTGACGCGCATCAGAATATCGCCTTCCTCCAACGATGGCGTAAATTCGGAACCAAGTCGCGATCCTGAAAAACCGCCCACCGCCAAAAATATGCCGCACAGGACGATGGCGAAAAAACGGTTACGGACAAAGAACCCGGCCGCACCACTGACCATCGCGACAGTCCGCCCCGGCTTGTCAGGGGCCTTCTTGCCGGATCGGCGCATCACCGAAAAGGCCATGGAAGGCGCAATCAGGGCCGCATAGAACAGCGATCCGGTCATGGCGAGTGCAGCCGATGCCGCCAAGGGCCGGAAGGTTTTGCCCTCAACCCCTTGCAGCGAGAAAAGCGGCAGGAAAACAACGATAACCACGGCAACCGCCGCCACCAGAGGTGCGATTACCTCGGCGGTAGATCGGGCAACCAACATACGCGGCTCTTCAGAGCCGTCATCTTCCTCAAAGCTGCGATCCACGTTTTCAGAAATGACAATCGCCCCATCCACCATCATCCCGATGGCGATGGCGACCCCCCCTAATGACATCAGATTGGCGCTGATGCCGAGCACGTACATTGCGATAAACGCAAAACCTACGGAAAACGGGATCGACAGGACCACAATCAGACTGGGACGCCAGCCGCCCAGGAAGACAAACACCACCAACGCTACGAGTACAGCCCCCTGCCACAACGCCGTCGTGACGGTTGCGGAGGCCTTGTTTACCAGCGTTCCCTGATCATAGTAGGGGACCGCCAGTACACCATCCGGCAGGCTTGCGTTGATTTCCTCAAAGCGCTTCTGGACCCGCGCGATGACATCGGATGTGTTGGTGCCATAAAGTTTCAGAACCAGCCCTGCGACAACTTCGCCCTCACCGTTGGCGGTTGCAAGACCTTGCCGAACGCCACCGCCAACGGTGATGTGGCCCAGATCGCGCACGCGCACGGTGCGCCCGTCCTCCACGTTGACGACAATCTCTGCGAGATCAGAGATTGTCTTGGCAAGTCCAACGCCGCGCACCGTGTATTGTTCGGATCCGATTTCGAGGAATTGCGCCCCTTCGGTTTTGTTTCCGCGCTCTAATGCGCTGATCACTTCGGCGATTTGAATATCATAGGCAAGCAGCGCATCGGGATCGAGCCTGACCTGATATTGCTTTTCATAGCCACCAAGGGACAAAACCTCGGTGACACCCGCCACGGTCTGCAACTGATACTTGACGATCCAGTCCTGAATTTCGCGCATCTCGACAAGGTTGCGTGCGCCGGTCTGATCTTCCAGACGGAAATACAGGATGAGGCCAAGCCCGGTTGAAATCGGACCCATTTGCGGGTCGCCAAACCCGTCGGGGATGTTGCCACGCGCTTCGGCGAGCCGCTCGCCCACGACCTGACGGGCGAAATAGACATCCGTCCCGTCCTCGAAATAGATGTTCACCACCGACAGCCCAAAATTCGAGACCGACCGCATATTTTTGAGTTTGGGCAGGCCCGACATCGCCGTTTCGATTGGATAGGTCACATAGCGTT
>NHBK01000021.1 GCA_002173095.1 Hyphomonadaceae bacterium TMED5 | reverse complement strand
GCCCGCCACGGTCAACAAAGGCGAGCGCAAAACTCGCTAGGGCGTGGCCGTGCATGGCGGCACCGGTCCAGATCGCCATTGGCCAGGACACCCGGCCAAGGCGGACAAAGTCGCGCCGCACAAGCAGAGCCATGGGCAGGACCAGAACGGCGTTCGCGATCATTGCGGCCACGAGCCACTGGGCGGGGTCTTGAGGTAAGGCAGGCATGCGAAGGTCTTTCTTCAGAATTTGACAAGACGTTTTCCCTACAGTCTACTGCGACTGTAGGGACAAGAGGGAATTTTCATGCGCGGCAAACCGATGACGATTGGCAGGATCTCCAAAGCGGCCGGGGTAAAAGTGACGACGATCCGGTACTATGAATCCATTGGGCTGATGGGCACGCCCGACCGCAGCGAAAGCGGCCAGCGCCTTTACGGAAGCGACGCAGTCGAACGCCTGTCCTTCATCCGTCACGCCCGCGATCTCGGTTTTGCCGTGGACAGCATCCGTGATCTGATCGCCCTGCAGACGACACCTGAGGCCGATTGCGCCGCCATTGACGCCGCCGCCCGTCGCCAGCTCGCCAATGTCCGTGAGCGCATCGCGCGGTTACGCGCCCTCCAATCCGAACTCGAACGAATGGTTCGGTCCTGTGAAGGCGGGGTCATTGCGACCTGCGCGGTTCTGGCCAGCCTGGCAGATCACGATCAGTGTGCAAGCGACGATCATGGTCCGCGTGACCTGGCGCTGTAAATTGAGCGACAGGCGCTTGACCCTCCAGCGACTGTATGATTAGATGCGTCCGAGAATGCGAATTTGCCTCATGTTTTGGCAATCATTATCTGTTAAGAACCCGGTATGAGCTTCGAATCTGTCTTTTCCTCTCTGCGCCTCGTGCTGGCTGCGCTCCTTGCGATGGCCTTCCTCTCTGCGCCGCTGGCGGAGACGGCCCATGCTGCTGAGACAACTGAAGTTTGCCTGACAGATCACCAGAGCGAAGCAGCCCCGCCGGCGGATGACAAGCAGGGACCTGCCCATGATCACACGGCCCACCATTGTGGCAGTTGCCATCATCATGTCTGGCGTTCGGGCGAAGCCGAGCCTCTTTCGCTCACTTCGGAGAACAAGCGATACCGCATCCTGCCGGACGCCGCGACGCTGAACGCGGCGCCTCACGAACTGCTCCGTCCTCCCCGCGCCTGAAATCTCAACCGCCGTCATGCCTGGTCGCTCTCATAGCGTCCTGCATGCGTTTCGAGATATCAGCACGAGGACACTCCCCTAATGTCATTTCTGTATCGGGGCGCACTTGCCGTCCCGGCGCTTGCCCTGGCCGCACTCCTTGCGGCAGGCAGCGCGTCTGCAAGTCCCTGCACGCCGGGTGGTTCAACCGAACCCGGCACCCTTTCGCCCGAGATACCGGCAAGCCTTGACGCCGTGATCACCGAAATCCGGCGCGCCTCGCCGGATATACGCGCCGCCGGTCTTGAAGCCCGCGCGCTCAGCGCCGAGGCCGATCAGGCCGGACGCCCACTCAACCCGTCCCTCAGCGTCGAGCTTGAGAATTTCTCCGGAAATGGTGCGCTGTCCGGGTTCGACCGCACCGAATCGACCTTCGCCGTCGAACAGACCTTTCGCCTCGGCAACCAGCGGGCCCTGTCAGAGCGCGCCGCCCGCGCCCGCGCGGCCCTCGGCACAGCTGAATGCGGCGTGATCCTGCGCGAAGCTGAACGCGAGGCCGCACTTGCCTATGCCGATCTTGTCGCCGCCATTGAGACGGCGGCGCTGGCCACAGAGGCCGCAGAGCTTGCGACCACACTCGCAGAGACGGTCGCAAAGCGTGTCGATGCAGGCGCTGCGGCGCCGCCGGAACTCGCCCGCGCGCGAGCCGATGCCGCCAGCCTGCGCGCTGAGGCAGCCTTTGCTGCTGGCGAGGTTGAAACGCGCGCCTATGCGCTTGCCAGCCTGTGGGGCGAAGCAGAACCCACCTTTGGCCTGCCGACCGCGTTTGAGATCGCGCCATCGCTGGCAGCAGGCGAAACCGGCAGTCATCCACGCCTCGCCGCTGCCGAAGCGGCGGTGCAGGCGCGCGAAGCCGAGCTGGCCCGCGCCCGCGCAGAAGCGATTCCGGATGTCACGCTTTCGGGCGGATTCCGGCGCTTCGAAGAGACAGGCGACAGCGCCTTTGTCGTCGGTGTCAGCGTGCCCTTGCCCATCTTCGATCGCGGCCGCGACGCCGCCCGCGCCACGGGCCTTCGCGGCGAGGCCGCTGTGGTTTCCGCCCGTGCGGTCGATGCGCGCCTGCGCGCCGAACAGCTCGCCGCGACCGCCAGCGTCCGGGCGTCAAATTCGAGACTATCGATCCTCACCGATGAGGCCCTTCCGGAAGCCGAGGCCGCCTATGCCGCCGCCCTGCAGGGCTATGCCATCGGCCGGTTCGACCTCACCACCACACTTCAGGCCCGCGCGGTTCTCATCGAGACCCGGCGCGCCGTCATCGCCGCGCGCCGTGAAGCGCGCGTCGCAGACCTCATCCTCCGCAGCCTGATCGGCGCGGCCCCATTCGACGGAGACAACCAATGACCCACACAAAACTGACCGGGCTGGCGCTTGTTCTCGCCATGGTCCTCGCCGGATGCGGCGCAACTGACAGTCCGTCCACGCGCCAGGTTGGCGGCGCTGAAGCCCATGAAGATCACGACGACCATGACGACCATAGCGAAGATGAACAGGACGGCGATCACGCCGATGGCGATGAGCATGGCGAAGGCGAGGACGGCCATGACGATCACGACGACCATGGCGATGAGGACGGCGGCGATGTTGTGAAACTTGACGCCGCTGCCGCTGCTGAAGCCGGCATTGTGGTCGCGACTGCTGAAATCGGCACTCTTGCCGAAACGCTGTCTCTGCCAGCCGAGCTTCGCTTCGATGCGGACCGCGTGGCGCGGGTCGCTGCCCCGGTCAGCGGTCTTGTCTCGCGCCTCGACAAGGGCGAAGGCGACACGGTCCGGCGCGGCGAGCGTCTCGCGCTACTGTCGAGCCGGGAACTCGCCGAATTGAAGGCGGACTTCCTGACCGCAAAATCTGCTGAAAATCTGGCGGCGTCCAGTCTCGCGCGCGAGGAACGCCTCTTTGCCGACCAGATCACCTCGGAAGCAGACCTCGATGCCGCACGCGCCGCGCTGGTAAGCGCGCGCGTTGCCCGTGAGGCGGTGGAAAACAAGCTCCATGCCGTCGGGGTCAGCGACGCCGTGCTGAATGGCCTCACGGATGCGCCCGACGGCGCCCTCGCGAATGCGGCGATCCTCGCGCCGATCGATGGCACGGTGATTTCCCGCAGCGTCTCGCTGGGGTCCAGCGTCCAAGGCGGCGGCGAAGCCCTTTTTGTCATCGTGGACGATTCGAGGCTCTGGGCAGATATCGCGATCTACAAGGCCGATGCAGACAAAATTGCGCCGGGCCAGCCGGTCATCCTGCGCACCCGTGATGGCGGGGAAGCCGCACGCGGTGAAATCGGCCTCATCCTGCCGGTCATCAATGAGACAACCCGCACCGGCACGGCGCGGGTCATCATCGACAATCCGGATGGCCGCCTCAGGCCTGGCCAGTTCGTCACCGCCGAGATCGCGATTGGCGAAGGCGGCCGCATTCTTCACGTGCCCGCCAATGCCGTCGTCGAAGTCGAGGGACGCGCGTCGGTGTTCGTGCCGGTCGAGGGCGGGTTCGCCCCGCGCCCCGTCGAGACGGGATCGTCCCGCGACGGGCTCACTGAAATTCGTCGAGGGCTGAGCGAGGGCGAACGTTTCGTCTCCGAAGGCGCTTTCACGCTGAAAGCGCAGCTTGAAAAAGACGCGTTCGGCGACGGCCACGCACACTAAGGATCCGATCATCATGCTCAATTTCATGCACAGAATTGCAGGCGGACGCCTGCTGGCGGCGATTGCCGTCATCGCCATGACGCTCGGTGGCCTGTTTGCCTTCCGCAGCCTTCCGGTCGATGCCTTCCCCGATCCGTCCCCCGCGCTCGTTCAGGTTTTCACCGAAACCGAGGGCCTCTCTCCTGAGGAGGTCGAGCGTTATGTCACCTTCCCCATCGAGACCGCCATGTCCGGCCTGCCAAAGGTCAGGGAGATGCGCTCGACCTCCAATTTCGGGCTCTCCGTGGTCAATATCTATTTCGAGGACGGCACGGATGTTTATTTCGCCCGTCAGGTGGTCGGCGAGCGTCTCGGCGAAGCCGCCGACGCGATCCCGGCAGGTTTCGGCACGCCGAAAATGGGCCCAATCTCCACTGGCCTTGGCATCATCATGTATTTCCGCCTCGTCGATGAGACGGGCACGCGCTCGCTGATCGAACTGCGCGAGATCGCCGACTGGATGATCAAATATCCGCTCCAGTCGGTCGAAGGCGTCACTGAAGTGCTCGCGCTCGGCGGCTTTGAAAAACAATATCAGGTGCAGCTCGATCCTGACGCCCTGCTGGCGCAGGACCTTCAGGTCAGCGACGTGATCGCCGCCCTCGAAAGCGCCAACCGCACCGCTGGCGCCCAATATATCGAGATCGGCGCCGAGCAATACACCGTGCGCGGCGTCGGGCTTGCCACAACAATCGCCGATCTTGAGGAAACCCCGGTCAAGACCGTTGACGGGCGCACGATCCGCGTCGGCGATCTCGGCCAGGTCGTGATCGGCGGGGCGGTCCGTCAGGGCATGGCGACCGCCAATGGCGAAGGCGAAACTGTCGCCGGACTGGTGCTCAAACTCTATGGCAGCAATACCTCCGACGTCATCGCCAACGCCAAGGCCCGCTTCGAAGAGATCAATGCCTCATTGCCCGATGGCGTGCGCGTGGTCCCCTATTATGATCAGGGCACGCTGGTGGAGGAAGCCGCTGCGACGGTCACGACGGCGCTCTGGCAGGGCGGCCTGCTGGTGGCCATCGTCGTGTTTCTGTTCCTTGGCGGCTGGCGTCCGAGCCTCGTCGTGGTGATGTCGATCCCGTTCTCCGTCGGGTTTGCCTTCATCGCCATGAATGCGCTTGGCATCGGGGCCAACCTGATGACGCTTGGCGGCGTCGCGATCGCCATCGGCATGATGGTCGACGGGGCCATCGTGATCGCTGAGAATGTCGCGCGCGGGTTTCGTGAACGCGGTGCAGGCGAGGACAATCGCACAACCGTTGCCCGCTCCAGCGCGGAAGTGATCGCGCCACTGGTGGCCGCGGTCGCCGTCGTCATCATCGTGTTCCTGCCGCTCTTCTCGNTGCAGGGGACCGAAGGCAAGACATTCCGCCCGCTGGCGGCCTCCGCCGCACTCGCCATGACCGGGTCGCTGATCTACGCCATGCTCATCGCCCCGGCCATGGCGCTCGGCCTGATGAAGCCGCCTCGCTCAAACGGCGATACAGACAAGGACAGCCGGATCACGCGGATGGTGCGCCCGCTGGCAGCCTTCTTCGTCTACAGGCGGAGCGCAGCCCTCGCCCTCGCCGCACTGCTCCTTGTCGCTGGCGGGTTTGCTGCGACACGGCTCGGCTCGGAGTTCACCCCGGCCCTTGAGGAAGGCGATATTCTCCTGCGGGTCACCATGGCCCCGTCAATCTCGCTGACAGAAGCCAGTGCGACATCCACCCGCGTCGAAAGGCGGCTCCTCGACACCTTCCCCGAAATCGACTCCATCGTCAGCCGGATCGGGCGCGGCGAGGTCGGCGCCCATGCCGATCCGGTCAACAGCATCGAGGCCTTCGTGGCGCTCAAACCGCGCAGCGAATGGCGGGCGGGACTCAGTCCGGAAGAGCTGCGGGAGGCGATATCGGACAATCTCGCCAGCTTTCCGGGCATTCGCGTCAATATCGGCCAGCCCATCGCCATGTCGGTCGATGAACTCCTGACCGGGACGAAGGCGCAGCTTGCGGTGAAGATTTTCGGGCCGGACACGCAGGTCCTGCTCGAAGGCTCGCAGGCGCTTCAGGCCATCCTGCAGGAGGTGCCCGGCGCCAGCGACGTCCAGGCCGACCAGATCACCGGCGCGCCGCAACTCGTCGTCTCGCTCGACCGTGCAGCGCTNGGGCGATACGGGCTCAGCGTCGAAGAGGCGCTGGACGCNCTGCGCTCGGGCGTCGGCGGGGCNGAGGCCGGTGTGGTCTTCGANGGNGTNCGGCAATTCCCGGTNGTCGTGCGNTTCNATGAGGNCGATCGCNANACGCCCGCCGCCATCGGACGCATCATTCTTGAATCCTCAAGTGGTGCGCGCATTCCGCTGGAAAGNGTCGCGGANATNAGCNAANTCGTNGGTCCCCGGCAGATCACGCGCGAGAATGGCGAGCGGTTNATCACNGTGCAGCTNAATGTTCGCGATCGTGACATTGGCAGCTATGTCGCCGATGCNCAGGCTGCGGTGGAGGCNGGGCTCGACCTGCNACCNGGATACCGGGTCGAATGGGGCGGGCAGTATGANNTGCAGCAGCAGGCNAATGCCCGCTTCGCCGTGGTCATCCCGATCACGCTCGGCATCGTCTTNCTCATCCTGCTNCTNACNTTNGGGCGCCTGATGTCAGCGGTTCTNATCCTTCTGAACATTCCGCTGGCGCTGACAGGCGGGGCGCTCGCGCTCTGGGTCGCGGGCCTGCCGGTTTCGGTGCCCGCGACGGTGGGCTTCATCGCCCTGTTCGGAATCGCGCTCGGCAACGGCATGGTGCTGGTCAGCTTCATGGATGACTTCGCACGAGCAGGACGGGGCCGCGATGAACTTGCCATCGAGGCAGCAGGCCTTCGGGCCCTTCCCGTCCTGATGACGGCGCTGACGACGGCTTTGGGGCTTGCCCCATTGCTCTTTGCAACGGGCGTCGGTGCAGAGGTCCAGCGCCCACTGGCGACGGTGGTCACGGGCGGTCTCATCTCATCCACCGTGCTGACGCTCCTGGTGGTGCCCGCCCTGCACCGCTGGTTTGCGCCAAAACCGGAGGGACATCACTCTCTTATCGAGGCAACACACGCACACCCCGCCGTGCCGGCCGAGTGATCAAACAGCCGGGGCCGTGTCGTTTGATGCGGCCCCGGCACTCACCCGAACACTTCAAGGACACGCGCACATGACGAATGATGGATCACATGAAGCGGACCATAAAAATGGTCACGACCATACCTCGGGCAGCAATCTCGAACTGATTTTCGCTATTCTCTGCGGGACGGCGCTGGCCATCGGCTGGTTCGGATCGGTACTCAACCTTTTGCCCGGATGGCTCTCTCTCGGCCTGTTCGTTGCAGCCTATGGCTTTGGCGGATATTTTGCGTTGCGCGAGGCTGTCGAAAAGAGCCTTTCGGGAAAGTTCGAAATCGACTTCCTGATGCTGGTTGCAGCAGCGGGCGCTGCCATCCTCGGCGCCTGGGCGGAAGGGGCTTTGCTCCTTTTCCTGTTCAGCATCGGCCACGCGCTTGAGAACTACGCGATGGGCCGCGCTGGCCGCGCAATCGAGGCGCTCGCCGAGCTTGCGCCTGACACAGCGCTCGTCCGCCGCGACAGCCAGACCGCGGACACCCCGGTCGAAGACATCCGCCCTGGCGACATTGTTGTGGTCCGTTCCAATGAGCGTCTGCCGGTCGACGGTGTGGTGATTGCTGGTGAAAGCAGCGTCAATCAGGCCCCGATCACCGGGGAAAGCGCGCCGGTGGACAAGCGTCCGATGCCCGGCGCGTCTGCCGCAGACGTTGAAGCCGCCGGGCCCGAGCACAAGGTTTTCGCCGGCTCGATCAATGGCGGCGGCAGCCTCGATATTCTGGTGACCCGCCTGCCGTCTCAGTCCGCATTGTCACGGATCGTCAAACTCGTCTCCGAAGCTGAAACGCGCCAGTCGCCAACGCAGACCTTCGTCAAGCGCTTCGAGAAAATCTTTGTCCCGATTGTTATCATACTTGCTGTGGTCACTGCCTTTTCATGGCTGATCATAGACGAGACAGCAGCGCAGAGCTTTTACCGGTCAATGGCGGTCCTTGTCGCCGCCAGTCCGTGCGCGCTAGCCATCGCCACGCCGAGCGCCATTCTGAGCGGCGTCGCGCGCGCCGCACGCGGCGGGGTCCTGATCAAGGGCGGCGGACCTCTGGAAGCCCTCGGACGGATCGACGCCATTGCCTTCGACAAGACGGGCACCTTGACGATTGGCGAACCGAAGGTCGTCGATCTTGTCCCGTTCGATGGCGCTGGCACCGAACGCTTGCTGCGTGTCGCCGCAGCCGTCGAAGCCTTAAGCGACCATCCGCTCGCGAGAGCCATCGTTGAAGAAGCGCAACGCTGGAAACTTGGTGCCTTACCTCAAGCATCGGCGTTCAGTAGCCTGACGGGCAAAGGCGTCAGCGCGGTGATTGGCGACAAGACCGTCCTGATCGGCAAGCCCGGCCTGTTTGACGGCGAGAGCGGCCCACGCCTGCCTGAAACACTCGCTCGCGAAGTCGACGTGTTATTTGGCAATGGACGCACCATGATGGTGATTGCCGAAGGCGATCGCTTTCTGGGCGCAATTGGCCTGATGGATACGCCGCGTCCGGCGGCAAGGCGCGTCATCGCCCGCATCCATGAACTCGGCGTCACCCGGATGATGATGATTTCGGGCGATAACCACAGGGTCGCGAACGCCATCGCCCGCGATCTCGGGCTTGACGAGGCTTTCGGCGACCTGATGCCTGACGACAAAGTCGCAAAAATCAGGGCGCTTCGGGAACAGGGCGGCGTCGCCATGGTCGGTGACGGCGTCAATGATGCGCCTGCCATGGCGAACGCAGATGTCGGGATCGCCATGGGGGCCGCTGGCTCCGATGTCGCGCTTGAGACGGCAGATGTCGCCCTGATGGCAGACAATCTCGACACGCTGCCCTTTGCCGTAGGCCTCAGCCGGGCGACGCACCGAAATATCCGTCAGAACCTGTGGGTCAGCCTGGGCGTCGTCGCCATCCTCATTCCAGCGACGCTGTTTGGCCTCGGTATCGGTCCGGCGATTTTCCTCCACGAAGGCTCAACGCTCATTGTTGTTGCCAACGCTCTGAGGCTGCTCGCTTATAAAGACACCCAACTTTCGTCCCGACCCGGCGACTGACACCCGAATGTGATGCGCGCAAAAAAACACCGATCGAAGACGCGGCGCGCTCCGAGTGCTCATGCGGGTCCCACAGCGCGCGGCGCAAACAGGATCACCGCCGCACCTGCAAGACAGATCATCGCCCCGATCGCATCCCAGCGGTCTGGGCGCACACCTTCGACAGACCACAGCCAGATCAGCGAACTCAGGATGTAGACCCCGCCATAGGCGGCATAGGCGCGCCCGGCGGCAGCGGTGTCCACGAGCGTCAGAAGCCAGGCAAAAATCGCAAGGCTCAGCAAGCCCGGCATCACCCAGAGCACCGACTTGCCAAGCCGCAGCCAGGCCCAGAAAGCAAAACACCCGGCAATTTCGGCCAGCGCCGCGAAAAGATAGATCAGAAAGGTCGCGCGAATGTCCATGCTCGTCTTCTGGTCTGCTTCGGCGAGACTGACCAGTCGCAAGGACTGTCAACGCCCGATGCCCCTCTGGCGTCCACCGGGCAGTGTCCAGCTGATCCCGCGTTCGCGCGCCTCAATCACTAATGACCTGCCGCGCTGGCGTTCAAGGTCCGGACGCCATGGAACCATGGCAAAGGCCTTCTCATTTGCGATGATCGCCATGCGGCCCTGTGCAAGGTCAGCTGTCCGTTCAAAGACGCCCTCGAACCGCTCGCCCGTTTCCAGCGCTGCATACTTCCGACCAGACTGGTTCGTCTCGCCCGCTGCCGCTCGCCGCAGCTCTTCAAGCCGCATG